>CAVQPR010000001.1:0-2651131 GCA_963714865.1 uncultured Actinomycetes bacterium
GCACCCCGGCCGGCGTGAACGGGACGAGCAGGAGCGCGATCGCCGCGCCGAGGATCGCCGCCCACAGCGCCCGGCGCGAGCGGAGCTGGGGAACGAGCAAGGCCAGGAACAGCGCCGGGAAGGCCGCGTCGAGCCCCCACCGCGCGGGGTCGCCGATGACGTCGCCGAACGCGACCCGATCGCCGTCCCCGAGACCCACGCCGCGTACAGCACCAGGCCGGCGCCCACGAGCACCTTCATGTCGTAGCCGCCCCGGCCGTCAGCCGACGCCGCCAGGTCTCGTCGACCACCAGCTGGGCGCGCAGGAACCGCGACACGACGTTGCCGTGCATCGAGGGGGCGACCGATATCCCGATCGGGCCGTAGCGCGCGTTCAACAGCACGGCCGCCACGATCGCCGAGACGACCCCCCCCCGAGCCGCCCAGGATCGAGACGGCGGCGAACTGCGCCGACCCGGCGAACGTCGTCGCCGACATCACGATCGGTGCGACGGAGCCCATGCCGGCCGCCGTGGCCAGCACGCCGAACGAGATGCCGAACCCGATCACCGCGATCGCGAGCGGCGCCACGGCGCGCACCCCGTCGCGGATGGTGGGCGCCGGTTCCTCCATCGAGCGATGCTCCGTTCGCCCACGATGACCGGCTTGCCGACCCCGTCGTGACCGCGCCCGACCACGCGTGGGGGGCGTTCCTGCTGGGGATCGCGCTGGGAGCCGCCCCCGGCCCGGTCCAGCTCCTGATCCTGTCCGAGTCGGCCAAGGGCGGGCTGTCGCGCGGCCTGCGGGTGATGCTCGGGGCCAACGGCACCATGCTGGCGATCCTGCTGGCGATCGCCCTCGGCCTGTCGGCGATCGAGCCGGGCGAGACGGCGCTGCGTGTCCTCCAGGTGATCGGCGGCGGCTTCCTGATCGCGATCGGCGCGGTCTGGAGCTGCGGGCGCTGGCCCGTCACGACCCGACCCAACCGGTCCCGCCACCGGTGGGACGGCCGGCGATGCGCGGCGTGCTCATGGTGGTCACTCAGACCCGGCGCCTGGATCTTCCTCGCCACCACCGGCAGCGCCGTGATCGCACGGGCGACCGTCGGAGGGGGCCGGGATGCGGCGGTGGCCACGGCCGTGGCGTTGGGGGTCGGCGTCTCCTGCGCAGACATCATCTTCACCGTGCTGGGCAGCGGCGGGAAGCACGTGATCGGGGAGCGGGGAGTCGCCTGAGATTCCGCGGGGCGTTGTCCGTGGCCCTCGTGATCCTGGGTCTGGGTTCGTGTGGAGCGGCATCCGGCCGCACTAGTCCGTAACGGACTAGTGCGCGGTCGCCACGGGACTCGCCGCGACCGAGCCTGCTGTGCCGGTGCCGATGGCGCTTCGGAGCACCTCGGAGAACTGCCGCAGTCGCTCGCGTTGGCGGTCCGGCTGGTGGCGCCAGCGGTGGAACAGTCCGGGGTCGCGTTCCTCGGCGACCAGCGCGTCCTGGAGCGAGCCCGACCACCAGTCCACGAGGGAGGCCGACCAGCTCGATGTCGACGTCGTCACGCACCTCGCCACGAGCGATCGCCGTATTCGATGAAGTCCATGGTCCCGTAAGGGTCCTCGCTGACGAGGAAGCGCAGGATGTCGCGTTTGAGGGCCAGGTCGTCGGTGCCGACGTCGCCGATGAAGACGACGCGATACGGGGTACGATCACGTCCCGCACCAGGTGCTCGGTGCGCCCCAGCCAATAGTCGACGACGGCGAAGAAACCGGCGTCCCGGACGTCCTCGGGCGCGTCGAGCCATGCCGGAAGCGAGGACACGGCCTGTCGGTAGCACGCGAAGAAGAGCCCCGCCTTCGACCCGAAGTGCTGGAAGATCGACCCCTTCGCGATACCGAGATCGGCCGCGATCGCCTCGACCTTGGTGCCTTGGTAGCCGAACTCGGCGAACCGCCACATCGCGCGCTCGACGATACGGGCGCGCTTGGCCTCGTCCGATCCGAACGTCGTGGGGTCGGGTCGCCCATGATCGGGAGCGTACCCGTAGCGAGGGCCGCGAGGAAGCGCCGTCATGACCGTGGGTCATACCTGGGGCATCTGAAGCGGTTCCCTCTGCTGCCTGGGCTTCTTATCCTTGCACGGTGCGGTCGGCTTCTCCAAGCTGACCTGAAGTCACGCGGCGAGATGGCCGACTGGACCGAACGAGGAGGAGCGGTGCCCGACGACCTGGAGGCCCTCAAGCAGGCCCTCATCGTGGCCGACATGGAGTCCGGCGTGGGCGCCGCGCAGCGGCTCGTCGACGCCGGCTCCGACCCGACGTGGATCCTCGAGGAGGGCATGGCCGTGGCCATGTTCGACCTCGGGGAGATGTGGAAGCGCGGCGAGGTCTTCCTGCCCGAGGTCGTCGCGTCGGCCGAGGTCTTCAAGGCGTGCAACGCGATCGTCGAACCCGCGCTCCTGGCCGCCAGAGGATCCGAACGCCAGGGCGCCCGCGCTCGTGCTGATGTGCACGGTCAAGGGCGACCTGCACGACCTCGGCAAGAACATGGTCGGGGCGATGCTCCGCACCAGTGGGTTCGAGGTCGTCGACATGGGCAAGGATGTGAGCGCCGATCGGATCATCGAGGCGATCACCGAGATGCGACCCACGATCCTGGGGATGAGCGCGCTGCTCACGACCACCGTCCCGTACCAGGAGACGGTGATCAGGCGCCTGGAAGACGCGGGCCTGCGCGACGTGATCAAGGTCATGGTCGGCGGCGCCCCCGTGACGCCCGAATGGGCCGACAAGATCGGGGCCGACGGCTATGCCAACAACGCGCCGGAGGCGGTCGAGATCGCTCGCAAGCTGAGCGGGGGCTCCTGATGCCCCAGATGTCGACGACGATGCTGTCGGGGCCCGACGGCGAGGTGCCGATCGGCGACGGGCACCCCTTCCGGATCATCGGCGAGCGCATCAACCCCACCGGCCGCACGGACCTCACCGAGGAGCTCAAGGTCCTCGACATGAGCCCCGTCAAGGCCGACGCGTGCGCGCAGGTCGAGGCGGGCGCCGCCGTGCTCGACATCAACGCCGGCATCCCCGGGGTCGACGAGCCCGCCATGCTCGCCTCGGCGGTGGCGGCCGTGCACGAGGTCGTCGGGGTCCCGCTGTGCATCGACTCGTCGACCCCGGAGGCTCTCGAGGCGGCGGTGCCTGGGCCCGAGGCAAGGTGCTGGTCAACTCGGTCACCGGCGAGGACCAGCTCGCTCGAGCGACTCCTTCCGCTGGTCGCCCGGTTCGGCGCCGCCGTGATCGGGATCGCCAACGACGACGACGGCATCTCGATGGACCCGAGGTCCGTCTGGCCGCGGCGCGCAAGATCGTACGGCGGCCGCCGACCACGGCATCGATCGCACCGACGTGATCATCGATCCGCTCACGATGCCGATCGGCGCGACCCCCGACGCCGCGACATCGATGTTCGAGACCATGCGGTTGATCCGTGACGAGCTCCGGGTCCACGTGAGCTGCGGCGCATCCAACATCTCGTTCGGGATGCCCGACCGGAGGGGGATCGACGCGACATTCCTCGCGATGGCCATCGCCGCCGGCATGAACGCCGCCATCACGAACCCGCTGCACCCGCAGGTGCGCTCGGCCGCGATGGCTGCCGACCTGCTGCTGGGCCGCGACGGCTTCGGGGGCGCATGGATCGCCGAGCACCGGGCGGCGCGCGCCGCCGCCGCGGTGTCGCCCGAGGAGGCCTAGCACCGTGGCCCGCAAGGTCGAGGTCACCTACCGGCCGAGCGGGAAGACGGCCACGGTCCCGGCCGGCACCACGCTGTTCAACGCGGCCCACTGGGCGGGGCTCCCGATCGAGTCGACCTGCGGCGGACGAGGGACGTGCGGGAAGTGTGGGGTCCGGGTGATGGAGGGCGAGGCCGAACTCGCGCCCGCCGACTACCGACATCTCGACGGCAAGCTGGAGGACGGCTGGCGGCTGTCGTGTCAGTGCCCGGCGAACGAGGACATGGTCGTCGACGTGCCACGCCTCATGACCACGCCGAAGGCCGCCACGATGGGAGTGGGTCGGTTCGTTCTGCTCGAGCCCAACGTCGTCAAGCTCGTGCTCGACCTCGCCGAGCCCTCGCTCGAGGATCACCGCTCGCACCTGGATCGCCTGCTCGACGCGGTGGACGAGGCGGGACACTCGGCAGCCTGTGACCCGGAGGTATTGCCGAGGCTCGCACGGGCCCTGCGCGACACGACCCGGGTCACCGTGACCCTCGTGGGGGAGCACCTGGTCGACGTCGCGCCGGGCGACATCTCGTCGCGTGTGTTCGGCGCGTCGATCGACATCGGCACCACCACCTGCGTCTGCACGCTCGTCGACCTCAGCACGGGATCGAGCGCGGCGGTCGCCTCGACGATCAATCATCAGGCGCCGTTCGGCGCCGACGTGATCGCGCGCATGGCCAGGGCGATGCAGGACGAGGACGACCTCGAGCGCCTGCGCGTCGCGGCCGTCGAAACCGTGAACGAGCTGCTGGGGCAGGTGCGCCAGGAGGCCGGCGTCGAGCGCGACGAGGTGAGCGAGGTGGTCGTTGCAGGGAACGCCACGATGCTGCACCTGCTGTGCGGCGTGAGTCCCGAGTCGATCGCGCTGGCGCCCTACGTCGCCACGTTCACGGCGCCGCAGGACCTGCGGGCCGATCGCGTGGGGTTCGACATGCACCCGCTGGGCCGGGTCGCCCTGTTCCCCTCGATCGGCGCCTACGTGGGGGCCGATATCGTGGCCGATATCGTGGCGACCGGGCTCGCGCGCGACCCGGAGGTTCGCCTGCTGGTCGACGTCGGTACCAACGGCGAGATCGTCTGCGGTTCGTCCGCGCGGTCGGTCGCCACCGCGGCGCCGGCCGGGCCCGCCTTCGAGGGCGGTGAGATCGTGTGCGGGATGCGTGCCACCGACGGCGCGATCGAGGGCGTCACGCTCGTCGACGGCGACGTGGGCCTCCAGGTGATCGGCGGTGACGTGGAGCCGGTGGGCATCTGCGGCTCCGGGCTCATCGACGTGGTCGCGCAGCTGCGGCTGTCGGGGCTACTCGACGAGGCGGGCCGGATGCTGGGCCGAGACGGAGGCGCGAGGCGCTCGCGCACCCGCTCGCCGGATCGGCTGGTCCTTCGCGACGACGTCAGGGCGTTCGTCCTGGCCGGCGACGTCGTGCTCACCCAGACCGACGTGCGGGCGCTGCAGTTCGCCAAGGGAGCCATCTCGACGGGCATCGAGACCGCGATGCGGGCGCTGGGCGTGGAGGCCGCCGACCTCGACGGGGTCATGCTCGCCGGGTCGTTCGGCTCCTACATCGACCCGCAGAGCGCGCGGGTGGTCGGGCTGGTCCCGCCGGTGCCGGTGGAGCGGATCACCGCCGTCGGCAACACGGCGAGCGAGGGCGCCAAGATGGCCCTGATGTCGTTCCGCGAGCGCGAGGTCGCCTGGGAGATCCCGGGCATCGTCGACTACATCGAGCTGTCGGCCGAGGAGGACTTCAACGATCGGTTCCTGGGCAACCTCGGGTTCCCGTCCTTCGACGAACTCGACGAGGCCGAGCGCGCTCATGCGGTGCGCATGTCGGGACGGCCGGTCACATGACCGCCTCGCGAGCCCAGGTCGCCTTCCTGGCGTGCGGCGCGGTCGCCCAGGACACGGCCGCGCTCGTCGAGCAGCACGGCTGGGACGCCGACGTCCACGGCATCTCCTCGGACCTGCACATGACCCCGCTCGAGATCGGTCCCGCCGTCGAGGAGAAGCTCAAGGTGCTCGTCGGCCGGTACGACCGGGTCATCGTCGTGTACGGCGACTGCGGGACCGGGGGGCGTCTCGATGCGGTCCTCGACCGGTATCCGGCCGTGCGCCCGGCCGGGGTCCACTGCTTCCAGTGGTACGCGGGGGAGGTCTACCGGCGCTTCGAAGACGACATCGGCATCTACTTCCTGACCGACTGGCTCGTCACGAACTGGGATCGAGCGGTGATCAAGGGGCTGGGACTGGATCGCTTCCCGTGGCTGCGCGAGACCTACTTCGGCAACCTCACCCGGGTCCTGTTCGTTCGACAGCACCCCGACCCCGGCCGGGAGGCGAAGGCGCGCGAGATCGCCGCCTACATGGACCTGCCGCTGGAGATCCACGACCTGGGCATCGAGCCCCTCGACGACCTGCTGAGCCCCCTGATGGAGGAACCCGACGATGTTCGAACGTGACCAGGCCCTCGACATCCTCACGCGCGAGCAGGAGGACACGATCCACGAGCACGCCCTGCGGATCCTCGACGAGATCGGCACCGACGTCCTGCACGAGGGGGCCCGCGCGCTCCTGGCCGAGGCCGGCCAGCGGGTCGACGGCGATCGCGTCCGCTGGGATCCCGCGTTCGTGATGGACCAGGTGGCCAAGGCGCCGCGTTCGTTCCGACTGCGTGCCCGCGACCCCGAGCGCTCCCTCACGGTGGGCGAGGGCGGGGTGCCCGTGTGGATGAACGTGGGCGGGCCGCCGTTCGCGAGCGACCTCGACGGGGGCCGGCGCAGCGGCACGATCGCGGATCACGACACGCTCGTGAAGCTCACCCACGCCACCGACGTCCTGAACTGCGTCCAGACCGGCGGGCCCGAGGCGACCGACCTCCAGATGGAGGTCCGCCACATGGACATGGAGTACTCGACGATCCGCTGGTCGGACAAGCCGTACACGACCTACGGGACCAGCGGGCCGCGCGCGCGCGACGGGATCGCCATGGCCGAGATCGTCCACGGCGGGCGCCAGGCGATCGAGGCCGAGCCGGCCCTGATGGGGATCGTGAACCCCAACTCGCCGTTGATCTGGGACTTCCGCATGACCGACGCCCTCGTCGCGTGGGCCGAGGCCAAGCAGGCGATCGTCGTGACTCCCTTCCTGCTGGCGGGGGCGACGAGCGCGGTGAGCGTGGCCGGCGGCCTCGCGCAGCAGGCGGCCGAGGCGCTCAGCGGGGTGGCGCTCGCCCAGCTCGTTCGCGAGGGCACGCCCTGCCTCTACGGGTCGTTCTTCACCGTCACCGACATGCGGACCGGCTCGCCCGCGTTCGGCACCCCCGAGTCGGTGTTCGGCGTTCTCGCCGGCGGACAGATGGCCCGGCGGTACCGGCTCCCGTTCCGGGGTGGCGGAGGATTGGCATCCTCTCCCGCCGTGGACGCCCAGGCGGCGGCGGAGACCCAGATGATGCTGTGGGCCACGATGCTCGCCGGGACCGACGTCGTGCTGCACGCCGCGGGATGGCTCGAGGGCGGCCTGGTGGCCTCGCTCGAGAAGTTCGCCCTGGATGTGGAGCTGCTCGGCCAGTTCAAGGTGCAGATGGCCGGGATCGGGTTCACCGCGGAGGAGCTGGCGTTCGACGCCCTCGCCGAGGTCGGGCCGGGGGGGTTGTTCCTCGCCTCGCCGCACACACGTGAGCACTTCAAGGAGTGGCTGTTCATGAGCCCGCTGTTCACCACGCCCGACTTCGCCACATGGGAGTCGATGGGCTCGGAGACCACCGAGGTGGCGGCGAACCGCGCCTGGAAGTCGCTGCTCGAGTCCTACGAGGATCCGGGGCTGGACCCCGGGATCGACGCCGAGCTGCGCGCGTACATGGCCTCGCGACAGGACGCTCCGGAGCTCTACGTCGAGGATTGAGCGCCGTTCAAACCCGCCGATAGCGGAAGCAGTCCACCACGTGATCGTTCACGAACCCGGCGGCCTGCATGAACGCGTAACAGACGGTGGGGCCCACGAACCGGAACCCGCGTCGCTTCATGTCCTTCGACATCGCGCGGGACTCGTCGGTCTCAGACGGGATGTCGCCGAGCCCCCGCCATCGGTTCACGATCGGGGCGCCGTCGACGAACGTCCAGAGGTAGGCGTCGAGCGAGCCGAACTCGCGCGCGACCTCGAGGGTGGCGGCGGCGTTGGCCACCGTGGACTCGACCTTGAGGCGGTTGCGCACGATCGAGGGGTCCAGCAGCAGCCGCTCCACCTTGGCGGGCGTGAAGCGGGCGACCTTCGAGGCGTCGAACCCGGCGAACGCCGCGCGGTAGCCCGCGCGCTTGTGCAGGATCGTCGACCAGCTGAGCCCGGCCTGCGCCCCCTCGAGCGTGAGCATCTCGAACAGGTGGACGTCGTCGTGCACGGGAACGCCCCACTCCTCGTCGTGGTACGCGAGGTAGTCGGGGTCGCCGAGAGGCGCCCACTCGCAGCGGGTGACCATGGCCGCGAGGCTAGCTCCCGCCACCGACACCCGACAGTCGGGCCACCATCTCGTCGTGCAGGTGGCCGTTCGTCGTCAGGATCGTGCCGCCGTGGCGCAGGGGCTCGCCGTCGATCGTCGTGCATCGTCCGCCCGCCTCCTCGACGACGATCGAGGGGGCCGCGTAGTCCCAGATCGACAGCTCGGGCTCGACGGCCACATCAGCGGCGCCTCGGGCGACCAGGAGATGGGCCCAGAAGTCGCCGAAGCCGCGGTCGCGCCACCCCTCGTCCAGCGTCTGCAGGATCCGTGTCCGCAGGGCCGGGTCCATCCCCCCGAGCCTGGTGGCAAGGACATAGGCGTCCTGGACCGACCCGATCTCGCTCACGGCGAGCGGCCGCCCGTTCAGGGTCGCGCCCTCGCCCCGCACCGCGACGTACCGCTCGCCCAGGGCGGGCGCGTTCACGACCCCCAGCACGATCTCGCCGTCGATCTGCAGGGCGATCAACGTCGCCCAAACCGGGACGCCACGCGCGAAGTTCGAGGTCGCGTCGATCGGGTCCACGATCCAGATGCGGCCTTCGGCGTCGTGGGGCCCGCCTTCCTCCTCGCCGAGCACGCGGTCGTCGGGGAAGGCGGCGCGCAGCTGGGCGCGGATCATCGTCTCGATCTCGAGGTCGGCCTGGGTCACGAGCGTCATGTCGGCCTTGCGCCGCACCTCGAGCCCCTCGCCGTTGAACAGCCCGAGCCCGATCTCGGCCGCGCGCTCGGCCATGCCCGCCGCCAGCGACGATTCGTGCTCGTACACGCGCCGCAGCCTACCCGCGGCCCGCCACCATCGGTCGGAACGATCTCGGGTAGCCTGAACGCCAGCCATGCAGACCACCGTTGAGACCACCGAGCCACACACCGTCAAGCTCACGATCGAGGTCGCCGCCGACGAGTACGCGCCCGATCTGGATGCCGCCTACAAGAGCATCGCCAACCAGGTGAAGATCCCCGGATTCCGCAAGGGGAAGATCCCTCGCACGATCATCGACGCGCAGATCGGCGCCGACGTCGTGCGCGACGAGTTCATCCATTCGGCCGTTCCCTCGTACTACCGTCAGGCGATCGCCGACGAGGATCTTGCGCCGATCACGGATCCTGAGATCGACCTGGAGGCCTTCACCGACGTCACGGCGCCGCTGATCTTCACGGCCGTCGTCGAGGTGCGTCCGCGCCTTGAGCTCACGCAGGACGACTACTTCGGGGTCAAGGTGTCCCGGCCGGCGGTGGAGGTGTCCGAGGCCGACATCGACGACTGGATCGACCGGCTGCGCGAGCGGTTCTCCGAGCTCGAGCCGGCCGAGCGGCCCGTTCGGGAGGGGGACTTCGCGACGATCGACGTCAAGGGGACCGCGTCGGGAGAGGACATCGACGGGCTCGTGCGCACCGACTACCTGTACTTCGTCGGCTCGGGCGAGTTCGGCCCGAGCCTCGACGCCGAGCTCATCGGCGCCAAGCCGGGCGACATCCTCAATGTCTCCGAGACGATGAACGAGGGCGCCGGCGAGATGGCTGGTCGCACCGCCGATATCCAGGTCCTGGTCAAGGACGTCAAGGCACGGATCCTGCCCGAGGCCGACGACGCGTTCGCCACCACGGCCTCGGAGTTCGACACGATCGAGCAGCTCCGCGACGACCTGCGGACCCGCCTGGGCGAGCTGAAGGAGCGCGAGGCTCAAGGGGTCGTCCGCGACCGCGTGATATCGGCGTTGGTCGACGCCGTCGAGGTCGACCTTCCCGACACGCTCATCGACGATGAGACCGAGCACCGCGTGCATCTGGCGACCGAGCGCGCCGAACGCGCAGGGATGACGCTCGAGCAGCTGTTGGAGGCGCAGGGCTGGGACGAGGACCGCCTGCGAGAGGATTCCCGCGATCACGCGATCCGCGCGATCAAGTCCGACCTCGTGCTGGAGAGCGTGGCGCGGAGCGAGGAGCTGGAGGTCACGGCCGACGAGATCGGCGCCGAGATCTCGCAGCTGGCCCAGGCGTACGACCGCGAGCCCAAGGAGCTGGCCACCCAGCTCGAGCGCTCCGGACAGATCGTGACGCTGGCCGGGGATATCATCAGAGGAAAGGCGCTCGACCTTCTGGTCGAACGTGCCGATATCGACACCGAGAGCCCCGAGGCGGACGAGCCGGCCGATCAGGTCGGCGACGCCCCCGCCGAGGAGGCACCCGACGAGAAGGAGCCCGAGTGAATCAGCCGCAGAGCTACATGGTCCCGGTGGTCGTCGAGCAGACCAGCCGCGGGGAGCGTTCGTTCGACATCTACTCCCGGCTCCTCAAGGAGCGCATCGTCTTCCTGGGCACGCCGATCGACGACGCGGTGGCCAACCTGGTGATGGCCCAGCTCTTACACCTGGAGTCCGAGGACCCCGACAAGGACATCCACCTCTACATCAACTCGCCCGGAGGCGAGGTGGCGTCGGGGTTCGCGATCTACGACACGATGCAATTCATCAAGCCCGACGTCTCGACGATCGTGATGGGACAGGCGGCCTCGTTCGCGGCGTTCCTCCTGCTCGCGGGCGCGCCCGGCAAGCGCTACGCGCTCCCGCACGCGCGAGTGCTCCTGCACCAGCCGCACGGCGGCGCACAGGGTCAGGCGGTCGACATCGAGATCCAGGCCAAGGAGATCACCAGGTACCGTCAGCTCCTGGAACAGCTGATCTCCCAGCACACCGGCCAGGACGTCGACAAGGTCACCAAGGACACCGACCGCGACTTCATCCTCACCGCCGACGAATCCAAGGAGTACGGGATCATCGACGAGATCATCTCCCACCGCGGGATCACGGCCGAATTGGCAGCGGCGGGCTCGAACGGGGCGTAACATCGCACGCACAGACCGGGCCGGGGCCCGGTCGATGCATGATGAGAGAGAGGCGACGTGGCGAAGTTCGGTGACTGCGGACCTGCTGAAGTGCTCGTTCTGCGGCAAGAGCCAGAAGCAGGTCAAGAAGCTGATCGCCGGTCCGGGCGTCTACATCTGCGACGAGTGCATCGACCTGTGCAACGAGATCATCGAGGAGGAGCTCGCCGACACCACCGAGCTCAAGCTCGACGAGCTGCCGAAGCCGCAGGAGATCTACGAGTTCCTCGACGAGTACGTCGTCGGACCAGGATCAGCGCCAAGAAGGTCCTCTCGGTCGCGGTGTACAACCACTACAAGCGGATCCAGGTCGGGGCCAAGGACTCTGAGGTCGAGCTCCAGAAGTCCAACATCCTGATCATCGGGCCGACCGGGTGCGGGAAGACCCTCCTCGCCCAGACGCTGGCCCGGATGCTGAACGTCCCCTTCGCGATCGCCGACGCCACGGCGCTCACCGAGGCCGGCTACGTCGGCGAGGACGTCGAGAACATCCTGCTCAAGCTGATCCAGGCCGCCGACTACGACGTCAAGAAGGCCGAGAACGGGATCATCTACATCGACGAGATCGACAAGATCGCGCGCAAGAGCGAGAACCCGTCGATCACGCGTGACGTCTCCGGCGAGGGCGTCCAGCAGGCGCTGCTGAAGATCCTCGAGGGGACGGTCGCCAACGTGCCGCCCCAGGGCGGGCGCAAGCACCCCCATCAGGAGTTCATCCAGATCGACACGACGAACATCCTGTTCATCTGCGGCGGGGCGTTCGCCGGCCTCGACCAGATCATCGAGAGCCGCATCGGGCAACCAGGGCATCGGCTTCGACGCCGAGATCCGCCGCAGCGACGAGAAGGACATCGGCGCGGTGCTCGGCCAGGTGCTCCCCGAGGACCTGCTCAAGTACGGGCTGATCCCCGAGTTCGTCGGGCGGCTGCCGGTCATCACCAGCGTGGACAACCTCGATGAGAGCGCGCTGGTCGACATCCTCACCAAGCCGAAGAACGCGCTCGTGCGTCAGTACCAGCGGTTCTTCGAGTTCGACGGGGTGGAGCTCGAGTTCACCGACGACGTCGATGGCGGCGATCGCCGACCAGGCCATCCTGCGCGGCACGGGGGCACGCGGGCTGCGGGCCATCATGGAGGAGGTCCTGCTCAACGTGATGTACGAGCTGCCCTCCCGCGAGGACGTCACCAAGTGCCTGGTGGATGAGGACGTCGTGCTCGTCGGGCGTGAACCCGACACTCGTGCCCATGGACTCCAAGCGCGAGCGCAAGGAGCGCTCCGCTTAGCCGAGTTCGGCCGGGGGAGCCGCGTGCTCTCGTGGCGACGCTCATGCCGTTCGGCGTATCCTTCGCGCCATGAGCGACGATGAGCACCAGACACCTGAGCCCACACCCGACCAAGCGACCGCCGCGTCCGCGGAGATGACGGCCGAGGACGTCGCCCAGCTGCAGACCGACCGCGAGGATCTTCGCCGCAAGGTCGAGAAGCTCGAAGATCGGCCCGGCAAGCGACGCAAGGCGCGTCGTATCACCGCCGCCGTCCTCGTGATCCTGAGCATCGTCGCCCTGTCGGCGGCAACACCCGGGGTGTTCCTTCGGCGCACCCTCGTGAACACCGATTCCTACGTCGCACTGGTGGAGGATCTTCCCTCCGACCCCGACGTCCAGGAATACCTCGCCCGCACGATCACGGACTCGGTGTTCCAGAGCCTCGGCGTTCAGGCGCAGCTGGAGGAAGTGCTGGCCGACGCCGACAGCCGCCTGGCGTTCCTCGCCGGCCCGATCTCGTCGGCCGTTCAGGACTTCGTGCAGGAGCAGGTGCAGAAGCTGATCGCCTCGCCGCAGTTCGACACGCTGTGGACCGAGGCGAACCGGTTCGCGCAGAGCACGATCGTGGCGGTGCTGAGCGGGGAGTCCGGCGACGTGGTGTCGACGGCGGACGGTCAGGTCGTCCTCAACCTGCTTCCGATCATCAATGCCGCGATCGAGTCGGTGTCGGGCGTGGCCTCGGAGCTGGTGGGCCAGGACATCTCGATCCCACCCATCACGGCGGACACCGTGCCGAGCGAGGCGATCGCCGCGATCGAGACGGCGACCGGGGTCGATCTGCCCGAGGAGTTCGGCCAGATCGTCCTCGTGGATAGCGACCAGCTGGCGGCCGCCCAGGATGCGTTCCGCATGACGAACACGCTCGCGATCCTGCTCGGCGTCAGCGTGCTGCTCTTCGCCGGGCTCGCGCTGTGGGTGTCGTCGCGCCGGCGACGAACGCTGCTCCAGATCTCGACGGCGTGGTTCATCGTGCTCGTGCTCGAGCGGCGCCTGGCGATCGCGACCGGCGATCAGATCACGGCGAGCGCCAAGCCCGAGAACGCCGGCGCCGCCGGCGCGGTGGTCGATGCCGTCGTGTCGGCCTTGCTGAGCTACACGGAATTCCTTCTGTGGGTCTTGGCCATCGTGCTCTTCGTTGCGGTGCTGACGGGGCCGTACCGGTGGGTCCTCCGCTTCCGTGCATGGGTATCGGGGGTGTGGGCGTCGGTCACCGGGATGGCGCGCGGCGCCGATCGCGACGCGGCCACCGAGTGGGTCGCCGGTCATCGTGACCTGGTCCTGATCCTCGACGCGGTCGTCGTCGTGGCGCTGCTGATGCTGTTCGACGTGAGCCTCGGCTGGTTCCTCCTGATCGCTGGGCTGGGGGGGCTCGTGGCCCTCGGCGCCTGGCGGATGGCCGATGCGGGCGAGGACCAAGACGCCGACTCACCGGAGGACTCGCAGACGTCCGCTACGGCGGACACCGCGCCGCCCGGCTGAGCACAGCGCGTTTCGTAGACTCGGCGCCATGGTCGACCCAGCCGCCGCCATGCAGACCCGGTACGACCCTCAGCGGGTCGAACCGGGGTGGGCGGCGGCCTGGGTCGAGCGCGGGTACTTCACCGCCGACGCGTCGTCGGGCAAGCCCCCCTACTGCATCGTCATCCCCCCGCCCAACGTCACCGGCCGGCTGCATGTCGGCCACGCCTTCGACCACACCCTGCAGGACACGCTGATCCGCCGGGCCCGCATGCGCGGCTTCGAGACCCTGTGGCTGCCGGGCACCGACCACGCGGGCATCGCCACGCAGGTGGTCGTCGAGCGCACGCTCCGCGAGGAGGGGGTCGAGCGCCGCGACATCGGCCGCGACGCCTTCGTCGAGCGGGTGTGGGAGTGGAAGGCGCGCTACGGCGGCGAGATCACCGAGCAGATCAAGCGCATGGGGTCTTCGTGCGATTGGACCCGCGAGCGGTTCACGATGGACGAGGGGCTCTCCCAGGCCGTGCGCGTCGCGTTCGTGCGCCTCTACGAGGCCGGCCTGATCTACCGTGGCGAGCGGCTCGTCAACTGGTGTCCGACCGACCACACGGGGCTCAGCGACTCCGAGGTCGAGCACGAGGAGGTCGACGGGGAGCTCCTGACGTTCAGGTACCCGCTCACGGACGGGAGCGGGTACGTCGAGGTCGCCACCACGCGGGTCGAGACGATGCTCGGCGACACGGGGATCGCGGTGCGCCCCGGAGACGAGCGATACGCGGCGCTCGTCGGCTCGACCGTGACCCACCCGTTCGATGGGCGCCGGCTCCCGATCGTGGCCGACCACCACGTCGACGCCGAGTTCGGCACCGGGGCCGTGAAGGTCACGCCCGCCCACGACCCGAACGACTTCGACATCGCCCAGCGCGCCGGCCTGCCGCTCATCAATATCTTCGAGGCCGACGCCAGCCTCAACGACGTCGTGCCCATGCCCTTCAAAGGCCTGGACCGGTACGCGGCCCGCATCGCAGTCCGGGATGCGCTCGAGGCCGAGGGCCTGCTGGTCTCGGAGGAGCGGCCCTACCGTCACTCGGTCGGGCACTGCTACCGATGCCACTCCGAGGTCGAGCCGTGGATCGCCGGGCTGCAGTGGTTCGTCAAGGTGAGCGGCCTGATCGGCCCGGCCAAGGAGGCGGCGCTCGACGGGCGGCTCGGCTTCACCCCCGAGCGGTGGGGGCGCCCCTACACGGCCTGGCTCGACAACCTGCGCGACTGGAACATCTCGCGCCAGCTCTGGTGGGGGCACCGCATCCCGGCCTGGTACTGCGGTGAGGGACACGTCACGGTCGCCGTCGAGGACCCGGTGACGTGCTCGGGATGCGGGAGCGCCGACATCGCCCGGGACGAGGACGTGCTCGACACGTGGTTCTCCTCCCAGCTCTGGCCGTTCTCGACGCTCGGGTGGCCCGATGACACCGAGGAACTGCGCACCTTCTACCCGAACGCCGTGTTGGTGACCGGCTACGAGATCCTCTACCTGTGGGTTGCCCGGATGGTGATGTCGGGGATGTTCCTCATGGGCGACGTTCCGTTCCGCCACGTCGTGATCCACGGGCTGGTGCGCGATCAGCAGGGCCGCAAGATGTCGAAGTCGCTCGGCAACGTGATCGATCCGATCGACGATGATCGATCGATACGGAGCGGACGCCCTGCGGTTCGCGCTGGCCAGGGCGGCCACGCGGGGCCAGCAGGACATCCCGATGTCGGAGGAGGCGATCGAGGGCGGTCGCAACTTCGCGAACAAGATCTGGAACGCGGCACGGCTCGTGCTCGCCGCTCATCCCGGAGGCGCGCCGGAGCTTCCGCCACCCGACCGATGGACGCTGCCCGAGCGATGGCTCCTGTCCCGCCACGAGGCCTGCCTCGCCGAGGTCGACGCGGCGCTCGACGACCATCGCTTCGCCGAGGGAGCCCAGGCGCTCTACCGGTTCCTGTGGTCGGAGTTCTGCGACTGGGGACTCGAGCTGGAGAAGGACCGCCTGGAGGCCTCCGGAGCCGAACGTTCCGATGCCGCCGCGGTGCTCACCTGGGTGCTCGAGCGAACCCTGCGGATGCTGCACCCCACGATGCCGTTCGTCACCGAGGAGGTCTGGCAGCGGATCGCGGTCGGGTCGCCGGACTCCATCGCGGTCGCCGAGTGGCCGTTGTCCGAGCCGACCCACGCCGATCCCGAGGCCGAGACGACGATGACGCTGATCCAGGAGATCGTGACCGCGATCCGCCGGTTCCGGGCGCGCCACGGCATCTCACCGAAGGAGCGCTTCGACGTCCTCGCCGAGGTCCCGGCCGGCTCGGCTGCGGCCGTCCTGCTCGAGGCGGATTCGGCCGTGCGGCTGGCAGGCGTCCGCCTCGGGGTCGTTGCCGACGGTGCCAAGCCGGAAGGCTGGACCTCAACCACCTTCGACACGGGCGCCGTGATGTTCCCGCCCGGGCTGTTCGACGCCGACGCGGAGCGGGCGCGCCTGTCGGCGCAGCGGGACGGGGTCGACCGCGACCTGGCGCGATCGGCGGGCAAGCTTGCCAACGACGGCTTCCGTGCCAAGGCGGACGCCGAGGTCGTGGAGGCCGAGCGGGCCAAGCACGAGCGGCTCACGGCTCAGCTGGCCGAGATCGATGCCCAGCTGGCCGAGCTGTAGATGCGGTACGAGGAGGCCCTCGCCGAGCTGGAGGCCCGTAAGGAGGGCCGCATGCTGCCCGACCTGTCGCGGATCTTGCACCTCGCGACGCTGCTGGACGACCCCCAGCTCACGTACCCGACGATCCACGTCACCGGGACGAACGGCAAGGGGACCGCGGCGCGTATCGCCACGGCGATCGCGTGCGAGCACGGTCTCACGACCGGCCTGTACACGTCGCCGCACCTGCGTGACGTCACCGAACGGCTGTCCGTGTGCGGGCAGGACATCACCCGCGAGGAGTTCGCGGCCGAGTACCAGCATCTCCTGCCGTTCCTGATGCTCGTCGACGCCGAGGCGTCGGATCCCGTGACGTACTTCGAGGCCCTCACGGCCCTCGCCTACCTGTGGTTCGCGGACCGGCCGGTCGGGCTCGGCGTCTACGAGGTCGGGATGGGCGGGACCTGGGACGCGACGAACCTGGTGGCCGGCGACGTGGCGGTGCTGACGCCGATCGCGGTGGACCATCCGGAGCTGGGTTCGACCGCGGTCGAGGTCGCCGGCGAGAAGTCGGGGATCATCAAGCAGGACAAGGTCGCCGTGTCGCGCGAGCAGGACGACGACGTGCTCGGTGTGATCGAGGGGCGGTGCGCATCGGTGGGCGCCGAGCTGCGGCTCGAGTTCCGCGATTGGGAGGTCGTCGAGCGGCTGATCGCCGTGGGCGGACAGTCGCTGACGGTCCGGGGGGTGTTCGACACGTACGACGATCTGTACCTGCCGCTCCACGGCGAGCACGCGGCTCGCGGCGCCGCCGCGGCGATCGTGGCGGTCGAGTCCCTGGTCGGCGAGCGGCTCGGGCACGCAGCGGTACGGTCGGCGCTCGAGACCGTCACCTGGCCCGGGCGGATGGAGGTCGTGGCGCGCTCGCCGATGATCGTGCTCGACGGCGCCCACAACCCGGCGGGAGCGGAGGCCCTGGCGGCCGCGCTCGAGGCGTTCACATGGGAGCGGCTGCACCTCGTGCTGTCGGTGAGCGCGAACAAGCATCTGCCGGGGATCGTGGACGAGCTCGCCCCGCTCGTCGACCTCGCCTACGCGGCCCGCAACGAGAGCGAGCGCAGCGGCGACGCGGTGCCGATCGCCGAGATCCTGGCGGCCCACGGACGGCCCGTCACGGTGCATCCGAGCGTGGCCGAAGCGCTCGCGGCGGCCCGGGCGGCGGCCGGCCCGGGCGATCTCATCCTCGTGACGGGCTCTCTGTACACTGTCGCGGACGCCCGCCGGGCGCTCTCGGACACCTAGGAGCCGCATCGTCATGCCGACCGAATCGACCCTGCTCATCGTCAAGCCCGACGGCGTTCGTCGCGGTCTCGTCGGCGAGGTGCTGCGCCGGGTCGAGGGCAAGGGCCTGGCGATCGAGGAGATGCGCCTGTTCACGATCCCGCGTGACGTGGCCGAGGAGCACTACGGTGAGCATCGCGACAAGTCGTTCTTCGGCGAGCTGGTCGACTTCATCACCGGCGGGCCCGTCGTGGTGGCCAAGGTCACGGGCACAGACGCCATCACGTGCTGGCGCACGCTCATGGGACCCACGAACCCGGTCGAGGCGCCTCCCGGCTCGATCCGCGGCGACTTCGCCACACTGATCGGCGAGAACATCGTGCACGGCAGCGACTCTGCAGAGTCTGCCGCACGCGAGCTCGCCCTGTTCTTCGGCTCGTAGCCCACGCCGATGCCCGGCCTGGAGGAGGCCTTCGAGCGGATCGGTGAGGCGGCCGAGCATCACCTGCCGCAGACCCACGCCGCGGGGATCGCGATCGCGGTCACCGACACCGAGGAGCTGCTCGGGGTCGTCGTGCGGGGGATGTCGGACGTCGCGGCCGGCGCGCCGGTCCGTCCGGAGACGCGATTCGAGATCGGCTCGATCTCCAAGTCGTTCGCCGGCATCGTGTGTGTGCAGGAGGCCGAGGCCGGGAGGCTCGACCTCGGCGCCAGCATCAACGACCTCCTCCCGTGGCTCGAGCTGCCCGAGCCGTACGGGCCGATCACGCTCGACCACCTGATGACCCACGTCGCCGGGCTCGCGACGGGGACCGAGGAGTCGCCGACCGGCCCGGGCGCGCTGACGATCGCCCGCACCCTCGCCCCCGCCTACGCCCCCGGAGAGCACTGGTGGTATTCGAACGATGGGTGGAAGCTCGTCGGCGCCGCGCTCGAGCGGGCCACCGGAAGCACGGTCCCCGACCTGCTGCACGAGCGCATCCTCGCGCCCCTGGGGATGTCGTCGTCACAGGGGGCGATCGACAATCAGGCCCGTCTCGACCTTGCGATCGGCTACGAGCCGGCGTTCGACGATCGGCCGCCACACCTTGGACACCCGCTGGTTCCCGCCCGCTGGTTGGTCACGAGCACCGCGGACGGCGCGATCGTCTCGAACGTGATCGACATGGCGGCCTACGCGCGGATGCTCCTGGGTCGGGGCAGCACGCTGGTCGACGGCCACGAGGTCACGATCCTCGAGGAGGCCGGCTACGCGCGTCTGGCGCTGCCCCGCGTGGCCACGGAGGACCCCGACGAACCGGGGGAGCGATACGGGTACGGGCTCGCCACCTCGGTGCACGATGGGCGAACCTACGTGGGGCACTCCGGAGGGATGGTCGGCTACACGGCGTTGCTCCTCGTCGACCCCGACGCCGGGATCGGAGCCGTGGCGCTGCAGAACGGCGGCGGGGACAAGGGCGACCTCGTCCGATACGCGCTCCAGGCCGTCCGCTCCGTGCTCGGCGGCGACGAGCCCGCGCCGATGCCGCACCCGGCCGCGCCCGGACACATCGAGCGCGCATCGGCGCTCGCCGGCGCCTACATCGGGCCCCGCCGGATCGAGCTTGCCGCCACCGGGGATGGCGGGCTCCGCCTGCACGACGGCGCGATCGGGGTCGAACTGGAGCGCTGGCCCGGCTCGGACCACGCGTTCTGCGTGCCTCATCCGGCGAGAGATCGCTTCCTGTTGCGCGCGGCGTTCGACGACGGCGGCCGCGTGACTGGGCTGGTCCATGGCCGCGACCGGTTCGTCCCCGAGGGCGCCCCCGCCCACGAGGAGGCCGATGCCCCGACCGGATGGGCCGCCTTCGAAGGGCTCTACCGCAGCAACGACCCGTGGTCGCCCGTCCTGCGCGTGTTCGTCCGCGGCGAACGGCCGTGGCTGTTGTGGCCCTGGGAGGGGGTCGAGGAGCCGCTCACCCCGTTGGATGACGGCGCGTTCGCGGTCGGAGACACCTGGACGCCGAGGCGGATCCGATTCGAGGAGATCCTGGACGGCCGTGCATGTGTGGCCGTGGCCGACGGCGGGCGTTGGTACCGCGCGTCGGAGGACTAGGAGTCCTCGACCACCGCGTCCGCCCAGGCGATCACCCGATCGAGCAGCTCCGGGTGGCCGTTGAACACGCCGCTGCCGTGGCCGTCGCCGCTCACGATCACGGCCTCGACGCCGAGCGCCGCGGCGATCTCGCGCGCGTCGCTCGCGTACGGCTCGTTCCCCTCTGCGGCCGCGACGAACACGGCGATGTCATCGGGCATCAGCCGCGCCGCCCCGATCGCGTCGTAGGCGTCGAGCGGCGCCGAGAGGCTCACGACGCCGTCGGCGTCCAGGTCGGCCGCCATCGCCAGCGACAGCCCGGCGCCCATCGACCCGCCGACGAGCACGATCGAGGTGGCGCCGGCCACCCGCGCGCCGTCGACGATCGCGGCGAGCGCCTCCTCTCGGTTCTCGCCTCGCGTGCCCGTGGACTCACCCACGCCGGGGGCGTCGAACGCGATCGCGTGCCATCCGTCGGCGGCGAAGGCCTCGGCCGCCGGGTAGAAGTCCTCCTTGGTCCCGGTGGCTCCGTGGGAGAGCACCACCGTCTTGGTTCCCTCACCGAGCTCCACGGTGTCGAGCTCGAGATCGCTCGGTGTGGTCACGGTGCTGCGGGTGGCTCCCGCCGGCGGTTCGGGCGTTCCGCACGACGCGAGCGCAAGACCCGTGAGCGACACGATCGCGATGAGAAGCGCCGAGCGCCGCACCGGCTCAGCCTTCGTTCGGGTCGTGGAACCCCAGCCCGGCAGACTCTCCGTACGCCCACACGTCGATGTCGGGAGGCTCGACGCCGAGGATCGTCAGGGCGGTGCAGATCTGGCTGCGGTGGTCGGTGCCGTGGTGGATCGCCTGAGCGAGCCGGACGCCGATCGTGGCGTGCACGGTCCCGCCTTCGCTCGCCGACGACGCCAGGTCGGCATCGGTGTCGGGGGCCGAGGCGATGAGGGTGCTCCAGGCGCCGGTGTGTACGGCGGCCAGCCGCCGCAGATCGGTGAGATCCAGCGTCGACTGGTCGAGCCGCCTGGGCGTCACCGCGCCCTGGGTCAGGACGTTGAGGTAGGACTGGTCGGCGCCGATCAGATGGCGCATCGTGTCGAGGATGTTGCCGTAGATCGCGGGCACCGGCTGAGACAGCTGCCCGGGGTCGAGGGTGTCGCACACGTCGAGGAGCACCGAGTTCGCCCAGACGTGGTGGTCGAGCGCCGTCTGCATCAGGAGGCCCGGCGGAAGGCGACGCAGGCGTTCTGCCCGCCGAACCCGAACGAGTTCGACAGGGCGAGGCGCACGTCCATCTCGCGGGCCTCGTTGGGCACGACATCGAGGTCGCAGTCCGGGTCGGGCGTGGCGTAGTGGATCGTGGGCGGCGCCATACCGTGCGTGATGGCGAGCGCGCACGCCGCGCCCTCGACGGCCCCCGCCGCGCCCAGCATGTGGCCGGTCATCGACTTGGTCGACGACATCGCGATGCGGTGGGCATCCTCGCCCAGCACCGCCTTGACCGCGGCGGTCTCGGCCGCGTCGTTCAGCGGCGTCGACGTGCCGTGGGCGTTCAGGTAGTCGACCGTCTGTGCGGTCTCGCCCGCGTCGTCGAGCGCCCAGCCCATCGCAAGCGCCGCCCCCGAGCCCTTCGGGTCGGGCGCCGTGATGTGGTGAGCGTCGTCGGAGGCCCCGTACCCGGCAACCTCCGCGTAGATGCGAGCCCCGCGAGCGTGGGCGTGCTCCTCGCTCTCGAGGACGAGGGCGCAGCCCCCTTCGGACAGGACGAACCCGTTGCGGTCGGCGTCGAAAGGACGCGACGCGGTGTCGGGGTCGGGGTTCTTGGTCAGGGCGGTCATCTGGGCGAACGCGGCGACGGTCAGCGGGATCGTCGCGGCCTCCGAGCCTCCGGCGATGCACAGGTCGAGGTAGCCGTCGCGGATCAGCCGCATCGCCTCGCCGATCGCATGGTTCGAGGAGGCGCAGGCCGACACCGTGCAGTAGTTGGGGCCGGTGAGCCCGAAGCGCATCGCGATGTGACCCGCCCCGGCGTTCGCCATGAGCATGGGCACCATGAACGGAGACACCCTCCCGGGGCCCTTCTCCAACAGCACGCTGTGCTGGGCGAGGAGCGTCTGCACACCCCCGATCCCGGTGGCGTAGATCACGCCGCCGCGCTCCGCACGCACCTCGGGGGTCCCGGCATCGTCCCAGGCGAGCTGGGCCGACGCGATCGCGTACTGCGCGAAGGGGTCGGTGCGTCGGGCCTCCTTGATGTCCAGGAAGTCCGTGGGCACGAAGTCTTGGACCTCGCCGGCCACGCTCACCGTGAGGTCGGAGTGGTCGAACCGGCTGATCTCTCGGACGCCGTTACGTCCGCCTCGAAGCCCGTCCCAGAAGTTGTCGACGCCGATGCCGATCGGCGTGACCGGCCCGATGCCGGTGATGACGACCTTGGTTCGTGCGCTCACGGGTGGTGTCCTCCGGGGCGGCTCAGGAGCCGGTCTTCACGGCGACGAGGTCGACGGCCTGGCCGACGGTCTTGACCGACTCCATCTCCTCCTCGGGGATCTCGATGCCGAATTCCTCCTCGAGCTCCAACACGGCCTCGACGAGGTCGAGCGAGTCGGCGTTGAGGTCTTCGGCGAACCGTGCGTCGGGCACCACCTGCGATTCATCGACGGCCAGCTGCTCGGCGAGCACCTTCTTCACGCGGGCTTCGATCTCGGAGCGGTCGGTCATCTTTCCTGTCCTCCTGTGCGTTGCCTGGCCGCCCAAGGCTAGTGGGCGAGCCTCCGATACGACTACGCCGTGAGCCCCCCGTCAACCGGGATCACGGCGCCGTTCACGTACGACGCGTCCTCCGACATGAGGAACCTGACGACCGCGGCCACCTCCTGGAGGGTGGCCGTGCGCCCGAGCGGCGTCTGGTCGAGGTAGTAGGCGCGGGCGCGCTCATCCAGATGCGAGGTCATCTCGGTGTCGACGAGCCCGGGACAGATCGCATTGACCGTGATCCCCTTGAGACCCACCTCGCGGGCGAGCGAGCTGGTCAACCCCAGGAGCGCGGTCTTGGAGGCCGCGTAGGCGGTCTGGCCCGCGTTGCCACGCAGCGCCACGGCGCTCGACAGGTTCACGATCCGCCCCCACTTCTCGCGCAGCATCCCGCGCAATGCCGCCTGCGAGCACATGAACGCGCCCTTCACGTTCGTGTCCATCACGCGGTCGTAGGTGTCCATCGAGTACTTGAGGAGCAGACCGTCCTGGCTGAAGCCAGCGTTGTTCACGAGTCCGGTGACGGTCCCGGCCTCGTCGGTGACGCGACGGAATCCCTCGGCGATCGTCGCCTGATCGGTGGTGTCGAGGAAGACGGTCATGCCCGGGGTCCCCGCTGAATCCAGCTCGCTGAGGACGTCCTTGGCGGCGGCCTCGTCCGACCGGTACCCGAGGGCGACGGTCCATCCGGCCCGTGCCAACTCGACGGCGCTTGCCCGGCCGATCCCCCGAGTGGCGCCGGTGACGACCGCGACCTTCGAGGTCACGAACTCGGCTCCTGCATCGTCCAGCGGACGAGCGTGGCGCCCCACGTCAGCCCCGCGCCGAACGATGTGAACAGCACGAGATCGCCCTGGTGGATCCGGCCGGCGCGCCATGCCCGGTCGAGCGCGATGGGGATCGACGCCGCGCTCGTGTTGCCGACCTCGGCCACGTCGACCACGGCCTTGGCAGGATCGAGCCCCAGGCGGTCCACGACGGCGGACATGATCCGTGCGTTGGCCTGGTGGGGGATCAGCACGTCGACGTCGTCGATCGTGTAGTCGGACTTGTCCAACAGCTCCCGGCAGGCGGCCGCCATCTCGGTGACTGCCCGCTTGAACACCTCGCGCCCGTTCGGCATGCGCACCGTGTGGTCGTTCGCCTCAACGGTGTCGTGTGACGCCGGCGTCCGGGTGCCGCCCGCCGGCATCCACAAGATCTCGGCGGCGCCCCCGTCGGCGCCCAGCACGGCGCCCTCGATCCCGGGAGCATCGCCCGCCCGGACGACCGCGGCGCCGGCCCCGTCGCCGAACAGGATGCAGGTCCCCCGGTCGGTGTAGTCGATGATGCGGCTGAAGACCTCGGCACCCACCACGAGGATCGTGTCGGCCATCCCCGAGTCGACGAACGCGGTCGCGGCCGACAGGCCGTAGGAGAACCCTGCGCAGGCCGCGTTCACGTCGAAGGAGGGACAGCTCAGCCCGAGCTTGCGCTGCATCCACACCGCGGTCGATGGGAAGGTCGTGTCGCCGCTGATCGTGGCGCAGATGATCATGTCGAGCTGCTCGGCCGGCACGCCGGCGGCGTCGAGTGCCGCCTGCGCCGCCTCGACGCCGAGATCGGACGTCATCACGTCCGGGTCGGCGAAATGTCGGGCCTCGATCCCCGTGCGATCGCGGATCCACTGGTCGTTCGTGTCCACGATGGTCTCGAACCAGCTGTTGGGAACGAGCCTGGGCGGGAGCGAGGAGCCCACGCCGGCGATGGTGGCGTACCGGGTCACGGCGCCGAGGATATCCGACGTGAGGTCCGGATGCAGGCCCGCGACCAGGGACGACGCACGGTCGTCACATGCCCGCGAGCGCGCTCGCGGCCGCCTCGGGCGAGCCCGCCGCGACGGCGATCGCGTCGGGAACGATGCGCTTGGCCAGCTTGGTGAGCACCTGACCCGGCCCGGCCTCGAGGAACCGCGTCGCGCCCGCCTCGGCCAAGCCCAGGACGCCGGCCTCCCACCGCACGGGCGACACCACCTGAAGCCCGACGAGTTCTCGCAACCGACCGGCGTCCGAGACGAGCTCGCCGGTCACGTTCTCGGCGACCGCGAACGCGGGCGTCCGCAGCTCGAGCCGACCGAGGACCTCGAGGATGGTGTCCACCGCCGGACGCATCAGCTCGCTGTGGAAGGCGCCCGCGACCTGGAGCCGGACGACTCTGATCCGACGCTCCGCGACGAGCGCCTCTGCCCGCTCGATTGCCGCGACCGTGCCGCTGATCACCACCTGCACGGGCGAGTTCTGGTTGGCCACGACGAGCTCGTCCCCGTCCCGCGCCTCGGCACAGAGCGCCTCGGCGTCCTCGGCGCCCATCCCCAGCAGAGCACTCATCGTCCCGGGCCGCTCCTCGCCGGCCCGCTGCATCGCCCGACCCCGCACGATCACCAGCTCGAGGGCGTCGGCCAGGTCCATCGCATCGCAGGCCACGAGCGCGGCGAACTCGCCGAGCGAATGTCCCGCCACACCGACCGGATCTCCCATCCCCTCGGCGCGGAGGACCCGGAACGCCGCGACGTCACAGGCGAGCAGGGCGGGCTGGACGAACTCGGTGGTGGCCAGCGCCGCCCCGTCGTGACATCCGACCACGATGTCCCGCCCCAGCGCCTGCGAGGCCTCGTCGAGTACCTCCCTGCCCGCCGGATGACCGGCCCACGGGTCGGCCATGCCGTCGAACTGAGACCCCTGCCCCGGAAACACCACCGCGATCGCCACATCACCCTCCACGCCCATCCGGTGAGCCTATCGGGCGTTGCGGTGATGTGGTTTCGGGGAGGGGAAGTTGCCAGGTCCGGGGGCGGTCATGTTGAATGACCTGCGAAAACCCATGGCCGAACGGGTGAATAGACCTTCTTCCTCCACGTCCCGACCGTCCCAAGGGACGGAGGGGGTACTCGGGTTCCTTGGTCGCGACATGGCCGTCGACCTCGGCACCGCGAACACGCTCGTCTACGTGCGTGGCCGCGGGGTCGTGTTGAACGAGCCGAGCGTCGTCGCGATCAACACCCTGAGTGGAGCCATCCTTGCCGTGGGCTCCGAGGCCAAGCGCATGATCGGGCGCACGCCATCGCACATCCAGGCGGTGCGTCCCCTGAAGGACGGCGTGATCGCCGACTTCGACGTCACCGAGAAGATGCTGCGCTACTTCATCCAGAAGGTGCACAAGCGCCGCCTGCTGGCCAAGCCGCGCGTGGTCGTGTGCGTCCCCTCGGGGATCACGGGCGTCGAGCAGCGCGCGGTCGAGGAGGCCACGATCGCCGCGGGCAGCCGCCGTGCCTACATCATCGAGGAGCCGATGGCCGCCGCGATCGGCGCCGGGCTGCCGATCCACGAGCCGACCGGCAACATGGTCGTCGACATCGGCGGCGGCACGACCGAGGTCGCCGTGATCTCGCTGGGTGGGATCGTCACCTCGACGAGCATCCGCATCGGCGGCGACGAGCTCGACGAGGCGATCATCCAGCACGTCAAGAAGGAGTATTCGCTCCTGCTGGGTGAGAGGACCTCCGAGGCCATCAAGCTCGCGATCGCCAGCGTGTTCCCGATGCCCGAGGAGCTGGTGGCCGAGATCAAGGGTCGCGACCTCATCAGCGGACTCCCCAAGACGATCACGATCTCGGCCGAGGAGATCCGCCGCGCGATCGAGGAGCCGGTGAACGCCATCATCGACGCGATCAAGACCACGCTCGACCGCACACCGCCGGAGCTGTCGGCCGACATCATGGATCGGGGCATCGTCCTCACCGGTGGCGGCGCCTTGCTGCGCGGGCTGGACAAGCGGCTGCGGCACGAGACGGGGATGCCGGTGCGCATCGCCGACATGCCGCTGCAGGCCGTCGTCCTAGGGTCGGGCAAGTGCCTGGAGGAGTTCGAGGTCCTCCAGCGGGTCCTGGTCAGCCCCTCCCGCCGGTAGCCGGCGTGGTCACGCGGCAGCGCCCCCGCAGCACGCGGCTCCTGGTGGTCATCCTCGTCTCCATCTCCCTCGCGGTGATCACGCTCGACTACCGGCAGGGTCCGACCGGCCCGCTGGCATCGGCGGGACGGGGCACCCGCGCCGTCATAGCCCCCCTGCAGTCCGGCGTCACCGCGGTCACGCGCCCGATCGGCGACTTCTTCTCAGGACTGGCACACCTGCCCGCGCTCGAGAGTGAGAACCGCCGGCTTGAGGCCGAGGTGGCCGAGCTTCGAGGGCAGCTCCAGGTCGACGGGTTCCGCTACGAGGAATACCTCGGCCTGCTCGATCTCCTCGAGCTCCGGCAGAGCCTCGATCCAGAGGCCGTCACCGCGAGCGTGATCAGCAACGGCGTGTCGAACTTCGAGTGGACCGTGACGATCGACCGTGGCTCAGCCGACGGGCTGGCCCCCGACATGGTGGTGGTGGCGGGGACCGCCCTGGCACCGCTGCTCGTCGGCATCGTCGCGGACGTCACCGATCACTCCGCCGTCGTGCAGCTCATGCTCGACCGTGACTGGGCCGCCGCGGGGGTCATCGGGACCGCGCAGGGCGAGGCGGGTCTGGTCCAAGGCCAAGGCGACGACGACCTCAAGATGAGTCTGGTGGAGCCCGGCACGGAGATCGACGGCAACGCCCCTGTGTTCACGCTGGGCTACCAGGTCGGCGGGAACCCCGGGCTCTACCCTCCGGGGTTGCTGATCGGGCAGGTGTCGCGGACCGTGCCCGACGAGAACGCCATCCAGGAGTTCGTGAACGTCCGTCCTGCCGTGGACTTCGCCACGCTGCAGTTCGTGCTGGTGCTGAAGACAGCGCCCGACGCGGAGCCCACGCCCTGATGGCGCGTCGGATCCTCGTCATCGCGGCCGTCTTGATCACCGCCCTCGTCCTGCAATCGACCGTGTTCTCCCAGCTCAAGCTCCTGGGAGCCCGGCCCGAGCTCGTCTTCCTCGTGACGATCCTGATCGCGTTCATCGAGGGACCGAAGGAGGGGGCGGTCGTCGGGTTCATCGGCGGCATGCTGCAGGACTTCATGATGAACCAGCCCAAGGGCCTCACTGCCCTGACGCTGACGCTGCTGGGCTACGCGATCGGGATGTCGCGCCAGTACATCGTCTCGGCCTCCCCGCTCCTGCCCACGTTCCTCGTGTTCGTCGGCACGGCGGCGGCGATGGTCTTCTACCAGGTCGTCGCGTTCCTGCTGAACCAGCTGTCACAGCCGGTCGCATACTCCGTGAGGGTCACGCTGCTCACCGCGGCCTACGGGGCCGTGCTGACGCCGATCGTGTACCCGCTCCTTCGACGAGTGCTCGAAGGCTCGAGACCGACGAGGGTGGTGCGGTTCTAGATGGAGAAGGCGTCGTCGAGGCTGCGCATCCTCGCCCTGATCATGGTCGTGATGTTCGCTGCGCTGTTCACCCGCCTGTGGTTCCTGCAGGTGCTCGCGGTCGAGCAGAACCGCGACAAGGCGCGCAACAACAGCGTACGGACGGTCCAGACCGACGCCCTGCGCGGCGGGATCGTCGACGCGCGAGGCAAGGAACTCGTCAGCAACCAGGCGAGCCTGGAGGTGCGCGTCCGACCCGACCAGCTGGGACCCGAGCCCGACCGCGTGTTGCTGGACCTGGCCGATCTCCTCGGCATCGACGTGAAGGAGATCACGCGGAGCCTGCAGGATCCGGAATTCTTCGAGTACCAGCCCAAGCCGGTGGCCGAGTTCGTGTCCGAGGAGGTCGCCTACTACATCTGGGAGCATCCGCGGGACTTCCCGGGCGTCACGGTCGTCGAGACCAGCGTGCGCGAGTACCCGTACGCGAACCGGCCCGCCTTCGAGAACCCCACCTTCGCGGCCCACGTGCTCGGCTATCTGGGCCAGATCAACGAGACGGAGGTCGGTACGAAGCGGTTCAAGGGCTACGGGGTCAGCGACCTCGTCGGCCGCGCCGGGCTCGAGCAGTCGTACGAGAAGTGGCTGCGGGGGGAGCGGGGTCTGGAGAAGTACGTGGTCAACTCCGACGGCGAGACGCTCCGCAGGCTCGGCGGACAGCCGCCGACGCCGGGTCACACGCTCGTGCTGGCGCTCGACGGCCGTGTCCAGACCGCTGCCCAGCAGGAGCTGATCGCGGGCATCGATCGCGCTCGCACGATCGTCGACGAAAGCAGCGGCACCTACCTCAAGGCCGACGGCGGCGCCGCGATCGTGCTGGACGTCGAGACGTCGGGGATCGTCGCGATGGTGTCGTGGCCCGCCTACGACCCGGAGTGGTTCGTCCACGGCCTCACCAAACAGCAGGACCGCTACCTCAACGACGCCGACAAGCTGGCGCCCGCCCTCAACCGCTCGACGCAGCAGATCTATGCGCCGGGGTCCACGTTCAAGCCGTTCTCGGCGCTCGCCGCCGTGAAGGAGGGCATCGCGACCCTCGGCGGCTACTACCCCTGCCCCTCGGAGTACGTCGTCCCCGGCGACGAGTCGGGAGCTTCGTTCACGAACTGGAACCCCGTGGACCAGGGGAGCATCAGCATCTACGAGTCGCTCGTGCAGTCCTGCGACACCGTGTACTACGACTTCGGCTCGAAGTTCTTCTTCCGTTGGCAGCAGAACCAGCTGGGGGAGAACAGCGAGCCCTTCCAGCGCGACCTCAAGGCCTGGAGCTTCGGCCGGGGGACCGGCGTCGACCTGCCGCTCGAGGCGCAAGGCACGATCCCCGACGCCGCGTTCGCGATCGAGCATCCCGAGATCTATCCGGACGGGCCGATCCCGGGCATCAACATCCTGCTCTCGATCGGATCGGGAGAGACCAAGATCACCCCGCTGCAGCTGGCCACCGGCTACCTGGCCCTCGCGAACGGAGGCAAGGTGTGCCGCCCCCACCTGGTGGATAGGATCGTCGACGCGGAGGGGGTGACCGTCAAGCAGATCGGGACGCGATGCGACCGCGAGCTCCCCTACTCCCAGGCCCAGCTGAACTACATCTTGAACGCTCTCAGCGGCGTGACCTCGGACGGTACCGCCCGGTTCGCGTTCAGTGGCTTCCCGCTGAGCACGTACCCCATCGCGGGCAAGACGGGGACCGCCGAGCGGCCGCCCTTCCAGGACACCTCGTGGTTCGCCGGCATCGTGCCGGCCAACGACCCGAAGTACGTGGTCGTCGCGATGGTGGAGCAGGGCGGATTCGGCTCGACGACGGCGGCCCCGATCGTGCGGCGCATCATCGAGCGCATCTACGGCATCGAGTCGACGGGGCCGATCTCGGGGGGGTCCCAGGACTGATGGACATCGTCGCCGGCCGCACGGTCGCACAGGAGCGTCGACCGATCCGTCACATCGATCCCGTGCTGCTCGCCGTCGCCTTCGCGCTGACGATCTTGGGGCTGTTCCTGATCTACTCGGCGACCAACCAAACCCTTCGCCAGGACAGCCTGGACCCCTTCGACCGGGTGAACAAGCAGGTCATCACCATGATCCTCGGCGTCGTGATCATGCTGGTCATCGCCGGCTTCGACTACCGGTTCTTCAAGGTGTACTCCGGGTTCATCTTCGGCGTGACCCTGATCCTGCTCCTGCTGGTCCACATCCCGGGCGTGTCCTCGGGCGGCACGACCAACTACATCGATATCCCGGGGGCGAGCCTGCTGCAGCTGAGTCCGTCGGAGTTCGCGAAGATCGGGCTCATCGTGATCATGGCCGCGATGTTGTCCGAGCTGCGCGGTCCCGTGCCCACCGTCCAGGACCTCACACGCGTGCTGGGCGTGGCGGGCGTCACGATCGCCTTGGTGTTCGTCAACGTCGAGATCGGCACGGTGATCGTGCTGGTCGCCATCACCGTCGGGATGCTCGTCGTCGCCGGCACGAAGGCGAAGCACCTGCTCCTGCTGGCGGCCACGTCGGCGATCTTGATCCTGCTCGCTTTCCAGCTGGGCGTGATCCGTGAGTACCAGGTGGACCGCCTGATCGCGTTCCTCGACTCTGGCAACGCGGCCGCCGACGCCCGCTACAACCTCGACCAGTCCCAGATCGCCGTGGGGTCGGGAGGCATGTTCGGACGGGGGTATCTGAACGGGACACAGACCAACCTGGACTACGTGCCCGAGCAGCACACCGACTTCATCTTCACGGTGGCGGGAGAGGAGTTCGGATTCTTCGGCGCCGCCTTCGTGCTGGGGCTGTTCGCGTTGCTGCTGTGGCGCGCGATCCGGATCGCGTACCTGTCCAAGGATCCCTTCGGCACGTATGCCTCGGTCGGGATCGCCTCGATGTTCGCGATGCAGATCTTCGTCAACGTCGGCATGGTGGTCGGCATCATGCCGATCACGGGTATCCCGTTGCCCTTCCTCAGCTACGGGGGATCGGCGATGCTCGTGAACTACGTGGCGATCGGGCTGTTGCTGAGCATCCACATGCGCCGGTTCAAGTAGCGCCTGGCCCCCTGGAACTCATGCCTCCTGCGGGAGGGTGACGGTCCACATGAACGTGGACCCCTGGGGTCCAGTGGACTCGAGCGTCACGTCGCCGTCCATCGCGCGGGCCGACATGCGTGCCAGGGTGAGCCCCAGGCCGACGCCCTGATGGTGACGGGTGTTCAGTTCCTCGCCCTGCTCGAGCGGGTCGAAGATCCGCGGCAGGATGTCCGGGTCGATCCCCGGTCCCACGTCGGTGATGCGGACCTCCGGCCCGTGGCCGTTCATCCGGACCTCGATCGTGACGGCGCTGTCGTCGGGGGAAAAGGCGAGGGCGTTCTCGACCAGTTCCTCGACGATCCGGCGGGCGGCCGTGCGGTTCAGGGTCGCCATCGTTGGGCCACCCTGGGCCTCGACACGAACCCTGGGATACGGCTGTGCCACCTCGCGAGCGACCTGAGTGACGTCGGCCCACTCGGTCAGGCCCGCCTCCACGGCCGCCTCGAAGCGTTGAACGAGCTTCGACAGGCTCTCGGCTCGGTCCACCAGGCTGGCCAGGATCTCGGCCCGCTCCTCGGGCGCGGCGGTGCCGTTGTTCAGCGTCGAGGCCATGCCCAGGATCACCGTCACGGGGGTGCGCAGCTCGTGTCCGAGCCGTGACACGAGCTCGTGCCGGCGGGCGGCCCGCTCCAGGAGCGCCTCTTGCGCGATCTCGAGCTGACGCGTACGCCGGCGCTCGCGCTCCAGCGCCTCGGTCAGCTCCTCGATCACGGTCGGCGTGACCTCCGGAGAGATGACCCCGCCGCCGGTGGCCGCCTGGCGCACGGCGTGGAGGATCTCGTCGCCGTCGGAGTCCTTCAGCACGTACCCGGAGGCCCCGGCGACCAACATGTCGCGGACCGCGCGCTGGTCCTCGTTGCCCGTGAGGGCCACGATGCCGAGGGACGGGTACAGCGCCTTGAGCTGACGCGTAGCCTCGACCCCTCCCATGGATGGCATCCGTACGTCCATGAGTACGACGTCGGGCCGGATGGCCGTCACCATGGCGAGCGCCTCGTGGCCGTCGCCGGCCTGACCGACCACGGACATCTCGTCGGTGTCGAGCAGCATCACGAGCGATTCGCGGAAGCCCGCGTTGTCGTCGACGACGAGCACCCTGACCTGGGCCTGCGCGTTGCGGCTCGATGCTACTTCGAGGGTCATAGCTGAAGTGTCGGTGCTCCGTTCGGCCTCGCGCATGGGGCGAGTGGCCGATTCGTCGCCGGCGGGGACCACACGCCGGATGGACCCACCGAACTAGGGCGAGCGGGTGCCGGCTCGTCCCCGTTCTCCCTACAGCGAGGACGTGCATCCGCGCAGGTCACGGGGCGAACTCGCTCATGAGACGGCGGTCGCTGCTATGCTCGGTCCAGATGTGCCCGCCGTGGCGCGCCACAGAAGCGCGCAGCCGCAGGCGGGATGGAAGCGATACCGAGGTGGCGCGCGATCGCGCCGGCAGGACCGAAGCGGCTCCGCCGGATGCATCGCAAGCGCCGGACAAGGACGTAACCGGGTGCGCGACGACGCGCTGAGCCCGGCGCGCGAAGGCCTCCCGGCCCCGCAGCGCGGGCTCGAAGAACGATCGGTCCCCGCAAGGTGGTTGACCCGTACCCGGAACGCCTGTCTCGCGCACGTCCCTTCGGAACGAGTGAAGGGAGCATCCCATCGTGGATGACAGCAAGACCCAGACGGCGCCGGCCTCCGACGCCGCCGCAGAACGACTGGCCGCGTTCAAGCGCGGCGCTCCGACGGCCAAGCCGAAGGCCGATCCGAAACAGAAGGCCGAGCCCAAGCCCAAGCCCAAGGCGGCCCCGAAACCAAAGGCAGACACGAAGCCCAAGGCGGACCCCAAGCCGAGGACCAGGTCTGCGAGCAAGCCCGCGAGCGACGAGGCCCCCAAGGAGCCCAAGCCCAGGTCCGGGTCCCGGCCGAAGGCCGAAACGAGCTCGGGATCCAGGCCGACGACCTCACCCCAGACCAGGAGCTCCGAGGACGGTTCGTCCGGCGACGGCGGCTCCACCACCTCCGGTAGCCGCCGGCGTCGCGGGAGCCGTGGGCGCGGCGGCGCGAAGGCCGGTGGCACCCGCCCCGAGGGGGCCAACGAGTCGGCGAAGCCCGAAGAGCCTCGGCAGGGTGCTCGTCAGGGTCCCAAGGCGGACACGTCGGGTCCCCAAGAGCAGAAGTCCGACACGGCCGACGCCGCCGACGCGCCGAGCTCGGCGCCCCGGCGCCGACGCCGTGGCGGCAGGGGGCGCGGCGGTTCGAAGCCCGCGGGAGCGGCGACGGAGGGCGGCGACGGCCAGGTTGCCGAAACAGCTCAGACCCAGCGTGACGACGCGACCCCCGACGCGCCGGCATCGGGCTCGCGATCGAGCTCGTCCCGACGCCGCCGTCGCGGCTCGGGCAAGGGAGCGCCTGCCGAGGCGGCATCCGATGCGACCGCCAAGAAGGCGCGTCCGATGTCGATCGAGGAACAGGTGGCCTCCGGCGGTCCGACGCGCGGTCTGCGCAGCACGAGATCGAGAACCGGCCGGCCGAACAGCGGGGGCGGACGCGGCCGTCGTCGTCGTGAGCCGATCATCGTGCCGCCACGCATCACCGACAAGCTGATGGTGATCACCGAGCACGGCGAGCGCGACCAGATCGCGGTGCTCGAGGAGGACGTGCTCGTCCAGCACTACGTCACGCGGACCGGCGCCACCTCGATGGTGGGCAACGTCTACCTGGGGCGCGTCCAGAACGTCCTGCCCGGCATGGAGGCGGCCTTCGTCGACATCGGCCGTGGCCGCAACGGCGTGCTGTATGCGGGCGAGGTCAACTACCGGCCCGAGGATCTCGACGGTCCTGCGCCTCGGATCGAGCACGTGCTCAAGTCCGGCCAGGCCGTGGTCGTGCAGGTCACGAAGGACCCTATGGGCGGCAAGGGGGCACGGCTGACGGCGCAGATATCGCTTCCGGGCCGGTTCCTCGTGTTCGCGCCGGCTCAGTCCGTGTCCGGCATCAGTCGCCGGCTCCCCGACGAGGAGCGCAAGCGACTGAAGTCGATCATGCGCAAGATCAAGCCCGACGGCGACGGCGTGATCGTGCGGACCGCGGCCGAGGGTGCGAGCGAGGAGGCCATCACCGCCGACCTCGATCGCCTCGTCATGCAGTGGGCGGAGATCCAGAAGCGGGCCAAGAAGGTCAAGGCGCCGGCCGTGCTGTACGAGGAGCCCGAACTCACGCTGCGCGTCGTGCGCGATCTGTTCACCGACGAGGAATACCGGGGGCTCGTCACCGACTCGCAGCGTGTGTACGACCGGGTGATGGCCTACGTGAGCGACGTTGCACCGGATCTGGAGCCCAAGGTGACGTTGCACACCGGCAAGCTGCCTGCCTTCGAGGAGCATCGGATCGTCGAGCAGATCCACAAGGCGTTGGACAAGAAGGTGTGGCTCCCCTCCGGCGGCTACCTGTTCATCGAGCGCACCGAGGCGATGACGATCATCGACGTCAACACCGGCAAGGCGGTCGGCAAGACGAATCTGGAAGAGACCGTGAAGAAGACGAACCTCGAGGCGGCCTCCGAGGTGGCGCGTCAGCTGCGGCTGCGCGACATCGGCGGGATCATCGTGATCGACTTCATCGACATGCTCCTGGAGAAGAACAAGCAGCAGGTCGAGGACACGATGCGCGAGGCCCTCGCGATCGACAAGACGCGCTCGCAGGTCTACGAGATCGGACCGCTGGGGCTCATGCAGGTCACGCGCAAGCGCGTGTCGAGCGGTCTGGTTGAGTCGTTCTCCGATACGTGCCCGACCTGTGAGGGCCGGGGCATCCTGGTCAACTACGAAGCCTGACGGAAGGACCCACACATGTACGCGGTGATCAAGACGGGCGGCAAGCAGCAGAAGGTCAAGGCGGGCGACGTGATCGAGGTGGAAAAGCTGGTCCACGAGGGCGAGACGATCACCTTCCAGCCGATCCTGGTGGTCGAGGACGACGGCACCACGCATGCGGGTGCGGCCGCCGCCACCGCGACCGTGACCGCGACCCCCTTGTCGGACAAGAAGGGCGACAAGATCAAGATCTTCAAGTACCGGCCCAAGTCCGGATACGCGCGCCGGGCGGGGCACCGTCAGCTGCTGACGCTGTTGCAGATCGACGACGTCAAGCTCGGCCCCGCGAAGAAGAAGCCGGCCGTCAAGGCGACCGAGGCCGACGCCGTCGAGGCCACCGAGACCGCGGCTGAGACCGCCGAGTAGCTGCTAGGCTCTGGCTCCTTATGGCACACAAGAAGGGCGGCGGCTCGTCCCGAAACGGCCGCGATTCCAACGCGAAACGCCTGGGCGTCAAGGCCTACGGCGGAGAGGCCGTGACGGCCGGAGCCGTGATCGTGCGTCAGCGCGGCACGCGGATCCACCCCGGCGAGGGCGTCGGCAAGGGCGGCGACGACACCCTGTTCGCCCTTCGCGAGGGTCAGGTGCTGTACCACGAGTCCCGGGGCCGAAAGTACGCCTCGGTGACGCCCGCCTCCTGATCTCCTCCTACGAGGAGATCCGTCGCGTGATCTCGTCGGCCCACCCCTGGATCTGGCTCTTGCGGTCGATCCCCACCGTCTGCAGATAGCGGATGTTCTGGCGCTGGTGACGCCGCTTCGAGGGGCGCCGCATCGCGGCGAAGGCGCCCCGCGTCGCCATCGGATCCTCTAGGGGATCGTCGGGCTCCAGCGGTGGAGGCTTCGTGAAGTAGAAGGCCGTTCGGCGTGCCTGCCCGTCCTCGCTCCACTCGACCATCAGGACCGGCGAGCCGCGCAGTCGCTTCGCGCGCCGGATCACGGTCCACGGGATCGAGACGGTCGTCTCTTCGGTCTCGAAGGCGACGGCGTCCTCGGCGATCGAGAGCGAGCCCTTCACGTCTCGCGGGTCGCCGGAGCCTAGGTGGACCATCCACACGGTCGTCGAGGCCGGCATCCGGGCATCTTCCACCCTCGGGCCGGGTTCGACCACCGCTCCCGTACGCTAGATGCGATGGCCTTCGTCGACGAATGCACCGTGTTCGCCCGGGCTGGGCGCGGCGGCAACGGGTCCGCGCACATGCACAGCGAGCCGTACAAGCCGCAGGGGGGTCCCGACGGCGGCGACGGCGGCGACGGTGGCTCGGTGGTGCTCGAGGTCGCACGCGGGGTCCACGATCTTTCTTGGCTCGCCGATCATCCGCACCTGCGGGCCGATGGCGGCGAACCCGGCAGGTCCACGAACCGTGAAGGTGCCCGGGGCAAGGACCTGGTCGTCCACGTACCCGACGGCACGGCGGTCTTCGATCGGGGTGAGCTCGTGGCCGACCTGGTGGGAGAGGGCGCACGCGCCGTCATCGCTCGCGGCGGGCGGGGTGGGCGCGGCAACGCGGCGTTCGTCAGCGCGCGCAACCGCGTGCCGCGCACCTCGGAGCCCGGTGAGGAGGGCGAGGACCTGCGTCTTTCGGTCGAGCTGCGCACCGTGGCCGACGTCGGCCTGGTGGGCCTCCCCAACGCCGGCAAGTCCACGCTGCTGGCTCGACTGACGGCCGCGCGGCCCAAGATCGCCAACTACCCGTTCACGACCCTGACGCCGAACCTCGGCGTGGCCGGCGACGACGCGGACCGGTTCGTGCTCGCCGACATCCCGGGGCTCATCGAGGGCGCGAGCCACGGCAAGGGGCTCGGCCATCGGTTCCTGCGGCACATCGTGCGCTGCCGGGCGCTCGTGCTGGTGGTCGACCTGGCCACCGAGGATCCGCCGGCCGATCTGGCCACGCTTCGGACCGAGCTTGCGGCCTACGATGAGCAGCTCGTGCACCGCCCCGCGATCGTGGTCGGGACCAAGGCCGACCTCATCGACGATCCCGAGGCCGCCGCGCGCGAGCTCGGATCCGACGCGATGGCGACCTCCGCGATGTCGGACGAGGGCGTCGACCAGCTCATCGAACGACTGGGTCTGCTCGCGCGCGAGGCCGAGAAGGCCGAGCCCGACGCGGCCCCCTACGTCGTGCTGCGCCCCGGTCGTCCGCGCTTCACCGTCACGCGGGAGGGGCCCCACAGATGGCGGGTCGTCGGGCGAGGCGTCGAGCGATGGGTGGACGATACCGATCTGGACGACGAGGGCGACCTCGCGATCCTGCAACGCCGGCTGGTCAAGGACGGTGTCGAGCGCGTGCTCGTGTCCGAGGGGGCCCGCCACGGCGACGAGGTTACGATCGGCGCCCACGTGTTCGACTTCCTCCCCGATGCTCCGACGGATCCGGAAGGGGATGATCCCACCTGGACGTAGGCAGATTGATGGTCGAGGACGACGCCGGTTGGCAGGCCCTGCATGACGCGTTCGCCGCGATCCCGCCCGATCGGTTCTCAGAACCCACCGTCACGCCCGAGGGCTGGTCGCCGAAGGACGTGATGTTCCACGTCGCCTATTGGATGGCCGACTGCGCCCACGTGCTGGAACGGATCAGCGCGGGGACGTGGGACGGCGGCCAGGATGAGACGCCGGCGACGATCGAGCGGATCAACGCCGAGGGGTTCGAGCGGTCGCGCGGCATGGATCCGGCCGACGTGCGGGCGTCGTTCGCCGCATCCCATCAGCAGATGTGCGAGGCGATGGGTCGATCGGACACGATCACGCCCGATTCGTGGGAGTGGTTCGAGGAGTCCGGACCGCTGCACTACGCCAAGCACGTGGACGACCTGCGCGCCTGGCTGGACCGGTAGGCGCCTCCCGGGATGGTCACCCCGGCACCGTAGGATACGGGCGATGGGAACCCGCCTGGGGGTCATGGGTGGCACCTTCGACCCCATCCACTACGGACACCTCGTCACCGCCGAGGAGGCCCTCCAGCAGTTCGAGCTGGACGGCGTCATCTTCATGCCTACCGGCCTGCCCTGGATGAAGCAGCACGACGTGGTGTCGCCGGCCGAGGACCGCTACCTGATGACGGTGATCGCGACCGCCTCCAACCCGTTGTTCCGGGTCTCTCGTGTCGAGGTGGATCGGGATGGGGCGACCTACACCGTCGACACGCTGCGCGGCCTTCGGGAACAGATGGGCGCCGATGTCGAGCTGTTCTTCATCACGGGCGCCGACGCCGTGCGCGAGATCTTCCAGTGGAAGGACCACGAGGAGCTGTTCGCCCTGGCCCACTTCATCGCCGCGACGCGTCCCGGCCACGACCTCGCCGATCTCGAGACGCACGCGCCGACCAAGCATCCCGGCGTGACCGTCATGTCGGTTCCCGCGCTGGCGATCTCTTCCACCGACATCCGAGCGCGCGTCGGTGCGGCCCGGCCCATCCGGTACCTCGTTCCCGAGGGTGTCAAGAGCTATATCGAGAAGGCGGGGCTGTACCGATGAGCCTGGCCGGGCCCGGCGATCCGACGCCGGTCCGCGGCTCGCGGGCCGCGCGGGGCGCTCGACGACGCCACCGGCGGCTCGCGATCGGCGCGGCCGTCGTCGCGGCCGCACTGGGCCTGTGGTATCTGAGCTCGCGCGATGGGGGCTCGGGGGAGGCCGGTCCGTCGCCCTCCGGCACGGCCACGCAAAGGCCACAGGAGCCTCGGATGCTGGCCCTGTCGGTGACCGGCGCGCCGCATCCCTTGATGGCCGTGATCGGCGCAGGTCCTCCAGGGCCCGGCGCGGCCCTGCCCATCCCCATGGACCTGAATGCGGTGGTGCCCGGCAGCGGTGAGATGGACGCCGTTGACATCGCCCGGCTGCCGGGGGCGTCGATGCAGGTGGCGTTGTCCAACATCGTCGGCGCCTGGAACGAGGCCTACGCCGTCATGCCGCTGAAGGGACTGGCCGCGGCGATCGATCGCGAGGGCGGGCTGACCGTCGACCTGCCGAGAACCGTGTCCACGAACGCGGGCGTGCTCGGGCCGGGAGAGGTCGTCCTGAGCGGCGCGCAGGTTCGGGCGTTGCTCGCGTCACCCGACGACGCCTCGCTGCATTGGGATCTGGTGCTCGGCGCCTTGCTCGAGACCCCTCCGACGGTCGAGTCCTCGGACATGAGCGCGTCGAACGGCGCCGAGCTGGTCACCGAGGTCTGGGCCGGCGCCGCGGGCGGCCGGGTCGAGTCCTTCCCGGTGCAGATCGTGGCCGGAACGGTTCCCATCGCCCAGCAGCCCCAGCTCGACGAGTTGGTGGGGGCCACGTTCGGGACTCCCACCCCGATCCCGGTCATCGTCCAGAACGGGAACGGGACCCCAGGAGTGGGGGAACAGGTCGCCCGCGCGGTCATCCCCGCCGGGTTCCGCGTCGTGCTGTCCCAGAACGCGGGATCCTTCGGCCTGCCGTCGACCGACGTCATCGCCAACGGTCCCGAGAACATCGCCGCTGCGCGTCAGGCCCGCAAGGCCCTCGGCGTCGGCCGGGTCGGCGTGTCCCAGGTACCATCGGGTATCGGCGACGTACTCATCGTGGTCGGGGAGGACTTCACGGCTTGACGACGGCATCCAGCAGGCGGGAGGGGACGGGCGCCGCCCTGCCCACCAGCCGTGACATGGCCATCGCCGCCGCGAGAGCCGCCGCCGACAAGCAGGCGAGCGACATCGTGGTGCTCGACGTGAGCACGACGCTGGTGATCACCGACCTGTTCGTGATCGCCACGGCCGCGACCAACCGACAGATCAGGACCGTGATCGAGGCCGTGGAGAACGCACTTCGCACGGTGGGGGAGAAGCCCGCCCGTCGCGAGGGCGAGTCCGAGGCCGGATGGTGGCTCCTCGACTACATCGACGTGGTCGTCCACGTGTTCGGGACCGAGGAGCGCGAGTACTACGATCTGGAGCGCCTGTGGTCCGACGCGCCGAAGGTTCCGTGGGACGACCGAGCGGACCCGGTCGCTTCTGAGTGAGTGTGGGTTGACCTTTAGCGGCACCGCTACATAGAGTCGTTGTGTATGACGGCTTCCCTCCGACGTCTGGCTCCTCGACGCACGAAGCGTGTGCTCGGCGCATTCGTATGTCTGCTGCTTGGCGGTCGCAGGGATCGGACTTACGGCAACTCCGGCGCTCGCGGAGCCGCCGACCGTGACGGTGAACGTCACGCCGAGCTCCCCGAACGGGAGCAACGGCTGGTACAACTCCGGCAATATCCAGGTCTCGTTCACGTGGTCGACGATGCGTGGCCAGACTCTACCGACGACGCCTCGCCGATGCGGGTGAACGACCATCAACATCGACACGCCGCAGGCGGGCAGTCACCGTCACCTGCAGCGTCACGACCGACGAGCGGCGACGGCACGGACAGCATCACGATCCGGCGGGACACGACGCCGCCGACGCTGGCGCCCACGCATCTCGCCCAACCGCATCGTGCTGAACGATCCGTCGGCCTCGGCGAGCCCGAACGCCACGGACCCCAACCCCGGCTCCGCGATCGCCTCGCAGTCGTGCGGCGCCATCAACACATCGACGTCGGGTCCCAAGCAGGTGACCTGCAACGCGACCGACACGGCCGGCAACGCGGCGACGCCGGTCGTCCTCGACTACGTCGTGAAGAAGTTCGGGCCGCCCGCCTCGATCGCGATGCTCAAGGGGACCGGCCAATCGGCGTTCACCGGCAGGAGGTTCCCCACGCCGTTGGTGGCGCAGGTCCTGGACGCGTTCGGGAATCCGCGCCCCAAGGTGGAGGTGCGGTTCCGCCGGCCCGGCAAGGGCGCGTTCGCCAAGCTCTCGGCCAAGCGCGACACGACCGACGCGAACGGGAAGGCATCGGTGAAGGCCACCGCCAACCTGAACGTCGGGAAGTACAACGTCCGCGCGTCGGTCGTGAACGTTCCGGCGGGGACGGCGGTCTTCGCGCTCACCAACGTGAAGGCTCCGTTCTTCTCCGACAACTTCAGTCACGGATGGCGGAGCTGGAACAAGAACGGGCTGGCGACCATCGCGGGGGGCGTTGGCCAACCCAAGCCCAGCGCGTTGCTTCGGGCGACCGGGGGGAAGACGTACGCGAACCACGGCCTCGGCAAGGTCTACAAGCGCGCGTGCGCCACCGCCGCGTTCCGCCTCAACTCGATCGGGGGCGAGGCCGTGTCGATCCTCCGCCTGCGCAACAGCAAGGTCGATGGCGTGGCGCGGCTGAGCGTCGACACCACGCGAGAGCTCTTCATCCGCAACGACGCCCGAGGCGGTGTGAAGCCATCGGGTGTGTTCGTCGCCCTGGGGAACTGGTATCAGCTCGAGCTTTGCACCACCAGCGGCACGGGGGGGTCGATCCAGGCCTACGTGGGCGGGTCCCAGATCGTGGGTTGGCAGCAGAACCTTGGCAAGAAGCGGATCGGCATGATCCAGTTGGTCGAGAACGACACCAAGGTGTTCTCGATGAACCTCGATCAGATCGTGGTCGACGGCAAGCCCGGCGAACCGACCGTGAGCTAGCGGTAGGCGCCCGGCGACCAGTTGGGTCGGCGGGTCACACGGTTTCCTTGCTGTCGGCGAACCACCACAACGCGCGTCGGGCGAGCAGGACCACGCGCATCGGGATGTCCCGCACCCGCCGGATGCGCACGCAACGGGGCCATCCGCACGGTGATCCGGTGTCCACCCGCGTGCAGGTCGGAGGCCACTCGTCGTCGACGCGCGTTAGCTCGACGTCGCACTTCTCGCACCCGTACCGCACGGTCCTCGGTCCCCAACTTCTTGCCGTGCGTCGGAGCTCGTGCCGACAATCGCAGTGCGTGTCGTAGACGAGCCACCACTGCAGCGCCATGATCCCGCTCACGACCGCGAACATGCTGGGCAACAACACCATCATCCAGCCCACGAACTCGAGGGCGTCGAGCAGTTCTCGGGATGTCATGTCGTCACCCGTGCTGCGACGAGCCCCGCGTCGGTGATGACGGCCCCGCGCTGCACCAACATGTCAGGGTCCTTCCACGAGCGAGGCGACGATCGCGTAGGTGGCTCCGCCGGAGCGGCAGCCCAGTTGTGCGGCACTGGAGTGGGAGAACGTTCCCTTGAGCTTGGTGGCTCGCCATCGGCCTCCGCGGGTGTCGGCACCGACGACCCGCAGTGACAGGTCGTAGCTCGATGTCAGCTCGACCGTGCCGCAGACCATGCCGACGTGGCCCGAGCCGCCGCCTTCGTAGAGCACGCCGTCCCGAGCGAGTTCCGTCACGGGAAGCGGACCGTTCACGTCACGGAGTCGAATCTCGCACGCGCCCTGCTCGCAGACGGCCGTGACCCGCCACGCGGACGTGGAGTCGTCCAGGCCGGTGATCCCGTAGGACGACCTGACCTTCAGCGCCACGTCGAAGACCCCGCTCACCCGAGCCGCCGCCAGTGGGGGTCGTGGGGTCAGCACGCGAGTCTCCGTGCCGGACACCTCGACGTGCGGATCGCCGCCGACCGCCTCGACCAGGTAGCGATAGCGCGTGTGCGGCACCACGTCGTGGTCGACGAACCGTTCGAACTCGGGATCCACCGAGGCGATGAGTTCGTCGTTCCGGTAGACGGCATAGTGGTCGATCTCACCGGATCCGGCCCCTCGATCCCAGGCGAGGGTTACGGCGAACGGGAGCGCGCTCGCCTTGAGGCGCCGGGGCGCCGGCGGCGGACTGGGGGGCGTGGAGACCTCTGGCGCCTCCACGCGAACCGCGTCGGTGCCGCTTGAGCTCATCAGATACACGGCGACGGCTACGGCCGCGATGCCGATCACGAGCATCATCGCGATCAGCGCCCGGTGACGCCGGGGGCTTTCAGGTGGGGTGATCCGATCGGATCTGAGAGGTTCCGATGGTTCGCGATCCAACGTCGTGGGCCCGACCGGGTCGGGCCGCTTCGGAGTTCCATCCATCATCGATCCACCCCCTTCGTTTGGCTGGTGCCAGACCTCAGTCATCGCCGTCACCGTCGCCGAGCAGGAACAGGATCCGCAGGACCTCGAGGTAGACCCAGACGATCGTCACCAGCAGGGACCACGCCGCGAACCACTCCATCGTGGCCGGCGCACGTCGTGCGGCCTGCGACCGGATGAAGTCGAGGTCGAGGAGCAGGTTCGCGCACGCGACGACGATCACCAGGAGAGACAGCGCCACGGCGATCCAGCCGCTTTCGGGGAGCAGCGCGATCGGGGCGCCGAACGCCTCCGCCGCCAGCCCCACGACGTAGACGCCGAGCACGGCGCCGGTCGCGATGCCAACGCCCGTGATGAAGCGGTGTGACAGGGCTCGTGGGATCGTCAGCGAGACGACGAACACCAGCACGCACACGAGGGTCGTACCAACGGCCGTCGAGCGAGCGACCCCCGGAGCGAACTCGTCTGCTGCGGAGGTCAGCGCCCCCAGCATCGTGCCCTGACATGCCGCGTACGGCACCGCCAGCCATCGGCCGAGCTCCCAGCGGGCTCCGATATTGAGTCCGACCAGCAGTCCGACGAACAGGGCCGCGATGCCGACGAAGTGAACGTTCGACCCCGTGTCGTGAGCACTCCATGTGACGTAGGCGGCGCCGAGCGACACGAGGAACAGCACGAGGGCCTTGCCTACGGTTCCTCGAACGGTCATCGCGTGTTCCGAGGCAACCGACTCGGCTGCATCCAGGTGGCCGTTGGGTTGCAAACTCGGGCTCCCGAAGAAGCCGTGCAACTCGTTAGGAGGCGGCGGGAGAGGCTTGGCGGCAGTGTCAGCCATGCCGGCGACCCCCTTCGCCGTGCGACTCGATCCGATGGACCAGGATGTTGCTGGTGTTGCCGCCGATAGCCAGGTTGGCCCTGCCCGTGAGCACGATCAGGTCGCCGGCGCCGGCGAGACGCCGTTCGGTCACGATGTCGACGATCGATCCCCACGTCGCCTCGATCGATGCGGCGCTGTCGATGCGGACCGGCACCACTCCCCACTCGAGCGCGAGCTGGTGCAGCGTCAAGTCCGACGTGGTTGCGGCCACGACGGGAACCAGCGGACGGCACCGAGACACCTCGCGCACGGTCCGACCGGTATGGGTCGGGACCGCGATGACGGAGGCGCCCACCGACGTCGCGATCGCGCCGGTCGCGTGCATCAGGACGTCGAGCACGTCCGCGTCGTGCCCGGGCTGGCGCAGGGGAAGGGAGGGCTCGACGCGGCGGGCCAGACGATCCATGAACTCGACGGCCCGCACCGGGTACTTGCCCGACGCGGTCTCGGCGGACAGCATGACCGCCGACGTGCCGTCGAGGATCGCGTTGGCGACGTCGGTCGACTCGGCCCGCGTGGGCTCGGGAGCTTCGACCATCGACTCGAGCATCTGGGTGGCCGTGATCACGGTGCGGCCGAGCTGCCCCGCCAACGAGATGATCCGCTTCTGGACCAATGGGACCTCGTGCACGCCGATCTCGACGCCGAGGTCGCCGCGTGCGACCATCACGGCATCGGACACACCGACGATCGCATCGAGGTCCGCCACGGCCTCGGCCTTCTCGATCTTCGACACGATCCTGGCCCCGGACCCGGCCGCAGCGATCAGGGAGCGGAGTTCCTCGACGTCGCCCGGTCGCTGGACGAAGGAGAGGGCCACGTGGTCGACCCCCTGCTCGAGTGCGAAGGCGAGGTCCGCTCGGTCCTTGTCGGTGAGGGCGCCGATCGGCACGACGCTCTGGGGAACGTTGACGCCCTTGCCGGGCTTGATCGTGCCGCCCACCTCGACCACGCACCGGATCCGATCGCCGTCGAGGTCGATGACCCGCGTGCGGATCCTGCCGTCCTCGATCAGGAGCGGATGGTCCGGCTCCACGATCTCGGCCAGCGAGGGGAGGGTGACCCGGACGTCCGCGGGCACGCCCTTCACGCCCGTGACCGAAAGGATCTGACCATCGTCGATCTTCGTCGGCTCCGTGTCGGCGGCCACGCGGATCTTCGGTCCGCAGAGATCGGCGAGCAGCGAGATCGGCCGGCCCAGCCGCTCTTCGGTCGAGCGCACGGCGGCGATCCGGGCCGCGTGCTCGTCGTGGGTGCCGAACGAGAAGTTCAGTCGCGCGCAGTCCATACCTGCGGCGGCGAGCCCCAGGACCTCGCCGGGGTCCGAGGATGCGGGGCCGAGCGTGCACACGATCTTGGTTCGCCGGGCTCCGCCGTCCGTGTCGACCTCGGCAGGCTCGGGGAGGAAGGCAGGCCAGCTGTTCGTCATCGAAGACACGTTCACGATCGACTCCTCTCGGGTTCCGTCGGTGTTCATGCCACGCACCGTAGGGCGAGGCGTCGAGCCGCGACGTCGGGTGTTTCCCTAGTCGTCGACTCCTAGGGATATCGCCACGGATCCGCAACGAACCCGCTACCGGCATAGGAGTACGATGCGTCCGTGCTGGTGGGGCGCTCGCAGGAATGCGAGATCATCGACCGCCTGCTCGGCGATGTGACACAGGGGCGCAGCGGCGCCCTGGTGCTTCGAGGGGGAACAGGAGTCGGCAAGAGTGCCTTGCTCCACTACGCCGCCAGCCGGGGCGTCGACTTCCTCCACCTGACCGCCACCGCCGTCGAGTCCGAGACGGCGTTCGGCTACGCCGGTCTGCAGCAATTGCTCGCCCCCGTGCTCGATCTCCTCGATCGGATCCCCCCGGTGCAGGCCGAGGCCCTGCGGGGAGCGCTGGTGCTCAGCGATCCGGTGTCCGCGGGGCGGATGTATGTCGGGGCGGCCTCGTTGAGCCTGATGTCGGCCGCGGGAGGGGAGCAGCCCGTCCTGTGCCTGGTCGACGACGCGCAGTGGATGGATTCCGCCTCGGCCGAGGCGCTCGTCTTCGCCGCTCGGCGTTTGAGCGCCGAGAGCATAGCGATGGTGTTCGCCGCGAACGAGGAGGTCGGACCCTTCGCTGCCGAGGGCTTGTCCGACGTCAGGATCGAAGGGCTGGGGGATGACGATGCCGCCACCCTCCTGCGGTCCGGCGCCCCGGCCATCACGGACGACGTGGTGAGGGACGTCGTGACCGCCACCGGTGGGAACCCGTTGGCTCTCGTGCAGATGCCGTCGCTGCTTACCGCCGACCAGATCGCGGGGCGCGATCCACTGCCGTATCCCCTGCCCGTCGGGACCCGGCTGTCGGAGCTGTACGCGGCGAGGGCCGCAGGGCTCAGCAGCGGCGCGCGGACCGCCCTTGTGATGGCGGCCGCGAGCGAGACCGGCGGGATGCGGGTGCTGGCGCCGGAGGAGCTGGATGCGGATGCGTTGCTGGAGGCCGAGTCGGCGGGCCTGATATCCATCGATGCGGGACGCGTGCGGTTCGCCCACCCGCTCGTCCGGTCGGCCGTGTATCGGGCCACGCCGGCCGCCGATCGTCGTCAGGCTCACCGCCGACTCGCGGACCTCTACGCCTCACAGCCGGGCTCGCTCGAGCGCCGCGCGTGGCATCTGGCCGCTGCCGCGACCGGTCCCGATGACGACGTCGCCAACGAGATCGCGGACGCCGGCTCGGCGGCGGCGGAGCGCCGCGCTCACGTGCAGGCGGCGGCCCTGTTCGAGCGAGCGGCGGCGCTGACGAGCGACCCCGGCGCGAGGGCTCGGTGGCTCGTCGAGGCCGCGTGGTCGAGTCGGCTCGCCGGACGATCCGACCGGGCGTCCGAGCTCGTCCGCCTGGCGATGGGGGACGCCGCGTCGCCGGCGACACGCGCGCGGGGACGGTGCCTGCTGGGACTCGTGGCGCTGGATGCCGGCACTGAGGCCTCCGCGGACGAGATGATCGCCGACGCGACAGCCGTCGAGGAGGAGGACCCAGGGCTCGCGGCTCGGCTGTTGACGATCGGCTCGGAGGTCGCTCGCGAGCCGGATCGAGCCCTCGAGCTCGCCTCGCGGGCTCGGGCGCTCGCGCAGGCGGGCACGGCGTCACAGGTCTTCTCGACCGTCGCGTTCGGCCGCGCGTCTGCCCGGGGCGGCCACGTCGACGACGCGACGATCGCTACGGCGGAGGCGGCGCAGCTGCTGCGCACGTATCCCGAACTGGGCGAGGATCCAGAGGTCCTGCTCGCCGTGGTGGACGGACTGGCCGATGTCGGAGCCGACCTCGCCTCGACCGAGGAGATGATGACGCTGGCCACCAGTGCGGCGCGGGATCATACGGTGATCGTCCTGCCACGGGGGCTCAGCCACCGCTCGCGGCTCGAGCATCGGCGCGGGGATTGGCGGGACGCCCTCGTCCACGGCTACGAGGCGGCCCGACTCTTCCACGAGACGGGGCAGGCCGCCCGTGCCCGCACCGCCGATGCCTGGCTGGGATTCATCGAGGCGCTGCTCGGGCACGAGAGCGCTGCCGGCGAACTGGCGTCGTCTCTGAGATCCGGCGGCGTGGCGGCGGGCGCTCCCGCGGCCGACAGGATCGAGGGCTCGCTCGCCTTGGCGCTCGGGCGGCCCGAGCGAGCGGCGCCGCTGCTGCGTGCGTGGCTGAACGGCCCGGCGGAGGGCGCCCTCCTTCCGGTCGATCCGCAAGGGGCGGCGGACGCCGTCGAGTCATCGATCCACGCGGGCGACCTGGATGAGGCCTCCGCCATCGCGTCGACGACCCGCGACGACCATCCCGACTCGGAGCTGTGCGCCGCCTGGATCGACGCGCTCGTGGCCGAGGGCGACGCCGCTCACGCATCGTTCGAGCGGGCGCTCGCCATCGCCGACGCGACGGATCGGGTGCCGCCGTTCCTTCGTGCCCGAGTGCGCCTGAGCGCGGGCGAGCGGATCCGGCGGGATGGGGAGGCCCGGGCGGCGCGCCCGCGGCTCCATGAGGCGCTCGACGCCTTCACGTCGATGGGAGCCACTCCCTGGGCGGAGCGAGCGGCGCGCGAGCTCCGCGCCTCCGGCGAGCGCGTCGAGCGGGTGGGTGGATCGTCGCTGGACGAGCTGACGCCCCAGGAGCTCCAGATCGCTCGCGTGATCGCCGAGGGGGCCACCTACAAGGAGGCGGCGGCTCGGATGTACCTGAGCCCGAAGACGATCGAGTACCACCTCGGCAAGGTGTACCGAAAGCTCGGGCTTCGAACCGGCAAGGAGCTGGCCGGGCTGTTCGCTCGGGAGGACTACTCGCCGTGAGGCTCTCCCCCCAGGTCCTCCGTTGGGCAGTTGCCGCGATCTCGCTCGTGGTCGTTGCCTACCTGCTTGGCCGTACGCCGCCACCTCCCATCGAGCTGACGTTCTTCTACTCGCCCGACGCCGCCGACGTTCTCACGGGTCCGATCGAAAGATTCAACGAGGAGCATGACGGAATCCGCGTGGTGGCCGACGACAAGTCCTCGGGAACCGTCGAGCGGGGGATCGTGGAGGGGGAGTTGGAGCCAGAGCTATGGATGCCGGCAGCGTCGACCTGGGGCCTGTTGCTCAACCGCCACCTCGGGTTCGACGTGGTCCCTTCCGAGAATCCCTCGTACTTCTGGTCTCCCGAGGTCTTCGGGATCTGGGGATCGGTGCGGGAGCATCTCGGGCCGAGCGTGTCGTGGAGCGACCTGGAGCGCCTGAGCAAGAACGACGACATCCTCGGTGAGGCAGGTCCGTTCCGGTTCGGGCACACGAAGCCCACGAGTTCGACGTCGGGGCTGTTCGCGATGGCGTCGATCTATGAGGCGGCCGGATCAACCGATGCCCCCGGCGCTGCTCGACAGGCGGTGATCGATGGTGTGTCGACCTTCGAGGGGTCGGTCCGACACTACGGCGACATCGCGGAGGACTGGTGTCCCCCGCTCAGGACCGAGCGTACGGCCCTCGTATCCGCGGTCTACATGCAGGAGACGACGCTCCTCACCGAATGCCAAGACGTCGAGGGATTCCAGCGCGCCTATCCCCAGGAGGGGGTGTATGCGGCGGACTACCCGTTCATCGTCTTCGATGCCGACTGGGTGACGCCGCAGGAGCGCGAAGCGGCGCTGGAGTTCCGAGCGTGGATGGAGACGAACATCACGAGCGAGTCGATCGCGGCGCAGTGCCTACGCGTAGGAACGCCGGCGGACGGCGCCGGGGAGCCGTGCGGCGGCGACCCGGATGCCGGGATCGTCGCGGAGGAGCCACCGGGCGCCGACCTGCTGGATGCCGTCCAGACCGGGTGGTCCACGACCACGAGGAAGCCGGCCAACGTGATGATCGTTCTCGAGAACTCGACCGAGATGTCGGGGCCGGGACACTACAGCGCCGCCCTCGAGATGCTGACGGAGCTGGTCACCATCCTCGAGGCGGAGCACATGATCGAGATGGGGCTGGTCACGTTCGCCGACGAGGTCGTCGATGTCGTGGAGCCCGGCCCCCTGCCCCAGGTCGAGGACGAACTGCTGGCAGCGCTGGACCCCCAGACGAACGACCCGGTGCAGAGCGCAGATGCCAAGCTCTACGATGCCCTGGCCCAGGTCTCCGACGAGCCGTGGATGTTGGCCGAGGGCACGATCGATCTGATGGTTGTCGTATCGACGGGCGTGGACGATGGGAGCTCAGAGGATCTCGGATCGATCCTCGACCGGCTCGAGGAGCTGCGGCTCCCCGTCTCTCCCCTCCAGGTGTTCGCCGTTCGCGTGGGCGACAGCCAGGATGGGCTCGAAAAGCTGGATGCCGTCGCGGACGCCTCGATCGGTCAGCTGAAGACGCTCACCACCTCCGACGTCGAGTCGGATGAGGCTCTCGACCCATCGAAGATGGCTGAGCAGATCGCGGGGCTCGTGTGAGTCGTCTCGTGCCCGGTCAGCGCCTCCGCCAGTACGAGGTCGAAGAGGAGATCGCCGAGGGAGGGATGGCCGTCGTGTACAAGGCGAGCGACGCCAGGCTTCTCAGGACCGTCGCCTTGAAACAGCTGAAGCCGCCAGTCGAACCCGATCCGACCTTGAACGAGCGCTTCCTCACCGAAGCGCGGCTCGCCGCGGGGATCAATCACCCAAACGTCGTGACGATCCACGAGTTCTTCGTCGAGCAGGACGCTCCGTACATCGCGATGGAGCACTTCAAGCTGGGTACGGTGAAGAACCTGGCTGGGGATCTGTCAGCAGGACAAGTGCTGGGGGTGCTGCTCAACGTTCTCGAGGGGCTCGAGGCAGCTCAGAATATGAGCGTCGTTCATCGCGACCTCAAGCCTGAGAACCTGTTGAGAACCGATCAAGGCACTGTGAAGGTCGGCGACTTCGGCATCGCGCGTACGTTCGGGGAGGAGCGACGCACCCGCGATGGGATGGTCCAGGGAACGGCCCTGTATGTCGCCCCCGAGGTGGCCGCCGGGCGCGAGGCGAACTACGTCTCCGATCTGTATGCCGTCGGGGTGATCGGGTACGAGCTCCTGACCGGCGATGCCCCGTTCCACGACACGAAAGGCGGCGACTACGCGATCATCATCAGGAAGTACCGGGAGGACCCAGTCCCCTTGACGCTTCTCATGCCGGATCTCTATTTCGGGTTCGCTTCCTGGGTTGATCGGCTGCTCTCCCGCGACCCGGGCCGGCGGTCGGGATCCGCGGCACAGGCCAAGGAGGAGCTCACAGAGGTAGCCGCTCGGGGGAACATCGTGCCACTCCCACTGCCCGTTCCCGGGGAACCGACGCATGAGCTTGATGAAGAGACACCGCCGCCTCCGCAGAGCCGATTCGTGAAATGGTCAGTCCTGATGGGGATCGCGTCGCCAAGGCGCCTCGCGATCCACTCTGTGACTCGGCCTCTCTTCCTCCTGGCCGTGGGGTGCGTGATCGTCGGCGCGGTGCTCGACCGCTCGTCACTGATCGCCGTCGGAGGGGTGGCTTCGCTACTCCTGTTCGCTCTGACGTTCTTCGACGAGAAGGAGGCTCGCGCCGCGCGTGAGGTGGGAGCGAGGAGGTCCGGTCCTCGTGGGAGACACGAGACCGAACGAAAGCTCCAGGAGTGGTGAATAGGCGGCGGCGGTCGCCTGCGCGCGGATGGCCTAGGATGGTGGGCCTACGACGGACGTGGGTTGGCGCGCCGGACCGGCGTGCTCGTTCCACGGAAGGGACGTGAGGAAGATCGCAACGAAGAGAACGGTCACCGCGGTGTCCCTGACCGCCCTGTTCCTGACCCTCCTCGTGTCCGCGGGGGCTCCTGCAAAGGCCGCCACCGTGGTCGTTGCGAACTGGCAGATGAACGAGTCACCGGGCGCGTCGGTCATGACCGACAGCAGCGGCCACGGGATCACGGGGATCATCGGGAGCGCCGTGCAGACCGGCGCCACGTACGCTGGGGCCACCGGATATCGCTGGGAGTTCGCGAGCCCGTCCCTGCCCCCGGCGAAGCCCGAGCGAGTGATCGAGGTGCCCAACGATGCCCGGCTCAACCCGGGAAGCGACGACTATTCGGTCACGATCCGGTACCGCACGACGAAGACCTTCGGCAACATCGCCCAGAAGGGGCAGGGCGGCGCGAAGGGCGGGTACTGGAAGATCGAGAACCCCGCGGGGGTCTTCACCTGCGTGTTCCGAGGAGTCGACGGCACGGGCGCGTTCCGTCGCAAGGAAGTGAACTCGGGCACGCCGATCAACGACGGTGAGTGGCACGTTGCCAGCTGCGAGCGGATCGGCAACCAGCTGAGGCTCACGATCGACGGCGTGGTGGTCGACACGGCCAACGGCACGACGGGGAACATCTCCAACAACGCCCCGCTCTCGATCGCGGGCAAGCTCAACTGCGACAACGTGTCGATCACGTGCGACTACTTCACGGGCGACATCGACTACCTCCGGATCGACGGCGCCGGCGGCCCTCCATCACCGCCCCCACCCCCGCCGCCCGTGGTCGTGTTCAAGGACGCCTTCTCGAACGGGAGCCTCGCCCAGTGGTCGAAGGTGAAGAACCTCAAGATCGATAGCGGCCGTGGCGATGCCGCTCCTCCGAGCGCCCGCGCCCGGGTCGTGAAGAAGAAGGCCTGGGCCGCGCGAGACTTCGGCTCGTCCTATGGCTCTGCGTGCGTCGCATTCGGTGTTCGGGTCGCCAAGGCCAAGGGGGCGGTCGACCTGATGAGCGTTCGTAGCGCCGGGAACGGCGGAGTGGCCACGATCTTCAGGGGCGGCAACGGGACGCTGCGCCTGCGCTCCGACGTGTCCGGGGCCGCGAAGAACTCCGGGGATGCGCTCCCCAAGGGCTGGAATACCGTCGAGGTGTGCGGGACGGTTGGTGCCTCTGGCGCCTGGGACGTGTTCCTGAACGGCTCGAAGATCCTGAGCAACTGGAGGCCGAACACGGGAACCTCTCCCATCACGCGCGTGCAGATCGGCGGCAACACGCGGGAGACGGCGACCATCAACTTCGACGACGTCGAGGTGACGGTCTGACGGGCCGCTCTTCCGTTCCTCGAGCCTTTGGATGACCCGCAACGTCCCCTACACTCTGACTCGCAAAGACACGAGGGCCCATAGCTCAGCTGGTAGAGCGCTTGGCTGGCAGCCAAGAGGTCAGGGGTTCGACTCCCCTTGGGTCCACTTGACGCAGGCCCGAGCCCTGCTCGGGCTGTCCAGATCGGTCGCAGACCGCTCCCTCAGGTCGCCTCAGGCAGGACGCAGAGCGACAGACTAGTGACCAGGCTGGGTAGCTCGGTTTCCTGTTCCATCTCAGCGAGTACAACCCAGAGACCCGGGTCCGGGTCTTCGCCGTCGGCGTGCATCTCATGGAAGCTCCGGTACACCGCGGAAGGGTCTGAAGCGGTGCGGACCCTCACGATCTGTTGGTTCAGCGATGGACAAGAGGTGAGGACCGCACCTCCTAGCCATCAAGCGGGCTCGGCGTTGCCAGCGAGACACTAGGGAATCCCCTGATGCGAGGAGCGACACGTCGCCCATACCCTTCGGGCGTCCCACGCTTCTAAGGGAGTCAGGGATGGCCTCGAGCAAGAAGGTCTGCGATTCGCTCGGACCGAGTGAAGACAGGAACCGAGATTGGCTGATCGAGATCACCGTGACGTCCGACACCCCGTTCCCGTTCGACGGGATCGTGGCCTTTGCCTCCGGTGTAGATCGGTGCTTCCGGGATGCGCAGGCAAGCCGTTGTAACAGGAATCGTTGGAGCGAGTCTGAGGGGAGGTGTTGCATGTCGATGTCCCCCGAGGGACGAGTTGGTTGAAGAGTCCTTCGCGCGAGCAGAACCAATGACGCGAGACCTCTTACTGCCCTCATGGGGACTTGAGCTCACGCGGCCGAGTAGCCCCGACGGGGCCGGAAGGTGGTGCACAGTGATGCAGTCTCGCGAAAATCGGCCTGCGCTGTTGGTGGCCGGCGTGGCGCTGGCGGTTCTTCTGTTGAGCGGCACGATGGTGGCGGGGGCTACCCCTCCGGCGGATGGGCGGCTCGTCTTCCAGAGCGGCGAACAGACTTGGGTCATGGACGCAGACGGTCAGGGCCAGTACCAGGTCACCGGCGTGTGCGAGGGTCTTGAGCCTTCCTGGCGCCCAGGGACAGACGAGATCGCGTTTATCAACCGGTGCGGGCCCACCGGCTCGTTCGAGATCTCAGCGATCCTTTCCGATGGCTCGGGCTTCCGCCAACTCCTCACCTCGGAAGCAGATGACTCTGGGCCGGATTGGTCCAACGACGGCCGCCTCGCACTGACGAGCGATCTGAGTGGAGATCGCGACGTCTACGTGATGAACGCTGACGGGTCCAACCTCGTGAACCTGACGAACGACCCTGCCCGTGACGAATACCCGTCCTTCTCGCCCGATGGAACGCAGATCGCCTTCACGAGCAACCGAACCGGGAACTGCGAGCTATACATGATGGGCGATGACGGATCGCACGTGACCCAGCTCACGTTCAACCCGGCAGACGACGGCACCTGCGGCTACGGCTGGGGTGGAGGGCCATCCTGGTCACCGGATGGCCGGTACATCGCCTTCGAAAGCGATCGAGGCGGCAACCTGGACATCTACTTGCTCGACCTGAAGACGGGCAAGGAGCGACGTGTCACCAGTGCGGTGGGTGTCGAGGTGAACCCGGCGTTCTCACCAGATGGTCACCGAATCGCCTTCTCCAGCAACCGACCGGAGACCGACTTCGACATCTACACGGTCAGCAGGAACGGAGGAGCCTGGAGAGTGGTTGCGGTTCGGCAGGGCGTGAACGACTTCCAGCCTGACTGGGCGGGCGTCTGATGACGCTCGAACCTACGAAGGGAGTGAATGATGCATCGACTTCATGCCAGTAGGCGTCTGGCCTCGATCCTCGGGGCGGCGCTCGCCGCGTCTGCGGTCGTCGTGTTGAGTATTCCGGCGAGCCAAGCGGCGTCGTCCTGCAATTTCGAGTTCGACACCGACCCGCCCGAAACCGTCATCACGATGTTCGACAACACCTCGACCATCGTGCGATCGGGGGAGGACATCGTTGTCGACGGCGTTGCGTGCGCGACCGTCACGAACGCGCACAAGATGGTCTTCTACGACAACTGGGGCGGGAGCGGGCAACGAGGAGTCATCTCCCTCAAGGGCGGACCATTCACGCCTGGGCTGGATACGGGCCCAAGCCCTGAAGTCAACTTCCACTACTACTCGACGATCGCCTGTGACTACCTGCGGATCGTTGGATCGGGCGAACGCGAGGTCATCAGGTGGGGGAGTATCAGCGGCCATCCGACGGCGAACCTGAACGCCGAAGAGACGGAAGACATCGACGCTGACGTCACTACCTCTGGGGTGTGCGTGGAGCCAGAGGTCGTGGCCGGAGGCGGGGACGACGTCATCAGCGCTGCGGGCGGCCTCGGCACGGGGAATCCCTCGATCATCCACGTGTTCTTCAATGGCGGTCCCGGCAACGACAAGCTCACGGGCGGGCGGAACGGTGACTTCTTGCTAGGTGGGGCCGGTGCGGACCGGATCGTCGGCGGCGACGACGACGACCGTGTCCTCCTCGGTGGTGACGGACGCGATGTCGTGGTCGGCGGCGACGGCAACGACAAGCTCAACGGTGGAGCCGGCTATGACGTATGCAAGGGAGGACCGGGCGCTGACCGCTTCGTCAACTGCGAGAAGATCGTGGACTGAGGAAACGCCCCCCGATGTAGGGACCCCTGCTCCCAGGGAGTCGCCATGGGGACCGAGACGCAAACACCGAAGAGCGCATCGCCCTGACGGGTTTGAGGTGACCTGCGGTGGGCATTAGCCAGGGTAGACGAGCGCCATCTCCTGACCGTTTGCCGATCCAGATCAAGTGCCTCGCGCCCTCGCCAGATGTGAGAACTCCTTGCTGGAACGCCCGAAACGGCGTTCCACGCGGCCTTCATGCCACCCCCCGGCCGACATCAAGAGGAAGCCGACGATCAGCGCCGCGGCAACGACAATCAACCACGCCATCGGTTCCATTCGCGAAGCCCATGCCCTCGCACGGCGGGGCGCTATCGTCATAGGCGAGACACTAGGGAATCCCCGGATGCGGGCAAACGCACCTCTCGCGTACCGTGCGAGCGGTCCGATTTCGCGAAGGGAGTCAGGGATGCGTGCCAGAGGTCGACTCACAGCTGGCATCGTGCTCGTGTCGATGCTAGCGGTCACCACGGCCGTGCCAGTGGCCGCGAACGTGCGGGTGATCTCGGATCGCAACGACACGCGCGGACCTCTGGATCTCGATCGCGTCCGCATCTCACACGCCCGTCGAAATGCAGACCGCATCGAGCTGCGTACGATCGAGCCATTCACCGATGCACAGATCGACGGAAAGATCGGTTGGTTGGCGGTGCTGTTCTCTGGCCGGGGACGTTCGGTTGATTGGACCGTCTACCTCTACCACGACAACGGTCGCTACCACGGCATCGGAGTCAGCCCCAGCGGTAGCTACGCCGGGCGGTTCTCCGTCAAGCGCCTCGACGGAAGAACCCTCGTGATGTTCTATCGGTTCATCGAGAGCGACCGCATGACGTATTCGATCGTGGGGGGCAGCGCCTGGAAGGGCTCCCCTTGTTCGCGGCCGTGCGTCGACCTGGCCCCGAACGATCGGTGGTTGCTCCACGACGTCATCGCGCCCACGGCCAAGTGCTGCAAGCTTACGGCCGCGAGCGCCGCCAACCTCCCGCTGTACGAGCCGGTGTCCTCCACCGCACTGTCGTTCCCCATCTCCTTCTCGGTGATGGATGATCGATACGGCTCGGGGGTCCGTTCGTGGCGGTTCCAGGGTCGGCTCTGGCATACGGACCACTGGAAGACGCTCAAGACCGGACATGCACCGAGACCGTCGATCAGGGTTTCCGGCGAGCAGGGGGCGTGGTACGAGTACCGGGTGGTCGTCGCCGATCGACATGGGAACCGGGGGATCTCGGACTCGCGGGTTGGCTACGTGCCCATCGATGACACCTCCTCGATGTTCGACTACGGGGGCACCTGGACGCCGGTATCGAACGCCTTCGACCTGCTGGGCGGCCACCGGGCTGGGGACAATGGGTCGACCGTGACGACCACGATCCGAGGGGCCCGTCTATGCGTCTTCCACACGCCGACCGATCCTGGGGAAACTGCGTCGGCCACCTACATCGTCAAGGACCTGGCCGGCATCTCCCCGAGCTTCGGTGGAACGCTCACGATGGTGGACTCGAGCAAGAAGGTCTGCGATTCGCTCGGACCGAGTGAAGACCGGAACCGAAACTGGCTGATCGAGATCACCGTGACGTCCGACACCCCGTTCCCGTTCGACGGGATCGTGGCCTTGCCTCCGGTGTAGATAGGTGATTCCGGGATGGGAATGATGCTGGAAGATCCCACCGTGGTGGCGCCCACTCATTCAAGGGGATGAGCCCCTCTCGGACGACGGATGCACTGCGACGGACCCTTCCTGCTCATGGCCATTCGGCGAGGCCGGCCGCGTCCGTACTTCGCGCTCTGGGTTGAGAACGTCGCGCTGCTTCGACTCTACTGAGGCTGAAACTGCTGGCGATTCCGCCTGCCCCGACGATTCCATCCTGATGTGCCCGAGCTCAGGTCTCCAGCCTGGACCACCGCTCCCGGGTGATCGCCCGGAGAGGGAACACCTCGTTGTCGATCTCGACGTCGCCGTCGACGGTCATGCCGATCTTCGCGGCGACCCCCAGCGACGCGTCGTTCTCCTCGTCGACCAGGCAGATCAGGCGGTCGACGTCCAGCGTCGCGAAGCCGAACGACGCGATCGCCCGTGCTGCCTCGGTCGCGAGTCCGCGGCCCCAGTGTTCCTTCGCGAGGAGATAGGCCACCTCGACCTCGACGCGGCGCCCCGGCGTGGGCTGTTCCTCGGGAGCGGCGAGCCCGAGCGCCGCGCGGTCGGATACGGTGACCGGCCAGGGCAGCAGTCCACACCGGCCGATGAGCGCTCCGGTGTCGCGGAGCACCGTCGCCCACAGGCCGTACCCATACTTCGGATAGTCCACCTCGAGCATCCAGGCGATCTCTTCACGCGTTTCCTCACGGGTGAGGGTGCCCTCGGGGAAGAAGCGGCGTACGTCGGGATCGGCGTAGATCGCGGCGAGCGCATCGAGATCGTCCATCGAGAGCCGACGCAGGATCAGCCGCTCGGTGGTGAGCACGACCGACGCCTCGTCTGTCCCTGGCCCTGCCATACGCCCAATCTAGTCAGATGGAGGGCTCCGCAGCGCTCCATGCCCCGGGGGAGGCTACTTCTTGCGCTCAGTGCGATCAGCGCGCCGGCAGGTGGCGGCCACGCGGTCTGCTGGATCGACGGCCCGCGACCAGCAGCGAGGCGCCCACCAGCATCAAGGCGAGGGCCGCCCAGAACACGCGGCGGAGATCCGCCCCGGTATCGGCCGAATCGGGCGGATCGCCGCCGGACGCCGCCGCGTTCACCGAGGTCGCCCAGGACGCTGCGTCGTTGTTCTGCCTCGGGTCGAAGGTCGCCGAGGAGACCTCGGCCGCGTTCGTGATCGACGAGGGCTGCGCCGGCGCGGTCACTACCACCTCGATATCCGGGGCCGTTGCCCCGGAGGAGAGCGTCGGCCGCGCGCAGGTCACCGACACGTCGCCCGCGTTGGTGCACGACCACCCCGGGCCCGAGGCCGATACGAACGACACGCCCGCCGGCAGGGTGTCGACCACCGAGACGGTCTGTGCGTTGGACGGCCCGTGATTCGTGACCGTCAGGGTGTAGGCAAGACGCCCGCCCGCCCGAACGGTCGCGGGGCCCGTCTTGGCGAGCTCGAGGTTGGCAGACGCCGTGACCGTCGTGTCCATCGATGCGGCGTCGTTGGTGGGGTCCGGATCGGGGGATACCGCGGACACCACAGCTGAGTTGGTGATCGAAGACGCTTGTGCCGGCGCGGTCACCGTCACGGTGATGTCGGGGGCCGTGGCCCCGGAGGCGAGTGCCGGCCGCGTGCAGCTCACCGACGCGTCGCCCGCGTTGGTGCACGACCACCCCGGCCCAGAGGCCGACACGAACGACACCCCCGCCGGCAGGGTGTCGACCACCGACAGGGTCTGTGCGTTGGACGGCCCGTGGTTCGTGACCGTCAGGGTGTAGGCAAGACGCCCGCCCGCCCGCACGGTCGCGGGGCCCGTCTTGGCGAGCTCCAGGTCGGCGCACTCGGCGCCCCCGCTTACGCCGGGGATCGCCGCGGGCGCGACCGTGGCCGTCTGTCCCACGCCGCCATCGAACGATCCGAACGTGAGGTTGCCCGTGGTCGTGATCCCGTGCAGACCCCCGCCCACGCCGGCCGACGTCGGCGCGCTCGACGTGAGTATCCAGCCGCCACCTCCACCGCCGCCCGGGCCGTGGGCGTTGCCCGCCCCCGCCTGGTTCGGCCACGCGTCTCCGCCGCGCCCGCCCGCCGCGCTTAGGGTCGCCCCCGCGAGCGAACCGGATGGCGAGGTGAGCGCGATCGTGCCCCCCGCCCCGCCTCCGCCCCCGCCGTCGTTCAACGTCTGGTTGTACGCGTCCGCGCCGTTCGCCGTGATCGAACCGGCTCCCGCCACCGATCCCACCCTGAATAGGACGATGCCGCCGCCGTCCGCGCCGTCGGCCTGGGGTGAGGCGTGGTTGTTGGTCGTGCCGGATCCGCCCCCGCCGCCGAGGAACAGCCTGCCTGCGGTCGCCGGAAGGGCGACGCCTCCGTAGCCGCCGGTGGCAAGGTTGGAGGACCAGGAGTTCCCTCCCTGGCCGCCGGCACCCCCGTTGCCGCCCCCGCCCCCGCCCGTGTTCTGGCTGTTGGAATTCGGGGCACCGTCGGTACCCCCCCCACCGGCGTTCCCGGGTGCCCCTCGCGCCGCGTCGCCGCCCGGATAGCCGTTGCCGGCAGCGGTGCCCACCGGCGTGCCGCCGATCCCCTCGGCCTTGTTGCCGTGGACGTTCGCGGTCGCGCTCACGGCCACGTCGGTGTTCGCGAACCCCGGAGCGCCTCCTCGCTGAAGGCCTGGGGCGCCGCGGAATCCGAGACCGTCGACGCTCACCACGCCGCCCAGGGTGAGGGTACCGCTCGTGTCCAACGCCAGGACCCCTCCCACCGACCCGTTCCAGGCGAGCGCGGTCAGCCCAGAACTGGTCGTCGCGGTGGTGTACTGCGGCACGCGGATGACCTGGAAGGTTCGTTGACCCTCGGTCCCGGTTGCCGCCGAGGTTCGGTAGGTGTTGATCAGGCCGTCGCCGGCGCCGAGACCGACGATGCCGACGGTCCCCGCCACGACGGCCGAGCTCGCGCGCACGTACTCGTAGCGGCCGGTCGAGTTCAGCGCGGTGTAGCCGGATGCAGGGGCCGCGGGGGCGCCTCCGTGTCCGTACGAGTTCGTGTTGGTGGCATCGAAGTCGGCGTCCTGCATCTGGATGACCAGCAGCAGGTCGCCCTGCGCGATCGGCGTCGCCGCGCCGGCCGCCGCCCCGACATCGATGCTGCCCGCCCCCGCGCCGACGGCTCCGACACCGGGGTAGTAGGTATTGATCACGCCTGAGAGCGTCCCGCCGGCACCCGAGTCACCGGGCGTGGCGCACAGACCGGCCGCGATGGCCGGGGAGGGGGACACGCCGGGGACGACTCCCACGACGGCCAGCACCAGCGCCAACAAGATCGGCGCCCGTCGGAGCGCCGGGCGCCCGAATCGTTTCGCCTTCGCGGAGATCCCCCCTTGCGAGTTCGGTGTACACACGTCTCGACGGCGCGGTCGTTCGCACCACGGGGAAGGCCTCGATACTATCCGACGCCGACCCTGTCGTCCGAGCAGGTGGCGGAAGAGCCGCGCGCGTCGCTCGTCAGGCCTGCAGGCGGTAGAAGCGCCAGAACCCTCCGTCGATGGGGAGGATCTCGACGCCGGCGAACCCCGCCTCCTTCGCGTACCGCTCGAACACGGATGGGCGCATGACCGTTCCCGTGCCCACCGAGTCGGGGTGCGACATGCCGTCGGGCAGGCACACCAGGGTGCTGAACCCGTACATCAGCCGCTCGATCTCGTCGCCCGGCGCGACGAATTCGGGCTGCACGTTCTCGTCCATCACGATCACCGTGCCGTCGGAGCCCGCCATCGATCGCATGGCGCGAAGAACGGGCACGGGCTGCGGCATGTCGTGGATGCACTCGAAGGCGGTGACGAGGTCGTAGTCGTCGCCGTGATCGGCCTCCGCCGGATCGATCGCGTGGAACCGGACACGATCACTCATACCCTCGGCCTCCGCGTTGCCACGGGCGCGTTCGACCGCCGGCTCGTCGAGGTCGAAGCCGTCGATCGTGATGCTCGGATACGCGCGCGCCAGCGAGATCGACGACCATCCGCCCCCACATCCCACGTCCGCCATCCGGGCGCCGGCCGAGAGCTGCTCGTGCACGTCGGGGATGCTCGCGAACCAGTCGGCCAGCGAGTTGACGAACGTCGGCCGGTTGCCGAATTCCTGGCCCTCGCTCATGTCGGGCCCGAAATCGCGCCAGTTGACGCCGCCTCCGTCCCGGTATGCCTGGAGCAGCGCCGGCAGCTGCTGGCCCGCGGCCACGAACATCCTGCTGAAGGCCGCCATGTAGGTCGGCGCGTCGCGATCCAGCAGCACCTGCGCGTGCTCGGCCGACAGCATGTACCTGCGATCGGCTGCGTCGGCGCTTGGGTCGTCGATCTCGAGGAACCCGGCGACCGCCTGCTGCTCGAGCCACTCACGCGCGTACCGCTCGGCGATCCCGGCGCGGGTCGCCAGCTCGCTCGGGGTGAGCCAGCCGTCCGCGAGCGCCCCGTACAACCCCAGACGGTCGCCGATGTAGATCGTCATCAGCTCCGCGCTGCCGATCAGCGACTCGAAGACCCGCCCCAGTAGTGCGTCCGCCTGCTCGCCCATGCTGGATCCCCCCCTTGCGGTGCGACTCCGATGCTCGGCGAGCATCGCACAGCCGCCGGGACGCGCGCGACCGGGGCCCGTTGTTCTTCGAGCGGGAATTCACGGGCGTCCTGTGGGGTTGATGGTGGCGTTCCCGAGAAGGAGCGTTCGATGCCAGCTATCACCGTCGACGACATCACCGCCCTGCCCCGTGTCCCCGACGTGGAGCAGGGAACGCAGCGACCCGTTCGGTCCGTGACCGACGCGCCCAGCGCCCTGGAGGGCGAGGGCTTCCCGGTGCGGCGGGCCTTCGCCGGCGTGGACCTCGGAGACCTCGATCCGTTCGTCCACATGGACCAGATGGGCGAGGTCGAATACGCGCCGGGCGAGCCGAAGGGCACGCCCTGGCACCCACATCGCGGCTTCGAGACCGTCACGTACATGATCGACGGCACGTTCGAGCACGAGGACTCGAACGGAGGCGGCGGCGTGATCACGAACGGCGACACGCAATGGATGACGGCAGGGGCCGGCATCCTGCACATCGAGAAGCCGCCGGAGCAGCTGGTGGCCAGCGGCGGGCTGTTCCACGGGTCGCAGCTCTGGGTGAACCTCCCGAAGGCGCAGAAGTGGGCTCCCCCCAGGTATCAGGACCTCCGGGCGGACGAGGTGGGTCTCCTCGCCTCGGCCGACGGCGGGGCGCTCGTGCGGGTGATCGCGGGCGACCTGGCCGGCCACCGCGGCCCGGGCGACACGTACACGCCGATCACCTACGCACACGCCACGGTCGCGCCCGGTGCTCGACTCGACCTCCCGTGGAACCCGGCGTTCAACGCGCTGGTCTACGTCCTGGCCGGCCGTGGGACCTTCGGCGCTGAGCGGCGACCGATCGAGTCGGGCCAACTCGCCGTGTTCGGTCCGGGCGACGCGATCCGCATCGAAGCCTCCACGACGCAGGAGAGCCGGGCTCCGGCGCTCGACGTGCTGCTGTTGGGCGGCCGTCCGATCGGCGAGCCGGTCGCCTGGTACGGGCCGTTCGTCATGAACACGCGCGACGAGCTGGTCGAGGCGTTCGAGGACTACCAGGCCGGCAGGCTCGGGTCGATCCCCGCGGCGCACCACACGCCCGACGAGATCGTCGAGCACTCGGTCGAACCGGGGGACTGACCGGCCACGGGAGGCTCGAGTCTCGCCCCTATCATCGGGTCTGCGACGAAGGAGGCTCGAGATGTCCACGGACCATCGGATCGAATGCCTATACCTGTCCCAGGAGGATCTCCTGGAGGCGGGGTGCCTGGACCTGAACCTCGCGATGTCGGCGGCCGAGGACGCGATGCTGGCGTTGCGCGCAGGCCAAGTTGCATCTGAGCGCGATGAAGCTCGTGATCCCGGCGCTCACGCGGTGCGTGTCGGCCAAGTTCGGATGCGAGGAATCGCAGTTCGTCGACAAGATGAGCGCCGTCTTCGTCGACATGGAGTTCTCTCCTGCCAGCGCTAACTCCCAAGCGGCCATGGATGGCGTCTGCGACGACTGGGAGACCGTGAAGCACCGCACCCAGATCCTGAGCCGCATGTACGAGGACGGGGAGCTGGCCGAGGGCAGGCGCTGACGTCCAGCAGGACATGATCTTCGAGCACGAGGGTCTCGTCGACCTGATCCGCATGTAGCTACCCGTGCCACGAGGTACGAAGCCCAGTCGTCCTCCAGTTGCCCTGTCAGACTGGGGCTCTCTTCGGGAGGGTTTCGAGTGGCCGACCTACACGTTGTCTTCGGTACCGGCGCCGTCGGCCTTGCGCTCGTCGAGCATCTAGCCGACCAGGGCCACCGTGTACGCGCGGTCAGCCGCAGTGGACACGCCGACGTGCCCGAAGGCGTCGAGGCCCTGAGCGGAGACGCCTTGGACCCGGAGTTCTGCATCACGGCAGCCGAGGGCGCGGCCGTCGTCTATCAGTGCCTCAACCCTCCCTACACGCAGTGGCCCGAGTTGTTTCCCAAGCTGCAGGCTGGGGTTCTGGTGGGGGCTTCCTCGGCGGGCGCCAAGCTGGTCTCGCTCGAGAATCTCTACATGTATGGCCCCACGGGTGGCGCGCCCATCACGGAAGACCTCCCGGTACGCGGCGACCGGCCGGAAGGGTCGCACGCGAGCGAAGATGGCCGAAGACCTGCTGGCTGCCGGCGCCGCAGGGAGCGTGCGGGTCGCGATCGGTCGGTCCTCGGACTACTACGGACCTCGAGGGCTGCTCTCCGCCATGGGAGCGCGCATCTTCTACCCTGCGCTGGCGGGCAAGAGAACCCGGGTACTGGGTGATCCGGACCAACCCCATACCTACAGCTATGTCCCCGACATCGCCAGGGGACTCGCCGTCCTCGGGGAGCACTCCGAAGCCGACGGGGAAGTGTGGCATCTGCCGAATCCACCGACCGCCACCACGAGGGAGTTCATCGAGCAGATATTCGAGGTCGTCGAACACGAGCCAGGCATATCCAGCCTGCCCTCGGCGGCGGTGTCGCTTGTGGGGTTGTTCAATAAGGACGTTCGCGAGCTGAAGGAGATGTTGTACGAGTTCGAGGATCCGTACGTCGTCAACTCGGAGAAGTTCGTGACGACGTTCGGAGATCTCGCAACGCCGCGTCTCGAATCGATCCAGACCACGGTGGAGTGGTTCCGCACCCACCCCCAGTCCTGATCACACGTCGGGCGTCATCGACCAGCCGCGACCTCGGCCAGCACCTCGTCGACGAGCGAGAGGCCCTTCATCATGTGATCGACGTCGTAGCCGAACCCGACGCGGAACCCCTTCTTCAGGCCGAGCATGACCCCCGGCACGAGCAGCACGCTGTGGTCGGTGCGGACGCGCTCCACCAGGTGGATGCTCGCGATCGGAAGGTCGTACTTCGCGTAGGCGATCGCGCCCGCGTCCGGGCGGTCCCAGCGCACCACGTCGCGGTGGCGCTCGAGCCACGCCTCGAGCAGCGGGTAGTTCGCGCGGACGATCGCGCGTGTGCGCTCAAGGATCGCCTCGCGCACGGCGGGGTCCATCGCCAGCGCCGTCAGCCGGTCGCCCACGGCTGAGGGCGTGAGGGTCGTGTAGTCGTGGCGATCCCAGAGGCGGGCGATCATCTTCTCGGGGGCGACCGCCCATCCCACCCGAAGTCCGGGCATCGCGAAGGCCTTCGACAGGCCGCTGGTCACGATGACTCGCTCGTACCGGCCGAAGAACGTCGGCGACGCGACGTCGGTGTCGAGCTCGGCTCCGCGGTAGATCTCGTCGGCGACGATCCACGCGCCCACGCGGTCGGCGGCCTTCACGACCTCGTTCATCTCGGCGTCGGTGAGCACGTGGCCGGTCGGGTTGTTGGGGTTGCACACCATGACGGCCTTCGTGCGCTTGGTCACGGCGTCGTGCAGCTGGTCGACGTCCAGCCGCCATCCCGTCGTCGCCCAGGCGCAGTCGCACGCGGTCGGCTCGCTTGCCGAAGAACGAACCGAGTCCCCAGCCCTGCATGTAGTTCGGCACCATGAACGCGAGCCGGTCACGGGGTTCGAGCAAGCGCCCACAAGCGCGAGGAGGTTGGCCTCCGAGCCCCCGTTGACCATCGTGACGTTCTCCGGCCGTGGCGCCCGGGTACCACGAGGCGATGTTCGTCCGAGCCTCGTGACGAGCCCTCGGACAGCGGATATCCGAGGGCCGTCGCAAGGAAGGCCTCGGCGTCGGCGGCCGGTCCGAGCAGGTCCCGGATCGTCATCGGGGTCACGCCCGATTCCGACAGGTCGTAGTCGACCTCGTGCCAGTGCAGGGACTGGTACCGCTCCATCTCGAACCGCTCGATCTTCATCCCGAGGCCTCTCGTCGCGTGGCATCGCGACCGTAGCATCCGGGGTCGGCGTGCTTGGGGGTAGGCTCGCGACCGTGACCCAGGTCCGCATCCTGCGAGCGAGACGACGTGCGAGCGTCGATCGACATGCGTTCCTGCATCGAGGCGTGCGAAGGGGCCTTCGTGGCCTACTCGACCGGCGCGGCCGAGTTGCCGAACGTGATCCATCTCGACGTGCCGGAGGCCAAGGGTGAGATCCACGTGAAGGCCGGGCATCTGCACGGATCCCCGTACTTCGCCGTCAAGGCCGCGAGCGGGTTCTACGGCGTGGAGCCGCCGGCGATCGATGGCCTCGTCGTCGTCTTCGATGCCCGAGATGGATCGCCGGCGGCGTTCCTGCTCGACGGCGGATACCTGACCGATCTGCGGACGGGGGCGGCGGGAGGCGTCGCCGCACGGCACCTCGCGCCGGATCGTGTGGATCGGGTGGCCGTGATCGGGACCGGCGCGCAGGCGAGGTGTCAGCTCGACGCTCTCTCCGAGGTGAGACCCGGGTTCGCCGAGGTGCGCGTGTGGGGAAGGGACCCAGGGCATGCCGAGCTGGCGGCCGAGGACCTGCGGGCACGCCTCGGCGGTGCCTGCGCGGTCGATGTCGCCGCGTCCGTGCAGCAGGCCGGTCCTCGGAGCCGACGTCGTGATCACGTGCACGGCCGCTCGCCAGCCGCTCGTCGAGGCCGAATGGCTCGCTCCCGGGGTGCACGTCACCGCGGTCGGCTCCGACGGGCCCGGCAAGCAGGAGCTCGACCCCGAGATCCTCCGCCGCGCCGACGTGCTGGTCGTCGATTCGCGCGATCAGTGCTCGCGCCTCGGCGAACTGCAGCACGCGGTCGATCAGTCGGCCGGGGCTCTGGAGCTCGGTGACGTCTGTGCGGGTCGTGCCGAGGGCCGGACCTCGGCAGCCCAACTCACCGTCTGCGATCTCACCGGCGTGGGCGTGCAGGACGTGGCCGCGGCGAACGCCGTGATGGCCGCAGCGGACGGCCGCGGCGAGACGATCGATCTCTAGCGAGCGCCCTCGGTGCCTTGGGGCTCGATCTCGTAGGTCCTGACGGGGCGGCTCACCCCTTTCAAGGCGACTTCGTCAACGGGCGTGGCGGTCACGATCTGTCGCACCTCGTCAAGGGTGCGTTCGCTGATCAGGATCTGCCCGGCGTCTGCCCGATCGGACAGGCGCGCAGCGAGGTTCACGTCGTTGCCCAGCACCGTGTAATCGCTGCGTGAGGACGAGCCGATGTCCCCGACGGTGACCCACCCGGTCGAGATGCCGATCCCGATCTTGAAGGCCTCCTCGTATCGGTGGAGCCACCGCTCCTGCAGGGTCAACATCCGCTCGCGCATCTCGAAGGCCATCCGCACCGCGCGCTCCGCGTGATCGTGCTGGGGGACCGGGTCGCCGAAGAACACCATGACCGCGTCACCGACGTACTTATCGAGCGTCCCTCCCCAGCGGAACACGATCTCGGTCATCTCGGACAGGTAGTCGTTCAACTCATCGATCAGTTCCTCGGGCTCCATCCGCTCGGACGCCGACGTGAAGCCCCGGACGTCGGAAAAGAAGATCGTGAGCAGCTTCCGTCTGGGCGCGAGATCGAGATCGCCCTCGCCGGCGACGATCGAATCGGCCAGCTGCGGAGAGAGATAGCGTTTCAGGCGTGAGGCGCGTTCGAGCTCGGCCACCTTGGCGTCGACCGCCTCGCGGAGGTTGGAGTTGAGGGTCTCCAGATCCAGGTAGGCGGACGAGAGCTGCTCGGCGGTTCGATTCAGGTTCCTCGTGAGGTTCCCGAACTCGTCGCGGTTCGGCACATCGATGCGGGTATCGAAATCCCCGTCGGCCAATCGTGCCAGGGCTCCGTCGACGCGTCTGACGGGCCGGATCAGCGACCAGGACAGGATCGCCCCCAGGGCGAGCGCCGCGAGCAGGCTGGCCCCGGAGAACGAGATGACGACCAGCGTGAGGAAGCGGCGGTTCCCTGCGAAGGCCTCCGTTTCTTGAGTGAACAGCTCCTGCGAGTCCGCGATGAGCAGGTTGAGCTGGTCCTCGAGGACGTGGGATTGGGTGTGCTCCTGATCGATGTGCACGAGCAGGGCCTCGTCAACCGCGCTCGCCATGTACAGGTCGGTGACCTCGTCGCTCGACTCGCGGAAGACCTGGTTCGCCGTCGATAGGGTGTCGAAGAACTCTGGCCGCGGCGGGATGGAGTATCGACGGATCTCCGCGAGGTTCGCATCGAACTCGCCCTTGGCGACGTAGATCTTCTCCGTCCACGAGGGGTCGTCGGTGAGCAGCGCCATGGCTCGGAAGTGACTCTGGGCGGTCACCTCGTAGATCATCTGGCGAGCTTGATTCACCTGGTTGCTGAGCGCGGTGAGTCGCGCCACCTGGTCGTTGACACGCTCGAGCACGATGACGCTCACGACCCCCATCGACAGCAGCAGCAACGCGATCACGAGGAACCCCGCGAGCAGCTTCGTGTGGATGGTCGCCTTGATCCCCGCGACCAGGTCGACGGCGGGACGGAAGAACCTGGGCAGCGGTCCCAGCTCACGGTCGGACGCGTGTCGTTCGTCGATGGCGCTGGTCGTCATGGCCCCCCGCGACCCTGCCTGGGCTCACAATCTAGTCCCAGTCGACGCGGGAATGCCAGGCCGCCGATCGCTCTCCGGGTTTCGGTTGCGCCCGAAGGAGCTGCGCACGAAGATGGGCCGATGGTCAGTGGCGATCACGGGCGAGCGGCGAGGGGTCAGTACCTCCGCTACCCGTTCCGGGGGGGCGATCGACCGTGATCGTCCCGGAGACCCGCTACGCGACGACCGCCGACGGCGTCCACGTCGCCTACCAGGTCGTGGGCGATGGGCCGGTCGACATCCTCTTCGTCCTCGGCTGGGTGACCCATATCGAGAAGATGTGGACGGAGCCGAGGTTCGAGCGCTTCTTCACGCGCCTCTCGTCGTTCGCACGGGTGATGGTGTTCGACAAGCGAGGCGTCGGGCTCTCCGATCGGGTGCCCGAGGACAGCCTGCCGTCGCTCGAGGTGCGCATGGACGACGCCAGGGCCGTGATGGATGCCGTCGGGTCCGAGCGCGCCGTCGTGCTCGGGGTCTCGGAGGGCGGGCCTATGGCCATGCTGTTCGCGGCGACGTACCCGGAGCGCACGATCGCGCTGATCGCCTTCGCCACGAGCGCTTGTTGGAACAACGCTGCGGACTACCCGTTCAGCGAGCCGGACCGAGACCTCGACCCGGAGATGGTCGCGTTCCGGGAGCGGCGAGAGCGCCTTTGGGGTACGAAGGAGCTCGCCAGGGAGTTCCTCGCAGAATCGTTCTCACCCTCGCTCGCCGACGACGAGCCGACCCTGACATGGCTGGCCGACTACATGCGCAACGCAGCAAGCCCGGGCGCCATGAAGGCGCTGTCGGCCATGAATGGGGCCATCGACGTCCGCTCTGCGCTCCCGGCGATCCACGTTCCCACGTTGGTGCTCGCCCGCGACGATGATCTGGACTACCCGGCGGAGGAGACGCGATGGCTCGCCGATCAGATCAGGGGGGCGCGCTTCGTCTCGTTCCCCGGGGACGATCACCTCTTCGTGATGGGCCGCCAGGACGATCTGCTCGACGAGATCGAGCGCTTCGTGGCCGAGGTTCGCGGCGAGGAGGCCGATCTCGATCGCGTGCTCGCCACCGTCATGTTCACCGACATCGTGGGCTCGACCGCGATGGCGGCCGAGCTCGGCGACAAGGGATGGCGCGATCTCGTTGAGCGTCATCACGGGGTCGTCAGGGCGATGCTCGGCCGCTTCCGCGGTGAGGAGGTCGATACGGCCGGTGACGGATTCTTCGCCACGTTCGATGGGCCTGCGCGCGGCGTCCGGTGCGCCCAGGCGATCTGTGAGGCGGTCCCCGATCTCGGGATCGAGGTCCGGGCTGGGGTGCATACGGGCGAGGTCGAGACGATCGCCGGAAAGGCGGGAGGGATCGCCGTCAACGTCGGCGCTCGGATCGCTTCGCTCGCCCGACCCTCAGAGGTGCTCGTCTCCCACACCGTCCAGGGGCTCGTGTCCGGTTCCGGTCTCGGGTTCGAAGACGCCGGGGAGCACGAGCTCAAGGGCGTTCCGGATCGGTGGCGCCTGTTCCGCGTGGTAGGCACGTGACCCGGGTCCCCGACGTTCTGTACGCGAAGAGCGGCGATGTCAGCGTCGCCTATCAGATCGTGGGGGATGGGCCGATCGACATGGTCTTCGTGCGCGGCTTCACGGGAGACCTGCTTTCGGGGTGGGATCAGCCCTTGCCGGTTCGTCACATCGAGGGGCTGGCCCGGCACACCGCGGGCTCCGACCTCGCGATCGAAGACGCCGGAGAGCATGAGCTCAAGGGCGTGCCGGGTCGGTGGCGCCTGTTCCGGGTGACGGGCTGACCTCATCTCCGCGCCGCGACCCACGGGATAGGGTTCCGCGGTGGGGTCTCCGTCGTTGGAAGCGATCGTCCTCTACCTCGATGCAGGCGTGATCCGCCACGTCTTCCCGCACGGCCGCGAGACCGTCGTCGCCGAGTGGGATCCGGATCTCGATCCTGCGGAGTCGATCGTCGATTCGGTGGCCGGGCTGGGGATGCTCCCAACGATGGTGCACTCCACCTCCTGGCGAGTGGTCGAGCGTCGGCTCCTGCTCACGTTCCTCGTGGTGGTCGAGCCGTCGCTGGATCTCCCGGCGATCTACGAGATCGAGCCGGTGACCAGGGCCGACCTCGCCCGTGGTCACGCCACGCGATCGCCCTCCACGGTGCATCTCTCACAGGTCGTGGAGCATGGCCTGCGGCATCTGGCGTGGCTCCTCAGGGCCGACGACGCGATCCGGGTGGCCTTGCCCGCGTGGCGATCGGCGCTCGTCGACTACGAACCCGAGCCATTCCGGGCGTTCGGCCGCGAGCCCGGCTCCTGAACGACCCGACCGAGCACGATCCTCTCCCCGACATCGACCGCGCAGCATTACCCGATCATCGGTATGCCGTTGCAGTGCAAGGACGTCGATACGGGTACCAGGAGGTTCACCGAGGTGGGATCCATCGATAAGAAGTCACCGGAGCCAGCGACGCGAGGCGTGCGCCTTCGCGTCGCGAGCGACGAACCCTCCGCGCTCCCGCTCGAGTACCGGATGCGCAACTGGGCGTTCCGACTGACGGTCGCCGGCCTCGTGCTCGCCGTCTTCATCGCGATCCGGGTCGCCAAGGCCGCGATGTGGCCTGCGGGCGGACACGCCGCCGACGGCTGGCTGGACCAGCTCGTCGTGTGGGGTGCCATCACCTGGTCGATCTTCCTTCCCTGGGCCGTGGCCGACGTCGTCGGCTGGCTGATGTACCGCCGACACACGCGTCCCGACGTCGACGTCGCCCGATCCCGTCCCGTGAGCCCCATGCCCCGCCGCGTGGTCTTCCGGGTCGTGACCCGTGGCGATCAGCCCGACATCGTGGTGGCGACCGTGTGGTCGATCCTCGAGGCGATGCAGGCGCAGCCGCTGTTCCCGTACGAGGTCGAGGTCGTGAGCGACGACCCCGTGGAGCTGCCCGATCATCCCGGCGTGCGTGGCATCGTCATCCCCGCCACGTATGCGACCGACCACGGGGCGACCCACAAGGCCCGCGCGCTCAACTACGCGCTCGAGACATCGCCGGCATCGGACGACACCTGGCTCATGCACCTCGACGAGGAATCACACGTCACCGAGGAGCTCATCGCCGGTATCCGCGAGGCCGTGATCGAGGAGGAGCGGACCGGGCAGCACCGGATCGGCCAGGGGCTGGTCACCTACGAGCGAGGCCTCGGGCCCAACCCCCTCTACACGCTGGCGGACTCGATCCGCGCGGCCGACGACCTCGGCCGGTTCCACCTGCAGTACCGGATGCACCGGATGCTGTTCGGGATGCACGGCTCGTTCATCCTGGTCCGCAACAGTGTGGAGAAGGCCGTCGGGTTCGACTTCCCGCCCGAGGGGTGCACGACGGAGGACACGACCTTCGCCCTGCTCCAGTCCGAGGCCGGCACCGGTTTCCGCTGGGTCCGCGGCCGCGTGATCGAACAGTCACCCGCGAGCTTCCGCGACTTCATCCGCCAGCGCCGCCGGTGGTTCACCGGCATGTGGTGGGGAGCGCGGCACGCGCCGACCCGCCGCCGTTACCGCGCGCCGCTGTGGGGCGCGATGTTCATGTGGTCGGTGGGCTGGCTCGGCTTCGGTTACGCGTTCCTGCGGATCTTCTCCGGCGTGGCGATCCCCTTGCCCCTCGCCTTCGTCGGCGACGCCATCTTCGCCGTCTACGTGTCGAATTACCTGCTCGGCCTGTGGGTGAGTCTCGCGGGGTCCCGCGTCTCGCTTGCCCGCCGCGCGGGCTACTTCGCCGCCCAGGTCCTGCTCCTGCCCGCGTTCCAGTTCATCGAGGCGACGGCCGTCGTCTACGGCCTGGTGCGGCCCGAGCGGCGGTTCCACGTCGTCGCGAAGCCCGTGATCGAGGACGACGGAACACCGGCCGACCGTTCGGCCGCCTGAGCGACGGTCCTCTGTGACGATTGGCCGTCCACGGAGGGGCGACGTACGCTCCGGCGCATGAGCTCCTGTCACGTCTGCGGTGCCGCCAACGCCGAGACGGCGAGGTTCTGCAACGCGTGCGGTCGACAGCTGATCGCCGCGACGTCTGTGGCTGGTTCGAGACGGACGGTCACGGTGGTGTTCTCCGATCTCGTGGGCTCGACCGAGCTCGCAGTCGCCCTCGACACGGAAGCGCTCCGGGCGATCCTCGGCGAGTACTTCGCCCTGATGCGCGGCATCGTGGAGCGGCACGGCGGACACGTGGAGAAGTTCATCGGTGACGCCGTCGTCGCCGCCTTCGGGGTGCACGTCGCCCATGAGGACGATCCGCTGCGGGCCGCTCGGGCGGCGTTCGAGATGCGCGAGGCGCTGACCGGGTTCAACGAAGAGATCGGGCGACATCGCGCCGTGAGCATCCAGACGAGAACGGGCGTGAACACGGGCGAGGTGGCATCGGGCTCACCGAGCGACGAGCCGGGTTCGATGACAGGGCCCGCGGTCAACCTTGCCGCCCGCCTCGAGCAGGCCGCGCCGCCCGGCGACATCCTGCTGGGCGAGGCGACCTACCGACACATCCGCGACGCGGTGCGCGTCGATGAGTTCGGCCCCCTCGAGCTCAAGGGGTTCCCGGGTGAGCAGCGAGCGTTCCGGCTGATCGACGTCGCCCTTGGAGCGGTCGGGCAGGTTCGGCGTCTCGACTCACCACTGGTCGGTCGCGACGCGAAGATGGTGGTGCTCGAGGAACGGCTGGCGCGCGTGAGCGCGTCGAACGGCTGCGAGCGCGTCACCATCGTCGGACCGCCGGGGATCGGCAAGTCGAGGCTCGTGGGGGAGTTCCTGCACCGGACCGCATCGACCACCGTCCAGCTGACGGGAAGGTGCCTGCCGTACGGCGAGGGGATCACGTTCTGGCCGATCGCGGAGCTCGTGAAGGGGGCCGTCGGGCTCCGGGATTCCGACCCCTCCGACGTCGCGATGGACAGGCTCGTCCGCCACCTGGACGGCGTCGATCAGGGCCCGGTCATCGCCGCTCGCGTCGGAGGCGCCGTCGGGCTGACGAAGGGGACCGGCGCGCCCGAGGAGACCTTCTGGGCGATCCGTCGGTTCCTCGAGGCGTCGGCGCGCGAGGGTCCGCTCGTCGTGGTCTTCGACGACATCCACTGGGGCGAGCCGACGTTCCTCGACCTGCTGGAGCACATCACGGCGCGATCGACCGGCGTGCCGCTCCTGCTCGTGTGCATGGCGCGCCCCGAGTTCCTCGACGACCGGCCGGCGTGGGATGGTGCCCCCAACACCACGACGCTGCGCCTCGAGCCGCTCGATCCGTCGATGAGCGAGGCCCTGGTGCGCAACTACCTCGGCGGCAACCTGCCCGCCCAGGTCCTCCAGCGGATCTCCGAGACGTCCGGCGGGATCCCCTTGTTCGCGGAGGCCGTCGTGTCGATGCTCATCGACGATGGGGTGCTCGTCAGGCGCGACGAGCGATGGTTCCTGTCGAAGGAGCCGGCCCAGATCTCGATCCCGCCGACGTTGTCGGGGCTGCTCGCGGCTCGATTGGATCAGCTCGACCCCGACGACCGAGCGGTGCTCGAGCGCGCATCGATCATCGGACGGGACTTCTCCCCGGCCGAGGTCGAGGCGCTGTTGGATGACGGCGCGGACCAGCTCCAGGCGCGACTCGGATCCCTCATCGACAAGGAGCTCGTGCGCACCTCCGCATCGTCGGCGGCCGGGGGGGAGAGCCACGCGTTCGGCCACATCCTGATCCGGGATGCCGCCTACGAATCGATGCCGAAGGCCACGAGAGCGGATCTGCATGAGCGATACGCGAACTGGCTCGAGCATCGGGCACGAACCCGGATCGACGAAGTCGAGGAGATCGTCGCCTACCACCTCGAGCGGGCCTATCGGCTCTGGATGGAATTGGGCAGCCTCGACGAACGGTTCCTGGCGATCGGCAGGAGGGCCGGTGCCAAGCTCGCGTCGGCGGGTCATCGCGCCGTCGGCAGGGGGGACGTGGCGGCCAGCGTGAACCTCCTGGGGCGCGCGGTGTCGATGCTGCCCGGCGACGACCCTGCGCGAGGAGAGGCGATCCTGGAGCTCGCGGAGAGCCTGATCCAGGCCGATGAGCTTGAGCGCGCGGCCGCGTCGATCGAAGAGCTCCTCGGCGGCGCGTCGGGGTCGATGGATCCGAACGTGGTTGCCCGCGCCAGGCTCGCAGAGTCAGCGGTGCGGTTCCTTGCCGAGCCGATGCTCACCAACGTGCAGGAGCTCCGCTCCGTGGCCACGGTCGCGGTGGAGGCGTTCGAGTCCGCCGGCGAGCAAACGCACCTGGCCGCGGCGCTCGAAGAGCTCGCCTGGACGTACTGGCTCACGGGCGAGACGGGCCGGATGCAGGAGCTCTCGAGCCGTGCGATGGAGCTGGCGCGCGGATCCGAGGATTGGGTCACCTTCACCGACGCGGCCGACGACGTGGCGAGATCGCTGGTCCTTGGCGACGTGCCGTGCGGCGTGGCCGCGGAGGCCCTCGAGACGATGGCGACTCAGGCCGACCACAGGATGACCGAGGCAGCCGTCCGGGTGTCGCTGGCTGTGGTGCTCGCGAAAATGCGGCAGAGCGGATCCGCCCGGGCGAATCTCGATCTGGCCCGGGGGGCGTTCGAGGACCTGGGCCAGCTTCGATGGATCGCCGCGGCCGACGGTGCGCGAGGGCTCGTGTCGTGGTGGGACGGAGAGTTCGATGAGGCAGAGCGAGCGTTGAGGCAGAGCTACGAGTTCTCGCTGCAGGGAGAGGGCGCGGTGTGGGGGATGGAGGCATCCAACCTGGCGCAGCTGCTCTACGATCGCGACCGGATCGATGATGCAGACGAGATCGCCGACGTGATCAGCCGAGGGACGCCCTCATACGAGATGGAAAGCCAGATCGAATGGCGCGGTGTCCGGGCCAAGGTTCTCGCGCGCCGGGGGGACCAGCACGCGGGGATCGCGCTCGCGCTGGAGTCGGTGGACCTGGCGGCGCGAACCGAGTTCCTGAGCCTGCACGCATACTCGCTCCTCGACCTCGCCGAGTGCCGCGAGGCCGCGGACGACAGAGGGCGGGCCACGGAGGCCGTCGAGCGGGCGCTCGGGCTCTTCGCGCGCAAGGAGGACGCGGTGGGAGCCGCACGGGCCGAGGGGCTGCTGGCGCGGCTGCGTGCGTAGCCGTCCCGCAGGCGGTCAGCCGTTGCTTGCGTAGTCCCCGTAACGCCGCAGGTCCGCGAACAACGTTTCGGTCCTGGCGATGCCGTCGACATCGTGCAGGCCCTGGAGGATCGCGTGCGTGAGCGCGTCGTATGAGGACGCGTCGAGCGTCAGCAGGACGTCGAATCCCCCGAAGACGATCGAGGCGCCGTCGAAGGCCGCGCCCGACGCAGGGCCCACGGCCGACAGAACATCCATCGCGCGCCCGGGCCGGACCCAGATCCGTACGAACGCCATGACCTCACACTTCTTCGGCTTGGCGGGCCTCGGGACGCCGGCGGCGGTGCGGTGTGCCGGGCCGAGAGTCGCGTACTGGCAACCGAGCCCGAATTCCTGCTCGAGCCGGACCATCTCGTCCTGCAGCGTGTCGAGTCTGCCTTCCTCTACCCGGACGTGGGCCAACCCCTTGAACGGGCCGACCGTCTCGGTGGCGAAGATGATCGGGCCGTCATCGGTCGAGGCTTCCTGGAGTGCGCGCACCGTCTCCGAGACCGGGTTGCCGTTCGTCGAGTGGCTGAAGAACGCCCAGGCGTGCAGGCTCCTGTCCTCGGGCTCCTCTACGGTCGACATCGTGACCTCCCACCGTCGGTGAACTCCGATTCTCCGTCCCCATCCGCTCCGAGGCAACCCGGTCGCGGGTCGACGAGGGTCGCGTCCGGCTAGGGCGAGAGGGAGAGGGTCATCCGTTGGTTCCCGCTCGGGAGCGGCTCGATCAGCACGGTGCCGTGCACATGCTGGTAGGCCCCGGTGCCGCCCGTGACCGCCAGGCGGTACCCGTCGGAGGAACCCGTCAAGACGTTCTTCCTCAGCTGTCCAGTGACCACTATCTGACCCCGGGGGAGCCGGACCACGCCGACGCAGATCAGCTGCGGGACGGTCATCGAGCACGTCGAACCGACGCGCCCGACGTTCTCGCCGTTCCTCCTCAGTCGGTTGTTCGTGGTCACTTGGTCTCCGGTGCTCGTCCCGGGTGGATCGATGTCGAGCATCCCGATGGACGTCTGCACGAGCGTGAAGCGCAGTGTCTGGGGTCCGGTGATCGGTGCCTTGGGGCGGCTCGCCAGCGCTCCCGCCGACGCACCGGCGACCAGCACAGCTCCTGTCACCAGCCCGATGAGGATCCGGTTGCGCATGCTGTTGCCTCCTTCGTGGGGATCGTCGTTCCCATTCATCCAAACACGAGGAAGGCCCGCATTCATGGAGGCGCGGGATCAGCGTCGGTCAGAGCCTGCACACGAAGAGGGCGCCTCACGGCGCCCTCTCGCACTACCTCGGAGACCTATGGCTCACGCAGGGTCGCCGGCCGCCTCTTCCTCGGCCTCTTCCTCGGCCTCTTCGGCCAGGACGACCGCGGTGACGGCATCGTCGACGGCGAGCTCGTGCAGCTCCTCGGCCGCCACCTCCTCGACCACGGCCTCGGCCATGAGCTCCTCGGCGGCCGCCTCCAGCGCTACGGCGGCCTCGGCCTTGGCGACGGCGTCATCGTGGAGTGCCTCGGCGACGGTCTCTTCCTCGATCGCGTCCTCGGCAGCCTCTTCGGCGGCCTCCATCATCTCGTCTTCCATACGTTCCCCTTCCCGGTCGGGCCAGGATGATATGACGCCCACGCGGAACGCGCACGGCGACTGAGGGGGGTCGTGTCGGGTCGATAGACTCCCGGCTTTCGTCTCGGAGGAAAAAGACATGAGGATCCTGGTGGTGGGCTCAGGCGGCGTGGGCGCGGCGTTCGCGCCGATCGCGGCGCGCCGCGATTTCTACGAGCACGTCGTGTTCGCCGATCTGGACCCCACGCGCTCCAAGCGCGTGGTGGACCGGTACGGCCGAGACGGTCGCTTCAGCGCGGCGGAGGTGGACGCCACGGATTCGATCCAGGTGGCCGACCTGATCCGCGCGCACGAGATCACGCACGTGCTGAACGCCGCCGACCCGCGCTTCGTCATGCCCATCTTCACCGGGGCCCTCGAGGCCAACGTCCACTACCTCGATATGGCGATGTCGCTGTCCGAACCCCACCCCGAGCAGCCGCTCGAGCGCGTCGGCAAGAAGCTCGGCGACGAGCAGTTCGCCATGGCAGATCTGTGGGAGGACCGCGGCAAGCTCGCGCTCGCGGGCATCGGGATCGAGCCCGGCGCGGCCGACGTGTTCGCCAAGTACGCGGCGACCCATCTGTTCAGCGAGGTCGACGAGATCGGCGTTCGCGACGGGGCCAACCTCGAGATCGCCGGTTACGACTTCGCGCCGACGTTCAGCATCTGGACGACGATCGAGGAGTGCCTCAATCCTCCGGTGATCTGGGAGAAGGCCCGCGCCGACGTCGACGGGGGCTGGTACACGACGGCCCCGTTCAGCGACCCCGAGGTCTTCAGCTTCCCCGAGGGCATCGGCGAGGTCGAGTGCGTCAACGTCGAGCACGAGGAGGTCCTGCTCGTGCCGCGGTGGATCGACTGCAACCGCGTGACGTTCAAGTACGGGCTCGGCGACGAATTCATCCAGGTCCTCGAGACCCTCCGCATGCTCGGCCTGGACTCGACCGACAAGGTCAGCGTGCGCGGCACGCAGATCAGCCCTCGAGACGTCGTGGCCGCCTGCCTGCCGGATCCCGCGTTCCTGGGCGAAGAGATGACGGGCACGACCTGCGCCGGCACGTGGGTGAGCGGTACGGGCGTCGATGGCAGCCCGCGGGAGGTGTACCTGTATCACGTGGTCGACACCGAGGAGACCTGGGCCAAGGACGGCGCCCAGGGCGTCACGTGGCAGACGGCCATCAACCCGGTGATCGCCCTCGAGCTGCTCGCCGACGGCACCTGGGAGGGCGCAGGGCTGCTCGGCCCAGAGGCCTTCGACCCCGTCCCGTTCATGGACCTACTCAAGGACTATGGCAGCCCCTGGGGCTTGACCGAGATGGCCCCGCGCACCGCCTGAGCCCGTTCGGGCTCGGCTACCATCTGTCGCCATGAGCAGGCGGTACGACGCGAGCGAGATCGAGCCGAGGTGGCAACAGGCGTGGGCCGACGAGGGCCGGTATCGCGGTGTCGACGACGCCGACGATCCTCGGCCCCGCTTCTACGCGCTCGACATGTTCCCGTACCCCTCCGGCGATCTGCACATGGGCCACGCGGAGGCGTTCAGCGGCGGCGACGCGGTCGCCCGGTTCAGGTCGATGCAGGGATACAACGTGCTGCACCCGATCGGCTGGGACGCGTTCGGCCTGCCCGCGGAGAACGCAGCGATCAAGCGAGGCGTCCCGCCCTCGGAGTGGACGTACGAGAACATCGAGCAGCAGGCAGCCTCGTTCGCCCGGATGGGCATGTCCTTCGACCTGACGCGCCGGTTCAACACCTGTGATCCCGAGTACTACCGATGGACCCAGTGGTTGTTCGCACGGTTCTTCGAGCGCGGGCTCGCCTACCGCAAGGAATCGCCGGTCAACTGGTGTCCGAACGATCAGACGGTGCTGGCGAACGAGCAGGTGATCGCGGGGGCCTGCGAGCGGTGCGGGACGGCCGTCGAGCGTCGCGATCTCACACAGTGGTTCTTCAAGATCACCGACTACGCCCAGCGCCTGCTGGACGACATGGACGACCTGACCGAGTGGCCCGAGCGGGTCCTGACGATGCAGCGGAACTGGATCGGCCGCAGCGAGGGCGCCACCGTGACCTTCACGATCGACGAGACGGGCGAGGAGATCGAGATCTTCACCACGCGCCCCGATACCCTGTGGGGGGTCACGTTCTTCGTGTTCTCGGTCGAGCACACGGCGGTTCGGCGGCTGGCCGAGCTCGGCGGCACGTGGGACGAGGTCCGCCCGCTCGTCGACGCCTCTCGTGCCACGTCGATGGTCGACCGCGAGGCGGCCGACACGAAGGAGGGCGTCGCGCTCGGCGTCCATGCGGTGAACCCCGTCAACGGCGAGAAGGTGCCGTGCTTCGCGGCGCCGTACGTGTTGATGGAGTACGGGACCGGCGCGATCATGGCGGTCCCCGGTCACGACGAGCGCGACTTCGCGTTCGCGCGCCAGCATGGGGTCCCGGTCCGGGTGGTCATCCAGCCCGATGGGGAGACCCTCGAGGGCGACACGATGACCGAGGCCTACGCGGGCGAGGGATCTATGGTCAACAGCCCGCCCTTCGACGGCGAGCGAACGCCGGCGTCGATCGGCAAGGTCGCTGCCTGGCTGGATCGGGAGGGCCGCGGGCACGCCACCGTGAACTTCCGGCTGCGTGACTGGCTGTTGTCGCGGCAGCGGTATTGGGGCGCGCCGATCCCCATCATCCACTGCCCCGAGTGCGGGGAGGTCGCGGTTCCCGACGCCGACCTACCGGTGCGCCTTCCCGACGACGCCGACTTCCAGCTGGGCGGCGAGTCGCCGCTCGCGCGCCACCCCACCTGGAAGCACGTCGACTGCCCGAGCTGCGGCGGCGCGGCCGAGCGCGACACCGACACGATGGACACGTTCGTCGATTCGAGTTGGTACTACTTCCGCTACTGCTCGCCGGGTTACCAGGACGGTCCGTTCCGGCGTGAGGACGTCGACCGCTGGATGCCCGTCGGCCAGTACACCGGCGGCGTGGAGCACGCCATCCTGCACCTGCTCTACTCGCGGTTCTTCACCAAGGTCCTGCACGACATGGACCTGGTCGGGTTCTCCGAACCGTTCCCTCGACTGATGAACCAGGGACAGGTGATCTACGGCGGCGCGTCGATGTCGAAGTCCAAGGGCAACATCGTCGAGCCGATGCCGCTGGTCGAGCGCTGGGGCGCCGACACGATGCGGCTGATGATGCTGTTCGCCGGTCCGTTCGAGGACGACATCGACTGGAAGCTGATCTCGGGCGACGACCCGGATCGCCGCCCCGGGGTACACGCATGGCTGGGGCGCGTGTTCGCGGTGGTCGACGAGGCGGCGCTGCGACCCGACGCGGCCGAGCCCGATCCGCTGGTGCGACTCACGCACAGGACCGTGATGGGCGTGACGAAGGATCTCGAGCGGTTCCGGTTCAACACCGCGATCTCGAAGCTGCAGGTGCTGACCAACGAGATGAGGACGGCGCTCGACGCCGGAGGCGGTGCGCTCGGTGCGGCGCGCGCACTGGCGCAGATGCTGGCGCCGTTCGCGCCGTTCGCCGCCGAGGAGCTGTGGCGGGAGGTGCTGGGGGGATCGTCATCGGTCCACGCCTCGTCGTGGCCGTCGTACGACCCCGATCTCGTCGTCGAGGACACGGTCACGATGATCGTGCAGGTCGATGGGAGGCTGCGCGACAAGGTGGAGGTCGCCGCGGGGATCTCCGAGGATGACGCGCTGGCGCTCGCGCGGACGAGCGAGAACGCCCTGCGCGCGATCGGCGACCGCGAGGTCATCAAGGAGATCGTGCGCGCCCCCAAGCTGGTGAACGTCGTGACGCGCGGCTGAGCTCACGCGTCACGACGCCACGGTGACGACGATCGACTGCACCGCATTGTTGGCGTAGCCGCCCAGGTTGGGCTGAGGCTCGGGGGGTTGCGACTCGCCGGACGCGTCCGTGGCCCGGCTGCTGAGCGCGTGTCGGCCGGCGGAGGCGTTCCACGGGTAGGTCCATCGGTGCCAGGCGTAAGGACCCGCGGCGGGTTCGACCTCCGCCTCGGACCAGGTGAGCCCGCCGTCGGTACTGACCTCCACCCCGACGATCGGGGCCACGCCCGACCACGCGCGGCCCTCGAGGACTGTGGGTCCGACGTCGAGGAGGCGCTCGCGCTCGGGGAAGCTGGGGACGCCGGGCGGAGCCATCAGCGACCGCGGTCGGATCCGGGTGAGCGGCACGCCGTCCTCGGTCGGATCGGTGCGCATGCGGTACGCCACGGTCTGCTGCCGGCCGACGAAGGGCTCCGACACGGGGCGGATGCGCCGGAGCCATTTCACGTGCGCCATCCCGTACCAGCCGGGCACCACGAGGCGCAGCGGCGCGCCATGCTGGGGGAGCAGCGGCAGCCCGTTCATCTCATGGACGACGAGCACGTCGTCGCGCAGAGCCTCATCGAGCGGCAGGCTGCGCTCGTAGGCGGCTTCCGAGCCTCCCTCGACGCCGCGATCCGCGCCCTCGAAGACCACCTCGACCGCGTGGTCGGGGACCCCCGCCTCGCGCAGGAGCGGAGCCAGCGGAGTGCCTGTCCACGCCGAGGTGCCCACCGCCTCGTGGAGCCACGGCTGGCTGAGCGGACGGGCATCGGCGAGCGCGCGACCGTTGCCGGCGCACTCGAGGGTGACCGCCGCCGTCACGCTCGATCTCGCCCGGAGCTCGTCCAGGCTCAGCCGCATCGGATCCGAGAACCCATCCAGCTCGAGCCTCCAACCCTCCGGATCCACCAACGGGATGTCGTAGTGGATCAGCAGGTAGTGGAGGCCGGTGGGGGTGATGTCGTAGCGCAGGGCCTCGAGCGGCATGCCGTGGTTGCGGGTGGCCTGAGCCAGCTCGTCCAGGCCGATGCCCTCCTCACGCCGTCGCTGCATGCGTGCATGGAACCATGGGTATGAGGACAGGGTCGAGTCGCCTGCGTGACCCAGGTCACGGAACTCTGCGCCGGCCGTGCATATGGTCGCGACATGGGTGTTCGCGAGCGTCTCGATTCCCTGTCGAGGGGAGAGCTGGCAGGGCTCATCGCGGTGATCGTCGTGACGCTCGCCGGGGTCGCCCTCTGGTACGCGCGCTCCATCCCGTCGCAGGTCGCTGTTGAGGCGCCGCCGCCGATCGGCGTGACGGGCGCGTCGGGTGCGGGCGTCTCGGCCCCGCCCTCCGACGTGCCCCTGATCGTCGACGTGGCGGGCTGGGTCCGCCGTCCGGGTGTCTACGAATTCGTATTGGGCGATCGGGTCATCGACGCCGTGGAACGGGCCGGCGGTCCACGTCTCAACGCGAACCTCGCGGCCCTCAACCTCGCCGCCCCGCTCGTCGACGGCGTGCAGATCCTCGTGCCCAAGGAGGGTGCCGCCGGAGCCACCGGCGTCGTGCCGGGCGCTTCGGGCGGGTTGATCAACATCAACTCGGCCTCGGCCAGCGAGCTCGAGGAGCTGTCGGGCATCGGCGAGGTGCTGGCCGCGACGATCGTCGATTACCGGACCGAGAACGGCCCGTTCAGCTCCGTCGACGAGCTCGAGGACGTGAGCGGCATCGGTCCCGCGACGATGGAGGAGATCCGCGACCAGATCACGATATGAGCGGGTGGCTGCTCCCGATGTTGGCCCTGTGCACCTGGGCGGGACTGCTGTGCTCGGATCTCGTTCCCGTGTGGGTGCGCCCGTGGATGGGATTCGCGATCGGAGCCGCCGCCCTCGGGGCGGCCTGGCTCGGCGCCCCTGACCGGACCGAGACCGACGCCCTCGCGGGAGCGGGCGTGGCCGAGCCGCCTCCATCCGCCGTCGAGGCGGTCGAGTCGCCACGCCTGGAGGTGCGCATGGGCGCCGCCGCCGCCGCCGTGCCCGTGTTCGTGGTCATCGGCGCCTTGGCGTTGGGGGCGGCGTGGGGGGGAATCGCCGCGGGGAGGGTGAGCGGCGCGATCTCGAGCGGGTTGACGGACGAGCGCGTCATCGTCGTCGGCACGCTCCGCACCGATCCGTCGCTCGGCGGATACGGGTGGTCGGCGACCCTCGACGTCGACCGGATCTGGTGGGGGGACTCGAGCGTGGCGACGCGCGAGTCGGTCTGGCTCAGCGGCGATGGTGAGCCTCCCGGCGCTGTGAGGGGCGATCGGGTGCGGGTCGAGGGGAGGTTCGGCATCCCCGACGACGACTTCGCGGGCTTCCTGCGACATCGCGGTATCGCGACCGAGCTCGGAGCGGATTCCTTCGCCCGGCTCGGCCCGGCCACGCAGCCGCTGATCCGCGCTACCCAGGCCGTTCGCATCGGCATCGCGGGATCGATCGAGCGGATGTTCCCACCGCGCGAGGCCGGACTCCTGCTCGGACTCATCCTCGGCGACGACTCCGGGCTCGATGCCTCGACCGAGCGTGACTTCCGCGCTACCGGGCTCGGGCACCTGCTCGTGGTCTCGGGCGGCAACGTCGCGATGGTGCTCATCCCCTTCGTGGCCCTCGCCACATGGGTGGGCCTTGGGCGATGGCCCCGGTTCCTCATCGCTCTCGTCGTCGTCGTGTTCTTCGTTGTCTTGACCGGGGCGGAGCCGTCGGTCATGCGCGCCGGTGTCATGGCGTGTCTGGCGCTCGTCGGTGTGCTGATCGGACGTCCGCGCGCGACGGGAACCCTGCTCGCGGGCGCCGTGTTCGTGCTGCTCGTCGTCGACCCGTGGCTGGCGTGGTCGGTGGGCTTCCAGCTCAGCGCGGCGGCCACCGCCGGGATGGTGCTCCTCGCCACACCGATCGCCGAACGCCTCGCGCGCGCGCTGCCTCGGCCCGTGGCGCTCGCGGCCGCCGCGACGTTGTCGGCGCAGGCCGGCGTCGCTCCGCTCCTCCTTTACTACTTCCGCGACATCCCGGGGGTCGCCTTGCTCGCGAACGTCGTGGCCTATCCGGCGGTGTCTCCCGCGCTCCTGATGGGTGCCGGTGCGGCGTTGGTCGGCGGGCTGTGGGAGCCTGCCGGCCGGCTCCTCGCCGGCCTCGCCCTGTTGCCGCTGCGCTACCTCGAGGCCGTCGCCGACACCCTCGCCCAGGCGCCGGTCGCCCACGTCACGACGGCGGGGGGTCCCGTCGTACTCATGGTGGGTGGGGGCCTGCTCGTCTCGGCGGGGATCGTGCTTCGCCGCGTGTGGCGTCCGCCTCGGTGGATGGTCGCGGCTACGATCGCGGCGGCTCCGGCGCTGGTGTGGTCGAGCGCGCTGGGCAGCGGGGCTCCCGACGGGCTGACCGTCCGCTTCTTCGACGTCGGGCAGGGCGACGCCGCGCTCGTCACGTCGCCGGGTGGCGCCGCCATCCTGATCGATGGCGGCCCCGACGATGAAGAGGTCGCGGTCGAGCTCGCGGCGCTCGGCGTCAAGCGTCTCGATGTCGTGGTCGCGAGCCACCCGCACGCCGATCACATCGTGGGATTGCCCACGGTGCTCACCAGGTTCCCGGTGGGCCTCGTCCTCGAGCCGGGATGCCCCGACGACTCCGCTCTCTACGACGAGCTCGAGGCGGCCATCGGCGAGGAAGGGGTCGACGTTCGCCGCCCTCGCGCCGGCGACGTCGTCCAGGTGGGAGACGTTCGGCTCGAAGTGCTCTCGCCGCATGAGTGCTGGACGGGCACGGAGTCCGACACGAACAACGACGCCTTGGTCATCCTGGCCTCGATCGGGACCGACACGGTGCTCTTCGCGACCGAGCCCGAGGAGCCGGCGCAGGAATGGCTCCTCGAGGAGGGCGTCGCGCTGGAGGCCGACGTGCTCAAGGTGCCGCATCACGGTGCGGCCACATCGATCCCCGAGTTCTTCCAGGCGGTGTCCGCCGACGTCGCCGTCGTCAGCGTCGGCGAGAACGACTACGGGCACCCGGTCCCGACGACCCTGGAAGCGGTCGCCGCCACCGGCGCCACGGTGTGGCGGACCGACGAGCACGGCACAGTCACGGTGACGTTCGTCGGTGGGAGAACGACCGTCACGGCGGATCGGTGACACGCTCGGGCGCCTCGAGCCGCGCGCCCGCCAGCCACAGCACGCACGCGAGCAGCGCGGCCAGGCTCCCCGAGATCAGGAACGGGGCTCGTCCCGTGCCGCCCCACATGAGTCCCGCCCACACGCCGGCGACGATCGACGCGGCGCCGGTGAGGGCTGCGTACGTCCCGAGGGCCGTGCCGGTCGCGCCGGGCGCGAGGTCGGCCACCCACGCCCTGCTCACCCCGTCGGTCAGTGCGGCGAAGGCTCCGTACACGGGCAGCAGGACCCACACCCACGTCGACGACGACACGATCCCGAGCCCGAGATACGCGATCGAGAAGACCGCGATCCCGGCGGCGAACACCTTGTGGCGCGGGATCCGATCCGACCATGCCCCCGCCGGGTAGGACAACAGGGCGTACGTGACGTTGTAGAGGGTGTAGGCCAGGGTGACCCCCGCGACCCCGAACCCGAGCTCGGTCGTCCGCAGCAGGACGAGGGCGTCGGTGAAGTTCACCAGAGCGAACAGCGTGAGGAACCCCACCACGCGTCGATACGAAGTGGGAAGCGCGCCATGTCCGGGGGCGGTCGTTGGCGGGGGGCCCGTCCGGTGCGATTCCCGCACGAAGGCGATCAACCCGACGCTGATGGCGGCGGGGATGAACGCGACGAAGAAGAGGGGCCGGATCCGCTGGCCGAGGGCGAAGTAGAGCGCCAACCCGATCAGCGGGCCGACGACCGCGCCGGCCGTGTCGGCGGCCCGATGGAAGCCGAACGCTCGTCCACGATCCGCCGGGTCCGTGTCGTCGGCGATCAAGGCGTCGCGTGGCGCCCCTCGGATCCCCTTGCCCGTGCGGTCGGCAACCCGGGCGACGAGGACGAGGGGCCAGGCGATCGCGAACCCGATCAGAAGCTTCGAGATCGAGGACAGCCCGTAGCCCGCGGCGATCAAGGGCGTGCGGCGCCTCCGGTCGGCCAGGCGGCCCGAGATCGCCTTGAGCACCGAGGCCGTTCCTTCGGCCAGGCCCTCGATCAGGCCCAGGACGGCGGGCGGCGCCCCCAGCACGCCGGTGATGAACAGCGGGAGCACCGGATACAGCATCTCCGAGGCCGTGTCCTGGAAGAAGCTCACGCCCGAGAGCACCCGGACGTTGCGGCTGATCCCGTCCCAGGCACGCCGTCGGCGCGGGATGGTCTCGTTCACGCCTCGAGCCTACGCCGCTGGCGTCCGGCGGCCGCGGTAGCATCCGACCCGTGACCGCGAACAAGGCTCCCGTGAGACTCGTCTGGGGAGAGGACGCCTTCCTCGTGCGCGAGGCGGCGCTCGCGGCATTCGGCGATCTGCGTCCGACCGAGGTCGACGCCGATGAGTGGCAGGGGGGCGAGCTCCAGAACCTGGCGACCCCTTCGCTGTTCGGCGAGCCGCGCGGCCTCCTGATCACCGACGCCCGCTCGCTGCGCAAGGAGGCCATGTCGGAGCTCGCTGCCTATCTCGAGTTGCCGGACCCGCAGGCGCCGCTCGTGATCGCCTGCCAGGTCGCCGAGCGGGGCAAACCGCCAGCGGCCCTCGACAGGCTCATCAAGGCCGTCGGCACGGTCACGCACGTTGCGATCGCTCGCAAGGACCTCGAGGGGTGGGTCGTGCAGCGCGCGGCGGCCGTCCAGATGCAGGTCTCCGTCCCGGCCGCGCGCGCCCTCGTCGAAGCCCTGGGGGAGGAGCCGGGCGCGCTCGCCGGCGCGATCCAACAGCTGGCGTCGGCGTACCCGGGGGAACGCATCTCGCCGGTGATCGTGGCCGAGCAGTTCCGGGGGCTGGGCGATCAGAAGGTGTGGGACCTGTGCGACCGCGCGTTCGGCCGCGACCTCGCGGGGGCGATCCGATCGCTTCGCTCGCTGGAGGAGGGGCGCGACGATCCGTTGAAGGTGCTGGGCGGCGTGTCGAGCCGGCTGCGCGACCTGATCAAGGTCCGAGCCTTGCCCGACCGGATGCCGCCGGCCGACCTGGCCCGTGCGGCGGGGCTCCGGTTCGACTGGCAGGCGCGCCGGTACCGCCAGCAGGCGCAGAACTATTCGATGGACCAGCTGCTCGGGTTACACGAGCGGATCACCGACGCCGACCGCGCCCTGAAGTCGGGGGCGGCCGGGGGCGTGGTGATGCCCACGCTGATCGCGGCGATCGCGGCGGGCTGAGTTCGGCCGGGAGGTCGGGAGGCGTCAGCCGGAGGCGACGGCGTTCGCCGACCTGGCGAGACGGCTCTTACGGCGGGCGGCGGTCTTCTTGTGGACGACGCCCTTGCTAGCCGCCTTGTCGAGGGCGCGGGACACCTCGCGGGCGTGCTGCTGCGCCGCCTCGGCGTCGCCGGCGGCGACGGAGACGTGAACCTTCTTCGTGGCGGTCTTCAGGGAGGTGCGCACGGCCTTGTTGCGCTCGTGGCGAACCTCGTTCTGCTTGTTCCGCTTGATCTGTGACTTGATGTTTGCCATTGGAGTTCAGGAGTCTACCAGCGGCGGCTCGCGGCCCCGTTGGGACCCGTAGCATGGGGCCCCGTGACCACCGACACCGCGCATATCCGCAATTTCTGCATCGTGGCCCACATCGACCACGGCAAGTCGACGCTGGCCGATCGACTGCTCGAGGTGACCCACACGGTCGAGGGCCGGGCGATGCGCGCGCAGTACCTGGACAAGATGGACCTCGAGCGCGAGCGAGGCATCACGATCAAGGCGCAGTCGGTGCGGCTGCTCCACGACGGCTACGAGCTGAACCTGATCGACACGCCCGGCCACGTCGACTTCACGTACGAAGTCTCGCGGTCGCTGGCAGCGTGCGAGGGAGCGGTCCTGCTCGTCGACGCGGCCCAGGGGCTCGAGGCCCAGACCCTCGCCAACTACCATCTCGCGCGCGACGCCGGGCTGGTGATCGTCCCCGCCCTCAACAAGATCGATCTGCCCGCGGCCGAGCCCGCTCAGCGCACCGCCGAGCTGGCCGCCTTGCTCGGATGCGAGCCCGGCGACATCCTCCATGTGAGCGCCAAGTCGGGTGCGGGTGTGCCCGAACTGCTGGCGGCGGTGATCGAGCGCGTGCCGCCGCCGACGGGCAACGATGCGAAGCCGCTGCAAGCGTTGATCTTCGATTCGATGTTCGATCCGTACCGCGGCGTGATCACCTACGTGCGCGTCAAGGACGGGAAGCTGCCGAGCCGGGCGAGGATCAAGATGTTCGCGACCCACGTGGAGTCCGAGGCCGAGGAGACCGGCGTCAACGCCCCCGAGCCGACGCCGGTCGACAGCCTCGGACCCGGTGAGGTCGGCTACCTCGTCACGGGTCTCAAGGACGTGCATCAGGCCAAGGTCGGCGACACGATCACGCTGGCGGGCAAGCTCGGCGCGCCCGAACCGCTGCCGGGCTACCGCGAGCCCAAGCCGATGGTGTGGTCGGGGCTGTTCCCCGCTGAAGGCGGCGACTACTCGGAGCTGCGTGAGGCCCTGGACCGGCTCAAGCTCAGCGACTCGGCGCTCTACTACGAGCCCGAGACCTCCCGCGCCCTCGGGTTCGGCTTCCGGTGCGGCTTCCTCGGGCTGCTGCACATGGACATCGTCAAGGAGCGGCTGGAACGGGAGTTCGACCTCGAACTGATCGCGACCGCGCCCAACGTGGAGTTCCGGCTCCACCGGGCGGACGACGTGTCGGTGGTCCACAACCCGGCCGAGATGCCGTCGTCGGGGGAGTACGACCGGGTCGAGGAGCCCATCGTATTCGCGACGATCATCACGCCCAAGGATCACCTGGGGGCGGTCCTCGACCTGTGTCAGGGCCGCCGCGGCGAGATGGTCGACATGAGCTACATCACCCCCGAGCGGGTGGAGGTCCACTACGTGCTGCCTCTGGCCGAGATCGTGTTCGACTTCTTCGACCAGCTGAAGTCGGGGACGCGCGGATACGCGAGCCTGGACTACGAGCCGTGGGGCTACCAGGAGGCCAACCTCGTGCGCGTCGACGTCCTGCTGCACGGCGAGCCCGTCGACGCCTTCAGCACGATCGTCCATCGAGAGGGCGCCTACCCCTACGGCAAGCAGATGGTCGAGCGCCTGCGCAAGCTGATCCCACGACAGATGTTCGACGTCGCGATCCAGGCGGCGATCGGCTCGAAGATCATCGCCCGCGAGACCGTGAAGGCCAAGCGCAAGGACGTCACGGCCAAGTGCTACGGCGGGGACATCACCCGCAAGCGCAAGCTCCTCGAACAGCAGAAGAAGGGCAAGGCACGGATGCGTCGGGTCGGCCGCGTCGACGTCCCGCAGGAGGCCTTCATCTCGGCGCTGCGGGTCGACGACGGGAGCAAGCGGGACAAGAAGTGACCGGCGCCGGCATCTACGTGCATGTCCCGTTCTGCCTGACCCGGTGCGGGTACTGCGACTTCAACGCCTACGCCGGGATGGATCACCTCCAGCCCCGATATCTGTCGGCCTTGCATTCAGAAGCGGCTCTGACGGCGATGTCGTGGTCCGACGACGAGATCGTCAGCGTGTTCCTGGGTGGTGGCACGCCGACCACGATGCCGACCGACGATCTTGCCGGCCTGCTGACCCGGCTGCGTTCGCTGTTCGATGTGACCGACGATGCCGAGATCACCACGGAGGCCAACCCCGACACCGTGGATCGAGATTCGCTCGCGGCCCTGCGCGCGGCCGGCTTCGACCGGCTGTCGATGGGGGCGCAGTCGTTCGACCTGCGTGTCCTCGATGCCCTGGAGCGGGTGCACTCACCCGACAGCGTGCGCAGGGCCTTCGGCGATGCCCGTGCTGCCGGATACGAGAACGTGAACCTCGACCTCATCTACGGTGCCGACGGCGAGTCCTTGGAGTCGTGGGACGCCACGCTGCGCGAGACGGTAGCGCTGGCGCCCGAGCACGTGAGTGCCTACGCGCTGACGATCGAGCCCGCGACGGCGCTCGGCCGTGACGTGGCGGCGGGGGCCACCCCCGCCCCCGACCCCGACCTGCAAGCCGACATGTTCTCGCTGGCCTGCGAGGTTCTCGGCGCGGCGGGCTACCGCCACTACGAGATCTCGAACTGGGCCAAGCCCGGCGACGAGTGCCGCCATAACCTGGGCTATTGGGAGCGCCGGCCGTATCTCGGCCTCGGCGCCGGCGCGCATTCCTACCGGGAGGACCACCGATGGTGGAACCTGCGTCCGCCCGAGGGATACATGGAGGCGGTCGAAGCCGGCAGGGTTCCCATCGGGGGGGAGGAGCATCTCGAGCCGTCCGACACCTACCTCGAGGAGGTGTTCCTTCGCCTGCGGATCCTCGAGGGGATCCCGTCCAGCTGGGTGGACGACGGCGTCGCCGATCCGTTCCTGGACGGCGGCCTGCTCACCGACGAGGACGGACGACTCGTGCCGACGGAGCGGGGCATGCTCCTGCTGAACGAGCTGGTACTGGCTCTCGCGGCCGACGGCTCCGCGAGCGATTAGCACTCCCTGGGGGTGAGTGCTACGTATCATGGTTCCCATGGCCGATCGTCCCGAGCTGGGTCCACGCAAGTCCGCGGTGCTGCGTGTCGTGGTGGAGTCGTACGTGCGCACGGGCGAGCCCGTAGGCAGTGAGGCGATCGCCGAGGATTCGGGGCTCGGCGTGTCGAGCGCCACGATCCGCAACGAGATGGCCGCCCTCGAAGAGCTCGGCTACCTGTCGCATCCTCACACGAGCGCGGGTCGCATCCCCACCGATGCCGGCTATCGCCACTACGTGGACTCCCTGCCCGTGGGGGGGCGTCTGCGCGACACGCAGCGGCGCGCGATCGCCGGCTACTTCGCCGAGGTGATGGTCGACCTCGAGGAGGTTCTGAAGGGCTCGGTCCAGCTCCTGTCGCGGATGACCCACTACGCGGGCCTCGCCGTCCCTCCTTCGGCCAACGACGAGCCACTGATCCGGCTGGAGCTCGTCGACCTGGGACCCACGGTGATGATCCTCGCGATCGGCCAGCACGGCCGCGTCGACAAGCTGGTGGTCGATCGACCGGATAGCGTGGATGCGACGACCCTGGCCGAGGCGGAGCGGAAGCTCGCGGGATTGCGCGGGACGAACTACGTCGAGGCCCAGGTGCGTCTCCTGGAGATGGCGGCGGGGGCCGGGCTCGGGGAGCACGACCTCCTGCTGAGCGTGGCCGAGACCCTCCGTGTGGCCACGGCCGGGGACCGTGCGGCGCACGTCGTGGTCGGCGGCGCGGCGAACCTGGCCGACGAGGCGAAGCAGATGCGCCGCGACACGCTCCGGCGGCTGTTCGAGACTCTCGAGCGCGAGCAGGAGATGCTGCAGGTCCTGCAGGACGTGAGCCTGCCTCAAGACGAGCCCGCCGTCACGATCGGGGCCGAGCACCCCTCCACGGGCGAGTGGGAGACCTCGATCATCACCGCGCCGTTCAAGACCGGCGACACGACGCTCGGCACGATCGGCGTGATGGGGCCCACCCGGATGGATTACCTGAGCGCCATGGCGTCGGTCCGGGCCGTGGCCAAGCGCCTGTCCGACCTCGCGACCGAGTTGGATCAGTGATGGCGACGGTCCGCGACCTGTACGACGTGCTCGGCGTGACGCGCGACGCCAGTACTCAGGACATCAAGGCCGCCTACCGCAGGCTGGCTCGCGAGCACCATCCCGACGTCAACGGCGACCCGGCCGCCGAGGAGCGATTCAAGGAGATCGCCGGCGCATACGAGATCCTGAGCGACCCGGAGAAGCGACAGCGATACGACGCCTTCGGGACATCGGGCGGCCCTCAGGGCGGTTTCACCGACATCCAGGACATCTTCGACATGTTCTTCGGCGGCGGGTTCACAGCCCCGAGCCGCCCCGGTCGTTCCTCGAGGTCGCGTTCGCAGCACGGCGAGGACCTTGGGGTTCGAGTGACCCTCTCGTTCAAGGAAGCTGCCTTCGGGGTCCGCAGGGACCTGACGATCGACCGCCTCACGGGGTGCGACACGTGCGGAGGGAACGGGGCGGCCCCGGGCACGGCCCCGATCGCATGTCGTGGGTGCGGGGGGGCAGGACAGGTCCAGGCGGTCCGGCGGACGATCTTCGGCACCGTGATGACGGCGGCCCCGTGCTCGACCTGCCGTGGCGGCGGGATGGAGATCCCCGACAAGTGCGAGTCGTGCTTCGGGGAGGGTCGCCGGCGGGAGCCCGGCACGGTCGCGGTGGATATCCCGGCCGGGGTCGACGACGGCATGGAACTGCGGATCCCGAGCCAGGGGCACGCTGGGGTCAACGGCGGCCCGTCGGGCGACCTGTACGCGCAGATCTCGGTCGAGCCCTCACCCGAACTGGAGCGCCGCGAGCACGATCTGTTCACCGTCCTCGACATCTCGATCACCCAAGCGGCGCTCGGCGCCCAGGTCGACGTCGAGGGACTCGACGACGTTGAGCGCATCACGGTCCAACCGGGAACGGAGTCCGGCACGGTGCTGCGGGTCAAAGGCAAGGGCGTGCCGAACCTCAACCGCCGAGGTCGGGGTGACCTCTTCGTGACGCTGCATGTGGTGACTCCTCCGAAGCTCTCCAGGGAGGAGCGCCAGCTGCTCGAGCGGTTTGCCTCCCTGCGCGGAGAGGCATCACCCACTGATGCGGTGCGCGGCAGCCTACGTCGCCCCCAGTTCTGACCCTCACCCGTAGCTACAGCCCTCAGCTACGGCGCCCGATAGCTACCTAGATATGAAGGACCAGGGTTCCTCACGCCTCCTCAACGGGCTGGCCACGTCGGTGGCTGTCGTCGGCGCGCTCGCCAGCTTCATCGCGCTGGTCTATGGGCTCGGCGTCTCGGAGACGATGGGGGCCCTGCCCGTCCTCGACGCTGCACTGGTCGTGACGATGTCCGCGTCGGCCCTCCTGGTGATCATCGTGACGGTGCGGGGCGGCATCCTGCGCCGCCAGGGCCGGGCGCTCGTGACCCAGCGGGACGTGCTGTCCGCCGCGGCCTTCGCGGCTGAGCGACTGCATCGTCCCGATGACTTCCGCGACGGGCTCAACGAGCTGCTGGCCCGGCTCGGACGCGCCGCCGACGCGAGCCGTGTGTACCTGTTCGAGAACCGGGAGACGGACGGCGACCTCGTCGCCTCGATCAAGGGCGAGTGGTGTGCCTCGGGGATCGAGTCCTCGCTCTATGAGGCCCACAACGTGAACCGTCCCTACGATGGGGCCCTCGGGCGTTGGCGGGATGACCTCGAGGCCGGGCGGGCCCTCCAGCGTCGGCGGGGCGACGTCAAGGGCGAGGAGCGCGACTACCTGGACCAGCGGGGGGTGCGCGCGGTGACGCTCGTGCCGATCGTTGCGGCAGGCGAGTGGTGGGGCTTCCTCGGTCTCGACGAGTGCCGGCACGAACGCACGTGGGAGCCCTCGGAGATCGCAGGACTGCGGGTTACGGCCGCCACCGTGGGCGCGGCCCTGGGTCGCATCCGCTCCGACCGGGCGATCTTCGACGCCGAGGAGCGCTACCGGCATCTGGTGGAGCAGATCCCGGCGGTCATCTACATCGACGGCATCGACGATACCGCCTCGACGAGCTATATCAGCCCCCAGATCGAGGTGCTGACCGGCTACGCGCCGTACGAGTGGATGTCGGACGACGAGCTGTGGCCCAACCTGCTCCACCCCGACGACCGCCAGGCCGCCCTCGACGCAGTCGCCCACCACAACCGGACCGAGGAGCCGTTCGAGATGGACTACCGACTGATCGCCAAGGACGGTCGGATCGTATGGGTGCACGACGAGGCTCTCATCCTGCGCGACGCGAACGGCGTCGCGAGGTCCCAGGGGTTCATCCAGGACATCACCGCGGCCAAGCTGGCCGAGGAACAGCTCGAGTACGTGGCCTACCACGACGCCCTCACGGGCCTTCCCAACCAGGAGATGTTCCTGCAACTGGCCGAGCTTGCGATCGCTCGCGCACAGCGCGGCGACCTGTCGGCCGCCGCGCTGTTCATCGACCTGGACGACTTCAAGCTCGCGAACGATTCTCTGGGCACCAGGGGCGGCGACATGCTGCTGCGGCTGGTGGCCGAGCGGCTGGACAACGCGATCCGGGAGACCGATACGCTCGTGCGCCGCGGCGCCGACGAGTTCCTGATCCTGCTCGCCGACCTGGAACGCGCCGAGCTGGGTGAGATGCAGGCCGGGCTCCTGTACGCGGAGTCGGTGGCCGGGCGGGTGCGCGAGCTGTTGTCCTCCCCGTTCCAGATCGACGGGACCGAGATCTTCATGTCGGCCAGCGTCGGCATCAGCGTGTTCCCCGACAGCGCCGACGACGCGCAGTCCCTGCTGGCGCACGCCGAGTCGGCGATGGTGCAGAGCAAGGCCGCCGGGCCCGGCGGGTTCGCGGCTTCTGGGGTCGGCGCCGTCGACTCGGCCACGAAGCTCGCCTTCGTGACGAGGCTCCGGCGCGCCGTCGAGCGCGAAGAATGGGAGCTGCACTATCAGCCCATCGTCGAGCTGGCGAACGGCAACATCAAGGGCGTGGAGGCCCTCCTTCGCTGGCGCACCACCGACGGCGAGCTGATCCCGCCGAACGAGTTCATCCCGCTGGCCGAGGAGCTGGGGCTCATCGAGACGATGGGGGACTGGGTCGTCGAGGAGCTGGTCCGCCAGGACGCCGAGTGGCGCGCCGACGGGCTCGCCCTCGAGATGGGCTTCAACCTGTCGCCGCGTCAGTTCCGCCAGGCGGATCTCGCCGAGCGGATCCTCTCGCGGTTGGAGGTCGAGCACATGGATCCGCGCAGCGTCACGATCGAGATCACCGAATCCTCGGCGATGCGCGATCCCGAGCGGGCCAAGGACGTGCTGTGGGACCTGCACTCCCGCGGCCTGCGCCTGGCTCTGGACGACTTCGGAACGGGGTACTCGTCGCTATCCAGGCTGCGTTCGCTCCCCATCGACGTGTTGAAGATCGATCGCTCGTTCGTGAGCCAGGTCGACCGGGATCCGGAGGCGGCCGAGATCGTGGGAGCGTTCATCCAGCTCGGTCGTGGCCTGGGGATGACCACACTGGCCGAGGGCATCGAGACCGAGAGCGAGTGGCGATTCCTCGCCGAGCGGGGATGTGAGCTGGGGCAGGGCTTCTACTTCAGCCGCCCCGTGCCCGCCTCCGAGATCTCGTCACGGATCCGCGCGGGTGAACTGGTCCTCGCCCGTTCGGCGTAGGGAACCCCCTCCCGACTCGGGTAGGCTCGCTCGCGGGAGGAACCATGGAGGAGACGAGCTGCATCTTCTGCCGTATCGCGGGCCGTGAGATCCCCGCGGACATCCTGCGGGAGTCCGATCGCGTGGTCGCCTTCCGCGATCTCGATCCGAAGGCGCCCACTCACATCCTGTTGATCCCGAAGGAGCACATCGACTCGGTCGCCGACGTCGGCGACGAGCACGCCGACATGCTCGCCGACGTGATGCAGGCCGCCTCGCACCTCGCGCGTACCGAGGGGATCGACGAGTCCGGCTGGCGACTCGTCACCAACGTGGGCCCCGACGCGGGTCAGAGCGTGTTCCACCTGCATTTCCACCTGCTCGGCGGGCGGGCCATGGAGTGGCCACCCGGCTAGCAGGGGCTAACATGTGGGTCCGAGCCGCCGGTGGCGGCTCGCAGCCGACGACCAGGAGGGAACGGGGCCCGGCCCCGAGATCGACAGACACGTGGCAGGAGCCACCAACCAGGTGAAGATCCTCGTTCCAGGTGACCAGTCGATGGTGGCCCTCCTCGGCCAGCGTGACGCCTTCCTGAAGCTGATCGAATCGGCCTTCGACTGCGGCATCTTGGTGCGCGGCAACGAGATCACGATCACGGGCTCCGAGGCCGAGGCCGAGCTCGCCGCACGGATCTTCGAGGAGCTGCTCGAACTGCTCGACAAGGGGCATGAGCTGACCGATGCCTCGGTCGGCCAGGCGATCGCCCTGGTCAAAGGAGACGACGTCGCGGACGATGGTTCGGCGCTGCGCCCCTCAGAGATCCTGGGCGACAAGTTGCTCACCGCGCGCGGCAAGGGCATAGCTCCCAAGACTGCGGGGCAGAAGCGCTACGTGGATGCGATCCGCTCCTCGACGGTGACGTTCGCGATCGGGCCCGCGGGGACCGGCAAGACGTACCTCGCGGTCGCGACGGCGGTGCGGGCCCTGCAGGAGCACCAGGTGACCCGGCTGATCCTCACGCGGCCTGCCGTCGAGGCCGGCGAGCGCCTCGGCTACCTGCCGGGCACCCTGTACGAGAAGATCGATCCCTACATGCGGCCGCTGTACGACGCCTTGTTCGAGATGACCGGCGCCGAGACCCTCCCACGCCTCATGGAGCGCGGCACGGTCGAGGTGGCACCGCTCGCCTACATGCGCGGACGCACCCTGAACGACGCGTTCATCATCCTCGACGAGGCCCAGAACACGACCCCCGAGCAGATGAAGATGTTCCTCACCCGGCTGGGGTTCGGCTCCAAGGCCGTCATCAACGGCGACTCGACCCAGGTCGACCTGCCGGGCGGCCAGCGCTCGGGCCTGTCGGTGGTCGAAGAGATCCTCGAGGGCATCGACGGCATCTCGTTCTGCCATCTCGGAGGGCGCGACGTCGTGCGTCACCGTATCGTCCAGGACATCGTCGAGGCGTACGGTCGCTTCACCCAACCCACGCTGCAGGCCGATGGATAGCGCGGCGATGAGCGACGACGGCGAGCAACCCGTGGTCCTGGTGTCTGACCGCCAGGCGACGCCCGTGGAGACCCGATCCTTGACCGAGCTTGCCGTCAGCACGTTGCTCGCGGAAGGCCAGGGCGGCGTGGAGCTGTCGGTGTCGTTCGTCGGGGACAGAGAGATCGAAGAGCTCCACGAGCGGTATATGGACGAGTCCGGCCCCACCGACGTGTTGTCATTTCCGATGGATCCCGGGGATGTCGAGGAGGGCGGTCGGCGCATGCTCGGCGACGTCGTGATCGCGCCGTCGGTGGCGGCGGCCAACCGTCCCGACGATCCGGAGGGGGAGCTGCGGCTCCTGATGGTTCACGGGATCTTGCACCTGCTGGGGTACGACCACGAGGCGGCGGACGAGCGAGCCGAGATGTGGGCACGGCAGACTCGCTACAGCGGCGTGAGCTCGCCGTGAACTGGCTCTGGGCGTTGGCGGTGCTCCTCGTGGCCCTGGGCACGGTCCTCGCCGCGGCCGAGGCCTCGATCACGCGGATGACCCGAGTGCGTGCGCTCGCCCTCGAGGAGGAGGGGCGGCGCAACGCCGCGCAGCTCGTTCGCCTGGAGAGCGATCCCCCGCGATTCCTCAATTCGATCTACCTGTCGGTGATGATCGTCCAGAACGGCTCGGCCATCATGGTGGCCCTGCTCGCCGAGGCGACGTGGGGAAGCGGCTGGGTCACCATCGCTTCGCTCGTGTTCACCCTCCTGTACTTCGTGATCGTCGAGGCGATGGCGAAGACCTTCGCGATCCAGCACTCCGACCGCGTCGCGCTCGCACTGGCCCCCGTCGTCTACTGGCTCGGCCGCATCCTGGCTTGGCCCACGCGGGGCCTGATCGGGCTCGCCAACGTCATGCTCCCGGGCAAGGGCATCAAGGCGGGCCCGTTCGTGTCGGAGGGCGACATCCGGTCGATGGCCGAGGTCGGTTCGGAGGAGGGGTCGATCGATCAGGAAGAGAAGGAGCTGATCCACTCCATCTTCGAGTTCGGCGACACGATCGTTCGCGAGGTCATGGTGCCCCGTCCCGACATCATCGCGATCGAGGACGACCGGTCGCTCCGCGACGTCCAGGCCCTCGTGCTCACCCATGGCACCTCGCGCATCCCCGTGTACGACGCCGACGAGGACCTCGATCAGGTGATCGGCATCATCTTCGCCAAGGACGTCCTCAAGGCGCTGCATCAGGGAAAGCAGGACCTCCCGCTGAGCGAGCTGGTCCGCGATGCGCGCTACGTCCCGGAGTCCAAGAAGGTCGGCATCCTCCTGCGCGAGATGCAGCAGGGCAAGTTCCACCTCGCCTTGGTCACCGACGAGTACGGGTCGGTCACCGGACTCGTGTCGCTCGAGGATCTGCTCGAGGAACTCGTGGGTGAGATCACCGACGAGTACGACCTGGAGGAGCTCGAGATCGAGCCCGTGTCCGCGGGGGTCTACCGCGTCAACGGCAAGGCGTCGATCGACGACGTGAACGACGTGTTGGAGGCAGAACTCCCCGACGAGGAGTGGGACACGATCGCCGGGCTGGTGCTCGACCTGTTCGGGAGGATCCCGGACGAGGGCGAAGAGGTGACCTTCGAGGGGCTCACGTTCCGGGCCGAGGAGATCCAGGGGCGCCGGATCGCCTCGGTCATGATCACGCGGGCCGAGTCGTCGTCGTCCGAGCCCCCCGAGCCGGCCGAGGTCGTGGAATGACCGACCGGATGGACGAGCTGGTCGCGGCGGCCCGAGAGATCCGCGCCCGCGCCTACGTCCCCTACAGCGGATTCCACGTCGGAGCGGCCCTGCTGGCCGGGGGACGCGTGTTCACCGCCGTCAACGTAGAGAACGCGAGCTACCCGCTGTCGGTGTGCGCCGAGCGCAACGCGGCCGCCGCGGCGGTCGCCGCGGGGGTGACCTCCTTCGAGGCCGTGGCCGTTGTCACGGATGCCGATTCGCCCACGCCGCCGTGCGGTGGGTGCCGCCAGGTGCTGAACGAGTTCGGGCCGTCGATGACGGTCGTCTCGGAGTCGGCCGACGGGTCGAGGCGCGAGCGGTGGACGCTCGACGGGCTGCTGCCCTCGGCGTTCGGGCCCCGCGATCTCGACCCGTGACGTTTCGCTCCGGGATCGTCGCCGTCGTGGGGCGGCCCAACGTCGGCAAGTCGACCCTCGTGAACGCATTGGTGGGGGAGAAGATCGCGATCGTCTCGGACAAGCCCCAGACGACCCGAGCCGACATCCGAGCGATCTGGACGACGGACGCGTTGCAGATCGTGTTCACGGACACGCCCGGCTTCCACAAGCCGAGGACCCTCCTCGGCACGCGCCTGAACGCGCTCGTGGGCGACGCCGTCGACGGGGTTGATCTCGTCCTGCACGTGGTGGATGCGGCGGCCGGGGTCGGCACGGGCGATCGCTTCGTCTACGAGCGGCACGTACGCACCGCAGGCGCCCCGGCGTTCTGCGTGGTGAACAAGGCCGATGCGGTGGCGCACGCCAAGATGGTGCCGCAGCTCCTCGCCGCCCAGGAGCTCGGCGACTACGTGGAGATCGTGCCGTTGTCGGCGACCGTCGGCTCGGGCACCGAAACGCTGCGTGAGCTCATCGTGGCTCGCATGCCCGAGGGCCCGGCGCTCTACCCGCTCGACGAGGTGACCGACCAGCCGCTGGAGACCCGCATCGCCGAACTGATCCGCGAACAGGCGCTCGCCGTGACACGACAGGAGGTCCCGCACTCGGTCGCGGTCGTGATCGAGGAGATGGAGCGCGAGGGCGACCTCACGCGGGTGCACGCGTCGATCGTCGTCGAGCGTGACTCGCAGAAGGGGATCTTGATCGGCAAGGGCGGATCGACGTTGAAGGCGATCGGAAGCGGTGCGCGGGAACAGATCGAGCCGCTCGTGGGTTCCAGGGTCTATCTGGACCTGCGGGTGAAGGTGGTCAAGGAATGGCAGCGCGACCCCAAGGCGTTGGATCGCCTCGGATTCTGAGTTGACGACCGCGCGCGATCGTGTCTTCTCGACGACGCACGGACAGAACCGTGAGGCGTTCACCGCAGCCGATTGGGGGCGGTTCGCGGCCGTCGGTCTGATCTGGGGCTCATCGTTCCTCCTGATCGCCGAGGGGCTCGAGGCGTTCCGCCCCGGCCTGATCACCTGGCTGCGCATCCTGGTGGGAGCCGCGGTGATCTGGCTGGTCCCTGGCACGCGCCGTCCGATCGATCGGGCCGACCGTCAGCGGCTCGTAGCGATCTCGTTCCTGTGGGTCGCGATCCCGTTCACCCTGTTCCCGCTCGCCCAGCAATGGGTATCGTCGGCCGCCACGGGGATGCTGAACGGCGCCGTCCCGATCCTGGCGGCGCTCGCGGGCTCGTTGATGTCGCGCTCGCTCCCCACGAGGGGCCAGATGGTCGGCCTGGTCCTCGGCTCCGCGGGTGTGACGATGATCGCCCTATCGACCGCCGACGTCGGCTCGTCGCAGGCGCTCGGGGTCGGCCTGCTGCTCGTCGCGACCCTCTGCTACGGCATCGCGATCCCGATCGCCGTGCCGGTCCAACAGAAGTACGGCTCGCTCCCGGTCGTGGGGCGCATGCTCGTCCTCGGCGCGATCTGGACGGCGCCCTTCGGCCTGTGGTCGACCGGGGCTCGTCGCTCGAGATGACGTCGCTGGCGGCGGTACTGGCACTCGGGGCACTGGGGACCGGGCTCGCGTTCGTGTACATGGGCACGCTCGTTGGGCGCGTCGGGGGAACGAGGGCGGCGTTCGCCACCTACCTGATCCCGGTCGTGGCCATCGTGCTCGGGGTGGCGATCCGTGATGAGACCGTGGCTGCCATCGCGATCGTTGGAGTGGCGCTCGTGATCGGGGGCGCCATCCTGGCCTCTCGTCGCGATCGCTAGACCGTCGAGATGACGACGCCGGCATCCGTCAGCCGCCGCACGTTGGGGGCCCCGGCAGCCCCGCCCGTGATCAGCTCGTCGATGTCGCTCAACGAGGCGATGGACGCGAATGCGACGTGACCCAACTTGGAGGCGTCGGCCACCACGATCGCGCGGTCGGCTTGCTCCATCAACGTGCGATCCGTCTGCGCCTCGATCTCGTGGTGGGTGGTGAGCCCTTGCCCGACGTCGATGCCGTCGGCCCCGACGAACGCGAGATCGAGGTGCATCTGTCGAAGTGACCGCTCGGCCAAGGGTCCGACCAACTCGTAGGACTCGGGCCGCACGGTGCCGCCGGTCACGACGAGCTTGAGGTCGCCGCGGATCGCCAGCTCTGCAGCGATGTTGAGGGCGTTCGTGACGACCGTGAGGTTGCGACGACCCACGATCTCTCGTGCCACCTGGGTGGTGGTGGTGCCGCCTGTGAAACCCACGGTCATGCCATCGAGGACCCGCGTCGCTGCCTCGGCGGCGATCCTTCGCTTCTCGGCGTGGTGCCGGGTGGTTCGATATCGCAGCGGAAGCTCGTAGGAGACGTCGGCGGCGACGGCCCCTCCGTGGGTTCGAGACAATAGATGCTGGGCCTCGAGACGCTGGAGATCCCGACGTACCGTGGCCGCCGACACGCCCATACCTCGGGCGAGCGAGCCGACGTCCACCGACCCGTCGGCGGCCAGTCGCTCGAGGATCGCCGACATCCGCTCGCTTCCGCGCATGCCGGCAGCATACCGTGTGTGTGCGCGTTTCTGCGCACTTCGATTTGCTGGCTGCTCGGTCGTGTTCTATCGTGCGCCTCATGAGCGTGACCGAGCAGGAAGTTGGGAGCCAGCCCGACTGCTGGGTGCAGGCCGTCTCGAAGGCCGGGGGCGCGGCGTCGGCGCTTCCTCGCGCGGGCGAACGCATCGCTGTCGTCGGATGTGGCACCAGCCTGTTCATCGCTCGCGCGTACGCGTCGATGCGAGAGTCGGCGGGAGCCGGTCACAGTGACGCCTTCCCTGCTTCTGAGTTCCCGAGCACCCGGAGCTATGACCGGATCGTGGCCATCAGTCGGAGCGGGACGACGACAGAGGTCATCCGACTCCTCCAGCGGTTCGCCGACACGCCGACGGTGGCTGTCAGCGCCGTCGCAGGTTCGCTCGTGGCGAAGGTGGCCAACCAGGCTGTCATCCTCGACTTCGCAGACGAGAGCTCGGTCGTGCAGACGAGGTTCGCGACGTCAGCGCTCGCGCTGCTCCGGACCCACCTCGGACACGATCTTTCGACGACGATCGAGGCGGCCCGTCGCGCCCTGGCGGAACCGCCCGACGATCTCAGTGACTTCGATCGGTTCGTGTTCCTGGGCCACGGCTGGAGCGTGGGGATCGCCGAGGAGGCGGCCCTCAAGATCCGAGAGGCGGCCAGGGCCGACTCCGAGGCCTATCCGGCGATGGAGTATCGGCACGGGCCGATCAGCCTGGCCGACCCCCGAACGCTCGTGTGGATCTTGGCCTCCCCCGACCCCGGGGTCGCAAGGGATGTCCGTTCCACAGGCGCCTCGTTGATCGTGGCCGAGGCTGATCCGATGGTAGAGCTCGTGCGGATCCATCGCGCCGTGGTCGCGCTCGCCCTGGCGCGCGGTTTCGACCCCGACCGACCCCGCAATCTGACCCGATCGGTGGTGTTGTCGTGAGTCCCGAAAGCCAGGGCAACCACGCCGTTCGTAGCGAACCAGTCGCGCGAGCCGCGACGTCGAAAGGAGACAGGCCCCATGACGCACACCGGTAGGACGACGGCGAGGTGGCTCGCGATGGCGGCGACCGTCTCGCTCGTTGCCGCAGCGTGCACCTTCGGTACCGAGGAGTCGACGCCGGCCGCCACCGGCGGAAGCGGCGGTGAGCCGGTGACCCTACGCGTGTGGACGCATCAGAACAAATCGTTCAATCAGGCGCTCAAGGATCTCGCTGCGTCCTACTCCGAGGAGCATCCCGAGGTCACGTTCGAGTTCGAGACGTTCGACTACGACTCCTACATCCAGACCCTGCAAACGTCCCTGCCCGCCGGCACCGAGGCCGACATCCTGCAGATGTTCGGCACCTGGACCTGCAGCTACGCACCCAATCTGGCGCCGGTGCCGGCCGACGTGTCCTCGCTCGAAGACGCCCAAGCGGAGTTCTTCGAGGCGCCGATCGGAGGCTACACCTGCGATAACCAGCTCTACGGGTTCCCGCAGGAGTTCAACATCGAGTACGGGGCCACCCTCGTGAACACCGCGATCGCGGCCGACGCCGGGGTCGATACCACCGCGGGATGGGCGACCTGGGACGAGTTCACCCAAGACGCGGTCGCCATGACCCAGACGCAGGACGGAGCTATCACGCGCGCAGGCTACAACTTCACGTCGGCCGACGCCCTCCCGTACACCTTCTTCTCGCTGATCCTGCAGGGGGGCGGGCGGTTCCTGAGCGAGGACGGCACCGCGTTCACGATCAACACGCCGGAGGGGGAGGCCGCGCTCACGCAGATGCAGTCCCTCGTCGACGCCGGCGTGGTCGACCCCGAGACATACAACGACGAGGTGAACTGGGTGGGCGACTGCTACTTCGAGGAGGCGTGCTCGATGGGCCTCGTGGGCCCCTGGGTCGTTCCGGAGTACGCGGAGGACTTTCCCGAGGTCGCGGGCGAGACGGTCTACGTGGCACTGCCGACGTTGCAGGGCTCGGCGGACTTCGTCGCAGACTCCGGCTGGGGCCTGACGGTCGCGGCCAGCAGCCCCGCCCAGGCGGCCGCCTGGGACTGGGTGAGTTACGTCACCCAGGATGCGGCTAACGCCGCAGCGTGGAACGCCGCGACGGGCACGTTGCCGGCACTGAAGGAGAACGCCGAGGGAGCGGTTCAGGCCGAGCTGGTCGCCGCGTACCCGCACTTCGAGGCGTGGTTCCCGTTGCTCGACAGCGGCCACTACGTGGGGTCTCTGCCCGACCGAGACCTTCTGTGGTACGACATCGCCTATCCGCACCTGCTCAGGGCGCTCCAGGGCGGGGAGAGCATCCAGGACGCACTGAGCGCGATGGAGGCCGAGGCGAACGACACGTTCGGCTAGGCGAAAGGGGCGGCGCTGGGGGCACTGGCCCCCGGCATCCGCGCCGGATCGGACGAGATGGCGAGCGGCACGATAGAGCGGCGGCCACCCCGCAGATTCCTCGGAGGACGAGAGAGCGCCCAGCGACGGTTCGTCGCAGTCGTGTTGAGCCCCGCGATCATCTACATGGGGATCTTCCTGATGCTCCCTATCGTCTGGGCCCTGCTGCTGTCGTTCTTCGAGTTCAGTCCCCGACGGACCGGGAGCCCGTTCCTCGGGCTCGGGCTGGACAACCCGTTCGTCGGGCTCCAGCACTTCAAGGCGATGCTCGACTTCGCCCCCGACGCCCCGCTCGAGGTCCGTCAGTTCCACACGGCGGTCAAGGTCACCCTCGTGTTCGCCTTCGTCGTGGTGCCCCTGAACCTGATCATCACGCTGCCGCTGGCCGCCATGATCGAGTCGGCAGGCCGGAGGATGAGGATCGCCTACCGGACGGTGTTTTTCCTGCCAGTGCTGACCTCGGCCGTTGGCGTCGCCATCATCTGGGGCTTCGTCCTGCATCCTCAGCGGGGTCTGATCAACGGGTTGATCGGCAAGATCACAGGGAAGGTGACTGTGATCGGATGGACGAGCGACCCCGACCTGGTCGTCGCCGGACTCCCGATCGCCTTGATCGCGATCATCGTCGCCTACCTGTGGCAGGACATCGGCTACAACCTCGTGATCTTCATCGCGGCCCTTCAGGCCATCCCTGACTCGGTCAAGGACGCCGCGCTCGTGGACGGGGCCTCGTCCTGGCAGACCTTCCGCTACATCACGCTGCCGCTGCTCAAGCCGACGATCCTGCTGGCCTCCGTGTTGACGATGATCTCGGCCTTCCAGGTCTTCGACCTGTTCTACGTGATGACCGCCGGAGGTCCCGACGGACAGACCCGCGCCCTCTCGCTCGACATCTACGACAGCGCGTTCCGCTTCCAACGCATGGGCTGGGCCGCGGCTGTGTCCGTGGTCCTCTTCCTGCTCGTGTTCACGATCTCGCTCGTCCAGAGCCGCTTCCTGCGGGCGAACTGGGAGTACTGATGGCGGTGATCCTGGAGCGATCCGAGGCGGCCAGCACCACCGTCGATCGTCCGCGCCCGCGCCGCCCCAGGTCCGGGCGCGTGCTGCTCTACGTGGTGCTGACGATCTTGGGGATCATCGCCGCGATGCCCTTCATCTGGATGATCATGTCGTCGTTCAAGCCGGCCGCCGAGATCCGCCAGGTGCCGCCGACGTTCTGGCCCCAGAGCCCAACGCTCGAGAACTACCAGACGATCCTGAACGACCCGGACCTCCCGTTGTCGCTCTTCTATCGGAACTCGATGTTCATCGCGGTGGCCAACGTGATCACGACCCTGTTCACTGGGTCGCTCCTCGGCTACATCTTCGCCAAGTACCGGTTCCGAGGACGTCAGGCGCTGTTCTGGTTCATCGTCGGCACGATGATGATCCCTGCGCAGGTGATCATGATCCCCGGCTACCTGATCCTCGTGCAGATCGGGCTGCTCAACAACCTTTGGGGGTTGATCCTGCCGTCGATGATCGACGCGTTCGCGATCTTCTTGATGCGCCAGTTCATCCTGTCGATACCCGATGACGAGATCTGGTCGGCCCGCGTCGACGGTGCCTCGGAGTGGCGGATCTATCGGTCCGTGGTCATCCCGCAGCTACGGCCAGCGCTCGCGACGCTCGGGATGCTCACCTTCATGTTCCACTGGAATGCCTACCTGTGGCCCCTGATCGTGCTGACCGAACAGGAGAAGCGCACCTTGCCGATCATCCTGACCTGGTATTCGACCCAGCGCACGTCGCAGCTGAACCTCGTCATGGCCGCCTCCGTTCTGATCGTGATCCCCGTGCTGATCGTGTTCGCGCTGTCGCAGCGCTGGATCGTGCGAGGCCTCACGTTGACGGGCACGAAATGACCGTCGTCGCGTTGATCGGCGCCGGGAGCACGGAGTTCGCCGCCGAGCTCGTGACCGACTTCTTGAGTGTGCGCGCACCTGAGGCGGGGGAGTTTCGGCTGATCGATATCGACGCCGAACGGCTGGGACTTGCGCACCGATACGCCGAGCACCTCGTGGGGCTCAGCGGCCGGGAATGGACGATCCGCTCGAGCACGGACCGGACCGAGCTGCTGGGTGGCAGCGACATCGTGATCAACACGATCGAAGTGGCGGGCCTGCGCAACGTGCGGCACGACTACGACATCCCCAAGCGGTACGGCGTCGATCAGTGCATCGGCGACACGATCGGCCCGGGGGGGTTGTTCAAGGCCCTGCGGACGATCCCCGTGTGGCTGGAGATCCTGGCCGACGTGGCACGTCTGTGCCCGGGCGCCACCGTCCTGAGCCACACCAACCCGATGTCGATGATGGTGCTCGCCGCGGCGCGATCGTCGACCGTGCCCGTGTATGGGATGTGCCACTCGGTCCACGAGACGATGGGACAGGTGGCGTCCTACCTCGACGTCGACCTCGGGCGGATCACCTTCCGGGCCGCAGGGGTGAATCACCTGGCCTGGATCACCGAGCTATCGGTCGACGGGCAGGACGCCTATCCCCACATGCGCGAGCGGGGGCGGATCCCCGAGATCTGGGAGCAGGATCCCGTGCGCTTCGAGCTGATGTACCAGCTGGGCTGCTTCCCCACCGAGTCGAGCGGCCACGTGTCCGAATACGTCCCCTACTTCCGTTCCTCGCCGGCCAACCTCGAGCGATACGCACGCGGCGGCTATCTCGGCGAATCGGGCTTCTACGCGAACAACTGGCCCACCTGGCGCGAGGAGCAGGACGCGACCCTGCGGCGTGTCCTTGAAGGGATCGAGTCGCCATCGATGGAGCGCGGGGACGAGTACCCGGCCACGATCGCCGAGGCGATGGCGACGGGTAAGCCCGCGAGCGTGTACGTCAACGTCTCGAACGCGGGTCTCGTGGACAACCTTCCGGCGGGCGGCGTCGTGGAGGTAGAGGCGCGCGTCGACGCCGACGGCATCCACCCGCAGCCATTCGGGGACCTCCCGCCCCAGCTGGCGGCCCTGGATCGACGCCACATGGAGTTCCATGACCTTGCCGTCAGCGCCATCCTCACCCAGGAGCGCGAGCTCGCGGTACAGGCGCTGATGCTCGACCCGCTCACGTCGGCGGTCTGCGCGCCCGCCGACATCCGGGCGATGTTCGACGAGATGGTTTCGGCCGAGCGAGACGACCTCCCGGCCTTCGTCGGATGACGGAGGGCCAGCTGGACCTGCTCGTGGTGGGCGATCTAAACGTCGACATCGTGGTGCGTGGCGACGACGTCGTGCCGCGGTTCGGCCAGCGGGAGCAGCTAGTCGAGCGCGCCGATCTGCTGCTGGGTGGCTCGGGCGGCATCGCCGCCCACGGGGCCGCCCGCCTCGGCTTGTCGACGGGGCTGTGCGCAACGGTAGGCGACGACGACATCGGGCGCCTCATGGTGGAGCGTGCCGCCGGCGCCGGCGTCGACGTGTCCCGGGTCCGGGTCGATCCCACCCGCCCAACGGGCGCGACGGTGATCCTGGAACGCGCCGACGGCCGCGCGATCCTCACGGCGGTCGGCGCGATCTCGGCCTTGTCGGAGGACGATCTCACGGGTGTCCCCGATCGACCAGCCAGACACGTTCACCTCGCGAGCCTGTTCCTGCTGTCCGACGGGCTGCGCGCCGCCCTGCCAGACACCGTGCGACGGTGGTCGGCCGCGGGGGCGACCACGTCGCTCGACACGAACTGGGACCCCGAGGAAGCCTGGGACACCCGAGGGCTCCTCGACCTCGTCGACCTGGTGCTCCCCAACGAGGCCGAGCTGGCTGCGCTGACGCGCACGGGGTCGACCGAAGAGGCGCTGGTGAGCTGGGCATATCCCGGTGCCGTGGCGGTCAAGCGCGGCGCGCATGGCGGCTCCGTACTCGCGCGGGGCGCGCTGCATCATGTCGAGGCGACCGATGGCCCAGAGCCCATCGACACCACCGGCGCGGGAGACAGTTTTGACGCCGGATACCTGGCGGGGATGCTGCGGGGGCTGGACCCACCCGGCTCGCTGGCGCTCGCGGTGGCCTGCGGCAGCCTGTCGGTGAGCGGCGTGGGAGGCACGGCGGCGCAGTCGTCGCTCGAACAGGCGCGGGCGCTGGCCCGCAAGCTGCCTCAGTCGTAGATCGCGTCCTCGCTCGCAGGGTCGAAGAAGTAGAGCCGTCCCGTGTCGACCGCGAATCGCGCTGGTCCCCGTCCGCCGATCTCGGTTCGCGGATCCAGGCGGGCGACGAACGCGTCCTCTCGAGTCAGGATCGCCGAGCCGTCGTCGTCGACGGGCTCGGCGACGTCGGCGTCCTCGACGCGGACGCCCTCGACACCCATCGAAAAATGCGCCAGCACCTCGGAGCCGAGCGCCTCGAGCAGTGTCACGTCAACCTCCAGCTCGCGACCGGCGGTCGACCCGGTCTCGAGGGCAGCATCCCCTACGTTCTCGGGACGCATGCCCACGATCACGCCACCACCCGCGAACGACTCGCGGCCAGGCCGGTCATCCGGTGCGCTCGGCGGGAGCTCGAGCCGGTGCCGCCCGAAGCTCACCTCGAGGTGGTCGTTCACGCGCGCCAGCTCCGCCTCGACGAGGTTCATCGCCGGCGAGCCGATGAACCCGGCCACGAACATGTTGGCCGGGCGATCGTAGAGGCGCTGGGGAACGTCGACCTGTTGCAGGTGGCCACTCCGCATCACGGCGACTCGATCGCCCATCGTCATGGCCTCGGTCTGATCGTGCGTGACGTAGATCGTCGTGACGCCGAGGTCACCCTGCAGCTTGGAGATCTCCGCCCGCATCTGGACGCGCAGCTTCGCGTCGAGGTTCGACAGCGGCTCGTCCATCAGGAAGGCCTTCGGCTCACGCACGATCGCGCGTCCCATCGCCACTCGTTGGCGTTGGCCGCCCGACAGCGCCTTCGGCTTGCGGCCGAGGTAGTCGGTGAGCCCCAGGATCCGTGCTGCATCGCGGACCCGCTTGTCGATCTCCGCCTTGCTGAGCTTGCGGAGCTTGAGAGCGAAGGCCATGTTCTCGTAGACCGACATGTGGGGATACAGGGCGTAGTTCTGAAACACCATCGCGACGTCCCGGTCCTTGGGCGGAAGGTCGTTCACGACCTCGTCGCCGATCCGCACGATGCCCGACGTGATGCCCTCGAGGCCGGCCACCATCCGCAGACCGGTGGTCTTGCCGCAGCCCGATGGACCCACGAGCACCATGAACTCGCCGTCCGCGATGTCGAGATCGAGGCCGGACACGGCCACCGTGCCGTCGTCGAAGGTCTTGGTCACGCCGTCGAGTGCGATGCCGGTCACGTGCGAATCGTACGAACGTTGCGCCACACGGTCAATCGGGTCGCTAACCGATCTTGAGCGCCGACTCCATGTCGGAGTGGTAGGTGCAGAACACGCGGTATAGGCCGGGAGCGACGCCGGTGAGATCGAGTTCGCCCGACTCGCCGGCGGCAAGGTCGAGGTTCGCGGAGGTGTCGGCCACCGTGAACGTGTGCGGCACGGCACCCGGGTTCTCGACCGTGAGCGTGGCGGCGGTCTCGACGGCTACGCACGTCGGCTCGTAGTAGAAATCGCCCATCTCGACGCGGGTCGCCTCGACGGGCTGCTCGCAGGTCGGCGAGGAGTCTCCCGAGCACGCCGAGTCGAGCAGGCCGAGGGCGGCGACGGCGACGATCGCGCGGAGGGTCGTGATCCTCATGGTGGCCGGCGCAGTCTATCGGGGCGCCGGGTCGTGGGGGGTCCGTTACGATGGTCGGGTCCTCGAGTCCCCAGGAGCGAACACTGTCCCAGGCCGCCGAGATCGAGCGCACCGCCCACGCCACGCCGGTCGCCACGCCGTCGGAGGCATCGCGGATGGTGGCCCGGACCACGGCGGTCGACGCCGTCGGGCTCGAGTCACGAGCCGCCGCCCTCGCGACCCGCTCGATCAAGCGGGAGTCCAAGCGCTGGGCGCTCGAGCTTGCGATCAGATGCATGGACCTGACGACCCTCGAGGGGACCGACACGGTCGGCAAGATCGTGGCGATGTGCGCCAAGGCCGTCCGGCCCGACCCGACGAACCCAAAGGTGCCCCCGGTCGCCGCCGTATGCCTCTACCCTCAGCTCGTGCCCGTCGCGGCCGCCCAGCTCCGCGGGACCGGCGTCGCCGTGGCGAGCGTGGCGGGGGGCTTCCCCAGCGGGCTGGGACCGCTGGATGCCCGGCTCGTCGAGATCCGTGAGGTGGCGGCATCGGGCGCCGACGAGATCGACATCGTCCTGAATCGCTCGCTGTTCCTGGGCGGACGCTACACCGAGGCGTTCGAGGAGCTGGTGGCCGCCCGCGAGGCCGCCGGGTCGACTCACCTGAAGGTGATCCTCGAGACGGGGGAGCTCGGCTCCTACGACCGCGTGCGTCAGGCGAGCATGCTCGCGATGGCGGCCGGCGCCGACTTCATCAAGACGTCCACCGGCAAGATCGGTATCAGTGCGACGCTGCCCACCGCGCTCTGCATGATGGAGGCGGCGCGCGACTTCCGCGCGCAAACGGGGCGTGAGGTCGGCATCAAGGTAGCCGGCGGCGTCCGCAAGGCCAAGCAGTCGATCCAGTACCTCGTCGTGCTCTACGAGACCTTGGGGGCGAACTGGCTCACGCCGGATCGGTTCAGGATCGGGGCGTCCTCGCTGCTCAACGACATCCTGATGCAGCTGGACAAGCTCGAGACGGGCCGCTATGCGGGCCCCGACTACTTCACGATCGACTGAGGAGACCGATGACCGACGCGATCGAGACGCCCGCGGCCCCCTGGGAGTACGCGACCGCGCCCGAGTCGACCGACATCGTCACGATCGAGGACCGCTACGGGCTGTTCATCGGGGGCGAGTTCGTCGAACCCAAGAGCGGTCGCTGGTTCGAGACGATCGACCCGGCCACCGAGGCCACGCTCGCCGAGGTCGCGGAGGCCGGCCCCGAGGACGTTGCGATCGCCGTCGATGTCGCCCGCGAGGCCTCGGCCGGATGGCAGGCGCTTTCGGGCGCCGAGCGCGCCAAGTACATCTACCGGATCGCACGGCAGCTCCAGGAGCGCGCTCGTGAGTTCGCGGTGCTGGAGTCGATGAACGGCGGCAAGCCGATCCGCGAGTCCCGCGACGTCGATCTCCCGCTGGCCGCCGCCCATTTCTTCTACTACGCGGGGTGGGCCGACAAGCTCGAGTACGCGTACCCGGGCCGATCGCCGCGCCCCCTCGGGGTGGCGGGTCAGATCATCCCGTGGAACTTCCCGATGCTGATGGCGGCCTGGAAGCTCGCGCCCGCCTTAGCGGCCGGGAACACGGCCGTGCTGAAGCCCGCCGAGACGACGCCGCTCACGGCGCTCCTGCTGGCCGACGTGATCCAGCAGGCCAAGATCCCCCCGGGCGTGGTCAACATCGTCACGGGCGCGGGAGCGACAGGCGCGTCGCTCGTCGATTCCGACGTCGACAAGATCGCCTTCACCGGTTCGACGGATGTGGGCAAGGCGATCCGACGGGCCACCGCCGGGAGCGGCAAACGCCTGACCCTCGAGCTCGGCGGCAAGGCAGCCAACATCGTGTTCGACGACGCACCGATCGACCAGGCGGTCGAGGGCGTGATCAACGGCATCTTCTTCAACCAGGGGCACGTGTGCTGCGCTGGCTCGCGGCTGCTCGTGCAGGAGCCCGTGTTCGACGCCTTGCTGGGCAAGCTGAAGGAGCGCCTACAGACCCTGCGCGTGGGAGACCCGCTCGACAAGAACACCGATATCGGGGCGATCAACTCGCGGGCCCAGCTCACGAAGATCACCGAGCTCGTCGAGTCCGGCGTATCCGAGGGGGCCGAGATGTACCAGCCCGAGTGCCTGCTCCCCGAGCGAGGCTTCTGGTTCCGCCCCACGCTGTTCACCGGCGTGTCGCAGTCACACCGGATCGCCCGTGAAGAGATCTTCGGCCCCGTCCTGTCGATCCTGACCTTCCGCACGCCCGAGGAGGCCGTCGAGAAGGCGAACAACACTCCGTACGGTCTGTCGGCCGGCGTCTGGACCGAGAAGGGCTCGCGGATCCTCTGGATGGCCGACCGGATGCGCGCCGGGGTGGTGTGGGCCAACACCTTCAATCGGTTCGACCCGACCTCGCCGTTCGGCGGCTACAAGGAGAGCGGCTTCGGGCGCGAGGGCGGCCTGCACGGACTCGAGCCCTACCTGATCTTCGACGGGGGCCGCCGATGAGCGACCGTGTGCCCGTGCAGCGGACGGCCAAACTCTTCGTGGGAGGGGCGTTCCCCCGGAGTGAGAGCGGCCGCACCTACGAGGCGCTCGCCCACGACGGACGACTGTTGGCCAACGTCGCGCAGGCCTCGCGCAAGGACCTGCGCGACGCCGTGGTCGCGGCGCGGGCGGCGTTCCCGAAGTGGTCGGGAGCCACCGCGTACCTGCGAGGGCAGATCCTCTACCGCGTAGCGGAGATGATGGAGGGCCGCCGCGCCCAGTTCGAGGCCGAACTCGCCGATGCGGGTGCGACCGACCCGGCGCGCGGCGTCAGCGCCGCGATCGACCGGTGGGTCTGGTACGCGGGGTGGGCGGACAAGATCGCGCAGGTGGCGGGGGGGACGAACCCCGTTGCCGGCCCCTACTACAACTTCACGGTGCCCGAGCCCACCGGCGTCGTCGGCGTCGTGCCATCCGGCGACCAGGCGCTCCTGGGGCTCGTGTCGCGGCTCGCGCCCGCGATCGTCGGCGGCAACACCTCCGTCGTGATCGCCAGCGAGGCCACGCCGCTGCCCGCCGTTTCCCTCGGGGAGGTGCTGGCGACGAGCGACGTCCCCGGCGGGGTTGTGAACATCCTCACGGGGCGCATCGCCGAGCTCGTGCCCTGGCTCGCCGGCCACATGGACGTGAACGCGATCGACGTCACCGGTGTGCCCGACGGGCTCGTGGCCGAGGTCGAGACCCTGTCGGCCGAGAACGTCAAGCGGGTGCACCGTGGTCCCGGCGGCGACCCCTTCGACGACGCGGCACAGAGCCCGTACGAGATCACGGCGCTGCTGGAGTTCAAGACGGTCTGGCACCCGATCGGCGCCTAGCTCGGCCCGAACCCTCGCCGCGTCGTAACGGAAACAACACAAGGCGCCTGGGGCTCCCGACACATCCCGGTGGGTACGATTCGGTCCATGCCGCCGTACAAGGAGCAGGGCATCGTCCTGCGTTCGCACAAGCTCGGCGAAGCCGACAAGATCGTGACCATCATGACGCAGGGCTCGGGCAAGGTCCGGGCCGTCGCCAAGGGCATCCGCAAGACCACCAGCCGGTTCGGCGGCCGGCTCGAGCCCTTCACCCACGTGAACCTCATGCTCTACCGCGGGCGCGGCGCGCTCGACACGGTGACGCAGGCCGAGATCATCGCCCCGCACCGCGCCATCCGCGACGACCTGGGCCTGTTCGCCGCCGGCGAGACGATGCTCGAGGCCGTCGACAAGGTGGCCGAGGAGCATGAGAAGAACGTCCGGCTGGTGCTGCTCCTGCTGGCGGGTCTGCGCGCGCTGGAGACCCGCCCGGAGGATCCGGTCGCCGTCGCCGAGTCGTTCATGCTGAAGCTGCTCTCGCTCAGCGGGTTCCATCCCTCGCTCGGCGCGTGTGCCGTCTGCGGCGCCACCGACCCCGAGCTGTTCGCGTCTGGACAGGGCGGCGCCGTCTGCCCGACCTGCGCCGAGTCGGGCGCCGGCCACGTCTCACGGGCCGCGCTCGCGTACCTCATCGAGCTCGCGATGGCCGACATGGCCGTGGCCGGCACCCTCGACGAGCCCGACGATCGCGTGCGCAAGGAGTCTCGCTCGCTGCTGTACGGCTTCGCCGAGTACCACCTCGAGCGCCGGATGAAGTCGGTCCCGATGCTCGTGAGGACCGCCCGATGACGAGCTTCATCAACGACATCGACCGCGAGCGGGTCCCCGCTCACGTCGCGATCGTGATGGACGGGAACGGTCGCTGGGCCAAGGCCCGCGGGCTGCCGCGCACCGAGGGCCACGGCGCCGGCGAGGAGGCCCTGTGGGACACGGTCAAGGGCGCGAACGAGGTCGGCGTGTCCTGGCTGACCGTGTACGCGTTCAGCACCGAGAACTGGAAGCGCCCCGCCGGCGAGGTCCTCTACCTGATGGACTTCAACCGCTCGCTCCTGCGGCGTCGGCGCGACGAGCTCAACGACATGAACGTGCGGATCCGCTGGTCGGGCCGGCGCGATTGGCGCGTGCCGCGCTCGGTCCTCAAGGAGATGCGCTATTCCGAGGAGCTCACCCGCGACAACACCGGGATGACGCTCACGATCGCCTTCAACTACGGGGGCCGCGCCGAGATCGTCGACGCCGTGAAGGAGCTGATGCGCGACCACGAGGCCGGCAAGCTCCGGATCGGCCAGGTCGACGAGGACGAGATCGTTCGCCGCCTGTACCACCCCGACATGCCCGATCCCGACCTGCTGATCCGCCCGAGCGGGGAGGAGCGGACCTCGAACTTCCTGCTGTGGGAGGCCGCCTACGCCGAGCTGTGGTTCACGCCGGTCCTGTGGCCCGACTTCGACCGCGAGGTCCTGTTCGAGGCGATCCGCGACTTCCAGAAGCGCAATCGCCGGTTCGGCGCCCTCGACGACGCCTGATCCTGGGCGGGGCACCTCGAGGCCTAAGGGTCCAGGAAGTCGAGCGAACCGAGCATCTCTTCGATCGTTGCCGCGAACTCATCGAAGTCCCGCCGGGGTGCCTCGATGTAGACGATCAGGTCGGCCGAGTCACGAGGGATCGATATCAGCCGGATCGAAGCTCCCGGGCTCTCCGTGTAGAAGAAGGCGGGGGTCAGGCGATCGATCGCCGGGACATTGATGGCTCCCTCCGCGATCTCGTCGTCGGGCGAATCCTGCTTGGGAAGCTCGGCCGACCCGTCGACACGAGACCCATCGAGTTCGCCGATCAGCCACGGTGAGACGTCTCCGATCGTCGCCTTCGGCGTGGTGAGGAACCGCCGCAGCACCTCGTCGGCGTCCTGGACGGCGAAGAAGGCGACGTAGTGGTTGAGACTGCCGGAAGTGCTTCGGCCGTACCCGAGCTGAACCATCGCTTCTCGATCCGAGCCCACGCCGGAGAGACCGGACCCGACCTGGATGGTGAACGCTGCCGTGAACCACGGTGGCGTCTCATAGAGGCCAGCCTCTAGGGGGAGTCCGGCGCAGCAGGGTCCCGCGATGAGAGGGAGCAGTTCTTGGGGAGCGAGGGATGTCGAGGGGCCCGTGGTTGCATGCGAAGGGGACAAGTCGACCTGACGGGCGTCGCAGGCTGCGAGTGTCAGCAGCGTGGCGAGCGCCATGATCGTGCCGATGCCATTCATGCCGATCGAGCCTAGTCGTCGGTGGCCTGGATCGATAGACGTGTGGGTTCGGTGACGGAGCCCGGAACGGGCGCCCGTCACCGCTACGATGGTTCCACGCCAGCGGCCGCATCCAGCGACCGGGAGACCACGAGGAGTCACCGTGCCCGACCTGATGGACGAGATCACCTCCCTGGCCAAGCGCCGAGGGATCGCCTTCCAGTCATCCGAGATCTACGGCGGGCTGCGCTCGTCGTGGGACTACGGTCCGTTGGGCGTCGAGTTGCGACGGAACATCCGTGACGCCTGGTGGCGCTCGATGGTGCAGCTGCGGACCGACATCGTGGGCCTGGAGGCGGCCGTGATCATGTCGCCCAAGGTCTGGGAGGCGAGCGGCCACGTCGGCGGGTTCGCCGACTCCCTGGTCGAGTGCCTGAGCTGCCATCAACGGTTCCGCGAGGATCATCTGGAGCCCGGCGAGGGTGGGGTCGCGACGTGTCCGAACTGCGGCGAGGATCGCTTCACGGAGCCCAAGCGGTTCAACCTGATGTTCGAGACCCACATGGGACCCACCAAGGACGACGAACATGTGGCCTACCTGCGCCCTGAGACCGCCCAGGGGATGTTCGTGGACTTCGCACACATCCAGACGGTGTCGCGGCGCAAGCTCCCGTTCGGGATCGCGCAGATCGGCAAGTCGTTCCGCAACGAGATCACGCCCGGCAACTTCATCTTCCGCACCCGCGAGTTCGAGCAGATGGAGATGGAGTTCTTCGTGCCGCCGGGTGCCGACGACGAGTGGTTCGCCTACTGGGTCGAGGCTCGCCACCGGTGGTTCCTCGACCTCGGCGTAGCGCCCGACAAGCTCCGACTGCGCGAGCATGACGCCGACGAGTTGGCGCACTACGCGAAGGCCGCCACCGACATCGAGTACGAGTTCCCGTTCGGCTGGGGAGAGCTCGAGGGCATCGCGAACCGCACCGACTTCGATCTCGCGGCGCACCAGATAGCCAGCGGCGAGGACCTGACCTATTTCGACCAGGCCTCCGAGGAGCGCTTCTTGCCCTACGTGATCGAGCCCGCGGTCGGCGTCGATCGCGCGCTCTTGGTGTTCCTCCTCGACGCCTACGCGCAGGAGGAGGCGCCCACCGCCAAGGGTGGCGTGGAGAAGCGCACGGTGCTCAGGCTGCATCACGACCTGGCACCCGTGAAGGCGGCGGTGCTGCCGCTGTCGCGGAACGAGCGCTTGGTGCCCGAGGCGCAGCGCGTGTTCGACCTGGTCAAGCCCGAGTGGATGTGTCAGTACGACGACGCGGGGGCGATCGGCCGCCGCTATCGGCGCCAGGACGAGGTGGGGACGCCGTTCTGCGTCACCGTCGACTTCGACTCGCTGGACGACGCGCAGGTGACGGTGCGCGAGCGCGATTCGATGGCGCAAGAACGGCTGCCCATCGAGAACCTGATCGCGTACCTGCGGGATCGGCTGTGACCGATCGCCGTCGCGGCTGGGTGAGCCTGTACGCGATCGCGTTCACGCTGATGCTTGCCGCGGGGCTCGCGATCGCGGTGGCGGGTCGCAGCTTCCTCGAGTCGACCACGCCGCTCGTCGTGTCGATCGCGCTCTCGGGCGTGGCCATCGTGCTCGCGATCCTCAGCGTGGTGCTCCCGAGGACTCGGTGAGTCGGCGCGCTGCCCTCACCGGCGTGCTTGGCGCCTGCGTCCTCGTGGCCGCCTGCACATCATCCGAAGGAGGATCTGTTTCGCCGTCGCTCGTCGACCTCCCCAGCCCATCGGACTCCTCGGCGCCCGCAGCCACGTCGAGCGCCGCCCAGGCCATGCAGCGCCTGTGTGTGCCGCCGGAGACCTTCGGCGGACCACCGAAGCAGGCGGGGGAGACGCCGCCCGATATCGCCGAGCTCGTGGATCAGGTCGAGAGCGTGCGCGAGCTCGCATTCCGCGAGCCCGTGGCCGCCGACCCGATCGACGACGCGGCGATGGATCGCAAGCTCTCCCGGGCCTTCGAGGCCACCTACCCGGAGGACTTCTATCGGCGCCGGACCCAGGCGTGGCGCACGATCGGCGTGATCGGGCCCGACGACGACATCCGGGAGTCGCTGCTGGCGTTCCAGACGGGTCAGGTCGTGGGCTTCTACAACCCCACCGACGGAGAGCTCGTCTACCTGAGCGACGGTGATGCCACGGACAGCCTGTTCGAGCGTGCGGTGCTCTCTCACGAGCTCACCCACGCGATCGACGATCAGCACTTCGACCTGACCCGTATCGACCGCATCCTGGAGCGGTGCGACGACGAGGCGTTCCTCGCGGCGCTCGGGGCCGTCGAGGGGAGCGCGCAGCATTTCGCGATCGCCGTGATCACGCGATTCCCCGGCGGCTCGCTCGTGGTGGGTGACGATGGAGGGCTCCCCGACGACGTCCCCCCGTTCATCACCGAGCTCCAGCTATGGCCGTACACATCCGGCCAGGCCTTCATCGGCGCTCTTAGCGCCCGCGGGGGCAGTGAGGAGATCAACGGAGCGATCGCCGAGTTCCCGACCTCCACAGAGCAGGTGATCCACCCGGAGCGTTATCCGGACGACCAACCACAGCCAGTCGACGTCGCGGACCTGGGTGCGATCGTCGGGCACGGCTGGCGGGACCTCGACGTCATGGTCGTCGGTGAGGCCTGGCTGCGGGCGATGCTGGAGCTGCATCTCGACTTCGAGGACGCGAGCGTCGCGGCGGCCGGCTGGGACGGCGGTACGTACCGCGCATGGTCTGACGGAGATTGGACGGCGGTCGTCCTCGCGACCGTCTGGGACAGCGAGCAGGACGCCGCCGAGTTCGGCCGGACGGTACGAACCTGGCTCGATTCGGTCGAGACGCCCGGCTCGGTGATGGCGTCGGGCGCCGATGTGGTGGTCGTGTTCGGGGATTCGACCGGAACGGTCAACCGATTCGTCCAGCGCCCTGCCCTAGCCCGCGATCGGTTCTATCCGAAGAGGCGAGTGCCGGGCGATGGCGTCGAAGTCGCGATCGACGTGCAGCACGGTCGCGTCCGCTCGGATGGCGGGGGCCGCGATCAGGCAGTCGATCGAGCGCCGCACGGGCTCGCCAGCTGCGGCGCACGCCCGCTGGATCGTTGCCGCCTCCTCGAACCCGGCGAGACCGGCGAGCGGGATGAGCGGGAAGCCGAGCAGCTGAGCGCGGAGCTCCGCGGCTCGGCGGTCGGATCCCACACCAGCGAGGAGCTCGAACACCACGGGCTCGGTGACCACGATGTCGGCTCGCCGATCGAGCAGCAGGCTCAGCCGGCGGTGGACCGGCGACCCCGTCCCGCGGAGCAGCTCGACCCAGGCCGACGTGTCGGGCAGGATCACGTGGCGGTATCGCGAGCCGAGCGCGATGAGCCCAGGTCGCCCTCCCAGCCGCTGCCTTCGAGCGCCAGCATGCCGCCCCAGGGATCGTCCTCGCCGACGGTTCGTCGCAGGGCGAAGTCGACGGCCTCGCGCTTGGTCGAGATGCCGTAGGCCTCCATCACCCTGCGGATCAGGACCTCGTCGATCACCAGGTTCGTGCGCATCATGCGTCCCATCCTACGAGGATACACCGACATACACATCGATATGTATACCTCGGTGTATGCACCGATGCTCGAAACTGCTGCTGCAGCCCACCGAGCCCACGACCGGATACGAGGCTCAGCCCGCGGCCGAACCATCACCCAGTCCGAGCGAGGAGGCACTCGCCGCTGCTCGGCACTCGACCGGTTGGTCGTTCTCCCGCGCTGACCTCGGTCGTAGACTGACGGCTCCGACTTCGCCCCGTCCGAAAGGCTGCTCGATGACCAAGTACGTCTACGATTTCTCCGAAGGCAACAAGGACATGAAGGACCTCCTCGGCGGCAAGGGGGCCAACCTCGCCGAGATGACGAACATGGGCCTGCCGGTCCCGCACGGGTTCACGCTGTCCACGGAGGCCTGCCTTGCCTACCTCGCGGAGGGTGGGCATCCCGAGGGCCTCATGGACGAGGTCGACGAGCACGTCGCGACGCTCGAGTCGTCGATGGGCAAGCGGCTCGGCGATCCCTCGGATCCCCTGCTGGTGAGCGTTCGGTCGGGGGCCAAGTTCTCGATGCCGGGGATGATGGACACGGTCCTCAACCTGGGCCTCAACCCCGACTCGCTTCGAGGGCTCGCGGCCCAGTCGGGTGACGATACCCGCTTCGCCCAGGACGCCTATCGCCGGTTCATCCAGATGTTCGGCAAGATCGTGATGGACGTCCCGGGCGAGGCGTTCGAGGAGGCGCTCGACGTCGCCAAGGAGTCGAAGGGTGAGGGAGCATCCGACACCGACCTCGACACCGATGACCTGCGCGCGGTGACACAGCGGTTCCTCGAGATCTACGAGCGGCACACCGGTGAGCCGTTCCCGACCGAGCCGCGTGAGCAGCTCCGCCTGGCGATCGAGGCCGTGTTCGAGTCGTGGAACGGGCGACGCGCGATCGACTACCGGCGTCAGAACAAGATCAGTGACGATCTCGGCACGGCGGTCAACGTGCAGTCGATGGTCTTCGGCAACCGCGGTGATGACTCGGGCACGGGTGTGGCGTTCACGCGCGACCCGAGCACCGGCGAGAAGGTGCCCTACGGCGACTATCTCGAGAACGCCCAAGGCGAGGACGTCGTGGCCGGCATCCGCAACACGCTCCCTCTCGAACGGCTCGCCGACCTCGACCCCACCTCCTACGGGAGCCTTCGTCACATGATGGACATGCTCGAGGGCCACTACGCCGACATGTGCGACATCGAGTTCACGATCGAGAAGGGCAAGCTCTGGATCCTGCAGACTCGGGTCGGCAAGCGCACGGCTTTCGGCGAGTGGGTGATGGCCTACGACATGCTCGCAGAGGGGCTGATCGACGAAGACGCCGCCCTGATGCGGGTCGACGCGAACCGGCTGGAGGAGCTGTTCAAGCGGCGGGTTGACGCGGAGGACGCGACGCCGATCGCGACCGGCCTCAACGCCTCGCCCGGAGCCGCGACCGGGGCGGTCGTGTTCAGCGCCGACGACGCGCAGGCGCGTGGGCAGGCAGGGGAGCGCGTGATCCTCGTGCGGCGGGAGACCACGCCCGACGACTACCACGGCATGATCGCGGCGCAGGGCATCCTGACCAGCGCCGGAGGGACGAACTCGCACGCCGCCGTGGTGGCCCGGGGGGAGGGCATCCCTGCCGTGTGCGGCGCCGACACGATCAAGCTCGGCGGCCGACGGCGCGTTCAGCGCGAACGGCGACCACGGTGCGCGAGGGCGACGTGATCACGATCGACGGGTTCACCGGCAACGTGTTCGTCGGGCGAGCTGCCGCTTGCAGCGAGTCGCTGCTCGAGAAGGCGCGCCAGGGCGACGCCGAGGCACGCGAGGAGCGCCTCTGGAAGGCGTTCGAGCGCCTGATGGCGCATCGCCGACGACCGTCGCGCGCTGCGCGTTCGCGCGAACGCCGACACGCCCGACCAGTCGACGAACGCACGCGACCGCGGCGCCGAGGGGATCGGCCTGTGCCGCACCGAGCACATGTTCCTCGGCGAGGAGCGCGTGCTGGCGGTGCGCCAGATGATCTTCGCCGAGACCGCCGACCAGGAGCAGGTCGCCTACGACATCCTCTGCCGCTGCAGCGCGCCGACTTCGTCGGCATCTTCACAGCGATGAGCGGCCTGCCGGTGACGGTGCGGTTGCTCGATCCGCCGCTGCACGAGTTCCTGCCCGACCAGGTGGAGCTGGCCGTGGAGGTCGCCTCGGGCAAGCCGAGCGTGGCGAGGACGTCGACGGAGCAGGAGCGGATCCTGCAGAAGGTGAACGAGCTGCACGAGATGAACCCGATGCTCGGCCTGCGCGGCGTGCGACTGGGCATCGTCAAGCCGGGGCTCTACGCGATGCAGGTCCGCGCGATCGTCGAGGCGGCGGTCGCAGGTGCTCCGCGACGGAGGGGATCCGAAGGTGGAGATCATGATCCCGCTGGTGGCCACCGCGGCTGAGCTCCAGCAGATGCGCGCCGAGCTCGAGCCGATCGCGAACGAGATCCTCGAGCGCGAAGGGGTCCGGCTGTCGCATCTGGAGTGGGGGACGATGATCGAGCTTGCCGCGCGCGGCGGTCACGGCCGGCGAGATCGCCGCGTCGGCGGAGTTCTTCTCGTTCGGAACGAACGATCTCACCCAGACCGCGTTCGGGTTCAGCCGCGACGACATCGGCAAGTTCGTCGGGATGTACGAGGAGCGCAAGCTCGTGCCGGCGAATCCGTTCGTCACGATCGACCGTCCCGGCGTCGGACGCCTGATGCGGATCGCGGTCGACGAGGGCAAGGCCGACGAACCCCGAGCTGCACCTGGGGATCTGTGGCGAGCACGGCGGCGATCCCGCGAGCGTCGTCTTCTGCCACGAGCTGGGTCTCGACTACGTGAGCTGCTCGCCCTTCCGCGTCGAGACCGCTCGGCTGGCGGCCGGGCAGGCGGCGATCACGGGGTGACGCGCGTCACCGACTCGACGGGATCACCCGGCTAACATCGCCAATCCTCCCACCTCCCCCGCGGCAAGGAGGTGGTGTCTTGAACCTCTCCCACGCTCGGCACGGAGTCGGTTCTCGCGCGTTCGTCGTCCTGATCGGCCTCGTCGCCTTCATCGGGTCGACCGCGCTCGTCCAGGTGGCCACGGCGAGCCATATGAAGGATTGGAAGCACGACCATTCGGCCGCCGGCGTCCCGCCCAGGCCGAGCGGCTTGGCCGAACTCAACGACGTGTTCGGGCAGCGGTGCAGCAACGACGCCAACGACGCCCGGAGCTGGTGGCCGCACGGCGACGCGAACGACGGCGGACCGACCTACGTCTACTACCACTCGTACCTTGCGCGGAACATCGGCCACAATGTGCGCAACCACATCAGCGCGGCGCACAAGGACGGCGCGCTGTATCCGGGGATAGGCGGCTACAACTGTCGCCTCATCGCCGGGTCGACGTCGTGGTCGGTGCACTCGTGGGGCGCCGCCGTGGACACGAACTGGCAGCGCAACCCTCGATATCAGGACTTCTGGAACGGCAAGGGCGCCGACGGTGCAGATCATGGCCGCTACATCCCCGACGTGTGGCGGGGATCCTCCCCGGGTCACCGGTTCTTCTGGGGCCTCAGTTGGGATACCGCGCCGGACCCCATGCACTTCCAGTACGTCACCAACTACTAGAGAGGAGAACTCGATGCGTGCATCCATCTGGAAGGCTGCCACGCTCGCGGCCGCCCTCGGCGTGATGGCGGCCTCGTGGGGCGATAGGGGCCCATCGATCGCCGCCGTCCCGACGACGCCATGCCTCGTCGGATCGCGCCCGGCCTCCGTCGCGGAGCCCACACTCGCCGCCGGCAACGGGATGTGGGCGTCGGTGGGCGACGGCGTGGCTCGGGTCGATGCGAGCGCGGGGAGGGTCGTCGTGGCCGACGACGGCGCGGGCGTCATCCGCCACGTCTCGACGCGGCCGGGCGTCGGGACGGCCTACGTACGCGACCGCGCGGGCGGCGACATCGTCGTCGCCGTCACGCCGTCGGGAGTGCGCCGATACCCGCAGTCGAGGGAGGCGTTCCACCCGGCCATGTCGGCGACGGGCGATCTTGCATGGTCTGTCGGCACCGCGATCCGGGTCCGATCGGCCGCGGGCTCGGCCACGTCCTATCCGGCTCCCGGAGCCCTCTCGCTGTTCTCTCCGGTGTACGCAGATCCTGGATCGCTCATCGTCGTCGGATCGGCGCCGCCCACCATCGCGGTGCCCGAGGGCGACCGCCGCAACGACCTGTGGCGCCTCGATCTCGACACGGGAATCTGGATGAGGTTGACCTCGTTCCATGCGGGCACCGATCGCTGGTCCGTCATCCGGACGCCCTTCCTCGATCCGGGCGGCGACCTGGAGTTCGTCCGCGTCACCGGCCGGGCCTCGTCCACCGATGAGCCACGGTTCGAGCTGTGGCGATACGCATCCGGGCGGGCGTCGCGGCTGAGCGTCTTGGAAGGTGAGCGATATCTCGCGGGCGTCCAGGGGGACGTGCGGTGGTGGAACGTGCCCTCGGAGGGCGGGACACGGATGGGCATCGTCCGCGAGGGGCCCGGAGGGGAGGAGCGCACGGTTGGATGCGGCGCCGTGTCGGTCGACCCGAGCTGGCTGGTCGATCCGGATCGGGCCGTGTCCACGAACGGCCCACCGAAACCGGTGAGCGAGCGCGCCAGAGCGGAGTTCTCGGAGCCGTCGACCGGGCTGGCCATCCTGGTCGGCGACTTCGCCTCCTCCGACGCGGCTGAGCAGGCGGCGGTCCGCGTTCGGGGCGCAACCGACGCCGAGGTGCGGGTCATCGGACATCCGCAGGCTCCGCTGGCGATCCGTCCCGAGGCGTTCGCCGTGGTCTTCGGCCTGACTGCCGAGGACGATCCACAGCTCGTGTTGGACGGTCTTCGCGCCCGTCTCCCGGAGTTCGCGTCGATGAGCTGGGTGGTAACGCTTTGATCGGGGCGACCCCGGGTCGAGCCCTGTTCCCGTTCGTCCTCGTAGGGCTGATGGCATCGGGATGCGGCTCGGAGCGGTCCGAGCCCGATCGGGTCGGGGAAGCGCCGCCATCGGTGAGCGCAGCAGGCTGGCCGAGCTCAGGTACCACCTTCTGGCTGGCCGCGTTGGCGATCGCGGACGACCCGAACGAATTGGACGATCTCACGCGAGAGGTGAGCGGCGCCCTCGGCGACACGCTCGTCGTGGCGCCCACCGACTGCTACGAGGGGCTCCCCGGCGTGGCAGGGGACGGGTACGTGCTGGGCGCGGAAGGGGCTGACCGGACGACGGCGGAAACGGCGGCCGCGGCAACGAGCCACGCCGCCGTGTTCGTCGCTCGGGTCACCTACGTCTGTCCTGACTGACGGGCCGGGCCCGCGCTACCTCCGGAGGTTGCGGCCGCGCCCCCTGTACGCTGGGGGCGTGAGCCGCCTCCGCCGGCATCCGTTCCTGAGCGCGATCGGCCTCGTCATTCTCGCCGGCATCGCCGTGGTCGCCGTTTCCGGGGTCGTCGTGTGGAGAGCAGCGCACCACGACGACGCGAGCGACACCGCGAGCGCGGATGTGATCGCCGTCCTGGGCGCCGCGCAGTACGACGGCACGCCCTCGCCGGTGTTCCAGGGCCGGCTCGACCACGCGCTGCGTCTCTGGGAGCAGGACCGGGCCGGCGTGATCATCGTGTTGGGCGCGAACCAGCCGGGGGATCGCACCACCGAGGCGGCAGCGGGGCGTGAGTACCTCATCGAACAGGGCGTCCCCACCGACGCGGTTGTGGCGCTCCCTCGTGGTCACACGTCGCACGAGAGCCTGAAGGCGCTCTCAGCGACGATGCGCAGGCTCCACCTGCACTCGTCGTTCCTGGTCTCCGATCCCTGGCACAACGCGCGGATCAAGCGGATGGCCACCGATCTCGGGATCGACGCCTACACGTCGGCAACCTGGACGTCGGCGGCGACCAGCCAGGAGGCTCGCGTCCCGGGCTACGTACGGGAAACCCTCGCGTACATCTACTATCGCCTGACCGGCCGATAGGGCGACCCAGCGCCCTGACTCGACCCGTTCGGGGCAGACTCGGCTACCATGGATCGCGTCCGAGCAGCTGGCCTCCCGGTGACGACCCACGGGCGGGCCGGAAGGGGGAAGTCCGTGCGGAGAAGGTTGATGCCTGCGATCGTCCTCATCGCCGCGCTCGGGATCGTGTCCGTCTCCGGAACGCTCCCAGCGGCAGCCGGTCAACTGACGAAGACCACCGTCACGATCAAGACGAACAACGGCGACTTCTGGGGATACATCAAGAGCCCATGGACGGACTGGTGCGCGGTGGGTCGGAAGGTCGTGCTCTTCAAGCAGAAAGGCGCGATGCAGAAGCCGAAGACCGATAGGAGGGTGGCGACCGACACCGCCTCGCGCACTGGTGGTCGCTACATGTGGAGCACAGGGAACACCGGCTTGTCGGGCAAGTTCTACGCGCGCGTGGCTAAGACGGATCGCTGCACGGCCGATACGAGCCCGACCGTCGTCTCGGTGAGGTAGGACCCCCTACGGTCTGGGACTCCTAGGGCCGCGCTGGGTCGCCAGACGTGCCAGGACCGCGACGCTCGCTACGGCTCGACGGTCAGTGTTCCCGTCATCCCTGATCCTTCGTGGAAGCGGCAGATGAACGGGTACGAGCCCGGTACGAGGTCGACGGTGATCGTGACAGAACTCGCGGGATCGGCCGACACGTCGATGTCCTGATCGGTCACCGTGAAGGTGTGCGGAGTCGAGGGGTTCGTGTTCGTGATCTCCAGGTCGGATCCTGCGGCCACGACCACGTTCGAGGGAGAGAACACGAAGTTGGCCAGGGAGACGCTCACCGCGTCGCTCCCCGTGGCGCCGGTTGCGCCTCCCGTGGTGCCGGTGGCGCCCCCGGTCGCTCCCGTGGCGCCGGTCGATCCTCCCCCGGGTTCGGAGCCGTCGTCGCCGGAGCAGGCGGTGGCGAGCATCGCCAGGGATGTCGCCATGATCGCGACGGTGAAGGCCTTGCGCATCGGAACTCCCTCCCTCTTGTCCTGTCAGGGGTTTCGCCGCCGCCGCAGCGGCGGATCTGTCGCCCGTGTTGGCTACGATGGGCGGATGGAGCCCACCCCCCGCGAACGGACCGAACAGATCGAACGAGAGGTCCTCTCACCACGCGCGGTGCTGGCCGCCGAGGCACAAGGGCCGCGATCGCGCCGAGCCCCACGACCACTGCGCACCGTCTTCCAGCGCGACCGTGACCGCATCATCCACTCCAAGGCCTTCCGGCGGCTCAAGCACAAGACGCAGGTGTTCCTGGCGCCCGAGGGCGACCACTACCGCGTGCGGCTCACCCACACGCTCGACGTGACTCGCAGATCGCGCGCACCGCGCGCGCGCGCTCGCGGCTCAACGAGGACCTCACCGAGGCGATCGCCCTCGGGCCACGACCTCGGTCACACGCCGTTCGGGCATCTCGGCGAGCAGGCGCTCACGCCGTTCCTCGGGCGGCCGTTCCGCCACAACGAGCAGAGCCTGCGCATCGTCGAGCACCTGGAGAACGACGGCGAGGGGCTGAACCTCACCTGGGAGGTGCGCGACGGCATCGTGCATCACCCGTGGTCGATGCCGCGCCCGGCACGCTCGAGGCGCAGCTCGTGCGGTTCGCCGACCGGATCGCCTACGTCAACCACGACATCGACGACGCGGTGCGCGCCGGCGTGCTCGACGATCGGCGAGCTGCCGCCCGATGCCGTCGCCGTGCTCGGGTCCACCCACTCGGATCGGATCGACAGCGCTGGTGACCGATCTCGTGCGAGCGAGCGAGGACGCCGACGAGATCGCGCCTGTCGCACGCAGGTGTTCGGCGCGCTCGATGCGCTGCGCGACTTCATGTTCGCCGAGGTCTACCTGCGCGAGAGTGCCCGCGACGAACACGAGCGGGCCACCCAGCTGTTCGCGAGCTGTTCGCGCCACTTCCTCGAGCATCCCCAGGAGCTGCCCGACGGAGTACCATCGGCCACCGGGCGACCTGCCGACCCACGTGGCCGACTACATCTCGGGCATGACGGATCGTTACGCGATCCGCACGTACGAGCGGCTCTTCCTTCCCCGGGGCTGGCTCCTCGACGAGGACTTCGGGTAGTGGCCGGACGCATCAGAGACGACGACATCGAGGCGGTCAAGGAACGCACCGACGTGGTCCAGCTCGTGGGCGAGTACCTCACCCTGAAGAAGACCGGACACGACTCGATGAGCGGGCTGTGCCCGTTCCACCAGGAGAAGACCCCGTCGTTCAGCGTGAGTCCGGCCAAGCAGGTCTTCTACTGCTTCGGGTGCGGCAAGGGCGGCGACGCCATCACGCTTCCTGCGAGAGCTCGAGGGCCTCAGCTACGTCGAAGCGGTCGAGCGGCTCGCGTCGCGGGCGGGCGTCACCTGCGGTACGAGGGCGACTCGGCGTCCCAACGAAGGGCGGCCCAGCGCCGATCCGCCTTGATCCAGGCCAACGAGGAGGCCGCCGCGCTCTTCAAGGCGCTGCTGGCAGACGCCCCCGAGGCCGCCGAGGCGCGCGAGTACCTCGTCGCTCGCGGGATCGACCGCGCCACGGCCGGATCGTTCGAGATCGGGTACGCCCCCAGGTCCCGCGACCATGTCCTTCGCGAGCTGACGAAGTCGAGGACCCTTGGGCCCGAGATCCTGCTCGAGGCCGGACTCGCCAGCCGCGGCGAGGACGGCGTCGTGCGCGACCGGTTCCGTGGGCGCATCACGATCCCGATCCACGACCTGCAGGGGCGCGCGATCGGCTTCGGGGCCCGGATCCTGCCGAGCGATCCGCGCGCGGGGGAGTCGGCCAAGTACCTCAACACGGCCGAGACGCCGATCTACCGCAAACACGAGGTGCTCTACAATCTTCACCGGGCACGCCAGCAGATCGCCCGCGACGGCGAGGTCTTCGTGGTCGAGGGCTACACAGACGTCATCGGCCTGTCGCAGGCGGGCATCGTCAACACCGTGGCCACGTGCGGCACCGCCCTGGGTGAGGGGCACGTCCGACAGCTCTCGAGATTCGCGCAGCGGGCCATCCTCGCCTTCGATTCCGATGAGGCGGGGGCCCGCGCGGCGGAGCGGGCCTTCGGCTTCCAGGAAGCCTTCCCGTCGGTGCAGACGGTGGTGATGATCATGCCTGACGGACTCGATCCGGCCGACTTCGTGGCCGCTCACGGCGCCGACGGCGTGAGGGAGGCCGCACGGACCGCCCGCCCCCTCGTCGAGTACATGCTGCGCCGGGCGATCTCTCGCCACGAGCTCGGCTCGGTCGAGGGTCAGGCGGCCGCGGTCGCCGAGGTCCTTCCGATCCTCGAGCGGATCTCCGACCCGGTCCGCCGCACCGAGTACGCCCACCTCGTGGCCGACCTCACCGGCGTGTCGGAAGGCTCGGTCCGCCAGGCGCTGGCGGCCACGGATCGCGGACGTCCCGCCGACGTGGTGGTCGAATCGCCCAAGCGGATGTCGGCTCGCGACCGCGTCGAGCGGGAGATGCTCAAGCTCATCGCCCGTGACCGGGCGCTGTTCGCCGAGTACGAGGCCCGACTGACCGACGACCACATCCGGTCGGTCTCCGGACGCTCAGCCCTGACGTCGCTGCGTGCCTGCGACGGAGACGTGGGCGTCGTGGCCGGCGGGGACGATCGAGCGAGCTCGGCGCCTACGTATCGTCGCTGGCCGTCGAGGAGCTCGACGGCGACCTTGACGCCGACTACGCCCGGTCGGTGTGGGAACGACTGCATGAGTTCGTGCTGAAGGATCGCAGCGACGCCCTTCGCGCCGCAGCTCCAGCGACGCAACCCCACGAGCGATCCCGGCTACGATTCGATGTTCGACGAGCTCGTCGAGATCGACGGCGAGCTCCGCCGGATCCGCCAGCGGGCGCGCAGCGCCGTCTGAGATCGTTCGGGCCCCAAGGGTCGTCGCTACGGCGTCTTCCGTACACTGTGGCGACGTGCCGACCGTCCCCGAGGAGATCCGTTGACCGTTCCCGCTCGCGAGATGGTGAGCCTCGACGAGGTCAAGGAGACCATCACCGCCAGGGGCCGCGAGCGCGGGTTCGTGACCTCCGAGGACCTCCTCGAAGCCGTGCCCGTCGACGACTTCACCCCCGAGCAGGTCGAGGAGTTCCTCACGCAGGTACAGGAGCATCTCACCGCCGAGGGTATCGAGGTCATCGAGGTGCCCGGCGAGGAGACCGACGCCGCCACACAGGTGCGCATCGAGGTCGACCTGCTCAAGGCCCCCACGAACGACCCGGTCCGGATGTACCTCAAGGAGATCGGGAAGGTCCCGCTGCTCAACGCTCCACAGGAGGTCGACCTTGCCCGCCGGATCGAGGCCGGGGAGCTTTCCACCTCGCTCCAGGCGCAGATCAGGGACGGTGAGAAGCTCGAGCCCAAGGCGATCAGGCACTGCGTCACCAAGGTCTGGGAGATCCGCGACCATCAGCTCACCGCGTTCGGCAAGGTTGAGGGCGTCGGGCGCGAGAAGATCGCCAAGACCTACCGCCCCAAGACCGACGACGAGCTCGACGAGTGGCTCCATCGCGTCGAACGCGACGGGCAGCTCGCCAAGCGCAAGCTGATCGAAGCCAACCTGCGCCTGGTCGTGTCGATCGCCAAGCGGTACGTCGGCCGGGGCATGCTGTTCCTCGACCTGATCCAGGAGGGCAACCTCGGCCTGATCCGCGCGGTCGAGAAGTTCGACTACGACAAGGGTTTCAAGTTCTCGACCTACGCCACGTGGTGGATCCGCCAGGCCATCACGCGGGCGATCGCCGACCAGGCCCGCACGATCCGGATCCCCGTGCATATGGTCGAGACGATCAACAAGCTGGTGCGCGTCCAGCGACAGCTCCTGCAGGATCTCGGCCGTGAGCCGACCCCCGACGAGATCGGCAAGGTCATGGGCATCGGCGCGGACAAGGTGCGCGAGATCCAGAAGGTCTCCCAGGAGCCGGTCTCGCTGGAGACACCCATCGGCGAGGAGGAGGATTCCCACCTCGGCGACTTCATCGAGGACTCCGAGGCGGTCGTGCCGGTCGACGCGGCGAGCTTCATCCTGTTGCAGGAACAGCTCGAATCGGTCCTGCACACGCTGAGCGAGCGGGAGAAGAAGGTGATCCAGCTGCGCTTCGGGCTGGTGGACGGTCACCCCCGCACGCTCGAGGAGGTCGGACGCGAGTTCGGCGTCACCCGCGAGCGCATCCGGCAGATCGAGTCGAAGACCCTGTCGAAGCTACGGCACCCCAGCCGTTCTCAGAAGCTCCGCGACTACCTCGAATAGGCACCCTCCGCGGCCGTCAGTTCCTCCTGTTTGCGCTCTAAGGACCCGGCGGCGTGTTGCCGATGATTATCGAGAACGATGTGTCCGCTCGGAGGTGCGGGGATGCGCAGAACGATCGACATGCTGCAACGCGAGGACGGGTTCACGCTCATCGAGCTGATGGTCGTGACGTCGATCCTTGCCGTGTTGCTTGTGATGGCGACCTCCACCTTCACGGGGCTCAAGTCGCGTGCGCAAGACACGGCCGCCAAGGAGACTGCGGCGACGGCCATCGAGATCGGCCGCGTCGTGTTCACCGACAACGCCACCTATGCGACCGTGACGCCCGCCGCCCTCGCGACCGCCGAGCCGAACATCAGCTTCGTCGATGGGTTCACGCAGAGCGACGCCTCGGGCATCGCGAGCACGAACGTCCCCGATGCAGCGACGACCGGCCATACCTTGGTCGCCGCGGTATGGAGCGACTCGGGCAAGTGCTACTTCGTGCGCGACTGGGTCACCTCGGGCATCTCGTACGCCGTGATCCCCAACGCCACCACGGCCGACTGCGTTGCGACCAACACCGGAGCGCTCACCTTCGCGTCGGCCTGGCCGACGAGCTGACCCTAGTTCCAGGCGGCGTCGTCGGGCTCGGCGGCCAGACGGGCCTGGATCGCTTCCCGGGTCTTCCTGATGGCTCCCAAGCTGAGCACGGTGGCCTTGTCCGAGATCCGCAGCGCCTGATCGTTCACCGGTCGCAGTTGTGGTGATCGGCGCGCGGACGGCGGCGCGTGCAGCACGTCTGGGTCGTCCTCGTGGAGCCGCTGGTTCAACCGGTAGCCGATCGCGATGCCGCCGGCGAGCAGGAGGAGCCCTCGGATCTTCATGTCGCGCCTTCCCGTGTCGAAGAGGTAGGCGGACAGCCTATAGGGCGGCCGCGAAGGGGGCCACTGGTAGACTGCCCGGCGCCATTCCGGGGTAGCTCAATCGGCAGAGCGGCGGACTGTTAATCCGTAGGTTGTGGGTTCGAGTCCCACCCCCGGAGCTACATAACCCCAGGTCAGAGCGGATGCGAAGCCGATCCGTCTCATACGACGTTTCCGCGGTCGCATGCCTCCGTGTCCCTGACCGCATTCTCCGGGTCGTCGGACGGCGACGGCCCGATACGCTGACGGGATGCAACCCCTCGAACGCAGTGACACCGATCCGCCGTTCGTCGCCGACGCCGACGCGCCGACCACGGCCGGGGAGGTCGTGCGACGCTCGCTCGAGGAGTCGGTCAACCGACTGGATGGGGCCATCCCGGTCATCGAGCGGGGCGGGGACATCGAAGGGGTTCATCAGGCCCGGGTCGCGACCCGCCGCCTGCGCTCCGATCTCGAGGCGTTCGGCTCGCTGTGGGTGCCCGAGTGGGCCGATGAGCTGAGACGAGAGATCAAGTGGCTCGGCGCGGTCCTCGGAGTGGCCCGCGATGCGGACATCCTGCACGAGAGGTTCTCGGCTCACGCCTCCGGATGGAGTTCGCCCGAGCGCTCGAGGTTGGGGCCCATGATGCACACGATCGCCAGCGAGGACGAGCGGGCGAACGAGGAGCTGCGGACGATCCTGCGAGGTGACCGCGCCGGCGCGATTGTCGATCGCCTGCGGCAGGCCGGACTGCATCCGGCTTTCACCGAGGACGCTGCGCTCGCCGGCTCGACGCTGGCCGTCGGCGTGCGAGAGGAGGTCGCCGCGTTCGGAGTGGCCGTCGTCCGCGCCGGGGAGGGATCCACTGACGAGCTCCTCCACCGGGTGCGGATCGCCGCGAAGCGCGTCCGGTATCCGGCCGAGACGATCGTTGCTGTGGTGCCCGACGCTCAGGCCGTGGCGCTCTCGGCCGAGGCGACACAGGAACTGCTCGGACAACACCACGACGCCGTCGTGGCCGAAGGCTGGCTGCTGCGGTTCGGCGCCCCCGACCTCGCCGCGGACGAGCGATCGACCGCGGATGCGATCCGGGCGATCTGGCCGGAGACCGCTCGCTCCGTCCTGGAGGCTGGACGAGCGCTCGCTAGGTAGTGCCGGCTACGACCGCGTGAGGTCGAAGTAGGGGTCGTTGGCGAACGAGCGGTACTGAGAGAGCGAGGCGGCGCTGGTGTCGACGTAGTCGTTGCTGATCGGCCCGACGTTGTTCCAGTGTACGTAGGCGACGCACTGCGGGTGCAGCTTGACCTGATCGCGATGGTTGAGGATCAGGCTGCGGCCCGTCTTCGAGCCGTCCTTGTCGAACTTGCCCTGGAGTCCCGAGATAGCCTTGCCCTGATCGAAGCCCCCCTCGCAGACGATGAACGGCTTCCCGTGTGCCACCGCCCACGTGTAGGTGTCGAAGTCTCCCGCCGGGTTCAGCGTTCCGTGCTCGAAGTTCGTCCGGTACAGGTCCAGGCCGCTCCAGTCGACCACGTCGTCGCCGGGCCAGTACGCCTTCCACGAGCCGGAGGTGCTCATGCGCTGGGCGCAGAACACGAAGATGCAGTTCCCCCCGGCACCCAGCGTCGCGCCGTTGGCCGCGAACACCGAGTGCACCCTGCGCCACGCGGCGATGAATGACGCCTCGCCGACCCCGACCCCGCCCTGCCATGTGGAGCAGTAGGGGTTGTGCTTGCCGTTCATCTCCATCCATAGCCGGAAGATGACGGGGACCCCGAGCGCCTTGAGGCCTCGCGCACTCTGCTCCCAGTAGGAGTCGAACTCCCCGTTGGCGATCCGATCCAGTCCCTGCCCGAAGCTCGTCGTCCTTCGATCGCCGCCGCCCGACCATCCCGCGCCCTTGACCGGGAACGTATTGGCCTTCTTCAGGGAACACATGGGCACGACCCGTGGGCCCGAGAGTGCTGCGTCGGCGATGTGTGCGCCGTTGGGGATGGGCTTGAGCCAGTCGTACCGTCGGTTCCGGATCGCCATCCTGCGCCCGAGCTGGGTCTCGATGCCTGTGCTCTTGGTGAACCCGCGGGTGGTGTCGTCGGCCCCCCAGTAGGCGCCCACGTCGGGAACCACCAGACCGCCCCACGATCGAACGATCGAGGGATCGCGGGTCGGCACGCCCGCGTTGGCGGCCCCGATCGCCGAGCCGAGCACCCGGGCGGATGCCACGCCGGCGGCTGCGATCGCGGCTCGCTGGAGGAACATCCGGCGGTCGTACCGAGGTGACCCGTCCACGCAGCGGAGCCTATGCTGCTGATGCCCGGTCACGCAACGACCTCGGGAAGTCCTCGGCGAGCCTCAGGGCGACCACGTGACGTACACGCCTTCGGATACGACCTCGGGTCCTTTCGAGAAATCCGAGCGCTGGATGAGGATCCGAGGCACGTTCTCAAGGTCGACTGCCGCGTAAGCGAAGGCGGACCCGTCTGGCGCCCACTGGCTCGAGCTCTGCACGTACTGGGTGAAGAACGGCGCGTACTCGCGCAGGACCTGCACGCTGGGAGAATGGCTCGGCGAGAGGAGGGGTTCGTGACCCTCCTCCCAGACGTGCCACCGGAACGGGAGCACGCCGGTGGCGAGCGAGTCGGGCGAGAGGGCGAGGAGCAGACCCCCCATCGGGCTCCACTCGAACGTCATGGCCCGGACACGCGTCGCGCGCTCGATCGCGCCGGTCTCGAGGTCGACCACCCGTACGCCGTCGTCGGGCTCGGCGGGACGGCGGTCGAAGAAGTCGCCGTCCTGCGGCCCGAGGAACTGATAGGCGATGCGGTGACCCCCCGGCTCCAGGACGAAGGAGAGCGTTCCGCGGCCCTCGACGAGGACCTTCGGCGGGCCGCCTCGAACGGAGGCGACGAGACGCTGGATCCCCGAGGCTCGCTCCACGTAGACCACGGTGCGACCGTTCGAGCTCACCGCGGGGGTGGCGAACTGGCCCGGGCGATCCGACACCGGCGTGCCGTCCCCCTGCAGGTCGAGATCCTCGAGCCGGTCGGCCCCGGCGTGTGCGACGACGCTTCTGCCCTGGGGCGTCCACGCGAAGTAGAAGAACGGGGATCCGCCCGCCACGTCCATGTCTGGTTCGCCGACCGATCCATCGGGTGCGACGTCGAGCACCCCGAACGCGACCGACGTTGTCTCGCCATCGCCGGGACCCAGGAAGCCGATCCGGTCGCCGGTCGGCGCCCACGACAGATAGAAGGGCGATGTCGGCACCTGCGTGACCACCGGGTCCTCGCCACGTGGACCGGCGACCGCGACCGCGAAGCGGACCACGGTCTCGTCGACCTCGCGGATAACCCAGGCGATCCTTGTTCCGTCTGGCGACCATGACGGTTGCAGCGCAACGAGGCCGACTCCGTCCCCCACCATGATGTCCACCCTATCGCCGCCGTCGGCCTTCATGGTCGACAGCGTGCCGGTGGACCCGAGCACCGCGAGGCGCCCCGGGGCTCGCACCGTTGACGGGCCGGCCGGCGCCTCACTCGCCGGTCCTGAGGCGGCCCCGAGCGTCGGCAACGAGTCAGGATCGATCGAGGTCGATCGCTCCGGCGTGCAGGCCGCCGCCAGCAACACGGTGATCGCGACCGACGCTACGGCAGATCCGCGTCGATGCCTCCACTGCATCGCTCGACCGTATCCCAGTTCGCCTGTTCGGATGAGCCCAACCTCAAGGACCTGGGGTCCCGGTCGATACGACGGAGTGAGCGGCAGCGATCACTGGAGGGACATGCGCAGCGGCGATGAGTCACAGCACGGCTTCACCTTGATCGAGCTGGTCGTGGTTATCGGCGTGGTGGCGATCCTTGTCGGGATGGGATCAGCGCTGTTCCTCGGTTCCGTACGCCGAGCCGATGCCCGTTCGCAGCAGACCCTGCTCCGGCAAGGACTGTCGGCCGAGCATCGCCAGTACCTGTTCGAGGGTGGCTACATCGACGACAACAACAACGCCCGGCGGGCGATCCTGGCCACCGAGGAACCCACGATCGATTGGGGCTCGCGTACCGCGTCCAACGACCGCGACGTGTGGGTGTGGACGGGCGCCGTCCGGATCGGTTCGACCCGGCACCCCAATACGATGGTCTGCCTGCAGACGATCTCGCCGGACGGCACCTACTTCGCGCTGGCCCGGATCGCGCGCGGCCCCAACGCCGACGATTACGTCAATACCGGCACGAGCTCCCTGTGCGTCTCGAACGCCAACCGGATCGCGACTTGGGACACCTCCTGGTAGTCGAGAGCCCGATATCCTGCCGGCCATGCGCCTGGTGACCTGGAACGTCAACTCGATCAGGCAGCGGCTCACGAGACTCATCGTGGCGCTGGAGCGCCATCGACCCGACGTCGTGTGTCTGCAGGAGACCAAGGTCACGGATGAGGCCTTCCCGACGAGCGAGCTTGAGGACGTGGGATATGGGTCGGCGTCCTTCGGCCAGCGGGCCTACAACGGGGTCGCGATCCTCAGCCGTCATCCGCTGGAGGACGTGACCAAGGGGATGCCCGACGACCCCGTGGCCGAGCAGTCAAGGTTGATCGCGGCCCGGACGAACGGGGTGCGTGTGGTGAGTGTCTACGCCGTCAACGGCAAGGCGGTGGGTGATCCCGCTCACGAGGCCAAGCTCGCCTGGTACGACGCGCTGCGGGTCTGGACGATGGAGTTGCTGGTCGAAACAGAGCCCCTGGTCCTCGCGGGGGACTTCAACGTCGCCCCGGACGACCGCGACGTGCACGACCCCGTGCTGTGGGCCGGTAAGAACCTGGCGAGCCCTCCCGAGCGTGAGCGCATCGCCGGGCTGCTCGGGCTCGGGCTGACCGATCTCGGCCGCGCCGCCGCCGGCGACGTCGATGGTCCCTTCACCTTCTGGGACTACCGGATGGGTGCCTTCCACCGAGGTTGGGGGTTGAGGATCGACCTCGCCCTGGGGTCCGAGCCGATCGCGTCCCGGCTACGATCGGTCGAGGTGGACCGGGAGGAACGAAAGCCGACCGCGGGGGAGGGCAAGCCGAGCGACCATGCCCCGCTGATCGTGTCCTGGGACGATGGGGCCCCTAGACGTTGAGGCGCTTCGGGGGGCGGTGGACGAGCGGCTCGGTCATCGGTCCGAAGCGGTTCGCGTCCTCTTCCCAGTCGCGCCGGCGTCGGTAGGCCGTGGGGCTCATGCCGGTGTGCTGGCGAAACGTCGTCGTGAAGTGCGACAGGCTATGGAATCCGACCTGGTGGCAGACCGTCGTGACCGACAGCTCGGTCTCGCGCAGCAGGTCCATCGCGCGCGTGATCCGCAGCTTGATCAGGTAGCGGTAGGGGGGCATCCCGACCTGGGCGGTGAACTGGCGCGTGAAGTAGTACGGGCTGAGCTCAGCCGCCCCGGCGATCGCCCGAAGGTCGACGTCGCGATCGAGGTTGTCGGCCAGGAATGACTGCACCTCGCGGATCCTGCGCTGCAGGTGCGGGCTCGGCATCTCGTGCGTGGACAGGCTCATCGGATCGGCGGTTGCTCCTCCCGCAACAGGGTACGTCCGAACCGGCGTACCCGGCTTGCGCATCCTTGCCTCGATGGCGAACCGGAGTCTAGACCATGTCCTCGGGGCGCACGGCCGCCTCGAACTCGTCCGAGGTCAGGAATCCCAGCTCGATGGCGGCCTCCTTGAGCGTAGTGCCATCGAGGTGGGCCTTCTTCGCGATGGCGGCCGCCTTGTCGTACCCGATCGACGGCGTGAGCGCCGTGACCAGCATCAGCGAATGCCCGACGAGTTCGGAGATCCGCTCGAGATCCGGACCGAGGCCCTCGACGCAGAACCTGCGGAACGTGTCGCAGACATCGGCGAGGATCGCCGTCGAGTGCAGCAGGTTGCGGATCATCACCGGCTTGAAGACGTTCAGCTCGAAGTTGCCCTGCGACCCCGCCACCTTGATCGCGGTGTCGTTGCCGATCACCTGTGCGGCGACCATCGTCATGGCCTCGGACTGCGTCGGGTTGACCTTGCCGGGCATGATCGAGCTCCCCGGCTCGTTCTCGGGCAGGACCAGCTCGCCCAGCCCGCTGCGAGGACCCGAGCCGAGCCAGCGGATGTCGTTGGCGATCTTCATGAGCGATGCGGCGAGCGTCGCCTCGGCGCCGCTCGCGAACACGATCGCGTCGTGCGCGGCGAGGGCGGCGAACTTGTTCGGTGCCGTGACGAACGGTAGCCCCGTGAGCTCGGCGATCGAGGCGGCGACCGCCTCGGCGAACCCCTTGGGCGCGTTGAGGCCGGTGCCCACCGCGGTCCCACCCGCGGCCAGCTCGTACAGGCCCGGCAGAGTTGCGCGGATCCGATCGAGGCCGGCGTCGAGCTGGGCCACGTAGCCGCCGAACTCCTGCCCGAGCGTGAGCGGGACGGCATCCTGCAGATGGGTGCGGCCGATCTTGACGATGTCGACGAACTCGGCGGCTCGGGCCGCGAGCTCGTCACGCAGGGCCTCCACGCTGGGGATGAGCCGGGCCGTGATGGCAGTTGCCGCCGCGATGTGCATCGCCGTCGGGAAGGTGTCGTTGGACGACTGCGACATGTTGACGTGATCGTTGGGATGCACGGGGGTCTTCGAGCCAAGCTCGCCGCCGGCCATCTCGATCGCGCGATTCGAGATGACCTCGTTGACGTTCATGTTCGTCTGGGTGCCCGAGCCCGTCTGCCACACGAACAGCGGGAAGTGATCGTCGAGGCGGCCCTCGATCGCCTCGTCGGCGGCCGCGATGATCAGATCGGCGACCTCGGGCGGGAGATGCCCGGAGTTCCGGTTCACGATGGCGGCCGCCTTCTTGAGCACGGCCTGGGCGTGCACGACCTCCATCGGCATGCGGTCGCCCGCCGGGTCACCGATCGAGAAGTGGTGCAAGGAGCGCTCGGTCTGCGCGCCCCAGTAGCGGCTGGCGTCCACCTCGATGGGCCCGATGCTGTCGGTCTCGGTGCGGGTCTGCGTCATCGTCGGCCTTTCGCGACTGGCACCGTCATCCTCCCAAACCGACGTGGGCGATGCCCCTACCCGGAGACCGAGTCCGGCCGGATGCGCAGGATCACGCGCTGCTCGGAGGGGTCGCGATACGGATAGCTGTCGACGCCCAGGTACTTGAGGGCGAGTCCGTCGATGCTGCCGTCGGCGCCGTCGTGGGTCATCTCCACGACACGCCCTCGCACCGTGGCGTACTCGTAGGGGTCCGTGCTGCTGAGCACGGATATCGCGACTCGAGGGTCGCGGCGCACGTTCTCGGTCTTCACTCGTCCCTCGGCGCTGTTGACGATGACATCGTCGCCGTCGAGCGTCACCCACACCGGGGTCACCTGCGGCGAGCCGTCGGGCATCAGGGTTGCGATATGCGCAAAGTTCTTGCCGGCGAACAGGGCGCGCTGGGATTCGGTGAACATGGGAGCCTCCCGGGCACATCGGACGATCGGTTGCTCAACGCTATCGCGCCCGGCGGCCAGCGCCTCGGGTCTTCACGTGCTCGGTCGCGTGAGAGGATTCCGCTACGGGGGCGGTAGCTCAGTTGGTTAGAGCAGCGGACTCATAATCCGTCGGTCGCAGGTTCGAGCCCTGCCCGCCCCACGACATCATCCTTGGTCCCAGCGCCTATCATCCGGGGATGATCCGTTGGATCCGGACCAAGGTGGCTCACATCCGCTCCAGGTCCGACCTCGATCGCGTGAAGCGAGCCCGCGACGACGCCGACCGCGACAACTGGAAGCTCTGGAAACTCCGTAGTCCGCCGACGCCCAGGCGCTGACCCGAGAGGACGTGATCAACGTGTTGTCGCCCAGCGGTCGGCCCGGGCGGCCGGGCACCGAGAGCGTGCCCGACCACACGGACTTCATGGATCTCGACGAAAAAGTGGCTCGCCGGCAGGCGAAGAAGCTGGCCCGCCCGAAACCTGAGCGGCGCCCCTGGTACCGGCGCCTATTCAGCGCCGGCGGTAGCCTGTCGGCTCACGACGAGGAGGGCCGGATGGCGCGGATCGATCGGGCGGACGGGTCGAAGTTCGAGCGAGGGGACGACGGCAGGTTCTCGGGCGAGGTGTGGTTGCGCGGCACCCCGGCCGATGCGGACGGGACCAGCGTCGCGATGGTCCACTTCTCGCCGAGCGGCAGGACGCACTGGCACCAGCATCCGGGGGGACAGTTCCTCGTGGGCGTGACCGGACGGGGCCGCGTTCGGTCACGGGATGAGTCGGCGCCGCTGTTCCTTGAGTCCGGCGACATCCTGCACATCGATGCGGGGGAATGGCACTTCCACGGCGCCGAGCCCGATGCGCCGATGGTGCACGTCGCCGTGAGCAAGGGTGGTTCGCCCGAATGGGGCGATCCGGTCACCGACGAGGAGTACGAGACCGGCGTGTAGTGGACATCCCTAGAACTTCAGGGTCGGTCCTCCTGAGTTCCAGTTCGTGTTCAGCATCGAGTTGCTCGCCCAGTCCCACGCCGTCGTCGACGGGCGCCACTGCGTGTTGCTCGCGGCCGTCGCTGTGCCGACGGCCCCGCTCGGGGTTCCCAACGTGATCGTGACGGTGCTACCGCTCATCACCATCATCGAGTTCGTGAAGTTCACGGTCGCGCTCGTGTAGGCCGTGCTGTTCAGGCGCACGTGCCCGAACGCCAGCGTCGCGGAGTTCGCAGCGTTGTAGACGTACACGCGGTCGCCACCGCCGTTGTTGAGCAGGCGGATCGTGACCGGCGTCGCGGATCCCGTCCAACCCGCGATGAATCGGTTCGCGTCCATAGGTTCGCTGAAGACGAAGCTGACGGTGTCGCCCGTTTCGGCACGACCCGTGGTTCCCCCCGAGACATTGGTCGTCGACCATGACGTGGCGAACGGCGAGGTGTTGTCGATGATCACGCTGAAGCCGCCCTGGGTTCCCGAGTTTCCCGCCGCGTCGGTGGCCGTGATCGAGTATGAGAGCGTTCCTTCGGCTAAGGGGTTGTCGGCCCTGATGGAGTTGCTCCGGTAGTTGTACGTGACGCCGTCGATCGTCCAGCTGCCCGAGTTGAGGACGGCGGCGGTCGTGCCGCCCGTGATGTTCGTGACGTTCGCCCGCACGGTCGCAACGCCGCTTGCGGGGCTGCCCGTGTCGCTGACCTGCGCGTACACGTAGTACGTGCCGTATTGGCGGATGTAGCCCGCCGTGCCCCCGGCCGTCTTGCCGATGATCGATGCGGTCACGTCGGGCGCCACGGTGTCGTTCGGCAACACGACGATCGAGGCCCTGGAGACGGATCCCAGCGACCCCACGGCGTACACGATATGGGGTCCCGCGGTCGTGAGCATCGGGATGTCGACGTCGAACGCACTCGAGCCTGCGTTCGGCACCGGATCAGGCACGATGGACGAGCCGAGCAGGGTGCCGGTGGGGTTGTCGAGGCGGAACTCGACGGTCTCGCCGGTGACATAGCTGAAGATGTCGCCGCTCAGAGTCGCGGGAAGAGAGCTGATCGAGGTCGACGACGAGAAGGTCATCGAGGGTGGGTCCACGGTCACGTCCGGGCTCTCGAGACCCTCGATGCCCACCCACAGTCCCTGGATCGGCGTCACCGTGTAGGTCCAGTCGCCGGGGTCGACGGCGGCCTCCGTGCAGGTGAGGCCGGCCACGGTCGCGTCACATGAGGCCCCGATCGATTGAGCGACGCTGCTCGAGTCGTACCGGGTCACGGTGTATCGGTTCACACCGCCGCCTCCGGGGAGCGAGGTAGCGGCCCACGAGACCGTCACGTTGCGCCCGTTGACCGAGGCCGTGGGGGTGTCGCCGTCTCCGAGAGTGGTCGCGCCGGCGTAGCCGGCGCCGGCGCCGGCGCCGATCCAGGATGCGAGGGCTACCCCGGGCCCGGCGATGACCAGCACGATCAGCGACACGGAGAGCGCGACGGCGAGGCGTCGGTTCACGCGCGCGCCGCCCGTGCTCGGTAGCGGAGTTCGAAGCGAACGCCCTGGCATGCGTCAGGGGCGCCGCGAAGCATCCGCACGCGCATGCGCAGATGGATGTACCCGTGAGGCGTGATCCGCCGGGAACCCTTCCAGGGTGTGGTGCGAACCCGACGAGAAGAGCACCCGGGCTGCGGAGAGCGAACCTTGGCCTTCACCTTCCTCAGAAGTATCGGAACGGCGTTCGGGTTCTTGACGCGAACCTGGATCGTCGTCCGGCGGCCGGGGTAGAGCCCCTGCTTGTGTCCCTTGACGTGGAACGTGGGTTGACGGTGCAGTGCCTGGCCGTCGCCGGTGGCCGTGTGCCTCTGAATGACCGCTCCGATGGCGAGCGGCCTGGCGAACTGCTCGCCCTGCCCAAGGGCCGCGAACACCGGCACGGAGATCAGCAGTCCCACGATGGTCCGCGTGATCCGTGACTCAGCTCGCATCGGGCCTCCTGAACGCAGCGAGAGGGCGGCGCGGAGGCCGCCCTCTCGAAGCTTGGGTCTCCGATCAGGCGCTGGCGCCCGACAAGGTGACCGGGATCGTGAACGTGGCGCCCTGGCAGGCGTTCGCCGAGGCGTTCGACATCGCGGCCGCACCCGACAGGGTGAACGTGGCGGCGCCCGAGGCAGGCACGCTCAGCGTCAAGCCGGACTGGTCGGAGAACGTCACGCCCGTCGACGAGTTGCATGCGGCGCCGCCGTCCGATGTGATGGCGCCGCTACCGGTCACGTTGGTGACCTGGACGGCGTAGGGGTTCGGGTTCGAGATACGGATGATCACGTCGCCGGTGCCGCCCGGGTAGAGCTGCGATGCGGCCGTTGCCGACACGTCGACCGTGGTGAGCGCTTGGGCCGTGGTGGCCTTGGTGTATCCCGAACCAGAGCCCGTGGCGGTCCACGCGGCGAACGCCACGCTCCCGACGAGCGCTACGCCGACGAACAGCGAGGCGGCGGTGATCCTGCGGGCGGGTCGGTGCTTCCTCATCGTGCTGACCTCCTGGGTCCCTCTCGGGCCCTGGGCCCGGAATCGATCGTCTGCCCTCGGCAGACTTCCTACGACTCTCGTATCGGGGAGACGGGGGACAGGCTGCATACCTAAAGCTCGGTAAACCCGAGGTATCGGTTGCGGGTAACCCGAGGGGTACCCATCGGGGCCCTTCGGTCGGTTCGTGGTGTCTAGTCGAGGACGTCCACTCGATCGCCCAGGGCCGATCGGCCCGAGCGCAGCACCACGCCGTATACGCCGAACGGCAGGCCGCCCGTCGCGCCGATCCGCGGTCGGTACTTGGCGATCTGGGTCAGTGTGTCCCAGTCTTTCTCGCCGGTGTCGGGGCTCTGTGTCGTGACGACGCAGCGTGGGATCTGGCCGTGGATCCGCACGACGGCTTCGCCCAGACCGATCGCGCGCCCATCCCAGGAGTCCTCCTCGTAGGGATCACAGTCGTCGAACTCGAGGTTGACGCGGAACCGCCGGGAGTCGAGAGGCGCGTCGAGACGCCCTCGCCGCGCCAGGTCCACCACCGAGGCGCTGGAAACCAGCGTCAAGGGCAGTTCGTCGTTCCCGGCGCCGTCGGCATCGCCCCGTACGAGACGTAGGTCGCGACCGACGAATCTGGACCAGGCGCCGCCGAACGGCCCGTCGACGACGTGACCGGGCTCGGGACGACCATAGAAGTCCGTGGTCGTGGCCTCGCCGGTGGGGGTGGCCGGAGCCTCCTCGACGGTGCCGTCGGGGAACTCCAGGCGAAGTCGGTCTGATTCCGCGTCCCATCCGGCCGCGACGGTCGCGAGTGGGCCGTGATCGCTGCCGCTGAACAGGTCACCCGACGCGTCGATCAGCCAGAAGCGACGGTTGCCCACGATCCCTCGCTCCGCGATCTCCACCTCGTCCGGATGGAGCAAACGAGCCCCCTTGACCGGCGTCACGTTGATCCGTGTCAGTGTTGCCATCAGGCCGAAAAGGTACCGGAAGACCGATGCGACCAGGGCCCGACGGCCCCTACCGTTCGAGCCGTATCCCGCACAGATCGAACCAGGGGGGGAGATGAGCGACCGCACGCACCACCGTGTCATGGACAGCCTGCTCGGCATGCAGGCGCGGCTGCGAGGCGATGAGCCGGCACCGATCGAGCAGCGCACCGTGGAGGAGCTCCGGCTCCCGCCCCCGCCCCAGACTCCGCCCGAGGCGATCCCGCGCTTGCAGGTAGAGATCCGGCGCGACGGCGACGCCCTCTCGGTCACGTACGGAGGTATCACGATCATCGAGCACGATGATGCCTCACCGGCCGAGGCCACCGAGACGACCCTGCCCTCCGCGATCGAGGCGCGGCTGCGGGATGCGGGCGACGAGGGGCTCGCATCGGTGACCCACATCGCGGGACGAGCTGATCTCCGCGGGCTGGCGGGACGTCTGGAGCGCCTCGAGGACGAGCTGTCGGACGTGCTGGATCGGCTCGACGAGGTCGACGACGTGGCGGCGTTGCCCATGGAGGAGAGCACCGGCGACGCGATGAGCGACCTGCAACGGATGGTCGCCCGGCGGCTCGAGACCCGGCCACGAGGCCGGCGAGGTCGGTGATAGCGTCGCGACATGCCTGCCGACCTGCACCCTGATCTGGCGCCGTTCGTGCCCTTGATCGGGACCTGGAGAGGATCGGGCCACGGTGGATTCCCCACGATCGACCCGTTCGAATACGAGGAGGAGCTGACATTCGCCGACGTCGGCGACACCTACCTCACGTATCTCCAGCGCAGCTGGGATCCCGAGGGGGGTGCGCCGATCCACCTCGAACGCGGGTTCCTGCGCGCGGGCGAGGCCGGCCGGATCGAGCTCACGCTCGCTCACCCGCTGGGACTCACCGAGATCGACGAGGGGACCTCGGTCGGAGGGCGCTTCGAGCTCGCGACCGTTGGGGCCGGCATCGGCCGCACCACGACCGGCATGGAGGTGACGGGACTCGAGCGCCGCTACGTCGTGGATGGCGACGTGCTGACGTATGAGATCGACATGGCGACCGGATCCACGCGGATGACGCGACACCTGACGGGGCGTCTGCTCCGGGTGGGCGAGGCGGCCCGCTAGGACGAAGTCTCGGGGTCGACGACGATGAGATCGTCCTCGGCCCCTGCCGGTTCCTCAGACTCCCCCGGAACCGAGGCCAGCGTCACCCGGAACGAGGCCCCGCCGCCCGCTCGATCCTCCACCCAGGCTCGGCCCCCGTGCGCCGCCACGAACCGGGCGACGAGAGCAAGCCCGACGCCGACCCCCGCCCCGTGGCCCGCCGACGTGCCCTGACGGAAGGCCTCGAACACGGTGTCTCGCTCGGCCTCCGGGACGCCAGGTCCGTCATCCTCGACCATCAGGAGGGCACCCTCGCGCGTGCGCTCGACCCTGACCCAGATCCGGGAGTCGCCCGGGGTGTGGCGGCCGGTGTTCGTGAGCAGGTTCTCGACGATCCGCTCGATCATCGCCCGATCGCCTTCGATCTGCAGGGGCGCCGTGTCGAGCTGGAGGCGTCGCTCCACGACGAGCGTCGAGCGGCCGACGACATCTCGAACGAGGCCGCCGACGTCGAGGGGCTCGAAGCGCGGGCGGAGGATCCCCCGGTTCATGCGCTCGAGGTCGAGCATGTCGTTCACGATGCGCTCGAGCCGTTTGGAGTTCTCGGTGATGCGGGCGGCGAAGTCGCGCTGTTCCAAGGGCGATAGGTCGAGATCGGGGCGTTCCAGCGTTGCGGCAAGGCCCATCACGGCCGCAAGCGGCGAGCGCAGGTCGTGGGCGAGTGCCTGCAGGAACGTGTTCTTGAGGTCGTCGGCTTCCCGAAGGCTCTTGGAGACCAGACGCTCGGACTCCAAGTCGGAGGTCAGGGCCTCGGCTCGCTTCTGTCCTGTGACATCGACGAGCACGCCCTGCCAGAACATCGGCATGCCCTCGTCGTCGGTGATCAGCCGTGCCTCGTCGTGGACCCACACCTCGTGGCCGTCGCGGGCGAGGAGCCGGTAGACCGATGGGCCAGGCTCCTCACTCCCGGCGAGGCGCTCGAGATCGCCCGTGTGAACGATCTTGGACCACAGCATCGGATCCTCGTACCAGTCCTCGGGCGTGTAGCCGAGGACCGTGGTCGTCTGTGGGCTGATGTAGAGCGTGCTCCTGAGCGCGTCCACATCGTCGACGTACGTGATGGCCGGCGTCTGCTCGACCAGCGCGCGGAACCTCGCCTCGGCCTCGGCCGCCTGCGCCTGCGCCGATTTCAGGTCGGTGATGTCGACCATGACGCCCTGCCAGTAGCTCAGGTCGTCCTCGTCGTGCACCAGTGCGGCCTCGTCGCGGAACCAGAGCTCGCGGCCGTCTTGAGTGCGCATCCGGTACTCGACCGAGAAGGGCTCGCCGGTCCGATTGGTGCGCTCCTCCTCGGCTCGGACGCGGTCGCGGTCGTCCTCGTGGATCGAATCGAGCCAGATGCCGGGCGTGGCGACCCACTGCTCGGGCGAGATCCCGAGGATCTCCTCCGCCCGGCGGTTCACGAAGGCGATCTGCAGCCGGTGGCCCACGAAGTCCTCGGAATAGACGATCGCAGGGAGTGCCTCGACGAGCGTGCGGAAGCGGCGAGCGGCGAGCATCCCCTCCTGCTCGGTTCGCTTGTGGGCGGTGATCTCTACCATCAGTCCGCGCACGAGCGTCGGGAGGCCGTCGTCGCCGGGGACGGCGTGGCCCAGCATCCGCATCCAGACCGGGTCGCCGTCTCCGTCGACCATGCGCAGGTCCTCGTCGAGTCGTTCCGCGGCGTCGGCCGTCCGGGCGAACGCCGCAAGGATCCGGTCGCGGTCGTCCTCGTGGATGTGATGGGGCCAGAACCCGGGGTCGGCGAGCCAATCGGCGGGCTCGAGGTCGAGGAGTTCCCGGCTCGCGTCGCTCACGTGGGTGAACGAGCGGGTGCGCGCGTCGGCCTCCCACACGATCGCATCGAGGTCGTCCATGCCCACCATCATCCCGTGACCGCTCCTCCGTCGGCCCGCGGGTCGCTACCGGCGTCGAACCCGCCATCGGTCGCGAGGATCAGCTGTGCGTGACCCACGGAGCCTGGGTGCCCGACGGCGCGCACGGTGAAACCGGTGGCTCGCAGCAGCTCACAGATGGGCGATGGAACGCCCTCCTCGGCCTCGATCACGTGGTCGCTCGAGGCGGTGTCCATCCCGCCCACGAGCCAGCGGTCGGCCGACACGGCCTCGGCGGCGTTCATGCCCATGTCGACAGCCCGCGTCAGGGTCATCGCGTTGATCTGCGGCTGCGCGTGCCCGCCCATCGTTCCCGCGGCGGCGGCGAACTCACCTCGGCGGTGAGCCAGCACCGGCATCAGGGTGTGAGCAGGGCGCACCCGCGGGGCCAGCTCGTTGGGATGGCCGCGCTCCAGGGTGAAGCACGCACCTCGGTTGTGAGCCACGATGCCCGTCGAGGGTTCGAGGATGCCCGAGCCGAAGCTCGAGTAGAGGCTCTGGATCAGCGACACTGCGAACCCGGACGCGTCGGCGGTCACGAGGGCGACGGTGTCGCCACCCCCCTTCGGATGCGCTTGCGTCGCTTCCGTTGGTGCCTCGACCGCCTGGCCGAGCGCCGCGAGGTGGCCGTCGTCGAGGAGCGTCGAGGCGTGCGTGGTCATCCGGTCGGCGTCGGCCAGGTGGAGATCCCGGTCGTGCGCCACCACCTCGAAGAGCCGGGCGAGGCGGGCGACGTCGGTCCCGAGCGGGTCCGGCCCTACGCCGAGGCGCTCGATCAGGGCCAATATCTGCAGCAGCGCCACGCCCTGGGAGTTCGGGGGGACGACCGACACATCGAGGTCGCCGTAGCGGCCCCGCAACGGCGGGCCGACGATCGGGGCGTGGGACGCGAGGTCGTGCAGGTCGATGGGGACGCCGGCCTCCGCCAGCCCCGTCGCGAGTCGGGCGCCGACGTCGCCGCCGTAGAGGGCCTCCGGTCCGTCCGCTGCCAGCACCCGCATCGTCCCGGCCAGCGCTGGCTGTACGAGCGGCGCCCCGGTATCGAGCGCGCGGCCACCCGCGAAGAAGGTCGCCGCGAGTCCGGGGTCGGCGGCGAGTCGAGGGTCGTCTGCGAGCGTCGTGGCCAGGTCGGGTGCCACGGCCACCCCCTCGACCGCGTAGGCGATCGCCGGGTCGAACGCGGCGGCCCAGGGCAGGTTGGCGCCCTGCCGGTGGACCTCGGCCCATCCGCCCACCGCGCCCGGCACCGTGACGGTGAACGGTCCGCGTTCCGGCATCTCGTCGGACCGGGCGAGCTCGCGCACCACCGCCGGGTCGATGCCCTCGGGGGCTCGACCGCTCGCGTTGATCGCGACCGAGCTGCCGTCCGGGCGCTGGACCAGCGCGAACAGGTCGCCGCCCACCCCGCACATGTGGGGATAGGTCACGGCGAGGGTCGTCGCGGCGGCCAGGGCCGCGTCGACGGCGTTGCCGCCCCCCTCGAACGCGGCCGCCCCCGCCTCGGCGGCGGCGCTGTGCGGCGCGGCGATCGCCCAGTTCGGTCCCGCCGCGCCCGCTGCCATGCCGTGGAGTCTGCCACGCGGTCAGCCCCGTGCGGCAAGCCCCCGGTACCCGGCCGCGAACCCCGCCTCGATCAGCCGGTCCGCGTCGGGGTGCTCTGTGGCCGGCATCTGATCGATCCGCTCGAGCTCGACGCGCCTCAGGCGACCGTCCTTGACGAGGCTCACGACGGGGTCGGCCCAGTCCTCGCTCGGGGCGCCGAACGTGAGCAGGCTCCTGGCTCCCCGCTCCAGGAACGCGACCGGGCTGCCGCCTCGCAGCACCACGAACGCGCCGGCCGATCGGGCGGGGCGCCCGGCCGAGGCCGGCCAGGCGAGCGCCGCGCCGTAGGGCTGGGCGGGGTCGGCGGCCGCCAGGACCACCGCCTCGCGGTCCGCGTCATCGCGGAGCGCCCTCAGGCGATCGAGTGCTCCGGGCAGGGCGAACTGAGCCGCTCCCAGGCCGGCGACGAAGTATCCGCGTCGCACGGCACCGGCGTCCTCCATGGCGCGGAGCACCGGGTACACGGCCGCGAACCCGCCGTCGACGCCCTCGGCGAGCACGGCCTCGCGGGTGACCACGCCGTGGCGATCGAGGAGCCGAACGGCCAGGGCGTGGGCGATCTCGGTGGGCGTGGGCTCCGGCCGGTGACGATACGAGCGACCACCGCCCCGCGCCGCTCGGGGGCCCCGCGCGCGCGCAGCCCCCCGGGGCGGGGCCGATGTCCCGGACGTGGCCGCATCCTGGCCGAACCGCCCCGGACGTACGCCCTCAGCGGCGCCAGCGTGTCGTTCGTCACTTCACCCGCCCACACGAGGTCCCACAGCGCGCCGAGGAGTGCCGGCTCGGACGCCGTCCCCGCCGCCTCCACGAGATCGGCCCAGAAGGAGGCGCCGCGCTCACGCAGGTGGGCCCGGATCGTCGTATGGATCGCGTCCTCGCGTGGCTCCTGCGGGGGGACGCGGAGCAGGTGGAGCCGCTCGCGGGGAATCAGCGCCACCCGGCCGTCGTCGCTTCCGAGCGACCCGGCGCCCACCCAGACGAGATCGCCGCCGGCGCACAGGGCGTCGAGGTCGGCGGTCCGATACCCACGCACGCGGGCGGCCAGCACGTCGGCCTCGAGGATCGAGGCTGGGATCGCGGCACCCTCGAGATGGGCGATCGCCTCCGAGAGGGCATCCACGCCGCCGCGCTGCTCTCCCGCCCCCTGCCACGCGGGCAGGAACCGCGCGAAGGAGGTCGCGTCGACGGGCTCGACCTCGCGGCGGAGCACGGCGAGGGAGCGTCTCCGGATCCGTTGCAGCACCGCCGTGTCGCACCACTCGCGGTCGGCGCCACCGGGCCGGAAGGCGCCGTGCACCAGGCGGCCGTCGGCCTCGAGTGCGCCGAGCGCTGCCCGGACATCGGTGACGGATGCGCCGAGCCGCGCGACGATCTCGGCCTCCCTCACCGGGCCGTGGGTTCGCGCGAAGCGCGCGACGAGCCGCTCCAGCGGTCGGTCGGCCGGCTCGAGCAGGGCGTCGGGCACGCCGTCGGGGCGTGGGCGCCCCGACCGCGTCGCGAAGGCGTGGCGACGTCCTCGGCCGCGGCGAACCGCTCGTCGCCGGCCACCGCGACGACGAACGCTCGTCCCTCGTCCACGAGCCGGCCGAGCCACGCGTCGGCGTCCCCGTCCACCCGCGCGACGACCTCGTCGCGCCGCAACTCGCCGAGGTCGCGCAGCAGGTCGGCGACCCCGTCGAGGGACCGGGCCCGTCGCCCGTCGCTCAGCCACTGCAGGTTCAGCTCGATGTCGTCGATCGTCCCGGGGTCGAGCAGTTCGCGGAGCTCCTCGGTGCCCAGCAGCTCGCGCAGCAGGTCCGGATCGAGTGAGAGCGCGGCGGCCCGTCGCTCCGCCGCCGGGGCGTCGTCCTCGTACATGTAGACGGCGACCCAGCCCCACAGGAGTGAGCGCGCGAAGGGTGAGGGGTGCTCCGTATCGACGGCCACCAGCCGGATGCGCCGCGAGCGCAGGTCGGCCATCAACTCGCGCAGGGCCGGGACGTCGAAGATGTCGCGCAGGCACTCGCGGGTGGTCTCGAGCAGCATCGGGAACGTCGGATGGCGCACGGCCTCGCCCAGCAGGTCGGCGCTGCGCTGGCGCTGCTGCCACAGCGGCGTCCGCCGGCCGGGTCGCAGGCGCGGCAGCAGGAGCGCGCGGGCGCTCGCCTCGCGGAACGTGGCGGCGAACATCGCGGTGCCGGGCAGGGCCTCGACGACCGCGTCCTCGATCTCGCTGGGTTCGAACCGCAGGTCCTCGACGGGGATGCGGTCGACCGATTCCGGGAGGCGGACGACGATGCCGTCGTCGCTCCACAGGACCTGGGCGCTGGCGCCGAACCGCGCTTGGAGCCTGCCGGCGATCGCCATCCCCCAGGGCGCGTGGACCCGCCGCCCGAAGGGCGTGAGCACGCACATCCTCCAGTCGCCGATCTCGTCGCGGAACCGCTCGACCACGATCGTGCGGTCGTCGGGCACCGCGCCGGTGGCCTCGAGCTGCTCATCGACGTAGGCGACCAGGTTCGAGGCCGCACGTTCGTCCAGGCCGGCCTCGTCTCGCAGCTCCTCGAGGAGGTCGTCGCGTCCGGGACCCGTGAGCTCGCGGGTGAACGCGCCGATCGCACGTCCGAGCTCGATCGGCCGGCCCGGCCCGTCGCCCTTCCAGAACGGCATCCTCCCGGTCTCGCCGGGCGCGGGGATCACGACCACGCGGTCCTGCGTGATCTCCGTCGATCCGCCACGAGGATGCCCCGAGCACGAACACCTCGCCGGGACGCGACTCGAACACCATCTCCTCGTCGAGCTCGCCCACGCGGACGCCGTCGGGAAGGAACACGCCGAACAGGCCGCGGTCGGGGATCGTGCCGCCGCTCATGATCGCGAGGCGACCCGCACCTTCCCGGGCCCGCACCGTGCCCTCGCTCCGGTCCCAGACGATGCGCGGTCGCAGCTCGGCGAAGCCGTCGCTCGGATAGCGGCCGGAGAGCATGTCGAGCACCGACGCGAACACGTCGTCGGTCAGCTCGGCGTAGTTCGCGGCCCGCCGGACGGTCTCGAGCAGCTCGTCGACCGACCATCCGTCGACCGCCGCCATCGCGACGATCTGCTGGGCGAGCACGTCGAGCGGCGATCTGGGGTAGCGGGTGGACTCGATCTCGCCGGCTAGCATCCGCCTGGCGACCACCGCGGTCTCGAGAAGATCGCCGCGGAACTTCGGGAAGATCCTTCCGCGGCTCGGCTCACCGACCTGGTGTCCGGCGCGCCCGATCCGCTGCAGGCCGCTGGCCACCGACCCGGGCGATTCCACCTGGATCACGAGGTCGACCGCGCCCATGTCGATGCCGAGCTCCAGCGATGAGGTCGCCACGATCGCGCGGAGCGTCCCCGCCTTCAGGGCGTCCTCGACCTCGAGCCGCTGCTCGCGTGCCAGCGACCCGTGGTGGGCCCGCACCAGCTCCTCGCCGGCCAGGTCGTTCAGCCGGGTGGCGAGCCGCTCGGCCAGGCGGCGGGCGTTCACGAACACGATCGTCGATCGGTGCGCCCGGATCAGCTCGAGCAGCCGGGGATGGATCGCCGGCCAGACCGAGGCCTCGGTGGGCGACAGGCCTGCGGTCGACGGCCCGAGCACCAGGGGCTGCTTCGCGGGCGGCTCGCGGACATCGGTGAGCTGCGACATGTCGTCGACCGGCACCTCGACCACCAGCTCCATCGGCTTGCGGTGCCCGGCGTCGACGATCCTGACCGGACGCGCCTCGCCGTCCTCGAGCCCGCCCAGGAACCGCGCGATCTCCTCGAGCGGCCGCTGGGTGGCGCTGCAGCCCGATCCGCTGGGGGGGCGAGTCCGCGAGGGCCTCCAGCCGTTCGAGCGACAGCGCCAGGTGGGCGCCGCGCTTGGTGGCGGCCACCGAGTGGATCTCGTCGACGATCACGACCTCGACGTCTCGCAGGGTCTCGCGCGCCGACGAGGTGAGCATCAGGTAGAGCGACTCGGGAGTGGTGATCAGGATGTCGGGCGGCGACTTCAGCATCCGGCGCCGGTCGGCGGCGGGGGTGTCGCCCGTGCGCACTCCGACGACCGGCTCGTGCGGCAGGGGAGCCCCGGTCTCCTGGGCGATGCGGCGCACCCCCGCCATCGGCGCACGAAGGTTCTTCTCGACGTCGACCGCCAGTGCCCGCAGGGGCGAGACATAGACCACTCTGGTGCGCCGGGTCGGCCCGGGCGGCGGCTCGGCGCCGAGGCGGTCGATCGCCCACAGGAAGGCTGCCAGGGTCTTGCCCGAGCCGGTGGGCGCCAGGATCAGGGTGTGCTCGCCGGCGGCGATCGCCGGCCAGCCGGCCTCCTGAGCGAGCGTGGGCGCGTCGAACGTGCCCTCGAACCAGGCGCGCACCGCGGGAGAGAAAGCCTGCAGGCTCACGGGGTCAACCTACCCCGTGCCGGGGACATGGGCGGTGCCCGCCGGGGCCGACGGTAGGATGCGGCGCATGCGCACCAGGGAACCCCGCCGACGTTCGCCACGCGTGGCCTTGGGATCGCTGGCGGCGGCCCTGATCGTGATGGCGCCCACCCCAGCGCTCGCCCAGGTCGATAACCCCGTCGCGGCCGTCGACCAGGTGGTGCTCTCCGGCACGGTCGACGTCCCGCGCGGCGCCTCCGTGGGCGAGGTGGTGGTCTTCCACGGCTCGGCCGACATCGCCGGGGTCGTCCATGGGGACGTGGTGGTCCTCGACGGGCCGGTGGCGATCTCGGGTCTCGTCAGCGGCACGGTGGTGGCGATGAACGGGCCGATCCGCCTGAGCGGCGACGCCCAGGTGGGGGGCGACGTGCTCGGCGGAGCCCGGGTGAGGGTCGCTCCCGGCGCACAGGTCGGCGGCACGGTGCGTGAGGAGGTCGGGTTCACGCTGCAGGGCCCGCTCGCGGTGCTCGGGGTCCTTCTCGGAGGCGTCGCGGTGTCGGCGTCGGTCCTGCTGCTGCTCGCCTTCTTGCTCGTCCTCGTGCCGCGCGGGTCCGATCGGATCGCGGCCGCGGTTCGCACGGCGCCGCTCGCCTCGCTGGGGTGGGGCGTGCTGATCTCGATCGCGCTCCCCGTCGCGTCGCTGCTCATCGCCGCGACGATCGTCGGGCTGCCGCTGGGGCTCGCGCTGCTCCTGGGGATGTCGCTGCTGCTCCTGACCGGGCTGGCGTGGGCCGCCTACTCGGTGGGCCGCCTGCTCGTCGGTCGCGAACGAAGCCGCTGGCTCGCGTTCCTCGCCGGCTGGGGCGTCCTGACCGCGCTGGGCCTGGTGCCGCTGCTCAACCTGGTCGTGTGGTCCCTGGGGGCGGCCTGGGGGCTCGGCGCCGTGACGGTTGCCTCGTGGCGAGCCCGCGGCACCGGCAGGGGCCGGCACGTCGCCGGTTACGCCCGCCCCGAGGAGATGGCGACACCACCCGCGCCCGTGAAGGCGCCCGAGCCGGCGCAGACGCCCGAGCCCGCGCCAACGGGTGCCTCCGAGCCGGGATTCCCGTCTTCGGGCGAGGACTGACCTCGCTCGTTGCTACGCGCCGCGTCGCCCCATGCGCGCGATGACGCCGAACACGACCCCGAGGGCGGCTCCGAACGCCAGCGCCCTCGGCAGGTCGAACAGGACCGTCGCGCCCTCGTCCACCTGCACCTTCGGGGAGAGGACGGCGCCGACGTACGAGCGCTCGCCCAGCGTCGCGCCGCCCACGGCCGCGATCCACTGGCAGCCGCCGTTCACGATCGACACGCTGCCCGCGGTCGCGATCTGTCCGCACCCGCCGTTCGTGATCGCGATGTTCCCCCGCGCCGCCGCCGCGCCGAATCCGCCGTTCGTGACGATCACGTCGCCCGCGGCTGCGATCGCCCCAGCGGCCGCCTCGTGCAGGGTGACCTCCTGTGCGCGCACCGCGCCCACGAGCCCGCGCTCCATCCGGACGCCCTCTTCGGTCTCCATATCGCCCTCCTTCGTCTCGGGTGTGAGGGTAGCCCGCGCGAGTGGCGAGCTACCTGCTGATGGGCTCGGGGGCGAGTTCGAGCCGTGGAGCCATCCCGTGGAGGCCGAGGCCCTCGCATCGGCAAGCGGCGATGGCCACGTCGCGATCCATCCGACCGCCAGTTCCCGCGAGGGCGATCGCGTCTTCGACAGATGGGGATCGATGGGGCTCGACCACTACGCTGAGGCCAGCATCCCCGCCGTAGTCGTCCCCATCAAGACGCGCGACGATGCGATGAGCGCCGACCGGGGTGTTCTTGTCCGGGCGCTGATCGTGGGCGGCGGGCACCACGCGGGCCACCACGTCCGGCGAGCGCCTGTCGACGCCGCCCGTTGACCCGCCGATGCCGGCTGGGTAGGGTCCGCGCCATGCCTGCCGACCTGGTGATCACCGGCGCCGACGTCTACACGGTCGACGCCGTGCGTCGCTGGGCGAATGCCGTCGCGGTCTCGGGCGATCGCATCGTCGCCGTAGGTCTCGAAGACCGGGTTCGAGAGGTGGCCGGCGAGGCCGCCGAGCACCTGCACCTTCCCGGTCGAATGATCGTCCCCGGTTTCCAGGACGCCCATGTCCACCCGGCGTTCGCCGGGCGGAACCTGCTGCACGTCAACCTCGACGACGTGTTCACGAAGGACGAGTATCTGGCACGTATCCACGACTTCGCCGACGCCCACCCCGGCGATGGGTGGATCGTCGGTGGCGGCTGGTACAACCCGGTGTTCGCATCGACCGGCGGCCCGCGCCGCGAGGATCTCGACGCGATCCTCCCCGACCGTCCGGCCTTCTTCATGAACTCCGACGTGCATGCCGCATGGGTGAACTCGAAGGCGCTCGAGATCGCCGGTATCGGCTCGCAGACGACCGATCCGTGGGACGGCTACCTCGTGCGCGACGCCGACGGCTCGCCCACCGGCACGCTGCAGGAGGGGGCCGCCTACACGATGCTTGGGAAGGTCGTGCCCGCGCCCGACACCGAGCAATGGATGGAGTGCCTGCGCCGGGCCCAGCGGGAGTTGCACGCCCTGGGCATCACCGGCTGGCAGGACGCATGGGTCGAGCCCGGACTGCTCAAGGCGTACGGCGCGCTGAACGACGGGGGCGAGCTCACCGCGCGGGTGGTCACCGCCCTGTGGTGGGACCGCCACCGAGAGATGGAGCAGATCCATGCGTTCCCGGTCCAGCGCGAGGGGTTCACGCGCGGGAACCTCCACGCCACCTCCGTCAAGATCATGCTCGACGGCTGCCCGGAGAGCTGCACGGCCTCGATGCTCGCCCCCTTCGAGGGCGCCTTCGGCGAGGAGCACGGGACCGGCCTGCAGTTCGTCGAGGGTATGGCGCTGATCGACGCGGTGGTCGCCTTGGACGCGCTCGGGTTCCAGGTGCATCAGCACGCGCTCGGGGACCGGGCCGTGCGGCAGGCGCTCGACGCGATCGAGGCCGCCCACGAGATGAACGGGCCTAACGACAATCGGCACCACGTCGCCCACCTGCAGGTCCCCGACGCCGCCGACGTCCCGCGGCTGCGGCGGCTGGGCGCCATCGCCAACCTGCAGACCTACTGGGCCCAGCCCGATCCGATGGTGGAGACGATCACCAAGCCCCGGCTGGGGGAGCGGGCGGCCCGCCTCTACCCGTTCGGCGAGATCGCGGCCAGCGGCGCGCAGCTGTGCATGGGGAGCGATTGGCCCGTCACCACCCCGAACCCTCTTCTCCAGATGGAGGTGGCGGTGACCCGCCAACGCCCGGGCGAGCCCGACGGCGAGGTGCTCGACGCCGCTCAGCGGATCGACCTTCCCACGGCGCTGGCGGCGTTCACCCGTGGATCTGCGTACGTGAACCACGACGACGACGCCGGATCGATCGAGCCGGGCCGCCGAGCCGACCTCGCCGTCATCGATCGCAACCTGTTCGACCGGGATCTCGGCGCGATCGGCGAGGCGAGCGTGGAGATGACGATGGCGGCCGGCCGCTTCGTCCACGGGGGCTGAGCTCCCGGGCGGTATCCTGGGGCTCGTGAGGCCGTTGGACGGTTCGCTCTCGCCGAGCAGCCGGCCGGGATGCATGTTCTGCGGCCGCGCCACCTACGACCCCGACAAGCGTGCGGTGCCGTGGGTGCGGGCAGTGGCCGAGGGCCGGCAGGTCCTCGTCTGCCCCGACTGCCAGCGCGACCGGCCGGACTGGGCCGATCGCCTGGATCGGTGCGCGGCATGCGACGGGACACGCCTGACCGCGATGCTCGGCGAGGTGGTGTGCCGAGCGTGCGGCCACACGGTTCGCGCACCGAGCGCGGGCGCTTAGCTCAGCTGGAAGAGCGTCGCCCTTACAAGGCGAAGGTCGGGGGTTCGAGTCCCTCAGCGCCCACGAGTCCATGTCGTACTCCGGGTGATGCTGGACGCTCCGGCGTCACCTGATGCTTGACACGGCTCCGGCTGATCGTTGACACCTGATCCGCCTGATCCTTGACGGTGGCTCCGGCTGATCCTTGACACATCCCGTCTCCTAGACCCGACAAGGTCGAACAGGGGGTGGGCCGTGCTGGTGGAGCTGAGCGTCATGGAACAGCGGTATCAAGCGGTGCTGGCGGTGATCCAAGACGGGTGGAAGGTCACCGAGGTGGCCGCCCGCCTGGGGGTCTCACGCCAGAGCGTGCACACCTGGATCGCACGCTACGAGCAGGGCGGCTTGGCCTCACTCGCCGACCGTTCCCACCGCCCGAGCACGTGTCCGCACCAGACCGCGCCCGAACTCGAGGCCCAGATCTGCGAGATGCGCCGGGAGCACCCTGGGTGGGGCCCTCGTCGGATCGAGCACCAGCTCGCGCGCCTTGGTGCTGGCCGTTCAGCCAGCACCCCTCGGGCGTGGCACCGCCCCGACATGCGCTGGAGATCGTGGACCCGGTCGGCCTCTACTTCGATGGTTCGGTGGGGTGTGAGTTCGAAGGGCGTTCGATCGGCAGCTACGTGGGGGACGAACCCGTGGACTTTGGGCCCCCGCCGATGAAGGTCGCCCGGGAGCTGATCACGGGGCTGCGGTCCGACGACACGCTCCGGGTGGCTGGCTACCCGGAGCAGGACGACGGCAGCGTCGTGGTCATCCGGGACGGAGAGGTCGTAGTCAGGTACACCTTCTGGCTGGTGAAGGGCGAGCCCTGGTGGATCTCGGCCGCAAGCGTGTGTCCCGACACCGGTCTGGTGCACGCGGGCGAGAGCTTCAGCTGACGGCCTTGTCCCGCGTCAGTCTTGGGGTCAGATCGACCAGTCTCAGTAGGCGGCTCGGGGCTCTCCTCGTCCTGGGTCCGGCTCGTTACCCGCCGACTAGTATCGCCCGATGGCCACCTCGTCCCGTCTTCGACGCCCGTGGGACGCGATCATGTCCGTCGGTGCCTACCCGGGCGAGACCGACATCCAGCGTGGCAAACGCAGGATCCTCGTCGGCTATCTCGTGTTCGGAACGCTCTCTCGGCTGGTGTTCTCGCCGTTGCGGTTCGGCGAGGGGCTGCCCGGGTCGGGTCTGGTCAACCTGACGGCCGCGCTCCTCAGCGTGCTGCTGCTGGGGCTGTTGGCGCTCCGGCCCGATCGGTTCGGCTGGATCGTCAACGTGACGTTGCTGGCTGCCCTCGTGGAGGTGCTGACGGAGACGACCATCCTCGGCGGATTGGTGCCGTCCGATGTCGTCATCCTGTGGGGGCTCCTGGTCGTCGTCGGCGCCCTGATCCTCCTCCCCTCCAGAGCTGCGCTCGCGTGGCTCCTCGCATACTTCGTCACGCTCATCCTGGGGGTCGTGCTGCCGACGCAACTCGAGCCGATCCACGAGATCGAGGGGTCGGCCGCGGGCATCGCCGTCAACATCGGTGGCGTGGCGATCTTCGCCTTCGCCGCCATGGCCTACTTCGTGCGCCAACGCGACCGCTTCCAGCAGGAGTCCGACGATCTGTTGCACAACATCCTGCCCGACGAGATCGCCACCAGGCTCAAGTCGGATCGGTCGATGATCGCCGACGATCACGAGGCGGCATCGGTCCTGTTCGCCGACGTCGTCGGCTTCACGCCGATGTCGGCCTCGATGTCGCCTCCCCAGCTCGTGGGGCTGCTGAACACGGTGTTCACGACCTTCGACGGGTTCGTGGAGGAGCTGGGTCTGGAGAAGATCAAGACCGTCGGCGACGAGTACATGGTCGCCGCCGGGGTGCCTCACGGACGGCCCGATCACGCGCACGCGATCGCCGAGCTCGCGCTGCGGATCCGCGATCACACCGAGCACCATCGGTTCGACGGCCACGACATCCGCCTGCGGATCGGCATCAACTCGGGGCCGGTCGTGGCCGGGATCGTCGGCACCCACAAGTTCGCCTACGACCTGTGGGGCGACGTCGTGAACACGGCGAGCCGCATGGAATCCGAAGGGGTCCCGGGGTCGATCCAGCTGACCCCGGCGACCTACGAACTGATCGACGACGGGTTCGTGTGCGAGCCGCGCGGCGTCGTCTCGGTCAAGGGGAAGGGCGACATGACCACGTACCTCCTCGTGTCGAGGCGATGAGAGTATGTGGGGCATGTCGATGACGAAGCATCGGATCGAGATCACCTACTGCGTGCCCTGAGACTATTCGGCCCGCGCCGTGAGCGCGGCTTCGGATCTGCTCTCCAGCTATCAGCACGTGATCGAGGATCTCCGGCTGGTCACCGGCGCCAGGGGCGTCTTCGACGTGACGGTCGATGGCGAGATGCTCTACTCCAAGAAGGAGCTCGACCGCCACGCCGAGCCCGGCGAGGTCCTCGAGCTGTTCCGCGAGACATACGCGGCCGACATCCCCGTCTACGGCGACTGAGCGGACGGACGCGGGGGAGTTCGAACTCTCCGCGGTGCTCCCCCGGTCCTTCGCGACCTGGAGCGACCGAGCGATCAGATGCGGCGATCGGCGTTGCTCAAGGGCACACCCGGGTCGACCGAAGGGGGAAGCATGGTCGCCGCGAAGGATCAGGCCCACGAGCACGACACCCCCCAGCGAAGGGGCGGGGGACCTCGCGCGTGGATCGGGCGCGCGAAGCAGCGTGTGCAGGGGATCCGGGGACGCCGGCGATGCACGGTGTGCGGGGAGCTTCGCTCCACCGGCACGGAGTGCGGCTTCTGTCACCATCGCTTCTAGGTCTATCCTTTGGAGTAGCTGCAGCCATCGGAGGTGAGTCCCATGCGGCTCCGCGTCCTGGTTTCGTTCGTGTGTGGCCTGGCGATGGTGGTCGCCCTCGCACCCTCCGCGGCGGCGATCCATCCCGTATGGCGCCGGACCCTCGGCACGCAACTGCGTGCCGTCGCGGTGGCGCCCGACGGTTCCGTCTACGCGGTCGGATCGAAGCGGACTTCGATCACCGCCGCGGCCTTGCTCGTCAAGTTCGCGCCCGACGGCAGGCGGTTGTGGAGTCGGTCGTGGGTGCCGTTCCCCCAGGCGAGCACCGGGGGAGTGGCCGTCGACGTCGCACCGAACGGGAGCATCGTGTGGGTCGGAGGGCTGCAGGCTCAGTGCGAGGGCGGGGGGTACTTCGTCCAGGTCAACGCGCCCGGCGGCCGGCTGATCCGACGCTACGTCACCCCCGGGTGGCGGTGCAGCCTCGCCGAGGCCGTGACCGACGTCGCGGCCGGCGACCGCACGATCGTCGTCTCCGGCTATCACCACGGGTGCTGCGGCGACATCGGGCAGGACGGATGGGTCGCGGGCTTCGACGCGACCGCGCACAAGCGTTGGCAGACCGACGTCGAGCCTCCGTCGACTCCCGCCGCGTGGTTCGACCGTGCCACCGGTGTAGCGGTCGGGCATCGGGGCCGGATCTACGCGACCGGGTGGGCGGCCACGAGGAACATCCCCGACTTCGGCGGGCACGCTACCGGCACGATGGTCGTGTGGAAGCTCGCCGCCGGCGGCGGGGTCATCTGGGCCACCCGCGTGCACGGGGTACCGATGCCGAGCATGGATGCGCCCGTCGTCGTCGACGTGCGCGGCGACCGGTTGATGGTCGGATCCGCCGTGAGGGGCAGCGCGTTGCGCTGGGCCGGATCGCGTGCAGGGACCGACGGGTGGCTGGGCCGGCTCACGACGGGCGGTGCGCTCGTATGGTCGCGCACCTTCGAGCGCTCCAGGCCGCGCGCGGCCCAGCCGGCGCAGATCGCGATCGATGGGGCGAGCAGGACGTGGATCGTGGGAACCCGCCGCGATCCGTCGGACCGGGGGCTCGAGCTCTTCGTGCGGCGCTACTCGTCGGGCGGCTCGCTACTGGGCGTGCGCACGCTGGATGCGGGTGTGCGTTACCTCCTGGGGACGGGGATCGCCGTCGCCGCCGGGCGCGTCTACGCCTCGGGCTCCACGAGCCCCGACGGGTTCCAGCCGCGGCACGGCAAGCTCTATCGCCTGGCCGGCTGAGACCCACGGCCCGCTGAGGACGGGTCGTTCAGCCCTCCGCCCACGGGCGGATCCGGACTCATGATGAGGGCGAAGGAGGTCCCCATCATGAGAAGCGATCACGAGCTCATGACTCCCATCGAACTCCCGAACCGGGCCCATACGGGCGGCCCGAGACGTCCCTGGATATGGCTGGCCCTCTTGGTGACGGCGGTCGCGGTCGTCGGCGCCGCGCTCCTCGTGTGGCAGCAGGCGCAGGGCAGCAACGCGATCGCCGTTGCCGCGGCCGAGCGCGACGAGGCGCTCGCCGAGGTTGGTGCGCTGTCGGCGCGGATCCAAGGTCTCGAAGACCGGCTCGCCGGCGCGAGCGCTGGGCAGGCCGAGCTCCGCCGCGAGTTAGGAGATGCCCGTGCGACGCTCGAGGCGATGCTCGGCCCGGCCCTGCCGGACGGGCGCCACTTCGGCCGGCTCGTCGCTGTCGGCGCTACCCAGGAGCCCCCTCGGCTCGTGATCGACGTCGAGCAGTGGTTCACGGGGGAGGAGGCCGCGCAGGCGGCGATCGAGGACGGGGTGCTCGCTCCAGGCGAGACGGCGATCGAGAACGACTTCTTCATCCGCAACGTGGACACGCGGTGGCGCGTGCTGGAGGTGGATCCGGCCACGGAGGTGTCGTTGACCACGTATCCGTTCGGGCAGATCGACGCCCCTGGTGTCGTGACGTTCGCCCGGTTCGAGGAGCTCTTCGACGGCGGCGACGACACGTTGCTGCGGTTGTTCCCGTACTGGATCACGGTGCGGGACGGGATCGTCGTCGCGGTCGACGAGCAGTACACGCCGTAGCCGGAGCGCCGGTTGCGGATCACCAACCCAGCTTTTCGTCATCTCCCTCGATCGCGACTCCCAACCCGTCGGCCAGACGGTTCACGTAGGCGAAGTAGCCCGTGATCATGTTGGCGTCGAGGATGTCGCGATCCGACAGGCCGGCGGCCCGCATCGGGTCCAGATCGTTTTTCACCATCGCCCAGGGCTCGAGCGTCAGCTTGATCGCATAATCGCAGATCGTGCGCTCGCGATCGGTAGTCTCGGCGGTGCGGAAGTCCTCGGCCACGGCGTCGGCGAAGCCGGGACGGGTGCGCTGCGTGAGGCGGCCCAAACTGACCGCGTGGTGGCGCAGTCAGTAGTGGCAGCGGTTCGCCGCCGACACCACGACGCCGATCAGCTCGCGCTCGGCTCGGGTCAGCCCACCCGTGCCGTACATGAGCGTGCGATAGAGCTGGGAGTGATCGCGCAGCGTCTCCGGATGCAGGCTATGCACGGCCATGATGTGGTCGACGATGCCGGTCTGCGGCGCGCGGTGATCGTCATACAGCTCGGCCAGCAGGCCCGTGGCCTCGTCCTCGGGAACCACCTCGATCCAGGCGGCGGGCGCGCTCTCCCTCTTATCCATCGCATCGGCTCCGTTCGCTCGTCAGGAACGGAGCTTCGAGGTCGACGGATGGGCGGTCAAGTGTTCACGGGATGTACTCCCCGTGCGCGTCGACGGAGCCGCGCGCTTCGGGCATCATGCCCTGGTGACGAGCGACCGACCTCGGATCGTCTTCCTGTGCGTGCACAACGCCGGACGCAGCCAGATGGCGGCGGGCTGGGCACGCGCGCTCGGCGGGGATGCGGTCGATGTCTACTCCGGCGGCTCCGACCCCGCGGCCGAGGTCAACCAGATCGCGGTGGCCGCGATGGCCGAGGCGGGGGTCGACATCGCTAGCTCGGCGCCCGCGAGTTGGAGCGACGAGGAGATCCGCGATGCTGCAGTGGTCGTGACGATGGGGTGTGGCGACTCCTGCCCGGTGTTCCGCGGGATCCGCTACGAGGACTGGGACCTGACCGATCCTGCAGGACTCGGTCTCGCCGACGTGCGTCCGATCCGCGACGAGATCGAGGCGCGGGTACGAAGCCTCCTGGGCGAGCTGGGGATCACCGACGGGCGACCGCGGCCGGGTCCTTCGAACCGGGCCCCGGATGGCGACCCCTCGGGCTCGGTGCCCGCCGGGTGACTAGTCGATTCGGGTGGTTCCTGACCGAGAATGCCCGAAGCCCTCAACACCGGCCTGCGACTCGTCGATATCCACTCGGATATGGAGTGGCTCGATCGATTTCTGACGGGAAGGTCCCGTGTTGCCCCGTTCGCCGTCGCGCTCGCGATGATCATCGCGATCGGGTGGATCGACACGTCCGCGGGGCTCTACCTGAGCTTCTCGCTGTTCTACATGGTGCCCATCGCCCTGGCAACGTGGGGTGCCGGCAGAGGGCCGGGGCTGATCCTGGCGGTCCTCAGCGCACTCACGGGCCTGACCGGCGACCTCGCGACCACCGGCGGCGATCACGCGGTGCTGTTCTGGAACTGCGGCATGCGCATGGGCATGTTCGTGTTGGTGGTACTGGTGCTCGATCGGCTGCACTCTGCCCTCGAGGACCAGCACCGGCTCGCGCGGACCGACGCGCTGACCGGCGTGTCGAACGCCCGCTGGTTCACCGAGGTGGCTCGCGGCGAGATGGCCCGCGCCTCGCGATATCGACGCTCGCTATCGATCGCCTACCTGGATCTGGACGATTTCAAAGCCGTCAACGACACCTCGGGCCATAGCGCTGGCGACGAGCTGCTCAGGGTGTTCGCGAGTACGCTCGTGACCTCCGTGCGTCCCAGCGATCTCGTGGCTCGGATCGGTGGTGACGAGTTCGTCGTGCTCATGCCCGAGAGCGACGGCGAGTCCGCGGCCGCCGCGTTCGTGCGCATCCGGGCGCAACTCCTGCAGGCCCTCCAGGCCGCAGGGTGGTCCACCACGTGCAGCGTCGGCGTGGCGCAGGTCCGCCCCGACATCCTCGAGGTCGACGAGCTGCTGGCCCTGGCCGACGGGATGATGTACGCGGCCAAGCGCGGCGGCAAGGATCAGATCGCGTCGATGACGGCATCGCTGGACCCATTGTTCGCGTGAGTTGCGCGGAGCACCTCAGCGCCGGGCGACGAAGCGAACCTGTGGGTTCGACCCTTCGGGGATCGTGTACAGACGGCGGTTCCAGCGGCTGAACGCGATCGATTCACCTCGCCCGACGGTCGGGGTGCAGGGGCGCCCCTTCAACGCCGAGGCCACGCTCTTGCCGGCCCGCCACCGGTAGAACTCGCTGCGCCCGCTCAGGTTGCGCACGATGACTCCCCGAGGTCCCGCGTCGGCCGCCGTCACGTGGCCGATCGTCACCTTGCCGACGCGGCGCAGGACCCTCGAGCCGTTGTGCCTGAGATCCTTGATCGAGGCTCGGTAGACGATGCCCTCCCAGGCGCTTCGCTCCTTCGTCACGATGAACAGGCCGAGTCCCACGATGAACATCGCCTCGGCATTGTGGAAGCGCCCACCCTCGTACCGCATGTCGGCCGACTTCGCCCGCACGGATCCCGCCCCGAGCTTGGGCTCACGGAACCAGTAGACCGTGACGACGCGACGACGGCTTCCGATGTCGCCTATCCACACGGCTCCACGGCCATACGCGATGTCCTCCCAGTCCCGGTTGTTCGAGCGGCGCACCGCCATGTTGGCGCGGGTCCGGCCGTTCGGCGACACGGCGTAGAGGCGCTCGGGGTTGCCGGAGTCCTCCATCGCCCACAGCACGTCGGCGCGGCGCCCCGCGATCACTCCGGAGATCTCGTTGATCCCCCTGATGTGGACGTTGCCGGCCGCGGCGGGTCGCCCGTACCGCGGGCACGCGGCAAGCGCGGGGGACGTGCCGAGCACGAGCGTTCCCGCCGTCGTCAGGGCGACGACGAGGGCGCCGATCGATATGCGTGACATGCGTGAGGACATCCGGGGTTCCTCCAAGCGCGCGACCCTATCGATGGGATGGGCTCGACGGCAACTCCATCTCCCACGCGCGTTCCCGCCACACCTGAGACAGCTCGGCGCTCAACAGGAAGAGCCACATCGTCAGGTAGAGGAAGGCGAGGACGCCGAACACCGCGCCGATCGCGCCGTAGATCGCCGTGGTCTGTTGCACCACACGGGTGACGTACGCGGCTCCGAGCGACTGCAGCAGCAACCAGCCGACCGCGAACACGGCCGCGCCGACAACGAGCTCCCTGGGGCGCGGCCCGTCTCCGGGAGTGAGGAGCCACTGGGTGAGCACGGCGAACCCGAACCCGACCGCAAGTTCCAGCGCGACGGCCGCCAGATCGACCGCCCACGAGAAGGTAGCTCCCCCCCGCACACCCGCCAGGGCGGCGCCGGCGCCCAGGATCGCGACGAACCCGATCACGACGGGGATGCCCATCAGACCCGAAACGAGCCTGCCGGTGACGAGTCCGCCGGGCGGTGTGCCGAACACCACCCCGAGGGCGAACCTCGCCCGCGCTCCGAACCCCGACGCGGCCCACAGAACGGTTGCCACGCCCACGATGCCCGCACCCAGCTGCGACGCCGACCCCTGGGTAAGGTTCGCCGTGATGATCTCGTCGAGCCCGGGGATCGCACGGGTGACCGCGTCGATCACCTCCGCGGCGAGTGCCGGGTCGTTCCGCAGCACGAGGCTCGTCGTCGACACGAAGATGAGCAGCAGCGGCGGGAGGGACAGGAAGGCGCCGTAGGTGAGCGAGCCGGCCTGGACGCCGACCGCATCGGAACCGACCCGATCGGCGAGAGCCACCCCGGGGCCCACGAGGTATCTCCACCACCACGAGCGTGACTCGGATCGCCGTCGGAGCCATGCCAGCACGGGTGGCTCCGAGGGCGGCAGCTCGTCGGGCGACATGGCGCACAGCATCGCAGACGGGTGTCCGCCGACGGCCGAGTCGCCGACGTACGTGCATAGACTCCCCGCGTGAACGAGCAGGTGACCCTGTACGAGGCCGCGGGCGGGATGCCGTTCTTCGAGGCGCTCGTGGACGGGTTCTACTCAGGCGTGGCCGGCGACGAGGTCCTCCTTCCTCTGTATCCCGAGCCCGAGGATCTGTCGGGGGCACGGCACCGGCTGACCCTGTTCCTGGCGCAGTACTGGGGCGGTCCCCAGACGTATTCCGACGAGCGAGGGCACCCGCGGCTACGTATGCGCCACTCGCCGTTCGCGATAGGACCACAGGAGCGCGATCGCTGGCTGCATCACATGCGCGCTTCGATCGCCGATCTCGACCCATCCCCGGCCATCGCCGAGGCGTTGCACGAGTACTTCGACATGGCCGCCGAGGCCATGCGCAACCGCGACTGAGCCCTCACTCCTCGCTCGATCCTGGCTCTTCGATCCCATCGCGTCGGGGCTCACGCCACGCGAGCACCACCGTACCGACGAGCGCGATCGCCGCGAAGGCGAACCACTGCAGCGCGTAGCTGAGGTGCGGGCCCTCCCCGAGGTCGGGGAGCGGGACCGGTCGTGGGAGGTCCCCGGCGGGTGGGGGATCCTGCGACCGTGCGACCAGAACCATCGGGAAGACGGGGCGCCCCAGGGTGGCCTCGATCTGGGTCAGGTCGATCCGGCTCACGGTCGTGGAGTCCAGCGCCCCGCCCCCCTCGGCGTCGGGTGATTGCAGCGTCCCGGCCACCTCCACCTCGCCCTCGGACGCCGGTGCCTCCTCGAGCGGGGGAGCGTCCATCTCGATCGGTACCCAGCCGCGGTCCACGACGATCAGCGGTCCGCCGTCCGTAGGCTCGAGCGGGGTAAGGACATGGTTGCCGTTCACGCCGCCGAGTGAGCGTCCATACAGGATGAGCTCGTTCGCACCGTCGTAGGTGCCCCTCACGGTGACCGGGCGGTAGGGGATCTCGACCGCATCGGACGGTGTCAACGAGGTCAACTCGACCGGGACCTGACCCTTCGCGGCCACGATCGCCGCGTTGGCCGTGCGGCGCTGGTCGAGCCGGTCGAGCTGCCAGATGCCGAGCCGCACGCAGACGAGCGCCGCCGCGACTCCGAAGAGCCCCAGCACCACCAACCGAGGTGTGCTTCGCCGCGCTTTCTGCCCCACGTGTGCAGCCTACCCACGCGATGTCGCGCTCAACTTCGGGACCCCCCGCGACCGATATTCAAGGCAAGACGGTGTGAGGGGTTGCCGGGGATCCGCCCGGCGGCCACTCTCGCCGGACACTGGAGGAGGTACGGATGCTGCTGCGCCACTATGTGCGGATCCGAGCATGGGGCGCGAGCGCGATCGACCGGCTGGTCGGCGAGGACGGCGCCACCGCGGTCGAATACGCGCTCATGCTCGCGTTGATCTTCATGGCGGTGTTCTTCGCCGTCACGTTGCTCGGCCAGAACACGTCGTCGTCGTTCGGAGGCGTCGAGTTCGACCCGTAGGCGCCCGAGGCCGGACGATGCCGCCATCGACTAGGCTCGCTGGCCATGGCGACCGACCGGCTCATCGCGCTGCAGACGATCGACACTGCCCTCGCCCGGCTCGCAGCACGCAGGAGCACCCTAGAGTCGGGGGCGACGATCGCGGTGGCCCGAGATGAAGCCGACGCCGCCGAGATGCTGCTCGGGGAGCTTCGACTCAAACTGGATGAGCTCGACCGAGACCAGCGCAAGTTCGAGTCCGAGCTCGAGTCGCTGGCCCTGAAGGAAGCCGCGGAAGCTCGCCGCATGTACGACGGCAGCATCGTCAACGCGAAGGAGCTCGGAGCCCTCCAGCACGAGATCGACGCCGTCAAGAAGCGCCGCAGCGATCGCGAGGACGAGCTGCTCGCGCTCATGGAGATGCGCGACACGATCGAGGCCGAGGCGCGCGATGCGGAGGCCACCGACGTGCGGTTGCGCTCCCGGGTCGAGGACGTGTCGATGGAGGCAGCCGGAGAGCTGCTCTCGGTCATCGCCGAGATCGAGAGCCTCACGGCGGACCGGCTCGCGCTCGTCCCGGAGATCGACCCGGAGTTGCTCGAGCTCTACGAGGATCTTCGTCGACAGAAGAAAGGGATCGGGGCGACGACCCTGGTCGAAGGGGTCTGCCAGGGGTGCCACGAGCAGCTGTCCGCCGTGGAGCTCGACCGCCTCAAGAAGGAGCAGGGCACGAGGAGGTGCGAGTACTGCCGCAGGATCCTGGTCTTCTGACCGTATGGTGCGACGGGGCCGCGCGCGGCAATCCGGGGCCGTCGGGATACGGGGTGCAGATCACCGACGCCGACGGCAGGGTCGTCGCCGAGATCTCGGGAAGCGTCGGCGAGACCACGAACAACGTGGCCGAGTACACGGCCGCTATCGAGGGACTACGTCGCGCCGCCGATATGGGTGCAACGCAGGTGCTGCTGCGCAGCGATTCACAGCTGCTGATCAACCAGGTCACCGGGCGATACAAGGTTCGGACCGAGCATCTGCGACCACTGCACGCTCAGGTGCTGGAGCAGGCTCGACGGTTGGCGCTCGTGCGGTACGAGCACGTGCGGCGCGAGCGCAATACCGAGGCCGACCGCCTGGCGAACGAAGGGGTCGACGCCTGGCTCGCCGAGCGAGGACGCTGAGCGGGCGGCGGCATCGAACGGAAGGGTATCCTCGACGGTGGAGGAGCCGGCCGGGCGGCCGCGGGCTTCGGCTCGAGGAAAGTCCGGACTCCACAGGGCAGGGTGCCGGCGAGAGCCGGGCGGGGGCGACCTCGCGGATAGCGCAACAGAGAGCAGACCGCCTCCGTGGTTCGCCGCGGCGGTAAGGGTGAAACGGTGGGGTAAGAGCCCACCAGCGCGTCGGGCGACCGGCGCGGCTCGGCAAGCCCCATCCGGAGCAAGGTCAAGCAGGCAGCGCTCGAGGACGGCCCGTCCGAGCTGCCGGGTAGGCCGCACCGACCCGGCGAACGGGACGGCGCCGGGGCGACCCGGCGAGAGAGATGGTCGCCGCCGGTCTTCGGACCGCGCACAGGATCCGGCTTACAGGCCGGCTCCTCCACCTTCCGCGGCCGCGGGCACCCCGCGGTCGATCGCGCGCTTCAGCTGCTTCCCGGCATGGTACGAGCTGCGCACCAGCGGCCCGGCCTCGACGTGGGCGATCCCCATGCCTTCGCCGGCCCGGGCGTGATCGGCGAACTCCTCGGGAGTGACCCACCGATCGACGGGCAGGTGGAACGACGTGGGCTGTAGGTATTGACCCATCGTCAGGATGTCGCATCCCGCGTCGGCGAGGTCGCGCATCGATCCCTCGACCTCGTCGGCCCGCTCGCCCATCCCGAGGATCAGGTTCGACTTCGTCACCTGGCCCGGCCGCAACCGCTTGGCGAGCCGCAGCACCTCGAGTGAGCGTTCGTAACCGAAGGCGGGGCGGATACGTGGGTGTAGACGCGGCACCGTCTCGAGGTTGTGCGCGAACACGTCGGGGCCGGCGGCGATCAGGGTCGCGATGTCGGCCTCGCCGCCCTTGAAGTCGCTCGGTAGGACCTCGACGCCGCAGCCGGGGACGCGTCGCCGGACCTCGCGGATCGTCTCGGCCCAGATCTCGGCGCCACCGTCGGGCAGGTCGTCGCGCGCTACGCCGGTCAGCACCACGAACCGCAGTCCCATCCGTTGGACGCCCTCGGCGATCCGCTCGGGCTCATCGCGGTCGACCGGATCGGGTTTGGCGGTCATCACGTCGCAGAAGCCGCATCGCCGCGTGCACCGCGAACCGAGGATCAAGAAGGTCGCCTCGCGCTCCTCCCAGCACTCGTGGATGTTGGGGCACATGGCCTCCTCGCACACCGTGTTGAGCTCGAGCCCTCGCATCAGGCCCTTGAGCTCGGCGTAGTTCGGACCGGTTCCCAAGCGGACCTTCAGCCACGGGGGTTTGCGCTCGCCGCGCGCGTTGGGGCCGCTCGCTTCGCTCGGACCGTTCGTGACGCCGACGATCGGCAGGTGCAGGCGGCGCCTGGCTGGGTTGTGGTCGCGTTCCGTCATCGCCTTCGAGTCTAGAGGGTGTCCTGCGCAGCCACGGACGCCTCCCCGACGCGGCCCGGGACCGGGGGTAGGCTGCGGCCATGGCGCACGAACCCGTCGATGCCGCGCCGCTGCGGCTGCCCCCCTGGCCGTGGATCTGGCGACTCCTGGGCGCCGTCGTTGTCGCGGTGCTGGGGACGATGGCGTTCCTGGCGTTCTTCCGTCAGGTGCGCAACGTGCTCATCTGGGCCCTGATCGCGCTGTTCGCCTCGTTCGCGCTGGAGCCAGCCGTCGACTGGATGGCCAAGCGGGGGATGCGCCGGGGACTGGCGACGGGCCTCCTCTTGTTCCTGATGGCCGTCGGCAGCGTGCTGATGGTCGCACTCATGGTCCCTCTGCTCATCGAGCAGATCCGGGCGCTGATCGAGGCGGCGCCCGAGATCCTGAGCGCGGTCAGCGAGTTCACGAAGCGATGGTTCGGCCTGGAGGTCTCTGCCGAGAGTCTCCAGGATCAGCTCCGCAGCGCCGATTCCGAGGTCGCCATGTTCGCTCAGAACATCGCAGGGAACGTGTTCGGGTTCGCCACGTCCGTCGTCGGAACCTTCTTCAAGCTCCTGACGATCGGGCTCTTCACGTTCTACCTGACCGCCGACGGTCCCAAGTTCCGGCGCACGATCTGCTCGTTCCTCGCCCCCGACCGCCAGGTGCGGGTGTTGTGGACCTGGGAGGTCGCGATCGAGAAGACCGGGGCCTACCTGTACTCTCGGCTCCTGCTGGCGATCTTCTCCGGGGTCGCCACGTACGTGGCGCTCACGATCCTCGGCGTGCCGTTCGCCCTACCGCTTTCGATCTGGATGGGCCTCGTGTCGCAGTTCGTGCCCACGATCGGCACCTATATCGCGATGGCGCTACCGCTCCTCGTTGCCGTCGTCCGAAGTCCGGCAGACGCGTTGATCCTCCTGGTGTTCTTCACGGTCTATCAGCAGATCGAGAACTACGTGCTCAGTCCGCGCATCACCGCCCGTACGATGGATCTGCATCCGGCGCTGGCGTTCGGATGCGCGATCGCGGGCGCCGGTATCGCCGGGATCGTGGGCGCCTTCCTGGCGCTGCCGTTCGCCGCGATCGTCCAGGCGGTCGGATCGACCTACCTGATGCGTCACGAGGTGACGGAGAGCGACCTGACGAGGCTGCATCCTGCCGCGCCGCCGAAGTGGTCGTTCAGGCGCCGGACGGGTTCGGAAGACGACGACTCCGACCCTGAGGGCTAGGAGCCCTCGACGAGTCGGAGCGGGCGCTCGTCCTCTGGTTCCGGCTGACCGTCTCGAGGAAGGTACACGCGGAAGGAAGCACCGCCACCATCGCGCTCCTCCACCCAGGCGCGGCCACCGTGCAGGGCGGCGAACCGTGACACGAGCGAGAGCCCGATGCCCGTGCCGGGGTTGTGGACCGAGGCGGGCGCCACTTGGCGGAACGGTTCGAAGATCGCCTCGCGCAGCTCGGGCGGCACCCCCGGGCCCTCGTCGTCGACCCGGATCAACACGCCCTCGTCCTCAGCGGGTTCCACGCAGAGCCAGACCGTGCCGTCGGCAGGCGTGTGCCGAGCGGCGTTCATCAGCAGGTTCTCCACGATGCGCTCCACCTTGGGAGCGTCGATAGCCACGATCACGGGTTCGACCTCCTGGATAAGTCGTCGCCCGGCCAGCGACTCCAGCTGGGCAGCCACGTCGATGGCCAGGGCGGCCACGTCGGCGGGTCGCAGCGACGGGTCGACGATGCCGCGGTTGAGGCGATCGATGTCCAGCAGGTCCTTGAGTAAGCGGTCGAGCTTGCGGGCATTCGCCGAGAGCCGCTCCATCAGGTCGGCGCGATCGGCCTCGGGCATGTCGGCGGTCCGCTCGATCGTGAGCGACAGCCCGAGGATCGCCGTCAGCGGGCTGCGGAGTTCGTGAGAGACGGCCGACAAGAACGTGTTCTTCATCTCATCGAGGGCGCGCAGGCGCTCGGCGGCCAGCCGCTCACGCTGTTCGCTCTCACGCAGGGTCTCCTCGGCACGCTTGCGGGCCGTGATGTCGGTGATGACTCCCAGGACGCGCTCGGCTCCGTCCACGCTCCCCACGAAACTCATCTCGTCGCGCACCCAGATCGTGCTCCCGTCGCCCCGTTGCATCCGGTACTCATCGCTCCATGGCTGCCGGGTTCGCACCGCGTTGGCGTAGCCGCTGGCCACCCGGTCGCTATCGTGCGGCATGATCCGCGAGAGCCACGCATTCGGGTCGGCTATCCATTCGTCGGGGGTGATCCCGGTGATGCGCTCGATCTGCGGGCTCACGTACAGCGTCGCGGTGCCCTCGTCGGCCTCGTCGACGTAGATCGCCGAGGGCACCTGCTCGACGATCGCGCGGTACCTCTCTTCGGCCTCGCGAAGGCGCGCTCCCATCTCCTGCCGCTCGGTGATGTCGGTCAGGACGCCCTGCCATGCTCGCTCCCCGCCGGGCAGCTCGACCAGGACGGCCTGGTCATGTACCCAGATCACCCGGCCGTCGGCGCGGATCAATCGATACTCCATCTCGAAGGTGTCACCCACCTCGTCGCCCTCGTCGTCGCTGAGCGTGGACTCGCGATCGTCGGGGTGCAGCATCCTGAGCCACAGGTCCGGCTCGGCCATCCGCTGCTCGGCGGTGTAGCCCGTGAGATCCTCGTACCGGGGACTGACGTAGATCGCCGATACCTGCCGGTCGACCGCGTTGACGTAGACGACCGATGGCAGCTGCTCGACGAGCCGCCGGTACGCGGCCTCCGCGACGCGCGAACGTTCCTCGGAGTTGCGGCGCTCCGTGACGTCGAGCATCACGCCCTGGTAGAGCGAGCCACCGCGATGCGACACCGGAGCCGCCTCGTCGCGGATCCACAGCTCCGCGCCGTCAGACCTGCTGATCCGGTATTCCGCCGCGAAGGGCCCCTCCGCCTCGATCGACTCGTGCCACGCCGCGAGCACGCGTTCGAGGTCGTCCGGATGCACCGAGCGGGACCACAGCGAGGGATCGGCTTGCCAGGCGTCGACCGTGAATCCGAGCAGTCCTTCCACCTGGGGGCTGATGAACGGTGCGGCCGCCGTGCCCGGGGCTACCGACCCGTCCCAGATGTAGGCCACGGCGGGGACGCGTTCGACGAGCGTGCGGTAGCGAGCCTCCGCCTCTGCGAGCTGAAGCTCCGCCTCCTTGCGCTCGGTGACGTCGTGCATGGCGCCCTGCATGAGCGTCGGACGGCCGGAGCGATCGCGTGCCACCGGCACCGATTCGTCGTGCACCCAGATCGTTCGCCCGTCCCTCGTGATCATCCGGTACTCCTCGACGAACGATGAGCCGCGTTCGTCCGACTCGCGAGATGCCCTCCGGATCCGTTCCCTGTCCTCGGGGTGAACTCGGTTGATCCACAGCTCGGGGTCGGACGTCCAGGCCTCGGCCGTGTCGCCGAGCAGATGTTCGATCTGTGGGCTCATGTAGAGCGTGGCCGCGGCGTCGGCTCGGCGTGCGGGATCCCAGGTGTAGGTGACGGTCGGCACCTGTTCGATGAGCGCCTGGTAGCGACGCTCGGCCTCCGCTCGATCTGCGAGACCACGACGCGCCGCCGCATCGCGGAGCAGGGCGAAGGCGCACGCCGCCACCACCAGCAGGAGGGCGATCCCGAGGGTCCCATCGGCTGCCAGCGGTCTGGACTTCGCGAGGTCACGCAGGCCTCCCGACAGGAGCGCGAACACGACGAGGCAAGCGATGGCGACCGCGCCGGCAGCGACCAGCAGCGGGTCGCGCCGCGAGCGGGCACGACCGCGGTTCGCGTCGATGGTCGGTCGGTCGTCGTTCACGGGTTCATCCGAGGTATCGACCCCGCGGGGAGGCGCCTGAACGGTTCGGTCGAGAACGTGCGGCGCGGCCGAGGCTAAGCGCGGGCCAGGTCGCGCATCGCCCGATAGATGTGGTCGGGCTCGGGTTCCATATAGAAATGCTCGAGCGGGGTAGCGAACGGCATCGCCGGGATGTCTGGACCCCCGATGCGTACGACCGGAGCGTCCAGGTCGTACATCGCCTCCTCGGCGATCGTGGCCGCGATCTCGGCCCCCGCGCCATAGGTTCGGTTGTCCTCGTAGACGATCATCGCCTTCGACGTCGCGCGCACCGAGGCCAGGATCGTCGCCGTGTCGAGTGGGGCGAGCGTGCGCACGTCGACGACCTCGACCTGAACGCCCTCGTCCTCGGCGAGGCGGTCGGCGGCGTCCAGGCAGGTGTGCAGTGAGTACCCGTAGCTCACGCAGGTGACCGCGTCGCCCGCCCGCTTCACGTCGGCGACGCCGATGGGCGTCTCGAACGACTCGTCGGGTACGTCGCCGCTGATCGCGCGGTAGGTCTTCTTGTGCTCGAGCACCAGCACGGGATCGGGGTCACGGATGGCCGAGCGGAGCAGGCCCGCGGCATCGGCCGGCGTCGCCGGCATGACCACCTTGAGCCCGGGGACGTGGGCGAAGAACGCCTCGATCGACTGTGAGTGATACAGCGCCCCGTGGATGCCGCCGCCGCACGGGGTCCGGATGACCAGCGGGCATCCGAAGTCCCCGTTGGATCGGTAGCGGATCCGGGCCGCCTCGGACACGATCTGATCGAACGCCGGGTGGATGAAGTCCGCGAACTGGATCTCGGCCACCGGGAGCAGTCCGTGGAGGGCCATGCCGATCGCGACGCCGACGATGCCGGACTCGGCCAGCGGCGTGTCGATCACTCGCTCCTCTCCGAACTCGTCCACCCATCCCGCAGACACCCGGAAGACGCCTCCCCGGTTGCCGACGTCCTCGCCGAGGAGGACGACACGCTCGTCGCGCGCGATCTCGTCATGCAGCGCGTCGCGGATCGCCGTCACGACGTTCTTCGTGGTCATCCGCCATCCTCGGAGAACACGTGGCGAAGGGCGGACTCCGGCGTGGGATCGGGTGCGTCCCAGGCGGCGGCAACCGCTCGTCGATCTCGGATTTCACGTCGGCGCGGATGGCCTCGAGCGCCTTGGCATCCATCACGCCGTGCTCGTCGAGGTAGGTCGAGAAGGTGTCGACGGGATCGTGCGTGCGCGCCTCCGCGACCTCGGATCGCGGCCGATAGGTCTTGTCGTCGTCGTCGGAGGTGTGCCCGAGGAACCGGTAGGTCTTGCACTCCAGAAGGGTCGGCCCGCCACCGGTGCGTGCGCGCTCGTGGGCCTCCTGCATCGCCGCGTAGCACGCCACGGCATCGTTCCCGTCGACCGTGACCCCGGGGAATCCGTAGCCGGCCGCGCGGTCGGCGACGTCGCGGATCGCCATCTGTTTGTCCTGGGGGACGCTGATCGCGTACGCGTTGTTCTCGCAGATGAAGACGACCGGGAGCCGATGGATTCCAGCGAAGTTGAGGCCTTCGTGCCAGTCGCCCTCGCTAGTGGCTCCGTCGCCGAACCAGCACGCGACGACGGTGTCCTCTCCGCGCATGCGGGCGGCGTATGCGATGCCCGCCGCATGGGGCACCTGCGTCGCGATGGGGGAGGACCCCGTGATGATCCCCAGGCGTCGGCAGCCCCAGTGCGACGGCATCTGGCGACCACCGGAGGACGGGTCGTCCGCCTTGGCGAAGATCCCCAGGAAGATCTCGTAGGGAGTCATGCCGGCGGCCAGCACCACTCCTGTGTCGCGGTAGTACGGGAGCCAGACGTCGACGCCCGGTCGCATCGCCCATGCGGTCCCGACCTGGCAGGCCTCGTGGCCCTCGGCGGGCACGACGAAGGGGGCCCGTCCCATGCGGTTCTGGCGCAAGGCTGCCTCATCGAGTAGGCGTGCCGTGAGCACGAGCCGGAACATCGAACGGAGGTCGTCGGGGGAGAGTCCGAGCGCGACGTGAAGGGGTTCGGCGACCCGCGTAGATCCGTCGTCTGCTGGCTCCACCGTGCGGGGAGTCTAGCACCGGGCCGGTGGCGGGTTGCCGAATGATACCCCAGGGGGGTAGGCTATACTGCACAACGCATGGGAGGCACGAGATGGTCGATCCGGTGTGTGGCATGAAGGTCGAAGCGGTGACGGCCGCCGCGGCATGGGAGCACGACGGGGTGACGTACCGGTTCTGCAGCGTCGTTTGCATGGAGCGGTTCCGCCGGGACCCCGAGCACTTCCTCGGGCTGGATCCGTCGCAACGCGGCATGTGAAAGGGCAGGGACGATGAACGGATACGCGATGAACAAGAAGGACCTCACCGACCGGCTCCGTCGCATCGAGGGGCAGGTTCGGGGGCTGCAGCGCATGGTCGAGGAGGATAAGTACTGCATCGACATCCTCACGCAGGTGAGCTCGGTGCAGTCGGCGCTCAAGTCGGTGGGCATGGGGTTGCTGGACGATCACGTGCGCCACTGCGTCCGCGAGAGCATCCGGGCCGACGACGGCGACGCCAAGATCGAGGAACTGATGTCGGCCGTGGGTCGCCTGGCCGGGAAGTGACATGAGGTCGCTGCCCGATGCCGTGGTGCTCGACATCGAGGGCATGACCTGCGCCTCCTGCGTTCACACCGTCGAGCGGGCGTTGGACGGTGTCGAGGGTGTTCGGTCGGCCAGCGTCAACCTCGTCACGCGGACGGCCGCGGTCGAGGCGCCGGCCGATCGCACGGACGAGTTGATCGATGCCGTGCGACGCACGGGTTACTTGGCTCGTCCCCACCGGGAGGACGCGAGTCCCTCCGATGAGGTCGCCTTCTACCGGCGACGGCTGCGAGTGGCGGCTCCGCTCACGATCGCGATCTTGGTCGTGACGTTCCTCGTGCCCGACATCCCCGGCGCGATGTGGTGGGCGTGGGCGCTGGCCACGCCGGTTCAGTGGTGGGCCGGCTGGCCGTTCCTGGCGAGTGCGGGGCGCGCCGCGCGGCACGGCACGACGACGATGGACACGCTGATCGCGATCGGCTCGACCTCGGCCTACGTCTATAGCGCCTGGGCGGTGGTCGAGGCGGCGGCTCATGGCGTCCACGGCGACGTGGCCCACTACTTCGACACCGGCGCCGTCATCATCACGCTGATCCTGCTCGGCAAGATGCTGGAGGCGCGCGCCCGGGCCGGAGCAGGGGACGCGTCGAGGGCCTTGCTCGAACGGGCGGCGACGGAGGCGATCGTGCTCGGAGACGACGGGAGCGAGCGCTCGACGCCGATCGACGAGGTGATCCCCGGGATGCGGGTCGTGGTACGACCCGGCGGGAAGATCCCTGCCGACGGCGTCGTCGGGGAGGGGACGAGCTGGGTCGACCTCTCGCTGCTCACCGGCGAGTCGGTGCCCGTGGACGTCGGTCCCGGCGACGACGTCGTCGCGGCCTCCATCAACGGGCATGGCCGTCTCGTCGTCTTCGTGACCAAGGTCGGGGCGCAGACGCGTCTGGCCGAGATCGTCCGCGCCCTGCAGGCCGCCCAGGGATCCAAGGCGCCGGTCCAGCGCCTTGCCGACAGGGTGTCGGCGGTGTTCGTCCCCGTCGTTCTCGCGATCGCGGCCGCCACGTTCGTCGGGTGGATCGTGATCGCCGATGCCACGCCCGGCGTCGCGATGGTGCACGCGGTCGCCGTGCTCATCATCGCCTGCCCGTGCGCGCTCGGGCTCGCCACGCCGGCCGCGATCATGGCCGGCACCGGCAGAGCCGCAGGACTGGGCATCCTGTTCAAGGATGCGACCGTGTTCGAGGCGGCCCGCGGCGCCGACGTCGTGCTCCTCGACAAGACCGGCACCGTCACCGAGGGACGCATGGAACTGGCAGAGGTGAGGCCGGCGAGCGGCGCCGACGCGGACGAACTGCTGACGCTCGCTGCCGCCGCCGAGCGTGGCTCCGAGCACCCGATCGCGGCCGCCGTCGTGGAGGGAGCGGCGACCCGTCGTCTCGAACTGCCGGCGGCCACCGACCATGGTGTCGAGCCGGGCGCAGGTGCGACCGCCGTGGTGGGTGGATCGCAGATCCGCGTGGGCCGCCCCGACGGGCTCGCCATGGATCTGGCAGCAGACGCCGAGCGGCTGTCCGCGGCGGGCCTGACCACCTTCGCGGTTCATCGGGACGGGGAGTGCCTGGGGTTGATCGCCGTATCCGACCGGATCAGGGATGCCGCGGAGCCGACGGTGTCGCAGTTGCATGAGATGGGGTTCGAGATCGCCCTCGTCACGGGGGACCGGCGGCTCACCGCCGAAGCCATCGGGGAGCGGGTGGGGCTCGACACGGTGCTCGCGGAGGTGGTGCCCGAGCGAAAGGCCGAGGAGGTCAAGCGCCTTCAGAGCGAGGGCCATGTCGTGGTGTTCGTCGGCGACGGCATCAACGATGCGCCCGCGCTGGCCACCGCCGACGTCGGCGTGGCGATGGGAACGGGCACCGATGTCGCCCTGGCCGCCGCCGACGTGAACCTGCTCGCGGGCACGATCGGCTCCGTGGTCGACGCGCTGGCGCTGGCTCGACGCACGTTCCGGATCATCAAGCAGAACCTGTTCTGGGCGTTCGCCTACAACGTCGTGATGATCCCGCTCGCCGTGTTCGGCGTGCTGGATCCGATGTGGGCGGCGGGCGCGATGGCCCTGTCGAGTCTCACCGTGGTGCTCAACGCCCTCAGGCTGCGCCGTTTCACCCCCGCGTCGCTCGTCCCCGCGATCGAGCGGGATCCGGCTCCGGGGGGCGTCGGCGTCGCGGCGTGAGAACCTTGGAGGTCACCGGAACGAGGGAGATGACGTCGACATGAGCAGCATCGCCCAGCACGTGGTCGACGTGACCGACGCCACGTTCGAACAGATCGTGGTCCAGGGCTCGATGGAGCAGCCCGTGGTCGTCGACATGTGGGCCGCCTGGTGCGCGCCGTGCCGAACGCTCGGGCCGATCCTGGAGAAGGTGGCCTCCGAGCGGGGTGGTGCGTTCACCTTGGCTAAGCTCGACGTCGATGCCAATTCGGTCGGCAATGCCCTGCTGCAGGCCGTGCGATCACAGGGCATCCCTACGGTCGTGGCGTTCAAGGGCGGCGAGCCCGTCGACATGTTCATCGGCGCCTACCCGGAAGACGAAGTGAACCGCTTCATCGACTCGCTGATGCCCACGGAGGCGGAGGTCGTCGCCGAGGAGGCGCGTGCGGAGGAGGCCGCCGGCGACCTTGAGGGGGCCGAGGAGGGCTACCGCGCGGCGCTCGAGGCCGACCCCGCGAACCGCGATGCCGCGGTGGGCCTGGCGCGGATCCTCCTCGAGCGTGACGAGGACGACGCGGCGCTCGAGCTGGTCACACCGCTCCTTCCGGACTCCGATGCCGAACGGGTCGTGTCCGCCGTGCGCGTGAAGGGGTGGCGGGACGAAACCGGCGATGACGCCCTCGCCAGGGGCAAGGCGAGCGCGGCCCGAGGCGACTACGAGGCGGCGCTGGCCACGCTCCTGGAGGCGCTGTCGCAGGACAAGGAGGCCGCCCGGGAAGCCATGGTGGACGTGTTCAACGTGCTGGCCCCCGACGATGCGCGTGTGGTCCGGTACCGCCAGAAGCTCGCCGCCGCCCTCTACTAGAACGAGCCTAGCGCCGCTTCGGCTTCTTCTTCGGCGTGGGCATGTCGTACTTGTAGTCGTACGTCGCGTACTCCTCGGAGTGCGTCGACAGGCGGTTCAGGACCGCCCCGAACGGGCGCAGACCGACTCGGCCGAGCTGGTCCCTGACCCGTTCGAGCCCGCTGCGCGTGGCCTCGCCCGCGTCGACGACGAGGACCACCCCGTCGACGTGGGTCGCCATCAACATCGGATCCGAGATCGACAGCGGCGGCGCGTCGACGATCACGAAGTCCGCCTGCTCGCGGCAGGTGCGGATCATGGCGGGGAACGCGTTGGTCTCGAACAGGTGCGCGGAGGCCTCGAGCGGAGGGCCCGCAGGGATGAGGGCCAGGTTCTCCACCCCGGTCGGCATGACCGGTGGATGTGCGCCGTTGGCGAGCGCCGCACCGAGGCCCTTGGACGACTCGAGGTCGAAGAACTGATCCATGCTGGGCCGCCGCAGGTCGGCCCCGATGAGGATGACCTTCTTGTCCGCCTGCGCGAGCGCCACCGCGAGGTTGGCGGCCGTCGTGCTCTTGCCGTCGCCGATGCCGCCGCTCGTCAACATGATCACGCGCGCGTCCTCCTGAGCCCGGAACAGGAGCGCCGAGCGAAGCATCCGATAGGCCTCGGCGGCCGGGTTGTTCGGGTCGTCGCGGGTGACCAGCGGGCCCTTGGCGTCCTTGATCGTCGGGATGCTCCCGAGCACCTGCGCCTCGAGATCGCGTTCGACGCCCCGGCTGTCGCGAACCCGGCCCGAGATGCCCTCGATCACGAACGCTGCGATGAGTCCGGCGAGGAAGCCGAGGACGGCCCCGCCCAGCAACAGGATGATGGGGCTGGTGTCCGCCCGCTCCGCCTCGGAGGCCGGCCCGATCACCTCGCCGGGGGTGATGGGACCCGACACGGCCACGACACGGGAGTTGATCTCGTCGATCGTGGACTGTAGAGCCGCGATCTGGGTGGTGGCGGCGTTGTACGGCTGGGAGCCGGGAGGATTCTCGCTCTGCTTGCTCACCTGTTTCTGCAGCTCCTCTTGGAGCACCCCCAGCTCGTCCGTGAACGAGTCGAGGAGCCTCTTCGTGATCGTCTCGGCCTGGTCTTGGCGGAAACTGAGGTAGGCCTCGGCCACCGCCTGGGCGCCCCTCTCGGCCACGGCGGGCTCGCCGTCGATGAAATCGATCTCGAGGACGGCGGCGGCGTCGGACGGGATCAGCACCGTGTAGTGCTCGAGGAGCGCGCGCCCGTCGACCCCGGGAAGACCGAGCGAATCGGCCGCCATGTCGGCGACGGTGACGGACTGCGCCACCTGAGCCTCGGTCTCGAGGTCGGGCTCGAGCGGCTGTCCGGACTCGGTGGGGAGGGACGCCACGAGGATCTGCGCCGTCGACAGGTAGGCGGGTTGCTGGCGGACGATCAACACGCCGCCAAGGGCGACGCCGATCAGGGTGGCGACGGTGACGGCGAGCCAACGGTTGCGCACCACGCGGACGTAGTCGCCGAGCGAGGCAGACTGAGGCTGGGGATCGTACTCCACGGGGTGCATCGCTCCTGATCTCGGCCGGCGTTCGTGGTCACCTTGTATACCAGATGGGGTTTGCCGGAAGTGGTGGCTCGTCAGACGCCGCAACAACACCACGAACCGTGTGGCCGCTGGGCGTCACTCCCCGCGAAGTCCCCACGTCAGCCCATCTCTCGGAACGCCCGCAGCGACGTGGCGTTCGGGGGTGAGCGGCCTCAGTTCGAACCCCACCCCGGATCGCGCCCGAGGAGCTCGGCTAGGGCCCGGTTGGGGCCGGCGAAGTGCTCCTTCAGACGGGCCCGCGTCGCGTCGGCCATCGGCGCGTACGTGTGGGCGTTGTAGGCCCGGAACGAGACCAGCGGGTGGTGAGGGAGCCCAAGGAAGTCTTCGACGTTCGCGAACGTAGCGGCGGCGTCTCGGTACATGTCCTCGCTCGTGATGACGAGGAACCGATCGCGACCGACCGCGTTGAACCAGGCCTCCAGCTGATCGGCATAGTGTCCCCGTGCCACGTAGGAATGGTGCTGGTGGGAGAAGCTCACGTACGAGGGATCGAGCGCCAACCGCTCGATCTCGTCGGCGAGACGCGCCGGTTCCGCGTCGAGCGCCTCCTCGAACGTCCCGAGCGGTTCGTACCCCCCCTCTGACTCGTGGTGGTAGTGAGAGAAGGCTCGCCCGACGGGATCCCTCAGGATCGCGATGCACCGGACGTCGGGGAGTGTGGTGGCGACCCGCCCGGGCACGGCCGGGTGGAACAGGTAGTACGGGCTGGCCTCGCCGGTGATCAGCCTCTGCCGGCGAACACGCTCACGCCACGCCCGGTAGGCCGTGGGAGGGAAGTGGCCGAAGTACCACGATGCCGGCCGGTCCTGGTGCACGTCGAAGTAGTGGACCCCCTTGGATACGAGCGTGGGGGCGACCCCGGGGTGCGCCGCCAGGTATCGGTACAGCGACGTCGTCCCTCCGCGCTGCGTGCCCACGATGATGAACGACGGACGCATCCGGATCGAGGCCGTCGCCTGGAGGTAGGACTCGGCGGCGGACTTGACGAGAGCCCTCATGCGGGCCGACTGCTCCTGGATTCCACCGCCGAGGCCAGCGCCGGCCCATAGATGTGGTCCTCGACGTCCAGGCCGGCCGCACGCGCCTCGCGGAACCGCAGCGACATCTCGAGCAGGTGCAGCATGCCGAGCGCCGAGACCAGGCCCGAGGGGACGCCCAGCGTCTCGAGCCGGGGCCCCAGCTCCTGCATGGATTCGCGGATCGCGCGTTCGGGCGTGCGTCCGTCGATCTTGACGCGAACGTCGAAGTCGAAGTGCATCAGATCCGCGCCGACGGGGACCCCGTCCCGCGCCCGCTCCCAATCCCACACGAAGAGCCGGCCGTCGGCGCGCGTCATGTTCCACGGCGTCCAGTCGCCGTGCCACGAACCGAAGGGCAACTCCCGGCCGCCGGCCTGGCGTTCGAGGAGCTCGAGCGCGGCCGTCTGGGCGCCGTTGGAGACGCCGTCGTCCGAGGTGGCGTCGAGGCGTTCGGACAACTCCCGCCAGTAGGGGGAGCGGCCCAGCGGCATCAGGGTGACGCCGGCGCGCGACGCCACCTCGCGAGTCGCGCGCATCGGCGCCCGCGTGGGAGGCCCGCCCCGAAGCCCCGAGCCCTGGGGGATCGGCGTGACGACCAGCAGGTCCACCCGCTCGCCGGGCTCGAACGCGATGACCGTGGGCACGCCGAACGAGAGGTCGTCGGCCTCGGATGCGAGCCGCTCCAACGCCTCGGCCTCATGTCGAACGAGGGCCCTGGAGATCTCGTTCCAGCCCACCTTGACGAAGGCGACGACGTCGCCTTCGTCGTCGAGGACCTTGAGGACGGGCTTGCGATTGGGGCGGTCACGACCCAGGATCACCGCCACGTTGACGTCGTCGCGCCCGAGCACGGTGCCCACCCGGTCGATCAGCGTGGCCCCGATCTCGATGGTTGGGTCCGCGACGACCACGTGCAGCCGATCGTTCAGGAGGCGCTGCGCCACGCCAGTCCGGAAGGCCACGGAAAGGGCCGATTCGGCCACGCGCAGTGTTCGCTTCCGGGGGTTGCCGATGTGGTGAACAGCACCGCTCTCGGCACCTCGTGATCCCAGCGGGGTGAGCAGGTACGGACGGTCGGCCGAGGGGAGCGCCCGGAAGCTGAGGACGCTCCGGGCGCCGGGGGCGGGCTCGTCGGTCACGGTGACCTTCGTGGGATCCACCTCCGGCAGGAGCAGCCGACCGACCCAGCTCAGGCGATCCGTCACGTCGTCTCCGGCGCCTGCCTCAGCCTCCATCCATCCCCGTCCTCATGCTGAACGGCAGGCTATCACCGGGCACCACGCGCCCCGACCTGGATGGACGACCCAGCCGGTTCGATACGCTTGACCGATGTCTGAGCCCGAGCCTTCCACGCGTCAGAAGGTCCTCTTTCTGGGGGGTCAGGCCCGCAGCGGGAGCACTCTCCTCGACCGTGCGGTCGGGAGCCTCGACGGGTTCTGCTCCGCCGGTGAGATCCGCTATCTATGGGATCGCGGGCTCAAGGAGAACCAGCGGTGCGGGTGCGGGAGCCCGGTGCTGGAATGCGCGTTCTGGACCGCGGTCGGCGAACGGGCGTTCGGGGGGTGGGATCGCATCGCACTCGACGAGGTCCTCGCGCTTCGCGCCGACGTAGATCGGCTCCCTAGGATGCCCCTGCTGGCCGTGCCGCGGATGTCGGCTGCCTTCGAGATCCGCCTGTCCAGATACGGCGAGTATCTCGGCCGCGTGTTCTCGGCGATCTCTGACGAGTCTGGTGAGAGCGTCGTGATCGACTCGTCCATGTCGCCGCCACACGGCATGGTGCTGCGAAGCATCGCGTCGATCGACCTGCACCTCGTGCACCTCGTGCGCGACGCTCGTGGGGTGGCGTATTCCTCGGGCAAGGTCGTCGAGCGGCCCGAGGTCACCGAGCGGATCGACCACATGCCCACCTATCCGGCCTGGGCGGCGGGCGCACGTTGGACGGGTGCCAACCTCACCTACGAGACCCTTGCGCGAAGGATGCCGTCGCTGCGCGTGGCGTACGAGGACTTCGTCCGCCATCCCGACGACACGATGCGATCGGTCGCGGCGCTCATGGATATCGCGCTCGCGCCCGACGCCCTGGCATTCCTCGGGGAGGGGTCGATCGAGCTGACGTCCAGCCACACCGTGGCGGGCAACCCGATGCGGTTCCAGAACGGCACACTGCCGCTGCGACTGGACGAGGCATGGCGGCGCGGCATGCGTCCGCTTGACCGACGCCTGGTCACAGCGATCGCATGGCCACTGCAGCGAAGGTATCGTTACGGTCGCCATGACGACGCCTTCCCCGACGTTTGATCGCCCGTGACGAGCCTGGCCGACGTCGCGCTTCGCGCTCGTGTCCCACGTCCCGTCAAGCAGGTCGTCAAGAGTGGTGTCGAGTCGTACGGGGCCGCCACCAGCCGGGCGCGGCTGCTGCCGGAGTACGTGATCCTCGGAGGCCAGCGCTGCGGGACGACCTCGCTCTATCAGTACCTGGTCGAGCATCCGGCGATCGCCGCCGCCACGACCAAGGAGGTCCACTTCTTCGATGTCGGGTACGCGCGCGGTTCGAGTTGGTACCGAGGGCATTTCCCCACGGGTGCCTATCTGCGGGCATTGACTCGGCGCACCGGCATGCGTGCGACCACGGGTGAGGCCAGCCCCTACTACCTGTTCCACCCCCGCGCCCCATATCGCCTGGCCGACCTCTTGCCGTGGGCTCGGCTCATCGTGGTGCTGCGCGATCCGGTGTCCCGGCTCGCGTCCCACTACCATCACGAGGTCGCACTGGGCCACGAGCGGCTCCCGTTGGCCGACGCCCTCGCTCAGGAGCCGGAGCGTATGCAGGGAGAGGAGGCTCGGATCCTCCAGGATCCCGCCTACCAGTCGCCCGCGCATCAGCACCACAGCTACTTCTCGCGAGGGCTGTACTGGGATCAGCTCACGCGGTGGTTCTCGGTCATCCCCAGGGAGCAGTTCCTCATCGTCGAGTATGAGCGCTTCTTCTCCGACCCCACGGCCCAGCTGGATCGCGTGTTGGGGTTTCTCGGGTTGCCACCCCAGGGCAGGACCTCGTTCGAGGTGTACAACTCCCGGGCCTACAACCGCGGCGATCTCCGTATCGCGGCGGAGTTGTACGAACGCTACGAGCCCCACAATCGCCGCCTCTATGAACTCTTGGGCGACGACCTCGGGTGGGGCCCTCGATGACCGGCGTCATCATCCTCGTGCTCGCCCTCATCGTGGCGGTCGCGCTGGCGTGGTGGGCGCTCGAGATGCTGCTGCTGGCCGCGAGCCGGTACCGCTTGCGGCACGGTGACGGGCGCGAGCACAGCTTCCGACGACGTCGGACCCGCTGAAGAGGGGCCGGAAGGTCCCGGCGTGAGGTGCGCCGCCGGGATACACTTCGGAACTCAAGGACCGACGACCGAACAGGAACCCCCCCGTGAGCGAACCCGTGCCGCCTCGCACCGTGGACGGCATCGACCCTTCGAATGTCGCGACCGAGCCGACCGGGGCGGACGGTTTCCAACAGGCTCGGCAGATGGTGCGAGCTGGGATGCCCACGCCCAGGGACCCTTCGCGGGTCCGGCGCGAGTACCTCACGCTGAAGGCCGGGCTGGCCCTGAGCGATATCGCCTCGGTTGCGATGGCACTCGTCCTCGCGGCCGCTCTGAACGAGCGAGCGAGTTCGTCCTCACCGCTCGACATCTCCTCGCTCCTCGTGGTCTCTCCCTTCCTGGTGATCGTCGTCTTCGCCGGGTTCTACCTCTACTCCGTCGGGCGTCTCACCGCGGCCGACGAGTTCCGGCGACTGCTGCTCGGGGTGACGCTGGTGGTCACCTCCATCGTCACCGTGTCGTTCTGGACGGACGCCTCGATCTCGAAGGCCTGGATCGTCTTCACGTGGGGCGTGGCCATGTTCTTCGTGCTCGCGGAACGCTACGCGTGGCGCCGGGCCGTGCGGGCGGCGCGCGCCAAGGGGCGGCTGGTACAGCGCACGCTGATCGTGGGGGCCAACGCCGAGGCGGGGCAGATCGCCACCGAGATGCGCCGCGAGGACCTCGGCTTCACCCCGCTGGGATACGTGTGCGCCGACGCGTGGGGACGCCCGACCACCGACATCCCCATGCTCGGCCACGTCGACGAGCTCCGCGAGCTGATCGCCACCACGGGAGCCGACTGCATCTTCGTCGCCTCGAGCGCGATCCGTCCCGAGCACATGGCCCAGGTCAACAAGGCGGCGCGTCGAGAGGGGATCGAGGTGCGGGTCACGGCGAACGTCCAGGAGGTGCTGTCGACGCGGGTCGCGCCGCAGCCGCTGGGCACACTCATGGCCTTCTCCCTCAAGCCCGTGCGGCTGAGCGGCCTCCAGGCGGTCGCCAAGCGCTCGTTCGACATCGTCGCCACGGTGATCGGTCTGGTGTTCCTCGCGCCGTTCCTCGTCGTGATCATGGTGGCCGTGAAGGTCTCGTCCAAGGGGCCGATCCTGTTCACTCAGACGCGGGTCGGGTATCACGGCGCGCCGTTCACCGTCTTGAAGTTCAGAACCATGGTGGTGGACGCCGAGGCTCGCCTCGACGACGTCATGGACCTGAACGAGGCCACCGGTCCGATGTTCAAGATGAGGAACGACCCCCGCGTCACACCGCTGGGTCGCTTCCTGCGTCGCCTCAGTCTCGATGAGCTACCCCAGCTGATCAACGTGCTGAGGGGGCACATGAGCCTCGTCGGGCCCCGGCCGCCGCTGCCCCGCGAGGTGCGCGAGTACGAGGACTGGCAGATGGCCCGCCTCGAGGTACGGCCCGGGCTGACGGGCCTGTGGCAGGTCAGCGGCCGGAGCCTGCTGCCCTTCGATGACTACGTCCGGCTCGACCTGTTCTACATCGAGAACTGGTCGCTCGCATTCGACCTGTTCATCCTCGCCAAGTCGATCCCGATGCTGCTGAGTCGGCGCGGCGCGTACTGACCCACGTCGCGGACACGTGACGCCCCCGTGATGGTTCCGTGCGCTCCGTTGCGGTGGGGCGCGCGCGAGATCAGCATCGTCGCATGGCCGACATCCACGGCTGGGAGATCTTGTTCCGGGGCTCGTTCCTGTTGATCGGTCTGGCGATCGCGCTGGCCGGCGTCGCCGGCGTGGTGCTCCCCAAGGGCAGCCGTTCGGCGGCGGTGTTCAGCCTGGCCGGAGGCACCGGGGTAGGGATCGCCTTCCTGGCCCTCGTGGCGGATCCCTCGGGCAACTCGATCGAGTTCTGGAGGACGTTCTTCTGGGGCTCGGTGGCTGGGTTCGCGACGGTCTGCGGGTGCCTGGGGTTCGCGGCGTGGCGGGTGCGTCAGGCCCCGCGGCCGACCGCGGCCTGAGTCGGCGCGCCTGCGAACCACGCCGCGACATCGGCCCGCGGCTGCTCGAACTCGAGGTCGAAGGCCTCCGCGAGCCGGGATCGAGCGATCGGGCGCACCCGGTCGACGTCGATCGTTCGCCCGGCGATCGCACTGAGCGAGGTCACGCCGTTGTCGGGGAGCCCACACGCAACGATCCCGCCGAACCATGACAGGTCGGTGTCGCAGTTCACCGCGAACCCATGGAGGGTCACGCGGGCGCGCATCAGCCGCACCCCGATCGCACATACCTTGTCGTCCGCGTGGAACACCCCCGTTTGCACATCGTCGCGCCGCTCGAGTTCGAGGCCGAGGGTCGCACCGGTCGCGATGATCGCGGTCTCGAGCGTTCGCACGTACCGCGCGGCGTCGGGCGTGGGGCCGAGATCGAGCACCGGGTAGCCCACCAGCTGGCCAGGGCCGTGGAACGTGAAGGAGCCGCCGCGGTCGATGTGGTGGATCTCCGCCCCGTGTGCCTTCGCCTCGTCCTCACTCCAGACCAGGTGCTCGGGCTTGCTGCGGCGTCCGGCCGTGAACACCGGCGGGTGCTCCAGCAGGACCACCGTGTCGGGAACCTCGTCCGCTAGACGGGCCTCGGCCAATCGGTGCATCGCCTCGTTGGCCTGGTCGTACGGCACCAGTCCCGAAGGTTCGATCAGCCAGGCGGGGCGAGCCACGAACGCCTCCTACAGCCCGAGATCCTCGGCGAAGTCCCAGGTCTCCAGGCTCTCCTTGATCCGGGCCAGGAACCGCGTCGCGATCTCTCCATCGATGACACGGTGATCCCACGACATGGACAGGTAGACCATGCTCCGGATCGCGATGGCGTCGTCGATCACCACGGGACGTTGCTGGATCGTGTCGAGCGCCAGGATGCCCGTATTGGGTTGGTTGATGATCGGCACGCTCAGGAGTGAGCCGTACGGGCCCGGGTTCGTGATGGTGAAGGTCGCGCCGCTGACGTCGTCGGGCTGGAGCCGATGCGCCCGTGCCCTCGCCGCCAGGTCGGCGATCGCCTCGGCCAAGCCCGAGACCGTCATCGAGTCAGCGTGCTTGATCACGGGGACGATCAGGCCGTCGTCGTAGCTGACCGCGATGCCCACGTTGACATGGCGGCGCAGGATCAAGTCATCTCCGCGCAGCTCGGCGTTCACCATCGGGTACTCGTGCAGCGCTTCGGTCACGGCCCGGGTCACCATGGGCAGGTACGTGAGCTTCACGCCGTGACGCGCGAGGAACTCGTCCTTCACGCGGTCCCTGAGCTTCACCAGGCGGTCGACGTTGACCTCGACCATGGTCCAGGCCGCCGCTGACGTCTGCAGGGACCCCACCATGTGGGCTCCGATCGCCTTCCTGATGTGGGAAAGGGGTACGACCTCCTCGCCCTCTTCAGTTGCGGCGGGCGCGGGGGCGGCTCGCGTCGGTGAGCGGCTCGTCGGTCGCGCCGCGACGGGAGCGCTGGACGCCGCCGACAGGACGTCGTTCTTCGTGATCCGTCCGCCCGTGCCGGTTCCCTGCACCGTCGCGAGGTCGACGCCGTGATCAACGGCCAAGCGCCGAACGAGGGGCGATAGCACCTGGGAGCGGGGGCCCCGATCGGGCAGCTCATCCTTCGCCTCGGGAGCCCGCTCCGGTTCCGGCTCCTTCATCGACTCCTGGCTCGTCGCGGATCGATCGGCGTCCTCGGGTGGCTCGCCCGCGGTCGAGCCCAGCCCGTCGTCGACCTCGGCCAGGGAGGTGCCGACGGGGACGGTCTCGCCCTCGGCGACGAGGATCTTCGAGACCACTCCGGTCACGGGCGAGGGAACCTCGGTGTCGACCTTGTCGGTCGAGATCTCGAAGAGCGGCTCGTCGCGCTCGACGGTGTCGCCCTCCTTCTTGAGCCAGGAGAGGATCGTCCCTTCGATGATCGTCTCGCCGAGCTGGGGCATCTGGATCGTCGTCACGGTCGCGCCTCCTCGATCACCATGCGGACAGCCGCTCGACGGCGGCCTCGATGTCGGCCACCTGCGGAAGGTAGGCATCCTCGAGCGGGGGAGAGAACGGCACCGGCGTGTTCGGCGGCGCCAGTCGCTCGACGGGCGCGTCGAGGTGCTCGAACGCCTTCTCGGCGATCATGGCGGCGACCTCTGCCCCCACGCCCAAGAAGCGGTGGGACTCGTAGAGGACGAGCGCCCGCGATGTTTTCGCGATGCTCGCGATCACCGTGTCCTCGTCGAGCGGCACGATCGAGCGTAGGTCGACGACCTCGGCAGAGACGCCCCGCGTCGCGAGCTTCTCGGCGGCCTCGAGCGCCTTGTGCACCATCGCGCCGTACGTGATGACGCTCACGTCGTCCCCCTCGCGACGCACATGCGCTCGTCCGATCGGGACGAGGACGTCGGGGTCGTCGGACACGTGCTCCTTCATCCGGCGGTAGATCCACTTGTGCTCGAGGTAGACCACGGGGTTGTCATCGCGGATCGCCGACTTCAGCAGCCCCTTGGCGTCGGACGGGAAGGCAGGGCACACCACCTTGAGGCCGGGGGCGTGCGCGAACCACGGCTCCGGGTTCGTGGAGTGGAAGTTCGACGCCCGCACGCCGCCGCCACTGGGCGCGCGTAGGACGACGGGGAGCCGGACCCCGGTGCGGTAGTGGTAGCGGGCAAGGGTCGTCGTGATCTCGTCGAACCCGCTCGACATGAAATCGGCGTACTGGAACTCGGCCACCGGCCGCAGGCCTTCCATGGCCGCGCCGATCGCGGTCCCGACGATGGTTTCCTCGGCGATCGGCGTGTCCATCACTCGCTCGGTGCCGAAGCGTTCCACGAAGCCCTCGGTCACCTTGAACGCTCCGCCGTATACGCCGATGTCCTCGCCGAGCAGGAAGACGCGCTCGTCGCGCTCCATCTCCTCCCACATCGCCTCGGCGATCGCGATCAGGTAGGTGGCCTGCCCGTCGTCGGTTCGCTTGCCGCGGGGCTCGGCCCCGTGGCCGGCGGCACCCGCCTCGACCTTGGGGGCCACGCTCACGACTCGGTCCCGCCGCCGCGACCCGGCTCGCGGTCCCAGTAGCCGTCCTCCACCCATACCCCAAGGGCGGCGTCGCCCGGCTCGGGCAGCGGGGAGGCGAGGGCGTACTCGTAGGCCTCCTCGAACTCCGCCGCCACGCGGTCGTCGAGCTCGGCCAGGGAGTCATCGGTGACGACTCCTTCGGCGAGGAGATAGGTGCGGAAGTTCTTCACCGGATCCTTCTCCGCCATGTAGCGCTGCAGCAGCTCGTCGGGCATGTACTTGGCGGGGTCGTGTCCCGCGTGTCCACGCCATCTCAGTGAGACCGACTCGATCAGCGTGGGTCCCCCACCCCCACGGGCGCGCTCGACCGCGGCGCGCGCCGCCTCGAACACCTCGAGCACGTCGCCGCCGTCGACCCGGATCCCCGGCATCCCGTAGGCGTCGGCGCGTTCCGCGATCGTCGGCACCTTGAATTCCAGCGTGTTAGGCGTCGAGTACGCGTACTGGTTGTTGTTGACGACCCACACCACCGGCAGGCGATGCACGGCCGACCAGTTCAACGATTCGTGCCACCGACCGTTCGACGTGGACCCGTCGCCGCAGATCGCCATCGCGACCCGGCCGTCGCCGGCACGCTGGTAGGCCAGCGCCGCTCCGCAGGCCACCGGGTACGCGATCGGGAGATGCGAGATCACCGTGAAGGTGCGGGTCCCGTCCCAGTCGCCGATGTGGCTGTTGCCGTCGCGTCCCCGCGTGTAGCCGTCGATCCGGCCCCAGTACTGGGCCATCACGCGCTTGAGGTCCAGCCCCTTGGTGAGCTGGGCGGAGAGATCGCGGTGGGTGGGGAACAGGGAGTCGCGCTCTCGCAGGGCCGACGCCACCCCCACGTGCGTCCCCTCCTGGCCACGTCCCGAATAGAAGGCGCCCGGCAGTCGGCCCTGTCGGTACAGGGCCTCCATGCGTTCGTCGAAATGACGCGCGAGCGTCAACGCGTGGAGCATCTCGGCCAGGCGTTCGTCGGGGAGGGGTCGCTCCCCCTGTGCGGCCGTCGGATCTACGTGCGTGGCCACGCCGACTCCTTACATCGAGTGCAGGGGCTTGCCCGCGAGGGCCAGGTGGGCCTCGCCGAGCGCCTCGGACAGTGATGGGTGCGGGTGGATCAGCTGGGCGACCTCGGACGGGATCGCCTCCCAGGCCGAGATCAGCATCCCCTCGGCGATCAGGTCGGTGACGTGGGGGCCGATCATGTGTATCCCACGGACCGGGCCGTCGTCGATCTCGGCGACCACCTTCACGAAGCCGCCCTCACCCAGCATGTTGGCCTTTCCGATGCTGCGGAAGTCGAGCTTGGTGGAGACGACGTCCTGACCTCGATCGCGTGCCTGGGCTTCGGTGATACCGACGCTCGCGATCTCGGGTGTGCAGTAGGTCACGCGCGGGATCTGGTCGTAGTCGATCAGGGGTGTGTCGAGCCCGCAGATCTGCTCCGCGACGGCATACCCCTCCGTAAAGGCCACGTGTGCCAGCTGGAGCGGCGTCGACGCCACGTCGCCCACGGCCCACACGTGGTCGAGCGAGGTTCTCAGGCGCTCGTCCACCCGGAGGAATCCTCGGTCGGTGACGGCGACGCCGGCCTCGGCCGGGCCTTCGGAGATCGGAGCCCGGCCGATCGCGATGAGGCAGATCTCGGCGTCCACGGTGGCGGGGTCGCCTCCGCCGGGCCGATAGGTCACGCGGACGCCGTCGCCCATGTCGAGCACCTCCTCGACCGTGGCGCCGGGGGCGCTCACGATGCCGCGCTTGCGGAACGCCCGCGCGATCTCCTTGGAGACCTCCTCGTCCTCCAGCGGAGCAAGCAGAGGGAGGGCCTCGACGAGGGTGACCTCTGCCCCGAACGAGCGGTAGAGCGAGGCGAACTCGAGGCCCACGGCTCCGGCGCCGATCACCACGACCGACGAAGGCACGGCGTCGCGCCACAACGCCTCGTCGCTCGTGATCACTCGGTCGCTGACCTGGAGGCCCGGCAGGAGCCGGGGGCGAGAGCCGGTCGCGATCACGACATCACCCGCGTCGAGCCTGCGGCCGTCCACCTCGACGGCGGGGCCGGCGACCAGCCGTGCGTCTCCCCGGACGACCTCGATCCCGCGGTGCCCGACGAGCCCGGTCACCCCCTTGACCAGCTTGTCGACGATGCCGTCCTCGAACGCCGTCACGGCCTTCCAGTCAACGGTGCCCGACGCGTCGATGCCCCACTCGGATGAGCGATTCACGGTGTCCATCACTGCAGCGGACCGCAACAGGGCCTTCGTGGGGATGCATCCACGGAGCAGGCAGGTGCCGCCGAGCCGCTCGTCGCGCTCGACGAGGGCAACACGCCGACCGAGCTGAGCGGCGCGCAGGGCGGTGGAATACCCACCGGTACCGCCGCCCATAACTACTACGTCATACGCATCTGCCATCCGGTAACGAAGTCTACCTGGCATCTTCTCGACGCCCGTCGAGGCGCGGGACGGCCTCGCGCGCGGCCCGTACGATGAGCCGATGGACGAGGCGCAGGACCCGCACGAGCTGCTCCACTCACCCCTCGAGGCGACCCATCGCGGGCTCGGCGCCAAGCTGGGGCCCTTCGCAGGGTGGGAGATGCCGATCGAGTACGAGGGGGCACTCACCGAGCATCGCGCGGTCCGCGATCACGTCGGCCTGTTCGACCTCACGCACCTCGGCAAGGTCGACGTCACGGGCCCCGGAGCTCTCGGACTCCTGCAGTCGGTGATCACCAACGATCTCGAGCGAGCGGCCGTCGGCGAGGCGATGTACAACCTGGTGTTGAACGAGGGCGGCGGCGTGATCGAGGACCTCATCGTCTATCGACTTGGCCCCGAGCACTTCTTCGTGGTCCCGAACGCGGCCAACTCGCAGCGGGTCCTTCAGATCCTCGAGGAGACACCGGTGGACGAGCGCGTCCACCTGATGTACCACCAGGACTGGTGCTTCCTCGCGGTTCAGGGTCCCGAGTCGGTCCACGTGATGCAACAGGTGTTCCCCGAGGCCGGCGACCTGGCGTTCATGCAGTGCGCTGAGTCCGAGTACAAGCGACGGCCGGTGATCCTCACGCGCTCGGGCTACACGGGAGAGATCGGATTCGAGCTCTTCACCTATCAGGACGTCGCGACCGGGCTGTGGGCCGCCCTCACCGAGGCGATGGCACCGTTCGGTGGACGGCCGTGCGGGCTGGCAGCCCGCGACGTCCTACGGCTCGAGATGGGCTACCCGTTGTACGGGCAGGACCTGTTCGAGTCGGTGACGGCGCTGGAAGCCGGCCTTTCGTGGGCCGTATCGTTCGACAAAGGCGAGTTCCGGGGTCGCGCCGCGCTGGAGCGCCAGCGCGACGAGGGGCTCCCGAGCCGGCTGTTCGGCCTGCGGATGCAGGAGCGTCGTCACATCCCACGTGCGCACTACCCGGTCTTCCAGGGCGACCAGGTGATCGGAGAGGTGACGAGCGGCACCTTCTCACCGCTCCTGGGGACCGGGATCGGCCTCGGCTATCTGTGGCCCGGCGACGTGGCATCGTTCGGCGACGTGGTCGAGGTCGATATCCGGGGACGCCGTGGGCGTGCCGATCTCGTGCGCCCGCCGTTCGTGGATCGCAACCCGCGCTAGGCCGACACGACCCCGCCGGTGATCGCGACGAAGTCTGCCACTCGCGACCCGCCGAAACTGGCCTGCGAGATCAGCCGGTCCAGGATCCGCGGGGCGCGATGGCTGTCCCGCATGACCGCGACGACGACGTAGAGCCCGGACTGTGGGATCCCCAGCCGGCGCACGGGCCCGAACCCGGGCGCGGCCACGAAGTAGGCCCACCGCGTCACGTGCCCGCGCACCCTGCAGGTGCCTTCCCCCCGCGCCATGTAGTCACCGGGGGAGCGCTCGGCGCCGTCGGCGAACGTCGGGCGGTTGTCGAGGTAGACCTCGTTGGATGTCGCGTTGCAGCGTCTCGAGTCCGTGAGGCGCGACAGCAGTGGGCCCGTCGCGGCGAGGTAGTAGAAGTCCGACGGCACCCCCACTCGCGTCGCATCCACCCATGACGCGGTCATGCCGGCCGTCGCTCCGTCCATCCTGGCCCATGCCTTCGGGTGCGGCGAGGCGATGAATCCGTCGTGAGGTCCTCCGGCCGGGACGGCGCTCCAGCCGTCCGGCACGAGCGCCTCGACGGGTCCTGCCGTCACCTGGCTGTACGGGGTCGACGACGGGAGCACGGTGATGTCGGGTGAGAGGGCTCCGTCGTCGGCGGCGCCGGGCGCTGCGACGCACCCGGTGCCCATGAGGGCGACGACGGTCCCAAGGATGGCTCTCCGCACGCGGCAGGCTCCTCCGCGCCGCAGGATACCCTGCTGAGTCCTCGACAGGCGAACGCGATCCTTCGCCTAGGCCGCACCCGCGGCGCCGGACGGCGGCTCGCTGATCGCGTGGCCGGGGCGCTCGGGGATGCAGAACGACGCTCGTGTGCCGCCGCCCGGGAGCGGGTCGATCCACAGAAGCCCCCCGTGCTCGACGATCAGTTGGCGCGCCAGATGCAAGCCCGCCCCGACCCCGGCCTTCTCCTTGCGCAGGGTTCCCTCGCCCGTGCTGAACGGCTCATCGAACGAGCGTGCTGCGACGGCTCGTTCCAGTCCCGAGCCGCGATCGGTCACACTCACGACGACACCTTCGTCGAGGGTCCGGGCCGTGATCTCGACCGGCGTGCCCTCGGGAGAGAACCGGCATGCGTTGTCCAGCAGTTCTCGGACGACGGCGGCGATCCTGGCCCCGTCGGCGACCACCGGCAGCCGGGTGGGAACCGTGTGCAGGATCTCGATGGTGGGATGAACGCCGGCGACGTCCTCGATCGAGCGCCGTATCAGCGGGCTCAGATCCACGGCCTCCGGGTCGAGCTCGAACGTGCCCTTGTCCAGCTCGGCGATCGTGATGATCTCGTCGACGATGCCCATCAACTTGTCGAGCGAGCCCTGGAGCTGGTCGAGGAACTCCGCCCGTTCTTCTTCCGGGACGTCGGGGTTTCGCAGCACGTAGCTGACGCCCTTGGCCACGGTGATCGGGGTCCTCAGCTCGTGCGACATGTTGGCGAGGAAGTCGGCCTTGGCGGAGGTGCCCCGGGCCACCGTCTCCTGGACCTCGGAGAGATCCCGGCCGAGCTGCTCGACGGTGTCGACCGCCCGGGTCAACTCGCCGGCCAGGAGCCGGCCCGCCGCCGGCGACAGCGCCACGGCCCCCGCGGTGGCCGCCCTGATGGTCGCCGCGATATCCGCGTCACCATCTGAGCGCAGCACGCATCCGCGTCCTCCCGCCACGATGGTCGAGGCCAGGATGGAGGGGTTGGCTCCCGTCGCGTGGCAGACCACCGCCGTGTCCGGCGCCGACGCGTGGAGCCGCTTCACCAGCTCGGTGCCGCCTAGGCCCTCGAGGCCGAGGGCGCATACGACGACATCCGGCCGGGTCTGGGCGGCCAGCTCGACGGCTCGGAACGGGTCGGTGGTCGACCTCGATCTCAAGATCGGGGGCCTCCATCGCCAGCCGGTATCGCAGGTCCGCCACGGCCTCGGCCGTGTCGCACAACAGGACGCGTCGGGTCATGTTCCCGGTATCGGCCGTCCGGGTGACGGATTGAGGGTGCGCCGGCCTCAGTGAACGATGCCGGTGCGGATCGCGATGGCGACGGCCTGCGCGCGGTCGTTGGCTCCGAGCTTCTCGAAGATGCGCTCGAGGTGGGTCTTGACGGTGTGGGGGGAGATGCCGAGCTCCGTGGCCACCTGGCGCGTCGTGGACCCGTCGGCGACCTTCTGCAGGATCTCGCGCTCGCGCTTGGACAGCGGGGTCGACTTCGGCCCGTCGCCGTCGCCGAGGCGCACCTCCTCGATGAAGGTCTTCGTGAGCTGCGGATGGATCACGGCGTTGCCCTCGATCGCGTTGCGTGCGGCGTCGACGAGCGCGTCGGGCGAGGCGTCCTTCAGCAGGTACCCGGACACGCCGGCCTGGATCGCTTCGCAGATCGCGCCGCGCGATTCGTCGATCGTGATGAGGATGACCTTGGTGGCGGGAGCCGCCTGACGGATGCGACGGGTCGCCTCGATGCCGTCCATGCCGGGCATGCGCACGTCCATGAAGACCACGTCGGGGGAGAGCTCGCGGGCCCGCTCGACGGCCTCCTCACCGCTGGCGGCCTCGCCGACGACCACCACGACCTCGTCGGAGAGCTCGAGTGCGGTGCGGAGTCCCTCGCGGGTGACGGGGTGGTCGTCCACGATGAGCGCACGGATCGGGATCGGGCGACATGGCGCCGGACACGCTCCTTCGCTTGTGGGGAAGTACGAGTACGCTGTTCAGGATAGGACGAGTCGAGACAGGATGCGCGCATGCACGAAGAGATCGCAGTTGACAACCGGAAGCGACAGGCGCTCGAGGCACCGATGGCGCCGTCAGGCCCGGACGGGCCGACACACGCGAGCGCGGTCTTCGAGGCGCTCAAGAACGTCAACGACCCCGAGCTCGGCATCAACATCGTCGATCTCGGACTGGTGTACGACGTGGCAGGTCGATGACGAGGGCGGGCGTCGACATCCAGTACTCGCTCACCACCATGGGGTGCCCGATCGGCCCGCATGATCGAGGACCAGATGCGCTCGCTTCCTCCGCGGCGTCGACGGGCGTCGGCGAGGTGCGGCCCGAGTTCGTCCTTCGCCCGCCGTGGACGCCCGAGATGATGTCCGACGAGGCCAAGGCCGCCCTCGGCATCTTCTGAGCGGTCATCGATTGCACGCGGCGTCCCACGTCGCCGATGCGGTAGGTATCGCACCTGCAAGGCGACCGGGGAGCCGTGATTGATCCGCACGAGGTGCATCGGGGAGGTGGGGGCGATGATCCCGTCGCGCCTGTGCTGTACGGCGTCGGGCTCCGCCCGGGAGATGCGCGCCTCGCGGCCCGTAGATCAGACCAACCCGGACATCCGATACACACCATCGACGGCGGCCGCATCAGCGGCCGCCGTCGCTCGTTCCCGGGGCCGCGCCTCGGGCCAAGGAAGGAGCGACGAACATGAGCGCGACTACGCGAAGCCCGACGTGCTCGTCACGCACCGACTGGCTCGAGGAACATCTCGACGACCCGAGCGGTCCGGGTGATCGAGGTCGACGAGGACACGACCGCGTACGACAAGGGACACATCGCCGGCGCCCTCCGGTGGAACTGGACCACCGACCTGCACACCGAGGTCGGCCGCGACTTCCAGGACCAGGCCGGGTTCTCACGGCTGCTCGTCCGAGGCCGGGGTCGGCGACGGCACGACGGTCGTGTCTCTACGGCGGCAACAACAACTGGTTCGCCGCCTACGCGTACTGGCTGCTGAAGCTCCGCGGGTTCGACGACGTGAAGCTGCTGAACGGCGGGCGCAAGAAGTGGGAGCTCGAGAGCCGCGAGCTGACGAACGACGTGCCCAGCGTACGAGGCCGACGCGGGTTCGCGATCACGGGCGCCGAGCGGCCGCAGATCCGCGCCCTCCGCGACGAGGTCATCGGCAAGGTCGGGGGCGCGAGCTGGCTTCGTCGACGTCCGCTCTCCCGAGGAGTACCGGGGCGAGAAGCTCGCACCCGACCACCTGCCCCAGGAGCAGTCGCAGGTGCCCGGTCACATCGCCGGCGCCGCGAACATCCCCTGGGCGCAAGGCCGCGAACGACGACGGCACGTTCAAGATCGCGCGACGAGCTGCGCGCCCTCTACGAGGCCGAGGGCATCACGCGCCGACCGCGAGATCATCGCGTACTGCCGGATCGGCGAGCGGTCATCGCACACGTGGTTCGCGCTGCAGGAGCTGCTCGGCTACGAGCACGTGAAGAACTACGACGGATCGTGGACCGAGTACGGATCGCTGGTGGGCGCGCCGGTCGAGCTCGGCGGTTGACCGCGAACCGGCGGGTAATCCGACCTGTGAGGTGGACTTTACCGGGCGCCCCTGGGTACCCTGTAGATACGCAGTGATCGCCGCCCGGATGTGAGGAGCCGCACGAGCATGGTCGTCAGCCAGGAAGAGCATCTCGATGAGCTGAGCAAGGGCTACCGCTTCGACTGGAAGGACCCGTCGCATGCGGTGTTCGAGCCCAAGCGCGGGCTGAGCCCGCGCGTCGTCGAGGAGATCTCCGCGCTCAAGGACGAGCCCGAGTGGATGCGGAAGATCCGTCTACAAGAGCCTGCGGTACTTCGACGCTGCGTCCGATGCCCTGGTGGGGCGCCGACCTGTCCGACATCGACTTCCAGAACATCTACTACTTCATCCGCTCGACCGAGAAGCAGGCCGCGAACTGGGACGAGCTCCCCGACGACATCCGTGGCACCTGGGACAAGCTCGGGATCCCGGAGGCCGAGCAGAAGTACCTCGGCGGGGTGAGCGCCCAGTACGAGTCCGAGGTCGTGTACCACAAGATCAAGGACGAACTCGACCAGATGGGCGTGATGTTCACCGACATGGACACCGCCGCTGCGCGAGTACCCCGATCTGGTCCGCGAGCACTTCGGGACGGTGATCCCACCCAACGACAACAAGTTCGCGTCGTTGAACACGGCGGTGTGGTCGGGGGGTTCGTTCATCTACGTGCCGCCGGGCGTGCAGGTCGACATCCCGCTGCAGGCGTACTTCCGCATCAACGCGGAGAACATGGGCCAGTTCGAGCGCACGCTGATCATCGCCGACGAGGGCAGCTACGTGCACTACGTCGAAGGGCTGCTCGGCGCCCATCTACACCAGCGACTCGCTGCACTCGGCGGTCGTCGAGATCAAGGCGAAGAAGGGTGCGCGGGTCCGGTACACGACGATCCAGAACTGGTCGACCAACGTGTACAACCTCGTGACCAAGCGCGCCGTCGCCGAGGAGGACGCCGTGATGGAGTGGGTCGACGGCAACATCGGCTCGAAGGTCACGATGAAGTACCCGTCGATCTACCTGATGGGCAAGGGCGCTCGCGGCGAGGTCCTGTCCGTGGCGTTCGCCGGCAAGGGCATGCACACCGACGCCGGCGGCAAGGCGATCCACGCCGCGCCGCACACCACGCGCGTGATCACCTCGAAGTCGGTGTCCAAGGACGGCGGTCGCACGGGCTACCGCGGCCTCGTGCGCGTGGAGCCCGACGCCCATCACGCGAAGTCGAACGTGCGCTGCGACGCGCTGATCCTCGACGACGAGAGTCGCTCGCGACACCTACCCGTACATCGAGGTGGAGGACGAGACGGCCGCGCTCGGACACGAGGCGACGGTCTCCAAGGTCGGCGAGGACCAGCTCTTCTACCTGATGAGCCGCGGGCTGTCCGAGGTCGAGGCGACCGCGATGATCGTGAACGGGTTCATCGAGCCGATCACCCGCGAGCTGCCCATGGAGTACGCCGTCGAGCTCAACCGTCTCGGTCGAGCTGCAGATGGAGGGCTCGGTCGGCTGACCGGACCACGATGAAGACCGAGATCGGCACGACCTTCGACGAGCGCGCCCTGGCCGAGCCTGCCCGAGGCCGCCGGGTTCGCCGGTGACGCTGCGCGCGACCGCCGTTCGCAGAGTTCGAGGCGCTTCCCATGCCGTCCCAGGAGACCGAGGAGTGGCGCTACACGGACCTGTCCGGGTTCGAGCTGGACCACCAGCCCTTCGTGGACGGCGCCGGGCCTGAGGACGTGAACCGCCATGGGGTGCTGGCGGCCGCTGCGAATCGGCGAGCGCGCCGGCCTGCAGATCCAGCTGAACTCACACGTGATGCTCGACCCAGCGGGCGAGCCGGCCTGGCCGATCAGGGCGTGTGTGTTCGGCGATCTCGAGCGGGCCGCCTCGGACGCGTCCCGATCTGGTCGAACCATACCTGCACGGCTCGTGCCCACGAAGCGCACCCGCTTCACGGCGCTCCACGCGGCCTTCCGGACCGGCGGGACGTTCCTGTACGTGCCCCGAGACACCGTCAGGTCGGACCTGCCCCTGCAGACGCTCACGTACGTGGACGCCGACGGCGCTCGCGGTGTTCCCGCACACGCTGATCGTCGTGGAGCCCGGCGTCGGAGGTGACGTTCGTCGAGCGCTACGCCTCGCCCGAGCTCGACCCGGGCCTTCAGCGATGCGATCACCGAGATCGTCGTGGGCGACGGCGCCCACGTCCGCTACGCCGCGATCCAGGACTGGGGCGCCGGCATGACGCACCTGGGCATCCAGCGGGTGGACGTCGGCCGCGACGCCGAGGTCCGCACGCTGTCGGCTCGGGTTCGGCGCGGACCTGTCCAGCACCGAGACCGAGGTGATCTTGGCCGAGCCGGGCGGGTTCAGCGAACAGCTCGGGGTGTTCTTCGCCGACGAGCACCAGCACTTCGACCACCGCTCGATCCAGGATCACGTGGCGCCGAACTGCACGAGCGACCTGCTCTACAAGGGGGCGCTGCGCGACCACTGCCGCGCCGTCTACAGCGGCTGGGTCTACGTGCGACCCGGCGCGCAGAAGACCGAACGCGATGCAGACGAGCCGCAACGTCGTGCTGAGCGAGCACGCGAAGGCCGACGCGATCCCGAACCTCGAGATCGAGGCGAACGACGTGAAGTGCGGGCACGCCGCGAGCGTCGGCCCGGTCGAAGACGACGCGATCTTCTACCTGCGAGTCCCGGGGCATCGCGCGCGACGAGGCCGACCCGCTTGATCGTGACCGGGCTTCTTCCAGGAGGTGCTCGACCGGGTGCAGCATCGACGAGGTTCGCCGGGACGCCGAGCTCGCGATCGAGACCGAGCTCGGCCGAGGGCGTCCGATGAGCCCGACGTGCGCGTCTGCGGCCCCGGGAGGTGCCCGCGGGCGAGGCCCGGCGATCGTCGCGGCGACGGGCCGGGAGTACTCGCGTGGTGAACCTCGGCGACGAGGGCTTCCGCGCCTCGAGGCCGAGTGCTGCAGCCACGCGCACGTCTACCTCGACGAGGGCGAGGTGGACGTCGAACTCGGGCACGATCGAGTGCCCGCAACCATGGTTCGACGTTCGACTTGAACACCGGCAGCCCGAAGACGCTGCCCGGCGACCCAGCCGGTCGATGGCCTTCGCGGTGACCGTGACCGGCGACGACGTATCGATCGAGGTGTGAGATGACGAGACGGAACGGAGGACGCCGCGCGACCCTCGAGGTGCGCGACCTGCACGCGATCGGTCGAGGGCAAGCAGATCCTGAGCGGCATCGACCTCGTGGTTCGCCAGGGCGAGACGCACGCGCTGATGGGTCCGAACGGCTCGGGCAAGTCGACGCTCAGTCAACGTGATCATGGGCCGGCCCGGATACTTGATCACCGAGGGCTGCAGATCCTGTTCAACGGCGAGGACATCACGGCGCTGACCGCCGGACGAGCGGGCCAAGCGCGGGCTGTTCCTTGCGATGCAGTACCCGACCGAGGTCCCCGGAGTGTCGGTCGTGAACTTCCTGCGCACCGCCTATCAGGCGGTCAAGGGGGAGCAGGTCAGCGCCCTCGCGTTCCGCAAGCACATGAAGGACGCAGATGGACCGGCTGAGCATCGACGACGCGATGGTGAATCGCTACGTGAACCAGGGGTTCTCCGGAGGAGAGAAGAAGCGGAACGAGGTCCTGCAGCTCGCCGTGCTGCGAGCCACAGATCGCGATCTTCGACGAGACCGACTCGGGCCTCGATATCGACTCGCTCAAGCTGGTAGCCGAGGGCGTGAACGAGCTCGTCGGTCCCGATCTCGGCGTGCTGGTCATCACGCACTACCAGCGGATGCTCAACTACATCACCCCCGACCGCGTCCACGTGATGATGCTGGGGCGTATCGTGAAGTCCGGAGGCCCCGAGCTGGCCGCAGGAGCTCGAGGCCAAGGGGTACGAAGGGATCCGAGCCGAGCTCGGACTCGAGGCAAGAGGCCAGCCGCCGAGCGTGGGATGAGGTGACGATGACCGACACTGCGTCGGCGACGACTCGACGCTCGAGTCGACGCGATCCGACGCGACTTCCCGATCCTGGAGCGCACGGTCGGCGGATCACCCGCTCGTCTATCTCGACAGCGCGGCCACGTCGCAGAAGCCGCACCAGGTGATCGAGGCGAGCGCCGACTTCTACCGCATCCACAACGCCAACGCCCACCGGGGCATCCACAGCTCGGCGAGGAGGCGACCGCAGGCGTACGAGGGCGCCCGCGCGACGGTCGCCCGCTTCCTCGGCGCGCCCGAGCCCGAGCACGATCGTGTTCACGCGGGGCATCACCGAGTCGATCAACCTCGTCGCGCACGGATGGGGGCGGACGTTCCTCGCGACCGGGCGACGAGGTCCTGATCACCGAGATGGAGCACCACTCGAACATCGTGCCGTGGCAGATGGCCGCGGCCGCGACGGGCGCGACGCTCCGGTACATCCCGCTCACCGACGACGGGCTCGCTCGACCTCGTCGAAGCTCGGGCTCGCTGCTCACCGAGCGCACCAAGATCGCTCGAGCGTCGACCGGCATGTCGAACGCGCTCGGCACGATCACGCCGCTCGCGCCAGCTCGTCGATGCCGCGCACGCCGTGGGCGCGATCGATCGCGGTGGACGCCGCGCAGCTGGCGCCGCACATCGCCGATCGACGTGCAGGCTCGCTCGGGATCGATCTCCTTGGGCTTCACCGGACACAAGATGCTCGGTCCGACGGCGAGCGGCGGTCTCTACGGCAGGCCGAGGTGCTCGAGTCGATGGAGCCGATGCTCGGCGGCGGCGAGATGATCCACGAGGTCTTCCACGACCACCGCACCTACAAGTCGGCGCCGCACAAGTTCGAGGCCGGCACGATGCCGATCGCCCAGCAGGTGGGGCTCGCCGCCGCGATCGACTACCTCGAGGCGCTGGGCATGGACAACGTGCGGGCCCACGAGGAGGAGATCACCGCGCTACGCGCTCGATCGACTGCTGGACGCGGGCGCGACCGTCTACGGACCCAAGGACGCGAGCATCCGCGGGGGAGCCGTGAGCTTCTGGTTCAAGCAGCGTGCATCCGCACGACCTCGCCACGATCCTCAACGAGGAGGGCATCGCGATCCGGGCGGGCCACCACTGCGCGCAGCTCGTGATGCGGCGCTACGGTGTGTCCGCCACCGCGCGGGCGTCGTTCTACGTGTACAACACCACCGACGAGGTGGACGCGCTGGTCGAGGCCCTGACCAAGGCCGAGGCGATCTTCGGCTGAGGCCGGTTCGCCGGACGGGAGGAAGCGTGGCGCTCGACGACATCTACAAAGAGGTCATCCTCGATCACTACAAGGCTCCGCGGAACAAGCGCGAGCTTCCCGGGGCCGAGCTGCACATGCCATGCGAACAACCCGCTGTGCGGCGACGAGATCACGGTGTTCGCCCATGTCGAGGACGGGACGGTCGCCGAGGTCACGTTCCAGGGCGCCGGATGCTCGATCAGCCAGTCGAGCGCGTCGATGATGACCGAGGCCGTGACCGGATCGAGCGTCGACGACGCCAAGGCGTTGGCCGACGGCCTTCCGCGGGATGATGGCGGGCGAGGTCGAGCCCGACGAGTCCTCGTTCGGCGACCTGGTGGCCCTCAAAGGCGTGGTCCAGTACCCGATCCGGATCAAGTGCGCCGTGCTCGCGTGGGATGTGCTCCAGGAGGCGCTCGACGGGGCCGGGAGCCGCCACCGGTGCCCAGCCGCACACGATCTGAGGTAGTGGCCCGATCCGCATCGGGCGCCCAGGCTCCTGCCATGTGGATCGCGCGACGCCTGCTGCTGGTGCTGGCTACCGCCGTCCTGCTCGTCGCCCCGTCGGCGGCCTCCGCGCAGATCATCGAGCGGATCGAGTCGCTACGACGTCGTGATCGACGATCGACGGCCGCCGGCACCCTGGACGATCGTCGAGACGATCGACTACGACTTCGGCCCCGATCGCGCGCCACGGCATCTTCCGCGACATCCCCACGCGGTTCCGATACGACGACACGTACGACCGGGTCTACCCGCTCGACGTGCTCGTCGGTCGCGGGCTCGCCCGGCACGCCCGTGGGTTATGAGGTCGAGTCGATCGTCCGACGGGAAGACACGGATCAGGATCGGCGACCCCGACGTCACGATCTCGGGCGTCCACACCTACGAGATCGTCTACCGCGTCGAGGGAGCACTGAACGGCTTCCCCACGCACGACGAGCTGTACTGGAACGCGATCGGTGCGGAATGGCCCGCTCCGATCGATCGACCCACCGTGCGGGTCCTGGCCCCCGCCACCATCGATCGGACCCTCTGCTTCGCCGGCTACGTCGGTTCCAACGCTCCGTGCGGGCCTCCAAGACGCAAGGGCGAAACGGCGCGGTTCTCGAACCCCGCCCTGGCGTCGTACGAAGGGATGACGGTGGTCGTCGGACTGCCCGACGGGGCGTCGTCCCGACCCCAACCCCGATCCTCGAGGAGCGCTGGTCGTTCGAGCCGAGCGTTCGCGGCGACATCGGGTGACGGTGCCGGGCGGGGTGGGACTGCTCGCGCTGCTGCTGGGCGGCCTCGGTGCGCTCTGGTGGCGCGGCGGACGCGACCGACGCTCGGAGGGGCGGCCAGGTCGACCAGGTGATGGGGAACGCGACGGGCGAGGACCAGGCCGTGCCGCCGTGTTCGAGGGCGGGGCGTCCGCGCCGGTGGAGTTCGCCCCGCCCGACGGCATGCGTCCGGGCCAGATCGGCACCCTGATCGACGAACGCGCGAACATGCTCGACGTCACCGCCACGATCGTCGACCTGGCGGTCCGCGGCTTCCTGATGATCCAGGAGATCCCCAAGGAGGGGTGGTTCGGCAAGCCGGACTGGACGCCTGATCCGGCTCGAGCAGGATGCCGCCGAGCTGCTCGACGTACGAGCGCCGGCTGCTCGAACGGGCTGTTCCGTGACGGCACCGAGGTCATGCTCTCGGACCTCCGGGCGACCTTCGCCTCGCGTCTGAAGCAGGTCGAGGAGTCGATGTACGTCGACGTCGTGACGCAGGGCTGGTTCAGCGACCAGGCCGGACAAGGTTCGGACGACCTGGAACCGCCGAGGACTGATGATGGTAGTCGCCGGCGCCGGCCTCACGTTCGTCCTCGCTCGGTGGACCTCCCTGGGACTGCTGGGCATCCCGTTCGTGGTCGCGGCCGGATCGTCGTGATGTGGAGCGATCGCCTGATGCCGGCCCGCACGGCGAAGGGGACGGCGCACTGCGACGGGTCCGTGGATTCCGCACCGTGATCGAGACCGCGGAGACCCATATGTCGCGCTGGGCGGAGGAGGAGGGCGTGTTCACGCGATTCCTGCCCTACGCCGTCGTGTTCGGCTGCACGGACAGGTGGGCGAAGGCGTTCGAGGCTCTTGGGATCGAGTCCGATACGAGCTGGTACGTCTCGCCGCATCCCTTCGTGTATGCGAGCTTCGCCGACTCGATCGACGGGTTCGCGGTCACGACGGGCGGCACGATCGCCTCGACACCCGCGGGCTCGGGTTCCAGTGGGTTCTCGGGAGGGGGCGGGTTCTCCGGCGGCGGAGGCGGCGGAGGCGGCGGCGGCTCCTGGTGAGTCGCTCGCGCGATCCGAGGGTCCGCGCCGTAGCATGGATGACCGATGCGGATCGAGTTCTCAGAGGACGGGCGCGACTTCCACCGGCGTGGTTGGGCCGAGCTCGTCGACGCTCGATCCTGCCGGCACGTTCTTCCACACGCCGGACTACCTGAAGCTCTACTGGGAGGAGTTCGCGGAGCAGCCCGAGCACCTGCTGCTGGCGTTCGCCTCCGACGATTCGACGGCGACCAGGTCGGCGCGGTCGCGTTCGAGCGGATCGACGAGACGCTGCGGTTCCTCGGCGGGACCGAGGTGACCGACTACATGGGTCCGGTCGGGGTGCCGGAGCGGCGCGGCGCGATCGCCGAAGGAGCTGTGGACGGCGCTGTTGACCCGCGACGACTGGACCGGGGCCGACCTGCGCGGCCTGCCCGAGGACAGCCCATGGCTCGGCGTCGCTCAGGACGCGGCGGAGTCGGCGGGCCTTTCGGTCGACGAGGTCGATGATCAGAACGGCGTCGCTCCCTTCCTCCCCCTCCCCGGTACGTGGGAGGCTACCTCGAGCGCGCTCCCCTCGAAGTATCCGTCACGAGCTCAAGCGCAAGGCCCGCAAGCGTCGAGGCCGAGGCCGGCCCCTTCGCGATCGTCACACGGCGACGGCCGACACACTGATGCCCCTGCTCGACCGATTCGTCGAGCTGCACCGCATGAGCGAAGGCCCCAAAGGGCGTGTTCATGCAGCCGGGGATGGAGATCTTCTTCCGTCGGCTGGGCGAGGCGTTTCTCGCTCGCGAGGTCTTCAAGCTCCACGTTCATCGAGGTCGGGGGCGAGTTGGCCGCCGGCACGATCGGGTATTCGTTCGGCGGGACGTTCCTGCTCTACAACTCGGCGTTCGACCGAGTCGTGGGGCAATCTCGCGCCCGGCATGGTGCTGGTGGCCGAGGACATCCGGCTCGCGATCGAGCAGGGGTGCGGCGGGTTCGATCTGCTGAAGGGCGACTACGCGTACAAGTACCGCTTCGGGGCGACCCCCCGTGCGGTCCGGCGGCTCGTCGTCACCCGCTAGGGGAACGCGCGCAGGCTCCGCAGGGCGATCTCGGCGAGCTCGCGGTCGCCGCCGAGCACGATGACGCCGCTGTCGAGCACCTCGTCGACCGCGAGGCGTCGTCCGGCGACCAGGCCGAGCTGCGGCGCTCGGCCGCCGATCAGGGCGTCGGGCTTCTCGTCCGCGGGAGGCGCCTCGGTGCCCAGGCTCCAGTGCCAACGCCCCTCGCCGGCGCCCTCGACGTCGACCAGCAGGCTGTAGTCGGACAGGTCGTGCCCGTCCTGCTGCAATGCCCACGGGAGCATGCGGACCGCGAGGTCGATGGTGAGATGGATCGGCCAGTGCTGGTACTGGGGACCCAGGCCGTTGCCGGCACGCATGTCCTCGCCGTGAAGCCACCATTCGACTCACGCGGCGTCTGCAGGAGGTAGCGCAGGCGAGATATCGCCGGTCACCCACGCGTAGCGATTCGAGGCCCACTCGTCCTCAGGAACGAGGGCGGCGTGCGTCAGGAAGGAGTCGGCGGCCTGTCCCCAGGTCGTGATGATCTCGCGCACCCCGAGCCCGGACCTGCGGGCAACGGTCCACTCGTTGAGCGCTGCGACGTCGATCGGACCATCGCCGTTGGCTCCGGCGCGGAACTCGTCCATCTCGGTAGCGGCCCCGCCGGCCACGAGTTGGGCGGCCGCGGTGTCGGAGGCGGCGAGGTGGGCGATGCACGTCGCGGTTCCACCATCCCTCGGCGGCGCTGGGCTGGTCCCAGGTGTCGGGCTCGGCGAACTGGATCATGCGCCCCAGGCGCTGGCGCTCGGCGTTGGCCACTCCCAGCAACCGTTCGCGGTCCAGGCTCACGACGTCTCGTCCTCTCTCCGTGTGCGTGCGGTGCTCGCGGCGGATTGTACAGTTCGGCGGCATGCGCGTCCTCGTCGCTCCCGACAAGTTCAAAGGGACCCTGACCGCCCGCGCGGCTGCGGAGGCCATCGCCGCCGGGTGGCGTCGGGGCCGACCCGACGACGACATCGAGCTCGTGCCGATGGCCGACGGGGGCGAGGGGACATTGGCCGCGCTCGTCGACGAGCGCGTGGATCGTGTGATGAGGGTCGAGGTCACAGGGCCCCTTGGGGAACGGGTCGTCGCGCCGATCGGGCTGCTCGACGTTCCAGAGGGGACGACAGCTGTCGTGGAGATCGGCGACGGCCTCCGGGCTCGAGCTCCTCTCGCCGAGTCGCCGCGATCCGACGAGGACGACCTCTCGCGGGACGGGCGAGCTCATCGCGGCCTCCCTCGACGCCGGTGCGAACACCGTCGTCGTGTGCCTGGGCGGGAGCGCCACGAACGACGGCGGAGCGGGGATGGCTGCTGCGCTGGGCGTGCGGTTCCTCGACGGGGCGGGCGCGCGAGCTCCGTCCCGGCGGAGCGGCCCTCGCTGGATCTCCACCGGATCGACGCCACCGGCGCACACCCCGGGATCGCGCGCGCGACCGTCGTGACCGGGGCCATCGACGTCGACAACCCTCTGTCCGGCCCGATCGGGGGCGAGCGTCGTGTACGGGCCGCAGAAGGGCGCCACGCCCGAGCAGGCGAACGATCTCGACCGCGCGCTCGGTCATCTCGCCGCCATCGTCCACCGCGACCTGGGCATCGACGCTGCGAGACACTCCGGGCGCCGGCGCCGCCGGCGGGCTCGGCTTCGGGCTCCTGGTCTTCTGCGGAGCGCGAGTCTGCACCCGGCGTCGACGTCGTGATCGAGTCGGTCGACCTGGAACGGAGGCTGTCCTGCGCGGATCTCGTGATCACGGGGGAGGGGTCGTTCGACGAGCAGTCGCTGCGTGGGAAGGCCCCGGCGGCCGTGCTGCGGCGTGCCGGGCTCGCCGGCGTGCGGAGCATCGTGTGGTGCGGGGTGATCGACGCACGGCGTGCACGGCGTCGTCGTCGTCGGCTCTTTCGGGACGAGGTCGGCCTCGACGAAGCGCTCGTCAACGCGAGGCGCTCATCGAGTCGGTGGCGACGTCGCGCTGGCGAGCTCGGTGGGAGGACGTATGAGCGGAGCGATCGATCGGTTCACGGAGGCGGCGCGCGCGCTGGGGCTCGACCCGGACGTCCGCCGCTTCCCGCAGGGAACGAAGACCGCCGGCGATGCGGCCGCTGCGATCGAGTGCGACGTCGGCCAGATCGTGAAGTCGCTGATCTTCATGGCAGACGATCGCCCGGTACTGGCGCTCACCTCCGGGCGCAACCGTGTCGACGAGCGCATGCTCGCCTCGGTCGCACAGGCCGGATCGGTCCGTCGCGCCAGCCCCGACGAGGCGCGCGACGGCGACTGGGTTCGCCGTCGGGGGCACGCCTCCGTTCGCTCATCCCGAACGAGTGCGTGCCTTCGTCGATCCGGACCTGCTGGGCTACGAGCGAGGTCTGGGCGGCCGCGGGAACCCCGGATTCGGTCTTCCCGCTCAGCTCCGGCAGACCTCATCCGGCTCACTGGGGCGGATCGACCGCCGAGTTTCGTGGTGCGCTGAGGCTCGGGTTCCGTGCCTCGGCGGGTACGATATGAGAGCATACGTCCCGCGAACCGGAGGAACGATGATCACGCTCACCGAGAACGCCGCCGGCAAGGTCAAGGAGCTGCTGGCCGAGGAAGGCCGCGACGACATCGCGCTGCGCGTCGCCGTGCGCCGGGAGGATGTTCGGGTCTGCGCTACGCCATGTATCTCGACGACCAGCTCAGCGAGAAGGACGAGGCCGACGACCAGTTCGGCGTGCGGATCGTGATCGACAAGATGAGCGTGCCGTACCTGTCACAGGCCACGATCGACTTCGTCGACACGCTCGAGCAGTCGGGCTTCACGATCGACAACCCCGCCGCCCAGGGCGGCTGCGCCTGCGGCAACTCGTTCCACTGAGGCCCGGCCGAGCGGCCGGTCGAGACCGGCTACGCCGCGACCGCGTCGAGCCCGCGGAACACTCCGCGATCCGGCGATCTCGCCGTCGTCGATCACGAGGGGCGGCGAGACGGCGACGCGCCCGCCGACCAGCGGGCGCACGAACATGCCGGCGTCGCGGACGCCACGCCGACGTCGCGCCGGCAGCGCCGGATCGCTCGGCGACGAGTTCGCGACGCAGGTTGACGGCCGCCAGCAGCCCCAGGCCCCCGCGCACTTCCTCGACGAGATCGTGGTCGGCCAGGGGCGCGAGCGCCTCGAGCAGGGTCGCCTCGAGCTCCGGGCCCGGCTCGCAGAGCTCCTCGCGCTCCATGATGTCGAGGTTCGCGAGGGCCACCGCAGCGACCGTCGCGTGTCCGCTGTAGGTGTAGCCGTGCCGCCACAGCCCGGCGCCCTAGGCCCAGAACGGCTCGGCCACCCATGGAGCCGCGATCACGGCCGCCCATGCGGTAGGTAGCCGCTCGTGATGCCCTTGGCGCAGGTGATGATGTCGGGCTCGAGCCCGAACCGGCTCGACGGCGAACCAGTCGCCGCAACGGCCGAAGCCCGTGATGACCTCGTCGGCGACGAAGAGCACGCCCGTGTCGACGGCACACCTCGCGCGCCGCCTCGAGGTAGCCCGTCGGGCGGGGGGAACACGCCGCCGGCGCCGATCACCGGCTCGCAGAAGAACGCGGCCACGCGCTCCTGGCCGGCCTCGGCTCGATCGCGGCCGCAGCGCGTCGGCGTCGTCCCACGGCACCTCGGTCACGTCCTCGATCAGGTCGCCGTGGCCCGCTGCGTTGGCAGGGATCCCGGCGAGCGACGTGCCCGGCCGTGTGCATGCCGTGGTAGGCCTTCTCGCGACGGATCAGCACGGTGCGATCGGGCTCGCCGCGCAGCTGCCAGTAGCGGCGCGCCATCTTCGTGGCGGTGTCGATCGAGTCGGACCCGCCGCTCGTGAGGAAGACCTTCGAGCCGGGGACCGGGGAACAGCGAGGCGACCCGCTCGGCGAGCTCTTCGGCCGGTCGGTTCGTGAGGTCGCCGAAGGTCGGAGTAGGCGGGGAGCTCGCATCTGGGTCGCGACGGCGTCGGCGATCTCGGCGCGACCCCAGCCCACGTTGCAGTACCACAGGGACGCGGTGGCATCGAGGTAGCGGCGGCCCGCGTCGTCGACAACGTACGCGCCCTCGCCGCCGTACGAGCGTGAGCGTCCCCTTCTCCTCGATCGACGCGACATGTCGGCGAACGGGTGCCAGAAGCAGGTCATGCGCCTCGACGCTACCAGCGCCCTGCGGGCCATCCGGTGCGCCGACGGAAGCCAACGAGCACGCCGGCGTCCGGCGCTCAGTCCGGGTCGTAGGCGAGGTTCGGACGGAGCCAGCGCTCGGTCTTCGGTCCACGCTCTGACCCTTGCGGCGGGCGTAGTCCTCGACCTGGTCCTTGCCCAGGCGGCCGACGTTGAAGTAGCGAGCTTCGGGGTGGGCGAAGTAGAGCCCGGACACGCTCGCCGCCGGCGTCATCGCGCAGGTCTCGGTGAGCTCCATGCCGATGCTCGCGCGCGCCCAGCAGTGCGAACAGCGTGCGCTTCTCGGTGTGGTCGGGACAGGCCGGGTAGCCGAACGCCGGACGGATGCCGCGGTACCGCTCGCGCGATCAGGTCGTCGTTGGCCATCGGGCGAGCTCTCGGGGGCGTACCAGTCGATCCGGCGCACCGCTCGTGGAGCTACTCGGCGAACGCCTCTGCCAGCCGGTCGGCGAGCGCCTTGACCATGATCGCCCGGTAGTCGTCGTGATCGGCCTCGAAGCGCTTGGCGAGCTCGTCGGCGCCGAGACCGGCCGTGACGGCGAAGCCGCCCACGTGGTCGGCGATGCCCAGGTCGGCGCGGCGCGATGAAGTCGGCCAGCGATCGGTTCGGGCGATCGTCGACCTCGCCGTGGTCGACCTGCTGGCGGAGCATCGGGAACATCGACGCCGTCGTCGAGGACGATGTCGTCGCCCTCGGCTGCGGCGGGCCAGAATCCGTACACGCCGCGCGCCTGGCATCGATCCGTCGGCGACGATCTCGTCGAGCAGCTCGTTCGCGTGCTCGAACAGCTCGCGGGCGGCCTCCCCGTGGCCGGGGTGCTCGAGGATCTGCGGGTAGCGCCCCTTGAGCTCCCAGGCGGTGAAGAAGAACGTCCAGTCGATGAAGGCGCGCAGGTCGGCGAGCTCGGGCTCGACGACTCGGGCCCCGGTGAACGGCGGCGGCGTCACGTCGTCGGTGCGCCATTCGATCGGGGTGCGGTTCGCGAGCGCCTTGCGGTAGGGGAGCAGCGGAGTCTTCTCGCGCTCGGCATGCTGGGCGCGGAGGCGGTCCTGCAGCTCGATCCGGTTCTCGGCGTCCAGCGTCGGCTTGCGTTCGGGGTCGAGCAGCTCGGACACGACGCCCACCACGCGCGAGGCGTCGACGACGTGCACGACCGGCTGCGCGTAGGCCGGCGCGATCTTCACGGCGGTGTGCTGGCGGGACGTGGTCGCCCCGCCGATCAGCAGGGGCAGTTCCATGCCGCGGCGCTCCATCTCCGCTGGCGACGTTCACCATCTCGTCGAGCGACGGCGTGATGAGGCCCGACAGCCCGACGAGGTCGGCGCCCTCCGCGACCGCCGTGTCGAGGATGAGGTCCGCGGGCGCCATCACGCCGAGGTCGATGACCTCGTAGTTGTTGCAGCCGAGGACCACGCCCACGATGTTCTTGCCGATGTCGTGGACGTCGCCCTTCACCGTGGCCGTGACGATCGTGCCCTGCGCGCTCGAGCGTTCCGCCGCCGAGGCTCAGCGCCTTCTTCTCCTCCTCCATGAACGGCTCGAGGTGGGCGACGGCCTTCTTCATCGCCCGCGCGCTCTTGACGACCTGGGGCAGGAACATCTTGCCCGCGCCGAACAGGTCGCCGACGATCTTCATGCCGTCCATCAGCGGGCCCTCGATCACGTCGAGCGGCCGGTCGTAGGCCAGGCGGGCCTCCTCGGCGTCCTCGACGATGTAGTCGACGATCCCGTGCACCAGGGCGTAGCGCGAGCCGTTCTTCCACCGTGCCCTCGCGCCAGGTGAGGTCCCGTCCTCGCGCTCGAGCCCGCCGCCCTTGACCGTCGTCGGCGAAGGTCGACCATGCGCTCGGTGGCGTCGGGTCGGCGGTTGAAGATGATGTCCTCGACGTGCTCGAGCAGGTCCTCGGGATGTCGTCGTACACCGTCGAGCTGGCCGGCGTTCACGATCGCCATGTCGAGGCCCGGCCGGCGATCGCGTGGTACAGGAACGCCGAGTGGATCGCCTGGCGCACCGGATCGTTCCCGCGGAACGAGAAGCTCAGGTTCGACACGCCGCCGCGACACCCGGACGCCGGGGCAGCGCCGCTTGATCTCGCGGGTCGCCTCGATGAACGCCTTGGCGTAGTCGCTGTGCTCCTCGAGCCCGGTCGCGATCGCGAGGATGTTCGGATCGACGATGATGTCGCTCGGGTCGGTACCCGGCCTCGTCGATCGAGCAGGCCGATAGGATCGATCGGCGATCTCGACCTTTCGCTCGACCGTGCCGGCCTGTCCCTGCTCGTCGAAGCGCATCACGACGACCGCCGCGCCGTAGCGGCTGCACCGCGCGAGCCTTGCTCGAGGAAGTCGTCCTCGCCCTCCTTGAGGCTGATCGAGTTCACGACGCCCTTGCCCTGGACGCACTTGAGGCCGGCCTCGATCACCGTCCCAGTTCGAGGAGTCGATCATGATCGGAACGCGCGCGATCTCGGGCTCGGTCGCGATGCAGGTTCAGGAACGTCGTCATCGCCTGCTCGCCGTCGAGCAGGTCGGCGTCCATGTTCACGTCGAGCATGTTCGCGCCGCTGCGCACCTGCTCGAGCGCGACGTCGACCGCCGGCCTGGTAGTCGCCGGACTCGATCAGGCGCCGGAACTTGGCCGAGCCGGTGACGTTCTGGCGCTCGCCGACCATCACGAAGCCGGTGTCGGGCGTGATCGGAACGGCTCCAGCCCGCTGAACGTCGGTGACCGGTCGTCGAGGCGTGGGCATCGGCCGAGGGGCGATCCGTGCACGGCCGTCCGCGATCTCCGGATGTGTTCGGGCGTCGTGCCGCAGCATCCGCCGACGACGTTGACCAGTCCGGCTCTCGCGAACTCCCCGAGCAGCGCGCTGGTGACGTCGGGGGTCTCGTCGTAGCCACCGAAGGCGTTGGGCAGGCCGGCGTTGGGGTAGCAGGCGACGGGGAGCGGCGGCGACGCGTGCGAGGTCCTCGACGTAGGGGCGCATCTCGTTGGCGCCGAGCGAGCAGTTGATGCCGACGATCACCGGATCGGCGTGCTCGATCGAGGTCCAGAACGCCTCGATCGTCTGACCGGACAGCGTGCGGCCGCTGCGATCGACGATGGTGACGCGAGAGCCAGATGGGGAGATCGGGCGCCACGTCCTTGGCCGCCGCGATCGCCGCCTTGGCGTTCAGGGTGTCGAAGATCGTCTCGATCAGCAGCAGGTCGACGCCGCCGTCGCGCAGGCCGCGCATCTGTTCGGCGTAGGTCTCGACGACCTCGTCGAACGTGATCGACGCGGAACGACGGGGTCGTCGACCTTGGGCGACAGCGACAGGGTGACGTTGAGCGGGCCCGACCGAGCCGGCCACGAACCGGCCCTCGAACGCGTCGGCGGCCGCTCGCGCGAGCCGCGCGCCCTCCGACGTTCATGTCGTAGACGGCGTCCTGCAGGCCGTAGTCGCGCCTGGCCGATCGATCGTCGCCGTGAACGTGTTCGTCGTCGTGATGTCGGCGCCCGCCTCGAGGTAGGCACGGTGGATCTCGGACACGATCTCGGGCTGGGTCAGGTTCAGCAGGTCGGGATCGCCCTTGTACGTCGCGACGCGTGGTCGGCGAACCGCTCGCCACGGAACTCCTCCTCGGTCAGACCTCGTCCCTGCAGCAGCACGCCCCAGGCCCCGTCCAGCACGGCGATCCTGTCGTCCATCAGCGAGCGGAGCGCGTCTCTGGTCGTCACGATCCTCCACCCTAGCCCCGGGTCCGTGCGTACGACCAGCGACGATGCAGCGCCCGCTCGCGTTGGCCTAGCGGCTCGATATAGGCTGCGCACGTGAGCCAGAGCCTGCCCGACATGCTGCGAAGGGGAACCAAGCCGGCGACGCCTTCACGTCGTCCCGAACAGGCGCCTACGCGGACCCGACGACAGACGCGACCGTCGCCCTGTCGGGCGTCCCGCTGTTCTCGGGGACTTCTCGAAGCGACACCTGAACCGGCTGGCCGCCGACACCGACGAGCTCGCGTACGCCCCGGGCGAGCCCGTGGTGCGGGAGGGAGACCTCGGCGAGGCCCTGTTCGTGGTGCTGGAGGGCGAGGGCAAGGTCGTCCGTGGGCGCCGTAAGGTCGGGAGCGTGGTGCCCGGCGACTTCTTCGGGGAGCTGTCCGCCATCGATGGCCAGCCGAGGACGGCGAGCGTGGTCGCCGTGACCCCGCTGCGCGTGCTGAGGCTGTTCCGCCGCACCCTGATGCGCCTGATCGACGAGGAGCCGCAGCTCACGTTCAAGCTGCTCGACGGCATCGTGCGCCGTGTCCGCCAGATCGATCGGCATCGCGAGGGCTAGCCGGCGATCAGAGCCTCCAGAGCGGCGAGCGTGTCGGCGTCGAGCGAGATGTCGCCGGCGGCCGCGTTGTCCCGCACGTGCGAGGCGTCTCGACTCCCGGCGATCGACGACGTGACCCCCGGCTGGTGCCAGTTCCACGCGAGGGCGAGCTGGGCGGCGGTGCAGCCCAGCCGCCCAGAGATGCCACGCAGCCCATCGACGACCGCGACGGATCGGTCGATGTTGGGCTCGGCGAACGGGCCGGTCGGGTCGTCGCGACGCCAGTCGCCAACGGCGCGGGCCGAGGCCGCGTCGTACCGACCGGTCAGCATGCCGACCGCCAGCGGGCTGTAGGCGACGACGCCCGTTCCGACCTCGCCACACCAACGGATCAGATCCCGATCGCTCGTGACCAACATCGAGAACTCCTGCTGAAGCGAGTCAACGTGACGGATGGCCTCGCATCGCTCGATCTCGTCGCGCTGGAAGTTCGAGAGTCCGATGTAGCGCACCTTTCCCGCCTCGACGAGCCCGGCCATGGCCTCCCACGTGTCCTCCAGCCGAACCTGGCCGTCGCCGGGCCAGTGGAGCTGGTAGAGATCGATCATCTCTAGACCCAAGCGCGACAGCGATGCATCGCATGCCGCCCTGACCTGGTCGGGGTGGAACCCCGACCCTCCGTCGTCGGGGGCGACTTTGGTCGCGATCAGGACGTCGTCGCGGCGATCGATCACGGCGCGGCCGACGAACCGCTCCGACACCCCCTGCCCGTAGACCTCCGCCGTGTCGATCCAGTTGATGCCTGCGTCCAATGCCGCGTGCATCGAGCCGATCACGACGTCGTCGGGAGGGTTCGGGCCCCAGTCGGTGCCGCCGGCCTCCCACGCGCCGTAGCCGATCACCGATATGTCCGGACCAAATGAGCCGAGTCGTTGCGTTCGCATCCGGAGAATCTACCCGCGCAGCACGGGTACTCGCGTTCCCGGGCGTTACGCTAGGTGTGTCCATCGAGGAACGAGAGGAAGCGCCCGGCTCCGCATGACCAAGACGGTCCAGGAACGGGAACGCCTCGTCGTTCGATTCGCCGGGGACTCGGGTGACGGGATGCAACTCACCGGCGACCGGTTCACCTCCGCGACGGCGGTCCTCGGCAACGATCTCGCGACCCTGCCCGACTTCCCGGCAGAGATCCGCGCGCCGGCCGGCACCGTCCATGGCGTGTCCGCGTTCCAGATCCAGTTCGCGTCGATCGACATCACGACGCCGGGCGACCACGCCGACGTGCTGATCGCGATGAACCCCGCCGCCCTGACGCGCCGATCTCGGCGAAGGTGGAGCGAGGCGGCACCGTGATCCTGAACGAGGACGCCTTCACGCAGCGCAACATCGAGAAGGCCGGATTCGCTGAGGACCCCACGCTCCGACGGCTCGCTCGACGGGCTATCAGGTGTTCGAGGTGCCGATGACCTCGATGACGGTGCGGGCGACCGAGGACCTGGGCGTCGGCAAGAAGGAGGCCGATCGGGCCAAGAACATGTTCGCGCTCGGGCTCGTCTCGTGGATGTTCGACCGTCCGACCGAGACGACGCTCGGCTGGCTGGAGCGCAAGTTCGGCGACAAGGGCGTGATCTACGACGCCAACGTCGCGGCGTTCAAGGCCGGCTACAACTTCGGTGAGACCGACCGAACTGTTCGCTCACTCGTACAAGGTCGACGCCGCTCCGGCCGAGCCGGGTCACCTACCGGAACATCGTCGGGCGCGACGGCCCTGTCGTGGGGGCTCGTGGCGGCCTCCGTGCGCTCGCGGCCTGCCGCTGTTCTACGCGAGCTATCCGATCACGCCGGCCTCCGAGCTGCTTCACGAGCTCGAGCCGGCACAAGCACTTCGGCGTCATCACGCTGCAGGCCGAGGACGAGATCGCGGCGGCCAACGTGGCGCTCGGCGCGGCGTTCGCCGGGCACCTCGCCGTGACCGGCACGAGCCGGCCCGGGCATGGACCTGAAGGCCGAGACGCTCGGTCTCGCGGTCGATCATGGAGCTGCCCGATGTTGATCGTCGACGTGCAGCGCGGCGGCCCGTCGACCGGCTTGCCGACCAAGACGGAGCAGGGTGACCTGCTGCTCTCGATGTTCGGACGCCACGGCGAGTCGCCCGCTGCCGATCGTGGCTGCGGCGTCTCCCGTCGGACTGCTTCGCGATGGCGCTCGAGGCGGCCCGTATCGCCGTGCACTTACCGCACGCCGGTCATCGTGTCTGTCCGACACCTTCATCGCGAACTCGTCCGAGCCGTGGAGGATGCCCGAGGTGGACGACCTGCCCGTGATCGACCCGGCGTTCGCCGCGGCCGACGGCGACCCGTTCCTTCCGTACGCTCGCGACGACAAGCTCGCGCGCCCGTGGGCGGTACCCGGCACGCCCGGCTCGTGCATCGGATCGGCGGCCTCGAGCGCGAGCACGGCACGGGCAACATCAGCTACGACCCCGAGAACCACGAGTTCATGACGCATCTGCGCCGAGACAAGGTCGACGGGATCGCCGCCGACATCCCGCCGCTGGAGGTCGACGACCCGGACGGTGACGCCGAGCTGCTGGTGCTCGGCTGGGGATCCTCGCTTGGCACGATCACGGCGGCCGCGAACCGCGTGCGTGCCGCGGGTCGCAAGGTCGCCACGGCCCACCTGCGGCACCTCAACCCGTTCCCGTCGAACACCGGCGACGTCGTGACGGCCTACCGGACGCGTCCTGATCCCCGAGATGAATCTGGGGCAGCTTGTCGCTGCTGATCCGCGCGCGGTTCCTCGTGGACGCGATGAGCTTCACCAAGGTTCAGGGGCCTCCCCTCTTCACGGACGACCTGGAGGCGGAGATCGTGAGGGTGCTCGATGCCTGATCCGACCACTCCACAGTCGCCGATCGCCACGCTGACGAAGAAGGACTTCACCTCCGATCAGGAGGTCCGGTGGTGTCCGGGCTGCGGCGACTACGCGATCTTGTCGGCCGTCCAGGGGTTCATGCCCGAGCTCGGCATCGAGCCGCACAAGACCGTCTTCGTGAGCGGCATCGGATGCAGCGGGCGGTTCACCTACTACATGGACACGTACGGGGTCCACGGGATCCACGGCCGTGCGCCCGCGATCGCGACGGGCATCGCGACCGCGAACCCCGACCTCAACGTGTGGGTCGATCACCGGCGACGGCGACGGGCTCTCGATCGGCGGCAACCACCTGATCCACGCGCTGCGCCGCAACGTGAACATCAAGATCCTGATGTTCAACAACCAGATCTACGGCCTCACGAAGGGCCAGTACTCACCGACGAGCGAGGAGGGCAAGGTCACGAAGTCGACGCCGTTCGGCTCGGTCGACCATCCCGTTCAACCCGATCGCCGTCGCGCTCGGCGCCGAGGCGACGTTCGTCGCGCGCACGATCGACAACGATCGTCAGCACCTGACCGAGGTGCTGCGCCAGGCGGCCGCACACCGCGGCACCGCGTTCGTCGAGATCTACCAGAACTGCAACGTGTTCAACGACGGCGCGTTCGACCTGCTGCGCGAGAAGTCCCAGGGCGTGCACCACCAGATCCGACTGGTCGACGGCGAGCCGATCGTCTTCGACGAGGGCACTCGGTGCGTGATCGTCGGTGACAACGGGCGTCTCCAGATCCGACGACGTGGCCGAGGTGATCGCGGATCAGCATCGTGGTGCACGAGGCCGGCGGTCGGCCCGTCGCTGCCGTTCGCGCTCGCGCACCTGTCGGCTGGGCCCGCACGAGCCGACCTGCATCGGCGTGTTCCGCAGGTTCGAGCGGCCGGTCTACGGCGAGTGCGATGCACGCGCAGCTGGATCGCGCGAGCGAGCGGCTCGGGCGAGGCGACCTCGAGGCGCTCCTGCACGGCGGCGACACCTGGACCGTGGGCTGCGACTCACGGAGTCGGCGGCAGGAATCGCGCCAGGGCCTCGGTGCTCACCCTGTCCACCTCGCGGAGCCGCCCGACCACGTCGACCAGGAGCACGTCGAGCGAACGCGTCGAGTTCGTCTCGCGTGCTCGAGGGTCCGAGGCCGACCCGGAACCGCTGTCCGGGGGCGCCGATGTGCGCCAGAACGGGCGATGGGTCCTCGGGCCGCCCGGAACACAACGACCCGGCGCCCAGCTCGAACCCGCGGTCGTCGAGCGCCATCACAGGGTGGCCGGATCGAGCCCCTCGACGCCGAAGCACACGAGGTGCGGCGTGCGGTGGGTCGGGTGGCCGTAGACGCGGGCGCCCGGGGATCGAGGCCTCGATCCGATCGCGAAGCTCGGCCGTCAGCGCCCAGGGCCTGGCCGCGTCGTCGGACATCGTGGCCAACGAGGCGGCGAGCGCCGCGGCCATGCCCGCGATGCCCGGCGTGTTCTCCATGCCGGACCGGCGCTTGCGCTCGCGATCGTCGCCGCAGGGGTAGGCGGTGAGGCCGACGCCCGCGGCGCACGTAGAGCGCGCCCACTCCAGGTGGTCCGCCGAACTTGTGCGCCGACAGGGACAGCAGGTCGACGCCGAGCGCCTCGACGTCGACCGGAAGCCGTCCGACCGTCTGGCAGGCGTCGGTGTGGAACCGCACCTTCGCCTCACGGGCGAGACGCGCCGCCTCTCCGATCTGCTGCATCGTGCCGAGCTCGTGGTTCGCGTGCTGCACGCTCGCGAGCAGGGTCCCGGGCACTCGCACCTCGGCTGCGAACCGGTCGAGATCGATGCGGCCGTACCCGTCGACCGGGATCGTCGACGACCTCGAACACCGTCGCTCTGCAGCACGTGACACGACACCGCCCACGCTCGGGTGCTCGACGTGCACCCACGACCACGCGGTGCCGAGCTCGCGCGACCGCGCGGACGCCGCCCCAGATCGCGAGCGCCACCGACTCCGTCCCGCCCGAGGTGAACACGATCTCGTCGGGCTGTGCACCGATCGCGGCCGCGACGGTCGCCGCGCGAGTCCTCGATCAACTCGCGTGCGCCGCCGGCCCGGCGCGTGGATGTGCAGCGGGTCACCGAACGCGTCGAGTGCGGCGATCGAACGCCTCCCGCGCCTCGGGGCAGCAGGGGGGTCGCCGATGCGCCGTCGAGGTAGATGTCGCGGTCATCGTGCGCCGCGTCGTCGGGGACGACCGCCCTACGGGGTCGCCGGCTCCGGTCCTTGAGGAACGCGCTCCAGTACACGGACCCCGCGATGATGCCGCCCGCGATCGGACCGACGAACCAGACGTACCAGTTCGTCCAGGTCGCTGGTGGCCAGCGCCGGGCCGAGACCAACGGGCGGGGTTCATCGCGGCGCCCGTGTACGGGCCCGAACGCCATGATGTCGAACGCGATCACGAGACCGATCGTCAGCCCGGCCGTCTTCGCGAAGGGGCCTCGGTCGTCCACCGCGGTGCCGAACACCGCGAAGACCAGGAAGAACGTCGTAGACGGCCTCGATCAGGATGCCCTTGCCGACGGCGATGCCGTCGCCGAGCGCGGGCGATGCCGCCGCTCCCGGCGTCGAACAGCTCCGCGGGGATCAGGAACTTCAGCAGGAAGGCGCCCGACGATGGCACCGGCGAACTCGGCGCAGATCGACACGATCGCCGGGGTGGACGAGCTTGCCGGTCACCCACAGCGAGATCGGCCACGGCAGGGTTCACCAGCCCGCCCGAGATGTGGGCGGTGATCGAGACCATGATGGCGAGCACCAGTCCGTGGGCGAGCGCGACCCCCGTGAGGTCGAGCTGGCCGGCCGCGTTCAGGACCACCGCCCCGGCACCGATGAAGATCAGCGTGAACGTCGCCACGAATTCGGCGACCGCCGCCTTCGGTCTCTCCACGACCCCTCCTCGACGAAACGCGGCCGCCCCGGGCCGCCTCCGAGTCGAGCCTATCGGATGCCCTCGCGAGCCAGGCAAAGGCGACCAGGGCGCGTAGTAGCATGCCTGCCGTGGAGGTCCTGCTCGTGTCGCCCGATCCTGCGTCGCGCGACCTGATGGCGCTAGCCGTGCGCAGCATCGAGCGACGGCTCGGCTCCGAGCTACGGTTCCGCGCCGCAGCCGACGGCGGCTGGGCGTCCGGGCGGCGCTGCGCGATCGGCCCGACGTCGTCGTGGCCGATGAGATCGCCTCGCGGGCCGGAGCGTTCGCACTCGCCAAGGAACTCCGGGACGACGTCGACCCCGTTCACCGGTGTGATCATCATCCTTCTGGAGCGCCGGCACGACGCCTGGTTGGCCCGGTGGTCGGGGGCAGATGCCTGGTTCGTGCGGCCGGTCGATCCGTTCGAGCTGGCCGATCGGCTCCTCGAGCTCGTGACCGAGAAGGAGACGCGTGAAGATCAAGGGGACGTGCAAGCGGGACGGCAGGGACTTCGTGGTGGAGCAGGTCATCGATACCGGGGGTGAGTGCCCGTGGGACGGCGAGCCGTTCAGCGCCGACTACGCGGTGACGCTGGTGAACGCACTGCGTGACGCCGAGGATGCCGGGTCGCGTCTGGAGCAAGCGCTCGGCCAGGTCGCGGACCTGCAGCCCGAGTTCACGCTCGACGCAGCATCGATCGTTGGATCGATCCGCGCGTCGATCGACCGGCTCGAGCAGAACCTGATCACCCAGGGCTGAGCCGAGGTGCACGGCGACGACAACCGCTATGAGGTGGAGATCGTCGAGGACGCGGCCGGGTGGCATGTGGCCATCGTCGACCCAGGTGGGGAGGTGATGTCTCGGCGGGCGTGTCGCGACGGCACCGAGGCGCGCACATACGCCTCGACCGTGCGCCAACACGTGTACTGGCTGTCCGAGGACGCGTTCCGCGCTTACTATCGCCTGTGAGGGGGTCGGGATGGGCTTCAACTATCAGCAGCCGGGGAAGGTGAAGAAGGCCGACCTCGTGATCTTCGGCGTGGCCCTCGCCGTGATCGTGGGGCTGATCCTGTGGGCGATCTGGTAGCCGCGTGACGGGCCTCGCCGACCTCGACTACGCCTACCTGACGACGACCGGCCGCTCCAGCGGTCACCCCCATCGCATCGAGATCTGGTTCGCCCTCCGCGACGAGACCGTCTACGTGCTCTCGGGCGGACGCGAGCGTTCCGATTGGGTCCGCAACATCCTCGCCGATCCGGAGGTCGGGTTGGAGATCGGGTCGCGGCGCCGGACCACCGTGGCGCGCGTCATCGAACCGGGGACGGAGGAGGACGCCTGGGCACGGTCGGCGCTGTTGGACAAGTACACGCCGCGCGACGCCGATGACCTCACCGAGTGGTCGCGAACGGCGCTGCCGATCGCGCTCGACTGGCCATCGGCCACGACGTACACCTCGCTCGGATAACGGCCCTGCTCAGCCCTCGTCGAATCCGATCGAGAACAGCCGCTCGAGGTCGTGGCGGGAGTACACCTGGAAGCTGATGAGCGTCTCGGTACGCTCCACGCCGTCGACCTTGGCGATCCCTCCGGGGATCACCTCGGCCAGCGCCTCGTGGCCCGGCACCCGCACGATCGCGATCAGGTCGAACTCGCCGGCCACCGAGTAGACCTCGCTCACCCCGTCGATCTCCGCGATCGCCTGGGCGGCCTCGGGGATCTCGTCGATCTCGCATTGGATCAGGACCACGGCGTGAACGCTCATCCAGCTCCTTCAGTCGATCAGGCGCGCTCCAGGACGACCGCGAGCCCTTGCCCGCCGCTGATACACAGCGTGGCAAGGCCCAGCGACGCATCCCGTGCGCGCATCTCGTACGCCAAGCTCAGCACGATGCGCGCCCCGCTCATGCCGATCGGATGGCCGAGCGAGATGCCGCCTCCCCGTACGTTGAGGCGTTCGCGATCGAACTTCAGCTCGCGCTCGCAGGCGATCACCTGGGCCGCGAACGCCTCGTTGATCTCGATCAGATCGATATCTGCCAACGCCAGGCCGGTGCGCTCGAGGACCTTCTGCGTGTCGCGGGCACGGGTCCGATCCCCATGATCTCGGGATCGGCACTCCGGCCCAGCTCATCCCGATGATCCGGGCCAAGGGATCGCGGCCCTCGGCATCGGGCGCGCCCCTCGCACATCAGCACCATGGCGGCCGCCCCGTCGGTGATGCCGCTCGAGTTGCCCGCCGTCACGCTCCCGCCCTCTCGGAAGACGGGCGCGAGCGCGCCGAGGGTCTCCATCGTCGATTCAGGTCGTGCGTGCTCGTCGCCGGTGACCGTGATCGTGGAACGCCCGCTCGTGACCACGATCGGGAACATCTCCTCGTTCCTCAGGGCGGCGGAGGTCTCGGCCTTGCGCCTGCGAGCGCGAGCGCGAACTCGTCCTGCTCGGCTCGGGAGATGTCGTACATGTCGACGAGGTTCTCCGCGGTCTCGCCCATGATCAACCCGCACAGCGGGTCGAGGAGGCCGTCACGGTACATCGCGTCGACGGCCTCGGTGTGCCGAGTACGGTGCCCCAGCCGCATGTCGGGCAGCAGGTAGGGAACCCGCGTCATGTTCTCCATCCCCCCGACGAGCACGACCTCGGCGTCGCCGAGCATGATCTGCTGGGCGCCGAGCTGGGTGGCCTTCATCCCCGAGCCGCAGGCGATGTTGACGTTGTAGGCGCTGACCTCCTGGGGCACGCCGCTCGGATGCTGACCTGGCGTCCGGTGTTGGGGCCGTTGCCCGCCTGGCGCGCGTGACCCAAGATCGTCTGGTCGATCAGCTCGGGCACCACGTCTGCCCGGCGCATCGCCTCGGTCGCTGCAGCGGTTCCCAGCTCGACCGCCGTGGTCTCGGCGAACGATCCCAGGAACTTCCCGATCGGGGTCCGCGCGCCCTCGAGGATGACGGCCTGCTCCATCGAGCCAGTCTAGCGGGCGCTGCGGGACCGCCTTCGATCGCGAGGTTCGGGCGGGGGGAGATCGGCGTCCTCGGCCAGCCGCAGCACCCGTGCGAGCGCCGCGCCGCCGTCCACCGGCTCGGCCGGGGGCGGGCCGCGTAGCCCGACGATGACCGCGGGATGGCGCGCGAGCCAGCCGCGGATCGCCGCGAGCTCATCGGCTCGCTCACGAGGGCAGGGGATCGAAAGGGGATCCGATCGGCGTGCGCAGCCGTCCCCTGCCCTCGTCAACGACCCGTGTTCGAACGCGAGCTCGGCCCCGTCCTCCATCCGCAACGCCAAGGACTCGGCCCCGACGAGCCACGCGTCCTGTCGGCGGCGGCGCAGCGCGTCGGCCAGCGACCTGAGACGATCGCGCACCAGGGCCGCCTCCTCGAACCGCTCCTGGCCGGCGAGCTCGGACATCCGCCGCTCGAGCGCCGCGAGCGCTCCTTGAGGGGCGTCGAGGGCGGCGAGCACCTTGCCGGTGAGGTCGGCATACCCGGCGGGATCGACCTCGCCCGCGCAGGGGGCGGGGCATCGGCCCATGTCCGCCAGGGCGCACGCGGCGAACCGGGTCGAGGCGCCCATCGATCTCGTGCACCTGCGCAGCGGGACGATCTCCTCGATGGCCTCCTTCGCCAGGCGGGCCCTCGTCGAGTTGGAGAACGGGCCCAGGTAGACGCACCCGTCGTCGGGACGAGCCGCCCGCACGATCTTGAGGCGCGGGAACGCCTCTCCCGGATCGATCTTCACGTAGGCCCCGCGTCGCCACGCCTTCTGATGCCGGTTATACGGCGGCTCGTGCGTCTGGATGAGACGGGCTTCCAGCGCCAGGGCCTCGGGCTCGGATCGGCAGCGATGGCCATCGATGGCGCCGACCTCGGCGAGCATGTCGTCGATGCGTTTGCGCCCGTCGCCGTAGAAGTACGACTTCACCCTGGTGCGAAGGTCGTTCGACTTGCCCACGTAGAGGACGCGTCCGTCGCGGGTCTTGAACACGTACACGCCCGGGGCCGTGGGGGAGCGGATCGGCCAGCACGATCTTGCCGTAGTGCGGGCGGCTCTTGGCGCGCACCGCCTCGTCGGAGGTCGCCCAGCGTCTCGATGCCGAGCCGGCCGCCCAGCTCGAGCAGCCCGTGAAGCACCTCGGCACACGCCTCGGCGTCGTCGAGCGCCCGGTGGATGGGTTTCACCCTGGTCCTGAAGTACCTCGAGAGCGTGGCCAGCTTCACGTTGGGAACGTCGGGCCATACCACCCGGCGTGCCAGCCGTGCCGTGCAGACGGGGGGACCGGGGAGGGGAGCGTAGTCGAGCCGCTCGAGGCCGGCGTTCACGAACCCGAAGTCGAAGCTGGCGTTATGGGCCACGAAGACGGTCCCGCGCGCGAACTCGATGAAGGAAGGCATCACCTCCTCGATCGCGGGCATCCCGGTCACGAGTTGGTCGGTCGATGCCGGTCAGCTGTGCGATGAACGGCGGGATCGGGATCGCCGGGATCCACGAGCGCCTGGAAGGAGCCGATGCGCTCGCCGCCTCGATACTTGACCGCCCCGACCTCGGTGATGCAGGCGTCGCGCGGGGAGCCGCCGGTCGTCTCGAGGTCAACGACGCAGAACGTGACCTCCGCGAGCTCGATGCCCGACTCGAGTGTGGTCTGGATCGGTGCCGCCAGCATCCCCGGCTCCTCGTTCGGTGGGGCCGAACGCGAGGCGTGAGGGTATCGAACAGGTGTTCGAGTGTCAAGGTGGTTCGTCGGGGAGGTCGTCACACCGCCATCGTGACGGCGGCCACCGACACGCGGCGATCAGCCGGGTGGATACAGGTCGGTCTCGACGAGGAGGGCGAGCAACTGCTCGATGGCCAGGTGGCACTCCTGGATGTGGGCGGTGACGGTCGAGGGCACGCGGATCGTCGCGTCGGCCAGCTCGCGAGCGCCCCGCCGCCGGCTCCCGGTCAGCGCCACGACGCTCAGTCCCTGCGCACGCGCGGCCTGCGCGGCCGCGCGCACGACGTTGGCGGAGTTGCCGCTCGTCGAGATCGCGATCAGCACGTCGCCGGCCCGCCCGAGCGACTCGACCTGGCGGGAGAACATGCCCTCGACGCCGAAGTCGTTCGCGATCGCGGTCAGCAGCGACGAGTCGGTCGTGAGCGCGATCGCGGGGATCGACGGCCGCGGGTTGTCGATCGTGAGCGTGCTCACGAACTCGGTGGCCAGGTGCTGGGCGTCGGCGGCGCTGCCACCGTTGCCGCAGATCAGCAGCTTGCCGCCTCGCACGGACAGCGACCGACCAGCGTTCGAGCGGCGGCGGCGATGTCGTCGACGGCACGCCGCGTCGACGGCGCGCATCGGTGTCGCGGTCTCGTCGCAGGTACGGCGCGCGGCGTCGTCGATCGGATCGTTCGGTCACGTCGTGCCCTCCTGTCCGACGAGTCCGCGCGATGATATCCACGGCCGCGGCCAGGTCGGCGACGACGTGGTCGGCGGCCGTCGCGCGACGTCCGCTCGACTCCTCGGCGCCGTGGCCGGTGAGGACGAGGATACGTCGTGGCACCGATCGCTCGGCCCAGGCCCATGTCGCTCGGCGTGGTCGCCGACGACGAAGGCTTCGCGAGGTCGAAGCCGAAGCGGTCCGCGGCCTCGAGCGCCATGCCCGGGCGCGGGCTTGCGACAGGCGCACGCCTCCTCGGGGGCATGCGGGCAGTGCAGGACCGCGTCGACCGTCGGCCCCTTCGTCGCCAGCATCTCGACGCAGTCGATCGTGGATAGCCTCGAGCCGTTCGGGGGAGAGCAGCCCGCGGCCGACGTTCGCCTGGTTCGTCACGACGACCACGATGCCCAGCCCGAGCGTCGCGCAGCCGTCGGAGTCCGCGTCGGCGGACCCGGGGATCAACTCGAGCTGGTCGGGATCGTCGAGGTGGCCGACCTCGACGTTGATCGTGCCGTCGCGATCGAGCAGCGCGAACCGCGCGCTGCGGGTCGGAGTCACGTCATCGACGCGAGGGCCCAGTCGGCGTCGCCTCGCCGCGCCCGCACGCCCTCGGGGTCGAACTCGAACGGCGCGATCTGGCCGCCCATCGACTCCAGCGCCGCGCGCACCGAGGCACGGGACCTCGGGCGGAGTCGCGATCAGCAGGTAGCCGCCGCCGCCGGCGCCGCAGATCTTGCCGCCCGTCGCGCCAGCGCCGGCGCGGCTCGAGCATCGCCTCGATCGGCGTGTGCTCGGCGATGTGCGGGTTCATGCGCTTCTTCGACTCGAACGCCTCTCGCAACATCGGCCCGAGCCGCGCCTGCGTCGCCCGCCTCGATCACGTCGCGCATCGCGTACGCCATCTCTCGCAGTTGCTTCATGCCGAGCAGCGTGTCCTCGCGACCGGCTCGGAACATCTCGATCTGTCGGTCGATCAGCCCGACGTTGCGCCGAACCTTGCCCCGTGTAGCAGAGCAGCAGGTGCTCTGCGGAGCGTCCTCGAGCGCGTCGGGCTCGGCCGCGACGGGGTGCACCCGAACGCCGTCGCGCCCGAACTCGATCAGGTTGAAGCCGCCGAACGCCGCGGCGTACTGGTCCTGCCAGCCGCCGCTGATGCCGAGGTCGTCGCGCTCGATCGCGTAGGAGATCGCGCGCGACTTCCTCGCGCGTGAGCGCACGGTCGCTGGAGGCACGCGAGCGCCGCGACGACGGCGGTCACGAGGGCCGACGACCCGCCGAGGCCGCTGCCCGGGCGGCGCCTCGGATTCGATGTCGACGTCGAGGCCCGACGTCGACGCCCATCCGCTCGATCGCCGCCTTCGCGAGATCCATGACGCCGTCGTACACCGGGCCGCTCGTCGAGGTGGTACTCGCACGAGCTGCCGAGGTCGAGCGAGCGGACCCGCACCTCGCGGTCGTCGCGAGGGGCGATCGGTGACCCGGACGAAGTGGTCGATCGTGGTGGACAGCACGGCGCCGCCGTGCTCGACCGTACCAGTGCGGGAAGTCGGTGCCGCCGCCGACGAAGCTGATCCGCAGCGGGGCGACGGCGTCGACGGGCGTGAGGGTCGTGGCGCATGGGGATCGCGTCAGTCTAGGGGGGCGGGCCGTGGCGCGGGCCGGTCAGGCGACGTGTGCGCTGCAGGCGTCGCCGCTGCTGCTCGGTGAGACCGCCCCACACGCCGTACCGCTCGCCGTTCTTCAGGGCCCAGGCGAGGCACTCCTCCGGATCCGGCACGAGCTGCAGAACGTGAGCGCGGGGCCGGCTTCCTCCTCGGAGATCGGGAAGAACAGTCGGGGTCGATCCCGAAGCACGCGGCTCGCTCCTGCCAGAAGTCGGGTGGGGAAGGATTCGTCGGGAAGCAGGCTCGATGTCGACGTTCGGGAACCGCTCGATCCTCAACGCGTCTTCCTCCCCCTCCGCCCGCGGGCGAGCATCCGCGGGACTCGATTCATAACAGAGCGGCCGGCACCCAACGGAAGGGGTCGAAGGTATGCCCCCTTGGGCGAATCGACTGGTCGAGGGACCGCGAAATCACCCGAACGGGCTAGGCGGTCGGTCGGTGCGCGATGAGCGGACGGCCCGTCGGGGTCCGCCAGGTCGCCTCCCCGCGACGGCCACTGGACACGCACGATCGCACCGGTGCGCCGCCGTCGACCCAGGGGGTTGCGCTCGTCACGACCCCGGCCGGTTCGCCGCCCGACGTGACCGGGTCGCCCGCAGCGAGGGCCTCATCTCGAGCGCACCGGCAGCAGCACGGTCCTCGGATGGCCGAGGTTGGCGACGCGGGCGACCGATTCCTGACCGAGGAAGCATCCCTTGGTGCGGTCGATCGTCGCCTCGAGCCCGGCGTCGGCGGGTAGCGAGGAGTGGTCGAAGTCCACCCCCATGCGGACGACACGCCCGGGCGGATGCGCCAGACCTCGGTCGCCTCGGCCCCGGCCTCGGTGAGCGCCCGCTTGACGAACATGTCCTCGTCGCGCCAGGCCGCCTTGCCCGTCTCGGGCACGAGGTCGACTCCGGGACCGAGCACGGACGGCGTGAGCCCAGGGCGTCCGACCAGGTCGACGGCCGTGCCCGGCACCGCGAACAGGGCCAGCTCGTTCGTGGCGTCGTCGAGCTCGACCTCGGACGAGAGCACGTAGGGTCCCAACAGGAGTCCCGACGTGGTCGGGCTGGTCGGGCGCCTGGCAGCAGCAGGAAGCCGTCGCGGTCCATCGCCACCGAGAAGTCGGCTCGGATGGAGCCGGTGGGAGTCGAGCAGGAGCGAGCGTCGGGATGCCGCCCGGCCCCAGGCCGGCCACGTCGGCCGTGATCAGATCGTCGAGCCAGGCGCGGGCATCCGCGCCCGAGACGCGGACCTTGCGGTACGTGGACAGGTCGACGAAGGCCCGCTCCTCCACCAGCGCCCGAAGGCCGTCGTCGTCGATGTCGAACATGCTGCCCCCTCTGGGAGGAGTAACGGCACCATGGATGTTCCCCGCACACTCGTCGTCACGAACGACTATCCGCCCCGCGTGGGGGGCATCCAGCGCACCCTCGAGGCCCTGGTCCGTCAGCTGCCGGCGAATCGCGTGTCGGTCATGTGTCCCGACTGGAACGGCGCGGACGTGTTCGACGAGGCCGCCGCGTATCGGGTGCTTCGCCAGCCGGAGGGATTCCTGTGGCCCGGTCCGCGGGTGGGGCAGAGGATCGAGGCCGCCGCCCGCGATGTGGAGGCGGAGGTGGTCCTGTTCGGCGCCACGTATCCGCTCGCGATGGCCGGACCTCGCCTGTGGGCGGCGGGCATCCCGTATCTCGCCGCGGCGCACGGCTTCGAGTACTGGCTCTCGGTCATGCCCGGCACGCATTCGATGATGCGCTACGCCACCTCTAAGGCGGCCCGAGTGCCGGTGATGTGCAGCGAGTTCATCGCCCGCACGGTGCGCACGGCGGTGCCCAGGCGGGTGCCCGTTTCCGTCCTGTACCCGGGGGCCGACACGGAGGCGTTCCGCCCCGGGCTCGAGACCGGCGACCTGCGCGATCGTCACGGCCTGGGAGATCGACCCGTCGTCGTCTGCGTCAGCCGGCTCGTCGCTCGCAAGGGCCAAGACGTGTTGATCGAGAGCATGGCGTCGATCCGGGCGCGGGTTCCCGGCGCGACGCTCCTCGTCGTCGGGACCGGCCCGTATGAGCCTCGGCTGCGATCCATGGCCGCGGCCGCCCCCGCCGGCTAGCGTCGTGTTCGCGGGGCAGGTGGACGAGGCGGACCTGCCCCGCTACTACGCGCTGGGGGATGTCTTCGCGATGCCGTGTCGCACGCGCCTGGGCGGCTTCGAGGTGGAGGGGTGGGGCAACGTGTTCATCGAGGCCGCGGCGTGCGGTCGTCCGGTGGTCGTGGGGGATTCCGGCGGTGCCCGCGAGGCCCTCGTCGACGGCGAGACGGGGCGGCTCGTGGACGGCGCCGACGGCGCACAGGTGACCGACGCGGTGGCCGGTCTCCTGGGCGATCCGGATCTCGCCGCCCGGATGGGGGCCGCAGGACGCGACAGGGTGGAGCGTGCGCACACGTGGCCGTCGATCGCCGCAACCCTGGTTGGCTGGCTCGAACAGGCCGCCCACCGAGCGCCCTGACCTCCACGAGAGGGCCGGAAACTGAGGGTACGCTCGGCCGATGGATGGGGACACCCGGGCCGCGCCACGCCGCTGTCCCGCGTGCGGGGCGCTGGCGACCGAGGATGCCGACTGGTGTGGCCAGTGCTATTCGCCGCTCGCGGCGCCCGAACCCGAGGTCCGCGCGGAGCCGGGAGGCGCGGGGGAGCGGCCCGCGGCGGGGATGGACGCCGGATCGCCGGTCGCCGCGGCTGACGCGAAGACCCCGACCTGGACATGCCCCACGTGCGGTCACGAGAACGAGCTCGAGCTCGACCTGTGCTCGGTGTGTGGGACGTCGTTCGCGACCTTCATGCACCAGGCGGACGAGCCGCCTCCCGATGTCTCCCCGAAGGAGGCTCTCGTCTGGTCGCTCGTGTTCCCCGGCCTGGGCCATCGCAAGCTGGGTCGCGGCCTCGAGGGCCTGGCGCGGGGCGTCCTGTTCGCGATGCTGTTCGGGATGACGCTGATCATGGCGTTCTCCGGGGCCCGCTCGTCGTCGTTCCTGGGCGTGTTCGCGTTGTTCTTCGTCATGACGACGATCGTCTACGCCGCCACGGCCTACGAGGCGATGAGGATGGCCGAGGGAGCCGGTCCGCTGGTGTCGGCGCGGACCCTCATGTGGTTGACCGTGGGGGTGATCCTCCTGTCGGTGTCCCTTCTGGCGATGGCCGTGGCCGTCGTGGCCAGACGTTAGGATGCCGAACGGTATGGAGCACGCCGAGGGTTCGATCGTGATCGAGGCGCCCCTGGAGGACGTCGTCGAGGTGCTCGAGGACTACGAGGCCTACCCCGAATGGTCCGAGGTGCGTGCCGTCGAGGTGCGCGAGCGCGGCGAAGGGGGCAGGGCCACCGAGGTCGCCTTCGAGGTCGACGTCCCGGTGCTCGGCCATGCGAACTACACCCTGGCCTACCAGTACGCGCCGGGCGACACGGGGATGTCGTGGGTGACCACCGAAGCCAGGGGCGCCGTTCGAGACATCCGTGGGGAGTACCTGTTCGACGACCTGGGCGACGGCAGCACGAAGGTCGTCTATCGCCTCGGCGTTGAGCTCGGCGTGCTGGTTCCAGGGTTCCTGCGCACCGAGGGGGCCAGGCGTGTGATCGAGAACGCCCTGGAGCGCCTGAAGCGCCGCGTCGAGATGGGCTGAGGCTCCCGCGCACCACATCCCGGCCGTCGCGTAGGCTGTCCGGATGCGGGTCATCCTGTTCACCGGCAAGGGCGGCGTGGGCAAGACGACGGTGGCGGCCGCGACCGCGATCCGCGCGGCCCGGGCGGGACTGCGCACCCTCGTGATGTCCACGGACCCAGCCCATTCACTCGCCGATTCGTTCGAGGTCGCGATCGGGTCTCAGCCCACGCCGATCGTCGACGATCTGTGGGCTCAGCAGGTCGATGCGCAGGATCGGCTCGAGGACAACTGGCGCGAGATCCAGGACTACTTCATCCAACTGATGAACTGGGCAGGCACGGAGACGATCCAGGCGGAGGAGCTCACCGTGATCCCCGGTCTGGACGAGATCTTCGCTCTGATCGACGTGAAGACCCACGTGGAGGGCGGCAACTACGACATGCTCGTCGTCGACTGCGCGCCCACCGCCGAGACGCTGCGTCTGCTCAGCCTGCCGGAGATCATGAACTGGTACATCGAGCGGATCTTCCCGGTGGAGCGCAAGGTGGTGAGGGCGGTGCGCCCGATCGTGTCGAAGATGACGACGCTGCCGATCGCGGGCGACCAGGTGTTCGCCGCCGTCGAACGGCTGCACCGCAACCTGGACGACGTCAAGCGCATCCTCACAGACGAGCGAGTTTCATCCGTGCGACTGGTGCTCAACCCCGAGAAGATGGTGATCGCGGAGGCCCGGCGGACCTACACCTATCTCGGCTTGTTCGGCTATCGAGTGGACGCCGTCGTCGTGAACCGCATCATCCCTCCGGAGGTGAACGACCCCTACTTCGGCAAATGGAAGGACATCCAGACCGAGCATCTGATCACCGTCCACGAGTCGTTCGAGCCCGTGCCGATCCTCGAGGCGCGCCTGTTCGACCGCGAGATGATCGGCGTGCGGCTGCTCGAGCGAGATGGGCGATGAGGTGTACGGAGCCCTCGACGCCACGTCGGTGCTGTACGACGACGACCCGATCAGGGTCCGCAAGGTCGGGGCTGGCTACGTCCTTGCGATGCGTCTGCCGTTCACCACGCGCGACGCGATGGACATCCATCGCCGGGGGGACGAGTTGTTCGTGCGGGTGGGCTCGTACAAACGCAACCTCATCCTGCCACAGACGCTCAACCGGATGGAGGTCCGCGAGGCCCACTTCGCGGGCGACCGCCTGGAGATCGTGTTCGAGCGTCCCGCCGCCGAGCCGGCCGCACCGCAGGGATGATCGGCACGACCCCCGGGGACGGTCCGAGCGGGGGAGCGGTGTGGTGACCGCCGCGGGGGCCCATGCGATCGGGATCGACGTCGGGGGAACGAAGATCGCCGCGCTCCGCGTTACGCTCGAGGGAACCGTGCTGGAGCGCGTATCGGTGCCCACTCCGGCCGACGACATGATCGCCACGCAGGAGGCCATCATCGGAGCCGCTCGTGAGGTGCTGGCTCCCGAGGTCAGGGCCATCGGAATCGGGGCCGCGGGGCTGGTCGAGCACGGGAGCGGACGGCTCACCTTCGCCCCGAACCTCGTGTGGCGCAACGCTCCGCTGGCATCCTGGATATGGGAGGCGATCGGCCTGCCGACCGTGGCCGACAACGACAACAACGCGGCCGTGTGGGGCGAGTTCCGTCTGGGAGCGGCCGTCGGCATGCGGCATGTCCTCTTCGTGGGCGTCGGCACCGGCATCGGGGGCGGCATCATCATCGACGGTGAGCTCCTCCACGGCGCGAACGGGTTCGCGGCCGAGATCGGCCACATCATGATGGAGCCTGGGGGCCCGCTGTGCGGGTGTGGCAACCACGGATGCTGGGAGCAGTTGGGCTCTGGCCACGCGATCACACGGGCTGGGCGCGAGGCGGCCCGACAGCATCCGCAGTCGATGATCGCTCGTCGGTGCGGAGGCGACCCTGCGGGGGTGACGGGACCCCTGGTGACCGAGGCCGCTCGGGCGGGCGACCCCGTCGCGAGGGGGATACTGGCCCGCGTCGGGCGCCGGCTCGGGGAAGGGATGGCCGGGCTCGCGAACGTCCTCGATCCCGAGATCGTGGTCGTCGGAGGCGGCGTCGCCGATGCTGGAGCCCTCATCCTCGACCCGGCGCGAGCCGCCTTCGATTCGGCTATCGAGGCCCCTGCCCATCGACCGCGCATCCCCGTGGTGCCCGCCGCACTGGGGAGCGACGCAGGCGCGATCGGCGCCGCGATCCTCGCCATGGAGACCCTGACCTGAAGCTCGGCGTGTCGCTCCCGGTGTTCACCACGGAGGTCGATCGTCCGCTGGCGGCGGCCGCCCGATGCGCCGATCTGGGCGTCGACGGGGTGTTCGCGCCGGACCATCTGTTCCCCCCGGTGTTCTATCCGCCCTCGGGTCCGGACCGGCCGGCGCTGGAGACGTTCACCCTCCTGTCCGCCGTGGCCTCGGCCCATCCCACGATGTCGGTGGGGACGCTCGTGACCCGTGTGACCTTGCGCGACCCCGGGCTCCTCCTCAAGCAGGCGGCGGGGTTGGACGCGATGGCCGCCTCCGGGGCGATCCTCGGTCTCGGCGCCGGTGACCGGGCTTCCGTCGCCGAACACGAGGCGTACGGGATCGCGTTCGGGTCGGTCCAAGAGCGACTCGGCCTGCTCGAGGAGACGGCGGCGGCGGCCGGTGCGCTGTTCGCGGGCCGCCCTTGGCGGGGAGGCGATCACGTGCCCGCGATCCAGGGACCGCTCCTGCCGCCGGGACAGCCTTCCGTCTGGGTCGGAGGGCTGTCGGACGCCGTGGTAAGCATCGCCGCGAGGACCGCCGACGCGTGGAACGGCTGGGGACTCGGCGAGGACGCGTTCGCCGAGCGTGCGGCCCTGCTGGGCAGGCGACGCCGGGATCGGGACGTGGCGCCGACATGGGGCGGCATCGCGCTCGTGGGTGAGGATCCGGCCTCGCTGGACGCCCTGGTCGCCGATCGTGCGCGCGCGGGTCGCTCGCTGGATGGCGTGTGGGTCGGCACCGCAGCGGAGTTCGGCGCGTTCGCGGGCCGCCTCGCTGCCATCGGGGCGAGCTGGCTCGTCGTGCTCCCCGTGGGTCCGGCCGACCGCATCGACGTGATCGTTGCCGCCCTCGATCGATGAACTCCGGGCAGCTCAAGCGGGCGAAGCGTCGGATCCGTCGCGAGGTGCTGGCCCTCCGCGACGCGATCGAGGCCACCGAACGCGCCCGGCTCAGTGGGCTCGCCGCCGAACGGGTCCTTGCGTTGCCGTCGGTTCTGGAGGCCGGGACGGTCATGGTCTTCTGGTCGTTCGGATCCGAGATCGACACGAGCGGGCTGATCGACGGGCTGTTCGTCCGCGACGTTCATGTGGCACTTCCTCGCATCGCGGGGAGCGAGCTCCAGGCTCACTCGTGGCGTCGAGGCGAGCCGCTCGAGGCGACCGAGTTCGGCGCGATGGAGCCTGCCCGCGGTGAGCAACTCGATCCGTCATCGATCGACGTGACGGTCGTTCCGGCGGTGGCGTTCGATCGAGCGGGCCGCCGGGTGGGATACGGGGGAGGGTTCTACGACCGCTTCCTTCCACGAACCCGTGCGGACGCGGCCCGCGTCGGTCTGGGCTTCGGGATCCAACTGATCGACGGACCCCTCCCCGGCGGTCGCTTCGATCTGCCGGTCCACGTCGTGATCACCGACCGAGAGACCATCGTCACGGGGGCCGAGGGTGGCGAGCGCGCTTGAACAACGGTTCAATAGCGGGGTATAACGCCCTCGAGCACGCCAGGAGGATCGGTTGACCAGCCGCGAGACCGCGTTCCACGCCATCACGTCATCGGGCGCGTCCGGATACGTCGAGGAGGCCGGGTGGCTCTGGGTCACCAACTACGGGGACACCGACGCCGAGTATCGCGCCGTACGTGAGGGCGTCGGGATGTGGGATCTGTCGCCACTCAACAAGTGGGAGTTCCGGGGACCAGATGCCGTCGAGGCCGCCCAACGCGTCAACACGAACGACATCGTCGGGATGCGTGACGGGTTCGTTCGCTACGGGCCCTTCGTGGACGAGCAGGGCTTGGTCGTGGACGACGGGACGGTCTTCCGCCACGCGGCCGACCACCTGTGGGTCTGCACGAACGGGAACGACCGGGCCGACTACTTCGCCGACGCGACGAAAGGGCTCGATGTGTCGATCGCGTACATCGCCCCGGACCTACCGAGCATGCAGATCCAGGGGCCACGCTCGCGCGAGCTGATGCGCTCCATCACGGACGTCGACATCGACGCCCTGCGCTACTTCACGTTCCTGCCCGAGCAGGCGAGGATCGGCGGGGCGCCGGTGTGGGTGTCGCGGACCGGGTTCAGCGGGGAGCTCGGATATGAGTTGTTCCTCCGCCCGGAACACGCGCCCGCCGTGTGGGAGGCCGTGCACGACGCCGGCGCGGTGCCCTACGGCGTCGACATCATCGAGCCGATCCGCGTCGAGGTCGGGATGATCGTCACCGACTACGACTACGTGCCGCACCAGCGGACGCCGTTCGACCTGGGCCTCGACCGATTCGTGGCGCTGGATGGCGGCGGCGAGTTCATGGCCAAGGACATCCTTCGGGAGATCGCCCAGGCGCCGCCCAACCGATTCAAGACGATCCGCCTGCAGGGCGACCGGCTGCCCGAGTACGGTGCGCCGGTCACCCGCGACGGGGAGGAGATCGGGGTGCTCACGAGCCCCGCCACCAGCCCTTCGCTCGGCGGGATCGGGCTCGCGATCCTTCGGACGGAGGCGGCCGTCGACGGTACGGTCGTGGACGTCGGGACCGAGAGAGGTGCGATCGCGGGCACCGTCGACGTGCTCTCGCTGCTCGACCCGAACAAGGAGCGGCCGCGCGCCTGATGCGGCCCGAAAGGATGGAACGATGACCGACGCACGATCACCGCTGCACGACTGGCATGTGGCGCAGGGAGCCGAGATCGAGTGGGAAGACGGCTACCCCTGGGCGATGCACGAGGGTCGCGACCCGCTCGAGGAGTACGAGGCGATCCGGTCGGCCACGGGCATCTGGGACCTGTTCTCGACCTGCAAGTACGAGGTCACGGGTCCCGATGCCGCGCGTCTCATCCAGCGCAGGTTCACGAACTCGCTCGCCGGCACGACCGACGGATCGGTCCGGTACGGCGCGTTCGTGAACGCCGACGGGAACATGATCGACGACGGCAACGTCTACCGGTTCGACCCCCAGCGCTACCTCGTGATGATCAACTCGGCCGGGATCGACGACTGGTTCCGCGAGACGGCCGATGGCCTCGACGCCGAGATCGCCCACCGCACCGAGAACCTGGCGATGATCGCGGTCCAGGGCCCGACGTCGCAGGTGACCCTGCAGGGCCTGACGGAGCGCGACCTGGGCGACCTCGGCTACTTCCGGCTGTGGCCCGAGCAGACGAAGGTCGCCGGGGTGTCCGCCAACATCCTGCGCACCGGCTTCAGCGGCGAGAAGGGGTACGAAGTCGTGATGGCCCCCGAGGACGCCCAGGCCGTGTGGGACGCGCTGCTCGCGGCCGGGGCGGTGCCGTTCGGCCTCACGGCGATCGACCTGGCGCGCACCGAGGTCGGTCTGGTCATCATCGCCGTCGACTATCAGCCCGGGGAGATCTCCCCGTGGGACCTGTCGATGGACCGCTTCATCAAGACCGACACCGAATGCGTCGGAGCGGCGGCGCTCGCCGAGCGGGGAGCCCATCCCCCCAAACGCTTCAAGACGCTGCGGGTCGAGGGAGATGCGATGCCCGACTACGGGGCGGTCGTGAGCCGCGACGGCGAGCAGGTCGGCGTGGTGACCTCACCGGCGACGAGCCCGCGGCTCGGCGTGATCGGCCTCGCGATCCTCGATGCCGACGCGTCGGCCGACGGGACGAAGGTGGACGTCGCTGTGGCCGATTCTACGGCCCCCGCAACCGTCGACGTCCTCAGCGTCTACGACCCCGAGAAGTTGCGCCCCAGGGCGTAGACGGCGCGGCCGCCCGGGCGGGGCCCGGGATCCCTCGCGCGCGGCGCGTCTATCCTCGGTCCATGGCGAGCGATCCGATCATGGGCGTGGTGCCCAACTTCAGCGAGGGCCGGCGTCCTGAGGTGATCGAGGCGATCGTCGAGGCGCTGGCCGTGCCCGGGGCCCGGGTGGTGTTCGCCGAGGCCGATCGCGACCACAACCGGCTCGACACGACGGTGCTCGGGACACCGGATGCGGTGACCCGAAGCGCGATGGCCGGGGCGGCGGCGGCCGTGCGGTCGATCGATATGACGCAGCATTCTGGAGGGCATCCGCGGATGGGGGCCGCCGACGTGATCCCCTTCATGCCGGTGCGCGACGTCTCGATGAGCGAATGCGTGGGGACCGCGCGCAGGTTCGGGCAGGAGCTCGCCGCGGCGCTCGGGGTTCCGGTGTACCTATACGACCGGGCGGCGCTCGCCCCCGAACGAGCGTCGCTGGCCGAGGTTCGCCGCGGCGAGTTCGAGGGGCTGCGCGACGCGGTGGCGCAGGGGGAGCGCGCCCCGGACTTCGGCCCGAAGGCGATCGGACGCGCCGGCGCGACGGCGGTGGGCGCCCGGGTGCCGCTCGTCGCGTTCAACGTGTACCTCGACGGCACCGACGAGGAGGCGGCCACGGAGATCGCGCGCGAGACGAGGGAGTCGGGCGGCGGCCTCTCGGCCGTGAGGGCCATCGGGTTCGCCGTGCCCGAGCGCGGAGGCATCGTCACGGTATCCATGAACCTCGTCGACCACGAGATCACCGGGCTCCGCGCGGCCTTCGACGAGGTGGCCCGCCTGGCCGCCCACCGCGGGATGGACATCATCGATTCGGAGATCGTCGGGCTCGTGCCCCAGGCCGCGATCGGCCCGGGGGATGTCGCCGCGATCCGGCTCCAGGGATTCGACCCCGACCGGCAGGTGCTCGAGCGCCTGCTCGAACAGGAGGACACATGAGTATCGCCGAGAGCACGGTCCGAGGATTCCTCGATGAGCTCGCCTCGTCGTCAGCGACGCCGGGAGGAGGGGCCGCAGCCGGTGTCGTCGCGGCCACGGGAGCGGGGCTCATCTCCATGGTCGCGCGTCTGACGATCGGCAAGGAGGGCTTCGAGGACCTCACCGAGCGGATGGAGGCGATGGTCGCGGCGGCCGACTCCGCCCGCGAGAAGTTCCTCGAGCTGGCCGACCTCGACGCCTCGGCGTTCGACGGAGTGATGGCCGCGTTCAAGCTCCCCAAGGACACGGAGCAGGAGCGGGCGGCCAGGCTGGCCGCGATCCAGGCCGGATACGTGGATGCCGCCACCGTGCCTCGGGAGGTGGCTCGCGCGGCGGTCGACCTCATGGAGTTGGCGGAGGACGCCACCGCGATGGGGAACCCGCAGGCTGCATCCGACGGGCGCAGCGCGGCGGCATGCCTGTACGCCGCGGCGCTGAGCGCGATCGCCAACGTGGTGATCAACGCGAGCGCGCTGCGGGACGAGGCCGTGAGGTCCTCGATGATCGCCGAGACCGACGAGCTGCGGGCCCGGGCGGATCGGCTCCTCGACGAGAGCCAGACCGCCTTCCGGCTCCGCCTGTAGCGACGACCGTCCGGATCGGGGCCATTGGTACACTGACGCGCCCCATGCCTGCCTCCTGCGAGAATCCGTCCTTGGCTCGACGCGTGCAGGCATCCGTGTGGCCCCTCGCTCTCGTGTTGGCCGTGTCAGCCTGCACGGGGGAACGCGCCCCTCGGCCGTCGCCGGATGCCTCGCCCCAGACGTCGCCCCCTCCCGTCACCAGCGCCACCGAGTACGTCTATACGGGCCCAGGCATCGAGGCCCGACTCGAGCTGGTAGGTGGCGGGGCCGAGCTCACCATCGAGAACACCACCGGGTCCGAGCTTCCGGAGCCTGGCATCTACGTCCTCGACGCCCGCGACGGTGGCCGGGTCGATTGGACGCTCGCGCTCCCGGCCCAGGTGGCAGACGGAGCGCTGGAGCGGTTCACGCTCCTGCGACCGGATGCCCCAGACGCGAAACACATCGGGCTCGTGGCGCTCACCTTCGGCGGCGAGGACTACGGGGCCTTCGTGCCTCCGCAGCCCGTTCCGGAGGATGGCGCATGAGGCGCCGGATCGGGTCGCTCATCGTGGTGGCCTGCGTGTTGGGGCCTATCGCCGGGATCCAGACGGCGACCCCTCAGGAGAGCCCCCTGCGCGATCGGCTCATCTCGATCGCCTGTCGGGTTCCCACCCCGCTCCTGGTGCGAACCGCACACGGGCACCGAGCCGACCGCTCGGGCGACATCGACATCCTGCCTCAGGAGCCCGACTTCGTCGGGCACGGGGGGCTGCCGCACTCGGGGCCGTGGGATTACGTGGGACGCGTTCCACTGCTGCTCTACGGCCCCGGATACATCGAACGCACTGGTGGGGTGGAGCGCCCGGTCACGCTCGCCGACATCGCGCCGACACAGGGAGCGCTGTTGGACTTCCCGTTCGATGCGCCGGATGGCTCGGTCCTCGAGGAGGCGCTCGTCCCTGCGGCCGAACGGCCCGAACCACCGCGACTCATCGTCGTGGTGGTCTGGGACGGCGCGGGCCGCAACGTCCTCGGACAGTGGCCTTCGTCATGGCCACGGCTCAAGGGGCTGATCGGCGAGGGCACCTGGTACGACCGGGCCGAGGTGGGGAGCTCGCCGCCGAGCACCGCGCAGATCCACGCCACGATCGGGACGGGGGCGTTCTCCGCGCATCACGGGCTCGTAGCGCACCAGATGCGGATCGGGGACCGGCTGGCTACGCCATGGGAGGCCGGTCCTCGCTACCTGATGGCCGCCACCTTCGCCGATCTGTACGACCGAGCCAACGGGAATCGGCCGCTGGTCGGCACGCTCGCGACCGTGGCGATCCAGATGGGGATGATGAGTCACGGCACGCTGTGGGGCGGCGGCGACGCCGACCTCGCCGTGCTGCGCGAGCGAGAGGGCGCGGCGACCCTGGGTGCCGAGGGTCTGAGCTGGAACCTGACCAGCACGGTCGCCCCGTACTACCGCGCGCCCGCGTACGTGAACGACCTGCCTCCGATCACGGCCTACTACGACGAGGTCGATCGCTCGGACGGCCTGGCGGACGGGCGCTGGCATGACCTGCAGCTCGACGACGCGAACGTTGAGGAGGCGCTGCGCACCCCTGCGCGGATCCCCTGGCAGACGCGGCTGGTGGAGGAGGTCATCCGCCGAGAGGGCTTCGGCGCCGACGCGACCCCCGATCTGCTCTACATCAACTACAAGTTGATCGACGAGGTCGGTCACTTCGAGACGATGAACAGCGTCGAGATGCGTGACTCCGTCCGCGCTCAGGACGCCGATCTTCCCGAACTGATCGACATCCTCGACCGGGAGGTGGGTCAGGGCCGATGGGTGATGGCGCTGACAGCCGATCACGGTCACACGCCCGATCCCGCGGCGAGCGGCGCGTCGGTGATCTCCCCCACCGCGGTGGCCGACGCGATCCAGGCCGAGTTCGACCGAGACGGCGACGATGTCCGGATCGTCGAGTTCACGCAGCCGACCCACGTGTTCATCGATACCGTCGAGCTCGCCGAGAACGGCGCCAGTCTCGAGGAGGTGTCGGCCTATCTGCTCGCCCTGACGAAGGGGGAGCTCGCGGGCACGGAGTTCCCGGCCGATCCCGCGGTGGCGTCCGATCCCGCGTTCATCGCGGCCTTCCCGTCCTCATACATCGACGAGCTCCCATGCCTGCAGGCCGCCCTCGCCGACGAGCGGGATGCCCCCTAACCACCGTCCGTCCGGTCAGAACAGGCCGACCGTGCGGCCGTGTTCGTCGATATCGACCTGATGGAACGCGGGGGTCCTTCCCAGTCCGGGCATGCGCTGCATGTCGCCGCACAGCACGACGACGAATCCCGCGCCGGCGCTCGGCACGACGCCGCGCACAGGCAGTCGGAAGCCGCTCGGGCGGTTCAGCATCTGCGGATCGTGGCTGAGCGACAGGTGGGTCTTGGCCATGCAGACGGGCACGTCGCCCAGGCCCAGCTCGTCCATGCGCGCGATGTCCTTGTCGGCCTGAGGCACGTAGTCGACTCCGTCGGCCCCGTAGATGCGGGTCGCGATCGCCTCGATCTGTTCCCGAAGGCCCGCGCCGGTGGGGGTCAGGAAATCGAACGTGTTGGGCCGGTCGCAGGCCGCCACGACCGCCTCGGCGAGATCGACCGCGCCGTCGCCACCTTCTGCGAAGGCCCGGTTCACGACCACGGTCTCGGCGCCCGCCTGCTCGGCGAGCTCCGCGATCAGCGCCACCTCGGCGTCGGTGTCGGTCGGGAAGTTGTTGATCGAGACGACGCACGGCAGCCCGTACTGCCGCACGATGTCGATGTGGGCCCTCAGGTTATCGATCCCGCGCCGCAGGGCGTCGAGGTCCTCGGCCGCCAGGTCGGCGAATGGCGTGCCACCGTGTGACTTGGTCGCACGTACGGTCGTGACGAGGACGGCCGCCGCCGGGGAGAAGCCTCCGAAGCGACAGACGATGTCACAGAACTTCTGGAAACCGAGGTCGCTCGCGAAGCCGGCCTCGGTCACCACGTAGTCGGCCAGCTTGAGCGCCACGCGATCCTCGATGATCGAGTTGTTGGCGTGGGCGATGTTGCCGAACGGGCCCGCATGGATCAGGGTCGCCTGCCCCTCGAGGGTCTGGACGAGGTTGGGCTTGAGGGCGTCCTTCATGATGACGGCCATGGCGCCCGCCACCCGAAGGTCCTCCGCGGTCACCGGCGTCGCCGTCGGCCGTCGACGCCACCTGGATCCGCCCGAGCCGTGCTCGCAGGTCCGTGAGGTCGGCGGCCAGCGCGAACACGGCCATGATCTCGGAGGCGGCGGTGATCACGAACGAGTTCTCCCGCGGGATGCCGTGGGCCGGGCCGCCCAACCCGACCACCGTGTAGCGCAGTTCTCGGTCGTTGACGTCCAGTGTCCGCGGCCACGTGATCGTGCGGGGGTCGATGCCGAGGGGGTTGCCGTTATAGATCGACGCGTCGAGGGCGGCTGCCAGCAGGTTGTGCGCCGCCGTGACGGCGTGGAAGTCTCCGTTGAAGTGGAGATTGATCTCCTCCATGGGGACGACCTGTGCGTACCCTCCGCCGTTCCCGCCGCCCTTGATCCCGAACACAGGACCCATGCTGGGCTCGCGCAGGCACAGCATCACGTCCTTGCCGATCTTGCCGAGCCCCTGGGTGAGCGAGACCGACGTCGTGGTCTTGCCCTCCCCGGCCTTCGTCGGCGTGATCGCCGTGGTGATGATGAGCTTGCCGTCGGGCCGTTCGGCCAGGCGATCGAGCACCGAGAGGTCGATCTTGGCCCGGTACCGGCCGTAGAGCTCGAGCTCATCCTCGAGGATGCCCGCGGCCGACGCGATGTCGGCGATCGGGCTGAGGACGGCATCCTGGGCGATCTCGAGTCCGGACTTCATGGGTGCGCGCGTTCCTTTCGTCGGCGAGGCACTCGGACGATACGACCCGGGACCCACGACGGACCACCTCGTCGCGGCATCATCCGCTCCGACCGAGGTCGACGAGCCGTGACGCCACGCTTCGGGGGGTCGATACTCGAGGCATGGCCGCACCCGAGACGACTCGCCGGAGCGTGACGCCGGTGCGCCTCGTCGCCGTCCGGGCGGGATGCTCGGTCCGATCGAGCCGACCAGCTCGCGACGGAGGAGCCGCTCGAGGTGCGCGTGGGCGGCCCGGGGCAGACGGCGGGCCAGGTGGCCGTGACGATGCGCACGCCGGGCGCCGACTTCGAGCTCGCGGTGGGTTTCCTGTTCACCGAGGGGCTCATCGACGTGGGCGACGTCGCCAGGGTCGCATACTGCGACGACCTCGAGGACGACGAGCAGCGCTTCAATGTGGTGACGGTGACCCTATCCCGCCCGTTCGATCCGTCGACCTTGCGCCGCAACTTCTACGCCACGTCCTCCTGCGGGGTCTGCGGGAAGGCCGCGCTCGACGACGTCGAAGTCCGGTGCGAGCGGGTGGCCCCCGGCCCGACGATCGAGGCATCGGTGCTCCTCTTGCTGCCCGAGGCGCTGCGCCGGGGCCAGCGCGTGTTCGAGCGAACCGGCGGGCTCCATGCGGCGGGGTTGTTCGATCCCGACGGCGGACCGATGACGGTGCGCGAGGACGTCGGTCGGCACAATGCGGTGGACAAGGTCGTGGGGGAGCGACTGCTGGCCGGCGCGGTGCCGATCGCTGGGTACATCCTGCAGGTGAGTGGCCGCACGAGCTTCGAGATCGTGCAGAAGGCTGGGGTCGCGGGGATCTCCGTCGTGAGCGCCGTCAGCGCGCCGTCCTCGCTCGCCGTCGAGGCCGCCGAACGCCTCGGGATCACGCTGATCGGTTTCGCGAGGGGCGACGCCTTCAACATCTACACGCACCCGGAACGGGTGTCGGGCTAGGCGTCTCCCGGAGCGGGTGGTCCGCCCGGTGCGCGGGTCTCCCAGTGGTAGACGACCTGGGTGCGGAAGATCAGGTCGTGGATCGAGGCGTTGCGGCGGCTGATCGCCGACCAGAGCAGGCCCAGAGGGAACACCACGCAGGTGAGCGCGCGCAGCAGGGCGAGCGGGACCCCCAGCCGGTGTCCGTGGCGGTCCATCACCCGGAGCCCCATGACCCGCATCCCGGCGGTGCGGCCCAGCGCCGACCACCCGACGGCGAGCATGACGACGGCGACCACACCGGCGATGAGGATCATGGTCTGAGACGAGACGTACGGCCACTGGAACTTCCTCGGCCGAGCCACGAACTTCAGGGCCGCGATGCCCAGATACCCGAGTCCGCAGATCAACGCGACCATCAGCGCGTCGACCACCATGGCCACGACGCGGGAGATCACACCCGCCCGGTCGCCCTGCCGCTCGAGGGCACCCTCGGGCCACGCGTGCCGTCGGTGGACGCGCTGCGCGGTATCGGTCATGGAGTCGTCGATCCCGACGTGTCCGTGTCCGGCACGGGAGGCTCGCCGTCGCGTGCGCGTCGCCGCAGCACGGTGTCGACGATCCGGGATACGAACCGGTCGGCGTTGATGCCCTGCATCCGCACCGCCTGGATGGTCTCGCCTGCCATGGCCCCCGAGGACTCGCGGATGATCGACGGCAGGTCGATGTCCTCGACCACCTCCTGGGCGATCTCGGGCAGATCGAGGCGGTCGATCACCGCCTGGAGGTCGACGCGTTCCACCACAGCGTCCAGGTCGACGCGGTCCAGCACGGCGTCGACCGGGAAGTCCTCGGCGAGCCGCTCCATGTCGACCCGGCGCACGATCTCGTCGATATCGATGCGTGCCAGGATGCGATCGACGTCGACGTCGTCGACGATCGCGTTGAGATCGACCCGCTCGCGTACGAGCTTCGTGAGATCGACCTGGTCGGCGAGCCCATTGACGATCTCGGGGACCAGCGCACCGATGAAGGCGCCGGCGGCCTCGGCCGCCTCCGCCTGCGTAGCGCGCCATTGCCCGTCCATCACGCGCGCGGCCGAGGCCACGACCCCGTCGGCGTCCTTAGCGAACCTCGGGTTGAACAGGCTCGAGATCAGTGGACCGAGCACGTCGGCGGCCGAGCCGGCCGCCGACGCCGTGGCCTCAGCCACGGTCGCCGCCGCGCCGAGCCCCGCGCCGGCCAGGGTCGCTGCTCGGTCATCCTCGCTCTCGGAGGCCCCCGGCATCGAGGCCCGAAGCGCACCCGCGAGCGCCGACGCGCCCGCCGAGACGAAGCCGGCGCTTACGCGGACACCCTGCTCGAGCAGGGACGCCATCCCGTCGCCCGAGGAGGCATCATCGGGCGAGGCCTCCTCGCCGCCGGGATCGTCGGCCGCCATCGCCTCCTCGTAGCTCATCTCGTCGCCCTGGTCGTCGTGCTGGTCGTCGTCCTGGGGTCCGGCGTGGAGGTGGACGACGTTGTCAGGCTCGTCATCGGGCGCTGCGTCGCCGATCGTGATCTTGTCCATGGCTGCCACTATGGCCGCTGGCGCGCTCGTCGGCCACTCTGCCTCTCGTCCGATGGGGGCACGACGGGCGCCGGCATTAGAATCGGGACGAACCCGGCCGAGTGGGCCGGGCATCAGCGAGAGACGAGGAGTAGGCGTCGATGAGCCGAACGCTCACCCGACTGACCGAGCCGATGGTCCGCGATGACGGCGTCCTGCGCGTGGCGACCTGGGACGAGGCCCTCGATCGGGCCGCCGAGGGACTGCGCCGAGCCGCCGAACGCAACCCGGGACGGGGGACGGGTATCTTCAGCTGCTCCAAGGCCACGAACGAGATGAACTTCGTCGCGCAGAAGTTCAGCCGTCAGGTCTTGGGCAGCAACAACATCGACAGCTGCAACCGCACCTGACACGCTCCTTCGGTGGTCGGTCTGGCCACGGTGTTCGGAGCCGGGGGCGGCACGAGTTCATACGAGGAGGTCGAGCACACCGACCTCGTCCTGTTGTGGGGGTCGAACGCGCGTGCCGCGCACCCGATCTTCTTCCACCATCTGCTGAAGGGGATCCACAACGGCGCCTCGCTGATCGCCGTCGACCCTCGGCGTACCGAGTCGGGGGAGTGGGCGGACCTGTGGCTCGGCCTGGATGTCGGCACGGACATCGCGCTGTCCAACGCGATGGCGCGCGAGATCATCGCGAGCGACCTGTACGACGAGGCGTTCGTCCGTCACGCGACCGTGGGGTTCGATGACTACGCGGCGTCGGTGCAGGACTGGACGCTGGAGCGTGGATCTCAGGTCACCGGGATCCCCGCCGAGGTCATCCGCGAGGTGGCCCACAAGTACGCGAGGGCCGACCGCGCGATGATCTGCTGGACGCTCGGCATCACCGAGCATCACAACGGCGTCGACAACGTCTTGTCGCTGATCAACCTGTCGCTGCTGACCGGCCACGTCGGCACGTACGGCAGCGGCCTCAACCCGCTGCGGGGCCAGAACAACGTGCAGGGTGGGGGCGACATGGGCGCCATCCCCAACAAGCTTCCCGGCTTCCAGGACGTCGAGACCGACGACGAGGCGGTCGCCCGGTTCGAGACCGCGTGGAGCACCGTGATCCCGCGCACGAAGGGCTGGCACCTGAGCGAGATGTTCGAGGGGATGGAGCGAGGCGAGCTCACGGCCGTGTACTGCATCGGCGAGAACCCTGCGACATCGGAGGCCGACAACCAGCGCGCGGTGGCGCTTCTGGAGGGCCTGGACTGCCTGGTTGTGCAAGACATCTTCATGACGCGGACGGCCGAGCTGGCGGACGTCGTGCTGCCCGCCTCCAACTCCGCGTTCGAATCGGAAGGAACGGTCACCAATTCCGAACGCAGGGTTCAGCGCGTGCGAGGTGCCATTACGCCACCCGGCAACGCGAAGGACGATATCTGGATCATCGCGCAGCTCGCCGACCGGCTCGGCGCGGGCTGGGGCGAGGTCGACCCGCAGGATGCGTGGGACGAGCTGCGCTCGCTCTCTCCGATGCACGCGGGGATGTCGTGGGAGCGGCTGGACGAGCTCGGCGGCCTCCAATGGCCGTGCCCGGACGAGGAGCACCCGGGGACCCTGTTCCTCCATGCCCGACTGTGGGCGGCCCCTGAGGAGCAGGGGTTGAAAGCCCCCTTCTCGATCGTTATCGACGAGCCGCCCGTCGACGAGCTGTCCGAGGACTTCCCGTTGCGCCTGACGACGGGACGACGGCTCGATTCCTACAACACCGGCGTCCAGACCGGTCTGTACAGCTCGCCGCTCCGGCGCGGTGAGACGATCGACATCTCGCCGGGCGACGCGGGGGACCTCGGCGTGGTCGAGGGCGAGATCGTCCGGGTCTCGTCGCGTCGGGGGTCGTTGGTCGTGCCGGTTCACCTCGACCATGCGCTGCGGCCGGGCCTGGTATTCATGACGTTCCACTTCCCCGACCAGGTCGACACGAACGTGCTGACGATCGATGCCACCGATCCGAAGTCGGGCACGGCGGAGTTCAAGGCCTCCGCCGTGCGGATCGATCGAGTCGAGGCGGCGTCGGCGTGAGAGGCGGATCATGGACCTGCACCTGACGCCCGCCGCCGCATCGCAGGCGGAGCGAGACGCGGTCGACCAGGTGCTCGGACCGGCGGTGCCGCAACCCGGGCCGACCACGGAGCGCGTCGAGTTCCTCGAGGGCAGGGTCGCGCGCGGCGGACGTGAGGCGCGTGAGCGCCGGCACCTGCTCCTGCCCGCCCTCCACGCGCTCCAGCGCGAGATCGGCTGGATCAGCGAAGGCGGCCTGAACTACGTGTCACAGCGACTCACGGTCCCGCCGGCGGAGGCGTACGGGGTCGCCACCTTCTACGCCATGTTCAGCGTGGCGCCGCGTCCCGACCGAGTGGTGCACGTGTGCGACGACATCGCCTGCCGGATCGCGGGCGCGGGAGCGCTCTGCGAGCGGCTGGAGCGCGAGGTCGGCCCCGAGGGCGCCGACGTCGAGGGCGCCTCCTGGACCCGCAGCCCGTGTCTGGGTATGTGCGAACAGGCCCCCGCGATGCTCGGCCAGCGGGCGGGCCGCGACGACGTCGCGCTCGGCGGCGCCACGGTGGCTACGTATCGCGCGCTCGTCGACCCCGCTTCGACGGCGGCATGTGCGGGGGCCGATACGGCGCCGCAGACGCTGGATCCGGCGATGCGTGCCGGCTTGCGGCTCCTGCGGAGGATCGGCGTCGTCGACCCGGCCTCGCTCGGGGACTATCGAGGTCACGGCGGCTTCGAGGCGCTGAGGCGAGCGATCGGCATCGGGCCCCAGGCCACGGTGCGCGAGGTGACCGAGGCCAAGCTGATGGGCCGGGGCGGCGCCGCGTTCCCCACCGGGGTCAAGTGGAAGGCCGTCGCCGAGCAGACGGTCCGGCCGCACTACGTGGTCTGCAATGCCGACGAGTCGGAGCCGGGCACCTTCAAGGACCGGCTGGTGATGGAGCTGGACCCGTACTCGGTGATCGAGTCGCTCACGATCGCCGGATTCGCGACGGGCGCAGAACGCGGCTATCTCTACATCCGCGGCGAGTACCCGCTCGCCACCGAGCGCCTCGAGCACGCGATCGAGGAGTGTCGCCGCCACGGCTACCTCGGCGCCGACGTGATGGGGACCGGCCTCGTCTTCGACGTGGAGCTCCGTCGGGGCGCGGGCGCCTACATCTGCGGCGAGGAGACGGCGCTGTTCAACTCGATCGAAGGCAAGCGAGGCGAGCCGCGCAACAAGCCGCCGTTCCCCGTGCAGCGGGGGCTGTTCGGAAAACCCACCGGCATCAACAACGTGGAGACCCTCATCAACGTCCTCGAGATCCTTCGGATCGGGGGGGCGTCCTACGCGGCGCTCGGCACCGAAGGCTCGACGGGTCCGCGCTTGTTCTGCCTGTCCGGCGATGTGGCACGTCCCGGTCTGTACGAGGCGGAGTTCGGGATCACGCTGGGCGAGCTGCTCGATCTGGCTGGTGGGTCGACGGGTACGCCCCGGGCGATCCTGCTCGGCGGGGCGGCCGGAGGCTTCGTGACGCCCGACGATCTCGACATCAGGCTCACGTTCGAGGACGCACGCTCGGGCGGATACACCCTGGGCTCCGGGGTCGTGATGGTGATGAACGAGGACGTCGACATGGTGCAGATCGTCCTGCGGATCGCTCGGTTCTTCCGTGACGAGTCCTGCGGTCAGTGCGTGCCTTGCCGGGTGGGCACGGTTCGACAGGAAGAGGCCCTGCACCGACTCGTCGCCGACCGTCCGATCGGTTCGCGTGACGACGAGTTCGCCCTGCTGGCCGACATCGGACGGGTGATGACCGACGCCTCGATCTGCGGGCTCGGCCAGACCGCCGCCGCGGCCGTGTCGTCGGCCGTGACCACGCTCGGGATGTTCGACCAGGGAGTGACCGCGTGAGCGCCGTTCCGGTGGATCCGCCTCGCAGGCTCCTCGACGTCGAGATCGACGGCGAGACCCTCAGGGTGGCCGAAGGGGCGACCCTGCTCGACGCCTGCCGCGCGCGGGGTGTCGACACGCCGACCCTGTGCTTCGCCGAGAACCTCACTCCCGTCAACGCCTGCCGTGTGTGCGTCGTCGAGGTCGAGGGCGCGCGCACGCTGGTCCCGGCCTGCAGCCGGGCGGCCGAGGACGGCATGAAGGTGTCGACCGATACCGAGCGGGTGCGACACTCGCGCCGCCTCGTGATGGAGTTCCTGGCCTCCAGCGTCGAGATGGATCTGGCCGACGCCGACGTGCATCGCTGGATGGCGGTCTACGAGACTGACCCGGAGCGATTCGGCGCCGCGATGGAGCCGCTACGCGCCGGCGAGCGTGACGACCGGGGACCCGGGCACCATCACGATCTCGAGCCGGGCGTCGCGGAAACCGTCGCACCAGCCGGTGAAGGTCGACAACGACCTCTACGTCCGCGACTACTCGCGGTGCATCCTCTGCTACAAGTGCGTCGAGGCGTGCGGCGTCGACGCTCAGAACACGTTCGCGATCGCCGTCGCCGGCCGCGGGTTCGACGCCCGCATCTCGACGGAGTACGCGGTGCCGCTCGATGCCTCGGCCTGTGTCTACTGCGGGAACTGCATCGGCGTGTGTCCCGACCGGTGCCCTGATGTTCTCCAGCGAGCACGAGATGCGCGAGGAGGGCACCTGGGACGAGGACGAGCAGTCCGTGACGAGCACGATCTGCCCGTACTGCGGCGTCGGGTGCCAGCTCGATCTTCACGTGCAGGACGACGCGATCGTGAAGGTGACCTCGCCTGCCGACAATTCGGTCACGGGCGGACACCTGTGCATCAAGGGTCGCTTCGGCTACTCGTTCGCGCACGCGGGCAAGGGCGGCGATCGGGCCGCCGGCAAGCGTCGCCGTCCGGGAGACGTCGACGCCCGCGGCGCGTAGCCTCGGGCCCGTGACCGAGGCGATCGCGGGCATCGTGCTGGCGGGCGGGCGATCGTCTCGGTTCGGCTCCGACAAGCTCGCCGCCCCATATCGCGGTGCTCCGCTCCTGCATCGTCCCGTGACGCTGCTGTCGGAGCTGGTGGGCGAGGTCGTCGTCGTGGTCGGGGCGGAAGCGGGGGAGCCGCCGATGCCGGTCGGGGTGCCCGTGCGGTTCGTTCACGATGCCCTGCCGGACGCTGGACCGCTTGCCGGTGCCGCGGCTGGGCTGAGCGCGGCGCGGGATACCGAGCTCGCGATCGTGGTGGCCGGCGACATGCCGGAGCTCTCGACGGGCGTGCTGCTCGAGATGCTGCGGGTGGCGGGCGAGTCGGCAGCCGGCGCCGTCGTCCTGGCGGACGGCGATAGCCTCCGCCCACTGCCGCTGGTCGTGAACGTGCCGCTCGGCCGAGAGGCGGTGCGCGCCCTGCTGCATCGGGGCGAACGGCGGCTGCGGGCGCTGCCGCAGGCCCTTCGCACGGCCGTGATCGACGAGCCCACCTGGGTGGCGATCGATCCCGGCCGGCGCACGCTGTTCGACGTCGACGAGCTCGGCGACCTCGACGCGTAGCCTCGGGACGCGATTCGCCGATCGGCGGTCGCTGCCCGCCCGGCCCCTGGGGTAGGCTGCTGGGCGAAGAGCGGGGCCAGGCGTGTTCGCCCCCCGCGCATCACACTTTCGGAAAGGAACGCCCATGTCGACGCGTCGTGTCCTGATCATGGGAGCCGCAGGTCGCGACTTCCACAACTTCAACACCGTGTACCGCGACGACCCCGATCGCGAGGTGGTGGCGTTCACCGCCACCCAGATCCCGTTCATCGACGATCGGCGCTACCCGGCCGAGCTGGCAGGACCCGAACTACCCCGACGGGATCGAGATCTACGACGAGTCCGAGCTCGTGCGTCTCATCGGCGATCTCGAGGTCGACGACGTCGTGTTCGCGTACTCCGACGTGTCGCACGAGTACGTGATGCACACCGCGAGCGCGGTGCTGGCGGCCGGAGCGAACTTCGTGCTGCTCGGGTCCCGACGCGACGATCCTGCAGGCCGATGTGCCCACGGTCGCCGTCACGGCCGTGCGCACCGGCGTCGGCAAGAGCCAGACGACACGCGCGATCGCCGGGGCGATCAAGGCCGCCGGCAAGACGCGTCGTCGCCGTGCGCCATCCGATGCCGTACGGGGACCTCGTCGCGCAGCGCGTGCAGCGCTACGCGGAGCTCGCGGACCTCGACCGTCACGAGACTGCACGATCGAAGAGCGTGAGGAGTACGAGCCGCATATCACGAGCGGCACGGTGATCTACGCCGGGGTCGACTACGGCGACGATCCTCGCGCAGGCGCAGGCCGAGGCCGACGTCCTGCTGTGGGACGGCGGCAACAACGACCTGCCCGTTCTACCGGCCCGACGTGTGGATCACGCTCGTCGATCCGCTGCGGGTCGGGCACGAGCTCACCTACCACCCGGGCGAGGCGAACCTGCGGGCGGCCGACGTCATCATCGTGAACAAGATGGACTCGGCGACGCCCGAGCAGGTCGCGCAGCTCGACGCGACGATCGCACGAGGTCAATCCGACCGCCACGGTCGTGAAGGCGAACTCGAAGCGTCACGGTCGACGACCCCGACGCGATCCGCGGCAAGCGCGTGCTCGTCGTCGAGGACGGGCCGACCCTCACCCACGGCTCCATGAAGATCGGGGCCGGGGTCGTGGCCGCCCAGCGCAACGGCGCGGCCGAGATCGTCGACCCGCGCCCCTGGGCCTTCGGCACGATCGCCGACACGTTCGACAAGTACGACGTGGGAGCCGTCCTGCCCGCGATGGGCTACAGCGACGGCCAGCTGGCGGAGATGGCGAAGATCATCGACGCCGCCGACGTCGACCTCGTGGTGATCGGCACGCCGATCGACCTGCGACGCGTGATCGACATCGCCAAGCCGGCCGTCCGCGTGCGATACGACCTCGAGGTCCTGCCCGGCGTACGCCGTCGCTGGACGACGATCCTGCGAGCCCGTGCTCGGCTGAGCGAGTACCGCGATGGAGCGGGTCGTCGTCGCGCTCGGCGGCAACGCGTTGCTGCGCCGCGGGGCAGAGGACACCTACGAGGAGATGTACCGCGCGTGTCGGGCCGCCGCCGAGCGCATCGCCGACATCGCCGCCGACGGCTGGGAGGTCGTGGTCACCCACGGCAACGGACCCCAGGTCGGCCGGATCCTGCTGCAACAGGAGGCCGCCGCCGGCATCGATCCATCCGATGCCGCTGGACGTGTGCGGCGCGCAGAGCCAAGGCCAGATCGGATACCTGCTCCAGGTGACGATCGGTGATGTCTTCTTCGAGCGCGGGATGGAGCGACCCGTGGCCACGATCCTCACGCTGGCCAGGGTGCGCCCGGACGACCCGGCCTTCTCGGAGCCGACGAAGTTCGTCGGCCCGTACTACGAGGAGGCTGAGGCGCGGGCGCTCGAGGCCGAGCGCGGATACACGATGCGCGCCGATCCCCATGGCGGGTGGCGCCGGGTCGTGCCGAGCCCGAGGCCCTACTCGATCGTCGAGACGCCGATCGTGCTCCAGCTGATCGCCGACGGCGTCATCGTGATCGCCGGCGGCGGCGGCGGCGTGCCGGTGGTCGAGGAAGGTCCGCGGCTCATCGGCAAAGAAGGTGTCGTCGACAAGGATCTGGCGGCGGCGATCCTCGCGCACGAGGTCGAGGCGTCCACCTTGCTCGTACTCACCGATGTGAAGAAGGTCCAGCGAGGCTTCGGCGGGTTCCTCCCCGAGGACATCGACCGCATGACGCTGGCCGAGGCGCGGGTCCTCGAGCGTAAGGGGGAGTTCGGGGCCGGCTCGATGGGTCCCAAGATCGAGGCCGCCATGAGCTTCGTGCGCTCCGGGGGGACCCGCGCGGTGATCGGCGACCTCGACGACGCGCTGGAGGCGCTGCGGGGCAACGCGGGAACCGAGATCGTGGCGACGGGCTAGGTTCGACGTCGCTTCGGGTCACGCCCGGGGTTCCGCACGACCTGGACGAGCAGGAAGAGCGCGAACAGCGACACGACGCCGACGAGTCCCGCCAGCAGGGCGATGAACGCCCACTCGAGGACCCCCTGTATCGCCACCGCGCCCATCGCTGGATCAGCCTTTCGTTCGCGCGCCGCCATCCTAGCCGCCGCGGGGCCGGAGGACCGCGTTTCGGCCCAGACAGCGAGTCCGAGTCCGTCGGCGGGGACAACTGGCCGACGGTCCGGCAGTGATGCCGTAGCATCATCGAGATGCGCCTTGGGATCCTGACGGGCGGGGGAGACTGCCCCGGTCTCAACGCCGCGATCCGCGCGATCGTCCACCACGCCCATGTCGAACACGGCACGGGCGTCCTCGGTTTCGAGCACGGCTGGGCCGGGGTGCTCGACGGCCGTGCACGCGAGCTCGAACCTGACGACGTCGCCGGCATCCTCCCGCGGGGCGGGACGATCCTCGGCACGTCCGGCGTCCAGCCGTTCCGTCTCGAGGGGGGCGTCGACCGAGTGCAACAGGCGCTCGAGATCCACCAGCTCGAGGGGTTCGTCGCGATCGGCGGCGAGGGAACGATGGGGGCGAGCGGCCGCATGCCGCACGTGCCGATCGTCGGGGTTCCCAAGACGATCGACAACGATATCGGCGGGACCGACTACAGCATCGGCTTCTGGTCGGCGACTCAGATCGCGACCGAGCTGATCGACCGCCTGTACAGCACCGCGGAGAGCCACGACCGGATCATGGTGTGCGAGGTCATGGGTCGAAGCGCGGGGTGGATCGGTCTCACGGCGGGCGTGGCAGCCAACGCCGACGTGATCTTGGTGCCCGAACATCCCTTCGATATCGATCTGGTCGCCAAGCGCATCCAGCAGCGCCATCGCGAGCGCCGGCCCTTCTCGATCGTCGTGGTGAGCGAGGGCGCGATCCCGCGGGAGGGGACGATGTCGGTGCCGGACTATCCGCTCGACGAGAACGGGTGGCCGCGGCTGGGAGGCATCGGTGGGCTCGTCGCCGAGGAACTGGCCGCTCGCACCGGGAGCGAGAGCCGCGTGACGGTCCTCGGACATGTTCAGCGGGGCGGCTCGCCCGTGGCCTTCGACCGGGTCCTCGCGACGCGGCTGGGCGTGGCCGCGGTCGACGAGGCGATGGCGGGTCGATGGGGCAACCTCGTGGGGGTGGAGGGTGAGGACATCGTGACCACCGCACTCGCGACGGTGGGTGCGACGCCGCGGATCGTGCCGGCGGAGCGCTGGGGCATCCCGCAGATCTTGTGTGACTGATCGGGTGCGGCGGGTCGCGACGGTAACCTGTGGCCGATGAAGCTGGGGATCCTCACGGGGGGCGGCGACGTTCCTGGACTCAACGCCTCGATCAAGGCGTTCGTGACCCGCGCGCACTCGGAGGGACACGAGGTCGTCGGCATCCGCCGTGGTTGGGGTGGGTTGCTCGGCACCGATCCGGACGACCCCTCGAAGTGTCGACGAGCAGACACTGCCCCTCGACCCGAGCGTGGTGCGAACGATCGACCGCTCCGGTGGGACGTTCCTGCACACCTCGCGGACGAACCCGGCACGGGTGCGGCCGGCGGACGAGCCGCCGTTCCTGGCGGCCGGCAGGGTGGACGACGCCCCTCGCGACCACACGGCGCACGTGATCGCGGTCATCTCGCGGCTCGGGCTCGACGCGGTGGTGCCCGATCGGCGGCGACGACACGCTTTCGTTCGCCCTGCGACTGCACGAGGAGGGCGTCCCGGTCGTGGCGATCCCCAAGACGATGGACAACGACGTCCACGGCACCGACTACTGCATCGGATTCTCCACGGCCGTGACCCGTACGGTGATCTTCGTCCATCAGCTGCGCACCAGCGCCGGCTCGCACGAGCGCCTCGCCGTGGTCGAGGTGTTCGGGCGCTACAGCGGCGAGACCTCGCTCGTGTCGGCCTACCTGTCGGGGATCGATCGGGCCTCGATCTCCGAGGTGCCGTTCGACATCGACCGGCTGGCCGAGCGGATGATGCGCGACAAGGCAGCGAATCCGAGCAACTACGCGATGATCACGATCTCCGAGGGTGCGACGCTCGTCGACGGCAGGTGCTCCAGGCCGGCGACGAGGACGCCTATCGGACATCGCAAGCTCGGCGGGATCGGCCAGACCGTGAGCGCGCTTGCTCAAGGAGCGGACGGGCTCCGACATGATCTACCAGCAGGTGGGGTACCTGATGCGTTCGGGCTCGCCCGACTCGCTCGACCTGATGGTCGCGATCAACTACGCGGTGATGGCCGCCGACCTCGTCGATCGAGGGACGTGTCGGCCGGCTCGTGGCGATGCGCAACGGCAACTACGCGAACGTGCCGCTCGGGGTGCTCGGACAGGGCGTGAAGCGCGTCGACGTCGACGCCCTGTACGACGCCGACGAGTACCGACCGAAGATCCGGCACGTCGACGGCAAGCCGATGTTCCTGTACTGAGATCGCCTCGGGCCGCGTCGATAGACTCGACGGATGAACCGGTTCCGGGTCGACCTGCGTTCCGATACCGTCTCGACGCCGTCCCAGCGGATGCGAGCGGCGATGGCCGCGGCCGAGGTGGGTGACGCCTGGTACGGCGACGACCCGACCGTGAACCGGCTCCAGGACGTCGCGGCCGAACGCCTGGACACCGAGGCGGCCCTTTACGTGCCGACCGGCACGATGGCGAACCAGATCGCACTGGCGCTGCACGCACGCGGGTCGGGGCCACCTCGTCGCGTGTCCGGTGGTCGCGCACGTCGCCACGACCGAGGTGATGACCTCGTCCGTGCTGTCGGGGATCTCGTTCCGCACGCTGGATCCCGGCCCCCGGGGATGGATCGACGCAGAGCAGGCACGCGGGCTGCTCGAGCCCGATACCTACTACGACGTCGAACTCGTGGACCTGCTGGCGGTCGAGAACACGGCGGGCGGCGCGGGCGGGCGGGTGATGCCGGTGGCGGAGATGCGCGCGGTGCGCAAGGTCGCCGAGGAGGCCGGGGTGCCGGTCCATCTCGACGGTGCCCGTCTCTTCAACGCCGCCGCGGCCGAGGGCGTCGACGCTGCCGAGTACGCGCGCGAGGCCGATACCGTGATGTTCTGCGTCTCGAAGGGGTTGGGCGCGCCGATCGGGTCGCTGCTGTGCGGGCCGGCCGCGCTGATGCCCGAGGCGCGCCGGCTCCAGATCCTGTTCGGAGGGGCGTGGCGGCAGGCGGGGATCACCGCGGCGGCCGGGCTCGTCGCGCTCGAGGAGGGCCCGGGGCGCCTCCACGACGACCACGCCCGCGCCCGCGCGCTCGCCGAGGGACTCGCCGACCGTCTCCCCGGCACGATCGACCTCGACCAGGTTGCAACGAACATGGTGCTCGCCGACACGGGAGCGGTGGGAGTCCCGGTGCTCGACGCGGTCGAGCGCCTGGAGACCCTCGGCGTGGGGGTCACGCACACGGGCGACCGGGTGCGCATGGTTACCCACGTCGACGTAGACGACGACGGCATCGCTGCCGCACTCGCCGCGTGGGCGACCATCGCGACGGATGCGGCGAAGGAGGGCTGATGAGCCTGTTCACCAAGAACTACCCACCCGAGATCGCGCCGCGGATCCCACCGGGCCAGCGGTTGGTCAAGACCTGGCCCGTGCTGCACTACGGCCCCGTGCCCTCGTTCGACGGCACGAACTGGGACCTGGAGGTCTCGGGCAAGATCGACCACCCCTTCACCCTCACCTACGACGAGCTGAGGAGCCTGCCCACGACCACCGTGGACGCCGACATGCACTGCGTCACTGGATGGACGACGCTCGACAACACGTGGGAAGGGGTCTCGTTCCGCGAGATAGCGCAACGCGCGCGACCCCAGGACGACGCGAAGTGGGTGATCGCCCACTGCGCCCACGGGTACACGTCCAACCTCTCGCTGGACTCGATGCTCGAGGACGACGTGCTGCTCGCCTGGCGCAACCACGACGCCGACCTCGAGCCCGACCACGGATGGCCCTTGCGGCTGGTGGTTCCCAAGCGGTACGCGTGGAAGAGCGCGAAGTGGCTCACGGGTCTCGAGTTCAGCGCGAAGAACACCCGGGGGTTCTGGGAGGTGCGTGGTTACCACATCCACGCGGAGCCGTTCGCCGAGGAGCGCTACACGCACCAGGAGGAGCGCGGGGCCGAACTCCAGCCCTAGCGTCCTGGCTACAGCAGGAACAGCTGGATCGTCGAGCCGTAGGTCACCGTCGTGCCCGGCGACGGACTCTGCGTGATGACGACGCCCGTTCCGCCGGGGAGGTCCTGGAACACGGCCGTGATCCCGAGATCGGAGGCCCGTGCTTGAGCCTGGGACTTGGTCAGTCCGATGAAGCTCGGGAGAGCGAATCGCTCGGGTCCCTTCGAGACGACGATCGTCACGGTGGACCCGAACGGCGCCTGGCTGCTCGCGGGGGTCTGCGACACGACGCGTCCCTCGGTCACGTCGTTGGAGAAGGCTCGGCTCACGACGACGACGAAGTCACGAGCCTGCAGGCGCCCGGTGGCCTCGGCCTCCTGCTTGCCCACAACGTCGGGCAGGCTGACCGGCGGCGGGCCCCGGCTGATCACGACGTCGACGGCGCTGCCCTTGGGCGCCTGGGCGGTGTCGGGGTCTTGTGACACGATCGACCCCTTCGCGATCTCGTAGTCGTACTCGAGCTTCTTCACGCCGAGCACGAGGCCGACCTTGTTGAGCATCTCCTTGGCACGGCCGAAGGGCTTGCCGACCAGGTTGGGCACGTCGACCGGCTCTGTGCCGAGCGAGGGCACGAGCGTGACCGTCGCGCCGTCCTCCAGGGTGGAGCCTTCGGAGGGTCGAACGCGAAGGACGGACCCTGCCGGGATCTTGCTCGAGAATTCGCCCTCGGCGACTTTGACGACGAGGCCGAGGTCGGTCAGCGCGGCCCGCGCCTGGTCGACGGGCGTGCCGACGACGGCCGGGACGTCGGCGGTGTGGGGGACGGCGTAGGTCCAGGCGCCCCACGCCGCGGCCGCCAACGCGGCGACGAGGAAGATCGCCAGGGCGACTCGACGCCAGCGCCGCCGCCGGGTCTTCCCCACTCGCGGGATGGTCTGGGTGTCGGTGACGGCGACCGCCTCGGTCATCGTGCCGTCCTCGTCGACGTCTCGTACCTCGGGCATGTCGCCGACGATGGCGGCGAGCGACCGGGCGGGAGCCTGGTTCGACTGGATCGCCTCGAGGTCGCGACGCATCTCGATCGCGGACTCCGGCCGCATCTCGCGGTCGCGGTCGGTCGCGCTGGTCACGAAGCCATCGAGCTCCCCGGAGATCCCTTCGACGGTGGCCGAGGGTCGCGGCACGCGGTCTGACAGGTGCTTGTAGGCGATGGACATCGCCGTCTCGCCAGTGAAGGGCAGCTTTCCGGTGAGCAGCTCGTACGTGACGATCCCGAGCGAGTAGAGATCGCTCCGGGGGTCAGCTGGCTCGCCACGGATCTGCTCGGGCGCCAGATATTGCACGGTGCCGGTGACCGCGCCGGCCTGGGTGGCGCGTCCATCCGCGTAGGCCCGTGCGAGCCCGAAGTCGGCCACCTTCACGGTGCCGTCGGACGTCACGAGGATGTTCTCGGGCTTGATGTCGCGGTGGACGATGCCCTGGGCGTGCGCATGGCCGAGCGCGAGCAGGGTCTGACGCACGATATCGCTGGTCTGACCAGGCTCGAGCCGCCCGTATCTGTTCAGGAGTTCGCGCACGCCCCGTCCGCGCACGAACTCCATCACCATGTAGTAGATGCCATCCACCGCGCCCCAGTCGTAGACGGCGACGATATGAGGGTGGGAGATGCCGGCGGCGGCGCGCGCCTCACGACGGAAGCGGTCGACGAAGGCCTGGTCGCCGGCGAGCGACCGGTGCAGCACCTTGATCGCGACCTCGCGCGCGAGGACGGCGTCGTGCGCGCGGAAGACCTCGCCCATGCCCCCGGACGCGATGCGTTCGAGCACGTGGTAGCGCCCGTCGAGTGTGACGAGCGCACGGCCTGAGGTCCCATCCGGCCGCGCCGGCTGGGTCATACTCTTGGACGTGTGGATCTCCTCCCGTTCGGGGAAGCGCTCAAGGCGAAAGGAGCGCGTCCGCGGCGATTCTACGGGCGCGCGGGGGTGGAACGGTGGAGGCTGAGGCAACTCGGGACGATCTCGGCACCGAGCTCGATCGCATCGAACGGGCCGTGGCGGCGGGCAACACCGACCTGCGGACGCTCGGCCTGTGGCGCGTGGTGGCCCGCGTCAAGCCCGATCCCCGCCTCGTCGACCAGCACGCCGATCAGATCGGACGGATCGACACGGCGGCGTTCAGGGCCGCCGTGCGGATGCGGGTGCCGGTGTGGGCCGGCCTGCTCCTGCTGGCAGGGGCGATCGGCGTCGGGGTGCTCGCCGCCTGGATCGCGCTCGAGGCGATCGACCCCGACGTGCGAGGACTGGCGCTCCTCGCGGCGGGCGTGATCTGGGCGATCGGCGTCCATTCCCCGACCCACTGGCTCGTCGGGCGTGCCGTGGGGATGCGGTTCACCGACGTATTCCTGGGTGGACCCCCTCCTCCGCGGCCCGGCATCAAGACCGACTACGCCACCTACCTTCGCGTCGACGCGCACGGCCGGGCGTGGATGCATGCCTCCGGAGCCATCGCCACCAAGCTCGCCCCGTTCGCGGCGCTCGCCCTGTGGCCCGCCTCCGGCGCCCCCGGATGGGCCGCCGTCGGTCTGCTGATCATCGGGGTGGGGCAGGTCGTGACCGACGTCACGTTCAGCACGAAGAGCAGCGACTGGAAGAAGTTCTCGCGTGAGATGGCGATCGCGCGCGCCGCCCGAGCCGGGCCGGCGGCCCCGAGCCCGTAGTCTGTCCGGCGTGGATCTGCTCTGCATCGGCGACGTGATGCTCGACGTGCGCGTCGACACCGGTGCCCTCGCGCGGGGCGGCGACGTGCACGGACGGGTGCTGATGCAGCCGGGAGGCACATCGGCGAACGCGGCCGTATGGGCCGCCTGGGACGGAGCCGAGGCGCGTGTCTACGGTGGGGTCGGCACCGATCTATCCGGCCGGCTCGTCGCCGAGGCGCTGCGGGAGCGGGGAGTGAAGACACGGCTGACCCCGATCGTGGGCGCCGACACGGGGACGATGCTGGTGATGTTCGAACGGGGCGAGCGGTCGATGGTCGCCGATCGGGGCGCCAACGCGCGGTTGTCGCCCGACGACCTCCCCGGCCGGCTCGTGGCCGGGGCCGTGCTCGTGTCGGGCTACCTCCTGCTTCAGGACGACACCCTGGACGTGGCTGTCGCCGCGCTCGACCGCGCGGTATCCCCGCTGATCGCCGTCGACGCCGCATCGTGGCCTCTCGTGGACCGCTTCGGGGTCGATCGGTTCCTCGTCGCGACCCGTCAGGCCGGCGTGATCTTCGCGAACGAGCGCGAGGCCGCGTCGCTCACGGGTGCCGAGGGCGAGGCCGCCGCGTGGCTGCTCGCCGAGCACTATCCGCTGGCCTGCGTGAAGCTGGGCGCCGAGGGAGCCATCGTCGTGGCCGACGGCACGATCCACCGCGCGCGCGCTCCCGAGATCGACGAGGTGGATCCGACCGGGGCCGGCGATGCCTTCGACGGCGTCCTCCTCGGGGCCCTCGCCAGGGGCGCCGGCATCGACGACGCCCTCGCCCGCGCGTGCCGGGCCGGCTCCCTGGTGGCCTCGAGCGCCCAGTCGTGGCCGGAGCCGGACGCATGAGCCTCGTCGTGGGGGAGGAGGTCGCAACCGCGCTCGACGCCGGCGCCGGCATCGTGGCCCTCGAGACGAGCGTGATCGGCCAAGGGCTCCCGGCTCCGCGGAACCAGGAGTGCGTGGTGCGAATGAGCGCGGCGATCCGTGGCCAGGGGGCCATCCCGGCGTGGATCGGCGTCGTCGACGGCACGGTCACTGTGGGGCTGAACGAAGGGCAGCTTGCCCGCTTCGCCGAGCCGGGAGCGGCGATCAAGGTGGCCCGCCGCGATCTGCCGCTGGCCGCCGCCTCGGGGGCCCTCGGGGCGACGACCGTGAGCGCCACGATCTGGGCTGCGGCGCGGGCCGGCGTGGCCGTCGGGGCGACCGGCGGGATCGGCGGTGTGCACCCCGGGGCGGACCCCGACGTCAGCGCCGACCTGCTCGAGCTCGCGCGGACCCCCGGGATGCTCGTGTGCTCGGGTCCCAAATCGATCATCGATCCGGTCGCCACCGCCGAGAAGCTCGAGGAGCTCGGGGTCGCGGTCGTGGGGTTCGGCGTCGACCACCTGCCGTTCTTCCTCGTGCACGAGGCACCCGTGGGACTCGAGCACCGCGTCGATACTCCGGCGCAGGCGGCGTCGGCGCTGCATGCGGCGCTCGAACAGGCGGCGTCGTCGACGGTGTTGCTGTGCAATCCGGTTCCGTCTGGCTTCGCGATGGACCGTGCCGAGGTCGCTTCGGCGGCGATCGAGGCCGAGGCGCTCGCCGACCGTCAGGGGGTCACGGGGAAGGCCCGAACGCCCTTCCTGCTGGCGATGCTGGCCGAGCTGACCGGCGGAAGGAGCCTGGAGGCGAACCTCGCATTGCTCGAGGACAACGCCCGGCTGGCCGGGACCGTCGCCGCCGAGGCGGCGGCATGATCGAGGGGGCGTCGTCACTCCGAGTTCGCCGGGCCGCGATGGCCGGGGCGATCGGACCGGTGGGCTTCCTTACGATGTCGTTGATGATGGCCGCCCTGCGGCCTGAGGTGATCCGCTCGCAGGGGTGGGCGAGCTGGCCCAGCAGCATGGCCGTGGGCGGCGGCGAGGGCGTGGGCCAGACCGCCGCCTTCCTGTGGTTGGCGGCCTGCTACATCGTGTTCGCGTGGTGGGCGCTCCGCCCGGTCCTGGGCACCCCGCTCGTCACCTGGGGGTATCTGGTCGTCGCGTCCGGCGACGTGTTGCTGGCGTTCCCCACCGACCCGCCCGGCGACGACCTGTCGACCCTGGGTGCCCTCCACGTGGCGGGCGTGATCGTTACCACGGTCGCGACCGTCGTCGCGACCGTGGGCGTGACGCGGGCGACGCGCGGTCGCCGGGAGTGGCGTCCGTGGCGCGTGGTGGCCTGGGTGCCGCTCGCGGCCGCCGCCCTGCTGTTCTTGGGGATGATCGACGGCGCCTGGGGGAAGGTGGTGTTCGTCGTCGGCATCACGCTTCCCTCGGCGATGGTGGCGTGGCTCGTGTGGCGCGAGGCGGACGAGCGGGTCGGCGCCCGACTCACCTGAGCCAGGTCTTGCCGATCGCCTTGGTGAAGTTCCAGGCGTATCGCAGCGACTTCGGCTTCTTGGACTCACCGCCGCGGCGTGTGAGGAACGTGACCGGCACCTCGAGCACTCGGGCGTGCTGTCGCAGCGCCTCGATGGTCACCTCGGAGGTCCAGAACTGATCTTGGATCAGGAACATCGAGCGCAGCGTCTCTGCACGGGTCGCCCGGTAGCCGCTGGAGATGTCCGTGACGCGCTGACCGGTCAGGATCGTGACGACGCGCGAGAACATGTGCACCCCCATGTGGCGGATCCACGGGCCCTTCTCGTAGTCGCCCAGCATCCGGGATCCGTTCACGTGGTCGGCGCGGTCCTCGATGATCGGCGTCACCAGGATCGAGAGTTCCTCGGGCAGGTGCTGGCCGTCGGCGTCGAGCGTCACGACGATGTCGGCGCCGAGACGGAGCGCCACGTCGTAGCCGACCCGGAGCGCGAGGCCACCGCCTCGACGGATCGGCAGCCGGGCCACGAGGGCGCCCGCCTCGCGGGCGGCATCGGCCGTTCCGTCGTCGGAGCAATCGTCGACCACGATAGAGACGACGCCGTAGCCCTCGACCTCCTCCGGCATCGCGGCGATCACGGCTCCGACGTTCTCCGCCTCGTCGTAGGCCGGCGAGATCGTGACGATCGTGGGCCCGTCCGGAACGAGCGGGCCCGATGCGTCCCAGTCGAACCGCTCGACGCTCAGGGCCTCGACGAGCTGCTGGATCGAGCGTTCTGCGCGGTCCATGTGCCCCTGGAGGCGGAAGAGGAGCAGGAAGAGGACGACGACGGTGACCATCAGCAGGGCGATGAGCCGTCGGTTGTTGCCCGGGCGGAAGTTGAACGTGTCGAACACGGGATCGAACCCGGACGGGAAGGCCGCGAGCAGGATCACCACCAGGCTCGCCGCGAACGCGAGCATCAGACTGAGGCGGCTGATCGTGCGTCGTTGATAGCCGCGAAGCGCGATCAGGAAGAAGACGACCGCGGCCGCGCCCGCGAGGAGCCGGAAGGCCCACATGGGGCTAGATGGTAGAGGCGGTCCCGGGCCGCCAGCGGTCCCGGGGCAGGATGTGGTCCTCGATCACCCGCGCCTTGTATCGCTCGATCTCGGAGAACATCGATTCGATCAGGGTCTCCGAGAGCAGGTGCGGCCTGAGGCCGAGGTCGAGCAGCTTGGTGTGGGTGGGGTTGTAGTAGTGCTCCTCGAGTTCGAAGCGGGGGTTGTCGATCGGGTCGACCGTGACGTTCATCCCCACTTCGGCGCCGGCTCGCTGGACGAGCTGGGCGAGCTCGAGGACCGAGAACGACTCGGTGAACTGGTTGAACACGCGCATCTCGCCCCGTTCGGCTGGGTGCGTGATCGCGAGCTCGATGCACTGCAGGGTGTCGAGGATGTTGAGGTATCCGCGCGTCTGGCCACCCTTGCCGTAGACGGTCAGCGGGTGCCCGATCACCGCCTGCAAGCAGAACCGGTTCAGCGCCGTGCCGAACACGTCGTCGTAGTCGAAGCGCGTCAGGAGCCGGTCGTCCAGGCGGGTTTCTTCGGTGTCGATCCCGTACACGACGCCCTGGTTCAGGTCGGTGGCTCGCAGTGCCCCAGACCCGGCAGGCGAAGTGGATGTTGTGGGAGTCGTGCACCTTCGACAGGTGATACATCGAGCCGGGGAGCTTGGGGAAGGGAAGGTAGTCGTCGCGACCGTTGTGCCGGATCTCGATGAACCCTTCCTCGATGTCGATGTTGGGCGTGCCGTACTCGCCCATCGTGCCGAGCTTCACGAGGTGGCAGTCGGGGACGATGTCGCGCATCGCGTAGATCACGTTGAGGGTGTTCACGACGTTGTTGGTCTGGGTGAACACCGCGTGCTCGCGGTCCTTCATCGAGTAGGGGGCGCTCGGCATCTCGCCGTAGTGGACGACGGCGTCGGGACGAAAGCCGTCGAACAGCGCCGAGGTGACGCTCCCAGTCGGTGAGGTCGCCCTCGGTGTATCCGATCTCGAGTCCGGTGACCTCGCGCCACGCCGCGATGCGCGACGGGGAGGCCGTCGGCGATCGGGGTCAGCGAGTCGGTGCCGGCCTCCTGGTGGGCACGGCGCCGCAGGTAGTCGTCGACGACGTGGACCTCGTGGCCGCGTTGGGAAAAGCGCATCGCGGTGGGCCAGCCGAGGTACCCGTCGCCGCCCAGGATCAGGATGCGCATGGGGTTCCTTTCGCTTGATTCGGCGGGATTGTACCCGGGCGGCCAGGGGTGACCGCCCGGTCAGGGGGGCCCCGGGCTCAGGAAAGGTCGTCCAGCGCCTCGAGGACGCGATCGACCTCGTCGGACGTGTGGTAGTGGCAGAAGCCGATCCTCACGGCGCCGCCGGAGTCCAGCAGCCCAAGCCGCTCGAACAGTTCCATCGCGTAGTAGTGCCCGTCCCACGTGAAGATGCCGCGGTCGCCCAGCGCCTCGGCGGTGGCGACGGGCGGCTGGTCGCCCAGGCGGATGGCGAACGTCGGCGTGCGCTCGGACAGTCGGGCGGTGTCGCCGATGCCCCACAGCCGTGCCGACGGTATCCGGGCCAGCCCCTCGAGGAACCGCGCCGACAGCCCGCGCTCGTGGTGATCGAAGGCGTCGAAGGCGGCCCGGACGGCATCGCGCCGGGAATCCCCCTGCGGGGTCCCACAGGCGCGCCCTGCCTCGGCGAGGTAGTCGACGGCGGCGGCGAACCCCGCGAGCCCCTCGTGGTTCTGCGTGCCGGTCTCCCAGCGCTCGGGCGAGAGGTACCTCTCGGTCGGACGCAGCTGATAGGGCTGGAGACCATCCAGCACGGACGGCCGCGCTGCGAGCATGCCCAGATGCGGTCCGAACACTTTGTACGGGGAGACCGCGAGCATGTCGGCCCCCAGTCCGTCGAAGTCGATCGACCGGTGCTGCGCGATGTGGACCCCGTCGACGGCCACGAGCGCGCCGGTGGCCCGGGCACGGGCGACGAGCTCGGCGGCGGGCGTGATCGTGCCGACCCCGTTCGAGGCGAGGGTGAACGCCACCAGCCGCGTCCGGTCCGTGAGCGCCTGGTCGAATGAGGCCTCGTCCAGGGTGGCGTCGTCGAGGCGGATGTCCACCCAGCGGACCGTGGCGCCCGCGTCGCGCGCCGCGAGAACCCACGGACGCACGTTCGCGTCGTGATCGAGTCGCGTGACGACGATCTCGTCGCCGGGCCCGAGTGTGTTCGTCAACGACCGCGCCACATGGAGCAGCAACGTCGTGGAGTTCGGACCGAACACGATGTGCCCGGGGTCGGTACCGACGAGGTCGCCCCCGGCGCGGCGGGCCTCGGCCACCACCTCGGCGGCCTCCCGGCTCGTTGCGAAGGCTCCGTCGAGATTCGACAGCCCTTCCCGGTAGCGGTTGGACACCGCCTCGATCACCGTATCGGGCACCTGCGACCCGCCAGGGGTGTCGACGATGACGCAGGGGCGCCCGGCCTGGGTGCGGGACAGCGCTGGGAAGCGGTCGCGGAGAGCGCTCAGGTCCGCCATCGGGTCACTCTGCGTGATAGGAGGTCTCGGCGACAACCGCGACGGTTCAGGCGCGGACGGGGGCGGTACCGGCGTCGGCGGGCAGCTCGGGCGAACCCCAGGATGGGTCGGGGGTCCAGTGCTCCCAGTCCTCGTCGAACGGGGGCTCGTGGAGCAAGATCTGTTCGATCGCACGTTCCCCGGCGGCCCGGAACCGCTCGGCCTCCTGCGCCGAGAACAGCCCCTCCTTCACGGCCCGATCGAGCTCGTCCTCGTCCTTCCACGTCCAGCTGGAGCGGTCGGGAGGGATCAGCGCATCGAGCACGTGCTCGCGTGTGTCGAATCCGAGCTCGGTGCGACGCAGCGGGTCTTGGAGGTTGATATACCACCCCGTGAACTCGCCGGACTCCGGATCCCATGTTGCCAGGATCGCGTACGGCGTGTCGGGGAACGCGAATGAGAGCACGGGCCGGTGGCGCATCTCGCTGTCCTCGAGCCGCCATTCGCGGTCCGGGATGCGTACGGTGTCGCCGTCGTCAGACCGCGGCTCCAGGCCCTGGACCACCGGGGGGACGTAGAAGACCGTACGGGCAGGCGAATCCTCGACGACGGTGGCGGGGCGTGCCGCGAACACGCGCCCCGCCCAGACCTCGCGCAGCGCGACCGCCTCACCCGGATGCCAGCGTCGCTCCATGTCTCCACGATACCGCCGGGGTCGGCCCGCCCCGGTGCGGGAACGTGAAGGTTCCGTGACGCCCGGCTCCCGACGCCGAGGGCGCCCCTTCGGGGCGCCCTCGGATCTCGGAGTCGATCGAGTCGATGGAGGTGTGTAGCTACTCCCCGGCGGAGATCTCCGATCGGAGGGTCTGTGCCGTCAGGGACTCACTGCGCGCCCGGATGTCGAGATACAGGACGATCGTCACGAGCGCCGAGAACGGAGCCACGAGGATCTGTCCGATCGCGCCGAAGATCCAACTTAGGAACCAGTTCGACCCGCCGAGCGCGCCGATGAGGCCAGCGATGACGCCCGTGATGATGCTGGCCACGATGATCGTGCCCAGTGCGTGCCAGAAGTGGCCCTTGGCGAGGTTCCAGGAACGCGTGAGTGCCGCCTGCCCGGTCTTGCCCTCCACCACGAGGACCGACACGCTCAGCGCCAGCAGCGTGCCCGCGTAGATGGCCCACCCGATGCCGATCAAGACCACGATGACGCCGAGCGCGGGGACGATGAAGGCCAGGATGACGCCCACGAGGGCCACGCTCATGACGACGAGAGCGACGAGGATCCCGATCAGGATCACGGAGCCCAGGCGTCGGAAACCGAACCTGAAGCTGCGATCGACGTCGGGCTTGTCGCCCATCGTCGCCTCCGCGCCGGCGCGGAGCATCGCCGCCTGCAGGGCCGCTCCGATCAGCAGGGCAACGAGCATGCCCACCACGAACACGAGGTAGGAGCTGCCCGTGCTCCGCGTAGTGACCGTCGTGGACACCGACCCGATCGTCAGCGTGGTGCTCTCGGGCTTGAAGACGACGTTCACGATCAACGCCTCGAACAGCGTCAGAGGGATCACGACGAAGGCGACGATCTTCAGCAGCTGCGCCGCGTTGGCCTTGTAGACGTTGAACGCCGTCGACAGGATGTCGCCGAGGGCTCGCTGAGGCAGCTCGCCGCCGCCGCCCGCGCTCGGCGGCGGGGGAGGTGGTGGGGTGGTGAAGCCGGAATCGTCCATGGCTCAGACCCTCCTGGTGGATGACGGGCGAATCCTACGCCCGGATCGGGCCTGAACCGTGGAGCGACCAGGAACGCGTCGTGAGCTAGCCGCGTTCGGCCAGGGCGGTGAGGAGGCGCTCGGTGGCCCAGTCCAGGTCGTCCCCAGAGACGACCAGCGGCGGAGCCAGGCGGACGGTGGTCTCGTGCGTGTCCTTGGCCAGCACCCCCATGTCGAGCAGCCGCTCGCACACCTCGCGTGCGGGGGCCGCCGCGGGGGTCAGCTCGATCCCGACCCACAGGCCCCTGCCTCGGATCTCGCGGACCGCGTTCGGCGGCGCCTCGGCACGCAGACGCTCGATCAGTGCGGTGCCCATCTCGTCGGCGCGTCGCTGATACTCCCCGGTCTCCAGCAGGCGCAGGACCTCGATCCCCACGGCGCAGGCCAACGGGTTGCCCCCGAAGGTGGACCCGTGCTCGCCGGGACGGAACACGCCGAGCACGTCGCGGTCGGCCGCGACCGCGCTGCACGGCCACGATGCCGCCCCCCAGGGCCTTGCCCAAGACGTAGACGTCGGGCACGACGTCTTCGTGCTCGCAGGCGAACGTACGGCCGGTCCGCCCGAGCCCGGACTGGATCTCGTCGGCGATCATCAGGACGTTCCGCTCGGTGCACAGCTCTCGTGCGCGGCGCAGGTACCCGTCGGGCGGGACGATCACGCCCGCCTCGCCCTGGATCGGTTCGACCAGGAAGCCGACGACGTTCACATCGGCCAGGGCAGCCTCGAGCGCGTCGGCATCGCCGAAGGGCACCGTGACGAACCCGGGCGTCAGGGGTCCGAACCCGCCGTGCGCCGACGGGTCGGACGAGAAGCTGACGATCGTGATCGTGCGTCCATGGAAGTTGCCCTCGCACACGACGATCACGGCTCGGTCCTCGGGGACCCCCTTCACGTCGTATCCCCAGCGGCGAGCGGTCTTCAGCGCCGTTTCGACGGCCTCGGCGCCCGTGTTCATTGGCAGGACCATGTCCTTGCCGCACAGGTCGGACAGGGCCTGACAGAAGGGACCGAAGCGGTCGTTGTGGAAGGCTCGCGAGGTGAGCGTGACCCGGTCGAGCTGCTCGTGTGCCGCGCGCACGAGGGCGGGGTGACGATGACCGAAGTTGAGCGCCGAATAGGCGGCGAGCATGTCGAGGTAGCGGCGGCCCTCGACGTCGATCACCCAGGCACCCTCGGCCTCCGCGACCACGACGGGGAGCGGGTGGTAGTTGTGTGCGCTGAAGCGCTCCACCTGTTCGATCAGCGACGAGGGATCGCTCGAGGCGGAAGTGAGCGCTCCGTCCGTGCCGGCCACCGTGGTCATCGACGCCTCCCTCGCTGTGATCGCCGCGCTCCTTCGCCGTGCGCCCGCTGCATCATACGGCCGGCTCGTCGGGGACCGGCCACCGTGGTCGTCCGGGTCTTGACGGATGTCGGAGCGACGGCATACATTCTCGGTTCACTCGAACACATGTTCGATACCCCGGACAGCGAGGTACGTCACGTTGACGAAGCGGTTCGACGAGCAGGTCAGCGTGGAGCGGGATGCCGGGATGCCGTCGGCCTTCGAGTGGCGTGGCCGCCGCTACGACGTGATCGACGTGATCGGCCGATGGCGCATCGAGGGCCGGTGGTGGGCCGACGGCCGCGACCGAGAGTACTGGCGGGTGGAGGCCCGCGGCGGAGCCGTCTGGGATCTCTACTTCGACCGGGGCAGGGATCGCTGGCACATGGAGCGGCTCTGGGACTAGCGCCGGCCCGGCCTCGACGCTAGAGCGGCCAGGCGAGCGGCACGAACACGGCGACCACCGCGATGGTGAGCAGCGTCAGCGGCCCGCCGACCCGGGCGAAATCGCCGAACCGGTACCCGCCCATGCCGTAGACGATCGTGTTGGTCTGGTAGCCGATCGGCGTGAGGAACGAGGCCGAGGCCCCGACGGCGACCGTGATGGCCACGGCCACGGGGTCGATGCCGGCTTGCGTGGCCGTCGCGATCGCGATCGGGAACATCAGCACGGCCGCCGCGTTGTTCGTGATCAGTTCGGTCAGGAGCATCGTCGCCAGGAGGATGCCGAGCACGAGCCCGAGCGACCCGAATCCGCCGAACCACCCGACGAACCCGTCCGCCATGACCTGCGCCAGTCCGCTCGCGGCGATCGCCTCCCCGACGCCGAAGCTGGCGGCGACCACGACGAGGACGTTGATATCGAGCGACTGGCGCGCCTCGTAGGGGGTGAGCACTCGGAAGGCCACCATCGCGATGGCCACGAGCAGGGAGGCCTCGAGGATGTCGAGGACCCCGGTCGTCACGGTGGCGAACAGGGCCACCGTGAGCAATGCAACGATCGGCGCCTTCTCACGTCGCGGGGGCGGCTCGCCGTCGAGGGCGGCCACGACCAGGAAGTCACGGTCCTCGCGCCATCGGGCGGCGAAGTCGTCGTCGGCCAGGATCAGCAGCACGTCGCCGGGCCGCAGGACGACCTGGCCGAGCGTGTCCTGCAGCCGCTCGTCGGCGCGATGGATCGCCACGACGGCACCGCCATACCGGGCGCGGAACCCGACGTCTTTCAGGGTCGAGTTCGCCATGGGGGACTCGTCGGCGACGACGGCCTCGAAGAACCGGTGGGAGGCGGCCCCCGATGCCACCGGGAAGTGGCTCTTCTCGGCGGAGCGCAGGCCGGGCAGGCGCTGGAGGTCGACCATCCGGGCGACGTTGCCTGCGAAGGTCAGTCGGTCGCCGGCGACGAGCACCTCGTCGGGGCCCACGGGCGCCAGCGATCGTCCCTCGCGCTCCAGCTCGACCAGGTACAGGCCCTGGAGGTTCCGCAGCCCCGCGCCGGCCACGGAGTTGCCGGCGATCTGCCCTCCTGACTCCACGACCATCTCGACCATGAACTCGCGAGCGCCCTCGCGGACGTCCTCGCTGGGGGCTCGTCGCTCGGGCAGGAGCGCGGGCGCCAGCAGCGCCATCCCGGCCACCCCCACGATGGCCAGCGGGAGGGTGACCTTGGTGATCTCGAACATGCCGAGTCCCGGGTAGCCGGCCTCCACCATCAGGCCCGATACCACGAGGTTGGTCGACGTCCCGATCAACGTCAGGACGCCGCCGAGGATCGCCGCGAAGCTGATCGGGATGAGGAACGGCGAGGGGGAGCGGCCCGTCCGCCGGGCCCATGACACGGTGCTCGGCGCGATCATCGCGACGATGGGGGTGTTGTTGAGGAACGCGGACGAGATCGCGGTCGGCACGAGCAGACGGAACAGGGTCGCCCGATCGCTCCGTCCGTTCTCGGCCCCCGTGGCGCCCAGGATCCGCGACGTCACGCGTTCGAGCACGCCCGTCTTCTCCACCCCCGCGGCGAAGACGTAGAGCGCCGCGACCGTGATCGGAGCGGGGTTCGAGAACCCGGAGAACGCCTGTGCAGCGTCGATCACGTTCGTGACGAGCAGCAGGATCACCGCGCCCAAGATCGCGACCGCGGGCGGAACGCGTTCGGTCACGAGCAGCGCCACGACGGCGATCACCACCGCCAGCGTGAGCCACGCTTCCCAGGTCATCGTCCTGCTTCCTCCGTCGAAGACACCTCGGGGTCGGGGGAGTCTACTGCCCACCCGCATGCCACACATCGGGGCTGGACCGGTGTCCGGGTTCCCTCATACAATCGATATAATCGAACACCTGTTCGACTCGAGGAGTCCGACGTGTCGCGCGCCGACCCACCATCATCGTTCACACATCTCGACGTCCGGTCGTGCTTCTCGCTGAAGGAGGGCGCGTTCACGCCCGAGGGACTGGTCCGGCGCGCCGCCGAGATGGGGTTGCCCGCCGTGGCGATGACCGATCGCGACGGACTCTACGGCGCGGCGCGGTTCGTGCGCGCGTGCGAGCGGGAGGGCGTGCGGCCGATCCTCGGCGCGTCGGTCACCGTGCGCGCGCCGGCCCCTCCTCCCGTCGACGGTCACGTCGTGCTGCTGGCCACCGACGACGCCGGGTACGCGAACCTGTGCCGGCTGATCACCGACGCCCACATGCTGGGCGACCGAGGCGACCCCTGGGTGGCGCCCGAGCAGATCTGCGCGCACGCCGCCGGGATGATCGCGATCGCGGGCCCCCGCTCGCATCCCGGGCGTGCGGTCCTGGCCGGCCGCGTCGACGCCGCGGCCCGCCTGCTCGCCCCGTTCCGCGAGGCCTTCGGCCCCGACCACCTGTTCGTGGGGGCCGAGCACCGGGTCGAGGCCGGTTCACACGACGAGGTGCGTGCGATGCTCCGGCTGGCCGAGCGCGCAGAGGTTCGTGCCGTGGCTACGAACCCGGTCCGCTACCTGATGCCCGAGGACGCCTTCGTGGCCGACGCGCTCGAGTGCATGCGGCGCATCGTCCCCGTGGCATCGACGAACGTCTCTCGCACGAACGCGGAGGGATGGCTCAAGCCGGCGCGCGACATGGCGGCACTGTTCGCCGAGCGTCCCGACCTGCTCGCGGCCACCCGCGACATCGCCGAAGCCTGCGACTTCGACCTCGGCCTCGGGCGGGTGCGGTTCCCCGAGTTCCCCGTGCCCGGCGGCCGCAGCGCCGACGCCCTGTTGGCCGAGCGGTGCTGGCGCGGCGTCCACGACCGCGGTATGGCCGAGACCGAGGCCCTTCGCGAACGGATCCATCACGAGCTCTCGATGATCCGCCGGATGGGGTTCGCAGCCTACTTCTTGACCGTGGCCGACATCGTGGCCGACATCCGCGCGATGGGGATCCGGTGCGCGTGCCGGGGATCGGCGGCCGGCTCGCTCGTGTGCTACCTGCTGCGCATCTCCGACGTCGACGCCCTGCGCCACGACCTGGCCTTCGAGCGGTTCATGAATCCGATGCGCGACGATCTGCCCGACATCGACATCGACGTGGAGTCGGCCAGGCGAGAAGACGTCTACGACATGATCCTGTCGCGTCACGGCGAGGAGCGCGCCGGCTGCGTCGCGATGATCGACACCTACCGGGCCCGGTCGTCGATCCGCGAGGTCGGCAAGGCGCTCGCGCTGCCCGAGGTCGAGGTGGGGATGATCGCGAAGTCGTTCCCGCACATCTCGGCGCGTCACCTGCGCGAGGCACTGGAGCGGTTGCCCGAGCTCGCCGGCATCAACCTCAAGTTCGAACAGATGGAGCTGCTGTTCACGGTGGCCGAGCGGCTCGACGGGTTCCCCCGGCACATCGCGCTGCACCCGTGCGGCATCGTGCTGGCCGGCCACGACCTCGTGGAGCGGGTGCCCCTGGAGCGCAGCGCCGGCGGGCATCGGATGATCCAGGCCGACAAGGACGACGTCGAACTGCTCGGCTACCTCAAGCTCGACATCCTGGGCGTTCGGATGCTCTCGTCGATGCGCCATGCCCTCGACGAGATCGCGCGGACCACCGGCGACAAGCTCGATCTCGACCGGATCCCGCTCGACGACGAGGCCACCTTCGAGCTGATCCGTGCCTCCGACACCCTCGGGTGTTTCCAGATCGAGTCACCGGGTCAGCGCGAGTTGCTGCAGAAGCTCCAACCCCGGCGCTGGGAAGACCTGATCATCGACATCTCGCTGTTTCGGCCCGGCCCGGTCAAGTCCGACATGATCCGCCCGTTCCTTCGTCGTCGCGACGGCATGGAGCGCCCGGACTACGCTCACCCCGATCTGCGGCCGGCGCTGCGGGAGACCTACGGCGTCATCGTCTATCACGAGCAGGTCATGCGTACCCTCGCGGCGATCGCCGGCTACGACCTCACCTACGCCGACCACGTGCGCCGCCATCTCGACGACGACGATCTCCTGCCCGATCTGCGCACTGATTTCTTGACCCGTGCCGAGGCGCGAGGGGTCGATCCCGACGCGGCCGAGCGCACCTGGCGGGCGGTGGCGCGAGTTCGCGAGCTTCGGGTTCTGCAAGGCGCACGCTGCCGCCTTCGCCGTGCCGACCTATCAGAGCGCGTACCTGAAGGCCCATCACCCGGCGCACCTGTATGCCGGCCTGCTCACCCACGACCCGGGCATGTACCCACGGCGCGCTGATCCTCGAGGACGCCCGGCGCCACGACATCCCGATCCTCGCCGCTCGACGTCAACCAGAGCGACCCCGACTACGTCGTCGAGGAGGTGGCGTCGCCGGCTCAGCCCGGCTCGAGCGTGGAGTCGGTCCCCGTGTTCGGGATCCGGCTGGCGCTCAAGGACGTGCACGGGATCATCGGACGCCGAGATCCGCTCGATCGTTCGGGCCCGCGCCGACCGGCGCTTCGGCGACGTCGCCGACTTCATGCGGCGGACCACCGTGTCGCGTCCGGTGACCGAGGCGCTGGCCCATGCCGGGGCGATTCGACGCGCTTGCGCCTGACCGGCGCGGCCACCTGTTCCGGGCGATGACCGCTGGAGGTGGCGCGCGAGGGCGATCAGCTCTCGCTCACCGACGCGGTCTCGCCCGAGCACGCGTTCAAGGACTACACCGACGCCGAGGTCGTGCGGGCCGAGCTCGAGGTGCTGGGGATGGATGCCAGTCGCCACATCGTGAGCTTCTTCGATCCGCTGCTGGCCGATCTGGGAGTGACCCGCACGAAGGACCTCGCGCACTCTGCGGGGAGGAACCAAGGTGATGGTGGCGGGTGTGAAGGTCGCCTCGCAGACACCGGCGATCCGCAGCGGGCAGCGCATCATCTTCCTCACGCTCGACGACGCCACCGGCCCGGTCGAGGTGACGGTCTTCGAGTCGGTGCAGCCCGAAGGTGGCCACGACCGTGTTCCACGGATACGCGCTGGCCGTGTGGGGCGAGCTGCGCCGGACCGGGGTCAGCGGCGTCAGCATCATCGCGGAGGAGGTCTGGGACCTCACCGCGCTGCACCGGGCGCGGGCGCGCGGGAAGCTGCATGAGGCGATGGAAGAACGCGTCGAGCCGACCGCGCCCGCCCGCAAGCTGTGGCACGCGAGCGGAGGATCCGCCGGGTGAGCAGATGACACCGACATGACCGAGCGCCCCGCCGAGCCGATCTTGCATGTCGACCTCGATGCCTTCTACGCCTCGGTCGAGGTGCTGAAGGACCCCTCGCTCAAGGGCAGGCCCGTCGTCGTCGGTGGTGCCGGACCACGTGGTGTCGTGGCGAGTGCCTCCTACGAGGCCCGCGCGTTCGGCGTCCGCTCCGCGATGCCTGGCGTCCGTGCCCGCCGCCTGTGTCCCGAGGCGGTGTTCCTGTCGGCCGACTTCGCCGCCTACCGGGCACACTCGAATCGATTCCGCGAGATCCTGCTCGCACACACGCCGCTGGTCGAGCCCGTCTCACTCGACGAGGCGTTCCTCGACGTCGGGGGGGCGACGACCCTGTTCGGGTCGCCCGCCTCGATCGCCGCCAAGATCCGTGCCGACGTCGAGCGCGAGGTGGGGGTCACCTGCTCGGCGGGTGTGGCTCCCAGCAAGTTCGTCGCCAAGCTCGCGTCCGACGGGTGCAAACCCGACGGGATGCTCGTCGTGGCCGCCGACGGGGTTCGGGCCTACCTCGATCCGCTGCCGGTCGGGCGGATGTGGGGCGTCGGGGAGAAGACCGGCGACGTGCTCGGACGCCTGGCGATCCGCACGATCGGGGATCTTGCGCGCACCCCGGAGGCGATCCTCGCCAGGCTGCTCGGCGACCACACCGCGCGACACCTGTCAGATCTGGCGCACGGCATCGACGATCGCGACGTGGTCCCGTACGAGGCACCCAAATCGGTCAGCCACGAGGAAACGTTCGGGCACGACCTCGACGACCCCGACACGATCCTTCGCGAGCTCCTGGCCCTATCCGGGCGGGTGGCCGCGCGACTACGAGCCGACGGCTATCGAGCCCGCACGGTGACGCTGAAGGTCCGGCTCGCCACCTTCACGACGCTCACGAGATCCAAGACGTTGCCCGACGCCACCGACCTGGGGACCGATCTCTATCATCTGGTGGCCGACCTGTATCGGGCACTCCCGGGGGAACGGCGGCGGGTGCGGCTGCTCGGGGTGCAGGCCTCCGGGCTGACCGAGGCGGGGGCAGAACAGCTCGCGCTGTTGCGAGGCGAACGATGGGGCGACGTCGAGCGTGCGATCGATCGGATCGAGCCCCGGTTCGGACGCGGTGCGGCACAACCCGCCTCACTCCTCGATCGGGAACGAGGAGGATCGAGAGAACCGAGGGTTCCGACGAAGCACGAAGCCTTCCTATAATCGAACCAACATCGACGGACCAAGGGAAACGACATGCCGCTCAGCGACCACGAACAACGCATCCTCGACGAGATCGAACGCGGCCTCTCGAAGGACGACCCCAAGCTCGCCGAGCAGGTGGTCCAGCACCGACCTGTACTCCCATCCTGACCCGGCGGATCCGACTGGCATCGCTCGGCTTCGTCCTTGGGCTCGTGATGCTGATCTTCTTCGCGGTGTCGGTGTGGATCGCGGTGGCCGGGTTCGTCCTGATGGTCGCGTCCGCCCTCCTGTTGTCGAGGTACCTCGGACAGCTCGGACGCGATCAGATCCGCACGATGCAGCAGGCCGGCGGGTTCTCGATCACCGGCATCATCGGCCGGATCGCGGGTCGGATCGAGTCGCCTCCGCCCCCACCCGACGAACCCTGAGCGGGCGCGGCGCCCGGCCGAGACGACCGTTCGGACCGCGAGTCGCGTCTCACTCGACCCCTGTGACCTGTCGGCTTGCCACCCCGTCGGCGGCTGAGGTACAACGGGCGCCTTCCCTCTCGGGTGCGTGATCGCCACCGGACGCCCCCCGTCCGATCTAGGTCCCGCCGAGTGCCGTTGGATCGAGGAACGTCGGAAAGGTCACGCGTCCGTATGGAGGGATTCACCACTCATCAAGCCTGCAAGTTCACGGGATGCTCGTCCCGCCAGCTCCGGTACTGGGACCAGATCGGACTGGTGGAACCGTCCGTCCAGGGCACAGGGGGGCGTCCCGGCGTCCCGAGGCTCTACGCGTTCCGCGACCTGATCGCCCTTCGGGTCGTCAAGTCGCTGCTCGACGGGGGGATGTCACTGCAGCGGGTGCGGCGGTCGTGGGACTTCCTGAACCGGCAGGCAGGGCTGGAGCGTCACCTGTCTGAGGTCAAGCTCGTCACCGACGGTCAGAGCATCTTCAAGATCTGCAAGCGCGACGGCGAGGTCATGGACGCTCTCAAGGAGGGACAGATGGCCTTCTTCGTGGCGATCGACGACATCGCCACCGGGGTGGAGACCGACGTGCGGCGCTTCGAGGAAGATCGCGAGCGGTTCGTCCGGGCTCTCAGGGAGGCGGCCGCACACACCGCCACCGGTACCTAGCGGATCAATACCGCCGATACGAGCCGATCACCCGCTGCGCGAGGCCCGTGCTTCGTCGCAGCTCCCTGATGGTGGCCTCGGCCGAGTCGGCGGCCTCTACGGCCTGGTCGTCGACCGGTTCTTCGGGCGCGTACGCGGCGGCGACGGTCAGCGCGGTCAGCCGGTCGAGGTCGCCGTTGTTGAGGCGCCCCGATCCGTTGAGTCGCGCTCGGTACTCCTCGAGCGTCTCTCCCTCGCCGCGCGGGAACCCCAGATGGGCCGCGCGGTCGCCGAACACGTCATAGGTGGCGAGGATCAACCGTCTCGGGTCGTGTCCCGCGCGACGGAGCCGCCGCCGCCTTCGCCACGCCCGCGCGGGCGGAACCAGGAGAACAGCGAGAACGACCAAGGCGAGGCCGACCAGCATCAGCCGTCGAGCGGTGAGCAGCGGAGACGCCGGCGCGATCTCCGCCGTCGTCGTATCGCCGCCCCGCGGCGCCACCCGGTCACCCAGTTGCTGACGCGTGCCCTCGCGTCGCTCGGTGATGCTGCCACCCTGGCCCCCTTGGATCGTGCCGGCGCATCCCCCCCGTCGTCCCTGGCCGCACCCTGAGGGGTCCTCGGCGGGGTCGGTGTACGTGGCGATCGGATTGGAGCGTCCATACGTCGGCTCGAACGAGAGCCAGCCGTAGGTCGGGAACAGCACCTCGACCCAGCTATGCGCGTTGTCGGTCGTCACGTGGAATACGCCGGTGGCCGAGTCGCGCCGGCCGGCGGTGAAGCCGACTGCCACCCGGGCCGGGATGCCGAGAGACCGCAGCATCACGGCCATCGCACTCGCGAACTGCTGACAGAAGCCGGTCTTCGTCTCTTCGAGGAACGTGACGAGCGTGAACGAGTTGTCTCGTGCTGGGACGTCGGTGGAGTAGGTGAACTCGTTCGGGTCACGCAGCCGATCCTGGATCGCGAGGATCTTGTCGTAGGTGGTCGAGGCCTCGGCGGTCCAGTCCTCGGCGATCTGGTGGATCTCCTCGGGCGTGTCCTCCGGCAGGGCGGTGTACCGGGGCTGCTGATCGGGGATGAACGTGATGGCGCGAAGCTCGTCGGGGGTGGGCTGGACGAGCGAGATCGACGACGAATATGTGTCCCCTTCGTTCAGAGGCTCTGCCAAGGTGGCGGTCGCCGTTGCTGGGTCCCATTCCACGCCGGACTGGTCCGTCTGCACGGCGGTCGCGGGGAAGCCGAGGGCGAGCCACGGCAGGCCGAGGTCGGTGGAGGCGCGGAAGGTCTGTGGGACGACGGCGTACCCATCGACGACGCCGACGGCGGCGCCGGAGCCGTCGGCAAGGGAGGCCACCCCGCTGAGCGACCTCGTGGGCGCATCGAGGTCGGGGCGCCACGTGTACCCGTCGAAGTCGGGCAGCGCGATCATCCGCCAGTAGCTCCCGGCGGCGGACTGCACCGTGAAGACTTCGACCGGGTCGTCGTTGGTGAGGTCGGACCGGATCGACACCAAGGGATCGATGCGTATGCGGTCGTCGGGCGATGTCGTGAAGTCGACCAACCCAGAGGTCCCGAACCCGGGGATCACGAGCGGTGCCACGATGCCGACGGCGAGTGTCGTCACGGCGATCCGCCTGGCGCTTCGCCCGGCCGTGGGGAACAGCCGTGACCGGCTGCTGCGGTCCGTCCACACGGGGCCCCATCGCTGCGTGCGCCGGAACCCGTCAGCGAACAGGGTGAGCACGGCGGCCGCCAGGAAGCTCGCGCCGTAGAGAGGCCGAACGAACTGATCCAACACCGTGTCGGCGAAGATCACCACGGCCAGCGGGGGGATGAGCGCCAACACGGGGCTGCCCGCTCGGAACGCGAGCGCGTGCGAGGAAAAGATCGCTGCCCAGACCCCCGCGATGCATGCCAGCATCAGCGGCGGCGAGGGGAGCGTGGGGGCCACCTCGGCCTTGGCCTGACCGCTCACCAGCGCCGCGGCGTCCACCGCCGCCCGGACCGTGTCGAGGCTTGGCAGCCCATGCCACAGGGTGCCGGGGAACACGACCACGGCCACGAACCACACGAGCGCGGCGGCGCTCACGACGATGGCAAGCAGGAGCGAGCGCCGCTCCAGTCCCCAGGCGATCAGTGCGGATAGGAGCGCGGCGGCGACGATCCGCCACGTGGCGCCGGCGCCCTCGAAGATGCGCCCGAAGGCCGCCCCGCTCGTGAGGGCGAGGGCGCAGATCGCTGCCAGCGTCGTCAGACGCTGTGCGCGAGCCGGTGCGTGTCCCTGGGTGTGTGCCACCGTTCCTTCAATCTCATCGACGGGGGCAGGACGATGCAGTCCCATCCCGCGCGGGTGAGCGCGAGGCGTGCCTGCGTGGCCCTGCCTTCGAGTTGGGCCTGCCGCTCGGGAGGCAGCGTCTCCGGGTCGACGGGGTAGACCAGGATCGCCAGCTTCGGTCCGAAGCCCGCACCACTCCGCGTGAGGGACCCCAGCTCGCCGGGTGCCGGGGGAGCGGACACGAACACGAGCGACGTGTCGGCTGAGCTTCCGGCGCGCAGGTGCGAGAGTGCGGGCCCGATCGAGCGGCTCTGATGATGGGACAGGCCGGCGAGCGCGTCGAGGAAGCGATCCTCGGTCACGGGAGCAGGAGGAGTATCGGCGGTCGCGAGGCGCAGGGTGAACCCCTGGCGGGCCAGCATGACCCCCAGAGTGGCCGCCACCGACACGGAGCGCTCGAACGCGGGCGTGTAGGCCTGACCGATCGCCGATGCCCGCGTATCGATGAACACCAGCCCGCTCGCGCGCCGGCTCGATTCATCCTGGCGGATCATCAGGTCGCCGGTGCGCGCAACCGAGGGCCAATGGAGGCGGCGGAGGTCGTCGCCGACGTGGTACTGGCGCAGCGTGTGGTACTCCTCGCCGCTGCGGAACAGGTGACGGGCCCTCGAGGCTCCGAAGCTTGGCCCGAACGCAGGATCGGGGGTCCCCGTCAGGTCCTCGATCTCGGGTGTGACGAGGAGTTCGTCGCGGGCATCGAACTCGAGCCGGAGCCGTGTGAGAGCGAACGGGTCGCCCATGTCCACCGTGAGGGGTCCCAGCCGGTAGCGCCCGCGCGTGTGCGGCAGCACGGAGTACGCGACCCGCTGAACGCTGCGGGCGGGCACCCCGGTCACGACGAGCCGAGCCGGGCGGCCGAGCGCGCCTGGGAGCGCGTCCTCGAGCAGGAGAACGGAGCTGGGGGCGTGCGAGCGGTTCTCCACGTCGATGCCGATCTCCACCCGGGTGCCGGGTTCGACGCGGATCTCCGACGGCCTGCGCCGCGCGACGAGTCGCCGGCGTCCCTGCCGCGCGTAGAGGCCTGCCATGAACGGAAGCACCGCGAGCCCGATGCCGACGACCTCGAGACCGGGCGAGCCGAGGATCCGCGCCGCGAGCCACATCAGCCCGCCGGCCACGACCACGGCAACGCCGCGGCCGGTCAGCATCAGGACGTCCCCGACACCGGGACGGGTACCTCGGCCAAGATCTCGGGCACGATGACCGAGGGCGATCGCCCGCTCATCACGGCGTCGGCCGACACGATGATCCGGTGTGCCAGCGCCGAGGACGCGAGCGCCTTGATGTCGTCGGGGATGACGAAGTCGCGTTCCTCGGCGGCGGCCAACGCACGGGCGGCGCGCAGGATCATCACGGAGGCTCTCGGGCTGGCCCCGAGGTAGACGTCGCCGTGTCGACGCGTGGCCTCGACGACGTCGACGATGTACCTGCGGATGGCGGGCGCCACGTGGACGGCCCGGGCCTGCTCGATCATCCGGGCGACGCCGGGAGCGTCGGTGACGGCGCCGATGTCGGCGAGCGGCGCCCCCGACGTGTGGCTTTCCAGGATGTCGGCCTCGATTTCGGGGCTCGGGTACCCGAGCGACAGTCGGAGCATGAACCTATCGAGCTGCGCCTCCGGCAGGGGATACGTCCCTTCGTGCTCGATCGGGTTCTGGGTCGCGATGACCATGAACGGGGTGCCGAGCGGATGGGTCTCGGTGTCGACCGTTACCTGGCGTTCCTCCATGCATTCGAGGAGGGCAGACTGGGTCTTTGGGGAGGCGCGGTTGATCTCGTCGCCCAGCACGATGTTGGCGAATATGGCCCCCGGCCGGAACTCGAAGTCTCGTTGCTCCTGATTGAATACGTTGACGCCCGACACGTCGGTCGGCAACAGGTCGGGCGTGAACTGGATCCGGCGGAACGAGCAGTCGACCGAACGGGCGAGCGCCTTGGCCAGCATGGTCTTGCCGACGCCGGGTACGTCCTCGATCAGGAGGTGGCCCTCCGCCACCATCGCGACGACCGCCAGGCGGACCTCGTCGGGCTTACCACGCACGACCTTCTCGACGTTGGTTTCGATCTCGCGAAAGCTGGCAGAGAACTCCTGCCAATCCTGTGGGCGTGCGCGTACTTCCACCCGATCACCTCCAAACGGAACCCGGATATCTTACGCCGCCGGGGACCATCGGTAGAGGGGGAGCACCACCGAAAGGTCCTCGAGACGGGTAACCGAGCGCAGGTTTCCGCAATAGGTTGACGGACGGGCGGTCGGCCCGATCACGCGAACGCCCCGCGCGGCCCCTGTTCGCATCTCCCAGGCGTCTCGCCGGGCCGACCACCCGTCACTGCGAACAGATTACACCGTTGTGATTCGCTGTGCGCGTGCGGGCCGGCGCGAGGGCTGGATGAGGTACGTATCCCACCCCGGCTCGAGCTGGCCCAGGGTCAGATGGAACCCGTCGCCGGGGGCGAAGGGCTGGCGTGCGAGGCGGAAGCCAGCCTCGTGCGGGGTGCGGTCTTCTTTCTTGGCGTTGCACCGTCGGCAGGCGGCCACCACGTTCTCCCATACGTGGGCACCGCCGCGACTCCGCGGCGTCACGTGGTCGAGGTTCTCCGCGGCCGCGCCGCAGTACTGACAGGTCCACCCGTCGCGGGCGAAGACGGCCCGTCGAGTGAGCGGCGCGTGGGGGCGGTAGGGGACCCGGACGTACCGGCGCAGCCGCACGATCGAGGGCGCTTCGATCACGATCCGCTCCGAGTGGAAGACCATCCCGTTGGACATGACGACCTCGGCCTTGTCCTTGAGGACGAGCACGACCGCACGCCTGGCCGGTACGACCGCCAGCGGCGCGTCGGTTGCGTTCAGGACCAGCGCACGTCCCATCCGGGGAGTGTAGCGGCCCCCGCCCGTCACTCGGTACCCACTCGATAGCCAGGCGGCCGCCTCGAACAACAGTTCGGGCGCATACCTTCTTGACGTGGTGGAGTGTCAGTGGCATAAACGTGGCTCACAGTGGAGGAAAGGGGAGGAGGCGTGGCCGAACTGCTCGGCACGCATAGCTATCAGCTCGACCCCAAGGGCAGGGTGTCGTTGCCCGCCCGGTTCAGGGCCGCGTTCGAGGACGGCTGCTGGATCACGGTGGGTCAGGACCGCTGCCTGTTTGTCTTCCCCAGGGCCGAGTGGTCGCGTCGCTCCGAGGAGGTCGCGTCGTCTCCCCTTTCCGACAACGACGGACGTGCATATGCCCGGCTGTTCTTCGGGTCCTCCGACGAGGTGCGCGTCGACTCCCAGGGACGCGTGACGATCCCTCAGCGTCTGCGCGACGCCGTCGACATCGCCAAGGACGTGGTGGTGCTCGGGGTGCGTGACCGGATGGAGATCTGGGACCGCGCCACGTATGAGGACTACATCGCCGGGTACGCGGACGCGTACCGGGCCGGCTCGATCGACCCCAGGAGGTAACTCGTGACACCGTCTCCGAACAAGCTCGGCACCGAGGTACGACAGAGCCTGTCGCTGCTCGCGATGACGGCGCTGACCTTACTGGCATCGATCGGTGTCGGCCTCCTCGCGGGTCACATCGGTTGACGGCGGCGAGCGGAGACGGCCCGCATGAGCCTGTCATGGTGTCCGAGGTGATCGGGTTCCTCGCGCCAGCGGGAACCGTGGTCGATATGACGCTGGGCGCCGGCGGCCACGCGGCCGCGCTCCTGGGTGCCGGCGTGGAGCGCGTGATCGGCGTCGACCGCGATCCCGAGGCCCTGCGGCTCGCGAAGGAACGCCTCGGCGAGTACGGCGATCGCTTCCGATCGGTTCACGCGCGGTTCTCCGAGGTGGATGAGGAGGTCGTCGGTCCTCCGGTCGACGGCGTGCTCTTCGACCTCGGCGTGTCGTCGATGCAGCTCGACCGGCCCGATCGAGGGTTCGGGTACCGCGTCGATGGGCCACTCGACATGCGCATGGATGGCGAAGGCCCATCGGCGGCCGACCTCGTGAACGGATCGTCCGAGACCGAGCTCGCCGACCTGATCTTCGAGCACGGCCAGGAGCGCCGCTCCCGGAGGGTGGCGCACGCCATCGTGCAGCACCGCCCGATCGTCACCACGGATCAGCTCGCCGGCGTGGTCGCGGGCGCGCTCGGACGTCGACCGGGGGGCCCCCACCCCGCGCGCCGCACGTTCCAGGCGCTCCGCATCGCGGTCAACCGGGAGACCGAGGAGCTCACCGCCTCCCTGCCTCAGGCGGTTGGGCTCCTCGCTCCCGGCGGCCGCGTCGTCGTGTTGTCGTATCACTCCACCGAGGACCGGATCGTCAAGTTCGCGTTCCGAGACGACGACCGGGCCCTGATCTTGACCAAGAAGCCGATGCGACCCACCGAGGACGAGGTCCGGCGTAACCGGCGAGCTCGCAGCGCGAAGTTGCGTGCCGCCCAGCGGAGGGATGCCGCGTGAGCGTTCCGGCCCGCCGGCTCGGCGCCCCCGATCGGCGGGGCGACGCCCCATCGCAGCGAGCCCCCGCGGCACCGTCAAGCGCTCCATCACCAGTACCGTCCGATCGTGACGCGCCGTCGGCGCGCCCGACCGCGGCGCGCCCGCGCTCATCGACACCTCCCCTTCCTCGTGCGCGGGCGCGCCGCGGGTCCCATCGGGTGTTCTGGCTCTTCTCCGCGATGCTCGTGTCGGCGCTCGTCGTGGGGGTCGTTGCTCTCAACGCGATGGTCGTGAACACCACCTACCGGCTCAGGACAGAACAAGGAGCCGTCGGGGTGCTCACAGAGCAGCGATCCCAGCTGTCGACGCGTGTGGCACGGTTGTCGTCGCCGGCCCGGGTCGCGGCGTGGGCCGAATCGCAGGGACTCGCGGCACCGCGGGTGGTCGTCTCGGTGCATGTTCCCGGTGTGGCTGGGGACGCGTGAGGCGTCCGCCGGTCTCCCGGCTGGCCGCGCTCTTCGCGGTCATGGCCATCGCGCTGGCCGGCGTCGCCGTGCGGGTCGCCACCCTGCAGGTAGCCGGCCGGGATGAACTGGCGAGCCTGGGGCTCGCGCAACGGATCCGCACGATCGAGCTCCCCGCCGCACGTGGCGAGATCCTCGACCGCAATCTCACTCCGCTGGCCGTCACCGTGGGCGCCGTCGACGTCTATGCGAACCCTGGCCAGATCGATGACGCCGCCGTGGCGGCGGCGCGTATCGCGCCGGTCCTCGGGATCAAGCCTCGCGAGATGGAGTTGACCCTGCGCTCCGAGGAGCCGTTCGTGTACGTGAGCCGACAGCTGCCCGAGAAGACCGCGCGCGAACTGCGAGACATGGAGATCCCAGGCATCGGGTTCATCCCGGTGCCGAAGCGCTTCTACCCGGCGGGGCCGATCGCACCGCAGGTGCTGGGCTTCGTCGACGTCGACAACGTCGGGATCGCCGGACTCGAGGACGAGTTCGATGTGGCGCTCGCCGGCACGCCAGGAACGAGGACGACCGAGCTTTCGGCCGACGGGTTGCCGATCTCGACGGCCGAAGACACGCTGGTCGAGCCCACCCCCGGAGTGAACCTCGTGAGTACGATCGACCGCCAGCTCCAGTTCCAGGTTCAGGCGGCCCTCGCCGACGCCGTCGAGGCGAACGGGGCCATCGGGGGCACCGTCGTGGTACTCGATCCCGACACCGGGGACGTCTATGCGATGGCGAGCTATCCGTGGTTCGATCCCAACGACTTCGCGGACGTGGATCCGATGCGTTGGCGGAACCGCGCGGTGACCGATTCGTTCGAGCCCGGATCTGTCAACAAGATCATCACCGCCGCGGCCGCGATCGAGACCGGCGCGGTCGGCCTCGAGGATCGCTTCCGCGTGCCGGCCTCCATGCAGGTGGGCCCCTTCACCATCCATGACTCTCACGCGCACCCGCCCGAGACGATGCTCCTGGGCGACATCATCGAGGTCTCGAGCAACATCGGAGCCGCCATGGTGGCGGAGCGGGTGGGAAGCGAACGGCTGGCCGACTACATGGAGCGCTTCGGCTACGGCGAGCAGACAGGGATCGGATTCCCCGGCGAAGCGTCCGGCGAGATGCCGGCCGCGTGGGACGACGTGATCCGCGCCACCGCCTCGTACGGACAGGGTGTGGCCGTGACGCCCCTGCAGATGGCCGGCGTCTACGCCACGATCGCCAACGACGGCACCTGGGTTCAACCCCGGCTGGTGCGAGGGACGGTGGACGACGAAGGCGCGATCCGAGAGTCGCCCGCTTCGGAGACGCGGCAGGTGCTCCAGCCCGCCACGGCGGCCATCCTCACCCGCATGCTCGCCTCCGCGGTCGAGGAGGGAACGGGCCTCGAAGCCCAGATCACCGGATACCAGGTGGCGGGCAAGACCGGGACCTCGCGAAAGATCGACGTCTATGGCAACTACGTGCAGCGGTACATGGCCTCGTTCGTCGGATTCCTGCCGGCGGGCAACCCCGAGGTCGTGATCGCCGTGTCGATCGATGAACCCGACACCGTGTACGGCGGGGTCGCCGCCGCGCCGTTGTTCCAGGAGATCGCCCGGTACGCGATCCAACGGCTCGCCATCCCATCGGCGGCCCCGGTACCGCGACCCCCGCTCATCAGCGATCTTCGGTGATCCTTACCGCCTCCGCGGTGAGACCACGGGTAAGCTCCGATCACGTGCTCTTACCACTTCCCCAGGTGGCGCTCGCCTCGGTCGCGAGCGCGGTGGACGGCGCCCTGACGCGGGGCGACGGGATGGTTGTCGACGCCGCCTTCGACTCCCGCGAGGTCGTCCCAGGATGCTTGTTCTTCTGCATCCCCGGGTCGCGGGCCGACGGCCACGACTTCGCGCCGCAGGCGCTCGCGCGCGGCGCGGCCGCGTTCGTCGTCGAGCGGTGGCTCGATCTCAACGTGCCCCAGGTCCTGGTGCCGTCGGTGCGTGCCGCCATGGGGCCGATGGCCGCCGTCGTGTTCGGTCGCCCGGCCGAGTCATTGACGATGATGGGTGTGACGGGCACGAACGGCAAGACCACCGTCACCTACCTGCTGGAGTCGATCTTGCTCGCCGCCGGGGCCGTCCCCGGGATCATCGGGACCACGGGCCTGAGGATCGACGGCGAGCCGGGCGAGCTCGAGCGGACGACCCCGGAGGCGCCCGATCTCCAGCGACTCCTGGCGCGCATGTCGCTGGCGGGGGTATCGGCCGTGGCCATGGAGGTGTCCTCGCACGCCTTGACCTACCGCCGCGTCGACGGCATGACCTTCGATGTCGCGTCCTTCCTGAACATGTCTCACGACCATCTCGACCTGCATGGGTCGATGGAGGCCTACTTCGAGGCGAAGGCGCGGCTGTTCACGCCCGCCTTGGCGCATGCCGGCGTCGTCAACGTCGACGATCCCTGGGGGCGTCGGCTTGCCGACGGCGCAGGGATCCCGGTGACTACTTTCGGTGAGGCGGAGGGTGCCGATCTTCACGCGAACGACGTCGAGGTAACGCCCGATGCCGTGTCCTTCACCGCGGGCGGGACCCGGGTCGCCGCGCAGCTGTTCGGGGCGTTCAACGTGAGCAATTGTCTGTGCGCACTCGCCATGGCCGTCGCCGCAGGCATCGATATCCAGGTGGCGGCGCGAGGGCTGAGCGCGGCGTCTGCCGTGCCCGGGAGGGGAGAACGGGTTGATGGCGGCGGGGACTTCGCCGTGGTGGTGGACTACGCGCACACGCCCGACAGCATCCGATCCGTGCTGCGATCGGTGCGCCCGCTGGCGTCGGGCAGGATCATCGTTGTGTTCGGCTGTGGAGGGGACCGGGATCGAGACAAGCGTCCCCACATGGGGAGGGCGGCGACCGAGTCTGCCGACCTCACCTACCTCACGTCCGACAACCCACGGTCCGAAGAGCCGTCGGCCATCATCGCCGAAGTGGAGCCTGGGGCTCGAGCCGGCGGCGGGGAGTATGTCATCGAGCCCGACCGGCGCGCCGCGATCCGAGCCGCGATCCGGTCGGCCGAGGCAGGCGACGTCGTGGTGATCGCCGGCAAGGGACACGAAGTCACGCAGGAAGCCGGGGGGGTCCTGGTGCCGTTCGACGATCGAAACGTGGCACGCGAGGAGCTCGCCTCGGTCGGAGGTCGGGCATGAGATCGCGGAACCTGAGCGACGTGGCTCGTGCGGTCGACGGCCTCTTCCTCGGCGAGGATGCGCAGGTGACGTCGGTGTGCACCGACTCCAGACTTGCCGAGCCGGGGTCGTTGTTCGTGGCCCTCCCCGGCGAGCACACCGACGGAGGGCTCTTCGTTCCCGAGGCGTTCGACCGGCGGGCCGCCGGGGCGCTGGTGCGAGACGGTCTCACGGTGGACGGGCCGGCCGTGTATGTCCGATCGACGAACGAGGCCCTGATGCGGCTGGCAGCGGACGAGCGGCGACGCATGGATGCGCGGGTGGTCGGCGTGACCGGTGCCAACGGCAAGACCTCGACGAAGGACATGGCCGCGGCGGTGCTGGGTACCTCCCTGAGAACGCACGCGAGCCCGGGCTCGTTCAACAACGAGATCGGGCTGCCTATGACGCTGTTGACCGCGCCGATCGATACGGAGGTGGTCGTCGCGGAACTGGGGGCCCGACGCAAGGGCGACGTCACCATCCTGTGTGAGATCGCCCAGCCGCAGATCGCCCTGGTGACGAACGTCGGCGTGGCACACATGGAGATCTTCGGGTCGTGGGACGCGATCGTGGAGGCCTCGGCCGAACCCATCGACGCGTTGGAGCCCGACGGGGTCGCGATACTCAACGCCGATGACCCCGTCGTCGCCGCCTACCGTGAGCGTGCGCCCGGCCGCGTGGTGACGTTCGGGCGGACTCCAACGGCCGACGTGGCGGCCGAGGCCGTCGTCCTCGACGCGGAGGGACGAGCGTCGTTCCAGCTGGTATCGCCCAGCGGGCGGACGCCCGTCTGGCTCACGGTGGCCGGCGAGCACATGGTGTCCAACGCGCTCGCCGCCGCTGCGATCGGCCTCGAGCTGGGAGTTGACCTCATGGCCTGTGCCGGGGCGCTGTCGAGCGCGTCGGTTTCGCATTGGCGAATGGAGACCTTCACCACTCACGACGGACTGCGGGTCGTCAACGACGCGTACAACGCCAACCCCGAGTCGATGGCGGCCGCGCTCAAGGCGGCCCGTTGGATGGCACGCGACTCCAAGCTCATCGCCGTGGTCGGCACCATGGCCGAACTCGGGCCGATCGCGGACCGCGAACATGAGCGGATCGGCGACCTCGCCGCCCGACTGCGCGTCGACCGCCTGATCGCGATCGGCGACTGGGCCGACCAGATCGTCTCGACGGCGGTGCGCGAGGGTGTGGAGCCCGGCAACGTGGCGGCGTACCGCGAGCCGATGGAGGCCGTGGCCGACGTGCGGGCCCACGCGGGCGAGGGCGATGTGATCCTGCTCAAGGGTTCTCGCGTTGCGGGGCTGGAGCGGCTCGCCGAGGCGCTGCGGTGATCTCCGTCCTGATCGCCGCCGGGATCGGCTTGGCCGTCACCTTGCTGGGTACGCCGGTCGCCATCAGGGCATTCACGGCCTGGGGCTGGGGACAACGGATCCGTGAGGACGGCCCCCATACGCATCTGGAGAAGATGGGGACACCGACCATGGGCGGGATCGTGATGCTGATCGGCCTCCTGGTCGCCTACCTAGGGAGCCGAGTGACAGCCGGATGGCCCACCCCGGCCGGGATCGCCCTGATCGTCGCGGCGGTCGGGTTCGGGTTCGTGGGCTTCCTCGACGACTTCACGAAGGTGCGCCGACGGCGATCGCTCGGGTTGTCGAAGAGTCAGAAGTTCCTCGGAACGGCGATCGCTTCGGTGTTGTTCGGAGCGTTCGTGTTCCTGTTCTCCGACGATACCGGCACCGCGGCGTCCATCTCGTTCATCCGCGACACGGGGATCAGGCTCGGACTCGTGCTCTTCCTCGCCTGGTGCTTCCTCGTGCTGACATCGTCCTCGCACGCGGTCAACCTGACCGATGGCCTGGATGGCCTGGCCGCCGGTTCCTCGATCCTGGTGCTGTCGGCCTACATCTTCATCGCGTTCTGGGAGTTCCGGCACCCATGCACCGGGCTGGAGGCTGGGTTCCTTCCCGGGTGCTATCCCGTGAGCGCCCGGGCGATGCTGGACTCGGCCATCGTGGCGGCTGCCATGATGGGGGCGGCGACGGGGTTCCTGTGGTGGAACGCGGCGCCGGCACGCATCTTCATGGGCGACACAGGGGCGTTGGCCCTCGGAGGCCTGATGGGCGCGCTCGCGCTCACCACCAACACCGACCTCCTGCTCGTGATCCTGGGCGGCCTGTTCGTTCTGGAGACGATGTCGGTGATCGCGCAGGTGATCTCGTTCAGGGGCTTCGGGCGCCGGATCTTCAGGATGTCGCCGATCCACCACCACTTCGAGCTCGCGGGGTGGCCGGAGTTCACGGTCATCGTGCGCTTCTGGATCATCGCCGGACTGTGCGTGGCGATCGGACTGGGCCTGTTCTACGCCGATTTCATCGCCAGGGGAGGCCTGGATTGACCCTCGAGCTCACCGATCGGCACGTGCTCGTCGTCGGCGCGGGAGTCGCCGGCACGGCGATGGCGCGCGTGCTCGTTGAGGCGGGCGCCATCGTTCGGGTCAGCGAGCGGCGGCCGGAGGCCGAACTCGTGTCGGGCACCGAACTGCGCGAGCTCGGTGTAGATCTTCGGGCCGGAGGTCATGACGTCGAGCACCTGGGCGGCGTGGACACCGTCTTCGTCTCGCCGGGCATCCCCCAGGACGTCTCCCTGGTGCGGGCCGCCCGGGAAGCCGGGCTGGCCGTGTGGGGAGAGATGGAGCTGGGGGCGTGGCTCTGCGAGGCGCCGATGATCGCCGTGACCGGCACCAACGGGAAGACCACGACCACGGGCATGATCGCCTCGTGCCTGCGCGTCGCAGGCCTCGACGCGGTGGCCTGCGGCAACATCGGCTATCCGTTCCCCGCTGCGGCGGCCGCCGGACACGGCGTGTTGGTCGTCGAGTGCTCTTCGTTCCAGCTGCAGATGCAGGAATCGCTGCACCCGCGGGTGTCGGTGTTGCTGAACCTGGCTCCCGATCACCTCGACTGGCATGGCTCGCACGAGGCCTACGTGGCGGCGAAGGCGAGGATCTTCGCCCGACAGGGCGAGGGCGACACCCACGTGGGCTCCCGTGACGACGCCGGTTCTGCCGCGGTCTCGGGCACGGCCCCCTGCGCGATCCGGTGGACCACGTCGGGCGTCCCGTCGGCGGGGGAGGTCGGCGTCGTTGACGCCAGGGTGGTCACGCCCGATGGATCGAGCGGCCTCGACCTGGGTCCCGTGGACGTGTCTCGCGGTGGGTTCGGGGCCGATGCCGCGGCGGCCGCGGCGGCATCGCTCTCGTTCGGCGTCCGGGCCGAAGCCATACGCGAGGGGCTGGCGGCGTTCGAACCGGCGGCCCACCGCGGCGAGGGGGTCGCGGTCGTCGACGGAGTGGTGTTCCTCGACAACTCGAAGGCGACGAACGTCCATGCGGCGCTCACGGCGATCGATGGCGTCGACGGAGCGATCCTGATCGCTGGGGGCGACGCGAAGGGAGCCGACTTAACCGGTCTTGCATCCCGAGCAGAGCGGCTGCGTGGGGTCGTCGCCCTCGGCGACGCGGCCACGGACATCGTCGAGGTGTTCGGTGGGGTGGTGCCGGTCCGTGCCGCTCCCTCGATAGAGGTCGCCGTGCGGGAGGCGTTCGAGATGGCCGACGGCACCGGCGCGGTGCTGCTGGCGCCCGCCTGCGCGAGCTGGGACCAGTTCAGCGGATATGAGGAGCGCGGGGACCGGTTCGCCGCGGCGGCGCGCGCCTTGGAAGGGGCGCCGTCCGATGGCTGACCGGACCCCCGCTCGCGGCCAGGCATCGAGGTCCTCGACCGATGCCGGCACCACAAGGACGCGTTCGGCGGCGGCCCCGAAGAAGGCCGCCCCGAAGAAGGCGGCCCCGAAGAAGGCGGCCGCCAAGGCGACGAGGAACGCCCCGACGCGCTCTCGGCTGCGGCTCGTCGAATCGCTGGAGCAACGTCGGGCCAAGGACGCCGCGGCGACCGCCTCGCGCAGCATCGCCCTCCTGTTGATCCCGACGGCGTTCCTCACGGTGCTCGGGCTCGCGATGATCCTGTCTGCCGGATCCATCTCCGCCGTTCAGGGCTACGGGTCGAGCTTCTGGTACTTCAACCGTCAGGTGATCTACGCGGCCGTGGGACTTCTCGCGTTGTTGGCCGCCGCACGCCTGCCCTACCGCGTGTGGCAGAAGTTCTCGCTCGTGGCCCTGATCGCGGTCGTTCCCCTGATGCTGATCGCGATACATCCCGAGCGAGGGACGTCCCTGTACGGTGCCTCCCGGTGGATCGACCTGGGCCCGGTGACGCTGCAGCCTTCGGAGTTCTTGAAGCTCGCGCTCGTCGCCTTCACGGCCACGGTGCTGGCGAACAAGTTCAAACAGCTCGATCAGCTCCGCCACCTCGTCATCCCCCTCGCTCCGGTGGTCGGATTCATCTCGATACTCGTGCTGCTCCAGCGCGATCTCGGGACGACGGTGATCCTGTGCGGTTCGGTGTTCCTGATGGTGTTCGCCGCCGGCGTACGAGGACGCTACCTCGCGGTCGGTGGAGCGTTGGGGATCGCCGCGGCATCACTGATGATCTTCGGAGAGGCCTACCGCAGGACCCGCTTCGTCGACGGCTTCCTCCATGCCTGGGACGATCGCCTCGGGGACGGCTACCAGCTCGTCCAGGGGCTGATCGCACTCGGCTCGGGCGGATGGTTCGGGGTCGGGCTCGGAGAGAGCCGGTTCAAGTGGGACTACCTCCCGAACGCGCACAGCGACTTCATCTTCTCCATCATCGGCGAGGAACTGGGGCTGATCGGAGCCTTCGCCGTCATCGTGGCCTTCGGCGTCCTGCTCTACGCCGGGATCCGGATCGCGATCTCGACCACCGATACGTTCGGCCGGCTCCTCGCGGCCGGCATCGTGTCGTGGATCGGCCTCCAGACGTTGATCAACCTCGGGGCCGTCACGGGGCTGTTGCCCATCACCGGCGTGCCGCTCCCGTTCCTCTCGTTCGGCGGCACGGCCCTCGTCGTCACCCTCGCCGGGGTCGGCGTCCTCGTGAGTGTCGCCCGATCGACTGTGCCCGTTCGGCCCGCGTCTGGCGCCGGCCGAAGGAAGCCGGGAGGCACACGGCGTGGGATTCGGCGGAAGACGCCACCACCGACCCGGCATCGAATTCCGTCCCGCGGGAGCGAGGGAAGATGAACGTCGTCATCGCGGCGGGGGGGACGGCCGGCCACGTGTTCCCGGCCGTCGCCCTGGCCGACCGGCTGGTCGCGGGCGAGGCCGGCGTGATGTTCATCGGCTCGCCGTCCGGGCAGGAGGCCCGTCTCGTGCCGTCGGCAGGTTATCCGTTCCACGCCGTCGATGCGGCGCCGCTGCACCGAGAGCTCTCGCTTCGGATGCTGCGGGCCCCCGGCGTCGCGCTCGGCTCGGTTCGTCGCTGCCTCCCGCTCGTGGAGGGGGCCGACGTGGTCGTGGGCATGGGGGGGTACGTGAGCGTGCCGGCCGTGCTTGCCGCCCGGAGACGCTCGATCCCCATCGTGCTGCACGAACAGAACGCCGTGCCCGGATTGGCCAACCGCATGTTGTCGCGGATCGCGAGGGTCGTCGGGCTGTCGTTCGCCGACGCGGCGGACCGGTTGCCGAGGCGTGTCCGCACCGTCGTCACCGGCGACCCCGTGCGACCCCAGATCGTCGCTGTTCCTGCCGATCGGGAGGCCCTCGCCACCGAGGCCAGGGCCGTCCTCGGTCTCGCCGACGATCGCACGACCGTGGTGGTCTTCGGCGGGAGCCAGGGCGCGCTCCACGTGAACAAGACCCTGGCCGGCGCGCTGCGGTTGCTGGCGACACGTGGCGACCTCCAGGTCCTGGCGCTCACCGGGCCCGATCATCTCGCCTCGGTGGCCGAGGCGATCGACCCCGAGTCGGCCCTGAGGGTCGTGGCGCTGCCGTTCCTCGACAGGATGGAGCTCGCCTACGCAGTCGCCGACCTCGCGGTCGCCCGGGCGGGCGCCACGAGCATCGCCGAGATGACGCTGTGCGGCGTCCCGGCTGTGCTGATCCCGTATCCCCACGCCACGGGGAACCATCAGGAGGCCAACGCCCGGGAGCTGGAGCAGGCGGGCGCCGCGAGCGTCTACCTCGACGCCGACCTGTCGACCCGAGGGGCTCGCGCAGCGGATCGACGGAGCTCGTGGACGACCACGAGGCTCGCGCGGCGATGGGCGAAGCCGCTCGAGCATGGGCCAGGCCCGACGCCGACGAGCGGCTCGCGTCGCTGGTGCGCGAGGCGGCAGCGTGACGGCCTACGTGCCGCCGCCGGGCACGATCCCCACGCTCGGCGTTCCCTCGCTCGACGGCGTGGACTCCGCGCACTTGATCGGCGTCGGCGGCGCCGGGATGCGCAACCTGGCTCGCATGCTGATCGCGCGAGGCCTGCGGGTGAGCGGATCCGATCTCAAGGAGTCGCGCGGGCTCGACGAGCTCCGGCAGGCGGGCGCCGAGATCTGGATCGGCCACGACTCCGCGCGCCTAGGCGATCCGGCCGTGGTCATCATCTCGAGCGCGATCGCCCCGGCCAACGTAGAGCTCGCCGCTGCTCGGGAGCGCTCGATCGAGGTCTGGGCTCGCCAGCAGGCCCTCGTCGCCTTGGCGGAAGGGCGATCGTCAATCGCCGTCGCAGGGACGCACGGGAAGACGACCACGACCTCGATGATCGCCGCGATCCTCTCCGAGGCAGGACTCGACGCGAGCTACCTGATCGGAGGCGACCTGAACGAGAGTGGAAGTGGGGCACGATCGGGCAGCGGCGACCTGTTCGTGTTCGAGGCCGACGAGAGCGATGGCTCCTTCCTGCTCGCGCGGCCCTCGATCGGCGTCGTGACGAACGTGGAGGTCGATCATGTCGACTTCTACCCCGGGGGTCGAGACGAGATCGAGGCGGCCTTCCTGGCGTTCGTCGATGGATGCGGGCAGGTGGTGGCCTGCCGCGACGACGCGGGAGTGAGGCGGGTTCTTGAGGCAACGGATACGTCCGCCACCACCTACGGCCGGGATCCCGGGGCCGACATCGAGTTGGAGGTCGCAGCGCTCGGGCCCGATGGAGCTCGCGGCACCTTGCGGTTGCCCGACGGCACGATCGTGCCCCTCGCGTTGCGTGTCGACGGCGCTCACAACCTCCTCAACGCGGCGGCGGGGGTCGCGGTGGGGTTGTCGGTGGGCGTCGACCCGGCGCGGGCCGCGGAAGCCGCAGGACGGTTCGCCGGCGTGCACCGTCGGTTCGAGTTTCGCGGGAGCGCTCGAGGAGCGGACTTCTACGACGACTACGGCCACACTCCCACCGAGATGGAGGTGACGCTCGCCACCGCTCGGAGGCGCGCGCCGTCACGGCTCATCGCGCTCGTCCAACCTCACCGGTACACGCGCGTTCAGGCGATGTGGCGTGAGCTGGGCGCGAGCGTGGCCGGCGCCGACCTCATCATCGTCACCGACGTCTTCGGCGCTGCCCAAGAGCCGATCCCCGGCGTCACGGGCAGGCTCGTGGCGGACGGGGTCTCGCAGGCGGACCCGAGCGCGAGGGTCGTGTACCTACCTCATCGCCAGGAGGTCATCGACTTCCTCGAGGCCGAGCTGCGGACCGGCGATCTCGTGATCACGATGGGCTGCGGTGACGTGTGGATGCTCGGCGACGCCGCGATGTCGCGCATCGAGGAGACGGATCGATGAGCGAGGCGCTCCGCGCGGTCGAGGCGAGGCTGCGAGCGGCATGCGGTGATCGAGTCCGCACGGCGTTCCCCATGGCGTCACTCACGACCTTCCGGATCGGCGGGCCGGCAGCGCTCTACCTCGAGCCCGACTCCATCGGCGACCTGGACGCCGTGGCGGCGGCGATGGTCGATGCCGACGTACCGCTCGTCGTGCTCGGCAAGGGATCGAACGTGTTGGTCGCGGACGAGGGATTCCCCGGCCTCGTGCTCCGGCTCGGTCGCGGGTTCCGGTGGGCTGCGCGGAACGAGGATCGGGTCACCTCGGGAGGCGCGATGCCGCTGCCTGCCTTGGCAGGCGTGGCCCAGCGACACGCACTCGCCGGCCTCGAATTCGGTGTCGCCATCCCCGCGACACTCGGCGGAGCCGTGCGCATGAACGCAGGCGCCCACGGGCGCTCGATGAGTGATGTGATCGAGGTCGTCGACGTCTACCGGGTGTCGAACGGCACGATGCAGCGCGTATCGAGCGAGGACATCGGCTTCGCCTATCGGCGAACGGATCTGCCGGACGACGCGATCGTTGTCTCGGTGATCGTGCGGCTCGAGCCCGGAGACGACGCATCCATCAGGGCGGGGATGGAGGAGGCCCGCGAATGGCGGCGCCGCACGCAGCCGCTCGCCGAGCCCAACTGCGGGAGCGTGTTCAAGAACCCGGAGGGCGATCACGCAGCCCGTTTGATCGAGGCGGCGGGGTGTAAGGGGATGCGCGTGGGGGGCGCATCGGTGTCGACAAAGCACGCCAACTTCATCGTTGCCGATCCGGGCGCCACCGCCACCGACGTCGTCGCGCTGATCGAGCAGATCCGCGGTGCGGTCGAGGCGCGGTCCGGCGTCGACCTCGAGACCGAGGTCCATGTGCTGGGGAGGAGCCAGGATGCCGCCTGACGAGACCGCCGTCGAGGACATCGTGAGGGGTGAGGAACTCGACGAGGCACACCCGGCTGCGCCAGCGGGAGCGACGACAGGCGATGACGAGACCGCCCCTCCTGAGCCCCTCGTCGACGCGATGGCGCTCCTGAGTCAGCCTCCTGCGCCGCTGCCAGACCCCCTCACGCGCATCCGTCGGTGGGCGATCGGTGTCCTCCTCATAACAGGTATCGCGGCCGTCGCCGTCACGGCGACCTACACGCCGCTGTTCTCCGCCTCTCACATCAAGGTGGATGGACTGGAGCACCTTGCGCGTTCCCGTGTGGTTCGCCTGGCGGGCGTGGACGGGAACACGAACGTGGTCCGCTTCGACGAGCGCGCCGCCGAGCGACGGTTGGAGCGGGATCCGTGGGTCGCCTCGGCCGAGGTGAGCACGTCGCTGCCCTCGACCGTGACGATCGCCATCACGGAGCGCGAGCCCGTGGCCATCGCGGAGACCGCCGATGGGCTGGCGCTGGTCGCCGCCGACGGCGTCGTGCTCGACGGGGCCGGTGCCGCCGTGACGATGCCGCGTATCCGTCCCGTGTACGGGACCCCGATACCGGACGACTCGGAGCGGCGGCTCGGCGCCCTGGTCGTGGCATCGATGCCGAGCGGGCTCCTGAGCTCGATCGCGGTGGTCGTCGTGAACGGCGACGGCACATTGGATCTGTTGCTGAGCGACGGCGTGTCGGTGTCATACGGAACACCGACCGAGATGGACGCCAAGGTGGAGTCGTTGCGGGCCGTCCTGCGCTGGGCAGATCGCGAAGGGGTCCGGCTGACATCGATCAGCGTGGAGTCGCCGGGTGCGCCGACCGCCGACACGATAGAGAGTCGTGAGTCGGGGTCGGGGAGCGTCGTGGTCGCCCCCGACGTCCGGTGAACGGCGAGGGTTCAAATGGCCGCGGGAAACTGCCATTTCTCGAGGGTGCTCCGTCTCGGCCATAGACTTGACGGACCTGCTGTTTCCTAGTACGTTCCGGTTCTCTACGTGCAGTAGATATAACAATAACGTTCTACTTGACGGTGAGAGATATGACCAGAACGACATCATGTCCCCAGGTGAACCGGGTTTCGACTCGGAACGTTCGGAGGTAACCGGCAGATGGAGGCTCCCCAGAACTACCTTGCCGTGATCAAGGTGATCGGGATCGGCGGTGGCGGCGTGAACGCGGTGAACCGGATGATCGAGGCAGGCCTCCGGGGCGTCGAGTTCATCGCCGTCAATACCGACGCGCAGACCCTGCTCATGTCGGATGCCGAGGTCAAGATGGACATAGGCCGCGAGACCACCCGCGGACTGGGCGCCGGCTCCGACCCCGAGGTGGGTCGTCAGGCCTCCACAGAGCACTCCGACGAGATCGAGGAGATCCTCAAGGGCTCCGACATGGTGTTCATCACCGCCGGCGAGGGCGGCGGTACGGGCACCGGCGGCGCGCCGGTCATCGCCGAGATCGCTCGCGGGCTCGGAGCCCTGACGATCGGCGTGGTCACCCGGCCATTCGGGTTCGAGGGCCGCAAGCGCGCCACCCAGGCCGACCTGGGCATCACCGAGCTGAAGAAGGCCGTCGACACGCTTATCGTGGTGCCGAACGATCGTCTCTTGCAGGTGGCCGATCCAAACATGCCGATGGTCGACGCGTTCCGGATGGCCGATCAGGTCTTGTTCCAAGGCGTCGACGGGATCACCTCGCTGATCACCACCCCGGGTCTGATCAACCTCGACTTCGCCGACGTCAAGTCCGTGATGTCGGGCGCTGGCTCGGCGCTGATGGGGATCGGGCTCGGTTCCGGCAGCGATAGGGCGTCCGAGGCCGCCAAGGCGGCGATCAGCTCGCCGCTGCTGGAATCCTCGATCGACGGCGCGAAGGGCCTCCTCCTGTCCATCGCCGGACCCACGGATCTGACCCTGCATGAGGTCAACGAGGCGGCCGAGGCCATCACCAGGGTGGCGCACCCGGATGCCAACGTGATCTTCGGGGCCGTGGTCGACGACGCCCTGGGCGAGGAGGTCCGTGTCACCGTGGTGGCGGCCGGCTTCGACAAGGTGGCCCCGGCCCCACCCGCCAACCAGTTCGAATCGCGTCTGTCGCGCCTCCTCGAAGAGCCGGGGCGAGAGGGAGAGGAGCCAACGGCCGCTCCGTCGATCCTGGACGTCGAGGATGACGACGTGTTCACGAGCGGCGGCGACGAACCCGCCGCCGTGTCGTTCGATGCCGAGGAGGATCTCGACATCCCCGACTTCCTGAAGAGCTAGCGGTTCGCCGACCCGCGCGGCCTCGCGCGAAAACGTGGGGGGCGGGGATCGAGCGAGGAGGCGCCCTTCCCCCGCCTCTTGGCTGAGCCCCGCCCCCTCGTGCATCCCGCGCCTCCCGATACCCTGACCCCATGCAGCCGGGCCCTAGCCGCACCGACGTCGAGGCCAACGTCGAGGCCATCCGCTCGACGATCGAGCAGGCGTGCGTACGCGTGGGGAGATCTCCGGGAGAGGTGACCGTCGTGGCGGCGGCCAAGACGGTGCCTGCGAAGGCGGTGTCGTGGGCCGTGGAGGCAGGGTGTGTTGCGGTCGGTCACAACTACGTGAACGAGTTGCGCGCGATGCACGGCCTGATCCCGAAGGCGACGTGGCACTTCATCGGGACCCTGCAATCGAACACCGCGCGACACGTAGCCACCCTGGCCGACGTCGTCGAGACGGTGGCCGGCGGCCGTGCGACGGAGCGACTCGCGAGGAGGGCGGCCACGGAGGGACGCAGGCTCGACGTCCTGCTCGAGGTCGACCTGGCCGGCCGCGGCACAGGTGTGGCTCCCGAGCACATCGGCCGCGTGGCCGACCACGTGGCGGGTTTGAATGGTCTTCGGCTCCGGGGACTCATGACGATCCCTGACATCCCCGATCGACCCGAGGACGCACGTCCTGGATTCGCGCAGCTCCGTGAACTCAGGGACGAGGTCGTGCAGACCCACCCGGAGATGCTGGCTTTATCGATGGGGATGTCGTTCGATTACGCGGTCGCCGTAGAAGAAGGCGCTAGCATCGTCCGTATCGGGACGGCGCTGTTCGGGCCGAGGACAGCGTGAAGCAGGGAGGAAGTGATGGCCGCCGTGTGGAAGAAGACCCTGAACTACCTAGGCCTGGTCGAGGAGGACGAGGAGTACGTGGACGACATGCCCGAGGCCGAACCGACCCCGGTGCGGCGGATGCGTCCGCAGGCCGTTCGTGAGGTCCCCGCCGACACCGAAGGGGTCGTTCGCACCATGGCGACACCGCGTGCGGGGGTGACGGCGACCGGCGCCATCCACAAGACCGAGCCTAAGCGGTTCAACGAGGCACGCGACGTGGCGGACCACTTCAAGGAGGGGACCGCGGTCATCATGAATCTGCAATCGACCGAGGATTCGATCGCCCGGCGGCTGGTCGACTTCGCGAGCGGTCTCGTGTACGGGCTGGACGGCAAGATCGAGCTGGTGGCGAACCGCGTCTACCTGCTCACGCCCCCCGACGTCGAGGTGTCGGCGGAGGATCGCGAGAAGATCGCGGGTGGAGCCTTCTTCAACCAGTTCTAGAACCTCGCGCTTGAGGGATCCCGCTCTGAGCCCGACTGCTAGCCTTGCGCGCGATGGTGGCCGCCTCGAACCCCGTGACGACCCTGATCTGCCTCGCGCTGACCGTGTACTCGTTGGTGCTGCTGATCCGCGTCGTCCTGAGCTGGCTGTTCCTGGCCGGGGTACGGCCGCCGACGTCGGGACCGCTCCGGTCCGGCTACGAGCTGATGCTGGACGTCACCGAGCCCCCGCTGCAGCTGCTTCGTCGTATCGTTCCACCCGCCGGGATGTTCGACCTGTCGATCGTCGTCGCGTTCGTCATCATCTTCGTGTTGCGGAGCGCGCTGTGTTAGGAGGTTCCGAGTGAGGAACAAGGACAAGGAGGGATCGCAGATGGATGACGCGCTGGGCCTCGAGCCCGCCCCCTCGACCGCGTCGCGCATGCTGACGCCGCTCGACATCCAGCAGCAGGAGTTCAGGAAGGAGACGCGCGGGTACCGGATGCGCGATGTCGACGAGTTCCTGGACCAGGTCACCGACGCGCTCACGGCCCTGCTCGCCGAGAACGAGCGGCTCCGGGCCGGGGCGCCCGCGTCCGGCATCGCTGAGGTCGACCGCGGTGATGCCGCTCGGCAGTCGGACGAGATCATCGAGCGGGCACGCGACGAGGCGGCCCGGATCGTCGCCGAGGCGCGCGAGCAAGCGGCCGTCATGGCGGGTGTGGGTGCCTCGGGCGAGGCGGATCGTTCAGCCGTCAATGCCTTCCTGCTGAGAGAGCGCGACTTCCTACAGAGCCTCGCCGGACTGGTGCAAGGGCATGCGGAGTCCGTCAAGGGGATGGCCAAGGCCGCCCGACAGACCCCCTCGGCATCGGTCCCTCCCGAGCCGGCCACCGAGACGACACGGACCGCGCCCGACCCGGTGTCGGAGCCCAAGCCCGTGTCCGAGCCCGCTGCGGCAACCATGCCCGTGGTGCCACAGGAGAACGAGGCAGGGTCGGCCGAGCGCGCATCCGCCTCCACCGAGCAGGACGCGCCGGTCGTGATCAACGAGCCGGAACCTGCCTCCGTGGGTCGCGGCGAGCCGGAGAGCGCCACTGCAGGCGACGACGACTCGTCGTTGCGCGAGCTGTTCTGGGGTGAGGACTGAAGGAACCGAAGACCTACGGTCGAGAGGTCGCCTTGCGGTACGCGATCTCGCTCGGTCTCGGCGTCGTCTGCCTGATCACCTCCGTGATCGCCGTCGTCGGCGCCCCCAACTCCACCGGCTCGTTCGTGGCGGTCGTCAGCGGCTTCGGGGCAGTCGTCGCGGTAGCCGACGGCCTGCTCAGGGATCGGAGGGCCCGGCGGCGGCGCGGAGCGTGATCGACACGGGGCCGTCGCCGAGGACCGCCTCTGTCGCGTGTCCATCGATAGAGCCGTCGATGAGCCGCAGTGCGAGCGTCTCCGAAGCCACGTAGTCACGGTGGATCTCGAGTGCCTGCATGGTCGCCTCGCCGGCCTCGATCCCCAACTCGATCCGGTCGCTGACCTGAAGTCCGGCCTCCCTGCGGGCCTCCTGGACGGCCCGCACCAGATCTCGCGCGATCCCTTCGGTGCGCAGCTCGTCCGTGAGCGTCAGATCGAGGGCCACGGTCACGCCTCCCTCACTCGCGACGCCCCACCCTTCCCGCACGTCCTGGGTGAGATCCACGTCGCCGGGATCGAGGCTGATCTCGCTCCCGCCGGCCGTGACGGTCACCGAGTCGCCGCGCGCAAGCGCAGCTGCCCGCGTCCCGTCGTCGTCGGCCAGCGCCGTCGCCACATCCTTGACGAGTGGCCCCAGCCTGGGTCCCAGGACCTTGAAGTCCGGCTTGGCGCGCCAACGCCCGAAGTCTGCCGCGGTTTCAGCGAAGACGAGCCGGCGCACGTTCAGCTCGTCGGCCACGATGCTCAACAGCGGCTCGAGCGCCCCGTGATCGCCGGCGTAGTGGATGTCGGCCTCGGCGAGCGGCTGACGCACCTTGGTCTTGGTCTGGACGCGTACCGTCCTGCCCAGGCCGACGATCGCGAGCGCCGCCGTCATCGCCTGCTCGAGTGAGTCGTCGATCAGGTGGTGGTCGGCGGTGGGATAGTCGGCCAGGTGGACCGAGTCCGGACGTCCGCCGCGTCCGGCCGCCAGGTTCCGCCACAGGTGCTCGGAGAGGAACGGCGTGAACGGGGCCAGCAACGTGGCCACCGTCGACAAGGCACTCGTACAACGTGTGGAAGGCGGCGGCCGCATCGGCCGACGCCTCCCCGCCCGGGTTCCAGAAGCGTCGCCTCGATCGTCGCACGTACCAGTTCGACAGGTCGTCGACGAACGCGGCGATCGCACGGCCGGCCCCGGTGGCATCGTATGCGTCCAGACCCTCACGGGCGACGCGGATGGTCCCGTGGAGGCGGGAGAGGATCCAGCGATCGATGAGGGGCCGCTCGTCGGGCGATCGCGGCGGACGAATCCGGGTCGAACCCGTCGGCGTTCGCGTAGGTGACGAAGAATCCGTAGACGTTCCACAGGGTGAGCATGAACCGGCGGACGACGTCGTCGAGGACCTCGTGGCCCACGCGCCTGGCCCCCCACGGCGACCCTGCGGTGAGCATGAACCACCGATCGCGTCGGCCCCCTGGCGATCGAGTGCCTCCCAGGGGTCGAAGATGTTGCCGAGCGACTTCGACATCTTGCGTCCGTCCGCCGCCATGAGGTGCCCGAGGCACACCACGTTGCGATATGCCGACGCGTCGAAGTGGAGCACCCCCTCGGCCATCAGCGTGTAGAACCAGCCGCGGGTCTGGTCGATGGCCTCGGAGATGAAGTCGGCCGGGAACTGTCGCTCGAAGGCCTCGATGCCTCTGCCCAGATCCGGGTGATAGTCCCACTGTGCGAATGGCATCGCCCCGGAGTCGTACCAGGTGTCGATCACCTCGGGAACCCTCCGGGCGGACTCCCCACACTCGCGGGCACTCGAACGTGACCTCGTCGATGGCGGGCCGGTGCGGATCGATATCGGACACGTCCCGGCCGGCAAGCGTCGCCCAGTTCCTGCAGCGAGCCGATCGGGGTCTGGTGTCCCTGTTCGCATCGCCAGATCGGCAGCGGCGTGCCCCAGTACCGCTCGCGGGACAGCGCCCAGTCGACGTTGTGCTCGAGCCAGTCGCCGTACCGACCGTGCTGGATGTGGTCGGGGAACCAGTTGACCTCGCCGTTCACCTCGAGCAGGCGCTCCTTGACCTCGGTCGTGCGCACGTACCAGGACGTGCGCGCGTAGTAGAGCAGCGGCGTCTTACAGCGCCAGCAGAACGGGTAGCTATGCTCGACCGTCGCGGCGGCGACGAGCATGCCACGGGAGCGAAGATCATCGATGATGACCGGGTCGGCGTCCTTGACGAACATGCCGCGAACGAACGCCGGGGCCGCATCGGTGAAACGGCCGTCGTCGTCGACGGGCTTGTGGACGGGCCAGCCCTCGGCGCGGCCGATCGCCAGGTCCTCGGGTCCGAAAGCTGGGGCCACATGGACGATCCCCGATCCCGTCCTCCATCGAGACGAAATCGGCGGCGACGACCGCGTGCGCTCCCTCGACGTTCGCGTAGGGCGGCGTGTAGCGGACGCCGATCAGGGAGGCGCCGGCCACGGGGCGGACGGCCCGGGCCTCATCTCCGAGGACGGACTCGTGCAGGCCGGAGCCGAGGATGAACCGTTCACCCGCTCGCTCGGCGACGACATACGTGGCGTGCGAATCGACCGCGACCCCGGTGTTGGAGGGCAGCGTCCACGGGGTGGTGGTCCATGTGACCAGCGAGGCGCCGACGAGGTCGGGCTCGAGCGGTGACTCGACGACCGGGAACCGCACGAAGACGCTCGGGTCCTCCACGGTCTCGTACCCCAGGGCCACCTCGGCGTCCGAAAGCGCCGTGCCGCATCGTGGACAGTAGGCCGTGACCTTGTCGGCCTCGACGAGCAGGCCGCGTTCGTGCAGCCCCTTGAGCGACCACCACACCGACTCGATGTAGCTCGTGTCCATCGTCCAGTACGCGTCGTCGAGTTCGATCCACATCCCGATCCGCTCCGACAACTTGCGCCATTCGTCCACGTATTCGATGACCGATTCGCGACACAGCCGATTGAACTCGGCGATGCCGAAGGCCTCGATGTCGCGCTTGCTCGTGGTTCCGATCTCCTTCTCGACCTCGAGCTCGACCGGTAGCCCGTGGCAGTCCCAGCCGGCCTTGCGGGGGACGTGGTATCCGGTCATCGTCCGGTACCGCGGGTAGATGTCCTTGAACGTACGGGCCTCGACATGGTGGATGCCGGGACGGCCGTTCGCGGTTGGGGGTCCCTCGTAGAACACCCAGAGGGGCGCACCTTCCCGCGCGCGCATCGACCGCGCGAACACGTCGGCCTCGCGCCAGAACTCGAGCACCTCTTGCTCGAGCTCGGGGAAGCTCACCCTGGTGGTCACCGGCTCGAACACGCTCACCCTCTTCCGTCTCCAGACGCGCGGAACGCCTCGTCCCCCTGTGCAGGGACGAGGCGTGACGTGCCCCGCGGTACCACCCCGCGTTGTCCGCGCCTCGCGGCGTGGACCGCTCTGGACCGCTCGCGCGGTCCCCGCTGTCACGGGCGGAACCCGGCTGCGCCTACTTCGGTCGCGTGGCTCGCGACCGTTTCGGGCAGCGGCTCGGGGAGGATGCCCGCGGGGGGCTCGGCGCCGGGCTTCCACCATCCCCCGGCTCGCTCGGCCTCGCGATCCCCGCGTGCGTGTTCCCGTCGTCGCCTTTGCGGAGGATGCTACACGGATGAGGGCCGCGCTCGCGGCTCCTCGAGGCGGCCGACACGCCGAACGCCAGACCTCTCGCCGCCTGCTCGAACCCGCCGGGGGTTACGGGACCGGGCAACCCGCATCTGCTACCCTTCGCCGACCATGGCCACCACCAAGTTGACCGCCGCGGAGATCAGCGCCCTGCGCGAGCGCCTCGAGGAAGAGCAGGTCGAGCTCGCCGACCAGCTCAGCACCATCGAGCAGGACACCTTCGCTGCGACGCAGTCAGAGTCCTCGGGCGATGTCGGCCTCGACGACGAGGCCGCCGACGCCGGGACCGCTACGTTCGAGCGCGAGAAGGACCTGTCGATCGAGAACAACGTGCGCGACCTACAGCAGAAGATCTCACGGGCGCTGGGGCGGATCGACGCCGGCACCTACGGCATATGCGAACAGTGCGGCAAGCAGATCGAGAAGACGCGGATCAAGGCGCTTCCCTACGTGGATCTGTGTATCAAGGACGCGCGGGCGCGCTCGCGCCGCTAGCACCGTGGATCGGGCCCGCGTTCGCGGCGCCTCCATCGTCCTGGGGGTCGCGGCTCTGGCATTCCTCCTCGATAGGGTGTCTAAGATCTGGGCCGAGCACACCCTACAAGGCGACCCGATCCAACTGATCCCCGGCATCCTCAGCCTACGTTTCACCACGAACTCGGGCGGCGCCTTCAGTCTGGGACAGAGCGCCCCGTGGTTCTTCGCGGCCGCCTCGATCGGCGTCGCCTCGGTCATCGTCGTGGCGGCTCTGCGGCGTCCGAGCCCGGTCGTGGCCGTCGGCCTCGGTCTCGTGCTCGGTGGCGCCCTGGGCAATCTGACGGATCGGGCCGCGCGCGGTCACGCGTTGAACGGTACCGTTATCGACTTCATCGACTTCCACGTGTGGCCGGTCTTCAACCTGGCCGACGCCGCGATCGTGACCGGGGCCGCGTTGCTCGTCTGGGCTTCGTGGAGATCGGATCGAGCCACCGACGACCCGATCGCGTCGTCTCGCGAGCCCGATGCGCGCCACCCGGACGAGGGGCCACAGGATGCCTGAGGCGTACACGGCGACTCCGGGCAGGCTCGATTCGGTGCTCGCCCAGCTCGCGGGGCTCCCCAGGGCTGACGTGCAGCGGGCGATCGCGGCCGGGGGCGTCACGGTCGACGGCAAGGCGCGGCCGAAATCGCACCGCCTCGCGGGCGGCGAGTCGATCGTCGCGGCGATCGACAGGGATCCGCCGCTGGAGCCCGAGGGGCCGCCGCTCGAGGTTCGTCGTGACGACGAGTACCTGATGGTCGTCAACAAGCCGGCCGGGCTCGTGACCCATCCGACGACCACCAGGCGGAGTGGAACCCTGGTGAACCGCTTGCTCGGGATGGGGGTCGAGCTCTCCACGCTCGGCGGGCCGCTCCGCCCGGGGATCGTGCATCGGCTCGACGCGGGCACCAGCGGTCTGATGGTGATCGCTCACGGCGACGCAGCGCACGAGGCACTGGCGGCGATGTTCAAGGCGCACTCGGTCGACCGACGGTACGTCGCCATGACGCGCGGCGACGTCGAGCACGAGGCGTTCGCCGTCGACGCCCCACTCGGGCGGCGGCAGGACAGGGTGGTTGTCGACCGGACGGGAGGGCGGGAGGCTCGGACCGAGTTCCGGGTGGAGGAGCGCTTCGGGTTCGCGACCCTGCTCCGGGCCACGCCCACCACCGGTCGCACGCACCAGATCCGGGTTCACCTCGCAGAGATCGGCCATCCGATCCTGGGAGATCGAGCCTACCGAGGGGGGGGCGAGGATGCGGTGGCGCTCGGGTTGTCGCGTCCGTTCCTGCACTCCGAACGCATCGCCTTCGCGCACCCGATGACGGACGAACGGATCGAGATCGAGGAGCCGCTCCCCGACGACCTCGAGCGCGCGATCGGCCACGCGCGCGGGCGGCGCGACCTGCAGCCTTGACGACCCGGTGACTCGGGCGTAGGTTCGGGGTCCGTCACGAATCACAGCGATGTAGTTCTCCACAGTTTCCGGGGACCTGTGGATAACCCACTCCGAGGGGGCGACGAGCGGCACAGATGACTGATCCGAGCTTCGTGCACCTCCACGTTCACTCCGAGTACTCCCTCCTCGACGGCGCCGCGCGGATCTCGGCACCGGCCTCGAACCCCGGCGCGCCCACGATCTTCACGGAGGCGGCGCGGCACGGGATGCCGGCGGTGGCGATCACGGATCACGGTTCGATGTTCGGAGCCCTCACGTTCTTCGAGGCGGGACGTGCCGCGGGGATCACGCCGATACTCGGGGTCGAGGCCTACGTCGCTCCCGGCTCGCGATTCGATCGCACCCCGGGAGAGAGCGAGGAGAAGTACTTCCACCTCACGCTCTTGGCCGAGGACGAGACCGGGTATCGCAATCTCCTCAAGCTCGTGTCCTCGGCCCACCTCGAGGGCTTCTACCACCGCCCCCGGATGGACAAGCAGCTCTTGGCCGAGCACGCGGAGGGGTTGATCTGCCTGTCGGGGTGCCTGTCCTCCGAGCTCGCGATCGCCCTGAGGACCGGTAAGGACGACCGGGCCCGCGCGGTCGCAGCGGAGTACCGCGACATCTTCGGGCCGCAGGGGTACTTCATCGAGGTTCAGGACCACGGACTGACCGACCAGCACGCGATCCTGCGGCGTCAGTTCGAGCTCGGCGACGAGCTCGGCATCCCCGTCGTGGCCACGAACGATCTCCACTACACGATGAAGGAGGACGCCAAGCCCCACGACGTCTTGCTGTGCATCCAGCAGAAGAAGCTGCAGTCAGACGAGAAGCGGCTCAAGTTCGATTCTGAAGAGTTCTACCTCAAGAGCTCCGAGGAGATGCGACACCTGTTCCGGGAGCGGCCCGACGCATGCGATCAGACGCTGCGCATCGCCGAGCGGGTCGAGCTGGATCTCGTCTACGGCGACCGAGCGGCGCCCGAGGACCGCTACCACCTGCCGCGGTTCGTGACCCCCGGTGGGCTCGACCGGGACGAGTACCTGCGGCGCTTGGTGGAGGAGGGGGCGGGTGTCCGCTACGGGGAGGTGACCCCGCAGGTTCGCGAGCGGATCGACCACGAGCTCGGTGTCATCACGTCGATGGGGTTCGGCGGCTACTTCCTGATCGTGTGGGACCTGATCCGCTACGCGCGCGAGCAGGGTATCCGTGTCGGCCCCGGCCGGGGGAGCGCGGCCGGTTCCGTGGTGTCGTACTGCCTCCGCATCACCGACCTCGACCCGTTGAGGTACGGGCTGCTGTTCGAGCGATTCCTGAACCCGGAGCGGATCCAGATGCCCGACATCGACATGGACTTCGACGAGCGTCGCAGAGACGAGGTGATCCGGTACGCCACCGAGAAGTACGGGGCGGACCACGTCGCTCAGATCGTCACGTTCCAGACGATCAAGGGAAAGCAGGGCATCCGCGACGCCGCCCGCGTGCTCGGGTTCCCCCCGGTGGTGGGAGACCGGCTCTGCAAGATGTATCCGCAGGCCGTCATGGGTCGCGACTACCCGATCGACGACGCCTTGCGACAGTCACCGGACCTGGCCAACGCCTACGACAAGGAGCCCGAGGCGAAGGAGATCATCGAGACGGCACGCGCGCTCGAAGGTCTGCGCCGCGAGGATTCCGTGCACGCGGCCGGCGTCGTGATCGGCGACGCGCCCCTCGTGAACTACCTGCCCCTGAAGCTCTCGAAGGACTCGCGTGACGAGTCCAAGAAGATCGTCACGCAGTTCGACATGAACGGGGTCGAGGCCCTGGGCCTACTCAAGATGGACTTCCTCGGGCTGCGCAACCTGTCCGTGATCGAGGACACGCTGCGGCACCTGAGGGCGCGCGGCGTCGACCTCGATATCGACAACGTGCCCCTCGATGACCCCGAGACCTACGCGATGCTCAGTCGCGCGGAGACGACCGGGGTGTTCCAGATGGAGTCCGGCGGGATGCGCAACCTGATCAAGGTGCTGCAGCCCGACCGGTTCGAGGACCTGATGGCGCTGGTGGCGTTGTACCGGCCGGGTCCCCTGAACAACGGGATGCACACCGAGTACGCCGAACGCAAACACGGACGACGGAAGGTCGTGTATCCGCATCAGGATCTCGAGCCCATCCTCCGCGACACCTACGGCGTGATGATCTACCAGGAGCAGGTGATGCAGGTCGCGGTGGTGCTGGCGGGGTTCTCGATGGGGGAGGCCGACACCCTGCGCAAGGCCATGGGGAAGAAGAAGGTCGAGGTCCTCATGCCCTTCAAGGAGAAGTTCATCGCGGGGGCCGTCGACAAGGGCTACGAGCGCCGACTGGCGTCCGAGCTGTTCGAGATGATCGTGCCCTTCGCCGACTACGGCTTCAACGCGTCCCATGCGTGCGCCTACGGACTGGTCGCGTATCAGACCGCCTACCTCATGGCTCGCCACCGCGTCGAGTACATGTCGGCGGTGCTCACGAGCGTGAAGGACGACAAGGACGCGAAGCCGTTCTACCTCTACGCATGCCGCGGCATGGGGATCGAGGTGCTCCCCCCCGACGTGGTCGAGTCCGAGCTCGACTTCGCGCCGGCACCCGGCGACACGCCGTCGATCCGGTACGGGCTCGCGGCCGTCCGCAACGTGGGGGAGGGGGCCGTGCAACAGATCATCGAGGCCCGCCGGTCGCAGGGGACCTTCACCTCCTTCTCGGACTTCTGCCGCAAGGTCGAGCCCTCCGTGCTGACGAAGCGGGTCCTCGAGTCGCTGATCCAGGCCGGGGCGTTCGACTCCCTGGGCTACACGCGTCGCGGCCTGCTGGAGCGACACGATCGGGTGTCGGCGCCGATCGTGGCCGAGCGCAAGGCGGAGGCGGCGGGGCAGTTCTCGCTGTTCGGCGGAGGAGAGGACGACGCGGCCCGGATCGACGAGGCCGTGCTGGAGAGTCCCGAGTTCGACAAGCCCGATCTCCTGCGACTGGAGAAGGAGATGCTCGGACAGTTCGTGACGGATCACCCACTCCTCGAGGTGGCCGATGCCCTCGCGGCGCAGTCCAAACACGAGATCGCCGACCTCGAGACCATGGGCGACGGCGATCTGGTCACGTCCGGCGGCATCATCGGGGCCGTCGCACGCAAGTACACGAAGCGTGGGGAGCCCTACGCCCAGTTCCGGCTCGAGGGCCTGGCCGGCGGGGTAGAGGTGGTGGCCTTCCCCTCCGTGTACGAGGCGGTGCCCGGCCTCATCGAGACCGACCGCATCGTGATCGTCACCGGCCGGATCGACCGGCGGGGCCGCGAGCTACAGATCCGGGCGAACGAGGTGCGCGAGCCAGACCTCGGGACGTCGACCCGGCCATCCGTCGCCAACGAGCTGGTCGTCGACCTGCAGGCGGCCGCCTGTACCCCCGAGGTCCTCGCCAAGCTGAAGTCGCTGTTCGAGGCCCACCCCGGACCCTCGCCGGTTCGCGTGCGGTTCATGTCGTCGGCCGGAGTGACGCCGCTCGAGGTGGGCACGTTCCAGGTCGACGTATCGGGCCCGTTGACCGGCGAGCTCGGGGCCCTCCTCGGCAGCGGCGCCGCGCGGGTCGAATCCGAGCCGCTGCCCGTCTAGTTCGGGTTCACCTCGTGACTCGCGCCGCCCACCCCGGCGCCGAGCGCCCGGATGAGCCGTTCCTCATGGGCGAGGACCTCGGCCGATCGAGCCAGGCGCTCGCCGGCCCCGGCGATCTCGAGCAGCGACTGACGTTCGGGCACCAGGCCCGGCACCGCAGCGGCGATCGCGAAGCTCGCCGACACGGGGTCGTGACTCATGGTGGGCGCCGGACGCTCGCCGGCGCTGTGCAGGTACCTCTCGAGGGCCGTGCGTGCGGATTCGACGTCGTCCGTGCCGGCCCCTCCCTCGTCGGGGTATGGCTCGACGCTCCATCTCGGATAGGGGAGCGATGATGTCGGCTCTATCAGCGCGACGCGTTCGTGGCCCCTGACGGCGAGGAGCAGGACGTCGCTGTCGACACGCCGGTCCTCGATCGCCACCGTCACCCCCACACGGTGAGGCTCCGATGGACCGCCGACCTCCCGACCGTGGCGGATCGCTACCACCACGAGGGCGTCTCCGGGGGAGAGCTCGTCCACCATGGCGAGGTAGCGCTCCTCGAACACCCGGAGCCGCATGCGTTCGCCGGGGAATAGCACGGTATGCAGGGCGAAGACGGGGAGGTCCACGAGCCCAGTATGGCGGCGGAGGGTGGGTAAGGTTCGGTCGTGGAGTTCCAGTTGGTGCCGGCGCTCGATGTGTCTGAGGGCCGTCTGGCCATGCACACGCCGGACGGACCACGCCCGGTCGAGGCGTTCGAGGGAGATCCGATGGCCGCGGCCGCCGCCTACAAGGAGGCAGGTGCGGCGTGGGTGCACGTGGTGGACCTCGATCTCGCCTTCACCGGCGCCTACACGCACCTCGACCTGTTGGGCGAGATCGCCGGCCTCGGCCTCAGCGTCCAGGCGAGTGGTGGGATCACGAACCTATCCGACGCCCGACGGGCTACGGCGGCAGGAGCCGCGCGGGTCGTGATCGGGTCGGGAGCGCTGCTCGACGAGGACGAGACGTGGCACATCATCGACGAGCTGGCCGGCCGAGCGATCATCGGCCTGGAGCTCGTCGAGGGTCACATCGAGCCGCGGGGGCGCGTCGTCGCCGAACTGGGGCTCGCGGAGACACTGGGGTGGTTGACGGCCGCCGGCGCTCGCGCCTTCCTCGTTACGGCCGTGGCACGGGTCGGGGGGCTGGCCGGACCGGATCTAGACGACGTCAGGCGGGTGATCCGCGCGGGGCGCCCGGTGCTTGCCGCCGGGGGCGTGGCCTCCATCGCAGATCTCGAGGTACTGCGGCGGGCGGGCGCAGCGGGCGCGGTCGTCGGACGGGCGGCGATCGAAGGGGGACTGGACCTGCGGGCCGCGTTCGGTCAAGGATGAGCCCTGGGTAGACTCCCTGCCCCATGGGCTTCCTCACCGACATCGTGGCCTCCGTGCGACTCGAGCTTGCCGCGAACCCGCCGGACGAGGTGGGACTGGCGGGGCGCTTGGCATCAGCCCCCGCCCCTCGCGACTTCGACGCCGCACTCAGCGGTGGCGCGCCTGCGCTGATCGCCGAGATCAAGCGGGCCTCGCCCAGCGCCGGGACGATCGCGGCCGGCGCCGACCCGATCGCGCAAGCCGCCGCCTACGAAGACGCGGGCGCGTCGGCGATCTCCGTGCTCACCGAGCCCCATCACTTCGCGGGGTCGCTCGACGATCTGGCCGCAGCCCGACGGGCGGTCGCGCTACCCGTGCTGCGCAAGGACTTCATCGTCGATCCCTCGCAAGTGTTGCAGTCGCGGGCATGGGGCGCCGACGCCCTGCTCCTCATCACCGCGGCCGTGTCCGATGACGAACTATCGGCGCTGTTGAGCGCGACCGCCGAGCTGGGCATGGGCTGCCTCGTTGAGACCCACGGCGAAGACGACCTGGAGCGGGCGCTGTCCTCCGGCGCTCAGATCGTCGGCGTGAACGCCCGCGACCTGGAGACACTCGAGGTCGATACCGAGCGGGCCATGGCGTTGCTGCGCCGCATCCCGTCTGATCGCGTGTCCGTCATGGAGAGCGGGATACGGAGCCGCGCCGACGTGGCTGCGGCCGTCGAGGCCGGCGCGTCTGCCATCCTGGTGGGCGAGACCCTGATGCGGGCCCACGACCCGCGATCCGCGGTGTATGACCTGATCGGAGAGGAGCCAGTCGGATGAGCGGCATCGCCCCACCGGCCAGCCCGTTCCCCGACGAGCGAGGGCGCTTCGGTGACTACGGTGGACGGTACGTTCCCGAGGTCTTGATCCCCGCCCTCGACGAGCTCGCCTCGGCGTGGGGAGAGCTCAGGGTTGACCACGGGTTCCTCGAGGAGCTGGGAGGTCTGTCGAGGGACTTCGTCGGGCGCCCGACTCCGATCACCCACGCCGCCCGGCTGTCGGCGGAGCTCGGGTACGACATCTGGCTCAAGCGCGAGGATCTGGCTCACACGGGCGCGCACAAGATCAACAACGCGCTCGGTCAGGCGCTGATCGCCAAGCGGCTGGGCAAGGAGCGGATCATCGCCGAGACGGGCGCCGGCCAGCACGGCGTGGCCGCCGCGACGGCGTGTGCGCTCCTGGGGCTGCCGTGCGTCGTGTACATGGGGGAGGAGGACATCCACCGCCAGGCGCCGAACGTGGCCCGCATGCGTCTGCTGGGGGCCGAGGTGGTACCCGTGTTGGCGGGCATGCGAACGCTGAAGGAGGCCGTCAACGAGGCCCTGCGGGACTGGGCGGCCAGCGTCACGAACACCCACTACATCATCGGGTCGGTCGTCGGACCTCACCCGTTCCCCGGACTCGTTCGTGACCTGCAGCGGGTGATCGGCGACGAGGCGAGGGCGCAGTATGCAGCCGCCACCGGGAGTGATCCCCAGCACGTGCTCGCCTGCGTGGGCGGCGGCTCGAACGCGATCGGGATCTTCACCGCGTTCGTCGGGACGCCCGGCGTCGAGCTGGTCGGCGTCGAGGCGGGGGGCCGTGGCCCCGGCCTCGGCGAGCATTGCGCTTCGATCACTCAGGGGCAGCCGGGTGTGCTGCACGGGGCGTTGTCCTACCTCCTACAAGACGCCGACGGCATGGTGGTAGAGACCCACTCCATCTCCGCAGGGCTGGACTATCCGGGCGTCGGGCCCGAGCACGCCTACCTCCGGGACGGCGGTCTCGCTCGCTATGTGAGCGCCACCGACGCGCAGGCGCTGGACGGATTCCAGGCGCTCGCCCGTACCGAAGGGATCATCCCGGCGCTCGAACCCTCCCACGTGATCGGATGGCTCCTGGGACGTCCCCTGCCGCCGGGAGCCCGGATACTGGTGTGCTTGTCGGGGCGCGGCGACAAGGATCTCGACACGGTGTTGGCGGCGCTCGGGATCGACCGTGGCTGAGCTGGAACGGGTGTTGCGGGCTGCCCGTGAGGACGAGCGTCATGCGTTCGTTCCCTATGTGACCGGCGGGTTCCCCGGCGTCGACGCCTCCCTTCTGCGCGACATCGAGGCGACGGGCGCGGACGCCATCGAGGTCGGGATCCCGTTCTCGGATCCGGTGATGGACGGCGGGGTGATACAGGAGGCCTCCAGGGTCGCGCTGGGGCGAGGGGCGCACCCCCCCGACGTGATCGCGACGATCGGCGAGGCGGATCTGTCGATCCCTGTCGCGATCATGACCTACGTCAATCCCGTGCTGCGCATCGGGCTCGAGCGGTTCGTCGAGCTGTGCGCAACGGCGGGGGTGTCCGGGCTGATCGTGCCCGACCTTCCGGTGGACGAGGCGGCCGATCTCGCGGCCGTGGCCGCCGAGCATGGGATCGATCTCGTCCTGCTGGCCGCGCCGGGCACCGACCCCGTTCGCCTGGCGAGGATCGGGACGGAGTCACGCGGCTTCGTGTATTGCGTGGCGACCTACGGGGTGACCGGCGCCCGGGACGAGCTCGCCGGGGTGGCGCGTGATCTGGTCGGGCGCCTCCGTCCGATCACCGACCTGCCGCTGCTGGTCGGGGTCGGCATCGGCACACCCGATCAGGCTATCGAGGCCTGCCGGTTCGCCGACGGCGTCGTGGTCGGCAGCGCCGTGATGGCCCGTCTCGTCGCCCGGGATCGCGACGGCGCGGTCGAACTCCTCGACGGGTTCGTCTCGGCGGTGCACCGCGGCTAGGTCCACGGAATACCACGGCATCCCGACCCCTTCGGTTCCGCGTATCACGGGGCAGAGCCGATCCAAGTGGGATTGGCGGTCGAGCGGCGGAAATGGTATCAACACCCGCACGCTCGATGGATAGAGAGAGAAGGGGGGCTCCATGAAGCGTCGTACCCTGCTCACGGTGATCGCCACCGTGGGCGTCCTCGCGCTGGTAGCAAGCGCCTGTAGCGACGACGGCGGAGACACCGGCGGCGAGACCGGTGCCACCGGCACCACCGCTCCGACGGATGAGTTCGGAACGGTGGAGATCGCGGCAGGCGAGCCGATCAACATCGGCACGCTGCTCGTGATCAGCGGCGCCGACGCGGCGCTGGGTCAGGACAGCCAGAATGGCGCGGTTCTCGCGGCCGATTACCTCGACGGCACGTTCGACGGTGTGTCCGGTCAGGTGCTGGACCACGACATCACGTGGACGCACGAGGACGACCTGTGTTCGGCCGAAGGCGGCCAGGCCGGAGCCACCGCGCTCGTGGCCGACCCGTCGATCGTCGCGATCATCGGGACGAGCTGTTCCAGCGCGGCCCTCGGCGTGGCCGACACGATCACGTCGGAGAAGGGCATCTTGCTGTTCTCGCCCTCCAACACGAACCCCGCACTGACCGGTGAGGAGGCGCACCAGGCCTTCTACGCGCGCACCGCGCACAACGACCGGATCCAGGGGGCCATCGTGGCCGAGTACGCGCTCGGAGAGGCCGGCGCCACGAAGATGGCCACCATCCACGATGAGAGCCCGTACACGCAGGGCCTCACCGCGGCGGCGGCTGCCAACTTCGAGGCCGGCGGCGGCACGGTGACCGTGCAGGAGCAGATCAGCTCCGAGGGCACCGACTTCAAGCCGCTGCTCGAGTCCATCGCCCAGACGGACCCCGACGTGCTGTACGCGCCGGTGTTCGTGGCAGCCTGTTCGCTGATCCTGAAGCAGGCGGCCGACATCATGCCCGACGTGACCATCATGGCCTCGGACGGCTGCATGAGCTCCGACACGCTGACGAATGCCAAGGACGCGGTCGACGGAGTGTTCCTCTCCTCGCCCGACGTGTCGGTGTTCCAGGAGGGTGAGTTCTACTCCAACGAGTTCATCCCCGCGTACGTTGAGGAGTTCGGCTCGGACCCGACGTCGGTCTTCCACGCCCACGCATTCGACGCCGCGAACGTTCTGTTCGCCGCGATCGAGCAGGTGGCCGTGCAGAACGACGACGGTTCGCTGTCGATCGGGCGCACCGCACTCAGGGACGCCGTGTTCGCGACCTCGGGATACGAGGGCATGACCGGCATCATCACGTGCACGCCGCTCGGCGACTGCGCGACCGATGTGACCATCGGTATCTTCGAGGGGCCCGCATGGCCCGTCGAGGGCGGCACCGGCGACACGCCGGTGTACAGCGACACCAAGTCGCTGGACGAGGTCATCTGATCGGTCGAACCGGAGATGGCGAGACGGGTGGGCCCTCGGGCCCACCCGTCGTCGCGTCCGGATGGGGGGTGGGATGTCAGACTCGGAGTCCGCTCGAGTCCCCGACGTCCAACTGAGCCTGTTCGAACGGCTCCCGTGGCGCCGCATCATCCTGGGCGTCGTGGGGGCGACCGTCATCTTCGTCACCGCGCTCGGCGCGTACAAGACCCTGACCCTGCCCGAGAGGCAGGCGTACGACGCGTCGTTCTGGGGACGGCTGATCGTGCTCGGGATCGCGCAGGGCTCGATCTTCGCCATGATCGCCCTGGGATACACGCTGGTGTACGGGATCCTGCGCATGATCAACTTCGCTCATGGCGAGGTCTTCATGGCCGGCGCGTTCATCTCCTTCTTCTTCGCCGACGCCTACGCCCGAAGCGGGTTCCTTGAGACCAACCCGTGGCTGGCGATCGGCATCCTCATGCTCGTGTCGATCGCGTTCTCCACGCTCACGGCGACCCTGCTCGAACGGCTGGCGTATCGGCCCCTTCGCAACGCGCCGCGGCTGGTTCCCCTGATCGCCGCGATCGGGGCGTCGCTGTTCCTGGCGAACGTGTTCCGCGGCTTCTTCGGCCCTCAGCCGTACGGCTATCCGCGACCCACGATCCTGGACGGCAACGTCGAGATCTTCGGCGTCAAGATCGCCAAGGTGGGTGTGCTGGTGATCGTCGTCTCCATCGTCGCGATGATCCTGCTGCAGTTGTTCGTGTCGCGCACGCGCACGGGCCGATCGATGCGGGCGGTGGCCGAGGACAGCGAGATCGCGTCGCTCATGGGCATCGACGTGAACCGGGTGATCGTCACGACGTTCGCCGTCGGCGGGGTGCTGGCGGGGATCGCCGGGGTCCTCTACGCCCTCACCTTCACCCAGGTGCAGTTCACGATGGGGTTCCGGCCGGGGATCACGGCCTTCACCGCCGCGGTGCTGGGCGGCATCGGGAGCATCGCGGGGGCCGCGCTCGGCGGCTACCTGATCGGGGTCCTCCTCGCGATCGGGCCGCCGCTGATCCTGACCGGCTACGGGATCCGGAGTCCGCTCTCCCTGCGCGAGGCGTTCGTGTTCCTGGTGCTCGTCCTCGTCTTGGTCTTCCGGCCGGGGGGACTGCTGGGCTCGGGTGAGGCGGAGAAGGTCTGATGATGCGCGAGTCGATCCGTCGGGGTGCTGTGGGGGGGGCGGTGACGATCTTCCTCGCCTTGGTGGGCCTCATCGGCAACTTCGCCGACCTGAACCTGATCGGCACCGAGGTGACGTTCGGCGGGCTCATGATCTACCTGGCCCCGTTCATCGTCGGCTACTCGCTGACGGGCAGCCGCGTCGAACGCGGCGAGCAGGTGCGCACTACGCCGCGGGAGGCCCTAGTCCGGGGGTCGATCGCCGGCGCCTTCGCGGGGTTCGTGTTCTCGCTTGCGGTCGTGTTCGCCGACTGGTTCGGCATCGATCGCATCCGGGCGATCTTCATCAACGTGTCCGGCGATCTGTTCGAGGCGGTGACGTCGAGCCGTCCGTTGGGGGTGGTCGTCATCATCCTGGTGGTCGTGTCGGCGCTCTTCGGGGCCGTGGGGGGCGTCTACCGCGTGATCCCCGCCGGCATCCGCAAACCGTTGGGCTCCGCGGTCGCTGCGGTCCTGCTCTTCGGGTTCCTCCAGCGCATCATCCCCATCGCCTTCGATCAGCTCGCGGTGGAGCTGAAGGGGCTGGCGACCTTCCTCGCCGACATCACGACCGACCTCCGGGGCCTGCTGTACAGCAAGACGACCGGGGGGATGACCTGGGTCGGGGCCGTCGTCGTCGCCGCCCTGGCCGCCGGCGCATCGGTGCTGAAGGCCCGCAAGGGTGAGGCGATGCGCAACGCGATCCGTGGGACCCGTCCCGCGGGCGCGGAGACCCCGGACGAAGACGTGACGGCCGGCTCCCGCATCACGCCCCTGGGGATCGTGCTCATCCTGCTGGCGATCGGGTTCCTGATCCTCACGCCGAGGATATTCGGCACGGTGATCAGCGAGGTGCTCGGCACGGTGATGGTGTTCGCGCTGCTCGGCCTGGGGCTCAACATCGTGGTGGGATACGCGGGGCTCCTCGACCTCGGGTACGTGTTCTTCTTCGCGACCGGAGCCTACGCCACCGCCCTCCTCACCGGCGCCACGCTCAACACGTTCATCGGGTCGAGCGAGCCGGCCGTGTCGGCGGGGCTGAACTTCTACGTGGCGCTGCCGATCGTCGTGCTGATCGCGGCAGGCGTGGGGGTATTGATCGGCGCCCCGGTCCTGCGCCTGCGCGGCGACTACCTCGCGCTCGTCACGCTGGGGCTCGGCGAGATCGCCACGGTGCTCCTGGTGAGCCCCTGGCTCGAGCCGCTGGTCGGCGGCCCCCAGGGGATGCGCGACATCACCGACGCCGCGATCGGCGGCTTCGGGTTCCGCGACCCACAGCACTTCTACTACCTGGGGCTGGCCTTCGTGATCTTGGCCGCGTTCGTGTCGTGGCGCCTGGCGAACTCCCGCGTGGGTCGCGCCTGGACCGCGCTGCGCGAGGATGAGCAGGTCGCCGACGCGATGGGGGTCAGCACGACCTCCTACAAGCTGCTCGCGTTCGCGATGGGCGGTGCGATCGGATCGATCGGCGGGGCCCTGTTCGCGGTCAAGCTGGGATCCCTCACCCCGGCCAGCTTCGAGGTGCTCATCTCCATCTCGGTCCTCGGGATCGTGATCCTGGGCGGGATGGGAAGCATCCCCGGGGTCCTGGTGGGGGCGCTCGTCCTCGTTGGCCTGCCCGGCCTGCTGCGTGAGTTCGAGGAGTACCGCCTGCTCGTGTACGGTGCCGCGCTCGTCGGGATCATGATCATGCGGCCGCAGGGCCTGATCCCGAACGTCCGCCGCTCGCGCGAACTGCACGAGGAGGATCTCGAGCAGGACAAGTGGGCGACCGACGTCGCGGCCGACGAGCACACTGCCCCGGGGATCAGCCCCCTGGGCGAGGGGGCCGGATGACCGGCGTCACGCTGCTCGAGGTCGAGGGCGTCCACAAGCGCTTCGGGGGGTTGGCGGCGCTCTCGGACCTCTCGTTCCGCGTCGACGCAGGGGAGATCGTGTCGATCATCGGCCCGAACGGGGCGGGCAAGAGCACGGTGTTCAACGTCATCACCGGGCTGTACCCGCCCGACGAGGGCGCCGTGCGCTTCGGCGGTGAGAGCATCGTCGGCCTGTCCCCGAACCGGATCACTCGTCTCGGGATCGCCCGGACGTTCCAGAACGTGCATCTGTTCCCCAACATGACGGTCCTGGAGAACGCGATGGTGGGCCAGCACTGCCGTAGCAAGACCGGCGTGTTCGGAGCCATCTTCCGCACCCCGAGGGTGGTGGACGAGGAGGGGCGGATCAGGGAGCGGGCCAGGGAGTGCCTTCACTTCTTCGGCTCACGGCTGCGCGGGTACCGCCAGGACCAGCCGGCCATGGCGCTGTCGTACGCCAACCGACGCCGTCTGGAGATGGCGCGTGCCCTCGCCACCGACCCCCAGATGATCCTGTTGGACGAGCCCACGGCCGGGATGAACCCGCGCGAGACCCTCGAGCTGCGCGATCACATCGTCAGGATGCGCGACGAGCTGGGGCTCACCGTGTTGGTGATCGAACACGACATGCGGGTGGTGAAGGGTGTCAGCGATCGCGTGATCGCGTGCGACCACGGCAGCAAGATCGCCGAGGGGACCTACGAGGAGGTCGCCAACTCCGAGCAGGTCGTCGAGGCCTATCTCGGACGCCGCCACGAGGAGCTCGGATGAGCGCCACCGAGGAACGCGCCCCGGTCCTCGAGCTCCGCGATGTGTCGACGCACTATGGCCTCGTCGCCGTGCTTCGGGACGTCAACATGCAGATCTTCGCCGGCGAGATGGTCTGCCTGCTCGGCGGCAACGCCAGCGGGAAGAGCACCACGCTGAAGACGATCCTCGGCTACGTGACTCCGACCGAGGGCGACGTCGTGTTCGAGGGCGAGGTGGTGTCGGGTCTGCCCACGTCCGAGGTGGTGCGCCGCGGGGTGTCGATGGTGCCCGAGAACCGCCGGTTGTTCGGCGACATGACGGTGGACGAGAACCTCCGACTCGGGGCCTACCTGCGCAGGGATAAGGACAGGATCGAGGCCGACCGCGAGCAGGTGCTCGAGACCTTCCCGCGCGTGGCCGAGCGGCTCAAGCAGAAGGCGGGGACGCTCTCGGGAGGCGAGCAACAGATGGTCGCCATGGGCCGGGCCCTCATGGCCGACCCGAAGGTGCTGCTGATGGACGAGCCGTCGATGGGACTGGCCCCGGTGCTCGTCGAGCAGGTGTTCGAGATCATCAAGAAGATCCGTGAGCTCGGACGAACGGTCTTCGTGGTCGAGCAGAATGCGAACATGGCGCTGCGGATCGCCGATCGCGGGTACGTGATCCAGACGGGGGAGGTCGTGCTGGAAGGCTCTGCCTCCGACCTGCTGGCGAATCCGCAGATGCGCGAGGCCTACCTGGGTGAGCTCTGAGTCGATGCGGCTCGTCGATGCGGAGGCTCTGCGCGCCGCGTTGCCGATGGGATCGGCCATCGACGCGCTCGAGGAGGCCTTCCGCCTCGGCGATCCAGGCTCGGGGCCGCTGCGCAGCAACGTCGAGACCGCGTCGGGCTCGCTCCTCGTCATGCCGGCGACGGGCGTCATGGGGAGCGGCGTCAAGCTCGTCACGCTGACACCGGGAAACCCCGCCCGGGGGCTCCCGCTCATCGCCGCCGCCTACGTGCTGTTCGATCCCGCGACCCAAGCGGTCGAGGCCGTGCTGGACGGCGCTGCCCTCACCGCCCTGCGGACCGGTGCCGTGTCGGGTCTGGCCACCAGGTACCTGGCGCGGAAGGATGCCTCGAGCCTCGTGATCTTCGGCGCGGGCGTGCAGGCGCGTTCCCACCTCGAGGCGATGCGCGCGGTGCGTCCGATCGAGCGCTGCGTGGTGGTCTCGCGCAGCGCCACGTCTGCGCAGGCCTTCGCCGCCCGGGCGCAGGGGTCGGGGATCGACGTCGAGCCCGGGGTGCCCGACGACGTCGCCGGTGCCGACATCGTGTGCACGACCACCACCTCGTCCACGCCACTGTTCGAGGGCGCCCTGCTCCGGCCGGGCACCCACGTCAACGCCGTGGGCACCTACACGCCCGAGGCCCGCGAGGTGGACACGGATACCGTGCGACGGGCGCTGGTGTTCGTGGAGACGCGCGGCGTGGCGATGGAGGAGGCCGGAGACCTGCTGATCCCGATCGCCGAGGGGGCCGTCGGACCCGAGCACGTCGTTGGGGAGCTCACGGATCTCGTGTGTGGGCGGCTCGAACGCGAGGTGGACGATATCAGCCTGTTCAAGTCCGTCGGCATGGCGTTCGAGGACCTGGTCGTCGCCCGTGCCGTGGTCGATGCGACGTGAGCACGACCGCCGACGTCGTCGTGGTGGGGGGCGGGATCGTGGGCGTCAGCGCGGCTTACCACCTCGCCGCCGCGGGCGCGGGGCGCGTCGTCCTCCTTGAACGGGCCGAGGCGGTGGGAACCGGATCGACGGGCCGATGTGCCGGAGGGTTCCGCCACCAGTTCTCGAGCAGGGTCAACGTTGAGCTGTCGCTGGCCAGTGTCCCGATGATCATCGGGTTCACCGAGGAGCACGGTCTGCCGGTCGACGTGGTGCAGGACGGATACCTGTTCCTGCTGCGGGACGAGGCGACGCGGTCGTCGTTCCACGAGGCAGCCCAGATGCAACGATCGCTCGGCGTGGACGCCCGCGAGCTGTCGCCGGCGGACGCCGCGGCGATGGCTCCCGGGATCGCCGAGGACGGGCTCGTGGGCGCCGCGTTCTGTCCCGACGACGGGATCGCCGATCCGGGCGGGCTGACCCAGGCGTACGCGACGTTGGCGACGCGGGCGGGCGCCCGGCTCAAGCTCGGCGCCGATGTCGAGCGGGTCGTTGTCGACGACGACCGGGTCGTCGGTGTACGGACCGCCGACGGAACGATCGAATCGCCGGCGGTGGTGAACGCCGCCGGCCCGTGGGCGGGAGCGCTCGCTGCAACGGCCGGAGTGGACCTTCCTCTGGAGCCCATCCCGAGGATGGTGGTGACGACCGGCGACTTCCCCGGGCGGCCGAAGCGGCGCACGCTCGTGATCGACGCGGCCACCAGCTTCTACCTCCATCGGGAGGGGGACGGTGTGTTGATGGGGATGGGCGGCCACGACGAGCGAGCCTCCTTCTCGACCGCGGTGGACGAGCGGTTCGTGGCCGAAGATGTGCTCCCGACGGCGGTCCGCATCTTCCCGCCGCTGGCCGAGGCAGGCGTGGCCTCGACCTGGTGCGGCCTGTACGAGATGACACCCGACCGGCATCCCATCATCGGACCCGCGCCGGTGAAGGGACTCTGGCTGGCCAACGGGTTCAGCGGCCACGGGTTCCAGCACGCCCCCGTCGTCGGCAAGCTCCTTGCGGAGATGATCCTCGAGGGCCGCGCGCGCACCGTCGACGTATCGTCGCTCGGACTCGATCGCTTCGCCGATGGCGCGCTCCGGTCGGAGCATCACGTCGTCTAGCTGCCGGTTTCGCCTCGGCTAGGCGTCGGACGCGTGAGCCGACGCGACCTCACCGATGATCGCGGCGAGCTCCTGCGGGCGCGACCACATCGGCCAGTGGCTCGTCGGAAGGTCGACCCAGGTGACGTCACGGAGTTCGGTGAGCCCCGCCAGCCACGCATAGCCCTCCTTCACGGCCTCCTTGTAGTCGTCGGAGGAGTATCCCGTGGCGATCACCATGCTCGGGATATCGAGCCGGGCGTCGTTGGTGAGCTCGATCGTCTCCCGGAGCACGCCGCCCGGCTCGGGCACGGCCCGACGATGGAAGACCTCGAGCTGCTCGGCCGTGAGCCCGTCGAGGTTCTCCTCCTTCCGTAGCTCGTCCAGCGACATCGGTCGCTCGAGCGCGTCGAAGTCGGCGTCGAGCGGGCTCACGCCGGGAGCCGAGTCGACGTAGACCATGCTCGCGATCAACTCGGGAACGCGGTCACTCGCCGCGTAACCGGAGAACCCCGTTCCGCTGTGCACGGCGAGCACGACGGGCGCACCCGCCTCCCGGACCGCCTCGCAGATCGCCTCGACATGGTCGGACAACGTGATCGTGGAACGGTCGGCGTCGGCCGACCCGAGACCGGGAAGGGTCAGCGCGGCCACGGAGTGGCCGTCGGCGCGCAACAAGGTGGCGACCTCGTCCCACGCCCACGCGCCGAGCCAGAACCCCGGAACCAGGATGATCGGCGCGCTCGTCATCGCTCGACCCTAGAGGCGAGCGCCAACATCGGCAACCGTCGTCCGCGCCGACCGTTTGCTGATCGGTCCCCCCGCCTGCTCGACCCGCATCGCCGCAGGTCAGAGGTGGTGCCGGGAGAGGGGGTCGAACCCTCATGGGCCGAAGCCCACGGGATTTTGAGTCCCGCGCGTCTGCCAGTTCCGCCATCCCGGCCGGAGCTCATAGACTACCGGCTGCGATTCGCCGACCCGTCCGCCAACAGATGCCGAACCTGACCCTTCCGATCGTGCTCACGGCCGCTCTCGGTGTGGCGGTGTCGGCCTGCGTCGGCGGCTCGGCCGAGCTCCCGAGGGCCGAGCTGCGCGTGGCCTTCCTCCAGGATCTTTCGGTGGAGGACCACGTCGACCTGGTGTCGCCGTCCTTCCTGGCGATCGAGGAGGCGTTCGCCCAGGCCGCGCTCGAGCTCGATCATCCGATCGAGGTCGTGGGCATCGATACCGAGGGGAACCCGGCCGCGGCGCTCGCCGCGGCGCGTGAGGTCGCCGATGACCCGTCCTACGTCGCCGTGGTCGCCGGCCCCTTCTGGGAGATGACGGCCGATGCCGCATCCGTTCTGGCCGACGCGGGGTTGCCGATCCTCAGCCTGTCGCAGGTCTCGGAGCAGCCGCCGACCGGGACGTGGCGCGGCCTCGTCGGCGACGATGCCGCGATGGTGTCGAGGCTGAGCTCGCTCGCGAACGGGGCGGCGGGCGAGGTGTGCGTCGCGGGCGACGGCACGCCACGCGCCGACTCGCTGGCGGTGGCGATCGTCGGATCGACCCCGGGGGCGCGAGAGGGAGTCGCGCCCTCCTGCGACACGCTGATGTGGACGGGCGGTCCGGAAGGAGCCGAAGAGGCGCGCTCGTTGCTCGCACCGACGGCTCGGCTCATCGTGGCAGATGCATCGAAGTCTGCGGTGCTGCTCGAAGCGGCGCTTCCCGATGGGGATGGCATCGTGGCCGTATGTCCCTGCGCGGACGTCTCCACCTCGACACGGCAGCGCGCCATGGCGTTCGTCAACGCCTATCAGTCGGCGACGGGCCTGCCTCCGGGGATCTACGCGGCCGAAGGATGGGACGCCGCCAGGATCTTCCTCGAGGCTGCCCGGCAGGGGGCCGGTGACCGGACCGCGTTCGCGGCTGCCCTGGAGGGGTTATCGGAGTTGGACGGAGCCGCGCGACCGTACCGATTCGATGCCTCCGGCGCGCTCCTGGCGCCTCCCGAGCTCACCACGACGACCCGATCTGCCGGCCGGCGATGGCTGGTCGTCCCCTGAGGGACCCCCGGTCGCCTCGGTGGCGGGGTTGTATTGCATTGCTCATCCGGGACCACCCGTCCTATAGTCGGACCCACGGGAGGGCACTCCGCGCGCCCTCGGATAGGGAGGAACGAATGCGCAAGTTCAGGTTCCGTGCGCTCCTGGTGATGATGGCGACCCTCGCCCTCGTCGCGGCGGCGTGCAGCGACGAGTCGAGTGCCCCGGCCGACACCGCGCCGGTGGCCACGGGAGCCACCGGGAGCACGGGCACCGAGCCCGCGACCGCGTGCGAGGCAGCCGACACTACCGCCGGCGACCTGCTGGCCGAGATCTGCAGCGCCGGCGTCATCAAGGTGTCCACCGACCCGGCCTACCCGCCGCAGTCCTCGCTGAACGCCGAGACCGGTGAATACGAGGGCTTCGACATCGACGTGGCCACCGAGATCGCCAGCCGTTTGGGCGTCGAGATCCAGTGGGAGACGCCGTCGTGGACCGCGGTCACTGCGGGGAACTGGCAGGGCCGTTGGGACATGAGCGTCGGCTCGATGACGGTGACCACGGAGCGCGCCGAGGTCCTGGACTTCTCGCCGGCCTACTACTTCACGCCGGCGGCGGTCGCCGTCCCGGCGGACAGCGACGTGACCACCGTCGAGGAGTTGTCGGGCAAGACGATCGCCGTGTGCTCAGGGTGCACCTATGACTTCTTCCTCCAGGGCACGCTCGAGATCCCCGGCTACACGTTCGAGTCGCCGATCATCGATCCCGTCATCAAGGGGTTCGACACCGACTCCACCGCCATCCAGGCGGCGTTGGCGGGACAGGCCGACGCCGTGTCGTCGGCGCCTGCCCACCCTCGAGGCAGCGATCGAGAAGGGTCGTGAACTGACGATCGTCGGCGACCCGCTCTTCTACGAGCCGCTCTCCGTCGCGATCGACAAGTCGTCGGAGCTGGATCAGGCGTCGCTCCTCGCGGCCGTGTCGACGATCATCGAGGAGATGCACGCCGACGGCACGCTCACCGAGCTGTCGATGGCCACCTACGGGGTCGACCTGTCGGCCTCGAACGCATAGGCGGCTCGACCGGGGGGTCACATGTCGATGCACGAGCAGGGGGCCGGGGAGACCCGGCCCCCCGTGCACAAGCCGCGGGGCCGGATGGAGGGGATGGCCCAGGCCAGCGCCCGCGTGCCCTTCCGGTTGAAGGTCGCCGCCGTGTGGATCGTCATCTTCATCGTCATCGGCGCGACGTTCAACTTCGCCGCGTTCGATACCGAGTTCATGCGCAACAACGCGCGCTACATCCTGATCGGGCTCCAGTTCACCCTCATCATCGCGATCGCCGGGATCGTGCTGGCCGTGATCCTGGCGCTGCTGGGGGCGTTGGGCCGGTTGTCGACCAACCCGATCGCGTACGGGGTCTCCGGCTTCTACACGTCGTTCTTCCGAGGCACGCCCCTGATCGTGCAGATGTTCCTCATCACGTTCGCCTTGCCGGTCGTGATCGGCAACCTGGGGCTCCCGAAGGGGCTCAAGGAGGCGCTCACGCTCGAGCCGTTCGTGGCCGGCATCCTGGCGCTCGGGCTGAACTACGGGGCCTACATGACCGAGATCTTCCGGGCCGGGATCCAGTCGGTCAGCCACGGTCAGTCTGAGGCCGCCGACGCGCTGGGGATGACGTACCGCCAGAAGATGCGCCGGGTCGTGCTGCCGCAGGCGTTCCGGGTGATCATCCCGCCGACGGGCAACGAGTTCATCGCGATGATGAAGGACACCGCCCTGGTCAGCTTCATCGGGGTCATCGCCACCCAGGCCGAGATCTTCCGCCGAGCCCAGCTCGTGGGGACGGCGGAGTTCCGGCCGCTCGAGGCCTACATCCTGGCCGCGATGATGTACTGGGCGCTCACCGCCATCTTCACCTTCTTCCAGACTCGCCTCGAGCGGCGCATCAGCAAGGGCTATGTGCGCGGGGGGGACACGAAACGTACGAAGACCGTGAGCACGAGCCGGGGTGACGGCGGTGTGCCGGCCGTGTTCGAGGAGGACGTCGCGGGACCTGAGATGCCAGGGCAGGGGCACTGATGAGCGCGAGCGGCGACCCGGTCGTGCGGGTGGAGAACGTCCACAAGTACTTCGGCGACCTCGAGGTGCTGCGGGGCATCGACATGGAGGTCCACAAGGGCGAGGTCGTGGTGATCTTCGGCCGATCCGGGTCGGGCAAGAGCACGCTCCTGCGATGCGTGAACTTCCTGGAGGACCCTACCTCGGGCGTCATCGAGGTCGGTGGCGTGCGGCTGGAGGGCGGCCACCGCACGAAGGGCAAGCGGGAGCAGATCCGTCAGCTTCGCATCAAGGCCGGGATGGTCTTCCAGCAGTTCAACCTGTTCCCGCACATGACGACGATCCAGAACGTCATGGTGGGGCCCACGATCGTCAAAGGCGTCGACGGCAAGGACGCGCGGACGCTCGGCCTCGAGATCCTCGCCAAGGTAGGCCTGGCCGACAAGGCTGACGAGTACCCGATCCGGCTGTCGGGTGGGCAGCAGCAGCGGGTGGCGATCGCCCGGGCGCTGGCGATGGAGCCCGAGGTCATGCTGTTCGATGAGCCGACGTCGGCCCTAGATCCCGAGCTGATCGGGGAGGTGCTGGCGGTGATGAAGTCGCTCGCCACCGACATGCACATGACGATGATGGTCGTCACCCACGAGATGGGCTTCGCGCGCGAGGTCGCCAACCGCCTGTGCTTCTTCCACGAGGGCATCATCCTCGAACAGGGGACGCCCGAGGAGCTGTTCGACAACACCCGGCAGCCCGAGACCCGCAAGTTCCTCGACGCCGTCATCTGACACGCCGCACCTGCAGCCTCCACCCGTACTTCAGGGTTGTCGCTGCGACGCCGCCAACCCTCAAGCGGTGGTTGTGGTCGGGAGGCATGCGACGGGGGGAGGACAGATGACGGGCCGCGACACCCCTCGGATCCGCTCACGCCTTCCCCATACGTGAGCGCACCCTGTCGAGCATCGCGGCCCGCCAAGCTGTGGTCCGTAAGGACCGAAGGGGACACTAAACGGGAGGTTGAGGGCTGTCAACTCGGCGCGGCCCGACGCCGAGGCCTACTCGACCACAAGCGTGGCGACCATCCCCTGCGCGTAGTGCTTGGGAAGGTTGCAGACGATCGCATACGTGCCGGGCTCGAGCGTGGCCGTCAGGGATGCCGTGGCGCCGGCCGTCACGTCCTCGACCTCATCGACCAGCGTGAGCCCGGCCGTGTCGGCGACGTTATCGCTGACGGGGAGCGCCGCGGGATCCACCTGCTCCGCACCGGAGAAGATCTCGAACTCGTGCGTGGTCGGCCCGGCGTTCGACGCCTCGAACGTGATGGTGCCGGAAGGGACGGACTCGGGAGCGACCGACATCTCCCAGTCGCTCATCTCCACCTCCACGGTGACGCCCTCTCCGCTCGAGGTGCAGGCGGCGGCGAGGAGCATGAGCCCGGCCACGCCGGCCCAGGCGATCCTTCGGACGTGTGGCATATCGGGAGTCCTCCTGACTGGTCGGTAGGGTCTGGATCGAACTCAGGCGACCGTCGTGCGCGCGGTCGTCGTCGCCGCCGGGCGGGGCTGGGGTTGACGGCGCCTGGGCCACACGACATAGGTCGCCATCGGGATCGCATACGCGAGCCAGACGAGCACCTCGGCGACGGTGGGGACGGGCTGCAGGCCCAGCATCCCCGTCATCAGGGAGGCTCGAACCGACCCCGGGGCGACGAGCCACGAGATGTCGAACGCCGGCGTCTGGAAGGCCGTGATGAGACCGGCCTCGGCGAACTCGTGGACCGCATACGCGACCAGGCCGGCGGCGACGAGGACGAGGACGAAGCCCGTGACCTTGAAGAACCGGGACAGGTTGATCCTCACCCCGCCGCGGTAGATCCCGTATCCCATCACGATCGCCACGCGCGACGCCGGTCAGCGCGCCGAGGCCGGCCGCGAGCGGGTTCGTCGAATTCTGGAAGGCCGCGAGCAGGAACACGGCGGTCTCGAGTCCCTCGCGGAGGACCGCGAAGAAGGCCATCCCGACGAGCGCGAGGGTCGACCCCGCGATGAGGGCATCGGCCGCGCTCGCCTCGAGATGACCCTTCAGCTCGTGCGCGTGGCGACGCATCCACACGATCATGTAGGTGACCCCGGCCACCGCCACGAGCGCAAGGGTTCCCTCGAGGATCGCTCGCTGCTTCAACGGGAGCGAGTTGCCAAGGACCTGAAGGACGATCGCGACGGCGAGACACAACGCGACGGCCACCCCGACGCCGAGCCACATTGGCCGAAGGGCGTCACGGGATCCGCGCTGGATCAGGAAGGCCGCGATGATGCCGACGATCAGGGACGCCTCGAGCCCTTCACGGAGCCCGATCACGAACGTTGGCAGCAACCCAGATCCTCCCTCTCGTCGATGTTCGATCCTCCGAACATCTCCCCTTCGGACCCGTGAAATCCTATCGGGAGGGTCGGATTCGCGTCAAGCTCGTTCGGGTACGAACTAGCGACCCAGGGTCAGGCGGGCTCTACCCAGAGGTTGTCGGCGAGCTCGGCGCCCAGGGCGACCGGTCGCTCTGCCACCGACAGGCTCATCGATCCGTCCGGACCGACGGATCCGACATCGACCACCGCGCCGGGCATGAGCCCGACGTCCTCGAGGAACCGCATCACCTCGAGCTCGAGCTCGAGGTCCTCGGTCAACCGACGCAGGCGAACCCTCCCACCCGCGGGCACATCCTTGAGGGCGGTGAGGTACGACACGTCCACCTCATGGGCCGAACCGGGGATGGGGTTGCCGTGGGGGCAGGCCCCAGGATCGCCGAGGATCTCGACCAGGCGCTCCTCGACCTGGGCCGAGATGACGCGCTCCCAACGCTCGGCCTCCTGATGCGCCTGGTGCCAGGGGAGCCCGATCACGTCGATCAACAGGTGTTCGGCGAGGCGGTGGCGGCGCACGAGCGTCACCGCCTCGGCTCGCCCCGTCGGCGTGAACGAGAGCGTTCGCCCCTCGGCGGACACGAGGCCATCGGCGACGAGGCGCTTGATGTGTTCGGATACCGACGGCCGGCTCACGCCCATCCAGCGGGCGATCTCGGCCTGGACCGGCGGGAACCCCTCCTCCTCCAGCTCGTAGAGAGCCTCGATGTAGTCGGCGGAAGGGTGCCGAACGTCGGTCGTCATGGGCGGAGACTACGATACGCCCCGTGACACCAGGCACGGGCGATAGGCCCGACACCCCCCGGCGGCTGTTCCTCCTCGACGGACACTCCCTGGCGTACCGGGCGTTCTTCGCGCTGCCGCCCACGCTGGCCACGAGCTCGGGCACCGTGACGAACGCCGTGTATGGCTTCACCTCGATGCTGATCAAGCTGCTCGGCGATGAACGACCCGATCTGATCGCCGTCGCGTTCGATATGGGCCCCCCCACGATCCGCCTCGCGAAGGACTCCGAGTACAAGGCGGGACGGGCCGAGACGCCGGCCGACTTCCGGCCGCAGCTCGGACTCATCGAGGAGGTGCTGGGCGCCTTGCGGATCCCCATCGTCCGGGTGGAGGGCCACGAGGCCGACGACGCGCTGGGCACGCTCGCGACCCGCGCTGCGACGCAGGGTATCGAGGCGACCATCGTGACGGCCGACCGCGACTTCTTCCAGCTCGTCAGCGACTCGATCCGTGTGATGTTCAACCGTCGAGGGATCAGCGACATCGTCGTCTACGACGACGAGGCCGTGTTCGAGCGATACGGCATCACCCCGGCGCAGTACCTCGACTTCGTCGCGCTGAAGGGCGACACGTCCGACAACATCCCCGGCGTGCCCGGCGTCGGAGACAAGACGGCCGCCAAGCTCGTGAACGAGTTCGGCTCGGTCGAGGAGTTGGTGACCCGCGTCGACGAGCTGCGGGGCAAGCAGAAGGAGCGTGTGAGCGAGTCGGTCGATCGGCTCGCCCTCAACAAGGACCTGGCCCGGATCGTGACCGACGTGGAGCTTGACATCGGTCCCGAGGACTGCGTGATGGGCACCTGGGATCCCGAGGAGGTCCGCCAGCTGTTCGTCTCGTTGGAGTTCCGGTCGCTGTTCGATCGGCTGCAGGCCGTCGGGCACTCGAGCCCGGCATCGGTCGAGGTGGCCGAACTCGACCTCGAGGAGCTGCGGGTCGCCGACCTGGTTGCCTCGTGGTCCTCGGGCCTGCCGGTGGCCGTGCGGCTGATGATCGAGGACGGCCGAGCCCGAGGGGTGTCGCTGTCCTCCGACGGCGTCCGTGCGGTCTTCGCCACCGTGACCGGCACCAGGGAGCTCGCGGACCTCCTCGGCGACCCGTCGGTGTCCAAGTGGACCCACGACGCGAAGACGCTCGAGCGGGCCACCCTGGCCGAGGGCGAACCGGTATCGGGAGTGGCCTTCGACACGATGCTCGCCGGATACCTCCTCGATCCGGCGGCGGGTGACTACGAGCTCGGGGGCCTGTGCGAGTCCCACCTCGGCACCGACGTCGTGGGGAGGGCGGACGAGGAGACCGAGGGCCAGCTGTTCACCGAGGCGCCGTGGCGGACCACCGCGGCCGAGGCGGCCGCCGTCGCGCTGCTTGTCCCGGTGCTCTCCGAGCGCATCGACGAGCAGGGACTCAAGGGGCTGCTCCACGACGTCGAGATGCCCCTTTCGTCCGTCCTGGCTCGCATGGAGGCTCGAGGCGTTCGGCTCGACGTGGACTACCTCGCGGGGATGGGAGAGTCGGTACGCGAACGCATGACGATGCTGAAGGCATCGATCTACGAGGCGGCGGGCGAGGAGTTCAACCTCAACTCACCGCCGCAGCTCCGCCGGATCCTGTACGACCAGCTCGGGCTGCAGCCGGGCAAGAAGACCCCGAAGGGCGAGCTGTCGACCGATGCGAGCGTTCTCGAGAAGCTGCGCGACCAGCACCCGATCGTCGAGTCGTTGCTGTCGTGGCGCGAACTCGACAAGCTCAACTCGACCTATCTCGACGCGCTCCCGCGCCTGATCGATCCCCGGGACGGCCGGATCCACACGACGTTCAACCAGGCCGTCGCGGCGACGGGCCGGTTGTCCTCTTCGAACCCCAACCTGCAGAACATCCCGGTGCGCACCGAGCTCGGCCGCCAGATCCGTCACGCGTTCGTCCCCGGCGATGACGAGCAGGTGCTGCTGACGGTCGACTACTCGCAGATCGAGCTCCGCGTCCTCGCCCATCTGTCGGGCGACGCCGGTCTCCGCGCGGCGTTCGAGGCGGGACAGGACATCCATACGGCCACGGCTGCGGCCGTCTTCGGGCTGCCACTGGATGCGGTGGATCCGGAGTCGCGCCGTCGAGCCAAGATCGTCAACTACGGACTGGCCTACGGCATGAACGCGTGGGGGCTCGCCACACGTCTCGATATCGCGCCGGACGAGGCCCAGGAGATCATGGACGGCTACTTCTCGGGATTCCCCTCGATCAAGGACTATCTCGACGCCCAGGTCGGCCGGGCCACGATCGAGGGGTACACCGAGACGACTGCTGGGACGCCGCCGGTACGTCCCCGAGCTGGGTGCGGCCAATCCGAGGGTCCGCGATCTCGGCCGCCGGCAGGCACTCAACGCACCGATCCAGGGCAGCGCGAGCGACGTGTTCAAGGTGGCGATGATCGCGGTCGACCAGGCGCTCGGGGAGCGCCCCGAGCTCGGGTGCCACATGCTGCTGACCGTCCACGACGAGCTCGTCTTCGAGTTGCCCCGCGACTCGGTCGAGGACGCGGCGGCGGTCGTCGCCGAGCGGATGGAGCACGCGTTCCCGCTCGATGTGCCGCTACGCGCCGACGTCGGGTGGGGCCCGAACTGGGCCGAGGCCGCGCCCGAGGGCCACTGACCCGAGCGTTGACGGCGTTTCCGCTGGTCACCTACCATCGCCGGTGGTCGCAGGGCTCCTGTGCCGCTCGCAAATCCAAACCCCGCGAGTCGGTGAGCCCCGCGCACCAGCGAGGAGAACCACCGCCATGAGTGAGAGCGAGACCGAGGCCGTCACGGAGACGGCCGAGAACGAGGCCACCACCGAGGCGCCCGCCGAGGCCGTTGCGGCCGAGGTGCCGGCACCCGACGCACCGCCGACGCAGGAGCCTACGGTGGAAGCGATACCGGCCGAGGAGCCTGCAACGGCGACGGCCACGGCGCCGACTCCCGAGCGCGACCTGACACCCGAAGAGCTGATCGAAGCCCTCGAGGCGTCGTTCCGCGACTTCAACGACGGCGACATCGTCGAAGGCGACGTCGTCAAGATCGACCGTGACGAGGTCCTGCTCGACATCGGCTACAAGTCCGAAGGAGTGATCCCTTCCAAGGAGCTGTCGATCCGCCACGACGTCGACCCCAACGAGGTCGTCAAGGTCGGCGACCATATCGAGGCCCTGGTCCTGCAGAAGGAGGACAAGGAGGGTCGGCTGATCCTGTCCAAGAAGCGCGCGCAGTACGAGCGCGCCTGGGGCCGGATCGAGGAGGTCATGAAGTCGGGCGAGACGATCAAGGGGCCGGTGATCGAGGTCGTCAAGGGTGGCCTGATCCTCGACATCGGTCTTCGAGGGTTCCTGCCCGCATCGCTCGTCGACCTGCGTCGGGTCCGCGACCTGCACCCGTTCGTCGGCACCGAGCTCGAAGCGAAGATCATCGAGCTCGACCGCAATCGCAACAACGTGGTCCTATCGCGCCGCGCCTTCCTCGAGGAGTCGCAGAGCGAGGGCCGCAAGAAGTTCCTCGAGGGCCTGCAGAAGGGCGAGCGCCGCAAGGGCACGGTCAGCTCGATCGTGAACTTCGGCGCGTTCGTCGACCTCGGTGGCGTCGACGGGCTCGTCCACGTGTCCGAGCTGAGCTGGAGGCACGTCGACCATCCCGGCGAGGTCGTGACCGTCGGCCAGGAGGTCGAGGTCGAGGTGCTCGACGTCGACCTCGAGCGCGAGCGCGTGTCGCTGTCGCTCAAGGCGACCCAGGAGGACCCCTGGAAGGAGTTCGAGCGCACGTCCACGGCGGGCTCGATCATCCAGGGCGAGGTCACCAAGCTGGTGCCGTTCGGGGCGTTCGTGCGTGTCGCGCCCGGCATCGAGGGGCTGGTGCACATCTCCGAGATCTCCCACGAGCATGTCGACACGCCCGAGTCGGTGTTGTCGGTCGGCGACGAGGTGCAGGTCAAGGTGATCGACGTCGACGTGTCTCGGCGCCGAGTGAGCCTGTCGATGCGACAGGTGACGGCAGCGCCGAAGCGCGAGCCCGAGATCAAGGCCGAGCCCGAGCCCCGGCGAGCCGCAGCCCGAGATGGTGTCGACGATCCAGATCCCCGACGACATCCTGGCCGCGGTCGCCGAGGCGGAGGAGTCAGTGGGAGACGGCCAGGCGCTCGAGCCCCCGGCTGTCGTGGAGGCCGAGGCTCCAGAGGCAGCCGAGGAGGCCGCCGCCGCGGTGCCGGTGGCCGAGCCCGAGCCCGAGCCCGAGCCGGAGGCCGCTGCCGAGGTTGCGGCCCCCGAGGTCGCGGAGCCCGAGGTCGCGGAGCCCGAGGTCGCGGAGCCCGAAGCGGCTCAGCCGGAGCCCGAGCCGGCGGCCGACGAAGTCGAGGCGGACATCGAAGTCGAGGCCGCCGGCGAGCCGGAGCCTGATGCCGACGCGTCGGAAGGGGAGGGAATTCCCACGTCCGAGGCATCCGAGGAAGAGTCCGGCGGTGACGAGGAGGTCTCGCTCGAGGCGATCCTCGAGGATCTGAAGCGGCGCGAGGGCCGCTCGGACTGATCGGACGGCACGGCGCCGGACTCCCGCGCGGAGCCCGGCGCCTGCCACACCTCACGATGCGTCTCGTCGGACTGACGGGGGGATCGGGGCGGGCAAGTCCACGGTCGCGAGGATGCTCTCCGAGCGCGGGGCGATCGTGATCGACGCCGACTCGATCGCGAGGCAGGTCGTGGAGCCCGGATACGCCCGGGTTCGAGGCCGTGGTTCGCCTATTCGGCCCCGACATCGTGGCTGAGCGACGGCGGGCTCGACCGTGCCGCCATCGCGTCGAAGGTGTTCGCTGACCCGGACCTCCGTGCGCAGCTCGAGTCGATCGTGCATCCGCTGGTGAGCAGCAGGATCGCAGAAGGCGTCGCCGCACACGTGACCACGGACGACGTCGTCGTGATCGACTCGCCACTCCTCGTCGAGACCGGCGCCCATCGGGACATGCACGTCGTCGTCGTGGTGACCGCCACTCCTCGGACCCGGTTGGCTCGGCTCGCGGAGCGGGGGATGGATCCCTCAGATGTCGAGGCGCGGATGTCGGCGCAGGCCTCCCTGGAGGGCAAGGCGGCCGTGGCCAACTTCGTGCTGGACAACGAGGGATCCCTGGACGAGCTGGAGCGCCAGGTGGGCCGCCTATGGACGGATCTGGCCGAAGCGGGCTCATGACGCCGATATCATCGATGGCGTGAGCTATCGGGCGGTCTTCTTCGATGCCGGAGAAACGTTGGTCCATCCGGCCCCGACCTTCCCCCAGCTGTTCGCGGACGTCGTGACCCGCGAGGGGCACCGGCGGGAGCCGGCGGACGTGATCGCGGCCTCCGCGGCCGTGACCGATCGATTCAGCGAGGCAGCGCGGGAGGGACTCCTATGGACGACCAGCCCGGAGCGGTCGCGGGCGTTCTGGCTGTCGGTCTACGAGCGGATGCTCGAGGAGCTGGGCCTGCCCGGAGCCGACGGCCTGCGCGACACGCTCTTCGACGCGTTCACCGACCTGACCAACTACGCCTTGTTCGACGACGTCCCGCCGGTGCTCGGCCGCCTGGAAGCCGCGGGGCTGTCGATCGGGCTCGTGTCGAACTTCGAGGCCTGGCTGGACGATCTCCTGGGGTCACTGGGTGTTCGGGAGCGGTTCTCCGTGCGGGTGATCAGTGGGGTCGAGGGCGTGGAGAAGCCGGATCCGCGGATCTTCGAACTCGCGATGTCGCGGGCCGGGGTCGACGCGGCCGGCTCCGTCTATGTCGGCGACAACCCCGAGTTCGACGTCGATCCGCCGCTGGCCCTGGGCATGCACGCCGTCCTGATCGATCGGCGGGAGCGCCATCCCGATCACCGAGGCGTACGGATCACCGATCTCGCGGAGCTCCCGGGGGTCCTCGGGCTGTGACCGAACGCACCTTCACCGCCGACGAGGCCAACGCGGAGCTCGAGTACCTGCGCGCGACCCTCCCGCGCGTTCGGCAGGCGCGGCAGGAGCTGATCGACGCGAGCCGACGGATCTCCGAGGCCGTCGCCGTCGACGGTGGCGGCGTGGCCGAGCCCGCCTGGTTCCGGGCTCAGGCCTCCCTGAAGGCCGACGTCACCGAGCTGGCCGACCGCGGGATCTTGCTGCGCGATCCGGAGACCGGCCTCGTGGACTTCCCGGCCGAGCGCGAGGGCCGCACCGTGTACCTGTGCTGGCGGCTCGGCGAGGACGACGTCGCCTTCTTCCACGAGGAACAGTCCGGATTCTCGGGGCGCCGTCCGCTGTGACCTCCCGTCCGGTCGTGGTCGTGCTGGGCGCATCGGAGGAGGACCCGCCGCCCGGCATCGAGGCGGCCGGAGCCCATGTCGATCTCAGGTTCGCCGTGGACGGGCGTGTGCTGACTGACCTGCTGGTCATCGCCGATGGCCTGTTCTTCTGGCGAGCCGAACGACGGTGGCTCGAGGACGCCTGGCCGCACGCCAACCGCCTCCGATGGGTGCAGTCGGCATCCGACGGCGTCGATGGTCTGCTGTTCCCTTCTCTGCTGGAGGGCGGAGTGGAGGTCACGAATTCGCGAGGCGTGTTCGAGGAGCCGATCGCGGAGTGGGTGACCGGCGTGATGCTGGCGTTCGCCACGCGGATCCTCGAGCAGCGGGACGCACAACTCCTCGGCGAATGGGCTCCTCGGGAGACCGAACGCCTCGAGGGGACGCGGCTCGTTGTCGTGGGACCCGGCCCGATCGGCCGCGCCGTCGCGCGCCGCGCACATGGGCTGGGGATGCAGGTATCCGCGGCGGGCAGCACCGCCCGCGGTGACGACCAGTTCGGCACGGTCGTGGACACCTCGGATCTCGGCGCTTTCGATGCGATGCTTGCCTCGGCGGACTGGGTGTTGGATGCGCTTCCTGCGACGGATCGAACCCGGCGACTGTTCGACGCCGCCCGGTTCGCCGCCATGCCGGCCCGGGCGCGGTTCATCAACGTCGGCCGAGGGGCCACCGTGGACGAGGATGCGCTGGTCGAGTCCCTCCGTCGCGGGACGATCGCGGGAGCGGCGCTCGACGTGTTCGACGTGGAACCGCTCCCGTCCGACAACCCGTTGTGGAGCATGCGCAACGTCCTCCTGTCGCCTCACATGTGCGGCGACGTCGCAGGATGGGAGGACGAGGTGGTCTCGATCTTCGTGGACAACGCCGCCAGGTTCGCGCGCGGAGAGCCGCTGCGCAACGCCGTCGACACCGCCGTCGGGTACGGCGTCGGTTGATAGGTTCGATGGCGTGACCGATCGCGTCATCCAGGTGGAGGGGCTCCGCAAATCCTATGGCGACGTCGAGGCCGTGCGCGGCATCGACCTGCATGTCGACCGCGGTGAGGTGTTCGCCTTGCTCGGCCCGAACGGGGCGGGCAAGACGACGACCGTCGAGATACTGGAGGGCTATCGGAGCCGCGATGCGGGCGACGTGGACGTCCTGGGCGGGACCCGGCGCTGCGGAGCATCGAGCTTCGAAGCAGGATCGGCATCGTGCTCCAGTCGACGGGGGTCGACGACTTCTTGACGGTCGGCGAGACCGTTCGGCAGTACGCAGACTTCTATCCGGCGCCGAGGGATGCGGGTGAGGTGATCGATCTCGTCGGGCTCGCCGAGAAACGCGACACGCGCGTGAAGAAGCTGTCCGGTGGCCAGCAGCGTCGGCTCGACGTGGCGGTGGCGCTCGCGGGCGACCCCGAGTTGCTCTTCCTCGACGAGCCCACGACGGGATTCGATCCGAGCGCCCGACGCAACGCGTGGGAGATCGTGAGGAACCTCGTGGCGATCGGGAAGACGGTGTTCCTCACGACACACTTCATGGACGAAGCGCAGTACCTCGCCGACCGCGTCGCGGTGATCGCGGGCGGCGAGATCGTGGCGCAGGGTCCGCCGTCGACCCTGGCCGGTCGCGATCGGATGCTGGCTCGCATCACCTTCGCCCTGCCCGAGAACGTCGCCCCACCCGATCTGGGGCAGGTCGACACGGGTCACGGGATCTGGGAGATCGCGGTCGCCGATCCGACCGAGCCGCTGCACCGGCTCACGGGGTGGGCGCTGGAGCGGGGCCTCGAGCTCGACGGTCTCGCGGTGACGCGCCCCTCGCTCGAGGATGTGTACCTCGAGATCACCGCAGAGGACGGCGAGGCGGAGTGAGCCAGATCACCCTCGCGCTGCGTCAGGTCCGCTACACGAACAAGGCCTTCTGGCGGAACCCGGCGGCGGCGTTCTTCACGTTCGCGTTCCCGCTGATGTTCCTCGTGATCTTCACGTCGCTGTTCGGGGGGGAACGACAGAGCTGGCGGGCCGGTCGTTCTCGGTCGCGACGCTCTACGTGCCGGGCATCGCCGCGTTCTCGGTGATCACCGCGTGCTACACGAACATCGCTCTCAGCGTGACGTTCGCCCGCGATACGGGCGTGCTGAAGCGGATCCACGGCACGCCACTGCCCGCGTGGTCGTACGTGTTGGCGCGGGTCATCCATGCCGTGGCGATCGCGGTGATCCTGGTGGTGATCGTCGCCGCCTTCGGGCGCCTGTTCTACGAGATCCAGCTTCCCGGCGGCTTCTCGCTGGCTCAGTTCGGCGTCACGCTCGTGATCGGGGCCGCCAGTTTCGCCGCGATGGGGCTCGCGATCACGCCCGCGATCCCCAACGCGGATGCGGCGCCGGCGATCGTGAACGCCTCGATCCTCCCGCTCCTGTTCTTCTCGGGCGTGTTCATCCCCGTCACCGACTCCACGCCCGCATGGATCGATACCGTGGGCAGGCTGTTCCCCATCAGGCACTTCCTCGACGCGATGAACGCCGCGTTCCTGGGCACGCCGTTCCGATGGAGCGACGTGATCTTCGTGGCGGCGTGGGGGATCGCGGGACTGCTCATCGCGGCGCGCTTCTTCTCCTGGGAGCCCCGCAAGTAGGGGGCCTCTGCTAGGCTCCCGCGGTACCGGTGGGAGTCGCCGCCGGCTCCGATTGGATCCGTACGAGGGGGTCGTAACAGATGCGTAGGTTGATCCTGATGTTGGCGACGCTCGCTCTCGTTGTGGCGGCGTGCTCGAGCGAGGAAAGCAGCACGCCGGCCGGCTCGACGTCCACGGGTCCCAGTGCGTCCGGGTCGGCCGCCCCCGCTACCGCGGCCGACTGCGCGGCCGCGAACTCGGCGTCCCTCGTCGGCACGGGCCTCACGGTCGGCACGGACAACCCGGCGTTCCCCCCGTACTTCCAGGGAGGGAGCGATTCCGAGTGGGAGTTCAACGACCCGAACAACGGCAAGGGCCTCGAGAGCGCGGTGGCGTACGAGGTTGCGGCCCGGATGGGCTTCGCCGAGACCGACGTCACCTGGGTCGTTGCTCCCTTCAACCAGACCTACAAGCCCGGCGACAAGGACTACGACTTCGCGATCGAGCAGATCTCGTACTCCGAGAAGCGCGCGAACGCGGTGGCCTTCAGCGACAGCTACTACGACGTGAACCAGGCCGTCGTGGTCGACAAGGACACTCCCATCGCCTCCGCGACGAGCATCGACGACCTGAAGGACTACGTGCTGGCCGCCCCGATCGGGACCACGAGCTACGACTTCATCGTCGACGTGATCCAGCCGACCAGCGAGCCCGGCGCTTACAACACGCTGTCCGACACCGTGGCGGCCCTCAACGCCGGCCAGGTGGACGGGATCGTCGTCGACCTCCCCACGGCCCTGTATCTGGCCGACCCGTTCGTGCAAGAGGCCAAGAACAGCACCGTGGTGGCCCAGTTCCCGACCGCCGCGGCCGGGGAGTACTTCGGGATGACGTTCGTCACGGACAACCCGCTCGTGGAGTGCGTGAACCTGGCGCTCGCCGAGATGACCGACGATGGGACGCTGGCAGCGATCCAGGAGAAGTGGCTCTCGCAGAAGACCAACGTCGGTGAGGTCCCGGTCTTCGGCTAGCCGCCGCGGCCGGGGGCGATGAACGGGGAGCCGGCCGACCCGCAGGGCACGGCGGGGCGTCGTTCCAAGATCGCGTCCGGGCTCCATGCAGACGGCGCGACGGGCGTCGCCATCGCGGTCGTCAGCACGGTCATCGTGGTGGCCCTCGTCGCCGCCGCCATCGTCCGTTCGCCCAATTGGCCCGAGGTCAAGGAAGCGTTCTTCAACTGGGACGTCTTCGTCGAGTCGCTGCCCGAGATCGCCGCCAAGTTCATCCGAAACATCGAGTACTTCATGATCGCTGAGGCCTTCATCCTCGTGTGGGCGCTCGTCCTCGCGATCCTTCGTGGCCTGCCGGGCCCGGTGTTCTTCCCGTTCCGGCTCTTCGCGATCGTCTACACGGATGTGTTCCGTGGAGTGCCGACGATCTTGGTGATCTACCTCCTGGGCTTCGGGGTGCCGAGCCTGCAGCTGCCCGGGGTTCCGAACTCCGCGACCTTCTGGGCCGTCATCGCGCTCATCTTGAGCTACTCGGCCTACGTCGCCGAGGTGTATCGAGCGGGGATCGAGTCGGTGCATCCGAGCCAGTCGGCGGCGTCTCGATCGCTCGGCCTGTCACGCGGGCAGACGCTTCGACACGTGGTGGCGCCCCAGGCGGTCCGCCGCGTCATCCCTCCGCTGCTCAACGACTTCATCGGCCTTCAGAAGGACACGGCGCTGGTCTCGGTCGTGGTCGTGGTTCCCGAGGCGCTCAAGCAGACCCAGATCATCGTGTCGGCGGACTTCAACTTCACGCCGTTCCTCGCGGCGGCCCTGCTCTTCCTGCTGGTCACGATCCCGCTGACGCGGTTCGTCGACTACCTGCTCGCTCGTCAACGCAGGCGCCGCGAGAGCGGGGCGATCGTGTGAGCACGGCCATCTCGATCCAGGGGATCCACAAGCGGTTCGACGACCTCGAGGTGCTCCGCGGCGTCGATCTCGAGGTGGCCGAACACGAGGTGATCTGCCTGATCGGAGCGTCGGGCTCGGGCAAGTCGACGCTCCTGCGCTGCGTGAACGTGCTCGAACAGATCGACGCCGGGCGGATCGTCCTGCATGGCACCGACGTCACGGCCCGCGGCGTGGATGTCGACGAGGTCCGTCGCCATGTCGGGATCGTCTTCCAGGCATTCAACCTGTTCCCACACATGACGGTGCTGCGCAACGTCACGCTGGCGCCCGTGCGAGTGCTCAAGACCGCCCGGGGCGAGGCCGAACGCGACGCGCGCGCCCTGCTCGAACGCTTCGGACTCGCCGACAAGGCCGACGAGTACCCCGATCGGCTGTCCGGGGGGCAGCAGCAGCGAGTGGCCATCGCCAGGGCGCTGGCGATGCACCCCGACATCATGCTGCTGGACGAGGTCACGAGCGCGCTGGATCCGGAGTTGGTCGCCGAGGTGCTCGACGTGATCCGCGAGCTGGCGACCGGCGGGATGACGATGCTGATCGCCACCCACGAGATGGGGTTCGCCCGCGACATCGCGTCGCGGGTGTGCTTCCTGGACGACGGCGTGATCCTCGAAGAGGGCCCGCCCCAGCAGTTGTTCGGCGATCCACACGAGGAACGGACGCGCCGATTCCTCCAGCGGATCGTCGACGCCGGCCGCCTGTAGCCGGCGTCCGTGTGTGTCGGCCGTCACACCTAGACTGGCGCGATGCAACCGTTCCGCATCGCGTCCGAGTTCCGGCCCGCCGGCGATCAGCCGGCGGCGATCGAGGAGCTCACCGCCGCGGTCGGCAGAGGCGACCGACCACGTCACACTGCTCGGCGCCACGGGTACCGGGCAAGACCTTCACGATCGCGCACATGGTCGAGCAGCTGCAGCGGCCCACCCTGGTGATCGCGCCGAACAAGTCGCTGCGGCGCTCAGCTCGCCAACGAGTTCCGTGAGGTCTTCCCCGACAACGCGGTCGAGTACTTCGTCAGCTACTACGACTACTACCAGCCCGAGGCCTACATCCCGACCGACCGACACCTACATCGAGAAGGACAGCTCGGTCAACGACGAGATCGAGCGCCTGCGGCACTCGGCCACGGCGGCGCTGCTCGGCGCGTCGCGACGTGCTGATCGTCGCGAGCGTGTCCTGCATCTACGGACTCGGCTCACCCGAGGAGTACGAGGGCCAGATCCTGCGCCCGTACAAGGGCACCGACATCCCGCTGGAGTTCGCGATGCAGCGACTCGTCGACATCCAGTACCAGCGCAACAACGTGAGCCGCGCGCGCGGCACGTTCCGGGTGCAGGGCGACACCCTCGAGGTGTTCCCCCCGTACGAGCAGCCGGCTATCCGGATCGAGTGGTGGGGCGACACGGTCGAGAAGATCAGCGCGGTTCGACCCCGCTCACGGGCGAGGTCATCGACGGCGACGTCGTCGACCTCACGATCTTCCCCGCCTCGCACTACGTGGCCGCGCGAGGAGCGCATGAAGCGTGCGCTCGTCACGATCGAGGAGGAGCTGGCAGAGCGCCTGGCCACCCTCGAGGGCCAGGGCAAGCTCCTGGAGGCTGAGCGCCTGCGGATGCGCACGAACTACGACCTCGAGATGATGCGCGAGGTCGGGTTCTGCAGCGGGATCGAGAACTACTCGCGCCACATCGACGGCCGCGAGCGCCGGCAGCGCCCCGTACACCCTGCTCGACTACTTCCCCGACGACTACCTGGTGGTGATCGACGAGTCCCACGTGACGGTGCGGACAGCTGCGACGGGATGTACGAGGGCGACCTGTCGCGCAAGAGCGACGCTGGTCGAGCACGGGTTCCGGCTGCCGAGCGCGATCGACAACCGGCCGCTGCGCTTCGAGGAGTTCAACGAGCGGGTCCACCAGGTCGTGTTCATGTCGGCGACGCCGAGCGACTACGAGATGAGGCGCGTCCGACGCGGTCGTCGAGCAGATCGTGCGACCGACCGGTCTGGTCGACCCCGAGGTGCAGATCCGACCGACGAAGGGGCAGGTCGACGACCTGATCGAGGAGATCCGCATTCGCGCCGAGTCGGGACCAGCGGGTGCTGGTGACCACCCTCACGAAGAAGATGGCCGAGGACCTCACCGACTACCTGATCGAGATGGGGATCCGGGTGCGGTACCTGCACTCGGAGGTCGACACGATCCAGCGCATCGAGATCGTGCGCGATCTCCGGCTGGGCGAGTTCGACGTCCTCGTCGGCATCAACCTGCTGCGTGAGGGACTCGACCTCCCCGAGGTCTCCCTCGTCGCGATCCTCGACGCCGACAAGGAGGGGTTCCTGCGCTCGGAGACCTCGCTCGTCCAGACGATCGGACGCGCCGCTCGCAACGTCGACGGCACGGTGCTGATGTACGCCGACGAGGTCACCGACTCGATGAAGGCGGCGATCGGCGAGACCCAGCGGCGCCGCCAGATCCAGCTCGCCTACAACGAGGAGCACGGGATCGACCCGCAGACGGTCCGGCGCAAGATCACCGACATCCTCCAGTCGATGCGGGGCGAGGACGCCGAGACGGTCCCGAGGAAGGAGCGCCGAGCAAAGGCGTCTCGCCCCGAGATGCCGACCGACGAACTCGAGCGGCTCATCGCCAGCCTCGAGGACGAGATGCATCAGGCGGCCAAGGACCTGCGGTTCGAGTACGCCGCCCGACTGCGCGACGAGGTCCACGACCTCCGCAGGGAACTGAAGGCCCTCCGCGAGGCCGGCGTGGCCTGATCGACGCGCCGCCTCGGGCGGCTCGATACAGTGCGGCGATGCCTACCCTCGTCGTGCGCGCGCCGATCGTCTGGGCCGGGCCTGGCATGGTGATCGACGACGGACAGGTCGTGTGCCGGGGCCCCTTCATCGAGTCGGTCGGTCCCCGTGAGGCGGCGTCCGACCTCGCCGAGATCGTCGAGGTCGACGCCTTCCTGATGCCGTCCGGCGCGGACCGCCACGTTCACGTCGGACTCGGCGACCCGGCGGCGATCCTCCGCGGCGGCGTGACGGCGGTCCGCGACCTCGCCTGGCCCGCGGAGGCGATCTTCCCCCTGGCGGAGGCCTCGGAGCTGCCGGGCTTCGACGGCCCGCTGATCGCGGCCGCCGGGCCGATGCTCACCGTAGTGAGTGGGTATCCCCTGCACGCGGACTGGGCGCCGGCCGGATGCGGTCTCGTCGTCGAGGGTCCAGACCAGGCGGCGGCCGCGGTCCGCAACCTCGCGGGCCAGGGCGCGGCCGCGATCAAGGTCAACCTGAACTCCGACGCGGGTCCCACGCCGGGCGACGGGGAACTGGCCGCGATCTGCGACGCGGCTCGTGAGCTGAGCATCCCGGTCACCGCGCACGCCCAGGGGGTCGGCGAGGTGGAGCGCGCCCTCGGCGCGGGGGTCGACGAGCTGGCGCACACGCCCTGGACCGAGCGCCTCACCGACGACGTGATCGAGATGGTGGCCGCCCGGATGCGGATCGTCTCGACGCTCGACATCCATTCGCACGGGGCGAGGACGCCCGAACTCGAGGTCGCGCTCGACAACCTGCGCCGATTCCACGCCGCCGGAGGGCGCACGGTGTACGGCACCGATCTCGGGAACGGGCCGATCCCGCCAGGGGTCCACGTGGGAGAGCTCCGGCTGCTCCGCGAGGCCGGCCTCGCCACCGAGGAGGTGGCCGACGCGCTCGTCCGCGCGCCGCTCGAGCCCGGCGCGCCGGCCGATCTGATCGGACTCGGGGAGAGCCCGCTCGGGGATGTGGCGGCGTTCGAGGATCTGCGTCTCGTGATCCGCTCCGGCCGGCTAGTCTGAACCAGACTAGAGGAGCCGGCGCAACTCGCTGAAACAGCGGTCGACGTCGTCCTCGGTGTTGAAGAAGTGCGGGCTGATCCGCAGGCCGTCGCCGCGGAAGTCGGTGCAGACGTCGCGGGCGAGCAGCGAGTGGCAGATCGTCGCCGCCTCGGGCCCCACGCCGACGTTGACGACGCCGCCCCGCCCGTCGCGCTCGCGCGGGGTGCGGACCTCCAGGCCGGCCTCGTCGGCGCGGGCGATCACGTGGTCGGTGAGCTCGCCCTGGCGCTCGCGGATCCGCTCGACGCCCACCTCGGAGATGATGTCGATCCCCCCCTGTGCCAGGAAGAACACCGGCGCCGGAGGGGTGCCGTGCTCGAGCCGCCGCGCGCCCGGGTGGTACTCCAGGTGCTGGTTGTCGAACGAGAAGGGCTCCCTCGTGCCGAACCAGCCGGTCACCGACGGCTCGAGGGTCGGCAGCAGATCGCGTCGCGCGTACAGGAACACCATCCCCGGGCCGCCGCACATCCACTTGAGGAGGCCCCCCACGTACAGGTCGCAGCCGAGGTCGTGCAGATCGAGGGGGACGATGCCCAGGCCGTGGTAGTCGTCGAGGAACGACAGGGCCCCGTGCCGCCTGGCGATCGCGCAGACCGCCTTGGCGTCGATGAGGGCGCTCGAGCGGTAGAGCACCCGGTTCACCATCACGACCGCCGTCCGTTCGTCGATCGCGTCCTCGTAGGCCTCGATCGGGATCGTGAGGCCGTCCGGGGACCGGAGCCAGACGAGCTCGGCACCCTCCCGACGCGCCCAGGCGATCCAGACGTGACCGTCGGTCGGGAAGTCCAGTTCGGACAGGATCACCCTGTTGCGTGGGCCCGACAGGTCGAGGCACGACGCGATCGTCGACAGGGCGATCGAGACGTTGGTCGAGATCGCCACCTCGTCCTGGTCGCATCCCGCGAGCGCGGAGAACGAGCGCTTGAGGGCCCCCATCGCGGGGTAGATGTCCTCGAACCAGACGTGGTCGGGGGCGCCCTTCATGGCCCAGGCGTCGAGATATCCCTCGAGCATCGTCCGCGATCGGTGCGACACCGGGCCCAGCGAGGCGCTGATCAGGTAGGTCTTGTGCTCGAGGACGGGGAACTCCGACCGGTAGTCGGCGAGGGCGCGCTCCATCCGCCGGACCCTACACGAGGACCGCGTAGACCAGGCCCACGGCCCCGCATCCCACGGCCACGAGAGCGGGGTTGAGGCGGAAGCGGCGGATCGCGACGAAGGCGCCGATCGCCACCACCAGCGCAAGGGGCCGCAGCGTCCCAGGCACCGGCACCGGGACGGGCAGGCGGAACGGCTCCGCGTAGCGGACCTCGTCAAACAGGATGCTGACCCCGAAGGTGAGCGCGAGGCTCGCGATCACGCCGACCACCGCACCGGTGATCGCGCCGAGCGCCGCCCCCAATCGTCGGTTGCCCCGGATCCGTTCGATGTACGGGGCGCCGAGGAAGATCCACAGGAAGCACGGGGCGAACGTCGCCCAGACGGTCACGAGCGATCCGAGCACCCCGGCCACCGTCGGCGACAGATCGCCGTGGAACCGGTACGCGGCCAGGAACCCGACGAACTGCACGACCATGATGAGCGGGCCCGGCGTCGACTCCGCGAGCCCGAGTCCCGCCGTGACGTCGGCTGGGGTGAGCCATCCGAAGCGGTACACCGCCGCCTGGTTCACATAGGCAAGGACGGCGTAGGCCCCCCCGAACGTCACGAGGGACGCCGTGCTGAAGAAGACCGCCTCCTGGCTGAGCACATCGCCCGATCCCCTCCAGGCGATCACCGCGAGCAGCGGCGCCCACCAGACGACGAGGCCCACGGCCAGGACCCGCAGTGCCCGCCCGGTCGAGGGCACGGTGTGGGGTGCCGCGACCGCCACGTCGTCGATCGCCGCGTCGGGTGCGTCGTCGACGAGTTCGTCGGGCGCGTGGATCGCCCCCGGCCGCAGCCCGGCGAGCACGTACCCGAGCCCGCCCGCGCCCAGGACGACGAGGGGGAACGGAACGCCCACCACGAAGATGGCGACGAAGGAGACCAACGCGATCGAGGCGGCGACGGCGCCATCCAGGGTCTTCCCGCCGATCCGCAACAGCGCGGCCACCACCATCCCGAGCACTCCCGCGGACAGGCCGGCGAACAGGCCGGAGACCCAGTCGACATCGCCGTGTACCGCGTATGTCCACGACAGGAGCAGCATCAGGAAGAAGCTCGGGAGGACGAAGAAGACGCCGGCCACCAGCCCGCCTCGCACCTTGTGCAAGAGCCATCCCACGTAGATCGCGAGCTGCTGGGCCTCGGGCCCGGGAAGGAGCATGCAGAACGACAGGGCATGCAGGAACCGGCCTTCGCCGATCCATCGGCGGCGCTCGACCAACTCCTCGTGCATCAAGGCGATCTGACCGCTCGGACCACCGAAGTTGATGAATCCCAGGCGCACCCAGAAGCCCAGCGCCTCGCGGAACGGGACGGCGGGCGACGGGCGTCCGAGCGGGTCGTTCAGCCGTCGTGCTCCGCGAGGTAGTCGAGGAAGAGCGGGCGCAGGGCCTCGCCCAGCTCGCCCTCGCCCGCGTCGGAGACATCGTTGATCAACGCCAGCGGTCGGACGATGTCGACCTTGCTGCGCTCGTCGTCGCCGATCACTTCCTCCGCTACGGGGAGCGCCTTGACGAGGCGCCAGAGGAAGCCGACGTCGAGATGGTGCTTGGCCCGCTCGATCGAGCGGTCGTAGAGCTCCTTGGTGCTCAGGGCGTCGAGGTCGTCTCGCGTCGTCATGGGCGCAGCCTAGCCCGAGCGGTCACCGGGCGGCATGTGGCGCTCGAACCACGCCACCGTGCGCGCCATGAGATCGATCGACGCGGGGAAGGCCCGGACGCCGTGGCCCTCCTGCGGATAGAGCACGACCTCGCTCTCGATGTTCCTCAGGCGGAGCGCCTGCCAGAACTCGATCGCCTGCCCCGGCGGCGTGGCCCGGTCCTTCATGCCGGCGGTGAGCAGGGTCGGCGTGCTCACGTGGGCGGCCCGCATGACCGGGCTGCGTTCGCCGAATGCGCCGGATGGATCGTCGGGCTCGGCGCCGACGAACTCCGCGTCCCAGGCCGCGAGGCTGCTGGTGAAGTGCTGGGAGACCCAGTCGGTGACGGGGGAGATCGACACCGAGGCCTTGAAGCGGCCGTCGATCGCCGGCAGCCAGCACGCCATGAAGCCGCCGTAGCTGCCCCCCATGATGCCGATGCGGTCGGGATCGGCGGTGCCGTCGGCGACGAGCAGATCCACTCCCGCGAGATCGTCGAGCGCGTCGTCGCCACCCATGTCGCCCACGACCAGGTCCGCGAACGCGCGCCCTCGACCGCTCGACCCTCTCGGGTTGGGGCGCAGGATCGCGTAGCCGCGGGAGACCAGCATGGCGAGCAGACCCGAGGGCCAGGTGTCTTGCACCGCGCCGACCGGGCCGCCGTGGACCCACAGGATCAGTGGGAAGGGGCCGGCGCCGGTCGGTGAGTGGCACAGGCCCTGGATCTCAAGTCCATCGGGGGCAGGCCATGCGAGGCGCCGGACGGTGCCGGTCGCCTCGCGGAGTCGCTCGCAGCCCTCGTGTTCGGTCGCCGCGAGCACGCGCGACGCTCCTCCTTCGACGAGGATCACGCTGGGAGGCATCGTCGAGGAGCATCGAGCCATCACGAAGCCGTCGGCCGGGCCGATCGTCTCGCCGGTCGGGCACCAGCCGGTGGCGCCGTCGGGCGACGACCACGCTTCTCGTGCGGTTACCCGGTCGCGGTCGACCTCGAAGACGACGGTGTCCATGCCCCTGAGACCGATCGCCGTGAGACGGCCATCTGGACGCCACGACGTCCACGAGATGTCCGTCCCCGGCGTGTCGACGCGGGCGCGGTCCCCCGAGGCCACGTCGAACAACAGTAGGTCGCCGGCCACGACCTGTCGGTCGCTGCAGCGGGCCTCGATCGCCGCGACGGTGGCGCCGTCCGGGGAACCCGATGCCCACCCCAGCTGGACGTCGCTCTCGGCGAGGGTCGTCGCGGCGCCGGTCGAGATGTCGACGACCATGACCGGCGCGGCGTACCAGGCCCCCTCATCGCCCGCCTCGGATGCGACCATCACAACGGCGTCCTCACCGAGCCAGCGAGCCTCCCAGGGGTTGACGACCACTTCGGTGAGCGCCCGCACTGCCCCGGTGGCCACGTCGATCAGGTAGAGGCGGCGGCGCTGTTCCTCCGTTTCCTCGGCTCCTCGGACCTCGGGCACCCACCCCGGGAGATCGGTCGTGACGTCGCCCACGGTGCCCGATCCGAAGGCATCGGCCTGCTCGGCCCCGAGCCCGGCGACGCCGACCAGGATCCGTGATCCGTCCGGTGACCACTCGTGGTATTCGACCGTGCCGGGCACCTCGGGCAGCGGGCGGGCCTCCTCGAACGCGTCCGACGAGAGGGCGTAGAGCTGACGCCGTCCCTTGACCGCCCGGTCGGAGGCGAACGACAACGTTGTGCCGTCGGGTGACCACCTGGGCCCGCCGTCGTCGTTCGGACCGTGTGTCACCTGGCGCAGGTCGCCACCGGTCACGGCGACGAGCCCGACCCGCTCGGCCGGGTGGCCTTCGAGAGCGTCGAGTCGGCTCCCGGCGCAGGCGAGCCACCGTCCGTCGGGGGACGGGCGCACGTCGGACAGGTCGGTGATCGTGCCGAACCCCGGGCCGAGGGTATCCGTCAGGAATCGCTCGGCCGCCCGGAACTCCTCGGTCATCGTGATGTCTCGTTCCATGGCCCGGAGCCTAGTGCGGATGGCGTGTCGGAACGCACCGATAGACTGCATGACCGTGGGCACCGACTCCCTCGTCATCCATGGCGCCCGTGAACACAACCTGAAGAACGTCACGCTCGAGCTCCCGCGCGACAAGCTGATCGTGTTCACCGGCCTGTCAGGCTCCGGCAAGTCCTCGCTCGCCTTCGACACGATCTACGCCGAGGGTCAGCGGCGGTACGTGGAGTCGTTGTCGGCGTACGCGCGCCAGTTCCTGGGACAGATGGAGAAACCCGACGTCGACTTCATCGAGGGCCTCTCGCCGGCCATCTCGATCGACCAGAAGTCCACATCCAGGAACCCGCGGTCCACCGTGGGGACGATCACCGAGGTGTACGACTACCTGCGAGTGCTGTTCGCTCGGGTGGGACATCCCCACTGCTACAACTGCGGCCGCCCGATCGGGCGTCAGACGCCCGACCAGATCGTCGATCAGGTGATCGAGCTCCCCGAAGGCACGCGGTTCCAGGTGCTCGCGCCGGTCGTGCGGGGGCGCAAGGGGGAGTACGGCAAGCTGCTCGACGACCTCGCGCGGCATGGGTTCCCTCGCGCCCGCATCGACGGCGAGGTGCGCGAGCTCTCCGAGCCGATCCGCCTGCGCCAAGACCTACAAGCACACGATCGAGGTCGTCGTCGACCGGCTCGTGGCCAAGCCCGAGATGCGCCGACGGGTGGCCGACTCGATCGAGACGGCGCTCGAGCTCGCCGAGGGGGTCGCGGCCATCGCCGTCACGACGCACGAGGGCCACGACGAGGACCAGAACTTCTCGCAGCACCTCGCCTGCACCCACTGCGGCCTGTCGTTCGACGAACTGGCGCCCCGCAACTTCTCCTTCAACTCGCCGTACGGCGCCTGCACCGACCTGCGACGGGCTCGGCACCCGGCTCGAGGTCGACGCGGAGCTCGTCGTGCCCGATGCCGATCTGTCGGTGAGCGACGGCGCGCTGGCCCCGTGGGCGAGCGCCACGCTCGAGTACTGGAACCGCGTGCTCGACGCGGTGGCCGAGGCCGAGGACATCTCGCTCGACACCCCGTGGCGCAAGCTTCCAAAGCGAGCCCGCGACGTCCTCCTGTACGGGTCGGACCGCAAGGTCCACGTGCGATACAAGAACCGCTACGGACGCCAGCGCTCGTACGAGACGACCTACGAGGGAGTGGTCACGAACGTCGACCGCCGGCACCGCGAGACCGATTCGGAATCCCAGCGCGACAAGCTCGAGCAGTTCATGCGCGAGATCCCGTGCCGTGCCTGCGACGGCCAGCGCCTGCGCCCCGAGACGCTCGCCGTCACGATCGACGGCGTCAACATCGCCGAGCTCACGGCGATGTCGATCCGCGACACGCTCGGGTTCGTCGACGCGATCGCCCTGTCCGAGCGGGAGGCGATGATCGCCGCCCGGCTCCTCAAGGAGATCCGCGAGCGGTTGCGGTTCCTCGTCGATGTCGGCCTGGACTACCTCACCCTGGGCCGGGCCGCCGGAACGCTGGCGGGGGGCGAGGCGCAGCGGATCCGCCTGGCGACCCAGATCGGGAGCGGCCTCGTCGGAGTGCTGTACATCCTCGATGAGCCCTCGATCGGTCTGCATCAGCGCGACAACCGCCGGCTGCTCGACACGCTGGTGCGACTCCGCGACCTGGGCAACACGCTGGTGGTGGTGGAGCACGACGAGGCGACGATCGTCGAGGCCGATCACATCGTCGACATCGGACCGCTGGCCGGGGAGCACGGTGGACGCATCGTCTACAGCGGCGACCTGAAGGGCCTGCTGGAGTGCGAGGGCTCACTCACCGGCGCGTTCCTGTCGGGTCAGCGCTCGATCCCGACGCCGTCACAACGACGCACGCCGGGGGATCGCTGGCTCCGGCTCGAGGGTGCGACCGAGCACAACCTGCAGGGAATCACCGTCGACTTCCCGCTCGGGACCTTCGTGTGCGTGACGGGCGTGAGCGGTTCGGGCAAGTCCACGTTGGTGCAGGACGTCTTGCTGCGAGCCTTGATGCAGAAGGTCTACCGGTCGCGGGTCCTGCCGGGTCGTCACAAGAAGCTGGTCGGGTGGGAGCAGATCGACAAGGTCATCGACATCGACCAGTCGCCGATCGGGCGGACGCCACGATCGAACCCGGCCACGTACACGGGGGTGTTCGACCACGTTCGCAAGCTGTTCGCGCAGACGCCCGAGGCGAAGCTCCGCGGGTATCAACCGGGGCGCTTCTCGTTCAACGTGCGGGGCGGCCGTTGCGAGCACTGCTCCGGCGACGGGCAGATCAAGATCGAGATGCACTTCCTTCCCGACGTGTACGTCACCTGCGAGGTGTGCAAGGGACGCCGATACAACCGCGAGACGCTGGAGGTCAAGTACAAGGGACGCACGATCGCCGACGTGCTGGCCATGAGCGTCGACGAGGCGCTCGACTTCTTCGAGAACATCCCGACGATCAAGCGGCACATGCAGACGCTGTCCGACGTCGGCCTGGGCTACGTCAAGCTCGGGCAGCCGGCGCCGACGCTGTCCGGAGGCGAGGCCCAGCGGATCAAGCTGTCGTCCGAGCTGCACAAGCGGGCGACGGGCAACACGCTGTACGTGCTGGACGAGCCCACGACCGGTCTGCACTTCGAGGACATCCGCAAGCTCCTCGCCGTGTTGCAGCGTTTGGTCGACACCGGGAACACGGTGCTCGTGATCGAGCACAACCTCGACGTCATCAAGACCACGGACTGGCTGATCGACCTCGGTCCGGAAGGCGGCGACGGGGGCGGGACGGTCGTCGTTGCCGGCACGCCCGAACAGGTCGCCGCGCATCCGACGTCGCACACCGGTCGCTTCCTCGCCGAGGCTCTCGACGGCCGGCTCATCTCGACCGACCAGGCCTCGTGAACCAGGTCGAGGTTGCCCGCCTCGGTTGACGATGCTTGCTAGGATTCCCGCCGACGTGTCCAAGCGCCTGCTCATCCTCGCCTGCGGTCTGGTCCTCGTGGCCGCGGCATGCGGCACGATCCCGGAGGGAGAGGTCGACAGCGGTGAGGGCGTGCGGTTCACACCGTTCACCGTGGACTCGCTCAACGACTCGGGCCTCGGCGCCGAGGTCACGGTCGGACCCGAAGGTCTCCCGTTCGTCAGCTACCTCGGGCTCGAGGAGGAGCTCGAGGAGGGCGAGCTGGCCGACGCGCGCCCGGTGGGAGCCCCCTTCATCCCCGCGATCGGCGTGGCTACCGTCTCGGCCGACGGCATCTGGACCCGAGGTGCGGCAGCCCAGTCGAAGGATGCGCCCTCCGGCGTCGTCGTTCCCTTCGGCCCGGCGACCGTCCCGACCCTGGCCGAGCTGAACGCCCTGAACAGCAACGGAACGGATATCGCGGTCGCCGAGGACGGCGCGATGCACGTGGTGTGGACCGCCCCGGACGGGATCTGGTACGCGGCCGGTCCCGATCCGTTCGAGGCCGAGAAGGTCTATCGGTACGGCGTCACCCTTCCCAGCGCGGGTCCCATCGGCCGTCCCTCGGTCGCCCTGGACGACGCGGGAGTGCCGTGGATCGCCTACACGACGAACGCCGCGACCCAAGAGGTCCGGGTCGTCACGCGGGTCGTCACCCCGGATGGCGAGGGATGGGATACCCAGACGGTCGCCACCATCGCGCAGTGCGACGCGTGTCCACAGCCCAGGGCCACGCGGATCGGGATGACCCCTGCCGGCCCGGTGGTCGCGTACGCCGACACGGCGGCGGGATCGATCAAGGTGGCCAGGGCCGTCGACGGGGGGTGGCTCTCGGAGACCGTCGCGAACGGCACGGGAGACGGCCTGTCGATGTCCGTGGGGATCGAGGGAGCCCTGGCGCTTGCCTTCTACACGGAGGCCGGCGTGTCGGTGGCGGTCTCGGACGGCTCGGGCTGGACGATCGGCGAGGCCGGGGGCACGCCGCCGTCGCAGGGGTCGGGCAGCCTCGCGCCTACGACCGGTGTCGCGATCGACGACGCGGGCACCGTGTACGTGGCCTGATCCGCAGGACGGTGACGTCGTGCTCAAGTCCGGTTCGGTCGACTCCCTAGCCGTGGTTGACACTCCGGGAACCGATGGCGGGAACTACCCGTCCCTGGCCGTGGCGCCCGATGGGTCCGCCGTCTATCTCGCGTGGTACGAGCAGGAGAGCTCGGCGCTCCGACTCGGCGCGCTCGGCGACCCTCAGGAGATCGCGATCGCTGCGCCCAGCCCAGCGCCGGAGCCCGCGCCGCCCGCCGCTCCCAGCGACTGCGGTGAGGACGGAGTGGTGTTCCTCGACATCGTCGCGCTCGACATCGCCTGGGATACGAACGTGCCTCGTTGCCCCCGCCGACGAGGGCTTCACGATCAACATCGACAACCAGGACCCGGGACCCGCATCCCGCACAACGTCTCGATCTTTGACCGAGGAGGGCGGCGAGCAGATCGCTGTTCCAAGAGCCGCCGTTCGGAGGTCCCGAGACGGTCGCGTCGACGTCGACCCGCTCGGCCCTGGGCGCCTACTACTTCCAGTGCGACGTGCACCCGACGATGGCGGGCTCGCTCGTCGACCGTCGAGGGCGCGAAGTAGCCCCTTCCTCCCGGCGGCGTCCGGCGTCGCGACTAGATGACCGGGTGAGCTTCACCCGTCCGAAGCCGTCCACGATCCCCGATCCGCCGGGCGCCTACCTGTTCCGCGACGACGACGACCGGGTGATCTACGTCGGCAAGGCACGATCGCTCCGCAAGCGGCTCGCCAACTACTGGAGCACGCCGCTGCACCCGCGCACCCAGGCGATGGTCGAGCGCGGCCGAGAGCGTCGAGTGGATCGTCGCCTCCGGCGAGGTCGACGCCCTCATGCTCGAGTACAACCTGATCCAGCAGCATCGGCCGCGCTTCAACATCCGCTACCGCGACGACAAGTCCTACCCCTATCTCGCGCTGACGGTCGGGGAGCGGTGGCCGCGCGCCCAGGTGCTGCGCGGGGCGAAGCGGAAGAAGGTCCGCTACTTCGGCCCCTACGGGCACGCGTGGGCGATCCGCGACACGCTCGACGCCCTCACCCGGGTCTTCCCCGTGCGCACGTGCTCGAACGCCTTCTTCGACCAGCGCGCCCGGGCGCGGCGACCCTGTCTCTACTTCGACATCGGCCGATGCGCGGGCCCGTGCGTCCCCGAGGTGACGGGCGTCACCGACGCCGAGGCTACCGCGCCGACGTCGAGGCGCTCGCCGACTTCCTGTCGGGCAACGCCCGCCCCGTGCTCGCGCGTCTGGAGACCGAGATGGACGAGGCGGCGGACCGCCAGGAGTACGAGCAGGCCGCCAAGCTGCGCGACCAGCTCGGCGCGGCCCGTCGCGCCCTCGAGTCCCAGGAGATGGTGTTGACCGACACGAGAGGACCTCGACGTGATCGGCGTGGCCGAGGATGATCTCGAGGCGGCGTTCCAGGTGTTCTTCGTGCGAGGCGGCCGGGTGCTCGGGCGCAAGGGATGGGTCGTCGACCGGGTGGAAGAGCTCAGCCGAGCCGAGCTGGTGGCGTCGTTCGTTCGCCAGCTCTACATGGAGCGCGACGAGGTTCCCACCACGGATCCTCGTTCCGGCGGCGCCCGACGGTGACCGCGACGTGCTCGAGGCCTGGCTCGCCGAGCGGCGCGGGGACCAAGGTGCGCATCGGGGTCGCCCGAGCGCGGGGCCAAGCGCAAGCTCCGGGGTGGTCACGCAGAACGCGGAGGAGTCGTTCCACCGACACAAGCTGCAGCGCGCGTCGGACTTCGGTGCACGATCCCGAGCCCTCACCGAACTCGCGGAGCGGCTCGGGACTCGATCAGGCGCCGCTGCGGATCGAGTGCTACGACATCTCGAACCTCGGCGCGACCGACAAGGTCGGTTCGATGGTCGTGTTCGAGGACGGGCTGCCGCAACGATCGGACTACCGCCGCTTCCGATCAAGGGGGTGACAGGCCAGGATGATTTCGCGTCGATGGAGGAGATGCTGCGGCGCCGGTTCGAGCGCCTGATCGAGGAGCGGGCGGAGGGCGCCGACGGCCGTCGCCGCTTCTCGTATCCCCCGGCGCTCGTCGTGGTCGACGGCGGGCGGGGACAGCTCGGCATGGCGTCGAAGGTGCTCGGACGACCTCGGGCTGCAGATCCCTCACGTCGGCCTGGCCAAGCGGCTGGAGGAGGTCTACTTCCCGGACTCACCCCGAGCCGTTGGAGATCCCGCGAGGGTCCGAGGCGCTGTTCGTCCTGCAGCACCTCCGCGACGAGGCGCACCGTTTCGCCGTCACCTACCATCGGCGGACAGCGGCGAAGCGGGCGCTCCGCTCGCCGCTCGACGACGTGCCCGGGGTCGGCCCCGCCCGCAAGAAGGCGCTGCTGACGCCGCTTCGGCTCGCTCGCACGTCTCGCGCGCGCCGAGGTCGAGCAGATCGCCGAGACCCCCGGCATCGGTCCCGAGCTGGCCGCCGCGGTGCGCGGACCGGCTGCACGGCGGCCCCACTCGGCGCAAGGCCGAGCGCCTGATGAACGTCGATCCCGGCATCCCGAGCCGACGCCCGGTGAGCGCACGGCCCGGCGCCGGGCTTCACGCTCGATCACCGGCCTCTCGGGTGCCGGGCGCTCGGAGGCCGCGCACTCCCTCGAGGATCTCGGGTACTTCGTGGTCGACAACCTGCCGCCCGCGCTGCTGCCGACGATGGCCGAGCTCGTCTCGCGCCCAGGGCGGTCCGACGCGCATCGCGATCGTCGTCGACGCCCGCGGCGGCGTGTTCTTCGGCGAGCTGTCCAAGGCGCTCGACGAGCTGAAGCAGCTCCGGCGTCGACTACCGCATCCTGTTCCTCGAGGCGGCCGACGACGACCTCGTGAACCGCTACGAGGCGACGCGCCGGCGCCACCCGCTGGCGCCCGCCGACCGGGTGGTCGAGGGCATCCGCAAGGAGCGGCTCATGATGGAGAGCCTGCGGGGTGACGCCGACCTGATCATCGACACGACCGGGCTCACGCCTCACGGGCTGCGCGACCGCATCCGCGATGCCTTCTCCGAGGCGCCGCCCGAGCAAGGCCTGCAGGTCTCGATCACGTCGTTCGGGTTCAAGTACGGCGCCCCGCGCGACGCCGATCTCGTGCTCGACGTCCGGTTCCTGCCCAACCCGCACTGGGTCGACGAGCTGCGGCCGCTGCCGGGCACCGACGAGCCGGTCCGCACCTACGTGCAGGGACCACGACCAGTACGAGCGTTCATGGAGCGCCTCGAGGCCCTCCTCGAGGTGGTCGTGCCCGGCTACGTCGCCGAGGGCAAGTCCTACCTGACGATCGCGGTCGGCTGCACGGGAGGCCGGCACCGGTCGGTGGTGGTGTCCGAGGAGCTGGGCCGCTACTTCGCCGACCGAGGCATCCCCGTGCCGCGTCGCCCACCGCGACCTGGCCAGGGGCTGTACGGGCGCCATGTCGGCCGGTGCCGCCGGGCACGACCGCTGGCTAGGATGGAACCCGGACGGCAGGCACCACTCGAGGAGGACCCTCATGAGCGTCAAGATCGGCATCAACGGATTCGGTCGCATCGGCCGCAACTTCTTCAGGGCCGCGAAGCAGCGCGGCTTCGACTTCGACTTCGTCGGGCGTCAACGACCTCGGCGACGCCGCGACGACTGGCGCACCTGCTGAAGTACGACTCCGTGCACGGGCGATACCCGGGCGAGGTGCGTCGTCGGCGGCAACGGGCTCGTCGATCGACGGCGACGAGCTGCAGGTGCTCGCCGAGCGCAACCCGGCCGACCTGCCCTGGAAGGAGCTCGGCGCCGAGATCGTGATCGAGTCGACGGGCATCTTCACCGACCGCGACAAGGCGGCAGCGCACCTCGAGGCGGGGGCGCAGAAGGTGCATGATCAGCGCGCCGGCCAAGAACGAGGACCTGACCGTCGTGCTCGGCGTGAACGACGAGGCTACGACCCCGCGACCGCACCACGTCATCTCGAACGCGTCGTGCACGACCAACTGCGTCGCGCCGATGGCCAAGGTGCTCGACGATGCGTTCGGCATCGAGCAGGGGTTCATGACGACCGTGCACGCGTACACGAACGACCAGAACGATCCTCGACCTGCCCCACAAGGACCTGCGGCGCGCCCGGGCCGCGGCGGCCAACATCATCCCGACCTCGACCGGGGCCGCCAAGGCCACCGGCCTCGTGTTGCCGCACCTGAAGGGCAAGCTCGACGGCATGGCGATGCGGGTGCCCGTGCCCGACGGGTCGGTCACCGATCTCGTGGCCACCGTCGCTCGCGGGAGGTCACGGTCGACGAGGTGAACGCGGCCTTCGCGGCAGCCATCGGAGAGCGGCTCGCTCGCCGGCAAGCTGGTCTACACCGAGGACCCGATCGTCTCGAGCGACATCGTCGGGATCCCCGCCTCGTGCACGTTCGACGCCCGGCGACCATGGTGATGGGCACCGTGGTCAAGGCCGTCGGGTGGTACGACAACGAGTGGGGCTACTCCAACCGGCTCGTCGATCTCGCCGCTCGTCGCGAGTCGCTCTGACGCGTCGCAAGCGGATGCAGCCGTGACCCTCCGTTCGCTCGACGACCTCGGCGACGTCGCCGGCTCCGGGTCTTCGTTCGCGTCGATTTCAACGTGCCGCTCGATGGTCGGGGCGGTCGCCGACGACGCCCGGATCCGGCGACGCTCCCGACGCTCCGATCGAGCTGCGGGAGCGCGGCGCCGCGTCTCGTCGTCGCGTCACACCTGGGCCGGCCGAGGGCGAGGCGCGCGACGACCTGCGTCGTCGCGCGCCGTGGCGGACCGGCTCGCCGGCTCCTGGACGAGCCGGTGACGTTCCTCGCCGAACACGATCCCGCCAGAGCTGCCCGACGCGCCGGTCGTGCTGCTCGAGAACCTGCGGTTCGATCCCGGAGAGGAGGCCGACGACCCGACCTTCGCGGGGCGGCTCGCCGACCTCGCCGACGCCTACGTCGACGACGCCTTCGGCGCCGCCCACCGCGCCCACGCCAGCGTGGTCGGCGCTGCCCGACCTGATGCTGGCCAGCGGCAGGCCGGCGGTCGCCGGCCGCCTGATGCAGCGGGAGGTCGAGGTCCTCGGGGGCTTGCTCGACGCTCCCGCGCGTCCGTTCGTCGCGATCCTCGGCGGCGCCAAGGTGTCGCGACAAGCTGGCCGTGATCGGCTCGCTGATCGATCGTCGTCGATGCCCTGCTGATCGGCGGCGCCATGGCCTTCACGCTGATCGCCGCCGACCGGCGGCGAGGTCGGGGCGAGCCTCGTCGAGCCCGATCGCTTCGAGGAGGTGCGCGCGGCGCTCGCGAAGGCGGAGGACGTCGGCGTGACGATCGCCGTGCCGCAGGACGTGGTCGCCGCGACGGCCATGACCCGGGACGCCGAGCGGCTCGTCGCACCCGCGGGCGAGATCCCGAGGGATCCATGGCGCTGGACATCGGCCCGAGCACCGTGGCGTCGTTCGCAGGCGACGATCGCCGAGGCGAAGACGATCCTGTGGAACGGACCGATGGGAGTGTTCGAACTCGAGCCCTTCGCGCCGGAACGCGGGGGGTCGCGCCGAGCCGTGGCCGGGACCGACGCGTTCACCGTCGTCGGCGGAGGGGACTCGCTCGCGGCGATCGCCCGGTTCGGCCTGACCGACGCGTTCGATCATCTGTCGACGGGCGGCGGTGCCTCGCTCGAGTTCCTCGAGGGCAAGTCCCTGCCCGGCATCACGATCCTGGAGGAACCCATGAGCGCAGCGCACGACCGATCGTCGCCGCCAACTGGAAGATGCACAAGACGCACCTCGAGGCGATCCAGTCGGTCCAGAAACTCAGTTATCTGGTCGACCACGAGCGATGCCGATGCCGTCGAGGTGGTGATCTGCCCGCCGTTCACGGCGCTACGATCCGTCGAGACGATCATCGACTCCGACAAGCTCCCCTTCGGCCTGGGGGCCCAGGACGTGCATCCGGACGACAAGGGCGCGTTCACGGGCGAGGTGTCGGGACCGATGCTGTCGGCGCTGCGCGTCGACTACGTGATCGTCGGGCACTCCGAGCGGCGGCAGTTGTTCGGCGAGGATGACCGTACCGTCAACAGGAAGGTCCGCGCGGTGATCAAGCACGGCATGACCCCCATCGTGTGCGTGGGCGAGACCCTCGAGGAGCGGGAGGCCGGCGCAACGGAGTCCAGGGTCACGACGCAGGTTCGTGCTGCGTTCGCCGACGTCGAGTCGGAGGCCGCCGTCCATGCCGTCGTGGCCTACGAGCCCATCTGGGCCATCGGCACCGGGCGCAACGCCGAGCCGGCGGACGCCGGCCGGGTCGTGGAGATGATCCGGGCGAGCCTGGCCGCCCGCTACGACCGAGAGGTGTCCGACGCGGTCAGGGTCCAGTACGGGGGAAGCGTGAAACCCGGCAACATCCGCGAGTTCATGGCGCACCCCGAGATCGACGGCGCCCTGGTGGGCGGCGCGAGCCTCGATCCTGAGGAGTTCGCCCTGATCGTGAAGTACCGATGAGGCAGCGGGCGAGATGAGTTCATTGCTGTACGTGTGCCTCGACGGGCTGGGTGATGACCCGAACCCGGTCCTGGACGACCGGACTCCACTCGAGGCGGCCGCGACCCCGCATCTCGACGCGCTCGCGCGTCGGGGGCGGACCGGCACCGTGGTGACGGTCGGTCCGGGCATCGCGCCGGAGTCCGACATCGGGGTGTTCGGTATCCTCGGCTACGATCCGGCGGAGGAGCATCCGGGTCGCGGGGTGCTCGAAGCCCTCGGCATCGGGATGGAGATGCGCGACGGCGACCTCGCCTACCGGATCAACTTCGCCACGGCCGACTATCCGGAGATCGTCGACCGGCGGGTCGGTCGCGATCTCAGCTCCGATGAGGCGCACGCGCTCGCCGCCGACGTGAACGATCAACTCGAACTCGTCGGCGCCACGTTCGAGCTACGCGCCACGATCGAGCATCGCGGAGCGCTCGTCATCCATCCGTCCGGGGATCCGCTCAGCGCCGGCGTGACCAACACCGATCCCGCGTACCGGCGGGAGGGACATCTCGGCGTGGCCCTCGAGACGTTCGAGCCCGTGGTGGCCACCTGCGAACCGCTCGAACCCGGAGACGCGGCGATGCGGGCCGCCGACCTCACGAACGCGTTCGTCGAGGGCGCGGCCCGGATCCTGGACGCGTCGCCCAGTCAACGCGGCCCGCCGGGCCGCGGGCAAACTGCCAGGGAACCTGATCCTCACGCGCGACGGTGGTGACCACCGCCCGCGGCTCGAACCCATCGCGCGAGCGGTTCGGCCTCGCGTGGGGGTGCTTCGTGGAGATGCCGGTCGAGCGCGGCATCTCGCTGGCCCTGGGCATGCAGCCGGTCGACGCGCCGCGACTCGATCCGGCAGGGTTCGGACCCCCGGCGGAGGACGCTACGCGGAGTGGGCCGACCTCGCCGCCGACGCCCTCGATGAGTTCCAGGCGCTCTACGTGCACATCAAGGGACCCGACGTGCCCGCGCACGACGGACGGGCCGCGGACAAGCGCGACGTGATCTCCGCGATCGACCGCGCCTTCTTCGGCGAGGTGCGGGCCGCGCGTAGCCGGCGGAACGATCATCGCGGTGACGGCCGACCACGCGACCTCGTGCGTTCGCAAGGCTCACACGGCCGATCCCGTCCCGCTCCTGGTCGCCGGCCCAGGCGTCGCGCCCGACGGCTCCCTCGAGTTCGGGGAGCGGGCCTGCGCTGACGGCTCCCTGGGGGCGATGCTCGGTCCCGAGATCATGCCCCGGCTGCGCCTCGTCCGTGATTGACCCCCTGAGCAGGCAGAACCCTCGGATTGAGGATTCCTGCCCCCACCTGCGGTCGCCCCCGTTGCCGACGCGGTCGATGTCCGCTAGCATGTCGCGCCGGGGAGCGACGAGACCTGAGGATCGTCGAAGACCGACACCCGCCGGTGCGAGCCTTCACCAGAGGACACGGCTCCGTCCCGCAGTCGTCGCGACGCCTCCGAGCGACGACATCGGGCGCTCGCCGTGGCAGATCTTCTGGCGGCAGTTCCGCCGAGACCGCTGGGCGCTCGCCGGCATCGTCGTGATCCTCGTGATGATGGTGCTGGCGATCTTCGCGCCGGTGCTGCCGTTCGGCTGACGGGTCACGACCCCAACTTCGTGAACCTCGACGCCCTCGACTCGTTCGGCCTGCCCGGGGCGCCTTCGTGGTGGCCATGTCCCAGGGAGCCGCCGACGCGCCCGTGGTGATCGAAGGCGGACAGGTCTCGGTGACGAGCCAGGGCTGCACCGCGGTCCCCGGGTACTACCTCGGCGTCGATGCCACCGGCCGCGACCTGTTCGTCCGCATCCTCTACGGCGCCCGCACCTCGCTCATCATCGCGTTCGCGGCCACCGGCATCGCGCTCGTCATCGGCACGGTGCTCGGCGTGATCTCCGGGTTCTTCCGCGGCAAGACCGACACGTTCATCTCCCGGCTCGACCGACGTGGTGCTGTCGCTGCCGATCCTGCTGCTGGCGCTCGGACTCGCGTCCGCGTGCGGTGCGAGCGCCGAGGGCTGCCTCGGGGGCCTGATCAAGCCGGGTCTCATGCTGGTGAGCCTGATCATCGGCTTGTTCAGCTGGCCGTACATCTCCCGCATCATCCGCGGGCAGGTGCTCTCGCTGCGGGAGAAGGAGTTCGTGGAGGCCTCGCGCTCGCTCGGGGCCAGCAACTGGCGCATCATGGCGCGCGAGATCCTCCCCAACGTGGCGGCGCCGCTGATCGTGTACACGACCTTGATCATCCCCTCGAACATCCTGTTCGAGGCCGGCCTGTCGTTCCTCGGCGTCGGCGTGCCCGACACGACGCCGTCGTGGGGCGCCATGCTCAGTCAGTCGGCCAGCGCGTTCCGAGTACGCGGTCTGGCTGATGATCTTCCCGGGCATCGCGCTGTTCATGACCACCCTCGCGTTCAACCTGGTGGGTGACGGCATGCGCGACGCACTCGATCCTCGGACCCAGGCGTGACCGTACTCCTTACGGTGCGCGCCGGGACGAGGGAGGCGCGAGCACGCACTCATCGGGTTCCACGAACACGTGTTCGCAAGGAGAGAGGGGGTCCACTTGAAACGGATGTTCAAGATGATCGCGGTCGTCGCGGTCCTTGGCCTCGTCGCTGCTGCGTGTAGGCGGCGACGAGTCGACACGGCATCGCCGACGCGACGACCAGCGAGGCGCCGACCGGCGACCTGAGCGGCGGCACGCTGAAGATGGCGCAGCTGTCCGATGTCGTCGCGGCGTTCGACCCACAGAAGGAGTACTACTCGGTCACGTGGGAGTACTACCGCTGCTGCCTGCTGCGGACGCTGATGTCGTACAAGGGCGTGCCGACCGACGCAGGGCGGGGCCGATATCCTCCCGGACCTGGCCGCCGACGTGCCGGAGGTGTCGGCTGACGGCCTCACCTGGACGTTCACCATGAAGCCGGGCATCAAGTACGGCCCCGCCGTTCGAGGACGTCGACGTCACGGCCGACGACTTCGTCAGCGCGATGAAGCGCACGGCCGAACCCGAAGGCCAACGTGGGGGGCTACTCCTTCTACTACTCGGTGATCAAGGGCTTCGACGAGTACGCCGACGGCAAGGCCGACACGATCTCCGGGATGACGGCGGTCGACGCCACCACGCTCGTGATCGACGCTGACCGAGCCGACCGGCGACCTCGGATATCGCTTCGCGATGCCGACGTCGGCCCCGATCCCGCCCAACGGCGACGCGAAGCTACGGTGCGGCGGAGGGCCATGACAAGAACTACGGTCGTTTCCTGGTCGCCACGGGCCCGTACATGTTCGCGCGGTTCGGCGGAGATGGACTTCTCGTCCCGGCCAAGGACCAGAAGGCGGTCCAGGGCTACGTCCCCGGCCGTTCGATCGAGCTCGAGCGGAACCCGACCTGGGACGCCGACACGGACTAGCTCCGCCCGGCGTACCCGGACGCGATCGAGGTGACGATCGGCGGTGACAACGACGACCTGTACGACCAGGTCGCCGTCGGCGAGATCGACTTCGTGGTCGATGGCGCCGTTCCGCCGAACAAGCTCAAGGAGTACCGAGGACGCCGGAGCTGCAGTCCAGCTCAACGTCTATCCGTCCGACGTCGCTGCGCTACGTCTCGTTCAACCTGGCGCTGCCGCCGTTCGACGACGTGCACGTGCGCAAGGCCATCAACTGGGCCTTCGAACAAGGAGGGGTTCCGTCAGGCACGCGGAGGGGAGACCACCGGGGAGATCGCCGGGCACATCTGGGTGAACTCGCTGGAGAACGACCTGTTGGCCGACTACGACCCGTACGCGACCCCGAACAGCGAGGGTGACGTCGACGCGGCGATGGCCGAGATGGCGCTGTCCAAGTACGACACGCGATCAGGATGGCGTCTGTGATGCGCCCGAGTGCTCGAGGCATCCTCACGGTCACCGACCGGGAGGACCCGTACCCGGACCAGGCCGCGATGCTCCGTGACAATCCTTGCACCGCTCGGGATCGACGCTCGACGTCAAGGAGCTCGAGCGAGGCACGATGTACACCAAGTGCGTCGATGCCAACGCCAAGACCGCGATGTGCCTCGGTCCCGGTTGGGGTAAGGACTACGCCGACGGGTACACCTTCGGACCGTCCGCTGTTCGACGCCGAGCGGCCTCTGGGAGAGCTGCTGCAACTACAACCTGCTGGGCGCAACTGCCGAGCAACTGAAGGGTTGGGGCTACAACGTCACCTACGTGCCGAGGTCGACGACAAGCTCGCGAGCTGCTCGGCCTCAACGGGCGACGATCGCTTCCAGTGTTGGGCCGACTTCGACCAGCAGCTCATGGAAGAGGTCGTTCCATTCGTCCCGTACCTGTTCGACAACAGCGTCGACATCATCTCCGACAACGTCGTGAACTACTCGTTCGACCAGTTCGCTGGTCTCGCGGCGTTCGATCACATGGCGGTGGCGTCCTGAGCGAAGAGAGAGATCGCAGAGGGGGCCGCCTTCGCGGCCCCCTTCGTCCTTCAGATCGAAAGGTCAGACGTGGGCAGGTACCTCATCAGGCGGACGCTCTTCATGGTGCTGGTCCTGTTCGTGGTGTCGCTCCTGACGTTCATCATCTTCGTCAAGCTTCCGGCGGGAGACCCGGCGCGCAGGGCCGTGGGCAAGTCGACCAATCCCGAGCAGATCGCCGCAGCCCGGGAGGCCTTCGGGCTGGACAAGCCCCTGTACGTCCAGTACGGGCGGTTCGCGGCCGGCATGATCCCGCTGCCGGGCATGTTCCTCGACGAGGAGGTCTACCGCTCGTACGGGAACTTCGTGTCCGTGAAGGAGGAGCTGTACCGGCGCCTTCCCGTCACGATCACCCTCGCGTTGGGCGCCGCGATCTTGTGGCTGTGCATGGGGATCCCCATCGGCATCATCTCGGCGGTCAAGCGAGGGTCGCTCGCCGATCGATCGGCCATGCTCTTCGCGCTGATCGGCGTCTCGATGCCGGTCTTCTGGCTCGGCCAGATCCTCCTCTACGTCTTCTGGTACCAGTTGGGCTGGGCACCCCCTTCCGGACTCGACATCGACGCGACGATGTGGCAGTCGGTCCTCGACGGCAAGTTCATCCTTCCCTGGATCACCGTGGCGTTCACCTACGCCGCGTTCTACGCCCGCATGGTGCGCGGGCAACCTGATCGAGACGATGGGCGACGACTACATCCGCACGGCCCGGGCCAAGGGCCTGCCGGAGCGCACCGTGATCTACCGGCACGGACTCCGCGGCGCGCTCACCCCGACGGTCACCATGCTCGGGCTCGACCTCGGGGCCCTCCTGGGCGGCGCGTTCATCACGGAGACGCTGTTCGCCCTGCCGGGCATCGGCGCGTGGGCGGTCACTTCGATATCGACCCAGGACTTCCCGGTGGTCATGGGCGTCACGATCCTCGGCGCGCTGTTCATCGCGGTGGCCAACCTGATCGTCGACGTCGCCTATGCGTTCCTCGACCCGCGAGTGAGGTACACGTGATGGCCGAACCGCTGCTCGACGTCAAGGACCTCAGGGTTCACTTCCATACCGACGACGGCGTGGTGAAGGCGGTCGACGGGGTCTCGTTCAGCGTCGCCCCCGGGGAGACGCTCGGCATCGTGGGGGAGTCCGGATCCGGCAAGAGCGTCAGCTCGCTCACGGTGATGGGGCTCACCGACTCCCCACAGGCCAAGATCACCGGCGAGATCTTCTTCCAGGGCCAGGACCTGTTGAAGCTGCCGCCCGAGGAGATGCGACTGATCCGCGGTCAGAACATCTCGATGATCTTCCAGGATCCGATGACATCGCTGCACCCGTTCTACAAGGTCGGCGATCAGATCGCCGAGGCGATCCTTCAGCACCAGAAGGTGTCGAAGAAGGACGCCTTCCAGCAGGCGATCGACATGCTCGCCAAGGTGAACATCCCGCGGCCGGAGGAACGGGCGAAGCAGTATCCCCACGAGTTCTCCGGCGGTATGCGCCAGCGGGCGATGATCGCGATGGCGCTCTCTCTCAACCCCGATCTCCTGATCGCGGACGAGCCGACCACCGCCCTCGACGTCACGGTCCAGGCGCAGATCCTCGACCTGATCGACCGCCTCAAGGACGAGTTCAACGCTGCGGTGATCATCATCACGCACGACCTGGGCGTCGTGGCCGAGCACTGCGACGACATCCAGGTGATGTACGCGGGCAAGGCCGTCGAGTTCGGTAACACCGACGACATCTACTACAAGCCCCACCACCCCTACACGTGGGGCCTGCTGGGATCGATCCCGTCGCTGACGACGGAGACCGATCGGCTGAACCCCATCAAGGGGCTCCCGCCGTCGCTGATCAACGTGCCCCCCGGATGCGCCTTCAGCCCGAGGTGCCCCTACGTGATGGATGTGTGTCGCGAGGAGATCCCACCGCTGCTGCCGTCGGACGGACACCACGCGTCGGCATGTCACCTGAGCCTGGCCGAGAAGGAGCGCATCGCCAGCCAGGAGGTGTTGACCGCCCGATGAGCGTCGAGGTCACGGAATCACCTCAGCCGGCTCCCGCGCCACGCGGCGAGCCGTTGATCCGTCTCGAGGGGATCAAGAAGTACTTCCCGATCACCCAGGGGATCTTGATCCAACACCACGTCGGCGACGTGCACGCCGTCGATGGGGTCGACCTCGAGGTGTACCCGGGCGAGACGCTCGGGCTCGTAGGGGAGACCGGATGCGGGAAGTCGACGCTGGCGCGCGTGGTGACGAGGCTGTACGACGCAACGGAAGGACGGATCTGGTTCGAGGGTGAGGACGTCACCACCCGTGCGAGCAACGACCTGCGCGCGATGCGTCGCGACATGCAGATGATCTTCCAGGATCCCTACGCATCGCTGAACCCGCGCAAGACCGTAGGAACCATCATCGGCGCTCCGTACCGCCTGCACGGGACCGTGCCCAAGAAGAACATCAAGTCCGAGGTCCAGGGGCTGATGGAGCTCGTCGGCCTGAACCCCGAGCACTACAACCGCTATCCGCACGAGTTCTCAGGCGGCCAGCGTCAGCGGATCGGCGTGGCCCGGGCGTTGGCGCTTCGACCGAAGCTCATCGTGTGCGACGAGCCGGTATCGGCGCTCGACGTGTCGGTGCAGGCGCAGATCCTCAACCTGCTCGAGGACCTGCAGGACGAATTCAACCTGACGTACCTGTTCATCGCCCATGACCTGTCGGTGGTCAAGCACGTGTCGGACCGCGTGGCCGTGATGTACCTGGGCAAGATCGTTGAGATGTCCGACGGCGACGCGCTCTACTCCACACCGAAGCATCCGTACACCGGGGCGCTCCTCTCGGCCGTGCCGATCGCCGATCCCCGGTTGGCGAAGGAGAAGCGCCGGATCGTGCTCGAGGGCGACGTTCCGTCGCCGATCGACCCGCCGTCGGGCTGCAGGTTCCATCCCAGGTGCCCTCGCGCCCAGTTCCCACGGTGCCGCGACGAGGAGCCCGAATTAGCGGCGCAGGGCGAGGGCCAGATCGCCGCCTGTCACTACCCGCTCGAGGGCCGTATCATCGAAGCCTGACCTCGGAGCCAGGGAGTCCGATCACGTGCTGAACACCGTCGTCATCGCCGTCCAGGTGTTGTCCGGCCTGTTCCTCATCCTCACGATCCTGCTGCACTCGGGACGGGGGGGCGGACTGTCGGGCACGTTCGGCGGCGTGTCGACCTTGTCTGGCGGGACCGCCATGGAACGCGTGCTCGATCGGCTCACGATCGTGTCGGCCATCGTGTTCGGCCTGTGCACGATCTGGCTCGACCTCAACTGGCACCCGTAAGGCCTGCCGCCTCCCTGTTGGTAGGATGCGGCTCGCGCTCTCGTCGGAGTGGCGGAACTTGGTAGACGCGCTAGGTTGAGGGCCTAGTGCCCCTTGCGGGGCGTGGGGGTTCAAATCCCCCCTCCGACACCGGCCTACGTGCGGAAACGCAGGTCTTCCCTTCGCTCCCGGCGGAAACGCAGGTCTGCCATTCGTCCACCTCGCCCCGGGCGGCTCGTCGATGAGCCAACGGCCGCCTGGGACGCTGCCCCACGTGGGCGGGCAGGTGGCGTGAGCCCGTCTCGCCGAGATCCCTCTTGGCGGGATCTCAGCGGGACGGCGGGGATGTGTTCCCGCCCTGCCCGACACCCAAGGATGATTCCAGCCGACCGTCGGCGCATCCGTCCTTCGGCCTATCCGGCCGGCAGGTCAACTCGACGTTCCGGAACCCACCGTCCTAGGGTGAGGGCAGAGCCCAACAGGGCGCCGGAGGGCAGGACTCCCTCCGATACCGGACGAGCAGGGAGGGCGCCATGCAGCTCGGGACGTTCTCGGTCAGCCTCACCGTCGAGGACATGACCGCCTCGCGGGACTTCTATCGAGTGTTGGGGTTCGACATGATCGCGGGCGACGGCGAGTCGTGGACCATCGTCGCCAACGGGAGCGCCGTGATCGGCCTGTTCCACGGCATGTTCGACGCCAACATCTTGACGTTCAACCCCGGGTGGGAGGGTCTGGGGCAGCCAGCCGAGTCGTTCACCGACGTGCGAGAACTCAGGGCTCAGCTCGCAACCGCAGGGATCGAGACGAGGGACGATACGACCGCCGACACTCCGAGCGGTCCCGCCAGCTTCGCGATCACCGACCCCGATGGCAACGTGATCCTCATCGATCAGCACCTCTGACCTCGAGCATGGTCACACAGGTCGCGGGGGCCGGTCTGCGGCCGGGACCTCGATCACCAGCGGTCCCTGCTCGTTGAGTTCCCAGTCCCGCAGAGCCTCCGCGAAGCGAACGATCAGCGCCGCGCCGCCGAGCACCTCGAGCGCCCGGATCAGCGGATACCGGCGGAGCCCCGGAACGCGGAACAGGGCGGGCACGAGCAGGATGACCCCGCCGGCCAACAGCGCCCGGACCCGGCGGCCCGCCGGGCTCGCCAGGAATCGACGTATCTCCTGCGCCTCGATCTGAACACGGTCGCCAACCCGGCGGAGGGTGCTCATCGATGCTGGGGTCCGCACTCTCGACACCCCAACATCCTACCCAGGGGTTCGGTCGATGACGGCGTCTGCCGAACCGGTCGCCAACAGCCAGTCGTCGTAGCCGCCGGGCGTCGACCATGCCTGTCCGTCCCTCACCTCGACGATGCGGTCGGGGATCCGGTCGAGCAGATACCGGTCGTGGCTGATGACGATGACCGTGCCGTCGTAGGACTCGAGCGCCGACTCGAGCACCTCCATGGAATCGATGTCGAGGTGGTTCGTCGGTTCGTCCAGGAGCAGGCAGTTCGCGCCCGACAGCATCATCAGACACAGCTGGAGCCGCGTGCGCTCCCCGCCCGAGAGGGTGCCGACCGGCTGACGCATCTGGTCGTAGCGGAACAGGAACCGCCCCAGGAGCGACACGGCGTCTTCCTCGTACATGGGTTGCATGTCTCGAACGAACTCGATGGGGGTGCGATCCGGGGGCTCGGTCTCGTGGCCCTGAGCGAGGTAGCCGATCTGGACGGACGGTCCGACCCAGCGTGCGCCCTCGTCCGGCTCCAGGAGCCCGGCGAGTACCGTTCCGAGCACCGTCTTTCCCGCGCCGTTGGCGCCGACAACTCCGACACGCTCACCGCGGAACACCTGCACCGAACACTCGAGCAGCACCGGGTCGTCGTCGAAGGCGACCGAGACATCGGCCAGCTCCACGATCTTGTTGCCGCCACGCTGACCGCTCCTCATCTCAAGGGCGATCCTTCGGCGCTCGAAGACTGGCTTGTCGACCCGGTCCATGCGATCGATCTGCCGCCGCTTGTTGCGAGCCCTCGTGATGTGGCGCTTGTCGTCCGTGATGCTGGCCCAGTGCTCGAACCGGCGGATCGCCTCCTCGAGCCGGGCGATCTCCTTCTGCTGGGTCACGTACAGCTGTTGCTGGCGCTTCATCGCGATCTCCTTCGCGATCGCGTAGGCGGAGTAGTTGCCGGGCCACACCGTCGCGGTGCCGCGATCGACCTCCACGATCCGCGAGACGGTCTCGTCCAGCAGGTAGCGGTCGTGTGACACGGTGACGACCGCTCCCGGGAACTCGCGCACGATGTCCTCGAGTCGCGCCCTCCGATCCGCATCGAGGTGGGTCTCGGGCTCGTCGAGCAGCAGCACGTCGGGGCGGCGGATCAGGCATGCGGCGAAGGCCACCAGCTTGCGCTGACCGCCGGATAGCGCGGTGGTCGGCAGGTCCAGATCGCGGTCGTGGAGACCGAGCGACGCCAGGAGGGAGCGCGCCTGCCCCTCGAGTCCTGGGCCGCCCGCCTCCACCCACCGGTCGAGCATGGCCTGCTGGCGACCCAGCACACGGTCCATCCGCGTCAGGTTCCCGACCACCTCGGGACGGGCCAGCTCAGCCTCGACGTCTCGGAGATCGGCCTCGAGCACGGCGACGTCGGGGCGAGCCGCCGTCACCGTCCGGACCGACGTACGCTCGTCGCCGTCCGCGTGCTGCTCGAGGTAGGAGATGACGACCCCTTTGCGCCGGACGACTTCACCGGCGCTCGGGGTGACCTCGCCCTCGAGGATGCGCAGGATCGTGGACTTGCCGGCACCGTTGGGCCCCACGATGCCGATCCGAGCCCTCTCGGGGACCTCGAGGTCGACGCCCTGCAGCACCGGCCAGGAGCCGTACGACTTCTCGACGCCGACGAGGCTGATGACGGTCATCGTTCAACGATACGAGCGCCCGGGGTCGGCAACCTATGCCGAGGAAGGGGGACAGCCCAGCAGCCCCGGCCACAGATGCTCGACGTCGCGCCGGCAGACGGGGATCCGGATCCATGGGTCGGTGGCCAGGTCGAGCGCACGTTCTCCCTCGTAGGCGCACGGGTCGTCCACCGCATCCAGACGGAGGGTGCCGCCGGCCAACTCGAACCGATACTCGCCCCGGATGCTCGAGCAGTTCGGGTCGTTGAATAGGAACAGTGTGTCATCGTCGATCTCGAAATTCCCGAGGCTGCGCCACCCCGACATCTGATGGTGAACGTAATAGATGCCCCGCCACAGGATCATCGTGTTGACGCCCGGGTCTCGCTCGTACGGCAGGCACCGCCGGCAGTGGAAGGGGAGCGCATGCTCGGGGCCACCGAGCTGTTCGAGGGCGACGATGTTCATGTAGGTGCCATCCAGCGCAGTCGTTCCGTCGCCCGCCATGGGCTCGACGTACGGGTACGGCCGCAGCTCGAGCGGGAGATCCGCCACGGTCATCGCGACGAGGCTCGGGGTGGCCTCTTCGGGAGAGGCCGGGGGAGTGGCCGAGGGCGTGGAGCCCGACGGGGTGCCTCCCGTGCATGCCGCAGCCAGCATCATCATCATCAGAGCGGTCAGCAGCGCACGTTTCCCCATGACGGACGGATGATAGCCATGCGTCCCCAGGGGAGGGAGCGTCCCGAACCGCGCGGCCCCGGGTGATAGCATCGCCGCGATGAGTTAGCCGGATCTCCTCGAGGATCGGCGCCGCCACCCCGGCGGCCCGACCGACGCACCCTGTCGTCGAAACGCCCAGGAGACCGATCATGGACCGGCACCGCATCACCCATCTGCATCGAGACCGAGCATGAGCACGCTCGAGATCATCGACCTGGCCGTCGAGGCCGGCGGCCTCACGGTCGTCGAGGGGCTGAGCCTCTCGCTCCGTCCCGGCGACAAGATGGGCGTCGTGGGGCGCAACGGCGCGGGCAAGACGAGCACCCTCAAGGTCATCGCGGGCGAGGCCCCGGCAGGAGCCGGAACGGTCGAGCGCCGGGGGGCCGTGGGGTACCTGCGCCAAGATCCGCGGCAGCATCGCGCCGACGACGAGATGACGGCGCTCGCCTACGTGCTGGGGGCCCGCCGGCTCGTCGATATGGCGCACGCGGTGGAGGCGGCACGGGTGCGCCTCGAGGAGTCGCACGCCGAGCGCGACGTGGCCAGGTTCGCCCGTGCGGAGGAGGCCTATCGCGACGCAGGGGGATACCAGGCCGAATCCGAGGTCAAGACGATCACCCATGGTCTCGGGCTGGCACAGGACCGACTGACGCTGCGCGTCGGGGCGCTGTCGGGTGGCGAGCGCCGACGCCTCGAGCTGGCTCGCATCCTGTTCGGCGGCTCGGACCTCCTCCTCCTCGACGAGCCTACGAACCACCTGGACGCCGACGCGAAGCATTGGCTCATGTCATTTCTCGCGTCCTACCCCGGGGCGCTCATGGTCGTGAGCCACGATCTGGGTCTGCTCGACTCATCGATCACGCGCATCCTGCATCTCGACCGCGACGAGGTCGTCGAGTACCGGGGCACCTACTCGCAGTACCGTGAATCCCGCCGACGCGACGAGGCGCGCCTCACGTCGCTGGCCCGTCGACAGGAGCAGGAGATCCGCCGGCTCAAGACGCTGGCCGACTCCATGCGAGGCCAGACCGCCAAGCGAGCCCGCAAGGCCAAGACGCTCGACTCGCGCGCCGCCCGACTGCGGGCCGCCAAGGTGAGCGCGCCGACCCGCGAGCGCGCGGTGGCCTTCCGGTTCCCGGAACCTCCACATTGCGGACGCACCGTGCTGGAGGTCGAAGACCTGGCCAAGGACTATGGGGGGCCGCCCATCTTCGAGCACGTTTCGTTCTCGATCGGCCGGGGTGAGCGACTCCTCGCGATGGGGCTGAACGGCGCGGGCAAGACGAGTCTGCTGCGGATCCTCACCGGTCAGACGTCGCCGACGAGCGGGCGGCACGCCTTCGGACACGGCGTGGAACACGGGTACTACGCCCAGGAACACGAGGGCATCCGAGAAGGAGTGGACGTGCTCACGCACATGCGCGAGGCCTCGGGCGCAGACGATCAGACCCTGCGATCGTTGCTCGGGATGTTCGGCCTGCCCGGCCCGATGGCGTTCCAGGACGCGGGGACCCTCAGCGGGGGCGAGAAGACCAAGCTCGCCCTCGCCCAACTCGTGGCCGGCCGCCGGAACCTGCTGCTGTTGGACGAGCCCACGAACAACCTCGACCCTCCGAGCCGGACGGCGATCGCGAACGCGCTCACCGATTGGCCCGGATCGATGCTGATCGTCAGCCACGACGTGGAGTTCGTCGAGGCGCTTCGGCCCGAGCGGGTCCTCATGATGCCCGACGGGGACATCGATCATTGGGACGACGATCTCCTGGATCTGGTGGCGCTGGCCTGAGGGCGGATATGCTCCGGCCGACCTAGAAGGGGATCGGGCAGTGAGTCGCAACGGGCAGGCAGACATCGCGTTCCTCGGTGGGGGCGTGTACACGGTCGACGCCGACCGCTCGTGGGCGCAGGCCGTCGCCATCGCCGGCGGACGGATCTCGGCCGTGGGGACCGACGATCAGGTGCGCGATCACATCGGACCGAGGACCGAGGTCGTCGATCTCACCGGCCGCATGCTCCTCCCGGGCTTCCAGGACGCCCACGTGCACCCTGTCTGGGCCGGGCTGGACATGCTCCGATGCGACCTGAGCGATCTCTCGACCGCCGAGGAATACCTCGCGGCGATCGGGGCGTACGCCGAGGCGCACCGCGACCGCCCGTGGATCCTGGGCGGCGGATGGTCCATGGATGCCTTCCCCGCAGGCACTCCGACGGCTTCGGCCCTGGACGCCGTCGTGTCCGACCGCCCGGTGCTGCTTCCCAATCGCGACGGTCACAGCGCGTGGGTCAACCGGCGCGCGATGGAGATCGGCGAGATCACTCGCGACACGCCGGATCCGGGCGACGGACGGATCGAGCGCGACGCCGACGGAGAGCCAACGGGCACCCTGCACGAAGGCGCACAACGCCTCGTGGATCGACATGCCCCCCTGCCGACCGCCGAGCAGACGTACGAGGGCCTCATCAAGGGACAGGCCTATCTCCACTCGCTCGGCGTGACCGCGTGGCAGGACGCGATCGTCATCAGCAGCGAGCAAGGATGCAACAACGACGCCTACCTGTCAGCGGCCACCCAGGGAACCCTCACGGGACGCGTCATCGGCGCCCTGTGGTGGGACCGGGAACGCGGCCTCGAGCAGATCGACGACCTCGTAGAGCGGCGGGCGGGCGGCCACGAGGGCCGGTTCGCCGCGACCAGCGTCAAGATCATGCAGGACGGCGTGTGCGAGAACTTCACCGCGGCCGTCCTCGATCCGTACCTGGACAAGGCGGGCGAGCCCACGAAGAACCGCGGGATCTCCTTCGTCGAGCCGACGCTGTTGAACGACGCCGTCACGCGCCTGGATGCCCTCGGCTTCCAGGTGCACTTCCACGCCGTGGCCGAGCGAGCCGTCCGCGAGGCGCTGGACGCGGTTCAGGCGGCGCTCCAGGCGAACGGGCCCTCCAGCGGCCGCCACCACCTCGCCCACATACAAGTCGTGCACCCCGACGATGTGCCGAGGTTCCGGCGGCTGGGTGCCGTTGCGAACGCGCAACCGCTCTGGGCGTCCCATGAATCGCAGATGGATGACCTCGCGATCCCGTTCCTGGGCGAGCCTCGCTGGCGCTGGCAATACCCGTTCGCGAGCCTGGTGCGCTCCGGAGCGATGCTCGCCATGGGGAGCGACTGGAGTGTCTCGACGCCGGACCCACTTGCGGAGATGCACGTGGCGGTCAACCGGATCGTCACCCCCGACTATCACCACGCGGTCGCATCCCGGGAGGTCTTCCTGCCCGACGAGCGGCTCGATCTGCCCACGGCGATCGCCGCCTTCACCATGGGCTCGGCCTACGTGAACCACCTCGACGGCGACACCGGGTCGATCGAGGTGGGCAAGCTGGCCGATCTGGCCGTGATCGACCGGAACCTGTTCGATCACCCCGTCGCGGAGATCGCGTATGCGAACGTGCTGCAGACCTTCGTCGAGGGGGCGCGAGTCTACGCGTCCCCTGAGGGCTGACGCGGCACCTCACGCGTAACACAGACTGCCGCGCAACGTGCCTGACCGATGGTCACCGCCCGGGATATGCCGAGCCCGGGACCGCTGCTATCGTGGCCACCGCACGCGCGGATCCCCTCGCGTCACGCCATCCAGGAGGTCTTCACGTTGTCCGAGCGGCCCCCGATCGACCCTGCCCTGCTGACGCCGGTGCTGACGCCGGCGCTCTCAGAGGGCCGAACACTGCCGGCCGAGGCCTACACCTCGCCGGACGTGTTCGACTGGGAGATCACGCACTTCTTCGAGGGTGGGTGGGTCTGCATCGGCCGATCGGAGGATCTGGGCACGCCGGGAGACCAGCGCGCCTTCCGGCTCGGCGGAGAGGGCATCCTCGTGGCGCGCGACGACTCCGGAACGCTGCGGGGCTTCTACAACACCTGCCGGCACCGGGGGCATGAGCTCCTCGAGCCGGGCACCGCACGGAACCTGCGAGGGATCAAGTGCCCCTACCACGCGTGGGTCTACCGCCTCGACGGCACGCTGGGTGCAGCCCCCAGATTCGGCGATCAGCGCGGATTCGACCGGTCCGACTATCCGCTCGTACCGGCACGCATCCATGAGTGGGGAGGCTGGGTGTTCGCGAATCCCGACGCGGCGGCTCCGGCGTTCGAGGAGTACGCGGGCACCCTGGCCGAGCTGGTGGCGCCCTGGGAGCCCGAGCGGCTCGTCGTCGCCGAGCGGCACGACTACACGATCGCCGCGAACTGGAAGACGATCACCGAGAACTATCACGAGTGCTATCACTGCCCGTCGATCCACCCGGCGCTGTGCGAGGTGACGCCCGTCGACTCGGGCGCGAACCTGCCCCACGACGGCATGTGGGTCGGCGGCAGCATGGAGCTGAAGGACTCCGCCAAGACGATGTCGCTCACGGGTGAGTCCCACGGCGTGCCGATCCGGGGGCTGAGCGATGTGCAGCGACGCGAGGTCTACTACTTCGGGCTGTTCCCCAACCTATTGATCAGCCTGCATCCCGACTATGTGATGACCCATCGGTTCGAGCCCGTGGCGGCGGGCGAGACCCGCGTGGAGTGCCAATGGCTCTTCCCGCCCGAGGCGACCGAGCTGGAGGACTTCTCGCCTGCCTACGCGAGCGAGTTCTGGGACATCACGAACCGGGAGGACTGGCTCGCCTGCGAGTCGGTGTATCGCGGGCTCGGGTCCGAAGGCTCCCGCCAGGGACCGTTCGCCTGGAACGAGGATGAGGTCCACGTCTTCATGGCGATGGTGGCTCGAGGGTACCTCGATGGACGCGCGCGACTGCCCCCGCAGGTTGCGGAGCCGGGCCCGAGCGTCGATCGCTGACCCGGGGTCAGGAAGCACACTTGCCCGGCCCCGCCGCTCCATCGACGATGACGCCGCCGCTGGGGCAGATCGCTCCGCAGCGTCGTCCAGTCGAGTCCGCTGGGGCCGGCCCGTGAGCGTCGGGGTGCCCCGAGATCGAGAGGAGCCGCGATGCCCGAGTTCGACATGAGCCTGGTCCAGCGGGGTGCGCGCAACCGCCGCACCCCGTACTACGAGGCTACGCAGAAGTACTCGCCTCTCGGCTACACCGTCTACAACCATATGTACTTCCCGATCCGGTTCGACACCTTCGAGGCGGAGTTCGAGACGCTCCTGAGCGACGTGACGCTGTGGGACGTCTCCGTGGAGCGCTGCCTCGAGATCTCCGGTCCCGATGGCTTCGCCTTCGCACAGTTGCTGACCCCACGTGACCTGTCCAGGTGCGCGGTCGGCCAGGCCAAGTACGTGCTGATCTGCGACTCCGATGGAGGCATCATCAACGATCCGGTGCTCACCCGGATGGACGAGCAGACCTTCTGGTTCGCGCTCGCATCCTCGGACGCGCTCCTGTTCGCGCGGGGGTTGAAGAACGCCTACCCCGATCTCGACGTCACGATCCGCGAGGCCGACGTGGCACCGCTGCAGGTGCAGGGGCCCCGCTCCAAGGACCTCATGGTCAAGCTGCTTGGGGAGTCCATCCTCGACCTCCGTTACTACTTCTGGACGAACGCCCAGATCGCGAGCGTGCCGGTTGTCGTGACCCGCACGGGCTGGACATCAGAGGTGGGCTACGAGGTCTACACGGTCGAGACCTCGCGAGGCAATGACGTCTACGAGGCGATCATGGACGCCGGCGAGGAGTTCGGCATCAAGCCGACCGGCCCCAGCGACATCCGACGGATCGAGGGTGCCATCTTCAACTGGGGCGCCGACATGACCTACGAGCACAACGCGTTCGAGATGGGGCTGGAGCGGCTGGTGGACTTCGATCTCGCCGACGACGCCTGCGTATCGATCGCCGCCTACCGGGAGATCAAGGAGGAGGGCGCGTCCCGCAGGATCGTCGGGGTGACGCTCGACGGGGAAGCCTTCCCCGGTCTGAACAACGTCAAGTGGGTCGCGCGGCTGGACGGACAGGAGGCCGGTGTGGTGACGTCGGCCATCTACTCTCCGCGGCTCAAGTCCAATATCGGCTACTGCTGGCTGCCGGCCGGTCGGGCGGCGCTCGGGACGGCCGTCGAGGTCGACACCGAGTGGGGCACCCGTTCCGCGACGGTGGTCGAGATGCCGTTCGTGGACCCAAGCAAGCAGATCCCCCTGTCCTGACACCGCCTGGCGATCCTTGACGCTGGTGACTCACCGGTCAGCCCGGTCAGTTCCGCCGTGGGGTTTGCGCCGCATAGCAAACTGAATCATGATTCAGTTCCGCGGTTCCGTGAGAAGCGATCGGAGAGTCTGATGACCAACGAACGACAGGAGATGCTCGACAAGAGTTCCACGCTCTATTTCGGGCCCTGGTATCGCCAGTCGCCGTACTTCAAGTCCACGCTGCGAGCGGGCTGCACCGCCTACGACATCTACAACCACATGTACCTGCCCGGCTACTACGACGATCCCGAGGTCGAGTATTGGGCGCTGGCCGAATCGGTCACGATGTGGGACGTGGGCGTGGAGCGCACGGTCGAGGTGAGCGGCCCCGACGCCGACCGCCTGATCGACATGATCACCTGCCGCGATCTCACGAACTGCCAGGTCAAACAGGGGAAGTACATGCTCGTGACGGCGCCAGACGGCTCCATCGTCAACGATCCGGTGCTCCTGCACGTCGCGGAGAACCGCTGGTGGATGCAGCTGGCCGACTCCGATGCCGGGCTGTACGCGCTCGGCGTAGCCGCCTCCAGTGGCCTCGACGTCGAGGTCTCGCTGCCCGACGCGCATCCGATGCAGGTCCAGGGGCCGCTGTCGGCCAAGACGCTCGAGAAGCTGGTCGGACCGGCGATCTACGACATCAAGTACTACTGGATCGAGGAGTTCGAGATCGAGGGGATCCCCGTGGTGATCAGCCGCACCGGCTGGACGGCCATCCCCGGCTTCGAGGTCAATCTGCTCGATGCGTCACAGGGCGACGCGCTCTGGGACAAGGTGGCGAGCGCGGGCGAGGAGTTCGGCATCCGGCCCATCGCCCCCTGCGAGCCTCGAAGGATCGAGGCGGGGATCTTCAACTACGGCTCCGACATCCGCCTGGGGGACACGCCCTTCCACGTGATGGGACTGGAGCGGCTGGTTGAGGAACAGCCGCAGGACTACATCGGCAAGGCGGCCCTCGAGGAGCTACGCATCTCCGGGGTGGATCGCAAGCTGGTCGGGATCGAACTTGCAGGCGAGGAGCTGCGCGCCGAGATGTCCGAGTACTGGATGGTGTCCTCCGAGGGCTCGGAGGTGGGCCACATGACCGACGCGGTCTGGTCTCCGGGGCTGAAGAAGAACATCGGGTTCGTGTGGGTGCCCATCGAGCTGTCCGAGCCGGGACACACGCTCGACGTCGAGACCGAGGACGGGGTGCACCTCGTCGGCACCACCGCGGCGATCCCGTTCGTTGACCCGCGCAAGGAGCGCCCCGCCGGATCCCTTTCATAGGGTGTCTCTCAGCTCGCTCACAGAACCTCCCCGCCCGAGGGGGCGAATCTGGAGTGTGTTCCCATCTGAGAGGCTGACATCCATGCGTATCCGCAGACTCGTCCCCGTTGTGCTGCTCGCCGTCGTGGCGAGCGCATGCTCGCTGCAGTTCGGGGAGGGCGCAACGCGAACCACTCGCACGGACGCCGCTCCTGCGGTAGCGCTTCCTCCGGTCGATCAGTCGGGCGAGCCCGTCGCCGCGGTGGTCGAACGTGTGCTCCCGGCGGTCGTCAACGTGACGACCGACATCTTCCAGGCCGACCCGACCGATCCAACGGGCGGCGGTCGGGAGGGGCAGGGGGTCGGCACGGGATTCATCGTGGCCGCCGACGGCATCGTCGTGACGAACTGCCACGTGGTCGAGGGAGGTTCTCGCATCACTGTGTCGACCTCGGCAGCCGAGCCCGAGCGCGTACGAGGCGCACGTGATCGGCGGCGACTGCCTGCGCGACCTCGCTGTCCTCAAGATCGACGCCACCGGCCTGCCGACGGTCCCGCTCGGCAACTCGGGCGATCTGCGACTTGGTCAGCAGGTGATCGCCCTGGGATACGCCCTCGCGCTGGAGGGAGGGCCGAGCGTGACTACCGGCATCGTGTCCTCCCTCGACCGCACGATCCAGGCCCAAGACCCCAACTGTGAGGCATGCCCGGACGGGGTGCGCACGTACTCCGAGGTGATCCAAACCGACGCCGCCATCAACCACGGCAACTCGGGCGGCCCGCTCGTCGACATGCAGGGCAACGTCGTCGGCATCAATTCTGCCGGTAACGACCAGGCCGAGAACATCGGGTTCGCCATCATGATCGACTCCGCGAAGGAGGTCATCGCCCTGGCGGAGACCGATCCGCTAGCCGCAGCCGCCTACCTCGGCGTCTCAACCCAGAGCGTCGATCCCGACCTCGCCTTCCAGCAGTCGCTCGGGGTCGAGGAGGGGGCGTACGTGGTGGGGCTGTTCTCCGATGGTCCCGCGGCCGGCGCCGGCGTCGAGCAAGGAGACGTCATCGTGCGGATCGGCGCCCGCGCCGTCACGTCGGCGGAGAGCTTGGGCGAGGTCCTCGCCGGCCTGCGCCCCGACGACGACGTCGACATCGTGGTCGTTCGCGCGGGTCAGGAGCATGTCATCTCGGTCACACTCGGCACGCGTCCTCTGCCGGTCGAGCTCCCCTGAGGTCGGGCCGGGGACGGTGCGCTAGCCTGAGCGGGTGAAGGTCAGGCTCCGCAATCCCGACCGAGAGGTGCTCGTCGAGGGCGCCCGGACCGTCCACGACCTTCTGGAGGAGCTGGGGGTGGCTCCAGACACAGCGCTCGTGATCCGCGAAGGCGAGCTCGTCACGCGGCGCGAACGTCTCGGAGATGCGGACGAGATCGAGATCCGCCCGGTGATCAGCGGCGGTGCCGGATGAGGTGTCGCCGGTGCTCGGGCGAGGCGGTGATCGAGATCCGACGGCACAACAGCGCGTTCTGCAGGGACTGCTTCGTCCATGTCGTGCACGAGCAGGTCCGCAAGGCGATCAAACGGTTCGACATGATCGCGCCCGACGATCGCGTGCTCGTGGCCGTCTCGGGAGGCAAGGACTCCCTGGCGCTGTGGGACATCCTGCTCGACCTCGGCTACGACGCCTCCGGGCTGTACCTCGGACTCGGGATCGGCGGGTATTCGGATCGGTCCCGTAACGCAACGGCGGAGTTCGCCCGGGCGCGCGGGTCCGAGCTGCTCGAGGTCGATCTCGCGAGGGAGTACGGGTACGACATCCCGACGGCTGGTCGGAAGGGTTCTCGCTCGACCTGCGCGGTGTGCGGACTATCGAAGCGCTACGTCTTCAATCGTGCGGCGCTGGATGGAGGGTTCGATGTCGTCGCCACCGGTCACAACCTCGACGACGAGGCTGCGAACCTGCTCGGCAACACCCTGCGCTGGAACACCGAGTACATCGCGCGCCAGTCACCGCTCCTGCAGGCCAAGGAAGGCATGGTCAAGAAGGTGAAGCCTCTGCATCGTCTGAGCGAGCTCGAGACCGCGGCGTTCGCGTTCCTGCGTGGCATCGACTACGTCGTGGAGGAGTGTCCGCTGGTGGGCGGCAACACCCAACTCCGCTACAAGGAGGCGATGAACGCGATCGAAGCGTCGTCGCCCGGCACGAAATCCCAGTTCTTCCTCGGCTTCCTCGACCGAGGCGCGCCCTTGTTCGAGGAGGCGGACACCGCGGAGCTCTCGCCGTGCGAGGCGTGTGGGCAGCCCACCACGGGCCGGTTCTGCGCGTTCTGTCGGGCCCGCGCGCAGGTGCTGGGGGAACGGCTGGCTCCGCGAGTGGAGGCGGACGACGGCCCCCGGGACGACACCGAGGAGATGTCCGACGAGGTGCTCCCCGCCGAGATCTACGGCGGCGTGAGGTGACGGGCCGCCCGGGCCCGTTCCGAGCCGGCGAACGCATCCTCTTGATCGACCAGCGCGACCGGACGTATCTGTTCACGCTTGAGGAGGCCGGCACCTACCACACTCACAGCGGGACCCTCGCCCACGGCGACCTGCTCGGGCAGCCGGAGGGCACGAGGGTGGAGACCTCCAAGGGGATGGTCCTTGTGGCCTTCCGCCCCCGCTTCGCCGACTACGTCTTGAAGATGCCCCGGGGAGCCCAGGTCGTCTACCCGAAGGACCTGGGTCCCATCGTCACGTACGCGGACGTCTTCCCGGGAGCGCGCGTGCTGGAGGCCGGATCGGGTTCGGGCGCCCTCACCATCGCGCTGTGCCGGGCCGTCGGGAGCCAGGGGCGGGTGGTGTCGTACGACGTGCGCGAGGACCACCTGGCCCGTGCCGAAGCCAACGTCGCCGACTTCTTCGGCGGGAGCCTTCCGCCCTCCCTCGAGCTCCGAGCGGGCGACCTCGCCTCGGTGGAGCCATCCGAGCGTTACGACCGCGCGGTCCTCGACATGCCCGAGCCCTGGGGACCGCATGCCCGCCCTCGCGAACGTCCTCGAGCCGGGAGGCGTGGTGTGCGCCTATCTGCCCACGACGAACCAGGTTCAACAGCTGGTTCTGTCCCTGCCGAGGCACGGATTCCACCACGTGGAGACGTTCGAGGTGCTGCGCCGGGGATGGCACGTGACGGAGCGGAGCGTTCGCCCCGATCACCGGATGGTCGGCCACACAGGCTTTCTCACTCTCGCGCGCCTGACGGCCCCGACCGGCTCGTAGGAGTCCTTCGAGATCGGTCCTAAGCCTTCCGGTCCCTGATGCCGTAGATATAGGGAAGAGAGCAGTTCGCCGTGCCTACCCGGGCACGGCGGATGACGGGGATAGACTCTGTCCCCTTCCTCGGAGGTGACGACGATGCCCGGTCGTGACGAGCAGGCTGAACGCTACGACGAACAGGCTCACGAGCTCCAGACCCAGGTGAAGTTCCTGGAGGAGGAGGTCGGGCCTGCTCCGGCGACGCCTGTCGAACGCTCCGCGCCAGGTCACGATCCTCGAGGAGAAGCTCGTCGAGACCCGTGACCAGCTCGCGAAGGCGATGGACCAGAACCAGAAGCTCGCCGACGCCCTGCGGAACGAGCGCGAGCGGATCGAAGCGCTGATGCCGAGGAGGTCGAGAAGCTCTCCCAGCCGCCCGCATCGTTCGGCATCTACCTCGCGAGCAACGACGACGGCTCGATCGACGTGTTCACGGCCGGTCGCAAGATGCGGGTCATGCCGGCCCCCGAGCTCGACGAGCGGGCCTTCCGTCCGGGCGTGCAGGTGGTGCTCAACGAGTCGCTCAACGTCGTCGAGGTGCTCGAGCCCGACCGCGCGGGCGACGTCGTCAAGGTCAAGGACAAGCTCGGTCGACGATCGCCTCGTGGTGGTCGGCCGCGGCGACGAGGAGCATGTCGCGCACCTAGCGGGCTCGCTGCTGACGATGCGAGCATCCGCGTCGGCGACAACGTGCTGTTCGACCCTCGGTCCGGCGTCGCCACCGAGCTGCTGCCCAAGGAGGAGGTCGAGGAGCTCGTCCTCGAGGAGATCCCCGACGTGCGCTACGAGGACATCGGCGGCCTCGAGGGTCAGATCGATGCGATCCGCGACGCGGTCGAGCTCCCGTTCCTCTACGCCGAGCTGTTCCACGAGCACGAGCTGGAGGCGCCCAAGGGCGTGCTGCTCTACGGACCCCCGGGGTGCGGCAAGACCCTGATCGCCAAGGCGGTGGCGAACTCGCTCGCCGACAAGGTCGCCGAGCGGACCGGTCGCGTCGACGCGCGCCGCTACTTCCTCAACGTCAAGGGTCCCGAGCTGCTCAACAAGTACGTGGGCGAGACCGAGCGGCAGATCCGCGAGATCTTCCAGCCGCGCCAAGGAGCGCAGCGAGGAGGGCCTGCCGGTCATCGTGTTCTTCGACGAGATGGATTCGATCTTCCGCACGCGAGGTACCGGCATCTCGAGCGACGTCGAGTCGACGATCGTGCCCCAGCTCCTCTCCGAGCTCGACGGCGTCGAGACGCTGAAGAACGTCATCGTGATCGGCGCCTCGAACCGCGAGGACCTGATCGACCCCGCGATCCTTCGCCCGGGCCGCCTCGACGTGAAGATCAAGATCGAGCGACCCGATGCCGGCCGCAGGCCGACGACATCATGGCCAAGTACCTGCACCCGAGTCGTGCCGATCCACCCCGACGAGGTCGCTCGCTACGGCGGCGACGCGCCAGCAGGCCTGCTACCGCATGATCGAGAAGACCGTCGAGCAGATGTACGAGCCGAGCGAGCGGAACCGCTTCCTCGAGGTCACCTACGCCAGCGGGCGACAAGGAGATCCTGTACTTCAAGGACTTCAACTCCGGCGCGATGATCGAGAACATCGTCCGCCGTGCGAAGAAGGACGCGATCAAGCGATTCCTGTCGACGAGCGAGAAGGGCATCAAGACCGAGGACCTGCTCGCGGCGATCCGCGACGAGTTCAAGGAGAACGAGGATCTACCCAACACGACGAACCCCGACGACTGGGCGCGGATCTCGGGCAAGAAGGGCGAGCGGATCGTCTACGTTCGCACGCTGCTCGGCCACGATGGCGACGGCCGCCAGGTGGAGCGCGTGAACGCCGGTCAGTACCTGTAAGGTGGCCCGTGGCCATCCCGAAGGTCTTCGGCACCGAGACGGAGTACGGGATCGCAGCGGCCGGGGCGCCCGACTTCAATCCGGTCCTGTCCTCGTCCCTGCTGATCTCCACCTACGCGGGATCCCTGCGCCGCATCCGTTGGGACTACGAACAGGAGTCGCCGCTGCGCGACGCTCGCGGGTTCGAGCCGGTGCCCGCGCGGGTCAGCGGCACCGACGAGGATCTCGGCCTGGCCAACGTCATCCTGCCCAACGGCGCCCGGTACTACGTCGACCATGCCCATCCGGAGTACTCGACGCCCGAATGCATCACCCCGCGCGAGCTCGTCGTCCACGACAAGGCGGGGGAGCGGATCCTGGAGCGCTCGCTAGCCGAGGTGGCTCGCGACATGCCCGCGCGCCCGCGATGTCGATCTACAAGAACAACACCGACGGCAAGGGGAACTGCTTACGGCACCCACGAGAACTACCTCGTCGACCGGGCGACGCCGTTCGGGGACATCGTGCGGGATCTCACGCCGTTCTTCGTGACCCGCGTGGTGTTCACCGGCGCGGGGAAGGTGGGCGACCGAGGCCCCATGGGACGATCGTGGGCTCGGCGATCTATCCAGCTGACGCAGCGTGCGGACTTCTTCGAGACCGAGGTCGGGCTCGAGACCACCCTGAAGCGCCCGATCATCAACACGCGCGACGAGCCCCACGCCGACCCCGAACGGTATCGACGGCTGCACGTCATCGTCGGCGACGCCAACATGTGCGAAGTCGCGACGTTCCTGAAGATCGGGACGACGGCGATCGTGCTCAAGATGATCGAGGACGCCGTCCTGCCCGACCTGTCGATCCGCGCCCCCGTGCCGACCTTGCACGAGGTCTCGCGCGATCCCTCCTGCACGGGACTGATGGAACTGGCCGACGGACGCCGGGTGACCGCCGTCCAGCTCCAGTGGGAGTACCTCGAGCATGCCAAGAAGTACGTTGAGCGCGAGGACGACACCCCGGAGCAGCGCGAGGTGGTCGATCGATGGGAAGACGATCCTCGACGGCGCTCGAGCACGATCCGTCGACGTTGCATCGCCAGCTGGATTGGGTGGCCAAGCGGCGGCTGCTGCAGGCCTACCGCGACCGCGACGGTCTCGAGTGGGGCGACCCGAAGCTTCGGGCGATCGACCTCCAGTATCACGACGTGCGCCGCGACCGCGGTCTGTACTACCGGCTCGAGGCGGCCGGCAAGGTCGAGCGACTGACGACGGATGACGAGGTGCTGCGGGCGATCGACGAACCGCCCGAGGATACCCGAGCCTATTTCCGAGGACGGTGCATCTCGCAAGTATGCGGACGCGATCGCCGCCGCCTCCTGGGATTCGCTGATCGTGGATACCGGCCGCGACGCCCTGCAGCGCATACCGATGCGCGAGCCGCTCCGAGGAACCAAGGAGCACGTCGAGGATCTGTTGGCGACCTCGCCCGACGTCGCCACGCTCGTGGAACGCCTCCAGGGCTGAGCCGGGAACGAGGCAGCACGCGATAGCATCGGGGTCGACCCGTCGACAAGGAGACCGCCGTGCCGCAGGAACAGGAGCAGAAGAAGACCCAGCGACGGGGTGGGAGCGACGGCGGTGACGAGGACGCAGGACAGGTGGCGTCCTCCGGCAAGGCCGCCGAGCTGAGGGAAGAGATGGACGACATCCTCGACGAGATCGACTCCGTGCTCGAGGAGAACGCCGAGGAGTTCGTGAAGTCCTACGTGCAGAAGGGCGGGCAGTGAGCGGGCCGCTCGAGCTGCCGGTCTCGGGTGCCTCGTTCGGACTCAACCCGAGCTTCGCGGATCTGATCCGTCGTGAGCGCCCCGAGGCGATGCCCGCCATCGCCACCGGCGAAACCACCCAGGGGACGCCCCTTCCGCACGGGACGACGGTCTTGGGACTGAAGTACGCGGACGGCGTGCTGTTGGCGGGCGATCGTCGGGCCACCTCCGGCTACTCGATCGCTGACGACAAGATGCGCAAGGTGTTCGCCGCCGACGACTACACCGCGATCGCCATCGCGGGGGCGGCCGGGATGGCCGTCGAGATGGTGAAGCTCTTCCAGCTGGAGCTCGAGCACTACGAGAAACTCACGGGCGATCGCCTGTCGCTGGAGGGCAAGGCCAACCGGCTCGGCCAGCTGATCCGAGACAACTTCCCGCTGGCGATGCAGGGTCTCGTCGTCGTCCCGCTGTTCGGTGGCTACGACGAGGGGCGCGCCGAGGGTCGGATATTCCACTACGACGCCACGGGTGGGCGCTGGGAGGAAGACGACTACCAGTCCACCGGATCGGGCTCACAGCCCGCCAAGAACTCCCTGAAGAAGCGATGGTCGACCGGGCTGTCTCGCTCCGAGGCGCTGCAGGTGGCCGTCGAGGCCCTGCTCGACGCGTCGGAGGACGACGTCGCCACCGGCGGCCCCGATCCGGTTCGCAAGATCTTCCCCGTGGCCATCGCGGTGACCTCGCACGGGGCCGCCGACGTCGACGAGGTCGAGGTGGCGGGGGCCGTCGACGCGGTGCTGGAGGGCAGGTCGTAGATGTCGTTCATGCCGTACGTCGCGCCCGAGCAGATGATGAAGGACCGCTCGGACTATGCCCACAAGGGGATCGCCCGGGGTCGCTCGGTGATCGGGGTCGAGTACGCGGACGGGCTGCTGTTCATCGCCGAGAATCCGTCGGCCACCCTCCACAAGATCAGCGAGATCTACGACCGGATCGCGTTCGCCGGCGTCGGCAAGTACAGCGAGTTCGAGGATCTGCGGATCGCGGGCATCCGGCTCGCCGACCTGCGAGGCTTCTCCTATGGCCGGGAGGACGTCAAGGCGCGCGATCTCGCCAACGCCTACTCGCAGGCCCTTTCGACGATCTTCACGCAACAGATGAAGCCGTACGAGGTCGAGATCTTGGTCGGCGAGGTCGACGGCGACGCCTCGGGCACCTCGCTCTACCACGTGCTCTTCGACGGCTCGGTGACCGACAAGCACGGTTTCGTCGCGATCGGCGGCCATGCCGAGGAGCTGACCGACACCCTCAAGGATCGATACTCGAGCGGATGGGACCTAGGGACCGCCGTGCGCGCGGGCGTCGAGGTCCTCGGCTCGCCCGATCAGCGCACGATCGAGCCCGAGGCCATCGAGGCGGGGGTGCTCGACCGGGCCCGCACCGTACGGCGCAAGTTCCACCGGCTGTCGGCCGAGGAGCTCACGACCGTTCTCGGCGGCTGATCGAACTCCCGGCGTTGTGGCCGGGTCGACGTAGGCTTCGTTGATGGACCGGCGCATCTTCGGGATCGAGAACGAGTATGGCGTCACCTGCACGTTCCGCGGGCAGCGCCGGCTCTCGCCCGATGAGGTCGCCCGCTACCTGTTCCGGCGGGTCGTCCATTGGGGACGGTCGTCGAACGTGTTCCTGGAGAACGGGGCGCGCCTGTATCTCGACGTGGGATCGCATCCCGAGTACGCGACGCCCGAGTGCGACGTCATCGAAGAGGTCGTGGCCCACGACAAGGCGGGGGAGCGGATCCTCGAAGCGCTGCTGGAGGCGGCGGAGATGCGCCTGCACGAGGAGGGGATCAACGGACAGGTGTATCTGTTCAAGAACAACACCGATTCGGCGGGTAACTCGTACGGCTGTCATGAGAACTACCTGGTCAGCCGTCACGGCGAGTTCGCCCGCATGGCCGACGTCCTGATCCCCTTCTTCGTGACGCGCCAGATCTGGTGCGGCGCTGGCAAGGTTCTCCACGGCCCGCGAGGGGCACAATTCTGCATCTCCCAGCGCGCCGAGCACATCTGGGAAGGCGTGTCGAGCGCCACCACGCGCTCCCGGCCCATCATCAACACGCGAGACGAGCCGCACGCCGATGCCGAGCGGTTCCGCCGCCTGCACGTGATCGTCGGCGATTCCAACATGAGCGAGTGGACGACCTTCATGAAGGTCGGCATCACGGATCTCGTGCTGCGCATGGTCGAGTCGAATGCCGTCATGCGCGACCTGTCCCTCGAGAACCCCATCCGCGCCATCCGTGAGATCAGTCACGACCCGTCGTGCACCCGCACCGTCAAGCTCGCCAACGGTCGCGAGCTGTCGGCCCTCGACGTGCAGACCGAGTACCTCGAGAAGACGGAGCGGTTCATGGAACGGCGCGGTGGTGATCAGACCTCCAAGCTCCTGTTGGAGGAGTGGCGCGGCGCGCTCGAGGCACTGCACGCAGGGACCTCTGAGCTGCTGGCCCGCAAGGTGGACTGGATCACGAAGCGGCTGATGATCGACCGGTACATGAGCAAGCACGACCTGACGCTCGCCAGCCCGAAGGTGGCGCTGCTGGATCTTTCGTATCACGACGTGAACCGTGCGCGGGGGCTCTACTACCTGCTGGAGAAGGGCGGACGCGTCGACCGAGTGGTCCCCGACGACGAGATCGCCCGGGCGATGCGCGAGCCGCCCCAGTCCACGAGGGCCAAGCTACGAGGCGACTTCATCAAGCAGGCGAAGGCGAAGCGGCGTGACTACACGGTCGACTGGGTGCACCTCAAGCTGAACGACCAGGCGCAGCGCACCGTGCTGTGCAAGGACCCGTTCCGCAACGTCGACGAGCGTGTCGAACAGCTGATCGCACACATGTGAGTCAGGTGTCGTCTCGCCAGCGCCGGTTCGCAGCGGCCATGCGCCCGACCAGCACCCCGACCGCTCCCACCGCGAGCACCGATGGGGTGGGCACGACCCCCGCGCCTCCCGGCCAGTCGAACGCCGGCCGCCCGTCGACCTCCACCAGGTGATGACGCTCCTCGACGCGCACCGTGCGCAGGCTGTTCCACAGGGCCGAGCGGGGTGCGCCCTCGAGCGCAGGCACCGGTACGTTGAGGTCCCTCAGACGATCGTCGGTGAGCAGCGCGATCGTGGCCACGTCCAGGCCGGGCGCATCCTCCGATCCCCGTAGGCCGAGCGCCGCAACGACGCGTCCGCCCGCCTCGGTGAGGGCCAGGGCGGTCTCGATCGACGCGTCGATGTCTCCGCATCGAACCACGACGAACTCGGCGTCCTCCTCCCGGACGGCCCGTGCCACGTCGTCCTCGCCCGGGTCGATCAGCACCACGGGCGTGGGGTGGGCGCCGGCTCGCCGGGCTCCCGCGAGGACGGCCCCCGCGTCGGCCGCCAGCGGGACGAGTGCGACGGGCAGGTCTCGTAAGGTGGCGCGTCCAGCTCCGGCTCCCTCCCGATCCGATCCCATCTCGCCGATATGATGCCCCAACGATGCCCACCGACGACCGCATGGAGCCGCTGGAGCGGCTGTTGAACCTCGTGGGCCTCTTGCTGGAGACCCGCATCCCGCTCACCTTCGAGCAGATCAGAGAGACACTCGAGCCGTATGCGCAGGACAACAGCGAGTCCGCCAAGCGGATGTTCGAGCGCGACAAGGACGTGATCCGCAGCTTCGGCGTCCCGCTCGAGCTCGTCGACATCGACGCCTGGGGCACCGAACAGGGCTACCTGATCCCCAAGGACCGCTACTACCTGCCCGAGTTGGAGCTCTCTCCCGATGAGCTGGGCGCGCTACTCGTGGCGGCTCAGAGCGGGGGAGCGGATCCCCTGGCCGAGGGCGCCCTCCGCAAGCTCGTGTACGGGGCGGACGGGGGCGTGATGGCCGGGCTGGCGCGCGGCCCCCTGATGACGGGATCGCCCGTGCGAGGCGCCCTGGTCCAGGCGGTGGCCGAGGCGGTCGACGGGGGGCGGCGGCTGAGCTTCGACTATCTGACCTCGAAGGGGGAGCTGGGAACCCGCTCGGTCAACGCGTACGCCATGGTGTACCGGGGTGGGCACTGGTACCTGGTCGGGCATGACGTCGAACGAGGCGCCGTTCGCGCGTTCCGGCTGTCGCGCGTGCGTTCCGACCCGATCGACGTGGGGGAGGGAGACGAGCCGCCGCCGGGATTCTCGGCGTCCGATCACGTGCAGGTGCGAGCCTGGACGGGCACGAGCGAGGAATCGGCCACGGTGAGTCTGTCGCCCGATGTCGCCTGGTGGGCCGCCGACGCCCTCGTCGGCGCGGATGCCGCCTCGCCCGGGAGCGACGGCTGGACGGTCGTCGAGGTCCCGCTCGCCGACGACGACGCGTTGATCGCCGCCATTCTGGAGCTCGGCGACCACGCCGTGGTGCATGAACCTCGCCGCATCCGTGACGAGGTCGTCCGACGGCTGGAGTCTGTCGGTGACTGAGCCACGGCGACGTCCGGCCGCCACCACGGCCGACCGCTTCGGCCGCATGCTCGTCGTCGTGCCGTACCTCGTACGACATCCTGGGAGCCGCCTGGACGAGGTGGCCACCCTGTTCTCGATCCCGGAGCCCGCGCTGCGACGCGACCTGGATCTGCTGTTCATGTCGGGGCTCCCGCCGTATGGACCGGGGGACCTGATCGAGGTCGACGTCGACGAGGACGGGCGCGTCTGGATCGCCATGGCCGACCATTTCTCGCGTCCGCTGCGCCTGACCAGGGCGGAGGCCCTGACGCTGTACCTGCGTGGCGCGGAGCTGTTGGCGACCCCGGGCATCCCCGAGGCGCCGTCGCTGACGAACGCCCTGGACGCGCTCGGGCGTTCCCTGGGTCCGGAAGCCGTCGACGCTCGCTCGCGTATCGAGACGATCCCCGGCAACGCACCGCGGCACCTCGCGGAGGTGCGCGAGGCGGCGGGACGGCACCAGACGCTCCGCCTGAAGTACCACGCTGCGTCCACCGGGATGACCGGGACGCGCACGATCGATCCCGAAGAGGTCTTCTCCAGCATGGGTCATTGGTACGTGGCCGCCTGGGACCGTGAGGCGGATGCTGAGCGGCTCTTCCGCGTCGACCGGATCCTCGAGGCCACGTCGACCGGCGACACGTTCATGCCACGCGGGCTCGAGGGAGCGGGCCGCGCGCTCTACACGCCCGCCGACGACGACGTCGAGGTGCGCCTACGGCTGCACCGCGATGCGAGGTGGATCGCGGAGTACTACGTGACCACCGAGGCAGTCGAGGGTGAGGATGGGACGCTCGACATCGCGATGCCCGTCGGACGCCTCGAATGGCTCGCCAGGCTGCTCCTGCGCCTGGGCCACGACGTCGAGGTGCTTTCTCCGCCCGAGCTGATGGAGCAGGTGCGGGAGTTGGCCGAACGGACGTTGGCTCGCTATCGCGACGACCAGGCCGATCTGGCCCGATCTGGGTAGCCCCGTTCGGACCCACATCGCTCAAGCACCTTCGAACGGGGGCCGATAGCTCCCGTGAGATGACAACCATCCGAACGACATGCCCGCGCTGTGGAGAGGTCGACATGGGCCCCGAGTCCATCCTCCTGTCCGTCCGTCAGGACGGCCACGAGGGCAGCTACCGATTCACGTGCCCGAGCTGCGAGGACGACGTCGAGAAGCGCGCCGATCGCAAGATCGTCGCACTGCTGGTATCGGCCGGTGTCGACATGGAGCAGGGCGCGGGAATGCCGTCGGATCCCGAACTGTTCGACGAGGTCGAGGACGACCCGAGGAGCGATCGCCCGAGCGGGCCGTCGTTCTCGATCGACGATGTCATCGAGTTCCACTACCTCCTGGAGGACGACCGGTACATCCAGGAGTTCCTCGCTTCCAGCGAGGGCTGACCCGGGGCGCTCGGCCCCTCGTGTAGCATCGCCTCATGAGCTTATGGCTGGTCGTATGGTTCACGGTCTCGCTCGTCGTCACCGTCGCGTTGGTCGCGGTGCTGCTCGCCGTGATCCGGAGCGCGAAGTTGGTATCCAGGACCGCGGGCCGGTTCGCCGACGAGACCCAGCCGCTCGCCGACGACATCTCCCGCGGCTCCGACCGGGCCAAGCGACATGCCGCAACGCTGAAGGCCCCGACGTCCCGCGGGAACCGCTGAACGCGACCGGTAGAATCGGCTCCGGGCACGCGCCCACTCGACCATGCTGAACATCGGCCCTCCCGAGCTGATCGTCGTCCTCGCGATCGCATTGATCGTCGTGGGACCCAAACGCCTGCCCGAACTCGCTCGCACGATCGGGCGCGGGCTGAACGAGTTCCGCAAGGTCCAGGACGAGGTCAAGGACATGGTCAAGCTCGACCTCAGCTTCGACGCGGCCGACGACGACGTGCGCCCGACGCCGCCGGCGCCGACCCCGCACCGCACGCGGCGGGTAGGCGAGGCGAAGACGGACGGTGACCGGGCGTCGGTCGACGATCCGGCGACCGACGCGGGAGCCGCCGACCCCGACCCCCACCTCGGCGAGGCGGAGGGGTAGCGAGATGGCCTCCATCTCGTGGTTCCGTCGTAAGCCCCAGGAGGAACGCACGGGCACGATGTCGGTCGTCGAGCATCTGGAGGAGCTCCGCCACCGCCTGGTCGTCGCGCTGATCGCGGTCGGGATCGGGTCCATCGTCGGCTGGTTCCTCTACCCCTACTTCATCGACCTCGTCAGAGGGCCGTTCTGCGACTACGTCACGAACAATCCCGACGTCCGACCGCCGGCGGGCTGCGACCTCGTCTTCGCCGGCCCGGTCGACGCCTTCCTCGTGAAGATGAAGACCGTGGTGTTCCTCGGGTTGGCCGTCGCCCTGCCCGTGGTCCTGTGGGAGCTCTGGGCGTTCGTGAACCCCGGTCTCACCGACCGCGAGCGCAAGTGGGCGATCCCGTTCGTGGTCTCGGCCACTCTTCTGTTCTTCATGGGGGCGGCCTTCGCGTACTGGTCCCTCCCGCGCGCCCTGGACTTCCTGCTCGGCTTCGCAGGCGAAGGTGTCGTCCCGCTCATCACGTTCGACCGCTACGTCGGCTTCGTGGTGCTCGTCACGCTGGCGTTCGGGCTCGCGTTCCTGTTCCCGATCGTCCTCGTGTTCCTCGAGATCGTCGGGGTACTCACCTCCCGGTTGCTCCGGTCGTGGCGGCGATGGGCGATCCTGGCCATCGCCGTCTTCGCGGCCGTGATCACCCCCAGCCAAGACCCCTACACGATGTTGATGATGATGGTGCCGATGTATGTGTTCTACGAGGCCGCTATCATCATCGGTCGCCTCATGAAGAAGTAGGGGATCGATGGCCATCAAGGGAAAGAGCAAGCCGAAGTCGAAGCGGGGCTCGCCGCGGGCTCCTCGACACGTGCCGGTCGAGGCTCCCGTGCCGCTCCTGAACCGGCGTTGGGTGCACGTGCTGTCGGCGTTCGTCGTGGGCGTGCTCGTGATGATGCTGGCCGTGTGGATCACGAACGGGCTGCGCTCGAACCAGCAGGATCGCCGGATCTCCGACGCCGAGGCGAAGAAGCGCACGGCGGCGCTGGCCTGGCAGTCCGAGGCCGAGGCGACGTTCGGGACCGTCGGCACCCCCAACGAGGGGCTCCCCCCGACGGTGCTCCCACAGGTCGCCGCCGCGCTGGAGGCTCTCAAGGGCGACGCTGTCGACGACGCCACGGCCGACGCGATCGACACGGCGTCCGAGGTCGCGGCGTCAGCGGCCGACCGCCTCGAGGCGTTCGACATGCCGGGCACCGTGGCCGACCAGGGGTTCACGGCGCTTGAGGCGACCGCCTTCACCTCGTCACAGGCGCAGCTCGTTTCCGGCCTCCGCCTGTACGGACGTGCGGCCGAGGTGTCCGCCGAGGCCATACGCGGCGGAAGACCCCGTCCAGCGTGCGAGGCTCACCAAGGTGGCACGCGGGCTGCACGACCTCGCGACCTCCACGTTCATATCGGGGTGGCAGCAGTACCAGTCGGCGCTGCGGGCCGGCGGGCTGGAGGAGCTGCCTCCCGGACCGATCCCCGGCCTCCCGGGCGGCGGAGGCTAGACACAGGTGGCCACGCCGGTGGTGGTGGTGGCCAATCCCACCGCCGGGCGCGGCAAGGCCGGCCGGCAGATCGGCAAGGTGCGCACGTCGCTCACCGATCTGCGCATCGAGCACAGGATCCTCCTGCCCGAGGACGCCGCCGAGTTGGCGACGGCCGTTCGCGACGCCGCCGAGGCCGGGGCGGGCATCGTCGCGGTGCTCGGTGGCGACGGCACCGTTTCCACAGCCGCCGACGCGTTGGTCGGATCGGGCACGGCTCTCGCGGTGCTCCCGGCCGGGACAGGCGACGACTTCTCCGCATCGCTGGGCGTCCGACGCCTCGACGACGCGCTCCGCTTGCTGGCGGACCCGAGGATCGTGCCTATCGATGCGGTTCGCACGACGACACAACCGAGATCGCGTGTGTTCGTGAACGTGGCCGGGGCGGGGTTCGACTCGGAGGTGAACGAGACCGCCAACTCGATGAAGGTCAACCTGGGCAGCACGGGGACGTACATCGCGGCGCTCGTGACGACCCTGTCCCGCTTCGCCCCCGTTCGGTACGACCTGACGATCGACGGGATCTGCCCGAACCGTCGACGCGATGCTCGTCGTGGTCGGCAGCGGATCTCGTACGGCGGAGGCATGCGGTGCTCCCGGATGCGTTGATCGTCGACGGCGTGCTCGACGTCTGCATCGTGGAGGCGCTCGCGCAAGGCCGCCTTCCTGCGGGCGTTCCCGAAGGTGTACGCCGGACGGCACGGGTCGCACCCGAAGGTGCAGCTGCTGCGGGCCGTCTCGCGTCGACGGTCGGCGCGAACCGCGGTATCCAGGTCTACGCCGACGGCGAGCGGGTCGGACCGCTGCCCGCCACCATCGAGGTCGTGCCCGGGGCCCTGTCGGTCGTGGTCGGGCCGGACGCGAGGCTGAGGTCGTGACCAGCAGCCGACGGCTCTCTGCTCCACGCGTTCCCGCTCGACGCCCGCATGTGGCGCCCAGCAGGTATCAGTGCTTCGGACCTCGCGCCCTCGTCGGTCGCGCCGGATCTGCCCGGGTTCGGGGACTCGCCCTCGGTCGGACGGGTGATGAGCATGGGAGCCGCCGCCGATCGATGCCTGGCCGGCGGCCGACGCGGCTGGGCTGCAGCGGATGGTGGTGTGCGGCCTGTCTTTGGGTGGCTACGTCGCCTTCGAGATCTGGCGCCTGGCGCGGGATCGTATCGCCGGACTCGTGCTGGCGAACACCCGAGCGGAGGCTGACGCCCCCGAGGCCGCGGAGGCGCGGCGTAGCCTGGCGGCCCGGCTCGAGATCGAGGGGAGCGGGTTCCTGGTCGAACGGCCCCCGCCGCTGCTCGGCGACCATGCGCCGGCCGAGCTGGCGGAGCTGGTACGGGAGATGATCGCCCGTCAGGCTCCGTCCTCGATCGGCGCGGCCGCCCTGGGGATGGCCGAACGCGAGGACTCCTCGCCCGATCTGGGCACGATCGACGTCCCGGCGCTCGTGCATCACGTCGACCGGCGACACGTTGATCCCGCCGTCGGTGAGCGCTGCCATGGCCGCCCGCATCCCGGACGCCGACCTCGGTCTCGATCCCGACGCCGGGCACCTGTCGAACCTCGAGGCGCCCGGAGGAGTTCAACCGAGCACTCGAGCCGTTCCTCGCGCGCTGCGGCCTTCCTGTCTGACACGAACCTGCCCCGTAGACTCGGGGCGTGATCACGCCCACGGCCTTCGCCGACGGGTTCCCGTTCGCTCTGGACGACTTCCAGCTGCGAGGCCATCGAGGCGGTCGAGGACGGGCTGTCCGTGCTCGTCGCCGCGCCCACCGGGAGCGGCAAGACGGTCGTGGCCGAGTTCGCGATCGAGCGGGCGATGGCGGCGGGCGGCAAGGCCTTCTACACGACGCCGCTCGAAGGCGCTGTCCAACCAGAAGTACGGAGACCTCGTCGAGCGAGTACGGATCGCGAGCGAGTCGGACTGCTGACCGGAGACAACGCGATCAACGGCGACGCCGCCGTCGTCGTGATGACCACCGAGGTCCTGCGCAACATGCTGTACGAGCGGAGCGCAGCCCTCGCCGGACTCGTGAGCGTCGTGATGGACGAGGTGCACTACCTCCAGGATCCCTACCGCGGCGCCGTGTGGGAGGAGGTCTTGATCCATCTGCCGGCGAGCGTCGCCGCGGTGTGCCTATCGGCCACGATCTGCAACGCGGAGGAGTTCGGCGAGTGGATCGGCACGGTGCGGGGTCGACCACGCGGGTCGTGATCGAGGAACGGCGGCCCGTGCCGCTCGAGCATCATTACCTCGTCGGGAATCGCCTGCACCCGATGCATGTGGAGCAGGACGGCGTGCCTGCTGCCCAACCCGTACGTGGTCTCGCTCGATCAGCGCGAGCTCGGCGCACGAGGCGTATCGACCGGCGAGGGAGCGGCCTACCCGCAGCACCACCGCATCGTCCCGGCCGCAGGAGCGCCAGGGCCGCGTCTACGTACCACGGCGTGAGGAGGTGGTGGAGAGCCTGTTCGCGGAGCACGGCATGCTGCCGGCGATCTACTTCGTGTTCAGCCGCGCGGGATGCGACAAGAGCGTGCGATGGCTGCGTGAGGCCGGCGTCTCCTGACCACGCCGCGACGAAGCCCGAGCACATCCGCGACCATGCGGAACGGGCGGTGGCCTGGGTCGACGAGGCCGATCTCGTGACGCTCGGCTTGTACGACATCCTCGACGGGCTCACGGCCGGCGTCGCCGCCCACCACGCGGGCATGCTTCCGGTGTTCAAGGAGACGGTCGAGAGCTGTTCGAGTCGGGTCTGGTCAAGGTCGTGTTCGCGACCGAGACCCTGTCGCTCGGCATCAACATGCCGGCGAAGACCGTCGTGATCGAAGACCTGTGGAAGTTCCAGGGTGAACGCCACGAGATATTGACCCCGGGCGAGTACACGCAGCTCACCGGGCGGGCCGGTCGTCGTGGGATCGACGCGCTCGGCCACGCGGTGGTCGTGTACCAGCGCAAGGTGCCGTTCGAACGGGTCGCCGGCTTCGCCGCCACCCGGACCTACGACCTGTCGTCGTCGTTCCGACCCTCCTACAACATGGCGGTGAACCTCGTGCGCAACTACACCGAGGGAGCAGGCGCACGAGCTCCTCAACTCCTCGTTCGGGCAGTTCCTGGCCGACCGTGGCGTGGAGGGTCTGGAGCATCAGGGCGCGCACGACCGAGAGGCGATCGAGGGGTATCGCGCGAACCTGCGGTGCCACCTGGGCGATTTCGCGGAGTACTGGGCCTTGCGTGCCAAGGCGAGAGATCTTCGTGAGGAGGATCGCCGTGGTCGCCATCGAGGGCGCCTGGAGGCGGTTCGCGAGCGGATGGCGGCCCTTCGTCCTGGGGAAGTCGTGGACCTCCCCGGCCGGCGGCGAGGCCTTGCCGTGGTCGTGTCGGCGCGCGACGGCAGGCCGACCGTGCTCGGCGACGATCGTCGGTCACCAGGGTCACCGCCAAGGACTTCGAGGCGCCCCCCCTCGTGCTCACGCGGATCCAGCTTCCGCGGTCGGGGAGCACGCGCAGCGCCCGGTACCGCCGCGACGTCGCCGCGAAGCTCGTGTCTCTGCGGGTCAAACGCCCTGCTCCCGCTCGCGAGCGCATCGACCCGAAGGTGGAGCGGCGCGCGACAACGCTCGAGGCGCGCGCGGCCGAGCATCCGTGCCACACGTGCCCGGAGCTGGCTACTCACGAGCGTTGGGCCGAGCGCGTCGACGCGCTCGAGGGGCGGCTGCGGGGGCTCGAGCGTCGGATCCGTGTGCGCACCGAGACGCTCGCCCGTCAGTTCGATCGCGTGCTGACGGTCCTCGAGGCGCTCGAGTACGTCGACGGCTGGGAGGTGACAGAGCAAGGGCCAGGCGCTGTCGAGGATCTATGGGGACGGCGACATCATCGTCGGCGAGGCTCTCGCCGACGGCATCGTTCGACGGGCTGGAACCCGAGGAGACGGCCGCGCTCGTGTCGGCCATCGTGTACGAGGGCCGAGAGCGGGTGCCTCTGCCCGGCGGCATGCCCACCCAGCCGGCCGAGGAGCGGTACGAACTGCTGCAGCGCACCTGGCGCCAGGTGCGCCGCGCGGAGGACGAGCATCAGGTGCAGCTCTGTCGCGATCTCGACTCGGGGTTCGCGATCCCCGCGTACCATTGGGCGGCGGGTCGGTCCCTGCGAGTCCGTCCTCGACGAGACCGACATGGCTCCGGGCGACTTCGTGCGCAACTGCAGACAGCTCCTCGACCTGCTGCGCCAGATGGAAGGCGTGGCGTCTCCGGCCACATCCGATCGGATCCGGCTCGCGCGAGAGGCCGTGTTCCGCGGCGTCGTCGCCTATACGGGCGTATGAGCCGGATGCGGACCGGATGAGCAGTCCGTTCGGCCCCCTGTCGGTGATCGTGAACCCTGCCGCCGGTCGGGGCGCCGTGGGTCGCGGCTGCCGGACTCCAGGCCACTCTGGCGTCGCTCGGGCTCGAATTCGTGATCGAGGTGACCCAGGGGCCGGGAGAGGCCACCGCGATGGCGCGGCGGGCGCTCGACGAGGGGCGGCGATATCTCGTGGCGGTCGGCGGGGATGGAACGGTCCACGAGGTCGTCAACGGGATGTTCGGAGCAGACGGCGAGCCCCTGGTCGCCGATCCGGTGCTCGGCGTGGTCGCGGCGGGCTCCGGTGGCGACCTCGTGAAGAGCTTCGGTCTCCCGGGGGACGTGGAGCAGGCGTGCGGACACCTCAGCGGCGACGCCGTGTACCCGTTCGACGTGATGAAGATCACCTATGAGGCGGGCGAGGGACGGGCGACGCGCTACGCGGCCAACCTCGCCGAGGTCGGCTTGGGTGCCGAGATCGCGCGCCGCGCGGCCCGAATGCCCACCCGGTTCGCGAACCTGCGGCGATTCGTGTCGTTCTGGGGAGGGTTCGCGTCGGCTCCCAGGGTGCCCGTGAAGGTCGGTGCCGATCGCAAGGAATTCGAGGGACGCGCGTTCAACGTGATCGTCGCCAACGCCCAGTTCACCTCGGGCGGACTCCGGATGTCGCCCCGCTCCTTCCCGGGCGACGGGGTGCTGGACGCGCTCGTGTTCACCGGGCCGCGCTCGGACGCCTACACGATGCTCCCGCGGATCTTCCGCCACGGCGATCATGTCCCCGACGAGCACATCACCGAGCTGCGCGCGAAGATCCGGGTGTCGGTGGAGTCGGAGCGGCCCTTGCGGATCGTGGCCGACGGAGAGCCGTTGGGCACGACGCCTGCCACGTTCCAGGTGGTGCCGCAGCGTATCCTGCTCAAGCTATGACGAACCGCACGACCGAACGGATCGACCGCCTGATGGACCAGGCAGCCGGGGTCGGGCTCGATGCCGTCGTCGTGGGGCCCTCGCCCGACATGGCGTATCTGATCGGCTACGACCCCATGCCGCTGGAGCGGGCGACCCTGCTCGTCCTGCGGCCAGGCGGTTCCCCTGCGCTCGTCGTTCCCCAGCTGGAGCGGCCGCTCGCGGCCGCCTCACCCCTGGGGGATCGGATCGAACTCGTCGGCTGGACCGACGGCCAGGATCCCTACGAGATGGCGGGACGCCTGCTGTCGGGGGCGACGCGCATCGCCGTGGGGGACCGTCTGTGGGCCTCACACGTGATCGCGTTGCAGGCCGAGCTCCCCGATGTCTCGCTCGACGCCCGCCTCGCCCGTGATCGGGCGACTCCGGGCGGTCAAGGACGAGGACGAGCTGGCGGCCCTTCGTCGGGCGGCGCGGGGCGCCGACGAGACCTTCCGAGCCGTCTGTCGCGGCACGTTCCTGGGCCGGCGTGAGGAGGAGATCGCCGCCGACCTCGCGGGTCTGCTGGTGGACAACGGCCACGTAAGGGCCGATTTCACGATCGTCGCCAGCGGTCCCAACTCCTCCTCGCCTCATCACGAGCCGGGTGGGCGCACGATCCTGCCGCGTGACGTCGTCGTGATGGACTTCGGCGGGGAGCTGGGTGGTTACTTCTCCGACACGACTAGGACCGTCGTCGTGGGAGAGGCCCCCAAGGGGTTCGAGCGCATATACGAGACCGTGCGACGGGCCCAGGAGGCCGCCTGCGAGGCGGTGCGACCGGGTGTCAGCGCACAGGACGTCGACCGGGTGGCGCGCGGGATCATCGCCGACGCCGGATTCGGGGAGGCATTCATCCACCGGACCGGGCACGGGATCGGCCTCGAAGTGCACGAACCCCCCTACATCGTCGAGGGCAACGAATGGATCCTTGCGCCCGGTACCACCTTCTCGGTCGAGCCGGGCGTATACGCGGAGGGCGAATACGGCGTGCGGATCGAGGACATCGTCGTCGTCACCCACGATGGGGTCGAGCGCTTGAACCGCTCGACACGGGAGCTGCAGGTGGTCGACTAGGCCGCGTCGCGGGGCCTGACCCTGGTCCCTTCGGGCGTGTCCATGACCTCCAGACCCAGGGCTTCGAGCTCGTCCCGGATCCGGTCGCTGGTCGCGTAGTCCTTCGCGGCCCGGGCGTCGTCACGGAGCGACATCAACTCCAGCATGGCGGGGGAGGGCTCCCAGCCACTCGTCGCCTCGCGCTCGATATCGAGGCCGAGGACGTGATCCCATGACGCCATCAGCGCGTACTTCTCGACCGCCCGAACGTCAGGCGAGTGATCCAGTTCGTTCACGATGACGACGGCCGCCGGAAGGTCGAGGTCGCTCGCGACGGCCTCACGGAACCGGGCGTCGAAGCCCATGGCCGCGTCGCTCAGCTCGCCGGTGCCGGCTCCCCAGTCGGCCATGTGCCGCCGGAGCTGTTTGACCCGACGGTCGGCGTCCTCCATCGCCTCCCAGCTGAAGTCCATCTCGCTGCGATAGCGGGTCTGGAAGGTCAGCCAGCGAAGGACAGCGGATCGATCCCCCGATCGGCGAGCTCGTGGACACGCACGACGTTGCCGGTCGACTTCGCGATCTTCTGGCCCGACAGACGCAGATGCCCGCCGTGGACCCAGATGGACACGACCTGGTGGCCGACGGCTCCCTCGGATTGCGCGATCTCGTCCTCGTGGTGCGGGAATCGAAGGTCGGTGCCACCCGTATGGATGTCGAACCGGTCGCCGAGGTACTTCATCGACATCGCGGAGCACTCCACGTGCCAGCCGGGGAACCCGTCGCCCCACGCAGACCCCCACTTCATCAGACGCCCGGGCCCCGCCGCCTTCCACAGGGCGAAGTCGGCCGAGTGTCGTTTGGCCTGGTCGGTCTCGAGATCTCGATGGCCCTCCCGCAGGTTGTCGAGCGTGTTCCCGCTCAGGGCGCCGTATCCGGGGAACGAAGTGACGTCGAAGTAGACGCTGCCCGAGTCGGCGACGTAGGCGTGTCCAGCCGTCGACGAGCGTCGCCGTGATGTCGATCATCTCGGTGATGTGCTCGGTGGCCTTCGGGTAGACGTCGGCTGGCCTGATCCCCAAGGCCGCCGAGTCCGCGAAGAACTCGGCGCGTGTACTTCTCGGCGATCTCGCTGGGTGACAGGCCTTCGTCCTCCATCGCCAGGAGCATCTTGTCCACGGCCTCCGGACTTGCCTCGTCCGTCATGTGGCCCACGTCGGTGATGTTCATGACCTGCGTGACCCGGAGCCCCTCGAGCTCGAGCCCACGTCGGATCAGGTCCGACAGCATGAAGGTCCGAAGGTTCCCCAGATGCACGTATCGGTAGACCGTCGGCCCGCACGAGTACATCGTGACGTGGCCGTCCTCGATCGGTACGACCTCGTCGACGGCGCGCGTCAGCGTGTTGTACAGGCGCATAGGGTCGTCAAGATACCCGGGTCATGACCGAGGGTCGTTGGGCTGGAACGCGGCCGGGCTGGCCACGAGCGAGGGGGCTGCGGGCAACGGCAGGGGGATGGCACGCTCGACCCCTGCGTGCTCCTTGTGGGCCTGCAACACGGCAGCGTGATAGGACTCGAGCTCAGCCTGGAAGTCGGGGTCCGCGTAGGGGCGACCGTCGACGAGGGTGCCGCTCGTCCCGTCGATGATGGCCGCGACGTCGTCACCCGTGATGGTCTTCTTCGTCTCCAGGGCGTGAGCCACCGAGAGCACCTCGGTCCGGTTGTCCTCCAAGATCTCGAGCGTGCGCTCGGACAGCTCCTGCAGCTTGGCCTCGATGCGACGCCCGAACTCGCTGTCGAGCATGGCCCGGTCGGTGCCGTCCTCCACGGGCTGGCCCCCCTTCATGGCGCCGAGGTTCACCGAGTACGAGCCGACCGTCTGCCCCATCGCCCAGAACCCCTCCATCATCATGGCGATGGTGGTCGCCCCACGCATGTCGCCCCCGACGCCGGCGGAGTTGTCGCCGTCGAAGAACAACCGTTCGCCCGCGAGCGAGGCCAGGAAGGTCATGACGTCGACGTCGCGCTCGGATCTCCACTGCACGAACTGGTCCTCCGGGGGGATGGACGAGACGAAGCCGCCCACGTCGCCTCGCCGCTCGATCGTTGCGATGTCGATCGTCATGTGCTTGCGCAGCCGGTAGGCCACGACCGCGTGGCAGGCCTCGTGCACGGCCACCGAGTGCCGCTCGCGCTCGATGTACTCGTGGTCGTCGGGAAGCCCATGCTCCTTCAGCTGCTTGGCCTGGATGATGTCGGGCCACGAGACGGTCTCGCGCTCGTCTCGGATCGCGATCACCAGGGCCTCGTTCACCATGTCCTTGATCGACGCCCCCGTCGCGTACGGCGTGATCGTCGCGAGCTTGTCGCACCTGCTCGCGGCTGAGCTCGTGCTGGATCCTGTCGAGGTAGTAGTCGAACGTCGCGACCCGTCCCTCCTCCTGGGGGTATCCGACCTTGTACAGGCGGTCGATGCGCCCAGGCCGCAACATCGCCTCGTCCAGGGACTGCGGCATGTTGGTGGCGAAGATGTGCAGGATCCGGTACTTCGGCGGGGGTTTGGGCTTGAGGCCGAGCAGGCGGCGCACGACCCGGTTCACGAACCCACGTGGCTTCGTCAGCCCGGACATCTCGGCGAGCAGGGCCTGCAGCGTGCCCATTCCGCCGCCGCCCATGCCGCCCATCATGATGGCCTCTCGCTGGGGTGCCATCGAGTACGTGTCGGGTCCGTGCACGAGCGCGCTCCTTGCGACGTCCGACACGTATCCCGCGCCATGGCACCCCGACGTGGCCACCCAGGCAGGGGTGGTGTTCCAGCCCCCTCCCGGCTGGGCGAGTGCGCCTCGGCTGCCGAGCGAGTCGGCCTCGTCGAAGAAGACGATCACGCCGCCGTACCTCAACGACAGCTTGCGCAGCTTGCGGTACAGCCCCTTGACCTTGAGGATCCCGACCCCGAAGAACATCTCGATGAACGCCCCCGGCTCGACGAAGACGAACGGACGTGCCGTCTCGCCGGCCACGGCCTGGGCGATCAGGGTCTTGCCGGTGCCCGGCGGGCCCCACAGCAGGATGCCGCCGGGCACGTAGCCGCCACGCGACTCGATCGACTCCGGGTCCTCCAGGAAGATCAGGTTCTCCTGGACCCGGGTGAGCACCGCGTCCTGGCCCTTGACGTCGCTGAATCGCGTGTCGATGTCGTCGGGCATGAAGGTCTCGACGCCGCCCTTGGACATGTACCAGAAGATGGCAACGAACTGGAAGACGCCGAGGAAGATGATGAAGACGAATTGCAGGATCTGGGGCAGCGCCTGGAACAGCAGCAGCGGGCCAAGGAACAGGCCTTCGATCGGCGTGAGCGAGGAGCCGTCGGGGTTCTGATAGTAGGCGGCGATCAGCGTGCCGATGATCCACAGGAAGATGAGGATCCCGAACAGGCGCCGGAGGCGGTACCGGGTCCACGGGTTCATGTTGTCCGTGCGCTTGTCGCGCTCGTGGAACTTGCTTTCGCGGGCGTAGTAGCGCGGGCTCCCCTCCAGCAGGAGGTAGTTGATCTGACGGAGGGCCTCGAGGGCGATCAGCAGGAGGAGCCACCATCGCTCGCGCGCCTGGTTGTAGAAGGCTTCGCGCACGCCCAGCCCGTCGATCGACATCGAGCTCCACATCAAGATCAGGAACGCGCCGATCAGGAACGCGAGGATCCGGAATCGATCCCACAGCAACATGGGTTTCCGCGTCAGCCGCTCGGACTCTTTGGGACGGCTCTTGAACACCGGAGCGGGCCCGCGTCCGTTGCCAGTCTGGCTCATGTGGGTCTCCGTGGGTCGGCCGGTGGTCTACCGAGCCATTATCGGCCCATCCAGGGCGAACGTGGAGGTGTTTCGCCGGTCGTCTCAGGTCCGGAGCGGACGGCCCTCGAACGGGATCGAGAGCGCGATCGTGGTCTTGGTGGCCACGCCCGCCTTCTCCCGCAGGCGGCGGATCAGGTCTTCGAGCTCGGCCGTGGTGGCCGTACGGACCTTCAGCACGTAGCTGGCCTCGCCCGCCACGCTGTAGCAGTCCTCGACCTCTGCGAAGTCGGCGACCCGATCGGGGAGGTCATCGGGCTGTGAGCGATCGAACGGCCGCACCTCGATCAGGGACGTCACGTAGAGGCCGAGAGAACCCGGATCGATGACGGCGCGATATCCGCGGATCACCCCCTGCTGTTCGAGTTTGCGCACGCGCTCGTGGACGGCGGACGCGGACAGACCCACGCGAGCCGCGACATCCGCATAGGTGGCGCGGGCATCGTCTTGCAGGGCCGCCACGATGTCCCGATCCCGCTCGTCCAGCACGCGCCCATGATAGGGGGATGCCTGCGGGGGAGCGAGGTGCCCCCGAATGGCCGATTGCCCTGCAGGTGGCCCTCGGCGTACAACCGTGGCACCCCCGCCTCCCCAACGAAGACGGGCGAGAGGTGTGCCGATGTCCGTTCGACCCGACAGCTGCGGGCCCGCACGGGATCTGCGCTGGACGCTCGGCGTGGGGAGCGGACCCCGGCGACGAGCCGTCGTACGGCTCGATCCCCGGGCCGCAGCGGGATACGGCCGTGCGGTGGCGGCGGTGGCGGTCCCCGTCGAGGCCGCCCTGGGGCCGGAGGTCCTCGCGAACCGGGCGGTGGGTCGGGGACGCCTATCCACCGCCAGGCTGGAGCCGTGGCGACCCGCGCGAGCCCGGTGGGAAGCCGCGATGCTCGCCCCACGAGACGGACTCGTCGTCGCGACCGACGTCAGGGACTGCTACGGGTCGATCGGACCCGAGGCCGTCGACAGGGCGCTGGGGCGTCGAGGCGTGTCCCGCCACGATCGACGACGCGTCGCCTCGTGGCTGGAGTCCGCCGCTCGTGCCGGCATCGCAGGACTGCCGGTCGGCCCACCCGGATCGGCGATCCTGGCCAACGCCGCGCTCTGCGAGCTCGACGAGGCCCTACGGGCCTTGCCGGTGCGCCACGTGCGCTGGGTGGACGACATCGTCGTGTTCGCACGCGACCGAGTGACCGCCGAGGCCGCTCTCGACGCGCTCCGCGAGGCCGTCGGCGACTTCGGCGGCTCGCTCAACGACGCCAAGACGTCGATCACAGAGGTCCTTGCGGGCAGCAGAGCGATACCCGGGCCGAGCTCGCTCTCCCGCGCCGAGGACGTGCCATGATGCGGGCCGCCGTGAGGACCCTGTTTCGCGCCACCCGTGTTCACACCCTGAGCCTCCCGGAGGTGGGGGAGTGGATACTGGTCGACGGCCGCCACGTCGAGCGTGTGGGCGTGGGCGATCCGCCCGCCGCCGATCGCGTCGTCGACCTGCCGGGGGTCACGATCGTGCCGGGTTTCATCGATACGCACGTGCATCTCACGTCCACGGGGCTCGGCCTCGCCGACGGCGAGACCGTGGCAGCGGGTTCGGCGACGGCGCTGCTCGACATCGCGCGCGGGCGGAGTGGGGTCGGCCAGGGACCGCTGTACATGCAGGGCTATGACGAGAGCCGCTGGGCGCACCCTGGACTGCCGACGATCGATGAGCTGGACGCCGCCTCCCCTCGGCCGCTCGTGATCCGGCGTGCCGACGGCCACATCGCGCTCGCCAACCGAACCGCGATCGAGCAGTCGGGCATCGCGGACGTCGCCGGCGTGGAACGGGGGGCCGACGGGGCGCCGACCGGCCGCATAACGCAGGAGGCGAACGATCGTCTCGGGCTGTGGGCGATGTCCGCGATCACCGACCACGAGCGCCAAGAGCTGCAGCTGAAGGCGGCCGGACTCGCGGCCTCTCGAGGCATCACGACGGTCCACGAGATGTCGATGCCGCACTGGACAGGCGGGACCGACCTCGACGTGTTCCTCGGTCACCGGGATCGTCTTCCGGTCGACGCCGTTCCGGCGGCGGCCACGATGGATCTCTCGGTCGCGATGGAGGCCGGTCTCGGTTCGATCGGCGGCGATCTGCCGACCGACGGCTCGATCGGGGCTCGCACCGCCTGGGTGGGCGAGGCGTACGAGGATGGGGGGAGCGGGGCCCCGTACCACGACGACGACCAGCTCGCCGAGTTCTTCCACGGTGGGCACGTGGCCGGGCTCCAGGTGGGGGTTCATGCGATCGGCGACAGAGCGATCGAGCAAGTGATCGGCGTGTGGGAGCGCGTGTATCACTCCCTGGATTCCCGGCAGCGACGGCATTTCCGCGCTCGGCGGCACCGCATCGAGCACTTCGAGATGCCGTCGGTGTCTCAGATCGAGCGCGCGGCGATGCTCGGGCTCGTGGCCTCGGTCCAGCCCGCTTTCGACCTGTACTGGGGCCATCCCGAGGGGCTGTACGCAACCGGTTTGGGATGGGATCGCGCCGTATCGATGAACCCGTTCCGGACGATGCTCGACCGGGGCATCGTGGTGGGCGTGGGGTCCGACGCCCCGATCACTCCCTTGGATCCGCTGCTGGCCGTCCACGCCCTGACCACCCATCATGCAGTGGCGCAACGACTCTCGCGCGCCGAGGCGATCCGCCTCCACACGGTCGGCTCCGCCCGCGTGGGCCACCAGGAGGCCAAGAAGGGGATGCTCGCGCCCGGCATGCATGCCGACCTGGTTGCCTACGAGGACGATCCGATGGACGCTCCCGACATCGGCGCGCTCGCCCCGGTCCTCACGGTGTCGCTGGGTCGGGAGGTCTTCGCGGCCTAGCGCTGCCGTTTGTCACTCTTGTTCGCCGGGACTCCTTGACCCTCGAGTCCGGCGGACGGTACCGTGCGCATGCGTCGCCGCCTCGGCGGTGACGCGTGAGGACCCGAGAGGCGGAGTAGAGAACGCGGCGCCCCGGCGCCGCGGCCCCAAACGTCCCTCGGGTCCTCGTCTGTTCCCCTCCGTCCCGGTGCGCTCGCGTCGGGAATGGATTCCGCCCCCGCACGCGTTTGGCCGACGACGTTGCATCCGCGAACTGCCGCAGTACAATCCGCGCGCGGCGACGGGTCAGAGCGGTCGATCCGTCGCAGGGGGATGACACATGGGCGATACCACCGACACGATGGTCGACGACGACGCGACAGAGGACAAGGACGATTCAGAACCCAACGCGGACGACCTCGAGGGCGACGCGGAGGTGCCCGAGCCGGCGAGCGACGAGGACGCCGAGATCGAGGTCGAGTCCATCGAGGAGCTCCTCACCAAGGAGGAGAGCGAGGACGACGACGACAAGGACGAGGACGCGCCGGCGGCCACGCCGGCCCGCGCTCCCTCCATCGCCTCAGACACGAACCCAGCCTCAGACACGAACCCAGAAGGCGTCGACAGTCGTGTCGTTCCGATCCAGTCCACGGAATTCACCTGCACTCGATGCTTCCTCGTGAAGCACCGCGGTCAGCTCGCCGACAAGAAGAAGACCCTGTGCAGGGACTGCGCCTAACGGCGCCCCGTCGGCTCCCTCTCGCCTCCCTGATCGCGGCCGCTTCCGGACTGGGGATGTCCTTGGCGTTCCCTCCCGCCGGGGCCTGGCCGATCGCCTTCGTGTCGATGGTCCCGCTGTTGTGGGTGATCCAGGGCCTGCGCCCACGCCACGCCTTCGTCGTCGGACTCGTGTTCGGCCTCGGGTTCTTCGGCGCGACGTTGTACTGGATCTGGCGGTTCGGCGAGATGGCCTACCTGTCCCTGACGTTGCTGATGGCGCTGTGGATCGGCGTATTCGGCGCCGGCTACGCCGTGCTGCGCCGTCCTGGACATCCCCTCGCATCGGCGTTCGCGGCGGCCGCCCTATGGACGGTGCTGGAGTGGGGGAGATCATCCTGGCCACTCGGCGGGTTCTCCTGGGCCGGCCTAGGGATCGGACAGGTGGACAACACGGTCCTGCTGCGACTGGCGTCGATCTCCGGCGTGTGGGGGATCACGTTCGTCGTTGTGGCCGTGAACGCCCTGCTCCTGGTCGTGATCGAGGGAGGCACGGCCATTCGCCGGCGTATCGCCGCCGGGGGGCTGGCGGTCACCCTGGTCTTGGCGCCGGCGGCGGTCGCGTTCCCGCGGGCGCTCGGGGACGAGCTCGACGTCGCCGCGATCCAGGTCGACGTCCGCGAGGCGGAGCGCGGATCGGCGCGAGTCGAGGACCGAGCGGTCGCGAGGCTCAACATCGAGGCGCACGCGGGGCTGGCCGATGACCCTCCCGACCTCATCTCATGGGGAGAGGGCGCGCTCGACCCCTCCGCGGCGGCCGATCCCGAGGTGGTCGCGGCCGTACAGGCGGTCATCGCCGGCGTCGGGGTCCCGACGCTCGTAGGCGCCGTGACCGACGACGCCGACGGTGCGCAGCGCACCAACGTGCTGCTGTTCGACGGGATGGGAGCGCTCGTTGACCGTTACGACAAGACCCATCTCGTGCCGTTCGGCGAGTACGTGCCGTTCCGCAGGCGCCTGTCATGGATCGGAGCCCTGGAGCAGATCCCCGTCGATCGCGCGCCGGGGGAGGAACCTCACGCCCTGAGCCTTCTCGAGGTCGGAACATTCGGCGCCCCCATCTGCTTCGAGAACGGGTTTCCGCAGATACCCCGATCGATGGTGAACGACGGTGCCGAGTACCTGATCGTCACCGTGAACAACGCCTCGTACGGGTTCACGGCGGCCTCGGCGCAGCACGGGCAGATGAGCCGTATGCGCGCCGTCGAGACGGGGCGCTGGGTGGTCAACGCCGCCGTGTCGGGAGTCAGCATGTTCATCGACCCCTCCGGGCACGTCGTCGACGAGAGCGAGCTGTTCGAGCCGACCGTCCTTCGGAACACGATCCGAACGTCGCAGACCCGAACCTGGTACGTCCGGCTGGGGGACTGGGTGCCATGGGCGGCCCTTGTCTTCCTCGCGGCCTTCTTTCTTCTCCCGAGGCGGCGGGAGCCGGCTCCCCGCCGCCCCGCAGCTCTCGGTCCCTCGCATTCGACGCTCGTGGTGCTGCCGACCTACGACGAGGCGGCGACGATCCAGCAAGTGATCGGCGGCGTGCTGGCGGCAGAAGGGACATCGATCGTGGTGGTCGACGACTCGTCCCCCGATGGGACGGGAGATCTCGTCAGCAAGATCGCCCAGGAGGACCCTCGGGTTCGGCTGATCCGACGTCCGGCCAAGGCCGGACTCGCGAGCGCGTACCTCGAGGGATTCAGGATGGGCCTGTCCGAGGGAGCCGACCTGATCGTCGAGATGGATTCAGATCTCTCGCACGACCCCGAGGAACTCCCGTCCCTCCTGCATGCCACCGCCTCGGGGCACGACCTCGTGGTCGGCAGCCGGTACGTGACGGGCGGGTCCGTGTCGGACTGGAGTCGCACGCGCGTGGCCCTGTCGCGCGCGGGCAACCGATACGCGCGGACGATGCTCGGCCTCCCGATCCACGACGCCACGAGCGGCTTCCGTGTGTACCGACGGAACCTCCTGGCCGACCTCGTCGCGAGGCCCTTCCGTTCGGACGGCTACGGGTTCCAGATCGAGCTGGCGATGCGGGCCGTCGACATGGGATACGACGTCGCCGAGGCACCGATCACGTTCAGGGATCGCATCCACGGGCATTCCAAGATCTCTCGCGGGATCGTCGTCGAGGCGCTGTGGCTCGTGACGCTCTGGGGGCTGAGGAAGCGGCTGAGGTGGCAGCGCCCCGATCCCGCCGTTCCCCGATAACGTACATTATGTAACTTCGTCGAGAACTCCTCTCGGGCCTCCTTCCCCTCCGCCACCCGTCTCATGGCATCATCCATGCCCATGACGGACCCGTTCGAGCCGAACGTCGCGGAACTCCTCGACAACAACGCTCGGTATGCGGCGGCGTTCGCCGACCCGGGCGACGCGGTATCGCCGACACGTCGCTTGGCCGTCGTGGCCTGCATGGACTCGCGGATGGACGTGTTCGCTCTGCTGGGGCTCTCGCACGGCGAGGCCCACGTGCTGCGCAATGCCGGCGGGATCGTCACGGACGACGTGATCCGCTCCCTGTGCTTGTCTCAGCGCCTGCTCGGAACGAGAGAGATCATCCTGCTCCATCACACCGATTGCGGTCTCCAGCGCATCACCGAGGACGGGTTCGGGGCCGAGCTGGAGGCCGAGTTGGGCGACGCGCCTCCCTGGGCCGTGGAGGCCTTCGCGGATGCCTCCGACAGCGTGCGGATCTCGATGGCCCGGCTCCGCGCGACACCCTTCGTGCCCCACACCGACCTCGTGCGCGGATTCGTCTACGACGTCACGACGGGGAATCTGCGCGAGGTGTCGGGCGACTGACCCTCACCAACGGAGCTTCAACTGGCGGGCGGCGCGCGCCTCGTCCAGCCGGCGCACCGGCGTCGAGACCGGGGCCTCGTGGAGCAGATCCGGGTCGCTCGATGCCTCCGCGACCGCCCGAGCGAGCGCGTCCGCGAAGGCATCCAGGGTCTCCTGCGTCTCGGTCTCGGTCGGCTCGACCATCATCGCCTCCTCCACGACCAGCGGGAAGTAGACCGTCGAGGGGTGGAAGCCGAGATCGATGACGCGCTTGGCCAGATCCATGGCGCGGATGCCCGTCGCGTCCTTCAGATCGGCGGCCGTCGAGACGAACTCGTGCATGGGTCGCCCCTGTGGATACGCGAGCGGCACCGACTCCGACACCCTGGCGGCCAGGTAGTTGGCGTTCAGCACAGCACGCTCGGCGACCTCTTCGAGCCCATCGGATCCATGGATGAACACGTAGAGGTAGGCGCGCACCAGGACTCCGAAATTCCCGAGATAGCCGTGCATCCGACCCACCGAGTTGGGCGCCTCGAGGTCGACGCGGAACGTGCCGTCTGGATCGCGTTCGACGCGGGGCACCGGTAGGAACTCAACGAGCCGATCGACGACCCCAACCGGGCCGGCGCCGGGCCCTCCCCCGCCGTGGGGAGTGGCGAAGGTCTTGTGCGTGTTGATGTGGACGATGTCGAAGCCCATGTCGCCCGGGCGCGTCTTGCCGAGGATCGCGTTGAGGTTGGCGCCGTCGTAGTACACGAGACCGCCTACGCCATGGACGATCGAGGTGATCTCGGCGATGTCCTCCTCGAACAACCCGAGCGTGTTGGGGTTCGTGAGCATGAGCCCTGCGACCTCGTCATCGATGATCCCGCGAAGAGCCTCGACGTCCACCAGTCCTCGCGGATCGGCGGGCACGCTCACGGACTCGTAGCCGCCGAGGCGCACACTGGCAGGGTTCGTCCCGTGGGCGGCGTCGGGGATGATGACCTTCCTGCGCTGCCGGCCCCGTGCCTGATGATGCGCGCGCATGATCAGCAGACCCGTGAGCTCTCCACAGGCGCCGGCCGGTGGCTGGAGCGTGGCCCGGGACATGCCGGTGATCTCACACAGCGCTCGTTCGAGCCTCCACACCAGCTCGAGCGCGCCCTGGACCGTGTGATCTGGCTGGAGCGGATGCAGGCGCTGGAATCCCGGCATCGCCGCCGCCGCCTCGGCCGACTTCGGGTTGTACTTCATGCTGCATGACCCGAGCGGGTAGAAGCCGTTGTCGACCCCGAAGTTCATCTGCGACAGGCGGGTGTAGTGACGCGCAAGCTCGTTCTCGGAGATCTCGGGCAGCGCGGGAGCCGCGTCTCGGGCATACGCGCTCGCGACCTCGACGGGATCGACATCGAGGTCCGCGAAGCTGAACGCGCGGCGTCCGGGGCGCGAGCGCTCCACGATCGTCCCCTCCCCCGGCGGGCCGTGCTGGCGGATGGGGGCCCCGACGTCCATTCAGGCGATCGCCTCTTCCACCGCCGCGACCAACGTGTCGATCTCTGAGCGAGACCGACGTTCGGTGACGGCCACCAGCAGCGCGTCGTCGCGCCCGACGGCGGGCACGCCCGCGAGGACGCCGCTCGCCAGGGCCGCTTCGACCACCTCCGAGGCCGGCCTGGGCAACCGGATCGCGAACTCCTTGAAGAATGGCGCGGCCGGCCAGAGGGCCTCGACGTCGTCGAGAGCGGTCAGGGCGTCGAACGCGTAGGCGGCCTTCGCGGCGCACTGTCGTCCGAGTTCCACGATGCCGTCGGGGCCCAACCACGACATGTAGATGGTGGCGGCCAGCGCCATGAGGGTCTGATTCGTGCAGATGTTCGACGTTGCCTTGTCGCGGCGGATGTGCTGCTCGCGCGCCTGCAACGTGAGCACGTATCCCGTGCGGCCGTCCACGTCGACGGTCTCCCCCACGATCCGGCCGGGCATCCTGCGGACATCGGCCATCCGGGCCGCGATCAACCCCAGATACGGTCCGCCGAAGCTCAGATGGTTGCCCAGGCCCTGTCCCTCGGCGACCGCCACGTCGGCGCCCATCTCGCCTGGAGGCCGCAACACGCCGAGCGAGAGCGGGTCGAAGAGCTGTACCAGCCGGGCTCCTCCCGCATGAGCCGCCTCGGCGAACGCCGGCACATCCTCGAGGATCCCGTAGTAGTTCGGGTGCTGGACGACCACCGCCCCGACATCGTGGGCGACATCGGGCACGACGCCTCGCCCGTCAGCGGCGTCCACCACCTCCGGCTCGAAGCCCGCTCCCCGTCCGTAGGCAGCCAGCGTCGCGACGTACCTGGGGTCGACCGTTCCGGCGACCAGGACCCGGCCGCGGGCGCGATCCCGGCACATGTTGACCGCCTCAACGAGCGACGTGGCCCCGTCGTACAGGGAGGCGTTCGAGACCTCCATCCCCGTGAGCTCGCAGATCATGGATTGGAACTCGAACAACGCCTGCAGGACCCCTTGCGACAGTTCCGGCTGGTAGGGCGTGTACGAGGTAGCGAACTCCGAGCGCCCGGCGAGCGCCCAGACGACGCTCGGCACGTAGTGGTCGTACGCCCCGGCCCCAGCGAAACATGCGAGCTCGTCCAGGTTCCGGTTCCGCCGGGCCATGGTCCGCAGGTCGGCGAGGATCTCCATCTCCGATACCCCTGCGGGGATGTCGAGGTCGCGCTCGAGGCGAACGTCGCTGGGCACCTGTTCGAACAGCTGATCCAGGGAATCGAGCCCGATCGCTCCGAGCATGCGGGCGACGTCGTCGTCGGTATGCGGGGCGAATCTCACGGTGGGCAGTGTACGGACCGCCGGGCGGGCTGACCTCAGCCCGAGGCGTTCTCAAGGCCGTACTTGGTTACGAGCGACAGGTAGTCGCGCTGGTAGAAGATCTTGCAGGTCACCTCCGGGTAGCGCTCCCGGAGCCGGCGGACCTTGCGGTTCTTCTTGGTCACGAGCTTCTGGTTCAGCGTCGTGATCTCGATGTAGAGATCGAACTCTGGAAGGTAGAAGTCGGGCGTGAACCGCTGGATCACCCGCCCCTCGCGGTCCCAGTCGATGTCGAAGGACGTCGGCTCGTACTCCCACTCGATCGCATAGAAGTCCAGGACCCGCGCGAACTGGCGCTCGGATGCGTGGGCGAAGCCGATGGTGTCGCTCTTGCGGAGGTGCTCGACGGCAGCCGAGGAAGGGCTCACGGGCCCCCGGACGCCCTACGACGCTTCGGCGGACCGGCGGCCACGTCCGTCTCCAGGTCGTTCCACACCGCGTCCAGTGAGATCGCGAACACGCCCTGGCCGTTGCGGAGGAGGTCGACGACGGCCTCGGGCGAGTGCGCCTCGTACACGCCATCGCCGTCCGACATCAGGGTCACGCCGTGCGGACGCTCATCCATCTCGCGCAGGTGGGCGACCGCCTTGCGGATTCGTTGCAATGCGACGCCGGTGTCGAGGAGGCGCTTGATCACCTTCAGGGTCGCGAGGTCTTGGAACGAGTAGAGCCGCTGGCTTCCCGAGCCATGCGCATCCTTGATCGACGGCGTCACGAGATCGGTGCGCGCCCAGTAGTCCAGTTGGCGGTACGTCACCCCGGTGATGCGCACTGCCTCGGGCGCACGGAACCCTTGTTCGCTCATCTCGTCTCCGAAATCACGTCGATGTAGTTCCGCAGCGTAGGTCCCCTTTGAATGCATGTCAACGGCCGCAGAGTCCCCTCGAGGGCTCAAGTCGCCGGCCTACGTCACCGATGTATGGGGATAGCCCGAACTGACTAGACAAGGACCGGATGGACATGACCCCCGCGCACAGCATCCGCACACGCCTTGCGGCCGTCGTTGTCGTGGCCCTGTTGGTGGGCCTCGTGCCCGCGAACCTGGCCCATGCCGGCGAGCCCAACTACTCCTGGCGCATGTTCAAGGCCACGAACCAGGCCCGCATCCGCCACGGCCTTCCGCGCCTGGAGCGCAACAAGGTCTCGAGTCTGGTGGCCTTCCGCCATTCGAGGCGTATGGCCGAGCGCAAGAGCCTGTTCCATTCGACGGATGTGGCGAGCTACCTCGACGGCGTCGGCCGGTGGCGTGCCTGGGGCGAGAATATCGGCTGGACCACGGGCGAGATCGAGGATCTGCAGCGCGCCTTCATGAACAGCCCGGCGCATCGCGCCAACCTGATGAACCGCTCGTTCCGCCACGTCGCGGTAGGGGCATACAAGCAGGGCGGCAAGATCTGGGCCACGGTCTTCTTCTACGGCTGAGCTCTCCGGGGAGCGTCTGTCAGCTCTCGAAGTCCTCTGGCGTCACCGTGTCGAGGAACTCTCGGAACTTCTCGACCTCCTCTTCCTCTTCACCGGGGATGAGGATCGAGGCCTCATCGAGGACATCCTCGTTCGCGTAGATCGGGATCGACATGCGCACGGCGAGCGCGATCGCATCCGAGGGACGTGATGACACCTCGTAGGCCTCGCCTTGCCGATCCATCTCGATGGAGGCGAAGAAGGTGGAGTCGCGGAGCTCGGTGACGACGATGCGATGCACCTGGACCGTGAGGTCGTCGAGTATGTTCTTGAGCAGGTCGTGGGTCATCGGCCGCGGGGTGACGACTCCCTGGAGCGACAGCGCGATCGCCGCGGCTTCGGACGCGCCGATCCATATCGGCAGGTAGCGCTCCCCTCCCCGCTCACGCAGGAGGACGATGGGCTGGTTCGTCGGCAGCTCGACCCGAACACCAGTGAGCTCCATCTCGATCATCCAGCGAGCGTACCGGCGCCTCGACGGGCGGGCAACCTATGCGGTGGGGACGCCAAGCAGCGGCACGAGCGCGCGCGGATCAGCCTCGAGCGCGGCGATATCGTCCACTTGGAAGATGTCGGGCAGGTTGCGGTACCGCTCATGGAAGTCGAGTCCGTAGCCGACCACGAACCGGTCCGGACAGTCGAATCCGACGTATCGGGGCATGATGGGAGCGATCCGACGCACCGACTTGTCCAGGAGCGTGACCAACTCGAGCGAGGACGGGCCTCGCGACTCCAGGACCGATATCAGGTAGCGCAGGGTGAGTCCGGTATCGACGATGTCCTCGACGACGAGTACGTCGCGGCCATCGAGGTCGACGTCGACGTCCAGGAGGATGCGCACGCGCCCCATCGACTCCGCGGCGCCGTCGTAACGGCTGGTCGACATGAAGTGCGACTCCACGGGGAGTTGGACGTGACGCATCAGGTCCGCGAGGAACGGCACGCCACCCTTGAGGACCGAGATGAGCACGGGCTCACGCCCCACGTAGTCCCCGGTGATCGTGCGGCCCAGGTCCTCGACCCGGCGGCGGATGTCCTCGCGTCCGAACAGGACGCTGGCGACCTCCGTCATGAGGCCGCAGCCTAACAGGCCCGGGCACGACCCCCGTTCACGAGGCGAGTCCGGCGGCCACCTCGACCACGGCGCCCGCAACCGCCCCTGCCGCGCGCCACCACCAGGCTCCGGGGTCCGGCTGTGGCGGGAGCTCAACCTGGGCGGCCAGCAGCGGGGACGACCCGAGGGTGACACCGGGCAGGCTCACCACCATGCTGCCCACCCGCTCCCCCACCGTGGGAGGGTAGGCCGCCTTCGGGTCGGCGACGAGCCGTACCCGGACGTCGGCGATCTGTGTCGCCGGGACCAGCGCCGTGATGGCGCGAGCGGCCACGACGGGCACGGTTCCTCCTCGAACGGCCAGATCCCCGGCGGCAGCGCCCTCCTCGACGAACGTCGCCTCCTCGAAGGCCGTGAACCCGAACTCGAGGAGAGCTGCGGCCTCGGAGAAGGGCTCGTCCTCGTCCCCCAGGACGATGCTGACGAGACGACGATCCTCGCGCTCGGTCACCGCGATCACGCAGTACCCCGCGCCGAAAGTCAGTCCGGTCTTCACTCCGGTCGTGCCGGGGTACAGCCACAGCAACACGTTGCGGTTCTGGATCCGGCGATCGGGGCCCTCGGATGAGGACACCGTGCGCTGTTTGGTGCGCATGATCCTCGGCAAGCCCGCCGTGCCGTAGGCGGCCCGGGTGAGTATCAACAGATCGCGGGCGGTGGAGATCCCTCGGTCGTCCAAGCCGTGAGGAGAGGCGAAGCTCGTATCGCGCATCCCCAGCCGTTCAGCGCGCCGGTCCATGAGCCCGACGAACCCCTCCACGCTGCCCGCGACATGGATCGCGAGGGCCTCGGCGGCGTCGTTGGAAGACTGAAGCATCAGGCCGTAGAGGAGGTCCTCAACGCTGACCCTCTCGCCGGCACGCAGGCCCAGGGAGGATCCCTCGCCGTAGTCGCCGGGCTCGAACACGGCGGCCGGGGGGACGACGACGATGTCGTCGGGGTCGGTGCGCTCGATGACGACGATCGCGGTCATCACCTTGGTGAGACTCGCGATCGGCCTCGGAACGCCCGGGGCCCGGGCGAACATCGCCTGGCCTGAGTCCAGGTCGGCCAGCAGCGCCTCGGGCGCCTCGATCACGGGGCGACCGGCGGGGAACCGCTCGAGCTCGGAGACGAACGGCGAGGGCGAGCCCCGAGGGGGCACGGGCGTCGGCGGCGGGGTCGATGCGCCTCGCGCGGGGCCGGTGAGGAGGGCGACCGCCAGGACGGCAGCGGCGACCGCGGCGGCGACCCGCTCTCGGGCCGGATTCACGCGCCCTGGAGGTGATCCCGCAGGTTGCTTCGGAGCAGGGCCTGCTTGAACCGGCGGGACGTCACGGACAGCTCGGACAGCGTGTCGCCGGCCGCCCGGCGCGCGTCGGGGTTCTTCTGGCGCAGCGTCGGCGCGACGAGGTTCTCGAACAACGACGCCTCGCGATCGGTGAAGTGCTTGTACATCGTCAGGTGCCGGGGCTCGATCCCGTGGCGCAGGAAGTCCTTGACGATCGACAGGATCACGTAGTCGTCGCCGTCGTAGTAGCGGCCACCGTCAGGACCATGGGAACACACGATGCTGAAGGACTCGAGCTCCCTGATGCGATCGCGGTCGACGCCCGTAGCAGCCGACATCTCCTCGAGCGACATCTGGAGACCGCTTGGCGCCTCGGCGACCTCGTCACCCCCGCTCTCGCGGTCCTCCGCTGCCGCGCCCGAGTCTTCGTCGTCGCCCTCTAGCGCCTGGTCGACGTCCTGTTTGACGAGCCGCTCCTTGATCACCTTGAGTGGCAGGTACTCGTCGCGCTGCATCCGAAGGATCGATCGGAGCCGCTCGACGTCGTCGGGATAGAACTTGCGATACCCGGACGGGGTCCGTTCGGGCTCGATCAGCCCCTCGGCCTCCAGGAACCGGATCTTCGAGATCGTGATGTCAGGGAACTCGGTCTTCACGGCGACCAGCACCTCGCCGATCGATTGGTAGTTCCTGGTGCCCGCCATCGTCTGCCTCACTCCTCCGCCGCGAAGAACGTCAATTTGAATTTGCCGATCTGGACCTCGTCACCCGACGCGAGCTTCGTCTCGTCTACCTGTTCGCCGTTGACGTACGTGCCGTTGAGGCTTCCCACGTCCTGTACGAACCACGACCCGTCCTGGCGGCGCTCGAGGACCGCGTGTGCCCGCGACACCGTGATGTCGTCGAGGAACACGCCGCTGTCCGGGCTCCGCCCGATCGGCGTCGACCCGGTATCGAGCAGGAACGTCGATCCCGCGTTCGGGCCACGCTTCACCAGAAGGAGACCCTGACCGGCTTCGAGTTCGTCGTGAGGGAAGGGGAACTCATCGTGTTGCTCATCGTCGGGCTCGAGCGACGTAAGCGACAGCGTGTTGTCGGCCTGCAGGGAAGCTCCACACTGCGCGCAGAACCGAGCGTCGTCCTTGTTGGGATGTCCACAATGGGTGCAGAACACCGTTGAGTCCTCGTTTCGGTCTGCCTCTGGGCGAGGGTCGTGGTCGTGACCTCACGCTCGACCCTGAACGCCAACCAGACCCTATCCTAGCCGGTAACAACCTTCAACCGCACCCAGCATGCACCCTCGACGGTGGCGACGCCTCGACCTCGAGCCTTGGTCGAGGTCGGCTCGAAGGTTCAGGGAGCGAGGAAAAGGCTCTAGGTGGAGGAGTCGAGGAACGCTCGATAGGCCGCCGCATCCATGAGGTCGTCGATGGCCGACGGGTCGGCGATCTCCAGCACGACCAGCCAGCCGTCACCATAGGGCTGCTCGTTGACGAGCTCCGGTCGCTCGTCGACCAGCCGATTGCGCTCGGAGATGGTGCCGGTCAAGGGGCTGTAGACGTCCGACACCGACTTGGTCGACTCCACCTCGCCGAAGGGTTGGTCCGCCTCAACCGCGGCGCCGACTTCGGGCAGATCGACGTACACCACGTCGCCGAGAGCATCCTGCGCGAAATCGGTGATCCCCACCCGCGCACGAGAGCCTTCGGCCCGGACCCATTCGTGCTCTTTCGTGAAGCGAAGATCCTCCGGGAACTCCACCGCGCCTCCCTCGTCTGTGTGACCACGGACCCGATCGCCGTGGCTCGCGTGCGACACCCTAGTGCGTGATCCCATCCCGCGCAGCGCCCGCGCGCTTCGCGGTTCGGATGTCCTCCATGTACAGGAGCGCCGCCAGGTAGTACTCGACGATGCCGACGGGGTAGGCGACCCATCCGACGACGAGCGCGGCATCGCCTAGCGGGTAGCCCAGTGTCCCCCAGGCGATGGCGGGGATCGCCGTCATCAGGGTGAACGTGGCCGCCTTGCCGATGAACCTGACGTCCACACGCTCGTGCCACAGGAACAGCACCGCCGCGCCGACGCCGAGCACGGCCAGGTCTCGAGCCAGGACCAGCACGCCCGCCCACATCGGAAAGGCGCCACGTACCATCAGCGCGATCAGGCCGGCGGCGATCGCAAGTCGATCGGCCACGGGGTCGAGGATCTTGCCGAGGTCGGACACCTGCCCCGTCGTTCGCGCCACCCAGCCGTCGACCCAATCGGTCGCAAGGACAAAGCCGAACAACACGATCCCCCACTCCGTCGTGTCGGGATCGACGATGAGCGCCCAGAAGACAGGGATCAACAGGATGCGCAGCGTCGACAGGAGATTGGGGATCGTCCAGACGGCGGACGATGCCGGCGTGGACTCCCCCGTCGGTCTCATTCGGTCGGGCCGGCCGGATTCGAACCGGCGACCTTCTGACCCCCAGTCAGACGCGCTAACCAAGCTGCGCCACGGCCCGTTGACCTGCGGTTATGCCCCTGCCACCGCTTGCACACCGACTTTACAGATGATAACCTGTCGGCGACTAACCAGGACAGGACAGCATCCGCAAGGGAGGGAGCTAGCGATGGCAGAGACAAGAACCACGCTGCGAAGTGTACCGGAGCCGGACGCGCCGCAGGGCGACATCGAAGTCTGGGCCGCACGCTGGCGCAGGGAGCTACGCGCCGACGGCAAGCAGGCCCGCACGATCACCGACTACGGGCGGACGCTGGACTACTTCGACGCCTGGCTCGCCGAGGAAGGTCGCTCCCGGTTCGTGGGCGATCTCACCCGCGCCGATGTCGAGGACTTCCGCGACCACTACCTCGACGGGACCAAGCCCGACGGCACCCCGTACTCCCGGGCCTCAGCGAAGGCGTACACGGCTTGCCTGCGGTCGTTCTTCCGCTGGCTGGCTGACGACCTCCCCGACCCGGACGGCATCCCCACCAACATCGCCGAGAAGGTCAAGCTGCCCATCGTCAAGCCCCAGGTGCAGGACGTGCCCACCGACGAGGACGTAGAGCGGGTGTTCAAGACCACCAAGGGGACGACGTTCGAGGATCTGCGGGACCGGGCCATCCTCGGCTTCCTCATCACCACCGGCACCCGACTGAGCGGGGTCGCGGGGATCAAGCTGGAGGACGTCGACCTGGACGCCCACAACCCCCACTGCAAGATCACGCTCAAGGGCGGGGCCGAGCATCGGGCGTACCTCAACCGCAAGGGACCACTCCCCCGCGACTTCGACCGCTACCTCGCTCGACGCGCCAAGCACCCGCACGCCTCAAGCCCCTACCTGTGGATCGGCCGGCGGGGCAAGATGGGAACGTCGGGGATCTACCAGATGGTGCAGCGCCGAGCCGAGTCGGTCGGGGTCAAGATCACCGTCCACGACTTCCGCCGCTACGCCGCGTCGACGATGCTCAACCGAGGGGCGCGTCCCGACGACGTTCAGAACCTCCTCGGGTGGCAGGATCGGTCGATGCTGAACCACTACGTTGCCGCAACCGCGTCGGACCGGGCTGCCGAAGCTCTGACCCAGTTCGACCCTTCGATGCGGGAGTAGCGAACCCTCAACCCGCCGATCCTCTAGTTGAGGTGGACCCCCCAAACTTTCTCGGCGACCACAAGATGTAGTGGGTCACGGCGACTTTCCACAGGAGATGCGTCCACACCATCCAGTAGAATCCGATTCGTACACCGCTTGCCGTCAACATCGGGACAGGCCATGGAGCGGTCCCGGTGAGGTGGTCCCAGGGGGACCCGGCGGAAGCAGCCGCAGGCAGGTCGCGGGTTAGGAACCGGCTTCCAGGGGGAGCCGAGACCGGCGGCTAGTTCGGAGCCCAGGGGGCACCGAGGCGGTCCGTTGAGAGTCAGCTCTGCTAGCCGCTCTCCGGATCTCCTTAGGAGGTCTCCATGAGTGGTTCCGTTGCGGAGCCTGGGGTCATCACCGACCCGGACCGGCCCCGACACGATGCCGCGTACGTCGGCGAGTTGTTCGGCGTACCGACGAGGCGGGTCTATGACTGGGCAGCCAGCGGCCAGATCGGCTGCTATCGACTCGGCCACCGGACGCTGAGGTTCAGCGACCGCCAGCTTGCAGAGTTCGCCCGCGCGCGGAAGGTGGCCTAGATGGCCGCTGCGGTGAACCTGACCCCCGAGCAGCTATCGACGCGAGGGCGGGCCGGGGCCTACGCCCTGCACGCGCAGCGCGATCCGAGGGAAACGACGGCTGCCGCACGCGCTGCCTTCCGCCGTCGATTCGAACCCGACGACCCCGACCTGTCCGACGCTGAACGCGAGCGGCGTACCGATGCCGCGCTGAAGGCGTACATGACCGGCCTGAGTCTCAAGGCTTCCAAGGCGAGGTCGGCATGACAACCGCCCCGCACACCGTCCACCCATCGAACGGGATAGCACGCGCATGCGTGGCTTTCGCCGGGAGCCCGTTCGATTCAAAGACGAGAGCCGCCCGCAACACCCCTGGCGGACGGCTCCCTAGCGCATTGGAAAGGCGCGATCATGAATCCAGCCAAGGATACCGCACCCGGCACATCCACTAGCGGCGACTTCCCCGAGTCGTGGCGTGGCTTCAACGCTGACGGCGATCTGTTCGTCGGCACCGTTGACGGCTACTCCGAGGGTCCAGGCAAGTTCGGCCCCGTCCCGATCCTGCAAGCGTCCGACACTGAGGGCAAGGCGTGGTCGATCTGGCTGTTCTCGTCGATCCTGCGCGAGAAGGTCGGCAAGGCTGCACCGAAACCCGGCGAGAAGATCGTCGTCACCTACCTGGGTGAGGCGACCTCGCAGGCCAGCGGCAACACCTACAAGCGGTGGGCCGTCGAGATGCCGGAGCGGGATGCGACCCTGCCCGACTTCAGCGAGTGGGCATTGCAGAACCCCGACGAGGGCAAGCCCGACTGGGGTGAGGGGTCGTGACGCTGCTCCGCGAACCTCGCCACGATCCCCGGCTCGCCCGTGAGCCGGAGCTAGAGGCCGTCCACACCCTGCGCCGGCTGGCTCGCCGCATCGTCGAGGGTGCCCAGGATGGAGTCATCCCTCCCTCTGGACCCGATGGGTGGCCCCTGCGCCTGGTCAAGCTCGCCGAGATGATCCGCAAGGAGCCCTCCCCCATCCGCCAGTGGGCCGAACACGCGCTGGCACGCGAGGCCGAGCCACTGTTCCGCGACCCCGACGCCGGCCAGCCCATCGCCCCATCGAGGGCGTACCGCGACCCGCTGCGGCAGATGATCCGCAAGGGGTTGGCAGCCTGCCCCGAGTGCAAGCGACCCCTCCCCTCCGATGCGGAGTGGGAACACTGGGCGATGCTCGACAGCCTGCAAGCGCGCCGGCGGGACGTTCGCAAGGGGGCCGTCGATGGTCGCCTATGAGGAAGCCGAGCGGGTGTTAGGGCTCGTGTCCGAACCGGAGGTAGCGGCCGCGACAAGCCGCGAGTCCACGGCCCGTGACAAGTATTGGTACGCCGATCGGTTCCAACCTCCGCTGCTCGGGAGGGCTGCCGAGGCCCGGGTGCGACTCCGACTCGGCCCCGACGGACATCTGTGGCGTTACTCCCACGGCGTCTACCTCCCCGACGGCTCCGAGTGGTTGGCCGAGTTCGTCCGGGGAGAGTTGGGCGACGAGTTCCGCCGGCATCGACTCGGCGAGGTCGAAGCGTGGTGCAAGGCGAAGCACTCTGACCGGATCTCCATCGACCCCTCCCCCGATTGCGTCAACGTCAGGAACGGGTTGCTGTATCCGTTCGGCGACTCGCCCGAGCTGGAGCCGCATGACCCCGAGGTCGTGAGCCTCGCCCAGATAGATGCGGCGTGGGAACCCGAGGCCGACTGCCCCAACATCCTGCGTTTCCTGATCCAGTCATTCCCCGATCAGACGAACGAGGTCGTCGCCTTCTTGATGGAGTGGGTCGGGTACTGCCTGGTCCCGTCCCAGCGACTCAAGAAGGCCCTGATGCTCTGCGGGCCGTCGAACACCGGCAAGTCGGTCCTGTTGGCGGTCATCGAGCGATTGCTGGGGTCGGTCAACGTGAGCAACAAGACGTTGCAGACGATCTCGGATAACCGCTTCGCGGCGGCAGGGCTGTACGGCAAGCTCGCCAACATCTGCGCCGACCTGGACGCAAAGACGCTCAAGCAGACCGGCATGTTCAAGGCGATCACGGGGGGTGTTGACTCCATCGACGCCGAGCGCAAGTACGGCGACTCGTTCTCGTTCGTGCCGTATAGCCGCCTGATGTTCTCGGCCAACAATCCCCCCGGCACGCCTGACCAGACGACCGCGTACTACGGTCGGTGGCTACTGTTGCCGATGGCGCAGGTTCGCACACAAGCCGACCAAGATCCAGGGTTGATCGACCGTCTGACGACCGATGCGGAGATGTCGGGCCTGCTGCGCCACGGCGTCAACGGGATGCGGCGACTGATGGATCGGGGCCACTTCGATGAACCCCCGCTGATGACGAAAGCCGGGACCGACTACCGGGCCAAGACCGATACCGTCGTCGGCTACGTCGAGGACCGATGCGAGTTCGACCCCGACGCGCGAACCCGAACCTCTGCGCTCTATTCCGACTACAAGACGTGGTGCGAGGAGGTCGGCAAGCACCACTTGAGTGAGGGCAACTTCCGAGCGCAACTAGACGACACCTACGAGCTAGCGGACCTGCATCCGAAGTCGGCGGGATACCCAACGTGGTTCGGGATCAGACCGGCGTACCGCGACCCATAAGCAAGGGTGTAGAATCCGCGACCGGACCCCTGGGGGTGATCTCCTTTCACGAGGATGTATCAGCCAAGCCCCCGGGGGTTCTTTCTACCCCCACCCCATAAGCACGACCCCTCGCGTGACCCCCACCCCATAAGCAAGTGCCGGCGATCCGGGGGGGTCCCTTGTGCTTCGGCGACACCCCCACCGGGGGCCTATCCCAGTGTCCGCGCCCATTAGAGTCGCAGCCGACGGTTATACGCACTGATAGCAAACCCGGCCACCGAACATAATGGGATGAGATACCCCCTACCCCTCGCGTGATCCCCTACGCGCGGAGGTATTCAGTGTCTATCTTCGCAGGTCAGACCCCCTATGGCAGTCATCCCCCGTTACGATCTCGTGACGAGATCCCTTGAGAATCTTCCGCGAAAGGCTTTACTTCCATGCCTATATGTCCGATACTTTCCTTGGCTGATACATCGAGTGAAAGGAGTCAGCCATGCGGACAGTAGAGATTCCTTGGTATTGCGCTAACGCGGAAGATCCATCCGCGCTAGAGCAGATCGAATCGGGTTGGGACGATTGCCCCGGCTGCGGCGGGTTGGCGTGCGTTCTGGAGTCCAACCCGCTTGACGAGTACCTCGCGCAATGCCCGAACCCGGGATGCGAGCTGCGCTATGTGGTCGTGATCCCATGACCGCCATGACGCGCCAACACTTCACGTTCATCGCCGACGTGCTGAGCGAGTCTTACCCGGTCGGCGGATACCCCAGCGGGCCCGACGACGACGCTATGCGGCGAGCCTATTGGGAATGGCTCGTGCGCTACTTCGGCGAACGGCTGCGCGAAACGAATCCGGGTTTCAATCCGGAACGGTTCGCCGACGCATGCCGGCGGGTTATCGAGATCGACGAGACATCCAGCGCGAACTACGGGGAGGTCTGACCATGACACTCGACCATGACGTCCTATTCGATATCGAGACCTACGCTGACCGTAGCGGCACCCCCTACCCCACGATCCAGCTAACGGCCGGCACCTATGGGGATGACCGCTACCGCGCCGTCAAACGGCTGGAGCGCGACGGTAGGGTCCGCATCGTTCACGACCGCTGGGGATGGTCCTATGTCTCGACGCTCCGCGCGTCGATCAGCATCGGGCGCGAGGTTCACGGGTTGCCGCACGAGGTACAGGGTTCGGCCGACCACGCGCTGCGATGGGAAACGGGGGAACGCGAGCAACACTGCGCCTACCTCGAGAACACCTATGCGGACGGATACCCGGGATACCTCGAGCGGTACCTCGCGGGGATCTCGAGCCGCGCACGGTGCGACAACGCGCGGAGGTCCGACGGCTGTATCTACTGCGACGGCCGACCGCACGATAGGCGCGCGTCACACTTCGCGCGCACGGCACGGGAGGTGGCAGCATGACCGTTGACCTGACCACGCCGACGTTCGAAACGATCAGCGAAACGCGACTGCCGTTCAAGGACGGCAAAGAGATAGTCGTCGCGCTGCGGCGCTCGCCCAACGGCCATGCTGCGGTCGATGTACGCGAGCACGTGCTGGCATCGGATGCGCCCGTGATCGTGGGCAAGGGTAAGTCTCGACGGGTCCGCTCAGACTTCACGGGTCCGACTCGATGCGGATTCTGGATGCCGAACCCGTCAACCCTGCTGGATCTGGCCGACGCTATCGCACGCTACGCGCTGGAGCTGGAGACCCTGCAAACGACGGATTGACTGCACTGAGCGCGCGGCACGCTGGCCCCTCGACGCTACCGCGAGGTCGGGGGGTCTCGTGCGCCCGAGGGGGGAACCCGACGCGCCGGCCACCGATCTGGCCCCCGAAACACTCCCCCAACCGGATAGGGCCACTGACCTGGGCATATGCGAAAGTCGGGGGAGTCACGGGACCCAAAAACCGTTAGATGAAAGTCAGTTTCATTCTAGGGTTTTTGACTCCCCAAGACTCCCCAAGGTCCCCCAACCAGATCACTACCGCTGATGGCGGATGCTAAGCATTACTCCCCGCACGGGCGAACCTCCGCCCTCGCATGGCCGCATGGCACGCGAGACACCCCCACGATCCCAGCTACCGCACGCTCAGCTACAGTCTGCTAACCAGTTGTTAGCCTCTCTACCCCGCGCGACCACGACGCGCTGACCTGCACGTTTGTCCGTCGTCGGTCGCGCTACTCCGCGTGGTTAGTGACTGTACGCATGGGATAAGCAAGTAGGTGAGCGTGGGGTGCGGGCCAACTATCGGTACCGTCCGCCGGCGGGCGGGGGTGTGTCCCTGTCTCGCGATCATGACGGGGGCGAGGGGGGTGCCCCGACCGGGGTCCATTACGTGGGGGCACTGTGATGTATATGTGAACCGTGAAACATTACCCCGCAGTGTTTCTCACCGATGAGCTTACCAGCCTCCCGCTGCGAACTACAGAAGTGTCATTCTCCACGTTTCTAAGCCCTCGCCGAAGGTTGACTAGGTACTTCGTACTAGTCCGGGGCGACCCACGGCTTAGAGGGGCTGAGAACGCCGAAAGCGGGGTGCCTAGCCGCCAGGACGGCTGGAACGGATCCGTTGGGTCGGGTCTCCTGGCGGCAAGCCGAAGCCACCGGAGCGACCCTTGGTAGTCGAGATGGCTCATGGGGCCACGGTTGAGCGGGTGCAGCGATTGAACGCCGCATCCCAGGTTCCGCCGTTCGTGACGCAGGCGAGGTATAGGTCCTCTCGGATCTCGATGAAGCCAGGCGTCTGGGTCTGTGAGGCTTCCTCTGGTCGTGAGTCGGCCCACAGGATGCCGCCCACCACTGCAATGATGACCGCTAGGGCCACGACGACCGAGACCCACTGCCGCGTCTCGTCCTTCTTCGACTTGTCGCGTGCCTGCGTCTTTCGAAGCTCGGCAATCTCGCGTTCGAGTCGTTCGATCCGGTCATCGTCGGGCATGGTTCTCAGGGTCCTATGCGGTGCTGGTCGGGTCAAGGCTCCGACTGCATCAGGTCCAACTCGAACGCCATGCGTAGATCGTCGTCGGCCTCTAGATCGATCAGGATCTCAGCCATGCCCGGATTCCGTTCGGCCAACTCCGAGATGATGCGGGCACGCTCGGCCGATGAGGCGAGAAGGTAGGTCACCAGATTTCCGCGCAAGCTCATCGGGGTTCCAGTTCTTGCTCCAGTTCCTTCGCCCGCTCCAGGAGGCCGTCAAGTTCCACAATCTGAGGGTTCCACGCCTCTAGGTCCTCAGCCATCTCCCTCTCAGCATTCTGCAGGGCCTCTTCGTTGAACGAAGTCTCGCTGAGAGCCTTCTGCATCTCTACATCCCTCACTGCATCGAAGACCCCTGCGGCATGAAGCTCGACAAGGAGCTGACCGACGCGCCGCTGGATCGCGTCCGCCAAGTCGAAGTTCGGAAGGACCGGGCGCTGTTGCCTATGCGCCCGGGTGATGTATTCGATCTCGGGCCTGTACTCCTTGTGAAGCTCCGCACCGTCGTGGGTCTGCTGCTCCATCGCCCTTCCTTCCCCCTCGAGGGCCGCCCGCCCGGAGTCGCCTTCCTCGTCCATGGCCTCACCTGACCCTGGGAGATCCGACTCGTCGAGCCACGTCCTGCGCCACGACCCCCGGATGCACCTCGCCCAGCCGAGCGAACGTGCGATCAACCGCAGTCAGGAACCCAGCCGGATCGGAGTTGCGACCGCTCCGCGTCCATACCGAGTAGGCGGTGGAGTCGATGACGATGCAGTCCCCGTGAGTCGTCAGGAACACCCCGTACCCCTCGCGCTCGCGGACCGCTTGGGCGTCAAAGAAGACCCTCACGTCATAGCCGGCAGCATCCCGCGTGGAGAAGTCTCGGCTGAGGATCGGTTCTTGAAGCTTCTGCATCGCTGCCTCCTCCCTAGGCGTCCACATCCTCCACATCGTCGATGACGTGTGGAAACTCACCCAAGCACCCGGACCCGCATCAAGGGAACTAGACAGCGAGGAAGATGGCCCGAAAGCACCATTGACGCGCAGCGCGGCTAGGACTGGCGGCGTTCGATGCGGCGCAGCCTCGACGAAAGACTCTGCGGCGTGATGCCCAACCCTTGGTCAGTCATGGTCCCAAATCAGCAAGCGGGGCGATCAACAAGAGGAGAGTCGGTCCCTCGAGTCCCGGCGGCAGGCATCAGCTCCGGAACCCCCCTTTGCAGCGTCATTCCCCTTCTTGCCGTCCGCAGAATCGACGGCGTCATTCCCGGAACCCGCCACAAGCAAATCCGCGCCCGGTCCACCCACGAGGATGTCGGATCCGGCACCCCCATACATCTTGTCGTCGCCCGGACCGCCAAGAAGGATGTCGTGTCCGCCAAGCCCACGGATTGTGTCCTTCCCTCCAAGTCCGCAGATGAAGTCGTCCCCGCTCGTTCCTATGAGCAAGTCTGGCCCTCCGGTTCCGACAACGGTGCACGTCGGTTGCCAGCTAGGGAACAGCCATCCGCCCAATGATGGTGAGAGCAGGAGACGATCGTTGCTCCCATCAGCGTCCATGACGCGAAGGCCGCCACTGCCTTTGTAGATGATCTGCGTTCCATCCGGCGACCAGTCCGGGGACCCCGATACTGTTGGTCTCGTCAAACACCAGCTCGGTAGGGTTCGATCCGTCCGCATCCATCGTCACGATTGCGGACCCGCTCGGTCCGATCACCTTGTAGAGGATGTGGAATCCGTCAGGGGACCAGTGCGGTGACACTTCCTCCACCGATGGCGTCTGTGTCAGATTGACGGGCACACCCCCAGCTGCCGGCATGACATAGATGTCCTTGGACGTCCCGTAGGTGACATAGGCGATGGCCGAACCGTCCGGTGAATACGTCGGGGAGCCCTCGTGTTCCGGGGTATTCGTTAGCCGTTTGACATGCCGCCCGTTGAAGTCCATCGAGTACAGGTCAGCGGGCGAACCTGAATCAGCTGCTCGGCCAAAGACGATGAACGATCCGTCTGGAGACCAACTTGGACTTGTGCCCCCGGGAGGAGCGATCCGTTTGACTGCCTTGAACTCTGAGGACATTACGTAGACGCCTGAGCTCTGCGAGAAGGCGATTCGACCACCATCAGGCGACCACTCAAGCCGGGTCATGTAGACGTCTTCCACGTCGTGAAGTCGTTGGTTCGACCCGTTAGCGTTCGCAGTCCATACCCCAACCCCAGGAGCCCAGGCTATCTTCCCGTTCGCTCCTGGGAAGGCGGCACCGGCTGGGACGCTCTGCGCCACGATCGGAACGCACACGGTCACCATCAAGAGCAGTCTCATCAGCATCGCACTGGCCGATCTTGTTGACATGGCCTTGTTGTCGGCACGAGCAACGAGGCACTTGAGCAGGCGCAAGGTGCCTGTGCCAGGCCTCGGGCGGACACGCTGCTCAGTTATCCAAGCGCTTGGGCTATGTCCAAGAAGAACCGCTCTCGACAGCCCGGCAGGTTCCTCACGACACATGAAGGGTGGTACGTCACCCAGACCTCGATCGCAGGGTCTAGGTAGCGGGAGCGGTGCGGGTTGTCAGCGCGTAGATCTCGAATGACAGTCCTCACATCGAGAACGGCGCGCACCGCGACCTCCCCGAGAGCGATTACCTTCGCGGGTCGACGCTGTTGAATCTCGGTGACCAAGCGACCATGGCAAGCGTCGATCTCAGCTTGCTTGGGCTTGGCCTGTTCGGGATGGCAGAGCACGACATTCGTGATGTATGCGGACGACCGTTCGAAACGGGCGTTCTTCAGGGCCTCGTCCAGGATCCCTCCCGATGGTCCGACGAACGGCTTTCCAAGACCGACCTCGGTCTCCCCGGGGGCCCAGCCCACAATCACGACATCCGCGTCGTCGGGGCCATCACTGGGGACGAACTCACGATCGCCAAGGGGGCAGTCGAGACAGCGGGCCAAAGGTGCCTCAGATTCCGCCAGACGAGGCCTCTGCGGGGACGAACAGGCACCCGCAGAACCGGCACTTCCGGGCGGCGAAGCGGATCTCCTCGGCGCAGTCAGGGCAGACCCTGTTCTCAGGTGGAGGAGCGATGTGCTGCCTAGGCAGTTGTGGTTCGACCGCATTTTGGGGTGTGCCGCCGGCACGCGGATGTCCCGCCAATCGATAGACGACCGCGCCAAAGACTCCAGTCAGCAGGATCAAGGCCACCCAAGGGAGCTTGCTTCCCGACCGAAAGCTCGTTCCCTCCGGCACCCGAAGACATACGATGAGCGTTTCGATGGTGAAGAACGCGGCAATCCCCACGAGTAGCAGGACATTCACCGCAAGGATCTGATCTGTGGGGCTGCCGTTCATTGGGCTTTCATCGGCGTTGGCACTCGGCGGCTTGAACCATTTGCGTCGCCCGTCCCGTGGTGCTCCTCGACAAGCGGCCCGCCGGGTCATCGAAGTTGGCCTCCCGTGACCGACTGCGCAGGCTGGGCATCCAGCGCCCCGTTTGACCTTCGAACGGCGATGCCCTTCCTACTAATGAAGCACCACGTAGGTCACGAAAAAGCTGGAGCAGCTCTCCATCTTGGGTGAAGAGGCTGGAATGGCCGCCGCCACGTTCTCGAGAATCTCAATCAAGCTTTCGCTCTGACCGGCCTTCTCCAACTCTTGCTGCGACACCACGGCGAAGTCCCCGAGTCGGGTCTCCGAATCGCCGCAGCTGAGGGAGAGCTGGTCCAAGGCGCTCTGGAAGTCATCCACGACTGGGTCATCGGGCCAGACGTAGCTTCCAGCATCCACCGCCGCGAGCTTGCAGGCTGCCGTTGCGCAGGCACTTGACCCGGTTCCGCCGCCCGAAGAGCACGAACCGACAAGGGCAGATACGACGACTAGGGTGGCTATTCGTCTCATGGTTCCTAGTGAACCGTACGCTGAATCCAGCCTGCCCGCGAGGCCCACCCCGGGTTCCCCCAAGGAGAGGTAACGATCCAGGAACGGTCAACCCATGATGTAGGCGGCGCCGCCGGGCGAGCCCACCCGGGACACCTCGCTTGAGTGAGATAGCCCTCATGCCGATACCTCATCGATGACCCGGACAGCAGCGGCACTTGGGGGCATGATCCTAGTCTTGACGCTCGTCGTCCCTGTGACCGCAACCGCTGAGGCCCCCGCGTGCACTCCTGGGACCTGGGAAGTTCAAGAGACACCCGCAAGCAGCATGGACGTCCGCGACATAGCAGCCATCGGCCCGTCGAATGTCTGGGCCATCGGGTCGCTCGGCCCAACACCGGCTGCTCTCCACTACGACGGCTCGGCCTGGACACAGATTCCAGTGCCCGCACCAGCAGGATCATCGAGGGTCGTTCTGAATGGGGTTGGAGGTACCTTGACATCCGACGCTTGGGCCGTTGGGACGGCCGTCTGGCCGGATGGAAGCCTCACCGAGGTACTCGAACACTGGGACGGGGCAACGTGGAGTGTGGTGCCGCCACCGACGCCCTTGCAGCCGTCAGACCGGAGACAGCTCAGTGACTTGACGGTCATATCGTCCTCCGACGCTGGGCTGTCGGATGGTCGCGGCTTTCAGACCCCGACTCCCCTAGTGGATTCGTCGGGCGAACTCTCACGATGCACTGGGACGGATCGTCGTGGACGGAAGTGCCGAGCCCGAACCATCCGAACAGCAACTACGACCTGCTACTCACGGTCTCCGCCTCGTCTTCAGACAACGTATGGGCACGTGGTCAGTGGGACGATGAATCCGCCTCAACTTGGGGAACTCCATCATCCGCTGGGACGGAGCGAGGTGGCGTCTCGCCAAGAACCCGTTCGGAGACTTCCCGACTCCGGGCCCTGCAACGGCCTTCTGGAACATCGCTGCTCTATCTCCGACAGATGTGTGGCTCGCTGGCTACGAGGTGAAGGGTGGCAACCTTCTCCCCGCTGTCCAGCACTGGGATGGCTCATCCTGGCAGGAGATCGATGTTCATGCGGGCGGACAGCTGATCGATATCACGGCATCCTCAGCTCAAGACATCTGGATGCTGGGGACGAACGACATCAGCACGTTCTCGTTCGGCCAGCACTGGGATGGTTCGCAAGCCTCGGCGTTTCCCAATGCCCAAGGACGTCAAGTGCTGTTCTGGTTCGGACACGCCCTCACGTCACTTCCCTCAGGTGATGTGTGGGCGGCGGGCAATTCGAGTTCCGATTCCAAGGTCTACATCCAGCACCTCTGCCCTATCCCCGTAGGAGATGCCTCGGCGAGCCTCGGCAACCGAGCCGCCTCCTCCGCGATCACCAAGGCCCGGCTGGGCCACGCCGTCGCCTGGAAGTTCCTTCGCAAGAATCGCAATCGACACGAGGTCAAGGACACGACAGGGATGAAGCTGTTCGATTCCGGTCTCAAGGCTCCCGGTGCTTCCTTCACCTGGCGCTTCCGGTGGTCGGGGACATACACCTGGAAAGACGCGGTGACCGGGCGTCGTGGCACTATCCGAGTCCCGATCGTCCTGAGCAAGACGCGGGGGCCGAAGACAACGGTGACGTGGTCAAGGTCCGATGCGCATGGCAAGTACGTCTTCGATGTGCAGGTCAAGGCACGAGGAACGGGCAAGTTCGTCATCTGGAAGAAGGGCGTCACGGTGCGCAAGGCGGTCTTCTCCCCGGATCGAGCGGGCCGCTACTACTTCAGATCGCGGGTCAGGAAGCTCGGCGAGCATGCGCACTCGGGATGGTCTCCGGCAAGAGTGTTCACTAGGTGGTAGCACCGTGAGGGGCGCTACTCGACCTTAGCCTTCTGCGGCCCGTTCCTCCGAAGCGGTGTCGTACTTGGGGACGCTGCTTGCGCACCACTCGCCCGGGGGGATAAAGGATCGGATGGTCGTCCTGCGTACTGCCCCCCAGGAGCGAGCGGCGGACGGTCGCGCCGATGAGGAGTCAGCGACCTCCTCTGCGGTCCACGGTTCGCCGGAGGGTGACGAAATGCCGCTGGCCCGCAGAAGTATGGCGATATCTTCGAAGCGACGCGCCGTGTTCGCGTTCCTGCTCGATCACGTCGGCCACGGTAGCGACCGCCACTAGACAGCGCGCCTTTGCGAACCACATCGGGTGGCACATCTCGACGAACGTCTGCGAGGGCCTGATCCCCCGCCATCGTGGCTGCGATGTCGGCAGCGAGGAGCTGGGGCGGCATCTGTTCGACGAGGGCGTCGAGTATCGCGGCGTCATCCCCACCCCACACCGACAGGTACATGCCATCGGGGCCTATCTCGTCAAGGGCGTGTATCTCACCGATCCAGTGGGGGTCGCGGTTGCGCCACGACCGATGCGTTCCCGAGGGCGTGCCGCTGTTCTTTGCAGCCCTCGTCAGCGTCGGGCGGTGTCCCTGGTCGATGAGCCACTGATAGGCCCGGGTGAGCTTGGGCTTGCCCTCAAGCGGCGGGGGCCAGCCGTGGTTGTCCACCCCCATGACGGCTGGGTCGAACCACGCCCCCGATGCCCCGAGCGCGCCGGCACAATCCATAGATCCAATCTCCGGGCGCATGCAGCACCGCGCTGTCGGGCACCTTCTCGCCGATGATCTTGGCGACGATCTTGCGGAACTCAGGATCGTCACTTCGCATGGCGGATACGTCGGGCCACCACCGCGTCATACGTCCACCTCGTCAGCGATGCGGAGCATGTTGTCGGCGTGGTTGAGGATGTCCACCAGGGTTTCGACCTGATCGGCGGTCAGTCCCCCTCGGAGAGAACTTCCACGGTGCGGGCCTTCACCTCGTGCGCGAGCCCGCGATAACCCGCGAAGTCGATGTTGGCCCGCAACCGGGCGTCCAGCGTCATGCGCCGAGCCTGTCCTTCTGAGCGGCCACCCAGTCATTGGCGAACGGGGTCGAGATCCCCGACTCCGAGGCTTGACGGATGACCGACTGCTCGACTTCGGTGAACGGCAGCCCGCATCTCGGCCATGAACGCCGCAGAGGGCGGCTCCTGAGCCTTGGCTCGCATCTCCTCGATCTCATGGGGTGCCGCACCCTCAAGCCGCAGGTTCTCGGCGAGCCCCAGCCAGTTCTGCCGCCACTCGTCGGCAGCGCGTCGTTTCGTGCGAGCGTCGACCCACTGATTGACGATGGCGTCAGACAGCGAGTCGGAGCTGCGGGCCTTGGTCTCGGCTTGCAGGCGTGCAGCGCCCATGCGGGCCTGCTCCAACTCCGCTGACGCAGCCCTGTGGCGGGCGGTGCCGTCGGTGAGGGCCTTGAGCCCTTCTGCCAGCTCCTCCGCGTGGACCTGAGAGGCCAGCAGATCGGCCGCAAGCTCCTCGTCGGAGATGCCGGCGAACGGTGCCCGGGCCTCTGCGATCAGCAGCAGCGGCTTCGAGCTGGTCGGCCTCCCGCTGGGCGTCGAACTTCTCGCGGGCGTCGGTGGTGAGCTTGCCGGCCATCTGTTTCTCAGCCCGGGCAGCCCTCAACTCCTCGATGCGCTTGGTCGGCCTTGCGGGCCAGCGCGGCGTCGGTGTCGGTGGGCTTGCGCGTCGCCTTGGGCTTGCTGAGGGCGGTACGACGCTCCTCTAGCCGGGACTGTTTCTCAAGGAGCGCGTCGAACTCCTGCTCACTCCCATCGCCCGAGATGTTCTCGTCGATCTCGGCTTCGAGCTTGTCGATCTGTCGGGTGAGTCCTTCGTAGGTGTCGGCCATCAGATATCGACCTTCTCCAACTGCGCCCGCGTCTTACCGGGGTTCATGGTCCCGACCTCACGGGCTCCGTAGACGAGGTTCCCGTTCGCATCGGTGGACCGCATCCCCACCAGCCGGGCCTCGACCTCGCGGCAGAACGTCCCGAACTTGTATCGCTTGAGGTCGGTCTGCGAACGGCACCCCCGGAACTCACAGAACGCCGCGATGCCGTGCGGGTACAGCGGGGAGACAAGCTCGGTCGGCAGGATGTAGCCCTTCGCGCGGGCCTTCTCCACACCCATGCCGGAGTTGGCGACCATCTCCTGAATCACGTCAACCACATTGGGATGCGGTGTCCAGGTGACCTGCTCCTCCATCTTCTCCACGACGACTGAGCCGTCGGCGCGTGGTTCGGAGTAGATCGGCACCGGGGTGCGCTTCTCGACCTGCTGCACGTAGGGCTCGTGGTCGCAACTCGCGTACCAGTCGCGTTGCACGTTCTCGGCCCTCTGGCATGCGTGACAGATCGGGCGAAGCATCGTGACGCCCTTGATCCCGACGCTGAGGTTCGGGGTCCGGCGCATGCCTTCCAAGATGGCGGGCTCACCGATGGCGGACGGTGCCGCTGCTTCCTCGACGATGACTACGGGCTCGGTGAGGGGCTGCTTGGAAGTGCCGGCGTGGTACTTGCATAGCGGGCCACCGTCAGCGGCCTTGCCCTTGCACCGTTGGCCGTTCGTCTTACTGGCTGAACACTGCATGGATCTGTCCCTTCTATTGACGTGCGATTGCCGTGCTAGCTGCCGTGGCGCTCTGCCTGCTTGGCCGCGTGGGCGAGCTGGTCGGCGTAGATCTCGGCCATCCGCTCGGCGGCTTGGCGCTTGCGAGCGTCCTCATCCTTCGATCTCTGGGCCGCGTGCTTCGCCCTGGCCTTGGCCTGGACCTCGGCTCCTTCGGTCGTCATCTGCTATTCCCCCTTCCGCTTGTGCGTTTGTGATTCACAAGGGTACATGGTGGTGACGACACGCTCAGGAATGTGCTGTAACTACACCGTCTAAAACCTTGCACACCGGTAAGATTCGGTGCGGTGTAAGGCTAGGTAGGCACAGCGGTAGGGCCTAGCGAACCCCCAGTCAGACGCGCTAACCAAGCTGCGCCACGGCCCGTGGGGGCTGATTGTACCCGGCTCGCGCCGAGCCGCGGTTCGCCCATCAGCCACGCGACGAGCGGGATCTTGGGCGAAAGATCATCCGCGCGGGCACGCCCTGGAGCCCGCATTCGCGGCGGAACCGGTTCTCGAGGTACCGCCGGTACCCGGGATCGGGCGCGGTGGCGCCCCCGAAGATCACGAAGGACGGCGGGCCGGTCGCTACCTGGGTGGCGTAATGCAACGTGCCGGTGTCGCGCTTGGTGGGCAGTTCGCGCTGAGCGCGCTGCAAGATGTCGTTCACCCTCGATGTCGAGATAGTGGTTCGCCAGCGCATGTGGAGGTCGACCAGGAGGGCCGGGAGCCTGCGAACGCCTTGGCCCGTCTTTGCCGACGTCCGCACCGCGAGTGCAGCGGCAAACTGCCCGGCCGCGTCGTCGATGTGGCGGAACTCTCGGGTCTTGTCCTCCACGAGGTCCCACTTGTTGGCGATCAGGATGAGGGCCCGACCCGCGTCGAGCACGCGGGTGGCGATCTTCTTGTCCTCTGAGGTGAAGCCCTCCTGAGCGTCGATCACGAGCATCACCACGTGGGCCCGATCGATCGCCCTCGTCGCTCGAACGAAGCTGTAGTACTCGACCCCCTGGACCTTCACCTGACGGCGCATGCCGGCGGTGTCCACGAACCGGACGGGGCCGTCGGACCACTCCACGAGGGCGTCCACCGAGTCCCGCGTGGTGCCTGCCTCTTCGTAGACGACCGAGCGCTGCTCGCCCACGAGCCGGTTGAACAGGCTGGACTTGCCCACGTTGGGGCGCCCGACCACTGCGAACCGAGGTTCCTCCTCCTCGTCCTCGAGCACGTCGGGGGCCTCGTCCAGCAGGTGCACGACACGATCGAGGAGCTCGCCCGCTCCCCTGCCGTGCAGGCCCGAAACGGGCAGCGGCTCACCGAGTCCCAGCGCGTTGAACGGCGCGACCTCTGCCTCGTCCTCGGCGGTATCAACCTTGTTGGTCACCACCAGCACCGGCACCGTGGCGCGGCGCAATCGGCGAGCGAGGCCGGCGTCTTCCTCGGTGATGCCGGTCTGTGCGTCGACGACGAGGAGGATGAGCTGCGCCTCCTCCATGGCCCTGTCGGCCTGACCCCTCGTCAGCGCCTCGATGCCGCCGACGCCGGCCACATAGCCCGCCGTGTCGACGAGACCGAACCGACGCCCTCTCCAGCTGGCTTCCAGTTGGACTCGATCACGGGTGACTCCCGGCTGGTCGTGAGCGATCGTCTCCCGGCGACCGAATAGCCGGTTGACCAGCGTGGACTTGCCGACATTCTGCCGACCGACCACGGCTACGCGCGGGACGGCCCGGGCAGTCATGGCACGAGGCCAGGCGCCCGGGCGCGGACGGCGGTGAGGGCGGTCCCCAGCGTCTGGGTCGGCGTCATGTGTGTCGTGTCGATCGTCGTTGCACCCTCAGGGGGCTCGAAGGGGTTCACGTCCGCGTCGCGATCGTCGCGACGGCTCAACTCCCGTGCGACGTCCCCGTCCTCGCGGGTCCGCTCTGACGCCCGCCGGGCAGCCCGCTCGCCCGGCTCTGCCACGAGATACAGCTTGGCCGCGGCGTCCGGGAACACGACGGAGCCGATGTCGCGCCCCTCCATCACCGCACCCGTGGCCCCGAGCCGCCGCTGCTCCTCTCGCATGCGGATCCGCACGGCAGGATGCGCCGCGACCCGCGAGACCGCAGCCTCGACCTCGCTCGAGAACAGCTCGCCGGCGGGTGGCGCACCGTCGATCCACAGCTCGCCGGGAGGCCCTCCGTCGACCGTGAACCTCAACCCCTCCATGAGAGTGACGAGCACATCCGCGTCGCCCGGATCAGCCGATCGGCGACGCGCCTCGAGGGTGAGGGCGCGGTACATCAATCCGGTGTTGACGTACGCGAGGCCGAGCTGGCGGGCCAGTGAACGTGCGAGGGTACTCTTTCCGCTTCCGGCCGCCCCGTCGATCGTCACCACGCGAGGGGTCATCCGATCGCCTCTACCCGCGCCCCGAGGGAGGTCAGCGCGGGGATGAACCCAGGGAACGACACGTCGATCGATTCCGCACCATCGATCTCCACGGGCCCCGACGCGGCAAGGGCTCCGATCGTGAGGGCCATCGCCATGCGATGGTCGCCCGATGCGTCCCCCGAGCCACCCGGGAGGCCTCCACCCGCGACCACGATATCCTCCCCTTCGACCGCGGCCTCGCCACCGAGTCCTCGGATACCGTCGACCACCGCGCTCATCCGATCGGATTCCTTCAGGCGGAGCTCTCCAGCGCCCCGGAATCGGCTCTCCCCCGGGGCATGCGCCGCCACGAGCGCGAGGACCGGGATCTCATCGATCACGAACGGCAGCTCCGTCGCGTCGACCGTCACCGGGACGAGTCCGGCGCCCGGCGCAACCCGGAGACGGCCGACGGGCTCACCTGCCTCTTCCCGCTCCAGCTCCACCGTCGTGCGAACGCCCATGCGGTCGAGCACCTCGAGGAACCCGGTGCGGCTGGGATTGAGGCCCACGTCGACGATCGCGAGTTCAGCGCCAGTCAGGGCCGCGGCAGCCACGAGGAACGCCGCGGAACTCGGGTCGCCCGGCACCGAGCCGCGGAGGCCGCCATGCTGAAACCGGCGAACGTGAACCGTCGCGTTCTCGATGGACACCGGCGCGCCCAGCCACGCCAAGACACGCTCCGTGTGGTCTCGCGTGACCACAGGCTCGGTGAACGACGTCTCGTCGTCGGCGCTGAGGCCCGCCAGCAGGACGGCCCCCTTGACCTGAGCCGACGGTACCGGCGCCTGGTACGACACACCGACGAGGTCGCCGCCGTGGATCGTCACGGGCGCATGTCCGTCGGTCGTCACGACCCCCGCTCCCATCAGTCGGAGCGGCTCGGCCACCCGCTCCATCGGGCGACGCGAGAGGCTCTCGTCGCCGATCAGGCTGGTCCGGAAGGGGCGGCCGGCCGTCACCCCCGACAACAGGCGCATCGCGGTGCCGGCGTTGCCGCAATCGAGATCGGAGGCCGGGCGTGCGAGCCCTTCCCAGCCATCACCCTCGACCTCAAGTGTCGGAACGGGTTCCGGGGTAGGCCCCGGGTTCCACGTGGAACCGTGACCCTCACCCGTCCTCGCATGGTTCCGCGCCCAGGCCTCCAGTGCAGGTCGAGCCCGGGCCGACAGTGCCGCCATGCAGGCAGCTGTCGACAACACGTCGAGCGACAGGGGAAGGCCAGCCAGACGGCTGTGTCCTCTCGCCGTCGAGGCGAGGATCAACCAGCGATGCGCGATCGACTTGTCGCCGGGCACGGACACCGTCCCTTGTACCCGACCTCCGGGAACGACGCGGATACGCACGATGTCCTCAGGCCAGCCTGACGGGGTCGAAGTCGTGTTCCGCCAGGACGGCCGTGGCCGCGGCGGCCGCGTCCGCGACCACGGTCAGATGTACGGTCCCTCGTCCGCCTTCGGGGGAGTGGACGATCTGGAGGTCCTCGATGTTCACGCCGCGTTCGCCCAATGCCGCGGTGAGCACGGCCAGGGAACCGGGGCGGTCGGGCACAGGAACCTGGAGCACCGCCACGCCGGCACGAACCCGGGGCTTCGTCGCGAGGCGCAACCGAGCGTTCTTCGCACGGGCGAAGGTGTCCTCGACCACCGCGCTCTCCCGTTCGACGATCGCGGCACGGAGCGTCTGCAACCCGGCCGCGTAGAGGTCGATCGCCTCGGCGATGGCCGCCCGGTTCGACACCAAGATGTCGCTCCACAGCGCGGGGTCCGACGCCGCGAGCCGGGTCAGGTCGCGGAATCCACCCGCCGCGAGCAGCAGGATCTCGGGCTCGCCGGCCTCCTCTGTCGCCGCCAGATCCATCAGAGCGGTGGATGCCACCTGTGGGAGGTGGCTCACGAAGGCCACCAGCCGATCGTGTCGCTCGGGCGACATGCGCGCGGGCCGCCCGCCGATCCTCACTATCCAGCTCTCCAAACGCTCGACCGCCGCCTGCGACGACGACCTCAATGGCGTGACCGCCCACACGATCGAATCGACCAGGGAGGCGGAGGCGTGCTCGGGACCAGAGCGCTCGCTCCCGCCCATCGGATGGCCCGGGACGAATCCGCTGATCCCGCTCGGCGCGAGCTCGGCCACCTCCTCGATCACCGGCCGCTTGACGCTGGCGGCGTCGGTGATCACCGCTGCCGGGGCAAGTTCGGCGATCCGGACCACCAATCCCGCGACCGACGAGATCGGGGTGGCCACCACGATCAGGTCGGCGTCCTCGACCGCGGTGCGCAGATCGGGGGCCCGCAGGAACGAACCGATCCGTGCGGCATGGCGTGTGATGCCTGTATCGACGTCCCATCCCGATACCTCGCAGCCCACTCGGACGGCTGCCATCGCCACGGACGTGCCGATCAGGCCGGTCCCGACGATCGCGACTCGATCAACCTTCGATGTCATCTCGCAGCGACTCCGCGCCATCCAGATAGACGTGAACGATCTGCACCAGGGACCGATCCGTATGGAAGTGCATCAGCACCCGCACCACCGCCGACATCGATCCGGCCACCGGGATCTCCTGGGCGCACATCAGCGGAACGATGCCGAGGCCCATCCTGCGCGCGGCCTCGGCCGGGAACGCCGAGCGCAGGTCCGCCGTGGCGGTGAACAGGATGCTCACCAGCTCCTCGATCGGCACCTCGTTGCGCTCGAGCATCGCCCCCAATAGCCTGGACGTGGCGTCCCAGATCGATTCGGGGGCGTCCTGTCCAACGACGATGGCCCCTCGGGCCGCCCGCACCTTCATCCGCTCCCCCATGTCCGCCGCGTCGCAACGCCTCAGGCTACCCTCCGGCGGCCTCCCGAAGCCCGCGCACTTCGTCGTGCGTCAACTCGCGCAGCTCGCCGGCCGCAAGACGCCCGAGACGCACCCCGCCGACGCGCAGCCGAACCAAGCGTGTGACGGGGAGGCCCACCTCCGCCAGCATGCGCCGGACCTCACGCTTTCGGCCCTCCGTGAGCACCAAGCGGACGGCGCCCCGACCCGACGCCGCGGCCACCACGTTCGCGCGCACGGCGCGAGCCACTCCGTCGTCCAACTCCACCCCACGCTTCAGCGAGGCGATGTGTCTCGTCGTGGGGACCCCTTCCACCTCGGCGAGATACTCCTTCTCGACACCGTAGCGCGGGTGCGTCAGGCGGTCGGCCAGATCCCCGTCGTTCGTCAGCAGGATCAGCCCCTCGGAGTCGCGGTCGAGGCGCCCGACGGGGAATACGCGCGGTCCATCCGGGACGAGCCCGCGCATATCGGGCCGGCCTTGCGGATCCATCATCGTCGTCACGACACCAGCCGGCTTGTGCAGAGCGAAGTACCTCACGTTCGGGTCGAGGTTCACCTTCGCGCCGTCGACCTCCACCGCGTCAGTGGAGGGTTCCACCTTGTCGCCCAGGGTTACCGTCCTTCCGTCGAGGGTCACCCGCCCCTCGAGGATGAGCGCCTCGCAGGCTCGACGTGAACCGAACCCCGCGCGGGCAAGGACTTTCTGCACGCGCTCGGGCGCCATCAGTCCGGTTCGGCGGCGCCGGCGACCTCACCCTCGGAGACCGCGTCCTCGGTGACCTCGATTCGCGCCTCGACGTCGTCGATCCCCGAGTCGGCCACGTCATCCGCGCCCGCGCCGCCCTCACCTCCGGGCTCGTCCGCCCCGAGCAGCGGAGCCAGGGATGGGAGGGAGGCCAGGGACGGCAGTCCCAGCCGCTCGAGGAACGCCGGAGTGGTCGCGTACAGGAGCGGCCGCCCAGGCGTCTCCTCGCGGCCGGCCTCCTCGACGATCCCTCGATCCACGAGCGCCCGAAGCACGCCATCGGAGTTCACGCCGCGGATGCTTGCCACCTGATGCCGGGTGACCGGCTGCTTGTACGCCACGATCGACAGTGTCTCCAGGGCGGCCTTCGTAAGACGCGCCTGACGCGAGGACAGGACGAAGCGCTCCACGATCGGCGCCGTATCGGGATGCGTATACAGCCGCCAGCCCCCGGCCACGTTGCGCAGCACAAGACCCGAGCGACGTTCGTCCAGCTCAACGCCGAGGCGGTCGCACATCGCCTCCACGGTGCGCCGGTCGAGCTCGAGCGCCTGCGCGAGCAGCGACGCTGCCAGGGGCTCGTCGGAAACGAACAACAGCGCCTCCAGCGCGCGTGTGTCGTGGGCCTGGGCTCCGTCCGTGCTCATCGCCTCCACTCCACCTCGATCTCGCCGAACGTCGCACCTTGGGCGAGATCGATCTTGCCCTCACGGTACAGCTCGAGGACCGCCAGGAAACGCACGACCACGTGGATCCGATCCTCGCAGTCAGCCACCAGCTCGCGGAAGCTGGCGATTCGTCCCGTCAGCGCGCCGATCCGCTCCTCGAGCGTCTCCATGGCGTCGGAGACCGTGAAACGGATCGGCGTGACGTGGGTGAGATCCAGTGTCGGCTGCGGGCGCAAGAGTACGGCGGCGACCGTCGCCAGGGTATCGGGGCTCAGGTGGGCCATCGGATCGGGGTACAGGTGCGAGTACTCGGGCCCCGGCCCGATGTCGCGCGCGAAGTAGCCGGCCTCGTCCTCCAACCTTCGCGCCACCTCGGTCGCAACCCGGCGGTACGCGGACAGCTCGAGCGCGCGCGCGTAACGCAAGTCCGGCGATCCTCCCAGCAGATCGTCCTCGTCCATCTCGGTGTGCCGTGGCATCAGCCGGCCGACCTTGAGCTCGAGCAGCACCGCGCAGATCGCCAGGAACCAGGTCGCGTCCTCCAGGTTCCACGCGTCGGCATCCGACGCATGGGCCAGGTAGGCGTCGGTGACCGCGGCGACCTGCACGTCGCACACGTCGATCTTCTGCTCCAGGATCAGCTCCGCCAAGAGGCGGAAGGGTCCGGCGAACACCGGCAGATCGACGGCGAAGCCGCCCCCGCGCCCCTCGGTTGCCGGCGTGGTCATCCGAACCGCATCGCGGCCCGGACCGCCGCGAGCGTCTCGCGGGCGAGGGGGCGCGCTCGCTCGGCGCCGTCGGCCAGAACACGCGCGGCGATGCCGGGCTCGGTTGCCAATTCGGCCCTGCGTTCCCGGTACGGACGGAAGTATTCGACGATATGGTCTGCCAGCAGCGATTTACAGTCGACGCAACCGAGCTCCCCGGAACGACACTCGCGCTCGACGCGCCCGACGTCATCTGGAGAGAACTTGCGATGCAGCGCGAAGACGGGACAGATCTCGGGCCGTCCCGGATCGCCTCGCCGCACTTTTTGGGGATCGGTGACGAATGAGCGGACCTTCGCGCGGACCTCGTCGGGCTCGTCGCGCACCCCGATCGAGTTGTCGAGCGACTTGGACATCTTTCGCCCGTCGCTGCCCGGGATCAGGGGCGTCTCCGACAGGAGCGCCTGCGGCTCGATGAGCGTTGGCCCGTAGAGCCGGTTGAATCTGCGTACGATCTCGCGGCTGAGCTCGAGGTGAGCGACCTGGTCCTCCCCCACGGGCACCAGCTCGCCGTGAACGATGACGATGTCGACGGTCTGGAGCACGGGGTAGCCCAACAGACCCAGGTTCGCACTGTCCCGCTCCGCCATGTCGCGCAGACGCTCCTTGTACGTGGGGACCCGCTCGAGCCAGCCGAGTGGAGTGATCATCCCCAGGAGCAGGGCCAGCTCGGCCACCTCGGGCAGGTCGGACTGCAGGTAGATCGTCGCCTTCTCCGGATCGAGCCCGGCCGCCAGGAAGTCGAGCACCAGCTCCTCGACGAACCCGGGCAGCTCGTCGGTTCGGTCGTAGTGGGTCGTGAGCATGTGCCAGTCGGCGATGAAGAAGAACGCGTCGAGCTCCTCCTGGAGACTGAGCATGTTCTCGATGTTGCCGGCCCAGTGCCCGACGTGCAGCGGCCCCGTGGGGCGATAGCCCGTGAGGACGCGGCGCTTCCTGGTTTCGGAGGTCACGATGCCGCGGATGATAGCGCGGGCCCGCCCCGCCGCCGTGCAGCCGGCCTCACCGGATGCAAGGGGCTCCGGAGATCGAGGAGCACAGCGCGTCGACCAGCGAATACACGATCGAGTTCACGGGGCCCGCGAAGATGAACAGCAGCACGAGGACGATGAGCGGCAGGTACTGATCGAAGTTGCGGTACACCTCGGCGGGCCGCGGCGGCAGGAAGCAGGCGACGATCCGGGCGCCGTCCAGCCCGGGGATCGGGAGGAGGTGGAACACGGCGAGACACAGGTTCGTGAACAACAGCGCGTTGAGCACGAGGAACAGCTCGCCTGAGGAGACGCCCCGCAGGGCGACGCCGGCGATGATCCCCACGACCAGGTTGGCGGCCGGTCCGGCGAGCGCCGATATGACCGAGTCGCGGGTACGGCGCCTGAAGTAGTTGGGGTCGATCGGCGCGGACTTGCCATAGGCAACCGGTGGCGGACGGAACGTGGCGGTAGCCGCCCACAACACGAGGATCAGCAGTGGCACGAGGGCGCTGCCGAACGGCTCGAACCAACTCCTCGGGTTCAGCGTGAGGCGTCCCCACAGCCGGGGCGTGGGATCGCCGAGCCGCGATGCCACCCAGGCCCTGGCGTACTCCCGCGCGACCATGCCCACGAGCAGCGAGCCGCCCAGGTACGCGGCATATCGCACGCTTAGGACCGAGAAGTTGCCCACCACGCCTCCCTCATCCGAACCAGCCGTGCACAAGCGGCGGTGACTCGACATCCTCGTCGGTGATCGATACCGCGTCGAGCACCCGGCGGGCCGCCTCGCCCGCGGCGTCCTCATCTCGAGCGTGGATCTCGCCCACGTACTGTCCGGACGCGACCCGGTCGGAGATCTTGGCGCGGAGCACGACGCCCACCGCGGGGTCGATCGGATCGCCCTTGTGGAGCCGCCCGGCGCCCAAGAGCACGCCCGCAGATCCGATCGCCTCGGCGTCCATGGCGGCCACGACGCCATCGCGATCCACGACGAGCGGCGAGACGACCGGCGCCACGGGCAGGACCGCCCACGGGTCCTCGACCACCCGCGGATCGCCCCCTTGGGCGGCGACCATCGCGCCGAACCGCTCGAGGGCGCTGCCGTCGTCGATCGCGCCCTCGGCGCGCTCGAGGGCGACCTGCATCTCCAGTCCCAGCGCGTTCGCGGCCCCTTCGGCAGCGAACAGCACCGCGAGCTCACGGAGCCGGCCTCGGTGACGGCCCGACAGGAGCTCGACCGCCTCGGCGACATCCAAGGCATTCCCCACGGCATCGCCGAGCGGCTGCGACATGTCGGTGACGGCGACGCGTGCCGGCCTCCCCCACCCTCGAGCCAGCTCGAGGCAGGCGTCGGCGAGCTCGCGGGCCGTATCGACGGTCTTCATGAACGCCCCGGAGCCTGCCTTCACGTCAAGCAGGATGAGATCCGTGGCGACCGCCAGCTTCTTCGACATCACGCTCGCAGCGATCAGCGGGATCGAGGGCACCGTTGCGGTGGCGTCGCGAAGGGCGTAGAGCGCCCCGTCGGCCGGCACGAGATTGGCGGACTGGGCGGCCACCGCACATCCGATCTCGCCCACCTGCCGCTCGATCTCGAAGGCGGACAGATCGGTCCGCAGACCCGGGATCGACTCGAGCTTGTCGAGGGTTCCGCCCGTATGGCCGAGACCGCGGCCCGACAGCTTCGCCACGCCCATCCCGAGGGTCGCGGCCAGCGGTGCGAAGGCGAGCGTCACGCCGTCGGCCACGCCGCCCGTGGAATGCTTATCGACCGTCGGCAAGGGCAGCCCGGAGAACTCCACGACGTCACCGGAGGCGATCATCGCCCGGGTCATCGCGAGGGTCTCCGCCGCATCGAGGCCGTTCAGTACGGCCGCCATCAGGAACGCCGCGGCCAACGAATCGTCGATGTCACCCGCCGTATACCCCTCGATGAAGGCCGCCACCTCTCGTGGAGCCAGCGTCTCGCCATCCCGCTTCCTCGCGACGATGGCGCGGGGATCCATCAGGGTCATCGAGGTCCTCCCGGGAACCTCAGGGTCGCATCCATCCCGGTCTCCACTCGACATCGATGGTTACGGCTGCGGCAGCCAGCGACAACTATCGACCCCCACTCGAGGTCATGCGAACCCTCCATCAGAACCCAAGCTCCCGTGTGAAGCTCACGCCGGGGCCCACCGAGACTCCCAGCAGATCCGCCACCGTTGCTCCGAGGTCCTCGAACCCGTCGCGGGTCCCGATGGCGGCAGCCGGGCCCTCGAGACCGGCGACGAGCAGGGGGGTTCGCTCGCGCGTGTGATCCGTTGAGTCCTCGATCGTCGGATCGCAGCCGTGGTCACCGGTGATGAGCAGCACGCCGCCGTCGAGCGCTTCGATCACCGACCCAAGGCGCCGGTCGAACGCCTCGATCGCGCCCGCATAACCTTCGGGATCATTGCGGTGCCCGTACTTCGAATCGAAGTCCACCAGGTTCGTGAACACGAACGAGGGGCCCGGCCGCTTCATGAACGACAGCGTCAGGTCGACGCCGTGGTCGTTCGAGTCCGAGTACCGAGACTCGGTCAGCCCCTGACCGCAGAAGATGTCCCCGATCTTGCCGACCCCGTAGACCGGGATGCCGGCGTCCTGCACTGCCTCGAGCACGGTCGGGCCGGGCGGCGGGACCGAGAAGTCGCGACGCTCGGCACTGCGCACGAAGGCGCCCACGGGACCCTCGAACGGACGCGCGATCACTCGTCCCACGGCGTGAGGCCCCACGAGCAGGCGACGGGCGATCCTGCACCACTCGTAGAGCGTCGCGAGGGCGACCCTGTCCTTGTGAGCCGCCACCTGGAAGACCGAGTCGCCGCTCGTGTACACGATCGGTCGCCCGGACTCCAGGTGGATCGCCCCGAGCCTCTCGATGATCTCGGTCCCCGACGCAGGTTCGTTCCCGAGCGCGGTCGCGCCCACTGCAGCCTCGAACGGTTCCATGATCTCCGGCGGGAAGCCGGCGGGGTACAGGGGGAACGGCTCGTCGAGCCGCAGCCCCATCATCTCCCAGTGCCCCGTGGTTGTGTCCTTGCCCGCAGAGCGCTCCGTGGCCCGTCCGCTGGCCGTGCCGTCGACCGCCCATGCTCCGATCCCGACGATCTCGGTCAGGAGCCCGAGCCCAAGCCCCTCCAGGGTTGGGGCGCGGAGCCCGCCCGTCGTCCGGGCGACGTGTCCGAGCGTGTTCGAGCCGGCGTCCCCGTACCGTTCGGCATCGGGCGCATCCCCGACCCCCCAGGAGTCACAGACGATGACGACGACGCGAGGGACCTTGGTCGTCATCGAGAGGCCGTCTTCTGTTTGCAATCGATACACATCGTCGCCCACGGCAGCGCCTCGAGTCGCTCGGGGTCGATCCGACGGCCGCATCGCTCGCATGCTCCGTACGTGCCGTCGTCAAGGCGGGCCAGGGCTCGGTCGACCTCGTCGAGGTTCGACCGTAGCGCCTGTACGAGCGAGATCAGGCGGGAACGCTCCTCGGTCGAGTGCGATCGGTCAGAGAAGCCTGCATCGTCGCTGAACGTGAGATCGTCGACGTCGGGATCGGCCCCCTGTTCCTCGATCTCGCCGCGCAGGTTCGCGCGCTGCGCTTCCAGCGCCCTGCGGGCCTGCCCCTCATCCGTCATGTCGTTCCCTCCACCGTGCCACCACGGGCGCGAGGGTGGGACGTGAGGTACACCTCGCGCAGGTGTTCGTCGGTCACCAGCGTGTAGATCTGGGTCGTCGCCACACTCGCATGGCCCAGGAGTTCCTGCACCACGCGGACGTCGGCCCCGCCCTCGAGCAGATGTGTCGCGAACGAGTGTCGCAGGGTGTGCGGGGTCACGCGCGCCTGGATGCCGGCGAGCCTCGCGTGGTTGGCGATGAGCCGGTTGGCGCTTTGGCGGGTCAGGCGCCCTCCCCTGCTGTTGAGGAACAGCGCCCCGCGGGTCGTCGGCCCCGCCAGCTCCGGGCGCGCCCGCGACAGATAGGCCTCCGCCGCCGCTCGGGCGTATCCGCCCAGCGGTACCTCGCGCTCCTTTCCCCCTTTGCCCAAGACACGCACCGTCGCCCCTTCCGTCTCGATGTCGTCGACGTCGAGCGCGGTCAGCTCTGAGATGCGCAGCCCGGCCCCGTACAAGATCTCGAGGATCGCCCGATCGCGGATCCCCGTCACGGTATCCTCGTCCGGCGCGTCGATGAGGCGCAGTACCTCCTCGACCGAGATGGGATGAGGCAGGGCGCGCGGCAGCTTCGGACGAGCCACGCTCGCTGCAGGATCGCGGTCCGTGACCCCTTCACGAAGCAGGAACCGGTGGAACGACCGGACGCTGGACAACGCGCGGGCCACCGTGGTCGGCCGGTACGGACGCTCGTCAGGACCATGGGTCGAAGCGGACACCGCTGCCACGAACGCCCGGATCACCCGTTCGTCGACCTGAGAGGCCCGTGAGACGCCCCGCGAGCCCAGGAACTTCACGTAGCGGGTCAGGTCGCGCCGATAGGCACCTAGCGTGTGGTCGGATAGGCCCCGCTCCACCACGAGGTGATCCAGGTACCTGCCGACCTCCACTGCGAGGGTCTCGGCCACCGGCCCTCCCTCAGGCCGTGTCCCCGAGGAGCTCGCCGAGCGGCACGAACGGCAAGCCGTGAGCGCCGGCGACACCCTCGTTGGTCAGCGCCCCGTCCCAGACATTGACCCCCGTGGCGAGCGCGGGATCGGAGGCGACCGACGCGACCGCGCCCTTCCCGGCGACGGCGAGCACATAAGGCCACGTCGCGTTCGTGAGCGCGTAGGTCGAGGTACGAGGCACGGCTCCGGGCATGTTCCCGACGCAGTAGTGGACCACGTCGTCCACGACGTAGGTCGGCTCGGAGTGAGTGGTCATCCGGGACGTCTCGAAACACCCACCCTGGTCGATCGAGATGTCGACGAGCACGGAGCCCGGCTGCATCCGTGACACGAGTTCGGCGCTCACGAGCCGTGGGGCCTTCGCGCCGGGGATGAGGACGGCGCCGATCACGAGGTCGGCGCCCAGCACGAGTCGTTCGATCGCCAGCGAGGAGCCAGCCACCGTCTGGATCCGCCCGTGCCACACGCGATCGATCTCCCGCAACCGGTCGATGTTGCGATCGACGACCGTGACCTCCGCCTCCATGCCGGCCGCGATCTGCGCGGCGTTGCCCCCCGCCATTCCGGCGCCGAGCACCACGACCCGCGCCGGGGCCACACCGGACGCGCCGCCCATCAGGACCCCGCGCCCGCCGCGCGGGCGCTCGAGTGCCGACGCGCCTTCCTGCGGCGCCATCCGACCCGCGATCTCCGACATCGGGGCGAGCAACGGGAGTCGCCCGTCGGCAAGCTGGACCGTCTCGTAGGCGATCGCTCGGACCTCGCGCTCGACGAAGGAACCGCGTGAGCTCCGGGTCGGCGGCGAGATGCAGATATGTGAACAGGGTCTGTCCGGTCCGGAATCGCTCGTACTCGACGGCCTGTGGCTCCTTGACCTTCACGATCATGTCGGCCTCGGCGAAGACGCCGGCGGCGTCGGGCGCGATCCGGCCTCCCGCGTGCACGAAGTCGATATCGGCCACGGCCGACCCGAGCCCGGCGCCCGCCTCAACGATCACGTCGTGACCGGCGGCCACCGCCTCGCGCACGCCCTCCGGCGTTCCGGCCACCCGGTGCTCGTGGTCCTTGACTTCTTTGGGGATCCCGATGATCACGGGAGCCGGCTCCCTCTACGAGGACTCATCGGGCGCAAGCCTACTGAACGTGTCCGGGGGCGGACCCCTGGTCCGTCGTCGGGAGCGGCGGTCGACCCGATGCCAGCAGCAACGCGAGCGCCGTTTTCGCATCGCGGACCCGACCGGACCGCGCCGCATCGATCATCCTCTCCAACGGCTCGCGGATGATCTCGATGCCCGGCTCCGGAGCAGACAGGGGATCGGGGCCGGTGCGCGCCCAGAACAGGTGCACGTACTCGTCCGAGCTCCCCGAGCTCGTGTGGACACCCCCGAGGAATTCGATGGCGACAGGTGCGTATCCGGTCTCCTCGTTCAGCTCCCGTGCCGCACAGGTCAGGGCGTCTTCCCCCTCCACGTCGAGGAGGCCGGCCGGGACCTCCGTCGTGACCTGGCGGATAGCCGGCCGGAACTGTCGAACCAGCACCACGTCGTTCTCGGGAGTCACCGGCAACACCGCCGAGGCGCCCGGGTGCCGCATGACCTCGTACAGCCCGATGCCGTCCCAGTGCTCGACATCGATCGAGAGGAAGCGACCCTGGAACGCCCGCTCGCTCGCCCGGGGCCCGGGCACCGGCTCAGGCGACCGAGACGGGCTGGTCGGCCCGGGTCCGTCGATGTGTCTGCGCGGCTCCGACGAAATCGCGGAACAGCGGGTGGGGCCGGGTCGGACGCGAGCGCAACTCCGGGTGGAACTGCCCGGCCACGAAGAACGGGTGGTCGGGAAGCTCGATGATCTCTGTGAGGCGCCCCTTATGTGAGTGACCCGACAGCACCATGCCGTGCGACTGGAGCGTCTCGTGGTACGCAGGGTTGACCTCCCAGCGATGGCGATGACGTTCCTCGACGACCTCTTCACCGTAGGCCGCCGCCGCGGCAGTTCCCGGCACGATGTAGCACGGCTGGGAGCCGAGGCGCATCGATCCACCCATGTCGGTCACGTACTTCTGCTCGGGCAACAGATCGATGACCGGGTGTGGCGTGGCTGGATCGAACTCGCTCGAGTTGGCCCCCTCGAGTCCGATCACGTGCCGGGCGAACTCGATGACGGCGCACTGGAGTCCCAGGCAGATTCCGAGGAACGGGATCTTTCGTTCTCGCGCGAAGCGCACGGCCGCCACCTTCCCCTCGACGCCGCGGACTCCGAACCCGCCGGGGATCAAGATGCCGTCGACGCCGTCGAGCGCGTCCGATCGGTGGCCGTGCCGCCCAGGTCGTCGGAGGCCACCCATCGGATCGTGACGTCGGCACCGCGCTGGAACCCCCCGTGGTACAGGGCCTCCATCACGCTCAGGTAGGCGTCGCGCAGGGTCACGTACTTGCCGACGACCGCGATCTCGACCGGCTCGGTAGCGGCGTGGATCTTGTCGACCAGGTCCTCCCACTCCGATAGATCAGGGTCGGCGTCTATCCGCAGGTGTCGCGCGAGCTCCGTGTCGAGCCCCTCGCGGTGCAGCACGAGCGGCACCTCATAGATCGACGGAGAGTCCACCGCGCTGATCACTCCCGACGATCGGAACGTCGCACAGCAGCGAGATCTTCTCCTTGAGGTTGCGCCCGAAGACACGATCGGAGCGGCAGACGATGGCGTCGGGCTGGATGCCGAGTGCGCGGAGTTCCTTGACCGAGTGCTGCGTGGGTTTCGTCTTCAGCTCGCCGGACGGTCCGATGAACGGCATCAGCGACACGTGGACGAAGGCGCAGTGATCTCGCCCGATCTCGTTGCGTAGCTGACGGATCGCCTCGATGAACGGCAGCGACTCGATGTCGCCAACGGTCCCGCCGATCTCGACGATCACCATGTCGGCGTCCTCCGTCTCCGCAAGCGCACGAACCCGTTCCTTGATCTCCTCGGTGATGTGCGGGATCACCTGGACCGTCTTGCCCAGATAGTCGCCACGTCGCTCCTTGGCGATGACGGCCGAGTAGATCGCGCCCGTCGTGTGGTTCGAGCCCCGATGGAGATCGATGTCGATGAAGCGCTCGTAGTGACCCAGGTCGAGGTCGGTCTCCGCCCCGTCGTCGAGCACGAAGACCTCGCCGTGCTCGAACGGATTCATCGTGCCGGGGTCGACGTTGATGTACGGGTCGAGCTTCTGGACGGCGACCTTGAGCCCGCGCGACTTGAAGAGGCGGCCGAGTGAGGCGGAGGTGATGCCCTTGCCGAGGCCGGAAGCGACTCCTCCCGTGACGAAGATGTACTCTGGTCTGGTCCCTCACCACGGGAGCCGACTCTATCAGAGGCCACCGACGGACTCGGGCGGTTCGGGTCGCGAACTTCACGGATCTCGCTCGTAGCCCGCCCGAGGTCCTAGGTGGCGGCCTTCACCTTCCGCGCCTCGGTGAGCAGCTCCTCGGCATGCGAGACCCCGCTCTGAGCTCTCGTCGAGACCTGCGAGCATGCGTGACAGCTCCCGGATCCGGTCGTCGTCGTCGAGGACCTCGACCTGCGCCGTGCCGTTCGACTTCGTCACCAGCACGTGGCGATCCGCGAAGCACGCGATCTGCGGCAGGTGGGTCACGACGAGCACCTGACGCGTGGCTGCCAAGCGTGCCAGTCGGCGCCCCACCGCCAGTCCCGCCCGTCCTCCGATACCCGCGTCGACCTCGTCGAACACCAGGGTGGGGATCGCGTCGAGGTCGGCAAGAACGCTGCGACACGCGAGCATCGTGCGGGAGAGCTCTCCGCCCGAGGCGGCGACGGTGAGCCGGCGGGGAGGCTGTTGCGGTCCAGCCGCGAGGAGCAGGACCGCCTGCTCGGCCCCGTTCGCCCCCACGGCGGCGGAGGCCTCGAGCTCCACCTCGACGTGCGCCCCCGCCATGCCGAGCTCCTCGAGCTCGGCGGTGAGCGCCCTCGAGAGTTCTGGGGCCGCCGCCGCTCGGCCCGCGGACACGCGATCGGCGACGGCTCGGAGCGCTCCCGCGAGCTCGGCCTCCTCGGCCTCCAGCTCGGCGAGTCGTTCATCCGCGGCCTCGAGGTCGGCCAGGCGCGCCGACGAGTCGGCCAGGAACGCCAACACGTCCGCATCGCTGTCGCCGTACTTGCGTCGAAGGGTGTGCAGGGTCGCGATCCGGTCGCGGATCTCGGCGAGTCGTGCGGGATCCGCGACGAGTGTCTCGCCGTAGTCTCGGAGGTCCCGTCCGAGCTCGGCTACCTCGGCCGCGGTCGCGCGGGCCCGTTCCGCGAACTCGCGCGCGGCCGGGTCGAGCTCCGAGGTCTCGCCCAATGTCGCCGCCGCGAGACTCAGGCGGTCCGCTCCCCCACCATCCCCGGTGAGTGCCTCGGCGGCCGACCCGGCGGATCTCGGCGAGCCGCTCGATGTGCCCGAGGCGCGCCTCCTCGGCCCCGAGCCGCTCCAGCTCCCCTTCGTCGAGGCCGACCGCCTCGATCTCGCGCACCTGATAGGCGAGGAGGTCGATCTCGCGCTCGCGTTCCCGGATGGATGAACGGAGGCGTTCCAAGGCGATCGATGTGTCGCGCCAATGGTCGTGAGCCTCTCGGCACGATGCCACCGCCGCGAGCTGCCCCGCACCTGCGGATCGGTCGAGGAAGTCCGTCTGCATGTCGGCGCGCATCAGACGCTGGGCCTGGTGCTGGCCGTGGACCTCCAGCAGGACGTCGCCGAGGCCCGCGAGCGAGGTTGCGGTGGCCATCTGTCGGCCGATACGCGCTGCGCTCTTCCCGTCGGCCCGCACGGTCCGGGCAAGGATGACCTCGCCGTCTTCAGCCCAGTCCTCGGCGCCGGCCGGCGCGTCGAACCGCGCCTGGACCCGAGCAGCCTCGGCCCCCGGCGCGGACGAGCGAGGCGCTCGCGCGCGCGCCGGTCGCAAGCGTCAGCCCGACGGTGATCATCGTCTTGCCCGCGCCGGTCTCGCCCGTCAGGACGGTGAGTCCGGGATGGACCTCGAGGTCGAGGTCGTCGATGACTCCCAGGTCGCTGATGTGCAGCTCGCGGAGCACTGCGCGGAGCCTAGCGGCCGTCGCCGACATCACGGCTCCGAACCGTCCCGACCCGGGAGGCCGAACTTCCCACGAACCAGCGTCAGGAACGCCGGTGCGTCGTCGCGGCGCACGAGGCGGGCCGGGCGCGACGAGGCGCGGATCTGCACCGCCGTGCCGACCGGCAGCTCGATGCTGCGGCGCCCATCGGCCGACAATATGCCGCTCTCCTCACCCTCGACGGTCAGACGGGCGACGCTGCCAGGTGCGAGCACGAACGAGCGATCGAACACCATGTGAGGCGCGATCGGAGTGAGCACGAGGCAGCCGACGCCGGGGTCGACGATCGGGCCGCGCGCCGAGAACGAGTAGGCGGTGGAGCCCGTCGGCGTGGCCACGATCACGCCGTCGGCCGAGAACGTCGTGACGTAGCGGCCGTCGACCTCGACCGCCAGGCGGATGAGGCGGTGGCGGGCTCGCTTCTCCACCATGACCTCGTTGAGTCCCCACTGCGCGGCGAAGGCCACGCCTTCGATCGCCTCGGCCGTGAGCGCAAGGCGCTCCTCGATCCGGGCTGACCCCGCCAAGACCGCTTGGATCAGCTCGGGGGCTTCCTCCGGCTCGACTTCGGTGAGGAACCCAAGGCGCCCCACCTTCACGCCGAGGACCGGGCAGCCGAGCTCGCTTGCCGCCTGGGCCGCGCGCAGGAAGGTGCCGTCTCCTCCGATAGATACGACGAGGTCGACCGTTCCCGGGTCTCCGAATGGCGGCTGGTCGGGGACGTCGGTTGTCGTCACCTGGGGAGCGAGCCGCCCGCGAACCAGCTCGGCCGCGGCCGAGGCCGCCGCTCGGCGCGGATGCACAACGAGCCCCACCACGCTCATCGGCGCAACTCCTCGGCCTCCGCGATCGCCACGCTGACATCGAGCGGGCTCTCGGCGTGGGCGTCGGCGCGCTGGCACCACATCAAGAACTCGACGTTGCCCGCGGGTCCGAGCAGCGGCGAGGCCATCACGTCGCGGGGCGGGAGTCCTCGCCCACTGAACCCACCCGCGATCTCATGCAGCACTCGCTCCCAGGTCGCGGCGTCGGTTACCACGCCCCCCCTGCCCACCTCGGCTGCCCCGGCCTCGAACTGGGGCTTCACGAGCACCACGAAGGCCGCATCGTCCGCGCCGGCGAGCGCGAGCGCACCGAGCACTAGCCGAAGCGAGATGAACGACAGATCCGCGACGACGACCCCGGGGCGGGCCGGCAACTGGTCGGCTCGCAGGTCGCGCACGTTGGTGCGCTCCATCACGACGACGCGCGGGTCGTTGCGCAACCGCCACGCCAGTTGCCCGTACCCGACGTCGACGGCCGTCACCCTGGCCGCTCCGGCCTGGAGCAAGCAGTCGGTGAATCCCCCGGTCGAGGCCCCTGCATCGAGACATTCGGCTCCGTCGACGGCGATCGCGAACCGATCGAGGGCGGCCCGCAGCTTGTCGCCGCCGCGCGACACGAATCGACGAGCGGGGCCAGCGAGCGCGAGCGCCACGTCGTCGGCCACCATCGTCGCCGTCTTGAGCGCCGGCGATCCCGCGATCGTCACCAGCCCCGCCTCGACCGCGACCTTGGCCTCGGACCGGCTGGTCACCAACCCGCGGCGCACGAGTTCGGTGTCCAGGCGCCGGCGCGGCACGGGTCAGCCGTTCGAACCCTTGGCGGATCCACCCGGCTGCTTCGCTGCGGCCCGCTTCTTTGCAGAGGACTTCTTGGCCACGGACTTCTTTGCCGTCGGCTTCTTCGCGGCAGCCTTCTTCGCGGTGGGCTTCGGCCTCGCTGCCGTTCCACCCGAGGCGGTCATCCCCGCCTCCCGCTCCAGCGTCCGGACCCGCTTCTTGAGGGCGTCGAGCTCGCTATGGGTGGCCACGCCGACGTTGTTCATCTGCTCGGCGATCTCGCGATCGTACGAACTCCCGGATACGGGCACGGTTGTTCTGCGACCACTCGAGCATGTCGGCCGCCGTCTTGGCCACCTGCTCCTTGGCGGCGCCCGGCTCCATCATCTGGCGAGCGAGCTCTCTGGCCCGATCGGGCGTGAGTTGTCCGAACGTAGCCTCGATGGCCTTACGAACGTCGTCGAACTGCATCGTGCGGCATCCTTTCGTGCGGTCCGCTCCCAGCATACTCGCCGGTCCGGGCCCGCCGCGGGCTCACGAGTCGGGGTCGACGAGCAGGGACAGGTCGTCCCAGACGTAGCTGGGAGCGAAGGGCATCCGAGCGATGTCGGCACGCGAGGAGATGCCCGTTAGCACCAGGAACGAGGCCCAGCCGAGCGCGACGGCCCCCGCGATGTCGGTGTCGAGGCGATCGCCAACCACGAGGGGATCCCCGCCGCCGGCCCGGGCCAGCGCGAACTCGAACAACGAGGGACTCGGCTTGCCGACGACCTCGGCCCGGACCCCCGTCGTCGTCTCCACCACGGCGACCAACGCCCCCGTTCCCGGCCATCGCTCCCCGTCGTGTGAGGGGAAGGACGAGTCGGGGTTCGTCGCGATCAGGGGAACGCCGGCCTGCACGAGCAGGCTGGCCCGCCGCAGCTGGGCGTAGTCGCACCTCGGGGTCGAACCCGATCACGACCGCGTCCGCCTCGGAGGGTTCCCCCTCCAGAACGCGTATCCCCGCGTCGGCGAGCGCTACGCGGACCCCGGCACCGCCGATCGCGAACACCCGCTCGACCTCACGGGCGGCTAGCAGTTCGGCGGTCGCCACGCCCGAGGTGACGACCTCGGCGGGATCGGCCGTCACTCCCACGGACACGAGCTTGGCTGCCACCTGGGCCGGGGTGCGGAGTGAGCTGTTCGTCACGAAGACGACGCGCTTCGACATGTTCCGTAGCGCCGCCAGCACGTCCACGGCTCCGGGGATCGCGCGATCTCCCCGATACACCACACCGTCGAGGTCGAACAGGAACGCATCGAATCGCTCGGCAATCATCGCGACTCCCGGCGAGAGCCGTCGAGCGGGCTCGAGTGGGCCGCACCCGACGGCGCCGACGTCCGTCTCGGGGTCCGGCTGCTATACAAGGGGCATGCCTCGAGTCTCCCCGTTCCGTGGCCTGCGATACGACACCGAAGTTGCGGGGCCGCTCCTTCGTGTGACGGCGCCGCCGTACGACGTTATCAGCGAGGCCGGCCGGCGGGACTACCTGGACGCCAACGGATTCAGCGTGGTGCACCTGGACCTCGCCGAAGGCGACCAGGACGCCGATCGGCCCGACAGCCGCTATCGGCGCGCCGCGCGCCTGCTCGACCGGTGGGAAGCCAGGGGCGTGGTCGTCCGCGATCCGGAGCCGGGCTACTACGCCTACGAGATGGCGCCGCCGCCCGACACCGGCATCCCTGTGATCCGCGGGGTGTTCGCCGCGATGACCCTCGAACCGTGGGGAGGCAGCGGTGCTCCCGCACGAGCACACCATGGCGGGGCCGGTCCGCGACCGTCTGGAGCTCCTCAAGGCCACCGACACCCATCTGTCGGCCGTCTACGGGACCGTGGCGGGTCCCTGCCCCGGGCTCGCCGACGCGCTGGGTCGAGTGCGGAGCGACGAGCCCGCCGCCGAAGTCATCGACGGGCAGGGGTTCGGCATCGCCTCTGGCTGCTCGGAGACGATCCGGCGATCGCGCGTTCCCTCGCGAGCGAGCAACTGCTCATCGCCGACGGGCACCATCGCTACACGACCTCCCTCGAGTTTCGGAACCTCCGACATGCTGCCGAGGGATCGGGCGCCTGGGACCGCGTTCTCACCTTCATCGTCGATGCGTCCGCCTCGTCTCTGAGCGTGCTGCCGTTCCACCGCATCCAGCTAGCGGGCGCCTCGCCCAACGGAGGCGCCGAGGCCGGGGGATTGGAGTCGCTCCTTGCGGCCTTGTCTGACGACGCAACGGTGGTCGGCAGCGCCCACGCGGACGGAGACGGGTCGATCGCGTACCGGATCCATCGCCTTGACGGTCCGCCTCCCGTGGTTCGGGCCCTCCACGAGGAGATCCTGGGCGACGACGAGCTGCGCTTCGTCGCCGACGCGGCAGCGGCCGACGCCTCGGTGCGATCGGGAGAGGCCGTCGCCGCATGGTTCCTGCCTCCGACGACGCCCGAGCGGATCCGATCGGTGGCGCAGGCCGGCGAACGTCTGCCCCAGAAGTCGACCTACTTCTGGCCGAAACCGCGCACCGGCATGGTGATGATGCCGGTTCGCGACTGAGGTTCGACTACCCCGATACTGACTCGTCGACGGGCTCGAGGCGTCTTGATGCCGGTGGCGACCACCTCGGTCAGGCTGCGAGCGCCCGCCCCACTGCGATAGAAGCGGCGGACGAGCTGCCCGTGAACGAGGACCTGATCGCCCTTGGCGAGTTTCGTCCAGCGTCGTGGTCCCCGACCGTGACGTGCCACGCCGCGACGGGCAGCGGCAGCAGCCGACGCCCCTGCTCGGGAACCGATACGCGCAACTCGGTCACCTCGTCGCCCGACGGCATCGACCGGCGGACCGGCTCGGTCGCGATGGTGCCTGCGAGCACCACGACGTTGACGGTGACCATCTGCACACCCCCTTGGGGGAGGAAACGCCCAACGTACCGGACGGGGGTGACACGCCCTGCCACACTGGCGGACATGACAAGCGGCACTGGTCGGCCCGCCCCTCGCTTCGATCGGGTTGCCGAGGGAGTACTCCTCCTCGACACCCACATGACCGGAGAGCTCGAATTCAACGCCGTATACCTTCTGGAAGGGGACGAGCCCGCCCTGATCGAGACCGGTCCCGCAGCCGACACGGCCGTCGTGCTCGAGGCGCTCTCGGCGATCGGGCTTGATGGCCCGGACCTCGCCCACGTGTCGTCACCCACGTCCACCTCGATCACGCCGGCGGCGCCGGCGGCCTCGCTGACGCCTATCCTCGGCGCCACGGTCTGGGCAAGCGAACGTGGAGCTCCCCACCTCGCGGACCCGACCCGGCTCGATCGCCTCGCACGGCGCGGACCTACGGCGAGGAACGCATGCGCGCGCTGTTCGGCGTGACTCAGGCCGTGGCCTGCCGACCGCCTCGAGCCGACTCGCCGGACGGTTCCGACGATCCACCTCGGTTCGCGGTCGGTCAGCGTCATCGCACACGCCGGGCCACGCCTCGCACCACGTGGCGCTTCCTCGACTCCGGCACCGGCGTCGTCTTCACCGGGGAGGCGATCGGTTCCTACCTCCCGTGGGTCCGGCGTCTATCGGCCCGCTCTGCCCCCGCCCGAGGTCGACGTCGAGGCCGCGCTGGCGAGCATCGAGCGATCGACGCCATCGGCGGCCACCGCCCTCATGACGTCGCACTTCGGCCCGGTCGCCCGACCCGCGAGGAGGGGTGCGACACGGCGGCCGAGCGCATCCGCGCCTGGAGCGAGACGGTCCGCCGGATCGCTCGACGAGGACCTCACGACCGCCGTCGACGTCGTCACGCGCGCCCTGCGTGATCAGGCGGCGCGGGAGTTCGAGCCGCGAGACGCGGGCGGGCCCATCGACATGGACCGCTACGACGCGATCGGCTCGATCGAGATGAACGCGCAGGGGCTTGCGCGGTACTGGCGGAAGCGACGGGAGGCTGAGGCCGCCGCTAGCCGAGCTCGGCGAGGCGTTCGGCGACGTCGAACGCCGCCGCGTCGTGGCGCATGATCTTGCGGAACTCCGCGGCAGCCTCTTCTCGCCGTCCGGCCCTCGCCAGGATGTCGCCCCGCACGTACCACAGCCGCAGCGTGTAGGCCTCCGCCACGTCCGCGCTGGTCCTCGCGCGACCCAGGAAGGCGAGCGCCTCGGCGAACCGACCCTGATCCGCGAGGGCCGACGCGGCCACGATCACGGCCTCGGCCTTCGCCTCGTTGGGGACCTTCGCGCGCAGCTCCTCCTCGGCCAGCGGCACCGCTTCCCTCGGCCGGCCGAGCGCCCGCAGGCAGTCGGCGATGACGTGGTTCTGGTCGGCGCGCCCGCTGAATCGCCGGTAGGCCTTGAGCTCCGACGAGCGCCTCCTGCCACCGCTCCTGGCCGTAGAGCGCCAGTCCCGAGCACCTCGCGGACCGACGCCGACCGCGGCGACAACTGCTTCGCCTTCGTGGCCTCCGCGACCGCGGCTCCCGGAGTCGTCGCGGTCGAGCAGCTCGATCGCGCGCGACAGCCGCGACGAGCGCGTCGCGGACCTGCGGTGGGCTTCGTCGTCCGCTGCACCTCGTCCGGCCACGTCGCGCGGCAGGCCGGAGCGGAGCCGGCGACGGCCGACGTTGCCGCCGGGACGAGGTGCAAGTGACTTCGGCATCGAAGGCTCCTAGGCGTACGGCGAGGCGGAGACGGAACGGGCCGCCCCGAAGGCGGCCCGTTCCGAACGATGTCCCGGCAGCGACCTACTCTCCCACCCAGTCGCCCGGGCAGTACCATCGGCGCTGGAGGGCTTAACTTCCGGGTTCGGGATGGGACCGGGTGTTTCCCCTCCGCTATGGCCACCGAAACGGTGGTTCTCCGGATCGAGATCCGAGACGGATATGAGGGTGCGTCCCTCGAGCAGAGCTCGAAGAACTGCGATAGCGAGCGCGAGCGAAGTCAAGTCCTCGGCCTATTAGTACCGGTCAGCTCCACACGTTGCCGTGCTTCCACTTCCGGCCTATCAACCTCGTGGTCTGCCAGGGGCCTTACCTGGTTAACCCAGTGGGAGATCTCATCTCGAGGCGAGGCTTCGCACTTAGATGCTTTCAGCGCTTATCCCTTCCGAACGTAGCTAACCAGCCGTGCCGCTGGCGCGACAACTGGCACACCAGAGGTTCGTCCACCCCGGTCCTCTCGTACTAGGGGTAGCTCCTCTCAGATCTCCTGCGCCCACAGCGGATAGGGACCGAACTGTCTCACGACGTTCTAAACCCAGCTCGCGTGCCTCTTTAACGGGCGAACAGCCCGACCCTTGGGACCTGCTCCAGCCCCAGGATGAGACGAGCCGACATCGAGGTGCCAAACCCTGCCGTCGATATGGACTCTTGGGCAGGATCAGCCTGTTATCCCCGGGGTACCTTTTAGCCGTTTAGCGACGACCCTTCCACTCGGAGTCGTCGGATCACTAGGCCCAGCTTTCGCTCCTGCTCGACCCGTCGGTCTCACAGTCAAGCTCCCTTGTGCCCTTGCACTCGACGTCTGATTGCCAACCAGACTGAGGGAACCTTTGGGCGCCTCCGTTACCTTTTGGGAGGCAACCGCCCCAGTTAAACTGCCCACCAGACGCTGTCCCTGACCCGGATCACGGGTCCGGGTTAGAGTCCCAACATGTGAAGGGCGGTATTTCAAGGGTGGCTCCACCATGACCGGAAGTCACAGCTTCACAGCCTCCCGCCTATCCTACGCAACACATGCCAGAACCCAACATCAAGCTGCAGTAAAGGTCCCGGGGTCTTTCCGTCCTGCTGCGGGTAACGAGCATCTTTACTCGTACTGCAATTTCGCCGAGTCCCTGGTTGAGACAGTGCCCAAGTCGTTACGCCATTCGTGCAGGTCGGAACTTACCCGACAAGGAATTTCGCTACCTTAGGACCGTTATAGTTACGGCCGCCGTTTACTGGCGCTTAGGTTCAAAGCTTCGATCCGAAGGATCTAACCTCTCCCCTTGACGTTCCAGCACCGGGCAGGCGTCAGTCCGTATACGTCGTCTTGCGACTTTGCACGGACCTGTGTTTTTAGTAAACAGTCGCTTGGGCCTGGTTTGTGCCACCCCTTCGAGCTCGGGACGCGAAGTCCTCCACCCTAGCGGGGTCATCCTTATCCCGAAGTTACGGATGCAATTTGCCGAGTTCCTTAACCAGGGTTCTCTCGATCGCCTTCGTATTCTCTACGTGCCCACCTGTGTCGGTTTGGGGTACGGGCACCTCATCAGCTCGCTAGAGGCTTTTCTCGGCAGCATGGGATCACTCGCTTCACCTGGAACGGTTCGGCATCGCGCCTCAGGGTATGTGACCTCCCGGATTTGCCTGGGAGGTCCCCCTACACGCTTACCCCAGGACAACCATCGCCTGGGTCGAGCTACCCTCCTGCGTCCCCCCTTCGCTGGCCTAGTACCGAGTTGGTCGGTAGCCCCCGAAGGGGTTCCCTTAGTACCTCGGATTCGGCCTGGGCGCGGATGAGGTGGTACTGGAATATCAACCAGTCGTCCATCGCCTACGTCTCTCGACCTCGGCTTAGGTCCCGACTAACCCTGGGCGGATGAACCTTCCCCAGGAACCCTTGGGCATTCGGCGGACGGGCTCCTCCCCCGTCTTTCGCTACTCATGCCGGCATTCTCACTTCCGACGCGTCCACGGCTGGGTTACCCCGCCGCTTCACTCGCGTCGGAACGCTCCCCTACCGATCCCTCGACCTGGACCGACGAGGCCTCCCTCGAGGGCCGAGTCATACGAAGGATCCCGCAGCTTCGGCTCCATGCTTGAGCCCCGTTACATTGTCGGCGCAGGAACACTTGACCAGTGAGCTGTTACGCACTCTTTCAAGGGTGGCTGCTTCTAAGCCAACCTCCTGGTTGTCTGGGCGATCCCACATCCTTACCCACTGAGCATGGAATTAGGGGCCTTAGCTGGCGATCTGGGTTGTTTCCCTCTCGGACACGGAGCTTAGCCCCCGCGCCCTCACTCCCGGGCTCTGGTGTTACGGCATTCGGAGTTTGACTGAGGTCGGTAAGCTTGTAGGCCCCCTAGCCCAATCAGTGCTCTACCTCCGCAACAGAACGCCCGAGGCTGCCCCTAAAGGCATTTCGGGGAGAACCAGCTATCACCGAGTTTGATTGGCCTTTCACCCCTACCCACAGGTCATCCCCCAGGTTTTCAACCCTGGTGGGTTCGGTCCTCCACGAGGTCTTACCCTCGCTTCAACCTGCCCATGGGTAGATCACTCGGCTTCGGGTCTAGGGCATGCGACTCTTCGCCTTATTCGGACTCGCTTTCGCTTCGGCTTCGTCAGAAGCTTAACCTTGCCGCATACCGCTAACTCGCCGGCTCATTCTTCAAAAGGCACGCCGTCACCCGATACTGGTTGCCCAGCACAGGCTCCGACTGCTTGTAGGCTCACGGTTTCAGGTACTATTTCACTCCCCTCCCGGGGTACTTTTCACCTTTCCCTCACGGTACTGGTTCACTATCGGTCGCCAGGGAGTGCTTAGCCTTAGGGGGTGGTCCCCCCAGATTCACACGGGATTTCAGGGGTCCCGTGCTACTCGGGATCACCACTAGGAGATCGGCTCGCTTTCGTCTACAGGGCTGTTACCTTCTGTGGCGGCCCTTTCCATGGCCTTCGACTAGCTGCCGACTTTGTAACTCCTCGGATCCTCCGATGCGGATCCATGCGGGTCCCACGACCCCGACTGGCAACGCCATCGGGCTATGACACCACGATCGGTTTAGGCTGTTCCCCGTTCGCTCGCCACTACTAGGGGAGTCGCGGTTGCTTTCTCTTCCTCGCCCTACTGAGATGTTTCACTTCGGGCGGTTCCCTCCTCGTGCCCTATGTGTTCAGACACGGGTGACCGGGCATGACCCCAGCCGGGTTTCCCCATTCGGACATCTGCGGATCAAAGCCTTCTCGGCAGCTCCCCGCAGCTTTTCGCAGCCTGACGCGTCCTTCATCGGCTCCTGGCGCCAAGGCATCCACCGTAAGCCCTTCATAACTTGACTGTAGATGCTCGCGCTCGCTATCGAGTTCTCAAGGTGCTCGAGGATTCGCACCCTCAAAGCTGAACAGTGTGCCCGCCGAGCTCAACGTATCCGCCCGATCGCGTTCCTCTCCCCACGTGTGCGGGGCGTACTAACGGGTGGGAGGTTGCCGGTCATCACCGACGGGGGCCAGTGCTATCGACCTGGAGTCTTCCGGGGTGCAGCGACACGGATCGGTCGTCCGAACGTGCACCGGTATGCCAAAGGCTCCTTAGAAAGGAGGTGATCCAGCCGCACCTTCCGGTACGGCTACCTTGTTACGACTTCACCCCAATCGCGAGCCCCACCTTCGACGGCTCCCTCCACAAGGGTTAGGCCACCGGCTTCGGGTGTTGCCCACTTTCGTGGTGTGACGGGCGGTGTGTACAAGGCCCGGGAACGTATTCACCGCAGCAGTGCTGATCTGCGATTACTAGCGACTCCAACTTCACGAGGTCGAGTTGCAGACCTCGATCCGAACTGAGCGTGGCTTTTTGGGATTCGCTCCCCCTTACGGGATCGCAGCCCTCTGTACCACGCATTGTAGCATGCGTGCAGCCCTGGGTATAAGGGGCATGCTGACTTGACGTCATCCCCACCTTCCTCCGGTTTGGCACCGGCAGTCTCCCTAGAGTTCCCGGCATGATCCGCTGGCAACTAAGGACAGGGGTTGCGCTCGTTGCGCCACTTAAGGCAACACCTCACGGCACGAGCTGACGACAGCCATGCACCACCTGTGCAGGCTCCGAAGAGCGCCCGCTTTCAACGGTTTCACCCTGCATGTCAAACCCAGGTAAGGTTCTTCGCGTTGCATCGAATTAAGCCGCATGCTCCGCCGCTTGTGCGGGGCCCCGTCAATTCCTTTGAGTTTTAGCCTTGCGGCCGTACTCCCCAGGCGGGGTGCTTAATGCGTTAGCTTCGGCACGGAGGGGGTCGATGTCCCCCCACACCTAGCACCCAACGTTTACGGCTAGGACTACCAGGGTATCTAATCCTGTTCGCTCCCCTAGCTTTCGCACCTCAGCGTCAGGTAAGGCCCAGAGATCCGCCTTCGCCACCGGTGTTCCTCCTGATATCTGCGCATTTCACCGCTACACCAGGAATTCCGATCTCCCCTACCTACCTCTAGTCGGGCAGTATCGGATGCAGGCCCGGGGTTGAGCCCCGGGTTTTCACATCCGACTTACCAAACCGCCTACGCGCGCTTTACGCCCAGTGAATCCGGACAACGCTCGCCCCCTACGTCTTACCGCGGCTGCTGGCACGTAGTTAGCCGGGACTTCTTCTGCAGGTACCGTCACTTGCGCTTCTTCCCTGCCGAAAGGGGTTTACGACCCGAGGGCCTTCATCCCCCACGCGGCGTCGCTGCATCAGGCTTTCGCCCATTGTGCAAGATTCCCCACTGCTGCCTCCCGTAGGAGTCTGGACCGTATCTCAGTTCCAGTGTGGCTGGTCGTCCTCTCAGACCAGCTACCCGTCGTCGCCTTGGTAGGCCGTTACCCCACCAACAAGCTGATAGGCCGCGGGCCCATCCCAGACCGTCGGAGCTTTCCCGATCGGACCATGCGATCCGACCGGAGTATCCGGTATTAGCCCCGGTTTCCCGGGGTTATCCCAGTGTCTGGGGCAGGTTGCCCACGTGTTACGCACCCGTTCGCCACTGATCCCCGGGCCGAAGCCCGGTTCACCGTTCGACTTGCATGTGTTAAGCACGCCGCCAGCGTTCGTCCTGAGCCAGGATCAAACTCTCCGTAGAGAAATGAGATCCCCTCGCCACGAGGGCGCGGGGTTCGTTTCCGTTGTTGAGAGTCGGCCGACCACCGACAGGCACTGCCTGCGGCCGGCCATCGCTCGCCCGATGAAGCTCCCGCGAACGGGGGCTCCACCGAACTTGGTTCCGTCCGACGCGGGCACGGCGAACCGCCCCCACGCATGACGGGGTAAAGCACTGGCTGTTACACACTGTTCAGTTCTCAAGGTGCGAGAAGTCGGGGCGACGCCGAGCAGGGAGACCCCCACGCGGAGGCCGCGCCGACTGCCCATGCTAGCAGCGCCACAGGCAGCGTCAACCCGAGCGTTCGCCCTCCGGGACAGATCGTTCACGCCAGCCGGACGAACCTTCGCCGGCCCAGCTGAAGAACCTTGCCCCGCAGTTCGTCGGCCGGCCACTCCGCGTCGGGATCGGAGAGGGGGCGATCGTCCAGCCGAACGCCTCCCCCCTGCACCGCCCGACGCGCCTCCGCGTTCGAGGTCGCGAGACCGGTCTCGACGAGCAGCCGCGGGAGCCAGACCAAGCCATCTCGCGCGGCGCCGTCAACCGGGGCGTCGGCGATCCCGTCGGGGACCAGATGCTCGCGGTGGACGCGGTCGAAGCGTTCCTCGGCGTCTCGACCCGCCCCTTCGCCTGCGTACATGTCGACGATGGTCCGCGCCATGTGCCGCTTCTGCTCGCCCGCGTGCAGCGACCCGTCCGACAGACCCTGTTCGATCTCGTCGATCTCGGTCGCGTCGAGCGACGAGCACAGGCGCAGGTAGCGCACGATCAGCTCGTCGGGGATCGACATCAGCTTGCCGAACTGCTCGTCGGCCGGCTCGGTGATGGCCACGAAGTTGTCGAGCGACTTCGACATCTTGCGCACCCCATCGGTGCCTTCGAGTAGCGGCATGGTGACCACGACCTGGGGATCCATCCCGTAGGCGCGCTGCACCTCTCTCCCCATGAGAAGGTTGAAGGTCTGATCGGTGCCGCCGAGCTCCACGTCGGCGTCGACGGCCACGGAGTCGTAGCCCTGGAAGAGCGGATACAGCAGCTCCACGATGCTGATCGGCGTGCCGGCCCGGTATCGATGCTGGAAGTCGTCGCGCTCGAGCATCCGGGCGACCGTGGTCGTTGACGCCAACTCGAGCAGGCCCCCCATGCTCATCGGCGTGCTCCACTCGGCGTTTCCGCGGAGCTCGGCACGCTCGACGTCGATCACCTTTCCCGCCTGATCGAGGTACGTCCGGGAGTTCCCTGCGACCTCTTCCTCGCTGAGCATGGGCCGCGTGTCGGAACGGCCCGAAGGGTCTCCGATCCTGGCGGTGAAGTCGCCGATGATCAGCACCGCGACGTGGCCGGCATCCTGGAACTGGCGGAGCTTGCGCAGGACCACCGTGTGACCGAGGGTGAGGTCGGGGCGGCTGGGATCGACGCCCAGTTTGACCCTGAGCGGGCGTCCCAGCGCCAGCTTGCTCTCGAGGCCGCCGTCGGGCACGACCTCGACCGTGCCGGAGGCGAGGATGCCTGCCGCGTCCCGCTCCATCGGGCGGATGCTATCAGCGAACCTCCCGAACCCGGGGTGGGGCGAGGGTATGCTCGGCGCGAATGAACCGCCGGGCTCTTCCCCTGCTCGCCGGCCTGTCCGCGGTGGTCATCCTCGTGGGCGCATGTGGTCTGCCCAAGCTCGAGGACTATCGGGCACTTCCCCTGGCCCAGACCTCGTTCCTCTACGCGAAGGACGGCTCGCTCATCACGGCGCTCCATGCGGCCGAGGACCGCGTCGTGCTCAGCCGCAGAGACATCCCCTCGAGCCTGCGAGACGCCGTCGTCGCGATCGAAGACCGACGGTTCTGGTTCCATCACGGGGTCGATCTGCGGGCCATCGCTCGAGCCGCCGTGGTCAACGCCGAGGCCGGCGAGGTCGTGGAGGGCGGATCGACCATCACCCAGCAGCTCGTGAAGAACCTCTACGTGGGCGGCGAGGAGAGCCTCGACCGCAAGATCGACGAGGCGGCGCTCGCGTGGCAACTCGAGGATCGGCTGGGCAAGGACCGGATCCTCACCAGGTACCTCAACACGGTGTACTTCGGCGAAGGCGCGTACGGGGCGCAGGCAGCCGCACAGACCTACTTCGACGTCGACGCCAAAGACCTCACGATGGGGCAGTCCGCCCTGCTCGCCGGACTGATCACGTCGCCGAACCATTTCGATCCGTACACGAGCCGGCGGTCGGCGCGCGGGCGACGCAACGTCGTCCTTCGGCTGATGCTGCGCCAAGACATGATCGCGAGGACCGACTATCGCGCGGCTCGCCACGAACGCATCCTCCTGCGGCGAGGCCAGGTCGAGCAACGCTATCCCTACCCCTACTTCGTCGACTACTTCAAGGAGTGGTTCCTGTCCAACCCGGCGTTCGGGGACACCCGTGAGGAGCGCTATCGGTTGCTGTTCACCGGCGGCCTGCGGATCCGAACCACGCTGGACCCGTCCCTGCAACGGTACGCGCAGACGGCCGTGCGGTCCGTGTTGTCCTACCCCGCAGATCCGGCCGGGGCCATGACCGTGATCGACCCGCGGACCGGACACGTCCGGGCGATGGTCGGGGGCGCCGATGCGGACTACTGGCGTGACGCCGAGGCCGGGCGAGTCAACCTGGCGACGGGCCGAGGAGGCACCGGCCGGCAGTCGGGTTCGTCGTTCAAGCCGTTCGCGCTGGTCGCCGCGCTCGAGAGCGGCATATCCCCCAGCGCGGTCTTCCCCGCGCCATCCTCGATCCAGATACCCCTCGAGGGAGGCGAGGTCTGGAACGTGACCAACGCCGGGGGAAGCGGCTACGGCTCCATGACGCTGGAGAGCGCCACCATCAACTCGGTGAACACGGTCTACGCGCAGCTGATCGACCAGCTCGGCCCGGACCAGGTCGTCGAGACCGCCCAGCGCATGGGCCTGCGGTGCTGCCTCCGTGTCGGCGAGCCCGATACCCCTCTCCACCCCTATCTGTCGGCCGTGCTGGGCACCAACGAGGTCAACACGATGGAGATGGCCTCCGCATACGGGACCCTCGCGACGGGAGGCCAGCACGTGAACCCGGTGCCGGTGGTGAGCGTGACGGGTCCCACCGGTGACGTGTTGTGGGAATCCCACCCCAAGCCCCAACAGGTCGTCGACCCCCAGGTCGCATCCGTGGCGAACCAGATCCTCGAGCAGGCCGTGTACTACGGGACGGGAACATCGGCCAACATCGGGCGCCCGCAGATCGGCAAGACGGGGACGGCCGACGGGCAGACGAACGCCTGGTTCGTCGGAGCCGTTCCCCAGCTGGTCGCGTCGGTGTGGGTGGGCTTCCCCGACTCCACACGATCGATGGTGCCTCCGACGACTCGGATCACGGTATACGGCGGCACGTGGCCGGCGCAGATCTGGCGATTGTTCATGCTCAAGGCCGCCGCGGAGCTCCCCGAACGCGAGTTCCCGACGCCGCTCGTCGGCTACGTCACCATGGCCGTCGACTCGACCCAGGACCCCTATTGCCTTCCCAATGCCTACACGCTGCCCCAACACATCGACGTGCTGGAGTTCATCGAGGGGACACAGCCCTCGGCCGAATGCACGACCCCGACCTCGGCACAGCTGGTCACGGTCCCCTCCGTGATCGGGATGAGCCAGGCGGATGCCGAGGCGCTGTTGGCCGAGTCGGGGTTCTACGTCGTCGTGGAGGTCCAGGAGTCGACCCAGCCACCCGGAACCGTGATCTACCAGTCACCGGGAGCTGGCACGGACCTGGAGCAGACGTCGACGGTGACGCTCACCGTGTCGCAGGCCTTGGGCGGCTGATCCCGCGGCGCCCCGGCGTCACGTGGCGGCTCGCGGCCATGAAGAAGCGCCACGGCTGCTCGCGCGCCACCGTCAACCCGATGCGAGGCGAGACAGAGATCTCGTGAGGCTCGGGCGCGCTGCCGCGCTCGATCCACACGGATGTCCCGCGGACCAGATCCTCGCCGTCGAGCGCCCCGTCGACACCGAGCGCTTGGGCCGTCTTCGCGGGGCCCGAGCACAGACCGCCAGGGGTCCGTCGATCCGCGACGGGCGGCCATCACCCCTTGGCCCTCCAGCGGCTCGAGCGCACGCAGCAGGACGGCGCTCGGCTCGCCCTCGGGGCGGGTCACGACGTTCATCATCCAGTGCTGGCCGTAGGTGAGGTACACGTACAGCCTGCCGGGAGGCCCGAACATCATTGCGTTGCGCCGTGTGCGTCCACGGAAGCCGTGGCTCGCCGGATCGCCGGGCTCGTAGGCCTCGGCCTCGACGAGGCGGCCGCGAAGCACGGTCCCGTCGGGCTCCCGCCGCACGAGGACGCGGCCGAGCAGATCCGGCGCCACCTCGACGGCCGGGCGATCGAAGAATGAACGGACCAGACGCGCGCGGCTCAAGCGGACGCCCGCTTCGCCGCAGGAAGCGCCGAAGCCTGCCGAGATCGGCCACGCGTTGATCACCTCCTGCGAGGTGAGCCAGCCGCGCTGTGCGGTCGCGACACCGAATCGCACGCAGCGTCGAGGTGACCGACCGCGTGGGCGTCGGTGTCGATCGCGAAGCGCACGCCGTGGCGGCGGGCCCACAGGACGTGCTCGTCCTCGCAGATCGAGGCGATCGGGGTGGGAGTTGATCTCCAGGGCGGTGCCCGTGCGAGCCGCCGCCTCGAACACGGCCTCGAGATCGAGATCGATCGGCGAGCGTCGGCCGATCCGCGTGTCGTCAGGTGGCCGATGATGTTGCACCATCGGATGCTCGATGGCGCGGATGAGGCGCCGGGTCTGCTCGGCCTGCGGGAGTTCGAAATGGGAATGCACGGCCGCCACGGTCACGTCGAATCCCCGGAGGAAGTCGTCGTCCCAATCGACCGCTCCGTCGGGGTCGATGTTGAGCTCGGTCCCGTGCAGGAGCTGCATCTTGGGGTACCGGGCCTGGAGCCGGCCCAGGCGTTCCCGCTGGTCGAGCATCTTGTCCTTTGTCATGCGTTGCATCCAAAGGTTCGGCGCATGGTCGGTGATGGCTACGTATGCGTAACGCATCGTCCACGCGGCCTCGACCATCTCCTCGAGGCTCGCCTGGCCGTCCGTGAGATCCGTGTGGGTGTGCAGGTCGCCTCGCAGTGCCCGCTCCGTGATCAGATCCGGCAACTCCCCCGCGGCGGCGGCCTCGACCTCCCCCGGTCCTCGCGCAGCGTGGGTTCGATGAACCCCAGCCCGAGCTCGTCGTACACGGCCGCCTCCGTGTCGGACGCGAGCAGATCGCCGCTGGAGGCGCGGAACAACCCGTACTCGTTCAGCTTGAGCCCGGCCCGAACCGCCAGTTCTCGGATCCGCACGTTGTGGGCCTTGGACCCCGTGAAATAGATCATCGCAGCGCCCCAGGCCTCGAGCGGCACGACACGGAGGTCCACCTGGAGCCCCGAGGCCGTCACGATCGACGACTTCGCGTCACCGCGGGCCAGCACGCGCGCGACGCCCGCCCACTCGACGAACGCGGCCATCACCGGAACGGGATCGGCCGCCGCGAGCAGCAGATCGACATCGCCGATCGTCTCTGCCATCCGTCGCAGCGATCCGGCGTACGCGGCCCGTCGAACCCCCGGGAGCTGGCCCAGGACGGCGATGAGCTCGTCCGCGAGGCCCAGCGCCACATCGATCGAGCACCCGCCCTCCGGTCGACGCCATCTGCTCGAGCCCGCGCGCGATGTTGCCCTGCGTCTTGGCGCCGAAGCCCTTGAGTCCCGCGATCCGATCCTCGGTCACGGCGGCCACCAGTTCATCGACCGACGAGATGCCGAGTTCTCGGTGCAGGATCATCGCCTTCTTCGGGCCCAACCCGGGGACCGCCATGAGCTCTCGCACCCCGGGCGGTATCTGCGTACGCAGCGCCTCGAGATCGGCGATCGACCCCGCCTGCAGCCACTCGAATACCTTCTCGCCGATCGAGCGACCAACGGAGGGGATCTGCAGGATGCCCTTGAGATCCAGCGTCGATACGTCGACCGCGTAGCCGGCGACCGCGCGCGCCGCCTTCTCGTACGCTCGCGGCTTGAACTGATCCGTCGACAGGATGGACAGCAGGTCGGCGAACTCGAACAGCAGGTCGGAGATCGCATCGTTGGCGCGCGGCACGCGGGCTCCTCAGGCCAGGCCGAGGAGACGCAGCAGGAGCGCCTTCTGGGTGTGCAGGCGGTTCTCGGCCTGATCCCACACGACCGCGCGCGGCCCGTCGATCACCTCACCGGTGATCTCCTGCCCGCGATGCGCCGGCAGGCAGTGCATCACGATCGCCGAGTCGTCGGCGGCCTCGAGCAGCGCGGCGTTCAGCTGGTACAAGGGGAAGACGAGGGCACGTTCGTCGGACTCGGCCTCCTGCCCCATGCTCGCCCACACGTCGGTGTACAGCACGTGGGCCCCGGTCGCGGCCGCGTGCGCATCGTTGCTCACCTCGACGCCCCCTCCCGTGTCGGCGGCGATCTCGCCTGCCCGCTGCACGACCTGCGGGATCGGCTCGAAGCCGGGGGGCGTCGCGACCCGCACGGTCATCCCCACCTTGGCCCCCGCCAGCAGAAGCGAGTGAGCCACGTTGTTCCCGTCTCCGAGATACGTGAGTACGCGGCCCGACATCTCGTCGATGTGTTCGCGGATCGTGAGGAGATCGGCGAGGGCCTGACACGGATGCTCGAAGTCCGATAGCGAGTTCACGACCGGGACCGAGGCCGCCTCCGCCAGCACTTCCAGTCGCTCCTGTTCGAAGGTCCGCAGGACGATCGCATCGACGTATCGCGAAAGCACTCGTCCGGTGTCCTCGATCGTCTCGCCGCGCCCGAGCTGGAGGTCGGATGACGACAGGACGACCGCGTGCCCCCCGAGCTGGGCGACCCCGACCTCGAACGATACACGCGTTCTCGTCGACGCCTTCTCGAAGATCAGCGCGACCGACCGACCTTGCAGCGCCCCGGCATGCGCGGTCGGATCGGCCTTCAGGTGTGCGGCGAGGTCCAGGACGGCGAGCAACTCTTGGAGAGACAGATCGTCGACGGACAGGTAGTCGGTACTCACGGCGCGGAGTCTATCCGGGCTGAGTCGACGCGCGCGAATCCGCTCCGTTGCAGGGCGAGCGCCGGTTTCAGCCTCGACGGAGCCGGGCACCGAACGCGGACGACATGCGCTCCTGGATCCGCTCGACCACCGGATCGGTCTCCTCGCGAGTCAGCGTGCGGTCGGGCGAACGAAGGTCGAGGGCGAAGGCGAGGCTCTTCGATCCCTCGGGGATCTGCCCACCTCTGAACACGTCGAACAAGGCGCATGTGCCGAGCAGGTCGCCGGCGACGGCGGCGATCTCGGCCGCCACGTCGCCCGCGCGCACCTCCTCGGCTACCACGAACGCCAGGTCCCGACGCACGGGAGGGAACCGCGGCACGTCGGCGACGGTGAGCGAGTCCGGAGACTCCGCGAACAGGGCCGCCATCTCGAGCTCGGCGACCGCGACACGACCGGTGATCTCCAACGCCGCGGTCCTGCGCGGATGGATCTCTCCCAGGACACCGGCCACCGTGGACCCCACCGAGATGAGCGCCGACCTCCCGGGGTGGAACGGGTCGCCCGGAGAACTTCCCAGGGACCAGTCCACGATGCCGAGCGAGTCCATCAACGCAGCGATCGCTCCCTTGGCGTCGATGACGTCGAGCTCACGTTCCTCGGATGCCCAGTGCCGACCACCGGGACCAGCGAGGGCGAGGGCCACCTTCGCTCGCTCCCCGACCGGATCCCCCAGGCCGAAGACCGTGCCGGTCTCGAAGATCGCGACGGTCTCGGTGCCCCGTGCCTGGTTGCGGGCGACCGCGTGCAAGAGCCCGGGCGTCAGACGGGTCCTGAGGAACCCCTCGTCGGCCTGCAGCGGATTGGCGACCTCCACGGCGTCGGTGTCGCCCGTCAGCGACACGTCGGCCGCCGATGCGAACGACATCAGGCGCACCTCGCGGAGCCCGGCTCGCACGAGCACGTCGACGAACCCGCGTCCCGGAAGGCCACCGTGCCGGCACTCCACCGGCCTGGCCCGGCGCGGGCACGGTCGCAGCCGATACGGTCGTACCCCTGGAGCCGGGCGACCTCCTCGATCAGGTCGACCTCCCGCTCGAGGTCGACGCGGATAGCCCGGAACCTCGACCTCGATCAGGTCCTCGCCGCGTCGGGTCGATGCCCCATGCCCGAGCCGGTCGAAGACGACACTCGGCGTCGGTCGCTCGACACCTCGTAGTCGAGCAGGACGGACGCCCTCGACGGACGCATCGAGACCCAGTCGCCGGGGCGGGGTGAGCCACCGTCGGCGACCGAGCCGCGCGCCACCGTGCCGCCGCACCACGCGGCCATCAGCTGGGCGCCTCGGGCGGCCGTCAGCCTCGAGCCGCCTCGGGATCCGTACCGCGTTCGAATCGATACGACGCCTCGGTGTGCAGGTCGAGCCGACGTGCCGTACGCAGGACGCCGGTGCGCGTGAAGGACGCCGCACTCGAGCAGGACGTCGTCGGTCTCGTCCGAGACCTCCGACGTCGCTCCCCCCATCACGCCGGCGAGCGCCACCGGACCGTTCCACGTCGCAGATCAGCAGGTCCTCAGGCTCCATGGCTCGTTCGACGTCGTCGAGGGTCGTTAGGCGCTCGCCCTCGGCCGCCCGACGCACGACGATCCCCGGGCCCGCCAGTCGGTCCATGTCGAACGCGTGCAGGGGCTGCCCCAGCTCGAGCATCGCGTAGTTCGTCGCATCGACGACCGCCGAGATCGGGCGCATCCCGCACGCGGTCAGCCGGGCCTGTGCTCGCAGCGGCGCGGGAGCGACACGTCGATGCCGCGGATCACCCTCGCCACGTACCGAGGACAACCGTCGAGGGCGTCGAGGCGGACGTCGCGACATCGGCCGCTCGATCGTCGGACTCCTCGCGTCGGAGCATCACGTGTGGCGTGACCAAGGGGACGCCGGTCAGCGGCCGCGACCTCGCGCGCGACCCCGATGACGCTGAGGAAGTCGGGACGGTTCGGCTCGACCTCGATGTCGAGGACCTCGTCGTCGAGCCCGAGCGCCTGGACCAGGTCGTCACCCGGTGCGAGCCGCCTCCGCGTTCAGCACGAGGATGCCGGTGTGCACGTCGGCGATCGCGAGCTCGCGCGGGGAGCACAGCATGCCGTTGGACACCACGCCCCGCCCATGTCACGAGGCGCCAACGGATCGGGCAGCACCGGGACGCGAGCGCCCGGCCGCGCCCACGGCACGAGGTCACCGACCTCGTAGTTGCGACGCCCGCGCAGACGACGTGCTCACCGGCGCCGTCGTCGACGGTGACGACCGTCAGCTTCTGTCGAATCGGGATGATCGCTCGACCTTCGACGACCCGCGCGACGACGACGCCCTGCGACGCCGTCCCACGGCCGCAGATCTCCTCGACCTTGACCCCCTGCCGGTTGATCAGCTCGGCGAGCTCGTCCGCCGCGAGGCTCGGTCGGGACAGAACTCCGGCAGCCACGACCAGACGATCCTCATGCGACGCCCTCGAACTGCTCGAGCAGCCGGATGTCGCCGTCGACCAGCATGCGGATGTCGGGGATCGCGTAGCGCAGCAGCGCGACGCGATCGATGCCGAGGCCGAACGCGAACCCCGTGTATCGCTCGGTGTCGTATCCGCAGTTCTCCAGCACGACCGGATGCACCATGCCCGCGCCGAGCAACTCGATCCATCCGCTGCCGCATACGCGGCAGCCGACCCCGTCGCAGCGGAAGCACGAGACCCCGACCTCGCAGCCGGGCTCCACGAACGGGAAGAAGGCGGGGCCGAGGCGTACCCGCCGGCGCTCGCCGAACATCGCCTTCGACGACCACCTCGAGCGTGCCCTTGAGGTCGGCGAAGGTGATGCCCTCGTCGACGGCGAGCCCCTCGATCTGATGGAAGACCGGCGAGGTGCGTCGGGTCGGGCGTCTCGCGCCGGAACACACGCCCCGGCGCGACGACGTACACGGGCGGCGGTTGCGACTGCATCGTGCGGATCTGCACCGCGCTGGTCTCGGTGCGCAGCAGCAGCTCGGGGTGGCCGGGGACGTTCACGTACAGCGAGTCCTTCATCGTGCGCGCCGGGTGGTCCGACTGGGATGTTGAGGGCCTGGAAGTTGTGCCAGTCGTCTTCGACCTCGGGACCCTCTGCCACGCGGAATCCGAGACTCGAGAACACCCCGACGAGCTCGCGCTCGACGACGGTGAGAGGGTGCAGGGACCCGGGACGCGGACGACGGCCGGGAAGGGTCATGTCGATCGCGTCCGCCTCGAGGAGCGATGACTCCGCCTCGAGCTCCAACACGTCCCGACGCGAAGCGGCAGCCGCCTGGAGCGCCGATCGCGCCTCGTTGGCGACCCGGCCCACCACGCGCCGGTCCTCGTCCGACAGCGACCCAAGGGACTTCTGGATCGCCGCTGAACGCGGAGCGGCGACCCAACACCTCTACCTGCGCCTCCTCCAGCTGGGCAAGGGTGTCCGCCCCGCCGAAGAGCGCCTCCCCTCGCGCACGTTCGGCCTCAAGCGTGCGCTGCATCTCGCGTGCGTCCATGAGGCGCCGAGTCTAGCAAGCACCCTCGCGCGGCCGGCTCAGCTCACAGGCACCTCGAGATGGAACCTGAGTCGGCCGTCCGTCACCTCGCCCCACGCGCGACCGTCCTGCGCGCGGGCTACCTCTCGGGTCACGTACATCCCGATCTTGCTGCCGCCCTGCTGGCCCGGTCGCCGGGGGGCGAAGAGCTGGTCTGCGCCCTCGCTCGAGAGTTCGGTCCCCGCCCGGGCGACCTCGACGTGGAGTCGTTCGCCATCTCGGTGAGCGGAGATGGTCACCCCACCATCCTGCCCCCACCACACGGCCGACTCGATGAACGCCTGCGATCGCGGTCCTCACACGGGCCGGATCGATGAAGACGACGACGTCCTCTCCGAGCCACTCGAGCGCCGGGTGATCGGGGTCGCGACCCGCCACGTCGCGGATGGTGTCGATGATGGCCGCCAGCTCGACCTGCTCGCGGTACAGCTCCAGGGTGCCGCTGCTCAGGCGCGCCGCGTCGACGAGGTGCCGCAGGATCGTGTCCATCCGATCGGCGTCGTGGACGATGCCTCCCAACATGAGCGCGCGTTGTTCGTCGGACATCAGCTCCCACCGATGCTCCAGGGCGTGGCCGAACCCCTTCATCGCCGTGAGTGGCGATCGGATGTCGTGCGCGGCGGCCGACACGATCGCACCGAGCGTCCCCGTCTCGCTCGCTCGCCGGCGCGCCCACTCGAACAGACACACCGTGGCGGCCGCCGCGAGATTGAGCGACTCGGCGCGTCCCCGACGTGCGGGACGCGGATCGTCTGGTCGGCCAGCGCTCGCACGTCAGGCGACAGCCCGTGCGCCTCGTTGCCGAACACGAACGCCACCGCGCCCGACAGGTCGGTTCGATACAGATCCTCGTCGCCCTCCGCGGTCATCGCCAGGATACGGAAGCCGCGTCCCCGGACGGTCTCGATCGCCTCGGGCGTTCCGAGGCCACGTACCACGGGAACATGGAAGTGTGAACCTGCAGCGGCACGCACGGCCTTCGGGTTGTAGGGGTCGACCGACGTACCGGCGAACACCACGCCTCCTGCCCCCGCCGCGTCCGCGGAGCGGATCACCGTCCCTGCGTTCCCCGGATCGCGCACCTCGTGCAGGATCGCCACGCATCCCTCGAGGGGCATGACGGCCAGATCGACGTCTCCTATCGGGGCCGTGCCGACGCATCCTTGGGGCGTCACGGTGGATGTGAGCCGTCCCATGACGGCCTCACTCACCTCGACGACCTCGACGCCGGCCTGCGTCGCGCGGATCGCAAGCGGGTCGAGCGCATCGGTCACGAACAGTCGTGTGAGCGCTACGGGATCATCCAGGGCGACGCCCACCGCTTGTGCGCCTTCGACCAGGAACGACCCCTGCTCCCGGCGGAAGGCACGCTTGTGCAGTCGGATGGCCGCGGCCACCGTGGGGTTCTTGACCGATGTCAGCACGACGCCCCTCGAGGATCCGGATGGGCGAAGTCTACGTGTGCCGGAACCCTGCGGTACGTAGGCTCAGGCGGCCGGCAGCGCGGCCTTGGCCTGGTCCACCAACGAGGCGAACGCCGGCGGGTCGTTCACGGCGAGGTCGGCGAGGATCTTGCGATCGACCTCGACGCCGGCCAACTTGAGGCCGTTCATGAACCGGGAGTAGGCGATGCCGTGGCTACGGCATCCCGCGTTGATGCGCGTGATCCACAGGCGGCGGAACTGTGCCTTTCGGTCACGGCGATCGCGGTAGGCGTAGTTGCCCGAGTGCATGACCTGCTCTTTGGCCACGCGGTAGCGCTTGCGACGGCTCCCTTGATAGCCCTTGGCCTTCTCGAGGACCTCACGGCGCTTCTTCTTGGCATGGACCGAACGCTTGACCCGCGCCATCGCTCAGGCCTTCCCCAGCAGCCGCTTGATCTTCTTGGACTCGGCGGTGACCTCCGCCATGCCCTCGACGCGGCGCCGCTGGCCACCGCTCTTCTTGGTCAGCATGTGGTTGCCGGTCGCCTTGCGCGTGGAGCACCTTGCCCTTGCGGGTGACTCGGAAGCGCTTCGTGGTGGCGCTATGGCTCTTCATCTTCGGCATGCGTCTATCCCTCGTCGTCGTCGACGACTGCGTCGGCGATCTCGAGCTCCGGCTCCGCCTCGGTACCCGCTGCGTCGGTGACCTCGGCCTCGTCGGTCGGCCGCTCGCTCGGCCTCGGCGTCGAGCCATCCCGCTCGCTCGGTGCCAGCTGTTCAAGGTACTTCCTGCTCGGCGAAACGACCATGATCATGTTCCGGCCCTCCTGCTTGGGCATGGACTCCACGACCACACGCTCGCCCAGGTCGGCCGACCAGACGATCGAGGATCTTGCGGCCCAGCTCGGTGTGGGCCATCTCGCGCCCACGGAACATGATCGTGACCTTGACCTTGTTCCCGCCCTTGAGGAACCGCTCGACGTGACCCTTCTTCGTGTCGTAGTCGTGCGGGTCGATCTTCGGTCGGAACTTGATCTCCTTGAGACCCGTCCGGGACTGCTTCTTGCGGGCTTCCTTCTGGCGGATATCGCGTTCGTACTTGTACTTGCCGTAGTCCATGATCCGGCACACCGGGCGGATTGGCCTGCGGAGCGACCTCGACGAGGTCCAGATCCAGCTCGCGGGCCTGCCGGATCGCCTCGCGGGTGTCGACCACCCCGATCTGCGCGCCGTCGGCCCCCACCAGGCGCACCTGCGCCGCACGGATCCGGTCGTTTATTCGCGGATCGGTCGAGACCCCGCATCACCTCCTACGATGAAGAGACACCGGGCAGCGCCCGGTGTTTCGTGGACACACGTGCTTGCACTATCGGCAGTGAGTATAGGGAACGTGTGAGACGGCTGTCGACGGAACGCCCGGACTCACCAATCCGGCTCCAGCGAGCGGCCGTAGGCATCCTCGATGCGCTGGGTGTCGTCCTCGGTCGTGTACCCATAGGCGATCTCGAGGATCCGACCTCGCGTCGGCCCCGACGTTGCGGATCCGATGGGTCTCTTCGGCGGCGATCATGAACTCCTCCCCCGGCTGTGCCTCGACGACGCGGTTCCCGATCTCGATCGTGAGCCCCACGTCGAGCACGACCCACGTCTCGTCACGCATCCGGTGGAAGTGCACGCTCGTCTCCTGCCCGGGCTCGACCGTGATGACCCGAACCGACGACGGTTGGTTGAGCGCGTAGGTGGCGACCTTGCCCCACGGCTTGTCGACGATCATCCCGACCCCCTCTGCCGGGCAGGCAGATCGAGCAGGCCCGCCATCTCGAGCGCGGCCTCGGCGGCGTCCCACCCCTTGTTCCCGTGCTCTCCACCGGCTCGGGCCTCGGCCTGCTCGACCGGTCGTCGGTGGCCAGCACCTCGAAGATCACCGGGACGCCGGTGTCGACGGCCACGTCGGCGATGCCTCGCGCGGCCCCGTGGGCCACGAGGTCGAAGTGCGCGGTGTCTCCACGGATCACGGCGCCGAGGCAGATCACGGCGTCGTAGCGACCGGTCGCGGCGAAGCTTCGAGCCACCACGGGGATCTCGAACGCGCCGGGCACCCAGGCAACGTCGACCCGATCCTCGGCGACGCCGTGCTGGGCTAGACCGGCCAGCGCCCCCTCGACAAGCCTTGAGGTGATCATCTCGTTGAAGCGAGCCACGACGACCGCAATCCTGCGGCTCGCCCCGTCGCGGGCCCCCTCGAAGGTGGTCACCCTTCGACCCCTGACCCAGCTCGCCGCCGGCACGTTGAGGATGTGCCCCATCTTCTCCTGCTTCGTGCGCAGGTAACCGATGTTGCGCTCGGTGGGAGTCGACCTGCAGCGGGACACGCTCATCGATCGTCAGGCCGTACCCCTCGAGGCCCGCGCGCTTGTCGGGGTTGTTCGTGAGCAGCCGCATGGAGCGCACTCCGAGGTCCACCAGGATCTGGGCGCCCGATGCCGTAGTCACGCTGGTCGGCCTGGAATCCGAGCTCGAGGTTGGCCTCCACCGTGTCCCGCCCCTGGTCCTGGAGTTCGTAGGCGCGGAGCTTGTGGGTCAGACCGATCGCGCGGCCCTCGTGGCCGCGGATGTAGAGCACGATCCCGCGCCCCTCCTCGCCCACCATCCCGAGCGCCGCGTCCAGCTGCTCTCCGCAGTCACATCGCTGCGAGCCGAACACATCACCCGTGAGGCACTCCGAGTGCACCCGAGTGAGGACCGATCGGCCGTCGCCGATATCGCCCATGACCAGCGCCACGTGGGTGCGGCCATCGACCAGGCTCTCGTAGGCGAAGGAGCGGAACTCCCCCCACTTCGTGGGGATGGTCGCCTCCGCGACCCGAGCGACGAGGGTCTCCCTGCGCCGCCGGTACTCGATCAGATCGGCGATCGAGATCAGCTTGAGCCCATGCGTCTTCGCGACCTCCACGAGTTCGGGCATGCGTGCCATCGTCCCGTCATCGTTCATCACCTCGCAGATCACCCCGGCCGGGAACAGGCCGGCGAGTTCGTGCCGAGATCGACCGCGGCCTCGGTGTGTCCGGCACGCACCAAGACGCCGCCCTCCCGCGCCCGCAGCGGGAACACGTGGCCGGGCTTCTGGAAGTCCTGTCGGGATGCGTCACGATCGGTGAGCGCCCTCGACGTGATGGCGCGGTCGTACGCGCTGGTCCCGGTCGTCGTGCCGTGCCGGTAGTCGATCGACACGGTGAAGGCCGCCTCGTGACCGTCGGTGGTGTCGGTGACCATCTGTGGGATCCCGAGCTCGTCCAGGCGCTGTGCCGAGGCAGGCAGGCACACGATGCCGCGACCGTGCGTCACCATGAAGTTCACGGCCTCGGGCGTCGCCTTCTCGGCAGCCATGACGAAGTCGCCCTCGTTCTCACGATCGGCGTCGTCGACGACGAGCACGATGCGCCCCTCCCGTATGTCGTCGATCGCCTCTTCGATCGAGGCGAACATCGAGCGGTCGAGCCCGTCGGTTCCCAGGTCGGTCATCGTCGAGTCCCCCAATCAGCCGTTCCACGTACTTCGCGATCATGTCGACCTCGAGGTTCACCGATCGCCGGGGCGAGTCGCGCCCAGCGTCGTCACGGCGAGGGTGTGCGGGATCAGCGCCACGCTGATCCCGTCCTCGTGCAGGGTCGGCCACGGTGAGGCTGACGCCGTCGACGGTGATCGACCCCTTCTCCACGACGTACCGCATCAGGTCGGACGGGAGGCGTACCGACAGCACCGCCCCTCCGTCCGCGGCGGGATCCACCGCGACCACCTCGCCCACGCCGTCCACGTGGCCCTGCACGACATGGCCACCGAGGCGGGCGGCCAGGGACACGGGGCGTTCGAGGTTCACCGGATCGCCCGGCATCAGCGGCCGCAGAGGCTCGTGCGCGAGAATGTCTCGGCGGACGTCGAATGACAGCGTCCCGTCCTGGCGGTCGACCACGGTCAGACACACGCCGTTCACCGCCACCGACGCGCCGACGTCGCTGTCGGCGGTCACGACCCGGCACGCGACCACGAGGCGATGACCCATCGCGCTCGCGGACCTCGCCGACGCTCCTCAACGATCCCGGTGAACATCAGCCTCCAAGCGGATATCGTGCGCCGACCATCTCGGCAGACGTCGAAGCTCAAACCGAGCGCCTCCACGATCGGGGCAGAACCCATCGCCCGTCGACCATCGTTGGAGCGCTCGCGCCCCCCAGGATCGAGGGCGCGAGATACACGACGACATCGGTCGACGAGCCTGTCGCGCACCAGGCTCCACGCCAGGGCGGCTCCCCCCTCCGACGAGCAGGCCCTGCACGTCTCGCTTGCCGAGGTCGTCCAGGAGCGTCGGCCAGATCGACGCCACCCGCGCGATCGTCGCGCCGAGCACGGCGACCTCGGCCCCGGCCGCCTCCCACTCCGCGATCCGCGGCATCGGGCGTCAGCTCGCGTCGTCGCGACCAGCGTGGGGGCGGCGTCGTCGAACAGCGGTCCGCTCGCCGGGATCCGCCCGCGAAGTGTCCACGACCACGCGCACGGGGGGCCGGGCCGCGGTGTACCGAGGGTCGCGAACGCGTCAGTCGTCGGGCTCGTCGGCCAGCGCGGTTCCGGCTCCCACGAGCACGGCGTCTGCCCACGCCCGAAGACGCTGCACGTCATCGCGGGCCGCCGGTCCAGTGATCCACTTCGACGACCCGTCGATCGCCGCCGTCTTGCCGTCGAGGCTGGCTGCCATCTTCAGGGTCACGAGGGACGCCCGGTGCGCACGTGACGTTCGAACGCGCGCGTTCAGGCGCCGCGCCTCGATCCCCGCGAGGCCCGGTGATCGACGTCGATGCCCGCCGCGCGGAGCTCCGCCACGCCGGGCGCTCCCTCGCCAAGATCCGGGTCGGTGGCGGCGATCACGACGCGTGCGACACCCGGCCTCGATCAGAGCATGTGTGCACGGCGGCGTGCGGCCGAAGCGGTTGCACGGCTCGAGGGTGCAGACGACCGTCGCGCCGCGCGCGCGCTCGCGCCGGCCGCCGCGAGGGCCATCACCTCCGCGTGGGCCGTGCCAGGGCCCTCGTGCCAGCCCTCGCCCGACGATCTGGCCCGTCGCGTCGACGACGACGGCGCCGACCATCGGGTTGGGCGAGACCCGGCCCCAGCCGCGCTCGGCGAGCTCCAGGGCCCGCCGCATCTGCGCCTCGTACGCTCCACGTCACCGTCCTCACCCGGGACGAGCGGGCGGCGGCGCAGGACGCCTCGTGCACCGCACAGCGGCGGCGAGGCGGCGCGCCCGTTCCCTCTCATCCCGACTCTCACGGTCGGTCCCGGAATCGCACCGGGTCCACCCATGGCTGGCGGCCATGGGGTCGCGGACTGTCACCGCCGGTGGGGAATTGCACCCCGCCCCGGAAACAGGCTGTTTCGATCGGCCGAGTATACGGCGACGGCGCGCGGGAGCCCGGCCGAGGCGCGTAGCTCAGGTGGTGCGCTGGTCGATCGCGAACGAGGAGCCGGTGTCGCGCTTGGCGAACTGCTTCATCTCGGTCGCCACCGCGACGGCCTCGCCGTAGTGGGCGAACGCGCGCGTGCGAGCTGGTGGCGACGCCGATCGAGACGCTCACGAGCGGGATGTCCTGCAGCACGCCCTTGCGGTCCTCGACGCGCACGAAGCCCGCGCTCGAGTGTCCTCGGGCTCGTAGAACTGCGGCGCGCGCCTCGTCGAACCGCTCGCACACGAGCTGGGCGACGTCCTCGGCGATCTCGGGATCGACGACCGCGACGAAGTCGTCGCCGCCCGACGTGTCCGACGAACCCGTCCGCCCGTCGTGGGCCGCTACGGCGTCCTGGATGATGCGCGCGGTCGCCTGGATCAGCCGGTCGCCGCGCACGAACCCCTTCTGGTCGTTGTAGGCCTTGAAGTTGTCGAGGTCGCAGTACAGGACGGCGAACGGGTGCCCCTCGCGGACCTGCCGCTCGATCTCGTCCTGGATGCGGATGTTGCCGGGCAGCCCGGTGAGCGGCGAGAGGTTCCGCATCTCCTTGGCCCGTCGCAGCGTCCCCTTGACGCGGGCCAGGAGCTCGATCGGATCGAACGGCTTGATGATGTAGTCGTCGGCGCCCGACTGCAGGCCGGTCACCTTGTCGGCCGACAGCGCCTTGGCGGTCAGCATGATGATCGATGTGTTCGCCGTGTGCGGGTTCTTCCGCAGCCGCTGCGCGACCTCGAAGCCGTCGATCCTCGGCATCATCACGTCGAGCAGGACCAGGTCGGGCCGCAGGTCGCCGGCCCGTTCGAGGGCCTCCTCTCCGTCGCCCGCGACCGCGACGTCGTAGCCGGCCGACCGCAGGTTCACCTCGACGAATCGCGCGATATCCGGATCGTCGTCGACGACGAGGATCGTCTCGGCCATCAGGCGGCCACCCTTCCCCTGGCGATCTCGGCCAACCGTGCGGCCGCCAGCGCCGGATCGGGCTGCTGGAAGATGCCGGACGCCGACACGAGGACCGTCGCGCCGGCGTCGATCGCGGCCGGGCGTTCTCGATCTTCACCCCGCCGTCGATCTCGATGTCGACGTCGACACCCCGTCGGTCGACCTCGTCGCGCACCGCCTCGAGTCGCGGGTAGATCCGGGGATCCAGCGTCTGGCCCGACCAACCGGGACGGATGCTCATGAGCATGAGGTCGTCGATCTCGTCGAGGTATGCGAACGCCGATTCGACCGACGTCTCGAGGTTGAACGTGACCCCGACACTCAGACCCGCTCGCCTCGGCCTTGGCGACGACCGCACGAGGGTCGTCGACGGCCTCGTGGTGGAACGAGACGCGATCGAGTCCCGCCTCGGCGAGCTCGTCGAAGAAGGCCGCCGGCGCATCCACCATCAGGTGGCCGTGCAGCATGCGATCGGTGTGGGGCCGCAGGGAGGCGACCACCACCGTTCCGAGCGCGATCGGGGGCACGAAGTGTCCGTCCATGATGTCGACGTGGATGACTTCGGCATGGTCCCGAACGAGCTTGACCTGGTCGGCCAGGTACGCGAGGTCGGCGGAGAGGATCGACGCGGAGAGCTTGCCCACGCGGCGTATCGTACCCGCTCGTATCGCCCTCACCTTCGCCGCGTATAGGCCGCAACGAACATGCCGTCGGCACCATGGCGATGCGGCCAGATGCGAACCCGGGCGGCCCTCCCGTCCGGCCCTTCGATCTCGGTCGGTTCCAGATCGGGCCGCCGGCGCTCGAGCGCGTCGCACGCCGCGTCGGTCTCGGCCCGCGGGAACGTGCACACCGAATAGACGAACCGTCCGCCGGGCCGCACGCAGATCAGCGCTCGCAACTGCGATCGCGACCTGCGCCCGGGCGAGACGACTGAGTTCGTCGCGGCGCGGGCGCCACAGGAGTTCCGGGCGGCGACGGGCGGACCCGATGCCGCTGCAGGGAGCATCCACCAACACACGGTCGAACGGTCCGCGCACAGCGGGCGCCGTCGCGTCGGCGGCGATCACGAGTTGTCGAGCACCCAGACGGTGGGATCCTGCCAGGATCAGCCGCGCGCGGTCCGGGCTCACGTCGGCCGCCACGACCTGTCCCGTCTCGCCCACCAGACACGAGGCGTACGCCGCCTTGCCGCCCGGCGCGGCGCAGGCGTCGAGGACGCGATCGCCGGGACCGGGTGCCAATGCTCGAACCACGAAGGCTGACGCCTCGTCCTGGATGGCGAAGAGCCCGCGGGCGAATCCCGGGAGCGAGGCCGGATCCCCTCCGGGCAGCAACACGCAGTTCGGGTCGAGCTTGGAGCGGCGGAAGGACCGGCCATCGGCGGCAAGCTCGGCCTCGAGCTCCTCCACCGACCCCTCACAGGTGTTGGCGCGAAGAGAGAGATCCGCCGGCTCGGCCAGGGCGGCGGCGGCGGCCGGTGCCGCAGCCCCCACCACGCGCCGCAGCTCGGCGACCGCCCACTCCGACAGGCCGGTTCGGCCCGAGACGTCGGCGGCGGCGTCCCCTTCGGGCGGGAGGCCAGGATCGACGGCGATCTTGCGCAGGACGGCGTTCACGAAGCCGCGCTCGCGGGCCGGCACGAGCCCCACGGTCTCGGCCAGCGCCGCGTGCGGAGGCGTGCCGGTGAACATGAGCTGGTAGGCACCCAACCGGAGCGCCGCGAGCGCGGCGGGGCTGATCCGACGAACCGGCCGGTTGGCGTGACGGGCGATGGCCCGGTCGAGCGGGAGCCGTCGCCGCAATGTCCCGTACGCGAGGTCGGTGGCGAAGGCACGGTCGCGCGCGTCGAGACCCGACCGAGCCAGGGCGGCCGGCACCACGCGACTCGAGTAGGCACCGTTCTCGACCACCCGGCGGACGACGCCGAAGGCCACCTCGCGTGCCGACGTCGTCATCCCAGGCGCTCGCCATGACCGATGCGGGCGCCTCGGGCCCACGCGGATCCGCTCATCCGCGCGCGACCCTCGGCCGCCACCTCATCGAGCGCGACGGATCCGTCGCCCGCGCCGACCAGGACCCGCTCACCTTCGAACGAGACCTGTCCGGGACCCCCAGCGCTGCCGTCGACATCGGCGAGCGAGGCGCTGATCACCTTGAGGCGCGCACCCCGGAACACCGTGGCCGCCCCGGGAGCGGGAGCCAGCGCGCGGACGCGCCGGAGGATGGATGCGGCCGGCTCCTCCCACGCGATCCATCGCTCGTCGGCCGCGATCCGCGGTGCATACGTTGCGCGGGAGGCATCCTGAGACACAAGCTCGGCCGTGCCTCCCTCGAGCCTCGACAGCGTATCGACCAGCAATGAAGCCCCGAGCGATGCCAGGCGCGCGCCGAGAGCCCCGGCGTCGTCCTCACCGATCCTCGCCTCCTCGCATGCGAGCACGGGTCCGGTGTCGAGCCCCTCGTCCATCAGCATCACGCACGCTCCTGTCGTCTCGTCTCCCTCGAGGATCGCCCGCTGTACCGGAGCCGCGCCTCGCCAGCGCGGCAACAACGAGAAGTGCACGTTGAGGCATCCCAGCCGGGGCATCTCCAGGACGTCACGATGCAGGAGATGGCCGTACGCCACGACGACGATCGCGTCAGGCGGGCTCGCCTCGAGCGCGGCCCTGCCCTCCCCCGAGGCCACTCCTGCTGCCTCCACGATCGGCAGGTCGAGGTCGTCGGCGGCCATGGCCACGGTAGTGGGTCGAAGTCGAGATCCCCGCCCGGCGGCTCTCGGCGGGTTCGTGACGATCGGCCCGACCTCGATCCCGGGTGCGTGAACGAGCTCCTCGAGCGTAGGAACCGACCACGGGTCGTTGCCGAGGAACGCGACTCGAAGGGTCATGCGGCGAGGATAGTCGGTGGGTCAGCCCCTCTCGCCGCGGCGCGGGCCCGAGGCCGACTCGGGGCTCGTCAGTTCGAGTCGCCGAAGCTCGGCCATGACGGCGCGGCGTCCCTCGTCGTCGAGATGGTCGATGTAGAGCGTCCCGTCGAGATGGTCGGTCTCGTGCTGGAAGATCCGTGCGAGCAGGCCCTCGACCGGTGACCTCGATCGGCGCTCCGTCCAGGTCCTGGCCGGAGCACGTGATCGACTCGGCCCGCACGGTCGGATGGAATGGTCCGGGGATCGATAGGCATCCCTCGTCGATCGTGAGTTCCCCCGAGGCATCCGACAACCGGGGGTTGGCCATGAAGGATGGCCCGGATTCTCCGTCGTCGTATACGAACAGCCGCGTCGATAGACCGACCTGCGGCCCGGCGAGGCCGACGCCGGGGGCGTCGTACATCGTCTCGAACATGTCATCGGCCAGTCGCCTCAGCGCCCGGTCGAACGACCCGACGGGCAGCGCTGGGGTGCGCAGAACGGGGTCACCCAGCGTGCGGATCGGCATGATCACGGCGTCGGCGCTCCCCGGTCGTTTCCTACAGATGCGGCTCGGCCTCGACGCGGCTGACCAGGTCGCGGCCCGCCAGCTCGCGGGCCACGCGCCCGAACTCGGACACCCGCCCCGGGTCGAGCGCGAGCAAGCATACCGTCTGATCTTGGGACGACGACACGAGCAGCGTGTGCGGCTCGAGCCGTCCGAGCTCGTCCTCGATACCGGCCGATCCAGCTACGCGGAATACCGCCGACCCGACCGGGAACCCAGCCTCGGAGCGGCGCCGCGACTCGTCGGCATGGAACCTGCGAGGGGTCCCCTGGACGAGGCTCTGCACCGCCGGATCGTTCGCCCGAGACGACTGCACGATCGCTCGCCCGCCGGGACGCGCCCAGGCGATCGCCTCCATCCACGTCGTCACGGCACGCTCTCGAGCCGCGAGGCCGGGACGTCGATCCGCGAGGTCCGCATCGAGGATCGCCACCAGGTCGAGTCCGCCGGCCCCCAGATCGCGCACGTCGTCCGGGCCCCCGATGATGATCTCCCCGGGCAACGGCAGCCTGGGTGGCTCATCTCGCGTGAGCCGGTGGATCCGGGCTCGCGCCACCGCCGCTGCCCACTCCTCGACGCGCTCGCGTCCCCCTCGACGGACGCCGAAGGTCGAGCCTCCACACGAACGGCACCTGCCCGTCGCCTCGCAGACGACGCAGCCGATCGAGCGTTCCTCCAGCCGCAAGACCCCACCGCACTCCGCACAGGCCGCGGGCGAGCCACAGGAGCGGCACACCGCGGCGACGCCATACCCGGGGAGGGGCGAGTACAGGAATGCCCGCTCGACGACGCGCAGGGCCTTGATCAGCCGCGGGGCCCGTCCCTCGGGACCAGGCTTCACCACTTCCACCGGGACCCAGCGACGTCGCGACGGCGCCACCTCGGGGATGCCGAGCGCCGCCGCCTCGGACGAGGGGCAGATGGCCGACAGCACGCAGACGGCCCCCGCTCGTCGCGCGCGTTCGAGGGCGACGTCGCGCACGTGGTAGTAGGGCGTCCGGTCCTCACGGTGCGCCGGATGCGATTCGCGCGATACGACGATCGCTCCCAGGCGATCGAGAGGAGCGAACACGGCGGGGCGGGTCCCGATCACGACGTCGTAGCGCCCGGCGGCGATGTCCAGCCACATCCGATACCTCGCGCGCTTCGTTCCGCCGAGGAACATCGCGACCCGTTCCCCGAGAGCCTCCGCGACGGCCCGGGCCGTCGCGGGGATCGGGTCGGCCTCGGGGACGAGGAGGATCGCGGCGCGACCCGCGGAGAGCGCCGCCGCGATCAGTTCGAGCGCCGTGGCGGCCTCGTCCTCAGGCGCCGGCCTGAGCACGAACGCTCCTCCTCCGCCCGCCTGAGCCGACCCGAGGAGGTCGGCGGCCCCCTGGTAGGACCCGAGCGAGGTACCCGCGGCCAGCGTCGGAGGCGCATGGTCGCGAGGCAGGCGCTCCGGCGCCTCCTCCGCTACCACTCGTGGCGGCGCGAGGCGGCCGAGCACCGACGCGAGCGGCGCGACCGACCGCTCGCTCACCCATCTGGCCAGGCCGAGGAGATGCTCGTCGAAACGACGTGTGCCCGATACCACGTCGGCTACATCGAGCAGGCGTCTGGGGATGTCGTCGGCTGGGCCGAGGATCCATCCGGTGGTCCGGCGTCCGTGGAACGGCACCCGCACGAGCGAGCCGGTGCCGGCCCCGAGCTCGCGACTCAAGCGGTAGGTGAAGGGCCGGTCGAGAGACAGCAGCGGGCGGTCGACGCAGACCTCGACCGGGCCGTCGAGGAGGTCAGGCGAGCGCGGCGCGGAGGTCCTCGATCCGATCGGTCGCCTCCCACGGGAATTCCTTGCGGCCGAAGTGACCGTAGGCGGCCGTCTCGTGGAATATCGGGCGCAGCAGATCGAGGTCGCGGATGATGGCGGCCGGGCGGAAGTCGAACAGCTCCCAGAGGCTTGCCTGCAGCCGGGAGGGATCGACGTGCTCGCTGCCGAAGGTCTCGAGCATCAACGACACCGGGTGTGACGTGCCGATCGCATATGCGACCTGGAGCTGGGCCTTGTCGGCCAGTCCCGCCGCCACCACGTTCTTGGCGACGTAGCGAGCCATATACGCGGCGGACCGATCGACCTTGGTCGGATCCTTGCCGCTGAAGGCTCCACCGCCGTGCGGCGCGTATCCGCCGTAGGTATCGACGATGATCTTGCGCCCCGTGAGGCCGGTATCGGCCTTGGGGCCTCCGATCTCGAACCTGCCCGTCGGATTGACGAGTACGCGGACCCCCGTGGAGTCCAACTCGGGGAACTCTCGAAGCACGGGGTCGATCACCTCGGCCTCGATGTCGGGAGCGAGCAGGGTCTCGACGTCGACCTCTTCTCTGTGCTGCGCGCTGATGAGCACGGTGTCGACCCGGCGCGGCGCCCCGTCGACGTACTCGACCGAGACCTGCGACTTGCCATCTGGCCTCAGGTATGGAACGACGCCCGCCTTGCGGACGTCGGCCAGGCGCCGGGCGAGCCGGTGGGCGATCGCGATCGGCATAGGCATCAGCTCGTCGGTCTCGCGACAGGCGAAGCCGAACATCATCCCTTGGTCGCCCGCGCCCAGCGTGTCGAGGTCGTCGCCAGAGTGATCCAGCCGATGCTCCAGCGCGTCGTCGACCCCCTGCGCGATGTCGGGAGATTGCTCCTGGATCGCCGTCATGACGCCGCACGTCTCGCCGTCGAGCCCGAACTTGGCGTTGGTGTATCCGACCTCCGTGATCGTGCGTCGCACGACCGCGGGGATGTCGACCCAGCCCTCGGTGGTGATCTCGCCCGACACGAAGGCCAGCCCGGTGGTCACCAGCGTCTCGCAGGCGACGCGGCTGTTCGGATCCTCGGCCAACAGGGCGTCCAGGATCGAATCGGATATCTGATCGGCCAGCTTGTCCGGGTGTCCCTCGGTCACGGACTCGGACGAGAAGAGGTATGGCTGGCTCATGATGGCGGGAGTCTAATCGTCGTGGCCGACGCCCGCCAGGACGGCAGCCACCCGGTCGAGCAGCGCGTCGGCGAGACCGAACTTCGTCCATTCGCGGAGCTCCACGTCCGGCTGATCAGGCACGAGGATCGCGGCGCGATTCGTGTCAGAGCCGAACCCGGTGCCTGGGCGCCCGACCTCGTTGGCGACCAGAAGGTCGACCCCTTTGCGCCGCAACTTCTCTTGACCAGCTTCGACGACCTGCTCCGTCTCGGCCGCGAACCCGACGGTGACGAGGTTGGACCGCCGATCCTCCTGGAGCCCGCCGAGGATGTCCGGGGTGGGCTCGAGCGAGAGCGCTGGCGTGCCATCGTCCTTCTTCAACTTCTTCGCGCCGGGTGCCTTCGGTCGGAAGTCGGCGACGGCGGCCGCCATCACGAGGACGTCGGCACCGTCCAACGCCTCGAGCACGGCCACGCGCATCTCCTCCGCGGTGGTCACCTCGACGACGTCCATCCGATCAGGCGGCGGCACGGTCCCGGGCCCAACGATGAGCCGGACTCGGGCGCCGCGTGCACGCGCACGCTCGGCAACCGCCATCCCCATCTTGCCGCTGGAACGGTTCCCGATGAACCGCACGGGATCGATCGCCTCGTGGGTCGGTCCGGCGGTCACCACGATCGTGCGACCGTCGAGGTCGCCGCCGAGCGCGCCGGCGACCGCCCCGGCGATCTCCTCGGGCTCGGCCATGCGACCCAGTCCTTCGTCGCCATGTGCGAGGGGCCCGGCGACGGGTCCGACGATCACGGCGCCCCGCTCGATCAACACCCGCACGTTCTCACGGGTCGCGGGGTGCTCCCACATCCCCGTGTGCATCGCGGGCGCGACGACGAGCGGCCCCGAGAACTCCAGCAGCGTCGAGGTGAGCAGGTCGTCGGCGATCCCGCGAGCGAGCTTGGCCAGCGTGTTGGCCGTTGCCGGCGCGACCACGGCGGCATCGGATCCGCGCGCGAGCTCGACGTGCAGGACCTGTCCGGGACGCTCCCACAGCGAGACGTGGGACGGGCGCCCTGTGAGTCCGGCGAAGGTGTCGGGCCCGACGAATCGACTGGCCGAGGACGTCATGATCGTCGTGACCTCTGCGCCCTCGATGACCAGGAGGCGGGCGAGGTAGGCGGCCTTGTACGCGGCGATGCCACCGGTGACGCCCAGCAGGACGCGGCGGCCCTGCATCGAAGCTACTCCGCCTCGGGTTCCTCGGTACGCTCGTATCCGACCTTGCCCTCGGCGATCTCCTCGAGCGCGATCGAGAGCGGCTTGTTGCTCAGGCCGGTTTCAACGAGCGGCGGGACGAACTCTCCCCGCCCTTCGCCGAGCTGGCTGTAATAGCTGTTGATCTCGCGAGCCCGCTTGGCGCTCAGGGTCACGAGAGAATACTTCGAGTCGACCGCGGCAAGCAGGTCATCGATCTTGGGTTCGATCATCCGGAAGGATCCTCCGTGGGGTCGTCCCCGCTGGCCGAGGACTCGGCCCGGGATGCGTCGATGATAGCAGCGACCTGCGACGATGCGCGCTCCACGTCGTCGTTGACGACCTCGTGGTCGAACCACGACGCCTGTTCGAGCTCGGTTCGGGCCTCGGCGAGACGCCTCCGGATCCGCTCGTCCGTCTCCGTCCCTCGTCCGCGGAGCCGGGCCTCCAGATCGTCCATCGTCGGCGGGCGCAGCAGGATGAGCACGGCGTCCGAGGAGCGGTCGCTGATCTGGCGTGCGCCCTGCACGTCGATCTCCAGCACCACGTCGCGGCCCGCCGCGCGCATCGCCTCGACGGGGGCGACCGGAGTGCCGTACCGATGATCGAACACGTCGGCCCACTCGAGGAGCTCGCCCGCGGCCACCATCCGTGAGAACTCCTCGTCGTCGACGAAGAGGTAGTCCGAACCGTCGGACTCCTGGGGACGCGGTTCGCGGGTCGTCGCGCTTAGGGATAGGGCAAGCCGAGGATCGGAGCGAAGGAGCGTCCCGACGACCGTCCCCTTGCCGACGCCCGACGGGCCGGCGATCACGAACAGACGGCCGCGACGCGTGGCCCGCTCGCTACTTCTTGAAGCGCTCGAGGAGCTGCTCTCGCTGACGAGCGCCGAGTCCGCGCACCCGACGACTCGCCGAGATGTCGAGCTCCTCCATGAGCTTGGTGGCCCGCACCTTGCCCACACCGGGCAGCGACTCCAGCACGCTCGACACCTTCATCTTGCCAACGATGTCGTCGTCAGACCGAGCGAGCACATCCTTGAGCGTCTTCTTGCCGGACTTCAGTTCGGCCTTCAGCTCGGCGCGCTTCTTGCGCGCGATTCCCGCTTTCTGGAGTGCCTGCTGTCGCTGCTCCGGGGTCAAGGTGGGTAGAGCCATCACGCGCTCCTTCGATCGTAGGTCGGGACGCCGGGGAGTATACGCACCGCCCGAGAGCGGGGGCAACGCGCCCGCACCCCCGTCTGCCTGGGGTTTCAGGCGATCTGGCTCCGGCTCGGCCTACGTCAGCTCGCGAAGGATGCCGCGAGCGACCCCCGCAGGATCGTCCGCTCCGGTGATCGGCCGTCCGACCACGAGGTAGTCGGCCCCGCGGTCGACCGCCTCGCGAGGCGTGAGGACGCGGACCTGATCGTCACCGTTCGTGCCCCGAGGCCGGATGCCCGGAACCACGAGGCAGAAGTCCTCGCCGCACGCGTCGCGAACGTCGCGGACGTCGTCGCCCGAGACCACGACCCCGTCGAGGCCGGCCGCCCTCGCCTCGAACGCCAGCGAGGCCGGACTGGCCAGGTCCTCGCCGGCGTGAGACGAGAGGACGGTGACCGCGGTGACCAGCGGGCGCTCCCTGCCGACCTCGAGCGCGCCCCGCTCGGCCCCCTCGAGGGCGGCTCGCATCATCGCCATCCCCCCGAGCGCGTGGACGTTGAGCATCGCCACACCCAGGCGGGCGATGTTGGCGGCCGCCCGCTCGACGGTGGTCGGGATGTCGTGCAGCTTCGCGTCGACGAAGACCGGCCCGTGGGGAGCGATCCGCTCGACCACGCCCGGCCCGTGGCGCCAACAGAGCTCGAGCCCGACCTTGAGCATGCCCGCATGCGGGCCGAGCTCGCGCGCGAGATCCTCCGCGGCGTCGAGATCCGAGACGTCGAGCGCCACGACGAGCGGAGCCCCGGGTCGAGGGATCACGCGTCCTCGTGGCGCATCGAATCGGGAACCCGCAGGCGGGCGCGGACGTCGGCCGGCGATCTCATGCCCTTGTCCTTGAGGTAGCGGACGATCCCCCTGGCGATCTCCACCGGCGCGCCCGGATCGATCATGGCGGCGGTGCCAACCTGCACCGCCCAGGCGCCGGCCAACAAGGCCTCAACGGCGTCGTCGCCATCGGAGATCCCCCCGACGGCGATGACCGGCGTGTCGGGGAGCTCACGCGAGACGTCGAACACCGCACGAAGCATCAGCGGCTTGATGGCGGGTCCCGACAACCAGCCGTGGACCGAGCCCAGCGACGGCCGCAGGCTCGCCGCGTCCACGACGAGGGCCGGCGGAGGCGAGCCGAGCACGAGACCGTGCGCGCCGGCCCGCATCGCACCTCGCGCAACGTCGACGAGCTCGGATCCCCACAGGGGGATCTTGGCGAACACGGGCACGAGCGACGTTCGCGCGACCGCGCCCACGATCTCGGTGGCCCGGTCGACGTGGAGTCCCAGCATCTCGCGGGAGAGCTCGAGGTCCGGCCCCGCGAGATAGACCTCGATCGCCGACACGTCGGTACGCCCTTGAAGCGCGCCGGCCAGACGCACGTATTCCTCCATGGAGGTGCCGGCGATCGAGACGATGGCCTGCGTGCCGCGCGCCAGCGCCGGCAGCTCCCGCTCGACGAAGTCCTCGACCCCCGGGTTCTGCAGCCCGGTGGCCCATACGATCCCCGAGGCCGACTCCCCGATCCGCGGGGTGGGTGACCCGCGCTCGGGCTCAAGGGTGATGCTCCGGCTGACGACGCCTCCCACCCGACTCAGGTCCACGAGCTCGCTGAGCTCGGTTCCCGTCCCCGCACATCCGGAGGCGATCATCACCGGGGTGGGGAGCACGAGCCCGGCACCCAGGTCGACGGAGATCGTCTTGGCTACCCCGGCCACGATCGCACCACCGGGAGCCCCTCGGGCGGCGTGGGGAGGAGCCGCGTCTCCTCGGAGAACCAGCGATCCCACAGCACACGCGCCGGATTGAACACGGGCCCGTCGACGCAGGCGCGCAGATGCTCGTAGCCGCTGCCGTCGGGTCGCGACACCGGGACGACACAGGTGCCGCAGAGCCCGACCCCGCACCCCATCCGCTCCTCGATGTGGACCTGCGCCGGGAGGGAATGATCGGCGCAGAAACGCGCGATCCGCTCGAGGGAATGTGGCGGGGCGGCCGCGTAGACCACCTGGGTCCCCGCGCGCTCGACCATCTCGGGGAGGAGGTCCAGCACCGTGCCGCGCTCGCCCATGCTCCCGTCCGCCGTCGCGATGGCGACGAGCTGCGAGAGCCGTTTGGCCTCGATCGGCTTGAAGACCCGCTCGAGGGTCCTCCCGCCCACGAGCATGTCCACGCGCTTGCCGCGCGCCAGGAGCTCCTGGGCCAAGAAGTACAGCGCCGCGGCGCCGTGATCCTCAGCGATCAACAGGCAGTTCGTCAGGTGCTTGGGATAGGCGAACCCCTTGCCGAGGGGACCGATCACCTCGAGGAAGGTGTGGGCCCGGACCGAAGCCAGCCAGCGGGTGCCGGGACCGCCGGCGTCGACGACGAACTCGAGGGTGCCGGCCCAGCCTCCTCGGCGCGACGCCTGGTGGATTGAGAAGTATCGACGCAGCAGGAAGTCACGTCCCCGGGGCATCTTCACCGCGATGAATTGCCCCGGCCCGGCGGCCTCCGCGATCTCGGGCGCCACGAGGGTGATCGACGTGTAGTCCCCCAGCTTCCTCGTGGATAGCACTTCGGCCCGAACCTGCTTCACGTCCCTCACTCTCCCGCGACGCCCGCACGCGCCGCCTCCTCGAAGCTCAGCCTCGCCTGGCGAGGTCCGGCTGCGGCCGCCTCGTGATGCTCCTGGATCGACCGGGGTTCGGTCGGCGGCTCACGGAGCGCCTCGATGCCGCGGACCGCGGCGAACACCCCCGGCAACGTGGTGATACACGGCACGCCGCCCGCTGCCGCCGCCGTCCTGATGAAGTATCCATCGGTTCGCGCCCCGCGTCCGAAGGGCGTGTTGATGACGAGATCGACCGCTCCACGGCGGATCAGATCGGCGACGTGGCCACCACCCTCGCTCACCTTAGCCACACGCTCAACCCGGATCCCCGCTCGCTCGAGGACGCCGGCCGTTCCATCGGTCGCGACGAGCCTGAACCCCAGATCTGCCAGCCGCTTGGCCGGGAAGACGATCGCGCGCTTGTCGCGGTTGGCCACGCTCACGAACACCGTTCCCGAGATCGGCAGGGCATGGCCGGCCGCAACCATCGCCTTGGCCAGGGCCGCTCCGGGATCCGCATCGATCCCCATGACCTCCCCAGTCGACCGCATCTCGGGGCCGAGGATCGTGTCGACGCCCGGGAATCGCCCGAACGGGAGCACCGCCGCCTTGACGGCGCTGTACGGAACATGCCGGTAGTGATGGGGATCGTCCGGCAGCAGCCCTTGCCCCGCGAGATCCGCCAGGGCCCGCCCGGCCAGGATGAGCGTGGCGATCCGCGCGAGGGAGACCCCGATCACCTTCGACACGAAGGGCACCGTCCTCGAGGCCCGAGGGTTGGCCTCGATCACCCAGATCCGCTCGTCCTTGACGGCGAGCTGCAGGTTCATCAGGCCGACCACGCCGAGGGCGCGCGCAAGCCGACGGGCGATGTCCTCGATCATGTCCAGTTCCTCATCGCTGAGCGTCGCCGGGGGGATCTGACACGAGGAGTCCCCCGAATGCACGCCCGCCTCCTCGATGTGCTCCATCACCGCCCCGACGAACACGTCGGTGCCGTCACACACGGCATCGACATCGACCTCGATCGCTCCTTCCAAGAACCGGTCGATCAACACGGGATGATCCGGAGACGCCTCGGCGGCCGTTCGGACGAACGTCTCGAGATCGTCAGCGTCGTACACGATCTCCATGGCCCGCCCTCCTAGCACGTACGAGGGGCGCACCACCACGGGGTAACCGATCTGGTCGGCGATCGTTCGCGCCTCCTCGATCGTCCGGGCCTCCCCGTGCGGGGGAGCCGGGATCTCGAGCTCGGCGAGTAGTCGGGCGAACCTCCCCCGGTCCTCGGCCAGATCGATCGCCTCCGGGGAGGTCCCGAGGATCTGGAAGCCCTCCTCCTTCAGCGTGCGGGCGAGCTTGAGCGGAGTCTGTCCACCGAGCTGCGCGATCACCCCGACGGGCTGCTCGACCCGGCAGACCTCGAGGACCTCCTCGGCGGTCAGCGGCTCGAAGTACAGGCGGCTCGACGTGTCGTAGTCGGTCGAGACCGTCTCCGGATTCGAGTTCACCATCACCGACTCGTACCCGGCCTCTTCGAGAGCGAAGGCGGCGTGCACACATGCGTAGTCGAACTCGATCCCCTGGCCGATCCGGTTCGGCCCCGCGCCGAGGATCACGACCCGCGGCCGGGACGCCGTCGCGACCTCGCTCTCCTGTTCGTAGGTGGAGAAGTGGTAGGGCGTGCTGGCGGGGAACTCACCGCCGCAGGTGTCGACGGTCTTGAACACGGGCGCCACACCCAGCGCGCCGCGATGTCGACGGACCGCTGCCTCGGTCCCGCCGGTCAAGAGCGCCAGGCGCCCGTCCGATAGGCCGGCCCGCTTCGCCGCGAGCAGCTCGCCGGCGCTCAGCATCGATAGCGGACGTCCACGGAGCGCATCGGCCTCCTCCACGACCTGCGCGATCTGGTCCACGAACCATGGGTCGATCCGGGAGGCGCGCGCTACCTCCTCGACCGTGCAGCCCTGCATCAGAGCGCGCTCGACCTGGTGGAGACGGTGCTCGGTGGCCCGTTCCATAGCGCCGAGGAGGTCGTGCTCCTCGGCACCCGCCAGCTCGCCGCCCAGATCCAGTGCAGCGCGCTCGAGTCCCCGCTGGGCCTTGCCGAGCGCCTCCTTGAACGTTCGGCCGATCGCCATGACCTCCCCCACCGACTTCATGGTCGACGTCAGGTAGGGGTCAGCGTCCGTGAACTTCTCGAACGCGAACCTGGGGATCTTCACCACGACGTAATCGAGGGTCGGCTCGAACGAGGCGGGCGTTTCGCCGGTGATGTCGTTCTCGATCTCATGGAGTCGGTAGCCGACCGCGAGGAGCGCCGCGATCTTCGCGATCGGGAACCCGGTGGCCTTGGACGCGAGGGCGCTCGAGCGCGAGACCCGCGGGTTCATCTCGATCAGCACCTGCCGTCCCGTGTCGGGGTGCACCGCGAACTGCACGTTGGATCCGCCCGTCTCCACCCCAACGGCGCGGATGCACGCGAGCGCCGCGTCACGCATCTGCTGGTACTCGCGATCACTCAATGTCTGCTGCGGCGCCACCGTGACTGAGTCGCCGGTATGGACCCCGAGGGGATCAACGTTCTCGATCGAGCAGATGATCACCCCGTTGTCGTCCGCGTCGCGCATGACCTCGAGCTCGAACTCTTTCCAGCCGGCGATGGACTCCTCGACCAAGATCTCGGTGACCGGCGACACCTCGAGGCTGCGGGTGGCCAGCGCGCGAAGGTCCGACTCGTCGTCGGCGAAGCCACTGCCACCGCCGCCCATCGTGAACGAGGGCCGGACGATGACCGGATAGCCGATCTCGTCCGCGATCGACAGCGCCGCCTCGACGGTCGTGGCGGTGTCGGCACGGGGAACGTCGAGACCGGCCTCGAGCATCGCCGCCTTGAAGCCGCTGCGATCCTCGGCCGTGTGGATCGCCTGCAGTGACGCCCCTATGAGGGCGACCCCGAGGCGCTCGAGGTCGCCCGACTCCGCGAGCGCCACCGCAACGTTGAGAGCCGTCTGGCCGCCCAGGGTTGGGAGTAGGGCGTCGGGCCGCTCACGCTCGATGATCGAGACTACGGACTCCGTGGTGAGCGGCTCGATGTACGTGCGGTCGGCGAACTCCGGATCGGTCATGATCGTGGCGGGGTTCGAGTTCACCAGCACGACCTCGAACCCCTCGGCACGCAATACCTTGCACGCCTGCGTTCCCGAGTAGTCGAACTCGCACGCCTGGCCGATGACGATCGGGCCGGAACCGATCACCAGGATCTTGCCGATATCGGTGCGCCGGGGCATCAGGCGGTCTCCATCAGGCGGCGGAACTCGGTGAACAGGTGCCGGGAGTCGTGCGGTCCGGGCGCCGCCTCGGGGTGGTACTGCACGCCGAACGCCGGGATGTCGAGGCACCGGATCCCTTCGAGGGTTCTGTCGTTGAGGTTCCAGTGGCTGAGCTCGATCAAGCCATACGGCGAGCCGGCGAGGCCGGCGTCGTCGCGGACCCAGCCCTCGGGATCCAGCGCGAACCCGTGGTTGTGACTCGTGATCTCGACCGCGCCGCCGCGCACGTCGGTGACCGGTTGGTTCGCCCCCCGGTGCCCGAACTTCATCTTGTAGGTGCGCCCACCGAGCGCCAGTCCGAGCAGCTGGTGGCCGAGGCAGATGCCGAACACCGGCACGCGGCCGAGCAGCTCGCCGACGGATCGCACGCCGTAGGACGTGGCAGCCGGATCACCGGGGCCGTTCGACAAGAAGACCCCGTCGGGCTCGCGCGCCAGCACGCCGGCCGTCGACGTGCCGGCGGGCACCACCGTGGTCTCGATGCCGGCTTCGGCCAGGAGACGGAGGATGCTGCGCTTCATCCCGAAGTCGTAGGCGACCACCCGGAGCACGCGGCCGCGATCGGCGCGGGCCGGACCCACGAGGGCGGCCGCCTCGAAGGGCGCCGCCGCGCTCACGGACGACGCCAGCTCGGCGCCCTCCATCCCCTCGGACGCCCGCACCCGCTCGACGAGCGAGGCCGGCTCCAGATCGGCCGTGGAGACGGCCGCCCGCATCGACCCCACGTCGCGCAGGCGACGGGTCACCAGGCGGGTGTCGATGCCCTCGATGCCGACCACGCCAGAGGAGCGCAGGGCTCCTCCGAGGGTTGCCGGTCGCTCGCCAGGACGACGGGCGCCGAGCGGCCTCACGCACGACGAACCCCGCCACCCGGACGCCTGCAGATTCAGGGTCGTCCTCGTTGACGCCGTAGTTCCCCTGGTGCGGATAGGTCATGGTCACGATCTGCCCGGCGTAGGAGGGGTCGGTCAATACCTCCTGATAGCCCGACATGGCGGTGTTGAACACGGCCTCGCCGAACGTCTCCCCCTCCGAGCCGAAGGACGTGCCCCACAGCACGGTCCCGTCCTCGAGCGCGAAGAGCGCGGGGGAACCGGTCACCGCACGGCCTTCCCGTCGGCGACCGTGAACGCTCCCGCCAGCATCGTGTGCCGCACCCGGCCGAACAGTTCGCGCCCCAGGAAGCCCGAGTTCCGCGCCTTCGAAGCGAAGGGAGCCTCGACGACCCACCTGTGCTCCGGATCGAAGACGGTGAGGTGGGCGGCGGCGCCCGGTTCCAGGGGCCCGCCATGCCCCGCGGCGCCGAGGATCCGCGCCGGCGCGACCGTGAACGCCTCGATGGCTCGAGCCAGAGAGATCGCCTCGGTCCTGACCAGATCTGTGAGCACGGACGCGAGCGCCGTCTCCAGTCCGATCATCCCCGGGGGCGCCAGGTCGAACTCGGCCTCCTTCTCCTCCACCGCATGGGGGGCGTGATCGGTGGCGATGGCGTCGATCGTGCCGTCGGCGACGCCCTCTCGCAGCGCGTCGCGATCCTCGGCCGTGCGTATCGGCGGATTGACCTTGAGATCGGTGTCGTAGGTCACGAGGTCATCGTCGGTGAAGACGAGGTGGTGAGGGGTTACCTCGGCGCTCACCCGGATCCCCTCCAGCTTCGCCCGGCGCACCAGGTCGACGCCTCGAGCCGTCGAGAGGTGGCACAGGTGCAGCCGCCCGCCGGTGGCGGCGGCCAGCGCGAGATCGCGAGCGACGATGATCTCCTCGGCCTCGGCTGGCCGCCCGGCGAGGCCCATCATCGAGGCGTTGGAGCCCTCGTGGATCTGACCACCCTCGACGAGCGAGGGATCCTCACAGTGGTCGGCGATCACGACGCGGTCGGCGAACGCCTTGGCGTAGATGAGGGCGTTGCGGAACACGCGAGCGTCGGGGACGCAGTGGCCGTCATCGCTGAAGACGCGGACGCCGGCCCTGACCATCTCGCCCATCTCGGCCAGGGACTCGCCTGCCAGTCCCTTGGTGATGGCGCCGACGGGAAACACGTCGCACAGTCCCGCATCGCTGGCCTTGTCGCGGATCTCGGCCACGATGCCCGCATGGTCGATCACCGGATCCGTGTTCGCCATCGCCGAGACCGCGGTGAAGCCGCCGACCGCCGCGGCGCGCGTCCCCGTCTCGATCGTCTCCTTGTGCTCGAACCCGGGCTCGCGCAGGTGGGTGTGGAGGTCGACCAGCCCCGGAACGAGCACGAGGCCCGCACAATCGATCGTGTCGCCACCGCCGGCGAGGGAGGGTCCGATATCGGCGATCACGCCGTCGCGGACGAGCACGTCGGCGACCTCGTCGCGCCCCGAGGCCGGATCGACGACCCGCGGGCCGCTGAACACGATCTCGCGCTCAGGCATCGTCCGACCCCTCGCCCGCGCCCCCGAGCAGCAGATACAGAAGCGACATCCGCACGGCGATCCCGTTCGTGACCTGCTCCTCGATCACCGCCTGCGGCATGTCGGCGACGTCGGAGTCGATCTCGACGCCTCGGTTCATCGGACCCGGGTGCATGATCACGGCGCCCTCCGGCAGCATCCGCGCACGGCCCGACGTGAGGCCGAACAGCCGGTTGTACTCGCGCACGCTGGGGAAGTATTCGAGGCGTTGACGCTCGCGCTGCACGCGCAGCATGTAGACGACGTCGAGCTTGGGGATCACCTCGTCGAGGTCATAGCTCACGGCGACGCCCCAAGCGGGTGCGTCGGGCGGGATCAGGGTCGGCGGTCCGACCAGGGTCACCTCGGCCCCCATCTTGACCAGCCCGAGGCTCAGGGAGCGCGCGACCCGCGAATGCAGGACATCGCCCACGATCGCGACGCGCAGCCCCTCCAGGCGGCCGAGCTTGCCGCGGATCGTGTACAGATCGAGGAGCGCCTGCGTGGGGTGCTCGTGCGTACCGTCACCCGCGTTGAGCACGTGACCGTGGACCCACCGCGTGAGCTGCAGGGGCGATCCGCTCGACGAATGACGGATCACGATCGCGTCGGCCCCCATGGCCTGCAGGGTGAGGGCCGAATCCTTGAGGCTCTCCCCCTTGGCCACGCTCGACCCGCTGGAGCTGAAGTTGATGACGTCGGCGCTCAGCCGCTTGGCCGCCAACTCGAACGAGATCCGGGTGCGGGTCGAGTTCTCCAAGAAGAGGTTGACGACGGTGCGGCCGCGCAGCGCGGGGACCTTCTTGATCACGCGCGAGCCGACCTCACGGAACGACTCCGCCGTATCCAGGATCCGCACGACGTCGTCGGCGGTCACGTCGTGCATCGACAGCAGGTGCTTGTTCATGCAGACTCCTCCACCACCACGGCGTCGTCGCCGTCGACCTCGGTCACCAGCACGCGCACGTCGTCGGCACGGTGCGTCGGCACGTTCTTGCCCACATAGTCGGCGCGGATCGGCAGCTCACGATGGCCACGATCGACGAGGACCGCGAGCTGGATCCTCGTCGGACGCCCCAGGTCGGTCAGCGCATCCATCGCCGCGCGGATCGTCCGGCCGGTGAACAGGACGTCGTCCACGAGGATCACCGTCCGGCCGGAGATGTCGAAGGGGATGCTCGTGTCGTGGACCTGAGGAGCCTCGGCCTTCAATCCGATGTCGTCACGGTAGAAGGTGATGTCGAGGGTCCCTACCGGCACGTCGACGCCCTCGATCCGCAGCAGCTCGGCCCCCAGACGGCGTGCGAGATCGTCGCCTCGGTTCGCGATCCCGACCAGCGCCAGCTCGCCGGCACCCTTGTCACGCTCGATGATCTCGTGCGCGATCCGGGTCACGGCGCGGCGGACATCGTCGGCGTCCATGAGCCTGGCGCTCACGCGGCAACGCCTCCTCGGCCATGCGAGGAGGCGCGTCGATTGCGGTGCATCCTATGGCTCCCTTCCCGGCCTCGCGGGACCGGACTTAAAGGGGGAAGCTCAGACTCACACCCAGGATAGCGGCGAGGGGGGCCAGGTCGCAACGACGCACGGATCGGGGGTGGTGGCGGGGTAGACTCGGTGGGTTGCGACCGACGGAAGATGGAGCCGAACGATGAACGAGTGGATAATCGTGGGGATCGTGGCCATCGCGGTGATCTTCGGGGTGAACAAACTGCCCGACATCGCGCGGAACCTCGGCCGTTCACAGGGTGAGTTCAAGAAGGGTCTGAAGGAGGGCGTGCCCGGCGACGACGAGGGCGCTGCCGGGTCACCGCCCGCGAACTCGACGCCGACCTCCCCGAGCGACGACGCAGCTTCCGAGGGCGGCGACCAGGACCCGTAGCGGGCCTACGGCTCGCGCGCTATCCGGCCCAGCACCCCGTTCACGAACCGCTTCGAACGCTCGCTCGACAAGCGGGAGGCCGCCTCCACCGCCTCGCTGATCGCCACCGAGGGCGGGACGTCGTCTCGGAAGCGGAGTTCGTCCACGGCCACGCGAAGGATGGTTCGATCCAGGGCCGCCATCCGCGCCACCGTCCAGTCCTCCGCGTGCTCCTCCAGCAGGAGGTCGATGTCGGGCATATGCATGTCGACATCTTCAACGAGCGCCCGCGTGAATTCGGGGATCCGTCGATCGGCATCCTCCCACGCGGTCACGACATCCATCGGTTCGCTGCCGGTGATATCGGATTGGTACAGGATGTCGATCGCGAGCCGACGGGCCTCGGTGCGCGACGTCACGCCTTCACGCGCTCGATGTAGGCCCCGGTTCGCGTGTCGACCTTGATCTTCTCACCCTCCTCCAGGAAGAGCGGGACCTGCACCACGACCCCGGTCTCGAGCGTCGCGGGCTTGAGTGCGCCGGTGCGCGTGTCGCCCTTCACTCCCGGATCGCACTTCGCGATCGTCAGGGCCATCGAAGCAGCGAGATCGAGCGATATCGGCACGCCGTCGTGCATCGTCACCTGGGCCTGGCCGCCCTCGACCAGGTACCCGGCGGCGTCGCCGACGAGGTCACGCGACACATGGATCTGCTCGTAGTCCTGCAGATCCATGAACACCAGATCGCCGCCGTCCGGATACAGGTACTGGTAGTCCTTCCGCTCGACGATCGCCTGGGTCACCTTGACGCCGGCGTTGAACGTCTTCTCCACCACGGCGCCGGATCTGACGTTGCGTAGTTTCGTGCGCACGAACGCGCCGCCCTTGCCCGGCTTGACGTGCTGGAACTCCACGACCTGGAACAACGTTCCGTCCAGGTCGAGGGTCATGCCATTCTTCAGGTCGTTCGTGGACACGCTCACCGTTGTCGCCTCAGCTCCTCACAACTCGATCAGATCGCGGCTGGAGGCGCCGAGCACACGGCACCCGTCGTCGGTCACCTCGACCATGTCTTCGATCCTGACGCCGCCGATCCCGGGCAGGTAGATGCCCGGCTCGATCGTCACCACGGCGCCCGCCGGCAGGACGTCTCCGCTGTCGCGTGACAGCCCCGGACCCTCGTGGATATCAAGGCCGACGCCGTGACCGAGGCCGTGAGCGAACCGCTCCCCGTACCCCGCGTCCTCGATCACGCCGCGCGCGGCGGCATCGACGTCGCTCGCCAGCACCCCGGCGCGCACGGCGTCGATCCCTGCCTGCTGTGCTGCCTGCACCACGTCGTGAACCTTCTTCAGGATCGGCGGTGGCTCTCCGAACGCCACCGTCCTCGTCATGTCGGCGTGATATCCCTGCCACAGCGCGCCGAAATCGAGCTTGATGGCATCGCCCTCCGCCAGCACGCGATGGCCCGGATGATGATGGGGCTCGGCCGCCTGCTCTCCGAACGCAACGATCGACTCGAACGAGAGGCCGTCCGCCCCGTCGCGATGGATCATGCGCTCCAGCTGGTGGGCGACCTGACGCTCGGTCTGGCCCAACGCGATCCAATCCAACACGTCCTCGAAGGCCTGATCGGTGACCCGCTGGGCGGAGCGCAGGTGCTCCAGCTCCTCGGGGTCCTTGATCCACCGCTGCCGGGCCACCTCCCCGCGAGTACCGACGAGCTCGACGCCGCCGAGGGCCTCGGACCAGCGACCATGAGCGGCCACGGTCACGTCATCGTCCTCGAATCCGATGCGAGTCAGGTCGAGCTCGGTCGCCAGCTCCGCGAGCGGAGCTCCCAGCTCCCGCGCCATCCGGATCGACAACTCGTCGGTTTCGTGTGATGCCTGTTCCACGTAGCGTCCGTCCGTCACGAGCACCGAGGCATCGCCCGTGACGAGCAGCTGGGCGTTGGAGCCCGTGAATCCCGTGAGATAGCGAACGTTCGAGAGTGCGGTGATGAGCAGGGCATCGAGCTCGAGGGCGGGCAGTCGCCCGGCCAGCTCGGCTCGTCTCAGCTGATGATCCACGGCATCGCCTCCAGGGCCAGATGATAGCCACCGGCACCTAGACCGGTGATGGTCGCTCGACAGGCCTGCGACACGACCGAGCGGCGCCGGAACTCCTCGCGGGCATGGACCTGCGTCATATGCACTTCGATAGCGGGCAGACCACAGGCCACGATCGCGTCCCGGAGGGGGTAGGAGTAGTGCGTGAGAGCTCCGGGGTTGACCACGACGACGTCGTGATCCTCGGCGGCCCCGACCAGCCAACCCACGAGTTCGCCCTCGTGGTCGGACTGGCGCCACTCGATCTCGTGGCCGAGGGAAGTCGCGTGTTCTCCGACCTCTTCCATGATGTCGGTGAGGCTCTGCGATCCGTACACGTCGGGGTCGCGCGTGCCGAGCGTCCCCAGGTTGGGGCCGAACAGATACAGGACCCTCACCCCGCCCTCATCCCCTCGAGCGCATCCGTGATCTCAGCGGCCGACACATCGTCGACCACGACCGCGCGCCCGGGCGCGTCGAGCAACACGAACCGGAGACCGCCCCGATACTTCTTGTCCATCCGCATCGCCTCGACGATGTCGGCCGAGGCCGGCATGGGGTCCTGGGGCTCAAGACCGAGGGCGTTCAGCAGCCTCAGCGTCCGGGCCGACAACCCCTCCTCGGCGAGTCCACGCCGCTCCGATAGCCGAGCGGCGAAGACCATGCCGAGCGCCACCGCCTCACCGTGCGAACGTCCCCCGAACGCGTCCAGACGCTCGAGCGCGTGTCCCAGGGTGTGGCCGTAGTTGAGCACCAGCCGCGCGCCGTCGTCGCGCTCGTCCACGGCCACGGTGTCCGCCTTCAGGCGGACGCAGCGCGACACGATCTCGACCATCGCGTCGGGGCGCCGGGCCGCGAGCGACCCGGGGTCGCGTTCGATCATCTCCAGCAGGTCGGCGTCGAGGGCGAGCCCGTACTTGGCGACCTCGGCCAGCCCCGAGCGGAAGTCCCGGTCGGCCAACGTCGTCAGGAGGTCGACGTCGGCCAGCACGGCTCGCGGTTGCGAGAAGGTCCCGACGAGGTTCTTGCCTTCCGGCAGGTTGACCCCGTTCTTCCCGCCGATGGCGGCGTCGACCTGGGCGAGGAGCGTGGTCGGCACCTGTATCGAGGGCATGCCTCTCATGTAGGTCGAGGCGACGAACCCGGCCAGATCACCGGTCGAGCCGCCACCGAGCGACACCAGCAGGTCGTCGCGATGGGCCTCCTGGCTCGCGAGCTGCCGCAGCAGGGTTCCGTAGACCTGCAGATCCTTCGCGGCTTCTCCGGAGGGCACCGTGAGCAGCGTGGGCTCCATGCCGGCCTCCCGGAGGCCGTTGGCCAGCTGCTCATACGCGAGTCCCACGACGCCTGCGTCCGCCACCACGAACGCCCGGGTGGCCGACGGGAGGTCCGGCAGCTCCTTGCCCGAACGCGCCAGCACGCCGGATCCGATCACGACGTCGTAGGACCTCCCCTGGATCGGGACGGTCACGCGGACCAACGCAGCTCCTCGACGATCGCGTCGGCAACCTCGCCCGGCGTGCCCCTGCCGTCCACGACGTGCGCCGCGAACTCCCGATACAAGGGCCCCCGCTCGGCCAGGAGCCGGTCGAGGTCACCCTCGGTGCGGATCAGGGGACGGTCGGCCTGCGGTCGAACCCGTTCGCGCAGGTCTTCGATCGGCACATCGAGGAAGACCGCGGTTCCCGTGTTGCGCAACGTGATGCGGTTGGCGGGTTCGAGGACGACGCCGCCCCCGCACGACACGACGCTCGGGTCGTGCGTGCTCGCATCGACGAGTGCCGCCGCCTCGATCGCGCGGAACTCGGCCTCCCCGCCGCCGGCGAAGATCTCGCCCACCGTGCGCCCGCGGACACGCTCGATCTCAGAGTCCAGGTCGACGAAGGGCACCCCCAGCCGCCCGGCGAGCTCCTCGCCCACCGTCGTCTTGCCGGCACCGGGCATCCCGACCAGGAACACGATCACGGCAGGCTCCCCACGTACCCCTCGAGGTTGCGGCGTGTCTCGTCGACCGAGTCGCCGCCGAACTTGTCGAGCGCCGCCCGGGCGATCTCGAACGCCACGACGGACTCCCCCACGACTCCTCCCGCGGGGACGGCGCAGGCGTCGGTCCGCTGCTTGATGGCGACGGTAGCCTCCTTCGTGGCGATGTCGACGGTGGCCAAGGGCGTCGGCACGGTCGAGAACGGCTTCATCGCTGCCCTGAGTCGGATCGGCTGCCCCGTCGTCATCCCGCCCTCGATCCCGCCGGCCCGAGCGGTGCGGCGCGAGAACTCACCGCCGCGCAGCACGATCTCATCGTGCGCCGCCGACCCGGTGCGGGCAGCGCTCGCGAAGCCGTCACCGACCTCCACGCCCTTGACCGACTGGATACTCATCAGGGCGGCCGCGACTCGTGCGTCCAGCTTGCGATCCCAGTGGACGTGCGATCCGAGCCCCGGAGGCGCGCCGTGCACCACCACCTCGAACACACCGCCCAGCGTGTCCTTGGACGCCCTGACCCGGTCGATCTCATGCACCATCCTCGCCGAGGTGGCCGCGTCTGTGCAGCGCACGGGCGAGGCGTCGATCGCCGCCCCGTCGCTCGGCCCCGGAACGGTGCGCCGACGGGGGGCCGTGACCTTGCCGATGCGCACCACGTGCGAGACCACGGACATCCCGAGCTCCGCGAGGAACGACTTGCAGAAGTACCCGACGGCGACCCTGGCCGCCGTCTCCCGGGCGCTCGCCCGTTCGAGCACGTTGCGTACGTCGTCGAACCCGTACTTCTGGGCTCCGGCGAGGTCGGCGTGGCCCGGCCGCGGACGTGTCAGCTTGTCGGCCTCGTCGACCGATCCCTCGAGCCCCATCAGCTCGCGGTACTTCGCCTCCCACTCCGCGTTGGGGATGGTGACCGCGATGGGAGAGCCCAGTGAGCGGCCGTGGCGGACCCCGGCCAAGATCTCGAAGCGATCCCTCTCGAACCGCTGGCGGCCGCCGCGCCCGTGACCGTGGCGGCGCCTCGCCAGTTCGCCCGCGAGCTCGTCCGACCGCACGGGCACGCCGGCCGGTAGACCCTCCAGCGTGGCGACGAGGGCCTGCCCGTGTGACTCGCCCGCTGTCAGCATGCGCAGCATGGGCACATCATAGGGAACGCACCGACGGGGCCCCGAAGGAGCAGGGGCGGCCCCAAAGGAGCCGCCCCTGCGAACCGGCGACCGCTCCCCCCGTGGGCGGATCGCCGGAGCTTGCCCGCCTACTTCGTCGAGTTGGCGCAGAGCGTGAAGGACTCGTCTCCGTACTGGCTGGTCGCGCAGTCGCCCGTGATGGACAGCAGCCGGAACTGACCCTGGGCGTACATGTCGCCTTCCTCCAGACCGCTGTAGACCCGTCCGTCCACCTCGATCTGGGCCACCTCGGTGCCGCCGCTCGTGGAGGTCCCGAGGAGCACGACCGTATGCCCGCCGATCGTGGTGCTGGACCCACCCCCAGGCGTCGTCGGAGGCGGCGACGTGGGCGTGACGGTGCTCGTGGACGTGGATGTCGAGGTTGAGGTGGAGGTGCTCGTGGACGTGGATGTCCCCGTCGAGACTGCGAGCGCGCCGGGGACCGAGAAGGGATCGCGTCCGGTGAAGTCGGTGACGGGCGGGGCCGTCGACGGCGCCACCGTGGCCGTCCCGCTCGCGACGGGCCCGGTCGGCGCGGGGCCGGTGGGTACCGCGCCGGTCGCTCCCACCGTGGGCACATCGACCGCCACGTCGTCGGAGGGTGTGCGGTTGATGAGCACGTATGCGGCGGTCATCAAGACCAGCACGACGCCCCCGATGATGAGTGCTCGTCGATCTCGTGGAGTCATCGCCATCTGATCAGCCTTCGGGTGGGGTGGACTCGGGGGCGGGCGGGGGCACGACGACACCGTCGGTGGGAACCACGCCTTCCGCGCTCGTCGGACCTGGCACGGAGCCAGGCCCGGCGCTCGCGTCCTGCGTGTACACCGTGATGTTGCCGGTGGCCGTGAGCGTGACGATGGCCGTCGACCCGCCTTCGGTCTGGGTCGTCAGGGTGATGCCTTCGACGAGCGCGGCGCGGGGGAGCGTCTCGACATTGAACAGGAACTCCGTGATCGCGAAGTAGGAACCTTCCGCGGTGAAGGCGACCGCGATCGACGACAGCCCCGTCGCCGGGTCGAAGACGGGCTGCGAGGGGGCGAGGGTCAAGATGTCGACCGACGCCTCGGCCGCGGCGTTGTCGAGCAGGAGGAAGAGGCCAGGTTCGTCGGCGGTCGGTGGCAGTTGGCTGTCGACCTCCTCGATCGTCGCGCGAGCCTCCGGCGCGTCCTCCTCGGCCTGCTCGAGAGCCGTGAGGTTGGACTCGAGCGTGATCTGCTCGGCCGCTGCAACGTCGAGTTCCTCCTGCGCCTGAGACACCTGGCCCATCTTCGGGAGCACGAGCAGGAAGACCATCAGCAGGGCGAGCACGAGCACGATGCCCCCGACGATCAACGGCGCGCGTCGGTCACGTAGCAACGGTCGCCGCCTTCCCTCGTTTGGTCACGACGGCCTCCGTGAGATCCACGCCCGAGGAGAAGGAGTAGAACCCGGTGGAGGTGTCCTGCGACAGCGTCGTCATCCAGGGGTTGACCCACCCGTCGACCGATTCGAGCCGCGTGAGGAACGTGGACAAGCTCTCAACGTCCAGTCCGATCCCGGCGGCCTGGAGGCTCCCCGCGAACGAGGTGGTCGTGGCGGTCGGAGCACCCTCCACCGCCGGGGTGGTCGCCTGCGCGTTCAAGCTCGTCAGATAGGCATCGGAGGGGATCACCCTGGACATGTCCATGAGCAGGCCCGAGAAGGAGATCTCCCCTGCGTAGGCGCCGGCCAGCAGGTCCTCCTTGGCCTGGGCCTCCTCTTGCAGGGCCGCGAACTCCTGGAGTCCGGCGATCTGCTCGGTCACCGCGGCGTTCGTGGCCTGCTGGGCCGCGATCTCGTCATTGACCCCGGACAGCTGCTGGTTCTGGAACATGTAGAAGGCGAACAGGAGCAGCAGCAGACCCACGCCGGCGACCGCGACGAGCACCGCGAGGCGGCGTCGCTGCTGGACCTGGAGGATATCCGGGGGTAGGAGGTTGACCTGGCTCACTTGCTCTTGCCTCCCGGGATCGCCAAGCCCACCGCGACGGTCAGCACGGGCTCGGCCTCGGCCACACCCTCCTCCGAGAGCGAGAGGCGCGAGACCACGTGCTGGAACACCTGCGCCGGCTCCACCTGCACGGGGATCCGCTGGCGGAGCAGGTCGAGGAAGCCTTCGAGCTTGGACCCGCCACCCGACACCAACACGCGAGCGATCCGTGAGCCCTGCGCCTGCGCCGTGTAGAACTCGAGCGAGCTGCGGATCTCGTCCACGTACCCTCGCGCCCGATCGATGGCGAGCGAGCGAACCCGCTCCATGTCGACCGGAGCGGCGGTCTCGGCGGTCTCGCCGCGCTTGAGCTGCTCGGCGATGTCGTCATCGACCTCGAGACCCCGGGCGATCGCGAGCGTGATGTCGCGGCCACCCGAGGGAAGGATCCGCACGAAGCGCGTCACGCCTCGCGCGTGCACGACGATGTTCGTCACGTGGGCGCCGATGTCGATGATCGCCTCGTCGCCGGTCTCATCGAGATCCATGCCCGCGTCGGACGCTCCGACGGAGCGGACCATCGCGAACGGCACGAGATCGAGTCCCATCGGCTCGAGTTTCGCTTCCACCAGAGCGCTGACTACCTGATCGACCATGCTCCGTTGGGCGGCGACCAACAGCATCCGCTGCATCCGCCGGTCGTCCTGTTCGAATTCGCCCAGCACGTCGTAGTCGAGAACGGCCTCCTCGACCGGCATCGGGATGAACTCCTGCACCTGGAACCCTAGGGAGGCCTTCATCTCCTTATCGGGCAGGTAAGGAAGGGCGATCTCTCGGACGACAACCCGCTGGTTCCCGACCCCGGTCCACACGCGCCGGTCCTTGAACCCTCCCTTGTCCCAGAGGTCGCGCAGGGCGTCGGCCACGGCCCCCGGCTCGCGGATCTCTCCGTTCTCCACGGCGCCGGCGGCCAGCGGTACCTGGGCCGCCCGAACGACCGTCGGCGGGTCGCCGCCGGCCACCTCCACAGCGCGAACGGCGGTCGAGCCGATGTCGAGCCCGATCCGGGTCCGAGCCATCAGCGCTCACCGGCCTTCACGGACCGCTCTTCGAGGAAGCGCTCGACGTCGTGCTCGCGGATCCGGTAGCCCTTGCCTACCCGGACCGCGGGCAACTCGCCGCTCTTGATCAGCCGGTACACGGTCATGTTCGACACCCGCATGGCGCCCGCGACCTCGGCGACGGTGAGGAGCCCTCCCGCCGCGAACGTCCCCGGTTCGCCCGTCATCTGTCACTCCGTCCTCGTGTGTCACATGTGCCACACGGGCCACACCTGCCACGCTGTGCCCATCCGTGCACAATCTGCCCGTTGAGCGTGCTCACGAAACACCAGGTGGCAGGGCAAGTCAAACACCTGGCGAAGAGTTGTCTCGGCAGGTCAACCGGCGTCCTGAAACGGCTGCGGCGGAAGCCTCAGCCGATGAAGCGATCCAGGTACCACTCGGAGATCCGCGCGCCCCAGAAGGACGCGATCACCGCACCGGCCGCCATGTACGGCCCGAACGGGATCTTGCTCTTGCGTCCACGCCCCGCCAGCAGCGCCGCGATGCCTCCGAGGGCACCCAGCAGGATCGCCGCGGCCGCCGCGACGGCGACGAAGCCGAGACCCAGCGCTCCCAAGACGACTCCGATGACACCCGCGAGCTTGACGTCGCCCATCCCCATACCGCGCGACAACAGGGCGATCAGGAAGAGTCCCCCACCGTATGCGACGAAGCCCAGGCCGGCGCGGGCGAGGTCGAACGGCGCGCCCAGCAGATACCCGACGACGATCAGGCCCGGGAACGCGACGAGCGAGGGGTACATCAGTCCGTTCGGGATGATGTGGTGTCGGATGTCGATCAGCGTGATGGCCGGCATGAGCGAGAGCATGCCTCCGACGGCGAGGATGACCCACACGTCGGCGTAGGCGTAGGCGGCGGCGCACACGAGCACGGCGGTCGATAGCTCCAGAAGGGGATACTCGGCCGAGATCGGCTCGCCACACGACGCGCATCGACCTCGTAGCAGCAGCCACGAGATCACCGGCACGTTGTCGCGCGAACGGATCTCATCGCCGCATCCAGGACAACGCGACCGTGGCCGGATCACGGACTCCCCCGCCGGCAGCCGATGGACGGCCACCGTCATGAAGCTTCCGATGGCCAGCCCGAAGGGCAGGGCGAGGAGGGCGCGGAGCCACGCATCGCTCATCGCAGGGACGCTAGCGCCTGGGCCGACCGGTGTGGGGGACGATGAGGCTCAGGGGGCCGTCGCGGTATAGGCAGGCTTCTGCTCGATCCACGTAGCGATCGTCCATGCCGACGCCACGGGCTCGAGGAAGTGAGGCGATGCCGTGTACTTCAGCCGTTGGTCGTAAACGTACGCCTTCCCATACCCCGACGTTCCGATCAGCGTGACGATGCCTCGATACTTCTGGGCGATCGCGCCGGTCACGTACAGGTTCCCGACGTTGGTCGTCCCGTATTGGTAGTTCTGCACGCGGAACGAATGCAGGAGCGTCAGCAACGCGGCGTTGATCTGCGGGTTGCGCAGCGCCTGGGAGCCCATCGTGGTGGGCTTGGCGGTATTGGTAGCCGGGATCGTCAGGCTGCAGCCCGAGTAGGAGCCGTTGCTCCCCCCGTCGCAGCCCGTGCTCCCCGAGGTGCGCACCGGGTGGTAGACCTCGATGTAGTTGTTCGCGATCAACCCGAGGATGTCGGTCCCCCCGGTCCCACCCTGGTAGGTCGTGTTGCCGACGACGTACACGTTGTTGTCGGCCGCGATCGTCGCCTGCCCACTCAGCGTGCCACGCAGGAAGACGTCGCCGCTCAGGCAGCTGTACGTGGTCACGTCGTTGGGCTGCGGGTAGCCCAGCGGGTGCTGACGGTAGACCTTTCCGGACGACGACGAGCTCTGCCCCACCGAGAGCCTCCCGGTGGTGCTGGTCGTGCCGGTCCACGGGCACGAGGCCGTGTAGTTGGGGTCCGAACTGGTGGTGGGGACGCCCTGGACGTAGATGACACCGTTGCTGGGGATGGGCATGTTCGTCGGTGACTGCGTCCAGTCTCCCTTCGTCGTGCTGTTCAGGCTCGCGCCCGTCCAGCAATTGCTCACCTTCGAGAGCGGGCTGAGCACGTCCATCGTCCCGTTCGACCTGAAGTAGATCGACGTCGGGCCGGTGAATAGGCAGCCGCCCGCCCCTGCGTCGGTCTTCGACTTGAGGGAGGCATTGGTGGGCGGCATCGTCAGCACGTCGGCCAGCTCGGGGTCCCCGGGCTTGAAGACGGGACTCGAACCGCAGCCCCCTGAGGGCCAGGGCCACCAACGCCGCCCCGTCGGGTCGTCCCAGCTCGTGCTCGTGTCGCCGTTGAAGTCGGGGTCGCCACACACGCGCAGTGCGTCGTTCGAGTGAAGATCGCCGTCGATCACGTCGTAGTCGTTGAAGCTGATCTCCGTGCAATACGCCCCGCCCGAATCGGAGTCCCCGGCGAAGTCCGTACGTCCAGAGATGTCACGACCCTCGTAGTATCGCTTCGCGCAGTACGTCTGGGCCTGCGCCGACGAGTAGTAGTCCGAGGACGTGCTGTAGAGCGCCGGGTCCTTCGTCTCGATGTCGGTGAAGTACAGGAAGTCCAGGAAGCTGCGGCGCCGAACCGTCGCCTGGACGGTTCGGGTGGCGTTGCCCACCCGCCCGGTGGCGGTCACGGTGATGGCCCCTTGGGTCGTCAGTGTCGCCGTGTTCACGTCGTAGCGGAAGGCCCCGTCGTTCGCCGGACCGGGCACATCGACCCAGGTCGTGAAGGCGACGTTGCCGTCCGGCGGCGGGTTGCTGGCGCTATACAGCCAGTAGTTGTCGTTCTCGTTGAGCCTGAAGATGTAGTCGTCGAGACCACCCTCCGCGGCGGCCAGGGCCGCGTTCCAGTCCTGGTCGTGGCGGGAGAGGTTCTGCGAACCGACCGCATAGGCGAGGGACCCCGTGACGAGGCCGAACATGATCGTCGAAAGGAGCAGCACCGTGACCAGCGCCACGCCATCCTCTCGTTCAGCTGTGCGGCCGATCCGGATCATCATTGGCTTCATCGCGTTCCTCACGGGCTCGGGCTCGGCAGCGGGTTGTAGTCGACGTTCGGCAGGCGCACCTTGTTGACCAGTGTCGAGTGGGGCAGCGTGTAGTTCGTGGGCTTACGGATGGACAACTGGACGCCCACGCCCGTCACGAGCTGCATGTCCGAAGCCGACAGCGGGGTCGCCGAGGCCGCGAAGGCGATGTCGGCCGACCCGTTGTCGTAGTAGTAGGTGAACACCGGCTGGCTGGACGGATTCGCGACATATCGCCCCACGAAGCGCTGCGTGGTCGCCCCCGTATAGGAGCATGCGGGTGGCGAACCGCCGGCGTCGGGTTCGGTGACCTCCTCGATCAACCGGGTCTGCGAATCCACGAACAGGTGGATCCGCTTCGGGCACGACGAGGTCAGGTTGAGGTTGCCGTAGAACGTCACCTCGGTGTCGTCTGCCAGCAGGAACGGCGAGGAGGTCGTCCCCAGCCGGACGGCCGTGCGAAGATCCTTCGTCACGTTGTCCATCAGCACACGCGCCTGCTCGAGGTTCTCCAGGCGCAGGGTCTCCGTCGTGGTTGCCGTCTGCACCGACAGGAACCCCTGCGTGACGTAGGCCAGGACGATGCCGAGGATGCCCACGGTCACGACGAGCTCGGTGAGGCTCACGCCATCCTGCTCCCGAAGTCGTCGACGCCACGTCACGTGAGATCGATCCAGACGGGAGCGGGCGTGGACCAGTCGAGCGTCGGATCGAGCACGACGGTGCCGGCCGGCAGGCCGTCGACGAAGATGTCCCACGTACCGAACGGCAGCGCCGACCCAAGCCGGCCACTCGCGTCGGTGGTGCCCAGCGCGTGGGTCACGCCGGACGCACAGCCGTTGTCCGCGGCATGCACGGCCTGCACCGAGGCGCCTGGGGCCGGCGCGAGGCCGGCGCCCGAGTCACGCTCTGCAAGGACGTCGATCTCCGGCATCAGCACCGTCGCCGGCGAGAGCCCGCCCGGCACGGCCTCGATCGGCGCATCGCGCACGCCGCCCGGCCAATACGGAACACTGGGAGCCGATTCGCCGAGCGGGTCGGCATCCGCACATCCCCCCGCGAACAGGCTGTAGCCGTCGGACCACGGGAACAGGTCCGGGAGGCTTCTCGTTGCCCCGCTGCCCGCATAGGCGGCCGTCCCCGACGGGACGATGTGCGAGTTGGCGATCACGAGCGGCACCGTCGCTGGCGGAGCGTAGCCGTTGACGCCCCGCAGGGTGGCCTCGATGGTCGTGGCGGCGTCGAACTGGAACTGAGCCGATGCCGTCGTCCCATTGGACACCGTGGTCGTCTGTACGGACGACGCGGCGTTCGAGGTGTCGACGTGCCCTATGGCCGTGATGGTCAGGGTGTAGCTCCCCGCGGTCAGGTAGGGGAAGAACGCGCATCCCTGCGACGTCGTGACCTGGCTCGACGATCCGCCGGGGCCAGTGGCGACGACGGTCACGTCGGAGGCCGGCCCACCGTCTCGATCGATCACCGAGGCGGCGATGTGGCCCGACGACTCGTCGTAGGTGCCGACGGGAGGGCTCACGATCGTCTGGGAGGTCGGCGGGAGGACGCCTCCCATCGACGCCCAGCTCACGCTGACACTCACCCGCAGGAAGGACAGGGTCGAACCGGGAGGGGCATCGCACGGGCCGGTCGAAGCCGCCTGGTTGATCCACTCGGTCTCGCGGCGGATCGTGTAGTCGACGGTGTCCACCTGCTGCGTCGTCGTCACGGTACCCAGGGGCAGGGCGGTGAACTCGGTGCTCCGCACCGCGTCCATCTCTTGGGACGCCAGGTTCGCGGCCACCGCCCGGTTCCGGTTCGTGCCCGTCAGCTTGAGCGAGGTACCCAGCAGCGCAGCAACGCTCGTCGCGGTGAAGGCGAACAGGGAGATCGCGATAACGACCTCGACCAGGGAGAATCCGGCCTCGCTGGTCGCGTCGGGCCGGGTGAGACGGCGATGCACGAGTTGGCTGAGCTTCACTGCGCGCTCCTACGACGGGTACGTTCCTACTAAGGGTCGGTCGTTCGGGCCCCGGACTTGAGCGGTCATCCGGGGGACGCTGCGTGTGGGCGGCGCCGGGGATGGCCCGTTACGGGAACGTGTTCGAGTTGGTGTTCGTACCGGCCACGGCCCACGTGCCCCGGCAGTTGGCGGCGGTGAGCGTCATGCCATACCGCGTACGCGTCGTCGTGGTCTCCTTGATCGTGTAGCAGCGCCCGGAGGCCGACATCCGGGCTGCTCCCCAGGTGGCGGCGGCAGCGCTCACGCTCACTCGCCTCGTGGTGACGTTCGAGACGGTGCCCGCCGCCACGTAGACGAGCGACGGCTCCACCGTGGTGAGCCCGGTTGCCGTGTTGTTCGCGGTCGCGTACGAGCTCGTCGTGGAGTAGATCGTCTTGGCGGCGAACAGCGCGTTGCGAAGGTCCGACTGGGCGGCTCGGTTCTGGGAGCGGGCCCTGGAGCCGAGGAACGCCGGCACCGCGATGGCCACGAGGATGCCGATCACGAGGACGACCACCATGAGCTCGGTGAGCGCGAACCCCGACTGGCGCCGGTGTTCCTCGTCGATGTCTCGGATCATGTCCGTTCCCCTTCGTGGCGAGGTGCCCCCGCAAACCGGTATCTGGTCTACCTTCGGCTCGTTCGACCCGCGACTGAAGCCCTAGAACAGATGCGGCCGAAGGGTCCTTGATATGGGAAGGGCGGCCCGGGGGGCCACCCTTCCACAGCTGCTGCCGACCGATCTACGGGAAGCTGGTCGAGTTCGTGTTGGCGCCCGTTACGGCCCACGTCCCGGTGCAGTTCGCCGCCGTGGCGGTGCTGCCGAACCTGGTGCTGGCGGCTGACGTGTCCTTGATGGTGAAGCACGTGCCCGACGCCGACATCCGGGCCGCCCCCCAGGTAGCGGCGGCAGCGCTGACGCTCAACGACGGTGCGGCCGTGGTCGACGCGGTGGCAGCAGCCACGTAGGTCAACGAAGGCTCAACCGTGATGAGGCCGGTCGCGCTGTTGTCGGCGGCCGTGTAGGTGCTCGTGTCGGTGTACATCGTCTTCGCGGCCACCAGGGCATTGCGAAGGTCCGACTGCGCCGCACGGTTCTGCGCCCGGGTTCGGGCTCCGAGGAACGTCGGCAGAGCGATGGCGACCAGGATGCCGATGATCAGAACGACCACCATCAGCTCGATGAGGGTGAAACCGTCTTCGCCCTCAGCACGCTTCTTCAAGCGCTTGAGCATCATCTCCCCCTCCCGATTCGCATTCGAAGCGGACTCACGTCGAGCACGCTTCCCATATCCCTCGGCGCGTTCGACCGCCGACTGAACTCGACGATGGCGCCCCCGGATGCAGGAAGGGCGGCCCAGGGGGCCGCCCTTCCTTCAGGCGTTGCGTGCTGCGTGACCGACTTACGGGAAGCTGGTCGCGGCGGCCGCGTTCGCGGCGGTGCCGGTGCAGTTCGCGGCTGTAGCGGTACTGCCGTACGTGGTACCGGCCGCAGCGGTGTCCTTGATCCAGTAGCAGGTACCGGAGGCGGACATGCGGGCGGCTGCCCAGGTGCCGGCAGCAGCGCTGACGCTCACCGACGGTGCGGCCGTGGTCGACGCGGTGGCAGCAGCCACGTAGGTCAACGAAGGCTCAACCGTGATGAGGCCGGTCGCGCTGTTGTCGGCGGCCGTGTAGGTGCTCGTGTCGGTGTACATCGTCTTCGCGGCCACCAGGGCGTTGCGAAGGTCCGACTGCGCCGCACGGTTCTGCGCCCGCGTTCGGGCACCGAGGAACGTCGGCAGCGCGATGGCGATCAGGATGCCGATGATCAGAACGACCACCATCAGCTCGATGAGGGTGAAACCTCCTCCTCATCTGCGCGCTTCTTCAAGCGCTTGAGCATCTGCGTCACCTCCTTTCCGTGTTGCTGTGCACACCCCGATGGTGTGCGTTCTCCGTGAGCGTTTTCGGTTCGCTCGCCGGACGACTGAAGGGTCGGCGGCCGGAACTTGGCGAATCGGCGGGCGACCTACCAGGGAGCGGGTACGACGTCTGCCGGGCAACGACACCGGAGCCTCGGGCCTCGGCCCGAGGCTCCGTTCCATGAGCCGCACGCCGATCGCGGGTCTACTTGATCAGCTTGATGATGTTGAACATCGGCATGTACAGCGCGACCACGGCGGCGCCCACGCACGCCGCCGATCACGGCGATCAGCAGCGGCTCGATCAGCGACGTGAGCGCGTCGACCGCGGCCTCGACCTCCTGGTCGTAGAACTGCGCGACCTTCTCGAGCATCGTGTCGACCTGACCCGGTCTCCTCACCGACGGCGATCATCTGCACCACCATCGGCGGGAAGACCGCGTGCCTGGCGAGCGGCTTGGCCATCGACTCGCCCTCGCGCACGCTGGACTGCACGTCGGTGACGGCCTTCGCGATCACCTTGTTGTTGACCGTGTCGGCCACGATGTCCAGCGCCTGCAGGATCGGCACTCCGGAGCGCAGCAGCATCGCCAGGGTGCTCGAGAAGCGGGAGAGGGCCGTCTTGTGGAACAGCGACCCGAACACCGGCGCCCGGAGCTTGAGCCGGTCGACCGTCTCGCGGCCCTTGTCCGTCTTCTTGTACCGACGGAAGAAGAACCGCGCACGAAGATCGCGGCCGCGATCACCATCCACCAGTACTTCTTCATCGCCTCGGAGACGCGCCAGGAGCATCCGGGTCGGCAGCGGCAGGCTGCCGCCGAGCTGGCCGTAGATGTCCTTGAACTGCGGCACCACGAACAGCAGCATCGCGCACATGATCAGCACGACCAGGCCGACGACGGCGATCGGATAGGTCATCGCCGACTTGATCTTGCCGCGCAGGTGCACCTCGCGTTCGAGGATCGCCGCGAGGCTCAGCAGGGTGTTGTCCAGCGAGCCGCCGGTCTCGCCGGACTTCACCATCGAGATGTACAGCTCGTTGAACACCTCGGGGTGCTTCGTCATCGCGCCGGAGAGCGAGGCGCCCTGCTCGACGTCCATCCGGCATCTCGTCCAGCGTCTCGGCCAGCAGTCGGGTTCTCGGTCTGCTCGGCCAGGATCGAGAGGGCTCGCAGGATCGGCAGCCCGGAGTTGACCATCGTGGCGAACTGCCGCGAGAAGACCGACAGGTCCTTGAGCTTGACCTTCTTCTTCTTGATGTTGATCTCGAGGTTGAGGCCCTTCTTCTCCTTGCCCACCTCGAGCGGGCGTGTAGCCCATCTCGCGCAGACGCTGCAGGACCAGCAGCTCGCTGTCGGCCACCAGCGTGCCGCGTGATCTCGTTCCCGCCCTTGTCGCGGACCTTGTACTGGTACGTGTCAGACATCTGAGCTCTCCTACATGCCGCCCATGGACCATGACCGCCGCCCATCGACATCGCCGCCGAGCGACATGCCTCCGTCCGACGTTCCTGTCGCCAGCCCGCCGAAGCCCGTCGCCGACGAGGCGCTGCAGCTCCTCGGGTCGTGGCACCGCTCAACGCGATCTGCTGGGTGATCGGCCGGCCTTGACGTGGGGGCCAGCGACATGTCCATCGTCTGCATCCCGAACCGGCCGCCGGCCTGCATCGACGGAGTAGATCTGGTGCACCTTGCCCTCGCGGATCAGGTTCCGGACGGCCGGCGTCGCGACGAGCACCTCACAGGCCACGGCCCGCCCGCGCCCGTCGGCAGTCGGGATCAGCTGCTGCGTGACCACGCCCTGCAGGGTGGTCGACAGCTGGACCCGTACCTGCTGCTGCTGGTGTGGCGGGAACACGTCGATGATCCGGTCGATCGTCTGCGGCGCGTCCTGCGTGTGCAGCGTCGCGAAGACGAGGTGGCCGGTCTCGGCCGCGGTGATCGCGGTCGAGATCGTCTCGAGGTCGCGCATCTCGCCGACGAGGATCACGTCGGGGTCCTGGCGCAGCACGTGCTTGAGCGCGCTGGACCGAAGCCGTGCGTGTCGGCGCCCACCTCGCGCTGGTTCACGATGCACGTCTTGTGCTTGTGCAGGAACTCGATCGGGTCCTCGACCGTCATGATGTGTCCCTGGCGCTCGGTGTTCACCACGTCGACCATCGAGGCGAGCGTGGTCGACTTGCCCGAGCCCGTCGGGCCCCGTCACCACGACGAACCCACGCTGGAACCTGGCGAGGTCGGCCACGACGACCGGCAGCCCGAGCTCGTCGATCTGCTTGATCTCGAACGGGATCACCCGGAACGCGGCCCCGACGGAGTCGCGCTGCTGTAGACGTTCACGCGGAAGCGTGCCCGTCCCGGCAGCGAGTACGACATGTCGAGCTCGAGCTCCTGCTCGAAGCGCTCGCGCATCTTCTGCGGCAGGATCGCGTAGATCATGCCCTGCAGCCCTCGCGGCGTGAGCGCCGGGTACCCCTCGACCCGGACGAGGTCGCCGTGCACACGAACGACCGGAGGGGACCCCGCCGTCAGGTGCAGGTCGGACCCCTCCATGTCGAGGAGCTTGCCGAGCAATTCCGGCACCGGTACCTGGACGTCGTCTTCTGGCTGAACGGCCTGGCTCATCGTCACTTCACCACCCTTGCGACCTCGTCGATGGACGTGACGCCCATGCGGACCTTCTCAAGGCCGTCCTCGCGAAGGGTCATCATCCCTTGCTCGATGGCCACGCTCCTGATCGCCTCGGCTGAGGCACGTTCGACCGTCAATCGTTCGATCTCTTCGCTCATCTGCATCACCTCGTACATCCCGATCCGGCCACGGAAGCCGGTGTTGGAGCACGCGGCGCATCCTGCGCCGCGGTACAACGTCGTCGATCTCGGGCCACAGCCACTCCGGATAGCCGGCGATCGACAGCTCCTGCTCCTCGGGCGAATAGGGGACCTTACACCGTTCGCAGAGCTTGCGGGCGAGGCGCTGGGCGACCACGGCGTCGATCGAAGATGCGACCAGGAAGGTCTCGACGTCCATCTCGACCAGCCGGGTGATCGCGCTCGCGGCATCGTTCGTGTGCAGCGACGAGAGCACGAGGTGACCGGTCAGCGCGGCCTCGATCGCGATCGTGGCCGTCTCCTTGTCGCGGATCTCACCGATCAGCACGATGTCGGGGTCGGCTCGAAGGATCGAACGGAGCGCCGAGGCGAACGTCAGACCGGCCTTGGGATTGACCTGGATCTGGTTGACACCGGCGAGCCGGTACTCGACCGGGTCCTCGACGGTGATGATGTTCTTGTCGGTCTCATTGAGGATGTTGAGGGTGGAGTACATCGTCGTCGACTTGCCGGAGCCGGTGGGGCCGGTCACCAGCAACGCCCCGTAGGGCTTGCGGAACGACACGGCGAACCGCTCGTAGGCATCCTCGAGGAACCCCAGGTCCTCCAGTGCGAGGAGGGCGTTGGTCTTGTCGAGCACACGGATCACGACCTTCTCGCCGTACACGGTGGGCAGGGTCGCGACACGCAGGTCGAGCGACTTGCCGCCCACCTTCATGCTGATCCGCCCGTCCTGGGGGATCCGCTTCTCGGCGATGTTGAGGTCGGCCATCACCTTGAGACGCGAGATGAGGCCGCCCTGGATGTTCTTAGGAGCGGCCGGCATCGGCTCGTGGAGCACGCCGTCGACTCGGAATCTGATCCGGACGTTCTTCTCCGCGGGCTCGATGTGCACGTCGGATGCGCGGTCGCCGACCGCCTGGGTCATGATGGCGTTCACGAGCTTGACGATAGGAGCGTCCTCGAGGGCCGCCTCCATCTCCTCTTCGTCGGCATCTGCCGCCTCGGCCGCGACCGACGCCAGGGCCTCGACCTGCCCGTCCATCCCCGAGTACTTCTGGATCGCACGCTCCACGTCGGCGGCCGTGGCCACCAGCGGCTGAACGTCACGGTTCGTGATCGTGCGGATGTCATCGAGCGCGTACACGTTGGCGGGGTCCGACATCGCGACCAGCAGCTTGCCGTCCCGGTCGCCGATGGGGATCGCCCGGTATCGGCGCGCGAGCGCCTCGGGGAGCAAGGTCGTCGCCGTCGGCTCGATCGGGTACTCGCTGAGGTCAACGAACTCGAGACCGACCTGCTCGGCGAGCGCCCGGACCAGGTCGCCCTCCTTGATCATCCCCATATCGATGAGGACGCGGCCCAGTGACTTCGGTGTGCTGCGATGCTCCTCGAGCGCCTTCTCGAGCTGTTCCTGCTTGATGTAGCCCAGCTCTATGAGGATCTGCCCCAGTTGCTTGGACTTCCGCTTCACCGTCGTCATACCGATACCCAAGGTCCGTTCGGTCTAGGTCGTCAGGAACTACCTTCGTCATCGGCCGAGTCCAGCTGAAGCAGGCCGGAGAACTCTTTCGCGAGCAGGACGCGGTCGACCTCCGTCTCCTCATCCCCCGGGCTGGACGACCCGCTGGCGAGCTTCTGCGGCTCCTTTCGCAGGGCCGTTTGCTCGTCGGACGAGGGCGCGACGGGGGTCTGCGCGGCCGGAGCCGTCGCGGAGTTGCCCGGGTCCTTGGCCGACGGGCTCGAGGCGCCCGGCTTTTCGGCCTGCTTCGACTTCCCCGACGGAGCCCCGGACGAGGACGCGCCCGCCCCCTTGGGTGTCCCACGCGACCACTTGCGCCGATCGTCACCCGACGCGGCGGCGCTGACCTTGGGAGACGCCGTCACCTCCGCCGTGACCTCTACGGGCTTGTCCTTGCCGGTCGGGTGCATCGACGTCCGCGGCTTGCCCGAGGGGGCCGAGGGAGCGTCCGGCACCTTCAGCGAATCGCGGCGCGTGCGCTGCTCCTCGGCCGTCATCAGGGCCAGGTCGAGCTGATCGACCAGGATGCCGGGACGCACGTCGTGGTCGGCCACTGCGAAGGCCGCGTACGGCCCCCGTCGGACGTAGGCCCAGGTCTGATCGGTGAACTCGACGAAGCTCTTCTCGGGCTCCCCGAGCGCAACGAAACGAAGCCACGCCGCTTTCGCGAGGCTCTCGTCCTCGTCCGGATAGGCACCGAGGACCATGCCTTCCCTGGACAGGATGAAACAGCCTCGAACTTCGCGGACGCTGACCGAGATGCGTTGGGCGAGCGCCGAATAGTCATCCATCTCCACCCCCTGCATCGACGGTGGAGACCGCGGGCTTGAGGGATGCGGGCGGACCGAGGCGTCAGTCCGGCTGGGCTTCGGACTCCCCCGGCTCGGCCAGCATCGCGAGGGCCGCCGCGGACATCACGCTCATGGGCGCTGGAGACCCCGTCCACAGCTCGAACGACAGGGCCGCCTGTTGCAGCAACAGGCCGAGCCCGCCGAACACGGAGGCGCCGGCGGCGCGCGCCCGGGCCTGCAGGGGGGTGATCGCGGGACGATAGAGCAGGTCCACGACGAGTTGGCCCGGTCGGGGTGGTGGCGCGGGCACCGATTCCCCCAGCGCGCCGAGCGGCGTGGCGTTGACCACGATATCGACGGACGCGGCGGCCGCCTCGCCGAACTCGACCGTGCGGATCGGAACCGGGAGGCCCTCGAGCGCCGCGCGGAGGGAGGCGTCGCCGCCCGTGTCCCGAAGCGCCACCGTGAGCGCGCCGACCCCGCCCTGCGCCAGTGCCAGGGCGACCGCCCTCGCCGCTCCCCCGCCACCGAGCACGAGAGCCGATCGGCCCGCCGGGTCCGCGCCCGCATCGCGACGCAGGAAGCGATCGAATCCGGTGACGTCGGTGTTGTGTCCATGCAGGTCGCCATCGGTGACGACGATCGTGTTCACGGCGTCCAGACGCTCGGCGTCGGGCGAGCGGTTCGCGCACGCACGAGCGGCCTGGGTCTTGTGCGGCATGGTGACGTTCACGCCCCGGAACCCCAGCTGCGCGAGCCCGTCGAACGCACGGACGGCCGCGTCTGGCGGCACGGGAAGGGGCACGTACACCCAGTCCAGGTCCATCATCCCGAAGGCCGCGTTGTGGATCGCAGGCGACAGGCTATGGGCGACGGGCCATCCGATGATGCCCGCGAGTTGCGTCTCGCCTCCCACGGCGATCGACCGGCTACCCGAGGCACTCATCGACGTTGCGCAGGTGCTCGGCGTAGGTGACGGCGAACCGGTGTCCGCCGTCGTCGCCGCAGAGCACGTAGTAGTAGTACGGCGTATCTGCGGGCTGGAGCGCCGCGGCCAGCGACCAGCGGTAGGGGCTCGCGATCGGCGTGGGCGGCAGGCCCGTCCGCATCCTCGTGTTGTAGGGCCCATCGGTCTCGAGATCGGACGTCGACAGCTCGCCGTCGGGCGTGGGGTCGTCGTAGAGGATCGTGGCGTCGATGCCCAGCGGCATCCCGTCGCGGAGCCGGTTGTAGATCACGCCGGCGATCAAAGGACGGTCCCTCTGGATCCTCGCCTCCTCCTCGATCATCGACGCGATCACCACGACCTCGTACGGCGTCACGCCGAGCGCCTTCGCGCGGTTCCACGGGACCGAGTGGCGCTCGATCTCGAACTGGTCGAGGAGGCGGTCGATCACGTCGTCGGCGGTGGCCGTCGTCGGGATCCGATAGGTCTCCGGATAGAGGAACCCCTCCGACGTCGGTGAGCCCTCCGGCAGATAGGGCGGCAAGGAGAACTCCCCACTCTCGGCCCTGGCCAGGAACTTGCCGGCCGGGATCCCCAGCATCTTCTCCACCCGATCGGCGATCTGGGTCAGGCGGAACCCGGGGGGGATCGTGAGACGCACCGTGGGCACGGAGTCGGGTGCCGTGGTCAGGACGCTCACGGCCTCGTCCAGCGACATCCCGGTCGCGAGCTCGTACGTCCCGGCTCGGATCTCGGAGGACTTCCCGGTCCCACGCATCAGCAGGTTGCCGACGAAGCCGCCGCACGGGGTGACCCCATCCGCGTGCAGCTCGTCGACCACCTCCGCTGCCGTGGCACCCTCGGGCACGACGAACGTCACGGGAGACGGGTCGACGCTCGCGGCCCCCTTGCAGGCGCCGTAGTAGCGAGCGGCCGATGCTCCGGCGAAGATCAGGCCGAGGAACAGCAGGAGCATGATCGCCACAGAGGCGCGCCGGGGACCGTCCTTCTCCCGTCGCTCGTGGCGGGTCGACCGCCGGGAGCCCTGTTCGTCGTCCATGCTCACGCAGGATACCCGGCGAGGCCCGGCCGGCCGTCAGCGGCGGCCGTCGAGCCAGGACTGGAGGATCACCGTAGCGGCGGCCGCGTCGACCGATCGCCGGCGATCTCGGCCCGGCACGCCGGCGTCCCGCAGTGCGCGCTCGGCCTCGACCGTGGACAATCGCTCGTCGTGGAGCTCGACCCGCAGTCCAGTTGCGGCCAGGCCCTCGGCGAATGCACGTGCCTTGGCGGCCGCGTCACCCTCGTCGCCGGACAGGTGCAGGGGCAGCCCCAGGACCACGAGATCTGCGTCGTGCTCGCGAGCGAGATCGCGAACGGCGATCAGCTCTCCCGGCGGGCGCCCCACGTGGATCGTGCCCAGCGGCAACGCCAATCGCCGATCCGGATCGCAGATCGCGACGCCGATGCGCGCGTCGCCCAGGTCGAGCCCGATGACGCGCCCGAGGACGTCGGACATGGTCAGCCCTCGCTCAGGAGCTCCGTCAGGCGCGCGGGGATCTGACCGAGGGCATCGGGAACAGCCTCCGCCTTGGTGCCTCCGGCGTTGGCGAGGATATCCTTGCCGCCCGCTCCCCCGCCGATCACCGCAGCGGCCGTCGCGAGCAGGGCGGGCGCCGTCACGCCGCGGGCGACGGCTCCGGGCGAACACGCCGCGACCAGCATCGCCTTGCCCCCGTCGCCGTTGCCCACGACCACCGCGGCCGGTCGCTCCCCGAACCCGTCGCGGAGCCGCTGTGCCAGATCGCGGAGGCCTCCCGGATCCTCGCCCGCGATCTCGGACACGAGCAGCGCGACGCCCTCCATGTCGATGGCAGCGTCGGCGAGGGCGGCCAGCATCGCCTCGCGGTCGCCCGCCCGAAGGGCGCCGAGCTCGTTGCGCATCCGCCTGTTCTCCTCCGTCACCCGCCGCGCGTGCTCGAGCGCGGCCCGTGGGTCCTTGGTGCCGAGGGCCTCGGTCAACCCGCGCAACAGATCGCGTTCGACGTTGATCTCACGCAGGGCGTCGGGTCCCACCAGGGCCTCGACGCGGCGCATCCCGGCCCCGATCGAGCCCTCGTGCAGGATCCGGATGATCGCGACGTTGCCGGTCCGCTCGACATGGGTTCCGCCGCAGAGTTCCCGAGAGTAGTCCCCGACCTCGACGACCCGTACGCGCTCGCCGTACTTCTCCCCGAACAGCATCGTTGCACCGAGCGCCTTGGCCTCATCCATCGAGGTCTCGAAGACGGTGATCTCGTCGTCACGGGCCAGGCGCCGATTCGCCTCGAGCTCGGCCTCGTCCAGGATGCTGCGCTCGACCGCCCTCGGGTGCGGGAAGTCGAACCGGAGCCGGCCGGGGGCGACCAACGAGCCGGCCTGCCGGGCGTGCTCGCCGAGCAGGTGCTTCAGGGTCCAGTGCACGACGTGGGTCGATGTATGCGAGCGGGCGGTGGACTCGCGACGCAGCCGGTCGATCTCGGCGATCGCGTCCTGCCCCGGCCGGATCTCCCCCGATGTCACCGTGCCCACATGCATGATCGCGTGCGTGCCGGCCCATTGGGCGTCCTCGACGCGGACCCGACCGGTCACGGTCCTGATCTCGCCCTGATCGCCCACCTGGCCACCGGCCTCGGCGTAGAACGGCGTCCGGGACAGGAACACGCGAACGCGACGACCCTCCTCGGCGAGCTCGAGCTCGGCATTGTCGTCATCCAGCAGGGTCACGATCGTGCCCTCGGCCTCTGGCTGGGCGTATCCCACGAACTCGCTGGCCGGCACGGCGCCGGCATCGAGTCCGATCACCACCTTCTTGGCGGCGTCCCGCGCGCGGCGGCGTTGCTCATCGAGCAGCTCGCCGAACCGGTCGGAGTCGACGGTGAGCCCGGCGTCGGCCGCGAGCTCCTCGGTGAGCTGCAGAGGGAAGCCGAAGGTGTCGGACAGCTTGAACGCATCGTCGCCCGATATCCGCCCCTCGGACGCTCCCCGCACGGCGCCCTCGAACAGGGTCATCCCCTGACGGAGCGTGACGGCGAATCGGTCTTCCTCCGATGAGGTCACCTGCTTGATGAACGCGAGGTTCTCGCGGAGCTCCGGATACGCGTCGCCGAACTCCTGCTGAGCGATATCGACGAGGGGCTCCATGACGGCCGTGGTCACGCCGAGGCGCCGGGCGTGCGACACGACCCGTCGTAGCATGCGCCGCAGGAGGTATCCCCGCCCCTCGTTCGAGGGCTGGACGCCGTCGGCGACGAGGAACGTGGTCGCACGAGCGTGTTCGGCGATGATGCGGATCGACACGTCGTCGCGCTCGTCGGCGCCGTAGTGGCGCCCGGACAACGACTGAACCGCCTCGACGAGCGGGGTCATCAGGTCGGTCTCGAACACGTTGTTCACCCGCTGCAGGGCCACGGCGACGCGCTCCACGCTGGAGCCGGTGTCGATGTTCTTGGCGGGGAGCTCCTCGAGCACCTGGACGTGCTCGTCGACTCGCTCCTGCATGAAGACGAGGTTCCAGATCTCCATGAATCGTTCCTCGTCGACGGCGGGGCCACCCTCCGGGCCGTGCGACGGTCCCCGGTCGACGAAGATCTCGCTGCAGGGGCCCGCGGGGCCGGCGGATACGAACCAGTAGTTGTCGGCCTTGCCTCGACGGACGATCCGCTCCGCAGGGATGCCGAGCTCACGCCAGATGCCGATCGTCTCGTCGTCGGTCTCGTAGACCGTCGTCCAGATCAGCTCCGGGTCGATCCCATAGCCTTCCGTGACCAGCTCCAGCCCCCAGGCGCATGCCTCGGCTTTGAAGTAGTCACCGAAGGAGAAGTTGCCGAGCATCTCGAACATCGTCAGATGCCGGTCGGTGCGCCCGACGTTCTCGATGTCGTTGGCTCGGAAGCACTTCTGGACGCTCGTCGCGCGGAGGTAGGGCGGCTCCGCCTGCCCGAGGAAGTACGGGATGAACTGGTTCATCCCCGCGTTGGCCAGCAGCAGACCCGACTCGGGCGGCGGGATCAGGGATGACGACGGGACACGTTGGTGTCCACGCTCATCGAAGAACGATAGGAACAGCTCGCGGATCTCATGGCCTTCCACGCCGCGGAGTCTAGCTGGCGTCTATGCCGCGGAGGTGGTGCCGGAGTCGGGAGCCTCGGCGTCCGCGTCAGACTCGTCGAGCTGGCGGCGGAGCTCGGTCTCACGTTCCTCCATCGCCTGACGGCCCTCCTGGATCGACTCCGACACGAGTCTCGACAGGTCCATCACGCCGCCACGTGCCTCGCGGGCGATGTTCGCAGGGGCCACGCGCTGTGCCTGGCGCTTGGTCCAGCGGGAGACCAGGACGGCGCCCGTCGCGCCCGCCCCCAGCCCCAGCGCGACCCAGAACGACCGCTTCACGGCTTGGTGCCCTTGGCCGCGCCGGCCGCGCCCTTGTTCTTGCTCTTGCCCTTGCCGCCCGACGCCTTGGCGAACCCCTTGCGCATCCCGGCCCCGAAGCTGATCAGCTTGATCATCGGGCTCGTCGCCGCTTGCTCGGCGAGCCCGGTGAGCTTCTCGACGCGGCCGACGATCTCGGTGGCAGACACGAGCATCGTGTCGACGCGATCCAGTTCACGGTTCGTGCGCTCCACGGATCCCTTGACCTCGCGGAGCAAGGGGACGGTCTCCTCGCGCATCGCGTCGATCGTCATCTTCGTGCTCTCGAGCACCCGCACCGTATTGACCAGTACGTAGCACAGGCCCAGGACGAGCAGCCCCCAGAACGCCGCCATGATGATCAGGGCCGTCTCGCTACCGGTGAGTGCGAGCAGGGTCATGTCCAAGCCTCCATCTATGTGGTGAGGGGCTAGCTTACCCGGAGGGTCCCCCCGAACGGGAGTCGTCGTCCGGGCGACCGGTGCCGGGCTCGACCTCCACGTCAGCCCCCTGTCCGCTCGGCTCGTAGTAGATCCTGCCCTCGTGGGGCGCCGGACGGTACGACTGCTCGACATGGTGGCCGACCGAGTCGTGTGGATAGCGATAGCCCTTCCCGTGTCCCAGTTCCCGGGCCCCTCGATAGCTCGCGTCGCGCAGATGGAGCGGCACCGGCTCGCTCGACCGGGCATCATCCATCGCCTTCGCGATGGCCGAGTAGACGCTGTTGGATTTCGGTGCGCGGGCCAGATGCAGCGTCGCCTGCGCGAGGTTGAGTCGTGCCTCCGGGAGCCCGACGTGCTCGACGGCCTGAGCCGCCGCGACCGCGACCACGAGCGCCTGTGGATCGGCCAGGCCGACGTCCTCGCTCGCATGGACGATCAGGCGCCGGGCGATGTATCGGGGATCCTCGCCGGCCTCCATCATCCGAGCCAACCAGAACAGCGCCGCGTCGGGGTCCGAGCCCCTGATCGACTTGATGTACGCGCTGATGACGTCGTAGTGAGCGTCGCCCTGTCGGTCGTACACGACGGCCCGCCGCTGCACCGCATCGGCCACGAGATCGCGGTCGATCGTGTCGTTCGCCGAGGCCACCGCGGCCTGAGCGGCCGCCTCCAGCCCAGTCAGCGCCATACGCGCGTCGCCCCCGGACAAGCTGACCAGGTGCTCGATCGCCTCGTCGTTGGCAGCGAGCCCCGCACCGCCAAGCCCGCGGTCGTGTCGTCGAGGGCGCGCCGCAAGAGCGTCGTGACGGCCTCGGGATCCAGAGGCTCAAGGCGCAGGAGGAGGCAACGCGACAGCAGCGGGGTGTTGAGCGAGAAGTACGGGTTCTCGGTCGTGGCCCCGATCAGCGTCACCGTGCCGTCCTCCACCGCCGGCAGCAAGACGTCCTGCTGAGCCTTTGACCAGCGGTGGACCTCGTCGACGAACAGGACCGTTCGGAACAGGCCGCCCCGCGCGCCCTCCATCACCTTGCGGGCGTCGGCGACCCCCGAGCTGACCGCCGACAACCGTGTCAGCGCGGCCCCGACGGCCTCGGCGAGCAGATGGGCCAGCGTCGTCTTGCCCGTCCCGGCCGGGCCCCACAGGATGATGGATGGGAGATCGCCGCCCGAAAGGATCCTCGATAGGGCGCTCCCCTCGCCGAGGATGTGCCCCTGGCCGACGAACTCATCGAAGGACCGGGGCCGCATCCTCGCCGCGAGCGGCTCCGAGCCCACGCTACCTCGCGTCGATGGGCGGTCCGGCGGGATCTCGACGGCAGGGCGTCCCGGCACGGTCATCGCGGGGCCTCCTCTTCGACATCGGGCTCGGGGTCGGGCACCGTGACCGCCAGGCCGAGATCCGAGAGCTGCTGGGGCGTCGCCCGCGCCGGGGCACCGGTCAGCGGGTCGGCTCCCGACTGCGCCTTCGGGAACGCGATGACATCGCGGAGGGAGTCCTTGCCGGCCATCAGCATCGCTACCCGGTCCATGCCCATGGCGATGCCCCCGTGCGGGGGAGCACCGAACCCGAAGGCGCGGAGCAGATGGCCGAACTGCTCGTCCTGCTCCTCGGGCGTCAGCCCGAGCACGGCGAACACGGCCCGCTGCACATCGGCTTCGTGGATCCGGATGCTGCCGCCCCCGAGCTCGAAGCCGTTGAGGACAAGGTCGTACGCGCGGCCGATCGCCGTTGCGGGCGAGAGGTCGTCGCCCTTGGGCGACGTGAAGGGGTGGTGGACCGACGCCCATCGACCCTCATCCTCGGACCATTCGAACAGCGGTGGATCCGTCATCCAGCAGAACTCCCACGCGTCGTCGGGGACCAGATCGAGCCGCGCGGCCAGGTCTCGGCGCAGCCCGTCGAGCGCCACGTTGGCCCGATCCTCACGGTCCGCGACGATGCAGACGAGATCGCCCGGGCCGGCGCCGGTCTCGGCCACGATCCCCGCGACTTCTTGGACGCTCAGGAACTTGTCGACGGGCGAACGGATCGCGTCGTCGGCCTCCACCACGATCCACACCGAGACCGGTCGCGCCTCGACCCTTCGTGTCCTCCACGAGCCGGTCGAACACCTTGCGCGACCAGGCTCCTGCGCCCGGCGCCGCCAGCCCCTTGATCACGCCCCCCTGCTCCGCCACGCTCGCGAACGCGTTGAACCCCGTGCCCGCGAGCACATCTGTGAGGTCGGCGAGCTCCAGCCCGTACCGCAGGTCGGGCTTGTCCGAGCCGAATCGCGCCATCATCTCGGCGTAGGTCATGCGCCGGAACGGGGTCGCCACCTCGACGCCGCGGGTCTCCAGGAGGATCCGCGCGTACAGCGGCTCGATGAGTGTGATCAGATCCTCTTCGCCGGCGAACGACATCTCCACATCGAGCTGGGTGAACTCGAACCCACGGTCGGCTCGAGGGTCCTCGTCGCGAAGGCAGCGCACGATCTGGTAGTACCGATCCTGCCCGCCGATCATCAGGAGCTGTTTGAGCTGCTGGGGTGACTGCGGCAACGCGTAGAAGGATCCCGGCAGCAGGCGCGATGGCACGAGGAAGTCCCTGGAACCCTCGGGCGTGCTCCGAGTCAGGATCGGTGTCTCGATCTCGACGAATCCCCTCTGGTCCATGTGCTCGCGGATCACGCGGTTGATGGTTGCGCGCATCCCGAGCATCGCCGTCATCTCGGGACGCCGCAGGTCAAGGTAGCGGTAACGTAGCCGCAGGTCCTCCGACGCCTCGATCCTGTCCTCGATCGGGAACGGCGGCGTCTCGGCCCTGGAGAGCACCTCGAGCGCTTCGGTCGCGACCTCGACGTCGCCCGTGGCGAGTTGCGGGTTCACCTTGCCGTCGAGCCGCATCCGTACGGCCCCTTCCACTCTCACGACGTCCTCGTTGCGCAGGTGCTGCGCCCCGTCGTGGGCCGCAGGAGCATCGTCGGGATGGAAGACGAGCTGGACGACGCCCTCGCGGTCGCGCAGATCGATGAACGTCACTCCGCCGTGGTCCCTGCGCCTCGCGACCCAGCCACACAGCGTCACCTCGACGCCCACGTGTTCCGCACGTAGCTGACCGCACGCGTGGGTCCGCATCTGCGTGCTGAGGTCGGCCATCACTCGGAGACCCCATCGTCGAGCCGGGTAAGCCAGCCGACGACGTCGCTCGCGGGCACCGACTTCTGCACGCCGTCGTCGAGCCGGCGGAGCGTCACCACGTCCTCGGACAGCTCCTTGTCGCCGACGATCGCCGCGAACCGGGCCCCGGCACGATCGGCCATCTTGAGCTGCGCCTTCATCGGGCGATCCTCAAGGCTGCGGAGGGCCGGAACCCCCGCGGCGCGCAGCTCGTCGGTGAGCCTGGCGCCGGCCTCGCGGGCCTCCTCGCCAAGCGTCACGACGAAGCAGGCAGGCGTCTTGGCCTCAGGCGAGCGGCGACCCTCACCCTCGAGCGCGAGCAGGACGCGGTCCAGGCCCATCGCGAATCCGACCCCCGGCGTCGCGGGACCGCCGAGCGCCTCGGCAAGCCCGTCGTACCGCCCCCCCGCGTTCACCGTTCCCGCCTTGTTCTCGGCGAGCACCCCGGAGATCCACTCGAACGTCGTTCGCGTGTAGTAGTCGAGGCCTCGCACCAGCCGGGGGTCCAACCGATAGGTCACGCCGGCAGCGTCCAGGCCCCCGCGGACCTGTTCGAAATGCGTCGCACAAGCTTCGCACAGGCGATCGGCGATGCTCGGAGCGGCCAGCACGAAGTCCTTCTCTCCGTCCACCTTGCAGTCGAACACACGCAACGGGTTCGTCGCGAGGCGACGCCGACAGTCCTCGTCGAGGCGCTCCCGGTACGGTTCCAGGTGGCCGAGCAGCTCCTCGCGGTACGCCGGCCGGCAGGCGGAGTCGCCGATCGAATTCACGACGAGCTCGACATCGGACAGCCCGCGTGCACGCAGGAACCGATCCCCGACCGTGACGATCTCGACGTCGGCGAGCGGCCCTTCGACGCCCAGGATCTCGATACCCCACTGACGGAACTCCCGCAGCCTCCCCGCCTGAGGTCGCCCGTGGCGGAACTGCGGACCCACGTAGTAGGCCTTGAACGGCACTCCCAGCTCCTGAGCGTGCGACAGGTAGGCGCGAACGATCCCGGCCGTGTTCTCGGGTCGCAGCGTGAACGACCGGCCCTTCGCCGACTCGAACGAGAACATCTCCTTGGACACCACGTCGGAGGTCTCACCCGACGAGCGTGCGAACAGCTCGGTCACCTCGAACGTCGGCGTCTCCACGTATCGGTAGCCGTGTAGCCACGAGACACGATGAGCCTCCTCGTAAAGGCCGAGCATCGCGTCGGAACGGTCGGGGAGCAGGTCGGCGGTCCCCCGCGGTGGGGCGAGATCCATCAGCGAAGCTCCACCAGGAACGGGTTGGTCGCGCGTTCGCGACCCACCGTCGTTCGGGGTCCGTGGCCGGGCAGCACGGGCAGCTCGTCCGGCAGCATCAGGAAGCGCCGCAGGCTTGGGCCCATCGCGGCCGGGTCGCTGTTGGCGAAGTCGCTCCGCCCGATCGAGCCCGCGAACACGAGATCCCCCGACAGCACGACGGCGTCGGTCACGAAACAGCACGATCCCGGCGTGTGCCCGGGGGTGTGGACCACCTCGATCGAGAACCCCGCGAACTCCAGCACGTCCCCATCGGCCAACGTCCGCAGATCTTTCACCTCGGCGACCGGGTTGGGGAAGCCGGCGTTCCAGGCCGCCTCGTCGGTGAACACGATCGCGTCGTCCTCATGCACGAACACGGGGACATCGTCGCCGGCGAACACGCCGCCGTCGCCCATGTGATCGGAGTGCGCGTGGGTGGCGAGAACGGCCACCGGCCGACGCCCGGCGGCCTCGAACAGCGCGTGCACGCGAGCGGGTTCGAAGCCCGGGTCGACTATCACGGCCTCATCGCTTCCCTCGGAGGAGAGCAGCCAGCAATTCGTGCCGAAGGGGTTGTCGTCGAAGACATCCAGCCACATAGGGGCCCATGCTATCGGACCCCACCGATCCCGGCACGAACGCTAGAGTCGCGCGGCGTCGAGCACCAGAGTGACCGGCCCGTCGTTGACCAGCTCGACCTCCATGTCGGCGCCGAAGACCCCGCGCGCGACCGTGATGCCGTGGGCCTCGAGGGCCCGTGCGAACGCCTCCACGCGCTCGGCGCCACCTCGGGAGCCGCCGCGGCGACCCACGACGGGCGGCGGCCCTTGCGGACATCCCCGTACAGGGTGAACTGCGAGACGACGAGGACGTCGCCGTCGACGTCGGCATAGCGCCAGGTTCATCTTGCCGGTCCTCGTCGGCGAAGATGCGCAGGTGGGCGACCTTGTCGGCGAGGCGGCTCGACATCGCCTTCGTCGTCGTCGTCGCCGATCCCCACGAGTAGCAGCACACCGCGGGCCGATCCGGGACACCGGCTCGCCGTCGACCGTCACGCTCGCCCGGGCGACCCGCTGCAGGACGACTCTGCACCGTCAGCCCGGCACCACGCGGTAGGCGTCGAAGACGCAGTCGACCCGCTTGACCGGCGGCCAGCACGCTCGACAGGTGCGCGATGTCGCCCAGCTCGAACGTGAAACGCAGCCGGGTGATCCGGTCCTTCCCGGTGGTGGACGTGGCGCCGACAGGATGTTCACGTGGCGTCGGACAGCACGGTCGCGACGTCGGAGAGCAGGCGCGTGCGGTCGAGCGCCTCGACCTTGATCGCGACGGTGAACGATGTGGGCTTGCCCTCGGCCCACGTGACCTCGATCAGTCGCTCGGGCTGCGGCGCAGCGACGTCGACGTTCGGGCACTCGGTGCGGTGCACGCTCACGCCCTGGCCACGGGTCACGAACCCGATGATCTCGTCGCCCGGGACCGGGGTGCAGCATCGGCCGAGACGCACCCACACGTCGGGCAGCCCCTTGACCACGACCCCGTGCGAGACCTCGCCCTTGGCCGATCTTGACCGGACGGGCGAGCTGGACGTCGGCGACGTCCTCGTCCGGGGCATCCGACACGAGTCGGGTCAGGCGAGCGAGCACCGATTGAGGGGACACGTGCCCCTCGCCGACGGCGACGTACAGCGCGTCGAGGTTCGCGTACTTCAGCTCGTCCGCGACCTGCCCCAGTGGCGTCGGCGGTCGCGAGCCGCTTGAAGGGCAGGTTCTGCTTGCGCATCATCGCGCTCGACCGAGTCGCGGCCCTGTTCGAGGGCGTCCTCTCGGCGGCCGCGCGCGAACCACTGCCGGATCTTGTTGCGGGCCCGCGGCGTCGCGACGAACCTGCAGCCAGTCCTGGGAGGGGCCTTCACCCTGAGCTCGCGAGGTCAGCGACCTCGATGGCGTCGCCGGTCTGCAGTTCGTAGTCCAGCGGCACGAGCTTGCCGCCGACCTTCGCCCCGATCGTGCGGTGGCCGACGTCGGTGTGGATCGCGTAGGCGAAGTCGACCGGAGTGGCGCCCGCAGGCAGGTTCATGACGTCGCCCTTGGGAGTGAACACGAAGACCCGCCCGCCCGTACAGGTCGATCCGCAGCCCCTCCATGAACTCGCGCGGATCGGCCATGTCCTTGAGCCAGTCCATCATCTGGCCGAGCCACGCGAGCATCGGTGTCTCCTGGCCTGCTTGCCGCCCTCCTTGTACCGCCAGTGCGCTGCGATCCCGAACTGAGCCGTGCGATGCATCTCGCGGGTGCGGATCTGGATCTCGAGCGGCTGGCCCGCCGGACCCGACCACCGTCGTGTGCAGCGACTGATACATGTTGGACTTGGGCATCGCGACGTAGTCCTTGAATCGGCCGGGGATCGGCTTCCACAGCGCGTGGACGGCCCCGAGGGCCGCGTAGCAGTCGCGCATCGACTCGACGAGGACCCGGATCCCCGACGAGGTCGTAGATCTCGTTGAATTCCTTGCCGCGGATCACCATCTTCTCGTAGATCGAATACAGGTGCTTGGGGCGGCCCTCGACCTCGGCCTTGATCGCCGAGCTCCTTCAGCTTGGTGCGCGCGTCGAGGTGACCTCCTCGATCAGCGCCTGCCGCTCCCCGCGGCGCTGTTCCACCAGGCTGACGATCTCGCGGTATGGCCCGGGGTGCAGGGTCTTGAACGACAGGTCCTCGAGCTCCCACTTGACCTCCTGCACGCCCAGGCGATGCGCGAGCGGCGCGTAGATCTCGAGGGTCTCGGTCGCGATCTGCCGCTGCTTGTCCCGGCGGCAGGCTGCCGAGCGTGCGCATGTTGTGGAGGCGGTCGGCGAGCTTGATCAACAGCACGCGGATGTCCCCGGCCATCGCGACGATCATCTTGCGGACGTTCTCGGCCTGCTGCTGCTCGCGCGTGTGGAAGCGATACCGGTCGAGCTTGGTGAGCCCGTCGACGATCGCGCGCGACCTCGGGTCCGAACTCCTCCTCGATGTCGTCGAGGCGTGACCTCGGTGTCTTCGACGGTGTCGTGCAGCAGCGCGGCGACGAGGGTCGTCGTGTCCAGGCGCAGGTCGGCAAGGATCGCTGGCCACCGACGAGCGGATGCGTGATGAAGTCCTCGCCCGACTTCCGCTTCTGGCCCTCGTGCTAGCTCCTCGGCGAAGGCGATACGCATGCTGCGATCTCGCGCAGATCGGCCTTCGGGTTGTAGGAGCGGACCTTCTTGAGCAGCGGGTCGATGCTCGGCGGGAGGCCTGCCTCGCCCGGGCGCAGGCGGGGCCGGGGCAACCGCGACCAACGCCGCGGAGGCTGCGGTCGGCCTTGAGTACCTCGACCGTGGCTGTCCACGGCTGGCCTCCTCGCGGGCCAGTGTACGCGGCGACCTGGAGCGTGGACGGCTCAGTAGTGGATCAGGGAGTAGAGCTCGTGGCCCGGCGATCTTGTCGCGCCCACCGCAGGAAGTCGAGCTCGATCAGGCATGCGATGCCGCACACCTTGCCGCCGACCGCGCTGCACGAGAGACGCGGCCGCGGCTGGCGGTGCCGCCGGTCGCAAGCACGTCGTCGACGATCAGGACGCGCTCGCCGGGGTTGATGCCGTCGACGTGGAGCTCGAGCGTCGCGGTGCCGTACTCGAGCTCGTACTCCTCGTCGACGGTATCGGAGGGCAGCTTGCCCTGCTTGCGGATCGGCACGAACCCGGCGCCGAAGTGATACGCGACCGGCGAGGCGAGGATGAACCCGCGCGCCTCGATGCCCGACGACCTTGTCGACGTTGCCGCGGCCGAAGTGCACGACGATCAGGTCGGTGATCGTCGAGAAGGCGATCGGATCCGCCAGCACGGGCGTGATGTCCTTGAACACGATGCCCGGCTCGGGGAAGTCGGGCACGTCGCGGATCAGCGCCTCGATCTGGTCGATGTCCACGCTCTACCTCCGCTTGCGCTTCGCCGGCGGCGCGTCGTTTCGACTTGGGTCGTGGACGCGCCAGCACCGCCCTGGCGAGCGGTCGCCGTGGTCGCGGCGGCATCGATGTGGCCGCGGCACGGCGTCGGGGACGCCGACCGGCGCCGGGGTCGACCGCGAGTCTCGCGGGCCGTGCGCCGGGCCTCCATCTGGCGGAACCGCGGCTCCCGCCCCTTCAGCACCGGGCAACAGCGGAGCTGCCAGGAAGATCGACGAGTACGCGCCGATGGCCACCCCGATCGATCATCGCGAACGCGAAGTCCTTCAGGGTCTCACCACCGAAGAGCAGCAGGGACAGGATCGGCAGCAGCACGACGAGCGACGTATTGACCGATCGCATCAGGACCTGGTTCAGCGAGAGGTCGACCACCCCGTCGTAGCCGAGCCGCCCGATCAGCGCGGTCGATTCGGTGTTCTCCTTGATCTTGTCGTAGATCACGACCGTGTCGTAGAGCGAGAACCCCAGGATCGTGAGGATCGCGATCACGGTTTCGGGCGTGACCTCGCGCCCGACGAGCGCGTAGATGCCGGCCGTGATCACCACGTCGTGCACGAGCGCGACGACCGCGCCGATCGCCATCTTCCACTCGAAGCGCAGGGCGATGTAGAGGGAGATACAGGCGAGGACGATCACGAGACCGAACAGGGCCTGGCGCGAGATCTCCTCGCCCCATGTCGGCCCGATGTCCTGGACGGAGACATCCGTTCGTTGGATGCCCGCCTGCTCGGCCAAGGTATCGATCAGGCCGTCGGTCGCCGTATCGCCCACGAGGCTCTCGGTCCGGATCGACACGACGTCGGCGTCGATCACCTGCACCTGGGCGTCCTCACGACCGAAGTCGGCCATCGTCGCCGACACCTCCTCGGCGGTGAGCGGTGTCGCCACCTTGTACGCGATCTGCGCTCCTCCTTCGAAATCGATGGAGAAATTGAGCTGGCGCGCGAACAGACCGATGAGCGAGATCGCGATGAGGACCCCCGAGATCGTGAACCACGACCGAGCCCGCTCCATGAAGCGGACGTGAGGGATCACGTGACCTCGGTACGTGTCGGAGATCCGCCGCCAGTTCATACCGACTCTCCCTCGGCGTCCTCTTGGTCGCCGGCGATCCCGCTCTGCAGGCCGAAGCCGCGCATCTCGACCAGTCGGCGATTCCGAGCGATGAGGAACACGGTGGGCCGCTTGAAGAAGTAGACGACGAACAGGTCGAGCAACGTCGCGACGCCCAGGGTCGCCGCGAACCCCCGGACCGAGCTGACGGCCGTCACGAACAAGACGACGGCCGCGATCGCGGTGACCATGTCGGCCGCGACGATCGTGCGGTAGGAACGGGCGAACGCGGGCTGGACGGCCGAGCGGGCCGAACGACCCGAGCGTACCTCGTCCTTCAATCGTTCGAAGAAGACGATGTAGGAGTCGGCCGTCACGCCGAGCGAGATGACCAGGCCGGCCACGCCGGCCAGGGTGAGCGCGAACCCGAACTGCGCACCGGCGATCGACACGAGGGCCAGCGCCAGCAGGGCCCAGATCATCATCCCGAACCATGCGACGACGCCGAGCAGCCGGTAGTAGAAGAGCAGGTACAACATCACCAGGATCAGCCCCGCGATCCCGGCCGCGATGCCTTGCTGGAGCGACTCCTTGCCGAGGGTCGGGCTGACGGTCTGCACGGACTGCCGTGTGAGCTCGACCGGCAGGGCGCCCGAGTTCAGCACCGTGGCGAGGTCCTTGGAATCCTGTTCGGCGAATCCGCCAGATATGACGCCCGAGCCCCCCGTGATCGGGCTCTGGACCACCGGCGCCGAGATCACCTCGCGGTCGACCACGATAGCGATCTGGTTCTGGGGCGGCGGGGCCGACACGGCGATCGTCGTGGCCTCGGCGAAGCGATCCGCACCCTCGCCGTTCAGCTCGAACGCCACGGTCCACTCCGTCGCGATCTGGTTCGTACCCCCTCCGCTGAGCACGGCCGTGGCTTCCTTGATGTCGCTTCCGCTGATGACCACCGGCCCCAGCCGGTACTTCAGACCCGACTCGTCGCCGTAGACGACCTCTTGGTCCTCGAGTGCGGCGAACCGGCATTCCTTGGTGGCGCGCTCGGCCGCGGTCCCACACGTGAGCGGCACCGACGCATACGAGGGGTCGTCGGGAGGCACGATCGCGACGACGTTGCGCTGCTCGAGCCGCGCGGTCTGTCCGATGACTGCCAACAACCGCTCCTGTCCCGTCTCGCGCTGGCGACGGTCCGCCTCCTCCGGCGACACGTAGCACCCCAGGTCCTCGCCCGCCGAGCTCACGACGCAGTACTGCACCGTGAAGGGAGCCACCTCGATAGCGTCCAGGGCGGTGTCCGCCTGCTCCTGAGACGAAAGACCGCACGGCAGCGGCTCGGCACCCTGGGTGTCCAGCGCGGAGTACGCGCTCGGCTCAGGGGTGGGGCTCGCGGAGGGTGAGACCGAAGCGCTCGGGGTCGCGGACGGCGACGGTGCCGGCGTGGCGCTCGCGTCCGCCTCGGGAGCGGCCCCACCCGCGTCGGTCACGCAGTAGGTCCGTTCGGTCACCTGGACGTCGAGGCCTGCCTGAGCGTCGAGGGCAGCCGCCTCGTCGGGGTAGCACGCGAGTTCGCTTCCGGCGGGGTCGGTGAGACAGTGTTCCCCCTGCGCCAGGTCGGGGCCGGGCTCGGGCGTCGTCGAGCCCGATGGGCTCGCCGACGGCGAAGCCGACGAGCTCGCGTCCTTCGCCGTCACCTGGATCGCGGCCAGCGACGCCGCGGCCTCTTCGCGGCTCCCGTAGCAGGCCAGCTGCTCGCCGTCGCGATCCACCACGCAGGCCCCGGCGGGACGCGACTCGACCACGAGTTCGTCCAGCGCTGCCTGAGCCTGGGTGTCGTCCGGCGCGCAACCGAAGTTCGTGCCATCGGCGTCGACGAGGCACGACTGCACCTTGTCCCGCTCCTCGATCGACCCGCGCGCGAGACCGGGGATCTGGATCTCGATCGTCGTGCCCGACAACACGATGTCGGGCTCGCCCACACCGAACGCATCCACGCGGTTGCGGATGTTCTCGAGCGCCTGCTGCATCACGTCCTCGGGAGTGCCGTCGGGCGCCGACAGGATCACCGACACGCCGCCCTCCAGGTCGAGTCCCAACGTCGGCGACAGGCGGCCGGTCACCAGGCCGACCAGGGATGCGAGCGCGAGCGCGCTCACGATGAGGGTGGAGGCCCATAGGCCGCGGGTTCGCTTCACGCCACCTCCGCCCCGTTGATCTCCAGGCGGAACCTGGCATCGAGGCATTCGGCCGCGTGGCGGCACATCTGCATGCGTCCGAGGAAGATCTCGAAGTACTCCATGATCTGGCTGATCCGCGGGTCGATGGTGAGTTCGAGGCTCACCGTGCGGGCATCGGAGTCTACCCGCAGGAAGGACTGTTCGACGGCATGGTTGACGCGGTCGTGGATGTCGTCGGCAACCCGGCCGGTGGTGCGAACGCGACTGCGATGGACATCGGACTTGTCGGCGAGGATGACGGCAGCCGACACGGGTGAGACCGCCACTCCCTCGGTCTCTTCATGGTTCGCGATCGCGGCCAGGATGGGCATCAGGTCGGGCCCGGGCACCTCGTCGCGCAGGGCGTGGTACACGAGGAGGGCGCCGGTTTGACCGTGCGCGTCGCGGGCCAGGGCGTTGCCGACGTCGTGCAGGTAGCCGGCGACCGCCCCGAGGGTCGCCTCCCGCTCGGTGAACCCCAGCCGCGTGAGCACCTGCAGGGAGATCTTGGCGACCAGGTTCGCGTGGCGGAACCCGTGCTCGGTGTAGCCCATGGCGCCCATCACCCGATCGGCGCTCGAGATGTAGAGCGAGAGCTCGTCGTTGGCCTGAACCTGCTCGAGTGTGACGCCGGCCGACTCGTCGGGCGGCGGGCCGGCGGTCTCGTCGCTCACTGGCCCTGGATCGGCGCCGTCCTGGGGCTCGTCGTCCACGTCGTCGTACTCCTCGACGAGCCTGCGGGCGATCGCCGCGCGGACGAGACGGATCTCGACGCCGGCCGCCACCTGGGCCGTGATCGTCCCCTCATCCTCGTCGATCTCGGTGACGATCGCGAAGATGCCTCCCGTGGTGACGATCTCGTCGCCCACCTCGACCTCGGCGATCATCTGTCGCTGGGCGCGTTGCCGCTTCTGCTGGGGACGGATGAGCAACAGGTAGAACAGGCCGCCCATCAACAGCAACGGCGCGAGCGCCGCGTAGGAGTTCCCGCTGGATTGTGCGATGACGTCGAGCATGCTCAGACCTTCTCTCGGCGGATTCGGTCCGGCGAGTCTACCGCCCCGACCTCAGAACGGGAGCGTGCCGGGAGCCTCCACGCCCAGGTGCGCGTACGCGCGCGCCGTGGCCACCCGCCCGCGCGGGGTCCGCTGCAGGAACCCCAGCTGCAGCAGGTACGGCTCGACGACGTCCTCCACCGTGTCGGTCTCCTCCCCCACCGCGGCGGACAAGGTGGACAGACCCACCGGGCCTCCGCCGAACTTGGTGACGATCGACGACAGGATGGCGTGGTCGAGGCGGTCGAGTCCCTCCTCGTCCACCTCGAACACCTCGAGACCTCGCCGGGCGATATCGCTCGTGATCGCGCCGTCGTGACGAACCTCGGCGAAGTCTCGGACGCGGCGCAGGAGCCGGTTGGCGATCCGCGGGGTGCCACGGGAACGTCGGGCGATCTCGAGCGACCCCTCCTCGTCGGTCGATACGGCCAGGATGCCGGCCGACCGACCCACGATCTTCGCCAGGTCATCGACCGGGTAATAGTCGAGCCGAGGCGAGAACCCGAACCGCTCGCGCAGCGGAAGGGTGATCCTGCCGGGGCGCGTCGTGGCGCCCACCAGCGTGAACCGGGGCAGATCGAGCCGGATCGACCGCGCGGTCGGGCCCTTGCCGAGCATCACGTCGAGCCGGAAGTCCTCAAGGGCCGGGTACAGCATCTCCTCGACGGGGCGGGGCATGCGGTGGATCTCGTCGACGAACAACACGTCGCCGTCGCCGAGGTTCGTGAGGATGGCCGCCAGGTCGCTCGGCCGGTCGAGCGCGGGCCCGCTGGTGAGCTGGAACCCCGCCTCCATCTCGTGGGCGACGATCTGGGCCAGGGTGGTCTTCCCGAGACCGGGCGGACCGCTGAATAGGAGATGATCCACCGGCTCGTCGCGCTGGCGCGCCCCGTCGATCAGGAGCACGAGCTGTTCCTTCACGCGTTCCTGGCCGACGAACTCCCCCAACGCTCTGGGCCGCAAGGCGACGTCGAACTCCCGGTCCTCGGGGTCGACGACGGCGGCCTCGATCAGGCGATCGTCGTCCATCACCGCCCCACCTTCTGCAAGGCCTCGCGCAGCAGATCCTCGGTCTCGCGATCCTCCGCCTCGACGCCCGAGAGCGCCTCGCTCGCCTCCTGCGGCGTGACCCCGAGTGCGAGCAGCGCCTCCCTTACGTCGACGATGACACCCTCCCCCATCGCCTCGCCCTCCGCTCCGAGCGTGTCGCGAAGGTCGAGCACTACCCGCTGGGCCACCTTCTTGCCGACGCCGGGCACGACGGTGAGCGCGTCGGCGTCTCCTTGCACCACGGCGCGTCTGATCGCATCCGGCGTCATCGCCGATAGGAAGGACAGAGCCACCTTCGGGCCGACACCGGAGACGCCGGTCAACAGATCGAAGAGCGCCCGTTCGTCCGGCGTCGAGAACCCGTACAAGGTCATCGCGTCGTCACGCACGACCATCCGGATGTGGATCCGGGCGCGGCGCCCCACGGCGGGGAGCGCGGCGAGCACCGACGTCGGCACCATGGCCTCGTACCCCACTCCGCCCACGTCGATCACCACACGCGTGCCGGCCTTGCTCACCACCTCTCCGTCCAGGAACGCGATCATCGGACCCCCGCACGCGCGGCGGCCGCCCGGAGTCCGGCGCCGGCCATGTGCGTGACCGCGACCGCCACAGCGTCGGCGGCGTCGGGCTGGTCCGGAACCCCCTCGAGCCCGTGAACCCTGATCAAGGCGTCGCGCACCTGACCCTTGTCGGCGTTGCCCAGACCCGTGACGGCGCTCTTCACCTCGCTCGGACTGTATTCGGCGACGTCGAGCCCGGCCTCGGCGGCAACGACCATCACGGCTCCGGTGGCGCGCGCGACCGTGAGGGCACTGACGGTGTTGCGGTTGAACGCCACGCGCTCCAGCGCCACGGCCGAGGGCTCGTGAACGACGATGACCTCCCGCATCGCGTCGGCCAGGCGACGCAGTCGCTCAGATTCCGCCATCCCCGACGGCGTCCGCACGGTGTCGGCCCACACGAGACGCGTCGACGACCCCCGGCGGGCGAGCACCGCCAGCCCACACCGGGCCACCCCCGGATCCACACCCAACACGCTGGAATCGAACATCAGTTCGCTAGAGTCTAAGGGGACCCGCACCCTCGGGCAACGACCGGCCTCGCCTCAGAGCGCGGCCATGACCTCTTCGGGGATGTCGAAGTTCGCATAGACGTTCTGGACGTCCTCGAGGTCTTCGAGCGCCTCGATCAGGTTCAGCACCTGCTTCGCCTCCCCCCCCTCGACCGGTATCGACGACTGCGGAACCATCGACAGCTCGGCGGAGAAGACCTCGACGCCGGCCGACTTCAGCGCCTGGCGAACGGCCGTGAAATCGGCCGGATCGGTGATGATGTCCCACGAGCTCTCGGAGTCGCGCAGGTCCTCGGCACCTCCCTCGAGGGCGAGTTCCAGCAGGCGCTCCTCGTCGGGGGCCACCGACTTCTCGACAACGAGCACACCCTTGCGGGTGAATTGCCAGGCGACGCTGCCCTGTTCGCCGAGGTTCCCCGCGTTGCGCGTGAAGGCGTGCTTGATCTCCTGACCGGTGCGGTTGCGGTTGTCGGTCAGGACCTCGACCAGCAGCGCGATACCTCCGGCCGCATACCCCTCGTAGAAGAGCTCGTCGTAGTGGGCGCCGTCGGAGAGCTCGCCGGACCCACGCTTGATCGCTCGCTCGATGTTGTCGTTGGGGACCGAGAAGCTCTTCGCCTTCTCCACGGCGGACGCGAGCGTCATGTTCGCGTCAACGTTGCCGCCGCCCTCCCGCGCCGCCACCTCGACGGCGCGCAGCAGCTTCGCGTACATATTCGAGCGCTTGGCGTCGGTCGCCTGTTTCTTGCGCTTGATCGTGGCCCACTTGGAGTGTCCGGACACGGTCCTCACCTACCTCGGCATCTTCGACAACAGGTACTCGTGCAGGGCGGTCTCGCCGACGAGTTCGGGATGGAACGAGGCGACCAAGAGATTCCCCTGCTCGAGGACGACCGGCGTGCCCTCGTGCTCTGCGAGCACGCGTACGCCCTCGCCCACGTCGGTGATCCGCGGGGCGCGGATGAATACCCCGCGAACCGACCCGATCCCCTCGACGGTCAGGTCGGTTTCGAACGAATCGACCTGGCGGCCGTACGCGTTGCGCCGCACGCCGATATCCATCAGCCCCAACAGAGGATCTCCGCCCTTGACCCGCGACGCCAGCACGATCATGCCCGCGCACGTGCCCAGGATCGGCATCCCCGCGGCGGCCCGTTCACGGATCGGCTCGACGAGGCCGTAGCGCCGGGCCAGCTTGCCGATCGTCGTGGATTCGCCCCCCGGCAGCACGAGGGCATCCACGCCGGCGAGCTGCTCTGGGGTGCGTATCTCGACAGCGATGGCGCCCGCCTCGTCGAGCATCCTGGCGTGCTCGCGGAAGTCACCCTGCAGGGCGAGGACGCCGGCCTTCATCGGGGACGCCTCGCCGAGGCCATGACTACCAGCCGCGCTCCTGCAGCCGTGTCTCGAGCCGATCGATCTCGAGGCCGGCCATCGGGTCGCCCAGCCCGTGCGACACCTTGGCGAGCACGTCGGCGTCGTCGAAGTGCGTCGTCGCCTCGACGATCGCACGAGCCATCGTCGCCGGGTCCTCCGACTTGAAGATGCCCGAACCGACGAACACACCGTCGACGCCAAGCTGCATCATCAGCGCCGCGTCCGCCGGCGTGGCGATCCCGCCAGCGGAGAAGTTCACGACCGGCAGGTGTCCGAGATCGGCCACCATCCGGACCAGCTCGACCGGGGCGCCGATCTCCTTGGCCTTCGTGACGTACTGCTCGGGACGAAGGGTGGTGACCTCGGCGATCTCGCGCAGGATCGCGCGCTCGTGCCGCACCGCCTCGACGACGTTTCCCGTCCCGGCCTCGCCCTTCGTTCGGATCATCGCGGCACCTTCGGCGATCCGGCGCAGAGCCTCTCCCAGGTTGCGGGCCCCGCACACGAACGGGACCGTGAAGGCCCACTTGTCGATGTGGAACTCCTCGTCGGCCGGGGTGAGGACCTCGGACTCGTCGACGTAGTCGACGCCGAGCGACTCGAGGATCTGCGCCTCCACGAAGTGCCCGATCCGTGCCTTGGCCATGACCGGGATCGTGACCGCCTGCTGGATCTCTTCGATCTTCGTCGCGTCGGCCATCCGCGCCACGCCACCGTCGCGCCGGATGTCGGCCGGGACCCGCTCGAGCGCCATCACGGCGCAGGCGCCGGCGTCCTCCGCGATCTTCGCTTCCGCGGCGGTGGTGACGTCCATGATGACGCCGCCCTTGAGCATCTCCGCCAGCCCCGACTTCACCCGAAACGTGCCGGTCTCGCGATCCACGATACCCCTCCTCGCAACGAGCCGATTGTGGTCGTAGTAGTGGATCGAGTGTACCGCCGAGCACGGCCCGGCCGGATCGTCACATCTCTTCGAGGCGTCGGATCCGCTCGGCGATCGGAGGGTGTGTGGCGAACAGCCGCTCCATCGATCCCATCTTCTCGCCCTCGATCCGCGACGGCTGATTCAGCCACAGATGCCCCGTGGCGTTGTTCGCCGAGTGCATCGCCGTGGGCGCCGCCTCCAACTTGCGCAGCGCGCCGATCAATCCGGGCGGATACCGGGTGAGCATCACCCCCTGAGCGTCGGCCAGGTACTCGCGGTTCCGGGAGACGGACAACTTGATCGCCCGGCCTGCCAGGGGAGCCAGCGCCATCAGGAGGAACCCGGCGGCGAAGATCATGGCGGAGACGGCCCCGCCACCGGAGTCACCTCCCCGGCGCCCGCGGAACCCGCCCCACAGGAACGAGCGCATGAAGAACTCCGACAGCATCACCGCAGCGCCCACGGTCGTGGCCACGACCGTGCCGACGAGGATGTCGCGGTCGAGAACGTGCGCGAGCTCGTGCCCGATCACGCCCTCGAGCTCGATGCGATCCATGACGTCCAACAAGCCCTGCGTGACGGCGACCGAGGCATGCTCGGGGTCGCGTCCCGTGGCGTACGCGTTGGGCGCCAGCTCCGGCACCACGTAGACGCGCGGCTTGGGGATGCCCGCCGCGATCGACAGCCCCTCGACGATGTTGTGCAAACGGGGCTCCTCCTTCGGCGAGACCTCGCGCGCGCGGGTGGACGCCAGCACGAGGCGATCGCCATAGACGTAGGAGCCGATCGACATCGCGACGGCGAGCGCGAGCGCGACGACGAGTCCCCACGGTCCGAATTTGAAGATCACTCCGATAGCGAGCCCGATGACGGCGAGGAACACGAACGCGCCCGCGATCAGCAGGTACGTGCGCCGCTTGTTCGCCGCGATCTCCTCGTACACGGCTACAGGTTCACCTGCACGGGACCGCGGATCGGGTCGTCGATGTTGAAGAACTCCCGCTCGGTGAAGCCGAAGGCCTTGGCCACCAGGTTCGTCGGGACGGACGCGATCATCCGGTTCAGCCGCATCACCTGATCGTTGTAGAACTGTCGCGCGTAGGCGATCTTCGACTCGGTGCCGGTGAGCTCCTCCTGGAGAGCGAGGAACTGGGTGTCCGCCTTGAGCTCGGGGTAGGCTTCGGCCACCATCAGCAACTGGCGGGTCACGGCCGTGATGGAGTTCTCGGCACTGGCCTGATCACCGAGCCCCGTCGCGTCGATCCCCCTCGCCCGCGCCCGCGTGACCTCCTCGAACAGGGTTCGCTCGTGCGCCGCATATCCCTTGACCGTTTCGATGAGGTTGGGGATCAGGTCGTAGCGGCGTCGCAACTGAACGTCGATCTGGGACCAGCCGTTGTCGACGCGCGTGCGCAACGACACGAGCCGGTTGTACATGACGATGGCGGCGAGGATCAGGAGGACGAGCGCCGCGAGGACGATCCAGATCGGGGACACGCGCCTATCGTAACGAGCGGGGTACCGTGTCGACGGCCTCCCCGTAGATCTCGAGGAGCCGAGCGCCGACGGTCCGCCAGTCGAACGAGGCCGCTCGCTCGAGGCCACCGGCCCGGAGCCGCTGCGCGAGTGCATCGTCGTCCAGGATCCGCGCGACCGCCTCGGCCACTTCTGTGGCATCGCGCGGCGAGACCAGCAGGCCGTCGACGCCGTTACGTACGACCTCGTCATAGCCTCCGATATCGCTCGCGACGACGGGGAGGCCGGCCGCCATGGCCTCGACCAACACCATCCCGAAGCTCTCGCCGCCCACCGCCGTGCCGACGTAGACGTCGCATGCGGCATGAAAGGGAGGGAGCTCGGCGCTGGGAACGTTGCCGAGCAACCGCACACGTCCGGCAACGGCCGGAGGCAGCGCATCCACGGCCGAACGCTCGGGACCGTCCCCGGCGACCAGCAGCCGGAGGTCGGATCGATCCGCGGCAAGTCGTCCGAAGGCCTCGACCGCGACGGGAAACCCCTTGCGCGCGTCGAGCCGGCCGACGAACAGGAGCGTGCGCCCGGGTTCCAGCTCCGCCGGGTTCGCGTCGGCGAATCGCCGTGTGTCGGTCCCGTTCGGGACGATCGCGTAGGTCCCTCCGAGGCGGGCGCGCGCGAACGCTGCCGCTCGTTCCGACACGGCGACCCGCACCGAGATCCGGCGCGCCACGTGGCGCAACGCCGGAGCCGCCACGTCGTACAGACGCGATCGCTCCGCGCCCGAATGGAAGGTCGCAACGACGGGCGCCTCGGAGACCAACGTCGCCCACATCGAGGTGCTCGGGGTCAGTGGTTCATGGACATGGACCACGGCGGGGCCGAAGGCCGACAAGCGCCGCCGCACGGCCCGCATCGACCACGGACGCGGATCGATCGGCGCGACCGACCCGTTGTACGGCACGTCGACCGGGCGTCCGACCCCGTGCATCCACTCCGGCGCCGGCCGCCGCCGCGTGGGGGCCAGGCCCATGACGTCGTGGCCAAGCTCGAGCAGATGCGCCCCGAGCTCGTTCACGTGCACCTGCACCCCGCCCGGGTCGTCCCAGGCGTACGGGCACACGAGTGCGATCCTCACTGGTCCCAAGCCGGCTGGAAGACGTGCCAGTCCGACGGCGCGGCGGCGATGAGCGCCTCGAACTCCTCCGCGAGCCTGCGGGTAAGCGCCATGACGTCGGTCCTGCGGTCGCCGGTCTCCTCGATGGTGAGCGGAGGTGTGATGACGCAGTGCCATCCCCGATCGGTCTGGTACGTGGCGGCGGCCGTCAGCGGGGCGCCCGTGCTCAGCGACAGGAGCGCCGGCCCTGCGGGGAGTCGACGTGGGGCCCCGAACATCTCCACCTCGAGGCCTCGGCCCGACAGGTCGCGATCTGCCACCAGCGCCACGAGCTGATTGTCCGCCAGGGCGGATCGAAGCCGGCTCCCCACCCGCGGCGATCCGGTCCCGACCACCTCCATGCCGAGCGACTCTCTGTGCGCCACGAAGAGCTCGTAGAGTCGCCGGGGACGCAGCTCCTCGCTCACGGCGATCCGAGGGATATCGATCGTCCCCAGCCACGCCGACGCCGCGTCCCAGTTCCCGATGTGTGGCATGGCCACGATCACTCCGGTGCCCTCCTCCCGCGCCCGGACGAGGTGCTCGGCTCCGGTGGACTCGAACCGCTCGATGAACTCCTGCCGCGGCAGGCTGGTGACATGGAAGGTGTCGTACCAATATCGCGCGTAGCGGTCGAAGGCCTCGCGGGTCGACGCCTCGACCAGTGGGTCCTCGGGCGGGCGCCCCAGCACCCTCGCCTGATTCTCGGCGACCGTGGCCCGCGTCGTCGTCGCCGTCGCGTACGCGAGCTTTCCCAGCCACCGGAAGACCATCAGTCCCGTGTGCTCGGGCAGGTGCCGCCCGAGCCACTGCGCCAACCGGTAGCCGTGAAACGCGATGGTCTCGCGCGTGGTTTCGGACCGAGCCTCAGGCGTCGACTCGGGATCGAGCGCAGCGTCGCGACTCACGCCCGCTCCTCCCGGATCACCTGGGTGGTCCTCACGGCGACGGCGAGCGCCGACAGCGCGGCCGCGAGCCAAAGCGTCCACTCGAGCCAGCCGAACACGAGTCCGACCGACACCAGCCCATACCGGACACCACGCGTGACGTGGCTCTCCTCCACGGAGTAACCGAGTGAGGCCGCCCTGGCCCGGACGTATGACGACAGGAAGCTGAGCGACAGGGCTACGACCGCGGCCGTGGCGACCGACGGGGCTTCGTCGTACGAGGCCCAGGTGATGGCGGCGAGCACCGTTCCGTCCCAGAGGCGGTCGAGGAGATCGTCGAGCATGCGGTCCGTTGGACCCCCCGCACCGTGGTTCGCGCGGTTACCGCCCACCAGCAGGAGCAGGCCGGACACGGCCGCCAGGACGCCCGCCGCCCGAGGCTCCCGGGCCACGACGAGCCATGCTGCAGCTCCCGACGCCACCCCTCCGCCGATCAGGATCGAACGGGTGATGGCCGTGCCGGGTGGCTGCCGCTGGAACCGGATCTGGAGTCGTTGCATGCGCGCCATGGCGTCCGCGCGAGCCTAGCAACTTGAGTAGGATGCCTACCTCTCGCGCAAAGGAGTTGGTGCCCCCTTGAAGACCTACGACGCGAAGGACATCCGCAACGTCTTGCTGGTCGGCCACGGCGGCGCGGGGAAGACCACACTGTTGGAGTCCATGCTCTTCACGTCCGGCGCCATCACGCGGATGGGGACCGTGGAGGACGGCACCACCGTCTCCGACCATGACCCGGATGAACAGCGCAAGAGCATCTCGGTATCGCTGTCGATCGCACCCGTGGAGTGGAAGGGCGCGAAGATCAACGTCCTCGACGCCCCCGGCTACGCCGACTTCGTCGGCGACCTCAGGTCGGCGATCCGGGCGGTCGACGCCGTGATCGTGGTCGTGTCGGCGCTCGACGGCGTCGAGGTTCAGACCGAGGCGGCATGGGAGCTCGCCGTCGAGGAAGGCCTGCCCCGGGCCATCTTCGTCAACAAGCTCGACCGAGAGCGGGCCGACTTCAACGCCACTCTGCAACAGCTCGTGGGAGCATTCGGCAATCAGGTGGCGCCGTTCGAGCTGCCGATCGGCCTGGAGCATGAGTTCCGAGGGGTCGCCGATCTGCTGCACGAGAAGGCCGATCTCTACCCGGACGGTCCCCACGCCGAGGAATCCGACTGGCCCGACGAGATCCACGAGCTGGCCGATCCGGCCCGCGAGAAGCTGATCGAGGCCGTCGCGGAGTCCGACGACGCCCTGATCGAGGAATACCTCGAGGAGGGAACGCTCCCCGAAGAGCACATCGTGTCGGGTGCGAAGGACGGGTTCGCCCGAGCCCGGCTCGCCCCGGTGATCCTGGGCTCGGCCTCTGCCGCGATCGGCATCGACCGCCTCCTCGACTTCATCGTGGAGGAGTTCCCGTCGCCCCTCGACCGCCCGCCCGTCACGGTCGAGGGCAAGGGAGGCGAATCCGAGCGGCCGTGCGATCCCGACGGCGCCCAATGCGCCTTCGTGTTCAAGACCCTCTCGGATCCGTTCGTCGGGCACATCACGATGTTCCGGGTCTTCAGCGGTCGGGTGCGCCCGGACACCAGCATCCACAACGCCACCCAGGACACCGACGAGCGCGTCGGACAGCTCTTCACCCAGGTCGGCAAGGATCACGAGTCGGTGTCGGAGGTCGCGGCGGGCGACATCGGGGCGGTGGCCAAGCTGGCGCAGACGCACACGGGCGACACGCTGAGCCCCAAGGACGATCCGGTGCAGGTGCCCGCCGTCCCGCTCCCCGATCCGCTCCTGGCCTACGCGATCGCCCCCAAGACCAAGGGCGACGAAGACAAGCTCGCCACCGGGCCTCGCGCGGCTGCGTGAGGAGGACCCGACCCTGCGGGTCACGCGCAACGAGGAGACGCACGAGACCGTCATGCACGGGATGGGCGAGGCCCACCTCGACGTCATGGTCGCCCGCCTGAACCGCAAGTACGGCGTCGAGGTCGTGACCGCTCCGGCCAAGATCGCGTTCCGCGAGACGTTCCGCGCCAAGGCCAAGGGCTTGGGCCGCCACGTGAAACAGTCGGGCGGACACGGCCAGTACGCCGTCTGCAACATCGAGGTCGAACCGACGACGCGAGGCGAGGGGTTCGTGTACGAGGACAGGATCTTCGGCGGCGCGATCCCGAACCAGTTCATCCCGTCGATAGAGAAGGGCATCGTGAGGACGATGGCCGAAGGGGTCCTCAGCGGCAATCCGATGGTCGATGTCAAGGTCACGCTGGTCGACGGCAAGGCGCACACCGTGGACTCATCCGACATGGCCTTCCAGATCGCGGGCTCGTTGGCGATCAAGGACGCGGCCGAGCAGGCGGGAATCGCGCTGCTGGAGCCGGTGGTCGACCTCGAGGTGACCGTGCCCGACGCCTACACGGGCGACGTCATGGGCGACCTGAACGCGAAACGAGGCAAGATCGCCGGCATGGACCAGGCCGGCGGCGGCAAGGCGGTGATCCATGCCACGGTGCCGCAGGCAGAGGTCGCGCGGTACGTGATCGACCTGCGCTCGATGACGGGGGGCCGCGGGGCATTCTCGATGACGTTCAGTCACTACGAGGAGATGCCGCAGCACCTCGCCCAGAAGGTCATCGACGCCTACCAGCAGGAGCGCGAGGAGTCGCACCGGCGGTAGCGGCCGCGATCATCCCTCGAACCTCGGGGCGAGGCGGCGGTAGGTGTCGGCGAGCAGCTCGGGCAGCACCCGAGTCTCCCCCACCACCGGCATGTAGTTCGTGTCGCCGCTCCACCGCGGGACGATGTGCCAGTGCAGGTGATCGGGGATGCCGGCGCCGGCGATTCGACCCGAGGTTCATCCCGACGTTGAACCCGTGGGGTTCGGCCTCGGACTTCAGCGCCGCGATCGAGCGCTGGAGCAGCGACTGCATCTCGGCGTTCTCCTCGGCGGTGACGTCCTCGATCTCGCCGACGTGGCGTGCCGGCACCACGAGCAGGTGCCCGGGGTTGTAGGGGAACTTGTTGAGCACGACGTAGGCGAGCGGCTCGCGGGCCAGGACCCGATCGGTCTCGGCCCCGTCTCCGATCGCGCAGAAGATGCAGGCCTCGTCGCGCCCGTCCTCCTTGGCAGCCTGGATGTACTGCATCCGCCACGGGCTCCAGAGCGGCTCGGCCACGTCAGGTCCCGAAGTCCGTCTGTTCGAGCGACCGCAGCCGGGCTTCCTCGGCGAGCGCCTCGACGATGCGATCGAACGGCGACCCCTTCGGTCTCGGCCCCCGCATCGGTCCCGCACCGTGTAGGTCCCCGGCCTCGAGCTCCTTGATCGCCCACGACGAGCGTGTAGGGCACCTTCATGAGCTGCGCGGCACGGATCTTCTTGCCGACGCTCTCCTTGGAGTCGTCGACGTGCGCACGAAGCCCCGCCGATGCGGCCGCCACGGCCAGCTCGTGGCACCGATCCGCGTGCCGATCGGCCACCGGCACGAATCGCAGCTGCTCTGGGGCCAGCCACGACGGGAAGGCGCCCGCGTAGTGCTCGGTGAGGACGCCGAAGAATCGCTCGATCGAACCGAACAGGGCCCGGTGGATCATGATCGGCCGATGGCGCTCGCCGTCGTCGGCCGCGTAGTGCAGGTCGAACCGCTGCGGCAGCTGGAAGTCGACCTGGATCGTCGACATCTGCCAGGTCCGACCGATCGCGTCACGGGCCTGCACGCTGATCTTCGGCCCGTAGAACGCGCCGCCGCCCTCGATCCATGACGAGCTCGAGGTCCATCGCCCTCGGCCGCCAGTCGCAGCGCCTCGGTCGCCTCCGCCCACTCCTCCTCGCCGCCGACCGCCTTGTCCTCGGGACGCGTCGACAGTTCCAGGTAGAAGTCGTCGAGGCCGTAGTCGCGCAACAGATCGAGCACGAACATGAGGAGCGACGCGAGCTCCTCCCCCATCTGCTCCTTCGTGGTGAAGATGTGGGCGTCGTCCATCGTCAGGCCGCGAACCCTGGTGAGCCCGTGCACGACGCCCGGACTTCTCGTAGCGGTAGACCGTCCCGAACTCGAACATCCGCAGCGGCAGCTCGCGGTAGCTGCGCGTGCGGCTCTTGTAGATCAGGATGTGGAACGGGCAGTTCATCGGCTTGAGGTAGTACTCCGCCCCGCCGTCGAGCTCCATCGGCGGGAACATGCCCTCGGCGAACCAGGTCAGGTGCCCGCTCGTCTCGAACAGCTCCGCCTTCGTGATGTGCGGGTGAGTAGACGAACTCGTAGCCGGCGTCCTCGTGGCGCTGTCGCGAGTAGTCCTCCATCAGGCGGCGCACGATGCCTCCGCGCGGATGGAACACCGCGAGCCCCGATCCGATCTCCTCGGGGAACGAGAACAGGTCGAGATCGGCGCCCAGGCGGCGGTGATCGCGCCGCTCGGCCTCCTCGAGGCGCTGCGAGGTAGGCGTCGAGGTCGTCCCGGCTCGCCCAGGCCGTGCCGTAGATCCGGGTGAGCATCGGGCGGGAGCTCGTCACCGCGCCAGTAGGCGCCGGCGAGGCTCGTGAGCTTGAACGCGCCGAGCTTTCCGGTGTGAGGGACGTGCGGCCCCATGCACAGGTCGGCCCAGTCCTCGTTGCGATAGAGGCAGACGGTGTCGCCCCCGCCGGCCTCCTCGACATCGTCCTCCCCGTCGAGACCGTCGATGATCTCGATCTTGAACGGCTGGTCCGCGAGGCGCTCCCGCGCCTCGTCACGCGACAGCTCCTCGCGCACGAACGGCTGGTTCCGCTTGATGATCTGGCGCATCCGCCGGTCGATCTTGGCGAGGTCGGCCTCGTGGAGCGGTTCCGGCAGCTCGAAGTCGTAGTAGAAGCCGTCGGCGACGGCGGGACCGATCGCGTAGCGCGTCCCCGGGTACAGATCGCACACCGCCTGGGCGAGCACGTGGGCGGTGGAGTGGCGCAGCACGTGCAGGCCGTCGTCCGATGTGGGCTCGACCGGCTCGACGCTCCCGTCGATCGAGGGAACGAACGAGAGGTCTCTGAGCTCGCCGTCGACCCTGGCCGCGACGGCCGCCTTCGGGCAGCACGGCGCCGACCGGCTCTCCCTTCGGGTAGCTCGACCTCGTGGCCGTCGGACAGCGTCAGCTTCGGCATGGCCGCATCATACGGTCGCCGTGGGCGACCCCGGCTCACTCGTACGAGATCGCTTCCAAGCACGTTGAGCTTCGCGGCACGCCTGGCCGGCCAGATCGCCGCCAGCACACCCGCGAGCCCCGCGAACACCAGATAGCTGATCAGCTGCCCGACGGGGATGGCGAGCTCGGTCACGCCTTGATCAGACAATGCCTGCTGCAGCGCCAGTCCGAATAACAGTCCGATGACCATGCCGAGCACGCCGCCGAACACCGCGATGAGCACTGCCTCCCACCTGATCATCCGTTTGAGCTGTCGCCGACTCATGCCGACGGCCCGAAGAAGTCCCAGCTCACGCGTCCGTTCGAAGATGGACAGCCCGAGGGTGTTCACGATGCCGAACAGCGCGATGAGGATGGCCATCATGAGCAGCGCCGTCACCAGTCCGAGCAGCTGGTTGATGAATCCCGCCTGCTGCTCCCGGAACGCCGCCTGGTCCTGAACCTGGACGTTGCGGAACTCCTCGACTGCTTCCTCGACCGCCGCCTTCGTGTTTGCCGCAGACACGCCGTCGGCGCCCTTGACCAGTACGTATGCGTCGAGCTGCTCCGAGTAGTAGGTCTCGTAGGTCTCGATGGAGATGAGGTACTCGCCGACGAGGCGTTGTTCGCCGTAGATGCCTCCGATCGTCAGCGGTGCGTCGCCCGTGGAGCCGAAGGCCGCCGGGACGACGTCACCAACCGCCCACCCGTTCGATTCGGCCACGCCCTCGTACACCAGGATCGTGTCGGGCTCATCGAGTGACTCGATCGAGCCCTCGATGAGCTCGATCGAGGCGACGTCGTCGAGCGTCGACGGGTCGGTCGCGGTGACGAACGCCGTGGTGTCATTGACCCGGAAGCCGGCGCCGCGGAACGGGCCGACGGCGCTGACCTCGGGCACCGCCCGCAGGCGCTCGGCCACTTCGGGGCTGAACGACGTGAACGAGCTTGTGGTCAGGGTGAAGTCGGCCTTGAGCGTCTCGGTCAAGGCCGCATCGAACGAGGCTCTCAGCGAGGCGGCCAGGATAGCCACCATCGACACCAGGCCCAGCCCGATCATCAGGGCCGCGGCCGTCGAGGCGGTGCGGCGAGGATTGCGCATCGCGTTCTCGCGACCGAGCTTGCCCTGCACGGAGAGGCGACGGATCGGGGCGCCCAACGCGCCGGCGACCGGCCGCGCGGCGAGCGGCGAGAGGATCGCGACGCCTATGAAGGTGACGGCCGCGCCGAGCCCGACCAGGGACCCCGCGTTCGTGCCACCTCCGAACAACCCCGACGCCAGGGCGGCGGCGCCCAGTCCGACGACGATGAGCCCGATCACGAACCGGCGCCGCAGGGACGATCCGCCGATGGGCTCGCCCGCGGTTTCCCGCATGGCCTCGATCGGAGCGACCGACGCCGCGCGCCTTGCGGGAACGATGGCCGCGATCGTCGTGACGACCACGCCGATCAGGAGCGAGACCACGATCGTGCGTGGGAGCACCTGCGTCGACGTGCTCGGCAGGTCGATGCCGAACGCGCCGAGGAGACCCTGCAGGCCGACGGCGATCAGCAACCCGGCGAAGATCCCGATCACGGCCGCGACGAACCCGACGAGCATGGCCTCGACGATCACGGACACGAGTACCTGACGCCGGGAAGCCCCGAGCGTTCTCAGCAACGCCAACTCCCTCGTGCGCTGGGACACGATGATCGAGAAGGTGTTGAAGATGATAAAGGCGCCCACGAACAGGGCGATGAACGCGAACACGAGCAGCGCCGTCCTGAAGAAGCCGAGCCCCTCTTGGAGCGCCTGCGACTGCTCGTCGGCGACCGTCGCCGACGTCACGGCCTCGACACCTTCGGGGAGGACGACCTGGATCCGTCCGGTGAGGTCGGCCGCGGCCACTCCCTCGGCTCCGACGACGCTGATGGCGTCGTACTCGCCGACCTTGTCGAGGACTTCCTGCGCTTGCGACGTCTCGAAGATCGCAAGCGTGGCGCCGGCCAGGTTGTCGGCATCGCCGAACGAAGCGATGCCGGTGATCGTGTACTCACCGGGAGGTCCCTGGAACAGGATCTCCACCCGATCGCCCACGGCGAGGGCGTGACTCCTGGCCGTCGCCGCGTCGATCACGACCTCGTCGGCGCCCGTGGGCTCGACTCCCTCGCGAATCGTGACGATCCCCTCGCCGAGCGGACTCCAGTTCGTACCGATCGTGGGGGGCCCGAGCCCACCGATCGCCTCATCGGTGACAGGGTCGACGATCTGAGCGTACCCCTGGACGTCGCCGGACGCCGTCTCCACGCCGTCCACGGCGAGCACGTCGTCGAGGATCGACGCCGGCATGGGAGGGCGATCCTGTTCGCCGCTACCGCCTCCGGGTCCACCCTGCTCCGACTGGAAGGCGGTGGTGGAACGCACCGTGACGTCGGACGCGCCGGCCGCCGTCTCGAACAGTTCCTCGAATGCCTGGTTCATCGTGTCGGTCAACACGAGCGTCCCAGCGACGAAGCCCACGCCGAGCACGACGGAGAGCGCCGTCATGACGAGACGGAGCTTCTTGGCCGCGAGGCTCTTTAGCGTGGCGCGCAGCACGGGCTGTCAGCCCTCCAGTGACTTCAGACGGTCGTGTACACGGTCCGGCGTCGGATCGCGCATCTCGTCGACGACCTCGCCGTCCTCCAGGAACACCACACGGTCGGCGTGGCTGGCCGCCACCGCGTCATGGGTGACCATCACGATCGTCTGGCCGTGCTCGGTCACCGCCTCACGCAGGAACGACAGCAGCTCGGCGCCCGACTTCGAGTCGAGGTTGCCCGTCGGCTCGTCGGCGAACACGATCGCTGGCCGGCTCACGAGCGCGCGCGCGCCGGCGACCCGCTGCTGCTGACCTCCTGACAGCTCGCTCGGCCGATGACCGAGCCGATCCGCAAGGCCGATCCTGTCGATCACCTGATCGAACCACTCGCGGTCGACGTCGGCACCGGCGATGTCGAGGGGCAGCGTGATGTTCTCGGCCGCCGACAGGGTGGGCACGAGGTTGAAGGCTTGGAAGATGAACCCGACGCGGTCACGGCGAAGCAGGGTGAGCTCCTTCTCGGACAACGTGGTGAGGTCGACCTCGTTCACGAAGACCTGACCCGACGACGGCGTGTCGAGGCCCGCCACGCAGTGCAGCAGGGTCGACTTCCCCGATCCGGACGGTCCCATGATCGCGGTGTACTCGCCGGGCGCGAAGTCGATCGTGACGCCCCTCAGGGCCTCGACCGCCGCATCCCCTTCCCCGTAGACCTTGAAGAGGTCGACGGTTCGTGCGGCCGGTTGTGAGGTGGCTGGGGGTGGTGGCATGGCTGGATCGCTCGAGGCAGACATGCGCGTGAGCCTATCGAATCGTTGGCTCAGCCTCGACTCGAACGGTGGACGCCGTGGGCCCGGCCTCCATCGTGAGGATCAAGGGACCCCGGGACGGTGAGGCGCGTCGATCACCGGGTCGGGGGCATGCCACACGGCCTCGACGTTGTTGTGATGCAGGTCGTTCACGAATGCGGCGTAGTACTGCTCGGAGTACTGGGTCCACACGCCGGGCTCGCCCCGGATCGTGGCCCCGTTCGCGATCGCGGCCTCGAAGAACGCGTCGACCTGCTCCCTCCCTTCGGCGGAGAGCGCAACATGAGCCGCCGTGGTCACGGGCTCCCCCTCACAGATCGTGAAATCGTCCAGATCCTCGGCCCCGTAGGAGACACAGTCCTCCTGAACGTAGAGTTCTTCGTAGCCGAGGGGGGCGAGGGCCGCCGTATACAGCCGTCGGCTCGCGTCCAGGTCCGCCACGACGAAGAGCACATGATCGACGATCACGCGCCGAACGTTCATCGGCCAACACTACCGAGCTGGCGCGCCACACGGTAGCGGACGTAGACGACGCTCGAGCTGAAGGTGCGGGTCTCGACGAGCTCGAGATCCACCCGGCGTTCGCGCTGGGGGAAGAACGGGATGCCACCGCCGACCAGCACCGGGTAGACCATGGCCTGGTACTCGTCGATCAGACCCAACCCGGCCGCCTCGGCGGCGAGAGTGGCACCGCCGATCGCGATGTCGCCCTCCCCCGGCTCGGCTCGCAGCCGCTCGATCTCCTCCGCCAGGCCGCCGGAGGCCAGGCGGGCATGGCCCTGCACCGCCGACAGGGTGGTGGAGAACACCACCTTCGGGAGCGGCTTCCAGAGCGCGGACCACTCGAGCTCGGCGTCGTCGAGCGAGCGATCCTGCTCGGCGGTCTCCCAGTACAGCATCGTCTCGTACAGCCGTCGTCCCAACAGGTGGACGCCGACCCCTCGGATCTCGTCGATCCAGAAGCGAAAGACCTCCTCGTCGAACCCCGGCCAGTCGAAGCCGCCGTCCGGCCCGACGATGTAGCCGTCGAGCGAGACGCCCATCGAATAGGTCACGCTGCGCATCAGAGGTCCTCCTCGGCGACGGATCGACGGGAGACCGCCGGGCACCGCACGACACATCGCGACTCGCGGGATCGAGTTCCGCAGGTCGTCCGGTGGGCGCGGCAGGTTTTGAACCTGCGACCTCTCGCGTGTGAGGCGAGCGCTCTCCCGCTGAGCTACGCGCCCGGGAGACGACCACGATAGCAAGTGGCCGGTCGAGTGATGCTCAGAGGTGACGGCGGCACGTGCCCGCGTCGTGCCGCCGTCGGGCCGGACATCGCTGCCAGGCCGAGGCCGAGTCTGGCACGGTGCTCCGACAACCGCAAGATGAAGGTGCCTCAGCGCATCCCATGGGTCGCGCGGCAGACTTGTGGCGTTCCTGTCGAGCCGGGGCCGGGTGTTTGGAACACGGCTACACCACCGCTAGCATCCCCTGGCGGGGTCGATCGCACGCCCGCGCTTACCCGCCAATCTCGAACCGACCATCAGGAGGCACCCGACCGTGGCCATCACCTCTCGCGGCAAGGCGTTCATCGTCGGCGGCGCGGCACTCCTCTTGCTCGGGGGCGGCGTCGCGTTGGCGCTCAGCGGGAACGCCCCCACCCCGATCCAACAGGCCCTCAGCGACATCGGCGTGGCGCCGGAGCCGCCGCAGCCCTGCCCGCTGACCGGCCAGGTGCTCCCCGGCGACGCTCAGCCGCCGGAGCGAGCCGTGCTGGCCGTCAAGGTCGAGAACGCGCCGGAATCCCGGCCCCAGGTGGGGATGGATCAGGCGGACATCGTGTACGAGGAGCCGGTCGAGGGCGGTGTCACGCGCTTCATCGTGCTGTTCCATTGCGACGACGCCGCACGACTCGGGCCGGTTCGAAGCGCCCGGATGACCGACATCTCGGTGCTCGCCCAGTACGGCGAACCGCTGTTCGGATACGCCGGAGGCGCACCCCGGGTGCGCAACGCCGTCGCCGAGGCGCCGATCGTCGACGTGAACTACATCGACGCGGCCTCCGCCTACACGCGCGACGAGTCCCGCGTGGCGCCGCACAACCTCTACACGACGACGAAGAAGCTGTACAAGGCCGGGGGCTCGAAGGGCAGTGCGCCCGCCGCGGTGTTCACCTACGACGCCGAACTCGGGCCGACGTCGAAGCCCGCACGCACGCTGCACATCCCGTTCTCCTCCTACGCCGACGTGATCTGGTCGTGGGACCAGGGCAAGTGGATCAGGGCCCACGGCGACGAGCCGCACGTCATGGAGAGCGGCAAGCAGATCGCGGCCACCAACATCGTCGTGATGAAGGTGAAGGTGAGCGACAGCGATATCGTCGACGTGGCGGGCTACGCCTCGCCCGAGGTGGATCTCGTCGGCACGGGCAAGGCGTGGATCTTGCGCGACGGTCGCGTCGTCATCGGGCGATGGGTCAGGGACTCCGAGAGCGATCTCACGAGGTTCGAGACCACGGCCGGTGAGGAGATCGCGCTGGCTCCCGGCGTGACCTGGGTCGAGCTCGTGCCGACGACCGTCCCGGTGGAGATCAGCGCCAAGAAGTAGGACGCATCACGGGCATTCGCGGGGCTCCAGGAGCAGCCTCGGGGTCGGGGGCCCGTCGAAGTCGAACAGCTGGAGCATGTCGCTCGCCCGAGCGTCGCGCTCGGTCAGAGTGCCCAGTCCCCAGATCGTCTCGATCATCTTGATCACGCTGGAGAACTCGAACTCGTCGCTCGACACGAACGACTCCTTCGCCCAGGGAGAGATCACCAATCCGGGCACCCGCGGCCCGAACCCGTAGATGTCCACGTGCGGCGGGGCCACGTGGTCGTAGAACCCCCCGAAGTCGTCCCAGGTCACCACCACGGCGGTCCGCCTCCACTCGGGGCTCCGTTGGATCGCGTTCATGATCTCCACGGTCCAGTTCTCACCCTCGCAGATCGAACCCGACGCCGGGTGATCGGACTCGTCCACGTCGGGGACGAGCCACGACACGGCGGGCAGTTCACCCGCAGCGAGGTCCTCGAGGAACCGGTCGTCGTCGACCACGTTGCGGTACCCGGGGCCGAAACGGATCTGGCGGATCCAGTCCATCGTCTTGACGTAGTCGTTCTGCCCCACGTAGTACCGCCAGGAGATCTCACGCTCGGCCAGGAGATCGGGGAGCACCGGCACGCTGGTGCAGGGCCACCGCTCGGTGATGAATGGCGTGAGCGCGCCCTGGTGGAAGTCCTCCTCAGCTTCGAAGGCACGCTGCACCTGGCGGCGAGACAGCCGCTTGAACGAGAACGCGCGCTCGGTCGGATCGTCGCAATACTCCCTCGGGATCCCGTTGTCGCCGTACTGACCCTCGGCGTTGACCCGCTCGTGATCGATGAAGCGGTCCGTCTGGGCGGCCACCGTGAACAGGTGCTCGATGCCCGTCGGCCCGTAGGTCGAGCTGAAGAACCGATCCGCCAGGACGAAGTGGCGTGCGTACGCCCAGTAGTTGGGGATGTCCTCCTCGTGGTACTGGACGTAGGCCTGGAGCGCGCCGCCGCCGGACAGCTGGTCGAAACAGTTCATCTCGCCCCCGGCGATCGCCGTCAGCCCGGCGGGGAACGAGTGATCGGGTCCCGGCGCGTCGTCGGCGGCCCGAGTGAGCGGCACCTCCAGGCCGTCACAGGTGGTCCCGACCGTCGCGCCGTCGGCCCCGGGGAACCGCCCGAACATGTGGTCGAACGTGCGGTTCTCCTTGACGATGAACACCACGTGGTCGATGCGTCGGCGGGCTGCCCTGATCAGGTCGTCGGAAGCGTCACCCGATGGACCCGACGGCGAAGCGGCCTCCGAGGGGGCGGGCGATGACGATGTCGTCGAGGCGACCGGCGCTGAGGTCGAGGCCGGCTCACATGCGGCCAGGACGAGCACCGACGCGGCGACGAACGAGCGGAGCCGTCGACGCGCTACGCCATCCATGCATCGATGCGCTGCTCGACCTCGCGGAGGCGAACGACGAGGGCCTTCAGCAAGGCCACGGAGACCGAGGGATGGCCGAGCAGGTAGCCCTCGAATCGCTCCGCTGGGATCCGGAGCGCGGCGACATCGGTCACGGCGCGCACCGTCGCCATCCGCTTGCCGGGGGCGATCAGCGCCATCTCGCCGAAGAAGTCGCCCGCCTTGAGGATGTGGAACCGCCCGCCGACGTCGACACGGGCCTCCCCTTCGGCCACGACGTACATGGCGTCGCCCTGGTCGCCCGCCTCGAAGATGGCCTCGTCCGCCAGGAACGACACCGCGTCGCCGGCGTCCAGCATGCCTTGAACGTCGTCGTCGGAGAGCCCGGAGAACAGCCCGGAACTGCGCAACGCGGCGGTGTCGATGGCTGGACCGGTCATGTGGCTCCTCCTGACGAGCTGTCTCGAGCGCGAACCCGAACATCGTACCGACGTAGGCCGGGCCGGGGTCGAATGAGCGGCCTGAAGGAGCCAGGTTGCCTGGGATACAGTCCGCCCACCACGGAGGTTAGATGGCAACGAGCGATGGAGCCGACAGGCGAGCGCCCATGGTCGAGGCACCAGCCGAGACGCTCAGCAATCACCGGCGGGCGATGCTCTACGCGGTGATCCTGCTCGGGTTGACGGCGCTGATCTTCGTCGCGGTGGGGCGCCATCCGGATGCACCGGGCACCGTGACGACGTGGCCCCCGGTCGGCGAGTTCGATGGGGAGGTCTGGAACTTGATCCAGGGCCGCCGGAGCACCCTCACGACCTGGGTTGCTCGGGCTCTCAACGTGCTCGGCGGCGGACTCGTGACGATCCCACTCAGGGCGCTCGTCGCCTTCTATCTGGCCTTCCGTCGTCGCTGGCGCGCCGCCACCCTGTGGGTCGCTACCTGGATCGGCGCCGAGGTCCTCCTCACGCTCGGCAAGCACTGGTACATGCGCATGCGCCCCCCCGACCCTCTGGTCGAGACGGTCGGCTTCTCGTTCCCCTCCGGCCACGCCGTCGCGGGTGCGTCGATCGCGGTGGCACTGGTCCTCGTCTCGATGCCCGCCGGCCCATCGCGCCGCAAGTGGGAGGTCTTGGCGGCCGCCGCCGCGTTCCTGATGGCTCTGTCCAGGGTCTACCTGAACGCGCATTGGTTCTCCGACGTGACGGCGGGCGTGCTCCTCGGGACGGCGGTGGCGGTCGGCGCGGCCGCGCTGGTGACCGAGGTGCGCGATGTGCTCAGCCGCCGGCGCGACCGGGGCGCGGCATCGCCTGCTCTGCGGGAGTGAGCGACGCGATCACCCGTTCCGCCGCCTCGCGGAACCACGCGAAGTCTCCTTTGGCCCGGGCGACCAGCATGGCTCCTTCGAGGCTGCTGATGATCAGCCGCGCCGTCTTCCTCGGAGCGCCGGCGAATCCAAGCGCCCCCCCGCGCCGGCCATCCGTCAGAACCTCCTCGAGCCACTCCTCGTTCATGTCGAAGAAGCGGCCCACCGCCGCTCGCATCGGATCAGGGAGCGTCGAGTACTCCGCGGCGAGCATGCCGCACAGGCACATGCGGTGCTGCTCGAGCACCTCGGAGAACAGGTCGGCATAGGCGCGCAGCTTCACTCGCGGAGCCGAGCCCGACGAGCCGATGTCGACCAGAGAGGCTTGGAACCGCTCGGTATATCGGCCGATCAGGGCCCCGCCGAGTTCAGCCTTGCTCGGGAAGTGGTAGTGCAGGCTCGCCTTCGTCACCGAGAGCTCTGAGGCGACGTCGGCATAGCTGAAGCCGTTGAAGCCGCGCGTTTGGACCAGCCGTTCGGCGACGTCGAGAATCTCCGAGGCGGTGCCCGACGCGTCGGTGGTGCGGCGTGCCTCGGCCATCGATGGATGCTCCCATACCGTCTCGGTTCCCGCTTGACCCTTACCTACTAGTAGGTCAGTATACCGGGGAGTCGTCAACCCGAGGAGGGGGAGGATGGAACAGGTCATAGCCCATTCGAGCTTCGAGTCGCCGAGCGAGGTGCGCGACTTCCCGGGCGGTCGCGCCTCGATCCTCAAGATGGGCGATAGCGAGATCGGGAGACTGGAGTTCAAGCCCGGCTGGCGCTGGTCGAACGATCTGAAGTCGATCGCCGGCACCGAGAGCTGCGAGGCCCCCCACTTTCAGTACCACCTCGCCGGGCAGCTGGCCATCAAGATGGACGACGGGACCGAGTTCGTGGCGGGACCCGGCGACGTGACCTCCCTGCCTTCGGGACATGATGCGTGGGTCGTCGGTGACGAGCCCGTCGTCGTGATCGACTGGTTCGGCGCCACGGACTACGCGAAGACGGCTGGATAGACGGTCGCAGATCCTCTCTCTCGTTCGCTGATCGGAGTCCCCTCCTCCGGTCCGTTCCGGCAGTCCCCCACGCGGAGGGCCGTGCGACCCGTTCCCCCGCCCTGGCGCCCCCGCATCATGGGTAGAGAAGGAGCGGAGGGAGGTCGCCATGCCGTACGACGTGAGGATCAAGGAGGCACGCGACGAACTCGTCGCGTCGATCCGCGAGCGGACCACGCCCGAGCGCATCCCCGAGGTGATCCCGGATGCGTTCGCACGTCTGATGGACTGCATCGAGCCGGACGGGTACGGGAACGGACCTCCCGGCCTCCTGATGCATCAGATGGATCCGCCGGAGGTGGCCGACATCGAGGTCTACATGCCGGTCGCAGCCCGATTCGATCCGCCCGCCGGCGTCGAGGTGAAGACGTTGCCCGGTGGAACGATGGCGGCGACGGTGCACGTCGGGCCCTACGACGAGACCGAGCGGGCTTACGAGGCGCTCGCCGCATGGGTGGAGGAGCACGGCCGTCACATCGTCGGTCCTCCCCGCGAGCTGTACCTGAACGACCCGCACGAGGTCGGGATCGAGCGAGCCGAAACCGAGATCGAGTTCCCGGTGGCGTAGTCGTCGTGCCTCGGTGGGCGCTAGAGGATTTGAACCTCTGACCTCTTCCGTGTCAGGGAAGCGCTCTCCCCCTGAGCTAAGCGCCCTCAGGGTACGCCGCTATCGTACGCGACACATCGAGGCGGGGACCGGAATCGAACCGGTGTGCGAGGCTTTGCAGGCCTCTGCCTAACCACTCGGCCACCCCGCCGCAGCGACCACCCACAGGGCGGCGACGCCCCAGTCTAGTCGATGACGTACGAACGGCCGCCAACGACGGCCCGGTTCAGGCTGGCCACTGAGCGTCTGGGCGTCGGCAGGTTGCGCTTCTTCCAGTGATTCCAGTTTGTCCAGTGATTCCAGTTTGTCGCGGTCGGCATCACTACCAGCCACGCCACGCGCGAGCGTGACCGGGCGAGGAACGAACGCTGGCGAACTCCGTTGGATCCATCGGGTGATCGTTGCCGCACCATAGGTCGCCCGCAGGCGAACCCTGGAGCGGACGACGGGATTCGAACCCGCGACCCCCACCTTGGCAAGGTGGTGCTCTACCAACTGAGCCACGTCCGCGCGGTGCCTGTCCATGGTAGGTGAGGACCCGCGGGCCTTCAACCGAACGACGGGTGCCAGCGCACGTGCCCGACCAGGCCGCGCACTCGCTCCTGGTCGAGGACGGCGATCTGGAAGTCCTCCTCGGCGATCGAGGATCCATCCTCGACATGGCCGGCGAAGGGGTTCGCGAGTCCGTACGCCGACCCCGGGACGAAGCCGAGCCGACCGTAGTACTCCGGGGACCCCAGCAGGATCACCGCCGGCTCTCCGCGGCCCCGCGCTTCCTCGAGCGCGGCCCGGGTCAACGCCGAGCCGATGCCGGCGCCTTGGCGATCGCGCAGCACGCCGATCGGACCCAGCGAGAGCACCCCCGAGCCCCCCACCCACGCGCGGCTCATCTGCACGTGGCCGACGACGGCGCCATCCTCGACGGCAACGAGGGCGAACGAATCCGGCTCGTCCCGCACCGCCTCGACGATGGCCGCCTCCACCTCGGTGTCGAAGGCGGCCCGTTCGACCTCGATCGACGCGTCTCGGTCTCCCGGTTCCTCCGGCCTGACGATCATGTGGTGCCCGTCGAACCGAAGCCGCCCTCGCCCCGGGCGCTGCCGGGCAGTTCCTCGGCCCACGTCGGCTCGACCGCGGGCAGCTCGACGATCATCAGCTGTGCGATCCGGTCCCCCGTGGCGATCGAGACGGCGTCGTTCGGATCCAGGTTCACCACCGCGCAGACGACCTCGCCGCGATACCCCGCGTCGATCAGCCCGGGCGCGTTCGCCAGAGTCAGCCCCTGCTTCGAGGCAAGCCCGGAACGCGGCAATACCAGTCCGGCGTGACCCTCGGGGATCGCCACGGCGACGCCGGTGGGGATCATGGCGCGCGCGCCGGGCGCGACCACGGCGTCCACCGCGGCGTGGAGATCCAGACCCGCGTCGCCCGGATGCCGCGCCGCCGGGAGCCGCGCCTCGGTTCGCAGTCGACGGAACGGCAGCTCCATCAGGCCGGCTCGACGAGCTCCAGCCGATTGCCGAACGGGTCGCGCACGTGGCACCGGTGGTACCCCTCGAGCGGGACGTCGTCGGTGACCCGGTATCCCGCGGTCTCGATGCGGGCGCGGAGCGTCTCTAGGTCGCGAACGAGGAACGCGGGATGGGCCTTGCGGGCCGGCGAGAACGGTTCCTCCACCCCCAGGTGGACCTCCAGATCTCCGTCGCGGAACCACGCGCCTCCGCGCGGAGCCAGCTCGTCGGGCTTGTCGACCTGCGTCAGCCCCAGGATCGCCCCGTAGAAGCGGGCGGCCTCGGCTTCCTCGCCCGGGGGCATCGCGAGTTGGATGTGGTGGAGACCGACGATCCGTGAGCCTGGCGCCGCCATGGCCCGAAGGCTACCCGACGGCCCCGGCGGCCGACCGCGAACGAAGGGCCGGGGCACGGGGTCCCCGACCCTCCGCCGTCATCGGGCCGTCGCTACGAACAGCCGCTGGTGCTGCCGCAGCTGGAACACACGAAGCAGGAACCCGCCCGCTGCATAATCGAGCCGCACGAGTAGCACAGCGGTGCGTCGCTCGTGGATGCCTCGGGTATCTCGACCCGCTCGGCCGGTGACGCCACCACCTGCTCCGGCGGGGGCGGCTCGTCGGTCTCGGTCGTTGCGGTCTTCGTCGCCGCCTCGCTCTTGGCGGCCTCGGTTCGCTCGGCGATCGAGCGGACGCCCAGCGCCTCGCGTTGCTCGGGAGTCAGGTTGTCGAGGGCCAGCCGGCGGAACACGTAGTCGAGCAGCGAGGACGCGAACCGGATATCGGGGTCGTTGGTCATGCCGCTGGGCTCGAACTTCATGTTCGTGAACTTGGCCACGAAGGTCTCCAGCGGCACGCCGTACTGCAGGCCGATCGAGATCGCGATCGAGAAGGCGTCCATCACCCCGCTGAGCGTCGAGCCCTGCTTGGAGGTCTTCAGGAAGATCTCGCCCAGGCCATCGTCGGGGTAACTGCCCGCGATGATGTAGCCCTCGGCGTCACCCACCTGGAACGAGGTGGTCTTGGAGGGCCGGGACATCGGCAGGCGCTTACGGACCGGCTGCGCCAGCGTCGCGGGCTCGGCGACCGAGGTCTTCTTGTCGGCCGACATCGGCTGGGCGACCTTGCAGTTGTCGCGGTAGATCGCGACCGCCTTCAGCCCCAGCTTCCAGGACTCGATGAACAGCTGCTCCACCTCTTCGACCGTGGCGGACTCGGGCATGTTCACGGTCTTGGAGATGGCCCCGGAGATGAACGGTTGCGCGGCGGCCATCATCCGCACGTGGCCCATGTAGTGGATCGATTCCGCCCCCATGGCCGTGTCGAACACGGAGTGGTGCTCGGCTCGCAGGTGCGGAGCGTCCTTCACCGAGTTGTGCTCGGCGATGTAGGCGACGATGTCGTCGACCTGTTCCTGGTCGTATCCGAGGCGCTCGAGCGCCCGCGGCACGGTCTGATTCACGAACTGCATCGTCCCGCCGCCGACCAGCTTCTTGGTCTTGACGAGCGCGAGCTCGGGCTCGATGCCCGTCGTGTCGCAGTCCATCATCAGGCCGATCGTGCCGGTCGGCGCCAGCACCGAGGCCTGCGCGTTGCGGAACCCGTGCGTTTCGCCCAGGCCGACCGCCTCGTCCCACGCCTGCTTCGAGGCGCTCAGCATGCCCTCGGAGACCAGCTCGGCGTCGATCTCGTCGACGGCGGCACGGTGCTTGCGCATCACCCGGATCATCGCGTCGGCGTTCGGGGCGTAGCCCTCGAAGGGACCCATCGCCTCCGCGATCCGTGCCGAGGTCCGGTAGGCGTGGCCGGTCATCATCGCGGTGATCGCCCCCGCCCACGCGCGTCCGGCGTCGGAGTCGTAGGCGACACCACGCGCCATCAGCAGCGCGCCCAGGTTCGCGTATCCCAGTCCCAGCTGGCGGTAGGCCCGAGCGTTCTCGCCGATCTTCTCGGTCGGGTAGCTGGACTCGGTGACGAGCATCTCCTGAGCCGTGAACACGATCTCGACCGCGTGCTTGAAGCTGGCCACGTCGAACGAACCGTCGGGCGCCAGGAACTTCATCAGGTTGAGCGAGGCGAGGTTGCAGGCGCTGTTGTCCAGGTGCATGTACTCCGAGCACGGGTTCGAGCCGTTGATGCGCCCCGAGGCCGGGCACGTGTGCCACTCGTTGATCGTGGTGTCGTACTGCATCCCGGGATCGGCGCACTGCCAAGCGGCCTCCGCGATCTGCCGCATCAGGCCGCGGGCCCGCACCGTGTCGACGATCTCGTCGGACGTGACGGCCTTGAGCTTCCAGTCCTGATCCTGCTCGTAGGCGGCGCATGAACTCGTCGGTGACGCGCACCGAGTTGTTGGCGTTCTGGTACTGGATCGAGGCGCTGTCCTTGCCGTCGAGGTCCATGTCGAAGCCGGCGTCGCGCAGGGCACGGGCCTTGTGCTCCTCGTTGGCCTTGCACCAGATGAAGTCCTCCACGTCGGGGTGGTCGACGTTGAGGATCACCATCTTTGCGGCACGCCGGGTCTTGCCGCCCGACTTGATCGTGCCGGCACTCGCGTCGGCTCCGCGCATGAAGCTCACCGGGCCGCTGGCGGTGCCGCCACCGGCCAGGGACTCATGGGACGAGCGGATCTTCGACAGGTTGATCCCCGACCCGGAGCCCCCCTTGAAGATCGTGCCCTCCTCGACGTACCAGTTGAGGATCGACGACATGTGGTCGTCGACGGCCAGGATGAAGCAGGCCGAGCACTGCTGCGGGGTGTCGGGCACGCCCACGTTGAACCACACCGGCGAGTTGAAGGCGGCCTTCTGGGTGACGAGCAGGTGCGAGAGCTCCTCGGAGAAGATCTGGGCGTCGTCGTCGGTGGCGAAGTAGCCGTTCTTGCGGCCCCATCCCGTGATCGTGTCGACGACACGGGACGACGAGCTGGCGGACCGATCGACTCCCGCTGCGGGGTGCCGAGCGTGCCGCGGAAGTACTTCTGGGCGACGATGTTGGTCGCGTTCTGCGACCACGTCACGGGGAACTCGACGTCGCGCTGCTCGAAGGCGTTGCCGCCCTCCTTGTAGTTCGGGATGACCGCGTCGCGGGTCTCCCACTCGATGTCGTCGAACGGATGACGACCCTCGGTGGTGAAGTACCGGCCGAACGTCAGTCCCTCGCGGATGACCTCGACGTCGCTGTGCCTCGTGGCCAAGACGTCCCCTCCTCTCCGTCCGATGTGGACACGGTGTGGATACGCATGGGGAAGAACTACAGCCCTGTGATTCCGGGTCTGCGGATTCTGACACCGGAACCGGCCGGTAGTCAACATGCTGTGGCTAGATTTCTTGTCAACCACTACATGTAGTATCCCACGACCGATCCGATGCGACACCCGAGGGACCGAGTTCGCGCCGCGCGAGGAGCTCAGCGGCGTCGGCGCTTGGCGGGCTCCTTCTTCTGGAGCGACACGAGCTCGCGCTCGAAGTCGGTGATCTCCTGGAAGTCCTTGTACACCGAGGCGAACCGGATGTAGGCGACCTGATCGAGCCGCGCCAACGCCGCGAGGACCGCCACGCCCACCTGTTCCGACGTGACCTCCGGGCCTTTGCGGCGCATCCGCTCCTCGACCCGATCCACCAGGCGGGCGACCTGGTCGGGACCCACCGGACGGTTCTTGATGGCCTTGTGGACGCTGCCTGCCACCTTGTCCCGATCGAAGGGGGCTCGCGTTCCGTCGCGTTTGATCACGACGAGCCCCACGTCCTCGACGCGCTCGAACGTCGTGTATCGGCGATCGCACGAGCGGCACTCGCGCCGGCGACGGATGGCGCCCCCGCCGTCGGCGGGTCGTGAATCGACGACTCGATCGTCGTCCGCGCTGCACCACGGGCATCTCATCGGATAAGCCACAACATGTTGTGGCGGCGCGAACCGTACCCGCAGGATGTAGGACCGTCAAGGACCGCATCGCACCCGTCCGTCAGCCGACGGGTATGGAGAGGGTCATGCCGGGCACGAGCTCGCCCGCCCCGACGCCGTTCGCATCCTCGATGGCCTGGATCATCGGTCGAGGATCTTGACCAGGGGCCGCCGCCTGTCGCGATCGCCCACAAGGTGTCGCCCTCGCGCACGCGGTAGGTGTGATGCGACGCGGGTTCGACCCCGCGACTGCCGACGGCGTTGGCGACCGGGCCGGTGACCGCGCCGATCACGACCAGCGCCACGGCGAGCACCACGACGCGACGGCGAACGTACGTTCGGTTCATGCTCCCACGATGGACGAACACATGTTCGGTGTCAAGGGTCGAGTCGAACATATGTTTGCATCGCCTCCCGGTGCCTGTTAGCGTCGCGCTCACGAACAGGAGGCTATGGACCATGTCTGACATGCCCGACGTCACGCCCCGCCAGCAGCGCATCCTCGACGTCATCGCGGACACCGTGCGCGATCGTGGATACCCCCCCACCGTGCGTGAGATCGGGGAGGCGGTCGGGCTGACGTCGTCATCGAGCGTCCACGCCCAACTGGCCAACCTGGAACGCAAAGGACTGCTGCACAAGGACCCGACCAAGCCACGCGCGGTGGCGCTGGAGCGCCCGCGTGCTCGGTCGGTCGCCGTCCCGCTCGTCGGGCGGATCGCCGCAGGCACGCCCACCTTGGCCGCCGAACAGATCGAGGACTACGTCGCCGTGCCCGAGGCGTTCGCCGCCGAGACCGACCATTTCGCCCTCACGATCACCGGCGACTCGATGATCGGCGCCGGGATCTTCGACGGCGACATCGTCATCATCCGCGCGCAGCCCGACGCGGACGACGGCGACATCGTCGCGGCGCTCCTGCCCGGCGCGGCAGAGGACGAGGCGACCGTTAAGCGACTGCGCCGCGAGGCAGACCGCGTGATGCTCGTGCCCGAGAACCCCTCGCTCGAGCCGTTCGAGATGGCCGAAGGGGTCATCCTCGGCAAGGTCGTTGCGGTCCTGCGCAAGCTCTGACACGCTCAACCGATACCCGAGCGCGAGGAGTGAAACGATGATGTCGGACGCCGCCCCGATGACCGCCCTCGAGCGTCAGATCCGCTCGCAGCCCGACGAGCTGGAACGCGTGCTCACGTCGGGGAGCGTGAAGCGAAGCGTTCACGAGATCTCCGAGGGCCTGCACCGCGCCAAACGGATCTGGATCGTGGGAACGGGCACGAGCCAGCACGCGGCGGCTCTGGGGGCCGGGATGCTCCAGGAGGCGGGGCGCCTGGCCCACGCCGTGTCGTCGATGCAGTTCGTCGGCTGGGCTCCGATCATCGGCCCGCACGACGCCGTCATCATCATCACGCATACCGCCGAGACCGCATACTCGATGGCGGCCCGCGCGCTCGCGTTCTCGGGCGGGCTGCAGACGGTGATGATCACGAAGGAGGGTGCGGGCTTCCCCGAGTCGATCGAGACCGTGCCGAAGGAGGCCTCCGAGACCTACACCGTGAGCTACACGACCGCCCTCATGGTGCTGGCGATGCTCGCGCACGAGATGGGCGCCGATGCCCTGTCGGCCGACAAGCTCGCCCTCGTGCCGGGGTCGGTCCGAAATGCGATCGAAGCCTCCGGGATCGATGAGATCGCCACGCCGAAACGCTACATCGCCATCGCGGGCACGGGTCAGGGCGCCGTCACTGCCCGCGAGGGAGCCCTGAAGATCAAGGAGGCCTCGCGCTCGCTCGCGGAGGGATTCGACGCAGAGTACCTGTTGCACGGCAGCGCGGTCCCTCTGACCTCGGACGATCTGCTCCTCACGGTGCGCCCGCCCGATCGCGACGGGTTCCTCGACGCCCTTACGGTGGCCGCCCGCTCCGAGGGCGTGCCGGTGGCCGACCTCAGCGAGCCGGCCCCGCTTCCGCCGGTGCTCGCTCAGATCCCGCTTACCGCCCGCCTGCAGCTGCTGGCCCTACGGATCGCCACCGAGAAGGGGCAGGACCCCGACACCGTGATCACGGGTGCGTGGAACGACCCGGGGCTATGGAGCATCGGGGCTCCCACCGTCTGACAGGCTCCGCCGCTCGGATCGCACGAAGGGACGCACCAGCGCCAGCTCGCGCAGACCGACGCGAGCGTGCACGTAGGTCCCCTCCTCGTCGTGCCGCACCTCCAGCACCTCGGCCTCTCGATACAGGGCTGCCGTCACGTCCTCGCGGCCGTACGGGACCTGCAGCGTGACCTCGACCGGAGGGTGCGGGAGCGCCTCGTCGAGCCGCTCCATCAACCCCTCGGCCCCCTCGCCGGTGAGCGCGGATATCGGGACCGACCCGGGATAGCGACGCGCCAGGCGCACCCGCTCGGCGCCCTTGACCAGGTCGATCTTGTTCAGCACCAGGACCTCCGGCAGGTTCTCGGCCCCGATCTCGGCCAGGACGCGCCGCACGGCCCCGATCTGGGCGTCGAGCTCGGGCGAGGATGCGTCGGCGACGTGGAGCACGAGCTCGGCCATGGTGACCTCCTCGAGCGTGGAACGGAACGCCTCCACCAGGTCGTGCGGCAGCTTGTCCACGAAGCCCACCGTGTCGCTCAGCGTGCAGCGCCGCCCACCGGGCAGTTTCAGGCGACGCACGGTCGGGTCGAGCGTCGCGAACAGCTGGTCGGCGACCAGCACTTCGGCGCCGGTGAGGCGGTTCAGCAGGGTCGACTTGCCCGCGTTCGTGTATCCGGCGACGGCGGCCTGTGGCAGGCCGCTCCCCTGCCGCCGCGCGCGCTTGGTCTCACGCGTGCGAGCCATGGCCGCGATATCGCGCCGGAGCTTCGTGATCCGGCGACGGATGTGCTGGCGGTCGACCTCCATCTTCGTCTCGCCCGGACCCCGCGTACCGATACCGGCGCCCAGGCGGCTCATCGCCTCTCCCCAGCCGCGGAGTCGGGGAAGCAGGTAGTTCAGCTGGGCGAGCTCGACCTGTGCTTTGCCCTCGCGGCTGCGGGCGTGCAGCGCGAAGATGTCGAGGATCAGCGCTGTGCGATCGACCACCTTGACGCCCATGCGCTCCTCGAGCGAGCGGAGCTGTCCGGGGGTCAGCTCGTGATCGAGGATCACCGCGTCGGCGCCGGTCGAGTTGATCGTGGCATGCAGCTCGTCCAGCTTCCCCTTGCCGATGAACGTCGCCGGGTCGGGTTCGGGGCGCGACTGCACCACGCGGGCCACGGCCGTGGCCCCTGCCGAATCGGCCAGGGCCGCCAGCTCGTCGAGGTCGTCCTCACCGATCCCGGGAGCGACGCCCACCAGCACGGCCCGTTCCCGCACCGCGGGCCGCCAGGTGGCGGACAGCGGGGACTCGAGCACCTGGCGATCAGGCGCTCTTCGAGCAGGGCCCGACATCAGCTCATGGAGGCGCCGAGCTCGCGCAGGAGGTCGTTCAGCTGGACCTTCGCGTCCGTGTCCGACGTCCGATACCCGATGATCAACCCGCACGGGACCCCGTAGCTCCCGGCCGGGAAGTCCTTGGAGCGCGATCCCGGGATCACGACCGCTCGAGGAGGCACCTCACCGCGATGCTCGACCGGCGCGGCGCCGGTCACGTCGATCACCGGGGTGCTCGCCGTCAGGACGACGCCCGTCCCGATCACCGCCTCGCGGCCCACCCGCACGCCCTCGACGACCACCACGCGGGACCCGATGAAGGCTCCGTCCTCGATGATGACGGGCGCGGCCTGCAGCGGCTCCAGCACGCCGCCGATCCCGACACCTCCGGACAAGTGGACGTCGGCCCCGACCTGGGCGCACGAGCCGACCGTTGCCCACGTGTCGACCATCGTGCGCGGCCCCACCCAGGCACCGATGTTGACGTAGCTGGGCATCATCACCACCCCGCGCGACAGGAACGCCCCGTACCTCGCTGTGGCCGGCGGGACGACCCGCACCCCGTCCGCATCGAATCCGGACTTCAAGGGCAGCTTGTCGTGGTACTCGAACGGACCGCTCTCGATCGTCTCGAGTCCGCGCACGCGGAAGTAGAGCAGCACGGCCTTCTTCGCCCACTCGTTGACGCGCCACCCGTCGCCCTCGGGCTCGGCGACACGGAGTTCGCCCGCGTCCAGCATCCCGATGGCCTCCTCGACGGCGGCCACGTCGAGCGCGCCGTCGGGATCAGCGAACGAGGCCTCGATACGCTGTGCCAACGTCGTCATCGAGTCCCCTTCTGCCACATGTCGTCGAGGATGCGCACCGCGCTCCCGCACTGGGCCATCGTCGGAACCATCGCCATCCGCACGTACCCCTCTCCCTCGGGCCCGAAGAACGAGCCCGGCGCCACGATGATGCCACCTCGGTCGAGCAGCTCCATCGCCCACTCGACGGACGGGCGTTCATCCGGGACCCGAACCCACAGGTAGAAGGAGGCCACGCTCCCCGCTACCTCGAGGCCGTGACGGGCCAGCAGCTCGAGGATGAGGGCGCGCTTGGCGGCGTATCTGGCCCGGTTGGCCTCGACATGCTCCTCGTCGCCCCACGCCGCGATACTGGCCCGCTGAACGAACTCCTGCGGGGTCACGCCGACGCTGGGGCGAAGCCGCAGCTGGTCCTCGATGATCGAGGGATCGCCCGCAGCGAATCCGCTGCGGTACCCGGTCATCGACGAGCGCTTGCTGAGGGTGTTGAGCACGAGCACGTTCGACAGATCGCCCACCTGCAGGGCGCTGGGCGGAGGTCCTTCGTCGAACCAGAGCTCGCTGTACGCCTCGTCGGAGGCGAGGACGACGTCGTGGGCACGGCATCGATCGGCCGCGTCCCGCAGGAACTCCAGCGGGGCGACGGCGCCGGTGGGATTGTTCGGGTAGTTCAGCCACAAGATCCCGGCGCGGCGCCAGGTGTCGGCGTCGATCGCGTCGAGATCCGGAAGGAAGTCGCGGTCGCTGGTGAGCGGCATGCGGACCGCCGAACCTCCCGCGAAGGATCCGCCCCGCTCGGGGATCGGATAGCCGGGCGCCGTCACGAGGATCAGGTCGACGCCCGCTGCAGGGTCGATCACCGACTGCGCGAGCGAGAAGACCAGCTCCTTGGAGCCCAGGGTGGGCAGGATCTGTCGATCGGGATCGAGCGAGACGCCGAACCGATGCTCGATCCAGTCGCGGATCGCACCGCGGAGCTCGGGCAGGCCGGCGGCCCTCGGGTAGGAGGACACCTTGGGAAGCCCCTCGATCAGGGCGTCCCGGACGAGCGGCGGGGTCATCTCGCTCGGGTCGCCCACTCCGAAGTCGATCAACGTCTTGCCATCAGCGATGGCCGCGGCCTTGGCCCGGTCGAGCGCCTCGAACGGGTACGGTTCGATCGATCTCAGCCCCGGAGAGCGGTGCGGCGACATCCCTCAGCCCTCCCCTGCGCCGCGGAGGAAGGTGCGCAGCACGTCAAGCGACCCCACGAGCTCAGCGCCGTCGATCCGCTCGTCGTCACGATGCGCGTAGCGCGGGTCGCCGGGCCCGAAGTTGACGGCGTCGATCCCGGCCGCCGCGAACTCGGCCACCGGGGTCCAGCCCTGCTTCGGTCCGACCTCCAGGTTCCCCGAGCGGCGGAGCCGCTCGACCAGAGGGTTGTCAACGACCACGGGGCCAGGAGCCGCGTTGCCCACGATCTCGACCTCGACGCCACGATGGCCCAGGAGCTCGCGCAGACGTTCTTCCGCCTCGTCGGGCGAGTGGTTCGGGGCGTAGCGGAAGTTGACGTCGGCCTCCGCGCGATCGGGGATCACGTTGCGGGCCGCGCCCCCGCCGCGGAGGCCGGTGACGCTCACGACCTCGCGGAACACGAGTCCGTCGATCTCCACGTCGCGCACCGGCAGATCGGCGACGGACGCCAGGGCCTCGATCACCGTGTGCAGGGCGTTGTCGCCGAGCCACGGGCGCGCGCTGTGCGCGGCGCGTCCCTCGGCCCGCGACCGTCGCGTTCAGGTTGCCCAGCACCCCACCTCGATCGAGCTTGCGGTCGGTTCCATCACGATCGCGAGATCGAATGCCGCGAGATCGTGGCGGCGTGCCAGCAGCGGGGCGAGCGCCGACTCCGGGGCGGGCAGCTCCTCTCGTCCGAAGAACAGAAACGCTGACGTCGACGTCGCCCGCGACTCGGCTCGGAGGCCAGCTCCAGCATGACCGCGAGCGCGCCCTTCATGTCGGCGGCTCCCCGGCCCGTCACCGCGTCGCCATCCCGGCGACCCGGGAAGTTGCCGGCTGGGGGGACCGTGTCGACGTGTCCGGCGAGGATCACGGAAGGGGCGCCTTCACGACGCTCGGGCAGCGAAGAGGCGTACCGCGTCGTGGCCGTCGGTGACGGTCCAGCCCGCCATGGCGCCCTCGAGATGGGCGAGCAGCCGATCCTCATCCCCGCTCACGCTCTCGATGTCGACGAGCTCGAGCGTGCGCACGAGCGAGCCGTTCCGCAAGATCCGAGGTCACCGTCATGGGCGCCGAGCGACCGCGCGCGCACCCAGCGTCACCCGCCCGTCGAAGACATGGTCGGCGGCACCGGCGAGCATCACCTCGCCGTCCTCCCGGCGCTCGACGTGGAGGTCCCCGCCGGGGAAGCGCACGGTGACAGCCGGCGGTACGAGGCCGGCCTCGTTCGCCGCCACCGCGATCGCGCAGGCTCCCGTTCCGCAGGCCATCGTCTCGCCGCTCCCCCGCTCCCAGACCCTGGCCTCGACCCCCTCGTCCGTCACGCGGGCGAACTCGACGTTGGTGCGCTCCGGGAACAGCTCGTGCCGTTCGAGCGCGGGTCCGATGTGTGACACGTGCACGCGTTCGGGGGCATCGTCGACGAACAGCACGAGGTGAGGGTTGCCCATCGACACCGCGGACGCCGTCACGTGCGTCCCGGGGGCGATCTCGAACGGCTGCTGTAGGAAGGTCTCCCAGGCCGGGCCGCGCATCGGGATCGCGGCCTTCGGGAAGTTCGGGATGCCCATCGACGACCGTGACGCCGGTGACGGCATCGCTATCAAGCGCCAACGACAGCGCGCGGTCGCCAGCCCTGCGTGGTCGACACGTCGACCTCAGGACCATCCACGAGACCCTGCCGATGGAGGAACGCTCCCACGCAGCGGATCCCGTTGCCGCACATCTCGGCGTGGAGCCGTCGGCGTTGGCGTGGTCCATGAACCATGGCGCCTCGGCGCGGTCGGTGGACACGAGACGGATCACGCCGTCGGCCCCGACCCCGATCCGCCGGTCGCACATCTCCGCCACCTCGTCTGGCGATAGCGGGCGCTCGTCGTCGAGCGTCGAGCACGATGACGAAGTCGTTGCCGGTGCCGTGGTACTTCGCGAACGCGAGCCTCTCGGCTCACGCGGCCTCCAGGTACGCCCGGATGGCATCCACGACGCCTCGGGCCCTCCGCGTGCGCCGACCGGCGAACCAGCGGATCCGGGGATCGCGCCGGAACCACGCCATCTGGCGCCGCGCGAGTTGGCGCGTGCGGCTCACGGTGCGCTCCAAGGCTTCATCGAGGCTGAGCCTACCTCGAGGTGCGCCGCGAGTTCCGCGTAGCCGATCGCCTGCGTGGAGGTGAGCCAGTCGCCGAACCCCGCGTCGACGAGCCCGCGGACCTCCTCGAGCCACCCCGCCTCGACCATCGCCGAGGACGCGGATCCGCGATCCGATCAGTCAAGGTGTCGTGGTCCATCTCGATGCCCGCGGCCCGAACCCGTTCGGACGCATACCGATCCCATGCGCCCGCGAAGCTGCTGAAGCGACGCCCGGTGATCGCCGCCACCTCGAGCGCCCGGACCGTCCGCCGGACGTTGCCGGGCTCGATCTTGCCGGCGGCGACCGGGTCGAGATCCCTCAGCCTCGTGTAGAGGCGGGCGGCCCCCGCCGCCTCGGCCTCGTTCTCGAGGTCGTGCCGGCGCGGGCTCGTCGGTCCCCGGGAACTCGAGGTCATCGACCACCGCCCGCAGGTAGAGGCCCGACCCGCCGACCAGCAGCGCCAGCTCGCCGCGGCCGGCGATGTCGTCGAGGGCCGCCCGGCGCCATGTCCTGGAACCGGGCGACGGTGAATCGCTCGCTGGGCTCGGCGACGTCGATCAGGTGATGAGGCACGCTGGGCCCGCTGCGGCCGGCGTCGGCTTGGCCGTGCCCGACGTCCATCCCCCGGTACACCAGCATCGAGTCCACCGACACGATCTCCGCGCCGATGCCTCGCGCGAGCGCAAGGCCGGCCTCCGTCTTTCCCGAGGCGGTCGGCCCGACGAGCGCGAGGAGCCGCGCTCGCGCCCACTCAGACCGCGACGGCGTCGGGCGCCGGACGACCTCACCGGTGAGGTGGTGCGCCGCAGCCGCGGCGATACGCGCCTGGACGAAGGAGCCCGGCTCGAGCGGCGTCGGCCAGGTGCACGATCCGGTTCGTGCGCGTCCGCGCCTGGTCGAGCGGCCCTTCTTGTCGCCGCCCTCGACGAGCACCTCGACCGTCTAGCCGCCGACCTGCGCCGATCGCGCGCTCGGTCGAGATGCGCTCCTGCAGCGCAACGAGCCGGTCGAACCGTTCCTGGACGACCTCCTTGGGGACCTGCGTCGTCGAACGCGGCCGCCCGGGTGCCCGGGCGCGGCGAGTACTGGAACATGAACGCGCTGTCGAAGCCGCGCCGCCTCGACCACCTCGAGCGTCTGGGCGAAGTCGTTCTCGGTCTCGCCGGGGAACCCGACGATGATGTCGGTCGACACGGCGATGTCGGGGATCGCGCTCGCGGATGCGATCGAGCCAGCCCAGGTAGCGCTCGCGCCGGTACGAGCGCCGCATCGCCTTGAGCACGGCGTCCGACCCCGACTGCAGGGGGAAGTGGATGTGCTCGCACACCGCTCGCTCTCGGCCATCGCATCGATCACGTCGGGCGTGAAGTCGTGCGGGATGCGGGCTCGTGAACCGGATCCGGCGGATGCCGTCGACCTCGTTCACCTGCGCGCAGCAGCTCGGGCGAACAGCGGCCTGGGCGAGCGACCCCGGCACCGTCACGTCGCGGCCGTAGGTGTTCACGTTCTGGCCGAGCAGCGTGACCTCCACGACGCCACGAGCGGCGAGGCCCTGCACCTCGGCGAGGATGTCGCCGATCGAGCGTGACCGCTGCGGGCCCCGCACGAGCGGCACGATGCAGAACGTGCAGGCGTTGTCGCACCCGGGCGCGATCGAGACCCACGCCCGGAAGGCGTCCTGGCGAGCGGCCGGCAGGGCGCAGGGGAACGTCTCGCGTGTACTCCCGCACGTCCATCTGCGGGCCCGTCGGTCTCCGACCGCGCGCAGCAGCTCGAGCAGGTCGCGGGAGCGCGTGGGTGCCCGACGACGACGTCGACCCAGGGCGCCTTGCGCTGGATCGAGCCCCTGGTCCTTCTGCGCGAGGCAGCCCGCGACGACGATCCGCAGCTCGGGATTGCGTCCTTGACCGGCTTGAGGTGACCCAGGTTGCCGTAGAGCTTGTTGTCGGCGTTCTCGCGGATCGCGCAGGTGTTGAGCACGACGACGCCGCGCGTCGTCGACGTCGTCGGTCGGCGATCATGCCGTCGGCCATCAGCACGCCGGCGATCCGCTCGGAGTCGTGCTCGTTCATCTGGCACCCGAAGGTGCGGATCAGGTACGTGCGCTCCATCCGCGACGAGGCTACTACCGGCCTCAGCGGCGTACTCGGTCGCGCGCGTCTCCCGCACGACCGTGATGCGGATCTGGCCCGGGTACTGCAGCTCCTCCTCGACCTGCTTCGCGATGTCGCGTGCGATCACCTGCGCTTGCAGGTCGTCGACGTCCTCGGGCTCGACCATCACGCGCACCTCGCGGCCCGCCTGCATCGCGAACGTCTTCACGACGCCCTCGATGGGCGGTGCAGATCTCCTCGAGGCGCTCGAGCCGCTTCACGTAGGTCTCCAGCGACTCACGGCGGGCGCCGGGACGGCCGCCGCTGATCCCGTCGGCGATCTGGGCCAGCACCGCGTCGACCGTGCGCTGCTCCACCTCACCGTGGTGCGACTCGATGCAGTGCACCACCTCGGGAGACTCGCCCATGCGCCGGGCGATCTCGGCGCCGATGATCGCGTGCGAGCCCTCGACCTCGTGGGTCACCGCCTTGCCCGATGTCGTGCAGGAACGCGCCGCGCTTCGCGATCGCGGCGTCGAGCCCGAGCTCGGCGGCGATCGAGGCCGGCGATGTGCGCCGACTCGACCAGGTGCTTGAGCACGTTCTGTCCGTAGCGACGTGCGGTACTGCAGCCGGCCGAGCAGCTTGACCATCTCCGGGTGCATGTCGGTGATGCCCGACCTCGGCCACGGCGTCCTCCCCGGCCCGCCGGACCTGCTCCTCGAGCTCCGCTAGCGATCGCTCGTGGATCTCCTCGATCCGCGCCGGATGGATCCGTCCGTCCGCCGACGAGCTTCTCCAGCGTCAGCCGCGCCGCCTCCCGGCGCACCGGGTCGAAGCTGCTGACAGCACGACGGCCTCGGGGGTGTCGTCGATGATCAGGTTGACGCCCGTGGTGGCCTCGAAGGCCCGGATGTTGCGACCCTCCCGGCCGATGATGCGCCCCTTCATGTCCTCGCTCGGCAGCGCGAACACGCTCACGGTCGACTCGGCGGTCTGCTCGGAGGCCACGCGCTGGATCGCGATCGTCACGATCTTGCGGGCCCGCTCCTCCCCCTCCTCCCGAGCCCGCTGCTCGATCTCGCGCACCTGGCTCATCGCGGCCCGCTTGGCGTCGTCGACGACCTGCACCACGAGCGCGTCGCGGGCCTCCGTGGAGGTCATCCCCGCGATCTTCTCCAGCTGCTGCGCGATGCAACTCGGTAGCCTTCTCGAGCTGGCTGCGGACGTACGTGAGCCGCTCGTCTCGCTCCTCGAGGTCCGTCGCACGGGCGTCGGCGGCCGCCACCTTGGACTTCAGCTCGTCGGAGGCCTCCGTCATCCGACGCTCCTGGCGGGCGAGCTCCTCGCGTCGCGAGCGCAGATCCTCCTCGCCCTCGCGCCGCGCCGCCGCGGTCTCCTCCTTGGCCTCGGCCACGATCCGCTTCGCATCCCGGTCCGCCTCGCGCCCGGCGTCGAGGAGCATCTTGTCGGCCTGCGCCTGGGATTCACGGATGCGCGCCTCTGCGCTGGAGGCGTCTTCGCGGCCACGGACTTGCGATAGGCCAGCCCCCCGATGAAGCCCACGATGAGCCCTGCGGCGAGGCCGGCGAGCAACTGGGACCATGGTTCCTCCTACGGGTTCGATGGAGAAGACCTCTCGGTCCGGGTTCTGCGTCGAAAGCGCTGAGCGGGCGCGCTAGGTCAGGCCGGCTCTCGGCGGGATCGCCGCGGCTCGGCTCGTGATGATCCGATCGTCGTTGGGATCGGGTGCGCTCACGGTTGGATGTTGGCTTCGAACGTTGAGCATCGGAACGTGTTCCTCTCGTTGCGAGCGATGCTACGGCCGACCCGGGACATTGCAGACAAGACCCGGGCCTAGTCCGCCTCGCTCGTCGACCTCAAGGGCTGCCCGCGCCGCCTCTCGGGCGATCTCGGGCGCGTAGCCTCGCCGTATCAGGAAGCCCGACGAGGCGCGTGAACGCCTTCGGCGGGCTCGACGCCCGACAGGCGCGCGGATCGCGTCCGCGCGAGTTCGAGAGCCCGCTCGTCCTCGTCGTCGGCCGCGCTCGGCGACCACGGCATCGATCAGCTCGCGCGACGACCCCCTTGCCCATCAGCGACGACACGACCGCGCGCGCCCGGCCCGCCGATGCACGAACTGCTGCTCGGCGACCTGCGCGCGCGAACGCGTCGTCGTCGACGAGACCCACGCGCTCGAGCCGCTCGAGGACGTCGCCGACCTCCTCGGATTCGAACCCGGCCGCCAGGAGCCGGCGCTCGAGCTCCCGGCGGCTCCGCGGACGCACCGCCAGCAGCCCGAGCGCTCGCTCGTGGCAGCTCTTCGGGTGCTTCGGGGCTCCTCTGCGGCGGGCCAGGGGCCGGACGAGCGCCTGCCATCGGCCGTCAGGCGCTCGGCCTTCGCCTTGTCCTTCGCTGGGGCGTGCGGCATCTCGTCCACGACGAGGTCCGGCACGATCTCGATGGGTCTCGTCGCCTTCGCTCGTCGAAATCACCGCAGGCCCACGGCGTCGCGGATCTTGCGCTCGATCTCGTCGCGCATCTCGATGTGCTCGGCCAGGAAGGCTCGCGGCGTTCTCCCGACCCTGACCGAGCTGCTCACCCTCGTAGGTGAACCACGCGCCGCGACTTCTTGATGATCTCCAGGTCGACGCCGACGTCGATGCAGCGAGCCTTCCTTGGAGATGCCCTTGCCGTACATGATGTCGAACTCGCACTGACGGAACGGCGGGGCGACCTTGTTCTTGACGACCTTGACCCGCGTGCGGGAGCCGACGACCTCCGTGCCGTCCTTGAGGTTCTCGATCTTGCGGACGTCGAGGCGGACCGACGAGTAGAACTTGAGCGCGCGACCGCCCGGGCGTGGTCTCGGGGCTGCCGAACATCACGCCGATCTTCTCGCGGAGCTGGTTGATGAAGATCGCCGTGGTATCGAACTTGCGAGAGCGTGCCGGCGAGCTTGCGCATCGCCTGGGACATCAGCCGGGCCTGCAGCCCGACATGGGTGTCGCCCATCTCGCCCTCGATCTCGGCGCGCGGCACCAGCGCCGCCACCGAGTCGATCGACGACGAGGTCGAGCGCGCCCGAGCGCACCAGCATGTCGGCGATCTCGAGCGCCTGCTCGCCCGAGTCGGGCTGGGAGACCAGCAGCTCGTCGATGTTGACCCCGAGCGTCGCGGGCGTAGGTGGGATCGAGCGCGTGCTCGGCGTCGATGAAGGCGGCGATGCCGCCCTCGGCGCTGCGCCTCGGCGATGATGTGCAGGCAGACGGTGGTCTTGCCCGAGCCCTCGGGCCCGAAGACCTCGATGACGCGGCCGCGCGGGATGCCGCCGACGCCCGAGCGCGATGTCGAGCGCGAGCGAGCCCGTGGGGATGACGCCGATCCCCGGCTCCAGCCGGGTGCTCGCCGAGCTTCATGACGGCGCCCTTGCCGAACTGCTTCTCGATCTGCTGGAGCGTGACGTCGAGCATCTTGTCGCGGTCCATCCGGTCCCCCTTCCGACCATGGCTCACCCCGAAGGAGGAGCGAGTGAGCACGCCTAGTGTCGGCACGCTACCGTCCCGGTCTGACATAAGTTACACCCATGTAGTTCATGCCGCATATCGAGGCACGACGCTATCCGAACAGATGTTCGAGTGCAAGTCCATCCGGTCCGGTAGCGTGTCCGCCACACACAACGAAGGAGCCCTGCGATGAACGAGCGACGGCTGGTCACGTCCGGATCACCCTTCGAAGCCACGATCGGGTTCAGCCGCGCGGTGCGTGTGGGCGATCGCGTGATCGTGTCGGGCACCGCCCCGATCTGGCCCGATGGGACCTGCGACCCCGACCCTGCGGTCCAGGCGCGACGTTGCCTCGACATCATCCTCGAGGCGCTCGCGGAGGCCGGAGCCGGCCGCGCCGACGTGGTCCGGACGCGCACCTACCTCGTGTCGCCCGATGACGGCGCGGCGGTAGGGGCGGTCCACGGCGCGATCTTCGGCGACGTGCGTCCGGCCTCGACGATGGTGGTGGTGCGGGCGTTCCTCGACCCCCGGTGGCGCGTCGAGATGGAGGCCGAAGCGATCGTCGCAGGCTCGACGTGATCTCGGTGTCCGGCTCGCGTCACGGACCTCATCGGTCCGTGCCGCGTCGGGGATCGGCCGCCAGGCGGTACGACCCCATGCGCTCGTACCGGGGGCCTCGGGCGCCGGGGTGACTCGACATGAGGGCGAGAGAGCCGGCGCGCCACGCCGCGGGGGCGACCGGGGTGGATGCATAGCCGGCCGGCAGCCGCTGAGGCTTCTCGCACCGGGCGATCGTGATGTGGGGATGGAAGGGGCGCCGCTCACGCCCCACCAGGTGGCCCAGGCCCTCGTCGATGGCGCCCGCCAGTTGGCTCAGCTCGCCCTCGGCGTCGTCGACCCCCACCCACAGGACCCGTGCTCGGGTCACCGAAGGGAAGGCTCCCATGCCGCGCAGGGATACGGCGATCGATCCGCTGGTCCGACCGACGTTCTCGAGCGCCGACCCGACCTCCCCGATGGTATCGACCGGCGTCGGCCCAAGGAACTTCAAGGTGACGTGGCGGAGCTCGCGCGGCGCCCATCGCACGCCAACGAGCTGCTCACGCCACGGGCCGATCGCCGAGTCGATCTCCTCGCCTACGGCCTGCGTCAGCTCCAGCGCGACGAAGAGCCTGAGCCGCTCCGGCATCACCGGCCCCTAGGGATCCGCCGGCTCCGGGGGCAACCGCACCCCGTCGAGCCGGCGGCGAACGAGATCGAGCGCCGCTTGTTCGGCGCCCCTCCGCACCTGATCCCGGCCCCCGGGAGACGTGTATGCGCGGGCGTAGGCGAGGTCGTCGTGCACCATGGCGATCCACACGACCCCGGGGTCGGCGCCGGCATGCGGCTCGGGACCCGCGGCGCCGGTGAGCCCGAGTCCGAGATCGGTCCCGTACACGCGCCGAGCCCCCTCGGCCATCTCGAGAGCACATTCGCGGCTCACGACGCCGGGCCCGTCCAACGTCGCCTGGGATACCCCGAGCACGTCGCGCTTGGCGTCGGGTGAGTAGACCACCGCCGAGCCGACGAAGTAGTCCGACGCGCCGGGCACGCCCGTGATGCGGGCGGCCAGACTCCCACCGGTGAGCGACTCCGCGCATGCCAACGTGACATCGCGTGCACGCAGTCGCCTGCCCACCGCCACCTCGAGCGACTCGTCGTCGGTCGTGAACACGGCGTCGCCCAGCCGCTCGAGCACCCGCTCCTTCATCGGCGCGATCAGCTCGCGCGCCTCGGCGTCCGTCGCCGCCTTCGCCGTGATCCGCAGCTTCACCTCGCCGGCGCTGGCCAGGTACGCGAGGCTCGGGTTCGTCGAGGACTCGAACAGGTCGGCCACGAGCTCGCCCACGCGTGACTCCCCGATCCCCACGCTTCGCACGACCTCGGACCGCACGACGGAAGGGCCCGCGAGCGCGGCCAGTTCGGGCACGACGGTGCCCTCCATCATCTCGATCATCTCCGCGGGGACTCCGGCCATGGCGTAGAGGCGCCGGTCGCCTCGCTGGGCCACCAGACCGGGTGCGGAGCCGACCCCCGGCTCGATCCAGCGGGCGCCCCGCGGCACGTACGCCTGCCGCAGGTTGCTCTCGGGCATGGCGCCCCACCCCATCCGCCGGTACCGCTCTCGCAGCATCTCCTCGATCTCGGGATGGAACTCCAAGGGGACATCCATCACGTCGGCGATCGCGTCGCGGGTGATGTCGTCTTGCGTCGGACCGAGCCCTCCCGTCACCAGGACGACGTCGGCGCGATCGAGGGCCAGCTCGAGCACGGACGCGATCCGCCCCGGGTTGTCGCCCGTGACCGACTGATACAACACGTCCACTCCGATCTCGGCGAGGCGCTGCGACATCCAACGCGCATTCGTGTTCGAGATCTGCCCCAACAAGAGCTCGGTCCCGATCGCCACGAGCTCCGCCCTCACGGGGCCTCTACGCGGTGTCGGGATGTCAGGAAGTACTCGGCGCCCGAGTACACCGTGAGCGCGACCGCCACGACCGTCGCCGCGAGCGTCAGGGGATCGAACCAGGATGGCATCGGTGCCATGGCCATGCCGATCGCCACCAGCTGGAGCACCGTCTTCAGCTTGGCCACCTGGGACGCGGGCATCGACACCGAACGCGCGTCGAGTCGCCACCGCAGCACCTGCACCGCCACCTCCCGCGCGATGATGATGATCGTGGCCCACCAGGGGAACGCATCGATCGCCGACAGGGCGAGCGCCGGCCCCGCCACGAAGAGCTTGTCCGACAGCGGATCGAGCCACGCGCCGGTGGCCGACACCATGCGGTGCCGCCGCGCGAGATAGCCGTCCAGGCCATCGGAGGCCGCGCCGCAGATGAACACGACGAGGGCGACCCACGACGCGACCGTCTCCTCGCGCACGATGAGCGCGACGATCACCGGGACCAGCAGGATGCGCCCGATCGAGATGACATTGGGCCACCCCAGGCCCAACGGCTTCATACGAGGCGTCAGGTCGTCGGCGATGTGATCGCCTCCCGAGGCTCGAACGTGAACGACTTCGACCACGGCTCGCCCGGCTCGCCGGGCGCCCCGAGATCGCGGCCGTTCTGGGTGACCTGGACCGACCCCCCGTCGAGGATCAGCAGGTCAAGGTTCTCCGAGCCAATGAACGAGAGGGTCTCGTCCTGCGTCATGTCGTGGGTCTCGGGCACCCCGTCGACCGTTACCGTGACCGTCGCATCGCGCCGCGCGACCAGAACCACCTCGATCGCCTGGTCTTGGGGCGCCGCCGGCGCCACGGTCGTGGGGATGGATGCCGGATCGGGCGCCGAGTACTCGCGCGACACGAACCCCAGCAGGATCAAGATCCCTACGAGGCAGGCGGCCGCGATCAGGAGGAACCGCTGGTTGTCTCTGATCCGGGCGGCGATCATCGCCCGCTCGATGGCCCCCATCTTGGCGGGAGGCATCGGCGGCTCGGGATCGTCGACCCGGCGCGAATACGCGCCGACCACCTTGTCGGGGTCCAGGCCGAGGAAGCTCGCGTACGTGCGCATCGCGCCGCGGACGTGCGCGTCGCCGAAGAGCGCGTCGAAGTCTTCTGCTTCGAGCGCGTCCAGCTGATCGACCCGGAGCCGGGTACCCCGCGAGGCCTCCTCGAGCGTGAGGCCGCGATGCTCCCGCGCCTTGCGCAGCGCCGGGCCGACCCCGATCGTCGTGTCCTGCGCTGATCCGGCGGCCATGGGTAGGGGCAAGGATAGCGCGGAGGGGCGAGGCCGATAGACTTCGCGCATGGCCACATCGACCGACCTGCTGACGATCGTGGTCGAGATACCCAAGGGGTCGCGCAACAAGTACGAGGTGGATCACGAGATCGGGCCTCATCTTCCTCGATCGCATGCTCTTCACGTCGATGCAGTACCCGGCCGACTACGGCTTCATCGACGCCACCCTGGGGATGCGACGGCGATCCGCTCGACGCCCTGGTGTTCGTGGGCGAGCCGACGTTCCCCGGCTGCCGCATCATGGCCCGCCCGATCGGTCTGTTCCGCATGACAGGACGAGAAGGGCGAGGACGAGAAGATCCTGTGCGTGCCCGATACGCGATCCGATGTGGTCGCACGTGTCGGATATCGACGGCCTGCCGATGACCCTGCTGAACGAGATCGAGCACTTCTTCCAGGTCTACAAGGACCTCGAGGGTCACAAGGTCGCCACCGACGGATACGAGGACAGGGCGAGCGCCGAGATGGTGATCTCGGCGGCCTTCGAGCGGGCCGAGCCCGGACACGGCCAGTCGTGAGCCCCCGCCCACTCCCGCGCGGAGCGCGTGTCCACCTGCGACGCCCCGGCGCCGACGATCGCGACGCGTTCATCGAGGCGGTGGGGCGCAGCCGAGCCCTGCACGGATCTTGGGTTCACGCCCCTGGCGACGTGCGGTCGTTCGCCGCCTTCCTCCGGCGCGCCCATACGCCGACCGATCGAGCGAGTCCTGGTGTGTGCGAACGACTCCGGCGACCTCGTCGGAGTATTCAACCTGACCCAGATCTTCCGCGGCCCCTTCCGCAACGCCTACCTCGGCTTCTACGCGTTCGAGCCGCACGCCCGCCGGGGGCTGATGCGGGAGGGCTTGGACCTACTGCTGACGCATGCGTTCGGGCGACTGGGGCTGCATCGAGTCGAGGCGAACGTCCAGCCCGACAACGAGGCGTCGATCGCCCTGATGAGCTCGGCAGGGTTCCGCCGCGAGGGCTTCTCCCCCCGCTTCCTCAAGGTCGCCGGCGAGTGGCGCGACCACGAGCGCTGGGCGATCACCGTCGAGGACGTGTCGTCGGACGGCAGCAGGAGACCTAGGCCCCAGGTCTCAACAGGAGTCACCGACTTCGCCCGGTCGAGCTCCCCCGGTCGGGCGACTACGCTGGGGCCGAGACGCAGAGGGGAGGGACCCCAACACGAGATGGAGCCGGACGTGAACCGCACCTGGGACGACCTCTCACCGCTCGCGCAGGTGACCTCGCCGGTGACGGCGCCCGAGAGCGCTCTCGGAGGGGCCCGTGCGGTTCCTGCTCGTCTCGGGCCAGCTCGACGACGCCCGATGGGGACTCGTCGGGGCGTACTGGCTGTCGATCGACGGGGAGCGTGGCGGGTTCCTCGTGGCCCCCGAGGCCATCTGGTCGGGCAGCGAGATCGTGCGGAGCTACCGCGGCGCACTCGGGCCGGGGCTGGATCGCCGAGCGCGTCTACGAGTACTGGCAGCGGCAGGTCGGCCTCGCCGGCGCGCATCATGATCGACCCTCAGCAGCACGCCGGACACGCTGTTCCAGGTGGCCCGCGGGTCGGCGCGCTCTAGCCTCACGCGCTCCGGCGTTCGTCCCATTCCTCGGTCGTGAGCGAGCACGTCACGCGCCTTCGATCCCTGCGACGGACCCACGACTCCTTGCTCCTCGAGCAGGTCCATCAGCCGGCCCGCACGGGCGAACCCGACCTTGAGCTTGCGCTGCAGCATCGAGGTCGACCCGAGCTGCGAGCGGATGATGAGCTCCGCGGCCTGGACGACCAGGTCGTCGTCGTCGCCCGGTACGCCGCCACCCGCAAGCTCGGCCTCGGTTGGAGGCAGGCCCAGGCCCTCGACCGTGCTGCTCGTAGACGACCTCGCGCTGGGTCCTGATGAAATCGGTGACTCCGCGGATCTCCTGCTCCGTGACCCAGGCGCCCTGCAGCCGTGTGGGCTTCGAGGCGTTCGCCGGCGCGAACAGCATGTCGCCGTGGCCGACCAGCTTCTCGGCTCCGTTCATGTCGAGCACGACGCGGCTGTCGGCCTGACTCGACGTCATCAACGCGACCCGGGACGGGATGTTGGCCTTGATGAGGCCGGTAACGACGTCGACGCTCGGTCGCTGGGTCGCGACGATGAGGTGGATCCCGACGGCGCGCGCCATCTGGGCGATCCGGCAGATCGCGTCCTCGACGGCGCGCGGCGCCACCATCATCAGGTCGGCCAGCTCGTCGATGACGACCACGATGTACGGCATGTGCTCGTACTTGTGCTCCTGGCCGACGGGCAGGCGAAGGGTGCCGTCCTGCAGGCCCTCCTCGTACCCGTCGATGTCGCGCACGCCGACGGTGGCGAGCATCTCGTATCGCATCTCCATCTCTCGCACGATCCATCCCAGTGCCTCGGCTGCACGCTTGGGATGCACGATCACCGGACTCAACAGGTGAGGAACCTCGGCGATAGTGGCTGAGCTCGACGCGCTTGGGGTCGATGAGCACGAGCCGCACGTCGTCGGGCGTCGTGCGCATCAGCAGGGACGTGATGAAGCAGTTCACGAGGCTCGACTTGCCGGCGCCGGTCGCGCCGGCGATCAGCAGGTGGGGCATCGTGGCGAGGTTGACGAGCTGGGCGCGCCCATGGATGTCCTTGCCGAGCGCCACGGAGAGCGGATGGCCCGCGGCGCGCGCTGCCTCCGAGCGCAGGATGTCGCCCAGCATGACGAAGTCACGATGCTGGTTCGGGACCTCGATGCCGATCGCCGACCGACCGGGGATCGGCGCCTGGATCCGCACGTCGGGCGTGGCGAGGGCGTAGGCGATGTCGCTGGACAGGTTCAGCACCTTGTTGACCTTGGTGCCGCTGGCGACCTCGACCTCGTACATCGTCACCGTCGGGCCGCGATGAGCGGCGACGACCTTGGCATCGACGCCGAAGGTGTGCAGGGTGTGTCCAAGCGCGGACATCGTCTCGGTCTCGTGCGTCCCGTCGGCCGAGGACGAGGGTGCCGTCCGCAACAGATCGAGCGGCGGGAGCTGGTAGGGACCCGACGAGGTCGTCACCGTCTGGGACTTGGGGGACCGTTTGGGCTTCGCGGGCGCGTCGGGACCGAGCTCCGGCTTCGGCGCCGGGTCGTCGATCACCACCGACTCGGGGAGCACGACGACCTCCGGCGATGGCTCGGCCAGGCCGAGGGCCTCGAGGACCGCGACGGCCTGGCGCGACCGGTCCTTCTTCGGCTTGACGGCTGATGCATCCGCGGCGAGTTCGGGCACCCGCTCCACGCGTTGGTCGGCCGATCCGGGCTCCAGGTCGGACTCGTCCCTGCCGCCTCGGCGCAGTGACTCGCGCACGGCCGAGAACGGCGTCCCCGTGAAGATCAGCACGCCGAGGCTGGCGAGCCCCGCGCACACGATCGCCGACCCCGACCACCGACACCACCCTCGACAGCGGGTAGGCGGCGATCGCCCCGATGACGCCGGCGGCCTCCGCGAGACCGACCGTCTTCGGCGTGGCCGTCATCCCGGAGAACGGGCTCGGGTTGCCAAGGAGGAGGGAGAGCAGACCGAGGGAGCCGAGCATCAACACGAAGAAACCGATGAACATCCGCATCCGGTCCTCCGCCGCGCGGTTCTTCAACAGGACCCAACCCCAGAAGACGCCGATCAGCGGGAACACCACGGCCGCCACGCCGAAGGTGCCATGGAGCAGTATCGACAGGCCGCGTCCGACCGGGCCGGCGGCCTCCATCCACACCGCGAGCACCGCGAGAAGGGCGAGGACCACGAGGCCGATACCCGCGGCATCACGAGCGTGCGGCGACAAGACCTCGCGCGTCGGGGTCCGAGCGGTCGTGTGGGCCCGCTTCCTGGATGCGGCCTTCTTGGTCGCACGCTTCTTGGGCGCGGATCGTCCCTTCTGTACCTTGCGGCCCTTCGAAGATGAGCGGCCGGAAGGGCGCGACGAAGGACGTCGCGACGGGGAAGTCTTCGTCGCCATAGGCACCTAGCATGACGGGTTCTGCCGACGAGGCAAGCAACCCCGAAGGGTCCGGCGCTAGACCTCCATGACGACGGGCAGGATCACGGGCTTGCGCTGCGTGACCTCGTTGAAGTACCGGCCGAGCACCCGGCGGATGTCCTGCTGGAGGGCGGACGGGTCGATCACGTCGGCCGTCGGCGGTCTCCTCGATCGAGGCGATCACGCGCGTCGCGAGCCTCGTCGAGGATGTCCCCGACGTCTCCTCGTAGACGAACCCACGGTTCACGATGTCGGGCCCGCTCACCAACTCGCCGCGTCTGCGAGTCGACCGTGACCACGACGACGACGACCCCGTCCGCCGGCGAGCTTGCGCCGGTCGCGGAGCACCTCGCCACCGATATCGCCGATGCCCAGGCCGTCGACGAAGGTCATGCCCGCCTGCACGCGGTCGACGATCGAGACCTCCTCACCCACCTCGACGACGTCGCCGTCCTCGCAGATGATCGACGTGGTCGTGGCGCGGATGCCGACGTCTTCGGCGATACGGGCGTGATGCTGCAGGTGACGGCGTTCGCCGTGGATCGGGATGAACCACCGAGGGCGGACCAGCGAGAGCATCAGGCGGAGCTCCTCCTGCGGCCGCGTGTCCGCTCGCGTGCACCGCGTCGGCCGGCATGTGGTAGACGTCGGCGCCCGGTGCGGTAGAGCGGCGTCGACCACGCGGTGGATCGAGGGCTCGTTGCCGGGGATCAGCGACGACGACAGCACCACCGTGTCGCCCTCGTCGAGCTTGACCCATTTGTGCTGACGCTGGGCCATCAGGGACAGGGCCGAGAACGGCTCCCCCTGGCTCCCCGTGCAGATGACGACGACGCGTCCGGGATCGAGATCGGCCACCTCGGAGATGTCGATCACGTCGCGATCGTCGACCTGCAGATAGCCGAGTTCCCGCGCCGCCGCCACCGACTTCAGCATCGAGCGCCCCAGGAAGGCGATGACCCGTCCGTCCGCGCGCGCGGCGTTCACGATCTGCTGCACACGGTGGATGTGGCTGGAGAAGCACGCGGCGACCACGATCTCGGGAGCGCCCGCGACGATGTCGTTGCAGCACGGGGCCGACGGATCGCTCGCTCGAGGTGAATCCCGCCTCTTCGGCGTTGGTCGAGTCCGAAAGCAGCAGGTGAACCCCCCGGCCGCTGGCCTCCTCGGCGAGGCCGTGCAGGTCCGTCGGTCGCCCGTCGAGCGGGGTCTGATCGATCTTGAAGTCGCCGGTGTGAAGGATCGCCCCGTACGGCGTGTCGACGACCACCGCCATCCCGTCGGGGATCGAGTGCGTGACCCGAAGGAACCGCAGCGAGAACGGCCCCGCCGTGGCGCCCTCCGCCCGGCACGGCCGTGATGAGCTCGCACCGGTCAGCGACCCGATGCTCCTCGAGCTTGCCGCGCAGGAGCTCCAGCGTGAACGGCGTTCCGTACACGGGCAGATCGCCGATCTCGCGCAGCAGGTACGGCAGGGCCCCGATGTGGTCCTCGTGCCCGTGCGTGAGCACGACGGCCTCGACTCGATCGGCGTTTCGGCGGATGTAGTCGAAGTCCGGAAGGACGAGGTCGATCCCCGGCATGTCGCCGGAAGGGAACGACAGCCCGACGTCGATGATGAGGATCCGGCCGTCGAGCTCGACGCAGGCCATGTTGCGGCCGACCTCGCCGACCCCTCCCAGGAAGACGACCCGCACGGGCGCCGGCGTCAGAGGAGACCGGCATCCACCAGGGCCCTGCGCACCCGTGCCTGCTCCTCGGCCGTGGCCGGCACGAGCGGAAGACGGGGGTCGCCCACCGGACGGCCCGATCATCGCCAGGGCCGCCTTGATGGGGATCGGGTTCGACGTGACGAACAGGGCGTTGTAGAGCGGACTGAGGGCTCTCGTGGATCTTGCGGGCCGCGGGCACGTCACCCGTTTCGATCAGGTCGATCATCTGGCGCATCTGTGGGCCGACCAGGTGGCTCGCCACGCTCACGACGCCGACCGCGCCAAGGCAGACGTACCCGAACGTCGCCCAGTCGTCGCCCGAATACACCTCGAACCCGTCCGGGGCCTCGGCGAGATCAACCTCGAGATGCCCTGGAAGTCCCCGGTCGCGTCCTTGACCGCGACGATGTTCGGCCGCTGCGCGAGCTCGAGCATCGTGTCGTGCTCGATCCTCGTCGCGGTCCGGCCGGGGATGTTGTAGGCGATGATCGGGAGCTCGGTGGCGTCGGCGATGCGCTCGAAGTGGGCGACGAGCCCCCGCTGCGGTGGCTTGTTGTAGTAGGGCGTGACCACGAGCAGCCCGTCGGCCCCGGCGTCCTCGGCCATCTCCGTGAGCTCGAGCGTCTCGGCGGTGGAGTACGTGCCGGTGCCGCAGATCATCTGGCCGCGACCGTTGACGGCCTCGCCTACGGCGCGGAACAACTCCATCTTCTCCTTGTGACCGAGCGTGGGTGACTCGCCCGTCGATCCCGCGACGACCACGGAGTCGGACCCGTTGTCGAGGAGCCACGTCGCGAGGGATCGTGCTCCGTCGAGGTCGACCGCGTGGTCGTCTCGGAACGGCGTGACCATCGCGGTCACCACGGATCCGAACCTGCCGGACATGGATCTCCCTCCTCCGGGTCGCCGTGGGGCGGCGACCGCATCCGCCTATGCTAGCCGCCTATGCCGCGCATCTACACGCAGACCGGCGACGACGGCACGACCGGACTCCTGTACGGGGGCCGGGTCCCCAAGGACGACCTCGCGACCGAGGCCTACGGGACGACGGACGAGGCGGTGGCCGTACTCGGCCTGGCCCGCTCGCTGGCCGAGGACGAGACGATGCCGACTCGACCTGCTCACCCTGCAGCGCGAGCTCTTCGTCGTCGGCGCGGATCTCGCCACCAACCCTGAGCAGCGGGCCAAGCTCGACACCCGAGGTCTCCTTCGTCACCGAGGCCATGGTGTCCCGGCTCGAGCGACGGATCGACGACCTGGTGGCCGCGCGTCCGCTGCCCGAGGCCTTCGTCGTCCCCGGCGCCAACCCCGCGAGCGCCGCGATCGATCTCGGCCGCAGCGTGGTTCGGCGGGCGGAACGTCACGTCGTCGCGATGGAGCGAGCCGGGCGCGAGGTCAACCCGGAAGCGCGCCGCTACCTGAACCGCCTGAGCGACCTGCTGTTCGTGCTCGCCCGATGGCAGGCCGGCGAGAGCGAGCCGGCGAGCCGCGCCTAGGCGGCGGGGACCGGGGACATGGCACCGTAGTTGCTGCCGCCGAACAGCAAGACGACCAGGCCGACCGAGTCCTGGGTGACGTCGGCCGGAAGGAGCACGTCGAGCGACATCTCCTGGCCATCCCCGATCGCCGTTGCGTCGGTCACTGTCGCGTCGTACTTGCGGTCGTCGATGCCGACGACATAGACCGCCGGCGCCCCGATCTCGGCGCCCGAGGCGTTCTTGACCGTCAGGGTGCCTGCGCTGCCGTCCATCGAGAACGTCGCACTCACGTTGTTGTATCGGTACTCGAACTCGCCGGGCACGTAGGCGACGTCGATGTCCTCGGTGACGACCCCTTCTCCAGGCGACGGGGACACCGACACGGAGGGATCGGGCTCACCGCCGCCCGTGCAGGCCGACGGGAGGAAGACAAGCAGGACCGAGGCGAGGAGGAAGCGGGGTCGGATGGGCATCGCTGCGGCATGATACGCGAAGGACCCCAGGAGGCCGGATGACCCAGCTGGAGCTCAGGCGCCACGCACGACGCGACCCGACGGCGGACCGGCTGTCCGCGGAAGGACGGGCCCAGGCGGAGGACGCCGGGCGCGAGGCAGCGGGGTCGGGCTCGGTCTACGCTGCCGTGTTCGTCTCCCCCGCGACCCGCGCCGCGGAGACCGCCGCATGGTTCCTTCGCGGCGCGGGCCAGCAACTGCCCGATCACGGAGTGGTGCCCGGGCTCGCGGGCAAGGACGAGAGCGGCGGCAGTCCCGAGGGGATGGCGGCCGGCGTGCGCGCCCTGCTCGACCAGATCCCCGACGGGGAGCGGGGCCTGGCGATCAGTCACACCCCCTTCGTGGAGCGGGCGGCGTTCGGCTTGACGGGTCGCGAGGTGGAGCCGATGGGCGAGTGCGAGGGCATCCTCATCACCCGCGACGAAGGTCGGCTGGTCGTCGACGAGCTCCGACGGCCCGGCTAGAACATGAACGGGGTCCACGGGGAGATCGACGAGCGGAACATCGCGTCGGCGCGCTCGATCGAGCCCGGCTTGAGCTCCTCGACCCGCAGCGCACCCTGCAGCGACGCGAACGAAACACCTCCCAGGTAGGCCGCTGCCAGGTCTGTCACCGAGCACGCTAGGTCGGCTTCGGCCTCCGACCGGCGGCAGGTCGCGTTCCCATCCTCGAAGGCCAACTCGAACCGGCCCGTGTTGGCGGGCCGGAATCGATCGTCGATCTCCATGACGAGGCGCCCGTCGGCCGCGTACGTCCGCGCCTGGAGCGCGGGCACGATATCCACGACGCGGAGGTAGACACCATCGCCCACGGTGAACCTGAGGCGGCGAGGCTCGGCCATCAGCCGAAGCAGCGGCTCGTCCACGGGCCGGTTCCACGCCTTGACGCGATGGACGAGGTCGACATCGAACAGGAACCGCCAGATGTCGGCGTGCGCCTGGGCTGAGGTCGACACCTGCTCGACCACCTCCATAGTGAAGTTGGGCACCGAATCGGTCCAGTCGGCCTCGACGTGATACACCGCGTAGGCGTCCGTCGAACCCGTGTCGTCGCGATGGATCGCGAACAAGCGGTGCTTGGCCTCGTTGGCCTGCGTCACGGACCATCGCCACCGCAGCAGGTCGTCGGTCAGCGCGATGCAGCCGGGGCGCAGCGCCTGGGCTCGGCGGTAGACATCGTGGATCAGCGGCATCGCATCGTCCTTGTCCATGAGCCGAACCTCGCCCCCCACCCGATGGCCGCGCACGAACCCCGTTCGTTCACCCACCACATCGATCTCACCCTTGGGCATCCCCAATCCGAAGCCATACCGGCCGTAGATGCCGCCCTCCGAGGCGTAGAGGGCCGCGAGCGGTTCGCCGCGCTCCGATATGTCGTCCAGCAGGCGGCGCATCAGCGCGGTAGCGACGCCCCGGCGGCGGTGCGTGGGGATCACCCCGACCTGGGTCACCCCGGCGACGGGGGTCTGTCCTCCGCCCGGCAGGGTCATGTGGAACGAGAGCGCCGCCGCGAGTCCGATCGGCGCGCGTGGGAGGTCATAGCAGCGCGTCGAGTCCTACGGTGAGGCCGGGCCGATCGGCGACGTGTCGGATCGCCAGCAGGACCCCCGGCATGAACGACGTCCTGTCGGTCGAGTCGTGACGGATCGTCAGGATCTGACCGGGCCCTCCGAAGACGACCTCTTCGTGGGCCACGAGTCCCGGCAGGCGAACCGAGTGCACCCGCACACCGTCGATATCGGCGCCACGAGCGCCCGAGTGGCCGGCAGCGCCGTCCGCGGCAACCGGAGTCGACCCGCGCTCCCCGGCGATGACGCGCGCCGTCGTCAGCGCGGTGCCACTCGGCGCGTCGGCCTTGCCCGGGTGATGGAGCTCGATGACCTCGGCGTCGGGGAGGTACCGGGCGGCCTGCGCGGCGAACCGAAGCAACAACACCGCGCCGATCGCGAAGTTCGGGGCGATCACCACGTTGGCGCGCGAGGTCTCGGCCTCGCCACGGAGCGCATCGAGCGCCGCCGGTTCGATGCCCGTGGTGCCCACAACCGCGTGAACGTCGTGCGCCAGGCACCAGCGGATGTTGCCGAGCACGGCGTCGGGATGGGTGAAGTCCACGGCCACGGTCGCGCCCGCATCCGTCAGGGCGTCGGCGGACTCGGACACGGCGACGCCCGCCACCTCGCCGGAGGCGGCGACGTCCACGGCCGCCACCAGCTCGAGATCGGGATCGGCGTCGACGGCTCGGCAGACCTCGGCGCCCATGCGGCCCGCGGCCCCGAACACGCCGACGCGGATCACGACATGACCTTGTTGAACGCGGAGGGACCGAAGGGGCCGAGCACGGTCAGCGTCATCGGTCGCGACAGTAGCCGCTCGGCCACGCGTCGCGCATCCTCCAGCGTGACCTCGCGCACCCGACGCAGGGTCTGGTTCAGCGACAAGATCTCGCCGTGGGCGATCTCGGACTTGCCCAGCCGCGACATCCGGCCGCCGGGATCCTCCAAGGCGAGGACGAGCGAGCCCTGCACGTGGCCCCTGGCCCGCTCGAACTCGGACTCGTCGAGCCCGCCGTCGCGGACGTCGGCGAGCTCGGCACGTAGGAGCCGAACGACCTGCTCGGCCCGGCTCGGGGTGGTCCCGGCGTACGTCGAGAACAGCCCCGCCTCCGTGTATTGCGCGTGGTAGCTGTAGACGCTGTAGGCCAGGCCGCGCCGCTCCCGTATCTGCTGGAACAGCCGAGACGACATCCCGCCGCCCAGTGCCGTGTTGACGATGCCGAACGCGAACCGGTCGGGGTCGGTGCGAGCCAGCCCGTCGGTGCCCAGGCAGATGTGGGCCTGCTCGGTCCGACGCCGCTTGACCAGATGCTCGCCCGGATGCCCGCGGCGGGCGGGTCGGAGCCCGCAGGTTCCAGGGCGAGCGCTCTCCAGCTCGCAGCTTGCGGCCCGTGTCCATCCGGTCGCGCAATAGCGCGACCAGATCCTCGTGTCGCACGTTGCCCGCCGCGGCCACAACGAGGTGGCCCGGCACGTAGTGTTGCCCGTAGAAGCGCTTGACACGCGCCGCGGTGGCGCTCGCGATCGTCGCCGCCGTCCCGAGGATGGGCCGGCCGAGCGGATGCCGCGGCCAGAGGGTCTCGGTGAACACGTCGTGCACGACGTCTTCGGGAGAGTCCTCGTGCATGTTGATCTCCTCGAGGATGACCTGACGCTCTGCGTCGAGGTCATCCTTGCGGATGAGGCTGTGCTGCACCATGTCCGCCAGGTGATCGACCGCCATCTCGAGGTCGCGGTCCAGCACGCGAGCGTAGTAGCAGGTGTACTCCTTGGCCGTGAACGCGTTGACGTCGCCGCCCGACCGCGTCGAAGTTCTCGGCGATGTCCTGGGCGCTTCGACGCTCGGTCCCCTTGAACAGCAGGTGTTCGAGGAAGTGGCTCGACCCGCTGATGCGAGGGGCGCTCATCTCGTGATCCGGCGAGCACCCAGAAGCCGATCGAGACGGAGCGGACGCCGGGCATCCGCTCCGTCACGACCCGCAGGCCCGAGCCGAACTCGGTCCGTGCGATCGGCATGCGTTACTCGGTGCTCGGCTCCGAGGAGTCGGCGCCCGAGACCTCGCCGCCGCCCTCGGATCCTCCGGCGGCGTCGTCGCGGAAGCGGCGACCACGCTCTCGGCCACCACGCTCCCGCCCCCCGCCGCGCCCGCCGCGATCGCGGCCTCCACGATCACGCTCGCCTCGGTCACGGCGCTGACCGCCGCCCGATTCGTCCTTCTGACCCTCCGGGATCGCCCACTCATCACCGACGGGCTTGAGGCTGATCTTGCCCTGGGAGTCGACGTCTTCGACCAGCACCGTGATCGGGTCGCCCTCCTTGATCGCCTCCTCCACGCTGCTCAGGCGCTTGCCGCGCCCGAGCTTGGAGATGTGGACGAGGCCGTCGCGCCCGGGCACGAGGTTCACGAAGGCCCCGAACGTCGTCGTCTTGACCACGATGCCCTCGTACTGTCTCGCCCACCAGCACCGGCCGAGGGTTCGCGATCTCGTCGATCATGCGCGCCGCGTCGTCGGCGCCGGAACCGCCCTCGCTCGATCCGATGTGGCACCGTGCCGTCGTCCTGGATGTCGATGTCGGCGCCGGTCAGGGCGATGATCTCGTTGATCCGCTTGCCCTTGGGCCCGATCACCTCGCCGATCTTGTCGACCGGGATCTGGATCGAGATGATCCGCGGCGCCTTGGGGTTGACCTCTTCGCGCGGCATCGCGATGGCGCCCTCCATCACGTCGAGGATCTGGAAGCGCGCATCACGGGCCTGCGTCAGCGCACCGGCGAGCACGTCGCCCGGCAGACCCGTCACCTTCATGTCGAGCTGGATCGCCGTGACGAACTCGCGCGTGCCGGCGACCTTGAAGTCCATGTCGCCCAGCGCGTCCTCGGCGCCGAGGATGTCGGTGAGGGTCACGAACTTGCCCTCGCCGGCGATCATCCCCATCGCGATGCCCGCGACCGGAGCCTTGATCGGGACGCCCGCATCCATCAACGACAGGGTCGAGCCGCAGACCGAGGCCATCGAGGTCGAGCCGTTCGAGCTCAGCACGTCGCTGACAAGGCGGAGGGCGTAGGGGAACTCGTCCTCGTCGGGGATGACCGGGATCAGCGCTCGCTCGGCCAGCGCCCCGTGACCGATCTCCCGTCGGCGAGGCGAGCCGACGCGACCCGTCTCCCCGGTCGAGAACGGCGGGAAGTTGTAGTGGTGCATGTACCGCTTCGTGTCCTCGAGATCGAGCGTGTCGATCATCTGCGTCATCCTCAGCATGCCCAGCGTCGTGATGTTGAGCACCTGGGTGTCGCCCCGGCTGAACAGGGCCGAGCCGTGGGAGCGTGTGAGCACGCCGACCTCGGCCGACAGCGGCCGGATGTCGGTGGGCGCGCGCCCGTCGAGCCGGATGCCTTCCTCGATCACGCGCGCGCGCATGACCTTCTTCTGAACCTGCTTCCAGGCGGCCCCGAACTCGCTCATGCGGTCGGGTGCGTCGTCGCCCAATTGGGCCTCGACGTTGGACTTCGTGTCGGCCTTGAGGGCGTCCAGCTTGGCCTCGCGATCGGCCTTGTCCGGCACGATCGCCTCGCCGAGACGCTCCTGCGCGAACCCGGCGACCATCTCGTACAGGTCGTCGCCGAACAGGGGACGGGGCTGCCAGTCCTGCTCGGTCACCCCGGCCTCGTCGATGAACGCCCGTTGGAAGTCGAGCTGCTCGGAGATCGCGCGCTTGGCGGCGTCGAGGCCCTCCGCGACGCGCTCCTCGGTCGGCGCCGTCGCGCCCGAGGCGAGCAGCTCCCACGTCTTGTCCGGGGCCTCACCCTCGATCATGAGGATGTCGACCTCGCCGGCGTCGTTGCGTCGCCCGGCGACGACGATGTCGAACGTGGCCTCCTCGATCTCCTGGAAGGTCGGGTTCGTGACCCACTCGCCGTCGATCAGGCCCAGACGAACCGAGCCGACCGGTCCGTCGAACGGGAGGCCCGCGAGGCATGTGGCCACGGACGCGGCGTTCATCGCCGGGATGTCATAGGGGTTCTCGCCGTCGACGCCCAGGACGGTGATGATCACCTGAACCTCGTCGCGGAAGCCGTCGCGGAACGTGGGGCGCAGCGGACGGTCGGTGAGGCGGCACGTAAGGATCGCGGTCTCCGACGGCCGCCCCTCACGCCGGAAGAAGCTGCCGGGGATCTTGCCGGCCGCGTACATCCGCTCCTCGACATCGATCGTGAGCGGGAAGAAGTCGATCCCCTCGCGGGGGGCGCTTCGGACACAGGTCGCCAGGACCTGGGTCTCGCCGTACGTGAGCATGACCGCTCCGTCGGCGAGGCGAGCCATACGGCCCGTCTCGAATGTCATCGTGCGTGTCCCGATCTCTCGGGATTGGGTGGTGGTGGCCATCGGCCGTTCCTCCTCGATTCGTCGAGCGCGCGAGGCGGTCGCCTCCGCGCAGGTGGGAGGGGGTGGGTGGCCGATTCTCAGTGGTGAGTTTCCGGCACGTTGTCCGGGAGCTCGCTACTGATAACCGACCGCGGGTCGTCCCCACCTCCGTTCGCAGGGTGGTGGACCTTGCTACATCACTCCTTCGTCGGCGCCCTCATGGCGCCGACCCTCTGGGCGCCTTCGTCAGCGGCGCAGGCCGAGCCGCGCGATCAGCTCGCGGTACCGCTCGATGTCCTCGCGCTTGAGGTAGTCGAGCAGGCGGCGGCGGCGCCCCACCATCTGGAGCAGGCCGCGGCGCGACGCGTGATCGTGCTTGTGGGTCTTGAGGTGCTCGGTGAGGTCGGCGATGCGCTTCGTCAGCACCGCGACCTGGACCTCGGCGGACCCCGTGTCGCCCTCGGAACGAGCGTACTCGGCGATGATCTGCGTCTTTTCGTCTTTGGTCAGTGTCGTCATGGTCAGTCGACAAGGCTACCAGCGGTTCACGTCGCATGACCCCGCGGCCACTCAGGCGATCGCGTCGTCCGGCACTAGCTCGCGCGTTCGTTCGACGTCGGCCCCGATGGCGTCGACCAGCTCGTCGACGGAGTCGTATCGGATCTCGTCGCGAAGGCGAGCCCAGAACTCGATCGCCAGCGACACCCCGCGAAGGTCGCCCTCGTAGTCCAGGAGGAAGGCCTCGGTATGGAGCGGCTCGCTTCCGAAGGTCGGATTCGTGCCGACGTCGATCGCGGTCCGGTACCGGCGGCCGCCCAGCTCCGCCACCCCCGCGTAGATCCCCTGACCGGGAAGCAGGAGACGGGGCCACGTCCGCAGGTTTGCCGTCGGGAACCCGAGGCCGGCGCCACGGCCGTGACCCGAGATCACCTCGCCGTCGAGGGTCCAGCGGCGACCGAGGGCCGACAGCGGCCAGTCCAGATCACCCGCAGAGAGCGCCTCCCTGACCGAGGTCGACGAGATCGTCCGGCCCTCGGTCTCCAACAGGCCGACGGCCTCGGCGGTGAGCCCGAACGGCGCCCCCATCACCTGCAGCGCCTCGACCGTCCCCGCCGCCCGGTGCCCGAACGTGAAGTTCGCGCCCATCGCCGCGTGGACGGCGTGAAGACCGTCCACGAGCACCGTTCGAACGAAGTCCTCCGCCGGCACGAGCGAGAAGCCCGACGTGAACTCGAGGACGACGAGGACGTCGACGCCGGAGTCGGCGATCAGGGACGCTTTGCGCCCCACCGTGGTGAGGAGCCGCGGCTCGTGCCCAGGCGTGAGGATCTCGCGAGGGTGCCGGTCGAACGTTACCGCCACCGAGCGGACGCCGCGGTCCCGAGCCTGTTCGACGGTCGTCTCGAGCACGGCCCGGTGACCTCGGTGCACCCCGTCGAAGAAGCCGACGGTGACGACCGAGGGCCCGACGGACAGCGGGAGGGCATCGAGCCCCGAGATCAGCTCCATCGCGGGAGGCTACCGGACCCTCTCACGCGACCCAACCGCACCCGGAAGGGTCCCGGGTAACATCCGGCATGGCCACGACCCGGAGCGAGGACCGCCGTCAGCGACGCCGACGTCGCCCGTCCGGCGAGCCGCCCCCTCTGCCGCACGACCCGGAATGGGTCCGCGGCCTCTGGATCAGCGGCATCGTCGCGGTCGTCGGCGTCGTGCTGGCCGCCCAGGCCGCCCGCGGCGGACCGCTGTCCCTCGACGACGAGATCCTGGAGTGGGCGGCGTCTCTTCGCTCGCCGGGCCTCAACGATCTGGCGGAGGCGGTGTCCCTCCTCGTATCGGCGACGGCCGTGCTCCTCCTGCGGCTCGCCATCGTGCTGATCCTGGTGTTCTATCGCCGGTGGCGGCATCTGGTCGTGGCCCTCGGTGCCTTCTCGCTGATGAGTCTCATGACGACGGTGCTGAGGGTCCAGCTGCCGTCCCTTCCCTCGCAGTACGTCGCGGTGGAGCCGCTCGTGACCCCGACGCTGAATGGAGAGCCGGCCTGGTTCTTCCCGGCCGTGGAGATGTCCGCGCTCGCGATCACGTTGTTCGCCGCGGCCTGGGCGCTGGCGCCGGCGGGGCGGCAGCGTCGCCGTGCGCAGGGTCTGGCCGTCGCGATCTCGCTGATCGTGCTCGCGGCGCGGATCGAGCTGGGAGCGGCCTACCCCTCGGCGGCGCTCTACGCCGTGGCCCTGGCCGCAGCCGTCGCCTACGTGCTGTTCAAGTGGCTGACCCCCGACGAGTCGTGTCCGGTCTCGTACCAACGTGGCGGCAACGCCGCCCACCTCGATCTGTCCGGTCGACGAACCGAAGCGGTCGTGGCGGCCATGCGCGAGCAGGTCGGGCTGGAAGTCACCGAGCTGGCGTCGTTCGGAGCGGAGGGCTCGGGCGGATCGACGCCACTGCTGATGACCCTGGACGACGGGAGTCGGGTATTCGGCAAGATCTTGGCCACCAGCCACGCGCGCGCGGATCGTTGGTACCGCATCGGCAGGACGATCCTCTACGGACAGCTCGAGGACGAGACCCCCTTCGGGTCGGTACGACGGCTCGTCGACTACGAGGACTACGCCCTGAGGCTGCTCGATGACGAGGGGTTCCGCGTTGCCACGACCTATGGAGTGGTCGAATTGACGCCGAACCGCGAGTATCTGCTCCCGACAGAATTCTTCGAGGGCTCCGTGACCCTTGGCCACGCCGACGTGACGCCCGAGGTGGTGGACGAAGGACTGGCGCTCGTGCGGCGCCTGTGGGATGCCGGACTTGCGCACCGCGATATCAAGCCCGCCAACCTGCTGATGGTCGACGGGCATCTACAGTTGATCGACGTCTCAGGGCTCGAGGTGCGGCCGTCCCCGTGGCGCCAGGCGGTCGATCTCGCGAACATGATGCTCGTGATGGCGCTGCGCACGGATCCGGATCAGGTCTACCGGCGCGCGCTCGACCACTTCACGCCCGATGAGATCGCAGAGGCCTTCGCTTCGGCGATCGGGATGGCCGTGCCGACCGAGCTCCAGGGATACCTCAAGGCCGACGATCGCGACCTCGTCGGGCGATTCAAGGAACTGGCTCCCGACCATCCCAAGGTCGCGATCCAGCGGTGGAGCATCCGGCGCGTCGGCTACGTCGCGGGGGCGTTCTTCGGCGTGATCGTCGTCGTGTCCGTGACGATCGACTCGTTCCGCGCCGGCGTCACGTAGGCATGCGGCCTCGCCGGCGTCGCGCTAGCCGCTCGGCTCCGGCGCGTACTCCGACTCCGTCACGGGTCGATCGGGCGCCTCCTTGCGCCAGCTCGTGTTCCGCAGCCAGATGAGGTAGGTGAAGGCGCCCAGCGGGATCTGGATCCCGTACGTGAGGAGGCGGAAGATCAGCACGGCCGCCACGACCTCAGGCCGATCGGCGGGCGGGATCCCGGACGTGAGGCCGCCCACGTATCCCAGGTCGATCACGCCGACACCGCCGGGCGTAAGGGGGACGGCCGACAGAAGCCGGCTGAACGAGAAGACCGCGAACACCTTCGCGGCGCTCACCTCGGACTCGTCGATGCCCATGTGGCGCAGCGACAGCAACAGCACGAAGAACAGCGCGATCTGGCTGAGTAGGGTGAAGAGGGTGAGGCGTATCCAACGGTGCTCAACGAGACCGATCGTGTCGCGGCGGAACCGGACCGCCCCCTCGCCCATGTCGGGCAGAGACGGCCTGCCCCCGCGGAAGGGCTTGGTGAGCGACCCGGCCACCTTGCCGAGTCCGTCCCCCACCGCCCGCGCGAGGCGTTCGCTCGTGAACACGGCGGTGAGGAGTCCGACGGCGATGGCGAGCACGATGACCCCGACGATCGCCGCCAGCAGGTACGCCCGGCTGCTCTGCCCCGTGGCGACGAGGATCACGATCGAGAGCACAGGAAGCGCGAGCTTGGCGAAGATGTTCCAGACGCCCGTGACGCCGACGTAGAGCGCCGTGTCGGTCCCCGTGAATCCCCACGACTTCAAGATCGCGTACGTGAGCCCGACGGCGATCGCGCCTCCTCCGGGCAGGGTGTTGGCCACCGAGGTCGTCGTCTGGGTCAGCACCGCCGCCGGCCACAAGCGCAGATGCGGCAGCGCCGCCATGTTCGCCCACCAGTAGGTGAACAGGTTGAACACCGTCGCCGCCATCAGCGACGCGAGCTCGAGTGGCGTCATCGTCCTCATCGCGGCCCAGACCTCGCTGTAGTTGGCGAAGCGGGGTATCGCGTACCCGAAGATGCCCACCAGGATGACGAGGGACACGACCACGCCGACTACGCGCTTAGCATCCAGCCTCTTGCGTGCGGACGCCGGCGGCATGTCCGGGTGCTGGGAGGGCTGGCCGGCACGCGCCTCGGTGCTCCCATCCGGATCCAACGGGCCCCCCCTCGAAGGTGCCCAGGCTAGCAGCGGACTCGGGGACGGTCAGCCGGGGGCGAGAACCACGATCGGACGACCCTTGGGGCCCTCGTCCTCCCATACCCCGATCAGTCCATCGGGGCCGAACACCCCGTAGGGCCCCGAGATCCCTGCAGGCCCCAGGACCCGGCCGTGGGCGGCAGCCGTGGCCTCCTCGGATCCGAGGACGACGCGCGGCAGATGGTCGACCCCGAGCTCCATCGGCATCGGATCCCCGGGTGCGTGGGGCTCCGTGGCGTCCGCCACGCTCAGCGACCCGATCGCGGTGCGCCGCAGCGCGGTGAGGTGTGCCCCGCACCCAAGGACCGCGCCCACGTCGGCGGCAAGGACCCGAATGTACGTGCCGCCTCCGCACACGACCACGAACCGGAAATCGGGCAGGTCGAACCCCACGAGGTCGAAGGCGTCGACGTGGACGGGACGCGCCTCGGCCGTCAGGGACTCCCCCGCACGGGCGGCCTCGTAGAGCCGGCGGCCGCCGACCCTCACGGCCGAGTACGCGGGGGGCACCTGCAGGCCGTCCCCGACGAACCCCGACATGGCTGCACGGACCTGGTCGGCGTTCGCCTCCACGGGCGCCTCGCGCGTGATCTCCCCATCGGCATCGAGCGTCGTCGTCTCGATGCCGAGCCGGACGGTTCCCTCGTACCGCTTAGGCAGGTCGCCGAGGAAGCGCAGCAGGCGGGTGGCGCGGCCCACGCCGATGACCAGGAGGCCCGTCGCCATGGGGTCCAGCGTGCCGGCGTGGCCCACCTTGCGGATGCCGAGGGCGCGACGCACATGAGCCACGGCGTCGTGCGAGGTGATCCCGGGAGGCTTGTCGATCAGCAGGATGCCGTCGCTCGGGCTCACGCCGGCTGGGCGGTCGAGGCGAGTGCGTCGACGAGGAGCCGCACGGTGTCGGCCGGCCCATGCGTCGAGGTGTATCCCGCTGCCAGTCGGTGGCCGCCGCCGCCAAAGGCCGCCGCGACCGCGGCCAGGTCGTGCCCACCGCGCGAACGGACGCTCACCTTGAAACGACCGTCCTGCTGCTGCTTGACGATGGCCGCCACGTCGACGTCACGAGCCGTCCGCACGATGTCGATCAGGTCGTCGGTCTCGCCCGGATGGATCCCGGCCTCGCGCAGGTCGGATTGCGTGATGTAGGTCCACACCAGATCCGCCTCGGGAACGAACTCGAGCCGCCCGAGGGCGGTGCCGACGAGACCCAGGTACTCGCGGGGGTTGTCCTCGTAGAGCGCCTGCACGAGCGCCGTGTGGTCGAAGTCATACTCGCGGAGCGTGGCGGCGATCCTCAACGTCTCCGGAGTCGTCGCCTCGTATTGGAACCGACCCGTGTCGGTCACGAGGCCCGCGTAGAGACAGGCCGCAACGTCGGCGGTGAGCGGACCCCCCATCTGCTCGATGAGGCGGAACACCATCTCGCACGTCGACGACGCGTCGGGATCGACGAGCGACACCGTGCCCAGGCCGTCGTTGGAGCGGTGGTGGTCGATCCAGATCAGTTCGTTCGCGGCGTTCGCCGCATGGCCGAGCGACACCAAGCGATCGAACGAGGCGCAGTCACACGTCACCATGACCGACGGCGCCTTGGGGTACGCCCTGGCCGGCACGAGCCGATCGGATCCGGGCAGGTGCGCGACCCATCGAGGAGGGTCCATCGGATCGTTGGGGAATGCCGCCACCGTGGACACCCCCCGCTCCGCCAGGAAGTTCGCCAGCCCCAGCATCGAGCCGAGGGCGTCGGGATCGGGATTGACGTGACACGCGAGCGCGACCTCGGTGGCGTCCGCCAGGATCTCGGCGGCCCGGACGAAGCTCGGACCGCTCACTCGCCATCCCTGCGCCGGGCCTTGGCCAGCAACTCGTCGATCCGCTGGGCCTCCTCGTAGGTCGTGTCCTCCTCGAACTCCAGCTCGGGCAGGTACTTCAGTCGCACCTGCCGACCCAGCGCCCTTCGGAGGTGCGGCGCCGCCGAGATGAGCGCGGCACGGGTCGCCCGGCGCTCGCGGTCGGACCCGTAGCAGGTATAGGCCACCCAGGCGTGGTGCAGGTCGGGGGACACCCGGACCCCGGTCACGGTGACGAACCCCACGCGGGGGTCCTTCAGCCGTTGGATCTCCTCGGCGAGGATCTCGCGGAACTCCTCACCGATTCGGTCGGTGCGTGCGCCCTGGGTCACGGGACCAGCCTACCCGGACGGCTCAGTCCTCCGGCGACATCACCGAGACGTCTCGATGCAGGAGTTCGACCTCGGCCACCCGGTCGATGACGTCGTCGACGCGTCCGAGGACCGTGCGCAGGTGGTACTCCTGTGCGCCCACGACCGCGACGGCGATCGCCGCGCGTTGCCACAGATCCTGGAACTCGACCTCGGCCACGCTGGCCTGGAACGTTGAGCGGATCTCGCTCGTGAGCGCCTTGATCACATGGCGCTTCGCCTTCAGGGAGCGACACCCCGGGAGACGCAAGTCGTATCGGGCCAGCGCGACGAGCACTAGATCGTTCGGGCGACCTCTTCGATCTCGTAGGCCTCGATCACGTCGCCCTCCTTGATGTCCTGGAAGTTCTCGATCCCGATACCGCACTCGTAGCCGTCGCGGACCTCGCCGACATCGTCCTTGAACCGACGGAGCGATCCCACCTTCCCGTCGTACGTCACGACCCCGTCGCGGACAAGTCGGACGCGCCCGTTGCGCTTGATCGAGCCGCTCCGGACGTAGGACCCGGCGATGACGCCGAGGCGAGGGACCCTGAACAGCTCGCGCACCTCCGCCTCCCCGACGACCTTCTCGCGCTCCTCGGGCGACAGCATGCCCGACAGCGCGGCCTTGATGTCATCGATCGCGTCGTAGATCACCTGATACAGGCGGATGTCGACCTTCTCTTCGTCCGCCAGCTCGCGAACCAGCCGATCCGGACGAACGTTGAACCCGATGATCACGGCGCCCGACGCGATCGCCAGGGAGACGTCGTCTCGGGTGATCGCGCCCGCGGCGCTGCGCACGATATTCACGCGCACCTCGTCTTGCGGGAGCTTGAGCAGGGCGTCCGACAGGGCCCCGAGCGATCCCTGGACGTCCGCCTTGACGATCAGGTTCAACTCGGGATTCTCGGCTCGCTCGGCGCGCCTGAGCATGTCGGACAGCGTGGGCGGCCGGCTCACGACCAACTCTGCCGCCCGCGCTCGCGACTCCCGTTCCGACGCGATGTGACGCGCCTCGCGCTCATCGCCTACCTCACGGAATTCGTCACCAGACGCCGGCACCGTGCTCCACCCCAGCACCTGCACCGGCTTGGACGGCCCGGCCTGATCCACCGCCTTGCCGTATTCGTCGAGCATGGCCCGAACGCGGCAGTAGCTGGTTCCGCACACGAGCGCGTCGCCCACGTCGAGCGTGCCTCGCTGAACCAGCACGGTCGCCACGGGGCCACGGCCCTTGTCGAGGTGGGCCTCGATCACGGTGCCCCTGGCCAGCCCCTCCGACACGCCCTTGAGCTCCTCGAGGTCGGCCACGAGGAGGATCGTCTCGAGCAGGGTGCTGAGATTGGTCATCTGCTTGGCCGACACGTCGACGAACTCCACCGTGCCACCCCACTCGGACGGCACGACCTCGTGCTCGACGAGCTGGGTACGGACGCGGTTGGGGTCGGCCTCCTCCTTGTCCACCTTGTTGACCGCCACGACGATCGGCACGCCGGCCGCCTTGGCGTGGTCGAGGGCCTCGAGCGTCTGCGGCATCACACCGTCGTCGGCGGCGACCACCAGCACCGCGATGTCGGTGACCTTCGCGCCGCGCGCGCGCATCGCGGTGAACGCCTCGTGTCCCGGCGTGTCGATGAACGTGATGTCTCGGTTGTCGAGGTGAGCCTGATAGGCCCCGATATGCTGGGTGATGCCCCCGAACTCGCCGGCCACGACGTCGGTCTCGCGGATCGCATCGAGCAACTTGGTCTTGCCGTGGTCGACGTGACCCATGACGGTGACCACCGGCGGACGGGTCACGAGCAACGCGTCGTCGACCTCCTCATCATCGACACCATCCACGGTCGCGAGCTCGTCCTCGATCCCAACGATGACCGGCTCGAGCCCCAGCTCGGACGCCACCACGGCCACGGCGTCATCTGTGAGCGATGTCGTGGCGGTGACCATGGGGTCCCCCGCCATGAACAGGATCTTCACGATGTCGGCGGGCGACCGGTCCACCTTCTCCGCGATCGTCTGCGGCGTGGCGCCGCGCACCACCTCCAGGGTGGGGGCAGAGGGTGCGGCCAGGCCTTGACGAGGTTGGCGTCGCCTCGGCGTCGGTGTCGGGGCGGGCGCAAACGCGGCGACCCGTTCGTCGACGGGCGCAGGGGTGTGCTCGGGCCCTGGCACGGACTCGGGCGTTGAAGGCTCGGCCGACGCGGGCGCCTCGGGGGCCGGGGCCGCGACATCCGGCACGGGAGCGGATACCTCGGCCGGCTTCGGTTTCGGCTTCGGCTTGGGCTTCGCCTTGGGCTTGCGGGGAGCCGGCGGTGGCTCGAGCACCTCGCGACGCTTGGGGGCCTCAGTCGCCTTCCCGCCGGATGCGCGGAGGCGAGGCACCAGGTCTTCGGGCACGCTCGACGAGGCAGACTTGCCCGTCACGCCCATCTGCTCAAGCGTGGCCAAGAGCTCCCTGCTGGGCACTCCCAGTTCCTTGGCAAGTTCGTGAACCCTCACAACGCCCCTGTCTGCTCGATGTCGGTCCTTAGCCTACCCAGTTCGCTCTCGCCCACACCCGAGCGCAACGTACGGGCGAGCACCCCGGCGCTGAGCGCATCGATGCACGCCTGCACCGGGTGCACCCAGACACCTCGCCCCGGCGCCGATCGAGCCGCGTCGAGCGCTGGTCCGCCCTCGGTCAGGACGATGCGAAGGAGCGAGCCCTGGGAACCCCTCGAGCGGCAGCCGACACAGGTGCGCACCGGGTTGCTCGCCACCCGATCACCCCTCGTCGGCCTCGGGCGTCTCGGCCTCGGGCGTCTCGGCCTCGGGCGTCTCGGCCTCGGGCGTCTCGGCCTCGGGCGTCTCGGCCTCGGGCGTCTCGGCCTCGGGCGTCTCGGCCTCGGGCGTCTCGGCCTCGGGCGTCTCGGCCTCGGGCGTCTCGGCCTCGGGCGTCTCGGCCTCGGGCGTCTCGGCCTCGGGCGTCTCGGCCTCGGGCGTCTCGGCCTCGGGCGTCTCGGCCTGCGGGCTCGAGCCGCGGGCCTCGTCCGCCGCCTGCGTCTCCGACTTGATGTCGATCCGCCATCCTGTCAGTCGAGCCGCGAGCCGGGCGTTTTGGCCCTCCTTGCCGATCGCGAGGGAAAGCTGATAGTCGGGCACGATCACCTGGGCCGTTCCCGTAGCCTCGTCGGTGCGCACCTCCTTGACGCGGGCCGGCTGGAGCGCGTGCGCCACGAGCTCACCCGGGTCCTCGGAAAAGGGGACGACATCGATCTTCTCTCCGCGCAGCTCGTTGACGACCATCCGCACGCGCGACCCCTTCGGGCCGACGCATGCACCGACCGGATCCACTCCCGGCTCGTTCGACGACACCGCGATCTTCGATCGGTGACCCGGTTCCCGGGCCACCGCGCGGATCTCCACGATGCCCTCGGCGATCTCGGGGACCTCGAGCGCGAACAGCGCCTTGAGGAGCCCGGGGTGTGAGCGAGACACCACTATCTGCGGTCCCTTGGTGCCTCGTCGGACCTCGGTGATGAACGCCTTCATCCTCTCCCCGGCGCGATAGGGCTCGCTCGGAACCTGCTCGGCCTGCGGCAGCAACGCCTCCACCTTGCCCAGGTCGAGCAGGGTGTAGCGGCGCTCGGACTGCTGGACGATGCCCGTCACGACGTCGCCCTCGCGGCCAGCGAACTCCTCGTAGGTCATCTCGCGCTCTGCGTCGCGCAGCTTCTGGAAGATCACCTGTTTGGCCGTCTGGGCACCGATCCGTCCGAGGAAGTCGTCGGTGACCTCCACCTCATCCTCTCCCAGCACCTTCATCTCCAGCGTGGGTTCGGATTCCTCGTCCACCGCCGGGACGTCGATCTCCTCGAGGTCCTGCTTCCACATGCGTAGGTCGCCGGACTCGGGATCGATCACCGCCCGGAAGCCGACGAAGTCATCGTCGGCGGTGGGGTTCTCCTGCTTCCACCACGTCTTGTAGGCGGACGCCATGGCCTCCTCCAGGCCCTGGAGGATGGTCTCGAACGCGATGCCCTTCTCGCGCTCCAGCTCTCGCAGGGCGGCGATCATCTCGGCGTTCATGCGTTGCTCCTCTTGAGTTCTGCGTCCCAGTCGGCCACCGTGCGCGCCGACGTGATCTCGGCGAAGCGCACGCGCGAATGGGTCGAGGTGAGTTCGAGGTCGATTCCCTCGTCGTCGACCCCCACCAACCGGCCCTCCAGGCGTCGTGGCCCGGACTCGGTCATGATCTTCACGGTGATGCGCTCGCCCATCGCCCGCCGGTAGTGCTCAGCACGGCGCAGCGGACGCTCGATGCCCGGGGACGACACCTCCAGCCGGTACGGGCCGGGCTCGAACCCTGCCGCGTCCAGCTCGCGCGACACGCCCCGCGACAGCTCGGTGAGCGCGTCGAGGTCCACCCCTGAGGCTCGGTCGACGGTGACGCGCAGCACGCGGTCCCCGTGGTCGCGGGCGAACGCGGCCTCGACGAGCTCGTAGCCGGCGGCCTCGATCACGGGTCTGACCAGCGGTTCTACGTCCACGGACCGACCCTCCCCTACGAACGAGAAGGTGGGCGCGAGCCCACCTCCGGACACACCTGTTTCGAGCGCTGTACGCCCCGAGTATAGCCGAGGCATCGAGCTTTCCGAATCGGCGGCCGCGCGACGGCTTAGGGAGCCGAGGCCAGCAACGCTATCGCGGCCTCGACCGCCTCGCCCAAGCCGGCCGTGGAGCGCTCCCCCGTGTCGCGGAGCTTCAGGTCGACCGTGCCGGCTTCGATACCGCGGGCTCCCACGGTCATCTGGACTGGGTATCCGATCAGATCGGCGTCGGCGAACTTCACACCGGCCCGCTCTCCGCGATCATCCATCAGGACATCGACGCCACGATGTCGCAGCTCCCCGTAGATGCGCTCGGCGTGCGAGGTGACCCCGTCGTTGTCCGCGTTCGCCAGGATCACCACCACCTCGAACGGGGCCATCACTTTGCGCCACGCCACGCCCGCATCGTCGTGATGTTGCTCGACCGCGGCGGCCATGATCCGACTGATCCCGATCCCGTAGGAACCCATCACGTACGGTCGCTCGGTCCCGTCCTCGTCCTGGAACGTCGTCTCGAGGGGCACGGAATAGCGAAGACCGAGTTGGTAGATATGACCCACCACGATCGAGCGTTCGATGTGAAGCTCGCCTCCGCAATTCGGGCATCGGTCCCCGCCGGCGATCTGCACCAGGTCCGCCCAACGGTCGACGCGGAAGTCGCGGTCCAGGTTGGCCCCCGTCACGTGAACGTCGGGCACGTTCGCGCCGGTCACCCAGTCGGTCCGTCCCCGCACCGAATGGTCGGCGAACACGGTCACGTCATCGCCGAAGCCATGGGGCCCCACGTACCCCTTCGCATAGCCCTGAGCGGCGAAGTCGCCCGCTTCGAACGGACGAACGACCTTCGGGAAATGGATCCGAGCGAGCTTCTTATCGCTGACCTCGCGGTCTCCGGGGACCAGCACCGCGACCGTCTCGCCGTCGATGTCGAACATGATGTTCTTCAGCGTCTGGGCGGGATCGACCCCGAGCTGGTTCGATACGAGCTCGATCGTGGCGGCCCCCGGGGTCGACACCTCGACCATCGGCTGGAGGTTGTCCAGGGGCGCCGGCTCGGGAGGCCGCGGGGTGGCCGCCTCGACGTCGGCGAGATAGTCGCCTTCGGCGCACCGCACATAGAGGTCCTCGCCGACATCGGCGAGGGCCATGAACTCGTGGTTGATGTCACCGCCGATCGTGCCGGGGTCAGCCTCGACGATCACATACTCGAGCCCGAGTCGGTCGAACGTCCGCTCGTAGGCCTCGTACATGATCCGGTAGCTCTCCTGCAACCCCTCCTGGTCACGATCGAAGGTGTAGGCATCCTTCATCAGGAACTCGCGCCCCCGCAGCAGTCCGTACCGAGGGCGCTTCTCATCTCGGTACTTCCATTCGATCTGGTACAGGTTCAACGGCAGGTCACGATAGGAGGGCTGATCGCCCGCGACGAGCGGCGCGAAGACCTCCTCGTGCGTCGGCCCCAGCATCATCTCCCGGCCGTGGCGGTCTTCCAGCTTGAAGACCTCGTTGCCGTAGGCCTGCCAGCGGCCCGTGGCCTTCCACGGTTCAGCGGGCAACACGATGGGAACCCGGATCTCCTGCGCGCCCGACGCATCCATCTCCTCGCGGACGATGGCCTCGATCTTGCGCATCACCCGCAGGCCCAGCGGCAGCGTCGAGTACACGCCCGAGGTCAGTCGCCGAACGAATCCGCCGCGCAGCAGCAGCCGGTGCGAGGCGATGTCGGCCTCGGCCGGATCGTCGCGGAGCGTGGGGGCGAACAGGTCGGAGGCGCGCATCGCGCAAGGATACCCAGAGGGCGGCGCGACAGCGCCGCCCTCTCGTCCGACACTACGGACAGCCCGGCAGCTCGAAGTGCACGATCCGGGTGCGCCAATTCCACTGACTCGTTGACTGGTAGTACTGGGTCGTGAACCAGAACGAGCAGTCGTCGCTCGGATCGACCGACATCGAGGCGTAGTCGCCCCACCGGCCGTACTTGCCCTTCTCCGAGCCCTTCCCGGTGAAGACGCGCTTGTCGAACGTGAGCATGCCGGCCGGATCGAGCATGTCGCGGCCGGCAACGTTGATCGACGGGTACATCCCCGGAGCCGAGATCGAATAGCCCACGGCCATGTCGCCGTTCCCGTTCAGCGCCGCACTCGGCATCCAGCGCGACTTCTTCGAGTCCGGGGCGTAGGTCCCCTGGTCGGCGATCTCGTACGCGCCGCCCGAGCCCGTGTCCGTCAGGTCGTACCAGCGGATGCCGGCGCGCTTGCCAGACCGGCGCACCGTGTGGGTGACCACGAGCGTCTGGTCCGAGTCGTTGCGATACTGCAGCCGGTACATGAGGCGGTCCCACAGCGCATCGACCTTGTTCGTCGTGCCCTTCTGAGGCACGCAGTCGTACTCCCAGGCCTTGCACACGAACGGGTTGAAGTTCGCGGTGGACAGGTTGTCGGCGTGCGCGAACGACGAGTTCTCCGGCATCGCCCAGTCGACTGCGAACTCCCACAGCTGGAGCCGGTCGTCTGGGAACCCCCACTCGTCGGGGTCGAACATGGCGAACACGTTGGGCGCCCCCATCGGCGGCGGGGTGGGCCCATCCAGGTCAGACGGCAGGAACCCACCGAGGTTGATGTCCACGGGCTTGAGGTTCACGTACTGCTGCGCCGCCGGATCACCCGCCAACATCTCGGTGCGCTCGTACACGATGACGCCGGCGCCGGCCCAATTGAACGACGTCCCGTTGAACTGGTTGAACGATGCGTAGTAGCCGTCGGGCCACAGTCCGAACTTCGGGTAGTCGTTGAGGATGCCGCTCTTCGGATAGAAGAACTGGTAGGCGTACCACGTGCCGGTCGGGTCGGCCGACGTCGACACGGCGATGCACATCGCGTACTTGTTCGCGTTGAAGTTCAGGGCGAACTGGCTGATCATCCAGCGGTCGGCCAGCTGATCGTAGAGCACGACCGGATCACCGTCGTCGTGCGTGGCACAGAGCTTCTGCGTGCCGACATCGAACAGATCCGACATCAACGCCGGCCCGGCGAGCAGGCTCCCGTCGGCGGTGTCGTAGACCGCGAGCACCGTGTTCACCATCTGCACGAAGTAGTCCGCGCTCACGTCCCCATTCGTGTCGGGCGGCACGAGCTTGTAGGGGTTGTCCTTGGCTCCGAGGCCCTTGAACTGCTGGACGATCGAGATGCCCGCGGCTCCCCTGGTGGTCTGCAGGGCGTCGTCCGGCTGACCCACGACCGCCGGCGGGCGGTCGGGCTCGAGCGCGGGACGTTCGACCTCGCCACCGGAGGCCTCGATCTCATCCTCGATCCGGAGCTCCTTGCGCACCCACGGCTCCGGGCCCCTGGCAGGAGCCGGCAGGCGCGTGACGGGCGCCGACACGTGGGCGGCCGCGAGCGGACCCCCCTCGACCTCTGCCGGAGCGCCCCCTCCCGATCCGGCGAACCGCGCGTCGGCATCGTCTCCCACGGCGAGCGCTCGGATCGGCTTGGATGTGGCGGTGCGCCCCGGCGACGCGTCGTCGATCGCGAACGCGACCGCACCCGCGACGACGCTGAGCGCGATGATGGCCAGGATCGCTCGGATGGGTCGCATGCGCTGCCGGTTCCTCTCGCCGTGTGGCCGCCCGTCGGCCGCTTCCCTATCGGGCAACCCTACCCCGCCCGCGCCGCTCCGGCCGGAGAAGCGGGCCGAATCGAACGACCGAACGACCGCGCTTGGCGGCGGGCCAGGATCCCGCCGTGTGCTGCCAGGACCCATGCCCGTTGACGCGCGCGACCCCCCCCGCGAGAATCCCCCTATGGCGACCTTCGGAAGGAACTGGGTCTGGCGCTGGGGCTCCGAGGGTCCGGCGTCGCCGCGCGGCTGATCACCACAGCGCAGATCTACGACCGCGAACCCCGGGCCATCAGGTCCGGGGTTCTTTCGATTCGAGGACGGGAGGAGGCACAGGTGCCGGCAGGGTTCCAGATCCAGCCAGACCGCGCGCGCTTCGATGCCCTATCGGCCGAGTGGCCCCTCGTTCCGCTGTATGCGGAACTACTGGCCGACGTGTCGACGCCCGTCGGGCTGTTCCCCTCGCTCGCGGGAGACGGCCCCGGCCTGCTCCTGGAATCGGTCGAGCGGTCGGAGCGCTGGGGCCGATACTCGTTCGTCGCCGGGGACCCGGCCGCCATGGTCGTCGCCGATGCGGACGGCGTCCGGATCGATCGGGTCGCACGCGACCTCCCACTCGACGACCCATCCGGCCGGCCCCGGGCGGCCCTGATCGAGATCGCTCGATCGCTCCGGGCTCCCCGCCTGCCGGAGCTTCCCGCCCTGGCCGGCGGGCTGATGGGGTACTTCGCCTTCGAGGCGGCCACCCTGCTGGACGGGCACCCCGCGCCGGACCCCGCCTCGGCGCCCTGCCCGCCCGTCGGGTTGATGGTGATCGACCGAGCCGTGGTGTTCGACCATTGGAAGCAGCGGCTCTTCCTCGTCGTGCACGTTCCCGCAGGTCACTACGACGACGGTGTCGGCGCGCTCGAATCGCTCGCCATGACGATCTCGGGAGCCTCGGCGCCCGACCTTGCGCCGGTGGTCGGCGCCGCGGGTGACGTCGAGGGTACGCCGAACATGTCCGACGAGCGCTACCGAGAGATCGTGGGCTCGTTCAAGGAGCACATCCTGGCGGGCGACATCTTCCAAGGGGTGCCGTCTCGCCGCGTGACGTTCCCCGCGCCCCAGGGTGGGTTCCCGATCTACCGGCGACTCCGCGTGGCGAACCCCGCCCCGTACATGTTCTTCGTTCGGATGCTCGGGATGGAGCTCGCCGGGTCCTCGCCCGAGCCGCTCGTGCGCGTCGAGGGCCGGCGCGTCTCGACCCGACCCCTTGCGGGGACGCGGCCGCGAGCCGACAGCGAGGTCCGTGATCGCCTGCTCGAGCACGAGCTGCTGGCCGACGCCAAGGAGCGAGCCGAACACGCCATGCTGGTCGATCTGGCCCGCAACGATCTGGGTCGAGTCTGCGAGCCCGGCTCCGTGGAGCCGACGCAGCTGATGGAGGTCGAGCGGTTCACCAAGGTCATGCACATCGTCTCGACGATAGAGGGCGACCTTCGCGAGGGGCTCCACGCCTTCGATGCGCTGGCCGTCGCTTTTCCCGCGGGTACCCTGACCGGCGCCCCCAAGCGCCGTGCCATGGAACTGATCGCGGACCACGAGCCGGACGCCCGCGGCCCGTACGGCGGGGCCGTCGGCTACTGCACGTTCGAGGGCGACCTCGACTTCTGCATCACGATCAGGACCGCGATCGTCAAGGACGGTCAGGCGCACGTGCAGTCCGGGGCCGGCGTCGTGGCCGATTCTGACCCCGAATCCGAGCTGGCGGAGACCAAGGCGAAGGCCGAGGCGCTGCTCCCGGCCGTCACCCCAGCCGAGATCCGAGGCCCGGACCACGCCCACAACTAGTCCCCGGGATCGCCTACGCGCCTCGCACGCCATATGTGCGAACATACGATGGTACGGATCGCCCTCTTCCCCTCCGCAGGACGCGCATCCACGATGCTCGAGGGGAGCTCGTCACGAAGCGCCGTAGGCCGCATCGCCTCGTCTCGCTCGCAGCTGCGGCAGCCCTGGCAGCGATCATCCTCGTGTCCTCGCTGCTCGGGCGCGCCGCGGACACCGTCGTGTTCGCCGACGGGTTCGAGTCGGGCAACCTGTCGGCTTGGACCTCGACCCGTCTCATGAGCGCGCAAACGCAGTTCAGCCACTCCGGCACCTGGGCGGGTCGCACCACGGTGGTCAGCGATCGGGGCTACGCGTCGAAGAGCCTGGCGACGACGTCGTCCGACGTCACCTTCACAACTCGCGTGAACGTGTTGAGCCACTCGGGCACCGCGATGCTCATCCGGCTTCGATCGGCGACCGGAGCAGGGATCGCCTCGCTCCGCATCAACTCGACCGGCAGGATCCAGCGACGCAACGAGGTGGTCGGGTCGACCCTGACGAGCGCGACGGTCCTCAGTCGGTCCGTCTGGCACGAGCTCCGACTGCGCGCCGTGGTGGCTCAGGCGACCCCCTTCCTCGAGGTGTGGCTCGACGGGGTGCGGCTGGTCGATGTCTCCGGCCCCACCGCCCTCGGGACGGCACCGGTCGGGCAAGTGCAGGTCGGGAACAGCACCAAGGCGACGATGGACGTGGTCTTCGACGACGCGCAGGTGCTCCTGGGTACGGCGCCGGCCACGACACCTCCCCTCGCCGATGCCCCGCCGACCGCCCCTAGCGACCTCCGCGCCACCTCGGTGTCGAGCGGTCGGGTCGAGCTCAGCTGGACGGCATCCACCGACGATCGCGGTGTGGTCGCCTACGGCGTCTACCGAGACGGGGTCCTGATCGGCACGGCTCCGGGAACCCAGACGTCGTTCGTGGACGCCTCGGTCGCGCCGTCGAGGCAGTACACGTACGCCGTCGACGCCGTCGACACGGCGTCCAGCCGATCCGCATCCTCGGCCCCGCTCGTCGTCACGACGCCGACCACGGACACCGCGGCGCCATCGATCCCGGCAGATCTCACCGGACAGGTGACGACGAACGGTGCGGTGCTCCTCACGTGGGGTTCGTCCTCCGACAACGTCGGAGTCGCGTCGTACCTCGTCTACCGCGACGGGCAACAGGTCGCGGCGGTGGGCGGCACGATGACCTCGTACACGGACGCGACCGCCGCCGGCGGGACGGCCTACGCCTACGCGGTGAGCGCGGTCGATGCGGCCGGGAACGAGTCCGGCAGGTCGGCGCCGACCCAGGTGACCCCGCCCGAGCACGACGTGGTCTTGACCGCGGCGGGCGACATCTGCTTCAACAGAGCGCCGGCCAGCTGCGCGTCCTCGGGGAACCTCACCGTGGGATCAGACGTCGTGCTCGCGCTCGGCGACCTGCAATACCCGAACGGAACGCTCGAGGAGTTCATCGGCGCGTTCGACGTCTCGCCGTGGGGGGGCCGGGGGCGCGAAGGCGTTCTTCACGCCGTCCCCGGCAATCATGAGTACAACACTCCAGATGCGGGAGGCTACCGAGCCTACTTCGGGGCCGGTACGGGACCCCTGTACGAGACCTTCGTCGTCGGGGGGATCCGCTTCATCGGGATCGACAGCAACATCGACGCATCGGTCGGGTCGCCGCAGTATCAGTGGCTCGAGGGGGTGCTGGGCGCGAACACCCAGCCCTGCGTGGTCAGCTATTGGCATCACTCGCTGTTCACATCCAGCGCGAAACACGGGCCCTCACCGCAGATGCAGCCCGCATGGGACCTCCTGGCATCGATGGGCGGCGACATCAACCTGACGGGACACAACCACCACTACGAGCGCTTCGGCACGTTCTCCTCGATGGTCCCGATCGTCGCCGGGACCGGGGCGACCGGCAGCGGCTACGACTTCCGCACGCCGGCGGCGGCCGGGTCGATCACGCGGCTCAAGGCTCAGGGCGTGGTGAGGATCGTCTTCGACGGAACCGCGTGGGCGGGGCAGTTCCTTCGATCCGATGGGGTCGTCGCCGACGCGTTCGACGGGACCTGCTGAGCCCAGGCGGCCTCCAGATCGCGGCCGCGCGGAGCGTTCCGGCGCACGGTATCGTGTCGGCCTGCGCCTCTGGTCGCTTCAGAGGAGCCGGGCGGACGAACGGAGTTCAACCATGATCCTGATCGTCGATCACTACGACTCGTTCACCTACAACCTGGTGCAACTGATCGAGCAGCAAGGGGTTCCGACCGAGGTGGTCAAGAGCGATGCGGAGTCGGCGGCCGCTCTCGTGGCCAAGTCGCCTGCGGGCGTGGTGCTGTCACCGGGTCCGGGTCGGCCCGAGGACGCGGGGGTGTTCGGCGACCTTCTCGAGGTCCTGCCGGACTCGACGCCGGTGCTCGGCGTGTGCCTGGGACATCAAGCGCTCGGCGTCACATGCGGCGGATCGGTGGAACGAACCGGACCCGTCCACGGCAAGGCGTCCGCGGTGTTCCACGATGGCCGGGGCATCCTCGAGGGTCTCCCGAGCCCGTTCGAGGCCGGGCGGTACCACTCGCTCGTCGTGGAGCGGGACGATCTGCCGGCCGAACTCGAGCTGACCGCCTGGACCGAGGACGGCCTCGTCATGGCGACCCAGCACCGGGAACTCCCCCGGTACGGGGTCCAGTTCCACCCCGAGAGCATCCTCACGCCCCTGGGACCGAAGATCATGGAGCGCTTCCTGGCGCTCGTGCCCGCGCGGAACCAGCCCTAGGGGGCCGGGCAGCCGGGGCCGTAGCGGAAGGCCCCGCTGTGTGGACGAACGCGACAGGCGGAGGCGTCCACCGCGACGAACGCGGCGGCGGGGATCGACTTCAGCTGGTTGAGCAGCCCGTTGCGCCACGCCGGATCGACGGCTCCCTGGAAGTACCAGTCACTGCCGTTGTCCGCCACGATCAACCCGTAGCGCTTCATGGCTCGCACGATGACCTTCGCATCGTCGCCGAAGCGCATCATCGAGAAACCGCGCTTGAGACGGAACCTCGCGCCCATCGGCGGACACGCGGAGGCTGAGCCCGCCTGATGGCGCGCAGGCCACAGGTAGGCGCGGCTCGTGCACGAGGCGGTGACCCTGATGGCATGGCGGATGGAGCCGTCGCGGACCTCGTCCCATCTGACGAGCCCGGGAAGGATGGGAAGCCCCGCGGCGTCCGCGCTCGTCCACCCCCTCGGGCGGAGCCGGTTCGATCCCAGGTCGAAGATGGCGCCGCTCCCGGCCGTCGCGGCGCCCCCGTTCCACCTCGCCGCGTACAGCTCGTAGAGGATGCATGCGTCGCGATCGACGATCAGCGCGTGCCGGTCCGAGCCGTCCTCGATCGTCGTGTCGGCTCCGAAGGGGTACGGGCCCGGATCGCTCTCCGACGCGTAGGTGAACGCGATCGACACCGTGCCGTGCCCCGACGTCACGACGTCGAAGGGGATCCCGTATCCAGGTGGCCCGAAGTCCGGATGCAGTCGGGTCGAGCTGGCGTGCATCGAGCGTTTCCATACCGCGCTGCGGCGATGGACGGGGAGACGCGTCACGTTGAGGTGCCAGGCATTGTTGGAGGGAAACACCTGGCATGACGTTCCGGGGATCGGAGTCGACCCCTCGCTCGGCCCCCCCTCGGCCGGGGCCGTCGCCGCTAGCAGCATCGCGGCCCCGACCAGTACCGCTCCGAGTCGTCTCATGGGGCAGGTATCGGTCCGCCGTCACCCAGATGTTGAGTCAGTCGCCGGTCTCGCCCGCGGCCACCTTGTCGGCGGCGACGCTGCGGGCCTCCGCGATCAGCGCGTCGACGAGCTCTGATTCGGGCACCTTCGATACGACCTCGCCCTGGCGGATGATGAACCCCAGGCCGTTGCCGCTCGCGATGCCCACGTCGGCCTCGCGGGCCTCGCCGGGCCCGTTGACGACGCAGCCCATGACCGCCACGCGCATCGGCACGGTGAAGGCCTCCCGCTCGATCGCGGCGTTCACCTTCTGCGTGAGCTCGAGGACGTTCACCTCGGCGCGGCCGCACGACGGGCAGGCGACCAGGTCGAGCCCGCGCTTGCGGAGCCCCAGCGACTGCAGGATCGCCGTGCCCGCCTTCACCTCTTCCACCGGATCGTCGGTCAACGACACGCGGATCGTGTCGCCGATCCCCTCGGCCAGGAGCGCCCCGATCCCGACGGCGCTCTTGATCGCGCCGTTGGGCAGCGGCCCCGCCTCGGTCACCCCCAGGTGCAGGGGGTAGTCGCAGGCAGCCGCCAGCAGGCGGTAGCTCTCGATCATCACCAGCGGGTTCGAGTGCTTCACGCTGATCTTGATGTCGAAGAAGTTCTCCTCCTCGAGGATCCGGGCCTCGGCGAGCGCGCTCTCCATCAGGGCATGCGGGGTCGGACTCCCGTGCTTGGCCAGCACATCCTTTTCGAGCGACCCGGCGTTGACCCCGATCCTGATCGGCACGCCCCGGTCCCCGGCCTCGCGGGCGATCAGGCGGACCTTGTCGTGGTACTTGATGTTGCCCGGGTTGATGCGCAGTCCCTGGACCCCCGCTTCGAGCGCCGCCATCGCGTACTTCCACTGGAAGTGGATGTCGGCGACGACGGGCACCGTGGACTTGGCCGCGATCGCGACGAGGGCCTCGGCGTCCTCCCAATGTGGCACCGCCACGCGCACGATGTCCACGCCGGCGGCGACGAGGGAGGCGATCTGCTGGAGCGTGGTGTTGATGTCGGCGGTCTTCGTCGTCGTCATCGACTGGATGCTCACGGGGGCGTCGCCGCCGATGAGCACGTCGCCGACGCGGATCTGGCGCGAGACCCTGCGTTCGATACCCACGACGCCAGTCTCTCAGCTACTCCCCGAAGACCTGGAACGTGATCGTCCGGTCCTTGGGCTCATCCATCTCGAAGAAGATCAGCCGCTGCCACACGCCGAAGGCCGGCACGCCACCCGACACCGGGATCGCGTGCGACGTGGCCGACAGCAGCATCGACTTGACGTGTGCATGCCCGTTGGCACGCTCGTCGGGATGCATGTTCTGGGTTCGGATCTCGAAATCGTCGTGTTCATAGTAGGTGTCGGCGTCGGGGACGAGGTCGACCATCCGTCGGCGGAAATCGGCCATCGCCCCGTCCTCCCACTCATTGATCAGCAGGCCGCAGGTCGTGTGGGCGCAGAACGCGATCGCGGCCCCCTCGGTGACCCCCGCGTCCTTGATCGCGCGCTCCAGTGCCTCGGTGAGATCGAGGAAGGCGTACCGCTCGGGCGCCGCCACAGAGATCGACGTGGAGGCAGTTCTCATCCCTGCCCCCGCGCTTCGATGGGAGAAGCCACCGGCAGGTCGAACGTGAACACGCTCCCGTGGCCTTGCTCGCTCTCGGCGCTGATGTGACCTCCATGGGCCTCGACCACCGAGCGCGCGATCGCGAGGCCGATCCCGGTGCCTCCCTCGTCACGCGAGCGGGCGGTGTCGGCCCGGTAGAAGCGCTCGAACAACCGTGGCAGGTGTTCGGAGGAGATCCCCACGCCGGTGTCGGCCACGCGGACCTCCACCGAGCCGTTCCGGGGGTGCGCCTCGATGCGCACGGTCCCTCCCTCCGGGGTGAAGCGGACCGCGTTGTCGACCAAGTTGAACAGCACCTGGTGCACGCGCTCGCGATCGGCGTCGACGCGCGGGAGGTCGTCGGGAAGGTCGCTGTCCACGTTGACGCCTCGGCTGGACCGCGCGACGTCGATCTCCGACAACACCTGGGATACCAGCGGCGCGAGGTTGACGTCTTCGCGGTGCAGGGGCACCTCGCCCGACTCGAGCTTGGAGAGATCGAGCAGCTGCTCGACGAGCCGGCCCAGCCGTTCGGACTGGGTGAGCATCACCTGCAGGGTCTCAGGGTCCGGCCGCTCGACACCGTCGAGCAGGTTCTCGAGATGGGCGCGGATCGCCGCGATCGGGGTCTTCAGCTCGTGGGACACGTTCGCGACGAGGTCGCGGCGGGAGCGCTCCAAGCCCTCCAGCTCGCCGCTCATGCGGTTGAACGCGGCGGCAAGTTGGCCGACCTCGTCCCGGCTCGAGGTGTGGACACGGACCGAGTAGTCCCCGCGCTCCATCCGGTGCGCGGCCTGCGCCATGTCGCGCAGGGGCTGCGTCATGCCGCGCGCGAGCCATCGAGCCATCAGGAGGGCGATGCCGGCCGCCAGGGCACCCGTCAGGAGGAACTGCCACCAGAAGTCGGCCAGGAACGAGAACGTGGCGCCCACACGGGCGAAGATGCCCCGTCCCGCCGTGGGTTCGACCGCGTAGATCGAGCTCCACGACCTGTCCATCAACCACCACGGGGACGACGGCGTACTCGAACGTGGACGTGGCGCCGACGTGCACCATCCCGTCGGTGAAGATCGGAAGCGGCCCGCCCGGCTCGCCCTCGATGATGGTGCCGGCGATCGTGGTGCGAACGACCCTGACCTCGTTGGGTGAGCTCTCGATGCTCCCGACGGCGGTGCGCCGAGCCACTCGCAGGAGGGTGAGGCGGTCGGTGTCCTGGGAGGACCCGCGGAGGGCGTATCCGAGCATCAGGAAGATCATCAGCACGGTCACGCCGACCGCGACGACGATCACCGAACCCAGCTTGCCCTTGATCGTGGGCAGCTTCTCGAGGGTCCGAGTGCTCACGAACCGTCCTGGAACGCGTACCCGACGCCGTGGACGGTCCGGATGAAGCGGGGCTCGTTGCCGTCCTCGCGAAGCTTGCGTCGGATCCGGGCCACGTGGGAGTCGACGACCCGCCCCCCGGCGTAGTCCCGGTATCCCCAGACGCGGTCCATCAGCTGGTCGCGTGACATCACGACGCCTGGGTCACGGGCGAGGGTCAGCAGGATCTCGAACTCGAGGGGGGTGAGGGCGATGTCCTCTCCGTCGACCTCAACGCGCCGCCGCCCCGGGTCGATCGCCAGACCGCCATGCTCGATCGGGCCGGTCGCGCGCTCGGCCTGCATCCGCTCCATCCGCCGCAGGATCGCCCGGACGCGAGAGGCCAACTCCCGCAGGGAGAACGGCTTGGTCAGGTAGTCGTCGGCGCCGACGGCGAACCCGGCCACCTTGTCGGCCTCCTCGGTGCGGGCCGTCAACATCAAGACGGGGGTCCAGGAGTCGCGTTGGATCACCTGACAGACCTCGAGGCCGTCCATGCCGGGGAGCATCAGGTCCAAGACCACGAGATCGGGGCGGTGCTCGGCATGGAACTCGATCGCCTGCGGGCCGTCGTAGGCCACGACGACCCGATACCCCTCGCTCTCGAGCCGGGCGCGGACCGCCTCGGCGATGGCCTCTTCATCGTCCACGACCAGGATCGTCTGCTCACTCATGCACGGAATCGTATCGGGCCCATGTGGCGACCCTCCCCAGGCCATGTTGAGAAAGTGTGACGGCCATCCGGCCTCTGACCTGGGGCGATGCCTACGGGATGGGGATCGGCTTGGTGATGTCCAGGAACATCGTGGCGCTTACGAACACGACGAAGAAGACGATGACTGCCGCCGAGACAGGGATGAGCCGTCGCATGTCGATCGTGCGGCGACTGACCTTCTCGATCGCCAACACCGCCAGATGCCCTCCATCGAACGGGGGCAGTGGCACGAGGTTGATCAGACCGATGAACACCGTGATGTAGGCGAACACGTAGAGGATGTCTGCCCAGCGCCCGGACGACGCCACGCCTCCCACCTGCTGGCTGATGCCCACCACGCTCTGGGCGTCCTGCTGGGTGCGCTCGGCGTCGGTGAACACGAGACTCGCGACGCGTCCAACCCCCTCGGGCCCGAATATCGTGCCGATCTGCACGAACGACTGCTCGATCGTGTAGCCCACTTCCTCGATCCCGGCGACGACCGAGGCTATCGGGCCGATGTCGGTGGGGCGCAGATCCAAGATGATCCCGATGCGCCCGATCTCCGTGCCCTCGACGTCAGACAGCACGGGCGTGAGCATCATCTCGACCCGCTCTCCCTCCCGGACCACAACGAGCCGGACCTGAGCGCCCTCGCGTGCTGCCGCAGTAGTCACCTCACGCAGCTGCTCGGGTGTCGGATCTGCGAAGTCACCGGCCACGACGATCACGTCGCCGGGCAGCACGCCGGCTGCCGCCGCCGGCGACTCCGCGCCCTCGAGTCGCGCCTCCACCGTGCCGACGGCGGGGATCGGCGTGCGCGGGTCCCCATAGGCCATGAAGAAGACCGCGAACATCAATGCGGCCACGATGAAGTGCGAGCCGGGGCCGGCGAAGATCGTGAGCGCCCGCTGCCAGGCCGGCTTGGCCCCGTACACGCGATCCTCGTCTTCGGGCGCCACGGTCTCGTACGGGTTCATGCCTGCGATCTTCACGTAGCCGCCGATCGGCAGCCCCTTCACGCCCCACTCGAGCTCGCCCCGCCGGGTCGACCAGATGCGAGGGCCGAATCCGATGAAGTACTCGGTGACCTTCATCCCGAACCTTCGGGCCACCCAGAGGTGGCCCAGCTCGTGGATCGAGATGATGATCGTGAGGAAGGGAAGGAAGATCAGCAGGCCGATCCCGAACGACGCCACTGGGGGTTACCGCTCCTCGATGATCTCGGCGGTGCGCCCCCGCGCCCAGGTATCGGCTCGCTCGATGTTGACGACCGAAACCACCGAGGGAGGCTCGTGCTCGTCCACGAGCGACTGCACGATCTCGACGATCCTCGTCAGCGGGATCTTTCCCTCGAGGAACGCCATGACCGCGACCTCGTTCGCGGCATTCATCACGGCCGGGAAGGTGAGGCCCAGGCCCCCCACCCGATATGCCAGGTCAACGGCCGGGAACGCCTCGCGATCCACCGGCTCGAACGTCAGCGGCCGCTCCGTCAGCGGCACCGGCTCGACCCCGCTGCTCATGCGCTCGGGCCACCCGAGTGCAAGCTGGATCGGCAGGCGCATGTCGGCCGTCGCCATCTCGGCTCGCAGGCTCCCGTCGCGGAACTCGGCCATCGCGTGAACGAGTCCCTCCGGGTGGATCAGGACATGGATCTGCGAGTAGTCGAGGTCGAACAGGTAGTGGGCCTCGATCACTTCGAGGCCCTTGTTCATCAGGGTCGCCGAGTCGATCGTTATCTTGGGGCCCATCGACCACACGGGATGCTGCAGAGCCTCCTTCACGGAGGCCCGCGAAAGCTCTCCGCGAGTCCAGCCTCGGAACGGCCCACCCGAGCCGGTGAGGACGACGCGCTTGAGATCATCTCGACGCTCTCCTCGGATCGCCATCGCCAAGGCTGCGTGCTCCGAATCCACGGGCAGCAGCCGCTCGGGCTCCCCCTTGATCAGATCGGTGACCAGCTCGCCGCCGACCACCAGGCTCTCCTTGTTCGCGAGCGCGAGCACCTTGCCGCTCTGCAGCGTCGCGAGTGTCGGGCCCAGTCCGGCGGAACCGACGAGGGCGTTGACGACCATATCGGTCTCTGAGTCGCGGGCCAGTGTCTCGGCCGCGTCGGGGCCGACGATCAGTTCGACACCCTTCACCGAGTCGATCGCCCGCGCCACACCGGCGGCGGCTTCCTCGTTGGCGATGGCCACGAAGGGGGGCAGGAACTCGCGGATCTGCCCGGCGAGCAGTTCCTGGTTGGCCCCGGCCGCCGAGAGCCCGACGACCTTGAATCGATCCGGGTGATGCCGGATGACGTCGAGCGCTTGCGTGCCGATCGACCCCGTGGATCCGAGGAGAGTGATCGACTTCATGCCGTCAAGCGTACCCCGGGGTCTTCGCTACGGCGGTATCCGCCGTCAGGCGAAGACGACCCGCAGGAACAGGAACACGGCAGGCGCCACGAACAGGAGGGAGTCGATCCGGTCGAGCACTCCGCCATGGCCGGGGAGGACGCTCCCCATGTCCTTGATGCCGAGATCACGCTTGACGAGCGACTCGGCCAGATCGCCGATCGTCGCGGCCGCGGACACGACCAAGGCCAGCAGCAGCGCCTCGACACGCAGGCCCTCGAACGGAGCTACGAACGACGTCACGAACGCGACCGACACGATCATCGTCGCGAGCGCGGCGATCACGAGCCCCTCGATCGACTTCTTCGGGCTCACGCTCGGCGCGAGTGGGCGCTGGAAGAACTGCCCACCCATCACGGACCCGCCGAGGAACGCGGCGGTATCGAAGACGAAGGTCAAGCCGATCATGGCTACGACCAGCGACGTGCCATCGGGCTGGCGCAGGATGACGAGTAGATAGGACGCGAGCAGGGGGATCCACGCCACGTTCATCGAGGTGAGACCGATGTTCACGTTCGTATCTTTGCGATGGGCGGCAGGACCGGCCATGAACCACAGGAACGTGGCCATGATGCCGAGCGCGAGCATCGCCAGGACCGCCGACTCCCCGTACCGGTAGGCCCCGAGCATCATCAGCGTACCGGTCAGCAGGCCGATCGCCGTGGCCGGCTGGCGGCCGGACCTGGTCGTCACGCCGAACATCTCGACCTGGGCCAGCATCACCACGATCCAGGCGAGCAGGCCGAACGCCGGTTTGCCGATAGCCAGCGCGCCCAGCGCCACGCCGAGCAGTACGAGCCCCGTCAGGAACGCGGCTGGGACATCCCGCTCGCCGGAGCCCGCGCCGCGCGTATCGGCACCGACCTCCATCGTGCCCGGATCCTGCCAGGAAGGGCCTCCTAGGCCCTCGCCGACCACCACGGTCGAGACCGACTGCTCATCCAGATCGGACAGGATGTCCCGCTCCACCTCGTCCGCCCCGGCGTCGTCGTCGACGAGCTCGGCGCCTATCACCACGGCAACCGGCTCGTCGTCCGAACCCTGCGCCGCTCCCGATCGGATCGAACCTGCGAAGTGCTCGGCAGCCGCCTCGAGGTCCTCGGGACTGGGCGCCTCATCCGGTTCGTCTAGGAAGGATGGGGTCGCCGAGATCACATCTCCGCTGTCGGCCGCTGACTCCTCGCTCGCCTCTCCCTCGAAGGTCCATTCGGCCGTATCGGTGTCGACCTCGGCGGACGGGACGTCCGCGAGAAGCTCGTCGATCGTTGGATCGTCATCGTCGGCAGCGTCGGCGCCCTCGTCAACCGCCACAGTCGCGTCCTCGATCAGGTCGTCGCCCACGCCATCGATCGGATCGATCACTCCTGTGTCGTACCAATCGTCATCATCGTCCTCGGGCGTCGCGGACTCCGGCTCGGATACCTCCGACACCGCGTCCGAGCGCACGGAGACGTGCTCCTCGCTCGGGGCGTCCTCGGGGCCGCCCGAGGTCGGCTCATCCCAGTCGACGTCCTTGATCGGGGCGAAGAACTTGTCGAGGTCCTCGAACAGGTCGTCGCCGTCGCGCTTGTCCCCTGCCACTAGACCTCCAACAGCTCCTGCTCCTTGTGGTGCTGGATCTCATCGATCTCGCCCACGAAGCGATCGGTTACCTTCTGGAGTTCCTTCTCACCGCGCACGAGGTCATCTTCTGAGATACCGCCCTCGCGCTCAAGTCGCTCCATGTCTTCCTTCACATGGCGCCGGACGTTGCGGATCGCCACACGTCCTTCCTCGCACCGGTGATGGACCTGCTTGACCAGCTCCTTGCGGCGCTCCTCGGTGAGGGCGGGGAACGCGAGCCTGATCACCTGTCCGTCGTTGGACGGGGTGATCCCCAGGTCGCTCGACTGGATCGCCTTCTCGATCGCGGCGAGCGCGGACTTGTCGAACGGCGAGACCACCAGCAGCCGCGGCTCGGGCACGTTGATGCCGGCCAGCTGGTTCAGCGGCACCTCAGAGCCGTAGTAGTCCACCGTCACGCGGTTCAGCACCGAGGGCGAGGCCCGTCCCGTGCGGATGCTCGACAGCTCCTCCTTGAGGTGGGAAACGGCCGACGTCATCTTATGGTCGGCGTCCTTGAGGCTCGCCTCGAACGTCATCGGGCACCTCCATGCACCAAGGTGCCCAGCGACTCGCCGCTCACGACGCGGCGGATGTTGCCCTCCTGCCACAGGTCGAACACCACGATAGGGAGATCGTTCTCCATGCAGAGCGAGATCGCGGTGGCGTCCATCACCTGGTAGCCCTCCCTGAGAACGTCCACATACTCGATCGCGTCGTAGCGGGTCGCGGAGGCATCCAGGACCGGATCGGCCGTATAGACGCCGTCGACCTTGGTGCCCTTCAGCAGCGCGTCGGCCCCGATCTCGAGGGCGCGCTGCGCGGCGCAGGTGTCGGTCGAGAAGAACGGGACCCCGAGGCCCGCCGCGAAGATCACGACGCGCCCCTTCTCGAGGTGGCGCCTGGCCCGCAGCGGCATGAAGGGCTCGGCGAGCTGCGTCATCGTGATCGCGGTCTGCACCCGGGTCGTCACGTGGATCTTCTCCAACGCGTCCTGCAGCGCCAGGGCGTTCATCACGGTGGCGAGCATCCCCATGTAGTCGGCGCGGTTCCGGTCGATACCGGGAGCCTGGCGGCCCCGCCAGATGTTGCCGCCCCCGACGACCACGGCGGTCTGCACGCCGAGATCGATCACGTCGGCGAGCTGTCGCGCGACCAGTCCGGTCGCCTCGGTGTTGATGCCGTAGTCGGCGCCGACGGGAGCGAAGGCCTCCCCCGAGAGCTTCAGCACGACCCGGTGGTACCCGGGCCTAGGCGCTGCACGATCCGACATCCGCAGGCTCCCTCTCGACGCCGTTACTCGGCGTCCTCGCCCAGCTTGTACCTCGCGAAGCGCTTCACGGCAACTTTCTCCCCGACCTTGGCCGATACCTCGTCGAGCAACTGCTGTACCGATTTGCTGTCGTCCTTGACGAACGGCTGATCGAGCAAGACCACGTCCTTGAGGTAGGCGTTGACCTTGCCCTCGACGATCTTGGCGACCACCTCTGCCGGCTTGCCGGTCTCCGCGGCCTGCGCCTCGGCGATCCGGCGCTCTGCCTCGAGTTCGTCGACATCGACCGCCTCTCGCGTCACATAGCGCGGGGCGGCCGGACTCGCGATATGCAGGGCGAGGTCCCGCGCCAGGGTCTTGAACTCGTCGGTGTTGGCCACGAAGTCCGTCTCGCAGTTCACCTCGAGGAGCACGCCGACCGTGAAGTTGAAGTGGATGTAGCTCTCGATGACCCCCTGGTTCGCGGAGCGTCCCGCCCGCTTCGCCGCGGACGCGAGCCCCTTCTCACGCAGCAGCTCGACCGCGCGGTCGTGGTCACCGTCGGCCTCAACGAGCGCCTTCTTGCATTCCATCATCCCGGCGCCGGTTGCCTCGCGGAGTTCCTTGACCTGCTCGGCGGTGACGCTCACGGAGCCCCCTGGGGGTCCGAGGCCTCGGCGGGCGCGGGACCCGCGGGTTCGGGTGCGGGCTCCGGGGTCGTATCGACCGCTGCGGGGGGGGCGGCCTCCGGGGCGTCGGGCTCGAACACCGTGGAGGCCGCGATCGCGGCGGCGTCCTCCGCGCTCGGCGTGTCGTCGACCTTGGCGGGGGCCGCGGTCGATGGCTTGGCAGGCGCCGCCACCGTGCGGGTCACCTTCTGCACGACCTCGTCCTTGGCCATCCCGTAGCCCTCGGCGAGGCCATCGGCGACCACCCTCGTCACGAGCGTGACGGCACGGATGGCGTCGTCGTTGCCTGGGATCGGGTAGTCCACTTCGTCAGGGTCGCAGTTGGTATCGATGATGGCGATCACGGGGATGTTGAGCTTGCGCGCCTCGTTGACCGCGATCTGCTCCTTCTTCGTGTCTACGATGAACACGGCGTCGGGCAGGCGCTCGAGATCCTGGATGCCGCCGAGGTTGCGCTCGAGCTTGTCGCGCTCATGGCGCAGTCGGATCCCCTCCTTCTTCGGGAGGAAGTCCATCGCCCCGGAGCGCTCCATCTCACGGAGCTCGCGCAGGCGGAGGAGGCGCTTGGAGATGGTCGTGAAGTTCGTGAGCATGCCGCCGAGCCAACGGTGGTTGACGAACGGCATGCCGACACGTCCCGCGTGCTCGGAGACGACCTCCTGAGCCTGCTTCTTCGTGCCGATGAATAGGATGATGCCGCGGCGCCGCCCGAGGCTCTGGGCGAACGCGTGGGCCTCCTCGAGGCCGGACAGAGACTGCTCGAGGTCGATGATGTAGATCCCGGAACGCTCCCCGTAGAGGAAGCGCTGCATCTTCGGATTCCAGCGCCGTGTCTGGTGTCCGAAGTGCACGCCCGCCTCGAGGAGCTCCCGTCGAGTGACGACAGGCATGGGTACGACTCCTTATGCTCGGTTGTCATCCTCCGCCCGGATCGATCCGTCACCGGCCCGCCGTGGCGGGACCCCGGCGATGCGGTCCTCGGGCGTGTGGTCTCGGCACCCCGAAGGGCGCCGGCGCGCGGAGTCTATCAGCGAGGCCCGTGCGCCGGCCGCCTACCGCCGCGCCCGGACGGCCTGTCGGGGAGGCGGCGCGGGCACCTCGTCGGCGATCGATAGGTACCTGAACGAGAGGGCCGCCATGATCGCCACCTGCAGGACGCTGACGACCAGGACGATGGACCACGCCGCGATCGTGGGGTTGATCCCGATAAGCGTGCCCGGCTTGCCGGGAGCCAGCAGCAATAACACCGGCAGCACAACGGATATCAGCACGTAGATGGCCGCGAACGACAGGCTCCCGGTCCCGGGGATCCGCGCAGCGCGAACCGAACGGCTCAGCGTGTCGGCGACGCCACGACCCTCCGCGACGGCGATCGTGGGGGCGTACCCGAACAGGTAGACACCCGCGACGACGCCGCCGATCTGGACCAGCGCGCCGAACCCCGCTGGCAGGATCGGGCCAACGAAGAGCGCGACGATGATAATACCGAGCGATGCCACGCTCGCGGCCAGCACCGCCGGTACGGCGCCGAGTCCACGCGCCGCGGACCAACGGGTGGCTCCCCGGCCCAGCAACACGTCGACCAGCATCGCGCTCAGGACGGCGATGATCACACCCCGGATCGCCAACAGGCCGAGGACTGCGAACAGGCCGGCCTGGGCTCCGAAGATCCCCTGGGCGAGAGCGAAATCGAAGCTCGTGCCCACCGGAGGGATGGCCATCGCGTTGATGAACACGGAGAAGGGTCCCTGGTACCCGAGGAGCACGGAGACGAGCCACAGCAACGCCACGATCGCGACGACCGAGATCACCACCGGGGGCGAGCCAGCAGCGGTCATGAATCCGCGGGCCACAGAGTGCGACAGCTTGGGCATGTCCGTGGCGACCGCCGGGCGAGGCGACAGCATGCCGCTCAGCAAGCCCCGCCGCTGTGGCGGCGCCTTGGGGGCGGGCGCCGTCTGACGCGGCGTGCGGTATCCGCTGGGCTCGCGGCGCTTCTTGTTCTTGTTCGTCACGGCCGATCGTCCTCGTCGTCGTCCTCGTCGTCCTCGTCTTCGTCGTCCTCGTCCTCGTCCTCGTCCTCGTCGTAGCCCTCGTCGTCGTAGCCCTCGGCGAACTCGTCATCGAACGCGGGTCCGGAGCGGCCCAGGAGCCACCACCCGAGGAGGGCAACGAGCGCGACCGGGATGAGGCCGACCCCGAGACCCACGACCAGCGCGAGGGGGTCGAGCGTCGTGGGCGAGGCTCGTCGCACGAGGGTGCCGTCGGGATCGTGCACGAAGGCCACGAGACCGGGAGCATCCCCTCCCACCGCGGCGATCAGCACATCGGGGGTGACGGCCAGCGTCCGAAGCTGGTGTCCGAGCGAGCCGCTCTCCCACACGAGCTCGCCCGTCGTGACGTCGATCGCGAACAGCTGGCCGCCGGTCGTCGGCACCACCAACTGGGAGTCGCCGATCGCCACCGGGGCCGAGCGCAGGACGCGCTCGTTGATGGCGAAATCCCAGCGCTCCTGACCCGTGGCCGCATCGAACCCGTAGGCCTGGCCCTGGAAATCGACCGCGTAGACCGAGCCACCTGAGATCACCGGCGGGCTGACCAGGTTGATCGGCACGGTCACGCGGCTACTCCATATCGTTGCGCCGTCGTCCAGCCCGAAGGCACGCACGGCGACGGACGATTGGTCCGCGATCCCCGCGTAAACGTGTTCGGCGTCGGCGGCGACGCCGGAGATCTGAGATGCGACCGACCCGCTAGCGAACGTCCATGCCTGCGAGCCGTCCGACGTCTCCAGGGCGACGACCGCAGCGGTGGCGTCGCCGCGCGACCTCGTCGCCGCGATCACGACGTCTCCAGCCACGGCGAGCGGCGCCTCGACCGACCCGGGCACCTTTGCCGTCCATGCCACGTCTCCGGAGGCGGTGTCGATGGCGTACACGGTGCCGGGCTGGGTAGCGACGTACGCCATGGCGCCGTCGACCGTCACGCCCGCGCGACTGGCGCCGTCCACTTCGACGGGCCCCCATACGGGCTCGCCGGACGCCAGATCGACCGCGGCCACGGAGGGAGCCGACCCCTCCTCGTCCGCCTCGGGCGTGGGCGAAGCGGACGCTGAAGAGGTCTCGGCCGGCGTAGCAGATGCAGAGACGGGGGGGGTCGCCCCCCATCCCTGCGCGTAGATCACGACGGATGAATCCCCGTGTGAGGCGACGCCCGCCGGGGACGAGGGGCCGGGGTCGCGGTCCATGCTCCACGATCGCTCACCGGTCGCCGCATCGACAGCGACGACCTCGGCCGTCCCCACCGCCACGACGGTACTCCCAGACACGATGGGAGCGGACAGCCCGAATTGGGCGTCGGGACCGCCGGCGGGCGCCGCGAAGCTCCAGGACACTTCGTAGGGAGCCGAGGGTCCGACCGCCGCGGCTCCCGAGTTGCCCGGATCGCCCTGGAACGAACTCCAGGGGTCGGTCGCGCCCGCCGACGGAACCGACCAGGTCAGGGCGGCGCCCAGCCCGAAGGCCAGGACCGCACCGAGGAGACGGCGACGACTGCGGCTGGAAGGAGGAGAGGCGTCCAAGGCCGCGCCATGGTATACGCCCGGGCGACCGTCGCGGGCGGTGAGCCGGTGAGCGGCGCCAGGCGGATCAGGTTCGTGACATCGACCGATGCCAGATAGTCGAGGGGATCCACGTAGGCGCCGTCGAGGCGGACGCTGAAGTGCAGGTGGGACGACGTCGCGGTCGGGTGACCCCACCCGGTTCGGGCCACGAGCTGCCCCTCGCTCACGGCATCGCCTCTCGTCACGAGCACCGCCGACAGCCAGGAGGCCGTCGACACCACCCCTCCCCCGTGGTCGATCGTGAGGTAGAGCTGGCCCGCGACCCGCCCGGCGAAGGTGACCGTGCCGCCGCGCGGAGCCGACACGGCAGCGCCGACGGGAGCCACGATGTCGATCCCTCGATGACCGGCCGAGTATGGGGAATCGGGCGGATCGAACGCGGCCGACAGGGGACCCGTCACCGGCCACGACCACACTCCAGCCGCCGCCGCGGGCCGGGCCGGCGCCAAGACGGCGCCGACGATCAGGATCGTCATCAGAGGTAAGCGTCGCACGCGACGACCCTAGAGCGGACCGACTCTCGAGTCGGTGACGCCGGTCACACGGGAGATGCGATCGCCGCTAGTCGACCTCGGTGAGCTGACCGCGGAGCACGCCGACGGCCTTGGTATGGATCTGACAGACCCGCGACTCGGTGACACCGAGGATGTCGCCGATCTCGGCCAGCGTGAGCCCCTCGAAGTAATAGAGCGTGACGACGATCTTCTCGCGCTCGCTGAGGTCGTTGATCGCCGCCGCCAGCAGACCGCGCGTCTCCTGCGACTCGACGCCGTGCGTGGGGTCGATGCCCTTGTCCGCCAGCGTGTCGATCAGCGACACCTGCTCGCCCCGGTCGGCGCCGACCGACACCATCTCGTCGAGGGCGAGGACGGAGACGAAGGAGATCTGGGACACGACGTCGTGCAGCTCCCGCAGGGAGATGCCCAGTCGCCCCGCCAACTCGCCATCGCTGGGCTGCCGCTTCAGCATCGCCTCGAGATCGCTGTTGGCCTTGTCGATCTCGCGAGCCTTGAACCTCACCGAGCGCGGCACCCAGTCCATGGCCCGAAGCTCGTCGATGATCGCGCCCTTGATCCGCGGGATCGCGTAGGTCTCGAACTTGTTGCCCCGGCCCGGCTCGAACTTCTGGAGCGCGTCGATGAGCCCGAACATGCCGTAGCTGACGAGGTCGGCTTGGTCGACGCTGGCGGGTAGGCCCGTCGCAACGCGGCTGGCCACGTACTTCACGAGCGGGGCGTAGTGCAGGATCAGTTTCTCGCGCGACTCGATGGAGTCATCGCCCTTGTAGCCGGCCCAGTGCGCCCCGAGCTCATCGTCGACCTTCGGCGGCACCGTGACGACCGCAGTGGTCGTGGCGGCCCGCTGGCGCGGCGCCTTGCCGGGGGCCTTCTTGGTGGTCGCCATCCTCAGGCCCTCGGGTGGGATCGCTCGTACGCCTCGAAGAGCCGACGGCGAGACACGTGCGTGTACCGCTGCGTCGTCGCCACGCTGGCGTGCCCCAACAGCTCCTGCACGGCCCTGATGTCGGCCCCTCCTTCGAGTAGGTGCGTCGCGTACGAGTGTCGCAGGGTATGCGGAGTGACCCGCCGCCCGGGCAGCACGCGCTGCACGTATCGTTCCACCATCGAACGGATATCCCGTTCACTGAAGGACTTCTTCTTGCGATTGAAGAACAGCGTACGGGTCCCAGCGGCCGCCAACACGTCCCGTCCTCGCTCGAGGTACGACTCGAGCGCCTCAACGCAGGGTGCGGACATGGGCACCTCGCGCTCCTTGTCACCCTTGCCGATGACCCGCACCCGAGCGCGATCCAGGTCCACCATGTCCACCGTGAGGCGGGTCACCTCTCCTACCCGCAGCCCGGAACCGTAGAGGAGCTCCAGGACGGCCCGGTCGCGCAGCGTGACGGCGAGCTCGAGGGAAGGCAGTTCGCCCCGTGCCAGGGGGGCCTCCGACAGGGCCGCCGCCTCGGCCGGGCGCAGCACGCCCGGCAGCCGGCTCACTACCTTGGGGCGTCCCAGCAGCAACGTAGGATCCTCGGCGACTCGGCCATCGTCGACGGCCCAGCGATAGAAGGTCCGCATCGAGCCGACCCTGCGAGCGATCGACGCGCGCGCGTAGCCCAGGGTGTGCTGCTGTGCGAGGAACCGCCGCAGCACAGGGTACGTGGCACCCGCGAGCGACGACCGCCCGCGCCGCAGGAACGTCGCGAGCTGGCTGAGGTCCCTCCGATACGCGACCACGGTGTTCGCCGATAGGTGCCGCTCGAGCGCCAGGTGGGAACAGAACGACTCGATGAGCGCCAGCTCGGCGCGTGGCAGATCCGACGGCACGACGAAACGGGTCCTCTCGGCTCGGGAGCTCCTCGTGTGTATCAGCGGTGAACGGCCCGTGCAAGGAGCCCGTAGTCCGAACCTAGGGAGCCCCGAGGCGTCGCTGGTAGCGGCCTCCGACGACGCGGACCAGCCCTCGCAGCTCGAGACCGGTGAGTGCCGACGCGACCTGCCCCGTCGTGAGTGCGGATCGATGCATCACTTCGTCGATGGTGCTGGGCGCCACCAGCGCCTCGAGCACTGCCTGCTGCGACCTGGGCAGGTCGGCCCTGGCGGCCTCGAGCCCCGTCGCCACGCCGAGGTCGGCGAGCAGGTCGTCGGCTCCGCGGATCGGGGTCGCTCCCTCGCGCAGGAGCGCGAGCGGTACCTCCGAGAGCGGGCTCGTGATCGATCCGGGAACGACGAATACGTCGCGACCCAGGTCGAGCGCGTGATCCACTGAGATCCGCGAACCGCTACGTCCCGCCCCTTCCACCACCACGAGCGCCTCGGCGAGGGCAGCGATGATCCGGTTGCGTGCCGGGAAGTTGTACGGCAGGGCGGGCATCCCGGGCGGATACTCGCTGATCAGGGTGCCGGCGTCGGCGATCCGCTCGATCAGCGAGGCGTTGGATCGCGGATAGGCGATGTCGATGCCCGAACCGAGCACGGCCAGGGTGGAACCGGGAGCGGACAGGGCCCCACGATGCGACGATCCGTCGATCCCCGCCGCTGCCCCACTCACGACGCAGAGTCCGGCCCCGGCCACCCGCCGCCCGAGCTCGAAAGCGATCTCACGACCGAGCGCAGAGGCGCTCCTCGAGCCGACGATCGCCACTCGACGACGCGCATGGTCCGGCCCGCCGCCCCGCAGGAAGATCCAGCCGGGCGGATCGTGCTGGAGGTCACCGAGCTCCGGAGGGTATTCGTGATCACCCACGACGGCCAGCCGCGCTCCGCTTGCAGCCAACGAGTCGGCGATCTGGGAGGGCACCCACCGATCGAGCCAGCCTCGGTCTCGGTCGCTCCCGGCGCGACCCTTGCGGATGGCCGACACGCACTCGTCCGCCGACCCCACCTCCCAGGCCAGCCGGCGCAGGCGCCCGGGCGTGATCCCCTGCAAGCCGGACAGGAGGAACACGGAGGCTCGGTCCTCGGCGCTCGATCCGAATGTCGACGGCCACCCGCGCGGCAGGTCGTCAGACCGCATCGGCCAGATCCTCCGGCCCGTCGAACCCGCTGCGGTAGGACAGCGCCTCCGCGACGTGCTCGCCGGCGACGATCGTCGAGTCGTCGAGGTCCGCGAGGGTGAGGCTCACGCGGAGCGCGCGATCGTAACCGCGTCCGGTGAGCGCGAGCGCATCGACGGCGCGGGCCAACAGGTCGGCGGCGTCGGGGGCGAGGCGCGTCACGCGTCGCACGACCGGGCCGGGAAGATGTGCGTTGCATGTCGCTCCGTGCGCGGCGCAGCGTTCCCGTTGCCGGCCCCGCGCGCGGTCGACACGATCACGCACCGGCGCGGAAGGCTCGCTCTCGGAGGTGCCCAGCAGCTCCTGCTTCGTCAACCGGGGCACCCGGAGCCTCAGGTCGATGCGGTCCAGCAAGGGTCCCGACAGCTTCCGGCGGTACTGCTGAACCCGCTGGTCGGGACAGCGGCAATGGCGTCGCGGATCGCCGTGGAACCCACACGGACACGGGTTCGCGGCCGCCACCAAGGTGAACCGCGCGGGGAACTCGACCGACCCGACGGCCCGCGTCACGACGATCCTTCCGTCCTCCAGCGGCTGGCGCAGGGACTCGACCGCGTCGCGACGGAACTCGGTGAGCTCGTCGAGGAACAGGACGCCATGGGTCGCCAGGCTCGCCTCGCCCGGACGAAGGATCGACGTCCCCCCTCCGAGGAGGCCGGCGGTCGAGATCGAATGATGAGGGGCACGGAAGGGTCGCGTGCGCAGTAGGCCGGAGTGGGAGAGCAGGCCGGCCACCGAATGGAGCTGGCTCGCCTCGAGGGCCTCCGCACGATCGAGCGCGGGAAGGATCGACGGGAGGCACCGGGCGAGCATCGTCTTGCCCGCGCCCGGCGAGCCTACGAGCAAGAGGTTGTGGCCGCCGGCCGCCGCAACCTCGAGCGCCCGACGCGCCTGGGACTGCCCCCGAACCTCGCATAGATCGGGTACGTCGCCGGGGCCCGGCTCGTCGTTCGGCTCGATATGGGGCGGCGACCACCGGCCGGCGAAGAAGCCCACGACCTCCCTGAGCGTCGGCGCACCGACCACCCGCAGGCCCTCGACCTGGGCGGCCTCGACCGCGTTGGCCGCCGGCACCACGAGGCCGTCGAGCCCGGCCCTCGCTGCCGCCATGGCGACGGACAGGACTCCCGGCGTGGGCAGGAGCTCGCCCCTGAGCGAGAGCTCGCCCGCAAGGGCCCATCCCCGGAGCGCAGGCTCGGGCACCTGACCGGTCGCGAGCAAGATGGCCGTGGCGATAGGCACGTCGAGGCCCGGCCCGTCCTTCCGCAGATTGCCGGGGGCGAGGTTGACGACCGCCCGGCGCAGCGGCCACTCGAGCCCGGCGTGTTCGACGGCCGGTCGGATCCGCTCCCTCGCGTCCTGGACCGATGCGCCGGGTAATCCCGTGAACGTCAGCGACGGCAGCCCGCGCCCGACGAAGGCCTCCACGGTGACAAGGTGCCCTCCGACTCCGAGGATGGTGACCGCGACACATCTGCCGTACATCGGACGGACGCTATGGGGAGCCCCCTCGGTCTGCCGTGACGCGGGTCACTCCGCAGTGAGGGTCCGAGGGAACCGCTGCTAGCCTTCGGCGCATGTCGGAGGCCGACGACCGGATCCTTGAGCCAGAACTCCTCGACATCGCCGACCCGGAGCACTCCCGTGACGCGCTCGCGGCCCTTGGGGAGGCCACCTGGAGGGAGGCCCTGGACTGGCTCTACGAGGAGGCCTTCCGGCGGCCGCTCCATGGCCAGACCTATCCGGAGTCCCGCGCGTCGTTCTTCGGGCCGACGGGGCGGCCCTCCCCCGCCCCCGCCGAGCCCACGGTCGCCGCAGAGGTGCTCGAGGAGTTCCGCCGGCGCGTGCGCCCGGCCACCTACAACGTGCATCACACCGGATCCTTCAGCTACTTCACCGCGCCGCCGCTCCCGATGTCCATCGCCGGCGAGGTGCTGTCGCAGTGGCTCCAACAGGGCGTGGACGTGTGGCACGCGGGTCCCATCGGAGCCTTCGTCGAAGAGGAGGTGACGACGTGGCTCCGAACGCTCGTGGGGATCGACGAGGAGGGGTGGGGGGTGCTGACGTCGGGCGGAATGATGGCCAACCTCATGGCGTTGGCCGTCGCGCGCGACGTCCACCTCGCGCGAACCCGCAACCTCGACCGCGCGCCGCGAGGGCGTGAGCTCGAAGGCGTCCGCGTCTATGCCAGCGATCAGACCCACTTCTCGATCGCGCGAGCCCTGGACATCCTGGGGTTCCCACCCGACACCCTCCGGATCCTGCCGAGCGACGATCGCTTCCGCCTCGTCGCCGACGACGTGGCGACAGCGGTCGGTCAGGACCGGGACGACGGGCTGCTTCCGATGGCGATCGCGGCAGTCGTCGGGTCGACGAACACGGGCTCGATCGACCCGGTGGGCGACCTAGGGGAGATCGCCGAGCGCGAGGGGATGTGGCTGCACGTCGACGCCGCCTACGGGGGCGGCGCGCTCCTTTCGGAGCGAGACGCGGCCCGCGTGCCACGATTGGAGCGGGCGGACTCGATCACGGTGGACCCGCACAAGTGGTTCTTCCAGGCCTACGACATCGGCGCTCTCGTGGTCCGGCGCCGCGACCACCTGCGTGCCACGTTCCACCGCTCCCCGGAGTACTACCGGTCGAGCCGTCCGGAGGACGAGCCGCTCGACTGGTACCAGTATTCGATCGAGGGAACCCGTCGGTTCCGCGCGCTCAAGCTGTGGATGTCGTGGAAGCACCTGGGCACCCGTGGGCTCGGGGCGCTTATCGAGCGCAATGACGATCTCGCGGCGTATCTGGCCGGCCGGTGCGCGGCGGCCGCGGATCTCGAGGCCGTTCCCCGTCAGCCCGCGCTGTCGGTGGTGTGCTTCCGGCACCTCCCCGCAGATCACGAGGCCATGACCGGTGCAGACCTCGACGCCTACACCAGCGCGCTCCAGCGCGCCCTTGAGTCGGGCGGCGAGGCGTGGGTGAGCACGACCGTGCTCCGCGATCGCACCTATCTGCGGGCAGGCGTCGTCAACTACATGAGCACGGCGGCCGACGTCGACCGGATGATCGACGCGCTGCGGAGATCGTCAGAAGGCGTCCTCGAAGACCTCGACCTCGGCCGACCCGTCGACGAACATCCGCACGCTCGCGACGTCGAACCGGACGTCGGCGGCGGGCTGGGGCATCCGTGAAAGGAACACCGTCGCGACGGCGCGCACCTTGTGCTGCTTGCGTTCGCCGACGGCCTCCCAGCCGCTCCCGAACGACGCTCCGCGTCGCGTCTTGACCTCGCAGACCACGAGCACGGTCCCGCGCGCGAGCACGAGGTCGAGCTCGCCGAGCCGGCATCGCCAATTGCGGGCGATCAGGCGATAGCCGCGCCGCCGATAGGCGCGAAGGGCGATCTCCTCCCCCGCCGCGCCGGTCGCGAGCCGTGGATAGATCATCGATCCCGACGCTACGCCCGGGGGACGACACGGACGGCGTCGCCGCTACGGTGCGTCGGGGATCTGCGTGGACTCCCCGGGGCGAGCGAGTTCCTCGACGTTCACGTCGCGACGCGACATCACCCGAACGCTGGAGACGAACCGCGCGGGGCGAAACATGTCCCACACCCAGGCGTCGGACAGGTCCACGCGGACCCACCCGTTCTCGAGCGTCGTGACCTCGACCTCGTTCGCCAGGTAGAAGCGCCGCTCGGTCTCGATCACGTAGGCGAACATCGGGAGCACGTCTCGGTATTCGCGGTAGAGCTCGAGCTCGCGCTCTTCCTCGAAGCGTTCGATGTCGTCGGTCATGTGACTCCTAGCTTCTCACGCCGGCGCTCCGACCCCACGGCCGACCCCTGGGAGCATCGGCTGCCCCACCCCGGCGAACGAATGGCGGTGGACCTCGGTGGGCCCGAGGCGCTCGATCGCGTCGAGGTGATCGGCGGTGCCGTACCCCTTGTTGTGGTCGAATCCGAAATCGGGGAACCTGCGATGCAGCTCGTCCATCGCTCGATCGCGAGTCACCTTGGCGATGATCGAGGCCGCCGCGATGCTGGCGCTCACCGCATCCCCCTTCTTCACCGACAGGGTAGGCACCGGCATCCGCGGAGGCGCGAACCCGTCGGTGAGCACGTAGTCGGGCGCAGGTTCCAACCGTCGGGCGGCCGAGCGAAGCAACGCGATGTTGCATCGATGCAGGCCCTTGGCGTCGATCGCGGCCGGCGTCGCACGGACGACGGCGAACATGGCATGGGCCCGGATCCTGGTGAAGGCGTCGTCGCGCTGCCCGGCGGACAGCTGCTTGGAGTCGCGGATGCCGTCGAGGTCGAACCCATCCGGCAGCACGACGGCCGCCGCGACCATGGGCCCCGCCAGGGCCCCTCTGCCGGCCTCGTCGACGCCGGCGACGCGCTCGAACCCCTGCGCTCGAAGGCTGCGCTCGAACCGCAGGAGGTCGATCACCGGATCCACCCGATCCGCGACGGAGGCCATATCTTCACGAACGCCTTCCCGATCACGTCGTCGATCGCCACGTAGCCGACCCCGGTCGGCGGCTCGAAGCGGGAGTCACCCGAATCGAGACGGTTGTCGCCGAGCACGAAGAGCATGCCATCTGGGACCGTCTCGGGTCCGTAGGCGCTCGTGTCGGTGGGCAACTCGAGGTAGGGCTCGTCCACGGCCACGCCGTCGACGTAGACCACCCCGTCGCGCATCTCCCACGTGTCGCCGGGCAGGGCGATCACCCGCTTGATGAAGTCCTCGTTCGCCGGATGCGCGACGCCGATCCCCTCCCCGATCCAGTGCAGGGCTCCGGCGACCGCGCCGCGCCCCTCTGCGGCACCATGGGTCGGTCCACTGAACACGATCACGTCCCCCCGATCGACGTCGTCGATCCACAGGCAGGCGCGGCACACGATGATCCGGTCGCCTTGCAACAGCGTCGGCGTCATCGACGTCGAGGGGATGAAGAACGCCTGGACGATGAACGTCTTCAGCAGGATCGCCAGGACGAGGGCGCCCAGGATCATGAGCGGGAACTCGTACCACGGCGAGGAGCCTGCGGGATCGGTTTCGGCTCGCCGTGGCTCGCTCGGGTCCGAGGCGTCGGCCGGCGGTTGCGCGCTCGGCCGGTCGCTCACGATCTAGGCCTCGGCCGACTCCTCCGCCTCATCGGCGGGCTCGTCGTCGACCTTCGACCGTTCGGTGTCCGTCGCCGATCCGTGTGCGACCTCGGGGGTCGCTTCTGCGTCTGTGGACGCCTCCACGGGGTCTGCGAGCTCCTCGGAGGCTTCCACCGTGCCTTCGGCGGCCTCCGTCCCTTCGGCGCTGGTCTCCCCGACCTCGACCTCGGTCTCCGGCTCTGGTGCCGGCTCGTCGTCCGAGGCCTCGGCCTGAGCCGCGAGCGCAGCCTGCTCCATGGCGGCGAGCTTGGCGTCGTCGATGCGACGTTCCTTGATGCGGGCCTTCTTGCCCTTCAGATCGCGCAGGTAGTAGAGCTTGGCCCGGCGAACGGCGCCCCGCGAGACCAGTTCCACCTTCGCGATCGAGGGAGAGTGGAGCGGGAACGTGCGCTCCACGCCGACGCCGAACGAGATCTTTCGGACGGTGAACGTCTCACGGAGCCCGCCGTGCTGTCGGCGGATCACCACGCCCTGGAACACCTGAACCCGCTCGCGACTCCCCTCGACGACCCGCACGTGCACCTTCACGGTGTCGCCGGGCCGGAATTCCGGGATGTCGGAGCGCAGGAACGGTTTCTCGATCAGATCGGTCTCGTTCATGGCAACGGCTGATGATGATACCAGCGCCGCTATGCGGGCCCCTCGGGGTCATCGGTTCCCGCCGAGCGGGTGCGAGCGGCCTTGGAAGCGGCGGCCCCGCGGCGCCAGGCGTCGATCCGCGCATGGTCGCCGGACAACAGCACGTCGGGGACCGACATCCCCCTGAACTCGCGGGGGCGCGTGTAGTGGGGATGATCGACGACGCCCGGCTCGTCGAACGAGTCGTGCTCGTGGGACGCCTCGTTGCCGAGCACGCCCGGAACGAGACGTGTGACGGCCTCGATCACGACGAGCGCCGCGACCTCTCCGCCGGACACCACGTAGTCACCGATCGACACCTCCTCGGCGGGCAGTCCCTCGGCGACCCGCTCGTCGATCCCCTCGTAGCGGCCACACACGATCGTGACGTGTGGCTCGGCCGCCAGCTCCCGGACGAGGGCCTGATCCAGGGGCCGACCGGCGGGCGACATCACGAGGACGCGCCCGCGGTCGGGGTCGAGCGACTCGACCGCTGCGAACACCGGCTCGGGTCGCATGACCATGCCGGGACCGCCGCCGTACGCCTCGTCGTCGACGCTGCGATGGCGATCGGTGGTCCAGTCACGAAGGTCGTGCACGTCCACGGAGATGACGCCGGACGCCACCGCCTTGCCCAGCAGGCTCTCCCGCAGCGGTCCCTCGAGGATGCCCGGGAAGATGGTGAAGACGTCGATGCGCACCGGACGAGGCTAGCTCACGCGTCGCCCTCGGGCGCGGTCAGCCCGGGGACGTCGCGCACCAGGATCCGAGCCGCCGCGATGTCCACGCCGACGACGACCTCCTTGACCGCGGGGATGAGCGTCTCGGTGCCGTCTGGGGCGACGGCGACCCACAGGTCGTTCGCTGGATTCGCGATGACGTCACGGATCGTTCCGAGATCCCGTCCGGCCTCGGTGATCACCTCACAGCCCTCCAGCTGGGACGGCCAGTACTCGTCGTCGGATAGCTCGGGGAGCCAGGACGCCGGCACGACGAGGGTCGTGCCCCGTAGGGCATCCGCCGCGTCGCGGTCGGGAACCTCTTCGAACCGGATCAGCGTCCGGGCCCCGTGGACGTGTGACGTCGCGACCGTGAGTTCTCGACCCTCCGCCGTGTGGACGCGCGCGCCCGGACGGAACCGTTCCGGGTTGTCCGAGCGGATCTCAACGGCGACCTCTCCTCGGAGGCCGTGGGCCTTGGTCACGACGCCGACCACGACGGTCGGCTCGTCGGTCACCGGTCGACGATATCGACGTAGGCGCTGGTGCCCTGGTGCGTTGCGGCCGCCCTCACCACCGTGCGGATCGCCTTGGCCGTGCGGCCGCCCCTGCCGATGACCTTGCCCATGTCGCCGGGCGCCACCGACAACTCGTAACGAGGGCCTCGATCGTCGTGTGACTCCACGACCTCGACGCCGTCGGGGTCGCTCACCAACTCGCGAGCGAGGAACTCGATGAGCTCATGCATCGGCGGCTAGCCCTCGTCCTGGGACTCGTCGATCGGGTCGGCCGTGTCGGCCGCTTCCACCGGTTCTTCCGCGGGCGGCTCCTCGGGCTGAGATGCCGGCTCGGACACCTCGTCTGCAGGGGGAGCCTCGCTCGGCTCGGCGGCCTGCTCGGCGGGCACTCCGGCCGGCTCCGCCGGCGCCGGCTCGGGAGCTCCCGGAACAGCGACCTCGGCCTCCGCGGGGGCCTCGGCCTCCGCGGCGGCCTTCGCGGCGGCCTTCTTGGATATCTTCGGCTGCTCGGCTGCTGCGGAACGGTCACGCAGCGGGACCGCGGCGCTGGGACGCTCGTCCACGAACCTGGCCCAGATGCCGGTCTTCACCATCAGGTTGCGCACCTGATCGCTTGGCTGCGCCCCGGTCCGGAGCCAGTGCAGCGCGCGTTCCTCGTCGATGTCGATCAGCGACGGATCCTCGAGCGGATGGTACTTCCCGATGTTCTCGATGAACCGTCCGTCGCGCGGGGCGCGCTGGTCGGCCACCACCACGCGGTAGTAGGGCCGCTTGTTCGCGCCCAGCCGGCGGAGCCGGATCCTCGTTGACATTCCTCGTTCCTCTTCTCGCTATCGCTTCGGGAGCCTCGCGGAGGGCACCTTCATCATGCCTGGGATCCGCTTACCCCCCATCATCGTCCGCATCATCTTGCGGGCGCCCTCGAAGTCCTTGAGGAGGCCGTTGACATCGGACGTCGTCGTCCCGGACCCGTTGGCTATCCGCAGGCGCCGAGACCCGGAGATGATACCGGGATTCCGACGCTCCTCCGACGTCATGCTGAGGATCATCGATTCAGCGCGGGACAGCTCCCCCTCATCGACCGCGCCCGCCATCTCCTTCAGCGCGTTCTTGCCGCCGGGCACGCCGGGCAGCATCTTCAACAGGTCCTGCATGGAGCCGAGCTTGCGCATCTCCCGGAGCTGAGCCAGGAAGTCCTCCAGCGTGAACTGATCCTTCGCGATGCGCTCGGCCGCCTCCTTCGCGGCCTCGACGTCCATCGTGGCCTGGGCCTTGTCGATCAGGGTGAGGACGTCGCCCATCCCCAGGATCCGCCCCGCCATCCGATCGGGGTAGAACGGCTCGAGGTCTTCGGTCTTCTCGCCGGTTCCCACGAAGTACACGGGCCGCCCCGTGGCCGCCGTGATCGACAAGGCGGCGCCGCCCCTGGCGTCGCCGTCGAGCTTGGTGAGGATGAAACCGGTCGTGTCGACCTCCGCCATGAAGGCCCGGGCCTGGACGACGGCGTCCTGGCCGGTCATCGAGTCACAGGCCATAAGCACGTGGTGCGGCTTCGTCGACGTCCCTGATCCGGCGCGCCTGCTTCATCATCTCGGCGTCGACGTGCAGCCGGCCGGCCGTGTCGACGATCACGACATCGGCGCCCTGACGGCCGGCCTCCTTCAAGGAGTTCTTCGCGACCCTCACCGGATCCTTGCCGTCCGACACGACGGGCACGCCGATCTCTGCGCCCAGCGTTCGCAGCTGTTCCACTGCCGCCGGGCGTTCAAGATCGGCGGCCACGAGGAGGGGACGCTTGCCCTGCGACTTGAGCAGCCACGCGAGTTTCGCGCAGGCCGTCGTCTTGCCGGAGCCCTGGACCCCGGCCATGAGGATGACGACCGGACGAGACGAGCCGGGGACGAATGGAACGTGCTCCCCGCCCATCGTGGCGGTCAGTTCCTCGTTGACCACCTTGACCACCTGCTGACCCGGCGTGAGGCTTCTCGTGACCTCCTCCGACACGGCGCGCGCGCGGACGCGCTCGAGGAGGTCGTCGGCCACCTCGACCGAGACGTCGGCCTCCAGGAGGGCGGTGCGCATGTCCATGAGCGCGTTGTCCACCTGCTTTGGGTGAAGCTTGCCGCGGGAACGCAGCTTCTTGAACGTCGCGTCGAGGCGTTCGGTCAGAGTGTCGAACATGTCATCGAAGGTACCGGAGGCTCCGGGTCGCAGCGTAGGATTCTAGCGGCGATAGGAAGGGGGAGCGGCCGGATGGCCGAACCGAAGCTCGACGATCTCGACCTTGTGGCGATGACGAGCCACGAGATGCGGACGCCCCTGTCGGCCATCCGCGGCTTCGTCGACACACTTCAGCGCCGCCATCGAACGATGGACCCGGACCAGATCGACGAGTTCCTGCGGGTCGTCGCCCTCCAGTCCGAGCGACTCACGCGACTGGTCGACGACCTGTTGGTCCTCGGCTCCCTGGACGCGGGTGGGGTCGCGATCGAGCCCGAGAACGTCGTGCTGGTGCCGGCCCTGGAACGCACACTCGCCGAACTGCCCGGGGCCGAGGGCTCCGTCGGCCTTCGCGTATCGGCCCGCGCCCCCGCCACGATCGAGACCGACCCACTCCGTCTGCACCAGATCGTCGCCAACCTGGTCGCCAACGCGATCAAGTACGCGGGCGATGGCGGCCCCATCACCGTGTCCGTCGGGGCTGCGGAGGCCGACGATGTGACGATCTCGGTCATCGATTCGGGGCCGGGGATCCCCGACGACGACGTGCCGAGGGTCTTCGATGCCTTCTATCGGACGGCCGGCGGACGCGCGACCTCGGACGGCAGCGGCCTGGGACTGGCGATCTGCCGACGACTGGCCGAGGCGCTCGGCGGCGAGCTGTCGGTCAGCTCCGAGGTCGGTCGGGGGACGACGTTCTCGCTCAAGCTCCCTCAGGCGGTTCGGACAGGAATCCCTCGATCGAGCTGAGCACCTGCCCCGGATCGACCGGTCGCACGAAGTAGGCATCGGCTCCCAGGGCCGCGAGGTGGTGGCGACCCTCCCCATCCCCCTCGGTCACCCCGATGACGTGGATCCACGAGGTCGTGGGATCGGACTTCACCCACGTCAGCACGTCCACGCCGCTCGGGTCGGTGATATCCAGGTCGAGGACGATCACGTCGGGAGCCTGCGCACGAACCGCATCGAGCGCCGCACGACCGTCGCCGACCTCGCCGGTCGTGAGGCCCTCCCGCTCGAAGGCGATCCGCATGGACTCCCGGCTGGCGGCGTGTTCGTCGACGATGAGGACGTAGCCCTGCACCGGCTCAGCTACCGAGGAGCGCGTCGACGAACGCGCCGACCTCGAACGGCGCGAGGTCCTCCGCTTGCTCGCCCGTGCCCACGAACCTCACCGGCACCCCCAGCTCGCGCGTGATGGCGATCACGATACCCCCCTTGGCGGAGCCGTCCATCTTCGTCAACACGATGCCGGTCACTTCGACGGCCTCGGTGAAGGCTCGCGCCTGCGCGATGCCGTTCTGACCCGTCTGGGCGTCGATGATGAGCAGGGTGTGATCGATCGTGCCCCCCGCCTTGTCGATCACCCGCGCGACCTTCTTCAGCTCCTCCATGAGAGGCGTCTTCGTGTGCAGCCTTCCGGCGGTGTCGACCAGGAGGACGTCGGAGCCGCGGGCGATCGCCGACGTCACGGCGTCGAACGCGACGGCGCCCGGATCGGCGCCTCGCTCCTGGGCAACGATGTGCGCCCCGGCGCGCCCCGCCCATGTGTCCAGCTGCTCGCCCGCGGCCGCGCGGAACGTGTCGCTTGCCGCCAGGCTCACCGACCGGCCGTCGGCCGTCAGGCGGGCCGCCAACTTGCCGATCGTCGTCGTCTTGCCGGAGCCGTTGACACCGACGACCAACACCACCGAGAGCCGCTCCGGCGCCAGCTCGAACGTTCCGGGGTCTCCGAGCAGTTCCGTGATCCGACGCGAGAGCAAGGCGACGGGGTCCGAGTCCGGCGACGTCCGCTCGCGGACGTAGGCGACGAGCTCGTCGGCGGCCAGGGGGCCGACATCCGCCCTGAGGAGCACGCCCTCCAGCTCGGCCCACGTGTCCTCGTCCGAACCGCCTCGAAACAGCGAACGGACCTTGGCCCCGAGGCCGTCGGAGCCGACCGGCGAACCCCCCTCCGAGCTCGGGGCCCCGGTCGGAACGGTCGAGGAGGCCCGGCGCCGGAGCACCACGAAGCCCACGACGGCGAGGGCCAGCACCACCACGACCAGCGCGACGTTCGGTTCCACCGGACCGGGAGGCTACCGAACGGGCTCGTCGACCGGCTCGTCGAGCACGAGCGGCTCGTCGTCGGCCGAGGACTGGCGGCCGGATCGGGCCTCGGCTCGCTCACGCTCGGCCTCGGCGGCGGCGGCCGCCTCCGCCTCCAGCAGGGGGTGTTCGAGCCGCTGACACACGATCTTGGTCGTGCCGTCGGTGTCGAGTGAGACCCCGTACAGCATGCCGGCGATCTCCATCGTTCGCTTCTGATGGGTCACGATCAGCACCTGGGCGTCGCGCGCGAACCCCTCGACCAGGCGGAGGAATCGGTGCAGGTTCACGTCGTCCAGCGCCGGCTCGACCTCGTCCATCAGATAGAAGGGCGACGGGCGGGCGACGAAGATCGCGAACAGGAAGGCCATGGCGGTCAGCGAGCGCTCCCCGCCCGAGAGCAGGCTGATCCGCTTGACCCGCTTGCGCCCAGGGCTCGCCTCGATCTCGATCCCGCTCGTGAGTGGCTCGGCCGGATCGGTCAGGATCGAGCCGCCCCTCTCCGCCCGGGAACAGCTCCTGGATCAGGCGCTCGAACTCGATGGCAACGTCACGGAACGCCGAGGTGAAGCTCTCAGTGATCTCCTTCTCCACGCTCGACACCACCTCGAGCAGGTCGCGCCGTGCCGTGCGGACGTCCTCGAGCTCGCGAGCCATGAAGTCGTGGCGTTCCTGGATGGTCTCGAGTTCGCCCGTGGCCAGCAGGTTGACGCGGCCAAGGAGGGCGAGCCGGCGCTGCACGAGCTCGGAGCTCTTGCCGAGCGCCTCGACGCTGTCGTCGTCGGTCAGACCGGCCACGAGCTCCTCCGGGTCGGCCCCATGCCCTTCGCGGATCAAGCGCTCGGCCTCGCGGATCTTCCGCTCGATGTCGCCGCGCTGGCGATCCTCCTCCTCGTACCGCTCCCTCAGCCCGTCGAGCCCGGTCGATGCCTCACGCCACGACCTGTTGACCTCCGCCTCACGGGCCGCCTCGACACGCTCGAGCTCCGCGGCCGCGTGTCGGGCTCGCTCGGCGCCCTCGGCGCTCTCGTCGGCCTGGGCGGCCGCAGCTTCCGCGGCCGTCCGGACGCGCTCGGCTTCCTCGAGTTCGGTGCGCAGGCTTGCCGGATCGTGTGCCGCCAGAACCTCCCGCTCGGCACCCAGCTGGGCACGCCGGAACTCCTTGGCCTCCCGGTCGCGCCGCAGGGTCTCCACGGCCACCCGTTGGGTCACGGGGGCCGAGGGCATCGCGGGCGCGTCCGGCACCTCGTCGGGAACGGCCGGTCCCATGGCAGCCAGTCGATCCCGGGCGGAGGCCGCACTCTCGTCGAGGGCGTTCGCTCGCTGTGTGAGGAACTCCGCCTCGGTGCTCAGACCCGTGAGCTCGCGCTCAACCAGCCCGAGGCGCTCCGCCGCCGCCGTGATCTCGACATCGGCGGCGTCGATCTGCTCTCTGAGGAACTCCGATTTCGCCCGAGATCTCACCGAGGCGTTCTCTTCGCGGCTTGAGCGCCGTCGTGGTGGCCGATAGGTCGTGCGCGACCACGTTGCAGTTCGGCGCGGATCTCTCGCGCTCGGGCGTCCGACCCCCGGGCGGTGAGGATCACGGCCGGGCCGACAAGGATGCCCTCCGGCGTGACGAACGATGCGTCGGGGTGCTGGCCATGCTTGTCCGACGCCTCCTCGAGGGTGTCGGCGAGATACACGTCGCGGAGGACGGTGCTGACGATCCCCCGAGCCGCGGGCTGGGCCTGCACAGCGCTCAGGAGCCGTCGCTCCCCGGTCAGACCGGGCGGGACGGGCCCTCCGCCGGCGATCGCGAGGATCGCGCCGTCGCCCTCACCGGCGTCGGCGAGGGCGCGCTCGCCATCTTCATAGACCACGGCGTCTGCCAGCGCTCCCAGCGCGGCGACGAGCGCATGCTCGAGGCCTTCGTCGATCGTCACGAGGTCCTTCAGCAACCCGACCGCCGGGCGCTTATGGGCCCGTAGGAACCGTGAGCCGGCGGTCTCCTCGATGTCTTGCAGGCGGGCCTCGAGTAGGTCGCGCCGGGCCTCGTGGCGGCGACGCACGTCGTCGAGCTCCTCGATCTTGGCGACGAGCGCGCGGCGCTCATCCTCCAGGGATGCGAGCTTCTCGCTCATGGGCGCCGACTGGTCGTCGAACGTCTCGATCTCGTGTTCCAGGTCGTCGCGTCGCGCCGACGCCTCTTCGATCGAACCGGTCACCTCGTCGAGCCGTTCGGCGACGCGGGCACGCTCACGCTCGGCCGACGCTATCGATCGCTCGAGCGCTTCCATCTCGGCCCGGCGACCCGCCGCGTGCTCGCCGGCCTGTCGCCGCAGAACGTCGATCCGGCGACGCTCTTCCTCGGCGACGCGGTAGGCCTCCTCGGCCTCGACGAGCTCGCGTTCTCGCTCGGCGAGCTCGCCCATCCCCGTGGTGATCTCGCCATCGAGTCGCGCGAGCTCCTCATCGACGGCATCGAGGCGCACGGCTCGACCCGCCTGGGCGGCCAGCTCTTCACGGGCGGCGCTCTCCCGCTCGACCGCGGCCCGGTAACGCTCCTGCGCCCCCGCTCGTTCGAGCTGGGTGCCGCGGAACAACCGCTCGGCCTCGGCGAGCGCCGACGCGGCTTCGGTTCGCGCATCGGCCGCCGCGAGCACCTCGGAGTCCATCGCGTCGAGCCGCTCCCTGGCCTGCTGCCGCTCGTCGAGCCCCTCGTCCCATCCGCCCTGACGACGATCCCGCTCGCGCATGAGCGCGCGGAGCCGAGCTGCCGCGAGCTTCTGCGACAACTCGTCCGCCCGTGCCGTGAGGGTCTCGTGCTTGCGCGCCATCTCGGCTTGTTGCTGCAGCGGCTTCAGCTGGCGCCGCAGCTCCGAGAGCACGTCCTGGAGCCGGAGCAGATCCTGGTCGAGGCCGGCAAGCTTGCGCTCTGCGCGCTCCTTGCGGCGGCGATGCTTGGCCACGCCGGCGGCCTCCTCGATGTAGCGACGGCGGTCCTCGGGCTTGGCCAGCAGCACCTCCTCCAGCTGACCCTGCCCGACCACGGTGTGCAACGCCCGGCCGATCCCCGATTCGCTCAGGAGTTCCTGGACGTCAAGGAGCCGGACGGCGCGGCCGTTGATCCGGTACTCGCTCTCACCCGAACGGAAGATCGTTCGCGCGACCTCGATCTCGCTCATCGGCACGGGGATCCTGCCGGCCGCATTGTCGATCACCAGCTTGACCTCGGCCATGCCGAGTGCGGGGCGTGAGGGGGAACCGGCGAAGATCACGTCGGCCATCTGCCCGCCACGCAGGGCCCGCGCCCCCTGTTCGCCCAGCGCCCAGCTGATCGCGTCGACGAGGTTGGACTTGCCCGATCCGTTCGGACCGACGATCACCGAGGCGCCTGGCGCGAACTCCAGGACGTGCTTGTCCGCGAAGGACTTGAAGCCGCGGATCGATATCGAACGCAGGAACATCGGGCGGATGCTAACAGGCTTGTGATTCTCGGGCGGGGAGGCTCAGTGAGCTCCGAGCGGGGGGCTCACGCTCTCCGGACGCGGAGCCAGTCCCGCGGCCACATACCGTCGCTGACCAGGTCCTCAAGGGCGTACTCGGCCAGCTGACGGCTCGCGTAGCGCCCCCAGGGGATCCACCGCCCTCCGGTGCCGCGCACGTCGACGCTCCACGGCGCGTGCGCCCTGCGCCTGCCGTATCGGCCGGCCTGGGCCAGCGCCACTCCCATCCCGAAGAGTCGCTGGGGGGTGCCCGACATGGATCCTCACGTCGAGCCTACCGTGAGAGGCGGGGAAGCGGTGATCAGGATTGGCACTGGGGGCAGTAGTAGGAGTTCCGCTGCGAGATCTTCACCGACTCGATGGCTGTTCGACATCTCCTGCAGGGCAGGCCGACGCGTCCGTACACCTTCAGTTCGTCGCCGTACGATCCGGGCTCGGCGAACAGATCGAGATAGGCCTCGTCTTCCAGCGTGGTTCCGCGCAGCTTGATCGCTTCCTGGAGCACCTCTTGGATCGCGCGATACAGACGGCGGACCTCCTGGGACGACAGCTCGTCGCTCTTGCGGTCGAACCTGATCCCCGCGTGGAAGAGCACCTCGTCGGAATAGATATTGCCGAGCCCGCTGATGAACTTCTGGTCCATCAGCAGGGGCTTCATCTCCGCGGCACGCTGGGCGAGCAGGTACTGGAACGTCGGCCACGTGAACACCTGGTCGAGCGGGTCGATCGCGAGGTGCTGGAGCTCCTTGACCTTGTCGAGCCCGTCCGCCGGCGTCACGAACAGCTCTCCGAACGTGCGGGGATCGACGAACCGAAGGTCGCCGCGCTGAGAGAACGTGAGTACGACGTGGGTGTGAGGAGCGATCGCGACTCTCCCCGTCCCGCGTTGGAAACGTCCGCTCATGCCGAAGTGAGCCACGAGGGCCTCATCGCCGTCGAGCGAGACGACGAGGTACTTGCCACGGCGCTCGACCTTGGTGATCTTGCGCCCTATCAGCCGGGACGTGAAGTCCTTCCTGGTCTTGTGCCGACGGATCGCCCGCATCGCGTTCTTCGTCTGCTTGACCTCGGCCTTCTTGATGCGCAGGCCGACCGCGTCCTTCTCTAGGTCGCGCCGCATGACCTCGACCTCAGGCAGTTCCACCCGATCCCCCTTCGCCCTCGGTGTCCATGGACATGCGCCCGTGCGCCTCCCGTGCCGCCTGCTGCTCGGCCTCCTTCTTGGACCGGCCCACGCCCGTCCCCATCTCCCGGCCACCCAGCAGGACGACGGCCGTGAACTCCTTCTCGTGATCGGGCCCTCGTTCCGAGATGCGATAGTCGGGCGTCGAGCCGAGCGAGCGCGAGGACAGCTCCTGCAGGATCGTCTTGTAGTCGCGATCTCCTTCGCCCCGGACGTAGGCCTCCATACGCGGGCGGAACAGGCGGTCGATCAGTTGGCGCGCGACATCGAGCCCCTGGTCGAGATACACGGCGCCGAACACGGCCTCGAGGGCGTCGGCCAGGATGCTCGACTTGTCCCGACCGCCGCTCTGCTCTTCGCCCTTGCCGAGAAGAACCAGATCCCCCAGCCCGAGCGACCGGGCCACGTCGGCCAGCGCCGTCATGTTCACGATCGCGGCACGAAGCTTGGCCAGCGTGCCCTCGGGCATCTCCGGGTGGTCCAGGTAGGCCATGTCCGTGACGACGAGACCCAAGACCGAATCCCCCAGGAACTCGAGGCGCTCGTTCGTCACGGCCCGACCGTGCTCGAAGGCGAACGAGCGGTGGGTGAGGGCGGCCTCGCGCAGCGCGGCATCGCGAAAGCTCACGCCGAGCGCTCGATCCAGCGCCTCGACCGGCGTCTCGACGGAGGAAGCCGGCACCCGCTTACTCGACCTCGACGGCCTGCCGGCCAGCGTAGTAGCCACAGTTGCCGCATACGCGGTGAGGGATCGTGGGGTGCTTGCACTGCGGGCATTCCGCGTACGGAGGAGCGCTCGCCTTCCAGTTCGCCGCGCGCTTGTCGCCGCGGGTCTTGCTCTGTTTCTTCTTGGGGACGGCCATCGTCGGTCCTTCCTTGGTTCGTCAGCTATCGAGGCGGTCGAGCACCTGCTCGAGCCCCTCCCATCGCGGATCGATCGACACATGATCGCCGGGGCATTCGCCCCGGTTCCTGTCGCCGCCGCAGACCGGGCACAGACCCCGGCAGTCGGGCCGACACAGCGGCGAGAACGGCATCTCGAGCCCCACGGCGTCGCGGATCGCCTGCTCGGGTTCGAGGAGACCCTCGGGCGCCAGCGGGTAGTCGTCGCCGTCGGGATCGGGCTCGACGACGAACATCTCCGCCAACGCGACCTCGAACGGCCGCTCGAACGCCGTCAGACAGCGTGCACACAGTAGGGACCAGACACCCGCGACCGTGCCGGTGAGGAATATCCCCTCGACGATCGACTCGGCGCACAGTCGCCCGTGCACGGGACGCGCGATGTCAGCCAGCTCGGCTGAGAGCTCCTCGAGGGTGCCCTCGAACCTCAGATCGCGTGAGGACCCGGGCGCTCCCATCAGGTCGGCGACGTCGATGGGCTCGACGCTCACTCGACGTCCTCCTCGTCAAACAGCGGGGTCTCCGACTCGGCCTCGTCTGGCGCCAGCTCGGTTGCGGCAGGCCCGGCGGGACCGCGCAGGCGATCGCGACCGGATTCGACCTGATCGAGCGTGCGGGCCAAGCCCTTGGTGGCCGCCTGCGACTCCTCCAAGATCCGCCGAAGCGCGATCTCGAACTGCGCCAGCTTCGCATCGACGTAGTCCTCGCCCTCGGACCTCATCATGCGACCCTGCTCGTCAGCCTCATCGAGGAGGCGCTGAGCCTCCTCCCGGGCGCGCTCGACAACCGCCTCCTGGTGCGCCAGCCGAAGCTGCTCCTCGCGAGCCTGCTCGACGAGCTTGTCGCCCTCGGCCCTCGCCTTAGCAAGCAGCTCCTCTCGATCCTTGACGACCCACCTGGCCTGCTTGATCTCGTCGGGAAGGTCGTCCTGCATCTGCTCGAGCATCTCGAGCACCTCGTCGCGGTTGATCAGCACCGATGAGGACAGGGGCATCGACTTCGCGTCACGCACGATGTCTTCCAGCTGCTGAAGCCGGGCGGTGATGTCCATCTAGTCGGCTCTCCTCAATCGCGCGAGCAGTCTGGCGCTGGCGGCCGCCGGCACCAGCGGCTCGACGTCGCCGCCGAACAGCGCAACCTCCTTGACCAGAGACGAGGAGAGGAACGACCACGACGGGTTGGTGGGCATGAGCAGCGTCTCGACGCCACCCAGGCGATGGTTCATCTGGGCCATCTGGATCTCGAACTCGTAGTCGCTGACGGCCCGAAGGCCCTTGACCATGACGCACGGTCCCTGCGCGCGGGCGTAGTCGACCAGCAGGCCCGAGAACGAGCCCACCTTGACGTTGTCCATAGCGCTGCAGGCCTCCTCGAGCATCTCGACCCGCTCTTCGACGTTGAACAGCGGCGCCTTGGACGGGTTCTCCAGCACCGCGACGACCACCTGGTCGAACGTCGTGCTGGTCCGGCCGATGATGTCGAGGTGACCGTTCGTCACCGGGTCGAACGTACCCGGACACAGGGCGATCAGGCCCATCACACCTCCTGGAACAGCGTGAGATGGCTGTCGCCGTAGCGCAGCCGCCTCGCAGCGGACCAGTGTAGCGGAAGCGGTGGGACGGAACCCTCATCTCCCCTGGTGAGCACGACGATCCACTCCGATGCCAGCCAACCGTGTGCGAGCCGGCCCAGCACCCCCGCCAGTGGATCGGACCCAAGGGAGTACGGAGGATCGAGCACCACGATGTCGAACGGAGCGCCGGGTCGAGGTCGAGCAAGGAACGACGCGACGTCAGACCGCACCGTCTCGCCCAGGTCTGCTAGGTCCGTGAGCCGCAGATTGCGTTCCACCGCCTCGATCGATCGGTGTGATCGGTCGACGAAGACCGCGGACGTCGCTTCCCTCGACAGCGCCTCTATGCCCACGGCCCCGCTGCCGGCGAACAGATCGAGCACCCTGGCGCCCACGCAGCGGGCACCAAGACTGGAGAACAGCCCCTCCCTGGCCCGATCGGACAGCGGCCGAACGCCGGACGGCACCGGCGCCAGACGCGTGCCCTTGGCGATCCCCGCGACGATCCGCACGCGTGCGAGCCTACCGCCGTGAGGTCCGGCCGCAGGTGTCCTGCCCAATCCCGGTTGCGGGGTCTCCGCAGACCCGCCGCCGCGGGTTATCGGTCGTCAGAAGCTCGCTGCGCCGCAACGACCGCGGGGAGGACGATCCGGAAGCAGGCCCCCGCGTCGATGGACCGAAGCTCGACGTCGCCTCCCATCAGCCGCGCGATGTCGCGGGCCAGCGCGAGCCCGAGTCCGAACCCCTGCTGGACGCGACGCTCCTGCTCCTGGCTAACACCGAACCGGGTAAACAACGAGCCCGCGATATCGTCCGGGATGCCCGGCCCTCCGTCGCGCACGTCGATGGCGACCCGGTTGCCCTCGTACGCGGCCGTTACGTCGATCGGCGCCGCCCCGTACTTCAGAGAGTTCGCCACGAGGGTCTCGACGATGCGGCGGACCCAACCGGGGTCGGCGAGCACCCACACATCGTCGGCGACATCCACCCCGATGGCGCCCGCCTCGGGAGCGTAGTCGTCGGCGATCCGGTCCAGGAGCGGGACGAGGTGCACATGCTTGGCCGTCGCCCGCATCTGTCCGGCATCCAGCATGGCGGTCGTCGTGAGGTCCTCGATGAGCCGGAGCAGCCGACGCCCCTGCCGTTCGAGGGTGCCGACGAACTCCCGACGATCCTTCTCCGAGAGTCGGTCCCACATGCCCGCGAGCGTCGTCGCGAACCCGAGGATCGACGTGAGAGGGGTCCGCAGCTCATGGGACGCCGTGACGAAGAAGTCACTGCGAACGCGTTCGAGCGCCCTCAGCTGTTCGTACGCCTCCTCAAGATGCGCGGCCTGCTCGTTGACCGAGGCCTCGGCGAGCTTGCGCGCAGTGATGTCTTGGAACATGCCCTCGATGTGATCGCGGCCCTTGAACTCGATCACGCTGGCCTCGTCCAGTACCCACACGATCCTTCCGTCGGGACGGACGAGCCGATACTCCTCGGCGAACGGCCCCCGGTCCTGCACGAAACGATCCCACGCCGCCATGACCCGATCGCGGTCGTCGGTGTGAACTAGCCGGGGCCAGATATCCTCGTCCGCGTACCACTCGACCACCGACACGCCGAGCAGCTGCTCGATCCTCGGAGAGACATATCGTTCGTCACCGAACCGGTAGGCGGAATCCACCGCGTACGAGACGATCGGCAGTCGCTCCATGAGTCCCCGGTACCGATCCTCCGTGGCGCGTAACTCTCGGCTGGAGCTGTCGAGCTCGGCCTCGAGCCGCCGGACGCTGCTGAGGTCGTGCAGCTGGACGAGCACGCACCGCGGATCGCCGTCGGCGCCACGCAGCACCGAGGCGGTGGCCAAGCCCTCCTTCGGGGGAAGGTCACCCGGCATCGACCACCGGGCCTCGACGGTCAGGGTACGGCCCGGCTCCTGGACCATCGCGATGCCCGCCGCCTCCGCGGCCTCGAGGTCGTCCACCGCGAATTCGCGCCAAGACCTCCCCACGATCTCCTCCGGGCCACGGGCGAGGAAACGGCAGAACGCGGGGTTCACGCGCGCGTACGTGCCATCAAGCAGGACGAATGCCATGGGGAGGTCCACTTCGTCGAACGCGTCGGGGTACGACAGATCCTCGATCGCCGAGCCGGTAGCGCCCGAGGCATCGGACACGTTGTCAGGCTCCCACCGCGACGGCGCCGAGCCCTGCGGCGCGCAACACGCCGTCGATCTCCTTCAACGTCGGCGGCACGTGCACCCACCGATCGATCCTCGGGAGCGGAACCCCGGCGTCACGTGCCGCCCGGCGGGCCATCATCGCGACGAACAGGGGATCGCCCCGCCGCCAGCCCCTGATGCGCCGTAGGACCTCGGCCCCGTCCAGCACGCGGGTCTCGAAGTCGAGGAACACGGCACGCACTCGGTCGGCGGGCCGATCCCAGTACCGCCCGGTTCCGAAGACGTACTCCAGGCCTTCCAGTCCGTCCCGGCACCACACGGTCCGGGCCCCGGACTCGAACCGCCACAGGCGATCGAGTGTGCGCATCCCCGCTCGGGGATCGGACTGGATCAACAGGATCTCGGCGGCGATATCCACAGCGGGAACGCTACGCGGCCCCGGCCAGCTTCGATATAGGTAGAACCACGCGGCACGCTGCGCCCGTGGGTTTCCCGCAGGTGCATCCGGGCTCAGTCCGCCAGGATCCCCTGTTCGTTCGCGTACCTGACCAGCTCCGCTCGCGAGCGCACCCCGAGCTTGTGCGTGATCGAGCTGCGGTGATGCTCGACCGTGCGGACGGCCACGTGCAGGATCGACGCGACCTCGGCATTGGTGTGCCCGAGCGCGATCAGGCGCAGCACCTCGACCTCGCGGTCACTGAGCGGGATGCTGGCCGACGCGTGGGCCATTTCGGGCACGGACCGCATCGACGCCATCGCGGCGCCCATCGCCGGCTGCAGATAGTCGCGACCCTCGGCGACCCGACGGATCGCCTCGGCGAGCTCGGCCGACGCCGCCTCCTTCAGCAGGTAGCCGCGGGCCCCTGCGGCGAACGTGAGGTGCACGTCGGCGGGATTGTCGACCATGGTGAGCACCAGGATCTGCGCCCCGGGGAACCGCTCCCGAAGCGACGTCACCACGACCGCACCCTTGGCGTCGGGCAGCATCAGATCGGCCACGATCACGTCGGGGTCGACCTCGCTGGCCATCACGTCGGCCAGGCTCGACGCCTCGGCGAGCACCTCGAGGTCGTCCTCCCGTTCCAGCAGCGCCCGAAGCCCCTCGCGCATCAGGGCATGGTCGTCCAGCAGCAGCAGGCCGATCCTTGCCTCACTCATGGAGCGGTCGGCACCTCCAACCGGACCGTGGTGCCGGTCCCCTCTCGCGAGTCGATCACCAGGGAGCCACCTGCCAGCGACGCGCGCTGACGCATCCCTAGCAGACCGTACCCCTCGTGCTCGGTATCAGGCGTGAAGCCCCGGCCATCGTCCTCAACCACGACGCTGACCACACTGCCCTTGGTACTCACCACCACGGACACCGACCGAGCCTGGGCGTGGCGAAGGGCGTTCGTCACCGCCTCTTGGACCACACGGAACACCGTGGCCGACACGGAGGGCGCCAGGATCTGGTCGCCGAGCTCGGCGGACAGGTCCACGACAGGACCGTCGTCGGCGGTCACCTCGACGACGAGCCGCTCGAGCGCCGCGTCCAGCCCGAGCGTGTCCAGCTCGACCGGCCGAAGGCTCCACACCAGCCGGCGAGTCTGACCGATCGTCGCCTGCACCCGCTCACGGAAGGACACGATCTTGGCGCGGACCCCGTCGTCTTCGATCTGGTGCTCGAGATCCGCGGCGAACAGGGCGAGCGAAGTCAGCACCTGCCCGACACCGTCGTGGAGCTCCCTCGCGACCCGTCCTCGCTCGTCCTCCTGGGCGGTGACCAGGGCATCGAGCAGGCGCTGGCGGTTCTCGCTGGTGAGCCGCAGCTCGTCCTCGCCCCGTGCGCGGTAGACGGCGGACGACAAGATCCCGGCCACCCCCTCGAGGAACACCACGTCGTCCGACCCGAAACCCCGCCGGCTCTCCGAGTGTACGCCGAGCGCCCCCCACGGTTGGGCGGCCGAGCCGATCGGAAGCGAGATGCCGTTCGTGATCCCGTGGGCGGCGAGCTCCGAGGTGTCGAACCTCGACTCGGCCACGACGTCGTCGATCACGATCGGCGCCCCGCTCTCGAGTGCGCATCCCGCGTGCGTCGATGGCCCGGCACTCACGAGCTCGGCGGGCACGGGCGCCGGCCAGCCCACCGACGCGACCTGGACGAGGTGGTCGCCCCGCCGCTCCAGGATCTCGACGCGTTCGGCCTCCAGCATGGACGACACAAGCGTCACCGCGCGCTCGAACAGCGGACCGAGGTCCTGCGCGTCGACGGCCTGCATGGCGAGGTCGGCCACGGCCTGTTGCTGACCCAGCCGCGCGACGACCTCCCCCTGTGCCAGCTTGCGCGTCGTGATGTCTTCGGTGACCCCGACCAACCGGGCCGGCTCATCTTCGGTCGACGGAATGAGCGACGACCGGGTGGCCAGCCAACGCACCTCGCCGTCGGGCCGGATGATCCGGTACTCGACCTCGTACGGGCCGGCGAGATCGCCGACCTGCTCGCGTACCCGCGCTCGGTCGTCGCCGTGGATCGATCCGTACCAGCTTTCGGCGTCGGCGTAGGCGTGCGCGACCGGGATGCCGAACACGTGCTCGAACGCGTCGCTCAGATAGAGGAAGCGCCGCTCCCCCGCCAGGCGCATCCAGAAGATCTCCTGGATCGACGCCGCGATCTGTCGGAACTGGGCCTCGACACGGCGAACCTCGGCCGCACTCCGCAGACGCTCAACCGCGCTCCCGAGCACGGCCGCGACCTCCGAGACCAGATCGACATCGATCTCGTCGAACCCTCGTCGCTCGGTCGAGTGCACCCCCAGAACCCCGAACGGCCGGTCCGGCCCCCCGATCGCGATGGAGATCCCGCTCGCGACGGAGTGCTCGAGTAGGAGATCGGGCGCCGCGAAACGCGTCTCCGTGGCCAGGTCCTCGACGACGACCGGCTCGCCTACGGTCAACGTGTACCCCGCCTGTGAGCCGGTCGAGGTCTCGACAGTCGCATGGCCGATCGAGCCCTCCGCCCAGCCGACGCCGGCGCACAGGCGGAGCAGGTCGCCTTCCTCGTCGAGCTCGAGCACCTTGGCCAGAGGTACGTCCAGCGCCGCTGCGAGCGCCTCCGTCGTCCGCTGGAAGAGCTGGTCCCGATCCGTGGCCGACGCGGCGTCGGTCGCGAGGACTGCCAGGACGCCGCGCTGGCGCGCGAGGCGGGCGTTGCGCGCCGCCTCGACGTGGTGCTCGGTGACGTCGTCGATCACCGTCCCGACGCCGACGATGAGACCATCGAATCCCGTCACGGGGAAGAAGCTCACGTCGAACACACCGGGCAGACCGCTGACCGGGTACGGCAGCTCGACCGGCATCGACTCGACGGGCTCCCCCGAGTCGAGCACTCGCTGCAGCAGCGGCACAACCCTAGGCGCGAGGTCGGGCAGCACGTCGGCCACCGACCGTCCGACGTGGTCGGCGGCCGACCGGCCATTCAACGACGCGAGCGCGTCGTTCACCCTCACGTACCGCAGGTCGCGATCGACGAAGCCCAAGGCCACCGGCGCCCTGCTGTAGACCGAGTCCAGGAGGGTCCGCGCGGCCGACTCCTCGAGGGTGAGTCGCTCGAGCATGTCGTGCACCGCCGCCGTACTTCGCGTGGCGTCCCGGAAGGCGCGCTCGCGACGTGCCGTCGCCTCGGCGACGATCGTGGAACACACGGTCACGATGACCATCAATAGGACGCGGAAGCTCGTCATCTCGAGGCTCGATACGGTCGGGGACGCCGGCTGAGCCAACATCCCCACTCCCAGGAAGAAGCTCACGAGAACCGCAAGGACGACGGCGGCCCACCGCCGCCCGAGGAACACCGCCGACTCCGCGAGCGGCAGCGCGACGATGAAGAACGGGTAGGCCCGTGGGTCGCCCGACCAGGCCGCGATCAACGCGCAGAAGGCTCCCGCGTCGATGGCCACCGTCACGAGCCCGACCTTCTCCTCGGACGCGCTGGTGCGCCACTGCCACACCGCCGACGCAAGGATGACCGCGGCGGCGATGAACGAGACCGCGAGGCGGCCGGAGATGGGGTCGGTACCCGGCAGCGGCGGCACGAATGGGGCGACCACCGCGATCAGGACCGCACCGAAGGCCCGTGCGGCGGCGAAGCCGACCGTTACGTCATGGGGGAACCGTCGCTCCCCTTCGCTCAGAACCTCCCCCACCCGGGCCCACCTCCCCGAAACAAGGTAGTCCCGAGTTGAGGGCGATGGAACCTTATGAGGCGAACAGCCAGTCGATCGAACGCTCGAACCGGCGGCGGAGCTCGTCGAGGAGCTCCGGGTGGATCGACAGGCCGGGGTCGGCGTCGATCATGGCGAACGCCCGGGCCCGTGCGCGTTTCACGAGCTCGATGTCGTCGGCGAGCCGCGCGAGCCGAAGGTCCGGCATGCCTGCCTGACGGGTGTCGAACAGCGTCCCTTCGCCGCGCAGCCGCAGATCCTCGTCGGCCAGCTCGAACCCGTCCGTCGTTCTGACCATGGCGTCCACCCGAGCCCGCGCCTCGAGGTTGTCCTCGGGCGCCTCGTCGAACAGGACGCAGTAGCTGTCGTGCTCGCCGCGGCCGATCCTGCCCCGCAGTTGATGCAGCTGGGCCAACCCGAAGCGCTCTGCGTTCTCGACGAGCATCACGGTCGCGTTCGGGACGTCAACGCCCACCTCGATCACGGTCGTCGAGATCAGCAGGTCGGTCTCCCCGGCGCGGAACCGCTCCATGATCGATTCCTTGTCCTTGGGGCGCATGCGACCGTGCAGGAGATCGACCCGAAGGTGGGGAAATACGTCACCGGCGAGCCGGTCCGCCTCGGCCTCGGCGGCCTTGACCTGGGAGCGGTTCTGCTCGTCGATCGCCGCGCACACCACGAATGCCTGACGCCCGGCGCGCACCTCGCGTCGGACGAGGTCGTAGGCAAGGTCGCGATCGGGTGCGTTGCGAACCGCTCGAGTCTGGATGGGGCGACGGCCCTTCGGCATCTCGTCGAGCACGACCACGTCGAGGTCGCCGTAGTACGTGAGGGCGAGCGTCCTGGGGATGGGAGTGGCCGTCATGATCAACACGTCCGGGTCACCCCCCTTGCGCTTGAGAGCGGTCCGCTGGTGCAGACCGAAGCGGTGCTGCTCGTCGACGACCGCGAGTGACAGATCGGAGAACTCCACCGCCTCCTGGATGAGCGCATGGGTGCCGATCACGAGGTCGACGTCGCCCGCGGCCACACCCTCGAGGATCTTGCGCCTGTCCGCCCCCGTGACCGCCGCCGTAAGGAGCGCCCAGGTCACCGCGGCCTCGCCGCTCTGCGACCCGTCGTTGGGCTCGGCGAGCGAATCGAGCAGCGAGCCCTGGCCGCCGGAGGCTCCGGAGGACCGGTCGAGCGCGAGGAAGGGCGTCGCGCCCACGCCTTCGAGCAGGGCTGCGATCGATCGCGCGTGCTGGCCGGCGAGCACCTCGGTGGGCGCCATGATCCCCGCCTGGTGCCCCGACTGGATCGCGATCATCGCGGCGTGCACTGCTACCACGGTCTTCCCGGCGCCGACATCGCCCTGAAGGAGCACGTTCATCGGTCGCGGTAGCGCCATGGCCTCGCCGACCCGCTCGATGGCCGCAAGCTGGGCGCGCGTCGCCTCGAACGGGAGGCTCCCGCCGAGCCGGGCGGTGAGGTCACCCTCGATCGAGTGGGCGATCCCGGCGCGGTCTGCCTCGACCCGGTGCTTGCGGAACGCCACCCCCAGCTCCAGGACGAACAGTTCGTCGAACTTCAATCGCTCCCGCGCCCGGGCGAGCGCGACCTCGTCCTCGGGGAAGTGGATGTCGCGCACCGCCTGGTCGTACGGGCCGAGCGACTCGGCCTCGATCACGTCGGAGGGCATGGGGTCATCCAGATGCGCGAGCCGCTCGAACGCGCGGTGCACGAGCTCGCGGATCGTGCGGCTCGTGATCCCCTCGCTCGCCGGGTGCACCGGCGTGATCCTCCCGGTGTGAACGAGCCCGGACTCGTCGCTGAGGACCTCGACCTCCTGGTTCGACAGCTGGAGACGACCCCGGTACTTCGTCGCGACTCCCGACACCGCGACCTCGGTGCCCTCCTTGTACTGGCTCGCCGCCCACGGCTGGTTGAAGAAGGTGAGATCCAGGAACCCGGTGCCGTCGGCCAGGGTGACGGTGACCATCGTCTGGCGACGCCTCGTCATGCGCTTGGCGACCTTGCGCACGGAGGCGATGACGGTCACGTGCGCCCCGAGCTTCATGTCGCGGATCGTCTGCACGTTGGACCGGTCGATGTAGCGACGCGGGTAGTGATGGATCAGACCCCCCACCGTGGTGATGCCCAGGCCCTCGGCCAGGACCTCGTGCGCCGTTCGGGCCGGCTCACCCTTGACACGCCGGCCCGAGCGGCGGCCGGCAAGACGCGGATCGATGTCGACGATCGACGAGGACAGGGTCAGCGGCATCGGGGGCTCCACATGCGCCACGGTTCTACCATGGGGACGATGTCACGCAGCCCGCTGGCCATCGTCGCCTTGGTGAGTCTCGCCGTCTCGGTCGCCTGCGTCGGCGACGGATCCTCGGCGCCCGAGACGACCGGCTCGCCGGCGCTACTCGCCACCGCGGCGTCCTCGCTTCCCACGACCACGACCGCCCTTCCGCTGATGGACGTGGAGGGGTACGAGCGCCTGCTCGAGGAGCTCAGGGGAACGCCGCTTGTGGTGAACGTGTGGGCGTCGTGGTGCGAGCCGTGCAAGGCCGAGGCGCCCCACCTGACCGAGGCAGCGCAGGAGTTCGAGAACGCCCAGTTCCTCGGCGTCGACATCCTCGACACCCGCCCGCCCGCGGTCGGCTTCATCGAGACCTACGACATCCCCTACCCGAGCGTGTTCGACCCGACCGGCGCGATCCGCACGCATCTCGGCAGCATCGGTCAGCCGGTGACGGCGTTCTACGACGCCGACGGCACGCTCGTCGCGAAGGTGGACGGACAGATCAGCCGAGCCGATCTTCGGGCTCACCTGGCGGAGATCTCCTGACGGCCCGCCGGCAGGCACCTCTGGTAGCCTCGTCCGGCTATGGCAGCGAACTGTGACATCTGTGGCAAGGGCCCGTGGTTCGGCAAGTCCGTGTCGTTCTCGCACAAGCGGAACAGCCGGCGTTGGAACCCGAACATCCAGCGCGTACGGGCACTCGTCGACGGCTCCCCCCGACGCGTGAACGCCTGCACCAGTTGCATCAAGGCCGGCAAGGTCACGCGCATCCCCCACTGACGGCGACCCGTCGTTGGTCCGTTCCGTACATCTCGGAGGCGCACGCCGTGCCGCTCGTGCGCCGGGGACCAACGGGGCCGTTGGGTAGACTTCCCCCGCTATCCCCCAACGTCGAACCGCGGCGATACACCGCGCCCCAAGGAGGCTCCCGTGGCGAGTATCCACGTTAACCCGACGCCCGACGAACTCCGGGCGTTCACAGAGGAGATGCCCGAAACCCGGCTCTCGGCCTTCGGGAACACGAACACACAGACCGAGGTCCTGTCGCGCAGCGGGGCCAGCACGTTCGTGGTTGACCGCGAATCGAGCGGCAAGACGATGACGCGCGAGGCCTACAACGAGATCGCCGCGATGCAGGATGCCTACATCGCCGAGAACGACATGATCCAGATCGATGGCTATATCGGCAACGACGACGAGATGCGCACGGCAGCCCGGCTGATGATGGAGAAGCGCTACGCCAACATCGCCGGGATGCAGCAGAAGCTCTATTTCGAACGGGTCGACGGCACCGAGCCCGACGATCCAGGTCATCTATACGCCGGGCCTCGCCGCTCCCGGGTACCCCGACGACCGGCTCATCGCGGTCGACCTCGACAACTACGTCACGCGCGTCCTCAACTCGGACTACTTCGGTGAGTCCAAGAAGGGCGGCCTGCGGATGTGGAACGACATCGTGCTACAACAAGGGCGGGCTCGCGCTGCACGCCGGTCTCAAGGTCATCCCGACCGACGCAGGCGAGAAGGTCTTCATGATCATCGGCCTGTCGGGCACCGGGAAGACCACCACGACATTCACCACGCAGAACGGGTCGAGGCCGATCCAGGACGACTTCGTCGGCCTGATGCCCGGCGGCCATGCCTACGGCACCGAGAACGGGTGCTTCGCCAAGACGTTCGGGCTCGACCCTGACTTCGAGCCGTCGATCTACGGCGCGGTCGTCAAGTCCTACCACCTACATCGAGAACGTCTACATGGACGCCGGATGGCACGGTCGACTTCTTCAACGAGAACTACACGAAGAACGGCCGCGCGGTCTTCGAGATGGACGACCTGCATGTCCTACGAGGACGCTCGCAACGTCGGCACCGTCGACTACCTGCTGATCCTCAACCGCAACGAGAACATCATCCCGGCCGTGTCGAAGCTGACCCGGGAGCAGGCGGCCGCTTTCTTCATGCTCGGCGAGACCACCGGCACCGCCGCCGGCGGCGCGGCCGAGGAGGGCAAGTTCCTGCGGGTGCCGGGCACGAACCCGTTCTTCCCCCTCCCGCATGGTCTGCAGGGCAATCGCCTGCTGGAGCTGCTCGACACGCATCCGATCGAGGCCTACCTCCTCAACACGGGCCGTGTCGGCGGCAAGGACGGCGACGATCGCTCGAAGAAGCTCCGGATCCCCGACACGTCGGCCTGCGTCAAAGCCATCGCCGAGGAGACGATCGAGTGGACGGAGGATCCCGACTTCGGCTACGAGGTCGCCTCGGCGGTGCCCGGGCTCGACGACGTCGAGAAGCTGCAGCCCCGCGCCCTCTACGAGCGGCAGGGTCGCGGCGATCGAGTACTCGTCGATCGTGACGGGCCTCAAGGCCGACCGGGTCACGCACCTGCAGCAGTTCACACAGCTGTCCGAGGACATCATCAAGGCGGTCGGCTAGGCGCTCCGCGCCGGCCCAGGAAGTACCCAGCGAGGAACTGCATCACGGCGAACACGATCACGACCACCGGATACCACCAGAACCGCGTTGCGAACTCGTCGGCGAAGGCCCGGCCGGCGAGCGTCGCTCCTTGCCCCAGCGGATCCGGGTTGCGCAGGCTCGCCGACAGGATGAAGAAACCCGCCAGCGACCACCAGATCCCGACCCGGCCGAGAACGAAGAAGGCGAAGAGCAGGAGATCGACGGGCTCGTCGCTCTCGAAGGGGCGGCGGAGCCAGTAGAGGAGCGAACGGACGCCCAGCCCGAACAGGATCGCTGCCAGGGCCCACTCCAGGGTCGTCAGGCTCATAGGAGGGCCCGCACCTGCTCGTCGGACACCTGTCCGAACCGCTCGTACCACTCTCCGACGGCGCCGAACCGGGGCGGCGTGTCGAGCAGGACGACGTCGTCGCACTCACGGGCCAGTCGCGTGGCGGCCTCGACCGCGCCGACCGGGGCGGCGAAGATCAGGCGGGATGGGTTCCGAGCCCGGGCCCATCGCAGCGCGGCGATCGCCGTGGCCCCGGTGGCCACGCCGTCATCGACCACCACGACGGTTCGACCCCGTAGAACGGGCGCCGGGCGGTCGCCCCGATACGAGGCCGAGCGCCGGGCGATCTCGGCCTCCTGCCGTGCGGTCTCGGCCTCGATGTAGGCGGGCGCGACCCTCAGCCGATGCACGAGGGCCTCGTCGATGACGACCACGCCCTCCGCGACAGCTCCGATCGCCAGCTCCGGGTTGTTAGGTGCCCCGATCTTGCGGGGGACCACGAGATCGAGCTCGGCGCCCAGCATCGCGGCCACCGGGGCCGCGACGAGGACTCCCCCGCGCGGGATGGCAAGGATCGCCGCCGGCCCGCTCACGCGCTCGGCGAGTACGCTCGCGAGCCGCTCACCCCCGTCCCGACGATCGACGAACATGCCTCGATGATGCCACCCCGCGGCCACCCGGGCCGCGTTGCGCCTGCCGAGGGACCGCCCTACCATGGGTCGCCTCACGAGCGTCAGGAGGTTCCACGTGGTGCACGCGTACATCCTCATCCAGACCGAGGTGGGCAAGGCTGCCGCCGTCGCCGAATCCGTGCGATCGATCTCGGGCGTCGCCGAGGCCGAAGACGTGACGGGTCCCTACGACGTGATCGTGCGCGCCGAGGCCCAGTCCGTGGACGAGCTCGGCAAGCTCGTCGTCGCGCGGATCCAGTCGGTCGAGGGCATCACGCGCACGCTGACCTGTCCCGTGGTCCATCTCTGACGCACCCACGCCCCGCGCGAACGCGCGGGGCGTCGCACATCCCTACCTCCCCAGCCCGCCCGGGCTCGTGCTCTTCGCGCGCTCCAGCTCGTGGCGCTCGACCGCCAGCTCGAGCAGCCGCTCGATGAGGTCGCGATAGGGCAATCCGCTGGCCTCCCAGAGCTTGGGGAACTGCGAGATCGACGTGAACCCCGGGATCGTGTTGATCTCGTTGATCCAGATCTCGCCCGCGGCACCTACGAAGAAGTCCACCCGGGCCATCCCCCAGGCCTCGACGGCCCGGAACGCCTGGATCGCCATCCGCTGGACGTCGGCCACGATCCCTGCGTCGAGGTCGGCCGGGATCAGCAGGCTCGCACCGTGGGGGTCGAGGTACTTGGCGTCGTAGCTGTAGAAGTCGTGCCCCGTAGGCACGATCTCGCCGCACACCGACGCTACCGGATCGTCGTTGCCCAGCACCGCGCACTCGATCTCTCGGGCCTCTTCGAGCGCCCGCTCGACGACGGCCTTGCGCGCATACCGGAACGCTTCGCCGAGCGAGGCCGAGAGGTCGTCGGGCGTCCCGGCCCGGGTGATGCCCACCGATGAGCCGAGCGTCGCCGGTTTGACGAACACCGGGTAGCCCAGGGCTTGTGCGGCCGCGGCCACCCCTTCCGGATCCTCGTCCCACTCGGGTTCGCGCACCGCGGCCCACGGGCCCACGCGAAGACCCGCCGCAGAGAACAAGACCTTCTGGACCGCCTTGTCCATGCCGACGGCCGAGCCGAGCACGCCCGCCCCCACGTACGGCACGCCGGCAAGCTCGAACATCCCCTGGATCGCACCGTCCTCGCCCATCGGGCCATGGAGCACGGGGAAGACGACGTCGATCGGCGCCCTCGATCCGTCGGCCGTCACGATCTCGCGGGAGGCGCTCTCCGCGGCGAGGCCGACCTGGGAGCCAGGGGTCTCCTCGACCTCGGGCATCCGTCCCGTTTCCGAGGGCAGGGAGGGGGGGCCGTCCTGGAGGAACCACCGTCCCGACCGGGAGATGCCGATGGGCACGACCTCGACGAGGTCGGGGTCGAGCGCATCGATCACCGAGCGAGCGGAGATGCACGAGATCTCGTGCTCGGCCGAACGCCCTCCGAACACGACGGCGACGCGGCGACGCGTCACGCGCGCTCCAGCGCCTGGGTGAAGTCGGCGATCAGATCTTCGACGTCCTCCAGACCCACGCTGACACGCACGAGGCCGTCGGCGATGCCGGCGGCCCGACGGGCCCCCGGGTCCAGTTGTCGATGCGTCGTGGAGGCCGCGTGCCCGACGAGCGTGTGGGTTCCGCCGAGACTCGTCGCCACCCAAGCGAGCTCCAGCGCATCGCAGAACGCTCGCCCCCCCTCGACGCCGCCGGCCACCTCGACGGCCATGACCCCCCCGGCCCCGCGGGGCAGCTCGCGGCGGGCCACGTCGTGTTGCGGGTGCGAGACGAGCCCCGGATACCAGACGCGATCGACCCGGGGATGGGCCTCGATGGCGGTGGCCAGCCGCTGCGCGTTGTCGCAGTGGCGCTCCATGCGTACCGCCAGCGTCGTGAGGCCGCGAAGACACAGCCAGGCCTCGAACGGCGCCATCGTGCCGCCCACGTCGATCGCCACGTCGCGTAGGAGATCGCGGCCCGCAGACGTCGTGCAGACGACGCCGGCGATCAGATCGTGGTGTCCGCCGATGAACTTGGTCGCCGAGTGGAGCACGTGGGTGAACCCGTAGGCCGCCGGAGCGCACAGGAACGGGCTGGCGAACGTGTTGTCGACGGCGGAGGGCACCTCGGCGTCTCGACAGAGCTCGCCGATCGCCTCGAGGTCGGCCACGGTCACGTTCGGGTTGGCGATGGTCTCTACGTAGCACAGGACCGCTCCCGGGAGCGCTCGCTTGAGCGCCTCGAGATCGTGGGGGTCGACGAACTCCACCTCGATGCCGAACCGCGGGAGGAGCCGCGTCGCCAGCGAATAGGTGCCGCCGTACAACTCGGAGCTACACACGACGCGGTCGCCCGACGAGGAGTGCGCGGTCAGCACCGCGTGGATCGCGGCCATGCCAGAGGAGAACCCGAAGGCGTCCTCGGTCCCTTCCAGTTCGGCCATCTGTGCCTCGAACGCTTGCACGGTCGGGTTCCCGTACCCCCGCGTATAGGTGAAGCCCTCGCGTTCGAACGAGATCGTCTCGGCATACTCCTGAGACGATCCGAACCGGTAGGTGGAGGTCTGATACAGGGGGACGCTCGGCGTCTGCTGCTCGACCGGCGGCGCCACGCCGCCGTGCACGGCCCGCGTGGAGAACCCGCGCTCGGTCATGGACGACAGCCTACCCGGACCATCGGGCCGGGTATGCGTCACGCAGGTCCACGACGATCGCCGTGAGGGCGTGCATCACCACGGCCGTGGCCGCTCTGATCGCCGCGTGATCGGCGGCGTCGGGCGACCCCAGATCGACGGGCGGACCGAAACGACTGTGCACGGGACGCCCGAACTTCAGGCTTCCCTTGCCCGACTTCTGCCACACGGCCTGCGAGCCCCAGCTCGCGAGGGGAATCACGGGCAATCCGGTCGCCGCGGCCAGGCGCACGACCCCGGTCTTTCCCTCCATCGGCAGATGATCGTCGCGGGTGGTGACGGTCCCCTCCGGATACACCACCACGACCTCGCCCGCCTCGAGTGCGGCCTCGGCGAGCTGGAGCGGCTTCGCTCCGCCCGTCCCTCGTCGAACGGGTATCTGGCCGGCGCCGCTGAGGGCCGCGCCGACCAGCGGGACGTCGAACAGCTCCTGCTTGGCCAGGAACCGTGGTCGACGGCCGGCGTCGACGACCGCCTCGGCGTTCGTCAACGGATCTAGATACGACAGGTGCGTGCAGGCGACGATCGCCGGGCCCGAGGCGGGGACGTGCTCCGTCCCGTCGACGCGAAGGTTGAACCACAGGCGCACCGGCGTGAGTCCGACCGCCTTCGCGATCTGGTACCAAGGCTCCAGGGTCTCAGTCCTCCTCGCCGGGGCGCAGCCGCCGAAGCACGGCCCACGCCAGGGGCAGCACCCCTGCAGCGGCCAGCAGCTTCAGCGTGTCGCCGATGATGAACGGGTAGAGCCCCAGCTGCAGGGTCTCCTCCACGGGGACCGGGCCGCCCACCAGGGGTGGCAGGGCGCGATGCAGCCACGGTAGACCGACGGCGTAGATGACGATCGAGCCGAGCAACATCGCCCCGATCGAGCTGCGGAACGAACGGTCCCACCCACGGCGTGACAGCCAGCCGACCAGACCCGCGGCCAGGACGAACCCCCACAGATATCCGGCCGTCGCCGACGCCACCCCCAGGACGGCGACGCCGGTGTCGTGCGTACCGTCGGGGTTCGGCGCGAGCACGGGAAGCCCGGCCACCGCCCACACCAGGTACAGCACCAGTGTGGCGGCGCCCAGCCCCGGGCCGTACGCGGCACCCACCAACAACACCCCCAGGGTCTGCCCGGTGATCGGCACGGGTGTGAACGGGAGCGGGAACGAGATCTGCGCGAGGCCGGCGACGAGCAGGCTGCCGACCACGGCGCACGACACCTCGAACGCGACCCGAGCGGTCGCCCTCGTTCGCGGGGGCGCGATCGTCCATGCGATGGTGGACACGATCCATCAACCTCCTCGTCGAACGGGTGTCGTCCGATGGAAGCGCAGAGGGTACCGCACCGGGTCCGCTAGGCTGCGTGCGTGCGTGCGATCGCCCTTCCCGTCAGATCTCTCGAGGAATCCAAGAGCCGTCTGGACGCCGTATGCACACCTCTGGAACGCGCGGCCATCACGCTGGCGATGCTCGAAGATGTGATCGACGAGACCGAACGGATCACAGGATGGCAGACCTGGGTGGTCTCGCCCGATGAGACCGTGCTCGAGCTCGCGATGGGTCGCGGCGTGCACACGCTGGCCGAGGAGCGCGGCCCGTTGGGCAACGCCGTTCGGCAGGTCGAAGAGGAGGCGGCTGCCCGGGGTGTGGAGGCGCTGGCCGTCCTACTCCCCGATACTCCGCTGTTGAGTGCCTGGGCGCTCACGAAGGCTCTGCACACCCTCGGGCCCGTCGTGCTCGCCCCATCGACGGACGAGCTCGGGACGAACCTGCTCCTGCGCCGACCGCCGTCGGCGATCGGGGCCCACTTCGGCGCCGACTCGTACCGCCGGCACCTCGAGGCGGCCGCCGAACGTGGAGTGCCGACCTCGATCGTGGAGCTGTCCGACCTCGCGTTCGACCTCGACGTCCCGAGCGATATCCTCACGGTGCTCGAGACGAGACGCCCCGGACGGACCCTCGAGGTCTGTCGGGAGCTGGACCTGGGGTCGCGCATCCCGGTGACGAACGAACGAGGAGCTCGCTGACGTGGCACAGGGAACGATCAAGGACTTCAACGACGAGACGCGCACCGGTTCGCTGCTGCAGGAGGACCGCATCGAGGTGGCGATCGACGCCGATTCGATCGGCGACCCGGAGATCCGCACGCTGCGCCTGGGTCAGCGGGTGCGGTACGAGATCGACCAGGCCGAGGCCGGACCGGTCGCCCGCGACCTGCGTCTGGTCACGTTCGAGTAGCGCCCGTCACATCGGGCGCGAACTGTTCACCACCTGCTCGCGGAACTCCTTGCCCGGCGTGAACGAGGGAAGATCGCGAGCTGGGACCACGATCGGCACGTCGGGCTTGCGGGGGTTGCGCGCGATGCGCTCGTTGCGGTGCTTGCGCTCGAAGGTGCCGAAGTCGGCGAGCGTAACGCGCCCGCCACGGACGACGTTGCCGCGGATCGAATCGATCGTGGCATCGACCACGCGCGCTACGTCCGCCTTGCTGAGCCCGGTCCGCTGGGCAACCTCGGCGACCAATCCGCCCTTGTTCATGTCGCCTCCTCCCGATCCCGCCTTGGGGGCAGGCCTGCACGCTATCCCCAGTGGCGCAACGAGGTCAAACCGCACGAGCCGCGATCTTGTAGGGCAGGCTCACCACCACCGTCTGAGGCTCCGTGAGCAGCATGCGCTTCACGAACAACGCCGTCTGGCCGTGGAGCAGATGTTCCCACCAGCGGGTGACGAGGAACTCGGGAAGCACCACCGTCACGACGGTGTTCGGTACTTGCGTATGACGTCGGATCTCGTCGAGCAGCGGCGGTCCGAGGTCGCGATAAGGAGCGGCGACGAACGACAGCGGGACGTCGAACCCGATGTCGAACCACACCCTCGCGATATCCGAGACGTCCTCGGGGTCCGTCGAGAAATGCAAGGCCTCGACGTGAGCCGCTTCCAAGGCTCGTGCGTAGCTGATCGCTCGGATCGAGCCGTCGTGTACGGCGGACACGGGGACCAACACGACACTGCGGACCGTCTCTCGCTGCACGTCCTCCCCCTCGGACGCAGCCTCCCCGCCTGTGGCGGTCAGCGGTACATCCATCACGGCGATATCCGGTGTGAACAGCAGGCGGGCCTTCAGTAGGAAGGCCAAGCGCTGACGAGTCACCACCTGCCACCAGGCGCTCCCGCGGACGTCTTCGGGGATCACCACGCTCACGAACGTTCGTTCATCGCTCGGCTGCGTCGCGAGCCAGGAGCGGACCGACCGGGTCACGGAACCCTGTCGGGGGAGGGATTGCAGCGGTCCCCACCGAGGGTTCCTGATCGCCCACCCCGCGGCCGCCGCCCTGAAGCCATCCGGTGCGCCCACATACAGGCCAACCGTGGAGTCGGGCCGCAGCGCGCGGACGTGGGCAAACGCTTCGCTGGTAGCTGGTCCGAGATCGCGGATGAGCAGCACGAAGCGGTGCCTCGCCAAGGGGTCCACGGTGAGGCCACCCGCGCCGAGGGCATCGTGAACGTCCTCGTAGTGGCGATGCACGACCAGGAGGCCGAACACGATGAAGGGGATGGCCGCGACCACGATCCAGGCGCCGTGGACGAACTTCGTGCTCGTGATCACTACGAGCACCAGCCCCGTCGTCGCAGCTCCGATCGCGTTGATCACGATGGATCGACGCCACCCCTTCCCTGCATCGGGCCCACGGTCCCGCTCACGCAGCCAGTGACGGACCATGCCGGCCTGCGACAGCGTGAACGACGTGAAGACCCCGACGACGTAGAGCTGGATCAGTCGCGAGAGATCGGCCTCGAACACATACACGAGCGCACCCGCGAACACCGCGAGGACCATCACCCCGTTCGAGAAGACCAGCCGGTCACCCCGGTTCTTGAACTGGGAAGGAAGGAAGCCGTCCCGCGCGAGGATCGAGGAGAGACGTGGGAAGTCCTGGTAGGCCGTGTTCGCGGCGAGGATGAGGATCGCTGCGGTGAAGGCTTGGACCACGTAGAACCCCATGCCGCCGCCGAACACGGCGTCGGCGATCTGGGCGACCACTGACCGCTCGTGTGACGCGGTGATCCCGGGGATGTGGGTGGCGAGCCACGAGATCCCCAGGAACATCGCGATGGCCATCACGCCCATCACGCCGAGGGTGTGCGCGGCGTTGCGTGACTGTGGCCGGCGGAACGCCTGGACCCCATTCGAGATGGCCTCGACCCCCGTAAGCGCGGTCGACCCCGAGGAGAACGCATGGAGCACCACGAACAAGGACACGGCCCCGGCCGTCGTGGCCAAGCCGGAGGCCGGCACGACGGCCTCGGTGGGCGGGCAGCCGCCCACGCATCGGATGAAGCCGATAAGGATCATGGCGAAGATGGACGCCACGAACGCATACGTCGGCACGGCGAATATGCTGCCGGCTTCCTTCACGCCGCGGAGGTTCGCCAGCGTCAGCAGCGCGATGAACCCCAGCGACACGAGCACCGCGTGATCCGCGACCTCGGGGAAGGCGGACGAGATGGCAAGAACCCCCGCGCTGACCGAAACCGACACCGTCAACACGTAGTCGATCAGCAACGCAGACGCAGCGATGAGGCCGGGCGCCGTGCCGAGGTTCTCCTTCGTGACGATGTATGCGCCGCCGCCCGACGGGTACGCCCGCACGGTCTGGCGATAGGACGTCACGACGATGGCCATCAGCAGTGCGATCGCGACGGCGATCGGCATGACCAGATGGAGCGAGCTGGAGCTGGCGGCCAGCAAGACGACCAGGATCTCCTCGGTTGCATACGCGTTCGATGACAACGGATCGGATGAGAAGACCGGGAGCGCGATGATCTTTGGCAGGAGCGTGTGCTCGAGATCGCTGCTCGGCTTCGCGCGTCCGATCAACGCACGCTTGGTCACCTTCCTCGAACTCGCCCGCAGGGGAGCCTTGGTAGCCACCATGAAACGGTAGGTCGTACGTGAGCGGCCGGACGTCAGGCCGGCGTTAGGAGCGAGGTGGGAGGCGTTAAGGAAGCGTAAACACGCGGCCGCGGGCGAGGTTGTGTGAGCCCGCCGGCCCTGAACGGACCGGAGCGAGAGCTATCCTTCGACGCATGGTGCATCCCTCTTCCAGCGCCGTGACGGGGGCCGGGTCGCACCGCGGTCCGGCAGGCAGGTGGTCCCTGGTCGGAGTGGTCATCCTCGCCGTCGGGTCCCTTGGCGCGCTCACACTGGCCCTGGCCGCCGTGCACGCGAGGCTCGGTCTGCCGAGCATATTCTTGCTCTACCTGACCCTCATCGTGGCGATCGCCTTGGTCGGCGGCACATGGCTGGCCCTCGGCTCGGCCGTCATCGCCTCCATGCTGATCAACTGGTTCTTCACGCCGCCAACGCATGAGTTGACGATCGCAGATCAGCAGAACGCCCTCGGACTTGCCGTCTTCGTTATGGTCGCCGCGGTCGTCAGCATCCTCGTCGACCGGGAATCGCGTGCTCGGGCGATGGCCCAGCGCCGACGCTCCGAGGCCGAATCGCTCGAAAGGGTCAACGAGCTGAAGACCGCGATCCTGTCCGCCGTGTCCCATGACCTGCGGACGCCGCTCGCCTCGATCAAGGCCTCCGTGAGCAGTCTGAGGGATCCCGACGTGACCTGGTCATCCAGCGAGACCGAGGAGTTCCTCGCCACGATCGACGACGCAGCAGATCGGCTTACTGCCCTCGTGGTCAATCTGTTGGATATGAGCCGGATCCAGACGGGGTCGGTGGTCCTGGCCCTCGGCACGGTAGGGCTTGACGAGATCGTGCCACGAGCCCTGTCCCTCATTCCCCGCGCCGATGATGAGGTCGACGTGCCCGAGTCCCTCCCACGCGTGATCGTCGATAGCGCCCTGCTCGAGCGAGCGGTTGCCAACGTGGTGTCGAATGCCCGGCAGTGGAGCCCGCAAGGGTCCCGGGTGATCGTGTATGCCCGCACGGAAGACGAGCGCGTGGAGCTCCACGTCGTGGACCATGGGCCTGGAGTGCCAGCAGGAGACCGTACGCGGATGTTCCTGCCGTTCCAGCAGCTTTCCGCGCGTTCGGACAAGGAGGGGATCGGACTGGGTCTCGCCGTGGCGCTCGGGTTCGTGGAAGCGATGGGGGGAACGATCCGCGCCGAGGACACCCCCGGAGGGGGTCTCACGATGGTGATCTCGTTCAGGGCGGCGACGTGACGCGTGTCCTCATCGTCGAGGATGAGCCGCGGCTATTGCGGGGGCTCAAGGCGAACCTCGAGGCCCGCGGTTACGACGTCGATGCCGCCTCAGACGGCAGTGCCGCACTGTCGGCGGCGGCGGCGTGTCTGCCCGACGTCGTGATCTTGGATCTCGGCCTTCCCGACATGGATGGCGTCGACGTTATTCATGGCGTGCTGGCCTGGGGGCCGTCGTCGATCATCGTCCTGTCGGCCCGCGAGGGGGAATCGGACAAGGTGGCGGCCCTCGACGCCGGTGCCGATGACTACGTGACCAAGCCGTTCTCGATGGGCGAGCTCCTGGCTCGACTCCGCGCGGCCGAGCGTCGATCCGCGGCTTCTCCGGACGCGATCGGCGTGGTCACGACGCCCGACTTCGAGATCGACGTTGGCTCGAAGCTCGTCTCCCGCGGAGGGGAGGCGGTGCATCTGACCCCTACGGAATGGCATCTGGTCGAGATACTCATCGCTCACCCCCAGAAGCTGGTGAGCCAGCGCCAACTGCTTCAGGAGGTGTGGGGCCCGCGATACGAGAGCGAGGCGAACTATCTTCGCGTCTACATGGCCCAGATCAGGCGCAAGCTGGAGCCGGATCCGTCGGCGCCGAGGTACTTCCTCACGCAGGCGGGCATGGGATACCGCTTCGAGCCCGGGGACAACACGGTCGGGCCAACGGCCTCGACTTCAGCCGATCCCTGATCGAACGGGCTCTTCGCGGCCTGTATGCTGGGTCGAGGTTTCGATACCGACCTGACCTGCGCGAACGCGGTGGCCCGTGGTGTAACGGTAGCACGACTGACTCTGGATCAGTTAGTCTTGGTTCGAATCCAGGCGGGCCAGCCATCAGCCATGTGACCTGCGGCGTTCCTCGTTCGAGGGGCGCCGTTCGTCGTTCGTGGGAGCCCCTCAGCGGAAGGGCCACGGGTCCAGGATCAGCGGCGGCAGCGGTTCCTGGGTGAAGTCGAAATCGAGAGCCAGGTCGCCCAACCGCGGGACGTCCTCGCGCACCGTCGGCCGAGAATCGGGCCAGCCATCGGTGGCGGGATCCAGTCGGGCACCGTCGAGGAACCGGTCTTCGATGAGCTTGAGATAGGCGTCGTACGACAGCGTCTGCGAGTCGATGAACCCGGGCTTGGCCCACGGACTGATGACCATGCTGGGTACCCGGAGGCCCCACCCGTTCTCGTCGACGACGGGCGGCTTCACATGATCGTAGAAGCCGCCCCAGTCGTCCCACGTGAGGAAGATCGCCGTCCGGAGCCATTGCTCCTGGGGCCCGCGCATCACCGCGTTGACCATCTGGGCGACGAAGGCCTGCCCCGACTCGATCGAATCCGGAGGATGCTCGCCGCGATCGACCACTGGCATCACCCACGACACCGACGGGAGGTTGCCCGCCTTCGCGTCACGCACGAATTCGGTGTTCGGTCGGATCTGATCGAGCTGCCCCGTCGCGGCGGTCGCCGTGAACCCGGGCAACGGGTTCTGCACCGGAGCGGTCTCGATGCCCTCGAGCTCCTCGCACGGCGGGGCCGTGCACGTCCCCTTGCCGACGTAGTAGCCCCAGGAGACCCCTCGCGTGTAGAGGAGCCACGTGATCGGCGCCCAGACATAGGGGCGCGGCTCCCCTTCCTTCGGGGTCCAAAGACTCGCCGGCGGCGTAGCGTACCGGCCCCCGGGGAACTTCTGGTCCGATGTGCAGCTCATCGGGTCCATCGGGTCGGCACAATCGGCCGACCACCCCGAAACCAGGAACAGGTGCGCCGGCAAGGTCCAGGAGTCGGTCGGGGCGAACATCCGGTCGTGCAGGGTGAATGTCTCCGCGTACTTCCAGTAGATGGGGATCTCCGCGGCGGTGTGGAACCCCATGATGTCGGGTTGGCCCTGTGGTCCGTTCGTGGCCTGGCGGCACGGGGAGTAGTCGAGGTTCTGCTCCTTCATGCAGCCGTTGCCGATCGCACGGAGTGCGGCTACGAAGCCGCCCATCGTGCCGCCGTCGATCGAGATCTCCGAGCCCACCTCGCCGTGCGGGCCGCCCTGATCGAAGAAGTTCGTGTCGTGATAGGGCCGGTGGCACCCACCGCTCGCCGGGTCGTACTGACACGTCGTGAAGTCCCCGTCCGCATCGGTCGGCAGGCCATCGGCCCCCGGGAACGTACCGAAGTAGTGATCGAACGACCGGTTCTCCAGCACGATGAACACGAGGTGGTCCAGGTTCGCGATCCCCGCAGCCGGGTCGATCGGGCGGTTCCGGTCGGGCGCCGGCTGCAGAGAGGGCGGCTCCTCCAGCGGGCCGAGGTCGACGCCGTCGGGCGCCAACGCCGGGTCGGGGTCCGACACGAGACCTGGCGCCCCGAGCACGTTGGTCGGCTCGACCCACATCGACGGCGGCGCGTCGGGCCCCTCGCTCGGCGAGGACGAGGCCTCCGTGGGCCCGGTGTCCGACCCAGGGGTCGGCGCCGGCGTCTGGCTCGTCGTGCACGCCATGGCGATCAGGGCCGCGAGCACGAGGGCGGCGGCGGCACGCGCGGCGAGGATCGGGCGAGGACGCACGGGGCCGGGAGTCTACCGAGCGAGGGGGTCCATCAGGGCTCGCCCATCGGCCAGGGGTCGAGGATCAGCGGAGGGATCGGCTCCTGGTAGAAGTCGAACTCGTCGGCGAGATCGCCCAGCGCAGGGTGCTCTTCACGCGTCGAGGGACGCGGATCGGGTCGGCCCATGTTGTACCCGTCGAGGCGCCGTCCGCCGAGGAATCGGTCCTCGATCAGCTTCAGATACGCGTCGAACGACAGCACCTGATGATCGATGGGGAGATCCCGGTCGGCCCACGGGCTGATCAGCAACCCCGGGACGCGGAGCCCGTATCCTGCCTCGTCGACCCGAGGGGGCACCACGTGGTCGTAGAAACCACCCCAGTCGTCCCACGTCAAGAATATGGCCGTCCGGTCCCATTCGTCGCTCTGCATGACGGCGTTGATCAGCTCGGTCACGTAGGCCTGGCCGTAGGTGATCGGCGAGCCGGTCCCGGGGTGCTCGCTCTGGCCCCCGCGGCCGGGCACGATCCACGTGACCGAGGGCAGGGCGCCCGAGTCAAGCGCCGTGTAGAAGTCGTCGTGGGTCTGGATGCGATCGAGCTGGCTGGTCTCGTGAACGCCGGCGAACCCCGTGAGCGGGTTCTGCGGCCGGGCGGGACCCCGCTCCTCGCACTCGTCCCTCGTGTCCTCGGGCTTGCGGCACAGCACACCGCCCGCGTAGTAGCCCCAGCTCACGCCCTGCTCGTGCAGCATCCATGTGATGTCGGTCCAGGCAAAGAGCTTGGGGTGCTGCCACCACTTGAGGTCGTCGAACAGGTCGCCCATCTCGACGTCGCCCCGGCAGGTCGAGGGATCCTCGGGATCGGAGCAACGGGCCGACCACCCCGAGACCAGGAACAGGTGGGCGGGTAGCGTCCACGAGTCGGTGGGTGCGAACATCGCGTCCTGCAGGACGTAGCTGTCGGCGTATGCCCAGTAGTTGGGGATCGTCGAGTCGTCGTGGAACGACATGATGTCGGGTTGTCCCTGGGGCCCGAAGATCGGCCCGCACTTCTTCGGCCGGCGCGAACGGATGCACTCGCGGCCCTGGGCCGCGACGATGAACCCATCCATCGCACCGTCGTTCACGCTGATGACCGACGCCGTTCGGTTGTGCGGCCCTCCGGAGTTGACCAGCTCCTCGGTCCGGTAGGGCCGCACGCACGCATCCAGGATCGGATCCCTGGCGCATACCGACGGCTTGCCATCGGGACCGATGGGGATGCCGTCGGCTCCCGGATACGTGCCGAAGTAGTGATCGAACGACCGGTTCTCCTGCACGATGAAGATCAGGTGATCCAGGTTCATGATCCCGGCGGCCGGGTCGATCGCGTCGTCGTCGGGGACGGGCGAAGACGACGGGCTCGCGGTCGGCGAAGAGGCCGACGGAGTGCGCGCGCTACCGCCGGCCCAGGCGGCCCCCCCGAGGACCGCGAGCACCAGGACGACTGCGATGGAGATGCGGGTCGTTCGTCTGGTCACGGCCTGTCAGGGTACCGGGTCGCATCCGCCGCGCCGAGGCCCGGCCCGAACGCCTGCCGCTACCATGTCGCCGACCCCGTCAACGTCGAGGAGATCCCAACGTGAGCCAGCAGAGCATCGCCCGCATCCCGGTCACCCTGATCCCGGGCGACGGCATCGGGCCCGAGTGCGTGACCGCTGCCCAGCGCATCGTCGAAGCCACGGGCGCTCCGATCGACTGGGAGGAGGCCGAGGCCGGCGCCGAGGTCTTCAAGCGGGGGCTCCCCTCGGGGGTGCCGCAGGAGACGATGGACTCGATCGCGACGACGCGTGTCGCGCTCAAGGGGCCCCTCGAGACCCCGGTCGGCTTCGGCGAGAAGAGCGCGAACGTCACGCTCCGCAAGCTCTTCGAAACCTACGCCAACGTGCGGCCGGTGCGCGAGATGCCCGGCGTGATCACCCCCTACAGCGGGCGCGGCGTCGACATGGTGATGGTCCGCGAGAACGTCGAGGACCTCTACGCGGGGATCGAGTACATGCAGACGCCGGGCGTCGCGCAGGCCCTCAAGCTCATCAGCGTGAAGGGCTCGGAGAAGATCGCCCGGTTCGCGTTCGAGTACGCCCGCAGCGAGGGCCGGACGAGCGTCGCGTGTGCGACGAAGGCCAACATCATGAAGTTCAGCGAGGGCACGCTGAAGCGGGTCTTCGAGTCGGTGGCGCCCGACTACCCCGACATCGAGTCCTGGCACGTGATCGTCGACAACGCGGCACACCAACTGGTCAAGCGGCCCGAGCAGTACGAAGTGATCGTCACGACGAACATGAACGGCGACATCCTTTCGGACCTGTCCTCGGCCCTGGTCGGCGGGCTCGGGTTCGCCCCGAGCGCCAACATCGGCAACGAGGTCGCGATCTTCGAGGCGGTCCACGGATCGGCGCCCAAGTACGCGGGCAAGAACGTGATCAACCCGACCGCGGTGATCCTGTCGGCCGTGCTGATGCTGCGCTACCTGGGACTGTTCGAGGAAGCCGCGGCGGTCGAGCACGCGATCTTCGTGACCCTGGAATCGGGCGTGCTCACCGGCGACGTCCTGGGATACGACCGAGGAACCCCGACCACCGACTACACCGACGCGATCATCGGCAACCTCGGCACGCGCACGGAGGGCTGGACGATCCGCGAGGTGAAGCCGCTGGAGCTGCCCGTCCTGGCTCCGGACCCCGACTACGTCAAGACCACGTCGCGCAACGTGGTCGGCCTCGACGTGTTCATCGAGTCGCCGCTCACCGCCGACGAGCTCGGGGTCTCGCTGACGGAGTTGGCCGAGGGCACGCGGCTCGAGCTGAAGATGATCTCGAGCAGAGGCACGAAGGTCTACCCGGCCACAGGGGCGATCACGGACACGCTCGACCACTGGCGCTGCAGGTTCATCATCCGCGACAACCCCGGCGACCTGTGGGACGAGGACGTCCACCAGTTGCTGGCGCGGATCTCGCGGCGCCACATGTGGATGCACACCGAGAAGCTCCAGGAGTTCGACGGCGAGCTCGGCTTCACGCGGGACCAGGGGGAGAACTGAGCGCCCTCGACCTCACGCTGCGCCCGATGACCACCGATGAGTACCCGGCGTTCTACCAGGGCGCCGTGGATTCCTACGCGGACGACCTGGTCCGCAACGTCCGCCTCTCGCCCGAGGCGGCGCACGCCCGGGCCACGACGACGATGGCGAACCTGTTGCCCGAAGCGCTCGCGACCCCCGGCCATCGGATCCTCGTCGCCGAGGGCGACGGCGCCCGCATCGGACACGTGTGGCTCGCCCGGCAGGCCACGCCCGCCGGCGAGATCGTCTACCTGTACGACATCGCCGTCGACGAGAGGTTCCGCGGTCGAGGCCACGGCCGGCGGCTCATGGAACTGCTCGAGGCTGAGGCCGCGGGGATGGGGTTGTCCCGGATCGAGCTGAACGTGTTCGGTCACAACGACCACGCCCGCAGCCTCTACGAGTCGATGGGCTACACCGAGATGAGCCGCCAGCTGTTCAAGGAACTCGGCGCGGGGTGAGGGGGCGCGGCTTGCTACACTGCGAGCCGCCCCGATCCGCGTCGCGGTCCCATCGTCTAGGGGCCTAGGACACCACCCTCTCAAGGTGGAGACACGGGTTCGAATCCCGTTGGGACTACCACCGTTGACCTGCGGAAACGGGGACGCGAGATCGTTCTCACGAGGCTTGGACCGCGCCCGTGAGAGCGACGACGAACTCATGGGGGCGCTCTATGTGCGGCGCGTGACCACATCGTTCGATCACCGAGAGCGGCCACCCGAACCGCGCCGCCGCGTCAGTGCCGATGCTGGTGCGCATGAGCCGATCATCGCTTCCCCAGATCAACGAGACCGGCGTCCCGATGCCGGCCAGGCGTGCCGCCGGATCCTCGGGAGCACGACGCGCCGCACCAAGCGTGAGCCCACCGCACCCACCTGCTTGTTCCGGGCAAGGTCGATGTCGTAGTCCTCGAATGCCTGCCACCGGTCAGCGCCCCACGCGACCGCCGCCTGTTGCGGGTCGAACATGACCTGCCGCAAGAACCCGTCGTGGCGTTTCTGCGTCGGTTTCGCTCCGAATCTCATCAGGGCCAGGAACGCGGCCGCCGACGGGCGGTTGGGACGCCCTGCCGAGGTGGCGTCGACGAGCACGACCCGGCCGACTCTGTCGGGGGTCGCCACCGCCATGCGGGCCGTGATGCTTCCGCCGAGTGAGTGCCCCACCACGAGGGGAGCCTCGTCGCAGAGCTCATCGATCGCGTCGCGGAGCCACCCGACGAGCGATCCAGCGTCGACCCAGCTCGGTTCCACCCGCGACCCCCCCTGGCCAGGTAGGTCCAGCATGAACACCGTATGGCTCCGGGCGAGGTCCGGCACGACGCACGCCCACTCCTCCTTGAACCCACCGAGCCCGTGGAGCAGCAGGAGCGGCGGTCCCGTGCCGCCCCGCAGCACCGGCGTCGAGACACCGGCGATGTCGATATGGCGTTCGATAACCCGCAGACCATCGAGGAGTCTGCGGTCCGGCGACACCTGTCGATCCTGCGGACTGACTGGTCCGGGCATTCGACCCCCTCGTCACATCATGCTTGGAACAGGGGTTGCTTCAAAGCGTGAGGGTTCGGGCCTTCTTTGGCGTCTAGCTGTTCTACCTCGGGAGGTTGGTGACACCGATCGAGCAGTGAGATGACGTAGGAGAGCCTCCCCGCGTCCGATGATGTGTGGCGTCTAGACCGCACTCGGACGAGAAGGAGGCTCTCGTGTCTCACCCTAATGCTCCGCTCACGCCCGAAGGGCGTCGACGTCTTTGCGAACGCATCGACGTGGGCCGCCCGATCAGCCACGTCGCGGCCGAGGCAGGGATCTCGCGCCAGACCTTGGGCAAGTGGCACGAGCGGTGGACCGTCCAAGGCGAGGAGGGCTTGGCGGATCGCTCCAGCCGACCAGCGTCCTCACCGAACCAGACTCCCGCCGAGGTCGAGGACCGCGTCGAGGCGCTCAGGCGTGAGCACAAGCTCGGACCGGTCCAGCTGATGGGATTGCTCGCAGCCGAGGACATCGAGCTCGCCGCTTCGACGATCTACCGGATCTTGGTGCGCCGCGGGATCTCCAGGCTCCGCGACCTCGACGTGTCGGGTGAGGATCTGCGTGAGCCGGTCATCCGCTACGAGTGGGCACGCCCGGGCGACATGGTCCACGTCGACGTCAAGAAACTCGGACGCATACCCCAGGGAGGTGGCTGGCGCGCCCACGGTCGGGCCTCGGCCGAGCATCGTGCCGCTGAGCGAGCCAAGACACGCGGCGCCCGCGCCGGCTACGTCTACCTGCACTCGGCCCTGGACGATCACTCACGCCTGGCCTACACCGAGGAGCTCGGTGACGAGCGAGGCGCCACCGCGGCGGCGTTTTGGGCACGAGCCGTGAAGTTCTTCCGCCGCCACGGGATCGCCAAGATCCGCAGGGTCTTGAGCGACAACGGAGCGTGCTACCGCTCGGGGGCCTTCGCCGCTGCCTTGCTGGCCACCAGGACCCGTCACAAGCGCACCCGTCCCTACCGGCCCCAGACCAACGGCAAGGTCGAGCGCTTCCACCGGACCCTGGCTCGGGAGTGGGCCTACAAGCGGGCCTGGTCAAGCAACGACCAACGGGCCGGCGCGCTGGGTGCGTTCCTGGATCGCTACAACTACCATCGACCGCACACGGCGTTGGGAGGCAAGCCTCCGATCAGTCGCTGCTCCCGTGCCAACAACCTCGCTGCTTAGAACATCTAGCAACCCATTCGCCCGAGCGCGTTGAATGCCAGAGCCGTCTGGGCGAAGCCGATGTCCCGGCCGGTCACGCCGATGGGATCGCGGCGGCCACCTCCCAGACGTAGCCATCAGGGTCGAGGAACGCCGCGGAGCGCATCCCCCAGGGACGGTCGATCGGTCCGCTGACGATCGACACGCCACGTTCCGCTAGGTCGAGGCAGACAGCGTCGGCATCATCCACCCAGATCGTCAGCTCGAAGGACGCCCCAGACTGCGCCTCAGGCACCGGTCCGAGGAGCTCGTTGACGGCGGCACCCCGTTTCAGCAAGTTCAGGAACAGGTTGTCGAGCTTGAACGCGACGGAGTTGTCGTCTTCGAACGCAACGTCGACCTTGAACGCGCGCGCGTAGAACTCCTTCGAGCGCGCCAGGTCCGCGACAAACAGCGTGATCGCCCCGACACTCTTCAATGACTCGCCCACGGATCCTCCTCTCGCTCGTCAGATGTCCCCTGAGCATAGAGGCCGGCTGGCGACCCGGGATTCCCCGCATGAGTACGCGGCGATCGAAGGGGGGAACGGCGTACCCAGACTCGAGGACGTGGGAGCGGATCTGCGAGCTGTACGGATGGTCGCGGCACGGTACCCGTTGACGCTGGGTGACTGCTGCCGCCACCAGCGGCCCACCAGCTCACGCTCGAGCGCCAGGTACCCGTGCCGCACGATCGCCTCCTCGGGCCGCTACTGGCCGCTGTGACGCCGTCTCCACCAGTAACAGGCCGCGCAGCGTGAGGCCATGTAGACCGGCGCCGTCTCGCAGCCGCACATCGATCCCAGCAAGGAAGGAGCCGTGGTAACGGCGGTGGTAACGGGCTCGCGATTCCGCGGCATCTGTTTGACCTGCGGTGGAGCGGCGAAACCGTCTCTGACCTGCGAAGCCCGGACAGCCTCGGACACCCTCGGCTGGACTCGGACGTGCGTGAGCACGCTCTCAAGGTGGAGACACGGGTTCGAAGCCCGTTGGGATTAGAGAAGCCGCAGGTCGCAGGCCTGCGGCTTCGTCTCTTGGGGCTCGGTGCCCCCGGGCTGGCTACGGAATGACACCCGCTCGCACGGAGGGAACGCGTGAGGGCGAGCCAATCTCTGACCCGGGGAGCGTCCCGCTCGCAACTGGACTTGAAGGCGATGGCGGAGTGGGGCGAACTGGACCGATTGCGGCCCGATCTGACGGAGGCCGGAGCCAGGCTCTTCTACCAGTTCGGTCCGGGACTCGCGTTCCTGGCCACTTGTCGGCCGGATGGAGGACCGCGAGTTCATCCGATGTGCCCCCTTCTCACGCGAGACGGCCTCTTTGCGTTCATCATCCCCTCGCCGAAGCGAGATGACCTGCTGCGGGATGGTCGCTACGCGATGCACTCCTTCGGGGCGGACAACAACGAGGACGCCTTCTATGTCACCGGGCGCGCCCAGTTGGTGACAGATGAAGAACCCCGTATGGGACTCGCCGCTCAGTACGCCCGCGAGCGTGAGGTGGACGAGCCACCCCCCGAGCTTGTGGATCAGATGCTGTTCGCGTTCGACGTCGAGACGTGCCTGCTCACACGAACGACCGGCCACGGAGACCCCGCTCCGGAGCATTCCGTGTGGCACTCACACCCCAGAGACGACTCGTGATCGAGAACGAGTCCAACCCCCGACAGCACTCCGCAGCTGCAGCGGTCGAGTGCTGGAGGGTGGCCCCTCAACAAGGAACGCCGCCCCCGGCCAGGGGGTGGCGTTCCGGAAGAACCGCCCGGGGTAGAACCGACGCTTCGACGGTGGACTAGGTGGTCCCCGTCGCCCCCGACGGCGACGAGGCCGTCACCGTCGGACACGCCGTCGTCGATGGGGGTGTCACGTTCACCGTGGCATCCGCGCATGATTGCACCTGATAGATGAACAGGGAGCCGTCGTTGCCCATCGTGTAGAAGCGTCCGCCATAGCCGGGGTTGATCAGACTCCCGACCGCGGTCGACGGGTTCGAAGCCGACTCAGCGATCGTCTCGCCGGTGGCCGCATCGACCCACAGCACGGTCTCGTTGTAGTCGAAGCCCGTCGCGATGTCCGCGGTCGTCGTCGAGGCATCGATGTTCTGACTGACAAGCACCCGCTGATCCTTGGGACCGACCAGCGTGAAGTAGTCACTCGACCACCAGTCGTCGCGGCTCCATACGACCTTCATCTCGCCGGTCGTCTGATCGAGGTGGATCGCATGAACCCCCTTGAGGAAGTAGTCGTCCACGTAGATCATGCTGGTCTCCGGGTCGATGCCCGGAGCCGCCGGCGTTTCACTCGTGGTCGCGCCCGACTCGACGGGGAACGACTTGCCCCACGGACAGACCTGATGCACGTCGGTGGGGTCGTCCTGGCTCACCGCGAAGATGCACTGCGGCGTCTCCGTGGACGGGCCGGCGTTGCTGTCGGCGATGACCCAGTCACCCATCACCACGGGGGACGCCCCACCCGTTTGCCCCTTGAGGATGACCTGGGGCTCCCAGGACGTGTCCTGGGTCAGGGTCTCCGTCACCGGGTCCCAGATCACTCGGACCAGGCTCTTGGCCCCGTTGCCGTACATGTAGATCGTGTCGTCGTGCTCGACGGCGACCGTGCGAGCGGTCACGTTCTGATCGATCTCGATCGAGTCGAGGTTCTCGAGCGTGACCGGATCGACGGCGACGAAGACACTGCTGGGGTTGTCGCCGTAGTCGGTAGGACACGAAGACATCGCGTTGTTGGTCTGGGTGGGACAGCCGACCCCCTTCGTCTGCGACTTCATGAGCAACGTGCCCTGCTCATCCGGCGCCACGACCATCCCGTCGAAATTGTGGCTCGATGGAGGGGTTCCCTCGATCGGTTGCTCCTGGGCAGCGATGATCGCTCCCGTCGCACGGTCGAGCTTCCAGAACCAGTTCGATGCAGCAGCGACCAGCGTGCCGTCCGCGATGATCGCGAGGCTCCCGAGGGCGAGCCATTGATCTGTGGCGTTGACGTTGGTCAGGTAGGTGCGCCAGAGCTCTCGCCCGGTGGAGGGATCGAACCGGGAGACGTACTGGCCCGAACCGGGGACGATCCCCCCGGCCCACAGGTAGGCACCGTTGGGCCCGTCGAACACCACGAGCCCGATCCCGCCGGGATAGGTCGTCTCCGACTTGTATTGGAAGACCTGATTCTGCCCGCCGAAGTCCCCGGTGAAGCTCGCGCACGGCATCAGCCCGCTCCGCACGTTGTCCGTGTGCTCAGGAGCCCCGATCGCCGGCCAGTAGTTGAGGTAGTTGTGTGCCGGGTCCCTCGCCCAGCTCTCGACACAGGCCGTCTCTCGCTCGAACAGGGACTGGTCGCCTACGAGCGGCCCGTCGGTCGCTGTCGATGAACTCGAAACCACGAACCCGTTCAGATTGTTCTTGATGTCGAGGTTCTCCCCCGACAACGTGGGGACCACCGCGAGCCCGGCGAGGATCACGAGCGCGATCAGCACCTCCCCGACGGGCTTCAGGACGACCCAGATGTCGTGTAGCACCCGCCTCATCGGAGCTCTCCTTCCGTACCCGTCTGCGGTCCTGGCACCTCGGGCGGCTCAGGTGACTCGGCCGCCTTGGAGAGCCGTCGCTCGTCGATCGTCAACATCAGGCTGGCCAGGAACACCCACACGACGAAGGCGGCATACCAGGCCCACCGTCCGAGGGCACCGGTCGCCGCGTTCATCACCCCGGAGTCGAAGAAGGGAGTCACGAACGCGAAGACGCACAGAAGCGCGGCGATGAACGCGAACACGCCCAGCCACCTGGCCATCGCCTCGGTCCCCAAGATCACCTTGGCCACACCGAAGAAGAACAGTGCCAATGCTCCGCCCCCGAAGGCGAACAGCAATGCCCCCGCCGTGTAGAGGGAGGGCACGGTGTCGGCCTGCAGGGAGCTCGTGGACAGCCCGGACGTGAAGCCGAGCACCAGCCCAACGAGCATCATCGCCGCGCCCACGCTTGCCCCGATGACGACCAGCATCGACGCCCGTCCCGGGTCACCTTCGGCGCTCTTGAACCTCACCCACAGGCTGCCCATGAACCACAGGAAGAAGACGACCCCCAGGCTGATGAACAACAACTCGAGGCGGTACACGTTGAGGTTCGCGGCGATGTACGCGGGTGCCTGCTCGGCGTTCTGCACGGCCGGCAGCGGCGGAGACCCGGTCGGATCCGTGCTCATGAGCGCGGCGAATGCAAGGACGAACGAGAGAGCCGCCAACAAGCCGCTGGCCGCCCCCATCCCCTCCCAGTCAGATCCCTTCTTCACTGTCCCCCCGATCCGATCGCTGAACCACGCACGGCCACACTTGGCTGAGCTGAATTGGGCTCGAATCGACGCATGGTGCCCCAGTTCCGGGCTCGCGTCAACAGGGTGGCCGTGTGCGCTGACCTACCCCAACGGATACTGCGTGAGTCGTCTGCGAGGCAGGACTTGTCGCCACGGCATCGTCCCAAACGGTCGTCGCGTTGGAGGGCGGAGGAGCCGTTGTGTCTTGACCCTTTCGGAGGTCGGTACGAGCGTCGATAGGATCGCGGGGTGCACCACTCTCTCCTGGTCGTCGGCGAGGACATCGCGAAGCAGCTGGCCCCGTTCGTATGGAACGAGGCGCTCCCGGCGTCTGACCAGCCCCAGGCGGTCATGGACTGGTGGGTGCTCGGCGGTCGGTGGGACTCATTCTTCACGACGAACGACGGCCGCGAGGTATCGGTCGCGTTGAAGAGCGACATCGACTGGGAGACCATGCGGCACGCGGCGCGAGAGGCGCGAGGAGAGTACTTCGACACGTATCGGAGGGACGATCCGACGACATGGTCCCATGCGCTCGGGCACACCCCAGAGGACGACGAGTCGCGAGCTGCCTACGTTGCCCGGGGACCTGGGGTCAGCACCTACGCCGTTCTGCTCGACGGCGACTGGCAGGAGTCAGACGACTTCGTGACGAGTGACGAGTGGGTCGTCAGGTGGAACCAGCTCGTCGAGGAGCTGCCCGACGATGTGTGGCTCTCGGTCATCGACTACCACGAGTGACCCCTCCGGACTCCCCATGGTGCTAGGGTCGCGGCATGTGGCTGTACGTGGTGGGAGTCGTGATCATGATCGCGATCGCGATCGGTGCGTGGATCGCGCTCGCCCGGATGAAGTAGCGGTCCTCAGACGCCTTCCTGAACCGGCTGCTCGGCGGCAACGTCGACGATCTCATCGGATTCGGGAACGAGCACGGGAGGCGCCTTCACGTCGGCGGGTTGCAGCGCGTACCACAGGTATCCGCACGCGCCGGCCACCGCGCTGCCCAGGCCGCCGATCAACAGGACCGTCCGCCCATCGGTCATCGCCACGATGACTCCGCCGACGGCCGTGGCGGCCAGCTGCATCCCCATCGCCAGCCCCGAGTAGGCGGCGAAGCCGCGACCCCGCAGCCTATCGGGCAGCCGATGGCCGATGAGGCTGCGCGCCGACACGCTCTGGACCCCGTTCGCCACGCCGCCGATCACGAACATCCCGACCGCGAATACCACGATCGGGAACAGCGCGGCCAAGGCGACCGCCACGCCGCCCACCACCGCCGAAGTCATCCACGCCGGGACCAGGCGGGGCGTCGGGAGGCGCCGGCCGATCAGGACCGCCCCGCCCACCATGCCGAGCAGCCAGCCGCCGGCGAGCAAACCGAAGCCCCAGTCCCCCGCGCCCAGCGATTCACGGGCGTAGAACACCTCGGCGACGTTGTCCATCGCGGCGAACAGCACGACGACGCCGACGGCCGTGAACGTGATCACCAGGATGCGGTCGTGGGCGATCGCAGAGAAGCCCTCGCGCGCCTGTCGTCGCACGGGAGCCGAGGTCTCGGACGGATCGGGGCGCCGCCGGACCTTCATGATCGCCGCCGCCAGCCCGATCGCCAGGAACGTTCCGGCGTCGACCAACAGGGCGACGCGGGAGCCCGGACCGGCGGCGAGCACCCCGGCGAGCACGGGGCCCGCGACCATCCCCGCATACCGCCCGGTCTCCAGATAGGCGTTGGCCTCCGTCAGATGCTCCTCACCCACCGCCGTGGGCACCAGGGTGAAGACGGCCGGATTGGCGATCGCCGCGCCGACGCCCAGGCAGAACGCCAGGCCGATGATCAGGGGGATGCTGGTCGCGAACGCCAGCGCCACCGCCAGGCCGGCCTGGATCGTCACGGTGACGGCCAGGGTCCGGGTCGTCTCGAAGCGGTCGACGACGACCCCGGCGATCGGGGCCAACACGACCATCGGCAACAGGCCCGCGATCAGAAGAGCAGCCACGGCGATGCCGGAGTCGGTGAGGTCGGCGACCTTGATCGTGAGCGCGATCAGTGCGAGTTCGTCGCCGAGCGCCGACAGGCCGGACGAGGCAACCAGCAGTCTGAAGTCACGGCTCCTCACGCCTGTCACATTGCGGAGCGTAGGCGTCTTCGGCGCGACGCGTGTGTCAGCCAGATGGCCGATTCCCCGACGGACCGAACGGAGTAGTCGCGTCGCTGCGGGACGCTAGGTGTGCTTACTCGGGACGTTGTTCACCGACATGATCGGTGGGAGCCCTCCGTGCGCCATGTGGGGTCGATGGTAGTTGTAGTGATGGAGCCACCGCTGGAGCTCGGCGGTGCGTGCATCGTTCGTTTCATATGCCCTGGCGTAGGCCCACTCCCACTTGAGGGTCAGGTTGAACCGTTCGACCTTGCCGTTGGTCTGAGGCCGGTAGGGGCGTGTGCGCCGATGGGCGATGCCGGCTGCATCCAGGGTCTGCGCGAAGTCCTTTGATCGGTAGCACGAACCATTGTCGGTCAGCACCCGTTCGACCTGGATCCCTCGCTCGGCAAAGAACCCGAGCGCTCTGGTCATGAACGCCGACGCGGTCTCTTTGCGCTCATCGGCCAAGATCTCTGCATAGGCCACACGGGAACGGTCATCCACTCGCAGCATGGATGAAGTCATAACCCAGGCCGCGCTTGATCCGTGCACCGCGCGAGACCCCTCGCCCGTGGATCCGCCAGCCCCCACCGAGGGGGATCCGGCCTTGCTTCTTGATGTCGACGTGGACGAGTTCCCCGGGCCGCTCTCGTTCATAGCGCACGACCTGGCGGGTCGGGCGATCGAGGTCGACGCAGTCGAGGTGCTCCGAGACGCCGCAGCACCCGGTTCACCGTGGCAGGAGCCTCCCCGAGCGCCCAGGCGATGCGGTGAGGTCCTTCCAGGGTCGCTTCACGCCGTTGCAGGATCGCACGCTCCCGCGCCGCGCTCAGGCGAGCCGGTGAGCGGTGCGGCCTGCTCGAGCGATCACGAAGGCCCTCGAGCCCTTCGGTGCTGAAGCGCCTGAGCCATTTGTAGCCGGTGGCCGACGAGCATCCCTGCGCTTCGGCGGCCATCGGCACGCTCCATCCTTGCTCCAACACACGAGTCACGAGCAACAACCGACCCTGCGGGGTGAGCTTCGCCCTAGCATGAGTCACGAGAGCCTCCTTGTCGTCTGGTTGGTCCCTGACGACAGGAGGCTCTCACCTCTTGAACAACGTATTGAGGAACTGGTCGTGTCCCGTCAAGTGGTTGAGATTCGTCACCGCCATCCTCGCCTCTCTAAGCGATCGCAGCGAGTAGCTCCGTTGGGTCCTCACCTCCCTCGAGCTCGTCGACCTTGGCCATCGAGCCGATGCTGAAGTAGCGGCGATCTGCGACCTGCCACTCGTCGTCCTGTTCGGCCAGCAGCGTCCCGACCATGCGCATCAACGAGTCCAGCGTCGGGAAGATGCCGACCACGCGGGTGCGGCGCTTGACCTCCTTGTGCAGGCGCTCGATCGGGTTCGTGGAGTGAAGCCTGCGTCGGTGCTCGCGAGGGAAGTGCATGTGGGCGAGCACGTCCTCGGCGGCGTCCTCGAGCAGCTCGGCGGCCTGGGGGAACTTCGGGCTCGAGCATCCGTGAGACCTCGTGCAGCTGGGTCATCGCCGAGGCGTGATCGGGTGCGGAGAACACCGAGCGCACGACCGCGGCCACGGTGTCCTGGGCTCCCTTGGGCACGGTGGAGAGCAGGTTGCGCATGAAGTGGACCCGGCATCGCTGCCAGGTCGCGCCGGCAAGGATCTTCGCGATCGCCTGGCGCAGCCCTTCGTGGGCATCGGAGATCACCAGCCGCACGCCCTTGAGGCCTCGCTTGATGAGGCTGCGAAGGAACGAGGTCCAGAACTGGTGATCCTGCTAGGCGGCCGCGCGGAGTCGCGAGAGGGTCCGGGCCCGCCCCAGCAGCTCCAGCGACTCGGGCAAGGGCGGCGATACGTTCGAGCCCGTGGTCGCGGCCCGAACCGGCTGGAACGCCTTGGTGCGACTGAGGCCCTCCGTCTCCGCGAGGGCGTCCAGCGACGGCCTGGATCGACGCCGCGTCCCACTCGACGGTCTCCAGGGCCGAGGCCGCACGGCCCAGGTAGCCCTCGGGGGCCTTCGCGACGATCGCAGCGGCCTTGTCGTTCAGCTCGATGTCGTCGGTGAACAGGAACCTCAGCAGGTCGACCGACTCCGCCAGCGTCTTCATCCGTTCCTTCACGATCGGCATCGCCGCGCGCAGGGTCGCCACGTCGGGCGTGAGGCCCGCCTCCGTGAGGAAGTGCAGGCACCGCGCACCCAGCTCGTCGTCGTCGAGGGACTGGATGTAGCGGTTGTTCATCCACGTGAGCTTCTCGACGTCGAAGGCCGCGGGGTTGCTCGACACCCGCGCGAGGTCGAACCGCTCGACCAGCTCGTCGCGGCTCAAGAACTCCCGCTCATCCTCCGCCGACCACCCCAGCAGGGCCAGATAGTTCACGAGGGCCTCGGGCAGGTATCCCTGCTCCCGGAAGGCGACGACGCTCGTGGAGCCGTGGCGCTTCGACAGCGGCTGGCGATCGGGACCGAGCACCTGGGGAACGTGCGCGTACCGCGGCGGCGTGCCGCCGAGCGCCTCGATCACGGCCGCGTTGCGAGGGGCGCTCGCCAGCAGGTCGTCGCCGCGCACCACGTGGGTCACCCCCATCAGCAGGTCGTCGACGGCCACGGCCAGCAGGAACACGGGGGACCCGTCGGAGCGCAGCAGGACGAAGTCGCGCAGCTGGCCGGGCGCGAACCGCACCTCGCCCTTCACGAGATCGTCGACGACCCACTCGCGGTCGGGCATCCGGAAGCGCACGACCGAGCTGCGGCCTTCGGCCTCGAAGCCCTCGCGCTCGTCGGAGGACAGATCGCGGCAGCGCCCGTCGTAGCCGGGCGCCTCGCCGCGCTTCATCGCGGCGGCCCGACGCTCCTCCAGCTCGGGCGAGGTGCAGTAGCACCGGTAGGCGTCCCCCGCTTCGATCAGCCGGGCGGCGTGCTCCCTGTAGATGTCGAGACGTTGGGACTGGCGGTAGGGGCCGGCGTCGCCGCCGACCTCGGGCCCCTCGTCCCAGTCCAGGCCGAGCCAGCGCAGGTCGCCGAGCACGCCGTTGACGGCCTCCTCGGTCACGCGGCTGGCGTCGGTGTCCTCGACCCGCAGGATGAAGGTGCCGCCGTGGCGACGGGCGTAGAGCCAGGAGAACAGCGCGCTGCGCACGTTGCCCACGTGCAGCGAGCCGCTGGGAGCCGGCGCGAACCGGCAGCGAACCGGAGTCATGCCGTCACCGGGTTGGCGAGCGTGCCGAGCCCCTCGACCTCGACCTCGACCAGGTCGCCGTCGGCCAGGCGCCCCACCCCCTCGGGCGTGCCGGTCAACAGCACGTCGCCGGGCAACAGCGTCATGAACGACGTGATGTACTCGATCAGGGTCGCCACGCCGAACACCATGTCGGTGGTGCTCCCCTGCTGGCGGACCTCGCCGTTGAGGCGCGTCTGGATCAGGGCCTCGTTGGGGTCGAGCTCGGTGTCGATCCAGGGCCCCAGCGGACACGAGCCGTCGAACCCCTTGGCGAGGGTCCACTGGTCGTCGGTGCGCTGGATGTCGCGCAGGGTGACGTCGTTCGCGCAGGTGTACCCCAAGATCACCCGGTAGGCGTCCTCGGCGCGGATGTGCTTGGCCAGCCGCCCGATCACCACGGCGAGTTCGCCCTCGTAGTCGATCTTGTTGCTGATCGGGAGCAGCCGGATCGGGTCCTTCGGGCCGATCACCGAGGTCGACGGCTTCAGGAAGAGCAACGGCTCGTCGGGCACGGTCATCCCGAACTCTGCGGCGTGCGCGGCAAAGTTCTTACCCACGCACACGAGCTTGGACGGCAGGACGGGCGACAAGCAGCAGGACGTCGTCGAGCGGGAGCTCCTCGCCCGTCGGCAGGGGGTCCTCGAAGAACGTGCCGCCCAGGACCCGGATCGTGTCGTCGCCGGCCTCGATCGCCCCGGTGGCGATCCGATCGGCGTGGCGGAACCTCACGAGGCGCATGACGCCGCGAGGCTACCGCATCTTCCCGAGCGACCCGCGGGCCGCTAGGCCCAGGCGCGGGGGCCCCGGAGTTCGATGGCTGCCGGCCCTCGGTCCTTGGCGTGACGCAGGGCCTCCTGCACGGATGCCAGCAGCTCGCCCGCCACGGCCGCGGGGCTCATCCGCGAGTGCTCGTCGCCGACACAGGTCACGCCGGCCGAGAACGACACGACGAACGGCCCAGTGCGCTCCCATGCCGTCGCGATGCGGGCAAGCACGATGCGCGCCTGCTCCAAGGGGCAGTCGCGGAGCACGAGCACGAACTCCTCTCCCCCGATCCGCCCCGCGAGATCGTCGGCGCGCAGCGCCTGGCGCAGGTAGCCCGCGAACGCGGCCAGCACCTGGTCGCCGCCGGCGCGACCGAGCTCCTGGTTGACGAGAGTGAACCCGTCGAGATCGAGGTAGGCCACGGCGTCCTCAGGTCGCACTCGTGCCAGGACCCGCTCGACCACCGCACGTGTCGCGAGACCGGTCAGAGCATCGTTCACAGGATCGGACCCCATCAGGGTCTCCCGTCGGAGCCGGGCGATCGCGATGCGGGCATCGACGACCGCCGCCGGCATGAAGTCGGCGAGCATCGAGCGGGTCTTCGGATCCGAGGCGGCAGCCAGTTGCGGCGGCCCCAGACCCAGCGAGAGGTCCAGCTCGAACACATCGGGATCGTTCGTATCATCGGTCACCCGACCGCCGAGCGACTCGACCATCCGGACGAGCACGTCGCACACCTGATCGGGGTCCGAGGCGCGCAGCAGCTCCCTCGTCAGCTTGTATGCGACACGGTCCTGATCAACCACCGTGGCCCTCCCGGGTATCACTACGACACAAGACGCTACGGTCGGATCCGCGGCGAACCTAACACGGAAGGTACCCATTTTCCGGTATGACGGGTTACTACCTACGCGCAACTCGCGCGTGGGACCACCGGATGGCTCGGCGACCGCGGTTCAGCGCAGCCGCTCGCCTCCGGCGAAGGTCGCGCCGACCTGCCGCCAGTACCCCGCGATGGTTCCGGCGGGCGCGAGTCGCTCGAGCTCCTCGCCGGGCGCCTCGTGCAGCCTGACCGTCACGTCGCCAGTCCATACTGGCCCCAGCTCGACGTCGGTCGAGCGCATCGTCACCAGCTCGTCCAGCGAGGGATCGGCGGCCGGGTCGATGCTCGGCATCCAGCGGGAATGCAGCATGGGGAGCGCGTTCACGAAGCCCCCGGACTCCCCCTGCCCCGTCAGCGTCAGCGTCACGTCGGCCAGGCGCCGGTCGTTGGAAGCCAGCGTCGCCCCGAATGTCCCGCCGGCGTCGAGGCGTGGGCCCGCCCGTCCGACCGAGACGGGTCGCGTCATCCAGATCTGACCCAGCTTCTTCGGATAGCCCTGGTACCAGCCGCGCGCCAGCGCGAAGTCCTTGTCGACCCAGATGAACACGCAGCGGGAGTAGGTTGCCCCCTCGAACGCGCAACGCACGACGACGAAGCACTCCTTGTATTGAGAGCGCACCGGGTCGAGCAGTTCCACCCCGTCGTCGCCGCATGACTGCCAGTCCGCCCAGATGATCGCGACCGCCCCGGGGTCCTCGTCCGCGAGCTCCACCCCCGGGGGCAGGAGCGCTTCGACGTTGGCCGGATCCGTCCGATACTCGGCGGTCAACACGTCGCCCGAGTAGTGCCACGGCGGAGGCGGCACGATCGAGGCGGTCCCCTCGGCCGTGCGCGGAAGCATGAAGCCGCGCTGCTCCGGCATGGCGCATATCCTAGCGTTCGGACCCGAACGAGGCGGTGGGGATGGAGACACGACGGATCCTGCTGGACAACTCGGTCACGACCGTGATCCGCGAGGGCGACGAGCTGGTCGCGCCCGACGATCGGCGGATGCCGGTCGACGAGCCCGTGCACCTGCCGCCCGTCGTCCCCACCAAGGTGGTGTGCGTCCATCTGAACTACGAGAGCCGTCGCGCCGAGTTCGGCGCCACGCTGGGGGCGGCCCCAACGTACTTCCACAAACCGATCTCGGCGCTCAACGCCCACGGCGGCGAGGTCGTGCGGCCGCCCCGATGCCGCTTCCTCAACTACGAGGGCGAGATCGGCATCGTGATCGGTGCCGAGACCCGCCACATCGCCCCGGCCGAGGCCGGCGGCTACATCGCCGGCTACACGATCGGCAACGACTACGGCCTGCACGACTTCCGTGACACCGACGCTGGATCGATGCTGCGTGTCAAGGGCAGCGACACCCTGTGCCCGCTCGGCCCCGGGCTGGTGGACGACTGGGACTTCCGCGGCAAGGGGATCCGCACGATCGTGAATGGCGAGACGGTCCAGGACGGATCGACCGACGAGATGATCTGGGACATGCACTACCTCGTGGCCGACATCGCCCGCACGATCACCCTCGTCCCGGGCGACGTGATCCTGTCGGGCACCCCGGCGAACTCCCGCCCGGTCGAGCCGGGTGACGTCGTCGAGGTGGAGGTGGAGGGGCTCGGCGTCCTGCGCAACTCGATCGTCGAGGGCACGATCCCGGTCCGCGACGACGTCGGCGCCCAGCCCTCGGAGAGCGAGGAGGTCGTCTCGACCGCCTTCGGCGGGGACTGGGAGTTCCGCGGCATCCGAGCGCCGCAGCGCGACTGACGTGACGCCGGTCCGGCTCGTCCTCATCCTCAGCGAGAACCACACGCTGGTGCCACCGCGCGACCTGCGGGGTTTGGTGCGCATGGCGGTCGACGCCGAGGACGCCGGCTTCGACGCCGTCATGGTCAGCGAACACGTCGTGCTCGGCCACGGCGCCGACGCCGATGGCCTGCCGGAGAATCCCCGTGACTACGCGCTGCCCGGCAACCAGGATCCTTCGATGCCCTGGCCCGACTCGCTCGTGCTCCTGTCGGCCGTGGCCGCCGCCACGTCGCGACTCCGTCTGGTCGCGGGCGCGGTGATCCCGCCGCTTCGGCATCCCCTGCTCATGGCCAAGCAGCTCGCGACGCTCGACCTGCTGAGCGAGGGCCGACTGGTCGTCCAGCCAACGGTCAGCTGGCACCGAGCCGAGTACGACGCGCTCGGGGTCCCGTTCGGATCGCGAGGCGAGCTGCTGGACGAGCATCTCGCCGTCTGGCGGGCGGCCTGGGCCGGCGGGCCCGTCTCGCATCGCGGTGCCCACTACGCATTCGACGAGGTCTGGGTGGAGCCGACACCCCTTCGTGCCGATGGGCCACCGCTGTGGTTCGGCGGCGCGGGCCTGCACGATCCGCTGATCCGGCGGCTGGTCGGATACGGCAGCGGCTTCAACCCGCTGGGGCGGCCGGCGCCTGAGGAGCTCGAGCGCCTGCGCGGCGCGATGGTCGCCGCGGGTCGCGATCTGGGCGAGCTGGAACTCGTCGGCGGCACGCGTGGCACGTTCACGGACCTCGACGGCGTGGCCGAGCTCGGGCCGGCGCTCGAGGCGATCCCGCCGCAGGTGGCGGAGGGCTACCGAACGATCTGTATCAAGCCCTCGCAGTTCACCGACGACTCGAGCCGCGTCGGCGACCTGTGCATCGAGATCGTGGAACGGGTCGCCTCGCTGGTCGGCTAGCGCGACAGGAACCGGTCGACGAACGTCTCGGCGCGGCCTCGCGCCTCGGCCTCACTCGCGCGCAGGGAGGCGATCGTGTCGGTGGGATCGAGTCCGGCGCGCCGGAAGTCGGTGTCGTCGTGCTCGATCCACGCCGACACCACCTCGGCCGTCGCCTCGGGATGGAACTGCACGAGGAGGTGCCGTCCGAGCGTGAAGGCCTGCGGACCCATGGCCGTGCGAGCGATCACACGGGCCTCGGGCGGGGGCGTGAGCGCGTCGCCGTGCCACATGAACCACGGACCCGCCGGGATCAGGTCGGGATCCGACGTCTCGATCTCGTGCAGGCCGACCTCGGGCGCCGGGGCGCGCGCCACCGAGCCACCGTGAGCCTGCGCGAAGGCCTGGGCTCCGAAGCAGACTCCGAGGACGGGGATGTCGTCGCGATCCGCATCGCGCAGCCGGTCGAGGAGGCTGTCGATCCACGGCACGACCTCCTCTCCGTAGACCGACCAGGGGGCGCCCATGACCACGAGCGCGTCGAACCCGTCGAGCGTGGGCGCCGAACCGCCTCCGTCCAGGACGTGCTCCACGAGGCCGGCGCCGCGCGACCGCAGGGAGTCCCCGATCGACCCGGTGGCCGACAGCGCGTGGGGCTTGAGGACGAGGACGCGCATCCCGTCAGGGCCACAGCCGGTCCGCGACGCGACCGACGAGCTCGAGCTTGCGCCACTGGATGTCCTCGTCGGTGTCGTTGCCCGCCAGCACGCTCGCGAAGCCACACTGCGGGCTGATCGCCAGCCGATCCATGCCACCCACGCACCGCGCGGCCTCGTCCATCCGCCGGATCAGCTCGTCCTCTCGCTCGATGTCTCTCACCTTCGAGCTGACGATCCCCATCACCATCACGGCGCCCTCGCGCAGGTGCCGTACGGGCTGGAACCCCCCGTCGCGGCCCCGATCGTCCCACTCCACGAGGAAGGCGTCGTACGGCAGTCCCCCGAACACGGCCTCGGCCACCGGCTCGAGCGACCCCTCGCACATCCACGACGAGCGGAAGTTGCCTCTGCAGATGTGGAGCGCGACGGTGACATCGTCGGGGATCGTGGCCAGGACCTCGGCATCCGCGGCCAGCGCGCGGTCGATGAGCGCTCCGATGTGGTGGCCCTCGGCCTCGAACCGCTCGATCCACGAGGGATCGACCAGATAGGGGTACAGCGGGAAGTCGAACTGGATGTACCGCGCGCCGGCAGCGATCGCGTCCTCGACGAGCCCACGTTCGATCTCGATCGCGTGGGCGACGAACTCGTCCAGCGAGCCGTAGCCCAACCCGTCCGCGCTCATGACCGTGGTGAACGGGTGGGTGAAGATCGACGCCGCCGGGAACGTGACCTTGAACGGGAGGTCGGTCGCACCCGCCATGAAGGAGGCCTCGCGTGCCGCGGGAGAGTCAACGGGCCGCAGCCGATCGACCACCTCGTGCACGTTCAACTCGACCTCGCCATCGGGGTTGCGGAACCGGACGGTCTTGCCGGTCTCGATGCCCTCCAGCGCGTCGTAGAAGGAGTTCATGAACATCCAGCGACGGAACTCGCCGTCGGTCACGACGTCGAGCCCGCAATCGGCCTGTCGCCGGATCGCCTCTCGGATGGACTCGTCCTCGAGCGCCCGGAGCTCCAACGGATCTCGTCGACGCTCCGCGTCGAGCTTGGCGGAGTGTCCGGGCTCGTAGAACTCCTCCACCGCCTCGCGCAGCCTGGGCGGCCGCAGGAGCGAACCCACGGTCTCGGCGCGCGCCGGATGGCGGGTCACGCGGGCTTCCACGAGACCCACAGCGAATCCGGCGCGCGGAACTCGAACCCCGACAGGGTCACCGGGCGGTCGGGGTCGAGGGCAAGACCGGGGAGCCGGTCCAAGAGGCGATCGAGCGACACGCGGGCCAGGTATCGGCCGAACCAGGCGCCCAGGCAGAAATGCGTCCCCGCCGCGAAGGCGAGGTGGGCGCCCTCCCTGCGGTGGACGTCGAACCGATCGGGGTCGGTCCAGCGCCGAGGATCGCGATTGGCCGACGAGAGCACCGCGCCGATCAGGGCTCCCTCCGCGAGATCGACCCCTGCCACCTCCACCGACCGCGTCGTCTGCCGCGTCGAGGTCCCCACCGGTCCAGCCCAGCGCAGTGTCTCCTCGACGGCGCCCTTCACCAGGGCGCGGTCCTCGCGGACGGCCTCGAACTCCTCGGGGTGCGACATGAGCGCCCACAAGGTGAGGGCGATCACGTCCCGCGGCTCCTGGAGACCCCCCGACAGCATGAGCTTCGTGTTGGCGACGATCTGCTCTCGCGACATCGAGCGGCCGTCCTCCTCGTGGTGGAGCATCCACGACAGCACCGAGCCGTCCGGCTCCCGGGCCAGGCGGTCGAGGACGCCCGAGATCGCCGCCCCCAGCGCCTCGCTCGCTTCGTCGGCCGGGGCCTGCTTCACCGGATCGCCCTCGAAGTTGGCCAGCCCCGGCATCAACCCCTCGTTCCAGCGCAGCAGGTCCTCCCATGGGACCTCGTCTAAGCCGAGCATGAACCGGAGCGAGCGCACGCTCATCGGGTCCGCGTAGGCGTGGAACAGATCGGCCACGCCGTCGCTCACGAGGGAATCGATCAGCTCGTCGGCCAGTCGCGGGATCATGCCTGTGGTTCGTTCCTCGACGTCGCGGGGGCGGAACGGGATCTCGGTGATGGCGCGGATCCACTGCTGCTCGGGACCCTCCATGCCGAGCATGTTCTCCCCCATGGTTCGGTTCAGGGTCGAGGGGACGGTGGCGGCCGTGAACGTCTCGGGATCGAGGTCGACGCGCTTCACGTCGTCGTGCCGGGTCACGAGCCACAGCCCGACGGCCGGCACGAAGCTCACCGGCTCCTCGTCGCGGAGCCGCGCGTAGATCGGGTGCGGATCACGCTCGAGATCCTCGAGCGTGATGGTCTCCCCGTACGTCACCGTCCCCCCCCGTCGCCCGCGGGCTCTGCCGAGGCAGGGTATCTTCCGGCCGGGCGATGCGCGTGCGCAACTCGGCGCGCGGGGACTACGGTGGCGCGACGAGATCCAAGGGGGCAGCGATGGACATCAGCGGCAAGCGGCTCCGGCTCCTCTACCCCGACGTGCACGGGATGGAGCGGGGGAAGTACCTGTTCGGCGATGTCGCGGAGGCCGGTCACGCGGCCTTCTGCATCGGCGTGTATCCGCTGACCCACGATCGCGAGATCCTGCCCATCCCCAAGACCCAGTTCGACGTGGGCCTGCCCGACATCGAGGTCCACCTCGACCGGGACTCGCTCCGCTCGGGCTGGGAGGACGAAACGATCGTCGGGGTCGGCGACGCCACCTTCGAGGGCCAACCGATGCCGATCGACCCCCGCCATGTGCTGCGGCAAGCCGTCGAGCCCTGGCAGGCGATGGGCCTCGAGCCTCAGATCAGCTTCGAGCTCGAGTTCTACCTGATGGAGCCCGACGGGGGCGGCGGCTGGCGTCCGATCTCGCTGCCGGGCCATCGCGTCTACGGGACCGGCACGTCGATCGATCCGTCGGGCTGCGTCGACCACATGGTGCGCACCGCCCTGCAGTGCGGCTTCCCCGTCGAGAGCTGGGGCAGCGAATACGACGAGGCCGCGTTCGAGGTGAACATCCGCTACAACGACGCGATCGAATCGGCCGACGACGCCTTCATCTTCCGGCTGCTGATCCGCGAGATCGCTGAGCGCAACGGCAAGCTGGCCACCTTCATCGGCCGCCCGCTCGGCGATCGAGGCGGCAGCGGGATGCACGTGAACTTCTCGTTCCGCCGGCCCGACGGCTCCAACGCCTTCCACGACCCACAGGACCCCGAGGGGATCTCCGATCTGGCCCGTCGATGCATCGCCGGGCTCCTGGAGCACCACGCGGGGATGGCAGCGATCATGGCGCCCCATGTCAACGCCTACAAGCGGCTGATGCCCGACATGCTGAACGGCTACTGGGCGAACTGGGGTCATGACGACCGCAGCGTATCCGTGAGGGTGCCGCCGGCCCGTGGACAGGCCACGCGCCTTGAGCAGCGCACGGCCGACGCGGCCGCCAACCCGTATCTCGCGGGCGCCGCGGTGCTGAACGCCGCGCGGTTCGGGGTCGAGGACGAGCTGGATCTCAGACCACCGCAGCCGGTCGGCGGGGAACCCGACACCGACGTCTGCATCCCCGCGACGCTCATCGACGCGCTCGAGGTGCTCAATGCCGACGCGCGCATGGTCGAGGCGCTGGGGCCCGAGCTGGTGGAGGCGTTCACGATCCTCAAGACCGGGGAGTGGGAGCGCTACGCGGCGGCCGTTGAGGACACGGCGACCGACGAGGTCACCGACTGGGAGCTGCGGTACTACCTCCCGTTCCACTGACGCCGCCCGCGTGCTTGCCCGGCTCCCACCGGTCGCCGTAGCGATCGGCGGCCACGCCCAGCGGCGTCGCCTCGAGATCGGTGGCCATCGAGTCGTTCCAGCGGTTGAGGAATCCGAACAGCCCCACCACCGACAAGATCTCCACGATCTGGCCGTCGTCCCAATGTCGACGCAGCTCTGAGAAGTGCGCCGGGGTGACTTCGTTGGGCACGAGCGAGGCGTCTCGAGCGAATCGCAGAGCGGCTCGTTCGCCGTCGTCGAACAACGGCGAGCGCTCGAAGTCCCAGATGGCGGAGACCTTCTCTGGCTCGACGCCGCGCATCCGGGCGTCGACGGCCTCGTGTGCCTGGCAATACCGGCAGCCCGCGGCGACGCTCGCCACGATCCCCACCAACGGCTTCAGCGGCTTGGGCAGCGTCCCGCTGTTCCAGATCTGCGTGATGAGCTCGCTGAAGGCCTCGAGGATCTCGGGCCGCCGAGCCATGGTGAACAGCGAGTTGGGCACGAAGCTCAGGGTCTCGTCGTAGTGGCGGAACAGCGCCTCCAGTTCCGGATGATCCTCCCTCCGTAGGGGCGCCATGTTCGCCATCGGGTCTCCTCCCGCCGCCGCTACGGCGATTGCGTCAGACTACCCCTCACGTCGAGGGAGGCAGCATGCGGTTCGCGGACAAGGTGGCGATCGTCAGCGGCGGCGGCACAGGCATCGGCGAGGCCGCCGCTCGACGGCTCTCGTCGGAGGGCGCCTCGGTCGTCGTCACCGGGCGCCGGCGCGAGACGATCGAGCAGGTCGCGGCGGACATCGGCGGCCTCGCGGTGCAGGGTGACGTCGCGGACCCCGGGCACGCGACGGCGGTGGTCGAGGCGGCCATCAACTCGTACGGGGGACTCGACGTCGTGGTCGCGAACGCGGGCCTCGGATACGGAGGGTCGGCCGGCGACGTGAGCGACGAAACCTGGGCGCATACGCTGGATGTGAACGTCTCGGGCGCGATGTATCTCGTCCGGGCGGCCATCCCGAGGCTGATCGAGCGCGGGGGCGGCTCGATCGTGCTCGTGTCGTCGGTGTCCGGGCACGTCGCGGCGCCATCGAGCGCCGCATACGTGACGTCGAAGGCGGCGCTGATCGGCCTCGCCAAATCGATCGCCGTCGACTTCGGCCGGTCGGGGATCCGTGCGAACGCGCTGTGCCCCGGGTGGATCCGCACGGCGATGGGCGACGACGCGGCCGACGAGCTGGCCGCCGCCCATCGGCTCACCAGAGACGAGGCCTACGCGCAGGTGACCCGATACGTCCCCCTGGCCCGCGTGGGCGAGCCCGGGGAGATCGCCGCCTGCGTGGCCTTCCTCGCGAGTGATGACGCGTCCTACGTCACCGGCGCCGCGATCCTCGCCGACGGCGGCACGCTCGCGGTCGACGCGGCGTCTTTGGCCTTCGACGACTACGACCCGGTCGTGTGAAGCCCGGCGTTTGCCCCTCGGGTCGTTCGGGAGCAAAATACTTCGACGACACCTGGGAGGAGCGCGGATGACGATGACCTTGGGCGATATCGATCTCGTCCAGCCCGACAACTACGTGGACCGGGTGCCCTACGAGTGGTTCGCCCGACTGCGCGACGAAGCGCCCGTGATCTGGCACCCGGAGGACTCACCCAACCAGGGGTTCTGGGCCGTCACGCGGTTCGAACACCTGACCGCCGTCCACATGGACTGGGAGACCTACTCCTCGGAGACAGGAGCCGTCGGCCTCGAGGAACTCGACGACGAACAGCTCCACGCCCGCAAGACGATGCTCGAGACCGACCCGCCCCGCCACACCGAGCTCCGCAAGGTCTGCTCGCGCCGGTTCAGCGCCCGAGGGGTGGGGGTATACGAGGACTACATCCGCGACGTCGCCGTCGGCGTCTTGGACCGTGCACTGCCCATGGGCGAATTCGACTTCGTGAGCGAGGTGTCACGCGAGCTGCCCATCCGGTTCCTGTGTTCGATCTTCACGGTGCCGCAGGAGGACGCCCCCGAGCTGATCGCGTGGGGCGACCAGATGATCGCGAACCAGGACCCCGAGCTGTCCAAGGCCGTCGTCGACAAGGTGGACACCGAGGCCTACCGGTTCCTCCCGTTCCGCTCCCCCACCGCATACGAGGTCTGGGCCTACGCCGACCGGCAGCGCGAGCTGCGCGAGGGGAGTCCGAGCGACGACGTGATCGGCGCCCTCGTCGTCGCCCAGGACGAGGGCATCCTCAGCGAGGCCGACTTCCACAACTACTTCTCGCTCCTGATGATCGCGGGGAACGAAACGACGCGGCACACGATCACGAGCGGCTTGCTGGCGCTGCTCGAGCATCCCGAGCAGCTGCGGCTGCTCAAGGAGGATCCGTCGCTGATCCCCAACGCCACCGAAGAGATCCTCCGCTGGGCCACACCGGTCATGCACTTCCGCCGCACGGCCACCCGCGACACCGAGCTGGGCGGCCAGGCGATCGCGGCCGGCGACAAGGTCGTGACGTGGTACGTCAGCGCGAACCGCGACGAGCGTGAGTTCCCCGATGCCGACGCGTTCGACGTCACCCGCACGCCCAACGATCACGTCACGTTCGGCCCGGGCGGACCCCACTTCTGTCTGGGGGCCCACCTCGCACGGCTCGAGACGAGGATCCTGTTCCAAGAGCTGATCCCACGGCTGGACTCGGTCGAGCTGGTCGGGCCCGTTGAGCGGATCCGTTCCAACTTCGTCAACGGGATCAAGCGGATGCCGGTGCGGATATCGTCGAACTAGTCTGACGCAGACTACCTAATCGCCGCGCTGACCGTTGCGGTCGACGGCACGCAGCAGCGCCCGGAGCATCGAGGCGAGGTCCTCCTGCTGCTCGGGGGAAAGCAGCGCCGCCACGGCCGACTCCTCCGCGTTGAACGTCGGGAACAGCTGTTCGATCTTGTCCTGTCCTCGCGGCGTGAGGGTGACGAGCACCATGCGCCCGTCCTTGGCGTCCTTGCGCCGTCGCACGAACCCGCGTCCCTCGAGCGTCGTCATGACCCCGGTGGCGGTCGGGCGACTGATCCCCACGGCGGCGGCGAAGTCACGTGCCTCCATCTCGCCCCACACCCACAGGACCCACAGGGCGACGAAGGAGGTCCAGGAGAGCCGGTCGGCCGCCAGGACCTTGGCCTCCATGTGCCGGCGTATCGCGGCCGAGCTGCGGAACAGGTTCGAGATGGCCCACATCGCACGGAAATCGAGCTGCAGATGACCGAGCTCGTCGAGGACCTTGCGCTCGGCGGGCAGCAGCCGGTCGTCGCTCACGCCGCCGCCCCCGCGATGCGCTCGCCGAGCTCCCGGGCGACGTCGAGGATCGCCAGGACGTCGGCCTCGGTGGTCCGGTAGTTGACGATGCATGGGCGCAGCCACACCTCGCCGTCGATCAGCGCGGAGGACAGGTAGATCCGTCCGTCATCCTGTATCGCCCTCACAAGCCGCTCGTTGTGGACGCTGGCGTCGCCGATCCCGGGCGGCGCGTGTCGCAGGGGGACGATCGACAGCTGCGGCACCGCCTCGAGCACCTCGAAATCCTCGGCCGCCTGGGCGCGCCGGTAGAGGAGCTCGGCCTCCGCGAGGTTCCGGCCGATCGCGGCTCGGAACTGCTCGGCCCCGTGCGTGCGCATCGCCAGCCAGAGCTTGAGCGCCCGGAAGGGTCGCGAGTACTCGAGGGTGATGTCCGCCGCGTGCAGCTCGTGCCGCTGGTGGGGCAGGTACCCCTGCTCGTGCGCGAACGCCGACGCGAGCGCCTCGGCATCCCTCACCAACACGAGCCCGCAGGCCTTCGGCAGGTACATCCACTTGTGGGCGTCCACCGAACACGAGTCGGCACGATCCAGCCCCGCGAAGTCGCGATCGCGCGAGGGGGCCGAGGCGGCGGGGAGCCCGTACGCGCCGTCGACGTGGAGCCAGACGCCACGATCGGCGCACACGTCGGCGATCTGGTCGATCGGATCGATCGCCCCCGTGAGCGTCGTGCCCGCGGTGGCGACCACGGCGATCGGCGTGATGCCCGCCGCGATGTCGGCGTCGATCGCCTCGGCGAGAGCATCCGGACGCATGCGGCGCAACCCGTCCAGCGCGATGGCTCGGAGCCGGTCGGACCCGATCCCCAGCAGCTCCACGGCCCGTGTCACCGAGTAATGCACCTCCTCGGAGCAGTAGACGGCACACTCGCGCCGTCCGAGGCCCGTGTGGCGAGATCCCGGGAGGGCCCGCTCACGAGCGGCGGCCAGCGCCGACACGTTGCTGATCGTCCCGCCGCTCGTGAACGCGCCACCCGAGGCCGGGAAACCGATGAACTCGGCGACCCACCGCACCGACTGGTCCTCGATCTGCGTCGCCGCCCGGGCGTCGACCGCCAGGTTGATGTCGTAGGTGTGGGCGAGCAGGTCGGCGAGCGTGCCCGCCTCCAGGCCGCTCGAGCCGATGAAGGCGAAGTAGCGAGGGCGGGCCTGCGCGATCGACTCGTCGAGGATGCGGGCCGCGTCGTCGAGGACCTCGTGGACCGGCATAGGCGACTCGGGCAACCCGGACGTGAGCATCTCGCGGACGCGCTCGTCGACGGGCGGCTCCTCCGGCCGGAAGCTGTCGAAGCTCCTCCAGGCCTCGGCCACCAGCGACGCGGCATGCGCGAGCGCCTCTTCGCGCGGGGCGTCGAGCCGGAGCGGATCGTCGCGCTCATCCATACGCGGGGATGGTAGCCGTCCGACCAGCGTCGGGGACGGCCGCGGGGCTCCGCCCCGGCTTGACACGGGTCGTCCCAGCGGGCGAACATTTGCTACCGAACGAGTTCGGAGGGGGGAACGGATGTCCACCACATCGACAGATGGTGGTCTGCGCACCGGGTCCATCGGACTGCCGACCGCGATCAGCGCCACGTTCGGGCTGATCCTCGCCACCACCGTCATGGTGACGGTGCCGCAGCTCTACGCGGCGAGCTGGATCGGGCTGTACGCCATGGTGATCGCCCTGGTCGTCATGTACTTCCAGATCATGAGCTTCTCCGAGCTCGCCACGATGATCCCGAAGGCCGGCTCGATGAACGAGTACGTCCGCGCGGGGCTCGGGCCCTTCTTCGCGACCGTCACCGTGTTCGTCGGCTACTTCGCGATCGTGATCTTCCCGGGATCCTCTGAGGCGTTCCTGTCCGCCACGATCCTGTCGGACCCCGCGTTCCTCGACCTGCCAGGTGGCTTCAAGCTCTGGGTCACGATCATCGTGGTCGCCATCGCGATCGTGAACCTGTTGGGGGTGAAGGCCTTCGCCGCGATCGAGGTGCCCCTGACGTTCATCCTTGCCGCATCGCTGCTGGTCTTCGGCCTCGCCGGCCTCGCAGGCGTCGGCGATCCCGTGAGCTCGGCGCTCCCGTCGGTCCCCTTCGATTGGGACCTGCTCATCTCCCTGCTCGCGCTGGCGGTCTTCACGTTCGTCGGCGTCGAGTACACCTGCCCGCTGGCCGAGGAGCTGAGCGAGCCCTCCAAGCAGATCCCCTGGGGCATGTTCATCGGCCTCAGCCTGGTCGCCGTGCCGATGTTCCTGTGGGGCATCGCGTCGACCCGCTACATCCCGCTCGACGTGCTGGGCGACCCCACACAGATCACGAACATGAACGTGGCGATCGAGATCTTCGGGGACACCGGCAAGTACTGGATGGGGATCCTCTCGGTCCTGGCCACGATCTCGACGCTCAACGCGGTGGCGGCCGGCGTCCCCCGGATCATCTACGGGATGTCGCAGGAGAGGCAGCTCCCCAAGGCGCTGGGATACCTCACACCGGGGACCCGCGCCCCCGCTGTCGGCATCGTGCTGGTGTCGATCCCGCCGATCTGGCTGAACGTGACCGATCAGACGCTCGAGGGTGGGTTCATCGAGCTGATCCTGGCCGGCGTGCTCGGGCTGGGGTCTGGCGTACATCATCATCCACATCACGGTGATCGTCCTGCGGATGACCGAGAAGGACGCCCGGCGTCCGTACCGGTCCCCGCTGTTCCCGGTGCCGCAGATCCTCGGCATCATCGCGCTCGTGATCGCCGCGTTGAACGTGTTCCCGGTGCCGGAGATCGAGACGAATATCTACAAGAACTTCGGGTGGTTCCTCGCCGTGTCGATCGTGTTCTCGCTGATCTACAACGGCGTGACCTACAAGGGCGCGATGTTCAAGCGGGTGCCACTGAGCGAGGTGTACCAAGAAACGGACAGGATCGCCGAGGTCATGCCGGAGGCACACGAGGAGGGCCGCGGCTAGGGGCCGGGGCCGACGACGATGCGGAGGCGGGCCCGTCGTCGGGCGGGCGCCGTCCTCGCGCGCGACATCGAGGCGTTCGAGGCGCTCGGCTACCGCAAGGTCGCCCGCCGAGGCGATCTGGGTGCTCGCCTGGAGGCCGAGGGACGAGAGACCCTGCGCCTGTCGCTCGTACCCACCGGCGGCCGGATCTTCGGCGGCGCATTCGCCATGGAGGTCTCGACGGCGAGGCGTGTGTTCCCCGAGACGGCCGGCGTCAACGCCAAGGGCCAGGGCACCGTGAGGATGCGGGGCGTGGCCTTCCGGCCGAAGCGCGGCGACCCCGAGGCGGCCGGCCTCGCCGAGCGACTCGGCGCCGACCGCGACCTGGCGACGCGGATCGCCGAGGTGCACTTCGAGCAGGTCCGGGTCGACCCCGACGGCCGCCCTGTGATCCGGCACATGGGCGGGTCGCTCGTGTGGCTCCTGTTCCCGCCGATGGCCCGCCCGGTCGCGATCAGCCCCGAGCAGGTGACGGCGACCGTCAGCGCGCTGGAGCGCTTCGCGATCGTGGGCGACCGGACCGGCTAGCCGACGCGATCAGGCCGCGCCGGCGCCCGTCCAGCCATCGGCCGGGCGCTCGAACCAGACGTGTGCCTGGCCGGTGCCGACGGACGCCTCGTATTCGCTGAACAGCTCACCCGGCGCCTGGCACCTCGCGCCGCCGATCCCGGCGGCCATCATCAGGTAGTGGCCGAACTTGCCCTCCGGCGCGGCCCTGCGGTACTCGGGCATCCAGTCGATGACGCCCGCGTGGTCGCCCTCGGTCAGCATCTTCAGCACATGCTGGTCCGCCTCGTACGACTCGAGGTTGAAGATGTTCTCGGGCGCGGCGGAACTCTCGCGGTGACGGAGCTCCCGGAACCCGAAGAACCGGTGGGTCATGCCACCGGACGCCAGGAGGACCGTTCGTCGGTCGCTCTGGCGCACGGCATCGCCGATCAGCTCTCCGAGCAGGAGGAAGTCCTCCGTCGTACAGGTCTGGTTGATCGCCACGCTGATCCACCGGGTGTCCGGATCGCCGAGGTAGGTCCAGATGTTCACGGTGCCGTAGAAGATCGGCAGGTACGGATCGTCGCTGGCGAGGATCCAGGTGTCGTCGCGTCCGTCGGCCTGGGCGGCGATCAGCTTCGCGAGATCGGGGTCGCCGGGCATGTCGTACGGGATGCCGGCCATCCCCCGCGGCAGCTCATGGCTCGTGAAATGGCCCGAGCGACGCTGATGCGCTGTGACGATGTGCTCGAACGTCGACTCCCAGTGGGTATCGAACACGATCACCGTGTCGGGTCGCAGCCGGTCCAGGCACTCCGATCGCATGCGGCGAAGGCCCGGTACGAGCGTGATCTCGTTGCCGTCGTTGATCTCCAGCCGCGTCTCCTGCGGCAGCATGATGGTGGGGACGTGCGCCACCAGCCCCGCGCCGACGATCTCACCCATCGTGTCCTCCTTGCTCGTCGTCTGCCGGCCACTGGGCCATGCAAACGTTCTTGACGTCGGCATAGAAGTCGAAGCTCCACACGCCGCCCTCCCGGCCGATCCCGGAATGGCGGGAGCCGCCGAACGGGGCCGACAGGTCGCGCACGAAGAAGCAGTTCACCCATACGGTCCCGGCCACGAGCCGATCGCTCACCCGCGTGGCGCGATCCGGGTCCCCGGTGTAGAGGATGGCGGCCAGGCCGTACTCGGTGTCGTTGGCCATCGCCACGGCCTCGTCCTCCTCGGAGAACGACTGCAGCGTGAGGACCGGGCCGAACACCTCCTGGGTGAGGATCTCCGAACCCGGCGACGGGTCGGTGAACAGCGTGGGGCGGTAGTAGAGGCCGCCCAGGTCGTCGTTCGGGCCGCCGCCGAACGCCACCGAGGCACCCGCATCGATCGCCCTCCGGACGAAGCCGTCGACTCGCTCGAAGTGCTCCCGGGTGATCTGCGGGCCGATGCCGGTCGGCTCTTCGCGCGGGTCTCCCTGCACGATCTCGGCCGCCGCCTGAGTGAACCGATCGAGGAACTCATCGACGATGGACGCCTCGACCAGCAGGCGGGTGCCCGCCAGACACACCTGACCGGCGTTGTCGAACTGGTTCACTGCCTGGCGTACGACGGCGTCCATGTCGGCGTCGGCGAACGCCACGAACGGAGACTTCCCCCCGAGCTCGAGCGAGGCCGGGGTCAGGTTGGCACCGGCCGCGGCGGCGACGAGGCGCCCGGTCGGCACGCTGCCGGTGAACGCGACCCTGTCGACACCCGGGTGCGCGACGAGCGCCGCGCCGGCCTCCTCACCGATCCCCTGGAGCACGTTGAAGGCGCCATCGGGCAGCGCGGCTTCACGTGTGATGTCGGCCAGCAGCGAGGCCGTCAGCGGCGCCCACTCCGGCGGCTTGAGCACCACGCTGTTGCCGGCCGCCAGCGCCGGCGCGACCCGCCACGTGGCGAGCATCAGCGGCGCGTTCCAGGGCGTGATCACGGCGGTCACGCCTGCCGGGTCCCAGGCCGTGCGCTGCGCGAAGCCCTCGTAGTCGCTCGTGCCGGTCTCCAGCGCCAGCAGTTGATCGGCGAAGAACCGGAAGTTGCGAGCCACTCGCGGCATGACCGAACTGCGCATCGATCGCAACAGCGAGCCGTTGTCGCGGGTCTCCACGGCGGCCAGCTCGGGCACCCGGGCCTCGACGCCGTCGGCGATGCGATGGAGCACGAGGGCCCGCTCGGCGGGAGCCGTCGCCCCCCATGAGGTCGTGGCCGCGCGGGCAGCGGTCACGGCCTCGGCGGCCTCATCGGCCCCGCCCCGCGCCACCTCGGCGATGCGACGCTCGTCGATCGGCGAGACGTCGGCGAAGGTTCGGTCCGAGGACACGCGCGCGCCGCCGATCCAGTGGCCGGTGGCGACCTCGACGCCCTCCACGACGGTGCTGTCGCCCGTGATCGATCCTCCTCGCCGGTGCTGCGAAACCAAACTCGTTCGCTCCCGAACGGTATGGGCGTCGGCCGCGGACTGTCAAGCCGCGGGTGCGGAGCGGAAGGCTCAGGCTCGGTCGAAGTGAGCCGCGAGCTCGGGTGCTGCCCGCTCGCCCAGCGCCGCCAGTATCCGCTGACGATCGAGCATCTGGCGCAGGTTGCGCGCGGATTGCGGGATCGGATGGGCCTCGAAGAACGCCTCGGCGTCCTCGACATCCTCGGGCGCCGTGAGGAATCGGACGCCATCCACGGACCTCACCCACAGCGTCGGCGCGAACCGTTCGGTCAGCTCGTCCCAGTGTTCCTTCGCGAACGTCCAGGCCCGGTCGCCGACGTCGCGGTTCGCGATCGAACGACCGATCACGAACGGCGCATCCTGCGCCCGCAGCGGGCCTCCGAGGGCGCTGTGCATCGTGCGGTCGAGGAGCGCGGGGTCCGAGAACAGGGGCAGGGCCATCATGTACCGGACCTGTTCCTGTGGGGTTCCGGCCCCCGTCGCGATCTGCGCGAAGCGCTCGTAGTCGTCGTCGTCGCCCACGGTGGCGACGACCGCCACCGAGGCCGCCGCGAGCGCCGGATCGATATCCCCTCCCCCGCGGCCCTCCGCCTCGAACTCGCGGGCCATCGCCGCCACGCCGGGGTCCGCACCGAGGATCCCCATCCCCTGCAGCAGCGCTCCACGCAGGGTCCGGCGCCGATCTGATTCACCGGCGTCGGGGTCCCACCCGAGCCGTGCGAGCGAGGGGCCGACGAGCCCGCGGACGAACGCACGATAGGCCTCACGCGGCTCCCCGTTCACGAAGCGATCGCAGATCCCGAGACCGGTCAGCAACGCCTGCCAGACCGACACGTCCTCCTCGTCGGCGAACCCGGCGGCCAGTTCGAGGTAATCGATCACACTCGCGCGTCCGGACGCCACGGAGGCCCACAGATCGTCGACGAGCGCGTACCGCTCGATCGCCGACAGGTCTGACAGGTGGCCCCGCATCCGGTCGAGCAGTCGTTCGTCGTAGTGGACCCGCACGAAGCTGCTGGACGACCCGTTGGCCACGACCACGGCGTCGGGCGGTTCGGCGAGGGCCACGGGATCGGGCCCGATCAATGCCGAGGTCTCGGTACCGTCGGTCGCCCGCACGCGCAGCGGCACGTCCCACATGGTGTCGTCGGCGGACCCGTCGGCGAAGAAGCGAGATTGCGACACCTCGACCCCCGCGTCGGACGAGGTGACGGCGAGCAGCGGGAGCCCGCCCTGCCATATCCAGGAGTCCATGATCCGACGGACCGGTTCGCCGCTGGCGGCCTCGATGGCATCCCACAGGTCGTGGGTCTCGGTGTTGCCGTGCTCGTGGGCCTTCAGGTAGCCGCGGATGCCGTCACGGAACAGCTTGGCCCCGAGGTAGCGCTCGAGCATCCGAAGGACGGCCCCGCCCTTCTGATACGTGAGCACGTCGAACATGCCCTGCGCATCCGCGGGCGAACGGACCTCATACTCGATCGGCCGGGTGCTGTGGAGGGCGTCCACCTCCTTGGCAACGGATGTCTGGCGGGAGAAGGACACCCACACCTCCCAGTCGGGGCGGAAGGCGTCGACCACGAGCAGCGCCATGAACGTCGCGAACGCCTCGTTGAGCCAGATGCCGTTCCACCAGCGCATCGTGACCAGGTTGCCGAACCACTGATGGGCCAGCTCGTGCGCCACGACGTCGGCGATGTCCTCGAGCTCGGGCTGCGTCGCGTGCTCGGGATCGGCGAGCAGGAGCGATTCGCGGTAGGTGATGCACCCGGTGTTCTCCATCGCACCCTGCGCGAAGTCGGGGAGCGCGATCATGTCCACCTTCGCATCCGGGTACGCGATGTCGTAGTACTCGCGGAAGAATCGCAGGGAGAAGGCGGCGGCCTCCAGCGCGAACGCGGTCAGGTGCCCCTTCCCGGGGACGTGCGCGATCCGGACGGGCACGCCGTCGGCATCGATGGGCTCGGTGATCTCGAGCCGTCCGACCACGAAGGCCACGAGGTAGGTCGACATCACCATCGTGTCGGCGTAGCGGATCCGCACGCGGCCGTCGCCGAGCGACTCGCGTGCCGTTTCCGGGCCGTTCGTGAGCGCGAGCAGGCCCTCGCGGACGACCAGCGTCACCCCGAACGTCGCCTTCAGGTCCGGCTCGTCCCAACAGGGGAACGCCCGCCGCGCATCGGTCGACTCGAACTGGGTGGTCGCGATCGTGTGTGACTCCCCCGTCTCGGCGTCGGTGTAGGTGGAGCGGTAGAAGCCGTGCAACTGATCGTTCAGAACACCGCGGAAGACGAGATGCAGCACGTGATCCCCCGGCTCGAGCGCGCGATCGAAGCTGATCGTGGCGCGCTCGAGCTCATCGTCGACGGCGATCGCCACCGCCGACACCGCCGTTCCCTCGGCGTCGGACAACGAGGCGTCGGACAGCTCGAGCTCGAGCGAGTTGCAGACGACGTCGGTCACCGGCTCGTGCACGGTGACGGCGATCTCGGCCCGCCCGACGAACGTCGCGGACGCAAGGTCCGGTTCGATCGTCAGGTCGTACCGGGACGGAACGACCGTGCGCGGGAGGCGGTAGGGATCGGTCATGCGTGCCGCAGACTACCCCTCGTGGGCCCGGATGTCCTTGCGCGCAACGAGCGACCTCAGGCGTCGAGGTAGGAGAGCCAGTCCGGATGATCCGCGTTCTCGCCCCTCGTGGCGGCGAAGAACGCACCCTGCAGCTCCTTGGTGACCGGACCGCGCTGGCCGGTGCCGACCGTGCGATCGTCCACCTCGCGGATCGGGGTGATCTCGGCGGCCGTCCCCGTGAAGAACACCTCATCGGCGCGATACAGGTCGGTGCGAACGAGCCCTCGCTCAACCACCTCGTAGCCGAGGTCTCGCGCGAGCGCGATGACGGCGCCTCGCGTGATGCCCGCCAGGCATCCCATGCCGGTGGGCGGCGTCGCGATCACGCCGCGGTCCACGACGAACACGTTCTCGCCCGACCCCTCGGCGACGTATCCCTCGGGGTTGAGCAGGATCGCCTCGTCGTGTCCGGTCTTGATCGCGTCCACCTTGGCCAGGATCGAGTTGAGGTATCCCCCGGTGGCCTTGGCCGCCGACGGGAGGGCGTTCTGATCGATCCGGCGCCACGACGACACCTTGACCCGGACGCCCTGCTCGAGGGCCTCTTCACCGAGGTACGCCCCCCACGGCCACGCCGCGATCGACACGTCGATGGGGTTGGCCAGCGGGCTCACGCCGATCTCACCGTATCCGCGGATCGCGATCGGGCGGATATAGCAGGCGCTCAGGGCGTTCGCCCGGATCGTCTCCTTGGTCGCGGCGGCCAGCTCGTCCTTGGAATACGGGATGTCCATGAAGTAGATCGCGGCCGACCCGTAGAGCCGGTCGAGGTGGGCGTCGAGCTGCCACACCGCGGGACCTCGGTCGGTCTCGTAGCACCGCATGCCCTCGAAGACGCCGCTGCCGTAATGGAGGGCGTGGCTGAGCACGTGCACCTTGGCCTCGTGCCAAGGCACCAGCTCGCCGTTCATCCAGATCTTGTCGACCTCGGCGATCGGCACCGTCGGACCTCCTGGCGTCGCCGGGCGCGCTCGCCGCGCCCGGTGGTGGCCTCTCAGGATACCGGCGAGGACCGCCGGCCGCCCTCAGGCGAGGTCGTAGGCACGCCAGATCATCGGGTGCGCCGACTCGAGGGGACGATCGAGCGGCCCCCAACGTGCCTCGGCCCACTCGCTTACCTCGACGATCGCGTCCTCCAACACGTCGTCGGGCACGTTCCAGGTCCACGAGTACCGGCGTCGGCGGAGCCGGTCGAAGAACTCGGCCAGCGTGACCGCATCCGTCACCATCGTCGGCGGAAGCTCGCGCGGAGCCGCTCCGGCTTCCGTGAACGCCTCGTCGAGCTCGCCGAGGCCGGCGCGGACATCGAGGCCGACCGTCCCCATGTGGTCGCCGGCGATCTCCTGGAACCGGATCCAGACGTCGTGCCACCGCCCGGTGTAGCCCCCGGGCTCGATCAAGATCGAGCCGCCGGAGCGCACCACGCGACAGAGCTCCGCGACCGCGTCGCGCCAGGCGGGGATCAGGTGGAGGACCCATCTCGCGTAGGCCCCACTCATCGCGCCATCACGCAGGGGCAGCCGGGTCGCGTCGCCGCGGATCAAGGCGAGCGGCGGGCGGGCGGACGACTTGTCGACGAGCTTGCGCATCATGGGGAACGACACGTCCAACCCCACCAGCTCCACACCGCGGGCCGCGAGCGGCAGCGCCAGGAGGCCCGTGCCGACCCCGATCTCCAGGACCCGATCGGCGAAGGCGAACTCCCCTGCGAGCAGATCGATCGTACGTTCCAGGGCCTCGTCGTCGATGGCGCGGGTCTCGTCGTAGTACTCGGCCGCGCGATCGAAGGACAAGGGGCCCGAGGTCATGGGCCGCGCAGGGCCTCGTACCTCGGCACGAACGCGATCTCGGGAGTCGGTGGCCGCCGGGTCACGGCTCCGCGAAGGTATCCGTCGGCGATCAGTCGCACCTGCATGTGAACGCCCGCCTCCCACGCCGTCGACATCGGCCCGGGCCGGTAGCCTCGCGAGGTCACGGCGCGCTGCAGCGACTCGCAGGCCTTCCAGTCCTCTCGGTTCGTGACGTCCCAGAACTCCACCGCGTACGCGGGATCGAACCCGTCCAGGTCGAACGCCTCGGGCGGGAAGAGCCACTCGCACTCGACGAACGTGCGATCGGGGGCCAGGGCTTCGAGGCGGTGCGTGAGCACGTAGTCGGGGTGAGGACTGATCAGCAGGTTCCAGAAGACGCCGAAGTACCCGACCTCGCGCAACTGCCGGCCCGAGAGTCCCCGGAGCGGCACCCCGCCCGAGCGCCCGTCGAGCGACATCGTCTCCACCCCGTCGTACAGATCCATCGGGCCGGCGACGTAGAGCCCCGTGATGTCGATCGAGTACCCGCTGTCGGGCAGCGTGACGCGGCACAGCTCGGGATGGATCTCCGAGCAGTGGTAGCACTCCTGGAAGTTCTCGTGGATCAGCTTCCAGTTCGCCGCCACCTCGTAGGAGTGGCGGGCCGCGACCCTCAGGCGCTCGGGTTCGTAAGGCGCCAGGTGCTCCCACAGGTTGCCGAACTGCAGGTCGTGCGTCGATGCCCGCGGGATCGCCACGCGTGAACCCCCACCCGCCACGCTCGATCGCATCGCCCGGGAAGACCGTGGCGGCCGGCGCGCCCCCGGCAGGTCCAGGACGGCTCGAAGAAACGGCGCCGTTCCCAGCCGAGCACGTCGGCCGAGGTGTAGGCCTCGGGCGGCAGCCCGAACGAGGCGCCGAACTCGCCCGCCGAGCGCATCAACGACGCCCGGTCGAGGGGGACCTCATCCATGCGGGGAGCATGCCCTGCGCGTGACACCGCTGCAACCGCCTAGTTCATCGAGGGATCCACCGGCATGAGCCGCAGCATGTCGTACTGGGGTCCTTTGCGCCGCAAGACATCTTCCCACAGGTGCCGCGGATCGGGATGGAACACATCGCCAGGCATCGCCGGCTCGACGATCCACGAGTCCTCCTCCATCTCGGCCTCGAGCTGGGAGGGACCCCATCCCGCATATCCTGCGAACACCCGCGCCCGCACGATCGCCGTCGCGATGTCGTCCTCGCTCTCGGGCGGCAGGAACCCCACCGCGCCGAAGGCGAGGATCTCGGCGCGGGACGGGTCAGAGAACTCCGCGACGACGACGACGCCCTCCTCCCGCACGGGCCCGCCCTCGAGCACCACGTCGTCGGGCCCGACGAGGGCGCCAAGCTCGGGAACGGCGTCGCGGACGGGGATGTCCAACGGACGGTTGAGCACGACGCCGACCGCGCCGTCCTCGTCGTGCTGGCCGACCAGGACGACGGCCCGACGGAAGTGGGGGTCGAACATCGCCGACCCGGCGATCAGGAGTTGTCCGGTGAGCGTGTCCACGTCTCCCATCATCTCGCGTCCATCAGCCACGTGGCGGTCTCGACGTGCTCGGCGATGGGCTCGTCGTCGAACCCCCAGGCCAGGGTGTGCGCGAGCGTCCAGCGGCGCACCCGTTCCCGATCGAGGCCGAGCTCATCGCTCACACGGTCGAGCCGATGCCGCACCGCCTCGGGGGTGTGACCGAGCTCGCTCCCCCGCACGAACGCGACCACGCCGAACTCCCGTTCGCCGGCCAGCGGCTTGGGATCGATCACCAGCCACGGCTCCCGCTCGGCCGCCACCACGTTGTCGGCGTGCAGATCCTGGTTCACGAGAACCTGCTCGCCTTGCGACACGGAAAGCTCCTCGAAGGCGTCGAGGGCGGCACGGACGAGGTGGTGGTCGACGGTGCGCCCGGTGCGCTCCCAATCGGAGGTGAGCTCATCCCGCAGCTCGACAGCCTCGGCGGCCAGCGGACGGAACGGGGCCGAGGCGGGAACCCATAGCCGTGGCAGGAGCGCGATCACCGCCTCGAGGGCGGCGTCGGGCTCGAGCGTCGACACCGCATGCCCGGGCTCCGCCCGTTCCAGAAGCAGCGCGCCGTGCTCGGGGGCCTCATCGATCAACCGGACCGCGCCGCGGCCGTCCCACGCACGAAGCGCCTCGCCCTCGAGCGCGTTCTCACGTCCAACGAACCGCACCTTGAGTACGAGCCGAGCCCCGTCGCCCCGGCGCACGACCGGCATCGCCAGGCTCTCGACCGCGTAGGCGAAGGGCTCCCCCACCTCGAGATCCCAGCGCCGCGCGCAGGCCTCGACGGCGGCCGGCAGCGCCGCCAGCCACGCGCGCCCCTCGGGCGATCCCTCCAGCCAGTCGAGCTCTCCGTGCGCCACGACCCGAAGGGTACGGCGGATCACACGGCGGCGGGGATCTCCTTCTTGGGGTCGAGGAACGGTAGCGCCGTCACCGTGGCCGTCATCGGCCCCTCGGGTGAGTCGATCTCCACGCGCGTCCCCTCGGACGCCCGCCCGATCGGCACCCACGCGTAGCCCATGTTGAACTCCAGGCGCGGCGAGTACGACGCGCTCACGAGTCGTCCGACCTTCTCGCCGCCCTCCACCACGGGCCAGAAGTCCTCGAGCCACATCCCGAGCGGCTCGCCGTCGATCGTCACGCCCACCAGCTTGCGGGACACGCCGTCGTCGCGGACGCGGGTGAGCGCGTCTCGGGAGACGAACTCGTTGTCGTTGTCCAGCTCGACGAGCCGTTCGAGCCCGGTGATCTCGAACGGGTTGTTCGTGACGTCCATGTCGTTGCCGTAATTGAAGATGCCGGCCTCCATCCGACGCTGATCGCTCGGCGCGATCGCCCGGATCTCGAACTCCTCACCGGCCGCCATGATCGCGTCCCACAGGTCGTGCGCGTGCGCCGAGTCGCGCAGATATACCTCGTACCCGAGCTCGGCGCTCCACCCGGTCCGCGACACGACGACCGGGATGCCGTTCAGGTCGGTCTGCTTGTGCCAGTAGTAGCGCTGATCGGCCACGTCGTCGCCGAACAGCTTGCGGACGAGCGGGCGCGACTTCGGCCCCTGGATCTGCAGCGGGGACACGTCGGGCTCGCCGATCTCGACGTCGAGCCCGGCGAAGGCCTGCACGCCGAGGGCATAGAGGAGCGTGTCCGAATCGGCGATCGAGAGCCAGAAATGGTCGTCGGCCAGCTTGAGCAGGATCGGGTCGTTCACGATCCCCCCGTCGGGCGCGCAGATCAGCACGTACTTGCACTGCTCGGCCTGCGTCTGCGACAGATCGCGCGGCGTCAGCAACTGGGTGAACCTCGCCGCGTCGGGACCCTTGATCTCGACCTGGCGCTCGACGGCCACGTCCCACAGCGTGACGTGCTCCAGGAGGTGCCAATACTCCTTGACGTCGTCGTCGTACAGCGTGGGGATCAGCATGTGGTTGTACAGGTCCCAGCTCGTGGCGCCCGCCTCGACGGTTCGCGCGAAGTACGGCGATTTCTTGTACCAGCTGGCGAAATAGAACGGGAACGAAGCGTTCTGCTCGGGCATCGGTGCTTACCCCTTCCTGGACCCCAGGCCTCGCCTGTGGTCGGCTTTGATCTGTCGGACCGCGTTGTATCCGGGGATGCCGCAGACGCCGCCCCCCCCGTGTGTGGCGCTCGACGCCTGATAGAGCCCCCCGATCGGCGAGCGATAGTCTGCGTAGCCCGGAGCCGGGCGCATGTGGAACAGCTGCTCGGCCGACAGCTCCCCGTGGAAGATGTTGCCGCCGATCAGGCCCCACCCCTGCTCCATCTCGTGCGGCCCGATGACCTGTCGATGCAGCACCGAGTCGGCGAACCCGGGCGCCATCTCGTCGTAGCCGGCGATCACCCGGTCGGCGTAGGCCTCGAGCTCGTCGGTGTGCGGCGCCTGGCTCCACTCGTGGGGCACCCACTGGGTGAACAGCGAGATCACGTGGGCGCCCTCGGGCGCCAGCGTGCGGTCGTAGACCGTCGGCATGACCCCGTCGCTGAACGGCGCGGTCGATGGGCGGCCGGCGCGGGCCTCCTCGAAGGCCGTCTCGAGGTAGGCGACCGAATGCGCCAGCTCGAACCCGCCGGTGAGATCGGTGAGCTCGGGCATCGCGGTAAACACGGGAGCTCGATCCAGCGCGCAGTTGATCTTCACGACGCCGCTGCGGCTCGACCAGTTCTCGATGTCGGTGACGAACTCCGACGGCAGCTCGTGCCGATCGATCTGCTCCAGGAACGTGATCTTCGGGTGCACGGCGGTCACGACGATCGGGGCGTGGAGCTCCTCGCCCCCCTCGAGCACGACTCCGGTCGCTCGACCGTTCTGGATGAGCACGCGCTCCACCCGCGCGTTCGTGCGGATCTCGGCGCCCAGCTCGGTGGCGCTCGAGGCGATCGCATCGCTCACCGCGCCCATCCCGCCCTCGGGCACCGCCCACGCGCCCAGGTGCCCGTCGCCCACGTCACCGATCGAGTGGTGGGCCATGACGTAGCCGGTCCCGGGCTCGTAGGGGCCGGCCCAGGTGCCGATCAGGCCGTTGAGCGCCATCACGGTCTTGACCTGGTCGGACTCGAAGAAGCGATCGAGCAGGTCGACGACGCTCATCGTCATCAGCCGCGTCACGTCGCCGATCGTCTTGACGTCCAGCCCCCTGAACCGCCACGCCAGGCGCAGCTGTTCCCACAGGTCGCCGGGGGCCTTGGACCCGATCTTGGGCGGGATCGACATCAACATCGGTCCGAGCACATCGGCCAGACCGCCGATCCAGGCGTCCCATTGCTCGATCGCGTCGGCGTCGTGCTTGGAGAACTGCGCGAACGAGTCGTAGTTGGCCTTCGCGTCGTCGTCGTATTGGACGATGCAGCGGCCGTCCGGGAACGGGAGGAAGTAAGGACCGGTTGCGTGCACGCGATACCCATGGCGGGCCAACTCGAGATCGCGCAGGATCGTGTCGGGCATGAGGCTCATCACGTAGCTGAGGGTGGTGACCTTGAACTCGGGGGCCTGGGGCCATGGGGCCATCGTGTCGGCGGCGCCGCCCACCTTGTGGCGGGCCTCGAGTACGACCGTCCTGGCACCGGACTTCGCCAGGTATGCGCCGGCCACCAGGCCGTTATGACCACCGCCGATCACGATGGCGTGGTACCGGTTCATCCGGGTTCCTCCGTTCGGGGCGGACCGCAGGTCACGGTACTCCTGAACCGTTGTTCAAGGCAAGCCAGCCCCATCTGAACGGTGTTCAGCGACGCTGCAGCGCAACGGCGCTTCTCGGGCGCTGAATCGTCGTTCAGACGGTCTGGGCACTCGGGTCACCGGAGGGCTCCGTCGTGGACCCACGCGGAGGCACAAGGCGCAGCAGCGGCACCAGGATGATCGCGGCGGCGAGCGCGGTGATCCCGCCGATCCGATACACGACATGGGGACCCACGAGCGTGAGCACCGGGCCGGCCAGGATGTAGGCGATCGCCAGCCCGATCGACAACAGGGCCTCGAACGCCGCCATGGTCCGGCTCCTCACGGCGTCGGGGGTACGCCGCTGCATGATGCCGTTCTCCGACACGATGGCAAGGCCGTCGCAGACCCCGAACACGAGCAGCCCCGCCAGGGCGAGCCAGAACGTTCCCGCGAACCCGACGACGAGCGCGGCGGCGGCGATCCCGAACGAGCCGTAGACGATCCACAGGTACTCTCGGCGCTCGCTCAGCCAGCGGCCCGACATGTTCCCGATCACGGCCCCGGTCCCCCACGCGGCGACCAGCAGCCCCAGGCCGGTCGATCCGGCCCCGAAGGACTCGGCGAGCGGCGCATCGGCCACCATGCCCATCCCCATCCCCAGGACGAACACGGTGAAGGCCACGACCAAGCGACGGAGCACCGGCTCACGGAGCAGGAACCGCACGCCCGCCATCAGGCCGTGGTGCTCGAGGGCCTCGGCCCGTGACGTGTCGGGGTCGGAGAACCTGCCGTGGATCGACAACGTGATGAGCAGCGACACGGCGAACGAGACCGCGTTGAGCGCGAAGACCCAGTCGGGGCCGATCATGCCCACGAGCAGGCCGCCGATCACCGGGCCGATGGCGACCCCCGAGCTCCAACCCACGCCGAACAGGCTGTTGGCCCAGGAGATCTCGGAGTCGTCGGAGGCCAGGTTCGGGATCGCCGCGCGCGAGGCCGACCAGAACGGCGACTCGGCGATCGCCGCACCGAACGCCGCGAGCAGGAGCATCGGCGTCGCGTGCGCGAACGACATGGCGAGGAAGCACACCGCGGCGGCGGCCTCGGCCCAGATCATCACCGCCTTGCGGTCGTACCGGTCCCCCAGCGCGCCCGCGAAGGGACCGACGAGCCCGGAGACGCCGAACGTGAGCAGCAGCGCCAACGCCTGCATCCAGGGGCTGTGGGTGCGCTCCCACACGGTGAAGCTGAGCGCCGTGAACGCTGCCGTGCTTCCGGCCACGGAGATGAAGCGACCGAGGGCCAGTCGACGGATATCGGAACGAGACGAGCGGGTCATGGAGCGGCTCCTGGTGACGGATGCGGGCGGGTGGGTGGGACGACCTAGCTGACAGCGGGCGCGGTGATCCGCGCGCGTGCGCTGCCGGCGATGCCGGTCGTCTCGATGAGCCGCTTCATAACCGCGAAAGGCTATCACGGCGGTCAAGCAGCGCCGGGGGCGCCGTGTCCGAAGATGCGGCGCTACAGCGGGAGCGAGACGGCCCTGACCTGACGCGCCTCGATCGACTCGGCGATGTGGGCCAACACGTGTGGCGGGACCACGGAATCGACGGTCAGGCACATGAGCGCTTCGTGGAGCTCGCGTTTACGGCCCACGTCCATCGTTGCGATGTTGATGTCGTGCTCGCCCAGGATCGTGCCGACCCTGCCGATGATGCCCGGCCGGTCCTCGTAGGTGAAGAAGACCATGTTGGGGTGCGGCGAGACCTCGATGTCGAACTCGTCCACCCGAAGGATGCGTTCGGACCGGCGCCCGATGATCGTCCCCTGGATGGTCACGGGGTCTTCGTCGGTCTCTGCCCGGAGTGCGACCAGGCTCACGTAGTCCTGCGAGACCGTCGATCGCATCTCGCTCACCGTGATGCCGCGCTCCTTCGCGAGCATGGGAGCGTTCACGAACGAGACGGGCTCGTGCACCGAGCCCGCGAGGATGCCCTTGAGCACGGCGAGGGTGAGCACGCGTGTATCGGACTCCGCGATCCGCCCCGAGTACGAGGCGACCAGTGAGCGGACCCCGCCCTCGGCGAGGCCGGCCACGAGGGCGCCCATGCGCTCGGCGAGCGGGACGTAGGGTCGCACCATCTCCGTCACCTCGGCGCCGGCGCTCACGTTGACGGCGTAGGGAACGAACTCGCCGCGCAGGGCCAGCCGCACCATCTCGGCGACCGTCGTGCCCGCCTTGTCCTGGGCCTCGCGCGTCGATGCCCCCAGGTGCGGCGTGACCACCACCTGGTCGAACCCGAACAACGGGCTGTCCTGTGTCGGCTCATCGGCGAAAACGTCGAGCGCCGCCCCGCCGAGGTGGCCGGACTCAAGAGCCTTGGCCAAGGCATCCTCATCGACGATGCCGCCACGCGCCGTGTTCACCAGCCGTGCCCCCGGCTTCATCAGCGACAGCTCGTGCGCGCCGATCAACCCCTCGGTGTCCGGGGTCCGTGGCAGATGGATCGACACGAAATCCGACTGGACGAGCAGCGCCTCGAGGGTGGGCATCACGTCGACGCCCATCTCCTTGGCGCGCTCGGCGCTGACGTAGGGGTCGAACGCGATCACCCGCATCCCGAACCCGGCGGCGCGCTGCGCCACGAGCACGCCCACGCGACCGAGACCGACGAGCCCGATCGTCTTGCCCGCGAGCTCCACGCCCTCCCAGCGCGAGCGGTCCCAGTCACCCGCCCGCAGAGCCTCGTTCGCCCCGGGGATGTTGCGCGCCTGGGCGAGAAGCAGCGCCATCGCGTGCTCGGCGGCGCTGATGACGTTCGACTGCGGCGCGTTGACCACCATGACACCCCGCCGGGTCGCCGCCTCGACGTCGACGTTGTCGAGGCCGATCCCGGCGCGGGCAACGACCTTGAGGTTCGCGGCCGCCACGAGCACCTCGGCGGTGACCTGGGTGGCGCTGCGGATGATCAGAGCGTCGTAGGGCTCGATCTCGGCGGCCAGGTCACCCGACGCGAGATCGGTGCGCACGTCGACCTGCACGTCGGCCCGCAGGAGGTCGAGCCCCTGTTCGCTCAGCTGCTCGGTGACGAGGACGCGCACGTCAGCGCGACTCCAAGAACACCGACTCGGCCGCCGCGACGGCTGCGCCTCGCTTCACCGGGTGACCCACGAGCTCCAGCGTCATCTCGACCGCGGCGAGCCCGCGGATGATGTCGAGTTCGCTGAAGTACCCGAAGTGGCCGATCCGAAACACCGTGCCCTTGAGGGGACCCTGTCCGGGGGCGAGCACGCACCCGAACTCGGCCCGGATCGTGTCGCAGATGACGTCGGCGTCGGCCGCCTCGGGCGCCCGGATCGCCGTGACGGTCCAGTTGTCCTCCAGGCCATCGCCGAACAGATCCAGCCCCATCGCCACGGCGCCTTCCTTCACGGCGCGCGACAGCATGCGGTGGCGTGCGAGCGCCACGTCTACTCCGTCGGAGAAGTAGAGCTCCAGGGCCGCCTGGAGGCCCTGCATCACGCTGATGGCGGGCGTCCACGGGTTCTCGGGGTGGGGCAGGTCGGCGAACCGCTTGTACTCGCGCCAGTCGAAGTAGAACCGTGGCGACGTCGCGTGCCTGGATGCCTCCCAGGCCCGATCGCTCAGGGCGACGAACGCGATGCCGGGCGAGGCGCTGAGGGCCTTCTGCGATCCGCCCACGGCCACGTCGATACCCCACCCGTCGAAGTCGAAGGGGACGGCGCCCAGCGAGGACACCACGTCCACGACGACGAGGGCGCCGGCTGCGCGGGCGACGCGGGCCAGCTCCTCGATCGGCTGGATCACCCCCGTGGAGGTCTCCGATTGGGTCAGCAGCACGGCCTTGACAGGATGCTCCGCCAACGCCGCGGCGACGTCGTCGGGCCGGATCTTCGTCCCCCACTCGTACTCGATCGTGCGGACCGTGAGCCCAAAGGCGTCGGCGAGTCGTTGGAAGCGCTCGGAGAAGAACCCCGCGAGCGGGACGAAGACCTCGTCGCCGGGCGAGAACAGGTTGGAGATCGCCGACTCGAGGCCGCCGGTGCCCGATGACGTCATGAGCAGCACGTCGGCGGACTCGGTCCGGTACAGGGTGCGCAGCCTGTCGGTGACGTCGCGCATCAGGTCCCCGAACCCTGGCCCACGGTGGTACACGAGGGGACTCCCCTGAGCGAGCAGCACCTCCGGTGGGATCGGGGTCGGGCCCGGGGCCAGGATGATCTCGGGTCGGTTCACGATCGCTGCTCCTTCGCGCGCACGGAGCCTTGAGCGTAGCAGCGGTCCGCGGCCACTCCGGCGCACTGGCAGGGGCACGATTCCGCAACTTCTCGCGAGGAGAGCATGCGACCCCGACCTATCATTCGACCCGGCCTCGCGTGAGGCCCCCGCGGACATGGCGACCCTTCGATTCCTGCTCAAGCGGTTGGCGGCCCAGCGCCTGATGGCGCTCGCCGTGATCGTCACGCTCGCCTTCAGCATCGGGGTCCTCGTCGCCGGCCCGCTGTACGCGGCGGCGGCCCGTGAGGCCATCCTCTCCTCGACACTGACCACGTCGTCGGTCACGTCGCGCAACGCCCGGCTCGCGGTCTATGCGGGCGACGGATTCGATCGGGACTCCGCCCAGGCGGCCGTCGAGCGAGCGAGCGAGCAACTTCCGATCGACGTCGTCGTCCCCCAGGCCCAGGCCGTCGTTCGGCTCGAGGAGACCGGGGTCTCGGTCCCGCTCCTGTACCGGGAGGGGGCCTTCGACCACATGGAGCTGAAGGGTGCCCCCCCGGGTCCCTCGGAGGTGGTGATCAGGGACTCGACCGCCCAGGGCCTCGGCGCCCGGCTCGGCGACCCCGTCGCCGTGATCGGCCCCACCGGCGAGCGGCTCGTCCTCACGCTCTCCGCGACCTACCGCACGCCCGATCTCGCCGATCCCTTCTGGTACGGCAACCGAAACCCGTTCCCCGCTCCGGACACGTCGGATCAGCCGCCGCTGCTGGTCGATCGGGCGACGATGGCGGATGCCGTGCAGACGCTCGGCCTGACCACCGAGTACGTGTGGGACGTCTACCTTGCGCTCGACGAGGTGCCGTACGAGCAGGCCCGCCTCACGCCGGGCCGACTCATCGCGCTCGAGGATGCACTCCGCGAGGAGCCGGGCATGTCCACGGTGCGGCTCGCCACCGGCCTGGACACGCAGTTCGACCTGGTCGATCAGCGCGTGGAGAACCTGCGGATCCCGATCCTGCTCGTGGTGTTCCAGATCGCGTTCGTGACGCTCGCCGTCCTGGCCGGGGTCGGAGCGCTCACGCTCACGCGCCAAACCTTCGAGCTGGCGGTCCTGCACAGCCGAGGCTTCACCCGGCGGACGCTCCTGATGGCGCAGGGCCTGCAAGCCGTCACGAGCGCCGTGCTCGCCTACCCTTTGGGACTGCTGATCGGGATGCTCCTCGCCCGTCTCGCGGGGCGGTCCAACGGGCGGCTGCCTGCCGGGGTGCGGTTCCCGGTAACGATGAGCGCCGAGGCCGAGGTGCTGGGCATCGTCATCGCGGTCGTCGGGGCGATCATCCTGCTGCTGTTGTCGGTCCCCGTCGTGGGGCGCACGATCCTCGAGGAACGCCGAGTGACCTCCCGAGAGGAACGACCCCTTCTCGCTCGAGTCCCCGTCGAGTTGATCGTGATCCCATTGGGGATCTTCGCCCTCATCCAGCTTCGGGGCGGGGCGAAGCCCAAGCCCGGGGCGGAGTCGATCGAGCCGCTGGTGCTCGCCGCTCCCACCCTGCTGTTGTTCGGCGCCTCGTTCCTCGCGCTGCGGCTCCTCCTGTTCATCCTGCGACGACTCGACACACGCATCGGACGCACCAGGAGCCTGTCACGGTACCTGGCGGGCCGCCGGCTGGAGCGCTCACCGGGCACCGGGTTCGCGGCGGCCCTGCTGTTGGTGCTGTCGATGGGTCTCGTCGTGGTGGCGACCTCGTACCGCGCGATCGTCCTGACGAACCACCGCGATGCGGCGCACACGCAGATCGGCGCGGACCGACGTGTGGTCGTCTCACCCCCGGACCAGGTCCTCAGCGCGCTCGACGAACTCCCTCCACGGACGACGGGCGTGGTGCGCACTGACCCCAGCCTGGAGGGATCGTTCCCGCTGCCTCCCGTGGCGTTCGGGATCGACCCCGACACCTTCCTCGACGGCGGGTGGTGGCGCTCCGACTTCGCCGATCGACCGATCGAGGACATCCTCGAGGAGCTGCGCGCACCAGCTGCCGGCGTCGCGTTCCCGGAGGGTGCCCGCACGCTCTCGATCGGTCTGGACGCCACGCGGCCGGCGAGCGTGCTGGCGCTCGTCGTGACGACGATCGCGCTCGACGGCACCGTCGCGGTGTCGGAGCGCCTGCCGCTGACACGGGGCGAGTCCGACTACGAGGTCGAGCTCCCGGCCGGCGGAGGGCGGCTGCTCACACTGGGTCTGTGGGCCGACACCGCACAGCGTCTCGCCTCCGACCTCTCCGTGACCTTCACCTCGATCGCGGTCGACGGCGTCGACGTTCCGCTCGAGGGCTGGAGACCTATCACCTGGCGCGGCTCGAGCGGTGACCTCGTGGTCGAAGTCACGGGGGCCACCTACGACTTCTCCCCGGGCGCGGGCAACGTGGTTGGCGGGATCCAGCCGCAGACGCCCCCCCTGCCCGCGATCGTCGACGAGTCGGTCGCCGAGCAGATGGGCGATGCGTTCACCGTCACGATGGCGGGCCAGCACATCGACGTACGGGTGATCGCGACCGCCAACCAGTTCCCCTCGGCCGTCCCCAACACCCCGTTCATCGCCGTGAGCGGGCCCGCCCTGCTGGAACGCCAGTTCGCGATCCCCGAGGCCGGCCTCACCCTCACGGAGGTCTGGGCCAACGGCGAGGACGACCCGATCGCGGCGCTCGAAGCCGACGGATTCTTCATCGGCGACGTCGAGGCGACGGCGCCGGTCGAGGCGACGCTCGCACAGCTGCCCCAGTCGCTGGCGGTCGGCATGAACGTGACGGCCGCCGTCGGGGGCCTCGCGCTCGTCATCATCGGAGTGGCGGCGGGCATGTACTTCGCCCAGCGGAGACGGGACTACGAGTTCGCCGCCCTGCGGGCGATGGGCGCGCGCGGCCCACAGATCAGGAGGACGCTGGCCCTCGAGCAGATCGGCCTGCTGGGGTTCGCTGTGGTGGCCGGCCTCGGGATCGGCTACGCGCTCCTGCGCGTCATGATGCCCTACATCGGCACGAGCCTCGGAGTGTCATACCCGCCGCCGCTGCTCGTGATCGACTGGCCGTTGCTCGGGGCGGCGGTCCTGGCGGTCGCGGCCGCCACGACGGTATCGCTGGCCGCGTCGGCGAGGGTGATGATGCGATCCTCGATCACGGGCGTCCTGCGAGGTGAGGCGGAATGACGATGGTGAGCGCCGACGTGTTCGCCCCCGAGGGTCGGGATGCGCTGATCCGCCTGCGGCACGTCTACAAGGTGTACCGGATCGCGGATAGCGGTGTCGTCGCGCTCGCGGGGGTCGACCTCGACGTGGCGTCCGGCGAGTTCCTCGCCGTGGTGGGCCCGAGCGGTTCGGGCAAGTCCACGATCCTGAACCTGGTGGGCGGTCTCGACCGATCCTCCTCGGGGGCCGTCGAGGTCGACGGGCGCGACCTGGGCCTGCTGTCCGACGACGAGCTGACACGGTATCGCAGCACCCGGGTCGGCTTCGTGTGGCAGGGGACCGCCCGCAACCTGGTCCCCTATCTCACGGTGCACGAGAACGTCCAGCTTCCGCGGACGATCCGCGGCGAGGTGGAGCGCGCCGCTCGGCGCGACGTCGATGACCTTCTCGAGCTCGTCGGGCTCCCAGATCGCCGTGACCATCGGCCGGGGATGCTCAGCGGCGGCGAGCAGCAGCGCGCGGCGATCGCCGTCGCCCTCGCCAACACGCCGCAGATCCTGCTGGCGGACGAACCCACCGCCGAGCTGGACTCCGAGAGCGCCGGCTCGGTCCTCAACGCGTTCCGGGCCGTCAACACGGAGTTCGCGACGACGCTCGTCATGGTGACCCACGACCTGATCGCGGCGCGAGCGGCCGACCGCCGGATCAGGGTGCGGGATGGACGTGTGCTGCACGAAGGGGTCGCCATGGCACCGATCGGCGAGGACGGCCGCGTGCGCCTGCCCGACGAGGCGGTCGACGTACTCGGCGACACGGAGCTGGAGGCCGAGGTCACGAGCGACGAGGTGCGCCTGCGCCGAAGGAGCGAGACCGGCCATGCCTGACCGGACCCTGCTGCTGGACGCCACGGACGTCGTGCGCACCTACCCCGGTGCGCGAGGGGTTCTGGCGGTGCGCGGTGCGTCGCTCGACCTGTCTTCCAGGGACTTCGTGGCCCTCATGGGCCCGAGCGGCTCGGGGAAGACCACCTTCATCGGGATGCTTGCCGGCCTGGATAGGCCCGACTCCGGCGACGTGAGATGGCGGGGCGCCACGATCGCCTCCATGGCCGCGGCCGACCGCGTCGAGCTTCGGCGGACCGGGATGGGCGTCGTCTTCCAATCCTTCGGCCTCCTTCCGACCCTATCGGCCGTCGAGAACGCGGAGCTCCCGTTGCGCGTGAACCGCGTCGATCTCGACGACGCGCGCGGGCGTGCGATCGGCTGGCTCGAGCGGCTCGGCCTGGGCGACCGGCTCCACAACCGCACGTTCGAGCTATCGGCCGGCCAGCAGCAGCGGGTCGCCGTCGCCCGGGCGCTGATCACCGACCCCGACGTCGTCCTGGCGGACGAGCCGATCGCCGAGGTGGACACCGAGAACGCCGACCTGATCCTCGAGGCCCTGTGGGACGTGATCCGACGGGGGGGCGCCGTCCTCGCGGCGACGCACAACCCGGAGGCCCTGCGGTACGCGAACCGGGTCGTGCTCTTCCGCGACGGGGTCATCGAGGGAGAGGGCTCACCCGAGGAGATGGCGGGCCACCTCACGACCGACTAGAAGCGCAGCGACTTCCAGACGTCGTCGCCCCGGTCGATCAGTGCGTCGGGATCGAGCTCCACCGGGAGTGGGCGGCTACCGGGCTCGCGTCGAAGCACCCGGTCGAGCAGCGGGCGCCGGCCGCGGAGCCGTGCGACCGCGGAGGCGGTGCGATCCCGCCGCGTCTCACGGATGCGGCGCTGTAGATCCAGGTCTCAGGTGGGATGTCCGATCACGGGACCGACATGCATCAGGCCACCGCCTCGACCAGGGTGCGCAGATCGACGTCGGGGTCCGCGAGCGCCGCGGGGTCGGGGGTCGCCGCGGCGGCGATCAGACCGAACGAGCGGCGCACGTCGCGCGGCCACGACAGGCTCACCGTCGAGCGCAGTACCCCGTCGTCGTCGAGCAGGAACGCGCAGAACGATCGGTCTTCGAGCGATCCCCGAACCACGGTGCGCGCCCATGCCGGGGCGTAGCCGGCCATCTGCACCTGGACGTCGTACTGGTCCGACCAGAACCAGTGGGGATCGTCGAACGTCACCGCGTCACCCATCATGTTGCGGGCGGCGGCCTCGCCCATCTTCACCGCGTTGTCGAAATGCTCGACGCGCATCGGCCCGAAGACGGGATGGTCGTGTCGGGCGACGTCGCCTGCGGCGAAGACCCCCGGGACGGCGGTCTCCAGCGTCGGGCCCACGGGGATCCCGCCGGCCTGATCGAGCCCGGTGCCGGCCATCAGCTCGACCGCTGGCTCCGTCCCGATCCCGACGACGGCCACGTCGGCTTCGATCGTGGCGCCGGCGCTCGTCACGACCCGCTCCAGGCGGCCGTCGCCCTCGAAGCCGGCGACGGTGTCGTTGAATCGCATCGCCACCCCATGATCGCGGTGGATCCCCTCGAGGGCGCGACCGATATCGGGCCCTAGGATCCTGAACAGCGCGGTCTCGAACACCTCGACGACGGTGACGTCGCACCCCGACACCCGCAGTGACGCGGCGACCTCGGCTCCGATGAATCCCATGCCCACGCACACGATCCGCGCCCCGCCCGCCGCGGCGTCGCGGATCCGCTCGGCGTCGGAGGCATACCGAAGGTCGAACACCCCGGGCAGGCCCGCGCCCGGGACGTCGAGCCTGCGGTTGCGCCCTCCGGTGGCGATCAGCAGCCGGTCGAACGGAACCTTCCCGCCGCCGGCGAGCACGACCTCGCGCGAGTTGGGGTCGAGCTGGACGGCCCGGCTGCCGAGGCGGAGCTCGATCTCGTTGTCCGAGTACCACGAACCGGGTCGCACGTAGTGCTCCTCGATCGCCTCCTCCCCCCGAAGGACCTGCTTCGACAGCCCCGGTCGCTCATAGGGAGGCAGCTCCTCCGCGCCGATCATCACGACCGAGCCGTCGTAGCCGGCCTCCCGTAGCGTCGCAGCAGCCGTCGCGCCCGCGAGCGACGCCCCGACGATGACGACGCCTGGCTCGGACAACCCTTAGGCCTCGATCTGCAGGTCGCCGTCCACCTCGCGCACGGGGTAGGTCTCGATGGGCTCGGTGGCGGGCGGGTTCATCGCGGCGCCGGTCGCCATGTCGAACACGCTCCCATGGCACTCGCAGGAGATCGTGGCATCCTCGATCTCACCACCATTGGCCAGGTTGCATCGGCGGTGGCTACATACGTCGCTGAAGGCGTACAGAACGCCGTCGACGCGCGCGACGGCCACCTCGACGCCGCCGACGTCGAACCCCGCGGCCTCTCCCTCGGCGATCGCGTCGGCCCTTCCCACGGTACGGAACCCCGCCATGCGCACCCCCTGCACGTATCCGCGCGGGCGCGCGGACGCCTGCATCCCAGCTTACGTCGGATCCCCCACTACGCAGAAGGCCGGCGCTTGGCCTTGCGGGCGAACCAGACCGAGGCCGCGGCCAACACCCCGTAGAACGCGGCGAGGAGCAGGATCCCCGTGCGGAACGGGATCGGCAGCAGGGCGGGGAAGAACGCGCCCGCGACCCAGGCGAGCTGGAACATCACCTCGTACCGTACGAACACCCTGCCCAACGCCCCTTCGGGCGCGTGGCGTTGCATGAGCGCCTGGAAGGCGAGCCGTCCGAACTCCGTGGCCGCGCCGGCCATGAGGGTGAACAGCGTGAGGAGGACGAGCCCGAACAGCTCGAAGGCCAACAGCGCTCCCACGGCAGAGGCGCTGACGCAGGCGATCACGACCGCCTCCTCCCGCAACGCGCGAGGGAACCGTGGCGCCAGTAGATCGGCCGTGAACCCGCCGGCCAGGCTGCCGGCGGCCAGCGTGAAGAACCAGTAAGCGGGTTCGTTCGCCTCCCGCAGCGAGAACGCGAGGAGGAAGAGCAGGAAGCCGCTGGCCGCTCGCAGTCCTACGGCGCCGATCGAGGCCAGCCCGAGCTCGGGGATGTGGCCGAGGCGACCGACGGGGCGCGCCGTGTTGCCCTTCGAGCGGGGGTGGGGAAGACGCAGGTTGAGCAGGGCCGATCCTCCGTACGCGATCGCGGCGAGGTAGATCGCCCCGGTGGCACCCCACGTCACGATGGCCAGGTAGCCGCAGGGAGCCGCGATCACCGCCCCGGCGATCGCGACGCGCCCCAGACGGGCGTTCGCGCGCATCAGTCCCTCGTCTCGAGGCGCGTAGGCCATCGTCAGGCCGTTCTTCGTGATCGCGTGCACCTTCGACAGCACCAGAAGCAGCAGCGCGGCCGGAAACAGGACCAGCGTTCCGAAGCGGGGGGCCGCGTAGATCGCGATGACGCATCTCGCCGCCGCGGCCCCCAGGGAGATGGCCCGCCTGGGCCCGGCCCGGTCGAGCATCGGAACGAGCAGCGGCCCGGCCAGCGCGAGCGGCACCATCGTGAGAAGCAGATACGCGGCGACGTTGAGCTTGGCCTCGCCCACCGGCACGGAGAAGAACACCGAGTCGGCCAGGGCGATCGCCAACAGGGCGTCGCCGGCCACCGACGTGAGGTGACACAGCGCGTAGGTGTCGAGGGGATTGGGCGAGCGCCACATCCGCTGGAGCGGGAAGACCGCTCCCTGCAGCGCTCGGACCACCCCGATCAGGGCGAGCTGCCAGGGCGGGATGCGCTTCGATCTGTCGGGGGTGGCGCCCACGCGCCGCTCGCCTACCCCGAAAGCCGCTCGCGCAAGAGCTCCTGCGCGACCTTGGGGTTGGCGGCGCCACCGGACTGCCGCATCACCTGTCCCACGAGGAAGCCGATGACCCCTTCCTTGCCGCCCTGGAACTGAGTCACGGCGTCGGGGTTCTCGGCGATGACCCGATCGGCGATGGCCCCGAGCTCGCCCGCGTCGGACACCTGCTCCAGGCCGCGCCGAGCCACGATGTCGGCGACGGGATCGCCCGTCTCGACGACCTCCTCGAGGGCCTGCTTCGCGCCTGCCCCGCTGATCGCATCGGACGACAGCAGCCCGATGAGGTCGGCGAGATGCGTGGGCTCCACCTTCGATCCCGCCGGCGAGACGCCGAGGCGGTGGAGGGTGCCGGCGAGGTCCTGCGTGATCCAATTGGCCGCCGCGGGGGCCGGGGTCCCGAGCGCGACCGTGCGCTCGAACAGGTCGGAGCCCTCTCGGTCGGCGACGAGCACGCGCGCCACCTCTGGCCGAAGCTCCAGCTCGGCCTCGTAGCGGCGCCTCCGGGCACGGGGGAGCTCGGGCAGCCCGGCGCGGATGTCGTCGACCCACGACGGGACGGACTCCAGCGGCGGGATGTCGGGCTCGGGGAAATACCGGTAGTCGAACGCCTCCTCCTTCGAGCGCATCGAGGCAGTGACGCCGGCGTCCTCATCCCAGTGTCGGGTCTCCTGCACGATAGGGTCCCCGGCCTCGAGAGCGGCCGATTGCCGATCGATCTCGTACGCGAGCGCGCGTTCCAGCGATCTGATCGAGTTCATGTTCTTGATCTCGACCTTCGTGCCGAGCCCCTCCGCGCCGACCGAACGCAACGAGATGTTCGCGTCGCATCGGAGCGACCCCTCCTCCATGCGGACGTCGCTCACGTCGAGGGCCTCCAGTGTGGCGCGCAGCTCGCGCAGGTAGGCGGCGGCCTCCGCGGGCGACCGCATGTCGGGCTCACTCACGCACTCCACCAGCGGGGTGCCCGCCCGGTTGAAGTCGAGCAGCGCGTAGTCGGCCTGGTGGATCCTGCCCGAGCCGCCGGCGTGCACGGTCTTACCGGTGTCCTCCTCCATGTGCACCCGTGTGATCCCGATGCGCCGCGTGACTCCGTCGATCTCCACGTCGAGGTGGCCGCCCACGCAGATCGGTAGGTCGTACTGACTGATCTGATAGTTCTTCGGCATGTCCGGGTAGAAGTAGTTCTTGCGGTGGAACAGCGACCGGGGGGCGATCTCGCAGTCCAGCGCCAGTCCGATGAGGACGATGCGGCGGATCGCCTCGCGATTGGGCACGGGCAGCGACCCCGGGTGGCCAAGGCAGACCGGGCACACGTTCGTGTTGGGCGCCGCACCGAACTCCACGCGGCATCCGCAGAACATCTTCGTCTCGGTGTCGAGCTCGACGTGGCACTCGAGCCCGATGACGCTCTCCCACTCGGCCATGTGCGGGCTAGCCTACCCGACCCCTCGGGCCGCTCCGCCTAGACTCGCCTCGTGCAACTGTGGCTCCTGCGGCACGCCAAGTCGAGCTGGGACGACCCGTCCCTCGCGGACGAACGCCGCCCCCTGAGCCCCCGGGGGCGCCGCTCGGCGGCGCTCATGCGCGATCATCTCGAGCGCGCGGACGCTCGCTTCGACCTCGTGCTGTGCTCCACTGCTGAGCGCGCGCGCCAGACCCTCGAGGGCGTGCTATCGGCCGTGGGCGACCCGGCGATCGAGATCGAGTCCGCGCTGTACACCTTCAGCGGGCGTGCCCTGGAGGAGCGGTTGCGCGACGTCCCGACCGACGCCGGCCGCGTGCTGCTCGTCGGCCACAACCCGGCGATCCACGAGCTCGCCGTCACGCTGGCCGCCACCGGCGACGGACTCGATCGACTGGGGGCCAGGTACCCCACCGGGGCCTTGGCCGGGATCGAGCTGCCCGACGGGCCCCGACCGGGCACCGGGCGGCTCATCGCGTTCGTGACACCGCGGGAACTCGAGTAACCGCGCAGGACGTTTCACGGTCCACGCCTGCCCGCCGTTGTTCCGCCATGCGCAACGCCCGCCCCGCCATCGCCACGAGCCGCTCCTATGCTGGGGCGATGAGCGCCCGCCTATCCGATGCCCGCCGCGCGGGCGCGGCGAGCATCTGGGGTGCGCTCCTGCTCGTCTACTTCTTCTGGGGCACCACCTATCTCGGGATCGAGCACGTCAACCGAACGATCCCCACGGCGCTGGGCGCGGCGTTCCGCTTCCTCATCGCGGGCGGCCTGCTCTACCTGCTCGCACTCCGGGGCACCCAGGAGCGTCCGATCCGCCGTCACTGGAGATCGGCGACGATCATCGGCACGCTGTTGCTGCTGGGCGGCAACACGGCCGTGGCGTGGTCCGAACACACGGTGCCGACCGGCACGGTGTCGCTGATCATCGCGCTCGTGCCGCTGTGGTTGGCTCTCATCGACCGGATCGTGCTCCGCAGCGCCCCGATCGGCTGGCGGGTCGTGCTCGGCCTGCTGATGGGGTTCGCCGGTGCCGCCGTTCTCGTGGGAGGGTCGGCGACCGTCGACGGCATCTCGTTGGGCGGCCTCCTTCTGGCCGTCGGGGCGTCCCTGAGCTGGGCCTGCGGCTCGCTGTTCGCCCGCAAGGCGCCGCTCCCCCACCACCCGCTCATGGCGAGCGCGATGCAACAGCTGGCCGGGGGGGGCGTCATCCTGCTCGTGGCCACCGCGTTCGGCGAGTGGGGCGACTTCCACCCGTCGCAGGTCTCGGCCGAGTCGTGGATCGGCCTGATCTACCTCATCGTGTTCGGTTCGTGGGTGGCGTTCAGCGCCTACCTGTGGCTCCTTCGGAACGCGCGGACCTCGCTGGTGTCGACGTATGCCTACGTGAACCCGGTCGTCGCCGTGAGTCTGGGGGCGCTGATCCTGCACGAGGCCCTCACCCCGCGGGTGTTCCTGGCGGGCGGCATCATCCTCGTCTCGGTGGCGCTGATCGTGTCGGCGGGCGGTGCCCAGCGGGAGGACGCGGGCGACCCCGCGGCCGGCGACCTGCTTCCGACCGAGGACGACTCAGACGCCGTCGAGGATCGGCGGGCGTAGGTCGAGGGCAAGATCGGCCTCCAGGGCCGCCGCCGCCCGGAGCACCCGCGACTCCTCGAGCACCGGCGCGGTGAACTGCAGACCCACAGGCAGCCCAGCCTCGTCCAGGCCGCACGGGATGCTGATCGCCGGCACGCCGGCGAGGTTCGCCGGGATCGTGAAGATGTCGTTCAGGTACATCGCCATCGGGTCGTCGGCCTTCTCGCCTATCGGGAACGCTGTCGTCGGCGAGGTGGGCGAGACCAAGATGTCGTACCGGGCGAAGGCGGCCTCGTAGTCGCGGATGATGAGCGTGCGCACCTTCTGCGCCTGTCCGTAGTATGCCTCATAGTAGCCGGCGGACAGGGCGTACGTGCCCAGCATGATCCGGCGCTTCACTTCGTCGCCGAAGCCGGCCCCGCGCGTGCGGAACATCATCTCGATCGAGTCCTCGCCGTCGACACGCATGCCGTAGCGCACGCCGTCGTAGCGGGCCAGGTTCGACGACGCCTCCGACGGCGCGATCAGGTAGTACGCGCTCAAGGCGTAGTCGGCGTGCGGGAGCTCGGCCTCGCCGACCTCGGCGCCCAGCGCCGCCATCCGGTCGACGGCGGCGCGCACCGAGTCGCGCACGCCGGACTCGACCCCCTCGCCGAACGCGTCGGACAGCACGCCCACGCGCAGGCCCGACATCCCGGCATCGATCCCGTCCAGGTAGTCGGGCACGTCGACGTTGAGGCTCGTGGCATCGCGATGGTCGTGGCCGGCGACGGCGCCCAGCAGCGTCGCCGCGTCACGGACGTCGCGCGTGAACGTTGCCACCGTGTCCAGCGACGACGCGAAGGCGATCAGCCCGTACCGGCTGATCCGGCCGTACGTGGGCTTGAGACCGACGACGCCCGTGAGGGCCGCCGGCTGGCGCACCGAGCCGCCCGTGTCGGTGCCGAGCGCCCACACGGCCTCCCCGGCCGCGACGGCGGCGGCGGATCCTCCGCTGGAGCCCCCTGGAACACGTCCGAGGTCCCACGGGTTGTGCACGGGTCCGAAGGCGGAGTTCTCGTTCGAGGAGCCCATCGCGAACTCGTCGCAATTCGTCTTGCCGATCAGGGTCGCGCCGGCTCCCGAGAGCCGTGTCCACGCCGTGCAGTCGTACGGTGGGACGTAGTCCTCGAGGATCTTCGAGCCGCACGTCGTGCGGATCCCGTTCGTGGTCAGGACGTCCTTGAGCGCGATCGGGATACCGGCGACCGCCGGCCGTGGCGCCCCGGTCGACAGGTAGGCGTCGAGCTCGGCGGCGCGCTCCCGCGCGACCTCGGGCGTGAGCGTGAGGAACGCGCCGAGGCGATCGTCCACGGCCTCGACGCGCGCCAGGCTGGAGTCGGCGATCTCGACCGCGCTCACCTCGCCGGCGCCCAGCCGGGCCGCCAGGTCGTGACCCGTACGGTCGCACAGCTCGCTCACGCGCCGGTCTCCGCGATCTTGGGGATCCTGATGCGACCCTCCTCGGCGGCGGGCGCGTTCTCCATCGCCGCCTCGTGCGGGATCGAAGGCTCCCCGACGTCGTCGCGAAGCACGTTGCTCAGCGCCACGGCCGAGGCGGTCGGCGGCACGTCGTCCGCGGCCACCTCCCCGACCTTCGCGGCGTGTTCCAGGATCACCGACAGCTGATCGCGGAGCCGTTCGCGCTCCTCGTCGGTGAGATCCAGCCGTGCGAGTCGGGCGACGTGCTCGATGTCGATCTCCGGCATGGCCGCAGTCTAGCGGCGGGTCGGGCTCAATCCGGCCGGGGCGGCATCGCGCGTGAAGGCACGGCGCTCGCCGGAGATCCCCGGCCCACCGGATTGGCCGGCGTCACGAGGACCAGGGCGCGCTCCTGTCGCTCGACGACCGACCGCACGATCACGATGGCCAGGATGGCCGCGACGGTGGAGACCGCTCGGCCGAGGAGGATGATGTAGTCGCCCGCGATGATCGAGTCGAGATCCGTTCCGGTGCGCTGCAGGCCCCCCACGGACGAGATCGTGTTGCCTGCGAGATAGGCGGCCCACCAGAACCCGATCACGGACCAGGCGCGGCCGGCCCTCCAGGAGCTGGGGTCGGCCGACGGCCCGCTCGCCCGCCAGAGCTCCGACATCGCCCCGAACGGCTTCCACAGGTTCACGATGGGAACGAACCAGCACCCGACGGCCCATGCCGGCGAGTAACGCAGCGCCCCCCGCCCCAGGGCGTGGACGTTGCGCTGGGCCCGGTGCTGCCACATGCACCAAGCGATCAGCGTGGCGAGGAACACCACCAGCGATAGATTCGCGATGGTGTTCATGCGGGCATCGCTCGCGTGTGCCCTGGCGAGGTCGACCGTTCGGCCGGCGCGGGCGTCGAGCATCAGCGAGAGCTCCCCGAGGATCGCGCCGACGCTGACGATCTCGACCAGGATCGTCGCGACCAGGGCCCAGGTCACCGCCCGGGTGCGACCGAGGATCGTTGAGGTTGGTGGCACGGCTCCTCCTGTGACCGGTGGGCCACGATGCAGGGTATCTGCATCGGCCGGAGGGTCGAGCGTCTTCAATCCCCGAGCCGGCGGACGAACTCCTCCTCGTCGATCACCTCGACCCCCAGACCCTCGGCCTTGGCCAGCTTCGATCCAGGATCGACCCCCGCGACGACGAAGGCAGTTGCGCCGGACACGCTCGACGTCACCCGGGCGCCGGCCGCCTGCGCCCGCACAGAGGCCTCCTCGCGGCTCATGGAGGCCATGGCGCCGGTCAGCACGATCGAAAGGCCGTCGAGGCGGCCGGTCGATGGTGCGTCATGGCGCGGTTCGTCGGCCAGACGGACCCCGGCGGCACGCAGCTTCTCGACCAGCTCGCGGCCCTCCTCCTCGTCGAACCAGGCGCGCACCGAGGCGGCGATCTCTGGGCCGATCTCGGGAACGTCGTCGATCTCCTCCAGGGATGCGGCGGCAAGCGCGTCGATCGAGCCGAACGCACCGGCGAGCACCTGCGCGACGTGGCCGCCGACATGGCGGATGTTGAGCCCCACCAGCAGCCGCCACACGGGTCGGTCCTTGGAGGCCTCGATCTGCTCCAGGAGGTTCGTGATGGCCTTGTCCTTGTACCCCGGGAGTTGCAGCAGTTTGTCGGCGTCCAGGGCGTAGATGTCTGCGGGATCTTCGATCAGCCCCTTCTCGAGCAGCCGCATCACGGTCATGTAGCCGAGGTGCTCGATGTCCATCGCGCCCCGGCCGGCGAAGTGACCGAGCCACTCGATCCCCTGCGACGGGCAGCTGCCGCGGTTCGGACAGCGGTAGTCGGCCTCCCCCTCGCCGCGGACGAGGGGCGTGGCGCACGAGGGGCAGACCTTCGGCATGTGCCAGCGCCGTGCCCCCTTTCTGCGCTTCGAGACGATCGGCCCCACGATCTGTGGGATCACGTCGCCGGCACGTCGCACGATCACGGTGTCGCCCTTGCGCACGTCCTTGCGGTGGACCTCGTCCTCGTTGTGCAGCGTGGCGTACGTGACCGTCACCCCACCAACCACCACGGGCTCGAGCACGGCGAACGGCGTGACGCGGCCCGTGCGGCCGGTGTGCACGTCGATCGCCTCGAGCCGTGTGGTCCGCTCCTCCGGCGGGAACTTGAAGGCGATCGCCCACCGAGGGGCGTGACCGGTGGCGCCGAGCTCGCGCTGAAGCTCGGTGTGATCCACCTTGATGACGGCGCCGTCGATCTCGTAGTCGACCGAGTGACGGTGCTCCCCCCAGTACGAGAGGTAGCCCTTGACGTCGTCGATCGCCGAGCAGGCCTGCGTGGTGGGGGGCACCGGCAGCCCCGCGTCGCTCGCCCACGAGAGGAAGGCGAGGTGCCCGTCGAACGTGGCCCCCTCGGCGGCACCGAACGAGTGGACCCACAGACGCAGGGGCCGCGACGCCGTGACCTTCGGATCCTTCTGACGCAGCGATCCGGCCGCGGCGTTGCGTGGGTTGGCGAAGGCACGACGACCGCCCGCCTGCAGCGATGCGTTCAGGCCCTCGAACGCGGCAACCGGGAAGTAGATCTCGCCCCGCACCTCGATCACCGCCGGCGGATCGTCCGCCGTGAGACGCCGCGGGATGCCCTCGACCGTGCGGACGTTGGCGGTGATGTCTTCCCCGACGCGCCCGTCGCCACGGGTCGCGGCCCGCACGAGGACGCCGCGCTCGTAGGTGAGGGCGCATGCCACGCCGTCGATCTTCAGCTCGCAGGCGAAGGCGACCCCGTGACCTACCGCCCGTTCGACCCTGGCCGACCACGCGTCGAGCTCGTCGAACGAGAAGGCGTTGTCGAGCGAGAGCATCGGCGCGCGGTGCGTCACCGGGGCGAAGAGATCGGCCGGTGAGCCGCCCACCGTCTGGGTCGGCGAATCGGGGGTCACGCAGCTCGGGAAAGGCATCCTCGAGCTCACGGAGGTCGGGCGAGTAGCTCGTCGTACTCGGCGTCGGCCACCTCGGGCTCGTCCAGCACGTGGTAGCGATAGCGATGACGATCGATCTCGGACCGCAGCTCCTCGACGCTGAGCTTGGCGCTCGCGCGGGCCCGCTCGTCGGCCCGGCTCACCCGGCGATCTCCACCCCGCCGGCCACGCCGATGCGGTCGCCGACCACCACGACCCCGCCCTGGACGCCCGGCACCTGTTGCAGGTAGCGCAGGGACATGCCGAAGCCGTCGGGCTTGCGCAGCACGGCCTGGACGCCGGCGGCGGCCGCGTCGGCCAGCGTGCACGACGTCGCGATCACGGCAAGGCCGTCCGGCCCGCCGCCGCCTCGGCCACGGCCCAACGTCGTCGACACACCCACGGGGGCCGACGATGGCGGCAGCGCCACCGTCAGGGGCGCGCCACCCCGGCGCCGGACAGAAAGCTTCATCCGCTTGCGCGAGCGGATGTAGTAGTCGCCGTCGCTCGAGACCGTGAGGTCGTGGATCTGGTCGGCGAGGAAGCGTCCCACCTGGTCGACGACCGCGCCGCGGAACGTGAACATCGGGCCGACGCCCGCCGCGGCCGACGAGGCGACCATCTCCTTGACCACCTTCGGGGCATCGGCCGGCACCGAGCCCAGGGGACGCTTGGACTCGCGGAACTCCGGGACGCGCAGTCCGTATGACTGGAGCTGCTCCCAGAATCCGAGCGCGGCCGCGCGCGACTCCTCGGCGAAGTCCTCGGAGGCGGTGATGTGCAGGACCATGTCCTGCACCTGGATGTCGAAGCTCTTGGCCTTGCGGCGGAGCAGCTTCACGCGGCGGTCACTCCCTCGTCGGCCCCGGGGAGCCGATGATAGCCGAGCCCGCCCACGCCCCCGGGACTCCACCGGAACACGACGAGGCCCCGCCGGTTCGCCGAGAGCGCACTCGCGCCATCAGCGGAGGGGTCGGACGATCCTTCCCCCTCCGAGCATCTCGTTCTCGCGATAGAAGACCACGCTCTGCCCCGGGGCGATCGCCCGCTCGGGGTGCCGGAACTCAACCCGGACCCCGTCATCGGCCGGCGCGATCACGCCGGGGACGTCGTCGCCCCGGTAGCGGATCTGCACCGCGGCCTCGAAGGGACCCTCCGAGGGTGGGTGGCCGGCGACCCACGAGACCCGATCGGCCACGAGCCCCCCGCGCAACAGCATCTCCTCGGTACCGATCACGACCCGGTTCGCCGGGGCGTCGATGTCGACGACGTAGGAGCGGGTCCCGGTGGCCACGCCGAGGCCGCGCCGCTGCCCGATCGTGAAGCCGAACGTCCCGTCGTGCGGTGCCATGACGCGCCCGTCGATGTCGACCACCTCGCCCTCGCGGACGAGCTCGGGCGCGTTCCCGCGGACGAATGCTCCGGCGTCACCGCTCGGTGCGAAGCACAGCTCCTGGGAGTCGGGCTTGGCCGCCACGGGCAGGCCGAGCCGCTCTGCGTGTGCCCTGGTCCGGGCCTTCGTCATCCCCCCGACGGGGAACACCGACCGGGCCAGCTGGGCCTGACCGAGCATGTGGAGCATGTATGACTGGTCCTTGGAGGGATCGAGGCCGCGGCGCAGGTGCCATCCGCCGTCCACGTCGCGGTCGCTCCGCACGTAGTGACCCGTGGCCACCAGGTCGATCCCGAGCTGGTCGGCACGGCGCAGGAACGCGCCGAACTTGATCTCGCCGTTGCAGCGGGCACACGGGTTCGGCGTGCGGCCCTCTCCGTGCTCGGCCACGAAGTCGGCGATGACCGTGGCGTCGAACTCCGGGGTCATGTCGGCGATCTCGAAGTCGAAGCCCGCGTGCTCGGCGACCGCGCGCGCGTCGGCGCGCGCGGCGGGACCGCAGCACCCGTGCTCCACGTCGTCGAGGTGGACGAGCCGCATGTGCGAGCCGACGACCTCATACCCCTGCTCCTGCAGGAGGCAGGCGGCGACCGAGGAATCGACCCCGCCCGACATCGCGACCAACACCGACGGGCTCATGCGACGAGGCTACCGCGCCGGAGGAGCCTTACGGAGCTGGGTCGCGGCTCCACGTCGCCCGCGTATCGTTCAGGACGATGATCGACGCACGATTCGACGACCTGACGGGTATGTCCGCCTCCTTCCGCCTGAGCGAGCCGGTCGGTGTGCTCGAGGCGATGCATGCCGATGAGGTGATCGGCGTGCTCGAGGCGGCCGAAGCCGCGACGGCACGCGGGCTCTGGGCGGCCGGCTACGTGGCGTATGAGGCCGCCTCCGGGGTGGATCCGGCGCTCCGCGTCGTCGGGCGTCGGCAGGCGGATCCGTTCTCGCGCATGCCGCTGGCCTGGTTCGCGATGTTCGAGCGCCGCGAGGAGACGGTGCTGCCCGAGCCGCAACACGACCCCGAGCCCGACGCGGCCGGCGTCTGGCGGCCCTCGATCGACCGAGCCCGCTACGACCGATCCGTGGCCAGCATCCGCAACCGCATCGCGGCCGGCGACACCTACCAGGTCAACTACACGTTCCGACTGCGGTCGCGCGTGGACGGTGACGAGCGGGGCCTGTACCGCGATCTGTGCTACGCCCAGCGAGGCGCGTATTCGGGGTACCTGAACCTGGGCCGCTACCGGGTGCTGAGCGCCTCGCCCGAACTGTTCTTCGAGATGGACGGAGGCCGGCTGACCACGCGTCCGATGAAAGGCACGGCCCCGAGGGGCCGGTGGAGCGCCGAGGACGAGGACATCGCCGCGCGCCTTCGAGGCTCGGTCAAGGATCGGGCGGAGAACGCGATGATCGTGGACCTGCTGCGCAACGACATGGGGAGGGTGGCCCGTGCCGGTTCGGTGACCTGGAGCGACGTGTTCGACCTGGAGCGATACGAGACCGTATGGCAGCTCACCTCCACCGTGTCGGCCGAACGTCGCGCAGGCGCGGGCCTGGCCGACGTGTTCGCCGCCCTGTTCCCGTGCGGTTCGGTCACCGGGGCTCCGAAGGTCGCGACGATGGACATCATCGCCGACCTCGAGGACTCGCCTCGGGGCGTCTACTGCGGAGCTGTCGGGTTCCTGTCGCCGCCCGGTTCCGGTGCTCCCGGGGCGCGGTTCAACGTCGCGATCCGCACGGTCGTCGTCGACACGGAGTCTCGGACCGCCGAGTACGGCGTCGGCGGGGGGATCACGTGGGACTCCAGCGCCCGCGACGAGTTCGACGAGGCGATCGCCAAGGCGCAGGTCCTGACCGCGCGCCGGCCCCGGTTCGAGCTGCTCGAGACGCTCCGCAGCGAGCCGGGAGAGGGGCTGCGTCACCTCGAGCGTCACCTCGACCGACTCGAGGCCTCGGCCTCCTACTTCGGATTCCGGGTCGACCGGGCCGCGGTGCGCCGGGCCCTGTCGGACGAGGCGGCGACGATTGCGGACCGCCCCAGCCGCATCCGTGCCGTCGTCGATCGTTCAGGCGGCGTGCGAACCGGGGCCCTCCCCCTGGCCGAGCCTCCCGGCACGCTCCGGCTCGCACTCGACCTCGCCGATCCTGTCGACCCCTCCGATCCGATGCTGTTCCACAAGACCACGCGACGGGCCCGATACGAGGACGCCAGGGCCCGACATCCCGACGTCGACGACGTCGTGCTGACCAACCTCAGAGGCGAGGCAACGGAATCGACGGTGGCGAACCTGGCGATCAAGCGAGGAGGCAGGTGGGTGACCCCGCCGCTGGATCACGGGCTGTTGCCCGGGATCGCGCGAGAGGTGGCGCTGCAACGCGGCGATCTCACCGAAGAATCGATCACGATCGAGGCGCTGATGGGCGCGGACGAGGTCGCGTTGGTGAGCGACGTTCGGGGATGGCGCCGGGCCGAGGTGGTCGCGGACGGGCCGGCGGGCGGCTAGCGCTCGCCCGACTCGGTCGGGAACGAGTAGGGGCGCATCGTGGCCTGGTCCAGCGGACAGGCGCACAGGGGGCATCGAGGCGGATCCTCGTACACGAGCACGGTGCGCTCGCAGAACGGGCATCCACCCTCGTGCATCGCGGGAGGCTCGGCGGTCTCGTTCGTCATATGGGATCGCGCTCGGGGGGAGCGGTCTGCGACCTACATCGGCGAGGGAGGGCCTTCCTTGAACACCTACGCCGCAGACGCCACGAGACCCTCCGCGTGGGAGGGCCTCGGGCGGATCGATGGTTCGATGAGACCGGTCAGGCGGCCTCGGATCGCCGACGGCGCTGGCCTCGAGGGACGTAGGCGTGCACGGGCTCGTGCTGCCAGCAGTACTCCCACTTGTTGTATCGCGAGAGCTTCGTGCCGCAGCTCGGATCGGCGCACACCCGATCCACCGAGTACTGCTTGTTCGGGCGTGGGAGCGTGCGCACGGAGGCGCCCTTGTACTTCTCCTCTGCCACGTCGCTCACATCCTTTCGCATCGAGCCGGATGAGGTGTCGCATTCCCTTGTGTCGAATACTTCGAACACCGCAGGACCCCGGTTCATTCCGAACGCAGCAGATCGACCGCCGCAGACGATGAGGGCGCTAGAAGCTCGGGTCGCGCTTGTCGAGGAAGGCGCGCATCCCTTCGCGTTGGTCGTGGCTGCCGAACAGGGCCAGGAAGCGCGCGCGTTCCTCGGCCATCCCCTCGTCGCCATCGGATCGAGTCGCGGCTCGCAACGCCCCCTTGGCAGCGGCGAGGGCCTGGCGCGGGCCGGCAGCGAGCCCGCGGGCGTCCGCGACCGCCGCATCGAACACGTCGGCCGGGGCGGCCACCCGCTCGGCGATGCCCAGTCTCAAGGCTTCCTCCGCCCCCACGTTGCGGCCGCTGTAGACGAGCTCGCGGGCGCGACCGATCCCGGCAAGCCGGGCGAGCCGCTGGGTGCCCCCCGCGCCCGGGATCACCCCGAGGCGGATCTCCGGCTGGCCGACCTGGGCGTCGTCGGCGAGATAGCGAAGGTCGGCTCCCATCGCGAGCTCGAGCCCTCCGCCCAGGGCATAGCCGTTGACGGCCGCGATCGAGATCTTGGGGATCGACTCGAGCAGGTCGCACGCGTCGCCGAGCGCATCGACGCTCGGAGCGACCTCGTCGGGACCCCACTCCGCCATCGCCTTGATGTCGGCCCCGGCCGCGAAGATCTTGCGGACCCCCCCACACGACGAGGGCGCCGACGTCGTCGCGTTCGGCGGCCTCGCGGATCGCATCCTGCAGCTCGAGCCCCATCTGCAGGTCGATCGCGTTGGCCGGTGGGCGGTCCAGGCGCACGACGCCGACCCCCTCGTCGACCTCGAGACGCGCGAACTCACCCATGGCGCGATGCTACCGGTCGGATGCGGCGTCGCCTCTACGGAGCCGGCCGCCCGCCGCAGCGTCGTGTCCAGCCCCTCGTCGAGCGGGGTCAGCGCGACGCCGAACTCGGCCGCCGCGTCGGGTGCGTCGGCTCGGTCGCCCGAGGCGAACAGGCCGGCCAGATGCGCGGAGACGGGGAACCCGAGCAGCGCCTCCAGCGTCGACCCGAGAACATCGGGCGGGACCGGCGAAGGGGCGGCGCCGTCGGCGAGCCCCCGGATCAGGGCGTCGGCCCGCATGACGTCGGGGCCTTCGAGGCCCCACGTGCCTCCCAGGGGCGTCGGGCGATCGTCGGCGGCCGCGAGCACGGCGGCGAGGTCGTCGACGAAGCTGGGGGCGATCGTGCGGACCGGGTCACCCAGGACGAGCGGCGGGTCGTGCAGCGCCGCCTGGACCTGCGCGGTGAACCACAGGCCCCCCAACCCGTAGAGATGGGTGGGTCGCACGATCGCGTGATCGAGTCCCGAGGCCTCGACGGCCTCTTCGGCCAGCCCCTTGGCTCGCAGGTACGGATCCGCCTCATCCACGGAGGCGCCGGCGACGGACACGTGAAGGAACCGCTTGACCCCCGCCTCCCGTGCGGCGGCGAGGGCCACCGTCGTCGAGCGGTGGTTCGCCGCCAGGACGGCGTCGTGATCGGGGTGATGCGACCCGCCGACCAGATGGATCACCGAGAAGCAGCCCGACATCACCTCGGCCAAGGCGTCGGCGTCGTCGAGGCGGCCCACCGTGACCTTCGCGCCGAGCGCGCGGAGCGGTTCCGCCACCTCGGGTCGTCGCACCGCCGCCCTCACCTCGTCGCGCGCGGCCATCATCGGCACGAGCGCATGCCCCAGCGGCCCCGATGCGCCCGTCACCATCACCGTCATGCCCGACAGGCTACCGGCAGGCGGGGAGCGCGGTATTGCACCTGCAACATGCTGCTACCATCGGCGCATGGAGCGCGCACACGACTACGCCGACGTGATGGACCTGCTGCGCAGCCGGGGGCTCCGCATGACGCCCCAACGGCGGGCGATCGTCACCGAGGTCATGCGCACCCACGGCCACATCTCCCCCGCCGCGGTCGCACGCAAGGTCCAGGGAGAGATGCCCGGGGTGAACGCTTCCACGGTGTACCGCACCCTCACCCTGCTCGAGGAGGTCGGGGTGCTCCCGCACTCGCACGTGGAGACGGGCGCGGAGTACCACCGACCGAAGAGGCCGAGCACGTGCATCTGACCTGCGGCCACTGCGGGAGGGACGACCCGCTCTCGCTCACCGAGACGAACGCGCTCCAGAAGCTCATCCGACGCCACCACGGCTTCGTGGCCGACCTCACGCATTTCGCGATCACCGGCCGGTGCGTGGACTGCGCGGCGCTCGCCGGATAGACCTCAGTGGGCGTCCAGCCCCGCCATCGCGGCCCGCCGGCCGCGCAGTGCGGACCACCCGTAGACGACCCCGAACACCGCCGCTCCCGTGAGCACCACGGTCGCGCCGGAGGACACGTCGAGGTAGTACGACAGGTAGACGCCGACGAAGCCGAGCGCGCCTCCCACGAGCACCGAGATGACCAGCATGCGATGGAAGCTGTCGGTGAGCATCCGCGCGATCACCGGCGGGATCACGAGCACCGCGGCGATCAGCATCACGCCGACCACGTTCATCGTGGCGGTGATCGTCGCGGCCAGCATCAGGGCGAGGATCGCGTCGGTGAGGGCGATGTTGACGCCCGACACCTCGGCGACCTCGGGATCGAACGTGGTGAACAGGAGCGGGCGGTACTCCACGAACACCGTCACGGCGATCGCGACCGCGACGGCCGCGACGACGGCGACGTCGCCCATCGACACCCCCAGCACGTTGCCGAACAGCGCGGCCTCGAGGTTGACCGTGAAGCCCTGGGCGGTGGACAGGATGGCGATGCCGAAGGCGAAGGCCGCCGAGGTCACGACGCCGATCGCCGCGTCGGCCCCGATCGAGCGGCGTCGAGCGATCCTGTTGATCAAGAGCGCCGCGACGATCCCGAAGATCCCGCCTGCCAGGTAGAAGCTGAAACCCATCGCGGCGCCGGCGACGGCCCCGCCGAAGATCGCGTGCGACAGGCCGTGGCCGATGTAGCTCATGCCCCGCAGGACGACGTAGACGCCGATCAGCCCCGACAGCGACCCGGCGAGGACGGCGACGACCAGCGCGTTGCGGAAGAACTCGTAGTCGAAGGGCTCAAGCAGGGTGGTCATGGTGTCCCTCCCGCAGCGGCACGACCTGCGCGCCCTGCTCCAGGTCGTACTCGGGGTACTGCTCAACGACGATCGGCATGCCGCCATGGGACAGGACCTCCAGCGGAGCCCCGTACGTTCGCTCCAGCACGTCGGGCGTGATGACGTCGCCCGGAGCGCCGGTGGCGATCACCTCGCGGTTGAGGCATACCAGCCGAGGCAGATGCGACGCGATCCCGTTGAGGTCGTGGGTGGTGAGGACGACGGCGAGCCCGTCATGGTGCAGCTCGTGGATCAGGTGCATCACGTCGTGGCGGGTCCGCACATCGACCCCGCTCGTCGGCTCGTCCAGGAGCAGGAGCCGTGGCCGGCGGAGCATGGCGCGCGCCACGAACACGCGCTGCTGCTGGCCGCCCGACAGTTCCCTGATATGGCGGCCGCCGAGGCCGCCGAGTCCGAGACGCTCGAGAACATCGTCGGCCTCGGCGATCTCGGCGCGCGACGGCCAGGGGGTCCTCCGCCCGTCGACTCTGGCCATGAGCACCGCCTCCCGTACGGTCGTCGGGAAGTACCAGTTCACCGTCTCGACCTGCGGCACGTATCCGATGGCGACCCCGCGGGGTCGCTCGATCGTGCCGGCGATCGGTCGCACCGAGCCGGCGATCGCCTTCAGCAGCGTGCTCTTGCCCGACCCGCTCGGGCCGACGACGCCCACGAAGTCGCCCGCCGCGATCTCGAGATCGATGTCGACGAGCACGGGGTCGCTGCCGTAGCGGCAGGTGACGTTGTCGAGGCGCACGAGCGTGACGTCAGGTTCGATACTCAACGGTCGCTCCGGACTGCGGGTTCGTGACGTCGACCGACGATAGGGCATCGGGGTCGCCGCCGAGGGCCCGCATGAACGTCGTGAAGTCGAAGACCATGAGCCCCACATAGCTGTGCTCGGCGTCGCCCGGCTCGCCGGGCAGGTCGTCGTCGCGCAGGTCATCGACGTAGGCGGCCCCCGCCTCCGCGGCGATCTGCTCGAGCACGGGACTCGGGAACACCTCGGACCCGAAGATCGCCGGCACCTCCTCCGATCGGATCTGGTCGATCAACCCGGCGACGTCCCCGGCGGTCGGGTCGGAGAAGTCCGAGGGCTGGATCGCTCCGATCACCGTCCATCCGTACTCCCGGGCGAAGTACGGGAACGAGTCGTGATAGGTGAGCAGCGTGCGCTGATCCTCGGGCACGGTCGCCGTAGCCTCGCGCACGGCGGCATCCAACTCATCGAGCTGGGATGCGAAGACCTCGTAGTTGGCTCGGTAGTCGGCTGCACCCTCGGGATCCAGCGCGCTGAGTTCGTCCCGCACGATCTCGGCGTATCGCTTGGCGTACAGCGGATTCGTCCACAGGTGCGGATTCGGAACGCCCGCCGCCTTCGGGAAGCTGAAGTCGTAGATGTACTCGTCCTCGGACACCGTGAGCTCCCCCAGCTGGATCACGGGCACACCGTCGCTCAGGTTGGCGTCGGCCAGCTCCATCGTGGGCTCCTCCAGGTGCAGCCCGTTCATGAACACGATGTCGGCCTGGGCCATCACCTTGGCGTCGGAGGGCGCCGGCTCGAACGTGTGCGAATTCGTGCCCTCCGGAACGATGCCGGTCACCACGACCCGGCCACCACCCACGTTCTGAACGATGTTGGTCACCGGCGACACGGTGGTCGCCACGTGCAGGAGGCCGTCGTCCTGGGCGTTGCTCCCATCCGAGCAGGCGGCCATCACGATGGCGAGGGCGAGCACCGCGATCTGGGGCCGGGCGAACATGGGTTGCAGCCTACCGGCTTACTGCAATGGCTTGCAACTGACACAGGTCGCTAGAAGCGCGGGGCCTCGCGGTAGCCCCCGAAGACCTCACGCATCGCCCGGACGATCTCCCCCTCGGTGCAACGGGCACGAGCGCACTCGAGGAGCGGCCCGATCAGCTCCGCATCGGCGTGCCGACAGGCCGTGCCGAGCGCCTCCAGCGAGGAGGTGGCGCGATCGGGATCGCGCTCGGCGCGGGTCCTGGCCACGGCCGCCCGCTGGGAGGCTTCGGCCTGGGGCCCGATCACGAGCGTGTCGACGTCGCGCTCGGAGGGATCGACGAACGCGTTCACCCCGACCTGGATCAACTCACGATCCTCGTAGCGGCGCTGCTCCTCGAACGCCGATTCCGCTATCAGGCCCTGGAACCACCCGCGGTCGATGCCCTCCAGGACCCCCTGGAGGATCGAACCCTCCCCCATCTCGTCGATCTGGGCGAACAGCTCCTCGGCACGGCGCTCCATCAGGTCGGTCATCGCCTCCACCAGGTACGAGCCGCCGAGCGGGTCGGCCACGTCGGTGACGCCCGTCTCGTAGGCGATGATCTGCTGCGTGCGGAGGGCAAGCGTGGCGGCCTCCTCGGTCGGCAGCGCGAGGACCTCGTCCAGTGCGTTCGTGTGGAGCGATTGCGTACCCCGACAGCACGGCCGCCATCGCCTCGATCGCCGTCCGCACCACGTTGTTCAGCGGCTGCTGGGCCGTCAGCGAGACGCCGGCGGTCTGCGTGTGGAACCTCAGCCGCATCGACCGCTCGCTGCGCGCGCCGTAGCGATCGCGCAGCCACCGGGCCCAGATCCTTCGCGCCGCCCGGAGCTTGCCGATCTCCTCGAAGAAGGTCGATGTGCGCGTCGAAGAAGAAGGAGAGCCCGGGCGCGAACGCGTCGACGTCGAGCCCGCGGTCGCGTCCGAGCTCGACGTAGGCGAACCCGTCGGCCAGGGTGAACGCGAGCTCCTGGGCCGCCGTCGCGCCGGCCTCGCGGATGTGATAGCCGCTCACGCTGATCGGATGGAACCGCGGCATGTGCTCGGCGCAGAACGCCATCAGGTCGGCGATCAGGCGAAGGTGGGGCCGGGGAGGGAACAGCCACTCCTTCTGGGCGATGTACTCCTTGAAGATGTCGGTCTGCAGCGTGCCCGACAGCACATCCCACGCCACGCCCTGGCGCTCGGCCTCGGCGAGGAAGAACGCGAACGCCACGGGGGCAGGGCCCGAGATCGTCATCGACGTCGTGACGTCGCCGAGCGGGATCCCGTCGAACAGGGTCGCGAAATCGTCGAGCGAATCGACCGCGACGCCGCACCGCCCGACCTCCCCGAGGCTGGCCGGATCGTCGGAGTCCAGGCCCATCAGGGTCGGCATGTCGAAGGCCACCGACAACCCCGTCTGGCCGCGCTCGAGCAGGAGGCGGTACCGGTCGTTGGTCTCGGCCGGCGTCCCGTACCCAGCGAACTGGCGCATCGTCCAGGACCGCCCCCGGTACATGTCGGGATAGACACCACGTGTGTACGGGAAGGCGCCCGGCTCGCCCAGGCGCTCGCCGGCATCCCCGTCGAGGTCGTCGGGCCCGTAGGCGGAACGGACCGGCTCGCCCGAGCGCGTCGAATATCGGCGTTCCCACCGCGCGCCACCGCCCGGCGGCGGAGGGTCCTCGGCCTGCCTCACGCTGCCCGCCTCCTCACGCGTCGATCGTCCCTGGCGGTTGATCCGTCAGCCGGGCCGCCCGGCGGCGCGCTCGGCCAGCATAGCCGCGGCGCCGTACGGGTCGAGGCGACGGTCCGCCAGTCGCTCCGCGATATCGGGATCGGCTTCCACGGCCGCGGCCACGCGCTCTCGGAACCGTTCGGCCGCAAGGCTCTCGACCTCGCCACCAGGCGGTCGCGGCGCTTGCGATCCTTGCGCCCGGACGCCTCGACATGGTCCGCGTGGGTCTCCAGCGCCTCCCAGAGCTCCTCGAGTCCCACCTCCTCCAGGGCCGCGGTCATGAGGATCGGCGGGTCCCAGTCCCGCTCCGCCCCCAGGTGCAGCATCTGCCGCAGCTCCCGAACCACGTCGTCCGCACCCTCACGGTCGGCCTTGTTCACGACGAAGACGTCGGCCACCTCCAGGATCCCCGCCTTCGCCATCTGCACACCGTCGCCCATGCCGGGCGCGAGCACCACGACGGCGGTGTCGGTGGCGGCCGCGACCTCGACCTCCGCCTGGCCGACGCCGACCGTCTCGACGACGATCCGCGTCGTAGCCGGCGGCGTCGAGGACGCGCACCGCCTCGGGCGCGGCGAGCGCCATGCCGCCGAGGTGGCCACGCGTCGCCATCGATCGGATGAACACCCGTTCGTCGGTCGCGTGCTCCTGCATCCGCACCCGGTCCCCGAGCAGGGCGCCGCCCGTGTACGGCGAGGTCGGGTCGACGGCGAGGACGGCGACCGACAGGTCTCGCGCCCGTCCCAGCCGGACGAGGCCCGCCGCGAGGCGTCGACTTGCCGACGCCCGGTGCGCCCGTCAGCCCTATCGGTCGAGGGCCCTGCCCGTCGAGGGATAGATGCCGGTGGACAGGGCCGGCAGGTCGGGCGATCCATCTTCCACGGCCGAGATCGCCCGGGCGACCGCACGCCGATCGCCCGCGAGCACGCCCTCGACGATCGCCGCGACCTCGTCCACGCCCGCAGCCTACCCGACCGACCGGTCGGCCTCGGCAGGCGCGGCGCCCGGCATCGCCCGCAGCGCGTCGCGCAGCGACAGGCAGTAGTCGCCGCTGGCGCTCGAGCGCCGGATCGTCGTCGTCGCGCACACGGGAGGCGACCATCGCGAGGTTGATCTGCTCACGCTGGAGCCGATGCAGCAGCGACGCCGCGGCCCGCCCCGCTCGCCGACGCATCGCGCGACGTTCCTCTCGGCTCCGCGCGGGGCTCTCGAGAACCTTCAGGTCGCGGACGGATATCACACCGTGGGCTACCTCCGCCGAAAGCGCATCGCTGATCCACCGCCGCTCGCGGGCGCGGGCCAGGCGCGACCGCCAGCAGCGACGAACAGGAGCAGGGGCAGGCCCTTGACCGCGGTGGCGAGCAGGACCTGTGGCCACTCGGCGGCCGTCCAGGGCTCGGGCGGGTAGAGGCTGAGCAGGGGGGAGTTCCACAGGAAGTGGCCGAACACTGCGGCGGCGCAGAGCCCGGCACATATCCACAGCCGGCGCGATAAGGACGTGCCCAGCCGCCGGGACACGACGACACCGACCCCCATGCCCACGAGCCCCGTGTACAGCACGTGCCCGTAGAACCCGCTGGCGACGACCCGGAGGAAGAACCCCTGCAGCACGCCGGCGGGATCGCCACCGAACACGGCGATGAAGTAGACGACGTCTTCGACGATCGCGAACCCGAGACCGCACACGGCCCCATAGACGAAACCGTCCATCACGTCGTCGAACTCTTCGCGTGCGATCAGGTAGATCATCACGACGCCCAGGCCCTTGAGGATCTCCTCGACGAGCGGCGCGGTGAGCGCCGCGCTCCACCGGGCGGCGAACTCGGGGCCGCCGACCCGGGCGACCACGAGCCCCCACCCGCCGTTGGCCACGCCCGCCAAGGTGGTGGCCACGATCGCGCCCCACGCGAACGCCGCCACCATGAGCGGCAGGGGCTCTCGCTCGTAGAGGTCCAAGAACCAGATCAGGACGAATACGGGAAGGGCGTAGAGGGCCAACAGCACCCAGGACAGGGCGAACCCGGAAGGCGCCATCGATCTGAACAGCGTCTGCTCGTAGATGGCCACCACCCCGGTGACCACGATCAACGCGACGTAGAGCCAGAACGCCGGCAGGCGTGGCTGGACGAATCGCGCGTCGTGTAGCGACGACGGCTGGTATCGCGGCACCGACATCAGCCGATCGCCGCCTCGTCGATCATCGACGCGATGTCGCCGTCCACGAACGCGAGCATCCCTTCGGGGCTCCACGCGTCGAAGACGACGCCGACCCCCCCGGGCGTCACGACGGTGGTGACGGTACCTTCCACCGATCCGCCGCCGTCGCGCACGACCCCCACGTAGCCGAACTCGACGCCGGGCGTGCCGTCCGCGAGCTCGACCGGTGTCAGCCTGTTCGATACCTCCAGCTGAGTCAGCTGAGCCCTCAGCACGCCCCGGAACTCGGCCGCGAGGGTTGCGGGGTCGACGGCGGGCCCCCGATCGACGATGTCGAGGGTGCCGCTACCCCTCGACACCCGTACGACCGTGCGGCCCTCGACCGAACCCTCGCCGGCAACCTCCCACCCCGAGAGCGGCTGGATCGTGACGACGCCGGGGACCCCCACGGGAGGCCCCATCGGCTCGGCGAGCATCGCGAAGACCACGTAGCCCCCGAGGACGACCGCCACGATCGTGGTGAGGACGAGGCCGGGCGCGAGCCAGCGCCTACGCTCCGGGCGCCGAGCCGATCCGTCGGGTCGTACCGGCCGCTCCGCGATCGCGCTCATCGGCTAGCGCGCCGACATGAGCGTCGTCAGCCTACGGATGAGGCCCACATGCCTGAGGGCTCCCCGCAGCCGGATCCGACCCCGAACGATCTCGGCGACCAGGTGCCGACCCTGCCGCGTGAAGACATCGGGAAGACCGAAGCGCAGGGGTGCCGCGGCGAGGTCGAGCAGGTCGGCGCCTGGTCCTCGCACGACTACGGACGCGGCCGGATGGACGCCGCGGCGCACCTCGACGTCGCCCGGCCCTAGCCGCACGGTGACCGCCACGCCTGCGTCGTCGGCGACCAGGACTGCGAGCCCGCCGGTCAACAGGGCCCCACGTCCGGGATCGCGCACCAGGTTCTGCGCGATGAGCTCCCCCACGAGGTAGGGAAGTCCGCGCGGGTCCTCCTCCCCGTAGATCACGCTCGGCGTGCTCACGGGCGGAGGATCACCTTCGTCGCCTCGCGGGCATCGAACAGCTCGTACGCGCGCGGCGCCTCCTCGAGCGAGAACCGATGACTCACGATGGCGGACGGGTCCACGGCGCCCGACGCGACCAGCTCCATCGCCCGTTCCCACCAGGCGTGGACGGGCGTCGTCCCCGCGAACCGCACGTCGATGGCTCGCGCCCAGTACACGCCCAACTGCAGGTCGACCGTCTCGCCCGCATACATCCCCACCACCACGACACGACCCCCTCGACGGACGGCATCCACCGCGGTCTCGTAGGCCGCCGGCGCTCCCACGGCGTCGACGACCACATCGGCCCCCCGGCCGCCGGTGACCTCGTCGAGCGCCGTCGACGGGTGATGCCGGCTCACGTCGATCGGAAGGGCGCCCGCACGCTTCGCCAGCTCGAGCCGCTCAGGACGCGTGTCCAGCGCATACACAGACCCGGCTCCCGCAGCGATGAGTGCTGCGGCGGTGAAGTACCCAACGGGCCCGACCCCGACGACCGCGACCACATCGTCGGGTGCCGGACCGGCCAGATGTGCCGCGTACACACCCGTCGTCAGAACGTCGCCCACGAACAGCGCGGCGTCATCGTCCACGCCATCGGGGACCCGCAGGAGGTTCGTGTCGGCCCACGGCACCCGCACGCGCTCCGCCTGCGACCCTGCCAGGTTGCCCCCGAACGTCCCCGCACCGAGGATCGCCGACTCCTCGCACAGGTTGCTCTCGCCTCGTGCACAGAACCAGCACGTGCCGCAGGCGATATCGAACGCCACGACCACTCGGTCGCCGACGCCGATCGAACGCACGTCGGCTCCGACGGCGTCGACCACTCCGACCGCCTCGTGGCCCATCACGTCACCGGGTGAGACCGGAGCCTTCAGGTGGTAGAAGTGCAGATCCGACCCGCAGATCGCGGTGCGGGTCACACGGACGACGGCATCGGTTGGCCTGCGGACGACCGGCTCGGGGACGTCTCCGACGGCGACCCGGCCCGCCTCGACGAACACGACCGCCCGCACGATCTCAGGCCTCGTCGGGGAACTCGGTCTGGACGAGCCCGCAGATCTCGACGAGGTCGCTGGCCGCTTGCACGTATCGCACGATCGTGGGCAGATCGCCCCGGACCCTGAGCTTGCCCTGCATCATGCCGCGCACAGGATCCAGATCGCCGAGCACGACGTCCTTCCAACGGGAGTACGGCGCCCGGATCGCGTACTGCGCCTGGGCGCCGCGGGCCGGATCGATCACGCCTCCGTCACGGCACGCACCGTGCCACAGGTCCAGCAGCCCCCACACGTCGTCGGGGATCCCGCGGTCGGGTTCGGCCTCGACGTGGAAAGCGATGTCGCCCTCCCACTCGGCGGCCGACACCCGGTACTCGTCGGAGCGGTTGATCTCGACGACGAGATCGGTGAACCACTCCTGCGTGAGGAACCGCGACACCCATCCCCCCTTCGCGCCGCGTGCATTCTACGGCCCGCCGATATCAGGTCACGAATATCAACACGATGCCGATCGTGTTGAAGCCCATGTGCGCCGCGATGTTGGCGATCATGCTCCCGCGTCGCTCATAGATCAGGCTGAGCCCGAAGCCGGTGACGGCCAGCACGCTGACCAGCAGGAAGGCATCGGGCACCGGCGCGTCGGGGTTGTAGTGGACGAGGCCGAACACCAGGGCCGACACCAGGGCACCCTGCCAGAACCCACGACGATCCCGGACGCTGCGGAAGAGGATCCCCCGGTAGAAGAACTCCTCGGTGATCGGGGCGACGATCAGCGCCAGCGCGACCGCCCCCGCCTTGCCCGCCGTCGACAGGTCGGATGAGATCTGTTCGGGAACGGAGACCTGGCCGCCGAACAAGGCCTGGAACACGAACGTCAGCACGAGTCCCACGCCGAAAGCCACCGCGAGGTAGAGGACGAGCCCCAGTCCGTACCCGATCGCGAACTCCTTGAGCCGGGCCCCGGCGGGGCCGAAGCCGAGCGCCGCGGTGGCGCCCGGATGCCGCCAGCGGAGCCATACGGCCAGGCCGGCGATCGTGACGACGTCGGCCACGAGCGTGATGGCGATCGTCCCTCCGTCCGCGGCACCGGTCGATAGGTCGATCTGGAAGATGATGGCCAGCGCCCCCGCGACGAGGATCAGCGCGATCCCGATCCCGACGACCAGGTAAGCCAGGACCCCTTGCCACCATCGCCACGACACCGACGGGAGTGCGGCCAGACGGGAGGTCCCACCGCTGCCCGCCTCGACCGCGGGCACGGGCATGGGCGGCACACCTTCGGATCCGGAGTCGGGGCGCGGCGGTGGCTGCATCATCACCACTCCATCCTCCGGGGCACGACTGGAGATGACACCCCTCAGGCGCCGGCTGCGGCCGGGGCGCCCACGCGGTGGACCTCGCCGCCGAGGGCCGCGAGCTTGCCCTCGATGTCCTCGTAGCCGCGGTCGATGTGGTGGATCTCGTCGATCTCCGTGACGCCCTCGGCGCAGAGCCCGGCGATCACCATGGCGGCGCCCGCTCGGATATCGAGCGCTCGCACGGGCGCGGCGGAAAGGCGCCGGATCCCCCGGATGACCGCGTGATGTCCCTCGGTGCGGATGTCGGCGCCCATACGCCGGAGTTCGTCGACGTAGAGGAACCTCGATTCGAACACGTTCTCGGTGGCGATGCTCGTGCCGTCGGCGACGGCGAGCGCCGCCATCAGTATCGGCTGGAAGTCGGTCGCGAGGCCCGGGTAAGGCAGGGTAACGAAGTCGATGGCCCGCGGCCGATCCTCCTGGCGAACCCGAAGGCCGTCGATCGTCAGCTCGACCGCAGCGCCGGCGTCGGTCAGCTTGGTGAGCAACAGTTCGATGTGATCTGGACGCGCGTCCACCAGGGTGATATCGCCCCGCGTCGCCACGGCTGCCGCGGCCCAGGTCCCGGCTTCGATCCGGTCCGGCATGACGCGATACTCGGACCCCGAGAAGGCCTCGACCCCCTCGATCCCGATCGTGCTCGTCCCGGCTCCCTCGATGTTGGCACCCATCGAACCGAGGAATCCAGCGATATCGGCGATCTCGGGCTCGCGGGCCGCGTTGTCGATCGTCGTCGTGCCCCGTGCGGCGACGGCCGCCATCATCAGGTTCTCCGTCGCCCCCACGCTCGGGTAGTCGAGCGTGATCGACGCCCCGCGAAGGCCGTCGGTCTCGGCCACCAGGAACCCGTGTTCGGCATGGATGTCCGCGCCCATGCGGCGCAGGCCGTTGATGTGCAGGTCGATCGGCCTCGACCCGATGTTGTCGCCCCCGGGCATCGAGACCTCGGCCCGGCCGGCCCGGGCCAGCAGGGGGCCGAGCACGACGATCGATGCCCGCATCTGGCGCACGAGGTCGTACGGGGCCTCGACCGACGTCAGGGTCGTGGCGTCGATCGTGACGGAGTCATCCGACCAGGCGAGCCCGACCCCGAGATGCTCGAAGGACCTCGCCCATGAGCGTGCAGTCCTGGATGCGGGGGACGTTGTGCAGGACGGTGCGGTCGGGCGCGAGGAGGGCGGCCGCCATGAGCTTGAGGGCAGAGTTCTTGGCGCCCGAGACGCGGACCGAGCCGGCGAGCCGGGCGCCGCCGGAGACGAGGAAGCGGTCCATGCGGCTTCAGTCTAGGCGCATGCCGATACGCAGCGCCGCATCCCGCACGGAGTCAGCTCGCGAGGGAGATCCTCGCGTTCGCCTTGGCGATCTCGGCGGCCGCGACGACGTCGTCGCTCGCCTGCGCTTCCTCCAGGCGACGCCGGGCCGCCTCGACGTCGATCTCCGACGCGAGCTCCGCGTGGGTCGCCATGACGTCGATCCGGGTGGCGCCTTCGTGGCTGGCCACGTGCAGGAACCCGCCGTCGATCGACGGCGGCGAGCTCGTCCTGGCCGTCACGCAGGATCCGCAGCGGCCCGATCGCGAGCTGGATCAGCAGCGGCGCATGTCCGGTGAGGATCCCGACCTCGCCGTCGACGCCCCGCGCGATCACGGAATCGGCATCTCCGGCCCAGACCTCGCGCTCGGGCGTGACGACGTGGACGTCGACGCTCACGGCTAGGCCGCCTCCATGTCCTTGGCCTGCTCGACGGCCTCGTCGATGCCGCCCACCAGCAGGAACGCCTGCTCGGGCAGGTGGTCGTACTCCCCCTCGGTCAGCCCCTTGAACGAGGCGATCGTCTCGTCGATCGGGACGTACTTGCCGGGGATCCCGGTGAACTGCTCGGCCACGAAGAACGGCTGCGACAGGAACTTCTGGATCTTGCGAGCTCGGCCGACGATCACCTTGTCCTCCTCGGAGAGCTCGTCGATCCCGAGGATCGCGATGATGTCCTGCAGGTCCTTGTAGCGCTGCAGGATCTCCTGCACGCGGCGGGCCACGTCGTAGTGCTCCTGGCCCACGTATCGCGCGTCGAGGATCCGCGAGGTCGAGTCGAGCGGGTCGACGGCCGGGTAGATGCCCAGCGAGGCGATGTCGCGCGACAGCACCGTGGTGGCGTCCAGGTGGGCGAACGCCGTGTGCGGGGCCGGGTCGGTGATGTCGTCGGCGGGCACGTAGATCGCCTGCAGCGACGTGATCGATCGGCCCTTGGTCGAGGTGATGCGCTCCTGCAGCTCGCCCATCTCGTCGGCCAGGGTCGGCTGATAGCCCACCGCGCTCGGCATCCGGCCCAGCAGGGTCGAGACCTCCGAGCCCGCCTGGGTGAACCGGAAGATGTTGTCGACGAACAGCAGCACGTCCTTGCGCTCGACATCGCGGAAGTACTCGGCCATCGTGAGGGCGCTCAGGGCGACCCGCAGACGCACGCCCGGCGGCTCGTCCATCTGGCCGAACACGAGCGCGGTCTTCTCGAGCACGCCGGACTCGGTCATCTCGAGGAACAGGTCGTTGCCCTCACGCGTGCGCTCGCCGACCCCGGCGAACACCGACACCCCGCCGTGCTGTTCGGCCTGGCGGCGGATCATCTCCTGGATGATGACGGTCTTGCCCACGCCGGCGCCGCCGAACATCCCGATCTTGCCGCCTTGCACGTAGGGCTCGAGCAGGTCGATCACCTTGATGCCGGTCTCGAGCATCACCGACTTGGGCTCGAGCTCATCGAAGGGCGGACTGTCGCGGTGGATCGGCCAGCGGTCGCTCGCCGAGATCTGGTCCATCGTCGTATCGAGCGGCTCGCCGAGCACGTTGTAGACGTGACCCAAGCACGCCCTCGCCCACGGGGACGCTGATCGGGACTCCCGGTGTTGCGAACCGGGGCGCCTCGGACCAGGCCGTCGGTCGGCTTCAGCGCGACCGCTCGGACCTGGCCGTCGCCGATGTGCTGCGCGACCTCGCAGGTGATCGTCGTCGTGACCCCCGCCAGCTCGACGTCGACCTGCAGGGCGGTGTTGATCTCGGGCAGCTCGCCCGGCGGGAACTCCACGTCGACCACCGGTCCGATCACCCGGACGACCCGTCCGCTCACGTGCTCGTTGGTTCAGTCATCGTCACTCTCCTGATGCGCCCGCAAGCGCCTCGGCGCCGCCGACGATCTCCATGATCTCGGTGGTGATCTCGTCCTGGCGGGCACGGTTGGCCTGCCGGGTGAGCACCTTGATGAGTCTCCTCAGCGTTCTCGGTGGCGGCCTTCATCGCGCGCCGCCGCGCCGCGTTCTCCGACGCCGCCGACTCCAGCAGCGCCGCGTACACCTTGGTGACCAGGTACTGGGGCAGCAGGTGCTCGAGGATCTGCGCCGGCTCGGGTTCGAACAGGTACTCGGCGCTCACCTCGCCGCCGGAGCCCGTGACCTCTTCGGGCGCGATCGGCAGGAACCGCTGGGTCGTCGCCCGCAGCGTGAACGCCGACCGGAAGTCCGTGTAGTCGCAGTACAGCTCGTCGATCTCGCCCGCGGCGAAGTCGTCGATCAGGCGCCGTCCGATCTCCTGCGCGATCTCGTAGGGGGGGACCTCGCTGTGGCCCTGCCAGTCCGCGCGGATCGTCGACCCCGCGGAACCGGAGATAGCCGACGCCCTTCTTGCCGCTCACGTAGACGACGGGCTCCAGCCCGCGCCCCGCGACGTCGGCGATCCGCTGCTCGGCCAGCTTGAGCACGTTCGAGTTGTACGACCCGGCGAGCCCGCGGTCGGACGTGACGACGAACACCCCGACCTTGCCCGGGTGCTCGCGCGCCTCGAGCAGCGGGTGAGCGATCGAACCGGTCTGGCGCGCGACGTCCTCCATCGCGGCGGTGAGCTGGATCGCGTACGGACGTGCCTCCTCGACCCGCTTCTGAGCCTTGACGATCCGCGACGACGCGATGAGCTCCATCGCTCGCGTGATCTTCATCGTCGACTGGACCGAGCGGATCCGTCGACGGACGACGCGGATCTTGGCACCCATGGCTCAGGAGGTCTCGTCGTCGTCGTCGTCGGCCGACGACATCCGGTCCCAGCCGACGTCCGGCTTGACCTCGTCGGGCGGCGTGGTCTCGCCGAGGGCAGTCTCGGACCCGGGGCCGGATTCGGTGGCCACGAACGTCTCGGCATAGGACTCGATCGCCGACTTCAGCGACGCCTCGGTCTCCTCGGACAGCTCCCCGGTCGAGCGGATCTTCGAGAGGATCTCCGGGTCGCGCGTGTCCAGGTACTCGCCCAGGCCGACCACGAACCGTTTCGCGTCCTCGACCGCGAACTCGTCGAGCGCGCCGGTCGTGGCGGCGTACACGAGCACGACCTGGCGCTCGACCGGCAGCGGGCTCGTACTGGGGCTGCTTCAGCACCTCGACGACGCGGGCGCCTCGCGACAGCTGCTGCTGCGAGGCCTTGTCGAGCTCGGAGCCGAACTGCGCGAACGCTTCGAGCGCTCGGTACTGGGCGAGGTCGAGCCGCAGGCGACCGGCGACCTTCTTCATCGCCTTGATCTGGGCCGCGCCGCCCACACGCGACACGGAGATGCCGACGTTGATCGCCGGACGGACGCCCGAGAAGAACAGCTCGGGCTCGAGGTAGATCTGACCATCGGTGATCGAGATGACGTTGGTCGGGATGTAGGCCGACACGTCGCCGCCCTTGGTCTCGATGATCGGCAGCGCCGTCAGCGACCCGCCTCCCAGCTCGTCGGACAGCTTCGCGGCTCGCTCCAGCAGCCGGGAGTGCAGGTAGAACACGTCGCCCGGGTAGGCCTCGCGGCCGGGCGGGCGCCGCAGGAGCAGCGACAGCGTGCGGTACGCGGTCGCCTGCTTGGATAGGTCGTCGTAGACGATCAGGGAGGCCTCGCCGTTGTACATCCAGTGGGCGCCGAGCGCCGCCCCGGCGTAGGGGGCCAGGTACTGGAACGGCGCTGGGTCCGACGCCGAGGCGTTCACGATGGTCGTGTACTCGAGCGCGCCGTTCTCGCGCAACGTCTCGACGACTTCCGCGACGGTCGAGGCCTTCTGGCCGACCGCCACGTAGATGCACTTGACCTGGGCGGGCGTCCCCCACAGCTCACGTTGGGCGATGATCGCGTCGAGCGCGACGGCCGTCTTGCCGGTCTGTCGGTCGCCGATGATGAGCTGGCGCTGGCCGCGACCGATCGCCGTCATCGCGTCGATCGCGGTGATGCCCGTGTACAGCGGCTCCTTCACCGGCTGCCGCGAGACCACGTTGGCGGCCTGCACCTCGAGGTTGCGTCGCTCCGTGGCGGCGATCGCCCCCTTGCCGTCGATCGGACGCCCAAGGGCGTCGACGACGCGCCCGAGGAACCCGTCACCGACCGGGATCGAGAGGATCTGCCCCGTCTGCTTGACCGGGTCGCCCTCCTCGATGTGGGCGGACTCACCCAGGATGATGCACCCGATCTCGGACTCGTCCAGGTTGAACGCGAGGCCGAGGATGCCGCCCGGGAACTCGAGCAGCTCGTTCGCCATCGCGCGGGGCAGGCCCGACACGCGGGCGATGCCGTCGCCGGTCTCGATCACGCGACCGACCTCTTCACGTTCGACGCTGGGCGACCAGCTCTCGACGTTCTTGCGCAGGGCCTCCGCGATGCCGGCCGGATCGATGTTCAGTGCCATCTCGTCACACGCTCCCTAGTTGCTGCTTCGCGTCGGCCAGGCGAGAGGCCACCGACCCGTCGAAGATCTCGTCGCCGACGCGGGCCACGATCCCGCCGACCACCGACGGGTCGACCACGACCTTGACGTCGATCGAGCGGCCCGTCGCCGACGACAGGGCCGCCGCGATCTTGTCCCGCTGCGCCTTGGTGAGCTGCACGGCCGCGCGCACCTCCGCGAGGGCGTGCTGTCGCCTCGCGGCGGCGACCTCGGCCAGGCGCAGCACGATCGCGGGGATCTCACGCGCCCTCCCGGCGTCGATCACGAAGCCGAGGAGCGAGACGGTGATCGGGTGCGCGCGCTGATCGAGGATGTCGGCGACCACGGCCTTCTTGTTCTCCGCCGGCAGTGAGGCGTCGGTCAGCGCCTCGCGCAGCGGCGAGTTCTGCTCGAGCGCCTTGGCGAACGCGTAGAGCTCGTCCTCGACCGCCGGCAGGGCCTTCTCGGCCTGAGCCACGGCGAACATCGCCTCCGCGTACCCCGAGATCACGTCCTCGCGCGCCATCGTCAGTTCTGGGCTCCGTCGCCGGCGACCTGGTCGATGTACTCGTCGATCAGGCGGGTGTGGGCCTTCTTGTCGAGGGACTGACCGACGACCCTGCCGGCCAGCTCGACCGCGATGTCGCCGACCTGGGTTCGCAGCTCCTCGAAGACGCGGTCGCGCTCGGCGCGGATCTCATCCTGCGCGCGCGCCACCGTCGCCTGCGACTCCTGCTCGGCCTTCGCCTGCAGGTCGATACGCACCTGATCCGCGGTCTGACGCGCCTCCTCGATGATCCGGTTGGCCTCCTCGCGTGCGCCGGCGAGCTGCGCGCGGTAGTCCGCGAGCAGCGCGTCCGCCTCGCCGCGGGTGGACTCGGCCTGCTCGAGCTCGCCCTGGATCTTCTGGCTCCGCTCCTCGAGCAAGGCCCCGACCCGGGGGATGACCCACTTCCACATGAAGAAGAACAAGACCGCGAACGCGAGCGCCCCGACCGCCAGTTCCTCCCAATGCGGGTAGAGGTCCTTGGCGTCGTTGACCTCCTCGACCGTCTCCTCGGCCGCCCTGATGAGCGAAAGGACCGCTGCCACCATGTTCCCGGCTCCCCTCTCGACCTAGATGATGAACGAGAAGGCGATGCCGAACAGGGCCAGCGCCTCGATGAGCCCGATGCCGATGAACATCGTCGCCCGGACCTGGCCCGCGTACTCGGGTTGGCGGGCCATCGCCTCGACGGACTTCCCGATCAACACACCCAGACCGATCCCCGGGCCGATCGCGGCGAGGCCGATGACGAGGCCTCTGCCGATCGTCTCCAGCCCACCACTCACGTCGCCGGTGGCTTGAGCGAGCAATGCCAACATGCTGCCTCCTTGAGGTCAGTGCTCCTCCGCCATCGCGCCGCCGATGTATGAGGCGGTGAGGATGGCGAAGATGAACGCTTGTAGTCCGGATACGAAGATCTCGAACCCCACCAGCGCGACGCCGATGGCGAACGAGAACGGAGCGAAGATCGCCGTGATGCCTCCCTGCAACATCGCGACGGTGCCGAGGAAGAACACGGCCAGCAGGAAGTGACCGGCCATGAAGTTGGCCCAGAGTCGGACCGTCAGGGTGATCGGCCTGATGATGATCTGGGTCAAGAACTCGATCGGCACGAGCAGGATGTAGAGGACCCCGGGCGCCCCGGGCGGCAGGCACACGTGCTTGAGGTAGCCGAGGAACCCGTGCGTGCGGATGCCGACGTAGTTGTAGGTCACCCACGCGACGAGCGCCATCGTGAGCGGGAAGGCCACGCGGCTGTTCGACGAGAAGTTGATGCCGGGCATGACCTCCCAGATGTTCCAGAAGAAGATCGCGAAGAAGAACGTCGCCAGCAGCGGCATGAACTTCGCGCTATCGGGCCCCAGCATCGGCACGGCGATGTTCTGCTTCACGAAGTCGATGCCGATCTCGACCAGGCTCTGCATCTTCCCGGGCACGACCCTGGGCCGGCGCAAGCCGAAGTAGAAGAACGCGAGCATCGCGAGGAATCCCAGCAGGACGAGGAAGTTGATGAAGTTCATGCAGAACGAGAGCGGACCGATGTCGAGCGACGGGCCCCAGCAGTCCCACACGAAGTCCTTGGTCGTGGGCGGATGGAACTGCGCGAGCAGACCGAGCACCGCCGTCATCGGCGCGCCTCAGTGGCGCCCGTGTTCGGGAACGCCCACATGTCGGCCTGCATGCGCCCGGACATGATCTTCATCTCGGCGCCCAGCAGGAGGATCGTGGACGGCACGACGGCGGCGATGAAGGCCACGACCGAGAACCATGCGGTCTGGTCCAGCAACGCGATGATCGCGACGATCACGCCGAGACGGATCACGAACCCGCTGAGGCCGACCCCGTAGAGCAGCACGGGCGAGATGGCCGCGGCCCACGCGGTCGAGAAGCCGTGCGCGAAGAAGTTCAGGGACACGACAGCGATGCCGATGGCGGCCGACCATCCGGCAGCAGGCCCCGACACGAACGTCGCGATCGCGAACGCGAGGACGGCGGCGGGTAAGGTGAACGGAGCGATCCTGCGGATCAGCTCCCGTTCGGGCTCAACCTTCGCCACCCTCTCCCCTCCCGTAGTGCAGCCATACGAGGTACGTCGCGCATACGGAGCCCAGGATCGCTCCGACGGCGAAGAAGATCCCGTCGGTCCCGATCAGACGATCGGCCAGATAGCCGAGGCCGCCCCACACGGCGATCCCTCCGACCATGAGCGACGTGACCGACCAGCCGACACCCATCCCCGACCAGGCGTCGTAGCGTTGACCCGGGGCCGACATCGGCCGCAGTATACGGGCCCCGGTTCTCGCGCGTCAAAGCGCCGGAACGCGTACTTCCGCAGGTCAGAGGGTGTTTTCTTGTGAGCTTGTGAAGGGATTCACGAAGTAGCGGCGTCCTCGGCGGCCATCCGCGCGACGGCGTCACGGTCCTGCGCGAGCCGCTTCGCGTCGCGGCGAGCCCCGATCGACGGTGCGACCGCCGAAGCGATCGCGGCGATGACCCCGAACGCGAACAGCAGGGTGCCCATCACGTTGACCTGTGGCGGGATGCCGATCTTCACGGCGCCGTAGACCCACAGCGGGAACGTCTGGGTTGCGCCGGCCACGAAGCTCGTGATCACGAAGTCGTCGACCGACAGGGCGAACGCGAGCAGGAACCCGGAGACGACCGCCGGCATGATGAGCGGCATGGTGACCAAGCGGAACGTCGTGAGTGGGTCGGCCCCGAGATCCGACGCCGCCTCCTCGTAGGCCGCCGACAGCCCCTGAACCCGGGCGCGCACGGTCACCGCCACGAACGAGATCGAGAACATCACATGCGACACCAAGATCGTGTTGAACCCCAGCGGCATGAACGTGTACGCGTTGACGAACATCGTGAGCAGCGACGTTCCCAGGACGATCTCGGGTGATGCGATCGCCAGGAACACGAGGTAGTTCGTGGTGCCCGAGCCCCGATAGCGGTAGCGCCCGATCCCGATCCCGAGGAGAGCCCCGAGCGAGGTGGCCAGGAACGAGGAGAGCAGCGCGATCGAGATCGACGTCTTGAAGGCGGCCGTGAGCTCGGGGATGTCGAACAGCTGCTGGTACCACTTCGTGGTGAAGCCGAACCAGCGCGCGTTGACTCGGCCCGGGACGTCGTTGAACCCGAACACGATCATGACGAAGATCGGCAGCGCGAGGTACACGATCACGACCCACACGTACGTGGGCAGGATGTACGAGGTCCACCGCCGTCCCTTGCCACGGCGTAGCGGCTCCTGGCTCTCGGTACGCTCGGCCACGTCGACGGTCGTTGCGCTCATCGGCCCGCCGCGTCCATGACGGCCTCGGTCCCGAGCACGCGGGCGTACAGCGAGGCGCCGATCAACAGGAACGCCATCAGGATGAACGACAGGGCCGCACCGTGCGGGTAGTCGAAGTTCAGGATGAACAGCGTCTGGATGATCTGGCCGATCATCGTGGTCGAAGGACCACCGAGGATCTGGCTGTTCACGTAGTCGCCCACCGACGGCACGAACGTGAGCAGGAACGCGGCGAACACCCCGGGGAGCGACAGCGGCCACACGACCTTGCGGAACGTCGTGAACTTATTGGCGTAGAGGTCGCGCCCGGCCTCGAGCAGTCGGGGGTCGAGTCGCTCCAAGGCCACGTAGAGGGGCAGGGTCGTGAACGGCAGGAAGTTGTACGTGATACCCCAGATCACGGCCACCGGTGTCGAGAGCACGTGGAAGCTGTCGGGCAGGATCCCGATGTCCTTCAGGGGGCCGAAGAAGATGCCGGTGTCGGCCAGGATGAACTGCCACTGGACCGTCCGGATCACGAACGATACGAAGAACGGCAACAGGATCAACAAGATGTACACGTTCTTGCGGGCACCCCCGTACAGCGCGATCCAGTACGCGAGCGGATAGGCCACCAACAGGGCGGCGAACGTGACGATGAGCGCGTAGATGATCGAGCGGATGAACTGCGTGTCGTAGACCGTGAGCACCTGGGTGTAGTTCGAGAAGTTGAGTCCGAACTTGATGCTGCCCAGGAACCCCGAGCCGAGCGAGACGAGGAACATGTAGGCCGTCGGGATAAGGAAGAAGACCAGCAGCCACACCACGGCGGGCGACACGAGCCCGTAGGGCGCCGCGCCTTTGCGTTTGCGGGTCGCCCGCGGGGGTGGGCCCTCGCCGATGGCCGTGACGCTTCCGGTCACCATCTCTTCGAGACGGCGCGTGCCGTCCTTCTCGGTCATGTGCGGGGCGCTCCCGTCAGCTCTGGTAGATCGGCTGGAACAGGCTGTTCCAGGCCAGCTGCTCCTCCTCCGTCAGCACGCGGTAGACGTACGTGTTGGCCAGGTCCGCCTCGGTCGGATAGACCAGCGGGCTCTCCGCCACCTGCTTGTAGTAGTCGTCGCCCGTCTCGGCTGCGAGGTCGAGAACGTACTGCTGGGAATCGGGCACCGGCGTGATGTAGTTCACCCACTGGGCGATCTGGCCCGCCACGTCGGGGTCGTAGACGTAGTCCATGTACGTGATCGCGTCGACCGGATGCTCGGCGCCCTTGGGGATCATCATGTTGTCGGTCCAGATGATCACGCCTTCCGTCGGGACCGTGAACTGCAGGCCCTCGGCGTCGCCGGACAGATTGAGCTGGAAGACGTCGCCGGACCAGCCCATCGTGACGGCGATGTCACCATTCGATAGGGCGTTGACCCAGTTCTGCTCGTAGTACTGGCGGACGATGCCGTCGTCGCGCTGGGCGGTGAGCTTGTCGGCGGCGGCCTGCCAGTCCTCGGGCGTCGACGTCTCGGGGTCGATCCCCATCCCGATCATCGTGAGGTTCGGCATGTCGGCGTTGTCGCCGAACATCCCGACCTTGCCCGCGAAGGCGGGATCGAACAGGTCATTGATGCTGGTGATCTGCGGGTTGTCGGGGCGCAGCGCCGACACCTGCACCGGGTCCCACGCGATGCCGGTCAGGCCCGACTGCCACGCCATCGTGAACCGGTTCCCGGGGTCGTAGGCGGGGTCCTTCACGGCCGGCGTGGCGTACTGGTCGAAGTTCGGCCGCATGTCCGCGGGAAGTTCGACGAGGTAGTCGAGCGCCATCATCCGCGTGAGGGTCTCGCCGTTCGTGATCACGATGATGTCCCACCCGGTCGGCTGTCCGGCCGCGAGCTGGGGCTGGATCTTGCCGAAGAACGAGTTGTTGCCCTGGATCACCTCGCGGTAGTTGACGGCGATCCCCGTGTCCTCGGTGAACGTGAGCAGCGAGGGACGCACGACCTCGCCATCGACCTTCTCCTTGTCGATGTAGAGCGGCCAGTTGCCGAAGTCGAGGGTGCCGGATGGAGCGGCGCTCCAGTCGATGCCGCTCGCGTTCCCGCTCGGACCGGTCGTCCCGGCACCCGTGCCACCGTCGTCGGCGCCACAGGCGGCCAGGACCGCCCCGAGACTCAGCGCGCCGGCGCCGACGCCGGCGGTACGGAACAGGTCGCGCCGCGACATGCGGCGCATGGTCATGCCCCGTAGCCACGCGGGGTCGATGGGGGTTCGGTCGGTCATTCGATCTCCTCCTCCTCGGACAGCGGCACGGAGGGCTCGACCACGAACGTGTGCTCGGGGAGCCACTCGAGCCGGACCTGCTGGCCGGGGGCCGGGTGAGAATCCGCGGCCCCCAGGTTCTGGACGTAGACGGTGAGGGAGGTGCCCCCCGGGCCGTCGACCTTGTACTGATAGTTCACGCCGATGTAGGTGGACATCCGCAGCACGCCAGAGACGCTGTTGCGGTCTGCAGGCGGCTCCCCCTCGTCGGCCACGATCGTGATCTTCTCGGGTCGCACGCCCACCTTGACGGCGGGGCCGACCCCGTCGGGGATGCGATCGTCCCTGGCATACACGACCCCTCCGCTCGCGGTCGAGATCGCCGTCAGGCCGTTGCCGGAGTCGCCGAGCTCACCGTCGAGCAGGTTCGATGCCCCGAGGAAGCCTGCGACGAACTCGGTGGCCGGACTCTCGTACATGTCCTCGGGGCCACCGAGCTGCTCGATCTTGCCGAAGCGCATGACGGCGAACCGATCGCTCATCGTCATGGCCTCCTCCTGATCGTGAGTCACGTAGATGAACGTGATGCCGACCTCTTGCTGGATGCGCTTGAGCTCCAGCTGCATCTGCTTGCGAAGCTTGAGGTCGAGCGCGCCCAGCGGTTCGTCGAGCAGCAGCACCTTGGGGTGGTTCACGAGCGCGCGGGCGAGCGCGACCCGCTGTTGCTGGCCGCCCGACATCTGTCCGGGCTTGCGCCGCTCGAACCCGATCAGGTCGACCAGGCTCATCGTCTCGCGCACGCGCCGGTCGATGTCGCCCTTGTCTACCTTCTTGCGCCGCAAGCCGAACGCCACGTTCTCGAAGACGTCGAGATGTGGGAACAGCGCATAGGACTGGAACACGGTGTTCACGTCCCGCTTGTACGGGGGCAGGTCGGTCACGTCGCGGCCGCCAAGGTAGACGGTGCCGAAGCTCGGCTCCTCGAACCCGCCGATCATCCGCAACGTGGTGGTCTTCCCGCACCCCGAGGGGCCGAGGAGGCTGAAGAACTCGCCCTCCTCGATGTCGAGCGAGAGGTCATCGACCGCAGCCATATCGCCGAACAGCTTCGTGACACGCTCGACACGAACATCGATCTCCGGCACGACCACCCCCCTGCGTCTTGGCTACCGCCGCACCCGGCCGCATGATGCCACACGGCTGCGGCAATTATCACGCGGGCACGCCCCACAGACGGACCCACGTGTTCGGACTCGCATCTTCGACCACTTGTACGCAAAGGACAAGGCGGCCGGACGGGCGGCCGGGGGCGCCCGAGCGACCGGGGGTCGCTATTCGGTCGCCGCGGAGGCGGTCTCGTCCTCCTCGGCCACCGGCGGGTCGGCGCCGTTCCCGTTGCCCCTGCGCTCCGTGAGGCGCGGCAAAGCGGTGGCGGCGAACAGCACGGCCGCCCCGGCGATCACGATCCCCGCCGCGAGACGGCCGTCGATCATGGCCACGGCGAGCACGCTCCCGGAGATGAGCGCGCTCCACAGGTACATCAGCAAGACCGCCTGGCGATGGCTGTGCCCGATGTCCATCAGGCGATGGTGGATGTGCTCTTTGTCCGCGACGTCGAGGCCCTGACCTCGGCGAACTCGTCGCACGATCGCGAGGGTGACGTCGAGGAACGGGATGAACAGGACGAGGAGAGGAACGAGCAGCGGGATCGCGATCGCGGCGAACTCCCCGGTGCTCGGCGGATACGGGTTGCGGCCCACGCCCGAGATCGTCGAGATCGCCAGCAGCATCCCGAGCAGCATGGCCCCTGAGTCACCCATGAAGATCTTCGCCGGGTTGAAGTTCCACGGCAGGAACCCGACGCAGATGCCCGCGGTGATGGCCGCGAGCAGCGCGGCCTCCGACGCGTCGCCGAAGACGCTGGCCGAGCGCGTCATGTAGATGAAGAAGGCGATCGACGCGATCGCCACCATCCCGGCAGCGAGGCCGTCGAGGCCGTCGACGAGGTTCACCGCGTTCACGACCGCCACCACCCACAAGACGGTGAGGAGCACTCCGAGATCGGGCGTCACGATGACGACTTGCAGGCCGGGGAGCCACACCCACGCCAGCTGCACCCCGAGAAGGATCAGCACGCCGGCGATGAACACCTGACCCGTGAACTTGGCGAGCCCCGAGGTCCCCCGGGTGTCGTCGATCGCGCCCAGGCCGACCATCAGCGTCCCCGTCACGAGCGCCGCGATCGGCTCGGGGCTGGCCGTGTGCATCGCGTCGAAGGCCGGCACCAGGTACGAGACGCCGAGCGCCACGACCATACCCACGTACATCGCCAATCCGCCCATCGTGGGCGTCGGGACGGGATGGACCTTGCGGTCGCTCGGCCGGTCGATCGCGCCGATCCGGATCACGTACCGGCGGACCAGCGGCGTCACGACGAAGGTGGTTCCCGCGGCGACCAGGAAGACGACCAGGTAGGCGTTCACGACGCCCAAGTGTGCGGCCCGAGCCGCCGCCCCGGCAACCGGGGTCGCTCCCTATGGGTACAGCGGGAACCGCTCCGTCAGATCCCGAACCCGTCCTCGAGCTTTGTCCTTAACCACTTCGTCGTCGGGGGCGCGCATCACTTCGCCGATGATGCTCGCGATCTCGGCCATCTCCGCCTCTTCCATCCCAAGCGTCGACACGCCCGGCGTGCCCACGCGTATCCCCGACGGCGCCGATGGTGGGTTGGGGTCGTACGGGATCTGGTTCTTGTTGAGGGTCACGCCGACCTCGTCCAGCACGGCCTCGGTCGCCTTGCCGTCGATCCCCAACGGCCGCACGTCGGCCAGCACGAGATGGGAGTCGGTGCCGCCCGACACGATGCGGAGTCCCTCGCCCGCCAGCGCGGATGCGAGCGCCCGAGCGTCACGCACCGTGCGGTGCGAGTAGTCCCTGAACTCGGGGCTCATCGCCTCCTTGAGTGCGACGGCCTTCCCGGCGATCGAGTGCTCCAGCGGCCCACCCTGCATCATGGGGAACACCGCCTTGTCGATCGCCTTGGCATGCTGGGCCTTGCAGACGATGATCGCGCCCCGCGGACCCCGCAGGGCCTTGTGGGTGGTGAACGTCACCACGTCGGCATGCGGTACCGGGTTCGGGTAGGCCCCGCCTGCCACCAGGCCGATGAAGTGGGAGGCGTCGACCCAGAGCAGAGCCCCCACCTCGTCGGCGATGGTGCGGAACGCGCCGAAGTCGATCTCGCGCGGGTAGGCGGTGTAGCCCGCCAGGATGATCTTCGGACGCTCCTGAAGCGCCAGGTCCCGGACCCGATCCATGTCGAGGCGTTCGCTCTCGCGATCTACCTCGTACCCCACGAACTTGAACCACATCCCCGATACGTTCACCGGCGAGCCGTGGGTCAGGTGGCCCCCGTGGGCGAGCACCATGCCGAGCACTTTGTCGTCCTCGTTGCCGGGCTCCAGGAACGCCCCGAACACCGCCAGGTTCGCCTGGGCCCCTGCGTGAGGCTGGGCGTTGGCGTGCTCGGCCCCGAACAGCTCCTTGGCCCGGTCGATAGCGAGTTGCTCGGTGACGTCGACGAACTCGCAGCCGCCGTAGTAACGGCGCCCCGGATACCCCTCCGCGTACTTGTTGTTCATCGTGGAGCCTACGGCGGCGAGGACGGAGGGGCTGGCGTAGTTCTCTGACGCGATGAGCCGCAGAGTCGTCCGCTCGCGGTTCAACTCGGAGGCGATCGCCTCGGCGACCTCGGGATCGGTGACCTTGAGCGCGTCCCAGTCGGCTGCGTATTCCTTCATAGCTCCCCCCGTTCGATACTCCTGATCTGCTCCAGCCTTGCGATGTGGCGACCACCCTCGAACGGGGTGTCCAGCCATGCGACGACGATCTCGCGCGCGAGGGCGGGCGCCACCACGCGTGCGCCCATCCCCAGCACGTTCGCGTCGTTGTGCTGCCTCGAAAGCCGGGCCAGGTAGAGGTCGTGGCACAGCGCCGCCCGCACGCCGTCGATCTTGTTGGCGACGATCTGCTCCCCCTGGCCCGATCCGCCCAGCACGATCGCGCGGTCGGCGAGGCCATCGGCGACCGCCCGGGCCGCGGCGGCGCAGAAGGCCGGGTAGTCGACGGGCTCGATCGATGACGTCCCCACGTCCAGCACCTCGTGCCCCTGATCGGACAGGAAGGCCTTGAGGTCTTCCTTCAGCGGGAACCCAGCGTGGTCGCAGCCGATCGCGATCCTCATGTCGTCTCCTGGGTCGTGGAGCCGAACAGCCCGTCGACGAGGCGGGTGCACCAGGATTCGAGCTCCCACGCGATCGCCCGATAGGTCTCCAGCGGCATGCCGAGGGGGTCGACCACGTCCTCGTCGTGCGGGTTGCCCGGTGCCCCCTGTCCTCTCGCGGCTGCGGCGACGGCGACGCGGTCACCGAGCGAGCCGGGGTCCGCCGGCGATCCCAGCGGGTCGCGTTCGAGCAACCGGACCAACTCCTTGAGGGTGAACGTCCGCTCGGTCGAATCGGGGATCGTCGCCGCGATCTCGGCTCGATGCTCCCGTGCCATCGCGACCACGAGCTCGGCATCGTCCACCATCTCGGGGGTGAGTCGGCGCGCGGCGTGGCCGGTGATGTCGCACCCGCGCTCACCGGCCGCCTCCACCGACTCGGGCGTGGCCGGCGATCCCTCCCACCCGATCGTGCCCGCGGACGATACCCGGGGCGCCGCCTTGGCGAACCGCGTGTCGAGCGCGCCGCGCAGCAGGCCTTCGGCCACCGGAGATCGGCAGATGTTGCCGGTGCACACGACCAGGATGCCGCTCATGACGAGGGCCGCGAGTCTAGCAGCGGCCCCTCCCCGGGCAGACACCGTTCGATCGTGGCCGGGTCCGTCGCACCGAGACGGAGCAGGCGTGCCTCGCCGTGCGCGAGGTCGATCACCGTCGAGGGGTTGCCCACGAGCGGCTCCTCCTGGCACAGATAGACGTCGACCAGGTCGCCGAACACGGCGTGGAGATCGTCGCATCCCGCGCCCGGCACGTCGCCGGATATGTTCGCGCTCGTCACGGCCATCGGGCCCGTGGCGGCCAGCACGGAACGGGCCAAGGGATGCCTGGGCACACGTACGCCGATCGTCACGCCGTCACCGCCAAGTTCCCATCCGGACGAGGACGCGGAGCGAGGGAGCACCAGGGTGAGCGCGCCCGGCCACAGCTCCCCGGCGAGCCGCTCGGCCCGCGCGTCAAGATCGGCACACCCCCGCGCGTCGCCGATGCCGGCGACGAGGACCCCAAGGGCGAGGCCCTCGGGCCGGCGCTTCGCCTCGAACAGTCGTGCCGTCGCCTCGGGATCATCGGGTCTCGTCCCGATCCCATACACCGTGTCGGTCGGAAGGACGACCAACCCACCGGCCCGCACCGCCGACACGACCTCGTCGATAGGGTCCGTCGGAATCATGGACGGCGGGCAATCAGGCCGCGTGGTCGACCGGCGAGGTCGTCGATCAGCGACGGATCCGTGAACCTCGCTGCACGGGCCGCTGCCCGAACCTCGGACCCCTGCCCGTCGCCGAACTCCACGACGACGGCCCCGCCCGGGCGCAGCCAGTCGAGCGCCGCCGCGAACAGGCGCGGGTAGACGTCGGGCCCGCCGACGAGGGCTCCCACAGGATCGGCTCGCACGTCGGCCGGAAGCGCATCGATCGAATCAGGCAACAGGTACGGGGGGTTGCTCACCACGAGGTCGAGCATGCCGCGCAGCTCGCGCGGCAGCGGGTCGAGCAGGTCGCCCTCGAGCACCCTGACGTCGAGACCGAAACGCCGGGCGTGCTCACGTGCCAGGGTGACGGCGTCGGGAGCGATGTCGACGGCATACACCTCGGCGTCCGCCTGCTCGTCGGCGATGGCCAGGGCGATCGCCCCCGTGCCGGTTCCGACATCGACCACGGTCGGCCGCACGAGCCCGGCGATCGCTTCGAGCGCCGCTGCCACGACGACCTCGGTCTCCGGCCGTGGCACGAAGACCCCGGCTCGGGCCGTGAGCACGAGGCGGCGGAACCCCTGCGTTCCGGTGATGTGCTGCGTCGGCTCGCCGGCGCAACGCCGGCATAGCGTGCGGCCGAACGACCGTGCCTCGTCCGGGGTCAGCGGGTCGCTCCGCAGGTAGAGAGCGGTGCGGTCGGTGCCCAGTACGGCCGCCATGAGCGATTCCGCCGTCGGCCGTGCCGCCTCGACGCCGTGGCGCTCGAGGTATCCGGCGCCCCGGGCCACAACCTCAGCCGGGCGCATCAACCGTCCTCGGCGAGCTGGGCCGCACGCTCGGCCTGGTTCAGCCGGTCCACGAATCCCTCCAGCTCGGGACCCCCGGCCAGCACGTCGGCCAACTGATGCGAGGTGTGTTTGATCCGGTGATCGGTCACCCGGCCGTCGGGGAAGTTGTAGGTCCTGATCTTCTCCGAGCGGTCGCCGGTCCCCAGCTGCGACCGGCGCGCGGCTGCCTCCTCGGCGGCGGCCTCGTCCAGGGCCTTCTTCAGCAGGCGGGCCCGGAGGTAGCGCATCGCCTTCTCACGGTTCTGCAGCTGTGAGCGTTCCTCCTGACACTCGACCTTGATGCCGGTGGGCTTGTGGACGATCCGCACGGCCGAGTCCGTCGTGTTGACCGACTGACCGCCCGGTCCGCTGGAGCGGTACACGTCGATCACCAGGTCCTCGGGGCGGATATCCACCTCGACCTCCTCGGCGGCGGGCAGCACGGCGACGGTGGCGGTGGACGTGTGGATACGCCCCTGCGACTCCGTCACCGGCACCCGCTGCACGCGGTGGACGCCCGACTCGTGCTTGAGCGTGGAGTAGGCGTCGCGGCCCCGCACCTCGAGGACGAGCTCCTTGAAGCCACCGAGGTCACTGGGCGAGGACGAGAGGATATCGGTCTTCCACCGGTGCCCCTCCCCCAGCCGCGAGTACATCTCGTAGAGCTCGCCGGCCCACAATGCGGCCTCCTGTCCCCCGGCGCCGGCGCGGATCTCGACGATGAGGTCCTTGCCGTCGTTCGGATCGGAGGGCACGAGCAGGGACTCGAGCCGTGCACGCAGGACGTCGGCGCGTGCCTGCGACCGCTCCGCCTCCTCGCGGAAGTAGGCGGCCATCTCCTCGTCCGACTCCTCGACTGCGAGCTCGCGCGCATCCGCGGCCGCGGTCACGGCCGAGCGGTACTCCCGGTAGGGCACGACGATCGCCCCCAGCTCGGAGAAGGTCCTGCCGAGTTCACGCAGGCGATCGCGATCGGCAAGCACCTCGGGCGTGCCCATCTTGGCCGCGACCTCGTCATATCGAGTCTCGACGTCGTCGAGCCGCGCCTGCAGGTCGTCCACCATGGCCCGATGTTCCCAGACGCGACCGGCGCCAGGGGGGCCGAGCGTCAGTCGTCGTCGGCGTCGAAGTCGAACTCGATGGCCGCTAGGTCGGGGATATCGACGGCGTCGGGCGACACCCACAGATCCTCGTACCGGGGATCCACGAGGTCGGCGAGTTCGTCGCCCTCGGCCACGGCCGCGACGTCCGTGCGCCCCGACGCGGTCGGCGTCGGCATCGGCGCTACCCAGTCCGGCTCGACGCGCGTGGGCTTGGCGGCTGCAGCAGCGCGCGCCGCGGCGGCATCCACGGCCTCGCCGCTCCGCTCGATCGTGGCGTCCAACTCGCCCGCAACGTTCAGCAGCGACGTCTGCATCGATTGCAGTCGACCCACGAGATCGTCGCGGCGCTGGGAGAGCCCGGACAAGATGGCGTCGGCCTGCTCGTTGGCACGCGCGAGCGCTTCCTCGCCCTCCTGGCGTACCTCCTCGGCGTGGGCCTGAGCATCGGTGCGGATCCGATCCGCCTCCGCACGGGACTCGCGCAGGATCCGCGAGGACTCCTCCTTCGCCTCGTCCACCAGCCGGGCGGCCTCCGTGTCGGCGGTGCCGATCAGCCCGGCGATCCGCTTGCCCAGCTCTTCGTATGGATCCGAGCGAGGCTCGGGCGCCGGGGTGGGGTCGGCGATCCGCGGCGCCATCTTGGCCTCGCGGAGCTCACGCTCGAGCGCGGCCACCTGGTGGGCGAGGGCCGTGAGGTACGTCGCGACCTGGTCGGGGTCATACCCCCGGCGCACGGTCGCGAACTCGCGCGCGGCGATCTGGTCGGCGCCGTAGCTCAACGGCAGGTCGAGGTCCGAGGTCGTACTCATGGGGAAGCCTCCCGGGGCTCGGGTACGTGGGCATCTTCGGCCCCCCTGGGGGCCGATGCAACGACCCTCGGCTCAGCCCTTCGGATCGGCCGGCGGTTCAGCTGCCGATGCGGCGGCCCGCTCGCGCCGCCGCACCTCCGAGAACGACGCGATCGCGACCTCGATCTGATCCGTCGTCGGGCTCCTGCGTCGTGATCTTCTGCAGCCAGATCCCCGGACGCATCAAGGCCCGCATCACCAGCGACTTCGGGAACCGGGCCCCCAGGCGCAGCGCCTCGTAGGCGACTCCCGCGATGATCGGGATCGCGACGATCCGAGAGCCGATCCGCCACCACAGTCCCGGCGTGCCGAACAAGGTGAACACGAAGATCGTGATGATCATCACGATGATGAGGAAGTTCGTACCGCAGCGTACGTGCTCCTTGGGGAAGCGATCCACCTGATCGGGCACGAGTGGGGCGTCGTGCTCATACGCCGCGATCGTCTTGTGCTCGGCCCCGTGGTACTCGAACACCCGGTGGATGTCCTTGGTGAGACTGATCAGCCACAGGTAGCCGACGAACAGCCCGACCCGGAACAGTCCCTCGAGCATCAGCAGCCCTACTCCCGCCGAGGTGCGACGTTCGATCCAGGAGAACAACGCGGTGGGTGCCACGACGAACAGCGCGATGAACAGCACGAACGCGATGGCGAGGGTCACGCCGACCGCCCCCTTGCCCAGTTGCTCCTCTTCCTCGACCGACTGGTTGGCGGCGATCATGAGCGCCCGAGTCCCGATCGCCAGCGACTGACCCAGCACGATGATGCCTCGGAGCCCCGGCTTGCCGAAGATCGGATGACGTTCGATGACGGAGTCGATGTCGTGGGATTCGATGTGCAGGTCGCCCGCGGGACGGCGAACGACCACGGCCCAATGATGGGCGCCTCGCATCATCACGCCCTCGACGACGGCCTGACCGCCGTAGAGGTGAGGTCGCTCGGGTGTGGGCGCGGGCGCCCCCGCGTCGGACACGCGGCGGGCTACTTCGCCGCCTGCTGCGCGGCCTGCGTCTTGGCGTACCGGCGCTGGAACCGCTCGACGCGGCCTCCCGAGTCGATCAGCTTCTGTTTCCCCGTGTAGAAGGGGTGACAGTTCGAGCAGATCTCCGCTCGGATCTCGGAGACCGTCGACCTCGTCTGGAACACGTTGCCGCACGAGCAATGCACGTTGGCGATCTGGTAGTCGGGGTGGATGTCTGGCTTCATCGTCGTTCTCTTCTCCTCGGCATGCGCAGCGAGGGTACCGGACGCGGGCGGAACTAACCGCCGGCCGGGGCCTTCGCGATCTCCTTGAGGAACTGCTCGTTCGACTTGGTCGCCCGGATCTTGTCGCTCAGCAACTCGAGCGCGGCGGCCGGCTCCAACGCGTGAAGCACCCGCCGCAGCTTGACCACCATCGCGAGCTCCTCGGTCGGCATCAGGAGCTCCTCCTTGCGTGTGCCCGAGGCATCGACGTTGATCGCGGGGAACAGGCGCTTCTCGGCCAGCCCACGATCCAGGCGCAGCTCCATGTTGCCCGTCCCCTTGAACTCCTCGAAGATCACCTCGTCCATCCGCGAGCCGGTCTCGACGAGCGCGCTCGCGATGATCGTGAGCGAGCCACCTTCCTCGATGTTGCGGGCCGCGCCGAAGAACCGCTTCGGCGGGTAGAGCGCGGTCGAGTCGACGCCTCCCGACATGATCTTGCCCGAGCCCGGTGCGGCCTGGTTGTAGGCCCGCGCGAGTCTCGTGACCGAGTCGAGGAGGATCGCCACGTCCTTGCCCATCTCGGCGAGGCGCCGGGCGCGCTCGAGCACCAGCTCGGTGATCTGCACGTGTTGGTCGATCGGCTTGTCGAAGGTCGAGTAGACGACCTCGGCCGCCTCCACGGTCCGCTGCCAGTCGGTGACCTCCTCAGGCCGCTCGTCGACGAGCAGCACGATCAGGTGTGTCTCGGGGCTCGAGTGGATGATCCCGTTCGCGATCTGCTTGAGGACCGTCGTCTTGCCCGCCTTGGGCGGCGACACGACCATCCCGCGCTGTCCTTTGCCGATCGGCGACACCATGTCGACGATGCGCTCCGTGACGGCCGTGGGCCCGCTCTCGAGTCGGAACCGCTCGTCGGGGAACAGCGGCGTGAGCTTGTCGAACGAGGGGCGCTCCTTGGCGGCCTCCACGTCCATGCCGTTCACGCCCTCGACCTCCAGGAGCGCCCAGTACTTCTCGTTGTCGCGGGGCTTGCGCACCTTGCCGGCCACCATGTCGCCCTTGCGCAACATGTACCGGCGCACCTGCGACACCGAGACGTAGATGTCCTCGGGGCCCGGCAGGTAGCCGGAGGTCCGCATGAAGCCGTATCCGTCCGGCAGCAGATCGAGGATGCCGGTCATCACGGGGGCCGTCTTCAGCTCCTCGACGCGATCGGCCTCCTCCCGGACCCGGCGCTCCTCACGCTGACGGCGACGGTCCTCGCGAGACGGCCGCTGGCGACGTCCCTCACGGTTGCCGCCCTGGCCCTGGCCGCCCTGACGCTCTCCCTGGCCCTGCCCGCCCTGGCCCCCCTGTCGATCGCCCTGCTGCGATCGCTCATCGCGGCGCCTGCCGTCACGGTCGTCGCGCCGGCCGCGGTTCCGGTCGTCCCGGTCACGGCTGCGGTCGTTGAGATCGCGATTATGCTCGCCCTGGCCGCCTTCGCCGCTCTTGTCGGCGTCGGCTCTCGCATCGCCAGAACCGTCGGCAGACGCCTCCTCGGGCCCGGTGGTCTCCGAGGCCTCAGGGGCCTCGGGCTCCTCGGACACGGCCCGCGAGGATCCGTTGCTTCCTTCCACGATGGCGTCGATCAGCCCGGCCTTGCGCAGCTTCTGAGTCCCCTGGATGCCCATCTCCTGGGCTATCCGCTGGAGCTCGGCCAGCAGCTTGCCCTCGAGGGCGCTCCTGTCAGTCGTCGTTTCCATGAGGCGAGGCCTCTCCCTTCAGTTCGTGCTGTAGCGATTCCCAGTCGGCCTGGAATCGCTCCAGGCCGCTGTCGGTAAGCGGGTGCTTCACCAGCTTGGTGAAGACGTCGTACGGCATGGTCGCGATGTCGGCGCCGGCGAGCGCCGAGTCGATGACGTGCATCGGATGACGGAGCGAAGCCGCCAGCACGTTCGTCTCGTATCCCTGCACCTCGTAGATCTCGCAGATGGCCCGGAGCATCCCCATCCCGTCGGCGCCGACGTCGTCGAGCCGTCCGATGAACGGAGACACGATGTAGGCACCGATCTCTGCGGCCAGGATCGCCTGGGCCGGCGAGAAGACCAGGGTCACGTTGATCTTGATGCCGTCGGCGATCAGCCGCTTCCCCGCGGCCAGCCCGTCCGGCGTCATCGGGACCTTCACGACGGCGTGGGCAGCCATCTGCGACAGCTGAACGCCCTCGTCGTACATCGCGTCGGCATCCGTGGCCGTGGTCTCGAGCGAGATGTCGCCCGCGACCTCATCGAGGATGAGCTTCCACACGGACTCGGGGTCGTCGTGCTCCTTGGCGACCAGGGACGGATTGGTGGTGACGCCCGAAAGGACGCCCCAGCGGTTGATCTCGCGGATCTCGTCGATGCTCGCCGTATCGAGGAACAGTCTCATGCGGTCGGGCCGGTTCCTTCCTGTGATGCGTTCCGCGCCCGGATCTCGGTGGCGCGCTCGGTGGCGCGCTCCATGACGAGATCGGTCACGGCCGCGATCGCTTGGTCGAAGCTGTAGTTGGGGATCAGGGGGACGTCGTGCGCCAGCGCCTGCGCCTTCACGTACCGCTGGATCCGGCGGATGTTGTCGAACCCGTTGGCGTAGCGCTCGGCCGGACGGGCCTCGACGGCGTCCTCGCGGGTGGCGAAGTGCGTCAGGTGACGCACCTCGTCGTCGACGCCGACCACGAAGGCAACCGCCAGCACGCGATCGCCGTGGGAGGCCACGTCGAAGAATCCAGGCACGATGTGAGCACCCTCGATCACGATGCTCGTGCCCTCCACTGCCGCCCGCTCGATCAGGGCGTCGATCCCGACGGAGACCGCCGCGGTCTGCTCGCGAAATCCCACCACGAGCGCGTCCACGTTCTTGCTCGGCGGCTCCCTCAGGGCTAGGTCGGCGTCGAACGACGAGGTGTGCAGGGTGGGCATCAGTTCGCTCGACAGCATCGCCCGCATGACCTCGCGGATCGCGTCGGTGGCGACGACGCGCACGATCCCGAGCCGTGCAGCGAGCTGTGTGGCGATCGTCGACTTCCCCACCCCGGTGGCGCCGCCGATCAGGATCACCAGCGGGACGTCGAGGGTCTCCACCTCGCGCCACCGCAGGTAGTTGCGCGCGTACCGTTCCCCCGCGGTCTCCGTGATGACCCCATGGGTGATCTCGGAGAGCTCGTCGCTCGTCACGGACACGCGGCCGTCGGCCAGGAGTCGGTCCTCGACCGCCTCGGCCACCTGGTAGGCACGAAACGGCGAGAGCCCCGTCACCATGACCTGCGAGGCCATGAGGCCCTTGGAGAACGGCAGGCCGGGGTCCCGGTCCGAGATCTCGATATGGGGTGTCTTGGTTTCCGACTGACTCATCGTCGCTCCGCTCGCTCGCGCGAGAGATCGATCACCTCTCCCAATAGGGTGTCGAGGTCCGCCGATCCCTCGACGACCACCGCTCGGTTGTCCACGAACACGACCTCCGCCCCCCGCGCCCTGGCCATCTCCACCCCCGTATCGACGGCGGCGGCCTTGAGCTCCGTGAGGAGGACGTCGTATCCCTGGGCCACCTCGAGGTCCTCCGCGAGCCCGGCCCTGTCGGCCAGCCTCGCGCTCCACCCCACGACGGTGCAGCCGCTCGCCCTGGTCAGGTGCTCGACCTGCCGGGCGGCGATCGCTCCCGGTGCTGTCGTGGCGAAGAACACGCGTCCTTCCCCGCACGTCTGCGAGCGGTTCCGGGATCGAGATCGGTCACGATGTACCGGGCATCACCCAGGAAGCGCGCGACGTGGGAACGGAGTGCGGAGAGATCCTCGGGCCCAGCGAGTGGGCTGGACGCCATGGTAACAACGACGAGGTCGGACATCAAGAGACGGTAGGGACCGAGATAACCACCGAGGTACTCCGGCGGGGCGCTTGCCGGGATCACGAGGATCGCGGCGTCCCACGGGACGGGCGGCACCGCCGACCCGCTCCCCTCCAAGATCACGAGACCCGGCTCCCGCGCCGCCGCGAGCTCGGCCGCCTCGCGGACGTTCGTGGCGTATGCGGCACCCGCCAGCCCGCCGCCCGCCCGCCGGGCGCCGATCGTGGTCACGCCGGTCGTGAGGGCGTCCTCCAGGTAGTCCGAGGCCGCGTGCTGCCCCTGGCGCACCAGCTCGACGAGCCGTTCGAGGTGGACCGACCCCGCCTCCGCGACCTGCGGATCGGGCGGACCGCCGCGGCCCATGGCGACGACGACGGGATCGAGCCGGCGCGACGCGGCAAGCCGGGCCACGTCGCCCGCTGATCGCGGTCTTGCCGGTCCGCTTGCCCGTGCCGATCACGGCCAGCGTCGGGACCGCCGAGCGAGGGTCCCCGCGTCGGGGGCTCGAGATCGGAAGTCGGCTCCCAGATAGACCACTCCGCGAGACAGCGCGACCGCGACCAGCTCCATCCGCTCGCGGTATCCGAGTACGGGCTCGTCGCTCAGATCGAGCACGATCTCGGGCGCCAGCTCGTCGATCAGCTCGCCGAGGGCAGCCATACGGTCGTCGCCGGCCGCGGCGCGTCGGGCACGCCGAACTCGGGCGGCTCGCGTGCGTCGATCTTCTCGGCACCCCGCCGACGAACAGGGCCCCGACGACGTCGTGGCCGCGGGTGCGGCGCGGTCTCGATGCCCCATCGGGTGACGGGAGGGTAGTGCTCGCCGTCAACGAGCACGACGCGTTCGCATCGGTCGCCTTCCTTCGGACGGGTTGTGCAGCGGTGCGGTCGCTAGTCGCCGACCGGCACCGTCCGTTCCTGGACGGGCGCCTCGTGCTCTCGGTGGAACTGGGTCGCCGTCGAGCGAGAAGTGCGCCATCATCGTGACGATCGCCGAACGGGAACGTACGCCAGGATGCTTGACCTGACCGTCGTCGAACTCCAGCACGTTGTAGCAGGGTTTCGTGTAGCCGCGTACCCGCAAGGACGACACGGTCCCGGCGTTGGCGACGTACATGTTCTCCAGGCGCCAGACGTAGGGCACGTGCTTGTGACCCGAGAGCACGACGTGCACGCCGGCGTGGATCGAGCACCTCGAGCAGGTCGCCCGCATCCATGACCGTGCTGCGCTCGCGCCCCGTGCCCGGGATCGGCAGCAGATGGTGGTGCAGGACGCAGCACCTTGAGCTGCGGCGGGGCCGTCGAACTGCTCGCCGATCCAGTCGTAGTGATACGCGCCCCACCTCGCCCTCGTTGAGGTCGGGCTCGCTGGAGTCGACGCCGACGATGCGCACGCCCGTCGACGTCGTGCGACCACTGCCGGGGACCGACCAGATCCTCGAAGTGCAGGTAGCCGACGTTGCGCGAGTCGTGGTTGCCCGGCACCGTGAGCATCGGCGCCTGGATCCGCTCCGCGTAGGCGACCCAGTTCTTGTACTCCTGCCGATAGCCCTCGGTCGTGAGGTCGCCGGTGCACACGACGACGTCGGGGGCGATCTCGTTCAGCTCCGCGATCACCCGATTCATGAGGTTCGGCACGAAGAACGGCGAGCCGACGTGCGGGTCGGAGATGTGGGCGATGGTGACCACCCGACCAGTGTAGCCGGGGCGGCGAACCCGACGCGGTCAGGCGCCGGGTACGCGCGGCGACGCGGTGCGGTAAGCCGGCCCGCATGCCGCCGTCGACGAGCAGGACGACACCGTTCACGAACGAGGCTCGATCCGACGCCAGGTAGACGGCCGCCTCGGCCACGTCGCTCGCGCGACCGATCCGCCCGACCGGCGGCACCGGCCAGGTCGCGGGATCGTCCTCGGCCCGATCCTCATGGCCGGGCGGCGCCATGTGTCGCATGCCCGGGCTCGGTGTCCCCGGGCGCGATCACGTTGGAGCGCACGCCGCGTCGGCCGCCCTCGATCGCGATCACGTTGGACAGCATGTGCACCGCGGCCTTCGAAACGGAGTAGACGCCGATGTCGACTTCGCCCAGTTCGCCGGCATCCGAGCCGACATGGATCATCGAACCTCCGCGGGCCTCCAGGTGCGGGAAGCACGCCTGCGCGTAGACGAAGCAGCCGCGGACGTTGACGGCCATGACCCGATCGAAATCGTCAACCGGCGTGGCGAGCGGCGTGGCGACCACGCCGATGCCGGCGTTGTTGACCAACACGTCGAGGCCTCCGAGATACTCGATCGTCGTCGCGACCGATGCTTCCGCCTCGGAGGGGACGCCGGCGTCGGCCCGCACGAAGTGCGCCGACCCGGCACCTGCGAGCTCGGCCTGGGCGCTCGCTCCGAGCGCCGCGTCGCGCCCCGTGATCACGACCGAGGCGCCCTCCCGCAGGAACGCGTGGGCGATCGCGAGCCCCAGGCCCGTCGTGCCGCCCGTGACGAGCGCCGCTCTCCCGTCCAGCTCACCCATGCGATGCCTCCTCGAGTCCGGGAGCCCGTGCGACGATACCTGCGGCATGACCTGGCTCGACCTCGTGCTCCTCCTGCTCCTCGCCCTGTCCGCGTTCGGTGGATATCGACGAGGCGCCCTGTTGCAGATCGTGGGGCTCGCCGGGATGGCGGTCGGACTCACCCTGGCCGTGCTCGTCGCCCCCCGCGTGGCTCGGCTGAGCGACGACCCGACGTCGCAGGTCGCGCTGGCGCTCGCGGTCATCGTCGTCGGCGCCGCGGCCGGGAACCTGGCCGGCTGGCTCGCCGGGACCCGGCTGCGATCCCACCCGCGCGCTCAACGCATGCGGCGGGCCGACGCGACCGGCGGCATCCTCGTGTCGGTGGCCGCGCTCCTCATCACCACATGGTTCCTCGCGTTGAACCTGGCCGACGGTCCATTCCCGCAGGTCGCCCGGGGGATCCGAGGTTCCGTGCTCGTCCGCGGACTCGATGCCGCGCTCCCCGCCCCTCCGTCGATCACGGGCGACCTGCAGCGGCTGATGGGAACGCTCGGCTTCCCCGACGTGTTCGCCGGGCTGCCTCCTCTCCCGGCAGCCCCCGTGGATCCGCCGGACGACGCTCAGGCTGCCGCCGCAGTCGGCGCGGCCACTCCCTCCACCGTCGAGGTGCTGGGCCGAGGGTGCTTCGTCGGATTCCTCAACCAGGGGTCGGGAGTCGTCGTCGCGCCAGGGTACGTGGTCACGAACGCGCATGTCGTGGCCGGGACGAACGAGCACTGGATCGTCGGCGTCGGGCGCGATCACCCCGCCGCCGTGGTCGCCCTCGACCCGGAGCTCGACATCGCGGTGTTGCGGGTGCCCACGCTGGACGCGCCGGCGCTCGAACTGGCCGCCGACGAGGTCGGGCGGGGGGCCGGAGGGGCGGTGCTCGGACACGTCCACGGCGGCCCGCTGGAGGGCGTGCCCGCCGCCGTGCGGGCAGTGATCGCACCGGCAGGCCGCGACATCTATGGGCGGGGAGTGGTCTCGCGGCGCCTGTACGAGCTCCAGGCCGAGATCGCCCGCGGCAACAGCGGTGGCCCGTTCGTGCTGCCCGACGGAAGGGTGGCCGGTATCGTGTTCGCCGCCTCGGTGGTCGCCGACGGGATCGGGTACGCGGTCGTGTCGACCGAGGTGATCCCGGCACTGCGCGAGGCGCAGCGCGCGGATGCTCCCGTCGATACCGGCGCTTGCACGGGCGCCTAGGGTTCGAGCACCTGGAAGCCGGTGGCTCGCACGGGCGGCCGAATGACCGTCCACCCCTCGCCCGGCTCGAGGACGGGGCGGCCATCGAGCTCGAACGCCAGCAGCGAGGGGCCGGCGCCCGACACGCAGACCGGCACGTTCGCGGCGCGCACGGCCTCGAACATGGATCGCACCTCGGGGACGAGCGCCAGCCGCCGGTCCTGATGGAGCCGATCTTCGAGCGCCGAGAGGAGCAGCGACGGATCGCGGGTCATCGCCTCGACGACGAGCGCGGCGTGCGCCGCGTTGAAGATCGCGTCGCCCATGCTCACCGACTCCGGGAGCGCCGCCCGCGCCTCGGCTGTGGAGAGCCTGGTCGAGTCGGGCACGAGCACGACCGGGCGCAGCTCCGGATGCGGGTCGAGCCGACGGACGAGACCGCCCGGCGCGGCGACCGTGAACCCGCCGAACGACGCCGGGGCCGCGTTGTCCGGGTGTCCCTCGATCTCGGCGGCCAGCATGAACACCGAGTACGGGTCGTGGCCCACACTCGAGTTGTGACCGTCGATGGAGAGGTCGAACAGCCGGGATCCGAGGACGACGCCGGCCACGGTGGCGGCCGAGGACGATCCGAGCCCTCGTTCCAGCGGGATCAGGTTCCGCCCCGTCAGCCGCAGGGGCGGGGCGGTCAGGTCGTGGAAGCCACCCACCCGGGCGATCGTGGCGCTCACGAGATCGGTGCCATCGGTGGGGAGCTCGTCGGCTCCCTCGCCCTCCCACTCGACACCCGGCGGCGCGTCCGTATCGATCGTGACCTCGTTGCACAGGTCGAGCGCCAGGCCGAAGCAGTCGAACCCGGGACCGAGGTTCGCCGCGGTGGCCGGCGCCCGGACGGTGACCCGCACGACGGCTAGAGCCCCAGCTCGGAGGCGACGTCGGCGGCATCGGCCCGCACGGTCGTGGGCCGGGCGGCCCCGGCGATCGCCCACTCGGGGTCCTTGAGCCCGTGACCCGTGAGGATGCATACGACGATGGCACCACGGGGCAGCCGCCCCTCCTCGTGATGGCGGAGCAGCCCCGCGACGCTGGCGGCGCTCGCGGGCTCGGCGAACAGCCCCTCCCGGGCGAGGCGGCGATAGGCGGCGAGGATCTCTCGATCGGTCACTTCGCCGATCATGCCCTCGGACTCCGTGGCCGCCGCCACGGCCTTGGCCCACGAAGCGGGGTTGCCGATCCGGATGGCCGTCGCGATCGTCTGAGGATCGGCCACGGGCTCGCCGCGGACGATCGGCGCGGCTCCGGAGGCCTGGAACCCCATCAGCTGCGGGGGCTCGGCGATCACCGCATCCTTGAGGTACTCCGAGTACCCGATCCAGTGACTCGAGATGTTGCCGGCGTTGCCTACCGGCACCACGTGCAGATCGGGCGCGCGCCCCAGCGCGTCGCAGATCTCGAACGCCGCCGTCTTCTGACCCTGGAGCCGGAACGGGTTGACCGAGTTCACGAGGGTGACCGGATAGCGCGCGGCGAGGTCCTGCGCGAGCTCGAGAGAGGTGTCGAAGTTGCCGTCGACCTCGAGCACGCGGGCGCCGTGGATCAGTGTCTGCGCCATCTTGCCCAGCGCGATCTTGCCCTTGGGGACGAGCACCGCACAGGTGAGTCCCGCCTTGGCCGCGTAGGCCGCCGCCGACGCCGACGTATTCCCGGTCGACGCGCAGACGACCGCCTTGGCTCCCTCCTCGACGGCCTTGCTGATCGCGAGCGTCATCCCACGGTCCTTGAACGAGCCCGTGGGGTTCGCGCCGTCGTACTTCAGCCACACGTCGCACCCGGTCTCATCGGACAGGCCCTCGGACCGAACGAGCGGGGTTCCGCCCTCGCCGAGGGTCACCACCGGGGTGGTGTCGCTGACCGGAAGGCGATCGCGGTACTCGGCGATCAGCCCCCGCCAGGGCCGGGAACCTCGGCCGACCGCGTCCTCGTTCACTCCTCCCCCTCGACACGCAGGATGCTCGTGACGGCGCGGACCGCGCGGAGCTCGCGGAGCTCCTGGATCGTCTTCTGGAAGGCGCCCTCTTGGGCGCGGTGCGTGATGAACACGAGCGTCGCCTCGTCGCCCGATCCCTCTTGCCACACCCGCTCGATCGACACACCGTTGCGACCGAAGTGATCAGCCACCTCGGCCAGGACGCCCGAGCGGTCCTCGACATGCAGGTTCACGTAGTACTGGCCATGGGTGTCGTCCATCGGGCGGATGCGCCGGTGGTAGGCGCAGGTGCAGCCGACACCGCGGGCGCCTGTGGCGGTGTGCCGCGCCACCGTAACGAGGTCGCCGACCACCGCGGACGCCGTGGGGTCACCCCCGGCTCCGGGGCCGAAGAACATCAACTGGCCGATCCTGGGGCCCTCCAGGAATACCGCGTTGAAGGCGTCGCGGACGCTGCCCAAGGGGTGCGACGCGGGCACCATGGCGGGGTGCACGCGGGCGCTGACCTCCTCGTCGTCGAGCTCGGCGATCGCGAGCAACTTCATCACGTAGCCCATCCTCGTGGCGTCGGCGATGTCGTTCTCGGTGACCCGCGTGATGCCCTCGCGGTACACCTCGTCGGCGACGACCCGGGTGTTGAAGGCGATCGAGGCCAAGATCGCGCACTTCGCCGCCGCGTCGTATCCCTCGACGTCGGCGGTGGGGTCGGCCTCGGCGTAGCCCAGCCGCTGCGCCTGGGACAGCGCCTCCTCGAAGGACGACCCCTCGTCGGTCATCTTCGTGAGGATGTAGTTCGTCGTGCCGTTCACGATCCCGAGCATCCGGGTGATCCGCTCGCCGGTCAGCGACTCCTTCATCGGGCGGAGCAACGGGATACCGCCGGCCACCGCCGCCTCGAAGTAGAGGTCGCGGCCGGCCGCATCGGCCGCCTCGAACAGCGTCTGCCCGTCGTTGGCGATCAGCTCCTTGTTGGCGGTGACCACCGACCGGCCCGCCTCGAACGCCCGGAGGATCAACGAGCGGGCCGGCTCCATGCCACCCATCAGCTCGCACACGATGTCGATGTCGTCGGCATCGACCACTGAGGCGGCGTCGTCGGTGAACACGGAGCGCTCCAGCGGGACGCCGCGATCGCGACCCGCGTCTCGTACCGCCACGCGCGTGACCTCGAGCCGGCACCCCGCCCTGGTCGCGATATCGTCCCCTTGCTCGTGGAGCAGGCGGATCACCGCTGCGCCCACGTTCCCACAGCCCAGCAGCCCCACACGAAGCGTCCGCACGTCGCTCACTCGTCCCCGATCCACGCCGCCATCAGTATCTCGTCCACGTAACCGTAGGACTTGCGGGATTGGCGTGCGAGCCTCCCCTCCTCGATGAATCCGAACTTGCGATAGAGCGCGATCGCGCGGTCGTTGTCCGGATAGACCGACAGGACGAGCTTGGCCACGCCGCGATCCCGAGCCCATCGCAGCGCCTCGGCCAGCAGCGCCGAGCCGATCCCACGTCCGCGACGGTCGGCGCTCACCGCGATCCCGAGGGTCGCTACGTGGCGGGTCACCGGGTGCCGCTCGCGGATCACGTAGACGTGACCGACGACGCGATCGTCCTCCACCGCCACGATCTGGGCCTCGTCGTCGGTCCACGACCGGCGGAACCGCGACCGGTAGACGCGCAGCGGGTGCGAGACGGACTCGCTTCGCACGTAGCGCTCCTCGGCTACGATCGATCCCCACATCTCCACGTAGGACCGTGCATCTGCGGGCCGGGCGGGCCGGATCTCGTGGCCCTCGGGATCAGGCATCGCTCCGCTCCATCGACTCGGGCGCCGACACACCCAGCAGCCCCAGCAGGATCGCGATCACCTGCTTCGTCCCCACGCAGAGCCACAGCCGGGCCTGCGTGAGCTCGGGCTCGGCATCGTCCACCACCCGGCACTCGGTGTAGAAATGGTGGAACCGTCCGGCCAGGTCCTGCGACAGGTGGGTCAGCCGCGAGGGAGCGCGGGCGTCGGCGGCGGCCGCCACGAGACTCGGCGCCTCGGCCAGCGCGCGGAGCAGGTCGAGCTCGGCCTCGGTGCGTAGGTTCGACAGGTCCACGTCCTCGATCGGTCGCACGGCCACGCCGCGCTCCTCGGCCGTGCGAAGGATGCTGGCCGCCCGGGCGTGGCCGTACTGGACGTAGTAGACGGGGTTGTCCAGCGTCTCGCGCTTCACCAGGTCGATGTCGAAGTTCATGGCCGAGTCGCTCGAGGACAGCAACAGGGTGAACCGCGCGGCGTCGGCACCGACCTCGTCGATCAGCTCGTCGAGCGTGACGATCGATCCTGCACGCTTGCTCATCTTCATGACCTCGCCCTCACGAAGGAAGGAGACGAACTGGTACAACACGAACTCGAGGTCATCGGGGTCGTGCCCGAGCGCCTCCGCGGCCCCCTTCAGGCGACGGACGCCGCCGTGGTGATCGGCCCCCCAGACGTAGACCATCCGGTCGAAGCCGCGAGCGAACTTGTCCACGACGTATGCGCAGTCCGCAGCGAAGTAGGTGTGATGGCCGTTCGAGCGCACGACCACGCGATCCTTGTCGTCGCCGAAGTCGGTCGAGCGGAACCAGAGGGCGCCGTCCTCGTCATACGCGTACCCCCGTTCGCGAAGGATGGCGATCGCCTCGTCGATCTCGCCACGGCGGGCGAGCTCGGCCTCGGAGAAGTACGAGTCGAACGAGACGCCGAACCGCGCGAGGGTGGCCTCGATGCCCGCCAGCACCCGGCTCGTACCCTCCTCGAGGAGGCGGGCGTCGCGTTCCCCGAGATCCAAGCCGGCCAGCGCATCGCCGTACTCGGCCACGATCTCGTCGGCGATATCGATCACGTAGACGCCGTGGTACCCGTCCTCGGGCACCTCGTCGTCGTGCCCGAGCGCCTGGAGGTACCGGGCCGTCACCGATGCGCCGAAGCGGTCCATCTGGCCGCCGGCATCGTTGAAGTAGTACTCGCGCTCGACCGTCCAGCCGGTGAACTCCATCAGTCGGGCGATCGCGTCGCCGAGTGCGGCGTTGCGGGCGTGTCCCACATGGAGGGGTCCCGTCGGATTCGCGCTCACGAACTCGACCTGCGCGCGCCGGCCGGTGGGCGCAAGCCGTCCGTGATCGGCGCCGCGGGCCGCGAGGTCGCGCAGCGAGTCGTACAACCAGTCGTCCGTGGTGAATACGTTGAGGAACCCCGGCCCCGCGATCTCGACCCGCTCGACGAACGGAGCCTCGGGCAACGCCTCCAGCAGCGCGGCGGCGACCTCCCGGGGAGGCTTGCCAACCGTCGGCGCCAGGACCAGGGCCACGTTGGTGGCGAAGTCGCCATGGTCACGCTGCTTGGGGCGCAGGATGTCCGGCTCTGGCGGCTCCCCCGCGAGCCCGAGGCCGAGCGCCGCAGATGCCAGCCCCTGCCGCAGCCACTCAGCGAGCTGCGCCTCGATCACGGGGCGGCACCCTCGGCGAGCGTGCGCACCGTGGCCACCACGTCGATCGGATCGAACGGCTTCTCGATATGCGTGACGGGGCCTTCCACGGGCTCGTCCTCCTCCTCGGGAAGCCGGGCGGAGATGAACGCGATCGGGACGTGTTCGAGCCCGGGTATCTCACGCATCCGACGCGCCACGTCGGGACCGCCGAGGCCGGGCATCATCACGTCGAGGAGCACCGCGTCGGGATGCGACGCCGCCGCGGCCTCCAACGCGGTCTCCCCGCGTCCGGCGGTGCCGACGTCGAACCCGCTCAGGCGGAAGTTCACCTCCAGCAGGCGCAGGATGACCGGGTCGTCGTCGACGATGAGCACGCGAAGGCGGCGGTCCTCGGACATGCGAGCGAGGATACCCGTGCTCCGGACGGGTCCCGCTCAGGGCGTTGTTAGACTCGTCACGCAGCCCCCGTAGCTCAGCGGATAGAGTGCCGGCCTCCGGAGCCGGAAGCGCAGGTTCGAGTCCTGCCGGGGGCACCCACCCCTTCTATGCTGTCGCCATGTCCGACCCGCGCGACATCCTGGCCCCGAGCGACCTGCACGAGGGCCGGCCCCTGCGGCGGAACGACCTCCTCGACGATCCGATCGCCCAGTTCCGTGGCTGGCTCGCCGACGCGGAGGGCGCGGGAGTGCCGCTGCCCCACGCGATGGCGCTCGCCACCGCCGACGACTCGGGCCGCCCGAGCGTGCGTCACGTCCTGCTGCGAGGTATCGACGACGGCCTCGTGTTCCACACCAACCGGGAGAGCCACAAGGGGCGGGACCTGGCCGAGAATCCACGAGCGGCGGTCGTCTTCCTGTGGAAGGAGCTCGACCGGCAGGTGACTGCCGAAGGCGACGTCGCGGCCACCACGGACGACGAGGACGACGCCTATTTCGCCGGCCGACCTCGCGACGCGCAGATCGGCGCGTGGGCGTCGCCGCAGAGCCGACCCATCGCCGATCGCGCCTCGCTCGACGCGGCGATCGGCGACGTCGAGGCTCGGTTCGCCGGGGGCGACGTGCCGAGGCCCAGGCACTGGGGCGGGTATCGCCTCACGCCCACGGCGGTCGAGTTCTGGCAGGGACGGCGTCATCGGCTGCACGACCGATTCCGATATACGCAACACGATGGATCCTGGCTGATCGAACGCCTCGCGCCCTGACCGGCCGACGCGCGGCCCCGCCCGGTGGGGCCGTTCGGCCCTAGGGGCCGCCTGCCCGTGCATCCAGGATGGCTCCCATGAAGACGGAAGCGGTCGTGGAGCCCGTTTCGGTGCGACCACACGTCACGGTCGATGGGAACGAGGCGGTCGCCGCGGTCGCCCACCGGCTGTCCGAGGTGATCGCGATCTACCCGATCACGCCGTCCTCGCCGATGGGCGAGGTGGCCGACGCGTGGTCGGCGCCCGGCGGCACGAACCTGTGGGGCGCGGTGCCCGAGGTGATCGAGATGCAGAGCGAGGGCGGCGCCGCCGGCGCGCTGCACGGAGCCCTGCAGTCCGGCGCCCTCGCGACGACGTTCACGGCCTCGCAGGGACTGCTGCTGATGCTGCCGAACATGTTCAAGATCGCGGGGGAGCTCACGCCGTTCGTGATGCACGTCGCCGCACGCACCATCGCGACCCACGCGCTCTCGATCTTCGGCGACCACTCCGACGTGATGGCCGCACGCACCACTGGGTTCGCGATGCTCGCCTCCTCGTCGGTCCAGGAGGCCCAGGACATGGCGCTCGTCGCCCATGCGGCGACCCTGGCCTCGCGCGTGCCGTTCCTCCACTTCTTCGACGGGTTCCGGACCTCGCACGAGGTCGCGCAAGATCGAGGGGCTCCTCGACGCCGATCTCCGCGCGATGATCGATGACCGGATCGATCCGCGAGCACCGCGCCCGGGCGCTGTCGCCGGAACGTCCCGATGCTGCGCGGCTCCGCCCAGAACCCCGACGTCTTCTTCCAGGCGCGCGAGGCGGCCAACCCCTTCTACCGCGATGCGCCCGAGGTCGTCCAGCAGACGATGGACCATCTGGCGCGAACGCACGGGACGGCCGTACCGGCTGTTCGACTACGAGGGGCATCCCCAGGCCGAGCGCGTTCTCGTGCTGATGGGGTCTGGGGCCGGCGCCGCCGAGGAGGCCGTCGAGGCGACTCGACGGCGCGCGGCGAGCGGGTCGGCCTGGTGAAGGTTCGGCTGTTCCGCCCGTTCTCGGCCGCGCGCGCTCGTCGCGGCGCTGCCCGACGACGCACGGGCGATCGCGGTGCTCGACCGGACCAAGGAGCCGGGAGCGCCCGGCGAACCGCTCTACCAGGACGTCGTCACCTCGCTCGCCGAGGAGGCGGCGGCGGCCGGCCGCGTTGGCCGCGCGGACGCCCGCGCGTGATCGGTGGCCGCTACGGCCTGTCGTCGAAGGAGTTCACGCCGCGCGATGGCGAAGGCCGCGCTCGACGCGCTCGATCGACCCGACCGCCGCGCAGCACTTCACCGTCGGGATCGTCGACGACGTCACGCACTCGAGCCTGCCCGTGGACGACGACTTCGACACCGAGGATCCGACGAGACCGTCCGTGCCGTGTTCTTCGGACTGGGCAGCGACGGCACCGTCAGCGCCAACAAGAACTCGATCAAGATCATCGGCGAGGCGCACCGACCTGCACGCCCAGGGCTACTTCGTGTACGACTCGAAGAAGGCCGGCTCGGTCACCGTGTCGCACCTGCGGTTCGGGCCCCAGCCGATCCGATCGACGCTACCTGATCCGACCGGCCGACTTCGTGGCGTGTCCACCAGTTCGAGCGACTCGAACGCATCGACGTCCTGTCCGCTCGCGGCGTCCCGGAGCGACGTTCCTGCTGAACAGCCCGTTCGGCCGCCGACGACGTCTGGGCCCACCTGCCCGGCGAGACCGCACGCAGCGCATCGTCGACAAGCAGCTCCGGTTCTTCGTCGTCGACGGGTACCGGGTGGCGAAGGAGGCCGGCCTGGGCAACGCGGATCAACACCGTGCTGCAGACGTGCTTCTTCGCGCTGGCGGACATCCTGCCGATCGACGAGGCGATCGGCGGCGATCAAGGACGCGATCGTGAAGACGTACGGACGCCGTGGCGAGACCGTCGCTCACCCGCAACTTCGCGGCCGTCGACGGCGCCATCGCCGCGCTGCACGAGGTGACGGTGCCGTCGAGCCGACGTCGGCGCGGTGCCGTCGATGCTGCCGCCGGTGCCGGCGAGGCGCCCGATTTCGTCCAGCGGGTCACCGCGGCCATGATCGCCGGCCAGGGCGACCTGCTGCCGGTGAGCGCGCTGCCGGTCGACGGGACGTTCCCGACCGACACCGCGCGATGGGAGAAGCGCTCGATCGCCCGCGAGATCCCGATCTGGGATCCCTCGATCTGCATCGACTGCGCGAAGTGCGCCCTCGTGTGCCCGCACGCCGCGATCCGCATGAAGGTCTACGACCCCGAGACAGCTCGACGGCGGCGCCGGCGGTCTTCAAGCACAAGGAGTGGAAGGACCGCGAGCGCCCCGGACGTGCATGACGATCCAGGTGGCGCCCGACGACTGCACGGGCTGCGGCGTCTGCGTCGACGTGTGCCCGGCACGAGCAAGGACCGAGGTCAAACACAAGTCGATCGACATGTGCCCCAAGGACGAGCACCTCGACGACGAGCGCGCCAACTGGTGACCACTTCCTGTCGATCCCCGACCCCGACCGAGCCGACGTGCGGGCCGACACCGTGAAGGGCTCCCAGCAGCTCCGGCCGCTGTTCGAGTTCTCGGGCGCCTGTGCCGGGCTGCGGCGAGACCCCGTACCTGAAGGTGCTCACCCAGCTGTTCGGCGACCGCCTGCTGGTGGCCAACGCCACGGGGTGCTCGTCGATCTACGGCGGCAACCTGCCCACGACCCCGTGGGCGGTCGACGACCGCGGGCGCGGACCGGCGTGGTCGAACTCCCTGTTCGAGGACAACGCCGAGTTCGGGCTCGGGATGCGGCTGGGGCTCGACGCGAAGCGGGACCTCGCGGTCGACCTGCTGCGACACGCTCGAGCGACCGGATCGGGCCGGATCGGTGGTCCGCGAGTCTGATCGAGGGCCGCCGACGTGCGGGACGACGGCGATCGGACGCGCAGCGGCAGCGGCGTCGACGAGCTCCGCGAGCACGCCTCGCCTCGATCGGCGACCGCTCGAGGCCGCGAGCCTCGAGGCCGTCGCCGACGCCCTCGTGCCGACGAGCGTCTGGATCGTCGGCGGCGACGGGTGGGCCTACGACATCGGGTTCGGCGGGCTCGACCACGTGCTCGCCAGCGGCCGCGACGTCAACGTCCTCGTGCTCGACACCGAGGTCTACTCGAACACGGGCGGCCAGGCCTCGAAGTCCACGCCCGCGCGGCGCCGTCGCCAAGTTCGCGGCGGCCGGCAAGGGCGCAGGGGAAGAAGGACCTCGGGATGATCGCGACGGCGTACGGCGACGTCTACGTGGGCCAGATCGCGATGGGCGCCGACATGCCCCACACCGTGAAGGTGCTCGCCGAGGCCGAGGCGCACCGCGGTCCCTCGCTCGTGATCGCCTACAGCCACGTGCATCGCCCACGGCATCGACATGTCGACGGGCGATGACGCCACCAGCAAGGACGCGGTCGCGCCGGCTACTGGCCGCTGTGGCGGTTCGACCCGAGGCTGACCGCAGGCGGCGAGCATCCGTTCCACCTGGACTCCAAGCGCCCGACGCGTCCCGCTGACGGACTTCATGCGAAGGAAGCGCGGTTCGCGATGCTCCAGCGGACCGATCCGGACCGCGCCGGCGAGCTCGCGGGCCAGGCGCAGGAGGACGTCGATGCGCGCTGGCACCTCTACGAGCAGATCGCCGGCGTCGAGCGGGGCGCGGGCGCGAGCCGGACGCCGACGAGCGCGAACCCGGGACCAGAGGAGGGTCGACGTGAGCCGTGGACCTGACCACCCGCTACCTGGGTCTCGAACCTGCGATCCCCGCTCGTCCCCTCCGCGTCGCCGCTCGGGCCAGCGCGATCGACACGCTGCGGCGCTCCAGGACGCGGGCGCCGGCGCGGTCGTGCTCCCCTCGCTGTTCGAGGAGCAGATCGAGCACGACGAGATCCAGCTGCAGGGCGTCTTCGAGGTCGCGACTCGGAAAGCTCGCCGAAGCGCTCACCTACCTGCCGGACTTCGAGGACTACACGACCGGCTCCGACCCGTACCTGCGGCACCTCGAGGACACGCACGCGCGAGCTGGAGATCCCCGTGATCGGCTAGCCTCAACGGCATCTCGATCGGCGGGTGGATCGCGCACGCGAGGCGGATCGCAGGAGGCCGGTGCCGACGGCGCTCGAGCTGAACGTCTACTTCATCGCCGCCGATCCCGACGAGACGAGCGACGCCGTGGAGCAGCGCTACGTCGAGCTCGTCGAGGCCGTCCGGGCCGAGGTCACGATCCCGCTCGCCGGTGAAGATCGGGCCGTTCTTCTCCTCGGTCGGGCACATGGCGCACCGGCTGGTGGCGGCCGGCGCCGACGGCCTCGTGTTGTTCAACCGGTTCATGCAGCCCGACATCGACCTGGAGACGCTGACGGTCGACCCGCGTTGCACCTGTCGACTCCGACGAGCTGCGGCTGCCGCTGCGATGGATCGCGATCCTGCACGACCGCGTGCATGCATCGCATCGCCGCTCACCACGGGGTGCCACACGGCCGAGGACGCCCTGAAGAGCCTGCTGGTCGGAGCCGACGTCGCGATGATGGCGAGCGCGCTGCTTGCGGCGCAGGGCCCGGGCCACCTCGGCGACGGTCCTCGGCGGGGCCTCGAGGCGTGGCTCGACGAGCACGACTACGAGAGCGTCGCGCAGATGCGCGGCTCGATGAGCCAGCGCAACGTGCCGAACCCGGTGGCGTTCGCGCGGTCGAACTACGCGCAGCTCGTCACCTCGTTCGTCAGCCCGTACGACTGGCGCCTGTCCGAACCCGAGGGTGAGCTTCAGGCCATAGTCGAGCCGCCGTCGCTGGTCGTCGTCGTCGCAGGCTGCCGGCCCGTCGGCATCGTCCCGCGATGGATACCGACGCACTGCGCCGAGCCGGATCTCCGACGACATGCCGCGCACGATCGACGAGCTCGTCTCGCCTCGTGGCGATCCCGTCGGTCGGGCTACCCGGGCTACGACCCGGCGCACGTGCGGGCGTCAGCGCCGAGCTGACCGCGCGAGATCCTGGCGGCCGCCGGGGTCGAGGGCGCCCGGCTGCTCGAGCTCGACGGCGGGCACCCCGCGGTGTTCGGCGAGATCGGCGGACCCGAGGGCGCGCCGACCGTGCTGCTCTACGCGCATCACGACGTGCAGCCCGGGGCCGACGCCGCGAGTGGACGACGCCGCCGTTCGAGCCGCGGTGCGCGACGGCCGGCTGTACGGGCGTGGCGCGGCCGACGACAAGAGCGGGCGTGGCTCCATGCGGCGGCGCTGCGGGCGCTCGGCGTCCCGAGGGCGGCGGCCGCCGGTCACCGTCAAGGTGCTGGTCGAGGGCGAGGAGGAGTGCTCGACCGAACATCTCCCGGCGAGCTCGTGCGCGGCCACGCCGACCTGCTGCGGGCCGACGTCGCCGTGATCGCCGACGGGGGGAACTATCGCACGGGGGTACCGACGATCGGCACGAGCGTGCGGGGCGTCACCGACTGCGCGGTCACGGTCACGTGCTGCCCATCGCGCAGCACAGCGGCTCGTACGGCGGCCGTGCCCGACGCCGTCACGGCCCTGCGCGGATGATCGCCTCGCTGCACGACGACGACGGCGACGTGGCGGTCGCGGGGCTGCACCGGTTCGCGTGGGCGGGCACGCCCGGTGAACGAGGCGGAGTTCGCGCGAGGAATCTCGCATCGACGAGGCGGTCAGTCTGCTGGGGACCGGCACGATCGCCGACCGGCTGCTGTCGGCCCGCCGCCATCAGCGTGCTCGGGTTCGACGCGCCGGGGGTCGAGGAGTCCTCGAACCAGATCGTGCCGAGCGCGTCGGCCGTGGTCTCGCTGCGCCTGGCGCCCGACGACGACCCCGGGCGGGCGCACGCGGCCATGATCGACCACCTGCGGCGAGCGGCGCCGTGGGGCGTGCGCGTCGAGATCGGAGCGGTCACGACGAGCCCGGGATCGGGTACCTCGTCGACGCCGACCACCCTGCGATCTCCGCGACCGAGCCGGCGTTGGAGGCAGCATTCGGGAAGCCCGTGCGTCGCGAGGGCAGCGGCGGATCGGTCCCGTTCATCCAGGCGATCGCCGGGCCCTGCCCGGCGTGGCCATCGTGATCATCGGCGCCGGCGACGAGCGGTCGAACTACCACTCGATCGACGAGAGCGTGGATCTGGCCGACCTCGGCGCATGACATTGGCCGAGGCGCTCCTGCTGGATCTCTCTCGGGGGCGGGGTCCTAGCGCGCCTGGCTGCTAGGTTGTCCGGCATGAGCATCGACCCGACGCACCCACCGGCGAGGCCGTCGAGGCCGTCCCCACCGACGGACCGCACGGCGGAGCCCGGGCGAGCAGGCGCAGGAGACGATCAGCGAACCGGCCAAGCTCTTGCGGATCGCCAGCATGGTGCGCGAGCTGCTCGACGAGACGCGCCAGGCCTCGGTCGACGAGGCAGGTCGCAAGCGACTGGCCGAGATCTACGACCGCTCTGTCGGCGAGTTGTCCGGGTGCTGTCCGACGACCTCAAGGAGGAGCTCGGGGAACTCGCGCCCCCACTCGATGGCCTGCCGAGCGAGTCCGAGATCCGGGTGGCGCAGGCGCAGCTCGTGGGCTGGCTCGAAGGTCTGTTCCATGGGATCCAGGCCGCGATGTTCGCCCAGCAGGCGGCGGCGCGCCAGCAGTTCGAGGAGATCAAGCGCCGCGGACTGCTCGCACAGAACCCGCACGAAGCCGGACCCGATGGCCCGCCTCCCCGGGACGGCCAATACCTCTAGGGCTCGGCGGCCTCAGAGGCCACGTTCACTCCCGAGATCCCCTCGCCGCGGCCCCCCGCAAGCCGCTGCGCGAAGTAGACGGGGATCAGCATCGCCACCGTCACGCCGACCGCCACCACGTTGACGATCGGCCGGTTCCTGGGTTGCCGCAGGTTGTTGAAGATGAACTTGGGGATCGTCAGCTCGGTGCCCGCCACGAAGTTCGTCACCACGATCTCGTCGAACGAGAGGGCGAACGCCAAGAGCCCTCCAGCGATGATCGCCGTGCGCAAGGCCGGGAACGTGACCATTCGGAAGGTCTGCCATCCGTTTGCTCCGAGGTCCATCGAGGCCTCGATCAACGAGCCGGGAGTACGTCGCAGTCGCGCGAGTACGTTGTTGTAGACGACCACGATGCAGAAGGTCGTGTGGCCGATCATGATCGTCCACAGGCTGAACCTCAGCCCGAGGTTGTTGATGGAGGCGTTCAACGCGATGGCGGTGACGATCCCCGGCAACGCGATCGGCATCACCAAGACCAGCGAGACCGCGTTGCGCCCGAAGAAGTGGAACCGATGGACCGCGAATGCCGCCAGGCTCCCGAGGGTGAGGGCGACGAGCGTGGCGACTGTGGCGACGACGAGCGAGTTCGAAAGTGCATCCCGCACGTCGGGACTCTTCCACGCGAGCGTCCAGAACCTCGTGGTGAATTCATCGATCGGCCACCGCTGGCCGACGCTGGCGTTGAAGCTGTAGAGCAGGACGATCGCCAGCGGCACGTACAGGAACAGCATCGTGATGACCGACCCCGCCTTGACGAGGAACCGCGCCGTCCGCGACTCCATCGTCTACAGCGCCTTGAACGCGCCGGCCCGCTTGGCCAACAGGAGGTAGACGGCCATGATCGCCACCGGGACCATCGCGTAGGCGGCGGCGAAGGGGACGTTGTTCGCGACGCCGACGCTGTCGTAGATCACGTTGCCGATGAACTTGGTGTTGCCCACTAGGCTCGGCACGATGTAATCGCCCAGCGTCAGCGAGAACGAGAAGATCGAGCCGGCCACGATCCCAGGGATGATCAGCGGCACGATCACGCGTCGGAACGTCAGCCAGCCCTTGGCGCCTAGGTCGCTCGAGGCCTCGAGATAGGAATCCGGGACCCGCTCGAGCGCGCCGTAGATCGGCAGCATCACGAACGGGAGCCACAGGTATACGAACGTGAGCCAGATCGCCCAGTTCGAGTTGCCGAGTTCCAGGGATACGCCGACCTTCTCGGTCGACCAGTTCAACAGACCCGACGGCGTGAGGATCAGCTTCCAGGCGAAGATCCGAACGAGGTAGTTGGCCCACAGCGGGATCACGACGGCGACCAGGACCGCGTTGCGCGCGCGAGGGGTGGCGAGCCGCGCGGCGAAGTACGCGAGTGGGAAGGCGAGCGCGATGTCTGTGAGCGTTACCGCCGTGGCCAGCCCGACCGTACGCAGGGTGATCTGGCGATAGACCGGGTTGTCGAGCAGCGTCTGGAAGTTGGTGAGCGACCACGAATGGACGATCTCGCCGGTGAACGTGTCGAGGGTCCAGAACGCCGACGCGAACAGGACCACCAGCGCGCCGATATAGATCACGAGGAACCACAGCGCGGGAGGACCCATGGTCAGCCCCAGCCGCGTCCGCTCGTGGCGGAACAGGAAGGCCGACGCTCGCGTCCCCGGACGCGAGCGTCGGTCGGTCACGCTCGCCACGCCACCCCCGTCATCGGCGTGGTAACCCCGGGAACCGTACGGCTCCCGGGGTCACCCTCGATCATGCTCCCCGGATCTCGGTCCACTTCTGCTGCCACACGGCGTAATCGATGCAGACATCGCCGCGGTCGTCACCACAGTTGACCTGAGGCGTCTTCCACAGGAACAGCGAGTTCAAGAAGTCCGCGTCGCCGCAGTACCCATACCGAAGGGTGTTCGCGAGGTCCGCGTACTTCTTCGTGAGAAGGGTCTCCAGGTCGGCGCACGACTCGGTGTTGCTGCCCGCCGCGCCATACCAGTACTCGACCTCGGCCTGCACGTCGGCCCCAAGCGAGTAGTCCATCCACGAGAGCATGCAGTTCGGGTGCGGCGCGTTCGTGGAGATCATCCACGTGTCGGCCCATCCGGTCATGCCCTCCACCGGCTCGACGGCGTCGACCGGAGCATCGAGCTCCGCGTAGCTCAGGTTGACCGGCCACGCGGTGCCGGCGACCATCGACCCGTCGACGAACCCATCGATCTCGTCCGTGTAGAGGGACCAGTACTTCGTGAGCAGCGGAGCCTGCCCCTTCAGCAGCTCCACGGCCGCGTTCAGCTGGTCCTCGGTCAGCTCGTACGGGTCGGTGATCCCCAAATCGGGCTGCGTCGTAGCCAGGTACATAGCGGCGTCGGCTATGAAGATCGCCGAGTCGTATGCGGTCAGGCTTCCCGCGTAGGGGTTGGGCGCCCCGTCGATCGTGGGCTCGAACGTGATGTCCCAACTCGTCGGCGCGGGCGAGACGACCTCGGTGTTGTACATGAGGAAGTTCGGCCCGTACATCCACGGGGTCCCGTAGACCTGCCCGTCGACCACGTAGTGCGCGTTGTTCGTCCCGTCGGTGGGGCTGAGCGGCGCGATCACGTTCGCCATCTCTGGGAACATTGCCGGGTCGACGGAACCGACGTCGCCGCCGGCGATCAGACGGTTGCTCGCGTCGCCGGATGCCGAGACGCCGTCGTAGGTGGCGCCGCCACCCTGACGCATCAGCGTGACCATCTCGTCCGACGTGTCCGCATATTTCACCGTGACGTCGCAGCCGGACTCCTCCTCGAACGGCGTCACCCAGTCGAAGTTCTTGTCGACCGAGCCGTCCTCGGTGTAGCCGTTCCAGGCGATCAGGTTGAGCTCACCCTCGGTGGTCCCGATCTCCGTGTAGGTGGCGGTTGGTGCTTCTCCGGTGGCGCCGGACGTGCCGGTGGCTGCCGGCTCCGAACTATCGTCGCTGCTGCAAGCGGCCGCGACGACCGCCAGCACGCCGACGACCGCGAGCCATCGGCTCAGGGTTCTGCTCATACCTGCCCCTCTTCCTGGTCCGAGGACCCTTCCATAGCGCCCGAGGGCGCTTCTACCGGGCGATTGTTGCCGCGGTGCCACACGAGTCGCACCGCTTTGTCGCGCACCTGCAGCGCCTCCATCGAGGAGGTCGACAGGTTCTGTTGCATCACGACGAGTTCGCCGCCTGCGTCGAGCTGGACCCGATACCGGGTTACCGCACCGAGGTAGACGACCTCGCGGACGTGTCCGGTTGCCGTGCAGTCGCCCTCGGGAACCGCATCCCCGGGTCCGACCATCGCGATCTTCTCCGGCCGGATCGTGATGGGATGGGGGTCACCGGTGACCGCGGCGGCGGCGGCACCCTCGAGGACGTTCGACACACCGACGAAGCCGGCCACGAACCCGGTGGCGGGGCGCTCGTAGACCTCGGCGGGAGTTCCGACCTGTTCGATCTTGCCGTGACTGAACACGGCCATGCGGTCGCTCATCGTGAGCGCCTCTTCCTGGTCGTGTGTGACGTATATGAACGTCAGGCCGACCTCCTGCTGGATCTGCTTCAGTTCGATCTGCATCTGCTGGCGCAGCTTGAGGTCGAGCGCGCCCAGCGGTTCGTCGAGGAGCAAGACCTTGGGCCGCATGATGAGGGCCCGCGCAAGCGCCACGCGCTGTCGCTGCCCGCCGGATAGCGCCCCGGGCTTGCGGGCGCCGAGGCCCTCGAGCCGCACCATCGCGAGTGCCTGCTCGGCCCGGTCTCGGCGATCGCTCTTGCCGACCCGCTGCACGCGAAGGCCGTACTCGACGTTCTCCCGGACGGTCATGTGGGGGAACAGCGCGTAGTCCTGGAAGACGGTGTTCACGTCGCGCTCGTACGGCGCCAGCTTCGACACGTCGCGGCCCCCAAGTAGAACCCGGCCCTGCGAGGGCGCCTCGAATCCGGCGATCATCCGCAGGCAGGTGGTCTTGCCCGACCCCGACGGTCCGAGCATCGAGAAGAACTCCCCGTCGCGAACATCGAGGTCGATGCCATCGACGGCCACGACGTCGCCGAAGCGCTTGACCACGCCTTCCAGACGCACGGCAGCATCAGCGAATCCGTCGCTCGATGGTTCGATGCGTGCCGCAGCTTCGGACAAACCCCCCCCTAGTACGGAATCCGCCAATCATGGCCCCGCGGCAGCCCGGCGGCAACACAATCTTTCCCGGCGGGACCGGCGGCGCCCTACGTGGTCGCCGCGAGATCCGCGACCACGACCCCGGCCTCGCTCATGCCCCGCGTGATCTCGCCCACGACGGCCGGGCCCCGATAGATCAGCGAGGTGTAGATCTGCACGCTGGCGGCCCCCGCCCGCAGGCAGGCGACGACGTCGTCCGCGGTCTCGATCCCGCCGCAGGCCACGACGTCGAGCTCCCCCTCCGTGGCCTTCACCACCGCGGCCACGCGCTCCACGGTGCCGGGCCACAGGGCGCGCCCGGACAGGCCGCCCCCTCCGGTCGACAGGGCGGCGGTTGCTACCGGACGGGTATTGGAACAGGTGAGCCCGTCGACGCCCCCCTCGTGCGCCAGCCGGGCGAGGGAGAGCACCGCCTCGCGCTCGACGGGCGTGTCGAACGGCGGCAGCTTGACCAGCAACGGCTTGGCGGTGCGGCGCCGCAGAGCGCCGACAAGAGACCTCAGGTGCTCCTCGTTGTCCCGATCGCGTCCCCACGACACGTTGGGACAGCTGGCGTTCAGCTCCACGCCGTCGACCAGCGGCTCCATGAGCTCCAACGACTCGGCCACATCTCGCACCGATTCGTCGGCGAGACTCACGACACGGATCGAGGTCGCCGGAAACCGTCGCAGATTGGCGGCCGCGGCCTCGGCCCCGGGGTTCGGCAGCCCCATCGCGTTGACCATCGACCCCGATCGGACGCTCCGCGCGATCCGAGGACGCGGATTCCCTACCCGCGGGTGTCTCGTGATCGTCCCCCCGACGACGGATCCGAAGCCGAGGCGCCCCAGGGAGTGGAGCCGGCCGCAGGTCTTGTCGAAGCCGGCGGCCAGGCCCACGGGGTTGACGAGCCGGAGCCCCGCGAGCTCCGTCGCGAGCGCCGGGTCCTCAACGACGGCCCCGATCCGAGCCCACGGGAGTGGCAGTTCGAGCAGTGCGCCGGCCACACGATGGGCGGTCTCCGGCTCGAGGGAGAAGAACGCCGGGCGGCCGACGGCCGCGTACCAGTCCATGTGCCACCCATCATGCCATCATGCGGCCCATGAACGACGACCTCGTCCGCCGCCTCGTCGAGGCCTCCGAGCTGCACGGCGAGTTCGTCCTGTCCAGCGGGCAGCGCTCGTCGGTCTACTTCGACAAGTTCATGTTCCTCACACGACCCGACCTGCTGGGCGAGCTGGCCGCCGAGGTGGCCACGATCGTTCCCGCCGAGGTCGATCACCTCGCCGCGCCCGAGGGCGCGGCGACCCTGCTGGTCGCCGCCGTGTCGCTCGACACCGGGCTCCCGGTGGCCGTGGTGCGCAAGGAGCCCAAGGCCTACGGAACGATGTCGCGGATCGAGGGCCACGCGCCTCCTGGAGCACGCGTGGTGCTGATCGAGGACGTGAGCACGACGGGACACCAGGTTCAGGCAGCCGCCGAGGCGCTGGAGGGCGCCGGCGTGACGGTCGACACCATCGTGCTGGCGATCGACCGGGGCGGCGGCGATCACCTGCGGGATGCCGGATATCGCGTGCGATCCGTGGCGACGTTGCGCCCCTCCGACTGACGACGCGAGAAGCGCCTCGCTCATGACGTTGGCCCTGAGCGCTCCGTAGGCCCGGCGCCCGGGCCGAGGACGGAGGCGACGGGCCCCCTCGCATCGTCCCTCGCCTCGGCCCTCGCCTGCCGCGACTGATCGTGTCGGCGCCAATCCACGGCGATCAAGAGCATCGCAACGATCGACACGAGCCCCGTGACCAGCCACATCATCGCGGCCGCCACCCGCTGATCGTGGGCGGCCGCGGGCCCCCATGGGGCGGGGAGCGAGGCGTAGCCCGGATACAGGGGCTGCCCGGCGACGTAGATGGACAGCGAGAGGAACGACATCGCCGGCATGGCCAGCAGGAGCGAGAACATCCGAGCCGGGTACGGCACGGGGTGAGGCATGGGATCACGCCCCACGATCGGCCACCAGTAGACGAGGGCGGACGACACCCAGACCAGGTGCTCGGCCGCGTGCCAGCCCGCCGATCGCAGGGCGGCGTCGTACACGCCGGTGAGATGCACGGCATAGGAGGCGCCCACGAACAGGAGCCACCCGGTGATCGGATGCAGCAGGAAGGTCGCGGGCCTGGAACGGAGGGCGATCGAGATCGTCCTCGCCGTCTGCGTCGATGTCGCGCGCATCGCCAGTCGGATCGGGGTCCCGAGCGCCAGCAGCGGCGGGCCGACGAGCGTGATGAGGAGGTGCTGGGCCATGTGCCACGACAACCACAGCTCGGCGCACCCTTCAACGGGCGAGACCAGCGCCACCGCCAGGGTCAGAAGACCGAGGGCGAACCACGCCGACCGCGACGCAGGCCACGCGACGGATCGGCGGCGCAGACGCAGCACGCCCGCGGCATAGAGCGATCCCGTGCCCAGCAGCGCGGCCAGCGTCAACGGATCGGGACCCCACCCCGCCGCACCGAGTCCGCAAGTCAGGCCGAGCACGGGGTCATCCTCGCAGCCGGGCGGGCCCGATGATCAGGTCGTGCGGACGCAGCGCCAGATCTGCAGACGCCACAGCATCCTGCTCCCGCGCTTGTGGAGCTTCAGCAGGCCCTCCTTCATCAGCCGCGCCGTGGTCGTCGCCTTGGCGACCAGGTCGGGAAGGGGGAACTCCCGCTCGATGAGCGGCTCGATGTTGTTGCCGAAGATCTCGCGGGCCTTGGACAGGACGGTCTGTTCGTCCTGGAGCGAGCCGGTCGGCAGATACAGCCGGCCGCCGGGAGCGAGCGTGTCGCCGATGGACGACAGCAGCTTGCTCGGGAGCTCGGCGCCGGTCGGGCCGCCGGCCGGCACACGATCGAACCATCCCGTGACGGCCGCGAGCTCGTCCGGGATGCCCGATACGTCGCCGATCAGCACCGTCGCCTCGACGTCGCGCATCGGCTCCAGGAGATCGCCGGCGCGGAACTCGCACACGTCGGCGAGGCCGAGCCGCTCGGCGTTGCGACGCGAGGCCTCGATCGCGGGCTCGGACAGGTCGCACCCATAGACCTTCTTCGCGCCCAGACGGGCCGCCACGAATGCCAACACGCCACTGCCGCATCCCACATCGATGACGGTGTCGTCGGGCGTGATCTCGAGCGCGTCCGCCAACATCCTGCTCGTGCTCGTCGGGCTGAACACGCCGGGACCCAGCTCGAGCATGAACGGACCCGTTCGCCCCTTCCACTCGATCTCGGTGATCTCGGCACTCACATCCGGCGCTCCTGATCTGCGGGCGAGCCGGGTGCTCCCGGCCCCGTCGCCTCGCGCAAGGCTACACGGCGCGCACGGCGCACGCCTAGACAGGAGGCGGCTCGAACGCCGCGTGCTCTCCAGGCACGAGCACGCCCGACCTCACCGCGTCTGCGTCCGCTCGAAGCCGCTCGGCCAGCGCAAGCGTGTCGATCCCGTGATGCCCCCGGGGGTATCGTCCAACGCGGCCCTCGGCCCTTCCCAGCAGCGTCACGGTGCCGTGCGGATTGCCCCGGAGCATGTGGACGTACCCGGCACCCATCTGGGAGAGCCCCTTGAAGAACTCGGCGTCGTCGGTGTCCCTGGACTGCTTCCAGGCCGTCTCCCACGCCTCGTGCGCGGGGAAGTACCTGCCGCCGCGAACGTGCTCGCGGGCGAGCCGATGGTTCTCCTCGATTGGCAAGCGGTCGTAGTTCTCCAGCACCAGCTCGTTCTCGGCGCCCCAATCGAGAGGGCGGCCGAGACGGTCCCGTGGGCGCTCGGGCTTGTTGCGCGAGGGTGTCGGACGGCCGGTCTTGCCCGTGGCCTCCCGAGGGCGATCCGACGACTCAGCCTGACCAGACATCGTCGGCATGCTACCCCACGAGGTGAGCCGGACCCCGGCGCCCGACCGGCCCGACTGCAACGGGTCCGACGCCCCGGCCCTCACGCACGCCGGGCGATATCCTCGGGCCATGACCGGACCGACTCCCGACGACCTGCGCACCAAGGAACAGCTGCCCGAGCTGCAGGCCGCCCGTCGTCGACTCAAAGGCGGATCGTTGATCCTGCCGCACCCCGGCCCGGTCGACGGCGAGCAGTGGGTCGCGGCGGGCAAGACGGGGACCCTGCGGGCCGCCATATTCGGCGTCAACGACGGGCTGGTGTCCAACGTCGCCCTGATCATGGGCTTCGCGGGCGCCTCGCAATCGGCGAGCGTGATCCTGCTGGCCGGGATCGCCGGCCTGCTGGCCGGCGCCTTCTCGATGGCGGCGGGCGAGTACATCTCGATGCGCACCCAGCGCGAGATGCTCGAGCGCATGCTCCACCTGGAGGCCCACGAGCTCGGAGCGGAGGATCCCACCGAGGAGATCGCGGAGCTCGCCGAGATCTACGAGCGCAAGGGCATCCCGTCCGACCTCGCCTACCAGGTCTCCGAGGCGATCATGCAAGACCCCGAGGTCGCCCTACAGACACACGCTCGCGAGGAGCTGGGCATCGACCCCGACGAGGGCCTGGGCTCGCCGGTCGGCGCCGCCGTGTCGTCGTTCATCACGTTCGCGGTGGGGGCGTTCATCCCGCTGGCGCCGTTCCTCGTCACGGACGGCGACACGGCGATCGTGGCCTCCGCCGCGTTGACGGCCGTTGCCCTCGCCACCGTAGGTGCCCTGTCGTCCCGGCTCACCGACCGCTCCGCGCTAGTGGCCGGGCTGCGGATGCTCGCGATCGGAGCGACCGCGGCCGCCGTCACGTACCTCGTGGGCACACAGTTCGAACGGTGACCGAGGGCATCGAGATCCGCGAGGCGACTCCGGCCGAGCACGCCGAGGCCGGCCGCATCACCTCCGAGGCGTATCGAGAGTTCGTGCGTGACGACGGCGACGGGTGGGAGTCCTACCTGGCGCGGATCGCCGACGTCGCCGATCGGGCGACCCGCACGACGATCCTCGTCGCCCTCGACGTCGGCCGCATCGTGGGAAGCGCCACCCTGGAACTGCACACGCGGGTCGAACCGGAGGACGATCCGGCTCTGCACCCCGAGGAGGCCCACGTGCGCATGGTGGGGGTCGACGCCTCGGCGCGGCGCCGCGGCGTCGCCCGAGCGCTGCTGGAGGAGTGCATGCAGCACGCCCGGACCGCCGGCAAGTCCTATCTCACACTGCATACGACAGAACGGATGACCGCCGCCATGCTGATGTACGAGTCGATGGGGTTCGCACGGCTGGACGACCGCGTCTTCCCGGACGGGTTCGTGCTGCTCACGTACCGGATCGAGCTCTAGGGCTCAGGCCACCGGGTCGTCCGCCGCGTACTCCAGCTCGCCGCCTCGGAACTGCTGCTCGTACAGCCGGCGATAGACGCCCCCGGAAGCCAGCAACTCATCGTGGGTCCCCCGCTCGACGACCCGGCCCCGATCGAGCACGAAGATCACGTCGGCCTTCAGGATCGTCGACAGCCGGTGGGCGATGGCGATCGTGGTGCGACCCTCCATGAGCGGCTCGAGGGCCGCCTGCACGAGCCGCTCCGAGGTCGTGTCGAGCGAGGAGGTGGCCTCGTCGAGGATCAGGATGCGCGGGTCGTTGAGGATCACGCGCGCGATGGCGAGCCGCTGCTTCTCGCCGCCGGACAGCTTGTAGCCCCGCTCGCCGACGATCGTGTCGTACCCCTCGGGCAGCTCGACGATGCGGTCGTGGATGTTCGCGGCCCGCGCCGCCGCCTCGATCTCCTCGGGGGTGGCGTCGGGCCGCCCGTACAGCAGGTTCGTGCGGATCGTGGTGTGGAACAGGTAGGTCTCCTGCGTGACGACGCCGATGATCTCGCCGAGCGACTCGAGCGCGTAGTCGCGCACGTCGACGTCGTCGATCAGGACGCGACCCTCCTGCACGTCGTAGAGACGCGGCACCAGATAGGTGACCGTGGTCTTGCCCGCCCCGCTCGGGCCGACGAGCGCCGCCAGCTGGCCGGGCTCGATCGACATCGACACGTCGTCGAGCGTCCACGCCCGGGAGGACTCGCCCTCGGCGGCCTCCGCAGGGGCCGGGATCTCGCCCTCGGCGGGGTCCTCGTAGTGGAACCGCACGTGGTCGAGACGGACGCCGCCGCGGGTCGTGTCGTGCGTGGCGCGGATCGCGTCGGGCTTGTCCTCGATCTCGGGGTCGAGATCGAGGTACTCGAAGATGCGATCGAATAGCGCGAAGGAGGACTGGACCTCGGTCGAGACCTGCAGCATCGAACCGATCGGGAAGAACAGTCTCGACTGCAGGGTGGTGAACGCGACGATCGTGCCCGCCTGGAGGGCGTCCGGGTTGTCGGAAAGGACCCAGCCCGACACGAGGTAGACGAGGGCCGGCGTGATCGCGAAGAACGTGCCCACGACCGCGAAGAACGAGCGTCCGATCATCGTCTGGCGGATCTGGAAGCCCGTGAGCCGTTCGTTCTCGATGCGGTAGCGACCGATCTCGTGCTGCTGGCGTCCGAAGGACTTCGACAGGAGGATCCCGCTGACGCTCAGCGTTTCCTCGGTGATCGCGGTCATGTCGGCGAGCGTCCGCTGGGTGCTCGTGGTGACAGCGCGGCGGGCTCGCCCGACCTTGACGGTCATCCAGAGGAACAGCGGGAGCAACGCGAGCGACAGGATCGTCAGCGGCTTGGACAACCACCACATCGCGATGACCGTGCTCACGATCGTCACCATGTTCGACAGGACGCTCGAGGCGGTATCCGTGACGACCGCCTGCACGCCGCCGACGTCGTTCGCGAGGCGCGACTGGATCTCTCCCGTTCGCGTCGTGGTGAAGAACCGCAGCGGCATGAACTGCAGGTGCGAATACAGGGCGTTGCGGAGATCCTGCATGACGCGCAGCCCGACGAGGTTGGCCATGTACGTCTGGCCGACCCCCACGACGCTGGTGACGAAGGGAACCGCGATCATGATCGCCACGTATCGGTACAGCAGCGGCAGGTTGGGGCACGGCTGGCCGGAGCAATCGCCCACCGGACTACCGAACAGGGCCTCGTCGAACACCTTGGCGATCATCAGCGGGTTGACCACGCCGAGGGTGGCGGTGACGACGATGGCCAGCCCCACGATGGCCACCTTGCCCCGATATGGACGGAAGGTCGCGATCACCCGGCGCACCGTGGCCCGATCCACCGGACGCCGGTCCTCGTCGGGGGTCACCGCGAAGAAGGAGCGATGCCGACCCATGGGTCGAGCATACGGCCGGCCGCCGATACGGCCCGCGCGGGGCTACTCGCCGTGGCAGACCAGGCGCCGCTCGACCCCCGAATGTGCGTCGCCCGGGTTGTCGAAGTACGTATCGAACCCCGGGCCGCCTCGCACGGTGTCGTCGCCGTCGCCGTCGTACACGAACAGGCAGCGGTCGTTGCCGGTGCCGCCGTCGACGAGGTCGGTGCCGCTCCACCCGTAGAGCAGGAGCTCGGCGCCTGGCCCCCCGCGGAGCACGTCGTCCCCGGGGCCGCCGATGCCGTAGTCGTTGCCGCGCCCGCCGCGCATCGTGTCGTGACCGCCCTCGCCGTACATGAAGTCGTTGTGGGGGCCGCCGATCATGACGTCGTCGCCCCCGCCGCCGTTCATGTCGTCGCGCCCCGGACCACCGCGAAGGGTGTCGTCGCCGCCTCGGCCGTTGATGTCGTCGTTGCCGGCCTTGCCGCAGATGACGTCATCGCCCGACGTGCCGTTCAGGTCGTCGGGTCCCTGCGTACCGACGATCGTGCACGGAGCCCGGCGTTCGACGGGGTGACCAGAGGCCGGCGCAACGACGGCGAGCGACGCCACCACGGCAACGGCTGCGAACGACAGTGAGCGTGAGGTGAGCAACGGGACCTCCTGGGGTGAATGGTCGTGAACGTAGCCTTCACCCGGGCGGGGGTCAACGACCGGCAAGATCGCAGCAGCGAACGAGGACCGTGTCCATCATCTCGGCGGTCAGGACTCCCGTGAAGGTGTTCTGCTGGCTGGGGTGGAAGCATCCCACGAGCGTGAGCCCCTCGATGGCGACCTCCTCCGCGTGGCCGAACCTCGGTGTGGGAGTGGGAACCTCCAGGCCACCCGTCCGCAACGCCCGGAGGGCGCCGTCCCAAGCGAACGCCCCGAGGGCCAGGACGACCCTGAGCCGGTCGAGCGCGGCGATCTCGCGAGCCAGGAAACCCAGGCATGCGTCTCGCTCCGTGGGCGTGGGCTTGTTCCGAGGCGGGGCGCACCGATTCACGGCGCCGATGAAGGCGCCGGTGAGCGCCAGTCCGTCGTCCCGAGCGTGGCTGGTCGCCCGGTCCGCGAACCCGGCGCGGTGCAGCGCGCCGTAGAGGAAGTCGCCGGATCGGTCCCCCGTGAACATCCGGCCCGTACGGTTCGCGCCGTGCGCCGCCGGCGCCAGCCCGACCACGAGGACCGTCGCATCCGGATCGCCGAACCCGGGCACCGGACGGCCCCAGTAGGTCTCGTCGGCGAACCGGGCGACCTTGTCCGCAGCCACCCGCTCGCGCCACTCGACGAGCCGGGGACACGCCCGGCAGCCGACGATCTCGCGTTCGATCTCGGCGAGCGCGAGACGGGTCATCGAGACAGGGCGCGCCGCGTCAGCGTCGCGAGCGACACGCCGCCGGCCTCGGCGTCGAACCACTCCCCGAAGGCGACGCGGATCGCAGGCCACTCGCTGTCGAGCATCGAGAACCACGCCGTGTCGCGGTTGCGCCCCTTGATCACCATGTGCCGGCGGAACACCCCTTCGAAGGTGAACCCGAGTCGCTCGGCGGCCGTACGCGACCGGGCGTTGAGCGCGTCGCACTTCCACTCGACCCGGCGATGGCCGAGAGCGTCGAACGCGTGTCCTAGCATGAGGAACACGGTCTCGGTATTGGCGCGAGTCCGCTGGGCGCCCGGCACGTACCAGATGTTGCCCAGTTCCAGCCGGCGCATCCCCAGGTCGACGTTGAGGAAGCTCACCACCCCGATCGGCCGGTCCGTGCCGTCGGTTACCGTGAGGAACGTCGGATCGATGCTCGCGGCGATCTCCGCCAGCCAGTCCGCCATCGCCCCCGCGTCGTCGAACGGCCCGTACGGCATGTAGGTCCACACCGCCTCGCGCTCCGGGCTCCCGTGCGTGGGCCCGAACAGCGCGGCGGCCTGCTCGGGTTCGACGGCGATCAGCCGGACCCACCGGCCCTCCAGCGAGGTGCGCCCCGGCGCGAGCGCGACCCGCGGCTCGACCACGTCGCCGATAGGGAGCCCGGCCGCGGACAGCTCGTCGCTCATCGGCGCACCGCCCTGAGCTCGCGGAACCGCTCGCCCGCCGCCTCGAAGGGATCCAAGGGATCCATCAGGCTCTCGACGGTGCCGAGCAAGGACTCGAACCCCACGACGTTGGGGGCTTCCTCGCGCAGGCGGCGGGCGCGTTCGAGCCCGTTCGCGATACCCCGCTCGCACGCCAGCCACGCCCCCTCGACCTCGGGCCGGCGCCACGCGGGCATCAGCGTTGCCGCCCGCAGCAGGTGGGCCTCGTAGTCGACCAGCGCGTCGGGCAGCGACCTCCCGGGACGGCGCGTCGTGGGCATGCAGTGGGTCAGGGCATCCTTGGCGGGCTCCACTTGGTCGAGGACCTCGTCGAAGGCCCTGCGGCAGGGCTCGAGCTCGGCGGGGAGACGTCGACGCCGCAGGATCACGGCTCCCCCCCGAGACGCCCGCCGGCCTCGACCTGGTGGGAGCCCACGCCTAGACCTGGCTCGACGGACACAGCTCGCTCACGGGGCAGATCTCACATCGTGGCGTCCTCGCCTGACAGATCGCGCGGCCGTGGTCGATCAGCACGTAGCTGAACGGGAACCACTTCGACCTGGGGATGAGCCGCATCAGATCCTGCTCGACCTTGTCGGCGTCGTCGTGCTCGCTGAAGCCCATCCGGTTCGCCAGCCGGCGTACGTGGGTGTCGACGGCGATGCCCTCCACCGTGTCGAAGCTGTTGCCCAACACGATGTTCGCGGTCTTGCGCGCCACCCCGGGCAGCGTGATCAGGTCCTCCATCGTGTCGGGAACCGAGCCGCCGTAGACCTCGACGATCCGCGTGCATGCGCCACGGATCGACCTCGTCTTCTGGTTGAAGAACCCGGTCGAATGGATCGCCTGCTTCAGCTCGTCCTCGGGCACGCTGAGGTAGTCCTCGGCGCTCCGGTAGGTGCGGAACAGATCCTTCGTGACCATGTTGACCCGCTCATCGGTGCACTGGGCCGACAGGATGGTCGCGATCAAGCACTCGAGGGGGTTCGTGAAGTTCAGCGCCACCTTGGCGCCGGGATACGCCTTGGAGAGCCTGCGGATGATGACCGGCGCACGGTCCTCGATCGGGGACGAGCGGGTCAGCGTCGCCTTCGGCATGCCGGCACCCTACCGGGCAAGCGGCAGCTCGAACGTTGCGCCCGGCCCGTGCCGGGACCAGTTGCCGTCGACGAGCAGGTGGATGGCCCCCGAGCCGACCACCTCCCACCGCACGCCGTCGCCCAGCATGGCGGTCTGCTCGTCCAGGCCGACGAACGCCGAGCCCTGCGGCACGGACGCGACGATGAACTCCGTCGCTCCCGGGATCCACGTGTCGATCATGTCCCAATGGGGACCGAACATGAGCCGCGGGATCAGGGCGAGTCCCGGCTTGAACACGGCCTGGAAATCGTCCGAGTCGGAGTCGAACGTCAGATCGGTCAGGCATGCGACCCCCGCACTGCACCCGGCGAACGCCATGCCCTCGCCCAGCCGAGCGATCATGCGATCGAGGAACGGCGAGTCGCGGAGCGCCTCGGCCAGGTGCCACGGGTTGCCGCCCGAGAAGTAGACGGCCGAGGCCCCGTCGAGGCGGGCGACGAGATCGTCGCGGCCGGCGTCGTCACGGCTCTTGAGGGGCACCACCTCGGCCGCTACGCCCATCCCGGAGAAGTGCGCGAGCCCCTTGTTCCCCCATCGGTCGAAGACCTCGTCGCCCTCCCTGGCCGAGGCCGTCGGCAGGATCAAGACCGGGCCGTCACGGCCCGCCATCGACAGCAGCCGACGGTCGACCTCGACCGACCACGGATCGAACTCGCCGCTCCCGAGCAGCGAGAAGGCTCGTCCGTTCACCGCAACCCCGTCGGCCGGATGTCGGCGTCGATCCTGGAGCCGATCTCGGCCGTCACGTCGAGCACGGCGTCCATGTCGGCGGCCTCGGTGCGGTAGTTGACGATGCAGGTCCGCAGCACGAACCGGTCGTCCAGTATCGCGTTGGAGAAGAACACCCTGCCGTCGAGTTGCACCTCGGTCATGATCCGCTGGTTCAACTCCGACAGGTAGGCGTCGCGCTCGTCGTCGTCGGCTTCCGGCAGATCCGCCGGGACGAAGCGGAAGCAGGCGATCGACAGGCCAACCGGCGCCATCAGCTCGAAGTCGTTGCGCTCACCCACACGCTCACCCAGGTAGCGAGCCAGGGCGGCGTCATGGGAGATGCGTCGTCCGTAGGCCGTGCGCCCGTGAGCGAGCAGCGATACCCACACCTTCAGCGCCCAGAACGATCGGCTGAAGTTCGGCCCGTATCGTCCGAAGTCGATCCCGTGCCCCGTGCTCTCCTTGTCCTGCACCGTGTAGCTCGCGTAGGCATCGAACGAGCGCGGCAGGAGCGAGACGTCACGGAGCAGGAGGCAGCCGCCCGCCAGCGGCGTATAGAGCCACTTGTGGGGGTCGAAAGCGATCGAATCCGCACGGTCGATGCCCGCGAACAGCGGACGCAGATCGTCGGCAAGCACCGCGGGGCCACCGTAGGCGCCGTCGACGTGGAACCACAGTCCTTCCCGCTCGCAGACGTCGGCGATGTCGTCGAGCGGATCCACCACCCCCGTCGACACGGTGCCGGCGGTCCCGACCACGGCGAACGGCCGGATGCCGGCCGCGCGATCCTCGGCGATCCTGGATTCCAGCTCGTCGACCTGCATCCGATACATGTCATCGACGGCGACGTGCCGCACGTTGCCCACCCCGATGCCGAGCATGTCGGCCGCCCGGTCGCTCACGACGTGGGTCTCCGTGGATAGGTAGAGCCCGAGAGGCGGTCCCGCCGCGACACCCTCGGTCCGGACGTCCCACCCTGCGCGCTGATCGCGAGCGATCTTCAGCGCGATGAAGTTGGCCATCGCGCCGCCCGACACGATCTCGCCACCCGAGCCCTCCGGCAGGCCGAACACATCGCGGGCGAACCAACGGCCGAGATGCACCTCGATCTCGGTCGCCGAGGGCGACAGCATCCATCCTCCGACGTTCATATTGACGCCGGCCGCCAGCAGATCGGCCGCCGCGCCCGGCACCGTGCCCGCGCCGCTCACGTACGCCATGAACCGGGGATGGCCGGGATACATCGACCAGTCGAGCACCACCTCGCGCAGGTAGTCGAGCAGCTCCTCGTCGGGCATCGGCTCGTCGGGCACCGGCATCGTGACGGCGTCGCGGACCTGCTGCGCGGTCCAGCGTCTCGAGACCGGCATCTCGGCGAGCCGCTCGGTCAACTCCTGCCATATGTCGGCGGTTCCCTCGACGAACGCCCGCGCGCGCTTGGGGTCCCAGTCGAGGTCGCGCACGGGATCGGGAGCGCCCGTCGCCGGCCGTCGTCACTCCTTCACCGCCGCGAGCCGGAAGTACTCGTGGGTCATGAACCTCGCCAGGTCGTCGCCGAACACGTGGACGAGCCCCTCGACCTGGCTGCGATGGGCCTTGATGGCCTCCACCTTGAGATCCAGCAGGTCGGGCGGCAGCTCGAAGTCGATCTCCAGCCCGTCGGCCGGGGTGATGGGTGGCGTGCCGGGACGGAAGATGTCGAACGGCGCCAGCGCGTCGAGCCATCGGTCGGCCCACGCCTGCGTGTAGGTCGCGTAGCACAGCCGCGCCCCGGCGGGCGCGTGGGTCTCGAACGCCTCGGTCGCCCACCGCGAGACGCTCATGTGTCCCACGTGGCCGGTCATGCCGTCGGGCCCGAACGTGAGGACGGTGTCGGGGTGCACGTCGGCAACGATCTCGGCAACCTGGGCCGCGCCGGACTCGTCCAGCGGGGAGTCCATATCGACGTCGACCGGCCCCTGGAGGAACCGGTGCTCGGTCACGCCGAGGATCTCGAGGCTCCGAAGCAGCTCGCCGGTGCGCACATCGGCCATCGTGTCGGGCGGCCAGCGCTCGTGATCCATCGAGCCACCTTCGCCGCGCGTCGCGGTCACGTCGACCACCCGGTTCCCGGCCCGCACCCCGGCCGACATGATCCCCGACGTCAGATAGATGTCGTCGTCGGGGTGCGCCCAGATCCCCAGGATCGTTCCGAGGTCATGCATCGTCCGCAGATTGTGATGCATGACCACCTCGGGCGCATCCCGCGTCAGCTCGACCCCTCGAGGTCCCGGATCAGGCCCCGGATCCGCTCACTCAGGTCGGCCGGAACGTCCTCACCCGAGCACTTGGTCGAGATCATGATCCTCAGCGACCGTCGGAACTCCGCGTGGTCCATGCAGGGGTGGCACCCGGACAGATGTACCTCGACGGTCGCGCGCACGGCCGGGTCGACCTCCCCGTCGAGGAAGCGCTCGATCTGTTTGAGGGTCTGTTCGCAGTCCGGGCCGCACTCAACCATCGATCAGTCCTCGCTCACGGGCCGTCTCCCACAACGCCTTCTCCAGCGCTTTCCTTCCCCGGTGCAGGCGGGACATCACGGTGCCGATCGGGGTGTCCATGATCTCGGCGATCTCCTTGTAGCTGAATCCCTCGACGTCGGCCAGCAACACGGGGATGCGGAAGTTCTCCGGCAGGGACTCGAGCGCCGCCTTGACCTCGGCGTCGGGGATGCGATCGAGCACCTCCACCTCGGCCGAGGTCTCGACGTTTCGACCTCCCAGCTTGTCGTAGAGGTACCACTCCTCGATGTCGTCGGGACCGTCGACGGTCTGCGGCTCGCGCTGGCGCTTGCGATACGTGTTGATGTAGCTGTTCGTCAGGATGCGGTAGAGCCACGCCTTGAGGTTGGTGCCTTCGCGGAAGCCGCCGAATCCCCGGAAGGCCCGAAGGTACGTGTCCTGAACGAGGTCCTCTGCATCGGACGGGTTCCTCGTCATACGCATCGCCGCCGCGTAGAGGTTGGGCAACAGCGGCAGGACGTCGCGCTCGAAGCGATCGCGGAGGGCCTGCTCGTCGGTTGCGGTCGGCATCGTCACGAAAGCCTAGCGCGCGGCGCAGATGGCAACCGTCCTTCGGCCACTGTCATAAGTCCGGGGGCGGTGGGAAGATGGACGCATGCCCGATGACGACAGCTCTGGACGCCGCCCCGGAACCGATGGGTCGGGCGGTCCCAATCTGCCCCGTACCCGCCTCGCGCCGTGGATGATCATCCCCCTGCTCGTGCTGGGGTTGTTCATATTCAGCGGTCAGCTATCGGGAGGCCGAGCCGACCCGATCAGCTACTCCGACTTCGTGGACGCGGTGGAGGCGGGCAAGATCGCCGAGGGGTCGACCGTGACGATCTCGGACACGACGATCAGCGGCACGATCGTGGCCGAAGACGGCGAACGCCAGGAGTTCACGACGAGCCTGACCCCCAACTTCCAAGTGGATCAGGCGTTCACCGACTTCTTGGATTCCAACGGCGTCGAATACGAGTTCAAACAGCCGAGCTTCCTCATCCCCCTGCTGATCAACATCCTGCCGTTCGCGCTGATCATGTTCGGGCTCTACTGGTTCGTGTTCCGGCGCATGTCCGCCGGGGCCGGCGGACCCCTCAACATGGGCAAGAACAAGGTCAAGATCTACGACCGCAAGGAGACTGAAGACGACCTTCTCCGACGTCGCGGGCGTCGACGAGGCCAAGGAGGAGCTCAGCGAGATCGTGGAGTTCCTTTCCAACCCGAAGAAGTACCAGCGCCTGGGCGGTCGGATCCCCAAGGGCGTGCTGCTGCTCGGTCCCCCCGGATGCGGCAAGACGCTCCTCGCTCGAGCGGTGGCCGGTGAGGCCAACGTGCCGTTCTTCTTCATGAGCGGGTCCGAGTTCGTCGAGATGTTCGTGGGACTCGGCGCGGCGCGGGTGCGCGAGCTGTTCCAGCAGGCCAAGGAGAAGGCCCCCGCGCTCGTGTTCCTCGACGAGATCGACACGATCGGCAAGGGCCGGGGCGGCACGGGGGGCGCCGGGTTCGGGGCGCACGACGAGCGGGAGCAGACCCTCAACCAGCTGCTGGTGGAGATGGACGGCTTCGACGCCAGCAAGGGCGTCATCATCATGGCGGCGACGAACCGCCCGGACGTGCTTGGACCCCGCCCTCGTGCGCCCGGGCCGCTTCGACCGTCAGGTGGTCGTCGACCGGCCCGACCTCAAGGGCCGCGAGGAGATCCTGCGCGTGCACGCGCGGGGGGTCGCGCTGTCGACGGACGTGGAACTGCACACGATCGCCGCGCGGACGCCCGGGTTCACCGGCGCCGACCTCGAGAACGTGGTGAACGAGGCCGCCCTGCTCGCCGCCCGACGCGAGAAGAACGCGGTGACCGATGGACGAGCTCGAGGAGGCGATCGACCGCGCGTCGATGGGCCTGGAGCGCAAGTCCCGGGTGATGAGCGAGAAGGAGAAGACGCGGGTGGCGTTCCCACGAGATGGGCCACGCCCTCGTGGCGCACTACAGCGAGAACCTCGACCCCGTGCACCGGATCACGATCATCCCTCGGGGCACGGCGGCACTCGGGCTGACGATGACGCGTCCGCTCGAGGATCGGTTCCTGGCGACCGAACCGGAGCTCAAGGAGACCCTCGCCTACGCGATGGGCGGCCGCGTCGGCCGAGGAGATCGTGTTCGACGAGATCTCGACCGGCGCCCAGAACGACCTCGAGAAGGCGACCCAGATCGCCCGCGCCATGGTGACGCAGTACGGGATGAGCGAGTCGGTCGGTCCGCTCTCGCTTGGCCAGGACGACCCGAACGCCTTCTTCGCCGGCCCGAAGATCTCGGGCGCCACGGCGCAGAACGATCGACGAAGAGGTCGCTCGGCTGCTCGCCGATGCTCACGACGAGGCCGTGCGGATCCTCATCGAACGACGCGACCTGCTCCAGTCCCTGTCCGCGCTCCTGCTCGTTACCGAGACGATCGACGGACGACGACCTCGAGGACTACACGGCGGGCACCAAGCCGATCCCTGACCCCGACGATCGTCGCCGCCGAGCAGGAGGAGGCCGAGCGCCGCTCGGCCGCTGCCGCAGCCGCGGCCGCCGCCAAGGAGGCCCCGGAGCGCGAGCCCGCGATCAAGCGGCCTTCGCCGCAGCTCGCGATGCCCCCGCGCCCCGATGCCGACTGTCGACTGACACTCGTCGGGCGCGCTGGCGGACGCGGGTCGAGCACCAGGTCCCACCGATCACGCCACCGCTCGAGGAATCGGTAGTAGTTCCGTTTCGACCATTTCGCGCGGGTCGGCGGGATCGGTCTCGAACCACATCCGATGCGTGTGTTTGATCACGGGGACGGGGCACGACTGCGGCCGACAGCCCCAGGTCCTTGACCCGGAACGAGTACTCGATGTCGGCCGTGCGGTACCAGCGGAACTTCTCGTCGATCGGCCCGGCCGCGATCAGGGTCTCGCGCCGCACGGCCATGAAGTAGCCCTCCACGGCGTCGCACGGCCCGGGGTCGGGACGATCGTCGAACTCGCGCAGGTCCTTCGTCACGATGCCGAAGGGGCCGACGATGCCGGCCGCCGGGTCGGCGAGAGCGGCCGCGATCGGGGTCCAGACGTCGCCGGCCGCCTCGATCGAGCCGTCCATCACGAACACCAAGGCGCCGCGTGAACGGCGGAGACCGGCGTTGCGGGCCGCCGCCCAGCCCGTCCCCGCCTCGAGCGACAGGACCTCGACATCGTCGCCGAAGACCCCGGCGTCCTCCCCCGTGACGTCGGCGACGACGAACTGCACGTCGCGCTCGCCGAGGTACCGACGGAACGAGGCGAGCGCCCTGACGATGTCGTCGGGCCATCCCTCGCAGACCCAGTGGATGCTCAGCTCGGCCGTCGCCGGCTCCTCGAGGACCGACCCCACATCGGTGGCCTTGAGCCGCTGAGGACCGGGCTCGGGCTCGGCCGGCTCGAGCCGCCATCCGTCCGGCCCGTCGAGGACGATCCAACCCGTCTCGGCCAGCCGGTCGCGGAGCGCGTCGGCGGTCTCGAAGTCGCCGGCGGCGCGCGCCTCGGCTCTCCGCGACGCGAGCTCCCGCACCTCACCGGGAGGCTCAGGCATCGGGATGCCGCCCGAGGAAGTCGAGGACGACGGCGTCGGCCTCCTCGGCCCGCTCGGAGTGGTAGAGGTGACCGGCACCTTCGAGCCAGCGGAGCTCGGCTCCGGGGATGCGGCCGGCGAGGACCTCGGCGTTGCCGGGCGCGACCAGCCGGTCGTCCGTCCCGTGCAGCACGAGCGTGGGGGCCGCGATGGTGGGCAGCCGGTCGTAGGAATCGAAGGCTTGCATCGCCTCCCATTGTCGCCGCCCGCCCTGCGGATGGCGGGGCTGAAGCGAGCCGATCCGCAGATCCTCGGCCACGTGTTCGGGGTGCTCGTCGGGGAACGACCGTCCGTAGAGCGCACGCCACGGCTCGCCCTTCGGCGCCCGCTCGTCGGTCGTCACGACGTGCGCGCCGGCGTGCGTGCACGCGAGCACCAGACATCGCACGCGCTCGGGGTGCGTCAACACCATCTCCTGGGCCACCATGCCCCCGAACGACTGCCCGTACACATGAGCGCGCGCGATCTCCAGCTCGTCCAGCAGCGCCACGGCGTCGTCGACGAACGTCGTCACCGTGCAGGCTCCGATCGGTTCGTCGCTGCGTCCGTTGCCACGATGGTCGTACGCGACGACGTCGCAGGCCCGCGAGAGCGAGGGGACGTTGCGACGCCAACCGGGAAGGTCGCCGCCCATCCCCTCCATCATCAGCAGGGCGCGGCGTCGAGGGATCCCCGGTCCGCTCGAACCAGAGACGAACGCCGTCGGGCCGAACGAGGTAGGCCACGCCGGCCGGCTACGCGCCGGCCATGCTCGTCGCGCTGCGGAGCCGCCCGGCCATCGCCTGCAGCGTCTTGAGCGCGATCGAGGGATGTTCCTGCATCAGGCCACGGAACACCCACTCGGTGAGCCCCAGCAGCTTGATCTCGCTGGTCGATGTCACGGTGGCGGTGCGCGGGCCCCCGTCGAGCAGGGCGATCTCGCCGAAGAAGTCGCCGGGCCCGAGGGTCGCGCGCTTCTTGCCACCGATCGAGACGTCGGCCGTGCCATCCGCGATCACGAACAGCCCGACCCCGGGCTCTCCCTCGCGCGCGATGACCGAGCCTTCGGGATGATCGATGTCCCGGATGCCGTGGGCGATCGTGCGGAGTTCCCTCTGGGAGCACCCCGAGAACAACGGGACCTGCTGCAGGCGGCTGATGGTCTCCTTGGTGGACACGGCTCTCTCCTCGCTCGGCTCGTTCGCGATTCTAGTCCCGCGCGGACCGGCTCAGTCCACCCGCCACGCCGACCAGAACCCCGCCACGTCGAATCCCGGCGCGTGCCGGCTCGCCGCGCGCTCGATCCTCGCCACGAAGTCGGCCGTCCGAGCCACTCCCAGCCAGTGTGCGCCGGCGTGACCGCGGAGGACCGATGTGAAGCGACGCAGCCCGAACTCGTGGGACAGCTGGGCGAGCATGCACCCGCCACCCCCGTAGACGGTGCCGTACTCGGCCGGGTTCGCGGCCCAATACGCCATGTCCTCGGTCATCCGGCCGGGGCCGCGGAAGACGAAGCCGGGGCAACTCCTCCAGGGATCGAACGGCAGGTACTGGGACCATGTGGCGAACGATTCGTCGAGCCACGGCTCGGTGAACTCGTCGTTCCCCACGATGCCGTACCACCACTGGTGGGCCAGCTCATGCGCGATCGTGAGCCGGTCCGGGTTCGAGAACACGATGGTCGGGTACTCCATGCCCGAGAACGACACGAAGCGCGTGGAGACGACCTCAACCTCCTTGTATGGATACCGCCCGAAGGCATCGGAGAACGCATCCATCGATGCGATCGCGTGTCGCAGGGCGGCACGGGCTCGTGCCGACGACGTGAGCCCGGGAGCGTAGGAGACGACGACACGGGTGGCCCCTGCGCGTCTCTCGATTCGGCGCAGGCGGCCCGCCGCCCACGCGAAGTCGCGCACGTCGGTCGCGGCGTAGGTCCGGCGCTCGTGGCCCGGACCGGCGGGCGTTCGCGCCACGAGCACGCCCGTCGCCGGGGTGTCGAGGGCCACGGGCGTGCGCAGCGTCACTCGGTACCGACCGGCCACCGAGTAGAAGCTCTCACCCAGGTCGATGAAGGGCGGCCGGTGCCACCCGAGGTCGTCGCGGACCGCCAGCGTGGGAAGAGCCGTTCCCATGAGGGCCAGGCCCTCGTGATGGCCGAAGCGATCGTTGATCGCCGGAACCTCGATCCGCAGCCCCATCGCCAGGGTCGTGCGCCGGCCCTGAGGGAGCGGCGCATCGAGCCCCACGCGCGCGAGCGTGCAGTCCTTCGCGAGCGTCTCGACGGTGCCGCCGGTCAGGTCCGAGACCGTGATCGCGCTCGGCGCGCCGCATCCCTGTACCCCGTTCGACCACAGGCGAAGGTAGACGACCCTCAGCGGCGCCGACTCGAGGTTCGTGAACGTCACCTCGTGCATGCCCCGCCACACGTGTCCGTGAGCTCCCGTCGACAGCTCGGTGACGTAGCGAGGCGCACCGGGGGTGCGGGGCACGGTGGCGGCGCCCGCTCGGGGCGGGGTCAGCGACGCGGCGAAGGTGATCGACGCGAGGGCGCCGAGCAGGATACGGGGAAGGCGCGTCACGCCGGCGAGTCTAGCCCCTTGCGCGGTGTCGGCCCTGGGCTAGATGGCCTTCGGGAAGATCGCCAGGAACGTCAGGCCGACGACCAGGATGACGCAGGCCAGCACGATCATGGTCTTCTGGAGGGAGTATCGCCGCGACTTGGGAGCGAGCCCCGCGAAGAGCAGGACCGACGCGAACAACACGGCGAGGAGCACGTAGTTGTCCGAGCGCTGGTTGTCGTCGAGCGCCTGCTGGAACTTCGCGGCGGCGACCTCTTCGAGCTGCTTGGCTTCCGTCTCGGACGCGAGGACGTATTCGGGCTCCGCGAACGGCGTGGGCTTGGCGTCGGGGTTCTTCAGGGGCTCGGACTCGAGCCAGACGTCGAGCGCGGGCTTGAACTCCTCGCGCATCCGATCGCGATAGAACTCGGCCAGCCGATCGTCGCCGGCATTCAGTGCGTCGACGAACTGGATGAACACCTGGACGTCGACGATCCGCTCCTGCCCCGCTCGGGTCGACGCCCGGACCGACTCCTGGCGGGCGGAGTTGCCCTCGGCGAACGAGATGGCCTGGAGCCCGCTCCACTTCGCGGACTGGAACGCTGACCAGGCCGCGAGCACGGTGGCCATGGAGAGGAGGAGCGCGCTGAGGATGTCGATCCATCGCTCGCGGCGATCCTCGGGACTCATGTCTTTGGTGGGCAGCACGCTGCATCCTCGTCCGGTCGTTGGCGCCGCATCCTACCCGGTGAGCGCTCCCTTCGCGTATAGGCTGATCGCCCGTGCATCGTTCCCCTCCTCTGTTCCGTGTCCGTCCGTTCGCCGTGATCGCGGCCCTCGCGACGCTGACCACCCTGGCGTCGCCTGCCACATCCGAAGCAGCGGCCGCAACCGGCACCTGGCTCCCGCCGGCCTACCTCGTGTGGCGAACCGGCGGGCTCCCGCCGGGGCTGACCCCGGTGTTCGAGGCCATGACCGGCGTGCGGGACAGCGTGGTCGTCGACGGCGATGTCCTGTGGATGGTCCGCTCGGTGCGTGCGTCGGGAGCGATCGTGGAGCGGGCGCCGCTGCCGATGAAGATCCCGATCGACGCGATGGCGGTCGCGCCGAAGGCGTACGTCGCGTTCATCCCGAACGTGTACCGCGACGAGGTGCGTTCCGCGCTCGGATCCGGCAGCGGCGTGCTCGGGGAGTCGAGCGCGGCGTTGCGCCGCCTCCGGATCGGCGACCGGATGGTGTTCCCGGGCGGCGTCAAGGTCGAGGTAGGCGCGATCGTGCCCGACGCCATGGTGGCGTGGAGCGAACTGATGGTCTCGCGTCCGAAGGCCGCATCGCTGGGGATCCGCCACGCTCGGTTCGCCCTGCTGCGGATGGCCGGTTCGCCGACGCCGGGGCGGCTGGCCCGTCGCGTGGGGGCGAAGGTCGGTCCCGGCTATCCGGTCGTCGTGCGACGGCCGGGTCAGGCGCGGTTCCGGCGACAGGGCGACTCCACCCTCCCGCAGGTTCTGATGAAGCGGACCCTCGGGGAGTTCGCCGCCCGCCCCGACCCGTCGCGGCCCGGGTACCTGCTGATGTCGGGGGCCTACGTCCGCGATCACCTGGCGACCCGTTCGGTGCCCCTGCTCGGCCGCTTCACCTGCAATCGGGAGCTCTTCGGGCCGCTGATCGCGGCGATGCGGGAACTGCGTGCGCGCGGGCTCGGGTGGCTGATCCGCAACTTCGCCGGGTGCTACAACGCGCGGATGGTGATGCGCCGGCCGACCGGCGCCCTCTCCCATCACAGCTGGGGCGGCGCCGTCGACATCAACTCGATCACCAACCCCTACGGAGCGCCGCCCCACCAGGACCGGCGGCTGGTGAACGCGATGCTCGCCCAAGGGTTCACATGGGGCGGCACGTGGCGCGTACCCGACGGGATGCATTTCGACTACGAGGGCCGAGGCCCGGTCGCGGCCGCGGCGCCGGTTCCGTAGCATCGAGCCCATGCGAGCGATCCCGACGACCCTCGTGCTCATCGCGCTCGGCGCGGCCATGCTCATCACCGACGCCGCGGCGGCGACCGCGGCGATCAAGCCGGGCAAGATCGGCATCGGCGACTCGGTGATGTTGGGGGCCAGGCCGCAACTGCGCGCACGGGGCTTCGTTCGCGTCGACGCGACCGTCTCGCGCCAGTTCTACGACGCCGACGACCGGATCCGCCATTGGCGGCGGCGCGGCCTGTTGCCGAAGAAGGTCATCCTCCACCTGGGCAATAACGGACCCGTGCGGGCGGCCGACTGCGACGCCGCAATCGACGCCGCACGGCCCGGACGGCGCGTGTACCTGGTGACGCTGAAGATCCCGCGGCCACACCGGCCACCGAGCAACGACGCGCTACGCGCCTGCGCCCGGCGACACGCCAACGCCCGCATCGTCGACTGGTACGGCTTCAGCCGCGACCACGATGGGTGGTTCTACGCCGACGGATACCACCTCAAACCGCTCGGACGGATCCGCTACGCGACGTTCGTGAAGAACCGGACCGGAGGCTGAGCGATCAGCCGGCGCTCCGCCGCTCCTTGAACAGGTGTCCGCACGCCGTGCATTTCATGTTCACGCGCGCGGCGGGCCCGGCGTGGCTGAAGGGCTGGGTGCGCGGCGATCCGCACACGGGGCAGGCGGGCCGCGGTGGCGGATCTGTGCGGGGCGGTGTCGCCCCGGCGTCGCCCTTCTCGGCGGCGGCCACGCGCGAGGGTCTCCTAGCCCGGAGCGAGCGAGTGCCGGGTCGTCGGCTGCGTATGGAGCCAGCAGGTGCCCGACGCGTTGTAGGTCGACAGGACCGTGACGCACCCGTCGTGCTGGCAGACACGGCCCTGCGCCGCCCGGCTCGAGGCCTCCTTGCCGCGGTCGGGCGTCCCCAGCTGGGCGCCTCCCGAGTTCCCCTTGACCATCACGACTCCCGTCGTCCGTGGAGCGGCGATCCGTGCGGCGAGAGGCGGAGGCACGTTCCCGGCCACCGGTCGGTCGCTTGACGCGAACCCTGGATGTGCTGCTCGGCCAGCCTAGCACCGTGGCCCCGAGCGGGTTCGGCCGGGATCGGCCCCGGCCGGGTCGCGGGCTCGCCGGTCACCCCTGGTGCGAGCCGCCCTTGCCGGTCCGCCAGATGCTCCCCTCGGGGTTGCGACGGAGCTTCGACTCCTCGACGGCCCGTTCGAGGTCGCGTCCATTGCGGGCCCCGTCGCGCCGTCGATCGCGGAGCCCCCTCAAGAAGCGCTTCACCGTGCCCATCGCGGAGAAACCTACTCCGTTCGGGAACACAGAAGGGGCCTCGGTCGCCCGAGGCCCCTCGCGTTCCTGTCGTCTTCGTCGCGGGGACAGGATTTGAACCTGTGACCTCTGGGTTATGAGCCCAGCGAGCTACCAGACTGCTCCACCCCGCACGACGATGCTAGCCGAGCCCCTCGGCGAACGGCAACGGCGATGGGGTGGTGATCGGCACCTACGAGCCGGCCGGCGAGATCGAGACGGGGTCGTTCGCGCTCGACTGAGCTCACGGGCGAAGCGTGCGTGCCCGACGTACCATCGGCTCCATGACTCCGACCGTGTCCTCACTCATCGCCGCCGCGCCCTCGACCGGGGCTCCCGGCGGGACCGTGACCGTCCAGAACCCCGCCCGCCTGTCCGAGCCCGTGGCCGAGGCGCGCATCGGCGACGCCGCCGACCTTCGTCGACGCGGCGCGCACGGCAAGGGCCGCGCAGCCGGGGTGGGCCGCGGTCCCGGCGCCGGTCCGCGGGCGGGCGATCCAGCAGTTCGGTCGGCTGGTCGAGGCCAACATCGAGGCGCTGAGCGCGCTCGTCACCCGCGAGATCGGCAAGCCGATCCGCGAGTCGCGCGGCGAGGTGCAGGAGGTCGTCGACACCTGCGACTTCTTCCTCGGCGAGGGACGCCGGCTCTACGGCCAGACCGTGCCGAGCGAGATGCCCGACAAGCAGCTGTTCACGTTCCGCGCGCCGGTCGGGGTCGCCGCGATCGTGACGGCCGGCAACTTCCCGGTGGCCGTGCCGTCCTGGTACATCGTGCCGGCGCTCCTGTGCGGCAACGCGGTCGTGTGGAAGCCGGCCGAGTACACGCCGGCCACGCGCCGAGGCGTTCGCGCAGCTGCTGCTCCACGCGGGGTTCCCCGACGGCGTGTTGAACATGGTGCTCGCCGACGGACCGCAGACCTTCGCGGGCCTCGAGCAGGCGCTCGACGCCGGGCTCGTCGACAAGGTCGGCTTCACGGGGTCGACCGACGTCGGGCGGCGCATCGGGGAGCTGCGCGGACGCCACCTGCAGACCGCCGTGCCTCGAGCTGGGCGGCAAGAACCCGCTGGTCGTCATGCCCGACGCCGACCTCGACCTCGCCGTCGAGGGCGCCCTGTTCAGCGGCTTCGGCACGGCGGGGCAGCGATGCACGTCGCTCGGCACCGTCATCGTGCACGCGACGTGTCCACGACGAGTTCGTCGGCGCGCTTCGGCGCCGCCGACCGCGCGCGGCCGCGATCGGCGACCCGACGCAGGACGTGCTGTACGGGCCGATGATCTCCGAACGCTTCTGCGACCGCTTCGAGACCTGGCTCGAGCTGATCCGGCCGCATCACACGCTGCACGGCTCGACGGGCACCGGTCGCATCACCGCCGACAACCCGCGCGAGGGGTTCGTCGGCGACCCGGCCGACGGCCTCTACTACCACCCGACGATCGTCGACGGCGTCACGATCGACGACGACCTGTACGCCACCGAGACGTTCGGGCCGATCGTCGGCGTCGCGACGTTCGACGACTTCGACGAGGCGATCGACGCTCGCGAACGCGCCACGGCTACGGGCTGTCGTCGTCGATCTACACGACCGACCCGCTGCACGCGTTCCGATTCCGCGAGCGGCGTCGAGCGCCGGGCATGGTGAGCGTGAACAACTCGACGTCGCGGGGCCGAGGCGCACCTGCCGTTCGGCGGCAACGGGCGCAGCGGCAACGGGTCGCGCCAGTCCGGGATCTGGGTGCTCGACCAGTTCACCCGGTGGCAGTCGATGAACTGGGACTACTCGCGGCACGCCTGCAGAAGGCCCAGATGGACGTCGCCGACGTCACGGCCGATCTCGGATACCGCCTGCCGACCCCTTAGGGCGTCGGCGTCGGTGTCGCGGTCGCTGCCTCGCTGGCAGCCAGCTCGTTCGCCTGCTCGATCAGTGCCTGCGCCTGCTCCAGCTCGGCCTGGTAGGTCGCGAGGTCGCCGGTCTTCAGGGCCTGCTCGGCAGCGGTGAAGTGCGCCAGGGCCTCCTCCAGCAGCGCGGCGACCTGCTCACTGATCGGCAGATCCGAGACGCCGCCGCCGGGGTCGCCTCCGCCGCCGCCGTCCGGCTGACCCAGCACCGACTTGGCGAGTGCTTCGGTCAGGGTGGCTCCGACGGCCACCGTCGTGCCGTTGACCACGACCACCCGCTTCAGCTCGGGAACCGCCGTCTCCTGCGCGGACCGGACGTACACGGGCTGGACGTACAGGAAGGCGTCGTTGATCGGGATCACCAGGAGGTCGCCGAACAGGATCTGCGAGCCGCCCTCATCCAGCAGCGTCCGTTCGGCGGAGAACGCCGGGTTCTGGTTGATCCGCGAGAATACCTGGGCGGGTCCCTCGATATTGACCCCCGAGGGGAAGGTGAACGCGACCATCTCCCCGTAGTTGCCTGGGTCCGAGTCCGCCGCCATCCACGAGACGAGGTTGGGACGACCCGCGGGGACGAACGGGACGACCAGCTGGAACCGCTCGGTGGCCTGACCCGGCGTCTTCAACAGCAGGTAGTAGGGCTTGACCTTGCGCCCGATGCTCGTGGGCACGGCCGCCGAGTCCCCTGCGACCGTCGGGTCGTTGGGGATCTCCCAGAAGTCCTGCTTCTGATAGAAGATCTGCGGATCGGTCACATGGTAGTTGGCGAACTGCGTCGCCTGGATCTGGAACAGGTTCTCGGGGTAGCGGAAGTGCGCCCACAGCTCGGCGGGGGCCTCTTCGATGGGCACGAACGTGTCCGGGAACGCCTGGTCCCAGGCGCGCACGATCGGATCCCCTTCGGGTCCGATGTCGGCGAAGTACGTCATCGATCCTTCGTAGGCGTCGACGACGACCTTGACGCTGTTCCTGATGTAGTTGACGGACTCGTTGCTCCGCATCGCCCCGTCGGTCGCCTGGAACAGCGCGAGCCTCTGCGAGTAGGGATACCCGTCGGTGGTCGTGTAGGCGTCCCAGATCCACACCATGCGCCCCTCGACGATCGCCATGTACGGGTCGGAGTCGAACGTGAGGAACGGCACGGCCTTGGAGGCCCGCTCGCTCACATCGCGGTAGATCATGATGCGGCTTTCCGGCAGGATCTGGTCGGAGATCAGCAGGTTGACGTCGCGGTACCGCCACGCGAAGAGCGCCTGCTCGAGGAAGCCGCCCATCGGTATGCCCCCGCTGCCGCCGTATGAGAACCGGAGCTCTCGGTCCGATCCCTCGTAGTCGAGCTCGCGCGTCTTCGTGTTCACGACGATGAAGTCCTCCCCGGGGACCTCGCCGTAGTAGATGCGGGGCTGCTCCGCCACCGGCTCGCCCACGGGCGGAACGTCGCGCAGGTTCAGCACGGGCGCGCCCTCCGACGTCGCGAGGTTCACCTGGGCCGCCACGGCCCCGAACCCGTGGGTGTACACGAGGTGCCGGTTCTGCCAGGTCTGGCCCTCCGGGGGGATCCCGGACTGGCTGATCTCGCGGCCCGAGAGCATCAGCACGCGTCGCTCTCCCGACGCCAGCACGTAGCGGTCGACGTCGACGTCGGGGAACTCGTAGTACTGGCGGAACCGCTGGGACGACCGGTAGTTCTCGAGCAGGATCGGCTGACGCCACAGCCGCACGTTCGACAGGGTGGTCTCGTTCTCCGCGAGGTCCTCTTCCGACAGCAGCGGCGACACGGGACGGTTCTGGATATCGATCGAGTCGAGGGCGAAGGCCGTGCGCGTGGCCTCCAGGTTGTCCTCGATGTAGGGCCGCTCGCGCTGAAGCTCCTGCGGGTCTACCCGGAACCGCTGCACGAACGCCGGGTACGCGGTGCCCAAGATCACCGACACGACCGCCAGCAGGCCCACGGCGATCACCGGCAGCGCCCAGATCTTCCACCGGATGTTCACGATGAACAACAGGGCGCAGATGATCGCCACGATCACGAGGAAGTTCAGGGCCGGCAACTGCGCGTTGACATCGGTGTAGGAGGCCCCGTCGACGACGCCGCGCGGCGAGGTCAACAGCGTAAACCGCCCCAGGTAGTAGCCCCACGCCTTCACCAGCATGATCAGGCCCAGCAGCACCGACAGGTGCGCTCGCGTCGCCGGGATCACCTTGTCGGCCAGCATCGGCGCCTGCGGGCGGATGCCGCCCCACAGGAAGTGCGCCAGCCCCGTCAGGAACGTGACCCCCACCAGGGTCGAGAAGAGCCATCCCTGCACGAACCGCAGCCAGGGCAGCGAGAAGACGTAGAAGGAAGCATCGCGATCGAACAGCGGCTCGGTGTCGCCGAACGTGATGCCGCTGGAGCCCTGCCAGAGCATGAAGACCTGCCACTGACGCGACACCCCGATCCCGACGAAGAGCGCGAGCACGGCGCACCCGATCGGCACGGCCCAGCGAAGGAGCGGCTCGACCTGCAGGCGCACCCTCTCCAGGGCCTCCTGATCCGGTGTCAGCACCCGCGTGTCGGGCTTGATCCGCTGCACGATCCGCAGGTTCACGAACAACAGCAGGAAGAACACGACCCCGAACGCGGCGCCCAGCAGGATCTTGGTCTCCAGCGTCTTCCAGAAGACCGACGACAACTCGACCTCTCGGTACCACAGCAGATCGGTGACGAAGCCGGACGCCACCGTGAAGAGCACGGCGAGGACGACGACCACGACTGCGACCACGGCGGGCCACCGACGCTGACGGCGCAGCATCACGGGTCTGGTGGCCATGGTGTGGTGTCGATCCTCCCGGCGGCGCGCGGTGGCGCCTCGTCCAGGCAGCCTAGCGCATGGCCGCGTCTACGCGGCGGCCGAGGCTCGCTCCTCCAGGTCGGCGACGGCGTCCGCGAACGTGGCCACCTCGATCAGCTGGATCCCGTCGAGATCGAGCCCGTCGAGCTCGCCCATGTTCGCCGCGGGCACCAGGAACACCGTGGCCCCGGCCCGTTGCGCCGCAACCACCTTGTCGCGGATCCCCCCGATCGGGCCGACGTTGCCCTCCAGGTCGATCGTGCCGGTCCCGGCCACGGTGTCGCCGGCGGTGAGCTCCCCCGGGGTCATCAGGTCGTACATGCCGAGGGCGAACATCAGTCCCGCCGAGGGCCCGCCGACATCGCCCGAGGAGATGGCCACGTCGATCGGGAACTGGTTCACGAGCGCGACGCCGACGAGCGGATCGCCGACCGGGGTTCCCGCGTCATCGGTGCACCGGCGCTTGGTCACCTCGATGTCGTGGGTCTCGTCGGCGGCACGCACACGGAACTCGAGCGGCTCCCCCGCAGGCGTGCCGCCGATCACCCGCGAGGCCTCCCGGCTCGATCCGATCGGCTCGCCGTCGATCGCGAGGATCACGTCGCCCGCGAACAGCTTGCCGCCCGCCGGACACGTCACCTGTGCGGCCTCGATCAGCGCGCCCCGGCCCCGCTCCCGCGGGTAGTCGGTGAGCATCGACAGGACCACGTAGGCCGCGTCGATCTTGCTCTGGTCCATCTCCGAGAGCGAACGCTCGCGCTCCTCGGCCACGTCGAGCCCCGGCTGATAGACGACGTCGCGGTGCACGACCGAGAGCGCCGGATCGAGCCAGGCCCGCACCGCGTACGCGGGCGTGAGCTGCTCGAATCGCACCGTGGTCATCACCAGCTTGCCGGCCGGTTGGTACGTGCGCGTGCCGCCGAGATCGATCAGCGGGACGACCTCACGGGCCGGGCCCGGACCCTCGGCGTAGTAGGGCAACGGCACGTTCGCGGCCATGAACAGGCCGCCGAGGAGCACGAGCGCGACGACGGTGCGCGAGAGCCACTTCACCTCGCCATGGTACGGGCGGCAAGGGTTCACGTCGTCGCGACCTCACGGTAGGCTCGACGCGCCGAGAGGAGGAACGTGGCCGGATACATCATCGTCGCGATGCTCGCCGTCGCGGTCGGCGTCGGCGTGTACCTGATCGCGATGCGATTCGCGCCCGCCCCCAGCGAGCCCGAGCCGCAGGCAACGCCCGAGGCGGGATCCGTCGGCGACGGAGCCACGACCCCTCCGACGGTGGCACCGGCGGGCGGCGCCTACATCCCCGTGACCGACGTCCGCCCGTCCTGGCAGCGTCGCGTCGTGGGCCTGATCGGACTGCTGGTCGCGATCGTGGTCGGCGCCGCCGCGGCGGCGTTCGCCCTCTACCTGCTGGTGCAGGTGATCACGAGCCTCGTGACCGACGGGGCCACGGCGTGATGGGTCGTTAGGGGTCCGGGATCTGAGGGGTCACGTCGCGCAGCTCGCGGACGAGCAGGTTCGACACCTGATCGTCGTCACGCAGGCGGCCCTCGAGGTTGAGTCCGCCCGCCCAGGCCCCGAGCGCCTCGCGCGTCGCGGCGTCGAACTCCCCGGTCGGCTCGCCGGGGAACCGCCCCACGACGGCGAGCCGCCGCTGCAGGTCGGCCACCAGGGAGGGTGAGGCCTCCAGGAGCGGATCGTTCCGCACGAGCATCGTGTCGTCCCACACCCCGAAGAGCCGGCGCAGCTCGGTGATCGGGCTCTCGTGGTCGTCGATCCGCAGGTCGATGTAGCGGTCGTTGCGCCCCTCGTAGCCGCCGGCCTCGCGCACGACGAGGAGGGCCGCCGACTGACGGCCGCGACGGTCGCCCCCCGCGGCGTCGGCCGCCTCGAGGGCGGCCAGGAGCCGATCGCACAGGTCGCCCTCGGTCGACGCGAAGACGCGCGCCAGCTCGTTCACGACATCGGGTCCTGCGAGGATGTTGCCCTGCGCCGCGAACACGCCGCCCGTGATGCCGCCCGCCCAGTCCATGCATCCGGATCCGCTGAACGTGGCCGCTTCGCTCCTGGCATCGACCACGCCCACCTGGCGGTCCTCACGCCCGTCGTCGGCGGCGATGAGGGTGTCGAGCGCCTCGGTGGCGCTCGATCCGCCGGCCATCAGCTCGAGCCCATCGGGCCCGAATGCCGTGTTGGCCCACGACTGGGTCGCCACCGCCCCGACCCCGGCGCGTGCCCATGGGACCACCGCCCCCACGCAGGGGAACTTCGAGGCCACCGCCACGCCGAGGTCGCCGTTATCCGGATCGAACCCCACGATCGAGAACGTCATCGCCGACCCCCTCAGCTCCCGCGGACGAGTTGGAACGCCGAGCGGTACTCGCCCAGGTGCTCCAGCATGTGCCCGGCGCCGATCGCCACGGTCTCCAACGGGCGCTCCGTCGCGTGGACGGGCACCTCGCATTCCTGCGCCAACAGCATGTCGATGCCGCGCAACAGGCTCCCTCCGCCGGTCAGGAACATCCCGGTCTCCAGCACGTCGTGCGTGAGCTCGGGGGGCGCCTCGGCCAGACAGGTGCGAGCCGCGTCCACGATCCCGGCGATCGGCGCCGCCATCGACTGGCGCACCTCGGCTGCCGAGAGCTTGACCTCGACGGTGTTGCCGCTCGACAGCTCGCGGCCGGTCACGATCGCGGCCTTGTCCATCGGCGAGGGGAACGCCGAGCCGATGGCCATCTTGATCTCCTCGGCGGCCTTCTCCCCGATCGCCACCTTGTACTCCGATCGGATGTGGTCGGCGATCGCGGCGTCCAGGTCGAACCCGCCGATCCGCACCGACCGCGCGGCCACCACTCCGCCCATCGATACGATGGCCATTTCCGAGCGGCCGCCGCCGATATCGACCACGAGGTTGCCGACCGGCTCGTGCACGGGCAGGTTGGCGCCGATCGCCGCGGCCAGCGGCTCCTCGACGAGGGTCACATGCCGGCCGCCCGCGTACCGGATCGCCTCCTCGATCGCCCGCTTCTCCACCTCGGAGGCCAGCGACGGCACGCACGCGAGCACCCGCGGCCGCGCGAACCGAGCCACCCCGACGGAGCGCAGCACGGCCTCGAGCATCCGCTCGGTGATCTCGAACTCGGTCATCGTGCCGGCCCGCAGCGGCCGAACGGCGTTGACGTTGCCCGAGTCGCCTCCGATCCGATCCCAGGCGCGGTCGCCCATCGCGAGCACCTGCCCGGTGCCGGCGTGCACGGCCACCACCGCGGGCTCGTCGAAGACGATGCCCTCTCCCTCGCGGTAGACGAGCGTGTTGGCGGTGCCGATGTCGATCGCGAGGTCGCGCCCCATCTAGCTCCCCATCACCCAGTTGGCCTCGCCCGAGGTGAGCGACTCCTTCTTCCAGATCGGCACATCCTCCTTGAGGCGTTCGATCCCATGACGGGCGGCATCGAAGGCGTCGGCGCGATGGGGCGCGCCGGCCGCGACCACCACGCTGGCCTCCCCCACCGCCAGGTCCCCCGTGCGGTGCAGGATCGCGACCTTGCGGGTGGGCCAGCGCTCGAGCATCTCGTGGGCGATCTCCTCGAGGCGAGCGGTGGCCAGATCGTCCCAGGCCTCGTAGCTGAGCCCCGTCACCTCCCCGGCGTCGGAGTGGTCTCGGACCGTGCCGATGAACACCACGGTGGCGCCCGCGCCGACGTCGCCCACGAACACCAGGGCCTCATCGGCGGCGAGCGGTTCGGACGTGACACGGATCAGGAGCCGGTCGGACACGCGCTCATCGTAGCGAAGGCGCGGTCGTACGATGTCGTGATGAGTCAGGGCCCAGGAGATCTCGGTTTCGGATTCGAGGGCGACCCCGAGCGGTTCATGGACGCGCCCCTGTTCCGCGAACTCCAGCGGGTGATGGCGTCCTCCAGCGGGCCCGTGAACTGGGAGCTCGCCCGCCAGGTGGCCGTCGCCAGCGCCGTCGAGGCCGGCGAGGACCGCGATCCGACCGATGACGACCGTCGATCGTTCGCCGAGGCCGTCCGCGTCGCCGAGATGCAGGTGGCGCGGTTCACCGGCCTCGAGACGCCGGCCGAGCTCCTCGACGTGCGCGTGCTGCGCCGGGCGGAGTGGGTCAACGAGAGCGCCGAGGGGCTGCGCTCGCTGCTCGAGCCCGCCGCCAAGCGGATCGGGGAGGCGATCGACCGTGCGACCCGCGAGCAGCTTCCGCCCGAGATGCAGCAGATGGCCGGCCTGATGGGCCAGATCTCGCCGCTGCTGATGGGGACGCAGGTGGGGCAGGTGCTCGGATCGCTCGCCCAGCAGGTGCTCGGGCAGTACGACGTGGCCGTGCCCCGCCCGGGGTCCTCGAGCGTGGCGTTCGTCGTCCCCAACGTCCTGGCGTTCGAGCGCGACTGGGCGCTCGACCACACGGAGTTCCGCACCTGGGTCGCGATCCACGAGGTGACGCACCGATGCGAGTTCGCGCGGCCGTGGGCGGCCCCCCGTCTGCGCACGCTACTCGACGACTTCTTGTCGACGCTCACCATCGACGTCGAGGGGATGCAGGCGCGACTCGTCGGGCTGGACACCTCTGACCCCCAGGCCCTCGCCGGCCTCGCCGAGTCCGACCAGGGGTTGTTCACGAGCGACCTCGACGACGAGCAGCGGATCAAGCTCGCGCGCGTGCAGGCCTTCATGGCGGCGGCCGAGGGATACGGCGACCACGTGATGCACACGTTGGGCCGCGAGCTCCTGGCCACCTACCCCAAGATCGACGAGGCGATGCGACGCTATCGCGAGTCCGAGACCGGCGACCCGGTGTTCGAGCGCCTGCTCGGCGTCGAGATGCGGCGCGACCACTACGCGGCGGGCCGCACCTTCTGCGACACGGTGGTCGAGCAGACCGACGAGGCCACGCTCGCACGCATGTGGGAGTCGCCGGACGCGATGCCGTCGCTCCCCGAGATCGGCGAGCCCACGCTCTGGCTCGCGCGCATCGTCTAGCCCCGCTGTGGGGGGCGTGCTCGTCCGCTATCCTCTCGCCCGATGACCATCGGAGAGCTCGTCGCGGCGGCCGTCGTGGATCAGCGCGTCTGGGACACGGAGGGCAACACGGCCTCCGACGGCGTGTATCTGGCCGGCTCGCCCGGACCGGCGCTCCCGTTCGTGATCTTCCGCGCGTGGAAGGTCCCCACGGGGTTCGTCTCCGAGGAGGTTCGGCTCATCGGACCCTCGGGACGAACGGTGCATCGGTGGGGACCCGAGCCGCGCCGCATGGTGGGGGCGATGGATCTCACCACCGAGCTCGATGTCATCACCGACGGCGTGTTCGGCGAGACCGGAACCCATGTGGCCTCGTTCATCCTCGACGGGGAGATCATCGGCGAGGTCGAGTTCCCCGTCTTCGTGCAGCAGGCTCAGGCCAAGCTCGACAAGCCCACCGAGGACGGCCTGCGCAAGTCCGACGTGATCTGGGTCGGGACCGATGACGGCGATCGCCGCCGCACCGTTCCGGCCTGGTTCGCGTACAAGAACGGGCGGATCTACGTCGTGTCGCAGCGCGAGCCTGGGCCCGAGGAGCAGACCGTGCCCGGCGTCCCGGACGCGACCGAACTGGTCGTGGTCATGCGCCGCAAGGGACGCGACACCTCACTGGAGGAATTCTGGGTCGCCCAGCGCAGGCTCGAGGGGCCCGAGTGGGAGGAGGCCGCCAAGGTGCTGGTCGACCGGCGCCGCAGCCGCGTTGGGCCTCCCGCTGACTCCGTATCGCGCTGGCGGGCCGCCTGCGACATCGTCGAGCTCACGCCCAACCTCTAGAGGGGGCGGCCCACCGCCTCGGCCACCCTGGCCAGCCGCCGTCCCAGGTCGGCCATCTCGTCGGGCACGAGCGCCTGCGCCCCGTCGACGAGCGCGTACTCGGGCTCGGCGTGCACGTCGATCATCACCGCGTCGGCGCCGGCGGCCACCGCGGCAAGGGCCATCGGCGCCACGAGGTCGCGCTTGCCCACGGCGTGCGACGGGTCGACGATCACGGGGAGGTGCGACTCGCGTTGGGCCACGGCCATCCCGCCAAGGTCGAGCGTGTTGCGCGTCGACGGCTCGAACGTGCGGATCCCTCGTTCGCACAGCACGATCTCGGAGTTCCCGCGCTGGGCGATGTACTCGGCGGCCTGCAGCCACTCGTCGACCGTCATCGCGAGGCCGCGTTTGAGCATGACCGGCTTGTTCGTGAGCCCGACCTCCTTGAGGAGCTCGAAGTTCTGAGCGTTGCGCGTGCCGATGCGGATGCAGTCGGCGACCTCGGCGACGTGCTCCACCTGGCTCACGTCGACGACCTCGACGATGAACGGCAGCCCGGTCACCCGGCGACACTCCCGGAGGATCTCCAGTCCCTTCTCCCCCAGGCCCTGGAAGGAGTACGGCGAGGTGCGGGGCTTGTAGACGTCGCCCCGCAGGATCGTCGCGCCCGCGGCCTTGGCGGCCTCGCAGGCGGTCATCGCCTGGTCCTCGTTCTCCACGGCGCACGGCCCCGCGATGATCGTGAAGCTTCCCCGGCCCACGGCCCGCGCACCGATGTTGACCATGGTGGCCTCCGGATGGAGGTCGCGCGCGACCATCTTGTAAGCCTTGCCGATCCGGATGACGTGGTCGACGCCGGAGAGCTGGCGCCAGTCCACCGCGGCCATCCGCTCGGTGTCGCCGACCAGCCCGACGACCGTGTGCACGGCACCCCGGGACACGAAGGCCTCGCCGCCGGCGGCCCGCGCCCGCTCGGACACGGCCTCGATGTCGGCCTCGGTGGCCCCTTGCTTCATCACGACGACCATCTCGCGCGCCTTTCGTCCTGCCCGGATGGCCCCGGGGAAGGAAGAACCCCGGGTCCTGACCCGGGGTCGCTGTGTGCTCGGTGGCTACAGGCGACTACGCCGGGTCGGTACCCGCGTAGGTAAACCAGTAGCCGAAGAACGCCTGCATGTCGCGAACATCGTGGCAGACGGCTTCTACGCTGGCAACGCCCCGAGCGTCGCCTTGTGGGCGTCACGTAGGATGCCGTCATGTCGACGTTCACCGTGCTCGATCACCCCCTTGCCGGCGATCTGCTCACTCGGCTCCGCTCAACCGAAACGGGCCCGGCCGAGTACCGAGCCCTGACCCGGCGGCTCGGTCTGCTGTTGGTGGCCGAGGCCACGCGGACGATGCACGTCGAGCCCCACGCGGTGCAGACCCCTCTCGAGGCCTTCGACGGCACCCGGCTGGCCAAGGGTCTGGTCGCGATCCCGGTGCTCCGCGCCGGGCTGGGGCTGCTCGAGGCGGTCACCGAGCTCTACCCCGATGCCGTCGTCGGGTACCTGGGCATGGAGCGCGACGAGGAGACCCACGAGCCGCGCGACTACTACGCGAAGCTGCCCGACATGACGGGACGCCGCGCCCTCGTCGTCGACCCGATGCTGGCCACGGGCGGCAGCGGCAGCGCGGCGGTGGAGTACGTGAAGAAGGCGGGGGCCGACGACATCGCCTTCGTGTGCGTGGTGGCGGCGCCCGAAGGCGTCGCCCGGATGCGGGCCGACCACCCCGAGCTGCCCATCGTCGCCGCCGCCCTCGACCGCGAGCTCAACGCGAACGCGTATATCGTGCCCGGGCTCGGGGACTTCGGCGACCGGCTCTACGGGACGTTCTGAACGGCCCCGGGGCGCGCTAGATCGAGCCGCCGCCCTCGTACGCGCGTCCCGCGGCCGCCGGCGGTCGGACCTTGCCCACGAACCCGGCGAGGACCACGATCGTCACCACGTAGGGGATCATCCGGATGAACTGGGGCGGCAGCGCCGAGATGATCGGGGCGTCGTTGAGCCGCAACGGGATCGCCTGGGCGAACCCGAACAGGAACGCGGCCCCCAGCAGACGCACCGGGTTCCAGTTCGACAGGATCAGCGCCGCAAGCGCGATGAACCCAAGTCCCAGCGTCTGCCCCTCGCGCCAGTTCAACACGACCTCGACGGCCAGGAACGCGCCCGACAGCCCCGCGAGCGCGCCCGACAGCAGCACCCCCGTGTAGCGGAGCGGGGCGACCGCCACGCCGAGCGAGCGTGTGGCCTCGGGATTCTCGCCGGCCGAGCGCAGTCGCAGCCCCCATCGGGTCCGATACAGGGCATAGCTCACCGGTATCACGAGGAGGATCGCGAACACGACCATCGGCGACAGGTGTTGGAAGGCGCGCCCGAGCCCCCAGGGGACATCGGACAACAACGGGATCGTCCAGTTGTTCAGGTGCGGTTGCCCGGGATCGGACTGCGTGGCCTGGCCGAAGAAGATCGTCGACAGGAACCGCGCGGCGCCGATCGCGACCAGGTTGATCACCACGCCGGACACGATGTGATCGACGTTGAACGTGACCGTGGCCACGGCATGGATCAACGCGAACAAGGCGCCGCAGAGCGCGCCGAACGCCAGCCCCGCGATGGGGCCCCACGGGAGCCCCCACCCCATGTCGATCGTGAAGAAGTGGGCCCCGAACGAGCCCGTGACCGTACCGATGATCATCATCCCCTCGAGCCCGATGTTCACGATGCCCGAACGCTCGCTGAACAGGCCCCCGAGGCCCGTCAGGTAGATGATCGTGAAGTAGGTGAACGCGATCCCGACCGCGCGTCCGATGTCCTCGAGCGGCATCAGCGATCGTCCTTCGCCATATCGTCGATATCCTCGGGCGCGGCAGAGTCCTCCAACGACCCGACCGCCCCGGCCCGCTGGAGCTGTCGACGCTGCGTCCGGCGGCGGGCGACCTGGTACACGATCACGACGGACATGATCAAGATCCCCTGCAGGATGATCACGAACTCCCGCGGCACCTCGGTCTCGATCTGCAGCGCGGACTCGCCGCGGGCGAGGACCCCCCACAGGATCGCGGCGAAGATGATGCCGATCGGGTTGTTCTGACCGAGGAACGCCACGGCGATCCCGGTGAAGCCGAGCAGTGCGGCGTAGTTGCCGCCCAGGTAGCCCCGGTCGGCGAGGATCTGCTGCATGCCGGTGAGCCCGGCCAACGCCCCCGAGATCACGAACAACTTGATCTGGACGCTGCCGATCGAGACGCCGCCGGCCCGCGCCGAACCTGGAGAGGACCCGACGGCGCGCGCCTCGTAGCCCAGCCGCATCCGCTTGACGAGGAACCAGACCATGGCCGAGCACGCGATGCCCAGCAGGAACAGCCATGACAGGTGGGCGCCGGGCGTGACCCCGAAGAGCGACCCGAGGTCGCCCACGAGACCGTTCTCGAGGAACGGATCGGTGCGGATGTCGACGTTCTGCCCGGCGGGCGCCGACGTGAATTTCAGGGGCCCGTTGAGCGCGTACGCGACGAGGCTGATGGCGATCCCGTTCATCATGATCGTCGTGACCACCTCGTGGGCGCCGGTCTTGACCTTGAGGATCGCCGGGATGGCGGCCCAGATCATCCCGCCGAGCATCGCCGCGACGAGGACCGCGACCACCAGCATGCCTCCCGGGATGAAGTCGAGGGCGACCGCCGCCCAGGCCGCGGTGACCATCCCCACGAGGAACTGCCCCTCCACGCCGATGTTGAACAGGCCCGCCTTGAAGCAGACCGCGACCGCTAGGGCGCTGAAGATCAGCGGCGTGGCGATCGCCAGCACGAACCCGAATCCCGACAACGATCCGAACGCGTACTCGAGGATCGCGCCGTAGACCTGGAGCGGGCTCTCGCCGTACGCGATGATGATCGACCGCCCCGGCCAGGATGGCGATGCCCAACGCCGCGCCGAGCGCGAGGGCCTGGGCGACGGCGGTTTCAACCCACGCCGGTCGGACCCGGACCTCCCCGGCGTCGGCCTGCGCCACCGCCATCAGACGACCCCACTCGCGACGTCGCCGAGCATCCCCCGCCCGACCTCCTCGGCCGGAGCATCCGGCGGGTACTCACCGGTGATCTTGCCCTCGTACAGGGTCACGATCCGGTCGGACAGGGCATAGATCTCGTCCAGCTCGGCCGAGATGAGCAACACCGCCCGGCCCTCCGCCTTCTGCTCGAGGATCTGACGCCAGACGAACTCGATCGCGCCGACATCGAGACCCCGGGTGGGCTGTGAGGCGAGCAGGAGCTTGGGGTCCGTCTCGAGCTCGCGCGCGAGGATCAGCTTCTGCTGGTTCCCGCCCGACAGGGTGTTGGCGGCCACGTTGACGCTGCGGGTCCGCACGTCGAACAACTTCACGAGCCGCTCCGCGAGCTCCTTGATCTTCCCGATGGACAAGATCCCCCGCTTGGAGAACGGCTCGTCGTCGTGCCGCCCGAGCACGGTGTTCTCCCACAGCGTCATGTCGAGCACGAGGCCCTGCTCGTGGCGGTCCTCGGGCACGTACGCGACCCCCTCATTGCGGATCTCCCGGACGCTGCGCCCCAGGATCGACACGCCGTGCAGCTCGATCGCCCCCTCCGGGGGGGTCCGCAGGCCGATCACCGACTCGGCGAGCTCGCGCTGACCGTTGCCCTCGACCCCGGCCACCCCGACGATCTCGCCCGCGCGCACCTCGATGTCGACGCCTGCGAGCTTGCCCTCGCCGGCCAGGCCGTGGATCTTCAACACCGTTTCGCCGGGTTCGACGTCGGGCTTGTCCAGCCGGAACAGCACGGGACGGCCCACCATCATCTCGGCGAGCCGTGCCTTGGAGGTGTCCTCGGGACGGGTCTCGCCCACGACCAGCCCGCGACGGAGCACGGTGATACGGTCGGCGATCTCGAGGACCTCGTCGAGCTTGTGGCTGATGAACACGATCGACTTGCCGGACTCCTTGAGCGATCGCAGGTTCTCGAACAGGTCGTCGATCTCCCCCGGGGTCAGCACCGCCGTCGGCTCGTCGAGGATCAGGATCTCGGCGCCGCGGTAGAGCGCCTTCAAGATCTCGACCCGCTGCTCCTCGCCGACCGAAAGATCCTCGACGACGGCGTCGGGGGCAACGACGAACCCGTACGAATCCGCCAGCTGGGCGACCTTGTGCTGCGCCTCCTCGGAGTGCAGGATCGGGCCGCCCTCGTCACCGAGGATGATGTTCTCGGTGACGGTGAACGGATCGACGAGCACGAAGTGCTGATGCACCATGCCGATCCCGTTCGCGATCGCGTCCTTCGGCGAGTTGATGCGCGCGGGCCGACCCCGCAGGCTGATCGTCCCCTCGTCGGCCGGGTACATGCCGTAGAGGACACGCATCAGGGTCGACTTGCCGGCCCCGTTCTCCCCGATCAGCGCGTGCACCTCACCGGCACGCAGATCGATGCTCACGTCGTCGTTCGCCACCACACCGGGGAACCGCTTCGTGATGTGGTCGAGGACGACGAGGGGCGGGGCGCTCTCGCGCCCCGCCCCGTGGTCGTCGCTCATCCGGTCAGGCCTTCCTCTTCGAGCCTTTACGGCTCTTCGGGGACGGTGATCTCACCGTTGATGATCTGCTCCTTGTACGCGTCCACCTCGCTCACGATGTCGGCGGTCAGCTCGGCGGTATTGGACTGCGAGTAGTCCACACCCTCCTCCGCCATGCCGAACACCTGCGAGCCGGCCGCGAACGTGCCCTCGCCCATCTGCTGGATGGCGTTGTACACGGCCGTGTCAACGCGCTTCAGCATCGAGGTCAGGATCAGCGGCTGCTGCTCGGCGCTCACCAGGTTGTACTGGTCGGAGTCGACGCCGATCGCCAGCTTGCTCGCCTTCACGGCCGCGTTGAACAGCCCAGCACCGGATGCACCGGCGGCGTGGTAGATGATCTCCGCGCCGTTGTCGTACATCTTCGTGCTCAGGGCCTCGCCCTTGGTCGGGTCGTTGAACGCTTCGGTGGAGTCGCCGATGTACTCGACGAGCACCTCCATGTTCGGGTTGACGGCCTGCGCCCCGGCCACGTATCCGGCCTCGAACTTGCCGATCAGCGGGCCGGTCTGGCCGCCGAGGAACCCGATCGTGTCGCAACCGCACTTGAGCGCGGCGGCGGCGCCGACCAGGAACGACCCCTCGTTCTCCTTGAAGACGAGGTCGGTGACGTTCTCCAGCCCATCGTTCTCGAGCCCACACGCCGTGCCACAGGTCGCGTAGCCGTCGATGATCGCGAACGACTGCTCCGGGTAGTTCCCCGCGAACGAGTTGATCCCCGGCGAGAACGCGAACCCGACCCCGATGATCAGGTTGAACCCTGCGTCGGCCAGCGACTGGACGTTGGCGTCGCGGTTCGACCCCGTGGCGTCGGCCTCGATGAACTCGGTGTTCTCCTCGCACACGAGGCCGTCGGCGATCGCGGCCTGCAGGCCGGCGTTCGCCGCGTCGTTGAACGACTTGTCACCCAGCCCGCCGACGTCGAGCGCCATCCCGACCTTGAGGTCGGCGTTGCACTCGGCCGCCGCCGTGGCGCCGGTCGCCCCCGTGCTCGCCGGCTCGCTGCTCTCGTCGCTGCTACACGCTGCGGCGACGATGGCGAGCACGGCGACGGGCACGGCAAGCCTTAGAAACCATTTCGGCATGCTTCCCCTCCGTTCCCCTTGACGTGGCAGATCACTGTTCGATCCGCCCCGGATTGTCCTTGGGGCGCTCCCAGACGTCAAACGCGGTTCGCGCCCCATGGGAGACTACGCGCGCGGGAGGGGGTGAGGATGTCCGCATCGGACGAGCTCCGCGATCTGGTGGCGGCGTCGCCGTTCCACGCGTGGGCCGGGCTGTCGGTCCTCGAGGCGTCGCCGGGTGAGGTGACGCTGGCATTGGACGCCGAGCCTCATCACCGCAACCTCCTCGGATCGATCCACGGCGGGATGGTGGCCACGCTGGCCGACACGGCCGCGGGGCTCGCCGTCCGCACGATGCTCGAGCCGGGCCGTGGGCACGTGACGGTGTCGCTGGCCGTGGAGTACCTGCGGGCCGCCGCGCCGGGTCGGCTCATCGGCCGGGGCCGGGCCCTGCGGGTGGGGACGAGGATCGCGCACGCCGCCGCCGACGTGACCGACGAGCACGGCACGTTGCTCGCCACCGCGACCGCGGCGATCGCGATGACCGACCCTGCGAGCCCTTAGTACTCGACGTCGATCGACTGCATCGCGACCGGCAGTCGGACGAGCGCGCCCTGTAGGCCCATCAGCAGGCCCATGTTCCCGCCGATCTTCACCTTGCCGATCATGAAGGCGGTGACCGGGTTCAGCTCGCTGTTGGCCAGCTTGACGGCCGTGTCGTAGCTCTGCGTGATGGTGGCATCGGGCGACTCCGCGTCGCCGAGCCCCATCGAGATCGTCCCGTCGGCGATCGATATCCAGTAGCTCGTGTCGGCCTCGCCGCCCGTGATCACCTGGGTGATCGTGGCCTGCTTGCCGGCCGCCGCCGTCGTGAACTCGGGATCGTCGTTCAGCAGGGTGGTGACCTGGTCGGCCCACTCCTGCGACAGGAACTTCACGGACACGGCACGGGCTCCTTGTGGTCGGCGATGCGGCGAGTATAGGCGCGACCGGTCAAGCAACGACCAACGGGCCGGCGCGCTGGGTGCGTTCCTGGATCGCTACAACTACCATCGACCGCACACGGCGTTGGGAGGCAAGCCTCCGATCAGTCGCTGCTCCCGTGCCAACAACCTCGCTGCTTAGAACACCTAGTCGCGCTCGAACCAGTCGGGGTTCGTCACGTGGGCGTCGTCGGACAGGAACCAGACGCGGCGCCGGTCACCGTCGAGCAGGACCGTGTTGATGCTCGTGTTCGGTGGCAGGAAGAACATCTCCTGTCCCTCGATGCCCAGGATCGGTGCGAGGACGGCGTTGATCACTCCGCCGTGGACGAATGCCCACACGTCGCCGCCCGCGTGGCGATCCAAGATCACGTCGACCCGTGCGTTCACCCGCGCCGCGAACGCCGGGCCGGGCTCGGCGCCGGGCGCCAGGTGCCACGCGGGCTGCTGGTTGCGGAACAGGTGCACCGCGTCGGGATGCTCATCGAAGATCTGGGAGAAGTCCTTGAACTCCCATCCGCCTCCGAACCACTCCCCGAGGTCCTCCTCCGCGATGAGCTCGAGCCCCGCTGGTTCGGCGTAAGCAACGGCGGTCTCACGGGCCCGCGCCAGGGTCGAGGAGTACACGGCCTCCGGCGCCGGGAGACGGAGCAACCGCCGGGCCAACGCCGCCGCCTGCTCGCGGCCGGTCGCCGACAGCGGCGGATCGAAGGCGAGGCCGCGGGGCGTCTCCAGCCGGGCCTCGGATGTGTAGTCGGCCTGCCCGTGTCGGATCAGGTAGAGGCGACGCGTCATCTGCGGACGGCCCCCGGATGGCTCGCTCGCCAGGCGTCGGCGTAGGCCTCGACGTCTTCTCGGAGCCAGATCCTGCCCGACGCCAGCGCCGTCAGCGGCTCGGGGAACGAGCCGCGGTCGATGTAGGTGATCACCCGGCGCTTGTCCCATCCCATGATCTCGGCCGCCTCCGCGACGCCGACCACCGAGGGCACCACCTCGATCGTGAGCGTCACGTCGTCGCCGGTCAGGGCGCGGAGCTCCGCCGTGCACTGACGACGGCTGACCCCGGTGACCTCGATGTAGGCCGACCGGTCCGAGATGTGGGCGTACCAGCGGCCGCCGGTCTCCCACATCCGCGCTCTCGCTTCATCTCTGGCCATCGCCGGCATCGTATGACGGCGTCGCCCCGAGGCGCCAGCGCTCACTCAGTCGGGCTGCGGCGCTCGGTAGAGCCCGAGGCGGCGGAGCTCGCGCTTCCAGCAGTCCGTGTGCCAGTGACGCCGCTCGTCCGCGTCGCCCGCGGGAACGACGACGAGGTGCCACAGCCCGGGCCGGATCATGTGGTCGCATCCCGGGCAGCGATACTCCTTCTGGCCCCCGACGTGGCGGACCTCGAACCCCGGCGCCATCGCCCACAACGGCGCGTCCGCGCGCGCCGGAGGAGGCTCGGGGGCTTCGAAGTACTCCGGGGCCCTTCGGTTCTTCCTGGGCATCAGGCACGCTCGCCTCGCGGATGAAGGCGGCGGCGATCGGCGCGAGCGAGGCGCCCACCTCGCGGGGGTCGTCCTTGCGCGAACGCTCGAACGAGTGCCCGCCGCCCTCGATCGGGTGCAGGGTCGCGGTGGCGGCGAGATCGGCGATCGTCGGCTCGAGGACGGCCGACGTCGCGAACGGATCCTTCGTGCCCTGCAGGAACAGCATCGGGACCGTGATGGACGACAGATGCTCGGTCCGGGCGCGCTCGGGCTTGCCGGGCGGATGCAGCGGGTATCCGAGGAACACCAGGCCGGCGGCCTCGAGCCCGTCGGCCACCGCCATCGAGGCCATCCGACCCCCGTAGGACTTGCCGCCGACCCACACGGGCTCGCCCGCCGCGGCTCGGCCGCGGGCGGCCTCGAACGCCGCCAGCACCGTGGCGATCGCGACCCCTGGCGAGTCCGGAGAGCGGCGCCCCGCCTCGATGTAGGGGAAGTTGCAGCGCAGGATCGCGATGCCCTCGTCGGCCATCGCGCGCGCGAACCCCGCCATGAACGGATGCTCCATGCCGGCGCCCGCGCCGTGGAAGACGACCAGCGACGCGTCGGCGCCGCCCGGCCGCGCGTAGATGGCGGACACCGGACCCCGTTCGGGGACGTCGATCGTCAGGCGCTCTTCGGGTGTCGGCACGCGTGCCATGATGCACCGACCGGCGGCCGGGCGCCCAGCCGCCGAGCCGGTGCCTACGCCGGCTCGACCGGAACGGTTACCGTGTCGAGCACGGCCTCAGCCCGCGGCGCGAACCCCTCGATCGTGCCCGTCGGCGCGAGCGCGACCACGAACAGATGGTCCTGCCCGTCGTAGCGGACATCCGAGAAGTAGAGGCGCTGGGGAAGCTTCCCGGCGATGCCCCAGGTTCCGAGCCCGTCCCACTGGTCGAATCCGAGGAAGTTCACGCAGATATTCCGCTCGCACCATCGGTTGTCGATCTCCTCGTTGACGGCGTCGGTAGCGACGGCGATGTCGACCGCCGAGGCCGGAAGCCCTCCGATGGTCACGGCCATCGGCTCGGACACGTCGAGACCGGCTCTCGTGTGCAACCACTCGATCCACCCCTTGCTGGTCAGCGGTACTTCGCTCACCCGCTCGAAGTCCTCTACCGGGTACACGTCGAGCCAGAAGAAAACGACGTCGTCGGGGCTGTCGACCGGGGCCGCATTGAATTCTCCTGAGCTGTCCTCACCGCTCGTCCACGGCTCGTCGAAGCTCACGGACAGCTCCCCGCCGAAGAACCACTCCGTCCGGTACTCCCCGTCGGGAAGGTCCCCGGGCGCCGTCAGGCCGTACCGGCAGTCGGGCACGCATCCATCGACCTGATGCGCGGCCGTCGTCACCGCGGGCGGTGTGGTCGCCGGCGTGGGGGAGGCGGTCGACCCATCGTCGGCCTGACACGCCGACAGCACGACCACCGATGAAAGCGCGAGTCCGAGCCATCTTCGGGTGAATACATCCATCCGGCGTGCCTCCCTCTTCTAGGGCGCGAGGCCCCAATCAGCCTGGTTGAGCGCTTGGATCAGTGAAGACGGAAGTGCCTCGCCCCCACTCGAGGGGACGAGGTACAGACGGGCGGGTTCGAGGAGTTGCTCATCGATGCGCGTGAATGCGATGGCCGAGCCGTCCGGCGACCAGGTCGGCCAGAACGAGCGGATGCCCGCTCCCCCATCGGTCAGCGTCTGACGGCCCGAACCATCCGCATCGATCACCTCGATCTGGGTCGCGCGAGACCCGAAGTGATCCGAGCTGTTGAAGGCGATCCTCGTGCCATCCGGTGACCAGTCCGGCGTGCCGGCATCGGTCCGCCACGACGTCAATCGACGCAGTCCGGATCCGTCGTCGTTCACGACGAAGAGGGCCGCGAGGTTCCGCTGCCCGCCCCGCTCGATCAGTCCCTTGACCCGAATGAAGGCGATGAGGGTCCCGTCGGGCGACACCGCCGGTTCGGCATCCCACCACCCCTGGTACGGGTTCGTCGTGACGGGCGTGAGATCCCCGGAGTCCAGATCGAGCCATGCGATGCCCGGCGCCCTCCCGGGCCGGGAGGCGGCGACGGCGACTCGCGATCCGTCAGGTGACCAGCTGGGCGCCGACGCCTCCCCTACAAGCGGCACGATCCGCAGCCCAGAACCATCGGCGTTCATGACGTAGATGTCCCCGTTGGGGATCGGAAGCTGAGATCCGGTGAGATTCTGACCGTCGTCGAAGGCGATGAAGCGCCCATCCGCGGACCACTCGGGATACTCGGCGTGGATATCGACGGCGATCCTTTGGATATCCGTTCCTTGCGGCGACGCGGTGACGAGCCGATCCTCGAGATCTCCGAACCCCGGGGACACAAACACGAGTCGCTCCCGCCTGGCGTCGGCCGGAACCGACTCATCCCCATGGGGCAGGGCCCGCAGGACCGTGGCCGCGGCGAGAAGCGCCACCGCGATGCCGACGATCCCCCCGCCGATCCGCCGCGCCCTGCGACGACGGTCCACTCGGCGGGCGACCGCCTCGATCGGGTAGTCGGACGGAGGGATCCGATCGATCTCACGACGGAGCTCGGGGCGCAGATCAGCCATCGGACCCCTCCCGCAGGTTCCGCAACGACGCCCGGGCCTGGAAATGCAGGGCGCGGACGGTCGAGGCCCTGACCCCGAGCATCCCGCTGGCCTCCTCCGCCGTGTAGCGCAGCACCTCGATCAGGACGATCGCCGCGCGCTGACGGGGCGGCAGCATGCTCAGGGCATGCAACACGACCTGCCGATCGTCGACGACCTGGAACTCATCACGCGCGGGTGCAGGCTCCAACGCGCGCTGCGCAGCGAGCCGCGCTCGTCGGAAGCGGCTTCGGAACAGGTTCATCGCGGTCCGATGCAGGTATCCGGTCGGGTTCGCCATCGCGCCGATCTCGTCCCATCGCTCCCACACACGCGCGAACGCCTCCTGCGAAAGGTCCTCGGCCTCGTGTCGACTGCCGGCGATCACGCAAAGAACGCGGAAGAGCCGATCGCGCTCGATCTCGAAGAACTCCTCGAACGAAACTGGCCGGCCTCGGTGGGCGTCAGGGTCACCCTCGGTCGCGGCACGCTCGATCCCTTCACCCATGTCGCAGGAGTAACCGATCGGATGCGGAGAACGTGTAGTCCGATATGGCGGAACTCCGATCGACGGTCACGAAGACGAGGCCGATCCCCCGCCCAACGGCGGGTGTCGGCACGCGTGCCATGATGCACGCCATGGCCACCGACGGCACGCTCTACCTGGGGACATCGGGCTTCGCGTACGACGAGTGGAAGCACGACGTCTTCTACCCGGAGGGCACGAAGACCCGGGAGCTGCTCACGTACTATGCGTCGCAACTCAACAGCGTGGAGATCAACTACTCGTTCCGTCGGTTCCCGAGCGAGACGACGCTCAAGAACTGGCGTGACCTCACGCCCGAGGGGTTCGTGTTCACGCTGAAGGCGAACCAGCGCATCACCCACTTCAAGCGCCTGGCCGACGCCGACGAGGACGTGCGCGACTTCCTCGAGCGGGCGCGCCTGCTCGGCGACCGGCTCGGCTGCGTGCTGTTCCAGTGCCCGCCGTCGCTGCAGTACGACCGGGAGCTGATCGAGCGATTCGTCGGATACCTGCCGCCGCGACGCCCGACGTTCGCGATGGAGTTCCGCCACCCGTCCTGGCGCGAGGCGAAGGACCTGCTGCTCGAGCAGGGCGTGGCGTGGTGCGTCGCCGAGACCGACGAGAACGACCCCAAGCCCGAGGACCTGTCCTGGGAGCCCGCGGGCTACCTGCGCCTACGCAAGACCGAGTACACCGATGCCGAACTCCTCGGCTGGGCCGACCGGATCCGCCCGGCGATCGACGGCGGCGCACAGGTCTTCTGCTACTTCAAGCACGAGGACGAGGGCGCGAGCCCGAAGATGGCGAAGCGCCTGGCAGACATCCTGCGCTCCGAAGCATGAAGCAGACGTGACTTCCGGCGAAAGGAGCACCCGCTGACGGACCACCAGCTTCGCCGAGGGTCAAGCCACGGTCGCGAGGAGCGCGTCGATCTCGGCCAGCGCAGGCGTCGCACCGAGCCGCTCAAAGATCTCGCGAGCGAGCCGGAGGACGGGTTCGGCCTCGGCCCGCCGGCCAAGCCCGACCAGGCAGCGGCCTCGGCCGAGGAGCGCGAACGCCTGCTCGGGGACGACCCCGAATCGCTCCCAGCGGTCAGCTGCATCGAGGTAGGCATCGGCCGCAGCTTCCAGGTAGCCGCGAGATTCCGAGATGGCCGCGTGCGCCGCCACGACCGCGTGACGCCCATATGGCAGCCGTCGACCGGCGCGGCCTGCGAGGCGCTCGGCGAGTTCAGGCTCATCGACTCGCAGAGCCGCACGCACCATCGAGGGGAGGTAAACGTCGTAGTATTGGGAGCTATGGGTTTCAACGAATCGCATGAGAGCGGCTGCCGCCTTCTCCCGGTTACCGAGCAGCGCTCCAGGCGATCGCCGAGACCCCAGTCCGATGCATGAGCTGTCCGCCCCCAGATCCACGTGGAGATTGGACTCGATCCACCGGAGCGAATCGAGAGCCCGGGAAGCCTCGCCACGCAGGGCGAGCACGCGGACCTCGACGGCGCGAGCGTCGAGACAGGTGCCATAGGTCGTCTTCTCCGACCCGGGCGGCGATCGTGGCGGAGACGTCAAGCGCCTCGTCGAACTCCCCCCTATCTACGAGCACGTCGAGCGTGCTGCCGGTGAGATCCTCGACAAGCTCAGCGAGCCCCCTGGATCGCGAGAATGCGATCCCATCGCGCAACGATTCCAGGCCCGCAGTCGGGCCTTCGAACGACCACAGCGCCAGCCCGAGGTAGTTCTGGGTGTTGGCAACCTGCTCCCCTTGCCCGGCCCGGGTCGCCAGTTCGATCGCCTCTCGCATGTCCTCGAGCCCCGCAGGATCCCCGAGGGCAGCACTTGCCATGCCTCGAACACTGAGGGTCGACGGTCCGGGAGGGACGCCCAGCTCATCGCCGAGCGTGAGCGCACGCTCGGCGGTGCGGACGCTCTCTTCCAGCCTTCCCTGGATGAGCTCGCTCCGAGCTAATTCCGTCAGCGCTCCGGCGAGCGCGAACGACCGTCCGAGCGGCTCGAGGAGCGCAACCGCCTCAACGGGGAGACTCCATCGACGCGGATCTCCGAGCCTGCCGAGAACGTAGGCGAGCCGACCCATCGCGCGGGCGGCGGCGGGGAAGTCGGCAACCCGGCGGAATGACGCGATCGCCTCGTTCAGGGCCTCCGAGGCCTCCGCGTAACGGCCCGCCTGGAACGCCGCCTCGCCGAAGCGGGCGAGCGCCTCGGGACGCTCGGGATGGCCTACCGGAGCAAGGGCGAGCGCCCGCTCGAAGTTCGACAGCGCCGCGGGGGTGTCGAGACCGAGTGCCCGCTCACCAGCGAGAGAAAGGAACTTGAGCGCCGACGCCTCGAGCTCGGTCGCCTGGTCGGCCTGTCCGGCGGCTTGGGCGAGCTCGATGGCGGTGGAATAGTGATAGGCCAAGACATCGGCGAAGTCCTCGACTCTCTCAGTGGCCATAGATTCCATCCATCGCGCCGCTTCGACATGACGCGAGGCACGAGAGGCACGCGGCAGCTGACCGTAGGCGACGTCGCGAGCAAGCACGTGCCAGAAGGCGTACTCGGCCTCACCGTCGATCGAGGATCTTCGGGCGGGGCGGACGAGCTCCTTGCGCCAGAGCTCCCGAAGCGTCTCGGTGACGCTCGAGAGCTCGCGTCCGCCCATCTGCGCGATCGCCCCTGACCAGAAGACCTTCCCGATCACCGCCGCATCGGCGAGCATCGACTTCGTGTCGGCGGACAAGCGTGTCGAGACGTGCGGCGATCAGGGCATGAACCGAGTCCGGGAACGGCACCCCGGCACCGTCACGGAGTTCCCAACCGGGGCCTTTCCTGATCAGGAGATCCTTGTCCTTCAGCAGGCGCACGAACTCCTCGGCGTACAAGGGATTCCCCCCGGCTCGATCCAGGATCGGCTGTTGGAGCTCGGCGGGGATCACGGTCGTCTCCAATAACGCGGACACCAGCCGCGCGGTCTCTTCCTCGGTGAGCGGCACGAGGTTGATGGGCGTCGCGTTGCGCAGCTTCGCGTAGTCGGGGTGTCGTTCGAACAACTCGGGCCGGGCGGTGCCGACCACAAGGAGCGGCACCGCCTCGGCGCGATCGGCAAGGTGCTCTAGGAAGGCGAGCATCGCATCGTCGGCCCAGTGGAGATCCTCGAATACGAGCACCGTGGGGTCCAGCTCAGCGATGTGTTCGAGGAACCTCCGCCAGGCGGTGAACAACTCCTCACGTTCTGCGGTAGACGTAGCCTCGATCCCGAGCAAGGGGAGCAACCGTTGTCGAAACCAGGGACGTTCGTCTCCTTCCGGGAGCACCGCCTCCAACTTGACCTGAGCGACCTGCGACGTGTCGGACTCCAAGATCCCGGCGTGGGCCTTGAGGATCTCTCCCAGCGCCCAGAAGGTGATGCCCTCTCCGTAGGGGAGGCATCGTCCCTGACGCCAGGTGATGAGCTCCGGCTTCGCGTCAACATAGTCGCCGAGCTCGGCGACGATCCGGGACTTCCCGAGGCCCGGTTCCCCCACAACGGTGACCAATTGCGGCGAGCTGGCCGCGAGCGTCTTGTCGAAGATGCCCTTGAGGATGGAAAGGTCGATCTCACGACCGATGAACGGGGTGTCGTGGGTTCGAGTCAGATCGGTGCCGAACCGAGCCCTCGCGGATTTCGCGTGAAAGATCCGTACCGGCTCGGACTTGCCCTTGAGGGTCGCGGGTTCGAGTTCTTCGTAGTCGAAGACGATCGATGTCGCCTCGTAGGTGCCCAAGCCGACCGCCACGCCCATCTCGGGAGCGACCGATTGGATCCGTGAGGCGGTGTTGATCGAGTCTCCCGATAGGAACCCCTCTCCCGAGGCGGCACTCACGCCGAGACGGACCAGGGCCTCCCCGGTGTTGATCCCGACGCGGAGCTTGAGTGGGTCCCCGCCGACCGAGGTCAGCTCCTCAGCGTCTTCGCAGATGCGAAGTCCGGCTCGGACCGCACGCTCGGGATCGTCCTCATGGGCGGCAGGGACCCCGAACACCCCGACGACGGCGTCGCCGATGAACTTCTCCACGACCCCGCCGTGAGACTCGATCTGTGCGCGTGCCATCTCGAAGTACATCGCGAGCATCTTGTCCACGTCCTCGGGGTCGGCGGACTCCGAGGACGCGGTGAACCCGACCAGGTCGCAGAACAAGGCGGTGACGACCTTGCGTTCTTCGGCGATCGGACGAACAGAGGCTGCAACAAGCGAAGAGGCGCACTCCATGCAGAACTTCGCCTCGTCGGGGTTATCGTGGCCGCAGTTCGAGCAGGTGAGCACGAGGGATGCTATCCCGCACGCCTAGCCGCCGCACTAGCCGTCTGCAGGGCAAGTCGCGATCGCATCGGGCAACAGGCAACGATCCGGGCAATAACTTGCACCTGGCGTCCAACGCGAACGAGACTGGCGACGTGAAGGGTCCAAGGTGCTCGCTTCGCCAGACCGTCAGCACGTGGTCGCCGCCAGCGGCCTCACGTTCGTCAACGTGCGAGGCCATGCGACGAAGGTCTACGACGGCACGGACTTCATCTTCACGCTGCATCTGATCCCGTAGGTGGCGGGCGGCTCGAGGCGGGGGGTCGATGGCCCAGAGACATCCGCCTCCCAGAAGGCTGGGCCGCAGCCAGCGCAGGCATGTATCCTGCCGCGCGGGCTCCGGGAGGGAGCACAAGGCAACGAGGAGGAGCGATCTCATGGCCAAGGACGACCCGAAGGTCCTCTACATCGCGGCGTACGACGATCCCGACAGCGCGCAGGGTGATTTCGACGCGCTGAAGGAGCTGGTGCGTGCCGGCGCGATCTTCGTCGACGTCGCCGTGCTGGTCAGCCGCGACGACGAGGGCAAGCTCACGGTGAAGGAGAACGCGCACGAGGTCGCCGGCGGCACCATGGTCGGCGCGGCGGGCGGCCTGCTGCTCGGGCTCATCTTCCCGCCCGGGGCGATCGCGGCCGCCGTCGTCGGCGGCGCGGTTGGTGCGGGGGTCGGCGGTCTCGTCTCGCACCATCGCGAGCACGAGATCAAGAAGGACCTCGAGGACGTGCTGCCTCCCGACTCGTCGGGCATCGTCGCGGTCTTCGACGTCACCTGGAAGCCGAAGGTCGACGACACGCTCTCCAAGGCGACCAAGGTCGACGAGGAGGCGGTCGACGCCGACAGCGTCGAGCAGATGAAGGAAGCCGCCAAGAGCTAACGGCGACCACGGTGGCCGGTGCGCTCGACGACGTACTGGCGCGCCGGCTGGCGACACAACGGCTGACCGGCCGGGCGCTCGAGCGCCCGGCCGACGTGGTGCGCGAACTCGTCTGCGTGCAAGCGCAGGACGCCCCACTGTCGCGATACTCGATCGCGCTCCGCACGTCGGGCGGCGACGCGTCGGTGCGGGCCGCGATCGACGCGGGCGAGATCGTGCGCACCCATATCCTGCGCCCGACCTGGCACTACGTGGCGTCCGAGGACCTGCGATGGGTGCTGGAGCTCACGTCCGCGAAGGTCGAGTCCGGGCTCGCCGGTCGCCATCGCCAGCTCGGCCTGGACGCCTCGTTGATCGGCCGAGGCATGGCCCTGCTCGACGAGCGCCTCCGAGGCCGGCGCTTCGCGACCCGCCGCGATCTCGGCCCGTGGCTGGCCGAACGCGGGCCGTTCGCGCGCGATCACGAACTGTTCGGACAGCGGGTCGGCCATCTGCTGATGATCTCGGAGTTGCGCGGGCTGATCTGCTCGGGCCCGCTGATCGACGGTCAGCACAGCTATGCGCTGCTCGACGAGGTCGTGGCTCCCGCGCGTCCCGTGGAACGTGAGGACGCGCTGAGAGAGCTCGTGCTCCGGTTCGTCGCCTCCCACGGGCCGGTCGCCATCAAGGACCTCGTTCGCTGGGCGCGCCTCACGCAGGCGGAGATCAAGCGCGCCCTGGAGACGCTCGACGACCGCGTCGACGCCCTCGAGGTCGGCGTCGACGCCCTGTGGTTCGCCCCCGAGACGACCCGTGAACCGGATCGGCCCCGGCGGGCGTTCCTGCTGTCCCTCTTCGACGAGGCGTACCTGAGCTACCGGATCGCCGGCTTCCCGCGTCCGGCCGATCACCCGGCCGCCGGTGGAACGGAGCGATTCGCCGAGGCAGGAGGCGGCCCCGTGATCTGCGATCTCCGCGACGTCGGCTCGTGGAAGCGGAAGGCTCGAGGAGGGACCCTCGACATCGAGCTCACCCTCGCGGGCTCTCTCGACGCCGGTCAGCGGGCCGAGGTCGAGGAGGCCGCGTACCGCCTGGCCGACGTGACCGGCGCGGTAGCGCACATCTCCTTCGGCACCGGGTGAGTGTCGACCCGAGCGGCGGGGATCGAGCCAGCCGTGCCGCCTCGACGCTTGCGCTCGGATACCGCCTCCCCCACACTCCCCCGGTGGACCTGATCCGGAACTGGGACGAACCCGACGAGACCGTGAACTTCGGAGGGGCGACGGAGCAGCTGATCTCGATCGGCGGGCTCACCGTGGCTCGAAGCGTCCAGCCAGCCGGATGGCGTTGGCGCGATCACTTCCAGCCCCTGGTCGGCGGCGAGTGGTGTCAGGCGGCGGCGCGACGCCGCACCGGGTGCTGGCCTCGCTCCTGTTCAGCGACATCGTCAACGCGAGCCGCTCGCGTGATGGCGGCGGCAGGGTCCGGCAAGGTACTGGTATCAGAGCCCGTCCGACTGCTCTGCCAGGGAGCCGACCTCACGTTCGAGGACGCGGGCGAGCACGAGCTCGAGGGGATCCCTGGTCCCTGGCGGCGGTGCCACGTGTCGGGCTGACTCATCTCATGACCCGGGCAGCGGCGGCCACGTTGCCTTTGGCGCGGAGTCGGGTCGCCGCTTCCTCACGAGCGGCCACCGCCTCCTCCAGACGCCCCTGAGGCTCGAGAGCGTCGGCCAGCGCGAGCAGGGCGTCGGCGTGGTCGAGCACGAGGTCGGTGGACTCCGCGAGCTCCAACGCGTGCCGTGCCACGGCCTCGGCGTCGGCAACGGCGGCTCGATGGTTGAGGGCCCGCGACCTGAGCACACTTCGTCGCACCAGCATCTGGCGATCCGGAACGACCGTGGATGCGTCGAACGCGTCGGCAAGAGGGAGGAAGCGCGTCGGTTGCCCCTGCGCCGCCACCGACGAGCAGATCCCGCCGTCGAGCGCCCCCACCCACCAGATGTCACCCATCGACACCAGCACGTCGCGGGCCCCACGCAACCTTCGTTCGCTCGAATCGGCGTTCCCGACGGAGGTCTCGACGATCCCAACGGCGATCGCCTGAGTGGCCCCCAACCAACTCAGGCCGTAGCGATCGACCACGGAGCGCCATCGACGCTCGTGCTCCATGAATCCGGTCTCATCGCCGGCGGCGAGAAGACCCACGGCGATCATGGCGTGCCCGGTCGCCTCCGAGATCGGCTGATCGAACGGGAACAGTCGCGCCTCCGCGATGGACCTGAACTCCACCGAAGGGCAGCGGACCATCGACCGCGGAGCCGACGATGTCGGCGGCGGCCTGTCCGGCTTCCCTCGGACGCCCGGCGGTGAATGCATGTCCGAGGGCTCGGAACGACCACTCGTGCTGTCGCGCGATGCGTCCCTGCATGTACTCCAGATACTCGATCGCGATCGCCGCCTCAGCGAGCCCCGTCTGATCATCCAGCGCCTCAAGGGCGTCCGACGCCGCTTCCGCCTCCGTGACCGCGGCGTCGATCTCGGTCCCCGTCGGCGATCGGTACACGCGGTTCGACAGCAACTGGATCGTGGCGCGCAGGGCGTTGCGCTCCGAGCCGACCGCCCGGCTCTGCTCGACAGCCTTCGACAGGAGGGCGTCGGTCTCCTCCGGTCGACCGGTCTCTGTCAACGCGACCCCGAGGTTGGGGAGCAGGTCGAGTCGACGCGGGTCGAGGTCTGGAAGGAGGTTCGCGGCACGCCCGAGGAGATCGCCCGACGTGATGAAGTCGAGGGCGGCGAAGGCACGTGAGCCCGCAGCGGCGAAGAGGGCGCCCGCGCGGATCTCGAGTTCGGCCATTGCGTCCCGCATGCCGAGTTCCTCTCGCAGTTGCAGCGCGCGCTCGAGGTGTCGCGCGACCGACTCGTCGACGTCCGTTTGATCCGCGTCCTCAGCCGCCAACCAATCCGCAAGTTGCTCATGGAGGTCGGCCCGGAGGACCTTCGAGATGCTTCGGTACGTCGCTTCCAGCACGAGCGCGTGCGCGAATCGCCAGCGCTCGCCCGTCCCATCCTCCGGGTGAACGAGATCGCCTCGGGAAAGCGAGGCCATCCTGGACTCCACCTCCGCGGGCGAGAGCTCCGGGGCGAGGGCACGAACGGCGGCGATCCGGAACCTACGCCCCTCGATGCACGCCCGCTCGAGGATGAGGCGCGACACAGGATCGAGTCGGTCCAGCCGCGCCGCGAGCAGCGCCTGCAGCGTTTCCGGTATCTCGACCTCCGCGTCCGAGGCACCCATCCACTCGCCATCAACGAGCAGCCCGAGATCCGACATCATCGCGATGAGCTGCTCCAGATACAGGGGGTTCCCTTCGGCGGCATCGCAGACCCGGTCGACAACGCGCCGGGGAGCCTGCGACCCGAGCAGGGCCTCGGCAACGCGGCGGGCATCCTCCTGCTGCAGCGGGGGAAGCGTGGTCGTGCTCGCTCGTGGCCTCCCGGAAGCCCAGGTTGGATGCTGTTCGAGGAGCTCGGGCCTGGCCAGACACACGAACAGCACGGGCCCGTGCGCGCGTTCGAGGGCGGCACCGACGAGCTCCAACATCGGCGCCTCCCCCCAATGTGCGTCTTCGAGCATGACGACGAGAGGTCGCTCCAAGGCGAGGACCTCGAGGAGGCGCCGTAGGGCCCAGGCCGTGTCGGCTCCGAGGGCATCGCCCACGCCGAGGAACTGGGCGAGTCGTTCACCGACCGATGTACCGTCCGGCTGCGAGGCTAGGAGTTCGCGGAGCCCGGCGGCGACGTCCTCGGCCTCCCCCGAGGGTCGACCAGCAGCCTGCCCTAGCATCTCGACCAGCGGGGCGAACGTGATGCCCTCGCCATAGGCGGGCGTCTGTCCAACGAGCACCGTCGCCCGGTCCCGCACCTCCTCGGCGAACGCCTCGGCGAGTCTCGATTTGCCGACCCCGGGGGGAGCCAACACGGTGACCGATACACACCGACGCGCCTCGATCGCGTCCTCCAGCGCCGCCTCGAGGAGTCGCATGTGGCGGTGGCGCCCTACGAACAGCGTCCCCGTGGGTCCCGTGCCCGGCCGTACATCCACGACTCGCCAGGCGGTCACGGGCTCGGCCTTTCCCCTGACGCTCACCGGCCCCAGTTCCTCGGCCACCACGTCGTCGCGCACCAGCCGCCAGGTCGGCTCCCCGATCAGCACATCGCCGGGCTCCGCAGCCGACTGCAAACGAGACGCAGTGTTCATGGCGTCCCCGATGATGGGCAGGCCATCACCTGGCAGGAGCACCTCCCCCGTGGTCACGCCGATGCGGATCGCGAGCGGGATCGGACCCGTCAGATGAAACCCCGCTAGACGCTCCTGCATCTCCACCGCCGCGCGAACGGCCCGAAGACCGTCGTCCTCGTGAGCGTTCGGGATGCCGAAGACGGCGACGACGGCGTCGCCGATGAACTTCTCGACGTGGCCCCCGTGACGTTCGACGCAGCCTCGCATCTCGGCGAAGTAGCGCTCGAGCACGGGGCGGAGCAGTTCCGGGTCGTGACCCTCTCCGAGACTGGTCGAGCCGACCAGGTCGCAGAACAGCGCGGTGACGATCTTGCGGAGCGATCGGTCCGTCGACGCACCGAGGGATGTCCCACATGCCATGCAGAACATCGCCTCGGCAGGGTTCTCATGTCCGCAGCTCCCACAGGTGAGCACGAGCGGATGGTATCCCCGGACACGTCGTCTGGGCCTATGGTCGGCCCCGGGGCCATCACAACGGCGGACCCTGTCGTCGGCCACCGACGACGCCACCTCACCTGGCCACGTTGGTGGCCTCGCTGTCGTCTCGGTGCTCGCGTGGGGGGTTTCGCCTTGTTCGGCAACCCTTTCGGCGGGGCCTACTCCGGGGGCGGCTCCTCGAGGGGGGCCAGCAGCTGCTCGATCTGTGAGGCATGGCCTCGGGGGCGGATCCTGTCCACGCGATAGACGGTGTCGCCATCGATCGCGATCTCGAGCTTGCTCCCGAGCAGACCCGCCGTGGTCTCGACCGACCTGATCGACGTCCGCTCGGACTCGGCGACCTCGCTCCCGGATCTCCCCGTCCTGGCGAGGATCACCCGCCGGTCGGTGACGGCGATGACCGCTCGACCGTTCGCGTCCCCCACCGCGATCGCGAGGATCCGTTCGCCGGGCTCGCGGGTCTGGGCGATCATCTCGATCTGACGCCAGATCGATCCGACGGCGGCGCCGTCGTGGTTCTCGACCAGCGTCTGGAACTCGAACCAGCCGATCACGTCGCGATGCATGTCCACGACCCGGTCGGCCAGCCACTCCTTCAGCAGGGCCGCGAGCTCCTTGCCGCGCATGAGCTCGTTCGGCTCGATCTCGATATCGCGGCCCACCCGGTCGATCAGGTAGATCGTGCCGCCCGGACCGAACACCGCCACCTCCACGTCGTCGAACCGCATCCAGCGGGCCTGATCCGACGTGCGACGTGTCACGCCCCGACGACTCATCGTCGTCTCGTCGCCGCGGGAGCCATCCCAGCGCACGTACACCCTCCCCTCGACCGGCGGGCCTTGGTTTTTGGGCTCCGGGTGCGGGCGGTATCGGGGAGGCACCATGACCCCCTCGGGTGCGACGAAGATCGCCGTCTCGAGCGCCTCGCGGATCGCGGAGCAGACCTTCTCGGGGGTGAGCCGCTCGCCCTGCTTCTCCAGCCCCTTCCACGTCGTCGGCTCCCGGCCCATGAGCGAGGCGACACACTTGCGGGCCGCCTCGGCCGCGGGCCTCGCGGGATGGGCCGAGTTCCAGGGCATCGCCGACCGATGGGCGCGCTCGATCTCTTCGGGCGAGACCTCGTCCGCGACCTGACGGAGGATCTCGTCGAACGCGAGGACGGCCTCCTGCATCATCCCCTCGGTGGAATCGACGAAGATCATGTAGAGGCTCTGGAGCGGCGCGATCCGCTCCTCGACACGCGAGGCCGAGTAGGAGAGCGCTCGGTCCCGGCGCAGGGTCGCGATCAGCCGCTCGTGAAGGATGAGGGTCGCCACGAAGAGGGGGAGCGATCTCGTGGCGGCGAGCGAACACCCGAGGAAGGCCTCGAAGCTGTGGACGTGCGAAGGCACCGTGAGTCGCGGCAGCGGCTCGGGGACGGGGATCGGGAGACGGGGACCGGGAGGCAACTCGAGGCGCAGCGACGAGGTCGGAGGGCGCGTCATGAACACCTCCGCCTGGCCGCTCGTGAACCGTTCCTCGGTCCACGCGCGCAGCTCGTCGGGCCCCAGACCGCGGATCCCGAACTCGAACCAATCCGCGAGGCCGATCCCCCGTGCGCCGAACCGGGCCGACGCCGTCCCCGCGAACGAGCCCCCCATGCCTCGCCTCGCCTCGGTCTCCAGGACGCTTCGCTCCTGATCGAGTCGGTCCAACGGGATCGACGAGACGGTGCGGCACACCTGCGCGAGGAACCCCTCGGCCTCATCCTGGGTTCCGGCGACCGTGAACCTCGTGGTGAGCCCTTCGACGGCGCCGTTGATGGCCAGATCGGGGTCCCAGAGCGGGAACAGCGCCAGGTGCTCCACGATGTGGTTGATGCCGTGAACCGAGAGCGTCTCGTCGACGAAGCCCGATCGGAACACCAGGCCCGCCAGGCACGGGCCCGGCACGTCGGTGTACCAGACCTTGACCCCGTCGATCTCGGTGGCCACCGGTTCGTCGAAGGACATCGGCGAAGCCTACGCCCGTTTCGCCCACGAGGGGGACCACGAACCTGCGTTCTCGATACGCTGTCGGGCCTGCGGACGACGGCACACCGCGGGAGGGAACGGGTCATGACGAAGCGATTCGCGGGCACGATCAACATCGACGTCAAGGACTCGACGTCGGACTGGACGCCGTTCGAGCAGCCGAGGGCGCCGGAAGGGGCACCCAACGTCGTCTACATCGTCCTCGACGACGTCGGGTTCTCGGCGATGGAGCCCTACGGCGGCCTGATCGAGACTCCGAACATCAAGCGGATCGCCGATTCCGGGCTCACGTACACCAACTTCCATACGACGGCGCTGTGCTCCCCCACCCGGTCCTGTCTCATGACGGGGCGCAACCACACCACGAACGGGATGGCGGGCATCACCGAGATCACCGACGGCTACCCGAACTCGAACGGCCACATCCCGTTCGAGTGCGCGAACATCGCCGAGGTCTTGGCAGGCGCGGGCTGGAACACGTACGTCGTGGGCAAGTGGCACCTCACCGCCGAGGACGAGATGAACATGGCCTCCTCGAAGCGGCAGTGGCCCCTGGGTCGCGGGTTCGAGCGCTACTACGGATTCCTGGGTGGCGAGACGAACCAGTGGTATCCCGACCTCGTCTACGACAACCACCCGGTCGACCCTCCTCGCACGCCGGAGGACGGGTACCACCTGTCCGAGGACCTCACCGACAAGGCGATCGAGTTCATCCAGGACGCGAAGGCAGTCGCTCCCAACAAGCCCTTCTTCCTGTACTACTGCCCGGGTGCCGCGCACGCGCCACATCACGTGCCCAAGGAATGGGCCGACCGCTACTCCGGCACGTTCGACATGGGCTACGAGGCGTACCGCGAAGGGGTCCTCGAGCGCCAGAAGCGGATGGGCATCGTTCCCGAGACCACGGAGCTGTCTCCGATCAACCCCTACGTGGACGAAACGAGCGACGACGGACGGTCATGGCCCGACCTCGACACGGTCCGTCCGTGGGGGTCCCTCACCGACGCCGAGAGGCAGCTCTTCTCGAGGATGGCCGAGGTCTACGCGGGCTTCCTCAGCCACGCGGACCATCAGATCGGACGCCTGCTGGACTTCCTCGAGGGATCCGGTCAGCTCGAGAACACGATCGTGGTGCTCGTCTCGGACAACGGGGCATCCGGCGAGGGCGGACCGAACGGTTCGGTCAACGAGAACAAGTTCTTCAACGGGGTCGAAGACACGATCGAGGAGAACCTGAAGCACCTCGATGACCTGGGGAGCCCCAGGACCTACAACCACTACCCGACGGGGTGGGCGTGGGCGTTCAACACGCCGTTCAAGATGTGGAAGCGGTACGGGAACCTGCGCGGCGGTACGGCCGACCCGCTCCTGGTGTCGTGGCCGAAGGGCATCGAGACGACGGGGGTCCGCAGGCAGTACGCGCACGCGGTCGACATCGTGCCAACGCTGTTCGAGGCGCTCGGCCTCGAGTTGCCCGACGAGGTCAACGGGTATCCGCAGACGCCGCTGGAAGGGGTCAGCCTCCGACCGAGCTTCGACGACGCCGAGGCCGACACCGGCAAGGAGACCCAGTTCTTCTCGATGCTCGGCACGCGCGCGATCTGGCACCGCGGATGGAAGGCCGCCACGGTCGGACCGGCCGCGCCCAACGCGTGGGGCGGGTTCACCGGGCAGCGGTGGGAGCTGTTCAACACCGACGAGGATCCCTCCGAGTGCCATGACCTGGCGGAGCGAGAGGCCGCGAAGTTGCGGGAGTTGATCGACATGTGGTGGGTCGAGGCCGGCAAGTACCAGGCGCTACCGCTCGAGACCCGCAACGCGGTCGAGCTGTTCACGATCGCGCGGCCGCAGCTCTCGGCGCCCCGGGACCGCTACATCTACTACCCCGGCGGCACGGGCGTGCCGGAGTCGGTGACACCCGACATCCGCAATCGGTCCTACACGATCGCGGTGGAGTTGGACGTCGCATCCGACCCGCAGGGCGTCTTGTTCTCTCAGGGGTCCCGGTTCGGCGGCCACGCCCTCTACGTCAGGGACGGCAGGCTCCACTACGTCTATAACTGGATCGGCGAGCGGCTCCAGGTCGTGGAGTCCGCCGAGCCGATCCCTGTGGGACATGTCGTGGTCTCGGCCAGCTTCGACAAGGCGGGCGATGGGATGCCCACCCAGGGCACCCTGAGCCTGTACCTGCGTGACGCCAAGGTCGCGGAGGGCGCGATCATGACCCAGCCGGGCAAGTTCGGACTGGGCGGCGGCGGCCTGCTGGTGGGGCGCTCCGGGCTCGAGCCGGTGGCAGACGACTACCCGGGCGAGGCGCCGTTCGCATTCACCGGAGGAACGATCGACAAGGTCGTGATCGACGTCAGCGGCGAGCCGTTCATGGATCTGGCCAGGGAGGCGGCGGCGCTGTTCGCACGCCAGTGAAGCAACAGGCGCTGCGTTCGGCCGCTAGCGCGGCCGGTTGATGAACACGGGCGGGTTCGAGCCCTCCGGGATCGAGTAGGTCGCGCGGTTCCAGCGGGAGAACGCGATCGATTCGGCGCCGGGCCCGACCTCCACTCCGCAGGGGCTCCCCCGGAGGGCATCGGCCACCGTGTGCGGACCCCGCCAGCGGTACAGCAACCCGTGGCGGTAGTTGCGGATCAAGATCCCGCGCGGCCCGACGTCGGCGGCGCTGATGTTGCCGATCGGAACCGTGTCGATCCGGCGCATCGTGCGCGACGCCCCGTTGCGGACCGGCGACACGTCGACCTTGTAGACGGTGCCGGTCTCCAGGTTCTTCTCCTTCGACACGATGAACAGGTTGCCGCCGGTCACGAACATGGCCTCGGCGTTGTGCCCCCCGTCGGGGTAGCGCAGCGTCATCATCTTCGCGCGCACGGAGGAGGCAGAGAGCCGGGGCTCCTTGAACCAGTAGATCTGGAAGACGCCGGCCCTGCGGCTGTTGTTGCCGATGTCGCCGATCCATATCTTGCCGTCCCAGAATCCGATGTCCTCCCAGTCGCGGTTGCGCGCGTTGGTCACTCGGATGCTGGCGCGGGCGCTGCCGTTGGGCCGGATCGCGTCGATGCGCTCGGGGTTGCCGCCGTCCTGCTGGATCCACAGCGTCTTCTTGTAGCGGCGGGCCGCCACGGCCCCGGAGATCTCGCGGATGCCCGACAGCCCCGACACGCGACCGTTCACGGTCGCCGCGCGGAACCCCGGGCAGCGGGGCAGCGCCGAGGCGGTGGCGGTCAGGCTCGCCGTGGCGACCAGCACGGCGCACGCCAGCGCGGCATGAGCGGCCCTGCGACGTCGCGTGGCCCTCACCGGCGCGCTCGCCAGCGGGTGACCTCGATCGCCGCGTACGTCGAGACGGCCACGGCGATCAGCACGATCACGAGGCCGAGGAGGATCGAGGTGTCGCTAGGCAGCAGCTTGAAGACGACGATGCCGATGATCACGCCGAGAACGGGTCCGACGGCGGGCACGGCGGCCCGGGGCGGCGCCTTGGGTTCGTCTCGTCGCTCACGGCGTCGAGCCTACCGCCTCGAGGCGGGACCGCACGGCAGCCTCGATCTCGGCGACATGGGAGGCCTCGGTGATCTTCCCTCCCGACGCGTCGCGGACGTAGAAGGCGTCGATCACGCGATCGGTGAACGTGGCGACCTTCGCGACGTGAACGTCGAGACGGAGGTCGGCCAGGGCCGCCGTCACGTCGTAGAGCAGCCCGATCCTGTCGGCCGCGCCGACCTCGATCACCGTGGAGAAGTCGCTCGCCTCGTTGTCCACCCTGACCGTGACGGCCATGTCGCCGCGCGGGGGCGGGTACGCCGCGCGCTTGTCCCTCACGCGGCGGTCGAGCGAGAGCGCGCCCTCGATCGTCCCGCGCAGGAGGCGCCTGAACTCGCGCCACCGGCGCTCCGCGATCTCGGTCTCGAACACCCCCTCCACCTCGAACAGGTCGACCGCCACGCCGTCGACGGTGGTGAACACCTGCGCCGACAGGATCGACAGGCCGGCCACGGAGAGCGCGCCCGCGATCCACGACAGCAGCCCCGACCGATCGGCCGCCACGACGAGGAGCTCGTACGTGCCCTCTCGCCACGCCCGGCGACGCCGTGGTCCGCACCTCGTTGCGGCCCAGGTCGGGCGCGATCGTCGCGTGGTGCGCGGCCGCGCGCGCCGGCTCGACCGCGAGGAAGTACCCGCGGGGCATCCGCAGGACGAACCGCTCGACCTCGGCCTCGGGCTCGGCATCGAGCAGGTCGCGGAGCCGCCCGATCCGATCGGTGAGCCGCTCCGCGAGCTCGGCGCCCATGTCGCCGCGGTCGAAGACGCGCTGCACCTTGACGGCGAGCTCGCGCACGAGCGCCCGGCGCCACGGCGGTCCACGCTGCCGGGCCCGTGGCCTCCGCGTCGGCGCGCGCCAGCAGGTAGAGGGCGGCGAGTCGCTCGGGGGTCGCGATCGTGGCGGCCACGCCGAGGATCAGGTCCTCGTCGGTGAGGTCGCGGCGCGTCGCCGTGTCGGGCAGCAGCAGGTGCTCGGCCACCATGAAGCTCACGAGTTCCCGCGTCGGCGACGGGACCCCCATCGAGCTCGAGCACCGTGGCGGCCACCCGGGTCCCGACCGGCACGTGACCGCCCTCGCCCGTCTTGCCGATGTCGTGCAGCAGGGCGCCGAGCAGCAGCGCGTCGCGGTCGTCGGCCAGCTCGACCGAGGCGCGCTCGATCGGATCGTCGGGATCGGCGGCGGCGAGGATCGCGGCCATGGCCGACACCGCCCCGGTCAGATGCGCGTCGACCGTGAACCGGTGGTAGGGGTCGCGCTGGGGGCGGCATCGAACCTGCGTCCAGGCGGGGATCAGGCGCGCCGAGCACGCCGGCGCGGTCGAGCACGTCGAGGGCGGCCATCCCCGGCCTCCCCGTGCGCAGCAGTCGCAGGAAGGCCTCGAGCGACGTCCGGGGACCACACGACCGGATCGGGGACCTCGGCCTCGGCGACCGCGTCGAGCGAGCGCGGGCGGCACGCCCTCGCCGCGCTCGGCCACCTCGGCCAGCGCCTCGAGGGCCGCGACGGGCCCGTCGATCGCGGCGACCGGCCCGGGTGTCGGGGGCCTCGAGCACGCGGGCCACGACGTCGGCGAGGATGCGGGCGACGTCGCGCGCATGTTCGAACACGGCGCGCATCAGCCCGTCCTCGGCGATCAGCCGCGGCTCGTCGGCGAACCCCATCGCCCGCGCGATCGAAGGCTGGAGGTCGAGCGGCAGCCGGTCGCCGCGCTTGCCCGTTTCCAGCTGCACGGCGCTGCGGACCCTGGTCAGGAACTCCTCGGCCGCCTCGAGCGAGCCTCGCTCACGGGCACGGACCGCCGCGGGGCCGGCCACGGCGGCGACCCACCCCACGGTCTCGATGTCGCGTAGGCCGCCGGCGCCGTCCTTGAGCGCGGGCTCCAGGAGATGTGCGGTAGATCCGAACCTGTCGGCCCGGTCCCCGGCGGCCTCGGCGAGCCGGCGCACGAAGGCGCGCGCATCGGCCGAGAGGGCGGCGCGCACGGCCTCGACCGCGGCGCCTGCGAGGTCGACGATCACCCGCGATCACCCTGACGTCGAGGATCGCCGTGGCCACGTCGAGCCGCTCGGCGGCGAGCGCCACGCACTCGGGGATCGTCCGCACGGCCTGCCCCACCTCGAAGCCGCCGTCCCACAGCGGGTACAGGAGGCGATCGACCGCGGCGGCCAGCGCATCGGGCGACGCGCCGTCGTGGACCACGAGGAGGTCGAGGTCGGAGCGGGGGATCTGGCGTCGCCGCCCGTATCCGCCCACCGCCGCGAGCGCGACGCCGCTCGGGAACCCGGAGCCTTCGAAGAGGTCGGCGAGCGCGCGGTCGTAGATGTCGCTGCGGCGGGCCGCCGACCACAGGCCGTGGTGACCGGGCGAGTACGCGCGATCGAGCGCGTCCAACTCCTCGCGGAGCCGATCGATCGGGTCGTCGATCATGTCGGCACGACCGCGCGGCTCAGACCGCGTCGGGTCCCATCTCGCCGGTGCGGATGCGCACGACCTGCTCCGCCTCGGTGACCCAGAGCTTCCCGTCGCCGATCTTGCCGGTGCGCGCGGCCTTGACGATGGCATCGACCACGCCCTGCACGTCGTCGTCGGGGACCAGCACCTCGAGCTTCACCTTCGGCACGAAGTCGACCTGGTACTCGGCGCCGCGGTAGACCTCGGTGTGGCCGCGCTGACGGCCGAACCCCTCGACGTCGGTGGTCGTGAGCCCGTCCACGCCGAGGTCGCGCAGGCTCTCCTTGACCTCGTCGATGCGGTGGGGCTTCACGATGGCGGTGACGAGCTTCACGGGCGTTCCTCCCGGCCGATGGGGTGCCTAGCCTAGCCGGACCGGGGAGCCCCCTCGACCATGAGCTCCATCGTGCGGAACTCGCGGCGCACCGTCATGCCGGCGCGCTCGTAGAGGCGGGTGGCGCCGGTCGTGTTCTCGGTGTCGACCCCGAGACGGACCTCGTCGTACCCGTGCGTCGCGGCGAACGCGAAGGAATGCCGCAGCAGGGCCATGCCGACCCCTCGGCCGCGCCATCCTTCGAGCACCCCGAGCTCGCCCACCCACAGCGTGCCGGCGCTGTGGAGCAGCATCGCGATGCCGACCGGCGTTTCGCCGTCGGAGGCGATCAGCGTCCAGGTCGGGTCGTATCCCGGCCATCCTGCCCACATGGCCGACGCCTCCTCGAACGTCAGCGACTCGAACCCGAAATGGTCACGGAACGACGACTCGATGATGCGCCAGGTCGCGCGCTGATCCTCGCCTGCCGAGCCGGTCCTGATCGAGATGCCCTGCCGGGTCGTCGCCGCGCGGCTCGCCGGCTGCGATGGGCCGCTCCATGTGCCAGAAGGAGCGGACGTGTCGGTACCCGCGTGATGACAACAGGGCGTCGGCCGCTCGATCCGTGGCGGGACAGAAGCTGCGGAACGGCGCGATGGTGCCCGAGGGGATCTTGTCGGCCGCCCGTGTCTCGAGCCAGCCCGCTGCGAGCGCCCCCAGGCCGCGGCCACGATGGGTGGGGTGGATCCGGGCGAACCCGAACACCTGGATCGATGCATCCTTCGCCACGACGTCCGCGTACCCGACGGGCGTGTCGTCCGCAGTGAGCACGACGAGCGAATCGGTTGCCAGGTCGAACCAGGGCTCGGCCCAGGTCTCCACGATCTCGTCGCGGGCGGGATCGGCGAACCCCACGTCGACGACGTCGGCGGCCTCCAGCACCGCGGCCAGGGTGTCGAGGTCGTCCCGCGTCGCGGCCCGGCCCCGATAGCCCTCGGGCCAGGTCACTCCCCGACGGCCTTCTTGCGCGCCGGGGCCCGCTTCGCGGTGGTCTTCTTCTTCGCCGAGGACCGCTTGGCGGCCGGCTTCTTGGCCGCCGGCTCGTCGCTCGGCCTGCTTCTTGGCCGCGGCCACGCTCGCCTTGAGGGCCTCCATCAGGTCGACGACCTTGGCGGTGGGCTCGGCGCTCGACGATCTCGATCTCCTCGCCGGAGATCTTGGCCTCCACGATCTTCGTGCAGCGCCTCGCGGTACTCGTCGGTGAACTCCTCGGGGTTCCATTCGGCGGTCAGGTTCTCGATCAGCTGGCGAGCCATCTCCAGCTCCTGCGCCCGGACCTTCACGTCGACGTTCGACATCGCCGAACTCGGCCTCGCGGATCTCGTCGGGCCAGTACATCGTCTCGAGCACGAAGGCGTCGTCCTTGAAACCGGAGCGCCGCAAGGTGCTCCTTGTCGCGGAAGCTGACCTTGGCGACGCCCACCTTGTTGTCCTGGCTGAGCGCCTCGCGCAGCAGGGCGTAGGCCTTGGCGCCGGTCTCGTCCGGGATCAGGTAGTAGCTCTTCTTGTAGAGCGTCGGGTCGATCTCGTCGAGGTCGACGAACTGCACGATGTCGATCGCCCGGCTCGACTCGACCGGCACCTTGTCGAAGTCTTCGTCGGTGAGCACGACGTAGCGGTCCTTCTCGTACTCGTACCCCTTGACGATCTCGTCGTACGGCGACCTCTTCGCCGTCGATCGAGCACGTGCGCTTCATCCGGATCCGCCCGCCGTCGTCGTCGTGGATCTGGTTGAACCGCAGGGTCTTCTCCTCGGTGGCCGGATAGACGGCGACCGGGATCGTCACGAGGCCGAAACAGATGGCCCCTCTCCACATCGTCCTTGGCATCTGGTGTACCCCCCCGGGGATCGTCGCCGTGAAGGCGGAGCCACAATCCTATCCCGGGGACACGACAGCGACGGCCTCGGGGGGACGTCGGGCTACCATCTGCGCGTGGCAGGTCAGAAGCGGCGCACGGCGAGGCACGCGTTCACGGTGGACCTGCCGCGGCCGCTGGAGGTCCGCCGCGACGGCGACACGTGGTGGGCCGAGGTCGCAGGCCGCGAGCTCCGCCTGTCGAACCTGACGAAGATCTTCTGGCCCGAGGAGGGCTACACGAAGGGCGATCTCGTCAACTACTACTCCAACGTGGCCGACCTCATCGTGCCGCACCTCGCCGGGCGGCCGCTCACGATGAAGCGGATGCCCGACGGCATCGACGGGGAGTTCTTCTACGAGAAGATCGGCGCCCTCGCACACGCCCGATTGGATCGACCGGTGCGTGGTCAGCGTCGGAGGATCGCGCAAGGGCGGCGAGATCGACTACCTGATCGATCGACGATGCGGCCGGCTGCTGTACGTCGCCAATCTCGGCTGCATCGAGTTCCATCCGCTGCACTCGCGGTGCGCCGATATCGGGCACCCCGACTACCTGTTCTTCGACCTCGACCCCTTCGAGCCCTACACCTACGAGGACGTGCTCGTGGTGGCGCGCCACATCAAGGCGCTGCTCGACCAGCTCGGGCTGCCGGCGTTCCCGAAGACGAGCGGCGCCACCGGCCTGCAGATCTACGTGCCCGTGGAGCGCGGGCGCCTACTCCTACGCGCAGGTTCGGGCCTTCGTGGGCGCGTGCGGACGCCTGATCAACGGGCCGACCCCGACCGCGTCGACGATGGCGTGGAAGATCGCCGACCGCACCGGCAAGATCTTCATCGACCACAACATGAACCGCGCGGGCGCCAACATCGCGGCCGCGTACTCGGTGCGGCCCGAGCCCCGGGCGCCCGTCTCGACCCCGCTCACCTGGGACGAGGTGTTCGAGGGCGGGCTTCGTGCCCGCGGGACTTCCGCATCGACAACGTGTTCGAGCGCTTCGAGCAGGTGGGCGATCTCTTCGATGGCGTGCGCACGGGGTCGGTCGACCTATTCCTCGAAGCGCTCGACGCACTCGACGTGACGGTCGACGAGGACGACGCGCCGCTGCCCCGCACGGCGGCCCCGTCGACCCGCGCGCGCACGAGCGAGGAGGTGATCGCGGCGTCGAAGGATCCGCAGCTCATCGAGTACGTGCGGCGGCGCGACTTCCGAGGGCACGCACCGAGCCCGCGCCCGGAGAGGTCGACCCCGGCGGCAACTCGTTCGTGATCCAGAAGCATCGCGCGACCGCGCTGCACTACGACGTGCGACTGGAGCGCGACGGCGCCCTCCCGTCGTGGGCCGTGCCCAAGGGGCTGCCGGTCGCCAAGGGGGACAAGCGCCTCGCGGTCCAGACCGAGGTCCATCCGCTGGAGTACGGCTCGTTCGAGGGCACGATCCCCGAGGGGCACTACGGCGCCGGCGAGGTGCGGATCTTCGACGACGGCTGGTACGAGCCGGTCGAGTGGACCGACTCGAAGGTGAGCTTCGCGACTGCACGGCCGGCGATACCCGGGGCTGGAGTTCCACTTCGTGAAGACCCGCCAGAACTGGCTCGCGTTCCTCGCGAGCGCGCAGGCCGCCCCGCTCATCGCGACCCCCGAGCGGTTCCGGCCGATGCTCGCCGAGGGTGGCTGGGAGCCGTTCGACGACGACGACTGGTGGTTCGAGCCCAAGCTCGACGGCATCCGATGCCTGGCCGAGCTCGGCACCGGCGAGACGACCCTGCGCACGCGGACGGGGCGCGACGTCACCGAGCAGTACCCCGAGCTGCACATGGTCCACGAGCTGGTCGAACCAGGTGAACGCCGTGATCGACGGCGAGATCGTGGCGTTCGACGAGCACGGCCGGAACTCGTTCGAGGTCGCTCCAGCACCGTATGAACCTGGCCAAGCCCCGCGAGATCGCCCGGGCCGCGAAGACGATCCCGGTCTCGCTCGTGGTGTTCGACCTGCTGTGGCTCGACGGGCACGACACCACGGGACTCGCGCTCGAGCAGCGGCGCGAGCTCCTCGAGCTGATCTGCGAGACCGACCATCGGCTGCAGGTCGTCACCCACGTCGAGGGCGAGGGCACGGCCTTCGTCGAGACGGCGCACTCGCTGGGGCTCGAGGGCGTCGTCGCCAAGCGTCTGGGGTCGCGCTACGTGCCCGGCCAGCGCTCACCGGACTGGCGCAAGATCAAGCTGCGGAACACCCAGGACTGCGTGATCCTGGGGTGGACCCCGGGCGCAAGGGCGGGCGTCGGATTCGCTCGGCGCGCTGCTCGTCGGCGCGATCGTCGACGGCGACGCTGGGCGTGGATCGGGCAGGTCGGCTCGGGGTTCACCTCGACGCATGTCGGCCGATCTCCTGACGAGCAGCTGCGAGCCGATCGTGCGCGACCGACCCGCCGATCGACGACCCGGACCTGGCGGCGGTCAAGGGCGCCACCTTCGTCGAGCCCGACCTCGTCTGCGAGGTGCGAATACCTGGAGATGACGAAGAGCACGAACAAGATGCGCGCGCCCAGCTTCAAGGGGATGCGACCCGACAAGCTCCCCGACGAGTGCGTGCTGGAGCGCCCTCAGAAGGGCTCGTAGCCGGCGCGGACGAGCATCGCCCGCACCTCGCGCTCGTCGAACCCCTTGTCGGTCAGCTCCCGGTACAGGCGCACGGTCGCCATCGACCGACCGCACCGGGCGCAGAACGCCGACTCCTCGGTGAACGGCAGCTCGCACCAGGGGCACTGGGTGACCTCGATCCGATGCCCGGGCTCCATCCCCATCTCCGCCACCGCGTCGAGATAGCCCTTGCCGTAGTCCCACTGGATGTACTCGTCCTCGAAGATCTTGAACGGGGGCTCGTGGACCCGTGGCTCGCCCTCCTCCAACATGTGCTGCAGGTTCTCGCGGAGCAGGTCCCACTCGTAGTAGTGGTTGGATCCGCAGTCCGCGCACGCGATCACCACGCCCTTGACGGCCTGCGGCTCGAACAGGGCGCGCATCGCCACGAGGTCGTCCAGGTCGGCCTCGATGTCGCGACGCTCGTTCGCGGACAGCTCGAACGGCTCCTGTTCCATCTCCATCCCTCTAGTCGTCGTCGACGAGGCGGAACGCCTTGAATCCCTCCGCGTAGGCGTAGCCTGCCTGTTCCCCCAGCTCGGCGGCCCGATCACGCACGTACCCGGCGAGGGCCTCGGTCCCCTGCGAGACGTGGCGGGCGAGCGCATCGAGCTTGATGTCGATCGTGTCGGTGACGTCGACGTAGGTGTCCGCGTCCTCGCTCGATAGCCACAGGTTCGGCACCTCGAACGGCTCCATCCCCTCGTCGAGCAGCTCGGGGAACATCGGGCGCGACGGGGCGTCCGGCATCACGGCCGACAGCGCGAGCGAGCCGGCGGCCTTGTGATCGGAGTGGTTGATGTAGCCGCTCCCCGACCACAGGCGGCTGGGATCGGGGGCGATCAGGACCTCGGGTCGCAGTCGGCGGACCTCGCGGCACACCTTTCGGCGCGTATCCAGCGTGACCTCGAGCATCCCGTCGGGCTCGCCGATGATCGTCACCGACCTCACGCCCAGCACGTCGGCGGCGTCCTGCTGCTCGCGGGCCCGGACCTCGCGCATGTGCTCGCGCGTCACGCCGGGTTCGTTCGACCCCGCCGAGCCGTCCGTGCAGATCACGTAGTGCACCTCGCAGCCATCGCTCGCCCATGCGGCGGCCGTGCCGCCGCACATGAAATCGGCGTCGTCGGGGTGGGCCACGAGCACCATCGCCGAGGAGAAGACCATCGGGTGAGCCTATCGGGCCGCCGAACATCGCGGGGAGGTCGGTGGCCGCCGGGTGGCAAGTGCTCGCGTGGACAGGTATCGTTTCTGCCGAGGGTTTCTCGCATCACAGTTGTCACCAGTTGTCACTGGAGCAGTTCCCTCCCGGCGCGTGCGCCGGAGGCCGACGGACACAGCACCGCGCACCAGGTCCGCAACGGCCAAGGAAGGAGGGGAAGCTCCATGGCATCAGGAACCGTGAAGTGGTTCAGTCCCGAGAAGGGATTCGGCTTCATCACCCAGACCGAAGGTCCTGACGTGTTCGTTCACTTCAGCGCCATCGACGGCGAGGGGTACCGCAACCTCGAAGAGGGTCAGGCCGTGGAATTCGAGGTCACGCAGGGCCAGAAGGGCCCGCAGGCCACGAACGTCCGCCTCGTCTGAACCACTCGGATCCACTGAAGAGGCCCGCCGCGCAGCGGCGGGCCTCTTCGCGTCCGGGGGCCCGGTCAGGGCCCGGGCGAGGCTAGGGCGCGACGGGGCGGCCCGCCAGGAACGTCTCGAGCCGGCCGGCCTGGGCTCGCACGCTGTCGGCGCTCGGGCCCCCGGGCATCGACCGCGTCGCCACGCTCGCATCGGGATCGAGCAACGATGCGCCATCGGGGAGCCCGTAGGCCTCCCACTCGGCCGGGTCGAGGTCGCTCAGGGACCGCCCCTCGTCCGCCAGGGTGCGCAGCAGCTCCCCGGTTCGACGATGGGCCTCTCGGAACGGGATGCCGTCGCGGACGAGGGCCTCGGCGAGATCGGTGGCGTACAGCCCCTCGTGCGCGCACGCGGCGCGCATCGCTCCGACGTCGAATCTCAGCGTCGCCACGGCCCCGATGAGCGCCGGCAGGACGAGACCGAGCGTGTCCGAGGCGTCGAACGCCGGCTCCTTGTCTTCCTGAAGGTCGCGGTGGTAGCCCACCGGCAACCCCTGCAGCAGGGCCGTGAGCTGCGAGAAGCCGGCCGCGACGCGCGCGGCCTTGCCGCGCGCCAGCTCGGCGGTGTCGGGGTTCTGCTTGTGGGGCATCATGCTCGACCCCGTGGAGTAGGACTCGTCGAGGACGGCCCATCCGAGCGAGGGGTCGGTCCAGCGCGCGAGGTCGCCGGCCAGCCTCGACAGGTGGGTGGCACAGATCGCGGCCATCGCGAGGAACTCCTGGACGAAGTCGCGGTCGCTCACGGCGTCGATCGAGTTGTCGAAGGCACGGTGCAGGCCGAGGCGGGCCGCGATCATGTCGGGATCGAGCCCCAGCGTCGAGGTCGCCGTCGCACCCGCGCCGAGGGCCGACGTCGAGGCCCGCCGGGACCATTCCTCGAGCCGTTCCAGGTCGCGCGACAGCGCCCAGGCGTGGGCGAGCAGATGGTGCCCGAGGGTGACCGGCTGTGCCGGACGGGCGTGGGTGGTTCCCGGCATCACCGTCGTCGCGTGCTCCCGCGCCCGTACGATCAGCGCCTCGCTCAGATCGATCGCGAGTGCCTCGATCCGCCGCCCGGCCGCCAGCAACCACAGCCGCAGATCGGTGACGACCAGGTCGTTGCGGGAGCGGCCCGCGTGCAGCTTGGCCCCCAGCTCGCCGAGCCGCTCGGTGACGGCGCGCTCGATCGCCGAGTGGATGTCCTCGTCGGTCTCGTCGAACGAGAGGCGCCCCTCTGCGATCTGGAGGCCGACCGCGGCCAGGGCCTCTTCGAGGGCCGCGGCCTCCGCGCCGCTCACGAACCCGGCATCCTGGAGCGCCCGCACGTGCGCCACGCCGGCCTCCACGTCGTGAGGCGCCAGCCGGACGTCGAAGGCCAGCGAGCGCCCCAGCGCGTGCGCCTCCGGCGCGGGCGGCACGGAGAAACGACCGGACCACAGGCGCTCGCCGGAGGGATCGTCCCGCGTCACCTGCGTGTCCCCTGGGTGGCCGACCACACCTTGAGGGGCAGCCCGTACAGGCGGACGTACCCCTCGGCGAGCGACTGGTCGAACGCGTCGCCGGCGCCGTAGGTGGCCAGCTCGAGGTCGTAGAGGGAGTGATCGCTGCGACGCCCGACGACCGTGCACGTGCCGGCCTCGTAGCGCAGTCGCACGTCGCCGCTCACGTGCGACTGGGTGGAGTCGACGTAGGCGTCGATCGCGGCCCGCAGCGGGCTGAACCACTGGCCGTCGTAGACGAGGTCGGCCCACCGTTGTTCGAGCAGGGGCTTGTGGTGGGCGACCTCGCGCTCCAACGTGAGGTCCTCGAGCGCCTGATGGGCCCGCAGGATGCTGAGGGCGCCCGGCACCTCGTAGAGCTCGCGGCTCTTGATCCCCACGCGGCGGTTCTCGATCATGTCGACCCGCCCGAAGCCGTACGACCCTGCGAGGGCGTCGAGCCCGCGCACGATCTCGGGCAGGGTGCGGGCCTCGCCGTCGAGGCCGACCGGGATCCCTCGCTCGAACGTGACCGTGATCTCGGCCGGCTCGTCGGGCCGCTCGGAGGTCGGCTTCGTCCGCGCGAACGCGTCCTCGGGCGGCGCGACCCACGGATCCTCCAGCGGACCGCACTCGGCCGTGCGGCCCCACAGGTTCTCGTCGATCGAGTACGAGGTCACGATCGAGCCGATCGGGATGCCCCACTCGCCGGCCAACGCGATCGCCTTGTCGCGCGGGATGTGGGCGTCGCGGATCGGAGCGAGCACCTTCAGGTCGGGGGCCAGCACGTCGAACCCGACCTCGAACCGCACCTGATCGTTCCCCTTGCCCGTGCAGCCGTGGGCGACGGTGCCGGCATCGAGCTCGCGGGCGACCCCCACGACCTCCTCGACGATGCACGGACGCGCGAGCCCGCTGACCATCGGGTACTTGCCCTCGTAGAGCCCGTTCGCCTTGATCGCGGGCGCCAGGAACTCCTCCGCGTACCGCTGGACCGCGTCGACCACCCGCACGCTCGTTGCCCCCGCGGCCTCGCCGCGCGCCACGATCTGGGCGAAGTCCTCCTGCTGACCGACGTCGACGGCCACCGCGTGTACCTCGTAACCCTTCTCGATCAGCCACCGGATCGTGACCGACGTGTCGAGTCCCCCGCTGTACGCCAGCACCGCCCGTTCCATCAGCCTTCCTCCATGATCTCGATGAGTGCGTCCTGGATCGCCGCGGGGCCGACCCCCTCGGGCCCCAGGACGAGGATCGTGTTGTCGCCGGCGATCGTGCCCGCGACCAGGTCGAGCCCGGCGCGATCGATGCCCTCGGCGAGGGCGGCGGCGGCCCCGGGCGGCGTCCGCACGACGAGCCCGTGCTCGGCGCGCACCATCGATACGGCGAACTCGTCGAGCAGCCGCCGGAGCATCGCGAGGGGCTGGGGCGAACCGGCGGCCCCGGGGACGACGTAGCGCATGCCGTCGCGGTCGTGCACCCGGGCGAGCCCGAGCTCCTCCACGTCGCGGCTGATCGTCGACTGCGTCGCCTCGAGGCCGAGCGAGGCGAGGCGCCCCCGGATGTCTTCCTGGCTCCCCAGCCGCTCCCGCTCCACGAGCCCGAGGATCGCCTGCTGCCGCCGCGCTTTGGTCGCGCCGATCGTCCGGCTCATGCGGGCACCTCGTCGGCATCGGGCGCGATCATCGTCCCGACCCCTTCGGGGGTGAACAGCTCGAGCACGAGCGAGTGCTCCACGCGCCCGTCGACCAGGTGCACCCTGCCGATACCCGCCTGGATGGCCCGCACCGCGCTCTCGAGCTTGGGGATCATGCCGCCCTCGACGACGCCCGCCGTACCCAGCAGCTCGCGACACTGCGACGTCGACAGCTCGGACAACAGGTCGCCACCGGCGCCGATCAGCCCGGGAACGTCGTTGATGTAGACGAGCTTCTCGGCGCCCAGCGCGATCGCCAGCTCGCTCGCGACGACGTCGGCGTTCACGTTGTAGGCCTGACCGAACTCGTCCACGGCGATCGAGGCCACGACCGGCACGAAGCGCTCGGCGGTGAGGGTGCGCAGGATCGCGACGTCGACGTGCACGACCTCGCCGACGAACCCGAGGTCGGGCGCCGCCTTGCGCTCGGCCAGCAGGAGACGCCCGTCGATCCCCGACAGGCCGACCGCCGCTACCCCTCCCATGGACAGCGAGGCCACGACCTCCTTGTTCAGCTTGCCCGCCAGCACCATCGTGGCCACGTCGAGCGTCTCGGCGTCGGTCACGCGGAGCCCATCGACGAAGGTGGTCTCGATCCCCATCCGCGCCGACACCTGCGTGACCTGCGGCCCGCCGCCGTGCACCACCACCGGGATGATGCCGGCGCTCTGCAGCAGCGCGATGTCCTCGGCGAACGACCCCGCGAGCCCGCCGGCATGCATCACGGCGCCCCCGTGCTTGACGACGATGACCTTGCCGTGGTGCTCGCGCATGAACGGGAGCGCCTCGATCAGGGTCCGCGCCTTCGCGACGGTGCGCTGACGGATCTGGGGTGCCATGTTCACGGGACCACCGCCAGGGTCGGCAACCCAGCCGTCTCGTCGAACCCGCGCGACAGGTTGAGGTTCTGGATCGCCTGGCCGGCCGCGCCCTTGACGAGGTTGTCCACCGCGCCGACGATCACGGCCGTACCCGTGCGCGGGTCGGCCACGGCCTGCAGCTCCACGAGGTTCGTCCCCCGGGTGCGCTTGGAGTCGGCCATCTCTCCCTCGGCCATCACCCGGACGAACGGCGCCTCGGCGTAGGCGGCCACGAGCGCGTCGGTCAGGTGCCCGGTCGTCGTCCCGGCCGACGTCGTGGCGTAGCTCGTGGTCAGGACCCCTCGGACCGTGGGTACCAGGTGCGGCACGAACACCACGGACACGCTCGTTCCGGTGGCCAGCTCCAGCCCTCGCTCCATCTCCGGCGTGTGCTGGTGACTCGGCACGCGGTAGGGGCGGATGCTCTCCTCGGAGGACGCGAACGACGTCGCCTCGGTGGCCGCCCGCCCGGCCCCCGACAGCCCCGTCTTGCCGTCCACTCGGATCGGGCCTTCGATCAGCCCGGCCGCGAGTAGCGGCGCGACCCCGAGGATCACCGAGGTCGGGTAACAGCCGGGGTTCGCGATCAGCCGCGCGCCGCCGACCCGGTCCGCGAACAGCTCCGGCAGGCCGTACACGGCCTCGTCGAGCAGCCCCGGGGCCGGATGCTCGAACCCGTACCACTCGGGGTAGTCGGCCGCCTTCAGGCGGAAGTCGCCGCCGAGGTCGACCACCTGGACGCCGGCCTCCACGAGCGCCGGCACGATGCGGCCGCTCGCGCCGTGCGGAAGCGAGCAGAACGCCACGTCGGCGGCGACTCCGCCGCCGGGGTCGATCTCGGAGAGCGGCTCGTCCGAGCCCGGCAGTCCCGCCAGGTGCGGATGCACCTCGGCGAGGGTGCGACCCGCCGACGAATGGGCGGCCAGCGGGCCGAGCTCCACCTCGGGGTGCCCCGCGAGCAGCCTGATCAGCTCGCCGCCCCCATACCCGGAGGCACCCAGTACCGCGGCACGCACACGGTCGGTCATACGCATAGTTATGCAGAAAATGGGTAGAAGTGTCAACGGACGAGGCCGCCCGGATGACACGCCGAGGCGCTATCGTCGCCACATGCGACGGATCCTGCCGCTGTGCCTGACCCTCGTCATCCTGGCGACCGCGGCACCGGCGCTCGCCGCGACGGCCGACGACGCCACGTCCCCGCGGATCACGCATGCTCTTCCGGCGCCCGTCCCCTGCCCCGGGTGCTACGCACCGGCGCTCCGCACGAGCTGGCAGTGGCAGCTCCAAGGCCCCATCCGGACGTCGGTCGACGTCGACATGTACGACATCGACGGGTTCGACACGCCCAAGGCAGTGGTCGCCCAGCTCCACGCCGACGGCCGCGCGGTCGTGTGCTACATCAGCGCGGGGTCGTGGGAGAACTTCCGCTGGGACGAGGGCAAGTTCCCCGCCCGGGTGCTGGGGCGACCCAACGGCTGGCCCGGCGAGCGGTGGCTCGACGTCCGCAAGATCGGCGTCCTCGGCCCGATCATGCGCGCGCGCCTGGACATGTGCGCGCGCAAGGGGTTCGACGCCGTGGAGTTCGACAACGTCGACGGCTACCGAGAACGGCACCGGCTTCCCGATCACCGCGGCCGACCAGCTGGCCTACAACGTGTTCCTGGCGAACCAGGCACATCGGCGAGGCCTGTCGGCGGTGCTCAAGAACGATCTGGGACAGATCCGGCGCCTGCTCCCGTATTTCGACTTCGCGCTGAACGAGCAGTGCCACCAGTACGACGAGTGTGGGCGGCTGCGGCCGTTCGTACGGGCGGGCAAGGCCGTGTTCGGGGTGGAGTACCGGCTCAAGCCGCACGACTTCTGCCCCCAGGCCAACGTCGAGAACTTCAACTTCCTGCGCAAGCGCCTGGCGCTGAAGACCTGGCGCCGGCCGTGCCGGCCCGACTGAGGCCCGGCGCGCCGACCCTCACTCGACGCGTGCGACGTAGACGGTGCAGGCCGACTCGCCGCCGGTGAGCGGGTTCGGGAACGTGACCACCCGCGCCTCGCACGTGGCGAAGACCGCCTCGACGACGGCCAGGTACTCCTCGTCGGGGGGGTCGTCGGACCACAGCGCGTAGACGCCTCCCGGGTTGAGCCGATCCGCGAGCACCCCTTGCCCCTCGAGGCCGTAGAACGGGATGTGGCTGGGATGCAGAGGATGGCGGGGCGTGTGGTCGATGTCGACGAGTACGGCGTCGTGGCGGTCCAGCGCGCCGGGTCCGAATCCCGATCCGTCGGCCACCATCGCGAAGAAGTCGCCCTCGACGAGCGTGCATCGCCGATCCGACGTCAACCGGTCACTCAGCGGCAACACCCCGCGCCGATGCCAGTCGATGACCTCGCCGAGCGCCTCGACCACCCGCAGGGAGCGCACCCGAGGGTCGTTGAGGACCGCCGCCGCCGTGTAGCCGAGGCCGAGCCCCCCGACCACGACGTCGAGGTCCGCGTCCGGCAGCCCGGCGAGCGGGATGTCGGCGAGGGCCACCTCCGAGGCTGTGAACAGGCTGGACATGAGGAACTCGTCGCCGAGCTTGGCCTCGTAGATGTCGATCTGCGCGGTCGGCTCGAACCGGCGGCGAAGGCTGATCTCCCCCATGGGCGTCGTGCGACGGTCCAGCTCCTCGAAGCGAGCGCTCACGCGGAGGTCGTCGGTCGGCGATGGGCGACGATCGAACCTGTCATCGGCCGAGCCTATCCACGTTCCCGCCGGGGTCGCAGCACCCTGCCTACCGCGACGAGATGACCGTGAGGAGCCCCTCGGCCTGCGCCGGCTCCAACGCCTCGCCCGCGGTGGCCCTCGCGATCGAGCCGCGGGCCTTGCCCAGGTGCGAGCGGAACTCGTCGGCCCCGTTCGCGATCATCACGCCGGCCCGCGCGAACTTGTTCTCGACCACGGTGTCCATCGCGTCGAGCAGCGAGCCGACCTCGGCGAGGCTCGCCTGCACGTCGGCGGCGTCGCCGAAGCGGCGCACGAGCGAGTACAGGAACAGCACGATCGGCAGCGCCGACCCGTACGGCACCACGACGACACCACGCGCATACGCGTCGGCGTGCGCCCGCCGGCATGCGGCGTAGGCGGCGTCGGGCACCGCGGCCACCGCGACGGGGGCCGTCACGCTGGGGTCGAGGTACTGCGCGACCTCTTTGGCGCGCAGCGCCACCACCTTCTCGACGGCGCGTGACGCCGCCTCGATCTCGGCCGGATCGTCGGCCGCCTCGAGGGCCTCCAACTCGGCCAGGGCCGTCCACTTCGAATCGATCGGCAGCCGCCGACCATCCGGGAGCAGGAGCCCGAACTCGACGACCTTGCCGCCGACGCGGAAGTCGGTCGCGAGCATCCCCGGGGGCAGCTCGGCGAGGTGGTCGCGGAGCACGTTCTCGCCCGCCCGCCCCTTCGCGGCACCGCCCGCCAGGACGGTGGACAGGCGCCGAACGACCTCGTGGTGCTCGGCGTCCACGACGCGTCGGTCGCGTTCGTGCACCTGCAGGGCCTCGAGGGCCCGTCGGGTGTTCTCGAGGCCCGCGCGCAGTTGCTCGGCGCCCAGGTCGCGGTTCGATGACGAATCGGCCATGCGCCGCATCTCGGCGGCCTGGATCTCCAGGCGAGCCTCCATCCGGGAGAGCTGTTGCTGTGCATCGGGTTCGCGCGTCTCCGCGTTCCGGCGGGCGGCGACGGCGATGCCGATCGCCACGCCGAGCGCGAGCGCCACGAGGGCGATGCCGATCTGCACGTTCATGCGGGCCTCCTGTCGGGGAAGTCGACCCGCTCACGCTACCGACCGGCTCTGACAGGGTAGGGCGGGACGCCGAGCACCCCGATGCGCCACGATGTCGGGATGGCGCTCGACGACCCACCCCGCACCTCGGCCCCTCCACGGCCGCACGGGGCCCACCTGCGGCCCGAAGACGTTCGTGCCCTGGCCCGCCACCACTGGCCTCGCCTGATCCGGTACGCGGTCGTCGCCGTCGCCGCCGTGGGCCTGATCGCCGGCGTCGGCGGGCTGATCCGATGGGTCCGTGGAGCAGAGGTCGAGCCGTTGTCGCGGGCCAACGTCGAACGGCTCTCCCCCGCGTGGACGAGCCGGGCAGGCGCCGGGCCGGCCACCACGCCCGCGATCGACGACGGGTTCCTGTTCATCGGCACGAGGAACGGGCTGGCCGCCTATCAGGTGCCGTGCCCGATCGGGGAGGGGGCGTGCCGGCCGGTGTGGCGGACCCGCATCGCCGGAGGGCCGATGTCCGATCCGGTCGCCGACCTGGGGCGCGTCTACGTCGGCACCTCCGACGGCCAACTCCTGGCGTTCCCACAGCGCTGCGACAGCGCAGCCTGCCCACCGTCCTGGGTGGGCCTGGCCGGCGCCGGTCCCGTGTCGCCGCCCGTGCTCAACGAGGACTTCGCCTACGCGGCGTCCGACGCGCTCTACGCGTTCCCGGCCGCCTGCGGCTCCAGCGACCTGGTCTGCCCGCCCGCCTGGACGGGAGCGTTCCCCGGGCCCGCCGCGCCCGGACCTCCCGCGAGCGGGCGAGGCGTGATCGTCGTCGGGTCGGCCTCGGGCGCCGGAGGCGTGTACGCGTTCCCCACGGTGTGCGGCACCCCGTGTGCTCCCCTGTGGATCGGCACGACGGACGGCCCCGTCGGTGGACTGACGGTCGCCGGTGACTTCGCCTACGCGATCGCCCGAGGATCGGTGATGGCCTTCCCGCTGTCGTGCGAGATCTCGTGCCTGCCGACCTGGTCGGGGACCTTCCGCCCCGGCGGCGGCATCGCCCCCGGCACGATCGCGCGGCCGCGCGTCGCGGGCGAGGAGATCTACGTCGCCGACGAGGACGGGACGATGTGGGTCTTCGATGTCAGCTGCGACATCCGCGTGTGCCCGCCCGTGCGGTCGATCGAGCTGGGATCCGAGCCCCTGCTCACCCCGGTGATCCGCGATGGCGTGGTCTACACGGCCTCGGCGGGCGGCGTGGCCGCGGCGATCCCCCAGGACTGCGCGCCGGCCGACGACTGCGGCGGCCCGTGGTCCACGGGACTGGACTCGCTGGGAGCCGGCGGCCCCGCCGTGGCGGCTGACGCCCTCTACGTCGCAGACTCCCACGGCACGCTCCACGCCTTCACCGTGATCCGCCCGTGACCGGCGCCGGGGTGCGCGATAGCCTTGGCGAGACGGGAGGCCGGATGCGCGCACGACGATGGTTCACGGTGGTCGGGATGACGACCATGCTGGTGTTGACGCTCGCGGGAACCGCCGTGGCGCAATCCCGCGGGGGATCCGATGCGTTCGTCGTGCTCACCGGACAACTCGTCGTGCCGAAGAACGTCACGTTCGTCGACGCCGTGATCTTCGACGGCGACGCCGTGGTGGACGGCACGGTCACGAACTCGGTGACCGTCTTCAACGGCGACCTCACCGTCTCGGGGACCGTCGGCGGCGATGTCACGGTCCTCAACGGGCTCGTGGTCGTGGAGGACGGGGCCACGATCGGTGGCAACATCAACTCGTCTCGGGCCCCCGAGATCTCCGAGACGGCATCCGTCGCGGGCGACGTGAACAGCACCGATTTCGACGTCAACCTGAACGCCTTCGGGGTCGCGAGCCGACTGGCCTGGTGGTTCGGCACGTCGCTGGCCACCTTCCTGATCGGCCTCGCGCTCACGCTCGCCCTGCCCCGCGCCGCCGAGGCGTCCGCGGAGGCCGCCCGGCAGCGGGTCGGGCCCACGATCGGGTGGGGCGCCGTGGGGCTGTTCGGTGTGCCCGTGATGTCGTTCATCGCCGTCGTGATCATCGTCACCGCGCTCCTGGGCGTGGCCGTCCTGCTGTCCCTGGGGCTCGTCTACCTCGTCGGCTACGTCGCGGGTGCGCTCGCCCTGGGCCGCCTCATCCTCAAGCCGCCGACCCACCGCTTCCTGGCGTTCCTGCTGGGATGGGGCATCCTGCGCCTCGTCGGGCTCGTGCCGTTCCTGGGCGGCCTCGCCTTCTGGGTGGCGGCCGGCTGGGGGCTCGGGGCGCTGATCGTGGCCGGGTACCGGGCGGCGAAGTCCTCGGGCGCCTCCGCCGTGCCGGCCGCTCCCCCGCTCCCGCCGATGCCGGCCGGCCCGTAGTTCGACGTGATGACGCACGCCCCGATCCCCGTTCTGCGCGTCGAGGGCTCACACGCCGAGGTGGGTCGCCGCATGGGCGAGGAGGGTCGCGCGCAGATCCGTGCCGAGCTCGCGACCGCATTCGACGACCTCCCCGCCGGCCGATCCAGGGACGATCAGCTCGGACTCGCCCTCGCCTACCGCGCGTTCACCGAGCCGCGGCTCCCGTGGCTCGTGACCCAGCTCGACGGCGTGGCCGACGGCGCCGGCGTCGATCGCACCGAGCTGTTCGCCGCCTCGATCGAGGAGCTCTGGTACGACCCCAAGGCCCGCGGCACGCAGGGCCGTTGCAGCGACCTCGTCGCCGGGCCTCGCGCCACCGCGAGCGGCCACCTGATCGTCGGGCACACGAACGACCTCGACCCGGACATGGAGCCGTTGATCTGCGCGATCGAGATCCGCGTGCCCGGCGACCCCGTGGTGTTCCAGCTGGGCGGGATCCCCTGGCTCTCGGTGGGGTTCAACGACGCCGGGCTCTCGCTCACGGGCAACGAGCTCTCGCCCAACGACGAACGGGTCGGCATCAGCCGGTCGCATCAGGTGCTCGAGATGGTGCGCGCGCGCTCGCTGGAGGAGATGGTGGCGATGGCGCTGCGGCCCGACCGCGCGTCCTCCTACAACAACGTCCTGTCGAGCGCCGCGGGGGAGCTCGCGAACGTCGAGGGCAGCGCCACCGACGCCGAGGTGACCGGGTTCGACGACGCCGACCATCTCGCGCACACGAACCACTACGTGTGCGACCGGATGCTCGGCTACGAGGCCGACCCGGCCTACGCGGTGCGCTCGGCCCAACGCCTGGCGCGCGCCCAGGAGCTGCTCGCCGCGGAGCGGCCCGGGTCGATCACCGAGGCCTCGATGCGGGCGATGCTGTCCGATCACGAGACCCACCCGAACGCGATCTGCCGCCACCCCGACGCCGATCACCCGGGCGAGAAGACCGTGTTCTGGTGCGTGGCCGACGTGACGATGGGCCGGATCACCTTCGGCCGCGGCAATCCCTGCGACTCGGTGGCCCAGTCCTACACGTTCGAGCCGTACGTCGCGCCCATCGGGGCATGACCGCCCGGGTCGGCGCCGAGGTGCGGGTCCGTCGCGGCCGTCCGGATCAGCTCGACCGGCTCTGCGCGGCGTTCCCCGATCGGCCCCGGATGATCCACGAGGAACGTCTCACCCACCAGGAGGACGGCCACGGCCCCTACCTGATCGCGTGGCTCGACGGCGAGCCGGCCGGCCACATCCAGCTGCAGCTCCCCGACGAGCGCGACCTGGATTCCATGCTCGAGGGCCGAGGCGCCGCCTGGGCCGAGGACCTGTGGGTGATCCCGTCGGCGCGTGGGCGATGGATCGGCCCGGCCCTGATGCGGGCGATGGAGGCCGAGGCACGCCGCGCGGGCGTCCCACGCGTCGTGTTCTTCGCCGGCATCGGCCCGCCCTACGCCGCGGGCCGGGCGATCTACACGTGGATGGGCTGGCGCGAGCGCCGGCCCGAGCCCTTCATCGAGTCCGGGACGCTCCCACGCGACGACGGCGGCAGCGACGCGTACATCGAGGTACTGACGATGTGGGAGAAGGAGCTGAGGGACTAGGCGAGCGCCGCGCGGATCGCGGCGACGCAGCCTCCGTCCCCTCGCCCGATCGCCATGTCGAGGACGCTCGTCCCCTCGTCGTTGGCGGCCGCCGGATCCCCGCCGGCGGCGAGGAGGGCGTCGACGCTCGCGAGATCCCCGTTGTGGGCCGCCGAGTGCAGCGGCGTCCACCCCGCGGCCTGACGAGCGTTCGGGTCGGCGCCGGCCGATAGCAGGGCCACGACGATGTCGGCGCTGCTCGACGCCGCGGCCGAGTTCAGCGGTGTGCCGGTCATCCATCCACGGCCGGGAGCGTCGGGATCGGCGCCTCGATCGAGCAGGAGCCCCGCGGTACGTCCAGCGCCGAAGAACGCCGCCAGGTGCAGCGGCGTGAACCCGTCTGCCGAGTAGGCACCGACCCGGTCGGGGTCCTCGTCGAGCACGACCGCCAGCCGTGCGATCTCGCCGAGCGCCGAGGCCTCGAACGCGTCGAGGTCGGGCACGGCCGCTCGGACGGCCGCGATCACGCCGGGGCGCGATCGGTAGCGCGCCCGCATCAACGCCGATACGCCCTCGGTGTCACGGGCCCTCGCCGCGGAGGGGTCGGCCTCGACGATGGCGCGGACCGCCTCCTCGTCGTCCCGCTCGATCGCGTCGAACAGTGCCTCGGGGGTGCTTGCCATGGGGTGCCTCCCATGCTTGTATTTGTGTAGCCTAACTAAATATAGATGCCCACGTCAAGACGGACTTCCCCAGCGCGAGATGTGGACGCGGTCGCCGACCGGCTCCATTCGGCCGCGATCCACCTGTTGCGTCGTCTGCGCGTGGAGGACGAGGCGCTGGGACTCTCGGCGCCTCGTCTGTCTGCGCTGTCCGTCCTGGTGTTCGGCGGGCCGCGGCGGATCGGCGAGCTGGCACTCGCCGAGCAGGTGGAGCCGCCGACGATGACCCGGCTGGTCGACGCGCTGGAAGCCGACGGCTACGTCACGCGCGGTCCGGACCCCGACGACGCACCGGGCGGTGGTCGTCGTCGCCACGCCGCGGGGGGTGCGCGCGCTGAAACGGGGCCGGGCGCGCCGCGTGGCGGCTCTGCGCGCCTCCCTCGAGGTCCTCTCCCCCTCCGAGCTCGGCTCGATCGACGCGGCCGTCGACGCGCTGGACCGGGCGCTGCGCGCGCCCTGAGGGCTAGCGGAAGTCGCGGACGACCGCGCCGCCCTTGATCACGAGGACCGGCTCGCGAAGGGCCTCGATGTCCTCGATCGGGTTGCGGTCGAACAGGACCATGTCGGCGGCCATCCCCTCGGCGATCGCGCCGACCTCGGGTAGCCGGAGCAGCTCGGCTCCGTTCGCGGTGGCGGCCCGCATCGCCGTCGTCGCCGTCATGCCGCCCGCCACCATCTCGATCAGCTCCTCGGGGGCATTGCCGTGCGGGTTGAACGGCGTGCCGGCGTCCGTGCCGCACACGTGCCGGACCCCCGCCTCGACGCTCCGCCGGTGCGACACGGCCGACTCGTCGGCGAGCGTGCGTGCCTTCTCGACGGCGTAGGCGGGCACCTCGTCGGCGTGATCGACGATGCCCCGCAGCGCCATGAGCGTGGGCGAGCGGAACGTCCCGTGCGCCTTCATCTCCCGCACGATCTCGGCGTTCACCTGGTTGCAGTGCTCCACCGAGTCGACGCCCGCCCGGACCGCCTGCAAGATCCCCTCCGCGCCGATCGCGTGCGCCGCCACGCCGCGATCCCACTTGTGGGCCTCGTCCACGGCGGCCGCGAGCTCCTCGGGGGTGAACGCCGTGAAGGTCGCGCCGATGCCCGGCGTCAGCACCCCGCCGGTCGCCACGACCTTGATCGCGAGGGCGCCCCCGCGGATCTCCTCGCGCACCGCGGTGCGGATCGCGTCCGCGCCGTCGACCTCGCGAGCGAACGCGACGTTGTGGCCGTGTCCCCCGCTGATCGTGAGCGCCCGCCCGGCCGCGAGCACGCGCGGCCCCTCGACGATCCCGTCCTCGACGGCGACGCCGACCTCGCAGCAGATCGAGTCCATCCCGCCGAGATCGCGCACCGTCGTCACGCCGTGATCGAGGTGGCGGCCCAGGTTGTTCACGGCCTTGATCGCCGCCAGGGCGGGCGTCAGCGCACGGCCCTCGCCCTCGAAGTCGGCCCCCCCGTCGTACTGCAGGTGGACGTGGCAGTCGATCAGTCCGGGGGTGAGCGTCATCCCGGCTCCGTCGATCTCCTCGGCCTGTTTCGCGGCCCTCGTGCTGCGCCGGTGGGGGCCCGTCCACGCGATCCGTCCCTCGTCGACCAGCACGCCCTGGGCCGTGCGGACGGACTTGCCGTCGAACAGCGTCACACCGGCGACGTAGGTCGCCATCACCCCACCCACGGGGGCACGATCTCGGTGCCGTCCTCGCGGATCAGCCGGGTCCCCCCGACCATCGTCACGATCAGCGTGGCGCCGGCGTCGTCCGCGACGAAGGGGTGCCAGGCGCCGATCGGCACGACGACCGAGTCGCCCGGCGGCAGGACCGTGCGGAACAGGGCGAGCTCGTCGGCGCCGCGCGAGGGCCCCGCGAGGCTCGTGATCGCGTTCCCGGCAAGCTCGGATATCGGATGATCGGCGGCGCGTTCGACGGGCAATGGTCCTCCTGGGGTCCTCGGTCGCGGGCATCATCCCACCGGCGCCGGACGCTTCACATCGGTCGGACGACCCAGATCTCCCGACTCGTGCAGGCACTCGTGGCCCCATGGAGGCAGGCACCCGTGACCCGGCCGGTCTCGCCGCGTAGCGTGGACGCGTTCACACCCTGCAGGAGGTCCCGGGATGGAGCGGAGTGATCCGTCGTACAAGGGTCAGGCCGGATACAACCCCGCGATGCTCGCGATCTACGACGTATGGGTCCTCAGGTTCATGGGACCGGCCGTGTTGAAGACGCCGATCCGACCCGCGGTCGATCGCTATCGCCGCCTCATGGGGCATCGGCACGTCGACGTCGGGCCCGGCACCGGGTACTTCATCCACGAGGCGCGGCCGCCCTCGGGGACCGAGATCACCCTCCTCGACCCCAACCGCCACGTGCTCAAGCGCGCGTCGAAGCGGCTCGCCTCGATGACGCCGGTGACGGTCGAGGCCGACGTGATGAAGCCGCTGCCGGTGGCGGGCCCGTTCGACTCCGCGGCGCTCAATTTCGTCATGCACTGCCTCCGCGGCCCCATGTCGAACAAGGCGACCGCCGTCCGCAACATCGCCGACGTCCTCACCCCCGACGGCGTGTTCTTCGGCGGCACGGTGCTCGGCACGGGTGGGTCGCACACGCGGCCGGCCCGCGCCTTCCTGAAGGCGGCCAACAAGCAGGGCGGCTTCGACAACCTCGACGACACGGCCGACGGGCTTCACGCGATCCTCAGCGAGTCGTTCCGCGACGTGGAGATCGAGGTCGCGGGCTCGAGCGCCCTGTTCTCGGCGACCGGCCCCCGGCCTGAGGAACATCTTCGCCACTCGAGGACGCCCCGATCCGATTGGCGCCGGGGGTCGGACGAGGCATAGGCTGCCCGGACACGTTCGCCCAGAGGGAGAGTCGGATGAGACGGGGAGTCGCAGGTGCGATCGGAGCCATCTTCGTCGGGGCCGTGCTCCAGCCCGTCGCCGCCGCACCCCAGGCGCCCCGCGCGCCGTTCATCACCTCGGCGCGCCCGCAGCTGGTCTCCACGGACGCCGGGACCACGATCACGCCGATCCTCACGGCCGGCGAGGTGGTCGGCGGGCGGCTCGGCGGCTTCCAGTTCTCGGGGGTGCCCGACGGCATCGGCGCCTACGCCAGCGCCGCCTCACGGCTCGAGGTCTTCATCAACCACGAGACGGCGCACGAGTGGGGGGACCCATCGGACGCCCGGATCTCGCACCTGACCCTCAACGCGAGCGGCGAGGTGGTGGCCGCGAGCTACCTGCTCGACGGGTCGGAGGGATACCAGTACTTCTGCTCGGCCACCCTGGACACGGTCCGGGGCACGCCATGGTTCTTCACGGGCGAGGAGTGGATCGGCACGCCGAAGGGCGGCATCTCGATCGCGGTCAACGCCGTCACCGGGCGCGTGATCGAGACCCCGCACTTCGGCCACCTCAACCACGAGAACGTCGTGCCGATCAAGGGGCTGTCCAAGGCGGTCACGTTCCTCGCCGAGGACTCGTTCCGCCTTCGCTCGCAGGCCTACTCGTACTTCAGCGCGTCGTTCGCCAAGGCGATCCGCGGCAAGGGCAGCTTCACCGTGTGGGTGCCCGACGATCAGGGCGACGGCGACCCGTCGGCCGACGACATCGCCAAGGGCGAGTCCCTGGACGGCCGCTTCGTGTCGATCAAGGGCGCAGCCCGCTACTCGGGCCTCCAGCTGAACCGAGGTCGCCGAGCGCCTGGGCTCGTTCAACTTCGTCCGCATCGAGGACGCGGCCCACGACCCGGGCACCCCGGGGGTGATCTATCTGTCCGACACCGGGGCCAAGGGAAGCCAGACCACCAAGGGACGGATCTACCGGCTCACGGTCGACCCGGCGAGCCCCCGCCGCGCCACCCTCGAGGTCGTCCTCGACGGCGACGCCGGCGACGCGATCTACAACCCCGACAACCTCGGCATCAACGACACCACCCTCGTGATCCAGGAGGACCGCAACGGGGCCAAGTCCGGCTACGCACGGGTGCGCGCATACGACCTGGGCAGCGGCGTCGTCACCTCGGTGGCCCGGCTCGACCCGTCGGACCACGTGATCGGCGTGGGCGGCGGTCGCGGGGTGTGGGAGTCCAGCGGCGTGATCGACGTCAGCGACTTCTTCGGCGACGGTTACTGGCTGCTCGACGTCCAGGCCCACGACACCAAGGTGTCCCAGCAGGGGCCGAGCCTGAAGATCGACTCCGCCAGGGGCGAGGGGGGCCAGCTGCTGCTCGTGCACATCGCGGGGACGTGAGCCGGCTCAGATCGGTCGGAACACCATCAGCCACACGATGACGAGGAGTCCGGCGGTCTCGACACCGAGGATCACGAGCGGCCGGGGTGAGGCGAGCAGGTCCGCGAGCTCCCGCATCGAGGTGGTCGACTCGGGCGCCACCGCCCGCCGCACGGCCGCGTAGTACGGCATCGCCAGCCCCACGGCGGCCCCCAGGAGCAGCGCGAGCAGGACGAGCGAGCCCCACACCCACAGCTGGGTCCAGGCGTGCAGCTGGTCGGCACGCACGATCCCGGCTGCCAGCAGCAGCACGAGCGACCCGTACATCCAGGGGCGGGCCGACCGCGACAGCGCGAGCAGCGTGCGGCACCGTGCCGGATCGGTCTCGTGCCGCAGCCGCATCGCCACGGCGATCGACACCCCGTGCGCCGCCAGGAACCCGAAGGCCCCGACGACGTGCAGCAGGCTCCACCAGCGGCCGTCGATCAACGGCGCACGACCAGCTCGGCCTCGCGCTCCATCAGCTCGAGGCGCTCGTCGCAGTCCGGGAACTCCCGCAGGTGAGCCCGGGCGATCTTGCCCGTCACGACTGGATCGTCGTGCATCGTCGACCTCGCCTCCTCATCCCGACGCTACCCCACGCTCCGTGGGGAGCCTCGGGTAGGATGCCCCGAACCCGTCGGGCCCTTCGGTCCGGACATCGTTGACTGGGGGCGAGGTGCTGGACGTCGCGAGGAGGGCGGTCGAGGCGGCCCGAAGGGCCGGCGCCGACTACGCCGACGCGCGGACCGGCACCGACGAGACCGAGTCGCTCACCGTGCGGAACCAGGAGATGGAGGGCGTGGAGCGCTCCATGTCCACCGGGGTCGGCGTGCGCGTCCTGGTCGGCGGCCGGTGGGGATTCGCCGCGACCTCGCGGCTGGACGAGGAGGAGGTCGACGCGGACCGCCGAGCTGGCGGTCCGGATCGCGCGCGCGGCGCACCGCCTGCCCGGCGAGCCCGTCGAGCTCTCCCCCGTCGAGCCGGTGGTCGACTCGTGGCGCGCGCCGATGATCGAGGACCCGTTCCTCGTGCCGCTCGAGGAGAAGGTGGCCATGCTGATGGAGGCCACCCGGCGCATGCAGGGCGTCCCCGGCGTCAGCTTCGCCGAGGCCGGCATCGATCTGTTCCGGCGATCGACCTGGTTCGCCTCCTCCGATGGCGCCGCGATCGACCAGGTGGTCGTGATGTCGGGCGGCGGCATCGAGGCGACGGCCGTGGGCGATCGACGACGTGCAGCGCCGCTCGTATCCCAACTCGTTCCGCGGGCACATCAAGGCCGCGGGCTACGAGCACGTCCGCTCGCTGGGCCTGATCGAGGAGGCCGAGCGCACCGGGCGCGAGGCGGTGGCCCTGCTCGAGGCCCCCGAGTGCCCGAGCGAGGTCACCACGCTGATCCTGGACTCCGGGCAGATGGAGCTGCAGGTCCACGAGTCGATCGGCCACCCGATCGAGCTCGATCGGGTCCTCGGCATGGAGGAGGCCTACGCGGGCTCGTCGTTCCTGTCGGTGGGCGACCGGGGGCGCCTGCGCTACGCCAGCCCCCTGGTCTCGATCACCGCCGACGCCACGCTGCCGGGCGGGCTCGGCACGTTCGGCTTACGACGACGAGGGGGTGCCGGCCCAGCGCACGCCGATCATCGTCGACGGCGTGTTCGAGAACTTCCTCACGAGCCGCGAGACCGCCGGCGTCGTCGGCCAGGCCTCCAACGGGACCAGCCGCGCCGACGGGTGGAGTCACCTGCCGTTGATCCGGATGACCAACATCTCGATCGAGCCGCGCGAGGGCTCCCTCGCCGAGATCATCGGCGACACCGACGACGGCATCTTCATGACCACGAACCAGTCGTGGTCGATCGACGACAAGCGCATCAACTTCCAGTTCGGATGCGAGGCCGCGTGGCGGATCGAGCACGGCACGTTGACGACGATGTACAAGAACCCGAACTACACGGGCATCACGCCCGAGTTCTGGGGCTCGTGCGACGCGGTGGCCGGCCGCGAGGAGTGGGTCGTGTGGGGCACGCCCAACTGCGGCAAGGGCCAGCCGGGCCAGGTCGGACGCGTCGGCCACGGGACCTCGCCCGGCGCGGTTCCGCGACGTGCAGGTCGGGGTGCGCTGATGCCCGGGTTGATCGGGCCCGACGCCTTCCGCCGCTCGGCCGAGGCCGCGATGGAGCTCCCCGGCGTCGACGGGGTCGAGGTGCTGTTCGTCCACGACTGGGGCGGGCTCACCCGGTTCGCCAACAGCCAGATCCATCAGATCGACGCACCGCGAGGACACCGGGCTGCACGTGCGCGTGGTCATCAAGGGTCGCGTGGGGGTGGCGTCCGCGAACGACTGGTCGCCCGAGGGAGCCGTGCGGGCGGCCCGCAGCGCCAAGGAGATGGCCGACGTGGCGGCCCCCGACCCGATGTGGCCCGGGCTCGCGCCGGCCGCGCCCGTGCACCGACACGAGCGCCCGCTTCGACGAGGCCACGGCCTCGAGCTCGCCCGAGGATCGCGCCGAGGAGGTCGCCGCGCTCATCGCGACGACGCCCGAGGGCTTCACGGCCGCCGGCGCCTACGAGACCCAGGCCGCCGAGCTGGGGGTTGCCACCAGCGAGGGCCAGTTCTGCTGGTCGCCCTCGACGATGGCCTCGCTCACCACGGTGGTGACCGGTGGGGACCACGGCAGCGGGTTCGCCGAGCGGTTCGCCGCCTCGACCGGATCGATCGACGCCGCGGCGATCGGCGAACGCGCCGGCGCCAAGGCCGTCGCATCCCAGGCGCCCCGCGAGCTGGAGGCCGGCGTGTACCCCGTGGTGCTCGAGCCGGCCGCCACCTCGACGCTGATCGGCTTCCTGGCCTGGGTCGGGTTCGGGGGCCGCGGCTACGAGGAGGGCCGCTCGTGCTTCAGCGGACGCGCCGGCGAGCAGGTGGCCGCCCCGAGCGTGTCGATCTGGGACGACGGCGCCGATCCCGACACCCTCGGCTCCCCCTTCGACTTCGAGGGCGTGCCGCGCCGGCGCGTCGACCTGATCCGCGATGGGGTCTTCCGTGAGGCCGTGTACGACCGGCGCACCGCCAAGGGCGCCGGCCGCGATTCCACCGGCCACGGCCTGCCTCCGCCCAACCCCGACGGCCCGTTCCCGCTCAACCTGTTCATGGCCACCGGCGACGCCTCGGTGGAGGAGATGATCGCGGGCACCGAGCGTGGCGTGCTCGTGACGCGGTTCCACTATTCCAACGTCGTGAACCCGGTGGAATCATCGATCACGGGGATGACCCGCGACGGCACGTTCTTGATCGAGCACGGCGAGATCGCCGGGCCGGTGCGCAACTTCCGCTTCACCCAGTCGATCCTTCAGGCCCTGTCGGAGGTCTCGGCGATCGGCTCTGAGACGGAGCTGGCGAGCGAGTTCTTCTTCAGCGCCTCACGGGTGCCCGCGCTCAAGGTCGAGGCCTTCAACTTCTCCGGCGTCAGCGACCACTGAGGGATCGCCCCGATCACGCCCCGATCTCATCGTCTAAATCGGCCAATCGTCTAAACGTTTGAACGATTATACGATTATTGGTAGGATGCGAGGGCGATGTTGTTGCCCTACGACCCCGAGCCGCTCACGGAGCTCGCCGGCGAACTCGACCGCTGGCGTGAACTGCTGGGCTACCGAGGACCCCTGCCTCGACTGTGGCAGGGCCGGCTTCGCCGTGACCTGGAATCCGAGGCCGTAGCGGCGTCCACCTCGATGGAGGGCGTGCCCGTGACCGTGGACGAGGTGCGTCGGATCCTCGCCGGCGAACGTCCGGCGGACGTGGCGAGCGGCGACGTCGACCTCGTTCTCGGGTATCGCGACGCCATGGGGTTCGTGCTGCGCCGCGCCGACGATGCCAACTTCTCCTGGGATCGCGAGCTACTCGTCACCCTGCAGGATCGCGTCCTGGCCGGGAACTTCGCGGCCGGGGCTGGACGATTGCGCTCGGGCCCGGCCTTCCTGATGGACCGGACCACGGGGCAAGAGATCTTCGCCCCGCCGGCGGCCGCCGAGGTGCCGACCCTCGTCGATATGGCGAGCCGTGTCATGACGTCGGGCCATCCCCACCCGGCGATGGCGTCGGCCTGGATCCATGTGGCGATCGCGGCGATCCACCCCTTCTCCGACGGAAACGGCCGGACGGCGAGGGTGTGCGCGTCCCTGGCGATGTATCGCGGAGGGTTCCAGCTGACGGAGTTCACGTCGCTGGAGGAGTGGTGGGGTCGCCACGTCTCCGACTACTACGGGGCCTTCACCTGCCTCGGCGCGGTCTTCGACCTCGAAGCCGACGCTACAGACTTCGTCCGAGCCCACATGGAAGCCCAGCTACACCAGGTCAGAGCCCTGGATCTGCGAGAGCGCGTCGAAGGCATGGTCTGGACGGCGATGGAGCAGCTGGTGGCCGACGCCCATCTCGCGCCACGGGTAGTGAACGCCGTCTGGGATGCCTACTTCGATCGCGAGGTCACCTCCCGCTACTACCGACCCCTCGCCGACGTGAACCCGGCCACCGCTGCGAACGACCTCGGTGCCGGCGTGTCCGCGGGGCTACTGCGGGCCGATGGGGCAGGACGTAGTCGGCGCTACGGGGCAGGGCCGGAGCTCGTTGAGCGCGTCGGTCGCACGCTCGGGGTCGACGTGGGGATCGGCGGAGAACCCGGCAGGGACGTGATCGCCGCCGAACTCGCGAGGCGACTCGTCGCGGCCTCGGACCGGAGCGACCTGCGTCGCGAAGGCTAGCCCCAGGGCTGCGCCGGGGCCCGACGGCTCACGGGTCGGGGAGGTCGGCGGGGTACGTGACGTCGATCTCTGAGATCGAGCGGGGGAAGTCACGCTCGTTGTTCGTGAGGAACCGATCCGCGCCGGCGCCGACCGCCGTCGCCAGGTGCACCGAGTCCGCGGCGCGCAGTCCGTACACGGCGCCGAGCGCCGCTGCGAGCGCTGCGCCCGCCTCGTCGACCGGCCGCAGGTCGAGCCTGCCGAGCAGGGCCGCGAGTGCCTCCACCTCGTCGGTGACCCCGTCCCTGGTCGACTTGGTCAGGGTCTCGGGGATCAGGAGCACCGAGCCGATGCCGGAGGGCGGGTCGGCGGAGTCGGGGGGTTCCTCCGGGAACAGGGCGAGCACGCGCCGGCCGAGCGGATGGCCGGGAACGGTCGCGTAGATCAAGACGTCGGCGTCGAACGCGTCCATGGGGTCAGCGACCCTCGCGTCCGGCCCGCACCTCGGCGATCAACTCCTCGGCGCGGGCCACGTCGATCGCGGAGGTGGGCAGTCTCCGTCCCCGCCCCGCGACGATCGCGTCGTGGATCGCGGCGGCCGCCTCCAGCGCCTCGTCCGCCCGTCGGACGCGGAGGGCGTCGGGCCGAACGAGCACCGCCACCGGTCGCCCGTGCCGGGTGATCGTGACCTCCTCCCCCGCCTGCACCCGGTCGAGCAGCCCCGGAAGGGTGGCCCGTGCGTCGCTGGCCGTCGTCGTCGTCATGAGGTCAGTATCGTACATCTCCGTACATATCTGTACAACTCCGGGGAAGGCTTGGAATCGACCCTAGGGAGCCCTGAACGCGTCGTGGGTGCCCACGCGGCGCCATCGCGCTCCGGTGGATCGCGCCGCTGCGGTAGGCTAGCCATCCCCACCGAACAGCGCCCGAGGAGGCCCCACGATGCAGGTCGCGGACATCATGCACACCGACGTGAAGACGGCCGACGGCGAGGACACGTTCGCCGACGTGGCGAAGATGATGCGCACCAACGGCATCTCCTCGGTGGTGGTGCTCGAGGGGCCCAAGCTCGCCGGGATCGTGACCGAGCGCGACATCGTGAACCTCGTGGCGGCCGGGGGCGACCCCCACACCGTGAAGGTGGCCCACGGGATGACCCGGCGCGATCTGGAGACGATCGGGTCCAAGACCGACCTGGCCGACGCCGCCGAGCACATGGTGAGCCGCAACATCCGCCACCTGCCCGTCGTCGACGCCGGCACGGTCATCGGGATCGTGTCGATCCGCGACCTCACGCGCTGGGCCGCCGACGAGCTGTCCAGCGGCTCGGAGATGCCCGACATCGTGCGGAGCCAGAAGGCCCTCAAGGCCGCGAGCGAGCTCCAGAAGCAGCGGCGCAAGGGCGCCTAGCCCTGCCCGCCGGCGTCGACCTGTACTGGCTCCCCCTGGGGGCCGGCGGCCGCTTCGTCCGGTGGAACGGACGCGTGTACGAGAACCTGGCGGCGCGCTATCGGCGTCGCGAGCCCTTCGACCTGTACCACTCGGCTCTCGAGGTGCGCCTCGGCGAGGATCGCTTCGTGATCGAGATGACCCCGGAGTGGGGCAACGGAGACGCCGACCGAGGCGTCGTGGCCGGCGGTCCGGTCGGGCTGCGGTGGCTGGGTCGGTCGCGGCTCTTCCGCTACGAGGTGCGTCGGTGGCGGGACGGCGCGATCCCCGACGTGGCCGAGGCGGTCGGCGGACCGCGGCGTCTGAGCGCCGACCCCGGCCTCGCCGAGCGGGTGCTCGAGCTGGTCCCGGACGTCCCGACCCCCACGTGGGGCCGCGACGAGCTCGGTACCGGCGACATGTGGAACTCGAACTCGCTGATCTCGTGGGTGCTCGTCCGCAGCGGCCACGACGCCGACGCCGTCGAGCTGCCTCCGCACGGCCGCGCGCCGGGATGGACGGCGGGCCTCGTCACGGCGGCGCGCTAGATTGAGCCCGTGACCGACGCCCGCGTGATCGCGTTCCTCGTGTCCGAGCTGCGCCTGCCGCCCGACGAGCGGGAGCTGCTCGCGCGCGAGTGGTGGCCCTCCTACGCGCACGCCGTCGTGCATCGCGACGGGGTCTTCCTGTTCGACAACGGGGCGGGCGTGGGCAACGCCGAGATCGAGTCGACGTTCACGCCGAGGGTGACGACGATCGACGACGCCCTCGCCGAGCACGGGATCTCGCTCGCCGACGTCACCGGGGTCGCGAACTGCCACCTGCACTTCGACCACAGCGGCCAGAACGTGCGGATCCCCGGCGGCGTGCCGATCTTCGTCCAGCGGGCCGAATGGGCCATGGTGCACGAGCCGGACTACACCGTGGCGGAGTGGATCGACGCGCCCGGCCTGACGTACGAGGTCCTGGACGGCGAGATCGAGGTCGCGCCGGGGCTGCGCCTGATCCCCACGCCCGGACACACGGCCGGGCATCAGTCCCTCGCGGTGGACACCCCGGAGGGGACGATCGTCCTGGCGGGCCAGGCCGTGCAGTCACGCGCCGAGTGGGAGGGGGCGACGGAGCCCTCGAAGTCCGGCGCGTCGGCCGCCCGCGATCCCGGCTACGCGGCCTCGGTGGAGCGTCTGCGCTCGTTCGACCCGGTGCGCGTGCACTTCGCCCACGACCCGGAGGTCTGGGCGCGCTGACTCGAGGGCCTAGTCCTCGTCGGGGCTCGCCGCGCGGCGGAAGGCCTCGTGGGGGTGCTGGAGCCCGCCGAGCTGCGTGATGTCGCGCGGGAACAGCAGCGCGATCGTCCAGTCGAGCGCGACCCGGACCCGGTGCCCGATCGTGGGCAAGGCCGCCAGGTGATACGAGCGGTGCATCAACCAGCCGGCCAGCCCTCTGACCCGCACCCCGTACACCTGGGCCACGCCCTTGTACCGCCCCAGCGAGCAGACCCCGCCCACGTTGCGCCAGCGGAACGGCTCGAGCTCGCCGCCGAGGATCGACGCCGTGAGGTTCTTGCCCAGGCGCGCCCCCTGGCGCATCGCGTGTTGCGCGGTGGGCGGCGACATGCCGCCGGTGGTCACGTCGGGCACGGCGGCGATGTCGCCCGCGGCCCACGCGTCGTCGAGCCCGGTCATCCGCAGCCGCTCGTCGACCCGGACCCGGCCGCGCTCGTCGACGGGGAACCCCGCCTCGGCCGCCAGCGGCGCGGGACGCACGCCCGCCGTCCACACGATCGTGTCGGCGGCGAACCGCTCGCCGTCCGAGAGCTCGACCACGCCCTTCTCGGCCGAGGTCATCCTCGTATCGAGCCGGACGTCGATGCCCCGGGCCTCGAGCTGCTGGCGGGCGTAGCCGGCCAGGCCCTCCCCCAGCTCGGGCAGGATCTTCGGCCCGGCCTCGACCAGGGTCCATCGCGGACGGTGCGAGGCCAGCGTCGGATAGTTCTTCAGGGCGTCGCGGGTGAGGTCCTCCAGCTCGCCCAGCGCCTCGACGCCGGCGAACCCGCCCCCGACCACCACGAACGACAGGGCGGCGCTCCGGAGCTCTTCGTCCTCGGTCTCCGCGGCCACGTCGAGCCGCGACAAGACGTGGTTGCGCAGGTAGATGGCCTCCTCGACCGTCTTGAAGCCGATCCCGTGCTCGGCCAGCCCCGGCACCGGCAGGACCCGCGACCACGACCCCGCCGCGAGCACGATGACGTCGTAGTCCAGCTCGAGCTCGCCCCCGTCGGGGATGCGAACGGTCGCGCGGTGCGCGGCGTGGTCGATCGCGGTGACCTCGCCGACCACCACGTGGGCGTGTCGCAGGAGCCGCCGCAGGGGCACCACCACGGCCCGCGGGTCGATCGTCCCCGAGGCCACCTCGGGCAGGAACGGCTGGTACTGCATGAAGTTCTCCGCGTTCACGAGCGTGACGCGGTGCCCGGCCTCGGTCAGCCGCTTCATCTGCATCGCGGCGTGCATGCCCGCGAAGCCGCCGCCGACGATCAGGATGCGTCGTTCGTCCACGACTCCAGCACCTCCGGGATCTCCTTCAGCGTGGGCACCGAGGTTCCCGCCTCGGCGAGCTGTGCCGGCGTGGGCTCGTCGGGCGCCTCGCCCCGCAGCACCCAGATCGTGCGCATCCCCGCCCGCTGCGCCGGCCGCACGTCGTAGTCGAGCCGGTCGCCGATCATCACCGTGTCGCCGGGACTCGCTCCCGCCATCTCGAGCACGTGGGTGAACAGCGCCGGGTCGGGCTTCTGGAGGCCCAGGTCGTCGCTCACGCCCCAGACCTGGAAGAACCGCGACAGGCCGTCGCGGTCCATCGCCGCCCGCACCGACGACGGCTGATTGGCGACGATCCCCAGCCGGTAGCGGCCCTCGAGCGCCTCCAGGCACGGCACCACGTCGGCGTAGAGCGCGGTCGCCGGATAGGACCAGTAGGTGGCGGCTCGGGCCTCGACCGCCTCGAGGTCGCGGTCGGAGCCGAGGAACCGCGTGGTCAAGCGGCGCCGGAACGACTCGGACTGCGCGGCCCGCGCGGCCGTGTACTCGGCCTCGAAGTCGGCGTCGGAGAACTCCGCGCCCGACTCGCGCAGCGCCCGCTTCCACGACCGCGCGTAGATCGAGTCGTCGTACATCACGCCGCCGATGTCGAAGCACACGAGGTCGATCGGCGAGGCGCCCACGGGGGCATGCTACCCAGGCGGCGCGAGGGCGTGGAAGGCGACCGCCGCGGCGGCGCCCACGTTCAGCGAGTCGATGCCGCCGTGCATCGGGATCCGCACTCGCAGATCCGCGGCGGTGAGCCAGCGCTCGGACAGGCCGTCACCCTCGCTGCCGACCGCGAGCGCCAGCCTCGGATGGTCGGCCACGACGACCTCGCGCAGGTCCACAGCGTCGGACGCGGGCGTGAGCGCGAACAGCTCCAGGCCGGCATGGTGCAGCAGGTCGGGGCCCTCGAACCAGGGGATGCGCGTCCACGGCAGGGAGAACACCGCGCCCATCGAGGTCCGCACCGCCCGCCGGTAGAGCGGATCGCCCGCCCGCGGGGTCAGCACCACCCCGTCGACGCCGAGCGCGGCGGCGCTGCGGAAGATCGCGCCGACGTTCGTGTGGTCGCTCAGGTCCTCGAGGACCACGACGCGCGCGGCGCCGTCCAGCACATCGTCCAGGGAGGGCAACCGACGGCGCGACATCGAGGCCAGGGCGCCGCGATGGACCGGGAACCCGGTCGTCGACTCCAACACGGCGTCGTCCACCACGAGCACCGGTGCCTCGCCGACGAGGTCGGCCACGCTCTCGAGCCACGCCTCGATCAGCAGGAACGAGCGCGGCTCGTACCCGGCCTCCACGGCGCGATGGATCGTCTTCTCGCCCTCGGCGATGAACAGGCCCTCGGCCTCCTCGACCTTCGTGCGCAGCTCGACGTCGCGCAGATGCATGAAGTCGCGGAGCCGCTCGTCGGACAGATCGACCAGCCGCTCGATCGCCAACGGAGCTACCTCCCGGCGCGGCGCTTCAGCTCGGCGAACCGCTCGGCGTCGGTGGTGTCGCAGCCCATCCGGTAGCCGTAGCGGGACCCGTGGCAATCGCTCGCCCCGGTCCACACCAGGTCGAGTCGCTGGGCCAGCGCGCGGTAGTGGACGCGCTGCTCGTCGCCGTGGTCGGGGTGGTCGACCTCGAGGCCCGACATCCCGGCGGCCGCCATGTCCTCGATCAGCTCGTCGGGCACCGATCCCTGGCCCTTCCACATCCCCGGATGGGCCAGCACGCAGATGCCGCCGGCGCCGGCGATCAGCTCGACCGAGCGGATCGGGTCGAGCGCGTGCTTGGGCACGTAGGCGATGCCGTCGTCGCTGATGTAGCGGTCGAAGGCCTCCTTCGTGTCGGGCACGATGCCGGCCTCCACCATCGCCTCGGCCACGTGGGGGCGCGCGATCAGGCCGCCGCCCGCGATCTCCTGCACGCGCTCGAACGAGATGTCGTAGCCCAGCTCCTGGAGCTTGGCGATCATCATCTCGCCACGCCGCTCGCGGGTATCGACCAGGCGCCGGAGCTCGGCCTGTAGGGGCTCGTTCGCCGGATCGATCCAGTACGCGAGCACGTGCAGGCTCGCTCCCTGATACTCGGCGGAGAACTCGATGCCGGGCACGATCTCGAGGCCCGTGCCCTCGGCAGCCGCGAACGCCTCGGCGATGCCGGCGGTGGTGTCGTGGTCGGTGACGGCGATGCCGTCGAGCCCGCGCTCGATCGCGAGCGCCACGTTCTCGGCGATCGTGTTCGTGCCGTCGGAGTGCGTGCTGTGGGTGTGCAGGTCGTAGCCGGACATGGCGCTCAGCGTGTCAGACGGAAGAGGAGAGCGTCATGGTGGGCCTGGGTCCAAGTTGAACTGAGGGAAGTGCCTAGAGGGCAGGCTCAGTCTCCTGACTCTCCGACAACACGATCACGTCCCTGCGGGGGCCGGAGCTCCAGCCCCCTCACGGAGTCGCCCCGTCTTCGGAGTGCCCGCACGTGCGCGACTCCCGCCCATGTACCCGCGAAACGCGCACCGAGCAAGATCGGGCCGTACACCAGCACGAAGAACGGGCCGAGCCACCAGTAGCGAAGGCCCTGCAGGCTGGGACGCCGGTGAAGGGCTGGTCTGATGAATAGCATCTGAACCCAAATAAGCGCCACGCGAAGACCAAGCAGGGCGGCGAGCCAGTACGGCCCATCGTGGGCGAGCAGCAGATAGACATCGAGGAGGAACAGCGGTGCGAGCAGATCCCTAATCATGACGGCAGCTCTCAGAGGCAGTCCGATGAATCCGATCGCGCCGGAGTACCAGTACGACCGGTTGAGCAGCCCGCGGCGATGAAGATAGAGCGCGACTGTCCCGCTGATACCCCACCGAAATCTCTGACGAACCAACCCGCGAAGCGTGGACGGGACCTCGGTGAACCCGATCGCCTCTGGTGCTATCGCGACGTGCCCTTGTTGATGATGCTTGAGGGTCATGTCCATGTCCTCTGAAACCTCGCGGGGGTGTGACACGAACCCGCCGCCCCTCAGGATCGTGTCGCGCCTGAACAGAGCCATTCCCCCGCTACAACAGAGGATGCTGCCGAAGACGGCCTGACTCCGACGATCGATATCCATCGCGAACAGATACTCGATGGATTGCAGCTTGGTCCAAACCGTGGCGCCCGCGTTCGACGTCCGCAGGTTGCAAGCCACAGCAACCGCGCCTTGCGCGTACATCTCCGCAACCGCTCGCGCGACCGCATCACGGCGGATGCTCGTGTCATCATCAAGACGCAAGATGATGTCGTGGCTGGCCTGCAGCACTCCGCGATTGATGGCGACGCTCGCCGCATACACGCCAGGATGACGACCTACCGTGAACGCTTGAACCTCCGGATGCTTGACCGCTAGGGCCTGCAGGGCTTCCCACGTTTCATCGTCGCTATTGTTCTCGACGAGTACGATCTCAAGAGGTCGCTGTGTCTGTTGAAGCAATGAGGATACGGTGTCTCCAATCTTGTCGGCGGCGTTGTAACACGGGATAACGACCGTTACTCCAGCGTCAGGTGGTTCAGGTGTTCGAGGGCGCGCTTCGTCCACGATTGACACCATAAGTGGCCGGCCAACTATCCAGAAAGCGAACGCACCGAATATCGCAAGACGCGCTGCTCCGTACTGTGGATCGCTCAGTAGTGCGGCGAGGCCAAGGTGGCCATACGGGACGAGCACACCGAAGAATGCGACCGCGAAGAAGATGAGCCACAGTACCCAAGTGGGCACTGCGCCTGTCCACCTGCCCAATGTTCCTCCCCGTTGAGCTCGACGCGGCAACGTGCTCCCGGGGGAGGCGAATCTTGGCACACCATTGAACGCGGGCGCAATACCTGAGTGGCGACGATACTCAACGTCTTGTTCGAGTTCCGCTCACCGAAGGCAGCGAGAGCCTTCGCTACCGGCTCAGGCCAGGTTCGACGAGTAGCGCGCGATCCCCTGTTGGCCCACGCCGCCGAAGCGCGTGAAGTGCCCGAAGAAGGCCACGGTCTTCGGACCCTTCTCGATCCCCCAGATGCCGTTGTGCGAGTTGGCGCTGGGCCGCCACGGCAACAGGTCGCCCGTGATCGCGTCGACCGCGGCCGCGTGGTGTCGCACCGTCGAGTTGAGCGCCGTGCACTTCTGCGTGTTGATGCCGGGGGGCGGGTGCGGTGAGCAGGCGGCCCCCACGTAGTTGAAGTGGCCGCCCAGGTACAGGACGTTCTTGCGCAGCTCGCAGCCCGTCGTGTCGCCGTCGGTGCCGGCGGCGAAGACCGGGTCGGGCGCGCCGGTGGTGAGGTTCGTGACGTACACGTTGAACGAGCTCCTCGTCTGGTGCCACACGCGCCAGTAGCCCCCGCACGTGTACGCCTTCGTGGGGGTGATGATCACCTTGTACACGCGGTGGGTCTCGGCCGGGATGCAGGTCGGGCAGTTCGCCGCCGCGTAGATCGAGGGGTCCCAGCCGCGCAGCGAGCCGGTCACGGCGTCGACGGCGGCGGCCTGCTCCCGGCTCGCGCCGTTCACCGAGCCGAAGTGGCCGCCGAAGTACACGGTCTCGAAGTCGGTGGACAGGTCGATCGTGAACACGACGGGCGCGCAGCGCGGCGGACAGGTCGTGCCGCCCAGCTGACCGACCACGGGCGCCCAGTCCGTGAGCACGCCCTTGCGGTCGACCTGGGCCAGGCGTTCCCGCGGCTGGCCGTTCACGCGGCTGAACGCGCCCCCGATGTAGAGGCCGCCGGCGGCGTCGAAGTGGAACGCATGGACGCCCCGGTTCGCCTTCGGCGCCCAGTTCAGGACCGCGCCGGTCGTCGCGTTGACGGCCGCGAGGTTCCGGCGAGGCTGACCCCCCACCGAGGAGAAGTCCCCGCCCAGGTAGACCCGCTGCTTCCACACGGCGATCGCCCGCACGGTCCCGTTGACGTTCGGGTCCCAGGGCAACAGCTCGCCGGTCTTGCGCTTGAGCGCCGCCGCGTGCTGCCGAACGACCTCGGACTGCCCAGGGGCGGCGCCCGCCGGCCTGACGTGGGTGAAGGCCCCGCCCAGATACATCGCGCCGCGGCCGTAGTCGACCGCCCGCACGATATCGTCGGTCTGCCACGACGGATCGGGCGGCGTGGGCGAGACGGCCTGGGCCGTCGACGTGAACGCCATCGTCGACCAGACGAGCGCCAGCAGCGCGAGCGTCGTAACGGATCTCCGCACCAGTCGTCCCCTCCCGAAGCAGCCACGCTACGACATATCGCGTAGGACGTGAACCCCAGCGTCCCTATCGAGGCGCCGGCATCACCAGGTCGCGCGTGATGTCGGCCACCGTCCGGCAGCCGGCGAGCGCCATCGCGTTCTCGACCTCGCCGGCCATGATGCCCAGGACGTCGCGCACGCCGCGCTCGCCCCCCACCGCGAGGGCCCACGCGACCGGCCGCCCGATCATGACGGCGTCGGCACCGAGGGCGAGGGCCGTCAGCACGTCGACGCCGCGCCGCACGCCGCCGTCCATCAGGACGGGAACCCGTCCGGCGACCTGGGCCGCGACCTCGGGCAGGGCCGTGATGCCGGCGGGGACGCGATCGAGCTGTCGGCCGCCGTGGTTCGACACGCAGATCCCGTCCGCGCCGGCCTGGACCGCCAGCTCGGCGTCCTCGGCCGTGAGGATCCCCTTGACCAGGATCTTCACCCCCGACGCGCGCTCCCGGATCCACCCGAGGTCGTCCCACGTCATGTGGGGGTCGAACTCGAGGTCGGAGGTCGGCAGCCCGATCGGCAGCTCGAAGCCGGTGCGGGCGTCGCGGTGCCGGAGCCCCGCCACGGGGAAGTCGACCGTCCACACGAGCGCCTCGTAGCCGGCGGCCGCGACCCGGTCGAGCAGATCGTGGGTGACGGACCGATCCCGCATCACGTACAGCTGCCACCACTTCGGCGCCGAGGTGATGCCGGCGATCTCTGCGACCTGGTCCATCGCCGTGGTCGACACGACCATGATCGTGCCGGACTCGGCGGCGGCCCGGGCCGTCCCCTCCTCGCCGTCGGGATGCGCCATCGACTGGTAGGCCCAGGGGGCGACCAGCACCGGCATCGACACGCGCGAGCCGAACAGCTCGGTCGAGGTGTCGGGCGTGCCCGACCCCCGGAGCATGCGCGGGCGGATCATCCACCGCTCGAAGGCGCGCAGGTTCTCCGCCAGGGTCCATTCGTCGCCGGCTCCCCCCGCGTAGTAGCCGTAGACCGCCTCGGACAGGAGCTCGCGGGCGACCGGCTCGTAGTCGTCGACGGTCAGGAACAGGCGCTCGTCGGTCATCCCAGGGAGCCTACCCCGGAGGGTGCCGCCAGACCCGCGGCGGTATCGTGAGGCCGTGAGGGTGACGGTGTTCGGCGCGGGCGCGATGGGCACGGCGTTCGCGATGCACGCCGCGCGGGCCGGCCACGACACCGCGCTGTGGGCCACCCCCCACGACGCCCGCGCCCTGGCGATGCTGCGGGACGAGCGCAAGCACCCCCTGCTGCCCGAGCACATGCCCGACGCCGTCCGCCTGTTCGGGTCCGAGGAGCTGGCCGAGGCGGCGGGCGGCACCGAGGTCGCGGTGCTCGGCGCGAACTCCCACGGGGCGCGATCGCTCGCGGGGATGGTCCGCGACCACGTGACGGCGGCCGGCGTGGTCGTCTCGGTGGCCAAGGGGCTGGAGCCTGAGAGCGGCCTGCGGATCTCCGAGGTCTACGGCGAGGAGCTCGACGGCGTGCCCGTCGTGGCCGTCGGCGGGCCGTGTCTGGCCGCCGAGCTCGCCCAGGGATTGCCGACGGCGGGCGTGTGGGCGAGCGCGGACGCGGCCACGGCGCGCGAGGCCGGCGCCCCGTTCGACGGCCGCGCGTATCAGCTCGTGTACACCGACGACGTCGCCGGCGTGGAGTACGCGTCGATGATGAAGAACGTGGCCGCGATCGGCCTCGGCCTGCTCGACGGCCTCGGCAAGCCCACGGGGGAGGACTACAAGAACGCGAAGGCGGCCCTGTTCACCAAGGCCGCCCACGAGCTCGTCGAGCTGATCACCGCCCTGGGCGGACGCTCCGAGACGGTCTTCGGGCTCGCCGGCATCGGCGACCAACTGGTGACGTCGCTGGGGGGCCGCAACCGCCTGTACGGCGAGATGGTCGGCGCCGGCGACCCGCCCGGGCAGACCCTCGACGAGCTGGTGTCCCGCGGGATGACCGTCGAGGGCGTCGACTCGACCCGCGACGTGGTCCGCCTGGCCGCCGAGCACGACCTGACCCTGCCGTATCACGCCGCGATCCACCGCGTCCTGTTCGAGGGGGCGCGGCCCGACGACATCCTGGAGGTCCTGAGATGAGCGAACGACCAGACCGCAACATCGCCATGGAGATGGCGCGCGTGACCGAGGCCGCGGCGCTGGCGGCCGGGCGCTGGATCGGCCACGGCGACAAGCTGGCGGCCGACGGGGCGGCGGTCGACGCGATGCGCCTGATGATCGACAGCGTCTCGATGAACGGCGTCGTGGTGATCGGCGAGGGCGAGAAGGACGAGGCCCCGATGCTGTTCAACGGCGAGGAGGTCGGCAACGGCGACGGCCCCGGGGTCGACGTGGCGGTCGACCCGATCGACGGGACGACGCTGACCAGCATCGGTCAGCCCAACGCCCTGGCCGTGATCGCGCTGGCCGAGCGCGGCACGATGTTCTTCCCCGGCGCGGCGATGTATATGGAGAAGGTCGCCACCGGCCCGATCGCCGCCGACGTGATCGACATCACCGCCCCCCCGGAGGAGAACGTGCGGGCCGTGGCCAAGGCCAAGGGGGTGCGCCCCGAGGACGTCTCGGTGACGATCCTCGACCGCCCGCGTCACGCCGAGATCATCGGGGCGATCCGCGACGTGGGCGCGCGGGTCTTCCTGATCCGCGACGGCGACGTCGCGGGGGCGATCGCGGCGGCCGCCCCACGCTCGGGCATCGACCTGCTGTTCGGGATCGGGGGCACCCCGGAGGGCGTGATCGCCGCCGCGGCGCTCAAGTGCCTGGGGGGCGAGATCCAGGGGCGCCTGTATCCGCGCAGCGACGAGGAGCGCGAGGTGCTGATCGGCGAGGGGTTCGACCTGGACGCGGTCCTGACGACGGACGACCTGGTGAGCGGCGACGACGTCTTCTTCGCCGCCACCGGCGTGACCGACGGCAACCTCCTGCGTGGCGTGCGCTACTGGCCCGACGGCGCGACGACCCATTCGATGGTGATGCGGTCGCGCTCGGGCACCGTCCGCTGGGTCGAGGCCGAGCATCGCTTCGAGAAACTCGAGCGGTTCTCGGCGATCCCGTATCGCCCCTGACCGCGGCGCCGCACGAACCGGGAGTGTTCGGTAGGATGCGGGCGTTCGCAACTTCGGCAGCGGGAGGGAAACGATGGCTGAACGGACGATCCTCGTATGCGACTCATGCGGAAGGCCCGCGGCCGAGACGGTCACGATCCGCACCTCGAAGGGCAACTTCGTCAAGGACCAGTGCGGCGACCACGTGGACGAGCTGATGTCGGGGGCACGCAAGCCCAGGCCGGGGCGCCGCAAGGGCAGCACGAACAAGCGGGCGGCGGCCGCGGCTCCCAAGAAGGCCCCCGCCAAGCGGAAGACCACGGCCAAGAAGAAGTCCACCGCCAAGCGGCGGGGGCGCCCGAAGAAGTCCTAGCCGGCCGCCTCGTAGACGCCTCGCTCGACCCTGCGCACGGCGCCCTCGTCCGCGAGGGCGCGCAGCGCCCCGTGCACCGAGCCGCGCACGTCGGGGGTCGAGAACGGGTCGATATAGCCCGCACGCAGGGCCCGGTCCTGGACGACGGTCCAGTGCAAGGGCTCCGAGGCCTCGGTCAGCACGCGCAGCACGGCCGAGCGCGCGTCCACGATCAGGAGGCTCGCAGGGGCGCGAGCACCCGCTCGGCGAACAGGTCGAATTGGTCGGGTTCGGGGACCGCGAACGGCAGCACCCAGGGCGCGACGACGATCTCCTCGACGCCCATCTCCTCGAATTCGGCGATGCGCTCCACGACCTGCTCGGGCGTGCCCGACAGGGTGTCGGCGCGCCAATCCTCGTAGGACTCAGCGTCCAGGGCGCCGCCCGGCATCGCCGCGCGGCCCCGTTCGAACGCGGCGCGCGCCGCCGCCTCGTCCTCCCCCATCAGCAGGTACAGGCCGATCGAGCGATGGAACGTCGCGGGGTCGCGGCCCTCCTCGGCGCACGCACGCTCGACGGCCTCGGATCGCGACTCGAGCCACGACGGCGCCACGCGCCACACGACGTTCCAGCCGTGCGCGTGCCGGGCCGCGAGCCGCAGCAGCCGCGGCCCGCCCTTGCCGCCGACCCAGACCGGGAGCGGGTCCTGCACGGGCGGCGGGAGCAGCCGGGCCTCGCGGAGCGGCGTCGGTCCCTCGAGCGTCACGCCTCCCTCGCCGGCCCCGTCGAGGGCCTCCAGCACCCGCAAGGTGTCCTCCAGCGCGTCGAACCGCTCCCCCACCGATCCGTAGGGGTACCCGAAGGCGGCGAACTCGTCCTCGAGCCAGCCGGCGCCGAGGCCGAGGTCGAGGCGGCCCTGCGACAGCCGATCGATCGTCGCCGCCATCTTCGCCAGGATCGAGGGGTGTCGGAACGGCGCGCAGAGGACGAGCGTCTGCAGCCGCACACGCTCGGTCCTCATCGCCAGCCCGGCCAGGGTGGTCAGCGGCTCGAGCGCGGCGACGGGCGCCGGGTCGGCACCGTACCGGCGGAAGGAGTAGAAGAAGTGATCCGAGACCGCCACCGAGTCGAATCCCGCGGCCTCGGCACGCCGGGCCCATCCGGCCGCGGCCTCGAACGTGATCGGCGCCTCGGCGGGCAGGGAGAAGCCGTAGTGCGGCAGGCTGAAACCGAATCGCATGCGGCGAGGATACGGTTCCGGCAGGCTCAGGGGATCGGCGACGCGACCTCGGCCTCGGTGGCGAGCGGGCCCGACATCACCACGTGTCCGTCCGAGTCCGCCACGACCACCCGAGAGTAGGCCGACAGGTCACGATTGAACTCGCCCGAGATCGTCGCCGCGCCGCCGCTGTCGAGCGCCACGATCTGGCCCACCGTCAGGCGGTTCCCGCCCTCGCTCTGCAGGGTCACGGCGTACGGCAGCCCGTCGCGCAGCTCGGGCGGCACGCCGTTCACCATCACGACGACGAGGTCGATGATCGAGGGCGAGACGAGGGTCATCGCCGCGCCGCCGCCCTCGTACCGGTCGCCGGGCGACAGCTGTCCGATGAAGACCCGGTCGTCGGGGTTGGAGAACTCCGCGGCCGTGACGATCCGCTGGAACTCCTCGATCGAGCTCTGGGATGCGAGGGTCACCGCGTCGGCGCGCTCCTCGAACCTCGCGGCCCGCCCGGCCATGACGGCCCCCCATCCCAGGGCCGACACGGTCAGCATCGCGGCGATCATCGCGACCACGGCGGTCCTCCCCCGGCGCGGGAGCGAGTGGGCGTGGCGCGGAGACGCCTTGGCCTGGACCGCGGCGACCACGCGGTCCTCCAGGCCGGGCGTGGGCTCGGCGGGCTCGGCGCCGAAGGCGAGGATCGCGGCGGCCATGTCCAGCTCGGCCGACTCCTTGCGGCAGGCCGCGCACCAGGCGAGGTGCCGCTCGACCTCCGTGAAGTCCTTGGCCCCCAGCACGCCGAGCGCATGCTCGGTGAGTCGCCCCCGGACGACGGCGCAGCCGCTCACAGCAGCTCCTTGCCCTCGTTGGCCTTGCGCACCTTGATCATCGCGGTGCGCAGTCGTGTCTTGACGGTCCCCAGCGGGATCTGGTCCTCCTCGGCGATCTCGCGGGCCGTGAGCCCGCCGAAGTACGCGCGCTCGATCAGGGTCCGCTCGGCGTGCGTGAGCGACGAGATCGCCCTCGCGGCAGCGTCGCGCTCGATCAGGAGCGACTCCTCGTCCACCCCCGGGGCATCGGGCACCTCGTCGACGAGCACGAGGGTCGGCCTCGAGACGCCGGTCTCGCGGCGGAGGCGATCGACGGCGAGGTTGTGCGCGATCGTCATGAGCCAGGTCGACAGGCGTCCGCGCTCGGGATCGAATCGGGCGGCCTTGCGCCACGCGGTGACGAAGACGTCCTGGGTCAGCTCCTCGGCCGACTCCCGCGTGCCGAGCAGCCGCAGGCCGAGCGAGAACACGGGGCGACCGAACCGCGCGTACATCGCGCGGATCGCGTCGTCGTCGCCGGCAACCAGGCCGTCCATGAGCTGTTGCTCCTCACGTGGCAGCAGTCGATCCTCGTTCCGAGCGGACACTCGGTTCCTTTCGGTATACGCGGCCCGGCCGATCGCCGGCTTGACGCTCCCATCCACGATAGCGGGGTCGCGGACGGCACGTGCACACGGGGTTCGTCGGTGGCGTACGCTCGGTTCTTCGGCAGGACCATCCAGGGTCGAAGGGCCAGGGTCGCCAGATGATGCGCAGCACGGCCGTCACGATCGTTCGCCGCTCGGCCGTGCTCGCCTGCCTCGTGCTGGGGCTCACCGGGGTCGCCGGCGCCCAGGAGTCATCCGAGCCCGTGAGCGGCGTGCCCCTGGACGGGGTGGTCGACCCCTTCATCGCCGACCACATCGACAACGAGATCGCGCGGGCCGAGGACGCCGGCTCCCCCGCGGTCCTCATCACGATCGACACGCCGGGCGGCCTCGACTCGGCGATGCGCCAGATCACCCAGGCGATCGGGGCCTCGACGGTCCCCGTGATCTGCTACGTGGGACCCTCCGGCGCCCGCGCGGCCTCGGCGGGCGCGTTCGTCCTGATGTCGTGCCCGATCGCGGCGATGGCGCCGGGGACCAACGTCGGGGCGGCCACGCCGGTGGGGCTGTCGGGGGCCGTGTCCTCGAGCAAGGCGGTCAACGACGCCGCCGCCTACATGCGGAGCCTGGCCGAGGCCCACGGTCGCGACGCCGACCTGGCCGAGTCCTTCGTCCGCGACGCGACGAGCATCACCGCCGAGCAGGCGCTCGCCGACGGGATGATCGACCTGATCGCCGCGACGCCCGAGGAGCTGCTCGACGCGGTCGACGGCACGACGGTGGAGCTGGTGTCGGGTCCGGCCACGCTCGCCACGGCGGGCGTGCCGATCGAGGAGCACCCGATGGGCGGGCTGATCGGCACCCTGCGTGGCCTGCTCACCCCCGACCTGGCGTTCGTCTTCTTCTGGCTCGGACTGATCCTGATCATCATCGAGATCTTCGTGCCCGGGCACATCTTCTCGGGCACCGTCGGGACGATCATGCTGATCCTCGCGATCGTGTCGTTCGGGGTGCTGCCGGTACGGCTCGTGGGGATCGTGCTCCTGGTCATCGCGGCGATCGCGCTGCTGGTCGAGATCAACATGCCCGGGATCGGCGTGTGGGGCGCGGTGGGGCTGCTGGCCCTCGTTCTCGGGGGCTGGTTCCTGATCGACCGCTCCGGCGGCGCCGGGGTCTCGCCGTGGGTGATCGCGCCGACGGCGATCGCGGTCGGACTGTTCTTCGGGCTCGTCGTCACGAAGGTGATGAGCATCGGCAAGATGCCTCCCGCGCAGGGGCCGCAGGCGGTGATCGGCGCCGAGGGGGTCGCGATCGGCGGCGGGCTGAACCCCGAGGGGCTCGTGCGGGTCGCCGCCGAGGAGTGGCGCGCCGTCAGCTCCGCCGGCCGGGTTCCCCAAGGCGCTAAGGTGCGGGTGACGGGGCTCGAGGGACTGACGCTCACGGTCGAGCCGGTCACGGAGCTGGAGCACGCGCCGGCCGATACGCCGGACGACGGGGAGGGAGACGCAACGTGAGCATCAACCCGGTGCTGATCGGCCTGATCGTCGTCATCGTCGTCGTGGTCGTCCTCCTGGTCCAGGCGATCAAGATCGTGCGGGAGTATCAACGCCTGGTCGTGTTCCGACTCGGACGTGTGATCGGCGTCAAGGGTCCCGGCCTCGTGATCTTGATCCCGTTCATCGACAAGGCCACCACGGTGGACCTGCGCGAGTTCTATCTCGAGATCCCCCGACAGGACTCGATCACGAAGGACAACGCGCCGATCTCGGTCGACTTCGTCATGTTCTACAAGGTGCTGGACGCCCAGATGAGCGTGGTGCAGGTCGGCAACTTCGCGGGCGCCGCGCTCAACATCGCGGCCACGACCCTGCGCGCCGTGATCGGCGACATCCCCCTGGACGACATGCTCGCCAAGCGCGACGAGATCAACACGCTGCTGCGGGTCAAGCTCGACGAGGTGACCGAGCGATGGGGCGTGAAGGTCACGAACGTCGAGATCCGCGAGATCATCCCGCCCGCGAGCGTGCAGGAGGCGATGACGCGCCAGATGTCGGCCGAGCGGACCCGGCGCGCCGTCGTCACCGAGGCCGAGGGCGCCAAGCAGGCCGCGATCACGGTGCAGCGAGGGCAACAAGGCCGCCGGCGATCCTCAACGCCGAGGGCGAGAAGCAGTCCTCGATCCTGCGCGCCGAGGGACAGCGGCAGGCGGCGATCCTGAGCGCGGAGGGGTTCTCGCTGGCCCTGACCAAGATCAACGAGTCCGCCTCGATCGTGGACACCAACACGATGCGCCTGCAGTACCTGGATGCCCTCAGGGCCCTGGGCGAGTCGCCCTCGTCCAAGGTCGTCGTCCCGATGGAGCTCGCCGGGCTGATCGCGGGCGTGTCGGCCCTCGCGGCCGCAGCGCAGGACCCGACGGCCACGACGGCCGAGGGCTAGGCGGACGCCGGCACGGGCCGGTGCCTGGATGGAACCGATCCCGGCCCGCCGGTGTACGACGGGTGTGACGTGACCGACGGGCCCCCAGATACCGACCGATCCTCGGACGAGACCGATCTCGTCGCGCGCGCCCGGGACGGCGACGTCGAGGCCTTCGAGCGGCTGGTGAGGGGGCACCAGACCGTCGCCTACCGCGTCGCCTGGCTCGTCTCGCGGGATCGCGGCGAAGCGGAGGAGGCCGTGCAGGACGCGTTCGTGAAGGCATACCGGGCGATGCACCGGTTCCGTCCGGGAGCGCCGTTCCGCCCCTGGATCTGCCGGATCGTGGCCAACGAGGCCCGGAACCGTCGACGGTCCTCGAGACGCCGCGATCGGCTGACGATCCGTGCGGCGGTCGACCCCGCACCGACGGTCCCCACGCCCGAGGCCGAGGCGCTCGCGCACGCCGACGCCCAGGCGCTCGTGCGGGCGATCGATCGGCTCTCCGAGCGCGACCGCCTCGTGGTGACGTACCGGTTCTGGTTCGAGATGAGCGAGGCCGAGACCGCCGACGCGCTCGGCGTGCCCGCGGGGACGGTGAAGTCGCGGCTGTCGCGCGCCCTGGTGCGGCTGCGGGCCGAGCTTGCCGACACGACGCTCCCACGGGAGGAGGGAACATGAAGGAGCGACTCCTCGAGATGACCGACGAGCAGCTCGGCCGTGCGATCGAGACCACGGCGGCTCGCGTCGACTGGCCGGCGACGCCCGATCTCGCCACGTCCGTGATCGCGTCGATCGGGGCGATCGAGGCCCGGTCGTCGCTGGCGCCCCCCCGTCTGTCCCTGCCGAGCCGGCGGCGGACGTTGCTCCTGATCGCCGCGGCCCTGCTCGCACTCGCGGGCGTCGCCCTCGCGACCAAGCTCGTGTTGGACCTGGGGGCCGTCGCGATCGAGGTCGTCCCGGGACCACCCACCTCGCTTCCGACCGATGTCGCGACGAGCGAGGACCTGGGGCGCGAGGTGTCGCCCTCGCGGGCGGCCGCGATCGCGGGGTTCGACGCCGCGCTCCCGGCGGCGCTCGGACCGCCCGACCGCACGTGGGTCGACGAGGTCGAGATCGACTTCGGCGGGCCGACGGCCCCCAGGATCGTCAGCGGCTGGGACCCCGAGCCCGGACTGCCGGCGATCGAGGCGACCGATCTGGGGGCGGTGCTGATGCAGTTCGAGGGAGAGTGGGAGGTTGCCGCCAAGCAGCTCCATGCGGAGACGAATCGCTTCGGCGAGGCGATCGTCGACGGCCGTTCCGCGTTCTGGACCACGGGCGAGCACGAACTCAGACTGATCACGTCCGACGGAGCGGTCCGCGTGCTGGTCACCGGCAACGTTCTCATCTGGCAGGACGGCGGATTCACGTTCCGGCTCGAGACCGCCCTCGGCCGAGGCCGGGCCATCCGCATCGCCGAGACGGTGACGCCGGTCGACCCCTGATCGTGGGGAACCCATCCCTCGCCGCCGGTGTAGAGGGGGTGGAACCACCGGATCGGAGGCGGATATGGCACGGATCGGCAAGGTCGCGTCGTTCGCGGCACTGGTCGCGCTCTGGACACTGCTCGGCACGGCGGCTGCGCTCGCGGGCGGCGGGGGTCATTGCGATGTCACCCAGGCGAGGACGGCCGGGAACATCGACATCGAGGGTGCATGCTTCCTGCCCACGATCCGTCACGCCGATCCGGGTGAGTCGATCACGTTCGTGAACCGAGACTCCTTCCCCCACAACATCAGCGGCACGGGCTGGGGTCACTACGACGATCTCGAGCAGGGCGACCGCTACCAGATGTCGTTCGCCGATCCGGGGATGTATGCGTTCTCCTGCACGCTGCACCCGGGCATGAACGGGATCATCGTCGTCGGCGACCACGTGCGTGAGCCACCCGCCGACACGGCGGCGTCCATCTCGACGACGGAGCCGGCGACGGGCACGGGCTGGGTCACGGCCGGCGGGATCGGGCTCGCGATCGGGATCGGCGTTGCCCTGACGTTCGAGGGCGTGCGTCGCCGCCGGGCGCGAGCGAGCTAGACGGGGAGCGCCATCCCGGCCTGCTGCATCGCCAGCTCGAAGTCGTGGCGGTTCGACACGGCCTGGAAGGCCGCCTCGACCGTGACCTGGCCCGACTTCACGAGCTTGAGCAGCGACTGGTCGAATGTGGTCATCCCGTAGAACCCGCCGTCGGTGATCACGTCCTTGATCTCGTGCGTCTTCTCGGGGTCGGCGATCCGCTCGGCCACACGTCCGGTGTTGATCATGATCTCCAGGCCCGGGACCCGCCCACCGTCGACGGTCGGCACGAGCCGCTGGCAGATGATCCCGCGCAGCGTCCCGGCGAGCGCCAGTCGCACCTGCTGTTGCTGATACGGCGGGAAGAAGTCGATCACCCGGTTCACGGTCTCGGTGGCGTCCTGGGTGTGCAGGGTCGACAGCACGAGGTGCCCCGTCTCGGCGGCCGCGATCGCGGCGCGCACCGTCTCGGTGTCGCGCATCTCGCCGATCAGGATCACGTCGGGGTCCTGCCGAAGGGCCGCCCTCAGGGCCACCAGGAAGTCCTGCGTGTCGTTGCCGACCTCGCGCTGGTTGATCGAGGCGACGTCGTCGCGGTGCAGCACCTCGATCGGGTCCTCGATCGTGACGATGTGCACCGGCTTGTGCTGGTTGATGTAGGCGATCATCGCGGCGAGCGTCGTGGTCTTGCCCGAGCCGGTCGGCCCGGTCACGAGCACCAGCCCTCGGTTCTCGTCGGCGATCGTTCGAACGGAATCGGGCAGGCCCATCTCCTCGAACGAGGGGCCGCCGAAGCGGAGCTTCCGCAGCACCATGCTGATCGATCCACGCTGGCGGAACACGTTGACGCGGAAGCGGCCGACGTTGGGAACCGAGTAGGCGAAGTCCACCTCGCCGGCCTCCTGGAACCGCGCCGTGCGGTCCTCGGGGATGATCGCGGTCGCGATCGCCGTCGCCTCTTCGGCCGTCAGAGGCTCTCGGTCCAGTCGCTCCAGCCCCTTGGGGAGGCGGATCATCGGGGCGGCGAAGACCTTGACGTGCAGGTCGGAGCCCTCACCCTCCATGAGCCCGGCCAGCCAGCCGTGGAACTCCTCGACGATGGGGGTCGTGGTGGCATCCATGGTTCGTGTCTTCTCCTGATCGACGGGCCGACGACTTCGTGCGCTCGCGCCGCACACACTGTTGCATCGGCGCGGACCGGCCCGACCTTCAGTCCTCGGCGCCGTCGCGCCCTGGGATACCTGCGATCAGGTACGACGGACGGTGAGCCGGCACACCGAGGTGCGTTCGGCCATCGGCTCGAAGGAGGACAGGTGCATCGGCGGCCGGGAGGCCTCGAGCATGCCGTGGAGCAGCCCCTCGTGCACGGCGCAGGCGAGCTCGCGATGCTCGTCCATCAGGTCGCTGAACGGGCAGCCGCGCATCGTGATCTCCACGGTGCGGGAGCTGCGGCGCCGGAACCGCGGGTCGAATCCCGCCTCGGACAGCGCCACGCGCAGGGCGGCCAGGTCGGGCCCCGGCGGCCGCCTCGCCCCCGGCGCGGGCGCGTTGCGTCCCACCAGGTAGGCGCCCCACTCGCGGGCCAGCTCGCGTGGCACGCCGCCGGTCGCGCGCCGTCGTCGACACCGACGCCAAGATGTCGGCGAGCAGCCGGTAGTCGCGGCCCTCGCGGCCCTCGCGGTCGATCGCGGCGTACACCGTCTGCGGGCGCCCCACGGCCGCCTCGCGCCGGGTCTCGGACCGCACCAGGCCCGCGTCCTCGAGCCGGCGCAGGTGAGGCCGCACCGTGTTGGCGTGCAGCGAGGCCCGCGCCGCCAGCTCGCGCACCGACACCGGGCGGCCCGACAGACGCAGGTAGCGGTACAGGCGGTACCGGGTGTCGTCGGCGAGCGCCTTGTGGATCTCGATCGGCGCGGGCTCGGTCAATGCGGCCTCCGGTCGTAGACTGGGGTGCACGGCCAGATCGCCGCGCGACCAGCTTAGAACCGAAAGGAATCGCGGTGGCGACCCAGGAACAGGTGCGCGAGGCCCTGCGCGGCGTGATGGACCCCGAGATCGGGCGGCCGATCGAGGACATCGGGATGCTGGAGTCGATCGAGATCGACGGCGGGCTCGTCCGGGTCCACGTGATGCTCACGATCGAGGGGTGCCCACTGAAGGACCGGATCACGAACGACGTGACGGCCGCGGTCATGCCGCTGGACGGCGTCGAGCGGGTCGAGGTGCCGCTCACCCCGATGAGCCAGGAGCAGCGCGAATCCCTGGTCCACCAGCTCCGCGGCACGCCGGCGCTGCCGGAGCGCACGGCGCGCAGACGACCATCAGCTTCGACCCGGCCACCTCGGTCATCGCGGTCGCCTCGGGCAAGGGTGGCGTGGGCAAGTCGAGCGTCACGGTGAACCTGGCGGCCGCGCTGGCACGCGGCGGGGCCAAGGTCGGGGTGCTCGACGCCGACGTGTGGGGGTTCAGCATCCCGCGCATGATGGGCGTATCCGGCAAGCCCGTCGGGTTCAACGACATGATCCTGCCGCTGGAGGCGCACGGCGTGAAGGTCATCTCGATGGGCTTCTTCGTGCCCGAGGAGACGCCGGTCATCTGGCGCGGACCGATGCTGCACAAGGCGATCGAGCAGTTCCTCGGCGACGTCTACTGGGGCGACCTCGACTTCCTGCTGTGCGACCTGCCGCCGGGGACCGGCGACGTGTCGATCTCGCTGGCCTCGTTCCTCCCGGGGGCCTCGATGCTGGTGGTGACCACCCCTCAGGAGGCCGCCCGCAAGGTGGCCGAGCGGGCGGGCAAGATGGCCGAGCGGACCAACCTGCGCCCGGTCGGCGTGATCGAGAACATGAGCTACTACGTGTGCCCCCACTGCGGCGAGCGCGACGACATCTTCGGGACCGGGGGCGGCGCACGAGGCCGCCGAGACCCTCGGCGTGCCGCTGATGGGTCAGATCCCGCTGCTCCCCGCGGTGCGCGAGGGCGGCGACGAGGGCGTGCCGATCGTCGTGGCCGACCCCGGCTCCCCCGCCTCGACGGCCTTCCAGACCTGCGCCGATGCGGTCGCGCGCGCGACGAAGTCGAAGGTGGGACGGCCCCTCACGCTGATGACGAGCTGAGCCGCGCGGTCGCGGCTGTCAGTCCCGGTCGGCCACGGCGTCGCTGATCAGCACGTCGATGCCGGCCGACTCGAGGGCATCGACGGCCGCCTCGACCTGTCGCACGAGCACGTAATCCGTGTCGTAGGTCGAGATCGCGAACACCGACACGCCGGCGTCGGCGAGGGGGTCGAGCAGCCGCTTCAACACCCCCACGAGCTCGAAGTCCAGCGAGTCGCCGAGGACGAATGCCCGCCACCCTCGCTCGGCGCGCACGTCGGCCGGCACGGCCTCGGCGGCGCAGACGAGCGACAGCTCCGACGGCGTGCGGGTGACCGATACGAACGGCCCGCGCGCCCACGTCGGACGCGGGGCGTCGGGTGCGAGGCGGCACACCGCGAGCTCTCCCGGCAGGGCGCGCATCACCAGGTCCATCACCGCGACCATCGGGGCCACACGCGCGCCACGGCACGGCCGATCAACAGGCCGCTCACGACGTCGGATGGGTAGTGGACCCCGAGATAGACGCGGGAGGCGGCGACGGACAGGTCGAGCGCGGTCAGGGCGCCGCGGGCGGCCGCGCCCAGCCCCAGCTCGCGCGCGGCGACGCGCGTGAACGTCGTGAGCACCGCGGGGTGGCTGCTGGGCCACGAGGTCCCGTGTGGGGGGGCGATCATGCGGCGCGTGGTCGCCGGTTCGGCATCGTACGGCCGCGGTCGTTCGACGAGCCGCTTGACGCCCTGGCCGATCAACCAGGTGACGCCCGCGGCGGCGATCGCCTGGGCGGCGGCCCGCCTGCGGCCCGACACCGCCATCACGCCGGCCGCGGCCCCCGCGGCATACAGCGAGCCCAGCTCGGTCACCGAGCCGAACACGCGGTCGGCCCGCGGGTCGTCGGCGCCGTTCGCGAGCTCGAACAGCTCGCGATCGATCTGGGCGCCCTCAGACGTGACGATCGCGGCGCGACCGACCACGGCCGCGCCCGTCGCGAGGGTGGAGCCCCACAGGAACGAAGCGACGGACATGCCCAGCATCATGCGAGAATCCAGCCCGTCGCGTCACATGGAGGTCCGCGTGCCACCCGAGGAACGACCCGAGGAACGACCCCCTCCCGGCCAGTACCGGCGGGAGGGACCGAGCGCCAAGGTGATCGTCGCGAGCATCGTCGCCGTGTTGCTGGTCGTGTTCGTCCTCCAGAATGCCGAGCGCGCCCACGTGGACGTCCTGGTGTGGGACGTCGACGTGCCGCTGTGGGCGGTGATCCTCGTCGCCGCGGCCGCGGGCTTCGCGATCGGGTGGGTCGTGGGCCGGGCCGGGCGCCCGCGGCGCGAGCGGGGCGAGGCCGGCGACGAGGACTAGCCCAGCTCGATCTGACGCTTCTGCGCGAGCACCCCGCGCCGCAGCGCGTAGTGCGGACCCCCGAGCACGTTGAGGCCCCGGGCCCCGAAATTGCCCAGGGGCCCCCGGAATCGGTACTCCACCTCCTGGCGGAGCACGCTTCGATCGAACGGGAGCGACGCCACCGACGTCGTGACGACGGCGTCCAGCAGGCCGTGGAGCTTGATGCGTGCGCGCCACGGCCGCTCCCACTCGAGCACGGTGGCCTTCACCGTCGTCTGCACCGCCATGAAGCCCATGTCCACCTCGTACTCGGTGCCGACCGCCATGTCGGGACTCGCGGGCCGTATGCGGAGGACGTGGCGATCCCATTGCGGCAGGTTGGTGGGATCGCTCGTCACGACCCAGACCTGATCGGGAGCGGCGTCGACCTCGACCGAGAACTCGACCGAGGTCATCCGAGCGAGGCGCTCCCGCTCGACCAGCCCTTCCACCAGACCAGGCGGGCGGGGGCGACCCGGACGAGCGAATCGGCGCCCGGGGCGATGTCGTGAGCGATCGAGGCCACCGACTTGGACCCCGAGCCCACCGCGCCGCCGACGAAGGAGGTCCCGGTCCCCTGGATCATCGTGCCCACCATGTCGCGGGCGCGCCACTCGGCGACCCGATCGATCGTGAGGGCAACGGGCGACTCGGAGGCGGCGCCGGCCAGCGCCAGCGATTCCGCCGGGATCGCGGCGTAGAGCCCGTGCGGCTCGACGCGCCACCCGACGGGGAGCACGACCGGCCCGCGGTCGCCCGACAGGGCCAACGAGCCCATCCCCGAGCTCCCGATCTCCGTCGCGATCTCGGCGGGCAGGCCCTCGAGCGGGGCGGCCGGGTCCGAGGGCCGGCGGAACGCCGCGCGCGAGCCGGCCTCGCCCCCCCAACGGCCGCGCCCCTCCTGGACCCCGTCGGCGTCGAGCAACGCGGTGCGCTCGATGTCGATGCCGACGAACACCCGCCCCGGCGGGGTCCATGCCAGCGGCACCTGCCGGGCGTCGAACGCGTATCCGGCGAAGAAACGAGCGTTCTTGCGGGAGAAGGTCGCGGTGGCCCTCGCGATCGAGGTGGCCCCGCTGACCGCCGCGGCCCAGGTGCCCCGGTCCAGGGCGTCGTAGGTCTTGACCGACCCGGTGAACGTCACGGCCAGATCCTCGTGGCGGATCAGGCCCGAGACCGAGGGATCGGTCCGCCACACCCGCGTCTTGACCGCGGCGCGGGACGTGGTGAGCCAGATCCGGCCGCCGGAATAGGCGAACACGAGCGGCGTCAGGTGGGGACCGTGCGGCGTCGTGGTCGCCACCGCGCAGAACCGGCCCTCCTCCAGCACCCGCTGGACCGCCGTGGATAGGAAGCTCATGTCGTCTCAGCCCTCCGCCCGGCCCCCGGAGGGGCCACGAGCATCGCTCCGGTCCACAGGATATGGCTCGCGAGTCCGGCGAGCACGCCGCCCGACCACCAGGCGAGCACCCCCCACAGACCCCCGGCGACGATCGCCCCGAAGACGATCGACAGGCTGCGGCTGGGCGCGTTGGCGGCGATGTAGCAGATCCAGGCGGTGCCGGCGGCGGCCGCCAACGACATCACGGTGGCCGCCTCGCCCTGGACCAGCCCCCGGTAGAACAGCTCCTCGGACGGGACCATGATCGCGAGCGACAGGAGCAGCTCGGCCGACGCGGACACCGTCGAGGTCTGCGAGTACTCGCGCTCCACATCGCGGCGGAAGACGGCCCACCGAACGGCGATCGCCACGAAGACCCTCGTGCTCACGTAGAGCAGGGCGCCCACGACGAGGCCCGCGCCGGCCGCGGTGGCCAGGCTCACCTCGGTCGCCCACTCGATCGAGCCGACGAGCAGCGCCCCGACACCCATCGACCCGAGCACGAACGGCATCAGACGCCACACGTCGCGGCGCCCCGAGGCGACCAGCCACCAGCCGATCCCGTGGATCACGAGGCCCGCGACGATGACGACCGGCACCATGGCTACGCCGGCAGGAACCTGGTCTTGACGGCCAGCTCGGCCGTGAACGCGGTCACGACGGCGAGGTAGTAGAACCCGGTCGCGGACTGCACCGCCGAGGCCCTCGTGCCGCGGAGCGCGAGCCGGGTCAGGACCCCGATCAGCGCGGTGGTGGCCGTCATCCCCAGGGCGATCCACGGCGCCAGCGCCCACGTGGTGAGCAGGGGGTTCACCGCCGGCGTGGACCCCGTGGAGGAGAACCCGCCCGAGAGCACGGCGACGGCCTCCAGCCCCACGGCCACCAGCATGATCGTCGTGGTCCGATCGATGGGCCCGCGCGACAGGCCGCGATCGGTCAGGTACCAGTGGCCCAGGAGCAACCCGTCGAGCACCGAGCCCAGGAACGCGGAGCCTGCCATCAGCTGGAACAGCCCCAGCGCGAACGTCTGGCGGCCCGCCGCGGCCATCGGAACGAGCGTCGCGACCGCGCCGAGCATGCTGATCCAGCCCACGATGCGGGCGGCGGCCTCCCAGCGGACGAACAGCATCGTGGTCCACGCCGCGACCAGCACGGTGACCACCAGGGCGATCTGCGTCGCCCGGACGCCGGCGTCGTCGCCGGGAACGCTGGCGGCCCGAGTGGCCCAGTAGGTCGAGAATGCGAGGACGACGTACACGACACCGTTGAGCCGAAAGAAGCCTCGCTTCACCTCACCCCACAACGGGGTCAGCCACAAGATCGCGAGCCCGCCCGCGACCGTCTCGGCGAGCACGAGCGCCATCGTCCCGGCGGCGCCCCTCATGACCCTCTCCCTCGCATCGAGCGACAAGCCTACCGGGCGCCCTCGAGACCGCATGCCGCCGTTGGCCGTGGTGGCCGTTAGTCTGGCGGGCCATGAGCGACTGGCGTACGTACGACACGGTGGCGGAGACCTACGAGCGGGTCCACGCGCCCCGCCTGGCCGAGCCGGCCCGCGACCTCGTGGCCGAGGTCGGCGTGGGCCCGGGAGACCGCGTCCTCGACGTCGGCACCGGGACCGGGGTAGCGGCCGAGGCGGCGGCCGAGGCGGGCGCCCTGGCGCTGGGCGCCGACGAGTCGGTGGAGATGGTGGTCGTGGGACGACGGGCGCGGCCGGGCCTGCGCCTGCTGGCGTCCCAGGCGATCGACCTGCCCTTCCGCGACGGTGCGTTCGACATCGTGGTCGGCAACTTCGTGCTCGCGCACTTCAACAAGTACGAGACCGCGCTCTTCGAGCTCGTCCGGGTGATCCGACCCGGCGGCCGTATCGGCCTGACCTCGTGGTCCGACGGTCCCGACGCCTTCCAGGCCGCCTACATGGAGCTGGTCGAGAGCGTCGTGCCCCGCGACCTGCTCGCGCCCGCATACGCGGAGGCGGCGCCGTGGCACGATCGGTTCCGCCGTCGCGATCCCATCGAGCAGGCGCTCGCCCAAGCAGGCTTTCGAGGGATACGCGTGCAGGAGCGGCGCTATCGATGGACGTACTCACAGGCGGACTACCTGGACGGCCTCGAGGCGTGGGCGACCGGGCGGTTCGTGCGTGACATGCTCGGCGAGCGCGGCTGGGACGCGTTCAAGGAACGCGTGCGAGCCGAGTTCTCCACGCGGTTCGCGGATCCTCTTCAGGACTTCCGCGACGTCTGGTTCGCCGTGGGCACCAAGGAGTAGCGCCCCGGCGATCACCCCTGCCTGATCACCCGGAACTCCTCGGCCCGCTCGACACCGATCCGCTCCCCGGCGCGACTCGCCTCCTCGCCCAGGAACTCCTCGAAGAAGGCGATGCCCTTCCTCCAGCTGGCTCGCGTGAGCCGCGAGGGCATCCACCTTCTGCCGCCAGGAACCGGTGACGTCCTGCGTGTGGTTCGGCGCGTTCGTCCAGCCGAGCCAGATCTCGGTCACCTCCTGGACCCCGAGGCCCTCCCCGAGATGCTCGGCGAAGAAGTGCGGGTTGCCCGACGCCGGCGAGGCCGCGTCGAGGGCCACCGACCCGGCCGTGCGGTGATCCGAGTGGTTGTAGTAGACGGTTCGTGCCCCGTCCGGGGAGTCGAAGAACATCGCGGTCGGGTCGCAGGTGACGACCGTGTCGGCCCGCACCTCACGGATCCGGCGGACGACGGCCTCGCGGATCTCGGGGCGGTTCTCCAGCTCCCCGTCGTGGGTCGACAGCACCAGCGCGCTCGCGAGCCCCATCACCTCGGCCGCGGCCTCGGTCTCCAGGAGCCGCGTGGCCGCGAGCTCGGCCCGGTCACGGGTGGGCTCCTGCGATCCGCGGTCGCCGTTCGTGAGGACGAGCAGGTGGACCCGGCGGCCGTCGGCGGCCCACGCCGCCAGCGTGCCGCCCGCCGCGATCTCGGCGTCATCGGGATGCGCGAACACGGCCAGGACGGGCCCGGTCCGAGCCTCGGCGGCGTCGTCCACGTCAGCCGCGCTCGGCGCGATCGAGGAGGAACCGCACGAGCGTTCGCGTCGGGACCCCGGTGCCGCCGCGCGGCCCCAGGTCGCCCGGCCGATCGGTGAACGCCGGGCCGGCGATGTCGAGGTGCAGCCACGGGGTGTCGCCGGCGAACACGGCCAGGAACCAGGCCGCGGTGATGGCCCCCGCGTACCGCTCCCCCACGTTCTTGATGTCGGCCACCGAGGAGTCGATCAGCGTCCGGTAGTCCTCGTACAACGGGAGCTGCCAGACGGCCTCGCCCGCCGACTCGCCGGCGGCGATGACGTCGCGGGCAAGGGCGTCGTCGTTGCCCATGGCGCCGGTGATGGACGTGCCGAGCGCGATCATGCAGGCGCCCGTCAGGGTCGCCGTATCGATGATCAGCTGCGGCTTGCGCTCGTTCAGGTAGGCGATCGCGTCGGCGAGCACCAGGCGCCCCTCCGCGTCGGTGTTGAGGACCTCCGAGGTGGTGCCGCCTCGATGGGTGATGACGTCGCCGGGCCTCTGGGCGGCGCCTCCCGGCATGTTCTCGCTGCACGGGATCGCCGCCACGACGTTGATCTTCGGCTTGAGCTGCGCGATGACCTTCATCGTCGCCAGGACCGAGGCCGCGCCGCTCATGTCGTCCTTCATCGACTCCATGCCCTTGGCGTCCTTGATCGACAGGCCGCCGGAATCGAACGTGATGCCCTTGCCCGACAGGGCGATCGGGGCGGCGGAGCCGGCCCCCGTGTAGGAGAGCTCGATCAGACGGGGCGGGTTGGCGCTTCCCTTGCCCACCCCCAGGATCCCGCCGAACCCGCCCTTGGCGAGCTGGCTCTCGTTCCAGACCTTGCAGGTCAGGCCGACGGAGCGCGCCATCTTGGCGGCCTCGCGCGCGACCCCGGCGGGCGGAAGGTCGCCCGCCGGCGTGTTCACGAGGTCGCGTGCCCAGTTCACGGCCTCCGCCACGACGCCGGCCCGCTTGGTCTCACGCCGGATCGCCGCCGCGTTCCAGGCCGGGCGGCCGACCACCGAGACCCGGCGGAGATCGCGGTGCTCGGCCGGGCTCGTCTTGTAGCGGGTGAATCGGTAGGCACCCAGCAGCAGCCCCTCGACACACGCGGCCGCGGCCGCCGGCGCCTTGGCCGGCGTGAATGACTGTGGCACGAGGGTCGCCACGGTCGAGAACCGGCGGGCGACGCCGGCGATACGTCCCGACGCGCGGCGGGCTCGGTCGATCGTGAACTCATCCTTGTCGCCCACGCCCACCAGCAGCACGGCATCGGCCGAGAACCCGTCGCCCCTGCGACGGGTGACGAGCAGGTCCTGTCCGCGCTTGCCCGTGAGATGGGCCGCGGCGTAGGCATCGGCCAGGCCCAAGGCCTTGACGCCCGGGCCGGGAACGGACCCTTCGAACATCGGCGCGATCAGTAGGCCCGCGCGAACCGAGCGAGGGTCGTCGGTGACGTACGGCAACGTGGTCATCGGGCTCCTTCGGGTCTGCGACGCACCGAGTCTAGTGGCCACGGTTCCCTGGCCCGACGCGCCCGATAGGCTGTGGCCCGATGAAGTCCAAGGACATCCGCGACCTCGTGTGGTTCTCCGACGCGGGCGCGCGCCACGAGACGCTCTTCGAGTCCGACCACCTGTGGTCCGAGATCGTCTGCCTCCAAGAGAATCAGGGCCTCGGCCCCCTCAGCGACGAGGCCTCCGATGCCGTCGTGCTCGTCCTGGCGGGGCAGGTGGCCGTGCAGGTCGGCAAGGGCCGCTCCCGCATGGGTCAATGGGAGACCGTCCTGGTCCCCGCGGGCACCGAGCTCACGATCCGCAACGCCTCGGACGAACCCGGCGTCGTGTTGCTCACGCTGGGGCCCCCACCCAAGTCCGGCATCTGACCCGGATCCACTCCGATAGGTCTGCCGCGCAGCGAACCTCCCCCAGGCCGAAACCACCCGAAGGGACCATCTCCCCTACCTCAAGTCCTCCCCCCGGCGTCCGATGCTCGAAGGGACATGCGTGCGGAAAGCCCACAGTCGGCGCCCGCGCGGGACCCCCGCGCGAGACGGAGCCGGGACGTCCTGACGCCCTTGATCGGGCTCATCGCCATGCTCGCCGTGGCCCTGGTGGCCTATGGGCAGTTCTCGACGATGCGGATCGCACGCGACCAGGATGACCTGCTGCCGATCGCCGACGGCGTCGCCTCCCAGATCAGCGCCGCGCACCTGTACCTGGTGCAGGCGATCGGCGGCAACGAGGCGATCTCCCTTCAGGACGACGTCTTCGCTCGCATCACACAGGCGGCTCGTCTGATCGACATCGCGGAGGACGGCGGCCGGTCGATGGCCGGGCACGAGATGGCGCCGGTCGATCAGGGTCCGCTCGCCGAGCGCCTGCGCCTGCTGGCCGCTCAGGTGGACAGCTTCAACACCCAGGCGACGTACCTGTGGTTGCACCGCAACGACAGCGGGCGCATCGGCACCCGGAGCAGCCAGGACCTCAACCGGCTGTACACCAGCATCCTGGGACAGGCCTCCCTCGTCTCCTCCGACATCGAGCGCGACGCCGACGAGCAGCGGGCGCGGATCCAGCTGATCAACGCGAGCGTGCTCGTCTTCCTGGGGGCGTTGTTCGGCGTCGCCCTCGTGTCGTCCCGGCGCACCCGGCGAACGATCGTGGTCAAGACCGCCGAGCTGGAGGACCGGGTCCACGAGCGGACGGCCGAGCTGGCCCGGAGCGAGGCCCGGATGGCGGCCATCGTCACGACGGCGGTCGACTCCATCATCACGTTCGACGCCGACGGGATCATCCGGTCGGTCAACCCGGCCACGGAGCAGATCTTCGGGTACCCCTCGAGCGAGATCGAGGGGCAGAGCCTCGGCACGCTGATGGGCGACGAGGACCTGGCGCGACGGGCCCGCGCCCCGGGCGCCGGCCACGAGACGATCGCGCGGCGGGCCGACGGCAGCATGTTCCAGATCGACATCTCGGTCAGCGAGGCGCGCGTGGAGGAGGACCGGATCTTCGTGGGGCTGATCCGCGATATCACCGACCGCAAGCGCTTCGAGGCCGAGCTCCAGGCCGCGAAGGCGGCGGCCGAGGACGCGGCCACCCACGATCCCCTCACCGGGCTGTGGAACCACAACCGGATCATCGATGTCCTGATCGAGGAGCTCTCGCGTGGGGACCGGCAGGAGCAGCCGGTGAGTCTCGCGATGTTCGACCTGGACCACTTCAAGCGCATCAACGACACGCACGGCCACGTCGTGGGGGACGAGGTGCTGCGCGAGGTGGCCCGGCGGCTCGAACGGTCGGTGCGCGCCTACGACGAGATCGGACGCTTCGGCGGCGAGGAGTTCATGATCGTGTTCCCCGGTATCGATGCCGGCCACGCCCACCATGCGGCGGAGAGGATCCGCGAGGCGATCGGCGAGCAGCCGATCCTCACGGGCGCGGGCTTGCTCAAGGTGACCGCGAGCCTGGGCATCGTGACCCACACCGGCGCGCTCGACGGCGATGCCACCGAGCTCCTGATGGCCGCCGATTCGGCCCTGTACGAGGCCAAGACGGCAGGCCGCGACCGCGTCGCGGTCGGCTCGGTCTAGGCGCGCGCGGGGCCGCGCGCGATCAACTCGCGGCGAAGCTCGAGCATCGCCCGTCCCATCAGGATCGACATGACCGGGCCGTAGCAGCGGGCCGCCATCTCGCCGATCACTGGAACCCGGAGCCGGACCCGCTCGGCCCAGACGAATCGCACGCCGCCGTCGATCGGCTCGAGCGTCCAGCGCCCGACGCCCTCGACGAGGCTGCCGTGGCGGATCTCCAGGCGGCGCGGAGGATCCCACCCGACGACCTCCATCGGCTCGGTGAAGACCGGGATGCCGAACAACCGCGTGGCCACCTCCAGCCGAACGCCGACCCCCTCGCGGGCCGCGGAGACGACCCGGACACGGTCGGCGTCGCGCATCCAGTCGGCCTGGCGTTCCCAGTCGACCAGCGTCGTCCAGGCCTCCTCGAGGGAGGCGGGCAGGTCGATCTCGCGCCGGACCTCCATGGAGTCACTGTACGACCGGCGTCGAACCGGGCCCGCGGTAGGCTGTGCGCATGAGCGCTCGGGGAGCCGCGATCGCCGCCTCGATGGCCACCGCGCGGGGCGCCCTTCCGGTCCGCGGCGACACCCTGTCGGCCCAGGTGACCGGCTCCCGCCGGGGTCGCCTGGCAGGACGGCACGATCGTGTACGCCGGCCCCGCCGACGGGCTGCCGTGGGCGCCGGACGTCGGCGAGGCGGGCCGCGGGTGCATCGTCCCCGGGTTCGTGGACTGCCACGTGCACCTCCCGTTCTTCGGGTGGCGCGCCGACGAGTTCGAGGCACGGCTCCGCGGGGCCTCCTACCGTGACCTGCACGGGCGCGAGGGCGGGATCTTCCGGTCGAGCCGGCTGCTGCGCGAGGCGAGCGACGACGAGGTGCTCGAGTTCTGCGAGCCGCTCCTGGCCGAGATGCTCGCCCACGGCACCACCGCCCTCGAGCTCAAGACGGGGTACGGGCTGTCGGTGGCCGACGAGCTGCGTCAGGCGCGCCTGGCGCGCCGGCTCGCCGAGCGGGCGCCGCAGAGCTGCGTCGTGACGTTGCTGGCCGCCCACGCGATCCCACGGGGCTCATCGGCCGACGAGTGGATCGCGGCCGCCTGCGACGAGCTGATCCCCGCGGCCTCGGCGGAGGGCCTGGCCGACGCCGTCGACATCTACGTCGAGGACATCGCGTTCTCGCTCGAACATCTCGAGCGCGTGGCGGACGCCGCGGGCACGCACGGGTTGCCGCTGAGGGTTCACGCGGACCAGCTGGGACCGAGCGCGGCCGCCGAGACGGCGGTCCGGCTCGGCGCGCGCAGCGCGGACCACCTGAACCACTGCTCGCCCGAGGGCGCGGCGGCCCTCGGCGCCGGTTCGACCGGCCTCCGTGCTCCTGCCCTCGTCGACGCTGTTCCTGGGCGCCGCGCGCCCGCCGGTCGAGGCGCTGATCGGGTCCGGCGCGGCGATCGCGATCGCCACGGACTTCAACCCCGGCACCTCGCCCGTCTGCTCGATGCCCGAGGCCATCGCCACCTCGGCGGCGCTCTACGGGCTGCCGCCGCTCGTGTCGCTCGCGGCGGCCACCGCGAACCCGGCGTGGGTCCTCGGGCTCGCCGACCGGCTGGGGACGCTCGAGGTCGGCAAGCGGGCCGACCTCGTGCTCCTCGACTCCGACGACGTCGCCTCGATCGCCTACCGCCCGGGGCACAACCCGGTGGCGGCGACCGTCCTGGGCGGCAGGGTCGTCGCCGAGGGGACGTAGCGACCCGACGTCAGCCCAGCGACCCGCACACCGACTCGGCGGCGTCGACGAGGGCGCCCGAGCGGACCAGCGCCACCGAGTCGGCGATGTCGGGACCGAACTCGCGGTCGGCCTCGAAGAACGGGATCGTCGAGCGCATCGCGCCGTGGACGGCCCGGGTCGCGGGCCCCGGCTCGAGCGGTCGGCGCAGGTCGAGGGCCTGGGCCGCCGCGAGCGCCTCGAGGGCCAGGACGGTCTCGGCGTTCGCGACGATCTCTCGCGCGTGGCGGGCGGCGGTCATCCCCATGCTGACGTGGTCCTCCTGGCCGGCGCTGGACGGGATCGAGTCGACCGACGCCGGGTGGGCCAGCGTCTTGCACTCGCTCACCAGCGACGCCGCCGTGTACTGGACCAGCATGAACCCCGAGTTCAGCCCGCTGCCGTGGACGAGGAACGGCGGCAGGCCGTTCGACATCGCCGGGTCGAGCAACCGGTAGAGGCGCCGCTCGCTGATCGAGGCCAGGGGCACGAGGGCGGTGGCCAGCGCGTCGAGTGCCAGCGCCACCGGCATCCCGTGGAAGTTGCCGCCGCTGCGCACCTCGTCGTCCGCCGGGAGCACGATCGGGTTGTCGCTCACGCTGTTGATCTCGATCCCGAGGACCGAGCCGACGTAGCCCACGACGTCGCGCGTCGCGCCGTGCACCTGGGGGGCGCACCGCAGCGAGTAGGCGTCCTGGACCAGGTGCGGGCTGTCGCGGTGGGACTCGCGGATCGGCGAGCCCTCGAGGAGGCGCCGCAGGTTGGCGGCGCTCGCCGCCTGCCCGGGGTGAGGGCGCAGGCGCTGGAGACGCTCGTCGAACGGGGCGTCGGTGCCCAGGGCCGCCTCGATGCTCATCGCCGCCACGACGTCGGCCGTCTCGGCGAGCCGCACCGCCCGCGCGGCAGCCAGGATCCCCACGGCCAGCATCCCCTGGGTGCCGTTCACGAGCGCGAGACCCTCCTTGGCCTGCAGCGTCAGCGGCTCCAGGCCCGCACGACGCAGCGCGGCCGCGGCCGGCTCGACGCCCCCTTCCGGCGTCAGGACCCCGCCCGAGCCGATCAGGGGCAACGCGAGGTTCGCGAGCGGCGCGAGGTCGCCCGACGCGCCGAGCGAACCCTGCTCGGGGACCTCGGGGATCACGTCCTCGTTCAGCATCCGGATCATGAGGTCGACGACCTCGGGGCGAACGCCGGAATGACCCAGCGCCAGGACGTGCGCCCGCAGCAGGAGCATCGCGCGCGCCTCCTCGCGGGCGAGCGGACGTCCGACCGCCGTCGCGTGGGATCGCACGATGCCGTGCTGGAGCTCGGCGGCCTGGGAGGGATCGATCCGCACATCGGCGAGCGAGCCGAAGCCGGTGGTGACCCCGTACATCGTGGCGCCCGAGGCGACGGCCCGGTCGATCACGCCGCGGGCCTTCGTCACGCGCCCCCGGGCATCGTCCGGGAACGAGACCGGCCCGCCGTTCGCGACGGCAACCACGTCGTCGAGCACCAGCGTGGTCCCCACCTCGACGGACATGACGCCCAGGCTACCTCCGGCCGGACGCGCTCACAGGCGCCGCATCTGCAGCGGCTCCTGAGCGGCGACACCGTCGGCGGCCGACACGCGGTACGCCATCGAGGTGGCGTCGCCCGCGACGGCCTCGACGAGGGTCGTTCCCGAGAAATGGACGGCGGCGAGGTCGTCGCACGCCACGCCGCCGGGCAGCGCCCCCGACGCGACCTGCCGCAGGTACTCAGGGCGGCGCGCCGGCTCCGCGTCGAGGTGCGGGCAGAAGCTTCCCTGGAGGAACCCGAGGCCGTCCGACAGCGCGTCGGCGCGTCCCAGCCCGTACGAGTCGGTCGTCGATGCCTCGAACCAGCAGTTGGCCCCCGCGCTCACCCCGCACAGCAGCGCGCCGGCCTCCCAGGCCGCGCGCAGGGCGACATCGACGCCGTGGACCCGCCATATGGCCAGCATGTTCGCCGTGTTACCGCCTCCGACGTAGACGATGTCGTGCTCGCCGAGGTATCCCGCCACGTCGGCGATCTGACGATCGAACAGCCGCAGGACCGAGCCCCGCCATCCCCGGGGTCCGCACGCGGCCTCGAACCGCTCGATGTAGGCGAGGGCGTCACCCGAGGCGGTGGGCAGGAAGCAGACGCGCGGGTCGCTCACGCCTGCGAGTTCGCCGATGAACCGGTCGATCCTCGGCTCGTCGACCGAGAACCCGCCGCCGCCGAGGGCCACGATCTGCCCGCTCACCCGGTCTCCCCCCGCATCGGGATGCGCACGCCCCGCTCGTCGGCCACGTCGATCGCACGCTCGTAGCCGGCGTCGGCGTGACGGATGACGCCCATCCCCGGATCGGAGGTCAGGACGCGCTCGAGACGCCCCGCCGCGTTCGGAGTGCCGTCGGCCACCACCACCATCCCCGCGTGCAACGAGAACCCGATGCCGACGCCTCCGCCGTGGTGCACGCTCACCCAGTGGGCGCCGGCCGCCGTGTTGATCAGCGCGTTGAGGATCGGCCAGTCGGCGATCGCGTCGGAGCCGTCGCGCATCGCCTCGGTCTCGCGGAACGGCGACGCCACGCTCCCGACTGTCGAGATGGTCGCGCCCGATCACGATCGGCGCCGCGACCGCGCCGCCGGCCACGAGGTCGTTGAATCGCTCCCCCGCACGGGCGCGCTCGCCGTAGCCGAGCCAACAGATCCTCGCCGGGAGTCCCTGGAAGGCGACCCGCTCCTGGGCCATCCGCAGCCACCGCTGGAGGCGGTCGTCGTCGGGGAACAGCTCGCCGACCGCCCGGTCGGTCGCGGCGATGTCGGCGGGATCGCCCGACAGAGCCGCCCAGCGGAACGGGCCCTTTCCCTCGCAGAACAGCGGGCGCACGAACGCCGGGACGAACCCCGGGTAGGAGTAGGCACGCTCGGTCGGTGAGCCCGCCCGCCTCGGCCCCCGCGCGCAGGTTGTTGCCGTAGTCGAAGGCCACGGCGCCCTCCTCGGCCAGCCCGACGATCGCGTCGACGTGGGCCGCCATCGACCCGTTCGCGCGCGCCACGTAGTCATCGGGATCCTCGTCGCGCAGGGACGCCGCATCGTCCAGCGACAGGCCCGCGGGCACGTAGCCACCGAGCGGGTCGTGCGCGCTCGTCTGATCGGTCACGATGTCGGGCCGCCAGCCACGCCGCCGCAGCTCGGGGAGCACGTCGGCGCAGTTGCCCTCGAGTCCGATCGACAGCGCCCGCCCGCCCGATCGCGCTTCGTCGGCCCAGGCGAGCGCGACGTCGAGGTCGTCGGTCTCGCGGTCGAGGTACCGGGTCTCGAGGCGCCGTCGGATCCGGGATGGGTCGACCTCGACGCACAGCGCGACGCCGTCGTTCATCGTCACGGCGAGCGGCTGCGCCCCTCCCATCCCACCCAGGCCTCCGGTGAGGGTCACCGTGCCACGGAGCGAACCGCCGAAATGCTGGTGCGCGCATTCGGCCAGCGTCTCGTAGGTGCCCTGGAGGATCCCCTGTGTGCCGATGTAGATCCACGACCCCGCCGTCATCTGCCCGTACATCGTCAGGCCCTGGGCCTCGAGCGCCCGGAAGGTCTCCCAGTCGGCCCACCTGGGCACGAGCATCGAGTTCGAGATCAGCACGCGCGGGGCCATGTCGTGGGTGCGGAACACGCCGACGGGCTTGCCCGACTGCACGAGCAGCGTCTCGTCGTCGGCGAGGGTCTCGAGCGAGCGCACGATCGCGTCGAAGGCGTCCCAGGAACGCGCGGCGCGGCCGGTCCCCCCGTACACCACGAGGTCGTCCGGGCGCTCGGCCACGTCGGGGTCCAGGTTGTTCATCAGCATCCGCATCGCGGCCTCCTGTGGCCACGAACGGCAGGTCATCTCGGTCCCCGTCGGTGCTCGAACCACTCGCGCGCTCATCGCGTCACCTCCCGTGAACTGCGGCGATGCTACCCGAGGTACTTGAGGCGCCGGACCACGACCGGTACGGTCACTCGCGGTGGCCACGCTCGGAACTTCCCTCAGTGCGGGCGGCTCGGACGGCGTCGACGCGATCCGCGTCCTGATCGCCGATGACGAGCCTGCGCTGCGCATCGCCCTCGCGGATCTCCTGGCCCACGAGGACAGCATCCGCCTGGTCGGCACGGCCGGCGACGCCGACGAGGCGATCGAGCTGGCCGTGAGCGCCCGTCCCGACGTGGCGCTCGTCGACGTGAAGATGCCCGCAGGCGGCGGTCCCCGCGCGGCGCGCGAGATCATCAAGGTCTCCCCCGCCACCCGCGTGATCGCCCTCTCGGCATTCGAGGACCGCCCCACGGTGCTCGAGATGCTGCGGGCGGGCGCCGTGGGCTACCTGGTGAAGGGGACGGCCGCCGAGGAGATCGTCGACGTCGATCACCCGCGTCATGGACGGCGGGACCAGCCTGTCGGGCGAGGTCGTGAGCGGCATCGTCCAGGAGCTCACGTCGCAGCTTCGTCGCGAGGAGATCGAGCGTGACGAGCGCGCGCAGGCCCGCAGCGAGATCGAACGGTTCGTCGCCGGCGACGGTCTCTCGATGGCGTTCCAGCCGATCGTCGAGCTCGAGACACGCGAGACCGTTGGCCACGAGGCGCTCGCACGGTTCCGGTCGCTGCCCCTGCGGCCGCCCGACGAGTGGTTCGCCGAGGCGGTCCGCCACGAGCTGGGGGTCCAGCTCGAGCTCACCGCCGTGCGAGAGGCGATCAGCGCGCTGCCCCGCCTGGGCGGCGACGGCTACCTTTCGGTCAACTGCAGCCACCGGGCTGCGCTCTCGGCGGGCCTGGCCACCGCCCTGGAGCCCGTGGCGTCGCGGATCGTCGTCGAGATCACCGAGCACGAGGAGATCTACGACTACGGGGCGCTCGAGATCGCGCTCGGGCGACTTCGCGAGCGGGGTGTCCGCGTCGCGATCGACGACGCAGGCGCCGGGTTCGCCAGCCTTCGGCATACGCTCGCCGTCGCGCCCGACATCGTTAAGGTCGACATCAGCCTCACCAGAGACATCGACCGCGACCGGGGCCGACGCGCGCTGACCAGGGCGCTGATCTCGTTCGCCGAGGAGATGGGCATCGAGATCGTGGCCGAGGGGATCGAGACACAGGCCGAGCTGACCACGCTGGAGGAGCTCGGGGTCCGATACGGGCAGGGGTACTTCCTGGCCGAGCCTGCCTTCCCGTGACGGTCCGGCCCTAGGGCTCGGCGCGCCGGTCCATCGCCCACGACGAGCCGTCGGCGTTCTTCGTGAACTGCTTCATCTCGGTCGCCACGGCGACGGCCTCGGCGTAGTGCTGGAACCCCCGGTGGTCGGTCGAGGCCACGCCGATCGAGATCGTGATCGTCGGGAATCGCTGGAGCTCGCCGCGGCGGTTCGTGACCTCGATATAGCCGCGGGCGCGGTCCTCGGGCTGGTACAGGTCCTGCGCGGTCGCATCGAACGCTGCTCGACGATGGCCTCCGAGACGACGGCGGCGACGTTCGGGGGGACGACGACCACGAAGTCGTCGCCGCCCACGTGCCCGATGAACGCGGCGCCGGCCGTGACCTCGCGGCTGACGTCCTCGATCAGCTGCGCCGTTCGCTGGATCGCCTGGTCGCCGCGCAGGAAGCCGTAGTGGTCGTTGTACGCCTTGAAGTGGTCGAGATCGGCGTAGAGGATGGCGAACTCCTCGCCCGTCTCCAGGCGCCGCTCGATCTCCTCCTCGATCCGGACGTTGCCGGGCAGGCCCGTCAGCGGCGACTGCGCCCGCATGTCGCGGGAGCGACGCAGGACGCCCCGGATCCGCGCGAGCAGCTCCGGCGTGTCGAACGGCTTGACGATGTAGTCGTCGGCGCCGATCGCGAAGCCCTCGAGCTTGTCGGCCGACAGGCCCCGGGCCGTGAGCATGATGATCGACACCGCCGCCGTCCGCGAGTCCTGTCGCAGTCGGCGAGTGAGTTCGAACCCATCCATGTTCGGCATCATCACGTCGGCCAGGACGAGGTCGGGACACCGTTCGCGCGCCGTCTCGAGCGCCATGGCGCCGTCGCTGGCTACCCGCACGTCGTAGCCGGCCGCCCGGAGCTCGATCTCGAGCAGTCGGGCGATGAAGGGATCGTCGTCGACGACCAGCAGGCTCTCGCCGCCGCCGGTATCGGCCGCGTCGTCGCCCTCGATCCGTATCTCTCGTTCGGTCACGCTGCCATCCAACGGAATCCCCTCCGTTCGCGCTCCCCGCGTTCCGAACATGGAATCGGCACTTTACCCCCGAAGGTGTAGCCGGGTCCGGCAAGTTCGTAGGCGAACCGGCGGGGACGAGCCGCGACTCCCGTGGCACGATAGGGACGTCCGCGCCACGAAGGGGGCTCCGATGCAGGTGCTACGAGACGTTCCTCGACACGATGGGGAACACGCCGCTCGTGCGGCTGAACTCGGTCACCCGAGGCGTTCGGCCCACCGTGCTGGCCAAGGTCGAGATGCTGAATCCGGGCGGCTCGGTCAAGGACCGGATCGGCATCCGCATGATCGAGGCCGCGGAGCGCGAGGGACTGCTCAAGCCCGGGCGGCACGATCGTCGAGCCGACCAGCGGCAACACCGGCCACGGCCTCGCCATCGCGGCCGCGATCCGCGGCTACCGCTGCATCTTCGTGATGCCCGACAAGATGAGCCAGGAGAAGATCTCGCTGCTGCGCGCGTACGGCGCCGAGGTCATCATCACGCCGACGGCCGTCGCGCCGCGAGTCGCCCGAGAGCTACTACTGGGTCGCCGACCGGCTCGCCGAGGAGATCCCCGGGGCGTTCCAGCCCAACCAGTACTTCAATCCGGAGAACCCCGAGACCCACTACGAGACGACCGGCCCCGAGATCTGGGAGCAGACCGACGGCACGATCGACGTGTTCGTCGCCGGCGTCGGTACCGGGGGCACGATCAGCGGGGTCGGGCGCTACCTCAAGGAGCAGAACCCCGACGTGCTCGATCGTCGGCGCCGACACCGGAGGGATCGGTGTACTCGGGCGACGAGCCGCGCCCCTACCTCGTCGAGGGCATCGGCGAGGACTTCTGGCCCGAGACGTTCGATCCGGCGATCGTCGACCGCTACGTGAAGGTGAGCGACCGTGACTCGTTCCTCACCGCGCGTGCCGTGACACGCCAGGAGGGGATCCTGGTCGGCGGCTCGTGCGGCAGCGCCGTGTTCGCGGCGCTCCAGGTCGCGCGCGACTATGGACGAGGGCACGACGATCGTGGTGCTGCTGCCCGACACGGGCCGCCAGTACCTGTCGAAGATCTACTCGGACTCGTGGATGCTCCAGTACGGGATCTTGGACCGCCCCGACGTCGTGCGGGTCGAGGAGGTGCTCGGCGCCAAGGGCGGCGAGATGCCGGCGCTCATCACGGTCGGCGCCCACGACAAGGTGCGCCAGGCCGTCGACATGCTGCAGGAGCACGGCGATCTCCCAGGCGCCGGTCGTCCGCGAGGAGGGCTCGGGCGACGTCGCGCAGTTCGTCGGCTCGATCCGCGACCGCGAACTGCTCGAGCGCGTGTTCCGCGACCCCGACGCCCTGCAGGCCGACGTCGGCCGAGGTGATGGCCCCGCCCATCGCCCTCGTCGAATGGGACGACCCGATCGAGGCCGCGTTCGCGCGGCTCGAGCACGGTCCGGCCGTCCTGGTCGCGAAGGCCGGCCAGGTGCTCGGCGTGCTCACGCGCAGCGATCTGCTCGACTTCCTCGCCCATCGGCGGCAGGCGCCGCCCTAGACGCTGCGATGCGTTCGCTCGGGATCGACGTCGGCGTGGGCAAGGGCCTCGACGTCGTGCTGCTGGACGAGCGCCGGGTCCCCCTGCATGTCGTCTCGCACGTGCGAGTCGGCGAGATCGAACGACTCCTCGGCGACCTGCGCCCCGACGTGGTCGCGATCGACTCCCCCCCGCGATGGGCCGCCTCGGGTCGCTCACGGCGCACGGAGCGCGAGCTGGCGGCGCTCAACATCCAGTCGTTCAACACGCCGTCGCGAGGCGCACGGCGAGGACAACAGGTTCTTCGCGTGGATGCAGGTCGGCTTCGAGGTCTTCCGGCGCGCAGAGACGGCCGGCTATCGCACGCTACGGCGGCGGCAGCCCGCGGCAAGAGCGCGATCGAGGTGTTCCCGCACGCGAGCGCGGTCGTCCTGGCCGGGTGCGCTCCCACCGCAGGGCGCCTCGCAAGAGGTCGTGGCGCACCGGCGTGCTGCGTGCTCAGGGGGTGCGGATCGACGAGCTCACCACGATGGATCAGGTCGACGCCGCGCTCGCTGCGCTCACCGGGCTCCTCGCGCTCGACGGCAAGCGGTTCGCGCCCGGCGACCCCCAGGAGGGCGTGATCGTGATCCCCGCGACGTCGCTCCCGGCGCACCCGTACCGGCGGGCGTCCAAGCCGCGCCGGCGGGAGGCGAGCCGCTGTTCACGCTACTGCGGGTGCGGCGACCCGGGGTGCCAGACCCTCGTGCGCGGTTCGTTCGCGCCGGGGCACGATGCGAAGCGCAAGGCCTCGTTGTGGCGCAGGGCGCGCGAGGGCGCCGACGCCGTCGACGAGCTGAGGCGCCGGGGCTGGAAGCTCCCGCCGGAGATGAGGTAGCCGATGCCGACGGACCGGTTCGAGACGCGCGCGATCCATGTCGGGCAGGACCCCGACGCCCTGTACGGCGCGGTGAACGTGCCGATCTACCAGACCTCGACGTACGCGCAGCCCGACATCGGCGCGCCGAAGGCGTGGGACTACGCGAGGGTCGGCAATCCGACCCGCGACGCCCTCGAGCAGGCGCTGGCATCCCTCGAGGGCGGCGAGCGAGGCTTCGCGTTCGGTAGCGGCCTAGCGCGCCGAGGCGATGCTGCTCCTGACGCTTCGCCCCGGCGACCACGTGGTGCTGTCCGACGACGTCTACGGGGGCACCTACCGGCTGCTGACCACGGTGCTCCAGCGACTGGGGCCTCACGGCCACGACCGCCGACCTCACGACCTCGTCCGCGGTGGCGGCGGCGATCGAGCCCGACGACGCGGTTCGTCTGGGTCGAGACGCCCTCCAACCCGCTGCTGAAGATCGTCGACATCGCCGCCGTGGGCGAGGTGGCCCACGGCGCGGGCGCGCGGGTCGTGGTCGACAACACGTTCGCCTCGCCGGCGCTGCAGCGGCCGTTGGAGCTCGGCGCCGACGTGGTCGTGCACAGCGTGACGAAGTACCTCGGCGGCCACTCCGACCTGGTCGGCGGCGCCGTGGTCACGAGCGACGAGGATCTGATCGCATCGCTCGCCTTCCTCACGATCGCGGTCGGCGCCGTTCCGGGCCCGATGGACTGCTACCTGGCCCTGCGCGGCCTCAAGACGCTCGCGGTGCGGATGCGCGCCCACAGCGAGCACGCCGCCGAGATCGCGCGGTTCCTCGAAGGCCATCCCCGCGGTCGAGCGCGTCTACTACCCGGGCCTGACGTCACACCCCGGCCACGATGTCGCCGCCCGACAGATGTCGGGGTTCGGGGGGATGGTCTCGTTCTCGATGCCGACGCGTCGACGAGGCCATGGCGGTCACCCGCCGCACGCGGCTGTTCTTGCTGGCCGAATCCCTCGGAGGGGTGGAGTCGCTGATCGAGATGCCCGGCCCGATGACCCACGCGAGCACCGCGGGATCACTCCTCGAGGTGCCGGCCTCGCTCGTGCGGCTGAGCGTGGGCCTCGAGCACCCCGACGACCTGATCGAGGACCTCGACCGGGCCCTGGCCCGAGCGAGCGGAGGCGAGAACCCAGGATGAGCCGCCTGTCCGACGTCGAGCTCGCGGCCGCGCTCGAGCGCATGCCGGGATGGGAGCCGCACGGCGATGCGATCCGCAAGGAGTACCGTCGCCAGGGATTCACCGGCGCGGTGGCGCTGGTTCGGGCGATGGTCGAGCCCGCGAACGCGGCCGGACATCACCCCGATCTCGAGATCCACTACCACCGCGTGGTCGTCACGCTGTCCACCCACGACGAGGGCGGGGTCACCGAGAAGGATCTCGCGCTCGCCCGAACGATCGACGAGCTCGCGGCCGAGGCCTGATCGGAAGCTCGGCGCCCTCGGACAGAAGGCGAAGGGCCAGGTCCGGGGTTCGCCGGAGCATGCGGATCCGACCGTCGTTGCAGACCACCATGGCCGTGCGCTCCCGCGGGCGATCGATCAGCGCCGTGGCGACCCAGAACGTGTTGGATCCCTGCTGTCCCATGGACGCCGCGCCGCTCGCCGCCGCCCAGCCGAACGCCATCCGGTACCCGCGACCCGAGGCGGGCGTCAGGAGCCGCTCGACCGTGGCCGGCGCGAGGAACCCCCCGCCCTCGGTGAGGAACACGCGATGGAACCTCGCCCAGTCCTCCAGGCTCAGGTGGAGGCGACCCGCCGGCTGCCATGGCGGAGGGGTTGTCCGATGCCGAGTCGGCCGGGTCGGCAGGCGCGCCCGGGCCGAGGTCGAGGTGCAGCGGCCCGAGCGCGAGCATCCGCCCCGCGTGGCCCCACGGCCCGGACGGAGGGCCGAAGCCCGCGGAGACGATGCCCAAGGGATCCAACACGTGGGCGCGCAACGCCTCCTCGAATCCGCCGCCGGTGATCCTCTCGATCGCGCCTCCGGCGACGAGGTATCCGAGGTTCGAGTACAGGAAACGGCCCGGCTTCCGCGGCGGCCTCGCCAGCGCCCCGGCGACGACCTCGCTGCGCTGCTCATGGAGCGGCCTCGTGTCGGTCAGCCCGGCGAGCATCTGCGACCTCGCCATGTTCGCCGGGAGCCCAGACTGACACACGAACAGGTCGTCGATCGTGATGCCGGCCCACGCCGGATCGATCGTGCCGGCGAGGTCGGGGAACAGGTCGGCCAGGCTCGCTCCCCATGCCGCGTCGCCGCGCTCGACGAGCCGAGCGTAGAGGGCCGCCGTCATCGACTTGCCGCACGAGCCGATGTGCCAGCGGTCGTCGGGCCGGATCGGATCCGCGCCGCCGCGGACCCGCTCGCCCACCACGTCCACGGCCAGCCCGCCATCGCGGGTGACGATGCCCGCGCCCAGGGCGGGGATGTCGTGCTCGTCGCGGAACGCCTCCAGGGTCGCTCGGATCCCCGACGTCGTGGCGCTCACGACGGTTCCTCCTCGGTCGCCATGGACAGATCGATGCCCGCCGACAGCACGGCGAGGAGCGGCACCGCGTGCCGATCGGCGATCGCGTAGGTGCCGCGGACCGGCTGGTGGATCAGGCCGGCGGCGAGCAGCTCCTTCAGGTGATGGAACAGCTGTCCCGACGACGACTGGTCGAGTCGGTCGGCCAGCTCGCCCGTGGCAACGGGGCCACCGAGGAGCTCGGCCACGATGCGGACCCGCGTCCCGTTCGCCAGCGCCGACAGGCGCACGGGCGAGCGGCTCCTCGGGGGCGTCGCGGATGTCGTCCCAGCCCTCGGCCGATCTGCAGGGCGACGGTTCCATCCGCCCACGGTCCGGCGCCCGCGTACACGATCGGTGCCGCTCGCGAACTCAACGGGCGCCTCCGAGTGCAGGTCGGCGATCAACTGCTGCACGAGCGCCGTGTCCAGATGCGACGGGGTCGACCTCGTCGACCCCTCCAACGCGGCGATCCGATCGAGAGCTCCGCCACGACCTCGGTCAGCTCACGTGTGTTCATACCCTGATACTACAGAATATCGTAACTCCGTCATCTTGACCCCGGGCCACGATGCTCGAGCGAGCCCACGACGAGGCACGCGTCGAACCGCGGCGGCCGTGTACCGTCGGCGGATGGACGTGGTGGCGACGCTCGCGTGCTGCCTAACGCTCGTCTCGGCCCTGCACGTCGAGCCCCGAGATCGGCGAGCCGTCGCTCGTCCTGTCGGACCTCTCGTTCCCGACCAACATGGCGTTCCTGCCCGACGGCCGCCTGCTGTTCACCGAGAAGGAGACCGGCGCGCTCCGGATCGTCGCAGGACGGGCAGCTGCTCGACCGAGCCCGGTCGCCACGTTCCCGGTGGACGGCGAGGCGGAACGCGGCCTCCTCGGCATCGCGGTCGACCCCGACTTCGAGCGCGACCCGTGGATCTACGTCGCGTACTCGGACGAGGCCACCGGTCGCAACGTGATCGACCGGGTCCGGATCGAGGGCGGCACGGCGGGCGAAACCGAGCGGCTCCTCGTGGGCCTGCCCAGCTCGGCCGGCTATCACAACGGCGGCGACCTCGTGTTCGGCTCGGACGGGATGCTCTACGCGACGCTCGGTGAGGCGCACGACCCCGCGCGGGCCCAGGACGCCGACGATCTCGGGGGCAAGGTCGTTCGGCTGCGTCCGGACGGCTCGATCCCCGAGGACAACCCGTTCGGCCCCGGGAACCCCGTCTGGTCGATGGGTCACCGCAACTCGTTCGGCCTGTGCGTCGACCCGTCGGACGGGACCCTGTGGTCGACGGAGAACGGGCCCGATCGCGACGACGAGATCAACCGGATCGACGGGGGCGGCAACTACGGCTGGCCGGCGGTCACGGGCATGCTGGATCCGGGGGCGGGGATCGACAACGTGTTCGTCGATCCGATCGCCGTGTTCTCCGACCCCGTGGCCCTCACCGGATGCGCGGTCGTCGACGGCGACGTCTGGCCGGGGCCTACATCACGGGGGTCGTCTATCGGCTCGATCCCGGCGCCCCGCGGCGAGCGAGGTGTCGGAGGTCGCGAGGCTCGACGCCGGAGTCACCGACGTCGCCGCTGGGTCCGGACGGGAGCCTCTACGTGGCGACGACGGACTCGATCTGGCGTCTGCCGCTCGGCGGCGACCGCTCGCCGGCGCCGCTTCGACGGCCACGGCGGCCGCCAGCCCGGCCTCGACCGGCGTCGCCGGCGCACGTCGGGGATGAGGGAGACTCGCCGCCCTGGGTGCCGATCGCCGCGGGGTCGTCCTCGCGGTCCGGCCTCATCGCGAGGCTGATCGCGGGCAGGCGGCTCGGTCGCGGGGACGAGCTAGCCCAGCGGACGCTTCATGTAGGCGACCGTCGAGGCCGTGCCCATCGGGTTCTGCTGCTGGACCACCGAGACGAGTTCCCACCCGTCCTCGACCGAACGTGTTCAAGATCTCGCCCGGGTTGTGCTCCAGCAGCGGTGCGACGAAGTACTCCCACGTGGTCATGACGTCTCCTCCATCAGGCGTTCGTTCGTGTGCTGCATGCAGATGCCCATCACCACGTCGAGGCCGGCGTCCATCGCGATCCGGGCGGCGTCGTCGCTCACGATGCCCTCCTGCAGCCACAGCGCCTTGGCCCCGACGGCGACGGCGTCACGGGCCACCTGCGGCGTCTCCTCGGCGCGCCGGAACACATCGACCACGTCGATCTCCACGTCGGCGGGCACGTCGAGCAGCGAGGGGTAGGCCGGCTCGCCCAGGACCTCGGTCTCGCGCGGGTTCACCGGCACGATCCGGTACCCGCGCGACTGCAGGTAGGCCGCCACGCGGTGCGAGGGCCGGTTCGGCTTCGAGGAGGCCCCCACGACCGCCACCGTGCGCGCCGTGCCGAGGAGCGCCCGCAGCTCGGCGTCGCCCGCGCCTAGGCCCACGTCGTCTCCCGCCTGATCACCGTCATCAGCGTGTGCAGCATCCATCCCGTCGCTCCCCAGATCGTGTGGTCGCCCACGTCGAACTCCCAGCCCGTCCATGCGGGCTCGTCCTCACGATGGTAGGTCACCGATCGCTCGACCCGAGCGAGCCGGGCGACGCTCGCGACGCACGAGCTCGTCGATCTCTTCCTCGCTCGGGATCAACGCCGGCAGCGTCGTCAACATGCCCACGAAGGGCACCACGAGGATGCCGCTCACGTGCGTGTGCACCGGCGGCAGGGCCCCCAGCACCTCCACGAGGCGACGGATCGAGCCCGATCTCCTCATCGGCCTCCCGCAACGGCGGCCTCGGCGAGCCCCTCCCCCTCGTCCAGCAGGCCCGCCGGGGAAGGACACCTCCCCCGCGTGGCGCGACATCGCGGCGGACCGCACCGTGAACACGATCGCCGGCTCGGGTCGACTCGACGACGGGGGCGAGCACGGCCGCCAGGCGGTCGCCCGGCGGCGGGTCGTGCGCGGGGTCGGCCTCCAGCGCCGCGCGCAGCGCGGCGCGAACGTCGGGGGCGTGTACCATCGCGCGCCATGGTAGTTGAGGCGGCCACGAGGGCCGCGCGCGCGGTCGACGGCGACGAGGTGATCGCCTTCGCCAGGGCCTTGATCGGCGCGCCGAGCGAGAACCCCGGCGGGACCGAGGACGAGGCCGCGGCGGTCGCCACCGACATCCTCGCCAGGCTCGACGCGAACCCCCGGACGATCCGCTCGGAGGCGGGACGCCCCAACGTCATCGGCTCGATCGGCGTCGGGCGAACGCCCCCGGCTCGCGTGGAACGGCCACCTCGACGTGGTGCCCGCAGGTTCCCCCGATACGTGGACCCTCGGTGGCCCGTGGGAGGGAGCGATCCGTGACGACGGCCGTCTCGTCGGCCGAGGCGCCGCCGACATGAAGGGGCCGATCGCCGCCGCGCTCGCGGCCGCGGCCGCGATCCGGCGGGCCGGGATCGAGCTCGCGGGCACGCTCGAGTTCCATCTGGCCGCCGACGAGGAGCTCGCCGGCACCCACGGCACGAGGGTGCTGTTCGAGCAGGGGCTGCTCGACGCAGGACGCCGCCATCGTCGGCGAGCCGAGCGACCTGCAGGCGGGCCTCGCCGAGCGCGGGGGCGCCTGGTTCACTGCCACGGCCTACGGCAGAGCCGCACACGGATCCCGGCCCCACCTGGGGGTCAACGCGATCACGTCGATGTCCCGGTTCCTCCTGCGCCTGCCCGAGGTGGTGCCCGACCTGGAGCACCGGCTCGTGGGCCGGCCCACCGTGAACGCGTCGCTGATCTCGGGTGGCAGCGCGCCCAACGTCGTCCCCGACCGCTGCACGGTCGACATCGACCGCCGGATCATCCCCGGTGAGACCGACCCCGACGCCGTCCGCGCCCCGTTCCTTGCGCTCGTCGAGCAGATCAGCTCCGAGCACCCGGAGGTCGAGATCGACGTCGTTCTTCGCGAATGGACCGACGCGGCCGAGTCGGACCCCGCCGCGTCGATCGTGGGGCTCGCGCTCGACGCCGTCGACGCCGAAACCGGGTCGCGTCCGCAGATCGTGGGGTTCACCGGCATCACCGACGCCCGCTTCTACATCAACGAGGTGGGGATCCCCACCGTGATCATGGGGCCGGGGTCCCTGGACGTGGCCCATACGGCCGACGAGTCGGTGCCGGTGGATCAGCTGGTGGCGGCCGCACGCGCCTACGCTCGCATGTTCGTGGGGTTCTGCGGCGTCTGAGACGACCGACGGCGGTACGATGGTGGGCATGGATGCCCCCGCCACCGACGTGATCGCCGTGACCGACGCGGCGTCGCGCAAGACGCGCGCCCTCGCCGAGCGCGAGGGTCGCGATCGCGCGTTCCTGCGCGTGCGGGTCGTGGCGGGCGGGTGCTCGGGATTCAGCTACGAGCTCTCGTTCGAGGATGGGCCCGCACCCGACGATCATGTGATCGCCGGCGCCGAGGACGTTCACGTCCTGATCGATCCGCGAAGCGCGCCGATCGTGGAGGGATCCACGCTCGACTTCGAGGACGCGATGATGGGTGGCGGCCTGCGCATGGTGAACCCCCGGGCCACGCACGAGTGCGCCTGCGGCGACTCATTCAGCGTCTGAGCCCCGCGACCGGGATAAGCTCGGACGATGTCGCCCGCGCCCGACAAGACGCAGTGGTCCGATCTCTACGACGAGGTCGTGACCACGGGGGTCTGCACGGGATGCACCGCATGCATCATCGTGTGTCCGTTCCACGTGCTGGACTACCGCGACGGCGTCCCCGTTCAGCTGCAGGAGGAGGGTCCCCGCGGGTGCTCCCACGGCGACAAGGGGTGCGACATCTGCACCCGGGCCTGTCCCCGATTCCGCGACTGGGAGGGCGACATCGATCTCGGCCTGTTCGGCCAGACCCGGTCGCCCGCCGACGTGATCGGACAGCATCGCGAGATCGTGCTGGCGCGCGCCAGCGACGCGGAGTCGCTGATGGCGGGTCAGGACGGCGGCGTCGTCAGCGCCCTGCTGCGGTGGGGACTCCGCAGCGGCGAGATCGACGGTGCGGCCACCTCGAAGCTGTCCGAGGAGCGGCCGTGGGACGCCGAGCCCGCCGTCGTCACCGACGAACAAGGGGTGCTGGACACGGCCGGGTCGCGCTACACCTACTCCGCCAACCCGCTGGCGCTGATCAAGGCCGCCGAGCTCGGCCTGTCGAAGGTGGCGCTGGTCGGCATGTCGTGCCAGGCGAGCGTCACCGGGGCGCTGGAGGCCCGGCGGGTCAACAAGTGGCGCAAGCGGATCGCGTGGACGTTCGGCCTGTTGTGCTCCAAGACCTTCACCTACGACGGCCTGATGGGTGAGATCGCCCAGCGCGAGCTGGGGATCGATCTCGATCACCTGATCCGCGTGAACGTGAAGGGCAAGCTGCTCTTCTACACCGACGACGGAGACGAGCTCACCTACCCGCTGAAGGACTCCCACCGCTTCACGCGCCCCGGATGCGAGCGCTGCCCGGATTTCGCCGCCGAGCACGCCGACATCTCGTTCGGCGGCCTCGGGCAATCCGACGGCTGGACCCTCACGATCGTGCGCACGGATCACGGAGCCGACATCTGGACGCGCGCCGTGGACGCCGGCGTGGTCGAGTGGCGTCCCGGTTCTGAGGATCCCAAGGCGGTCGAGCTCATGTTCCGGCTGGCCGAGCGCTCGCGCGCCCGCTGGCCCGCGCCCGACGAGGTCGCCTCCGCGTCACCCGGCCCGGGGGAGGTCCCCGCCGGCTGATCGGGTCGCCCGTCTCCCCTACACCTCACGGGCGCGGCGCCGATACCAGTGTGAGCCGGGACGGACCGTCCGCGCCCGGGAGCGTGAGGAGACCCGGTAGGGATGGTGGAAACGGCGCCCGCATCGATGGTCGCATCGCCACGCAGGACGGCGATCCTGCAGGCGGTGGCCGACACCGCCGAGCGGGTGCTCCTGGCCGACGACTGGCAGAGCGTGGCCGACGGGGTGCTCGAGGAGCTGGGCCGGGCGGCCGGCGTGTCGCGTGCCTACATCATCCGTAACCGGATCGACGAGGAGGGCGCCACGCGCGGCACCCTCGTGTTCGAGTGGTGCGACGAGGACATCCGATCGCTGCGAGGCGACCCCTTCCTCGACGACACGGACTGGAGCGACGGCTTCTCGAGGTGGGCCGACCTCCACCGTCGAGGCGAGGCCGTCATGGCGATCGTGGCGAGCCTGCCCGACGAGGAGCGCGCCGAACTGGAGCAGCTCGGCGTGGTCTCGGTCGTGGAGCTGCCGATCATGGTCGAGGGCCGCTGGTGGGGATCCCTCGGACTCGACGACGACCTCGACGAGCGCCGATGGGCCGACGGAGAGGTCGAGGGACTGCGAACGGCCGCGTCGGTCATCGCGGCCGCGATCCGGCGCCAGCGTACGCACGAGGAGCTCACCGACGGCCGGGAGCGATATCGCCAGCTCGTCGAGCGCATCCCCGGGGTGACCTACACCGACATCGTTCAACCCGACGGTTCCGTGCGCATGGGGTTCGTGAGCCCGCAGATCGAGGCGCTCCTCGGCTATCCCCCGCACGTCTTCCTCGACGACCCGGAGCGGTGGTTCGCCATGATCCACCCGGAGGACCTCGCCCGCCTCAAGGCGGTGGGCGCCTTCGATGTCGCCGACACGTCGGACTTCGATCAGGAATACCGGATGATCGCGGCCGACGGTCACGCCGTGTGGGTGCACGACACGTCGATCGCCTCCTACCGGGCCGATGGGTCGGTCGAGCACTTCTTGGGGTTCCTGGTCGACGTGACGGCGCGGGTCGAGGCCGAGCGGCGCCTGCGCGACGCCGAGGAGCACTACCGGGCCCTCGTCGAACACATCCCCGCGATCGTGTACACGGAGTCCCCCGACGCGGATCCCGAGCGCTTCTACATGAGCCCGCAGGTCAGGTCGGTGCTCGGCTACGAGCCCGAGGAGTGGCGCTGGACGCCCGGATTCTGGTTCGATCGGATCCACCCCGACGACCTCGAGGCCGTTCGGGAAACCGACGCCCGCTCGAACGCCACCCGTGTCCCCTACGCGATGGACTATCGCTTCCGCCACGCCGAGGGCCACTGGGTCTGGCTCAGGGACGAGGCCACGTTCGTGCCCGAGCCCGACGGCGAGGGCTTCTGGCAGGGGGTGATCCTCGACGTGAGCGAGCGCAAGCGAGCCGAGGAGCAGCTCAAGGAGGCCGAGCTCAAGTTCCGCACGATCGTGGAACACAACCAGGCGATCTTCTACACCCAGGAGATCGATCCCGACGATCCCTCCGTCTCGAACACGACCTACATCGCCCCGGGGAACACGGACCTCATCGGGTACACGCTCGACGAGGTGCGGGCGGATCCCGCGCTGTGGCGAGCGATCGTGCATCCGGAGGATCGCGCGCGGATCGGAGCCGCCGACGCCGAGTCCAACACGAGCGGCACGGATCACTTCTCCGAGGAGTATCGGATGATCGCCAAGGACGGCCGCGTGGTCTGGGTGCAGGACGAGGCGACCCTCGTCCAACTGGAGGGCCGGGCGCCGTACTGGCAGGGGTTCCTCCTCGACGTGACCGAGCGAAAGGACGCCGAGGTTCGGCTCGCGCAGGCGCTGGCGGTCGAGCGCGAGGCCGCGCAACGCCTGCGCACGCTGGACGACATGAAGAACACGTTCCTCCAGGCGGTATCACACGACCTGCGGACCCCCCTCGCCGCGATCCTGGGCCTGGCGATCACCCTGAGCCGCGAGGACGTGGCTCTGCCCGCCACGGACGCCCGTGACCTGGCGACCAGGATCGCCGACAACGCGCGGCGTCTGGATCGCCTCGTCACCAATCTGCTCGACCTCGACCGCCTGTCGCGGGGGATCACGTCGCCCTACCTGCAACCCACCAACGTCGGCGAGCTGGCGGCGAGCGTCGTGCGAGAGAGCGGGCTCGTCGACGACGACCGACTCGTGCTGGAGCTCGAGCCGGTCACGGCGTCCATCGACGCGGCGAAGGTGGAGCGGATCGTCGAGAACCTCGTGGCCAACGCGGCCCGACACGCCCCCGACGCGTCACGCGTGTGGGTCCGAGTGTGGATGGAGGACGGTGGCGTCGTGTTGGCGGTCGAAGACGAAGGCGACGGGATCGACCCCGACATCCGCGAGCTCGTGTTCCAGCCGTTCCAGCAGGGGCCGGACGCTCCCCGGCACGCGCCCGGGGTCGGTGTGGGCCTCACGCTCGTCGAGCGGTTCGCTTCCCTCCATGATGGGCGGGCGTGGGTCGAGGACCGCGACGGCGGCGGGGCCTCGTTCCGCGTGTGGCTGCCGATGGCCCCCGGGGCCGGGTCGGGCGACGGAGCGAGCCGCTAGCTCAGACGGCGTCCCAGGCCGCGACGACCGGGTGATCGACCGCGGCGGGGCCCACCTGGGCGGCGCCGCCCGGCGAGCCGAGGCCCGACACGTTCTCGGCGAAGAACTCCGCGTTGATCGGCGTGAACTGCTTCCACTCGGCGGGGACGTCGTCCTCGTAGAAGATCGCGGTGACGGGGCAGGCCGGCTCGCATGCGCCGCAGTCGACGCACTCGTCCGGCTGGATGTACAGCATCCGAGGGCCCTCGTAGATGCAGTCGACCGGGCACTCGTCGACGCAGGCGCGATCCAACACATCGATGCAGGGCTCCGCGATCGTGTACGTCATCCCCTATTTCCCCTTTTCCACCGTGTCGGCCGTGTAAACCCAATATACGCCCCCGCGGCCCGGCGGCAACCTACGGCCGGATCGGGCCGAGCTCGGCGAGAAGGTCGGCTGCGGCCGACGCGTCCGGGGCCCCGACCACGGGATAGACCACGGGCAGATCGGCCCCGGCGTCTCGATACTCCTCGATGCGGGCTCGCGCGGCCGTCGGGTCGATCGGCAGGCAGACGGCGTCGATCAGCGCGTCGGCACCCTCGGCGCCGGCCGCCCCCGACGAGGCCTCCTCGAGCCCCATCGCTGCGAACTGGCGTGCGTAGCTTGGATACGACGCGTACTCGGCTGCGGCGGCGCGCAACGCGTCACGGCCATCGTGGCCCGCACCGGCGCGCACGTAGACACTCACCGTCACGTCGCCGGGGTCGCGGCCCGCACCCACCGCGGCCGCGACGAGGGACTCCCGGGCGCGCGACACCCGCTCGGGAGTGCACCAGTTGAGGATCACTCCGTCGGCGACCTCTCCCGCCAATCGGACCGCGCGCGGTCCCAGCGCCGCGACCCAGATCGGCAGTGGCCGGGGGAGCTCCAACGACAACCCTGCCGCCGGGCGCCGTGAGATCGCGGATCTCGACGGATCTGCTCAGCGAGCGCTTCCAGGGAGCCCGCTCGAGGTGCCCCGGTCCCGAGCCCGAGGATCGCCCGCCCTCCCGATCGCTCCTGGGCGGTGGCGGCGGCCATCGCGGCCAGGCGCGCGGTCCGAGACGTGATGGGCACGACACCGGACCCGAGCAGGAGCTCGTCGGTCTCCGAGGCGAGCCCGGTCATGGCGGCGAGGGCGTCGCGACCGGCGATCTCGGGGAGGAACACCGCCCGGTACCCCAACGATTCGCCCCGGCGAGCGAGATCGGCGAAGTCGGACCACGGGAACGGATCGCGCAGGGCGAATGCCGTCCCGACGAGTTGTCGGCTCCGCGTCACGGCTGGCATCGTCGCATGTCGTGGAACCGATCGACTTCACCACCGAGGACGGCGTGCGGCTCGAGGGCGAGCTCCGGCATCCCGACGATCCCCCGCGCGCGACGGCGGTCCTGTGCCACCCGCACCCGCGCCACGGTGGGAGCAAGGACCATCCCATCCTGTGGGCGCTGCGCAACGAGCTCGCGGGCGTGCGCTCGATCACGACCCTCGCATTCAACTTCCGCGGGGTGATGGGTTCGGGCGGGACGCACGGCGGCGGTCGCGACGAGTTGCTCGACGTGCGCGCCGCCATCGACGCGGTGCGGGCAACCGCGCCCGACGTTCGCACGGTGGTGTGCGGCTGGTCGTTCGGGGCGAACGTGGCGCTGCGCGAGGCCATCGACGACCCCCGTGTCGTGGCCATGTCGTTGTTCGGCCTGCCCCTTGCGCCCCGACGACCTCACGCTGCCCGACCTCCCGGCCCCCGACGTGCTTCGCCGTCTGGGATCGCCCGGCGCTCCTGCTCGCCGGCGAGGAGGACATCTTCTGCCCGGCCGCTGACCTGCGATCGTTCGCAGAGGGATTCGCATCGGCTCACGTCGAGCTCATCGGGGGAACCGACCACTTCCTGTGGCGCCACGAACGGGCGGCGGCGGCGATCGTCGGCGACTTCCTCGCCCGGGCCCTGCGGGGCTGAGGCCTCATCCCCTGGGACGTCGATCCCGCGAGCGCCGGGCCTGGAACCCGACCGTCATGCCGATGCAGGCCCCCAGGATGAGCCCGCCGAACCACGCGGGCACCCTGGTCGCGACGACGATCGCGAGGACGGCGAACGCCGCGACGCCCAGCGGCCCGATGCGGCGCACCCACCAGGGGATCGGATCACGTCCGCGCCACGAGCGGGTCAGGGCATCGGTCCACATGAACCACGCGTAGACGCCCAGCCCCGCCGCGGCCGCCGCGACGATCCCGGCGTTCACCTAGAGCGGAACGTGCGAGAGCACCATGATGCCGCGGTTCGGTCATCTCCTCCATCGCGAACCGCAGACCCTCGCGACCGAACCCGGAATCCTTCGAGCCGCCGTAGGGCATCTGGTCGGCGCGGAAGGCGCTCACGTCGTTCACGATCACGCCGCCGACGTCGAGGGTGCGGTGCGCCTCGAACGCCCGGTTGATGTCGTTGGTGAACACGCCCGCCTGCAGGCCGTACTTCGAGTCGTTCACCTCGGCGAGCGCCTCTTCGAACGTCTCGTACGGCGTGATCGTGGCAGACCGGTCCGAAGACCTCCTCGCAGCGCACCTTCATCTCCGGCGTGGTCCGCGCGAGCAGCGTCGGCTAGAAGAACGGTCCGTCCGACCGTCCCGCCGGTGAGCACCTCGGCGCCCTGCGACACGGCCTCGTCCACCCACTCGGCGATGCGATCGACCTCGCTGCGGGTGATGACCGGGCCGACGTCGACGGTCGGGTCCATCGGGTCGCCGGTCTTCAGCTGCTCGACCTGCTTGGTGAGGCAGCGTCGCGAAGTCGTCGTAGACCTCGCTCGCACGAGCACCCGCTGCACGCTGATGCAGCTCTGCCCCGCCTGGTAGTAGCCGCCGAACGCGATGCGCTGGGCGGCGAGGTCGAGGTCGGCGTCGGAGTGCACGATCACGCCGGCGTTGCCGCCGAGCTCGAGCGTGACGCGCTTCTTCGGGTCGAGCGCCCTTCAGGTACCAGCCGATGCCGGCCGAGCCGGTGAAGAGATCTTGCGGAACCGCTCGTCGCGCGCCATGCCGTCGGCGACCTTCGAGCTCACCGGCAGCACCTGGTACATGCCCTTGGGCAGATCGGTCTCGGCGAAGAACTCCGCGAGCGCGCAGCGCCCCGATCGGGGTGGCGCTCGCCGGCTTGACGACGATCGGCGCGCCGACCGCGAGCGCCGGCGCCACCTTGTGCGCCACCAGGTTCAGCGGGAAGTTGAACGGCGTGATGCCGAGCACCGGTCCGATCGGGAACCGGCGCAGGATGCCGAATCGCGAGCCGAACGCCGCCTCGGTGTCCAGGCGCATCGCCTCGTCGCTGCCGTGGCGCAGCGTCTCGGAGGCCCACCGGAACGTCGAGACGGCGCGCGCCGCCTCGACCGTCGCCCACTTCAGCGGCTTGCCGCCCTCGCGGGCGATCAGCTCGGCGTTCTCCTCCTGACGTCTCGTCGAGCCGGCGCGAGATGTGGTCGAGCGCCGTCGAGCGGGCATGCGACCGAGAGCTTCGGACGACTCCTCGAACGTCGCGGCCGCCGTCGCCACCGCCTCCTCGACGTCGGCCTCGGTCGGCACGCCGATCTCGGCCACGACGCCGTCGTCGTACGGGCTCTTGACCTCGAACGTGCCCTCGCCGGTCCGCCACTCCCCGTTCACCAGGAACGGTCTGATCTCGGTCATGTGGAAGTCACCTCCCTTCTCGGCTGCGACCGGGGCGCCCCGCAGGACGCCCCGCTCGCCGGTCATCGTTCGTCCTCGTGTCGTCGTCGGTCAGTCGAGCGAGACCATCACGTGCTTGATGTTCGTGTAGTCCTCGAGCGAGTACACCGACATGTCCTTGCCGTGCCCGCTCTGCTTGTAGCCGCCGTGCGGCATCTCCGGCGTGAGCGGGATGTGGGTGTTCACCCACACGCAGCCGAACTGCAGGCGTCGCGACATGCGCATCGCGCGGCCGACGTCGCGGGTCCACACCGACGAGGCGAGGCCGTAGTCGACGCCGTTGGCCCAGGCGAGCGCCTGGTCCTCGTCGGTGAACCGCTGCACGGTCACCACGGGGCCGAAGACCTCCTTCTGGATGATCTCGGCGTCCTGGCGACGGGTTCGCGACGACGGTCGGCTTGTAGTAGTAGCCGTCGCGGTCCATCGACCTCGCCGCCGGTGAGCACCTCGGCGCCCGCGTCCTTGGCTCGGTCGACGAAGCCCTCGACGCGCTCCTGCTGCTCCTTGGAGATCATCGAGCCGACCGCGACGTCGTCCTCGAACGGGCCGCCGACCTTGATGCCCTCGACGGCGGGCACGAGGTCGGCCAGCACCTTGTCGTAGGACGCGTCGGTCACGAGCACGCGGCACGCTGCGGTGCAGTCCTGGCCGGCGTTGAAGTAGCCGGCGATCGAGACCCACTCGACGACGGACTCGATGTCGGCGTCGTCGAAGACGACGACCGGCGCCTTGCCTCCCAGCTCCAGGTGCACGCGCTTCAGCGTGTCGCTGGCGTTCTTGGCGATCAGCTTGCCGGTGCCGATGTCGCCGGTGAGCGAGACGATGCCGACGTCGGGGCTGCCGCACGAGCGCGTCGCCGACCGGCACGCCGTCGCCGGTGACGACGTTGAACACGCCGGGCGGGAACAGGTCGGCGGCGAGCTCGGCGAGCTTGATCGCCGTGAGCGGCGTCAGCTCCGCTCGGCTTGAGCACCACGGTGTTGCCCGTCGCGAGCGCGGGGCCGATCTTCCAGATCGCCATCATCAGCGGGTAGTTCCACGGGGCGATCAGGCCGGCGACGCCGATCGGCTCACGCCGGACGATCGAGGTGAACCCCGCCATGTACTCCCCGGCGCTGCGGCCCTCCAGCGTGCGCGCGGCGCCGCGCGAAGAACCGCAGGTTGTCGACGATCGGCGGGATCTCCTCGTCCATCGTCACCTCGTAGGGCTTGCCGACGTTCTCGGCCTCGATCTTGACGATCTCGTCGGCGTGCTCCTCGATCGCGGTCGGCCAGCTTCAGCAACGCGAGCTGGCGGTCCTTCGGCGTGGTGTCGTACCAGGTCTCGTCGAACGCGCTTCTTGGCGGCTGCGATCGCGCGGTTCGCGTCCTCGGCGGTGCCCTCCTGCACCGAGGCGATGACCTCGCCGGTCGCGGGGCTGATGATGTCGCGGGTCGCCGCCGTCGGACGAGTTCACCCACTCCCCGTCGATGAACATCTGATGGCTGTCGGCCATGGTCCCCCTCCTCGGTCGGACGTGGACACCGGTTCGAACCTCCGCGTCAGGCCACCAGTATGCCGCGAACACGCGCGAACGGACCACCCGACCGAGCGACGCGGCGCCGCCGGATCGCGTTGGACGCGATGGACAACGTCGGGTCGCGGCGATCACGGCCGGGGTCTGGTACCGCGAGCAGGTCGCGGGCCCGCAGCGCGAGCCAGAACTCCATGCGGTCGAAGCTGCTCGACAGGTCGCGCCCCGTGAGCTCCTCGACCTTGCGCATCCGGTAGCGCAGGGTGTGTCGGTGCACGAACAGCTCGCGCCGCGGCCGTCTCCCAGCGGGCGTTGTGCTGCAGGAAGGCCGCAGCGAGATCGATCAGCTCGCCGTTGTGCTCGCGGTCGTACGCGTCGAGCGGCGTGAGCATCGAGTCCGCGAACGCCCGCAGGGCGTCGGGGTCGGTCATCGACAGGAGCAGCCGATACGTGCCGAGGTCCTCGAATCCGGCATGCGGCCAGCCCTCGAGCCGGCAGACCTGCAGCGCGTAGCGCGCCTCGCGGAGGGATCGCCCGACCTCGCCCGGCGCGACGGCCGATCCGCTCCCCGCTCGCACGTCCGCATCCGATGCGCTCCGACACGGCCTTGGCCAACTCGGCCAGGTCGAGCGCGGGACCGGCAGGCACCAGCACGTGCACGCCCCGTCGGCGTGCGGCGAGACGAGGAACCCGCCGCCGGCGCGCGAGCGCTCGTTCGTCGACGGCGAGGGCGAGCGCCTCGGGATCGTCGCCGCCCTCGACGGGCCACCACGACGAGGGCCGCCCCGCGCTCGAAGCCGAACCGCGCGAGGCCCCGGCCCGCCTCATCGGCGTGCAGAGACCCGCCGCGCGCGAGCTCGTCGAAGAAGTCGCCCTGCAGGCGGCGTTGCGCGTCGGCGACCGCCCGGGACTTCGCGAGCTCGATCGCGAACAGCGATGAGCGCGTGGCCGGCCACGATCCGATCGAATGGCTCGGCTGCTCGGGCTTGCCCACCGCGAGGAACGCCTCGACGCGCCCCTGGGCGCCGACCGGCTGGACCCAGACGTGGTGGCCGCGATCGACCAGCGTGAGCGCTGAACGACGTCCCCTCCGGACGCGGACTCGCGCAGCTCGTCCCAGACGCGCTCAGCGCGCACGGTCGCCGCCCGCCCCGTGGTGGCCATCGGCAGCCCGTGCAGGTCGAGCAGGAGCACCCACCCCTCGGTGACGTCGGCGAGCGAGCGCGGCGATGCCCTCGAGGCCCGTCGCCCTCCAGGACGGCTCGCGTGAGCACGTGCTCGGCATCGACCGCGCGCTGCAGCGTGTCGTACTGCTCGGCCACGATCCGGCGTGAAGACCGCCTCGGTGATCGCGATGAACGGCACGGGATACGGCACCTCGAAGAGCGGGAAGCCGGCGCTGCTCGGCGGCGGTGATCGAGCGACCGCGGGGTCTTGTCGTGGCTGAACCCGAGCCCGAACCCGAGCCCGGCGAGTCCCGGCTCCGGCCAGCCGCTTGACGTAGGCGCGCTGCTTGGCCGGCCGTCGCGCCGACGCCCATCCCCGTCGTGAGGACGACCTCGCCGCCCTTGAGCCACGGCGTCGGATCCTCGAGCTCGCTGACATGGACCCAGCGGATCGGCCGGTCGGCCCCGGTCGCGCCGGCGAGCAGTCGCAGCGGCATGCCCGGGATCGTCCGACGATGTCGCGAACGGTCACGGCCATGGCCTCGATTGTACGGAACGTACAGCGCGCCCGCCCCCACCGGGGTCTGGGCCGAGCGGAACATGGACGGTCCGTACAAGATTGACCGACGTGCATGGTCCGCCGTACGCCTGACAGCGCTACGCCGGGACGCGGACACTCGTACGAGCCCAGCGCCCCCTCGGCGCGTGGAGAGGAGAGCCGCATGGACATCCCGCAGGAGCGCAAGCTCGTCACCGAGATCCCCGGTCCGAAGTCGCAGGACTGGTTCGCGCGCCGCGGGTCGCGGTCGCCCAGGGCGTTGCCGCGATCCATCCGATCGTGACCGCCCGCGCTTCGGGCGCGATCGTCGAGGACGTCGACGGCAACCGCCTGATCGACTTCGCGACCGGGATCGCGGTGCTGAACGTCGGCCACACTGCCGCCCGAGGTCGTCGAGGCCGATCGCAGCGGCAGGCTGAGCTCGACACCCACACCTGCTTCCACGTCACGGCGAACGAGCCGTACATCGAGCTCGCCGAGCGGCTGAACGAGCTCGACCCCGGGCGACCACGCGAAGAAGACGATGTTCGCCAACTCGGGGGCCGAGGCGGTCGAGAACGCGGTGAAGATCGCGCGCTACCGCCACCGGGCGCAGCGCGATCGTGACGTTCGACCACGCGTTCCACGGACGCACGCTGCTGGCGATGTCGCTGACCGCGAAGGTCATGCCTTACAAGCAGGGCATGGGGCCGTTCGCCCCCGAGATCTACCGTTTGCCGTTCGCCTACCCCTATCGCTGGCTCGGCGACCCCGAGCGCTGCACCGAGGAGGCCCTCGCCTACGCGGTCGACGAGATGCACAAGCACATCGGCGAGGAGAACATCGCCGCGGTGATCATGGAGCCGATCCAGGGCGAGGGCGGCTTCATCGTCCCGTCGCCCGGCTTCGTGAAGGGCATCGCCGACTTCTGCGCCGCCCACGGCATCGTGTTCATCGCCGACGAGATCCAGATCGGGCATGGGCCGCGCCGGCCGCGTGGTACGCGATCGAGGACGAGGGCGTCGTGCCCGACATCGTCACGACCGCGAAGTCGGTCGGCGGCGGCCTGCCGATCAGCGCCGTCACCGGCCGCGCCGAGATCATGGACTCCGTGCACGTCGGCGGCCTCGGCGGGCACCTACGGCGGCAACCCGGTCGCGGCGGCCGCGTCGCTCGCCGTGCTCGACAAGATCGAGCGCGAGGATCTGCTGTCGCCGCTCGCGCGCGTCGGGGACACGATCATGTCGCGCTTCGACGACATCGCCGGCGCGGTTCGACGTCGATCGGCGACGTCCGAGGCCGCGGCGCGATGTGCGCGATGGAGCTCGTCGAGCGACCGCGCGACCAAGGAGCCGCTCGGACGCCGACGTCGATGAACGCGATCGCGCGTCGAGTGCCTCGAGCGCGGCGTGCTCGTGCTGACGGCCGGGACCTACGGCAACGTGGTGCGGCTGCTGCCTCCCATCAACATCGACGACGCAGCTGCTCGACGACGGCCTCGACGTGCTCGACGGAATCGATCGCGGCCGCGACGGGCTGACGCCGGGCGCCCCGCTGCTAGCGTCCTCCGGATGACGTCGGGGGCCGAGGGGGACGGGGCGCGCGGCCGGAGGATCGCCCTCGACCTCACGCCCCTGCGCGTCTCCCGCGACTTCCGTCTCCTGTGGGGCGGCCAGTTCGTGTCCGAGCTCGGCTACCAGTTCACGCGGGTCGCGATCTACGTGCAGGTCTACGAGCTCACGGGGTCGACGCTGGCCGTGGGACTCGTGGGTCTCACCGGCCTCGTGGCCCTGGTCGCGGGCACGCTCGTGGGCGCCTCGTTCATCGACTCGCAGGATCGCCGGTCGATCCTGCTGTGGTCCCAGGTCGGGGGTCGCCGTCGGCGCGGCGATCCTGCTGGGCGGCGCCCTGGTCGGGAACCCGCCGCTGCGCCCTGATCTCTGGGCGCCAACGCGATCACGGCGTTCGTCGGCGCCATCGAACACCCCGCGCGCACCGGCGATGATCCCCCGGCTGGTCGGCGACGACCTGATCGCCTCGGCGCAGACGCTCAACCAGGCGCTGTGGCAGACGATCCAGATCGTCGGTCCGGCCGTCGCCGGCGTCGTGATCGGCATCTGGGGGTTCCAGTGTCGCGTACGCGATCGACCTCGTGACCTACGCCGGGCTGTTCGTCGCCGCGTGGCTGATGCGCGCCGATGCCTCCCGAGGCCCATGACGAGCCAGCGACCGGGTGGCCCGCGGTCAAGGAGGGGTTCTCCTTCGTCAGGGCGAACCGCCTCGTGTCGTCCACCTTCGTGATCGACCTGATCGCGATGGTCTTCGGCATGCCCGCCGCCCTGTTCCCGGTGCTCGCCGTTCACCCAGTTCCATCGCGGCCCCGCCGTCGTGGGTCTGCTGTTCGCCGCGCCATCCGTCGGCGCGCTGATCGGGGCGCTGTCGGGAGGGTGGGTCGCCCACGTGCAACGCCAGGGGCTGGCCGTGTGTGGGCGGTCGTGGCGTGGGGGTGCCGCGATCGCCGCGTTCGGGCTCGCCGGCCCGCACCTGGGCTCGGCCCTGGTGTTCCTGGCCGCCGCCGGCGCCGCCGACGTCGTCAGCGCGATCTTGCGGTCGACGATCCTGCAGGTGAATACGCCCGATCGACTGCGGGGCCGACTCTCGGGCATCCACATCCTCGTCGTGACCGGCGGGCCGCGCCTGGGGGACTTCGAGGCCGGGGTCGTGGCGGCCCTGTACACGCCCACCGTCTCGGTCGTGGCCGGCGGACTGGCCTGCATCGTGGGGGCGGGGATCGTGGCGATCGCCTATCCCGAGCTCGTCGCCTATCGTCCCCGGGTCGCGCCGCGACGCGGGGGTGACTAGGCTCCGCCCATGAGCGAGGGAGTCCGGGGCCTCGAGCTGCGCGTCCTCGACGGACCCAACCTGTACTTCGGACGCCCCGCGATCAAGCTCACGCTCGCCGTGGGCCCGTGGATCCGAGCCTCCGAGGCCAGGGTCGAGGCGGTCGCGCAGGCGATCGAGCTCTCGGGCAGCACCGAGCCCGGACCGCCGGGCAGCGCCGAACGGCGCCGGTTCGTCGCCCGGATCGCCGCCCAGCTCACACGCCGGATGGCGCTGGCCTCCGGGGCCCGGCGGCTCGCGGTGCGTGGCCGGCCCGGACGCACCCTCGACGAGATCGTGGTCGCCTTCCCGTGGCGCCGCCGGGGGGCGGCGGAGGCGCTCGCGCGCGAGGCCGCGCGAGGCATGGCCGCGATCCTGCGCCGCTCGCCGAGGCGCTGGATCGCCGAGGCGGCGGGGCGGCTCGCCGACGTCGAGCCGGGTCCTGCACCCTCGGTGCCCGACCCGGTGATCCCGGTGATCCAGGTCACCGGGACGAACGGCAAGACCACGACCGTGCGGCTGCTGGCCCACATCGTTCGGACGTCGGGCCGGACCGTGGCCTACTCCTCGACGGACGGGGTATACGCGGGCGATGGCGAGCTGATCCAGGCGGGCGACTACAGCGGGTTCGGCGGCGCGGGGATGGCGCTGGCGGCCGAGCCCGACATCGCGGTGCTGGAATCCGCGCGCGGAGGACTCCTGCAGCGCGGGTCCGGCGTCTTGCACAACGACGTGTCGGTCGTCACGAACGTCAGCGCCGACCACCTCGGCCTGCACGGGATCGACACCGTCGACCAACTCGCCGAGGTCAAGGGCCTGATCACGCAGATCACCCGGCCCGATGGCTGGGTGGTCCTGAACGCCGACGACCCGCGGGTCCTCGCGATGCAGCGCCGGGCCCGCGGCCGTCGGTGGCTCTGCTCGCTGGACCCGGACCATCCCGCGCTGCACGACGTCCTGCGCGAGCGCGGCCGGGCGATGACCGTGCTCGACGGACAGATCGCCTGGATCGAGGGCCACGGGTCGCATCGGCTGCTGCCGTTGGAGGACGTGCCGATGACCCTGGCCGGCCTGTCCACGACGAACGCGCACAACGCCCTGTCCGCCGCGGCGGCCGCGCTGGCGATCGGCATCGAGGAGCGCGCCGTGACCCGGGGGCTGCGCACCTTCGTCCCCGACCCCGAACGCAACCCCGGGCGGGCCAACCTGTTCCGCATCGACGGTCGATTGGTCCTGATCGACTACGCGCACAACGAGGCGGGGATGATGGGGCTCACGACGGCACTGCGGGGGCTGTGCCCCCCCGGGTCGCGGGTGTGGCTCGCGATCTGCACGGCCGGCGACCGCACGGACGAGATCCTGCACGCCTTCGCGTTCCGGGCGGCCGTGGGATCGGACCACCTCGCGATCGCCGACCTGCTCCAGTACCTGCGCGGGCGAACCCGCGAGGACATCACCGAACGCCTCCGAGAAGGCGCCAGGGAGGCCGGCGTCGACGAGGTCGCTCAGTACGACGACGAGCTGCAGGCGCTCCGGGAGATGGTCGAGGGGTCGCGGCGCGGGGACGTGGTCTCCGTGACCGCCCTCAGCATGCGCCCGGAGATCTTCGAGTGGCTGGCGTCCCGCGGCGCCCGGCACCTCGGGCCGGCCGAGGTGCGGCGAGTGGTGCGCCGGGTCCGCGCGGCCCGGACGTCGGGCGCGGGCGGGGGGTCCGAGACGACCCGATAGACTTCCCGCGTGTCGCGGAAACGCACCGGCTCACGCACCAGCGCGATGGAGGCGCCGATCGTCGTGGCCTCCAACCGCGGCCCGGTGAGCTTCGAACGCGACGAGCGCGGGCGTTTGAACGGCCGGCGCGGGTCCGGCGGACTCGTCACCGCGCTGTCGGGCGTCTTCTACCGCGACGACACGACCTGGGTCTCGGCCGCGATGACGGAGGGCGACCGCGCCGTCGCCCTGAAGGGCCGCACGCTCACGGTCGAGTCGCGCCAGCGCATGCGCTACATCGTGATCCCACCCGAGCGCTACGACGGCTTCTACAACACGATCGCGAACCGCATGCTGTGGTTCGTCCACCACAACCTGTGGGACATCCCTCGATCGCCGATCTTCGACGACGGGACCGAGGCCGCGTGGGAGGACTACGTCGCCGCCAACCGGGCGTTCGCCGAGGCGCTGGCCGATCATGCCGATGACGACCCGGTGTACCTGATCCAGGACTATCAGCTCAGCCTGGTTCCCGGGATGCTCCGCGAGCTGGCTCCCTCGGCCAAGATCGTGCACTTCTCGCACACCCCGTTCGCGGGACCGACCTACCTGCGGATCCTGCCCGACCACATCAGCGCGGCGTTGATCCGGGGGCTCGCGGGGGCCGATGTCGTGGGGTTCCAGTCCAAGGCGTGGGCCGAGAACTTCGTCCTGTCCGCCCGGGCCCTCCCCGAGCTCCACATCCAGCGCGGAGGGCGGCTCGAGGTCGACGGACGCATCGCCGCCGTGCGGGCGTTCCCCGTCGCGGTGAGCGCGGAGCCGCTGCGGGACACGGCATCCCAGCCCGAGGCCGAGGCGGTGCGCGAGGAGCTCCTGGAGTGGGCGGACGGCTGCTCGATCATCCTGCGGGTGGACCGTTTGGAACCGTCCAAGAACATCCTGCGCGGATTCCTCGCGTTCGAGCTGTTCCTGCGGACACGCCCGGACTGGCGAGGCAAGGTGAAGTTCCTGTGCCTGTTCAGCCCGTCGCGGGAGGACGTGCCCGAGTACCGGACCTACGGCGAGGAGTGCCTGGCCGCGGCCGAGCGCATCAACTCCGAGTTCGGGCGGAAGCGGTGGACGCCGATCGAGGTGAGGGTGCAGGAGGACTACGCCTTCGCCGTGGCCGCCTACGCCCTGTACGACGTCCTGTTCGTCAACCCGAGCTACGACGGGATGAACCTGGTCGCGATGGAGGGGCCGCTGGTCAACCGCCACGACGGTGTGCTCGTCCTGTCGCACAACGCGGGCGCCTGGGGACGGCTCAACCGCCAGGCGCTCGGCGTCAATCCGTTCGACCTGGCCGAGACCGCCCAGGCCCTGGCGCAGGCGCTCGACATGCCGCCCGACCAGCGCACGAGACGCTCGCGGGGCCTCGCGCGCACGGTCCAGGCGCACACCCCCCCGACGTGGCTCGCCAGCCAGCTCGAGGCCCTGGATCAGGTGCGGCCGCCCACCGGCTGATCCCTCACGAGACCTCGAGCAGATCCCGCAGCCCCTCGGGTCCGTCGACGACGACGTCGGCGCGAGCGATGAGTTCGGCGGGGGTCTCCGGGCCGCGCACCGCCACCCTGACCACCACGAGCCCGTGTGCCGCCAGCCGATCCAGAGCGTCGAACGCGCTGAGGTCCGCGAGGTCGTCTCCCGCGTACAGGACCGCGCGCAGACCCTCCTCGCGGACGACCCGCTCGACCGCGCCGTCCTTGAGCGGGCGCCCCGCCGGGACGAGCTCGAGCACGCGCTTGCCCGCGATCACCTCCATGCCATGCGCCGCCGCCACCCGCGCGAGCATCGGGGTGAGCTCGGCCTGGGCCGCATCGGGATCGTCGAGCCCGCGTACGTGCACGGCGATCGAGGCACCCTTGAACTCGCACCGAGCGCCCGGGGCGGCGGCGGAGGCGGCGGCCACCACCTCGTCGCGGAGCGCCGCGTCGAGCTCAGGCACCTCGCCGTCCAGGCCGTACAGTCCGAGCAGCCGCACACCCGGGACGCCGACCAGGTGCTCCAGCTCGTCGTTGGGACGACCCGAGATGACCGCGACCACCCTGCCGCGGCCGAGCAGCGCGTCCAGCGCCTCCGGCACGCCCGGGAGCGCGCGGGCGAGCTCCGGCCGGGCAACGATGGGGCTGAGCGAGCCGTCGAAGTCCAGGAGCACACCGAGGGGGCCCGCGTCGGACAGGAACCTTTCGAGCCCGTCGCCACTGCCGGCGCTCATCTCGCCGCGCCGCTGCAGTCGACGCAGAGGATCGACCAGGGCCGCGCCTCGAGCCGTGCCGCCGAGATGGACACGCCGCACCGGTCGCAGCGGCCGTACGAACCCTCGACGAGCTTGGCGAGCGCGCGCTCGACATCGGTGAGCTTTGCCGACAGGGCCCCGGCCTGGCCCACCCGCTCGATCCGGCCGATCGCCTCGCTCGTTCCCTCACCGACTCGCTTGCCGAACCCGATCGTGGCCGCCGGGTCGCGCGTGACCTTGGTGAGGTCGCCGAGCTCGGCGATCAGGTCCGCCCGCTCGCGTTCGAGCTGGGTGCGGATCTCGTCCACGAGGCCCTCCTCAGGCGAGCAGGTCGGGGTCGCCGCCGGCCCGGTCGACGTCGGGGTCGGAGGCGCGCAGCACCTCGGGGGCCGCGACCCCACGCCGGCTCTCGAGTTCCTTGAACACCTCGGTGGCGTAGTCGACGCACAGGACCACGAGATCGCCGGGTCGAGAGCGGTCGAGCGCGCGGCGGGCCGCCTCCATCTCGTCGAGGATGACCTCGACGCTGCCCGAGCGGGCACCGCCGACCATGGCCTCCTCGACGCCCTGGCGGATCAGCTCCGCGGTCTCGCCCTCGGGCCGTCCACGCGTGTTCCGGTCCTCGCGCACGATCACGTCGTCGAAGTAGCGTCCCGCCACTCGGCCCAGCTCGCGCATGTCCTCGTCCCGGCGATCGCCGGCGGTGGCGACGACGGCTACGCGCAGGTTGGCGCCCCACGACGCCTCACCCGGACGTTCGCCGGAGGACGAGCCGGAGGTGAGTCGCTCGACGAAGTCGCCGAGCGTCTCGAGTCCCGCCGCGTTGTGCGCGTAGTCGATCACCACCGTCACGCCGTCGATGTCGAAGACGTTGAGCCGGCCGGGCGCATGGTAGATCGAGGTCGTGAAGGAGCGCAGGCCCTGGCGGATGTCGTGCAGGTGGGCGCCGGCGGCGTGTGCGGCGGCCGCCGCGCCCATCGCGTTCTGGATCATCATCCGTGCTCGGCCGTCGAACGTGGACGGGAGGGTATGCACCCACGCGATCGGCATCGTTCGGCGCCCCTCCTTGATCACCATCATCTCGCCGCGCGGCCCCGTCTCGAGCACGACCGCCTTGCGGCCACGCCGGATCCAACGTTCCACCAGCGTGTTGGACTCCTGCATCGAGAACAGGATCACGTTGCCGCTGCAGTGCCGGCGCATCTCGGCCACCAGGGGATCGTCGGCGTTGAGAACCGCCGTCCCCGTGCGTGGGACGGCCTCCACCGGCACGCGCTTGACGGCCGCGAGTTGCTCGATCGTGTGGATCTCGCGGAGCCCGAGGTGGTCGGCCGCGACGTTGAGCACGACCGCGACGTCGTTGCGCTGATACCCGAGTCCCTCGCGCAGGATCCCGCCGCGGGCCACCTCGAACACAGCCATGTCGACGCGGGGATTCTGCAGGACCATCTGCGCCGACTTCGGCCCGCTCGCGTCCGAACGCCGCACGAGCCGTTCGTCGATGTAGATGCCGTCGGTGCTCGTGACGCCGACGTCGCGGCCCATCCCGCGGAAGATGTGGGCGATCATCCGCGTCGTCGTCGTCTTCCCGTTGGACCCGGTGACCGCGATGATCGGGATGCGGCTGGGGGTGCCCGCCGGGAAGAGCAGGTCCACGACGGGTTTGGCCACGTACTGGGCCTCTCCCTCGGTCGGGTGCGTGTGCATCCGGAAGCCCGGCGCGGCGTTCACCTCGACGATGGCCCCGCCGGCCTCTCGGACGGGCTGGGTGATGTCGGGCGCGAGGAAGTCGATCCCCGCGACGTCGAGGCCGACGACCCTGGCGGCCTCCTCGGCGATCTCGACGTTGTCCTCGTGCGCGTCCCAGGTCCGGTCGATCGAGATGCCGCCGGTCGACATGTTGCCGGTCGCCGCCAGCAGCACCTGAACGCCCTTGGGCGGGACGTCGTCCAGCTCGAACCCCTGCTTGCGAACCAGCTCCACGGCCGCGTCGTCGATCTTGATCCGGGTGAGGACTTTCTCGTGGCCGATCCCGCGGCGGGGATCCTGGTTCGCCTTGTCGACGAGCCAGGTCACCGAGTGTCGGCCGTCGCCGATCACGTGCGCCGGGACCCGCTCGGCGATCGCGACCATCCGCCCGCCGATCACCAGGACCCGATAGTCGCTGCCGGTGACGAAGGACTCCACCACGACGTATCCACCGCGTCGGGCCTCCCGCTGCGCGCGTTTGAACCCGCCACGCACCGCTCGCTCGGTGGTGAGCTCCAGCCCCACGCCGCGCCCATGGTTGCCGTCGAGCGGCTTCGTCACGACCGGGTAGCCGATGCGCTTGGCCGCGGCCACGGCATCCTCGGCGGTGCGGACCACCTCGCTCCGCGGCACGGGAAGGCCGGCCGAGGCCAGCAGGGCATTCGTCATCTTCTTGTCGCCCGCGATGTCCACCGACAGGGCGCTGGTCTTCGACGTCATCGTCGCCCGGATCCGCTGCTGGTACTTGCCCTGTCCCAGCTGAACGAGGGACTGCTCATTCAGCCGCATCCACGGGATGTCGCGGCTCACGGCCTCGTCGATGATCGCCTGGGTGGACGGGCCGAACTGCCGGCGCTCGGCCAGTAGGATCAGCCGCTCGAGCTCCGCGTCGAAATCGAAGTCGGCCTCGGACTTGATCAGGTGGTTGATCGTGCGGACCGCGAGACGCCCCGCCTCCACGCCCACGCGCTCCTCCGCGTAGCCGTAGATCACGTGGTATTGGCCCTCCTCCTCAGCGCCGCGGGTCTTGCCGCGCGAGATGTGGGCGCCGGACTCGCGCTGGAGCTCGAGCGCGACGTGCTCGGCCACGTGTCCGAGCCAGGTGCCGTCCTCCAGACGCTCGCGGAACCCGCCGCGGCGCCCGAGGGAGCAGGAATGCTCGCCCACACCCGGCAGCAGCTTCAGCAGCTTGCTATTGAACCCGCGGATCGTGTTCGAGGGCCAGTGCTCGAGGTTCCCCAGGTCGACGAGTAGCCGGATGCACTGCTCGTAGGACCAGTAGTTGGGTCCGCGGAAGATCTGGCTGTTGACGATCTTGAGGTCGGGGCGCAGGGGCGGCTTATCGGCGGCGGGCTCGGACTTCCGCTCGCGCCGAGCGGCGCGGGTTCCCGTGGCCCGCGAGGTCACTCCGACGCCTCTCGCTCGTCGAGCAGGGCGCCCTCCCCCGCCAGCAGCTCCCGACGACGCATGTCGAACCAGTACCCGCTGGGCAGCGAGTGCAGGATCGCGCCCGACACCATCAGCGGACGATGACCCTTGCCGCGGTACGCGTCGGTGCGCACGTGGCGCCCGTCGACGATCGTGACCGCGCCCTTGCCGATCACATGCATCGTCTGATCGTCGAACACGACGGCGCAGGTGTCCTCGTCCAGACCCAGCCCCAGCAGCGACGGCGACTGGGCCACCAGCGCCGTCAGCCGCCCGATCCGCCCCCGCTGCTGGAAGTGCTGGTCGATCACGCAGCCCGACAGGATCCCCAGGCCGGCGGACAGCTGCACCATCCGGTTCTTGGGGGTGGGGCCCGCCTGGCCGAACGCCACCATGTGGCTGGCCATCGCGCTGGCGCCCGCGCTCGTACCGGCGAGGACGGCCCCGCGGTCGCGGGCGAGGAACAACGCGTCGCCGACCCGGGTGCCCGCGATCACCTGGGTCAGGCGGGACTGGTTGCCGCCCGTGAGGAAGATCCCCGTCGCCTCGCGCAGCAGCTCGGCCGCGGCGGGATCGTCGGCCTCGGTGCGCTCCTCGGGTCGCAGGCCGCTGACCTGCTCGACGCCGAGGTGGCCGAGCGCTTCGCGATAGGCCTCGGTCGCCTGGTCGCCGAGCGACGAGGCCGTCGAGATCACCACCACGTGCGCCTCGGGTCCGCCGGCGTAGGCCGCGAACCTCGACAGGATGACCTTGTCGCGCAGCCGATCCTCGGCTCCGCCGATCACCATCACCGGCCCGGCGGTGCCTCGACCCCCGATCGTCGACAGATCGCTCGTCGTCATGGCACCGCAGTCTAGCGGCACCGGGGCACCGGACCGTGAGCCATCGTCCGGGCACCGGTCACACACGTCCGTTCCCGGCTAGCCTTCGGCGCATGGCATCCGTGAGATCGCGGACGGGAGGCGGCCTGTCGCTCGCACCCGTGGGCCCCGGCGGTGAGCCGGTCGTTCTCGCACGCACGCTGAACTCGCACGGGTTCGCCGATCTGGCGCCCAGCACGCTCGACGAGGCGGCCGTCACCCTGAAGGTCACCCTCCGCGTGCCAGGGGGCCGTCCGCGGCGCGTGGCGATCCACCCTGGGCGTGGCGGACGGATCGCCGTCGACATCGCGGGGCCCGCGGCGGGCCCCCAGGTGCGGGCTGCCGTCGCCGACGGCGCGCGATGGATCCTGCGGCTCGACCAGGACCTGTCCGGCTTCTATGCCCAGGCGGCCGACGATCCCGAGCTGGCCTGGGCGGCAGAAGGCGCCGGGCGCATGCTCCGGTCGCCCACCGTGTTCGAGGACGTCGTCAAGACGATCTGCACGACGAACTGCGCGTGGGGCGGCACGGTGCGGATGGTCAACGCGCTGGTGACCCACCTCGGGGACCCGGCGATCGGCGGCGACGGTCCCCTGGCCAACGCCTTCCCGACCCCGCAGGCGATGGCCGCGGCCCCGCTCGAGTTCTACCGAGACGAGGCGAGGACGGGTTACCGAGGCGCATATCTGCTGGACCTGTCGACGAGCGCGGCGGCCGGCGACCTCGACCTCGAGGCCTTCGCCGTCGCCGACCGGGCCGACCTGTCGGACGAGGAGCTGGAGGCACGACTGCTCGAGCTGCCGGGCGTGGGCCCGTATGCGGCGGCCCACATCATGATGACGCTGGGTCGCAACTCGCGGCTCATCCTCGACAGCTGGACCCGGCCGACGTATGCGCGGCTGCTCGGCCGTTCGAAGCCCGTGGCCGACCGCACGATCCGCCGGCGATTCGCGCGCTACGGGGACCATGCCGGCCTTGCCTTCTGGCTGGTTCTGACCCGCGACTGGGTCGCCTGACCCAGGCCGGATGGCGGTTGCCCCGGTCCGGGTCGAGGGCCATACTGCCTTCGGGCCACGGCCCACCCCATGAGTGAAGCGAGCGAACCCATGACGGTGCCCTTATGGCGGTCTCGAACCGCGCGACGAGGCTGGTCTCACGGCCCGCGAAGCGGGCCTATCGAACGCTGCGTTCCGAGCGTCGGACCCTCCGTCAGGGCTCCGTCGCGCTACTGCTCAGCACCGCCGCGGCGTTCGTCGCGGGGCTGACCCTCGGACACATCACCGGCACGCTCGACCGCACGCCGGGCCTGTTGACCCTGATCCCGGCATCGGTCGGGATGCGCGGCACGATCTTCGGCTCGATCGGCGCGCGCCTGGGCACGGCCACCCACGCGGGACTCTTCGAGGTGTCGTTCCGCCGAGGCACGGTCCTGCGACGCAATACCGAGGTGGCGGTGATCACCACCCTCACGTCGTCCGTGCTGATCGCCGTCCTCGCGCAGGTGATGTCGTCGGCGTTCGGCACGCCCACGGTGTCGATGTGGGACCTCATCTCGATCTCGGTCGTGGGAAGCGTGATCGGCTCGGGCGTGATCCTCGTCGTGACGATGGGGATGGCCGTCGTCTCGTACCGTCGGGGGTACGACCTCGACGCCGTCGCGACCCCGCTCATCACGGCGATCGGCGACATGGTGTCGATCCCCGCCCTGTTCCTGGCCGCCTACATCACACGGATCCCCGCCGTGAACGCCTCGGTGGCAACGATCGGGCTGGTCGCCGCGGCTTCGGCGCTGGTCCTGGCCACGCGGGTCGAGGCGCCCACCCGGCGCATCTTGCTCGAGATGGCGCCGGTGCTCGTCCTCGTGCCGCTCCTGGACATCCTCGCGGGTGCCCTCCTCGAGTCACGGCGCGCCTCCTTCGCCCCGGCGCTGCTGTTGATCGTGCCGCCCTTCATCTCGCAGGCGGGGGCGCTCGGAGGGATCCTCAGCGCCCGGCTCTCGTCCAAGCTCCAGGTCGGCATCATCGCCCCCAGGGCGGTCCCCGAGCACCCGGCCCGCGGCGACGGCGTGATCGTGTCGGCCTTCGGGGCCATGGTGTTCGCCCTCATCGGGGTCGTGGGGTACGGCCTGGCGGCCGCGACCGGCCTGGATCCGCCCCCCGCCGCGACGGCGATCGGCGGAACGTTGCTCGCCGGGCTCTTCACGCTGCCCGTCCTGCTGGCGGCCAGCTACTACATCGCGATCGGGACGACGACGGCGCGGCTCGATCCCGACAACTACGGGGTCCCGGTGATCACCGGCCTGATGGACCTCGTCGGCATCGTGTGCCTGTTGATGGCTATGTCACTATTGGGGGTCGCGAATGGATGAACAACCCAGGAACGTCAAAGAGCTCCTCGTCGAGCTGAAGGACGCCTCCGAGCTGATGGTCGACCTCGCCTACGCGGCGGTGTTCTTCAACGAGGAGAAGCTCGCGCAGGAGGTCGAGCGCCTCGAGGACCGGATGGGCGACCACATCCGCACCCTGCGGATCGTGGCGATGCTCGCGGCGCGGAGCCCCGAGGACGCCGAGGGCATGGCGGGGGTCCTGTGGATCGCCGGCGCGATCGAGAACATCGGCGACGCCGCATCCGATATCGCCCGCGTGGTCGCCGCGCACCTCGGCATCCCCGACGCCCTGCGCCGGGACCTGCGCCACGCCGACGAGATGACCGCCCGGGTGCGTGTGCGCGACGATGCCGAGATCGTCGGGCGTACCCTGCGCGAGGTCTCGCTGCCGGTCGAGACCGGCATGTGGGTCATGGCGATCCGCAGCGGATTCGACTGGGAGTTCGATCCCGGGCCCCGACGACGTGGTGGCCGAGGGTGACGTGTTGTTGATCCGCGGCCCCGAGGATGGCGTGAACGACGTGCGCGAGCTCTCGGGGGCGCCCGCGCTGCCGACCGCGCCGGGCGACGACGGCCCGGCCCTGTCCGAGCTCGATCGAGCCGTCGACATCCTCGTGGAGCTGAAGGACCTTTCGGAGGCAGCGGTCGGCATCGCGTACTCCTCGCTGCTGTTCAACAACCGCGCGCTGGCCGCCGAGGTGGGGGCCCTCGAGAGCCGGAGCGACCAGCTGCACGACGAGCTGGAGTCGTGGGTGCTGCGCGCCGCGCCAGAGGCGCGGGAGGTCGACGAGCTCCGCGGGCTGCTTCGGCTGGCCGCCGCGAGCGAGTACATGTGCGACGCGGCACGGGACATGACCTGGTACGTCGAGAAGGGGGAAGGACTGCACCCGGTGGTTCAGATGGCCTTGGAGGAGACCGAGGAGACGAGCGCCGAGACGACCGTGCAGGCGGGGTCGCCTGCCGTCGGGCGATCGCTCAAGGATCTGAGGGTCGAGACCGAGACCGGCATGTTCGTCCTCGCGGTACAGCGCGGCGCCCGGTGGATCTATCGGCCGCGGAGCGGGTTCGTGCTCCTCGAGGCCGACCGGCTGATATCGGTGGGGCCCGAGGAGGGCGAGCAGGCACTGTGGGAGCTCACGGGACCGCCCGTCGAGGTCGTCGCATGAGGACGCGACCCCGGTCCTTGTAGGGTCCCCGGACCTGCCCTAGCCTGCGGGCATGGAAGCCTACGTGTACCTTCGCGTGCAGCCGGGCGCGATGTCGTCGGTCCTGAACGGCCTGTCGTCCCAGCAGGGGATCCGCCGCGCGATCGCGGTCGTGGGCGCCTGGGACGTACTCGTGCACACGGAGGGCAGCGACTTGGCGTCGATCGGCACCCAGGTCCTGTCGGACATGCACCAGCTCCCCGGCGTCGTGCGGACCGTCACGGCCCCGGTGGTGCCACCCGACCGAGTCGGGATCGCCGGGTGGGGCTCGCCCCAGGCCCCGGCGATCATCGGCGACGCCTGCTACGTCCACATCAAGGCTGCGGCGGGTGCCTCGGCCGGGCTCGCCGAGCGGCTCAGCGAGATGCCCGACGTGAGCGGCGTGGCGGTGCTCGGCGGCGAGTACGACCTCATGGCCTGCGTGGCGCAGCCGTGGGAGGTGGCCAGCGGCGTGATCCTCGAGCAGATCCACGCGCTCCCCGGCGTGGTGGCCACCGACACCCTCGTCTCGATCGTCTACGACGAGCCCGATGAGGACCGCGATCAGTTCTCGACCTGGTCCTAGCCCGTCCGCGGGGCCAAGGGGATCTGCCGCACGCCCGCGGGCAACGAGAACTTCACCCGCTCCTCGGTGAGCGTGACCTCCTCCACCTCGGCAAACCCCCTGCTCGCGAGCCACGAGAGCATCCGGTGGACCAGCCATTCCGGCGCCGACGCCCCGCTCGTCAGCCCCACCGTGTCGGCGCCATCGAGCCAGGCGGGGTCGACCTGCTCGTCGTCGTCGACGAGGTGGGCGGGGGTCCCCAGCTCCCTGGAGAGCTCGGCCAGGCGATTCGAATTGGACGAGTTGCGCGACCCGATCACGAGCACGACGTCGGCGATCGGGGCGATCACCTTCACCGCGTCCTGACGGTTCTGCGTGGCGTAGCAGATGTCGTCGCGAGGCGGCCCCTCGATGTCGGGGAACCGCTCGCGCAGGATCGCCACGATCTCGTTCGTCTCGTCGACCGACAGGGTGGTCTGCGTGAGGTACGAGAGCGATCCCGGGTCGGGCACGTCGACGACTCGGGCCTCGCCCGGTGACTGGACGAGGATCGTGCGATCAGGCGCCTGCCCGCTCGTGCCCTCGACCTCCTCGTGACCCTCGTGGCCGATCAGGATGATCGTCCTGCCTCGCTCGGCGAACCTGCGCGCCTCGACGTGCACCTTGGTAACGAGCGGGCAGGTGGCGTCGATCACCTCGAGGTCGCGTGCCCTCGCCGACTCGTACACCGTGGGGGCCACACCGTGGGCGGACAGGACGACCACCGCCCCCGTGGGCACCTCGGTCTCGGCGTCCACGAACACGGCCCCCTTGGACTCGAGGTCGCGCACGACGTGGAGGTTGTGGACGATCTGCTTGCGGACGTATACGGGTGCCCCGTGCTTGGCGATCGCGCGCTCGACGGCGTCGACGGCGCGCTCGACGCCGGCGCAGTATCCGCGAGGCGCGGCAAGGACCACTCTCCCCATGGCTCCATGGTAGCCGGGAGCCGGTCCCCGATCCCCCCGGGCGATTGCGACGATATTGTGCGCGGCCCGAACGAGGGTTGTCGAACGCTCCACCTCTGCTTTAGGGTTCTCGCGTTCACCCAGGACCGTCCCGGTCCGCCCCTCCCCCTCGCGCACCCGCGCTTCCACCTTCCCAGGGTGGTCGGCGTGTGCCCGCGCGCGGTCGGAGCAGGGATCGGGATCGTCGGGGAGAACGCAGGTCACACAGGACTGGCAACGACACCAGGAGGTGATGCGACACACCCGCGACCTAGCGCGTGGTGGCCCCGACCGGCGAGCGGATCTCGCACGGACGGCGACACTGGCCCGGCACCCAGCCGGCGCCGAGCACGCGTGGGTGACACACCCCATGACGAGAACGAACCGTACGCGCCACAACCTCCCCGTGGCGCTGTTCCTGACCACCCTATTGATCATCATCCCCGCGGCACAGGCCGGTGCCGCCACGACGGGCGCGGTCGCCGAGTCCGGCTCCAGGGCCGGCGAAGGGTACCGATCGGTCCCGGCCAAGGTCTGCCCCGTCGACTGGCGGAAAGGGACCTGGCACGTCAAGCAGCTGATCCGATGCGCGGCGTTCCGGTACCGCGTACCGGGTGGGGCCGCGACGGCCCTCGCCGTCGCCGACCGGGAGTCGCACTTCTTCCCGAAGGCCTACAACTCCTACTCCGGAGCTAGCGGCATCTTCCAGCACCTCAAGCTGTACTGGCCGGGCCGAGCCCATGTCTTCGGCTTCAAGGGATGGTCCGCCTTCAACGCGCGCGCGAACATCATCGTGACGATGCGCATGGTCAAGCGCCACGGCTGGGGGGCCTGGGGCTACTAGCGGCCGATCGGACCGCCCGGGCGGGAGGCCTCCATCACCCGCTCCCGCACCTCCCCCATGGAGGTGGCCACCGCGGTGGCCCCGGGCACGTTCCGATCGGCGACGACCCGGATCGCCGGGAACCGATCGCGGAGGACCGCGACGAGGTGCTCGAAGGGGCCGAACGCCACGAGGACGTGGGGCCGCTCGCCGGCGGCCTGTTCGAGAGCGGCGGCCTCGTCTGTCGCCCCCGGCGTCAGCTCCCACGCCGCCGCCACTGCGGCCCGCTTGAGCGCTCCGAGCGTGGCATCGTCGGGGGCCACGCACAGCACCTTCAGGGCCCGGCACACCTAGAGCCAGCCCCTACGGCGAAACACCAGGTAGAGGCCGAGCGCCGAGCCCGCCATGAGGGCCAACGCGAACGGGTAGCCGAGGCCCCACCCGAGCTCGGGCATCTCCCGGAAGTTCATCCCGTAGATCCCGGCGATCAGGGTGGGCACCAAGACGATGCCCGCCCACGCCGACATCTTCTTCATCGCGTCGTTCATCCGGTTGGCGGCCTGGGCCACACGCACCTCGAGCAGCGACGTCACCACGTCGCGGATGCCGTCGGCGAGCTCGACGACGCGGATGACATGTCCCATCACGTCGCGCAGATACGGGGCGACCTCCGACGAGGCCGCCGACGGAAGGGACTGGAGCAGCTCGACCCCCTCGCGCAACGGCGACACGGCCCGTCGAAGGTGAACGGCCTGGCGCTTGAGGTCGAAGAGCTCGCGCTGCAGCCCCGGGTCGGCCGCACCCGACTCCTCGGAGAACACGCGATCCTCGGCTTCGTCCACCCGGTCCTCGAGCCGATCGATCGCCGACAGGTACCCGCCGACCGTGTCGTCGAGGAGGACGTAGGCCGCGAAGGCCGCGTCGAGCAGCTCGGGCTGTCGCTCCCAGCGCGCCGCCGATGGCTCGACCGACACGTTCGGCGCGTGGATCGTGACCAGGTATCGGCGCCCCACGATGCCCTGGAGCTCGGATCGATCGTCGTCCGGATCCGCCGAGCCCGCCCGCAACACGATGAAGATGTGATCGCCCACGCGCTCGACGCGGGGGCGCTGGCGGCGTTCCGCGATGTCGTCGGCGATCAGGGGGTGGAGCCCCAGGACGTCCGAGAGCGCCCCGAGGTCCTCGGCGGTCGGCTCCTCGACGTCCACCCACACGAAGACCCGTTCCTCATCGGTTCTGCCGACCGCGTCATCGAGCGGGCCGTCCTCGTCGGTGGCCCGACCATCCCGGTAGAGGCGCGTGCGGATCACGCGCGCAGCCTAGCCCACCGCCCGTACACTGCGCGCGTGCCGCTCCCCGACCTCGTCGTGCGCCTGTGGCGCGAGATGGACTCCGGCCTGGACCGCGTCCAGCCCACCCCGTGGGGCGCGGTCGTCACGGATCGGCGGTTCCCCGCCGTCCACGACGTGAACTACGCCAGGATCGAGCCCGGCCAGACCCGGCCCACGCGCGAGGAGGTCGAGCAGGCGCTCCTCGCGGCGCTCGATGCCGTGGGCGCGGGGGTCATGCATGTCGTGAGCTTCGACCCCGGAGCCGACCGGGATCTGCTCGCCGCCCTGTCGAGCGACGGACACCGGCTCTCCTTCGATGCGGTCATGGTGTCCGAGGAGCCCCCGGCACCTCCGTCGATCGCGATCGAGGAGCTCACCTCGAACGAGAGGTTGTGGGGATGGGTGGCGGACTCCCTCGCGCTCTTCGGGGTGTCCGACCCGACCCAGGTGCGACAGATGGTCGCGATCGAGCGCGACGTCCTCGCCCCCGCCGGCAAACGATGGTTCGGCGTGACGGAGGGTGACGAACCGATCGCCCTCGCGGCCGGCCTGGTGTTGGACGGGGTCGGCTACCTGGACAACGTGGCGACGGTCCCGCGCGCTCGGGGACGGGGGTTGGCATCGGCGCTCGCGTCACGTGCGGCGCTCGAGGCCCTCGACGCGGGCGCCGACGAGGTGTTCCTTGTGGCGGACCCGCAGGCGCCGCGGATCATGCGGATGTACGAGCGGCTGGGGTTCCGCGAGGCGGGGCGACTCGGCGCCACGCGCGGCCCCCGGCCCGACCGCCCTCAGCCCGGTGGCGGCTCGTAACGCATCCGGACGATCTCACCGTCCGCGTCGCGCTCCAAGATCCAGACGGATCCCTTCTTGCCGCCCCTGCGCCCGTCGAGGGCGACGCCGTCGGACTCCAAGCGGTCGATCAACCGCTCGACCACCTCGCTGTGGCTGCACAGGACCGTCGGCCGGTCGGCGGCCTCGTCGAGCAGGCGTCGAAGATCCTCATCGGAGGAGCCCTCGATCAGGGCGTCGTCGACCTCGAGCGCCACGCGCCGACTGAGGGCAAGGGGGCGCACCGTCTGCACGCACCGCACGTACGGGCTCGACACCACCCGTTCGATCGCTCGCTTGCGCATCTGCCGCACCAGACCCTCGGCCTGGCGGCGTCCCGCCTTGACCAGCGGACGCAGGGCATCGTCCTCGGTCCACGCCTCACGGTCCCCCGCCTTGGCGTGGCGGACGAGGTAGACGGGATGTCCGGACGGCAGGAGCCGGCGCACGGACTCGACGAGGCGTCGGTCGCGCTTGTACGTGAGCGCATCCTGCGCCTCGGCGAAGCCCACCCACCGCAGCTCATCGACCTCGTTGTTGGGCCGGAACTCGCCCGCGCCAGGGCGCATGAGCCAGTAGCGAACCTCCTTGGGCTTGCCGCCCTGAACGGTGTACCGAACCGTCGGCAGTTCGGCATCCAGCGCGACGCGGAACCCCGTCTCCTCCTCGACCTCGCGAAGAGCGGTCATCTCGTCGTATTCGCGGCGCTCCGACTTGCCCTTGGGGAACGACCAGTCGTCGTACTTCGGGCGATGGATGATCGCGATCTTCGTCTGGCCGGGCTCGAGGGTGCGCACCACGACCCCCCCGGCGGCCCGCAGCGGCTCGCCGCCTGCGTCCCTCGGCTTCGTCAACGCTCGCCCCGCGCGCGCTCGGTCGCGATCTGCATCAGCTGGGCCTGGGCATCGACGCCGCGCTCGGCCACCACGCGGGCCCACGAGCCGTTCGCGCTCAGCTCCCACGCCAACAGGTCGTCGGACAGGTTGACCTCGATGATCTCGTCCAGGCGCGCCCGCAGCAGCGGGTCCGACACCGGGACGAGGGCCTCCACCCGGCGGTCCAGGTTGCGGGGCATCAGGTCGGCCGACCCGATGTAGTGATCGTATCCACGCTCGTGGCTCCCGAACCTGAAGATCCTCGAGTGCTCCAGGAACCGGCCGACGATCGAGCGAACCCGGATCGTCTCGGACAGCCCCGGCACGCCGGGACGCAGGCAGCAGATCCCCCGCACGATCAGGTCGATCGCGGCCCCCGTCCTGCGACGCCTGGTAGAGCGCGTCGATGAGGTCCGGGTCGACCAGGCTGTTCATCTTCAACGTGATCGAGCCGTCCGGGGCCGCGGCCTCGCGCCTGATCAGCTCGTAGATGCGCGGGCGCAGGGTCACGGGAGCCACGAACAGCCTGCGGTACTCGCGCTGGCGGCTGTAGCCCGTGAGCAGGTTGAACAGGTCGGTGAGGTCGGCGCCGATGTCCGGATCGGCGGTGAGCAGTCCGATGTCCTCGTACAGCCGAGCCGTGGTGGGGTTGTAGTTGCCCGGTGCCGACGTGCGCGTAGCGACGGATCCCCTCGGGCTCGCGACGCACCACGAGGCAGGTCTTGGCGTGGGTCTTCAGTCCGACGACGCCGTAGACGACGTGGACGCCCGCCGGCTCGAGCGTCGCGGGCCCACGTGATGTTCGCCAGCTCGTCGAACCGTGCCTTCAGCTCGACCAGCGCCACGACCTGCTTGCCGGCCTGGGCGGCGCGCACGAGCGACGCGGATGATCGGGCTGTCGTAGGACGTGCGGTACAGGGTCTGCTTGATCGCGAGCACGTTGGGATCGCGAGGCCGCCTGCTCGACGAACGCCTCGACGGAGGTCGCGAACGAGTCGTAGGGGTGATGCACCAAGACGTCGCCCCGACGGATCGACCGCGAACACGATCGGGAGGCCCCTCGTCACCCGCCGCGCAGCCGCGGCGGTGTCACCGGCGTCCACGGTTCGTCCTTGAGCTCCGGCCGTTCGAGCCCCGCGACGACGCACAGGTCCCCGAGCCCAGCAGACCACTCCGCGACGAAGACCTCGCGACTCCTCCAACGCCAGCTCGCGCTGCAGCAGTTGCGCGCATCTCGTCGCACGTCGTCGCATCGATCTCGAGCCGGATCGCCGTGGCCGCCCCGCTGGCGACGCCGCTGCAGCACGGTCTCGATCGCCGCGAGCAGGTCGTCGGCCTCGTCTTCCTCGACCTCGACGTCGGCGTCGCGGGTCACGCGGAACGCTGGTGCGCTCACGATGTCCATGCCCGGGAAGAGCTGGTCGAGGTGAGCGGCGATCACCTCTTCGAGCGGCACGAACCGCTCACCGTCGGGCAGATCGAGGAACCGCGACAGCAGCGGCGGCATCTTGACGCGCGCGAACCGCGGCTCGCCGGTCATCGGGTCCCGAACGACCGCCGCCAGGTTCAGCGACAGGTTCGAGATGTACGGGAACGGGTGCGACGGGTCGACCGACAACGGCGTCAGGACCGGGAAGATGCGCTCGCGGAACCGGGTCGCCGAGGAACTCCTGTCCGCCTCGGACAGGTCGTCCCAGTGGACGAGCCGGATCCCGCTCCTTCTCGAGCGCCGGGCGGAGGTCGCCGAGCACGAGCGCGATCCGTTCGTTCCTGCGAGCTCGCGACGACCCGCGCACCGATCGCGGCCACCTGCTCGTCGGCGTGCATGCCCTCGGGCGTGGTGGCGCCGACGCCGGCGTCGACCTGCTCGGCTCGAGGCCCGACACCCGGATCTGGAAGAACTCGTCGAGGTTCTGGCGTGTAGATCGCGACGAAGCTTCACCCGCTCCAGCAACGGGGTGGCCGGGTCCTCGGCGAGGGCCAGGACGCGCGCGTTGAAGTCGAGCCAGGAGAGCTCTCGGTTGATGAACCGCGAGGTCGTGGCCGAGACGGTCTCGGGGAAGGGCTGGGCATCCACGGCGATCGCCTATGGTACGGACGGCTGGCGCAGGGGCGCAACCGTCGTTCGGCCCGGAAACCCTGCATCGACAAGGCCGCTGCTCCGGACCACCGATCGCCTCAGTCCAGGAACTTGTAGCCCAGGCCGCGCACGGTCACGAGGTGCCGGGGCTCGTGGGGGTCGACCTCGATCTTCTGGCGGATCCGCTTCACGTGCACGTCGAGCGTCTTCGTGTCCCCCACGTAGTCGGCGCCCCACACCTCCTCGATCAGGAACAGCCGCGTCAGCAAGCGGTCCTTCCGTCGCAGGAAGGCCTCGAGCAGCTCGAACTCCTTGGGCGGGAACGCGACATCGTCGCCGCGCACCCGCACCTCGTGGCGCCCGACATCCATCTCGACCGGCCCTCCCCGCAGCACGTCGTCGGCCGGCGCGACCTCTCCCCGCATGCTCGCCCGACGCAGATGCGCCCGGACCCTCGACACGAGCTCGCGCACCGAGAACGGCTTGGTGACGTAGTCGTCGGCCCCGAGCTCGAGGCCGGTGACCTTGTCGGCTTCCGAGTCCTTGGCCGTCACCATGATGATGGGCACGTCGCTCTCGGCCCGGATCGTGCGACAGACGTCGAGCCCGGAGATCTCGGGCAGCATCAGGTCGAGGATCACCAGCGACGGGCGGCTCGACGCGGAACCGGTCGATCGCCCGGCGGCCGTCGCTGGCGACCGAGACCCGGTACCCCTCACGCTCGAGGTTGTAGCGCACCGAGTCGGCCAGCGATTCCTCGTCCTCGACGATCAGGATGTGCGGGGCGGGCTCGGCAGAGGCCGGGCGATCGAGCGGGTCGCTCGGTCGCTCCGGCATCAGGGTCACTCCATCACCACCGGGTGCGACGCGTCGGTGAACTCCCGGAACTCACCGGTCAGCAGGAACCCGACCTGCTCGGCGATGTCGACGGCGTTGTCGCCGACCCGCTCGAGCGCACGCGCCGCCATGTTCATGTGCAGGCCCCAGTCGAGCTGCGATCGGGTCGTCGGCGAGCTTCAGCGCCTCGAGGTGCGTCGCCCGGTTCAGACCGGTCGACCGGGTCGTCCATCTCGGGCACCTTGAGCGCGAGATCGAGGTCGCGCCGGCCGAAGGCCTCCATCGCCGTGCGCACCATCGTGACGACGAGCGTGCCCATCTCCTCGATCTGCTGGCGCATCGACTCGCTGCCGCGGGCGTCCTTCGTGCGCAGGTACAGCTTGGCGACGTTGACGGCCTGGTCGCCGATGCGCTCGAGGTGCAGGTCGCAGTGCAGGATCGCGGAGATCAGCCGGAGATCCTCGGCCACCGGCGACTGCAGCGCGAGCATCCGCAGCACGTCGCCGTCGATCTTCAGGTAGAGCTCGTCGATCTGGTCGTCGGCGTCGATCACGGCCTGCGCCTTCTCGTCGTCGTGCTGGATCAGGGCCTCGACCGCCCGCTGCACCGCCGCGCCGGCCAGCTCGCCGAGGCTCAGCAGCTCGAGCTCGGTCTTCTCGAGTTCCTCGTGGAACGTCTGGCCCGCGTCATCCGAACCGTCCCGTCACGTAGTCCTCGGTGCGTTGGTCCGTCGGGTTGGTGAAGATCGTCTCGGTGCGGTCGAACTCGACGATCGTGCCGGTGCGCGACCCGTCGTCGTGCACCTCGACCGTGAAGAACGCCGTGCGGTCGGACACGCGCGCGGCCTGCTGCATGTTGTGGGTGACGATCACGATCGTGTAGTCGGCCACGAGCTCCTGCATCAGGTCCTCGATCTTGGCGGTCGCGATCGGGTCGAGCGCCGAGCACGGCTCGTCCATCAGGATCACGTCGGGCTTGGTGGCGATCGCCCGAGCGATGCACAGCCGCTGCTGCTGACCGCCCGAGAGCGCGAGCCCGGACTCCTTCAGCTTGTCCTTGACCTCGTCCCAGAGCGCGGCCTTGCTGAGGCTCTCCTCGACGAGATCGTCCATGTTGCCCCTTGTACCCGGCGATCTTCGGGCCGAACGCGATGTTGTCGTAGATCGACTTCGGGAACGGGTTCGGCTTCTGGAACACCATGCCGATGCGGCGCCGCACCTCGACCGGGTCGACCCGCTGCGTCGTAGAGGTCGACGCCGTGGTAGAGGAGCTCGCCCTCGACGCGAGCGCCTTCGATCAGGTCGTTCATCCGGTTGAGGCAGCGCAGGAACGTCGTCTTGCCGCAGCCCGGACGGTCCGATCAGCGCGGTGATCTCGTGCTCGAGGATCGGCAGGTTGATGTCACGGATCGCCCGGAAGCTCGCCGTAGTACACGGCGAGGTCGCGCGTCGAGAAGACGATCTCGCGGGCGGCCTCGTCGGCACTCGGATGTCATCGAAGGCTTCACGATGAGACTTCGGGCCATCTTCGACGATGCGAGGGCGCCGCGCGTCAGGTCGGTCGTGTCCATGGGTTCACCACTTTCGCTCATACCGGTTCCTCAGGAGGATCGCGATCGAGGTTCACGACGAGGATGATCACGAGCAACACGATGATCGCGGCCGCCGTGTTCGCCTGCCACCCCTCGCCGGCCAGGCGCGACCACGAGAAGATCTGCGTGGGCAACGACGTGTACTGACCCCTGGAGGATCTCCAGCGGCGACCGCCCGCCGGGCGAGGACAGGTAGCCGGTCACGGCGCCCACGAGCAGCAGGGGGGCCGTCTCGCCGAAGGCGCGAGCGAGCGACGAGGATCGCCCCGGTGAAGATGCCGGGCGCCGCGTAGGGCAGCACGTGGCTCCGCACGACCTCCCAGCGCGTGGCGCCCACGCCGTAGGCGGCCTCGCGGATGCTCTTGGGCACGGCTCGCAGCGCCTCCATCGTGATGAGGATGACGATCGGCAGCACGAGGACCGCCAGGGTCAGCCCGCCGGAGATGAAGCTGCGGCCGAACGTGTCCGGTCCCGTGATCGCCCGCATGGTCTGCACGAAGACCACGAGCCCGAGGATGCCGTAGACGATCGACGGCACGCCGGCGAGGTTGCGGATGTTCGTGGTGAGCAGCCGGTTGATCCGCGTGTCCCGCGCGTACTCCTGCAGGTAGATCGGCCGCGGCGATGCCGAGCGGCAACGCGACGACCGCGACGAAGCCGATCAGGATCAGCGACCCGACGATGCCCTGGCGGACCCCGGCCCGGCTATCGAGGCGCGACACGTTGCTCGTGACGAAGTCGCCCAGTCGCGTCGAGAGCACCGGCCATCGCGTCCACCAAGCGCCGTGCCGAGCAGCACGACGAGGATCGCCGAGCGACAGCAGCAGCGACAGGAGCAGCGCCGGCCTGGAAGAACCGGCCCGCGACGTCGCGCTTGGAGCCGCGTGAGGGCGAGCTCGACCGTGCCGCGCACCTGCCTCGTGGGGGCGATCGCGGCCATCAGTAGTCCCTCCGGACGCGTCGCACGAACCGCTCGGACAGCATGTTCAGCGACAGGGTGATCACGAACAGCAGCAGGCCGACGAAGAACAGGGAGTCGAACGGGTTCAGCCCGGTCGTGCTCTTCACCTGGTCCGAGCCGATCGCCAGCGACGAGATGGCGCCGGTCATCGTCTGTCCTGGCTCGAGCGGGTTCCAGTGCCGCGACGCCCCGCTGGTCGCCCCGGCGGCGATCGCGACCACCATCGTCTCGCCGAGCGCCCGGAGAACCCGAGGATCAGCGACGCCACGATGCCGGAGACGGCGGCCGGGAACACGACCTTGGTGGTCACCGTCCGGCGCCGGGCGCCGATGCCGTAGGCGGCCTCGCGCAGCGCGTCGAGGCACCGCGTACATCGCGTCCTCGGCCACCGAGGCGACCAGCGGGATCGTGAGGATCCCGACACCGATGCCGGCGGCCATGATCGGTGAACGTGCTGGCGTCCGACCGAACAGGCCCTGGACGATCGCGGGATTGATGACCTGCAGCGCGAAGTAGCCCAGCACGACGCTCGGGATGCCCGGCGAGCGTCTCGAGGATCGGCTTGAGCCGCGACGGGTCTTCGGGGCGTGGCGTACTCGGAGAGGTACATCGCCGCGCCGAGTCCGAGCGGGGCGTCGCGATCACCATCGCGATCACCGAGACCATCGACCGTGCCGATGAAGATCGTGAGGACGTCGAAGTCGCCGCGCCGCGGGAACCATCCCTCGGACGTCCAGAGCTGGCCGAGATCGACCTTGGCGAGGAAGACGATGGCCTGCCCGATCAGGGCGACCACGATCGCGACGCTGATGACGAGCGAGACCGCGGCCGCGGCGACATCAGGACGGCCCGCACGACCCCCTCCTTGCGGCGGCGCGCCGGACTGCCCTGCAAGGTCGCGGATCGAGAGCCCCGGATCTCCCGTCGTCGTCGCCATGGCGGCGGCTACCTTACCTCTCCGGCCCCGCCGGGTGAAGGGCCGGACGGCGTGCGCCGTCCGGCCGTTCGTACCCCGAGCAGGGCTCGACCGGCTCAGGCCGCGGCCGATCCCCACGCCGAGCGGGTCGCCTCGATGCGGTCGGCCGGAAGCGGCGATGTAGCCGACCTCGTCGACCAGGGTGGTCAGGGCCTCGTCGCTCACGTAGTAGTCGACGTAGGCGGCCACCTCCGGCTCGCGCGGCCGCGTCGCTGCTCACGTAGATGTAGAGTGACCGCGACGAGCGGGTAGGAGCCGTCGGAGACGCGTCTCCGCGCTCGGCGCGACGCAGCCCTCGCCGCCGTCGATCTCGATCTCCTTGACGGCGTCACCGGCCTCCTCGGCGAAGGCGAACCCCACGAACCCGAGCGCGCTCGGGCGACCCCTCCATCGCGGTGATGATCACGTTGTCGTTCGGCGACGCCTGGTAGTCCTTGCCGCAGCGTCTCCCACTCGTCCTCGGGCACCCCCTGCGCCTCGGCGATGTCCGGGATGCCGGACAGCTCGATGAACGCGTCGTAGGTCCCCGACTCCTCACCCGGGGCCGTGATCTCGAGCGGGGCGTCCGGGAACCCGCCGTTGCCGCCGACCTCGGCGGCGAGAGCGTCGGCGCCGTCCCACGTGTCGATCCCGTCGGACTCGGGGCCGAACAGCGCGTAGAGGTCGCCGTCGTTCAGGCACGTCACGCCCGTGTTGTCCGGGTTCGTCATCACCGTCAGCCCGTCGAGCGCGACCTCGAGCTCGGTGTACGCGATCCCGTTCTCCTCGCACAGCGCGACCTCGTCGTCATCGATCGGGCGCGAGGCATCGGAGATGTCGGTCTCGCCGTTGCAGAAGAGCTCGAACCCGTCACCGGTTCCCGGGCCGTCCACGGTGATGGAGACGTTGGGACTCGACTCGTTGAAGATCTCGGCCACGACCGAGGAGATCGGCTCGACGGTCGACGAACCTGAGATCGTGATCGAGCCGGACAGATCCTCCGAGCCGCTGGCGCCCGTGGCGCCGGGGTCGCCGGAGTCGCTGCCGCAGGCGGCGGCGATCAGCGCGAGCCCGAGCACTCCTACGAGCACGTTCGGGCGCTGCACGAACTTCCTCATCGAGCCCTCCTCGTGGGTGACGTATCCGCTCCGGATGCTAGGGACCGCGCGTGGCCGGGCGATAGCGCCAACGTGAACGTTATGTGAACGCCGGGTCGACGCGAACGCGGAGCCGGAGACTCCCCTGCGTAGACTGCGCTCGACATGGGGAGCGACGCGCTGATCGCGAGCATCATCGTGGCGGCGGTCGCGGGCGGGCTGGCCGCGTGGCTGACCGCCCGCGGAGCGAGGGGACGGATCGACGCGAGCCGACCGGCGCGCCACGCAGGCCGTCGAGGAGCTGGAGCGGCGGGACGAGTCCGCCCGCGGCCAGCGGGCGGTCCAGGACCTGATCCTCGACTCGATGCAGGACGGCGTCCTCCTGCTGGACGCCGACCTGAACGCCGTGTTCGCCAACCGGGCGCTCGAGCGACACCTGGGCGCCTCGCCCGCGAACGCGGGCGAGCTGTTCCCGCCGGCGTTGCGCGACGCCGTCCAACGCGCGGCGAGCTCGGAGCCGGTCACCGTGGAGATCGAGCGACCGACTCCCCACAAGTGGCTCACGAGTCACCGCCGCCTCGGCCGGCGATGGATCGGTCCTGCTGGTGGTGACCGACTCGACCGAGGCCCGCCGCCTGGAGCTGGTGCGCCGCGACTTCGTCACGAACGCCTCCCACGAACTCAAGACCCCGGCCGCCTCCATCCAGGCGGCCGCCGAGACCCTGCGAGACGTCCCGCCCGGCGACGCGGCCACGATCACTCGATTCGTCGGGCAGCTGGAGCGGGAGGCGCAGCGCCTCTCGCGGATCGTCGCCGACCTGCTCGACCTGTCCCGGCTCGAGGCACGCGAAGGGCCCGGAGGACCGGAGCGCCTCGATGCGATCATCCGCGACGAGGTCGAGCGGTACGAGGTCGCGGCCCGAGAGGCCGGCGTGCGGCTCCGGCTCGAGCCGCCGCCGCCGGCCCACGTTGCTGGGCCTACCTACGACCTCTCGCTGATGGTTCGCAACCTCCTCGACAACGCGATCCGCCACACCGAGCCCGGGGGCGACGTGACGATGGAGCTGGCGGTCGTGGAGGACGAGGCGGAGACTGACGGTGTGCGACACCGGCGTCGGCATCCCGGCGCAGGATCTCCCCAGGATCTTCGAGCGCTTCTACCGGGTCGACCGGGCGCGCTCTCGCGGCACGGGCGGCACCGGCCTCGGCCTGTCGATCGTCCGCCACGTCGCCGAGGGGCTCGGGGGGGAGGTCTCGGCGACGAGCGAGCTCGGCGTCGGCTCGACGTTCACGGTCAGGCTCCCGGTCACGCCGCCGTAGACTTCCGCGATGACCACACTGTTCCTGATCAGGCACGGCCTCACCGCGCTCACGGGCACGCGCCTGTACGGGCGGACCCCGGGGATCGACCTCGACGAGCGCGGCCGCCGCCAGGCCGAGGACCTCGTCGATCGGTTCCGGGGCGTGCGGCTCACCGCGGCGTACTCGAGCCCGCTCGAGCGCTGCCGCCAGACCCTCGATCCCTTGGCGGCCGACCAACGCCTCGACGTCCGCACGTCCGACGCCCTGGTCGAGATGGACGCGGGCCGATGGACGAACCGGCGTCTGTCGTCGCTGCGCACGACCGCGCTCTGGCGCACCGTGCAGGATCGGCCCTCGGCGTTCCGCTTCCCGGAAGGGGAGTCGTTCCCCGAGGCGGAGGAGCGGCTGATCGGCGAGATCGATCGGATCGCCCGCCGCCATCCTCGCGGGCGGGTCGCGATCGCCACGCACGGCGATCTGGTCAAGATGGCCGTCGCCCACTACCTCGGGTCGGGCCTGGACCGCTTCCAGCGGGTGGCCGCCGACGTCGCGTCGGTCGCCGTCGTCCACGTCGGGGCCGGGGGCACGCACGTCCTGGCGGTCAACGACACGGGCCGAGGGCTCGCCGGGTTCGCCCCGAGACCGTCGCCACGGCGGAACCTGCGAGGATAGGCGGCATGGATCTCGGCCCGGTCGATCGGATCACCGCCGACGCGGTCGGCGAGCCGGGGATGCGGGTGTTCTACATCCAGGCCCGCCATGGCGATGAGACCGTGAGCGTGATCGTAGAGAAACAGCAGGTGCAGCTGCTGGCCGCCTCCGTCCTCGAGTTGCTGGCGCGACTCGAGCTGGAAACGGGGGCCGGCCCCAACGACGACGAGATGGCGATCGAGGAGCCCATCGATCCGCGCTGGCGCGCCGGCAAGCTCTCGATCGGCTACGACGACGATCGGGAGCTGTTCGTGCTCGAGATGGAGGAGTTCCAGCCCGAGCTCGAGGACGACGATCCCCAGTCGCTGCTCATGGACGAGCCGGAGACGATCAGGATCCTGGCCTCCCGCGAGCAGATGTTCGCGCTGTCGCGCTACGGCACATCGGTGGCGGAGCGCGGCCGCCCGACCTGCCCACTGTGCGACAACCCGATCGATCCCGAAGGGCACGCGTGTCCCGCAACGAACGGGCACTCGAAGCGGGATTGAGCGATCCGGACGTCCCCGTGGCCATGGCCACGGGGACGCTGGAGATCTTGGGCCTCCTCCCCCGCTCGTCCAACGTGACGTTCCTGGTCCGCGCGTGCGACGACGGCGGCTCGCACACCCTGGCCGTCTACAAGCCGAGGCGAGGCGAGGCACCGCTGTGGGACTTCCCCTCGGGGACGCTGTGTCATCGCGAGGTCGCGGCGTATCTCGTGGCCCGCGAGCTGGGGTGGCCACGGGTCCCGCCGACGATCCTGCGAGACGGGCCCGAGGGCGAGGGCTCGGTCCAGCGGTTCGTGCCGTTCGACCCCGGCGCGCACTACTTCACGCTCGCCGGCGATCATCCCGACGTGTTCCGCCGCATCGCCCTGTTCGACGTCGTCGCGAACAACGCCGATCGCAAGGGGGGGCACGCGCTGCTCGGAGACGACGGCGCGATCTGGTCGATCGATCACGGCGTCTGCTTCAGCGACGAGCCAAAGAAGCTCCGCACCGTCATCTGGGAACACGTGGGCGAGGCGATCGAACCCGAGCTGGTGGACGACCTGGCACGGCTCGCGGCGGCGCTCGCGGGCCCTCCGCTGCGGGATGCCCTCGGGCGGCTGCTGGCCCCGTCCGAGCTCGCGGCGCTCGAGTCGAGGGTCGCCGAGCTCGTCAGCGATGCCGTCTTCCCCGAGCCCGGCGACGGGCCGCCCTACCCCTGGCCGCCGGTGTGACCTCGCTCGAACGGGCCGACACCACGCTCGGCGAGCTCCTGGTCGCGGTCACCCGGGCCGGCGTCGTCGCGACGCTGTTCGCGGACGACGAGAACACGGGGCCCTGGATCGAGGACCTCGAGACCCGACTCGGCCGATCCGTGACCGGACCGCGGCGGACGCGCTCGGAGGTCGCTCGTGAGGTGGAGGCCTACTTCGCGGGTCGCCTGCGCTCGTTCGAGACCCCCGTCGACCTGAGCCTGGGGCCGCCGGGGTTCGGCCGCCGCGTGCTGGAGACCACGGCGGCGATCCCGTTCGCCGAGCTGTGGACCTACGGCGACGTGGCGGGCCTCGCGGGGAGCCCGCGGGCCGGCCGCGCGGCCGGCAACGCGCTGGGCCGGTGCCCGATCGAGCTGTTCGTGCCGTGCCACCGTGTCGTGCACGCCGGCGGATCGATCGGCGGCTACGGGCGCCACACGCACCGCAAGCGCGCGCTCATCGCGCACGAGCGACGGGTCGCCGACGGGACGTTGCGAACCTCCCGCGAGATAGTGGGTCCATGAAGCGATCCCTGCTCCTCGTCGCGACCTCCCTCGCCGTCGCGGCCGCGGCGTGCACGGGCCAGGATGGGAGCGCGACGGTCACGGGCCCGACCGGCTCGACCACCGGCGGGGGCGAGCCGGCCGCCGACATCGCGGCCCAGGTCGCGAGCAGCGATCTGTACGTCGGCGCGCCGCAGGACTTCCAGGTCGGCATGTTCATGGCGACCGACGAGGGGGTCGAGCTCGTCAGCTTCGGCACCGTCGACATGACCTTCGCCTACCTCGGCGCGGACGGCCTGGCCGATCCCCTTCCGTCGCCCGAGGGCACCTTCTCGGGCACCTACATCGCGGCGCCCGGCACGGGCGTCGAGGATGGCGAGGCTCCCTCCCTCACCGCGCCGGACGACGCGCGGGGCGTCTACGCGAACGGCGACGTGGTCTTCGACGAGCCCGGCGCCTACGAGGTCACCGTGGAGGCCGACATCGAGGGACGCGGCCCCACCGCGCTCACGGCCGCCTTCATCGTGCGAGACGCGCCCCAGCTGCCCGCGCCGGGCCAGGATGCGCTCCGCACGAAGAACCACGTCGAGGGGGAGAAGGGGATCGACCCCGTGGCGATCGACTCGCGGGCCCAGGACGGCGCCCCGATCCCCGATCCAGAGCTGCACCAGGCGACGATCGCCCGAGCGATCGCCCAGGGCAGGCCGGCGCTCGTCCTGTTCGCGACGCCCGTCTACTGCCTGAGCATGTTCTGCGGTCCCACCGTGGAGGCCGAGCAGGCCCTCGCCCTCGACCACGCGGGGGCCGCCGAGTTCATCCACATCGAGATCTGGAACGACTTCCCCAACAGCGTCGCGAACGAGGCCGCGGCGGACTGGCTCCTGCGCGACGGGGACCTCACCGAGCCGTGGCTCTACCTGATCGGGGCCGACGGCGTGATCCTCGAGCGCTGGGGCCCGCTGTTCGACCCCGCCCAGGTCGGGGCCGCCCTCGAGGCGCTCCCCGCCTGAGCCTGCCGAGAAGGGGTCCACCTGGGACCTAGACTCACCGCCATGGCCCAGGGCGGGCACCACCACCACCACGCTCACGAACATTTCGGCCCCTCGGACCCGACCGCCCTGGCGACGCGCCAGGGGGTCAGGGCGACCTGGATCTCCCTCGGCGGCCTCGGAGCGACCGCCCTGCTTCAGGTCGTGCTCGTGGCCGTGACCGGATCGGTCGCGCTGCTCGCCGACACGATCCACAACTTCACCGACGCGCTGACGGCGATCCCGCTCCTGATCGCCTTCCGCCTGGCTCGGCGACCGCCCAGCCGCCGGTACTCCTACGGGTACCACCGGGCAGAAGACCTGGCCGGCATGGTGATCGTCGCGATGATCTTGCTCTCGGCGATCCTCGCCGGCGTCGAGGCGGTCCGGCGGCTCGTCGAGCCCGAGCCGATCGAGCGGGTGGGGCTCGTTTTCGCCGCCGGCCTCATCGGCTTCGCGGGCAACGAGGCGGTCGCCCTGTATCGCATCCGCGTCGGCCGGCGGATCGGCTCGGCGGCCCTGGAGGCCGACGGCCTGCACGCGCGCGCCGACGGCATCACGTCGCTGGGGGTCGTCGTGTCGGCGATCGGCGTGTGGGCCGGTTTCGAGCGGACCGACGCCGTCGTCGGGATCGCCATCACGCTCGCGATCTTCTGGACGCTGGTGCAGGCGGCCCGCGCGGTCGTGCACCGCGTGCTCGACGGCACCGACGAGGCGACGATCGGGGTGATCGAGGCCGCGGCGGCGTCCGTCGAAGGGGTCGAGCACGTGAGCGGCACGCGCGCCCGTTGGACCGGCCACCGGCTCCTGGCGGAGCTGAGCGTCGACGTGGATCCCCAGCTCAGCGTCGCCGGCGCCCACGCCATCACCGACCGGGTCCGGGAGACGTTGCTTCGCGAGGTGCCGCGGCTGGCCGACGTATCGGTCCATGTCGATCCGCACGAGCACGAGTCACACCTCGGGGAGCCAGGCGACGAGGACTGATCGACCCGAACGTGGCAACATCCGGGTCAGCCGAGCCGTCAAGAGGAGGCACGTCGATGGCCGAGAAGAAGCCCGCGACCAGGTCCACCAAGGGTTCCACCAAACGCACCGCGACGAGCACGTCGGGCGGATTCACCGCCGAGGAGCGGGCGGCGATGAAGGCCCGCGCCCAGGAGTTGAAGGCTGAGGAACGCGCGAGCAAGAACAGGGCGATCGGGGAGAAGGATCTGCTCGCGGCGATCGCCGCGATGAAGGGACGGGACCGCGCGATCGCCAAGCGGCTCCATTCGATCATCAGCGAGTCGGCGCCCGATCTGTGGCCGAAGACCTGGTACGGGATGCCCGCCTACGCCAAGGGCGGCAAGGTCGTCTGCTTCTTCCAGGCCGCGGAAAAGTTCAGCTCGAGGTATCCGACGTTCGGATTCAGCGACCAGGCGAACCTGGACAAGGCGGCGATGTGGCCGACCTCCTTCGCGCTCACGGAGCTGACCGCCGCCGAGGAGAAGAGGATCCGCGCGCTCGTGAAGAAGGCGGTGCGCTGAGCCCCGGTTCGAGGCAGGTCCTAGGGGTCGATGCGCCCGTTCGCCTCTAGCATGTTCCCCGTGGAACCCGACGCTCCGATCCCCGTGCCCCCCACCGGCTCGGGCATGTGCTACCGACACCCCGACACGCCCACGGGTGTGCACTGCACCCGGTGCGATCGCCCGATCTGCCCCGAGTGCATGATCCAGGCGCCGGTCGGCTACCACTGCCCGTCGTGCGTGGCCGAGGCGCGGCGCGAGTTCCGCAAGGGGCCGGGACGACGGATCGCCGTGGCGAACGCGAAGGCGACGTCGGTGACCACGATCCTGCTCGTCGCCATCCTCGGCATGTACCTCGTCGAGGTCGTGGTGGGCGGGGTGGGGTCGCTGATGTCGGGCCCTCCCGGGCTCACGCTGCTCGAGCTGGGCGCGTCGATCGGGATCGGCGCCGTGCCGCCCGACGGGGCCCTGGTCGGGGTCGCCGTCGGACAGAGCTGGCGGCTGTTCACCGCGATCTTCCTGCACGCCGGGCTGCTCCACCTGCTGTTCAACGCCTACGCCCTGTGGGTCTTCGGCACCGTGGTGGAGGACGAGCTCGGCCGTCTCCGCTACCTCGTCGCGTTCGTTGCGACCGGGCTGGCCGCGAGCGCGGCCTCCTACGCCTTCATCGGCGACCCCACGACGCTGGCCGTCGGCGCATCCGGCGCCGTGTTCGGCATCTTCGGCGTGTTGGTCGCCACGAACTGGAAGCGGCGCGCCACCGCGCTCGGTCAGGCTCGCCTGCGCAGCGCGATCTTCATCCTGGTCATCAACGCCGTCCTGGGCTTCTCACAGGGAGGCACGATCGACTGGCGCGCTCACGTGGGAGGGTTCGTGGCCGGCCTGCTGATCGGCTTCGCCGCCGACGGCTTCGGGCGTCGAAGCGCCGCGCGAACCACGTTCCTGATCGGGGTCGTGGCGACGCTCGCCGCGACCGTCGCGCTCGTCGCCTGGCGGACGGCCGAGATCAAGGCGATGTTCCCGGAGCTCTTCTAGCCCTCGCCCCGGTCGGAGATCCCGTAGAGGTAGCCCTGACGGGTGCCGAGGTACAGCCAGCCCTTCCACACGGCCGGCGTCGACTCGATGCACCCCTCGAAGTGGATGCGCCACAGCAGCGGCGCCGGCACGCGGGGGTCCGAGACGTCCCACGCGGAGAGGTCGCCGCGGCAGTCGCCGAGGATCAGGACCCCATCGACGACGACCGGGGACGCGATCGAGGGTGCGCCGACCTCGAGCTCCTGCACGATGCCGCCCGTCGCCCGATCGACCTGCAGCACGCGCCCGGCCGCGGTCGAGAAGAACACGTAGTCGCCGTACAGAGCGGGCGTGGACCAGCTCCCGCCGGCCCCCTCGAACCCGATCTCGCGCGCGGGGATCGACCACACGAGCGGATCCTCGGCCGATGGATCGAGCTTCATGAGTTGTCCGACCTCGCGGGAACGGTCGTTGAACCGCTGGTACTCGGCCGCCGCGTAGATCGCTCCCTCGTCGTCGAGGACCAGCGTGGCGTCGATGTCGTCGCCGGCCCAGAAGCGGAAGACCTGCTCGACCGCGGTGCCGCCCGCCAGGATGTCGGAGATGTCCCAGCCCTGGACCAGGCCGCCCGAGTTGGCGAAGTAGACGACGCCGTCACGGTAGGCCGGCGAGTTCTCGATCGACACCTCCTGGTCGTCGAGATCGGCCAGGAGCTGGTCGTCGAACCCCGCGAACGAGGCCACGATCTCGGGCCGGACCGTGACCAACCCGCTCCCCAGGTACCCCCTGTTCAGTCGGATGACGTAGAACCACCCGTTCTCGCCGCCGAGCAGGAGGTGGTCGTCGACGACGAGCGGGGCGCCGTCCCAGTCGTCGTTGCGCAGCGGCAGCGGGACGCTGGTGCTGGCGTTGAGCTGCCACAGCACCGTGGGAGCCGACCGATCCATCGCCACGACGCGGAAGTAGTCGTCGCGCGAGCCCGCGTAGTACAGCGGGAACCCGTCCGGGTCCGTCGTCGCCGAACCCTTGGCGAGGTCGAGCGTGACCAGATCCGGACGCAGGCGTTCGCCGGTGCGCCCATCGACGAAGTGATACCGCCCGTCGTAAGCGCCCTCCCGCACCTCGATCGTTCCGTCGGCGTGCTCGATCACGTTGGGCTGGCCGGTCCACCCCGTGCCGCACCACTCGTCGCGTTCGACGCCGACCAGCGACTCCATGCACATCTTGTCGATGGGCTCGCGCCAGCGGATGATCGGATCGGTCGGCACGGGGCCCTCTCCGTAGTAGCTGCGGGACGCGTTGCCCCGGAACGTGGTGAGCCCCGGGAACGAGGTGTTGGCCGGGGGCGGCGTCGCCACCTCGCCGGGCGGCGGGAGCGAGGCCTGCGTGCGGACGCCGGAGGCGTCATCGCCCAGGGAGGCGACGCCGATCGCGCCGACGACGATCGCCGCTGCGACCGCGAGCACGGCCGCGATGCGGGGGGTCATCGTGAAGCCGCCTCCAGACATCCGCCCATGCTATCGGGGGCCCGACGGCGGATGGGTCAGACCGTGCCCGCGGCCGACCGGTACGAGCCGAGGACCCGCAGGAGCGAGGTGTGCCGCTCGACCTCGGCGAGGGCCGCCTGGACGTCCTCCCGGGCGGCGGGCGCCATCAGGTCCACGTAGAACACGTACTCGAACGGCTTGCCACGGCGGGGACGCGACTCCAGCTTGTGCAGGTTGATGCCGCGTCCCGCGAACGGGGCGAGCGAGGCGAGCAGCGACCCAGGCTCGTCCAGCACCGCCATCACGAGCGAGGTCTTGTCGGGCTCCACGCCGTCGATGTCCCGGGTCCCGATCGCAGCGAACTTCGTGAGGTTCTCCTTCTCGGTCTGGATCCGTTCGGCCAGCACGGTGAGGCCGAAGCGAGCGCCGGCCTCGACGCTCGCGATGGCGGCGTCCTCGCCGCCACCGGCCTCGGCGATCAGCCGCGCCGCACCCGCCGTGTCGTGGACGGGCACGGGCTCGATCCGCATCGACGATAAGAACTCCTCGCACTGCGCCAGCGCCTGCCAGTGTGAGTGCGCGCGCCGGACCTGCTCGAGCCGGACGCCGGGAGGCCCCAGGAGCGCATGGTCGATGCGGACGACCGCCTCGCCGACCAGGTGCAGAAGGCTGGTGTGCTGCAAGAGGTCGTACACCTCGTTGACCGAGCCGGCTTGGGAGTTCTCCAGCGGCACGACCCCGTAGCTCGCCTCGCCGCTCGTGACACGGGAGAAGACGAGCCGCACGGTGTCACAGGGCATCGGCTCCGCGCCGGGGAACAGGGACCTGACGGCCCGCTCGCTGTAGGCGCCGGGCTCTCCTTGATAGGCCACGTCCATGGCCGCAGAGACTAGCAGCGGCCCGTCGGTCCACCGTCCCAACCGCTTCCTTGGAGGCGCCCACCGCGCGCGTATGCTCGGTCCCGTGCCGACGCCAGACGGAGCCCGCTGAGATGGCGCAGATTCGCTTCCCGCACCGACGCCGCTGGCCCACGCGCGTGGCCCTGGGGATCGGGATCGGCGCCGCCGTCCTCCTCATCCTTGCGGTGCTGACCGCCTTCGCGGCCGTGCCCGCGGCCGCGGACCTGCGCAGCGGCCAGCGGGAACTGCGTGAGGGGCGCCGTCTCCTGACGTTCGGCAACGTCGACGACGCCCAGGCGAGCTTCGAGCTCGCGGCGCAGCACTTCGACGAGGCCGCCCACGGCCTGGGGGCGGGGCTGAGCTCGATCATGTCCAGGGTCCCGCTTCTCGGCCGCAACCTCGAGGTGGCCGAGGGCGCCGCGCTCGCCGGCAGGGAGCTGGCGCTCGCGGGAGGAGAGCTCACCCGTGGAGCGGCCGCGCTGCCCGACGGGCTCGGATCGCTCGCCCCGACCGGCGGGGCGCTCCCGCTCGACGCGTATGCCGACCTCCAGGATGACCTCGATGCGGCGGCCGCGCGGGCTGCGCGGGCCCAGGAACTCCTGGCGGCGACCCCGTCGACCCTGCTCGTCCGTCCGGTCGCCGATGCCCGCGCCGAGGCGCTCGACGAGGTGACGCACGCCGCGCGCGTGCTCGACGCCGGCGGGGACCTGCTCCGGGAGATCCCGTCGTTCATGGGAGCCGAGGGCCCGCGCAGCTATTTCTTCGTCGCCGAGAGCCCGGCCGAGCTCCGAGGCACCGGGGGCATCTGGGGCGCCTGGGCGATCGCCACGGCCGAGGACGGCCGCTTCATGTTCTCGCCGTTCCAGCCGATCCAGCGGCTGGACGATATCCCCGCGGACCAGGTGCCCGCGCCGAACCCGGATTTCGCCCGGAACTACGACCAGTACGGGGGGGCCGGGTACTGGCGGAACATGAACATGACCCCCGACTTCCCTTCGGCGTCGAGGGCCGTACTCGCCAGCTACGAGATCCTCACCGGCCAGGAGCTGGACGGGGTGATCAGCGCCGATCCGTTCGCCCTGGCCGCCATGCTCGAGCTCACGGGGCCCGTCGAGATCCCCGGCCTTGGCATCGAGGTCGACTCGGAGTCGGTGGTCGACTTCGTGTCCAACGAGGCCTACATCCGGTTCGGCGGAGAGTCGGTCGAGCGGAAGGCCGTGCTGGGGTCGGTGGCCGGCGACGCGTTCGTCCGGTTCCTCGGGATGCAGGAGCGAGGAGTGGCGCGCATGCGCACGGTCGCCGAGCTGGTCGCCACCGGCCACCTGAAGATCTACTCGGCCGACGAGCAGATGCAGGCCGGGCTCGAGCTGGCCGGGGCCGATCACGGCCTGCGGGCCGAGGGCGACGTCGTCGCCGTCATCGTCAACAACCGCTCGGGGAGCAAGGTCGACTACTACGCCCGACGGACCGTCGAGCACCGCGTCCAGCTCGGCGGAGATGCCGAGGCGATCTCGCGAACCCTCGTGGAGATCGACAACGAGGCACCGCTCGAGAAGCTTCCCGGGCACGTCACCGAGCCCCTCGTCGAGGGAGCCGAGCGTGGGGACAACATCGCGCTCGTGACGATCGGATGCCACGATCCGTGCCAGCTCGTCCAGGCGGAACTCAACGGAGCCCCCGAGGGCGTGCGAGGAGGAACCGAGCTCGGGATCCCTTGGTACTCGGAGTACTTCACGATCCCGGCCGGCGAGCGAGGCGTGCTGAACCTCACGACGCGGACGTCCGGGGTCTGGCAGGGGAACTCGACGGGCGGCACGTACCGGCTCACCTATCTCGGTCAGCACACGGTGGAGCCGGCGGTCGTCACGATCGAGATCGTGTCGCCCTCAGGGACCCGCGTCACGTGGGCTTCCCACGACATGGCCGTCAACGGCGACACCGCGACCTGGAAGGGGACCCCCGGGGCGCGCCTCGAGCTCGAGATCCGATTCGGGGCTCCGATCCCGCTCAGTTGGTGGCGCAACCTCGCGCGCCTGCCGTGAGCTGGAGGACCTCACCGGGTACGCCGAAACGCCCCGGAAAGGGGCGCTTCGAAGGGGGGGAGACGAGGGCTAGGCGGCGCTCGCGGCCCGACGCCGCGCCACGAAGAGCGCGGTGAGGCCGACCACGACCAGTACGGCGGCGATCAGCAGCGGCATCGAAACGTCGCCGCCGGTGAACGCGGTCCCGCCCGTGTCCTTGACGTCATTCACAGGAGCGGGCGGGGCAACGTACTGAGCCAGCGCGGTTCCCGCCAGCGTCATCGTCATGACCACGGCCCCGATGAGGACTCCGGCCAGTCGCTTCATGCTGGTGGTTCCCTTCTGTTCGTCGGACGGAACCCCGCGGGTCGGGGGTCCCCTATACGTCGGTCATGATAGGCCGTTCGGGCTACCCCTCGCAACCGTCCAAGGTCGGAGATCGCTGGGCCATCCGACGTAACTTCGTGACCGACCCGTTCAGGGTACACCCTGGCCGCGCCGATACACGCAAGGTGAGACTGCGCGCAACCACGATCGAGCGAGTGTCGGCCGCCTACGCGACCGCCGTGGCAGCCGGCGACTTCGAGGCCGCCGAGGGCTGGTTCGCGATCGCGCGGATGGTGACCGAGCGTGAGGGCGCGACGCGCGATCGCACGGTCGACAAGGCGCGTTCGAGCGTGCTCGGTCGCTCGAAGACCCCTTAGTCCCGGCTCATACCTCGCGCCCTCGTCTCATCGCCCACGACTGCACCCGATCGAACCGCACGACCCTGCAGGCCACCGCGATCGCAAGGAGTGACCGGAGGCTCACGGGCGAACGCCACCAGGCGCGTCCCGCCCAACGCCGCGCCTGAGTGAACTGCGCGAGGCCCGCGCACGCGAACGCGGCGCGCCCGTAGAGATGCGATGCCGCGCGCCGGTCGAGCCAGTCGGGGCGCCTTCGCTCCAGGTACGCGACCCACGCCAGGACCTCGAGATGACGCTCGGGGCCCGCCGGCGTCCGATCGCGATGTACCCGTACGAGCGGAGTCGGGATGACCTCGATGTCGACCACGTCGGCCGCCCGGGCAAGCCAGTCGGCACTGGCCCCGTAGCCACCCGGGATGGTTTCGTCCGCAGGCCCGACGCGCTCGACCATGACGTCGTGGCGCACCAGCACCGCCGACCGGTGGGCGGCGGACATCCCCGCAGGTCCCACCCCCGGCGCCATCGCGGCGTGCGCCAGCGGGCGGGCATGGTGCCGCTCGCCCACGGAAAGCTCCGAGGCGCTCACCGACACGGGAGCTCCGGATCTCGACATCGCCGACACCTGCTCGAGCAGCTTGCCCGGCAGCCACTCCGAATCGTCGTCGCAGAACGCGATGAGCTCTCCGAACGCTCGATCGACCCCCGCGTTCCGGGCGCCCGCGACGCCCCCGGCTCGGCGGTTCCCGATCACGACCAGCTCGCGATCGATGCGGCCGTCGTCCGGGGCGACGTCGGACATATCGAACGGCTCGCGCCCGTCGAACACGACGACGCACTCCACCCGTCCCGGGTAGCGCTGGCCGAGCACCGAACGAACGGCCCGTCGCAGCGCCTCTGAGCGCCCCGAGGTCACCAGCACCGCGCTGACGCTCGGCCACGCCTCCATCAGCGTCGCTCCATGAGGCGCTCCACAAGGTCGGCGAACCGCGCCACGGCCGGTGCCGCGGGGTCGCCGGCCGCGGGATCGATCCGGGTTCCGTCGGCCCCGGCGAGCGCGCGCGACAGCGAGGCGTCGAGCGAGGAGGCATCGTCGACCGAGGTGACCAGACCGCCCTCGGCGACGCGTGCGATGAACCGCACCTGATGATCGTCGACGTGCTCGCCGAGCCCGTGCCGGCGGGGGATGCATATCGGCACCACCCCGGCGTCCCGCGCGGCCATGATCGTGCCCGGTCCGCCGTGCGACACGACGGCCGTCGCCTCGTGCAGGAGCTCGCTCAGCTCATCGGTGGGGAGCAGCCCGTGCCCCTCGGCGTGACCGGGTGGCGACGACGTCCCATATTGGATGACGACCCTGGTCTCGTCGTGGGACCTGCTCCAGTCGTCGACCCACGAGACGAGCCGATCGAAGGGGTGGTGGTCGGTCCCGACGACCGCGAGCACGAGAGGCCGGGCCGGAGCCGTCACAACAAGCGCCCGATCAGCTCGGCCTTCGGGTAGAGCCGCTGCTGCTCCGGCCACTGGACACAGAACAGGTCGGTGATCGGATAGCAGAGCCGTCCCGTCAGGGTGCGGGAGTCGATCCGGTCATACACCTCCACGTAGACCGTCTTGATGCGCAGGAGCTTCGCCACGACGAAGCACGGCACCGCCACCCCGGCACCGTCGGACACCACGACATCGGGGCGCTCCCTGCGCAACGTGAACCACGCCAAGCCCAAGTTGCGGACGGCATTGACGAGGTTGCGGGTGGTGGGGTGGTGCGCCCACACCACCTGCTCGTCGGCGAGGAGCGACACGGCATCGGCCGTATCGAAGGTCATCCAGACGCGCTCATGGGGATCGAACCAAGCCCTCAGCCTCCACAGCTGGGCGAGATGCCCGCCCGATGAGCAGGCGAAGACGATCTTCACGCTCAGTAGGCCCCGCGCTTCGAGACGAGAACGGGGATCGTCTTGGCGAGGATGTAGAGATCGTATGCGAGGGACCAGTTCTCGATGTAGAACAGGTCGAGGCGCACGCAATCGTCGAACGACAGGTCGCTCCGCCCGCTCACCTGCCACAGGCCGCTGATACCGGGGGGCACCTCGAGGCGGTCGAATTGCCAGTCCTCGTACCGGGTGACCTCCTGTGGCAGAGGCGGCCGCGGCCCCACGAGGCTCATGCTGCCGGCCACGACGTTGAGCAGCTGCGGCAGTTCGTCCAGGCTCAGCGAACGCAGGATGCGTCCGACGCGCGTCACGCGTGGGTCGTCGGGGATCTTGAACATCACGTCGTCGATGCCTCGTTCGGCCCGCAGCTCGTCGATCAACTGATCGGCCCCCTGGCGCATCGTGCGGAACTTCAAGATCGTGAACGGGCGGCCGCGCTGGCCGACGCGCGTCTGGCGATACAGGATCGGGCCGGCGGACGAGAACTTGACGGACAGGGCGATGGCGGCGAACAGCGGCGACAGCAGCACGACGCCCACGCCGGACACGACGATGTCGAACCCGCGCTTGATGGCCGCCTGCGCGCCGGTCAACCGGACGGGTCGCAGCGACAGGGCCGTGACGCCGCCCAGGGACTGCACCGCCACGCGGGACGAGAGCACCTCGGGCAGAGTGGCGGTCACACGAACCTCCACGCCCTCCAGGCGCACGGCCTTCACGACGTAGCCCATCTCGACCGTCGAGAGAGCGCTGGCGGCGACGAACACGCACTCGGCGCCCACCGTCCGGATCACCTCGCGCAGGTCGGCCACGTTGCCGACGACGGGGACCCCGGCGTCGGGTGCCAGTCCCCGTTCGTCGGTGGACACCATCCCCACCGCGGTGAACCCGAACGACGGCAGTTCCATCAGCTCCAACAGGTGCTGGGCCTCCTCGTTCGTCCCGACGATGATCGTGGGGAACGACAGCCGCCCCCCGGTCCGCTCCCGGGCGATGTAGGCGTGCCAGAGCCGCCGGGTGCCGAGCGCCACGATGATGGCCAGCATCCACGACAGGGCGACCCAGGCCCGCGAGAACTCCGACTTCGACCAGAACGACAGGGCGAGGATCCCGCCGATCGCGATGGACACGGCCAGCAGGATCCGCCTGAACTCCTCCGCGGGGGTGTACCGATATGCGTCGTAGAGATGGAAGCCGGCGAACACGGCGACCGCGACGATCGGCGAGCCCACCAGGAGCAGGACCAGATCTCCGCCGTGCACGCCGAACCCGAACCGGATCCACGAGGCGACCAGCAGCGCGACCGCGACCGAGAGCCCGTCGGTCAGGGCGACCCAGCGATAGAGGCGCCGATAGGCCATGCGGGCCGATCCCGCGCGGCCGATCGCCCCGGCCACGCGCAGGCCGCTCGCACCGGTCTCGAGCCCGATATCTCCTACCCGTCCCTGCATCTGCGCTCTTCGACCCCTGATGGACTCGACCACTCCCGAACGCCGACCACGCGTGCGTGGGATCCGGCGATGACCGGCGACACCGCGTCGCCGTCAGTCGGACGATAGTGCCTGCGGTGCGGCAGGGCTATCGGCCAGAGGTACGACCTTGTGAGGGGGTTGGGCAGAGGACCTAGGGCGGAGGTTCCACCAGGTCGGCAGGCCGGAGCCCCCTCGACGAGAGCGACCCCGCGATCGTTCGATCGCGGGGTCGCGGTGGAGCCGGGGAGCCGCCGGGGCGGCTCGGATCAGGTCTTGAGCAGACCGTCCATGATCTGGATGGCGCCGGGACCCACGATCACCACGAACAGGGCCGGAAGCACGCAGACCACGAGCGGGAACACGATCTTGACGGGGGTCTGCTGCGCCTTGGCCTCGGCTCGCTGACGGCGCTTGATCCGCAGCTGCTGCGCCTGGGTGCGCAGCACGCTCGCGATCGACACGCCGAACACGTCGGCCTGGATCATCGCCAGGGCGAAGGCGTTGAGCTCCTCCACGTCGGTCCGCTCGGCCAGATGGCGGAACGCCTCGGAGCGCGGAACGCCCAGCTGGATCTCCTGGAGCATCCGGGCGAACTCGCCCGACAAGACGCCGGGCACGTTCTGCACGACCTGGGCGATGGCCGCGTTGAGCGACAGACCCGCCTCCACGCTGATGGTCAGAAGGTCCAAGGTATCCGACAGGGTGCGCAGGATCTCCTTCTGACGCTCCTCCACCCGCCGGTTCAGGGTGGAGTCGGGGATGATGAAGCCGACGAAGATCAGCAGGCCCATCATGACGAGCGTGATGAACGGCTTCGGCTGGAGCATCGTCGCGAGCACCAGGCCCAGGACGAAGCCGCTGATCGCGCCGATCACCTTGAAGGCGAGGACGCGCTCGGCGTCCCAGCCCGCGGGGCTCCCGGCGAGCTGGAGCTTCTTCGCGATCCTGTCGCGCGTGTCGAGGGGCGTGATGCGGCGGGCGATGCGTCCCGCCTTGGAGACGATCGGCACCCCGACGCGTGAGCCGAAGCTCTTGGACATGTGCTGTTCGCGCAGGTCGACCGATTCGGTGGTCGCCCCCGTGCCGCTGACCTGCGACTCGAGGAGCCGGACCGTCCGACGCTTCTCGGATTCCGAGAGGTCGACCGCCATGAACAGGAGCAGCACGCTGAAGAAGATGCATGCAGCAGCGAGTACGAGCCAGATCTCAGACATCGATATCCACGATCTTTCTCATCCAGAGGACGCCGACGATCAGCAATCCGATCGCGGTGCCCAACATGACCAACCCCATCGTCGTCGTGACGAGCAGGCCGATGTACGAGGGGTTGACCGCCAGCATGTAGACGGCGATGGCGCATGGGAGCAACGCGAGGACCCAAGCGGAGAGCCGGCCCTCGGAGGTGAGGACCCGGATCTGGCGCCGCATCGTCGCGCGTTCGCGCAGCGTGTCGGCCACCGTATCCAAGATCTCGGCCAGGTTGCCGCCAACCTCGCGCTGGATGTTGACCGCGAGCACCGCCCAACGGAAGTCGTCGCTGCCGACCCGGTCGGCCAGGGCCTCGAGGGCCTCGTCGGTGCCGCGGCCCAGGCGGATCTCGGCGACCACGCGCTGGAACTCGTTCGCGGCCGGTTCCGCGATCTCGCGCGCCACGGTGTCGAGGGACTGGATGAAGCTGTGACCCGACCGCAGCGAGCTCGCCATGATCGTCAGCACGTCGGGCAACTGCTCGCGCAGCTTGTCGGCGCGCTTCTTGATGGCGGTCTTGAGTGAGATCGACGGCGCGGCGCCGGCCACGACCCCGGCGAGGATCGCGAGCAGCGGGTTCCGGAACACCGCGGCGCCAAGGACGGCGCCGACGATGGCCGCGACGACGGTCAGGACGACGAACTCGCCCGACCGCACGCTCATGCCGGCCGCCTCAAGCTCGGAGTCGATGCGCTCGCTGAATCCTCGCGCGTCGGCGAACCGCGTGCCGAACCTGGTCACCTTCGACGGGATCCAGCCGCCCGAGCCCTCATCGACCGCCTGAGGCTGCGCGTTCGGACGCGCGACCGCGGCCATGCGGGCCGCGATCTCACGGTCCTTGCGGGCGCGGATCGCGGTGCCGAAGAGCAGCCACCCGAGGGTGAACGCCGCCAGGAAGACGAGGCCCGCGACGAGCCATGGAGCCGTGGAACTGCTCCAGAACGAAGCCGCTAGGGCCGGGCTCATCGATCGCCACCCCGATCGAGGGCGAACACATCCGCGTCCACGTACACGCCGCGCTCGGCGAGCTTGTCGAGGAACTTGGGCCGCAAACCGGTGGACTTGAGCTTGCCCTTGAAGTGGCCTTCCTCGTCCATGCCGGCGGCGAAGTCGAACACGAACAGGTCCTGCAGCGTGATGACCTCGCTCTCCATGCCGGCGATCTCGGTCACGTGCGTGATCCGGCGGGACCCGTCCTTGAGCCGCTGCTGGTGGACGATGAGCTGGATCGCCGACGCGATCTGCTCGCGCACCGAACGCGGGCTGATGTCCATGCCGGCCATCAAGGTGATCGTCTCGAGACGCGCGAGGGAGTCCCGCGGCGAGTTCGAGTGAACGGTCGAGATCGAGCCGTCGTGACCGGTGTTCATCGCCTGGAGCATGTCGAGCGCCTCGGAGCCGCGAACCTCACCCACGACGATGCGGTCGGGCCGCATGCGCAGGGAGTTGCGGACGAGGTCGCGGATGACCACGGCGCCCTTGCCCTCGATGTTCGGCGGACGCGACTCGAGCCGCACCACGTGGGGTTGCTGCAGCTTGAGCTCGGCGGCGTCCTCGATCGTGATGATGCGCTCGTCGTCGGGGATGAACGACGACAGCACGTTGAGGGTCGTCGTCTTGCCGGCACCGGTTCCGCCCGAGACCATGATGTTGACGCGTCCGCGGACGCAGGCCTCGAGGAACTTGGCCGTGACCGAGCTCATCGTGCCGAACTCGACCAGGTCTTCGGCCTGGTACGGGTCGGCGGAGAACTTACGGATCGTCAGCGTGGGGCCGTCGATCGCGAGCGGCGGGATCACCGCGTTCACGCGGGACCCGTCGGGCAGGCGCGCGTCCACGTAAGGACTGGCCTCGTCCACCCTGCGGCCGACCTTGCCGACGATCTTGTCGATCGTGCGGCGCAGCTGACCCTCGTCGTGGAACTTCGTGCCGGTCCAGAACAGCTTGCCCGCGCGCTCGACGTAGATCGTGTCCCAGTTGTTCACCATGATCTCGGTGACCTCGGGGTCGCGCACGTGCGGCTCGAGCGGCCCGAGACCGAGCACGCTGTCGCCGATCTGACGCACGATGAGCAGCTTCTCCTGCGCGGAGAGCGGCCCCTCCTCCTCGTCCAGCAGCTCGCGCAGGCGTTGGTGGACCAGGCCCTCGAGCTCGGAGTCGGACAGGGATGCGTCGTACAGACGCGGACCGAGGACCTCGACCAGGCGCTCTTGCACCCGGGTGCGGACCTCGGAGAGCCGGTCCTTCTGCTGGGTCTTCGCCAGCCTGTCTGCCAGGGACATGTCGTTGGACCTCCTCGGTTTCAGCTACTCCGCGAGAACAGCTTCTTGCGCTTCTTGGAGCCCTCGCCCACGGCCTCGGAGGACGTGCCGCTCTCCGCATCGCCGATGAATCGCAGCGCGAGCTCGCGCACGGCCACCGACACGTCGGCGGTGGGCTCGTCGATCACGACCGGACGACCCTTGTTGAGTGAGGTGGGCACCAGCCGGCTCGATGGGATCATCGCGTCGACCTGGATCTTCATGACGCGCTCCACATCGGAGGCGTCGAGCCCGACCTTGCTATCGGCTCGGTTCAAGACCACCCGGAAGCGGTCGTGCGGGAGGCCGATGCTCAGCAGGGTGTCGAGCGCCTTGGACAGGTGCTTGACGCCCACGACGTCCAGCGCGGTGACCAGGCAGATCGCGTCCGACAGGTCGAAGCACACGAGCGCCGAGTCCGAGTAGTCGACCGACGCGTCCACGACGACGCGGGAGAAGTTGCTACGGATCCCACGAAGGAACTTGCCGATCGCCTCGCCCGCCGGGGCCTCGGCCGCCGGGTCGGTCGGGGCGCCGAAGCCCCACAGGTGCTCGCCCAGCTGCACGCCCACCGAGCGGATCTGCTCGGAGGTCGCGCCCTCGCCGAGCTCCATCAGCTCCTGGATGCTCGCGGTGGGCTCGCGTCCGAAGTACGTGAACACGTCGCCCATGTCGAAGTCGAGGTCGACCACGGCCGTGTCTTCGCCGGTGATGTCGGCGATGGCCGTGGCCAGGTTGGTCGTGAGGAAGCTCTTCCCGCTGCCGCCCTTGGAGGAAAAGATCGACACGATCTTGCCTCGCTCGGACGAGCCACGGTCGCGCAGCGACGCGCTGACCTGACGCAGGTTCGACGCCCACACGATCGCGCGCTCGACTGCCTCGCGCAGCTCTTCGGTCCCCTGGGTCATGTCGACCACGTCGCGGATGCCGGCCCGCATCGCGGCGGGCAGCAGCCCGTTCCACGTGTGGTCGCGCACCATGACGATCGCGGTACCCGGGGCCTGACGCCCCACGAACTCTGCGAGTCCGAGGGCGTCAGGCTCCTTGACCTCCGGGGAGAGCACGAGGACGTCCACCACGTGATCGGCGTGGATCAGGAGCTCCTCCGCCGCGGTGGCGGACTGCACCCAACCGATCTCGTCAGGCTCGACCTCGAGCGCTCGACCGAGCTGCTGGCGGAAGGACTGCGGTGTCCCGACGGCGACAACGCTGGCTTCCGTCATTTCGCGGTCCCGACCACCTGCTCGAACTCGGGACCGAAGGTGGCCTCGACCGGGTACCCGTCCGGGTTCTCCGGCGGCAGCAGGCCGACCCACACCGACGCCGTCTCCATCGCGTACACGATGTTGGTGGCGTCGGCCGGCTCGAGATCGAGCGTCATCGTCACGTTGCCCGACGTCTTCCCGTCGGTGTCCGTCACGGGGTTCTGGATCGACAGGACACGCACGGATGGCACGAGCACGGTCGTGAACGACGTGCCGAGACGGAACGCGGGCAGACCGCCCACGGATTCCACGTTGCCTGCCTGCACGTCGTAGAACTTCTGGAGCTGAGCGGGCGTCAGGATCTGACGCAGCGTCGACTTGCGGATCACGGTGTCGGCGCCGAAGGTCGCGTAGACGGCGACGTTGGCGCCGTTCGTGACCGCACCGGACACGCCGCGCTCGGCGCTGAGCTGCACCGACACGCCCACGTGCTCGGCCGTGATCCCGATGGGACCGCCGGCGATCGCGTCGCCGGTCGCCAAGCGCCGCTCGGTGATCTGCTCGTTCGCGAGGATCGCCTGCGAGGTCGTCTGGCCGGCCAGCTGGGATGAGTCGGTGACGGCGCCCTCGACGACCGCGTCGACCGGCACCTGGATCTCGCTGAAGATCCCCTGCTCGATGAGCGGGTCAAGGCTCGTGTTGGCGGGGATGTCCTGCGTGGAGACGATCACCGCGGCGAGCGTGCCGCCCGTAGTGGCGTCTTCCTTCACGCCGTTCGTGTAGAGCACCACCGCGCCCGCCGCAACCACGGCGAGGATCACGGCGATGGCGACGACCAGACCACGTGACCTCATTCGCTGTCTCCTTTCCCGTCCGGGCGGGAGCGATCGGACCATGCGATCGGATCGCTCGCGCCCCAAGTGTTCAGGTCATCGACCCGTGCTACAGAACCTTGAGGCTGTGCGGGGTGGCGCTCGTCGTGGGGGGTGTTCCACCCGACCCGCTCGGATCGCCGGTCCCTCGCTCCCCCGGGGTCGTCGGTCCGGAAGAGCGAGCGGCCGGCGAGGCCGCTCTGATTCGGGTGGATCAGCAGGCCGCCGGGTCGCCGACGCAGTCGCCGACCGTCTGGAACTGCTCGCTGGAGTTCTGGCCGATCACGACCACTGCAGCGATGATCACGACGGCGATCAGCGCCACCATGAGCGCGTACTCAACCGCGGTCGCGCCGCCCTCTTCGGCGGCACGGTCCTTGAGACCGTCCCACCACGTGGCAACGTTGGTGTACATGCGAAGGAACATGCAAACCCCCTTCCGTTCATCGATCCCGTCCTTCCGGGCGATCCTTCCTCGCCCGGGAGCGGATGTAGATCCGCCTTGTCACATGGTCGGCAAATCGGGCTCGCGAAGGAATTCCGAGTTTCCCTGATGGTGGCTACGCATTCCTACGTACGCCACTCTCGAAGCTCGCGCCCTGCGCCGCCACGGTTCTGGCGCGCCATAGGATGGTCGGCGTGGACGCACCGGCTCCGAGACACCCCTCGCTGACCGAGGCGCCGGACGCTCCGCCGTCGACGGGCCCCCGTGTGGCGGCCACGATCGATCAGGTCTGGGTGGCGATCGCGGTGGTCGTGCCCGTGCTGGTCAGCCTGGCGAGCGCGATGAGCACGACCGATCTCGCCTACCACGTGCGCCTGGGCGACGAGATCGTGCGCACTGGCGCGATCCCGGCGACCGACACGATGACGTTCACGGTCCTCGGGCACGCGTGGGTCGATCAGCAGTGGGGAGCGCAGGTGCTGCTGGCGCTGTTCCATCGGTGGGGCGGCTGGGCGACCCTGACCGTGATGCGCGCGTGCGCGATCGGCGCGATCTACGGGTTCGTGTTCCTGTCGGCCCGGGCCAAGGGTGCGACCACTCGCGCCTCCTCGATGCTCGCCGTCGGCGCGTTCGCGATCGGGGCGCGCTCGCTCGCGATGCGACCGCAGCTGCTGGCATTGGTCCTGGTGGCCGTCACGCTGTGGACGATCGCGGGGCACCACAGGCATCCCGGACGACTGTGGTGGGCGCCGGTGATGGCCGCGCTCGGGGCGAACCTGCACGGCAGCTTCGTGCTGATCCCGGCGATGTTGCTCCTCGCGGCCGCCGGCGAGACGCTCGAGCGCGATCCGGCGGCGCGCCGCACGTTCGCGGTCGCCCTGGTCGCGGCGGCGGCCACGCTCCTCAACCCCCTGGGCGCCGGGGTGTGGGGGTATGCCTACGACATCGCGACGAACCCGGTGATCCGAACGACGATCACCGAATGGGAGGCCGTGTCGCCGCTCACGCTCGCCGGGGCCGCGTTCGCCGCGACGGCGATCGCTGTCGTCATCGTTGCCGCGCGGCGACGGCCCGTGGCATGGTCCGCCCTCTTGTGGATCGTCGCGTTCACGGCGCTCACCGCTCCGGCACGCCGCGGCCTCGTCACGTGGGGGATGGTCGCCGCGACCGTGGTCGCCGAGTTGTGGGCCACGCGCCGCAAGGAGCCAACCGTGGACGTGGAGTGGCCCGAGCGCTCGCGACGACGGCGGATCGACGCCGCCGTCATCGGCGTGCTCGTGCTGGCGGTCGTGGCCCTCTTGCCGTGGTGGCGCGGCACGGATGCCGACCGGCTCCTGCGAGGGGCGCCGGCCGGACTCACCGACGCGCTCGTCCACGAGACGCCGCCCGGCTCGGCCGTGTTCGTCGCCCAGAACTGGGCGTCGTGGACGGAGTTCGCCGCCCCCGACCACCCGGTGTTCGTCGACTCGCGGATCGAGCTGTTCCCCGCCGGCCTGTGGGACGAATACCAGGCAACACGCCGGGGCTCGGAGGGGACCCTGCAGGCGCTGGAGCGACGCGGGGTCGACGCGGTCATCGCACCCGACTCACCGGAGTGGCCGCTCGTCGGGCTGCTGGAGGGCGCGCCGGACTGGGTCGAGGTGTATCGGGACGTCGACGGGATCCTGTTCGTGCGGACGTGACGTCGGGCTATTCGGGCGAGCCGATCGAGACCAGCCCGGACTGCGCGGCCAGCTTGACCGCCGCGAGCCGCGAGCCGACGCCCAGCTTGCCGTAGATGCGCGCCAGGTGGGTGGTGATCGTGCGCTCGCGCACGCCCAGGCGTTCCGCGATCTGACGGGCGGTGAGCCCCTCCGCGGCGACGACGAGCACCTCACGCTCACGCTGGGTGAGCCGGACGTCCATCTCGCGCCGGCGCTCGATGCCGTCGGCGATCTCGCCGACCTCGTCGGCTGCAGGGCTCACGAGGACCATCTCGTGACGCCCCGCGCGACGGACCGCCTGCAGGAAGTCCACTGGGTCGACGTTCTTGTCGACGAAGCCGTCCGCACCGACGAACAGCGCCCGGGAGATGGCCCGCGGGTCCGAGTTGGCGCCGCACCCCAGGACCGCGTGACCTGGGAAGCGCTCGCGGAGCGAGCGGATCAGCCAGAAGGCGTCGTGCTCACCCGGCAGGCCGAGCCCGACCAGGACGACGACCCGCGAGCGACGCACGCGAGCGATCGCGGCCAGCCCCTCGTCCGACGTCCCCGCCTCCGCCAGGACCTCCATGTCGGGGCGGTCGTCGACGAGCAGGGAGAGCCCCGCCCGCACCACCGGGAGCGGGTCGACGATGATCACGCCGAGTCGGCGACGAGGTGTATCGACCGCTCCTGTGCTCGCGGCACGTCGAGCCACGGGAAACCTCCAGCTCCCCGCGCGGCGACGGCGACGTTCGCCGGGCTCGCACGGGCATCGTTCCCCCATCGGCACGACACCGGGTCCGACTGAGCCGTCAACCGAAGTCGATCAGTCCGAGCCGAGCCGCCTTCGCGACGGCCTGCACCCGCGTGCTCACCTCGAGCTTGCGATACAGGTTGCGCACGTGGGACTCGACGGTGCGCGGCGAGATCCCCAGGCGCGTGGCCACCTGCTGCATCGTGAGCCCATCGCTCACCAGGGCCAGGATCTCGATCTGTCGCGCCGTGAGGGTCGCGGTCACCTTGGATCCCTCCCGTGCCTGGCGCGCGAAGGCGCCCAGGGCGTCGACCGCCGCCTCGTCCAGCCTCGCCGGCACCACGCGCTCGCCTCGAGCGATGCGGCACACGGCGCCGCCGGATTCCCGCAGGCCGTCGGCCTTGGCGAGGTATCCGCGAACGCCGAGACGGAAGGCCGCGAGGATCGACGACCCATCGGTGTGGTCGGAGAGCATCAGCACCGGGACGTCGAAGTGATCGGCTCGCAGGCGTGCCAGCGCCTCGAGCCCGTCGCCATCGGCGAGCTCGGAATCGAGGACCAAGACGTCGGGCTCGCGCTCCCGACACGCCTGGCGCAACGCGGCCTCGTCGTCGGCCTCCGCCACGACCTCGAGTTCGGATTCCTCGGCGCACGACAGGCGCACGACCCCGCGGATGATCGGATGACCTCCCGCGATGACGACCTTGACCCTCCGGTCACCGCCCATCGTTGGAGGCTAACCCGGCGCCGGCGCCCGGGCGCTCAGGCCGAGTGCGTGACGTCCTGGAGCCCATGCCGCCAGGCGAGCCGCACCGCGTCGACCTTCGTGTGCACCCCGAGCTTGGCCAGGACGTTCTTGACGTGGCTCTGCACCGTCTGTGGGCTGATGCCGAGTGAGGCGGCGACGTCGTTGGTCGCCCGCCCATCGGCGAGCAGCGAGAGGATCTCGCGCTCGCGGCCGGTCAGGGATGCCAGCCGGACCGCATCGGATACAGGAGCGGCGCGGCCACGCACCCGATCGACGAGCGAGGGAAGATCTCGAGCCGGCAGCACCAGCTCGCCCGCGAGCACCCGTCGGCAGGCGTCCAACACGTCGCGGGCCTCGTGCTCGGAGGGGATGACGCCGTGCGCCCCGGCGGCGAGGGCAAGGGCGGCCGCATCGGGGGCCGGATCGGTGGTCACCGCGAGCACGCGCGCCTCTCGATAGCCCTCGCGGATGGCCGTCACGGTCTCGGCGCCACGCCCGTCGGCGCGATCGAGATCGACGACGACGACATCGACCTGCCCGTCGGCCAGCTCCCGCAGCGCGGTGCCGGCATCCGGCACCGGGCCGAAGACCTGGACCTGCCCGCGCTTCGCGCGCGCCGAGCAGCAGTCCCTGTGTGAGACCGGGGCTCTCGTCGACGACCAGCACTCGGATGTCGTTCATCTGCTCACCCGTCCATCGGCAGGGCCGACGCCCCACCTGAAGTCGCGAGACACTGGGAACCATGAGCGAGGGAGCACGCAATCGGCTGGCGCACGAGACCAGCCCCTATCTGCTGCAGCACGCCGGCAACCCCGTGGATTGGCACCCATGGGGCGAGGAGGCGCTGGAGCGTGCTCGAACCCAGGGCCGACCGATCTTCCTGTCGATCGGCTACGCGGCCTGCCACTGGTGTCACGTGATGGAGCGTGAGTCCTTCGAGGATGAGGCGACGGCGGCCTTCATGAACGAACGGTTCGTATCGATCAAGGTCGACCGCGAGGAGCGGCCCGACATCGACGGCATCTACATGGACGCCGTGCAGGCGATGAACGGTCACGGGGGGTGGCCCCTGTCGGCGTTCCTCACCCCAGACGGCCGCCCCTTCTTCGCCGGCACGTACTACCCGAAGGAGCCCGCCCACGGCATGCCCTCCTTCCGCCAAGTGCTGGAAGGCATCGCGGAGGCGTGGGCCGATCGGCGCGACGAGATCGTGGAGCAGGCGGGCCGGGTGACCGAGGCGATCGGCAGCGCGCAGCGGCTCACGGAGTCGCGAGAACCGCTGACCGCCGAGCTGCTGGAGCACGCGATGGCCGCGCTCCGAGAGACGTTCGACGCACGATGGGGCGGGTTCGGCGGGGCTCCCAAGTTCCCTCAGCCGATGACCCTCGAGTTCTGCCTGCGCCAGGCCGTGCGGGGAGCGCCCGATGCTCTCGCGATGGTGACGACCACCCTCGACCGCATGGCGCGTGGCGGGATCTACGACCAGCTCGGCGGTGGATTCGCCCGCTACTCGACCGACGCCGCCTGGCACGTCCCCCACTTCGAGAAGATGCTGTACGACAACGCACAGCTGCTCCGGCTCTTCACGAGGACCTGGCAGGTCACCGGCGCCGACGAGCATCGCCGGATCGCGACCGAGACGGCCGAGTATCTGCTCCGCGAGATGCAGCATCCAGAGGGCGGGTTCTGGTCGTCGCAGGATGCCGACTCCGAGGGCGTCGAGGGCCGGTTCTTCGTGTGGGGGTGGGACGAGCTGATGGGCCTCGTCGGCGAGACCGGTGGCCGACGCCTTCGGCGCCACGTCGGCAGGGCAACTGGGAGGACACGAACGTGCTCTGGCGACCTCACTCGATCGACGACGTGGCCGAACGGCACGGCGTCGACCCGGGCGAGCTCGCCGACATCGTCGGCGACGCCCGGATCGTGCTGGCGGAGCATCGGGAGGCCCGCGTGCGACCCGCCACCGACGACAAGGTCCTGGCAGGGTGGAACGCGATGGCGATCTCGGGGCTCGCGGAGGCGGGCCGCGCCTTCGGCGAGCCCGCCTTCGTCCGTGCGGCCGAGCGATGCGCCGTGTTCGTGCTCGAGCACCTGCGCGATGACACCGGGCGACTGCTGCGCTCGTGGCGCAACGGCGTCCCCGGGCGACCCGGCTTCGCCGACGACCACGCCCTTATGAGCTCGGCCTGCCTCACCCTCTACGAGACCACGCTCGACCTTCGATGGTTCCATGCCGCCCGCGAGCTCGCGGGCCGACTGATCGAACTGTTCCTCGACCGATCCAATGGCGGCTTCCATCAGACCGGGTCCGACGCCGAGAAGCTGGTCGTTCGCCCCAAGGACCTGTACGACAACGCGACGCCGAGCGGGAATTCTCAGGCCGCGGAGGTGCTGCAGCGACTGGCGCTCCTCACGGGCGACACGGACATGGAGGCCGCGGGGGTGTCGGCGATCCGCCTCGTGCGGGACGCGATGGCCCACGCTCCCACGGGCTTCGGCCAGGCACTGTGCGCGCTCGACCTGTACGTAGGGCCGAGCCACGAGGTGGCGCTGATCGGCGACCCGGACGACCCGACCCTGCGCGCGATGGCCGACGAGGTGCGGTCGACGCTCTATCGGCCCAACACGGTCCTCGCCGCGGCGGCCGAGGGCGACGCAGACGCCACCGGCGCTATCGCGCTCCTGCAAGATCGCCCGGCCGTGGACGGGCTCCCGACCGCGTACGTCTGCCAGCGCTTCACGTGCCGGCTCCCGGTGACCGACCTCGAGTCGCTGCGCGAACAGCTCGGCTGAGGGGTTCCCTCCTCCGCCTGGCGGGCGTAGGCTCCGCCCGTGGTCGTCGCCGAACTCCCGGTGCGCTCCGCCCGCGGCGCCTGTCCGCATGACTGCCCCGACACGTGCGCATGGACCGTGACGGTGCGCGACGGTGTGGCCGTCGAGCTCAGGGGCGATCCCGACCATCCCTTCACGCGTGGCGGCCTGTGCGCGAAGGTCAACCACTTCTTGGAGGACCGCGTCTACCAGCCCGATCGGCTCCTCCACCCGCTGCGACGCAGCGGCCCGAAGGGAAGTGGGTCGTTCGAGGAGGTCTCGTGGGACGAGGCGCTCGACGCCATCGCCGAGCGCCTGACCGACATCGCCGACGGGTTCGGAGCGTCGGCGATCATGCCCTACAGCTACATGGGGACCCAAGGGCTGTTGCAGGGCAATGCGATGAGCGACGCCTTCTTCTCCCGGCTCGGGGCCACCGATCTCGTGCGGGCGGTCTGCGGCAGCACGGGTCTCAGTGGCGAGGCCGTCACGATGGGCTCGGGACCGGGCATCGTCCCCGAGGAACTCGCCCGCAGTCGGCACATCATCCTGTGGGGCACGAACACGCTGTCGACGAACCTGCATCTGTGGCCGTTCATCCGCGAGGCCAAGGCCGCGGGCGCCACCGTGGTGGTCATCGACCCCGTGAAGACGCGAACGGCGGCGGCGGCCGATCGACACGTGCGTCCCATGCCGGGGACCGACGGCGCGCTCGCCCTCGGCATGATGCGGGTCATCGTCGATGAAGGACTCCACGATCGCGACTACGTCGAGCGATTCACCGTCGGGTTCGACCGCCTGCTCGAGCGGCTGGACGACTACCCGATCGAGCGGGTCGCCGAGATCACGGGGATCGACGGCGGCGATATCGTGGATCTCGCCACCGCCTACGCCACGACGCGCCCGACGGCGATCCGCACGCTGGTCGGGATGGAGCATCGGGCGCATGGCGCGATGACCTATCGCACGATCGCGTGCCTCCCGGCCCTGGTCGGAGCGTGGCGTGAGCGCGGCGGCGGGCTGTGTCACATGACCTTCCAGCTGTTCGGCGAGCTGGACTGGTCGTGCGGGATCCGCGTCGAGAGCGCCCGGATCGATCGCAGTGTGAACATGGTGCAGCTGGGACGGGCGCTCACCGACGGCTCGATGTCGCCTCCCATCCTCGGCCTGTTCGTCTACAACTCGAATCCCGCCGCGATCGCGCCGAACCAGCGACTCGTCCTGGAAGGCCTCGCCCGCGAGGATCTGTTCACCGTCGTGGCCGAGCACACGCTGACCGATACGGCGGCGATGGCCGACTACGTGCTGCCGGCCACGACCCAGGTCGAGCACTTCGACCTCCTGTGGTCGTGGGGCCAGACCTACCTCACCTACAACGAACCGGCGATCTCGCCCGTCGGCGAGGCCCTGCCCAACTCGGAGATCTTCCGGCGGCTCGCGACGAGGATGGGATTCCGCGATCCCGGGTTCTCGATGACCGACGAGGAGATGATGGACGCCGCGATGGCTCCGCTGGGGGCGGAACGGATCGCCGAGCTGCGTTCGCGGGGGTGGATCCGGCTGGACACCGAGGCGCACCGTCTGCCCTACGCCGAGGGAGGGTTCGCCACCCCCTCGGGCTCGAGCGAGTTCTTCTCCGAGCAGATGGCCGCCTCGGGATTCGACCCGCTCCCGGGCTTCACGCCCGCGCGCGAGAGCCCGGCCGGCGACCCGGAGCTCGCCGCGCGCTTCCCGTTGTCCCTGACGACGGCCAAGGGGGCCCATCACTTCCTCAACTCGAGCTACGGCAACGTCGAGCGTGCGCTGCGGGCCGAGAAGACGCCGACGCTGGACATCCATCCCGACGACGCCGGACCCAGGTCCATCGCCGAGGGCGACGACGTCCGCGTCTTCAACGACCGTGCGTCGGTCACGCTCCCGGCGCGGGTGGGCGATCGGGTCCGACCCGGGATGGTGTCGATGCCTTCGGGGTGGTGGGCGTCGAGGTCGCCCTCGGGGCTCTCGGCCAACGCGCTGACCCCCGACGGACTCTCGGACATGGGCGGAGGCGGCGACTTCCACGACGCCCTCGTCCAGGTCGAGGCGTCGGGGCGGTCGGACGGCTCGGGCTAGACTGCCCCCCAATCGGCCTCGAGGAGGGTTCATCGTGTCCAGCGCCACCATCGTCACGAACCAGGGCTCGTTCACCGTCACGCTCATGCCCGAGCATGCCCCTACGACCGTTCAGAACTTCATCGACCTGGCCACAGGCGGCCGCGAGTGGACCGACCCCCGCGACGGACAGCCCAAGTCCGAGCCCCTCTACCCGGGAACGATATTCCACCGGGTGATCGATGGATTCATGCTCCAGGGCGGCGATCCCACCGGGACCGGCACCGGCGGCCCCGGCTACAAGTTCGAGGACGAGTGCCCCCCGGGCGCTCCCACGTTCAACCAAGCGGGTCGCCTCGCGATGGCGAACGCCGGGCCAGGCACGAACGGCTCGCAGTTCTTCGTTACGGTGGCCGAGGCCCCGTGGCTCAACGGCAAGCACACCGTCTTCGGCCAGGTGACGGAGGGGTACGAGGTCGTCGACGCCATCTCGAAGCTGCCGACTGGAGCACAGGACCGGCCGACGGACGACGTCGTGATCGAGCGGATCGACATCGCGGAGTAGGTCCTGGCCGCGGGCATCGGCTGGTGGTCAGGCGACGCCGTCCTGAGGACCGGCTCGGTACCGGGCGCCTCCCGGCCGGTGCCACACGAGGTCACCGTCGTCGGGTCGCACGATCGACCAGCCGTGTTCGTGGACGAGCCGGTGGTGGAACGAGCACACGAGGACGAGGTTGTCCAGATCCGTAGTGCCACCTCGCGACCACCACTCGACGTGGTGAGCCTGGGTGAACCGGCGCGCGTCGCAACCGGGGAACCGGCACGTGCCGTCGCGGTGGCGGAGTTGCCGGATCATCCAGGACGAGGGCTCGCGTGACATGCGCCCGAGCCCCGCGACCGATCCGTCGGGATGCTCGACCACAGCCTGCATCCGCGCGTTGCACAGCAGGCGCTGCACCGTGGCGCCGCCGATGACCGGCCCGTCCTCGAGCACCGCGTTCGCATCGACGTCGTACAACACGTCCATGTCGGCGTGGACGACGACGGTGGCACGGTCCTGGTCCTCATCGCCGGCGAGACGGGCCGAACACAGCGCCACCAGTGCATCGGCTCGGCGGGCACCCGGGCCCTCGGCCCCCTCGTCGGGGTCGGTCGGGATCTGGTCGCCGAGGCGCTCGAGCGCGCGTGCGACGACCGCCCCCTGCGCGGCGGGGAGCCCAGCATCCAACCGCCAGCGACGGCCGTCGTCGGCGTAGCGGAACTCCAGCCAGCGAGAGCGGTCGGCGTCGTCGACCTCCTCGTCTCGATCTCGGGACCGCAGGTCGCCCACGCGGCGGATCGCGCCGGCCGACACGCCTCGCGCCCATCGCACGAGGGCATCCTCGTCGTCGAACTCCGCGAACCGTGCGAGCTCCACCACCTTGTCGATGCCGACGTCGCCGCGCTCGAGTGCTTCGGCGGTTGCGGGAAGCCAACCGAGGGCGCGGCCGGCATGCAACCAGCGGCGGGCCTTCCATCGAGAAACGTCGAGCTGCATCGACGTCCAGTGGGCCATGTCGTGCGCCCCGTCGTCGAGCCAGGCCTCCCGCGTCTCGAGCTCGGCCAGATCCTCGAGCAACTCGCGCTGACGCGCCGCGATCTCGCGATGCAGTCCGTGGACGCGCTCGACCAGCGCCTTGGTGGATCCTGGTGAAGACGTCAACTCGTGATCCGTTCCGGGGGAGGACCGGGATCCGGGTACCCTCGCATCCTATCGAACATACGTTCGAGGTGTCAAGAGCGACGCGGCCGTCTACGGGTAACGTCTCCCCGCATGGCGACTCCGGCGACATCCATCGACGTGCAGGGCCGACAGATCCGGGTCACGAGCCCCGACAAGGTCTACTTCCCCGACGCGCCGGGCGGTCCCATCAGCAAGCTCGAGGTCGTGGAGTACTGGAGCGCGGTGGCCGGGGCGGCGCTCAACGGGTGTCGCGATCGTCCGTCGATCCTGCACCGGTTCCCCGGGGGGATCACCGGCGAGGAGACACGGCCCTTCTATCAGAAGCGGATCCCCAGCGGGGCCCCGGAGTGGGTGCGCACGGCCACCGTGCGGTTCCCCAGCGGACGTACGGCAGCGATGCCGGTGATGCACGACGAGGCGGCTCTCGTGTGGGCCGCGACGCTCGGGTGCCTTGAATGCAATCCGTGGCCCGTGCGGGCCGACGACGTCGACCACCCCGACGAGCTGCGGGTCGACCTCGACCCGACGCCGGACGTCGCATGGGACGACGTGCGCCGCGTCGCCCTGATGTCGCGCGAGGTCCTCGCAGAGCACGGCCTCACCGGCTATCCGAAGACCAGCGGCAAGCGGGGAATCCACATCAACGCGCGCGTAGAACGCGGCCACGGCTTCACGAACACCCGCCGAGCCGCCCTGGCGTTCGCGCGCGAGGTCGAGCGCCGCATGCCGGGCGTGGCCACGACCGCCTGGTGGAAGGAGGAGCGGGTGGGCGTGTTCCTCGACTACAACCAGAACGCGCGAGACCGTACGGTGGCCAGCGCCTACTCGATCCGGCCGATGCCCGACGCGCGGGTCTCGACCCCAATCGATTGGGACGAGGTCGCCGACGTGGATCCCGGGCGATTCACGCTGCGAACGATCCCCGACCGCCTCTCGGAGATCGGCGATCCCGGCGCGGGCATCGACGACCACGCGGGCCGGCTCGACTCGCTGCTGGAACTCGCCGAACGGGACGCGGCCGGGGGTCTCGGGGATGCCCCGTGGCCACCTCACTTCCCCAAGGGGGACGATGAGCCGCTTCGCGTCAACCCGTCGCGGGCGAAGAAGATCGCGGAGTGGGAGGCGATGAAGCGAGAGCACACGGGCCGACCGCGGGACGAGGACGACCTCTGAGCACTAGTCTGAACTGGACTAGTCGGTCGGAGGCTCCGGCCACGACGGCGGCTCGGCGCCCACCTGCTCGAACGTGCAGCTCGTCGGCTCGCGGTCGTCGCGCCAGCCGACGAACGTGGCCGCGTGTCGGATGCGCCCGTACTGGATCCGGTCGATCGTCACCTCGCAGACCAGCACGGGTTGCAGCGGCACCCAGGCCGTGTCCTTGCCACCGCTCCATCGGCTCTGACCGCCGGGACCACGGCCACGCCCGAAGCTCTCCCCTCCCTCGAGCTCGTGGAGAACCTCGAGCATCTCCCGGCGCTGGGCCGCCCGGAACGACGAGGTGTGCCCGACGTAGTGCAGGGTGTCGCCGTCGTAGAGACCGAGCAGCAACGCGCCGATCCCGTCGCCGGCCTTGGACAGGCGGTATCCGCCCACGACGACGTCGAGGGTGCGCCGGTGCTTGACCTTGACCCACCCCCGCTCCCCCGCCAGGTACGGCTGGTCGGCCCGCTTGGCGAGCAGGCCGTCCTGGCCGAGCCCGTCCTCGTCGTCGAACCACGCCCGCGCGATCGCGGTGTCGTCGGTCCACGGCGCGATCGCCACGGAAGGAGGCGGCGGCATCGATCCCAGATCCCCGGGCGCCTCGGGCCAGCCCATCGCCGTCGCACGCGTCGCCAGCCGGGTTCGCCGTGCCGCGAGCGGGACCTCCAGGAGGTCGTCGTCGCCATCGCTCAGCAGGTCGAATAGGACGAGGGATGCCGGGATCTCCCCGGATAGCCTGCGCACCCGCGACTCGGCAGGGTGAAGACGCAGCTGCAGCTCTTCGAACTCCATCGATCCCTCTCGGATGCGCACGATCTCTCCGTCGGCGACGAACGACCCGGCCCGGCGGGCATCGAGCTCGGCGACCAACTCGGGGAAGTAGCGGCCGAGCGGGCGGCCGTCGCGGCTCACGACCCGAGGAGCGCCGCCGTCCGCGACGGCGACGATCGCGCGGAACCCGTCCCACTTCGGCTCGTAGGTCCAGCCTTCGCCCTCGGGGAGCTCGGGCAGGGGCTTGGCCAGCATCGGGGCCGGCAGGTCTCCTGCGATCGTGCGCCTGGGCATGCGCCCGACCCTACCGGGCCCTCACTCGTCGCGGAACAGGAACCGTCGTTTCAGCCGGCCGTTGAGCACGAAGACCGCCGCGATCGCACCGAGGCCCAGCGCCCACAACCAGATCGGATCCACTCCCTCGGCGCTCATGCGGGCGATCGCGCCGGCCACGCCGACCATGCCGATGAACTCGCAGATCTGCAGGACGATCCACCAGTCCGGGACCCTGCCCGAGCGGCGGAACCGGCGACCCACGCGGATCAGTCGTCCTGTGCCCTGGCACGGCGGCCGGCGCGCATGCGCTCGTTCTGAGTGAGCGTGACCTTGCGCAGTCGCACGTTCGACGGCGTGACCTCGACGGCCTCGTCCTCGCGGATGAACTCGAGGGCCTGCTCCAACGACAGCTGGGTCCTGGGGATCAGACGGACCAGCTCCTCGGCGTTGGCCTTGCGCATGTTCGTGAGGTGCTTCTCCTTGGTGGGGTTCACGTCCATATCGTCGGCCCGTGCGTTCTCGCCGACGATCATGCCCTCGTAGACCTCTTCGCCGGGCCCGACGAAGAGCGAGCCGCGCTCCTGCAGGTTCAGCAGCGCGAACTGCGTGGTCGGGCCCCGGCGGTCGGCCACGAGGGAGCCGCTCGGCCGCGTCCGCAACGGCCCGTGCCACGGCTCGTACCCCTCGAAGACGTGGTGGAGCTGCCCCGTGCCGCGCGTCTCGGTGAGGAACTCGGTTCGGAACCCGATCAGCCCGCGGGCCGGCACCAGGTACTCCATGCGGATCCAGCCGGTGCCGTGGTTGACCATGTGCTCCATGCGCCCCTTGCGCAGGGCGAAGAGCTGGCTGATGACTCCCAGGTAGTCCTCAGGAGCGTCGATCGCCACCCGCTCCATCGGCTCCATCCGCTTGCCGTCGACGACCCTGGTCACGACCTGGGGCTTGCCGACCGTGAGCTCGAACCCTTCGCGGCGCATCATCTCGACGAGGATCGCGAGCTGAAGCTCGCCCCGGCCCTGGACCTCCCAGGTCTCGGGCCGTTCGGTGTCGAGGACCCTGATCGCCACGTTGCCCACCAGCTCCTGCTCGAGCCGGTTCCGCAGGAGCCGGGCCGTCACCTTGTCCCCGTCCTGACCCGACAGCGGTGACGTGTTGATCCCGATCGTCACGGACAGGCTCGGCTCGTCGACCCGGACCACCGGCAGCGGGCGAGGGTCGTCGGGATCGGCCAGGGTCTCGCCGATCGTGACATCGGCGATACCGGCGATCGCCACGATGTCGCCGGGGCCGGCCTCCTCCGCATCGACGCGGTCGAGGGCCTGCGTGGCGTAGAGCTCGGTGATCTTGGCCCGCTCGACCGAGCCGTCGACCCGACACCACGCGACCTCCTGGCCACGGCGCATCGTCCCGTGACGGATCCGGCACAGGGCGAGACGGCCCACGTAGGGCGAGGCGTCGAGGTTCGTGACGAGCGCCTGCAGCGGGTGATCCCGCTCGTACTCGGGCGGCGGCACCCGGGCCACGAGCGTGTCGAACAGCGGCTCGAGGTCCGTGCCCCGCTCGCCGCGCACCAGCGTGGCGCTCCCCTGCCGCGCGTCGCAATACAGGATGGGGAAGTCGATCTGGTGCTCGTCGGCGTCCAGATCCAAGAACAGCTCCTCGACCTCGTGGACGACCTCGTCGACCCGGGCGTCGGGCCGGTCCACCTTGTTGACCACCAAGATCACGGGCAGCCGCGCCTCCAGCGCCTTGCGCAACACGAAACGGGTCTGCGGGAGCGGACCCTCGGAGGCGTCGACCAGCAGCAACACGCCGTCGACCATCGTGAGCGCGCGCTCGACCTCGCCACCGAAGTCGGCATGGCCCGGCGTGTCGACGATGTTGACGGTGACGTCGCCGTGGCGCACGGCCGTGTGTTTGGCCAGGATCGTGATGCCCTTCTCCCGCTCGAGGTCCATCGAGTCCATGACGCGTTCGTCCACGTCCTGATGCTCGCGGAAGGCGCCGGACTGCCACAGCATCGCGTCGACCAGCGTGGTCTTGCCGTGGTCGACGTGGGCCACGATGGCCACGTTGCGGATGTCGTCTCGTGTGGGCATGGGTCGTGGGGCTCCGATCATCGGTGGCCCGGTGCGGGGACCGCGCGGGCGCATCGAGTCTAGCGGCGTCGCCGATGTGACCACCCTCGCAGGGATCCCTCGTACTATCGAGGGGATGCCCCGCGTCCGAATCCTGATCCTGCCTGCCGCGATCGCGCTCACGCTGGCCGCCTGCTCCTCCGAGGCCACGCCGACCGCCGACGTGGCCTCGGCCCCACCGGCGCCGACCTCCGCGCCGTCCGCGTCCACTCCAACGGCCGCCGGCGACGCCCCGTCCGGCGCCACGGCCGAGATCTTGGACTTCACCCTCGACGGGCTCGGAGGCGGCACCGTGATGGGCGCCGACTACGCGGGCACCCCGCTCGCGATCTGGTTCTGGGCGCCGTGGTGAAGCCGCTGCCGGGGGTCCGCCCCCGGCGTCGCGCAGGTCGCGCGGCAGTACGACGGCAAGGGCGTCAACGTGCTCGGGATCGCCGGACTGGACTCCGAGAGCGCGGTCCAGGGGTTCGTCGACGAGTTCGACATCTCCTTCACCACGGCGTACGACGAGAACGCTCGGTCGTGGCCCCGATTCGACGTGTTCATCCAGGGGCAATGGGTGATGATCGACGCCGAGGGCAACGCGACCCTGATCCCCTACGACCTCGACGGCGACACGCTGAGGGAGCAGCTGGACCTCCTGTTGGACGCATGACCTAGGTCGAAGGGCGGCTCGGCTCGCGGCCCACGGGTTGCACCTTTCGTACGAACGACCGAGGGACCCTGTCGGGAACCTGACCTATGCTCTGCGTCACCCCCGAGCCGATGGAGGACCGCCCCCCCGATGCGTCGCACCCTGAGCACCCTGGCTTCCCTTGCGCTGATCGCCGTCGTCGCGGTCGCCCTGCCGACTTCGCCGGCCACCGCCAGCGGCGTGCAACAGCCCATCGTCGTATCGGCCAACCCGGCCAACGGCACTCCCCACGTGCTCGACGGCATCGTCAACGCCATCGTGCCGGTGGGCAACCAGATCATCGTCGGCGGCTCGTTCACCCAGGTAAGGGCGCCCGGCGGGGCGACGCTCGGCCGCACCAACATCTTCGCCTTCGACGCCACGACCTTCGCGATCAACCAGAACTTCGCGCCGGTGCTCGACGGCGACGTCCTCGCCCTGGCCACCGACGGCACGTCGGTCTTCGTCGGCGGCACGTTCCAGAACGTCGACGGGGTGAAGAACAACCGCCTCGTCAAGCTGAACGCCGCCACGGGAGCCGCCCAGTCGTGGGGCGTCAACATCAACAGCGGGTCGGGCGTGTACGACATGGTCGTGCGCGGCGGTCTCCTCTACATCGGCGGCGCGTTCTCCACCGTCAACGGCGAGGTCCGACACCGCCTTGCCGCGATCAACGTGACGACCGGCGCCCTCAGCTCCTCACTCGACATCCCGTTCGAAGGCAAGCACAACGGCGGCACGCAGCGTGTGCACAAGATCGACGTCTCGCCCGATGGCACGAGGCTCGTGGCGATCGGGAACTTCCTCACGGCGGGCGGCCTCGATCGCCGCCAGATCGCGATGATCGACCTGTCGACGAACCCCGCCACGGTCGCGAACTGGTACACGACGCGCTTCGAGCCCCAATGCACGTCGCGCTTCGACACGTACATGCGCGACGTCGACTTCGCCCCCAACGGCTCCTACTTCGTGATCGGGACGACCGGCGCGTGGCGTGGCGGTCCGGGCGCGGGCGTCCTGTGCGACACCGTGACGCGGTGGACCCCGAGCCAGTCCGGCGTCGCCCTCCAGCCCGACTGGGCGGACTACACGGGCGGCGACACCACCTTCAGCGTCGCCGCCACCGGAACGGCCGTCTACGTGGGAGGCCACCAGCGTTGGTGGAACAACCCGTTCGTCGGCGATCGCGTCGGCCCCGGCGCCGTGAGCCGGATGGGGATCGCCGCCCTCGACCCGCTGAACGGCCTGCCGTTCCAGTGGGACCCGGTCCGGGACCCTCGCGGCCTGGGCGTCATGGCCCTGGTGCCGACCTCCGCCGGGTTGTGGGTCGGGTCCGACACGGGCACGATCGGCGGCGAGTACCACGACAAGGTGGCCTTCATGCCCCTGGCCGGTGGCTCCTCGGTTCCCGTCCATGTGAATCCGGACCTTCCCAACGACATCTTCACGGTGCCGCAGAGCGGAAGCTCGATCATCCACCGCTCCTTCACCGGCACCACGTTCGGCTCGAACGCGTCGCTGGCCACGAGCACGGACTGGTCGACGGCCCGCGGCGTCTTCTTCTCCAACAACCGCCTGTACGCGGGGTGGAGCGACGGGACGTTCACCTGGCAGTCGTTCGACGGCACCAGCGTGGGCGCCAAGCAGTCGATCGGCCTCAACGGCCTCACGAACGGCTACTGGCCCGTGTCCTCGATCACCGGCATGACGCTGGAGAACGGGCGCCTCTACTACACGCGTTCGGGCGACGCCCGTCTGTACTATCGCTATTTCACGCTCGAGAGCGGCGTGGTGGGAGCCGAGACCTTCACGGCCAGTGGCAACGGGGACGGCTTCAACTGGAGCGACGTGAGCGGCATGACCCTGGCCTCGGGCAGGCTTTACTTCTCGCGCACGAACGGCAACCTGTACTCGGTGAACTGGGCGAACGGGAGGCCCCAGGGCTCGATCACGACGATCAGTGGACCGGCCACCGGCGACGGGCGAACCTGGCAGTCCCGCGGACTGTTCGTGTGGGGCGCCAACCCCGACCAGGCCGCGCCCACCGTGCCCGGCACGCCGTCGGGCGTCGCGACCTCCTCGACCACGATCGACCTGACGTGGGCGGCATCGAGCGACACCGTGAGCCAGGTGCTCGACTACCGGGTCTACCGTGATGGTGGCGCGAACCCGATCGCCACGGTGTCGAGCGGCTCGGGCGGCACCGTGTCCTTCCAAGACGCGGGCCTGGCGCCCGGCAGCGGCCACACCTACCAGATCGACGCCGTCGACGCGGCCGGCAACGCGAGCGCGAAGAGCGCCGCCTCGGCGACCATCGCGACGCTCAGCGTGTTCTGGGCCGACGGGTTCGACTCGGGTGACTTCTCGGCATGGACGAAGGTGACTCGTCTCACGATCGCCAGCGGGAGCGGCTTCACAGCACCCCCGAGCGCCGCCGCCAACACGTCGAACCAGAACGCGTACGCGCGCCAGACGCTCGACGCCACCTACGCCTCCCTGTGTGCGAGCACGGCGGTCAACGTGACGTCGCAGGGCACCGCCGCCCTCGACCTGCTCGGGCTGCGGACCGCCGGGAACGGCAGGATCGCCAAGGTCCTCCTGTCGAGCAGCGGGAACCTGCAGTTCAAGTCCGAGGTCGCGTCCCAGACCAGGGGCGCGGGCACCACCCTGGGTTCGGGCTGGCACGCGATCGAGATCTGCGGCACGGTCGGCGCGGGCACGACGTGGGATCTCTACCTCGACGGCGTGCTCGTGATCGACGCCTGGTCGACGAACACCGGCTCCACCCCCGTCGGGCGCGTCCAGATCGGCTCCAACGTGAGGCGCAGCTACTCCGCGGCGTTCGACGACGTCGTGGTGGACGGGTCGCCCGGCTAGACCGACAGCCGGGTGCGAGGACCTCTCCAGGCTCGGGGAGGGACGCAAGGAGGGGGCGGCGACGCCCCCTCCTTCGCGGGTGGCTTACCCGGCGGCCGGGGGGATCTCCATGCTCCGGCCGGAGCGGCGTCGCATCGCCGCCACGAATTCCTGGAGCTGCAGGATGTCACGCAGCCGCCACAACACCAGCGCGTACAGCGGGCACGCCACGAGGGCGAACAGGACCAGGCTGGTGAGCGTCGGCCCGAGCACGAGCCGAAACAGGATCCCGATCCCGCCGAAGATCGGAACCGTCGCCACCACTGCGGCGGCGAACCCGCTGCCGAACGGGGTCAGGTGGAGGAACCGGGACACCTGGATCAGCGGCAGGATGTTGCGGACGAGGATGCTCACCATCCACGCGACCGCGCTGCCCGTGATGCCCCAGATCGGGATCAGCAACAGGTTGAGGGCCACGTTCAACACCAGGGCCACGATCGTGTTCGCGGCGCTCCACCAGCTCTTGCCGCCCATCAGCAACACCACGTCCACCGGGCCGACCGCCATACTGACCAGCATCGCGAGCGACAGGATCACGAGCACGGGCCCGCCGCCCGCGTAGTCGGCTCCGAACGCCATCACGAGCACGGGCGCGAAGACGGCCATCGTGAGGTAGATGGGCCACGACGCCACCATCAGCCACGTCGTGCCGGCCTGGTAGAGCGACTCGGCCCGCACGTGCTCGCGGGCGGCGAGCAGGCTGGAGATCTGCGGCGCGATCGCCTGCACCATCGCCTGGAGGATCGCCTGCCCCACGACGATGTAGCGGCTGGACGCGGTGTATACGGCCGCCTGTCCCGATCCGATCAACGCGCCGATCAGGAGGGTGTCGAGCCACAGGATCATGACCTGGAACACGCCCGCCAGTCCCCGGGGGGCGGTGAACCGCCAGAACTCCGACGCCAGCGTGCGGGTCGGCGTCGCCTCGAGGTCGTGCATCCCGCGCTCGGTCCGCCGTTCCATGACGAGCAGCGAGCTCAGCGCCGCCACGAAGCTGAGGCCGATCGGGAGTCCGTAGGACAAGGCGAGCGCCCCTGCGGCGGCCGTCGTGCCGGCCGTCGCAAAGAAGACGATGCCCATCATGACGCACTGACCCAGCGGTTTGAACGTCTTGTCGATCGTGACCGAGGGGATCATCGTGCCGAACCCCCTCGTGCCGGCGATCGCGACCGTGTTGATGGCGGACAGGGGCAGGAACAGGGCCAGCAACCTGATGTAGGGAACGAGATCGTCCGCCTCCATCCCCTCGCCGAACACGCGGGATAGGGGCACCGCGTAGATCAGCCCGATCGCCGCGAGCAGGGTCCCCGCGATCGCGACCGGGACGATCGCGATCGCCAGCGTCCAGCGGATGTCGTGGACGCGGTCAAGGGTGCGATAGCGGGCGATCATCCTGACCAGCCCGGTGTCGGCGCCGAGTTCGGCGGCGTTGCTGGCGATCACGAACAGCGCCACCGCCTCGAAGAACACGCCGGCGGCATCCCGGCCCAGGTTGTTCGTCACGAGTATGACCAGCAGGAAGTTCAGCAACCCGTAGCCGACGCTGCCGGCCAGGTTCAGCGCGCCGCCTCGTGCGAGCCGGGACAGATCTTTGCCCGACTCGGGGGTCGAATGCGCCGAGGCCGAGGGAGGATTCATGCGACGGGAGGCTGGGGAGGCTTGCCACGGAGCGGGTATCCGTACGCGGCGAGCAAGGGGGCGGTCAACACGCTCACCCAGGTGCGGTCACGAGGCGGCAGGCCGGTCAGCCAGGCCTCGTCCCGGTGGATCTCGAGCGCGCCGCTGGAAAAGCGCATGGGGTTGCCACCCACCGTGTGGTCCACGCCGAGCACGACCGACTCCTCCTCGATGAACGACAGATCGGGGTCCGCCCCTGGGTCGACGTGGGCCACGACGGCGCGCACCGTGTCGATCGGGTCGCGTACGAGGTCTTCGTAGCGCACGCGAAGGTAGGGAACGCCGAGCGCGCCCACGAGCGTCGTCATCCCGTTGTACAGGTCGTACCTCGCCGCCGCCGACCACGGCCGGTACACGAGCATGCGTTCACCGCTGGCCGGGTCCTTGACGACATCCTTCTGCCACGAGTGGGCCACGCCCCTGGCATCGCGCACGAGATGGACGATCCGCGCGTCGATCGCATCGGTCCGGCGCAGGATCATCGCGTGCGAGGGGAGCTTGGACGAATCCACGACCACCGACGCCCCCGCGGTCTCGGCGATCGCACGATAGAGCGGGGCAACGAACCCCTCGTACCGCTCGAGCCGGCGCCGGAACCCCGCCGGCAGCACCGGCGAGGCCAGAGCGAACGTGGACCACCCTCGGTCCACCGAGTTGCGCAGTTGCAGCACCTCGTCGACGTCGATGCGGTCCCACCCCCCGAACGCGCGCTCGCCGACCGCGGCCCAGAACGGGCACGCGTCGAACGCCTCCCCGCATCCGCACCTAGCGTTGAGCGCCAGGCCCCGTCGCCAGATCATCCGCAGCTCCCCGACCGACACGAATCCGGCGACACGGCCGAGGATGCGATCGAGCAGCGTGCTCCCCGACCTCCCCCAACCGCCGACGTACGCGACCCGTGTCGCCGGCGCCGCCGTCACACGGTCGCCTCGGCGGACGCGCGCGCCGGACCGCGTCGCGCCGGCGAGCGGCCGAGCCCGTCGCGGGTGATGATCGCGGCCGCCACCATGATGGTGTGCAGCTGCATCGGTAAGAGCTCGTAGTACGGCGACATGATCAGCGCCGCGAGGATCACCAGATGCGGCCAGAACCGCACGTCTCTCGCCGTCTTGAGCCCGCGCCCCGACCGAACGAGCAGCCAGAACATCCATGCCAGGTACAAGATCAGGGCCGGAACGCCGTTCGACACGAGGATCAACCACAGCTGCCCGTGCGTCCCGACGGCGGCGTTGCCGGGGTTGTTCTGAGCTTCCTGCGGCGCCCCGTATCCGAGCAACGGCCGTTCGGACGCGAGCTGGACCGCCACCACGTTGCGTCCGATCCGACCCTGGTCGCTGTAGTTGCGGTCGAGCCGAGTGAGGAGGGCCTCGCCGAGCGGCGTGAGGACCAGCACGAACACGAGCAGGATGGCCCCCAGCGCGAACCATTTGACCGTTCGAAGGTCCAGGGAGACCGCCAGCCGGATCCCTCCGTAGACGAGCACCACGGCGAGCGCTAGCCACGCACCGCGGTCCAGCGAGAAGAAGAACGGCACGATCGCCGCCACGAGGAGGAGCCCGAGGACGGGGCGCCAGGCCCTGCGGGCCGTCTGGAGGAACGACCACAATGCGAACGGCGTCAGCAGAACGAAGTTGGACCCCCATGCGTTCGGGTAGGGGAACGGAGCCTGTGTGCGGTGGATACCCAGGCCGACGAAGGCCTCCTCCTTGGCGAACGCAGGCGACACCATGTCGCGCACCAGCGGGATATTGGTGAGGTTGCTGGGCAGGAACAGCTCCATCGGGCTCGTCAGCGAGACCCCCGGCAGGAAGATCCCGAGCAGGCCCCCGAGGACGATCATCGCCCAGCCGATCGCGAGCAGATTCACGATCGTGCTCACCGGCAGCTCCCGGCGTGAGGTGTTGTACAGGTAGAGGAAGAGCATCGTCGCCGAGAAGTACATCGAGGCCCGATACCCGTACGCCATGGCCCGGTCCGTCGAGTCGAGCATGATCGAGGACGCCGCCACGAATCCCAGGAACAGTAGCCACACACCGAACCGAGGAGGGACCATCACCCGGCCCCTGGCGAACAAGCCGACCATGAGGAACACGCCAACGACCGGCCATGCGAAGTAGCTCATCCCCAGCAACCACAGGACGAGCGCGAAGGGGAACGGGAGCAGGGGCCAGTAGGCGGGGAGCATGCGGCGGCGCGCGGCCACCCGCGGATGGGATATCGCCCCGGCGCTCACGACCTCACTCATCGACTCCAGCGTACCGGCCTCCAGGCTCGCCGGATGCGGAGCGCCTCGGGCCGGCGCTCGCTGCATCCTGGGAGCAGCCGCAGCCTACAACCATCCATGCGGCCTCCCTCGGGTCGCGCCATCGCCATGGGCCGTCCGTGCCTGGCCCGGCGGATGTTCTACGACTCCTGAGCTAGTTCGCACGCACCACGAAATCCCCCGGGCCCCCGCTCCAGCGGCCCGTTCGGACGTGCCGAGAAGGGGTAGCAACCCTCGGGAGGAGGCCTGGCATGACCCACACTCGGTTCCGGCGGCGATGGTCCGGCTGGGGCATCGGGGCGATCGGCACGATCGCAACGATGGCCATGATCGCGGCGCTCGTGGCCGCGCCCGCAGCATCGAGCGCGCCCACGACCTCTGCGCCCGCATCCGGCGTGATGTTCGGCGCGTACGCCAACGCGAAGGGCGGCCAGTCGCTCGACCAGGCCGTGACGTCGCTGGAGAACAAGATCGGACGCAAGCTCGCGATCGTGAACAAGTACCACCCGTTCTCCGATCACAGTTACGGGTTCGAGCAGTGGCAGCTCGGCCGCGGGCAGCTGCCGATGATCTCGTGGCGAGGCACGGACGACACGCCCGACCCGAACCGAGCGAGCAAGATCGCGAACGGCAACTTCGACGCCGACATCCGAGCGGCCGCCGACGGGTTGAAGGCCCTGCACGGCCCGGTGCTCGTGCGCTTCAACTGGGAGATGGATCAGTCCCCCGGCGAGCGGCAGTACATCGGGACGCCGGCCGAGTACATCAAGGCGTGGCGCCACATCCACGGCATCTTCCAGGCGCGCGGTGCCACGAACGTCGAGTTCATCTGGGCGCCCCGCGCGGGGAGCTTCAAGAAGGACGTCGGTCAGCAGTACTACCCAGGGGACGCGTTCGTGGACTGGATCGGCGGGTCGGCCGTTCCCGTGAACAACTTCGCCTCGTTCGAAGACCTCTATCGCAGCTACTACACCTGGGCGTCCACCAAGAACAAGCCGATCTTGATCTGGGCGGGCATCCAGGAGAAGAGTGGCAACACGCAATGGAAGGCCGAGTGGTTCGCCGCCGCGCAGCAGGTCATCGCCAACACGATGCCCGAGCTTCGGGCGTTCATCTACTACCACGCCCTCGCCCCCAAGGGAGGCCACTTCTGGGCCGACACGACGAGCCAGTCGCTCGCCGCGTTCAAGAATATGGCCAACGCACCCCACTTCTCGCGGATGCTCGACGGTGGCGGGAGTGGCGGAGGCGGAGGCGGCTCCAGCACGCCGCCGCCCCCACCCACGACGACCCCGCCACCGCCGGACCCGACCGAGCCGCCGCCGCCCGATCCGTGGGAAGGGAGCGTGCTCTTCGTGGACGACTTCGAGTCCGGGGGCCTGGACGGCTGGTCGGTCACGAACGGATTCACCCTCCAGACCGAACACGCCCGGGACGTCTGGGCGGCGCGACAGGTGTCCTCGGGCTCCGGACTCACCTTCGGGAGGCGCGAGCTGCCGGGCGGTGAGCGCTTCGAGCTGATCTACGAGTTCGACTACAAGGTGATCACCGCATCCGGCACCGTCTCGCTGGCCAAGGTGGTCACGCTCCCTTCCGGGGCGCCGCTGAGCCTCAACATGCGGGGCAACGGGGCACTGGTCACATGGAACGCCGTGGAGCGCGTCTCAACGGGCAGCTCCGTGACGCCGTCGCTCGGCAACTGGCACCACGTGAAGATCCGCGTGAACATCAACGGCTCCGCCTCCGAGGTGGGGATCTGGGTCGACGGTGTGCAGGTCGATCAGCTGAGCGGCGTCGCGCCGCTCGGGGTATCTCCGATCGGTGCGGTCCAGCTCGGCAACAACACGTCGGGGCGCTCGTACGACGTGGCGTTCGACGAGGTGCAGGTCTCGGTGCCCTAGGGACGGGTCACCCCGCTCGGGCGTCCCACGCCGCGAGCAGTTCGGCCTCACGCTCGACCGTGAGCCCGGCCTCGAGGTCGACATCCTGGGGACGCGTGCGATCCCACGCCAGCGTGTCGGCGATCGTGACCCGGGGAGGGCGACACACCAACCCGGCGGCGATCGCCCGCGACGGATCCACCAGGTGCACGCCGGGCAGCTCGGGCGACCACAGGGGCAGGCATCGGTCGGCATCGTCGCCGAGCGCGGCCCGCAGGAACGAGCCGTCCGCGTAGGCGACGTCCGTCTCGACGCCGCCCGCGGTCGCGGCCGTTGCCAACAGGGCCGCCATGGTGCTGACCACGGGACGATCGACGACGTTGAATACGCCCCCTACGTCGTCGGTGAGCAACCTCAGGTTGAAGTCGGCGAGATCGCGCGCGTCGATCCACTGGAGCGCGTAGTCGGCCGGCGCCGGGGCGAGCATGCGCCCCCCCGCCGCCGCCCGGCGGACCCACCAGGTGAACCGATCGGTGGGATCGTGCGGCCCCACGATGTAGCCGGGACGCACGATCGTCGCGCGGTCGGCGAACACGTCCTGCACCACCCGCTCGCACGCCACCTTCAGCGGACCGTACGTAGCGTCGGTGACGTCCTCGGTGTCGGGGAACGGAGCCTCGTACGTCGGCGAGTCCTCGGTGGTCCCGGGCGCCATGTCGTCGGGATACGCCGAGATCGACGAGATATAGAGGTAGCGGCCGGCACCGCCCAGGCGCTCGGCGGCCTCGCGCACCGCGCGCGGCACGTAGCCGCACATGTCCACCACCGCGTCGAACTCTCGACCCTCGAGGGCCTCGGTTCCGAGTTCCCGGTCGCCGAGCACGTGCTCGGCCTCGGGGAACAGGTCGGCGCCCGATCGTCCGCGATGCATCAGCGTGACCTCGTGGCCCGCGCCGAGCGCCCGCTCCGTGAGCGCCCGGCCGGAGAACCGGGTGCCCCCGATGATCAGGATCCGCATGCTCGCCGGGCGCCGGTCAGGCGGCCGTCTCGAGCGACGGGTCGTAGTCGCCGGAGCGAGCCAGGCCGTTCATCCTGGCCCGATGCGCGAGCGCGGCCTGCGCCGCCTCGACGTTGGCCGGCTCGCCTTTCCACGCCTTGAGCGAGGGCGCCTGCAGGGCCCGCCCGTAGCTGAACGAGAGCTCCCAGCCGGAACCCGCCGATCCGGTTCATCTCGTTGAGCCGGCTCGTCGCGTGCTCATCGCTCATGCCGCCCGACAGGAACACGACGCCGGGCACCTCGGCCGGCACGTGCTCCGTCAGCGTGGCGATGGTCGCCTCGGCGATCGCCCGATCATCGTCCTGGGTGGCGTGTCCCGTCCCCGGCACGACCATGTTGACCTTGAGGAGCGACCCCGCGAGATCGACGCGGTGGGCCTCGAGCTGCTCGTAGAGAGCCTTCGAGCGTCCGTCCCGTCGCGTCGCCGCAGGCCCGCAGAGACGTGGTCGCCGTCCATCAGGATCTCGGGCTCGACGATCGGCACGATGTCGGCCTCCTGGCACAGGGCCGCGTAGCGGGCCATCCCGTGGGCGTTCGCGAGGATCGCGAAGTCCGTGGGGGTGCCGTCGCCGATCACGATCGTCGCATCGCCACTTCGCGAAGCCCGCGCCCAGGTCGCGATACTCGGACAGGCGTTCACGCAGCCCGTCGAGGCCCTCGGTCACGGTCTCACCCGCGAACCCGGCGAGGGGCTTGGCGCCGGTGTCGACCTTGATCCCGGGGATCACGCCGGCGTCGGTCAGGACCGTAACGAACGAGCGGCCGTCGTCGGCCGACTGGCGGATCGTCTCGTCGAACAGGATCACGCCGCTGATGTGGTCGCCCAACCCTGCGGTCGTGAACAGCAGCTGCCGGTAGCCGGCGTCGTTGCTCCTCGGTCGACTCGACGCCGATCGAATCGAACCGCTTCTGGATCGTCCCGGTCGACTCGTCGGCCGCGAGGATCCCCTTGGCCGGTGCCACCAGGGCGCGTGCGGTGTCGTGCAAGGCGTTCATCGGTCCCTCCTGCTGATCGCTGCCGGTCGTTGCGTCGCTCGAACAGCGTACGTGACGGACCCGTCCCGGGGGGTTCAAGAGCCCACACGGCTCCGCCGATGGGGAGAACATGGCTCGTCGCTCCTCCTCGAATCCGGCCGCCGCGTGGACGGCGCTGATCGTGGCCCTCCTCGTGATCGCCGGCTCGGCGCCGTGGCTCCACGCCAACCCGCCATCCGCGCAGGCCGCGCAGTTGCACGACGCCGCTCGGGAGGACGGCGCAGGCGGCTCGATCGCGGGAGCGCCGCGTGGCGGGGCGTCCCTCGGGGCCGCCGTCGGGACGGGCGCCCGCTGGGCGCGACCAGCCGTTCGGTCCCGGCCCTCGGTGCCCGCCTTCAGGCCTCACCTGCTGGTGCATGTGCCCCGCGACATCGTCGCGAGGGCCAACCCGCGGGCCGGTGCGCGCCGGATCGGGATCGTGCCCGACGGATCGAAGTACTACGGCGTGCCGACGACGGCGTGGGTCATGGAGGTCTCCGAGGACGGCCGCTGGGGCCGCGTCGAGGTCCCCTACGCCTGGCCGCGCCGCGACGGGTGGATCCGCCTGCAGGACCTGCCACGGAGCCGGACGGCGGTCGAGGTCCGGGTCGACCTGTCCCGGCACTGGATCGCCGTGTACAAGCGAGACGAGCTGCTGTTCGGGATGCCCGCGGCGACCGGAGCGAGCGTGTCGCCGACGCCGGTGGGTCGCTACTTCGTGACCGACCGGATCCCGTTCTCCGGGGGCTACCTCGGGTCGTTCGCCTTCGGGATATCGGGCATCCAGCCGAAGCTGCCGCCCGGATGGTCGGGCGGCAACCAACTCGCGATCCATGGCACGAACACGCCGTCGTCGATCGGGACGAGCGCGAGCGCGGGCTGCCTGCGCGTGTCCGAGCCTGCGATCGACCGCCTGCTGCCGCTCCTGCGGCTGGGCACCCCCGTCATCGTCGAGCGCTGAACGTCAACCGGCCGGCGCGTGCTCGGCGACGAAGGCCTCGAGGTCCTTCATGTGCGCCTCGGCGTGACGGAACGGACCCGCCGGTCCACCGAGGATCCCCCCCAGCCGATGGCCGACGCTCGTGCGCCCGCGGGATGTCCCGGGCCGGCGCCAGCGGGCGTCGGACATCCCCTCGAGCTGCGCCAGGAGCGCGCGGTGCGTGGCGTCGGCTCGGCGGACGACCTCGGGGAACGAGAGGCGGGCCGCGCGGGCCACGGCTCGTGCGTTGACCGCGCTCGTGCTGGTCGACCACAGCTCCTTGTCGATCGCGGGGGCGCGATCGTGGGACCAGGCGTCGATCGCCTCGAACGCGTGCTCCTCCCAGCTGGCGAGGTGACCGACCAGATCCTTGGGCGACCACTCCCCGCCGCCGAGCCCCGGCGTGGTGAGGGCGCGACGCGGCAGGCAGGCGATCAGCGCCGCCACGTTATCGTGGCCCTCGGCGGTGATGGCGATCGCCCGGCGTCGGCTGGGCGTGGGGGGCGCGGGCATGAGCGAAGGCGGACTGCGCAAGCGATTGCTCGCATACCGGGGAGGGAGGAGTCGGACCCATGAGCGAGGAACGCCTCACGATCTTGTTCATGCCCGAGAGCGCTTACGGGCCGACGAACAACTGCATCGGCATCGGCAAGATCTTGGAGCAGCGGGGACACCGCGTCGTGTTCGCGGCCGAGGCCTCGTGGAAGGGACGACTCGAGCCGCTCGGTTTCACCGAGGATCTCGTGGACCTCGCTCCCCCGGTCGAAGACGCCGACGAGCAGGACGCCGGCCAGTTCTGGACCGACTTCATCACGGAGACGGCGCCCGAGTTTCGCAAGCCCACGATCGAGCAGCTCGAGACCTTCATCGCCCCGGTCTTCTCCTCGCTGATCGACGGCGCGAAGTACTGCGAGCCCCAACTCAAGGCGATCATCGACCGCGCGCGCCCCGACGTCGTGGTCGAGGACAACGTGAACGCCTTCCCCGCGCTGATGACGTCGAGGGCGCCGTGGGTGCGGATCATGAGCTGCAACCCGCTCGAGGTGAAGGACCCGGGGCTGGCCCCCGCCTTTTCGGGGTACCCCCAGGACGATCGAACCGGCTGGGACGAGTATCGGGCCGAGTACGAGCGCGTGCACCGTGACATGTGGGGCTCGTTCAACGAGTGGGTGATCGAGCAGGGCGCGCCGCCCCTGCCCGAACTGGAGTTCATCCACGAGTCCGGCGTGCTGAACCTCTCGTTGTTCCCCGCGGTGGCCGACTACGACCGAACCCGGCCCCTGGCAGACACGTGGCATCGGTTGGAGTCCAGCGTCCGCGAGACCGAGGAGCCCTTCGAGGTGCCCGAGTCGCTGCGCGAGGGCGACGGCTCGCTCATCTACCTATCGCTCGGCTCGCTCGGCTCGGCCGACGTGGACCTGATGCGCCGGCTCGTCGACGTGCTATCGCGCGCCTCGCACCGATTCATCGTGTCGAAGGGGCCGCGGGCCGACGAGTTCGAGCTGGCCGACAACATGTGGGGGACCGACCGGCTGCCCCAAACGTCGATCCTCCCTCTGGTCGACCTCGTGATCACGCACGGCGGCAACAACACGACGACCGAGAGCTTCCACGTCGGCGCCCCGATGATCGTGCTGCCGCTGTTCTGGGACCAGTACGACAACGCCCAGCGCGTCCACGAGACCGGCCACGGCATCCGACTTGGCACCTACGGGTTCGAGGAGGACGAGATGCATGGGGCGATCGAGCGTCTGCTGGCCGACACGGGCCTGCGCAGCAGGATGCGTGCGAACGGCGACGCGATCCGCGCGCGCGACGGCAAGCGGCGCGCGGCCGACCTGATCGAGAGAGCCGCCCGCTCCCGGTAGTCGGACGACGGGCGCGTATCATGGGTCGGTCCCGAGCCCACAAGGAGCTGCGTTGCCCCCCGCCATAACCCGCAGACGTTCGTTCGCCGCGCTCGGCACCGCCGCCCTCGTCGTGAGCGCGCTGCTGGTAACGGGCGAGGCCGCCTCCTCCCCTCGTCACTCGCCCGCCGCCTACCGATCGCAGCCGGCCACGCCCGAACTGATCGATGCGGCCGAGGCGGCCGGCGAGATCACGCCGACCCAGGCGACCGTGTTCAGGGCCTGGTCACTCACCCGCCCCGCGGCGCTGCCCGAGGAGTTCCGCAGCGACACCCCGTGGTCGGGGACGCTCACGATGCTGCGGGTGCAGCGTGCGCTCCGCCGTGTCGGCCCATCGCGGATGTCGCCGGCACTCGCCGCGGCCGCCGCCGGGGTCAGCCAGGCATGTCCGGGCTCGGGGGGAAGGCTCCCGCAGACCAAGAGCACGGCTCACTTCGCGATCAAGTACCGAGCGAGCGCGATCCGCGGCGGCCTGAAGGTGACTCAGTACGCCGGGGCCCTCGAGGCCACGTGGAACAAGGAGATCAGGAGGTTCGGCTGGGCTCGCCCGCCCCGCGATCCGGTGAACCCGCAGCCCGGCGGACGCTACCTCGTCCGCGTCGCGAAGCTCGGCTCGAGTCTGTACGGCTACGTCACGGGCACGTTCTTCGCGGGCAACAACCCATCGACCCCGTGGAACGAGAGGGACAGCGTCGCCTCGTGCATGGTGCTCAACCAGAACATGGGGCCGTTCCCCGGAGCGCCGATCGACGCCTTGCGCGCCACGGCCGCGCATGAGTTCAACCACTCGATCCAGTTCGGCTACGGGGCGCTCAACGGCCCCACCAAGGTGAGGAAGGTCTTCGTCGAGGCCGGCGCCTCGTGGATGGAGGACGAGGTCTTCGACGGGGCCGACGACAACTACTCCTACCTGTGGCCCGATTTCGAGCGCTCGATGGCCACGTACAGCCCGGGGTTCGCCTACCCGTACTGGGTGGTGTTCCGAGCGATGACCGAGCGCTACGGCACGGGCCGAAGGGGCGGCGGCGAGGACGTCATGCAGCGGTTCTGGGAGCAGATCAGCAAGGGGGCCTCGACCAACCTTGCGGCCCTCAATCGCGCGCTGAAGCCCGAGGGAAGGACCCTGGCCAAGGCGTACCACGATGCCGCGGTCGCCCTGCGGTTCAACGCCGGCTGCGGCGCCAACCCGAAGCGGTGGTGTCTCCAGGAGGGCGATGATTACGTCACCGCCGCGCTGGCCAACGCCGACACCGGAACCATCGGCTCGGTCGACGGTCAGGAGTCACAGTCGATCGGCAACGACTACGCCCTGGACTGGATCGGGCTGCCGACCGGCGCGGCGTTCAACCTCTCGCTCGACGTCACGTCGGGCAAGGGCAAGCTGCGGATGAGCGTCTTGTGCCTGAGCGGAGGGGCCCTCACGCAGCTCGACGTGACCGTGACGGCGACGCCCGGAACCAACGGTGTGAACGTCGATCCCATCGACCCGTCGGGATGCGATGAGGTCGTCGCGATCATCACGAACGAGTACCTGTCCAAGCCCCTGCCGAAGCAACAGGCGAACGCCAATTTCACGCTGGACGCGAGCGCGGCCTGACCGCTAGGCGAGCTCGACGATCGGATCGCTGGAGACGTCGCCCTTGATGGGACCCAGCGACTCGCCGAGCTTGGTGGCGATCCGATCCAGCCGCGCCATGTGCGAGTAGATCTCGTCCCGCGCTACCTTCGCCTCGTCGGTGAGGTCGTTCAGGTCCTGGATCCGCCAATGCTTCTCGAGCACGGGCCGCACGACCTGGTCGAGATGGATCCGCAGGTTGTAGATGCCGGCCTGCGCCATCGCCTTGGCCTTCTCGCGGAACCCCGGGATCGCGGCGCCCGGCATCGCGAAGTCGAGGATCTGTCGGCGCATCGCGAGCAGCATCTCGGAGGCGTTCATCTCGAGGACGGTCGCGGCCATGTCCCGGTAGAACACGTAGTGCAGGTTCTCGTCGTTGGCGATGCGTGCGCACAGCTTCTCGGCGGCCGGATCCTCGGTGATGGCCCCGGTGTTGCGGTGCGAGATCCGCGTCGCCAGCTCCTGCAGCGTCGTGAACACCACGCCGTCCAGCGGCCCCTGATCGGCGAACTGCGGGTACCAGCCGCGGGTGGCCTGGTCCATACGCCCCTGCTCGAGGACCTGTGGATCTACGCCGCGGGTGACCGTGAGGAAATCGCGGATCACGATCGCGTGACGCCCCTCCTCGGCCGTCCAGCGCCGGACCCACTCGCCCCACGCCTCGTCGTTGCCGAACGTCTGCCACAGCGCGAGGTGGTAGTAGGGCAGGTTGTCCTCGGTGAGCAGGTTGACCTCGAGCGCGGTCTGGGCGACATCAGGCAGCGTCGAGTCCGACGGCTGCCACGGCTCCTTGATGTAGTTGCGCCCCATCTCGTAGGGCACGTAGTCGTGGGGGAACCACTCGGAGGTCGAGCGGAGGTGCCGGTCGAGCGAACGCGCCACCGAGGGCATGAGCTCGTTCAGGATCGTCTCATTGTCGGCGTGACTGGGGATGGGCATCGCGGGTTGGGATTCCTCTCGTCGGAACTCGCCGTCGCCTCTGCGACGGGTGGGGCGGGCCGCGCCAACTGGCTCCTCCACCGCTCCATCCGCGGGTTCGGCCCACCCACGCGGGTTCGGCCCACCCACAGCGTACCTGCTCTGCAGGCTCGTCGCCGCAGGCGAGGTAAGGCTCGACGCGACCTTGGACCGAACCTGGTAGTCCGTTGGTCCACATCCTTTGCGGGGCGGTCAAGTTGCGACGTCGCAGACGTCGATAGCTCATCGTGATGACGGCGACCGAGACCGCGGAACCCAGGGAGATCTCCCGGCGCGCGCTGGTACGCACCGCGATGGTAGGGGCGACGGCAGGCGCGGGGGTGCTGCCGTCGCTCCTGGCCGCCTCACCCGCGAGCGCGGCGCCGTTCGTATCGGGCGACCCAGATGTCCACTTGCTGCGGCGGGCCACGTTCGGTCCGACCCAGGCGTCGCTCAAGCAGCTGCGGGCCAAGGGCGCGAACGCCTGGATCGAGCAGCAGCTGACACCCGGATCGATCAAGGACGACTACGTCGAGGGTCTGATCGCCAAGCGATATCCCGATCTCGACATGCCGCTGCGACGCGCCTACAACACGCTCGAGGGATCATGGGACCTCATGTTCCAGCTCGGTCAGGCCGCCATCCTGCGAGCGACCTGGAGCAACCGCCAGTTGTTCGAGGTGATGGTCGACTTCTGGTCCAACCACCTGAACGTCACGAACCCGAGCGACAACGTCTGGTGGTCGCGTCACGACTACGACCGCCAGGTGATCCGCAGGCACGCCCTCGGCAAGTTCTCCGACATGCTCAAGGCGTCGGCGATCCATCCCGCGATGATGCTCTACCTCAACAACGCGGAGTCGACCAAGGACAACCCGAACGAGAACTACGGGCGCGAGATCCTCGAGCTGCACACGATGGGTGTGGGCGGGGGCTACGACGAGGAGGACATGCGCGAGTCGACCCTCACGCTCACCGGGTTCGGCGTCGACTGGGAGACCGGCGAGTTCCGCTACGACAAGGACAACCACTACGTGGGTCGCGTGCGGGTGGCAGGCTGGTCTCGGAGCAACGACACCCCGGGCGGTGGCTACAAGGTGGGCCTGTCCTACGTCGACTACCTCGCCCATCACCCGTCGACGGCGAAACGGATCGCCACCAAGCTGTGCCGGCACTTCGTCTCGGACGATCCGCCGAACGTCCTGGTCAACAAGCTCGCGCAGGTCTACCTCCGCAATGACACGGCGATCCGCCCGGTGCTCCGCGAGTTGTTCCGCTCCACGCAGTTCAAGGCGTCGAAGGGCGAGAAGGTCCGACGGCCGTTCGAGGACGTCGCCGCGACGATGCGCGTGCTCGATATCCGCCCGGATGCGAAGGGGACCGACGGGCTTCAGGGTCTCTACTGGGTGCTCGACGGGTTCGGCCACGCGCCGATGCGCTGGTCCCAACCCGACGGCTATCCGGACTACGCGGCGGCGTGGAGCTCGGCCGGCGGCCGGATCAACAGCTGGAACCGGCACCTCGCGTTCGCCGGCGGATGGTGGCCCGACACCCTGCGGTACCGCAACCTCCGCACGACGCTGGTGCCAAAGCCGCTTCCGGCGACCCACGGCAAACTCATCGACGCGCTCGCGAAGAAGCTGGTGTTCCGCACGTTGACGACCGCGCACCGCACGGCCGTCCTCGACTTCCTCGGGGTGTCCGCGAGCACGCCGCTGGACGGCGACGACGCCGCGGTCAACTGGCGACTCGAGTACGTCGCGGCGCTCATCCTCGACTCCCCCTATCACGGGATCCGGTGATCGATATGGACACGAAGACCGACGACGCCACGAAGGACTGCGGCTGCCCCATCGTCCCCGAGGTCTCGCGGCGGTCGTTCCTCAAGGCGGCCGGGGTCGCTGGGCTCGTCGCCGGGATGGCGTCCGAAGGGATGTTCACGCGGATGGCGTTCGCCGCCGGCCCCTACACCGGCGACGTGCTGGTCGTGCTGTCGCTTCGGGGCGGGTTCGACGGCCTGCAGGCCATCGTGCCGACGGCCGATCCCGACTACTCGGACTGGCGCCCCAACATCGACATCCCCCAGGGGCAGCTGCTGCCGCTCGACGCGACCTTCGGCCTGCACCCGGCGATGGCCTCGCTCAAGCCGTTCTACGACGCCGGCACCTTCGGCGCGATCCAGGCCGTCGGCATGGCCCAACCCAACCGCTCCCACTTCTCCGCGATGGAGGAGATGGAGCGGGCGGCCCCCGGATCGTCGCTGCGGACCGGCTGGCTCGACCGCGTGCTGGGACTGCGCGACCCAGGCGAGGCGTTCCAGGCCACCCAGCTCGGGTCGAATAACGCCGCCACGATGTTCATGGGTCCCAGCCCCGAGCTGGCGATGTACTCGGTCGACGGGTTCGACCTGAGCGGCGCGTGGAACCCAGCCGAGCTCGCCAGGTGGACGACGGCGCTCACGGGACTGCACGCGAACGCCCCCGCGCCGATCGGGGCGCCCGCGACGACCGCGCTGAACGCGGTGGCGACGGCGGCCCAGCTCCAGGCGGCCGGCTACACACCGGCGAACGGCGCCGCCTACCCCGACTCGGGGCTCGGCGACACCCTCAAGGACGTGGCTCGGCTCATCAAGGCCGACGTCGGGCTGCAGGTCGCGGCCATCGACTACGGGGACTGGGACATGCACGTCGACCTCGGGGCATTCAACAACGGCTGGATGTACGACCACCTGACCGAGCTGTCCACGGCGCTCTCGGCGTTCGGCACGGACCTCGGCTCGGGGATCGACGACGTGACCCTCGTCAGCCTGACCGAGTTCGGGCGGCGGGTCGAGCAGAACGGCTCGGGCGGCACCGACCACGGGTTCGGCCAGGCCGTGCTCTTGATGGGCGGCGGCGTGAAGGGCGGACAGGTCCACGGCAACTGGCCGGGACTCGCCCCGAACCAGCTGGTCGACGGCGACCTCGACGCCACGACGGACTATCGCAACGTGCTGGCCGAGATCTTGGAGAAGCGGTGCGAGGCCGGTTCGGTGAGCGGGATCTTCCCCGGCATCGACGGCTCGCGCCCCAACGTGGTCAACGTCAAGGTCTGACACCTCCGGCCGCATGGGGCAGAATGCGGGGACGCTCATCGCGGAGGTGATCCCATGAGACGGATACTGGTCGTCGCGGCAGCGGCCCTCGCGCTCGGAGCAACGGCGGTGCGGCCCGCCGACGCCCATCCCACGGAGCGGTTCGGGGCGTGCACCCGGCATCTCCCGGGGATGTGCATGCCCATCGGGGCGGCCTTCGACTACGGAGACCTGGTCGTCGTCAGGGGAAAGGCGCGCCCCCCCCACGCCGGCTCGATCGCGCAGGTGCTTCGACAGCGTCCACACGGCTTCGTGTTCAAGCGGGTCGGACAGGTTCGGGTCTCGAGCTCGGGGAGGATGAAGTTCCGCTGGTTCACGACCCGCGCCTCCGCGGTGCAGGACGCGCCCTACCTGTTCAAGTTCAGGATCCGAGGTCACGGGACGAGCGAGCCCACCGAGGCGTACGTTCTGTTCGGCGAGTGAGCTCCCGCCGGGCTAGCGGCACCCCGGGATCGGACTGGAGCCGTCGCGCTCGACCTCGATGTGGACGTGGGGGTGCCCACCGCCCACGTAATCGTCGGTCTGCGGGTCGATGGCGGCGAACGACCGCGGACGGCCGATCACCGTCGCGGAGTAGACCACCCGCTGTCCCGGGCGCACCCGCACGTCGGTCACGTGGAAGATCACGACGGTCAGGTGGGGCCGTCCTGCGGGCCGGATGACCACCCTGGTATCCGGATGGCGGCAGTACAGCCGGTACGAGGTGACGCTCAGCACCGACCCCGTGACCGGCGCGAGCACATCCGTCGACGACGTCAGCACCACGTCGGACGCCGATGTGGCCGGCGTAGGCCGGCCACGTCCGGCCATCACCACGTAGGGCGGCCCCGGCGCGTTCGGCGGGGGATCGTACTTGGCCGCGTTCGCGTTGCGGATCAGACGTCCCCGGGGGAGCAACGCGATCGCCGACCGGAACAACGATTCGTGGAAGGTCACGAGCACCGGGCGGGCGGCGGGCTGGTACAGCGGCAGCCCGCGCGCGATCGAGAACACGAGCGGGCGCCAGAGTCGCTCGCACGTGGCCACGACGCCGACGCGCTCGGCCTGGACGCAGGTGTCGACCCCGGCTCCACCGCGCATCCGGTTCCGGTGGCGACCGCCGTCGAGCAGGTCGTCCCCGGCGGCGCCCGAGAGCTTGTCGATCCCGTGACCTCCGAGGAGCACATCATGGCCGGCGCCTCCGATCAGCTCGTCGTTGCGGGATCCGCCGCGGAGCCTGTCGTTCCCGTCACGCCCCGACAGCCGGTCGCGACCGCCGCCCCCGCTGAGGTCGTCGGGCCCGGCCGATCCTTCGATGTCGTCGGCGAACGCGGATCCCACGACCGCGGCGATGCGGACGAGGACGTCGGCCCCCTGGCCGGTGGCCGTGCCCGCCCGAAGGCTGACGACGACGTCGGCCGCCGAATCGGCGAAGGACGCCGTGTCGCCCCCCGTGCCGCCGTCCATCCGGTCGTCGCCGGGGCCGCCCACCAGCAGGTCGTCGCCCGGGCCGCCGAGGAGGACATCGTGCCCGCCTCGCCCGAGGAGCCGATCGTCACCCGCTCCTCCGCAGAGGACATCGTCTCCCGACGTGCCCGACAGCACGTCAGGTCCGTGGGTGCCCTCGATCGTGCAGGCCGGGGCGGCCGACGCCGCCATCGGCAACACGAGCCCGACGGACCCGGCAAGAGCGACGATCGAGACGAGGCGGCGCATGACGAACGAGACTCCCAGTCCGCGCGGGACGGGTCAACCGAGGTCAGTCGGCACGCGAGCCGCGGAACTCCAGCGCGTAGGTCCACTCGCTGCCGTCGTCCTGGTGGGCGAATCGGAGCAGCCGGCCGACCTCCCCTCCGGGGAGCAGGACCGGCAGCCCCTCGTGCTCGGGCCCGGGCCACAAGTCCTCGCGCTCGTGCTCGTCGAGCCGAAGGAGGGTCATGGGCTCGTCCCCAACACGTTCGAGCGGATCGCACCAGTCCTGCTCGACGTCGAGACATCGGTAGCGGACGAAGGTGGGAACGGCGTGCAGGAGAAGCGACTCCCCGGGCAGAGTCCACCCCTTACCGAAGTAGCGCCACCGTTCCCCGTCCTTCGACGTCTCCACGGCCCAGGCCAGGTGCTCGCCCATGGGTGATCCAACCTCTCCGCTCGGGTGGGCATTCCTCCCCGGCAGGATGACGCATCTCAGCGACGCGGCAACGGCGTCCTGTCGAACGCCCTTCGGTTCAAGCTCCGCAGTTCTCGTCGAACCAGGCGCTGACGTTCTCCGACGCCGCCTCGATGTCGGCTCCCTGGAGCGACTGCGACGCCTCCTCGAGCGCGGCGATCTGATCCTCGGTCGGGATCGTGCCGCTGCTGGGATCGTAGCCGGACGCCTGCATGGCGGCGACGAAGTCCCCGTACGCCTGGTAGACGAGCGTCAGGTCGTCCCTGATCTCTTCGGGAGCCGCCGCCGCGAACGCCTCGAGCTGGTCGATCGACTGCTCGAGGTCGGCCGTGGAATCGGTCGCCGCCGCGCCGGCCGCGATGGCCGCCGCGCTCCACGCTCCCACCGCCTCGGCGCATTCGGCCGAGTCGAAGATCCCCACGCCGCCACCGCCGGTGTCGCCGCCGGTGGTCGCTCCGGTCGGGCCGCCGGTGTCCGCGGCGGCCTCGCTGCCGTCGTCACCGCCGCCGCACGCGGCCAGGAGCATCGCCCCGGCGATCAACACGGCCGCGAACCTCGTGAGCTTCATGTCTACCTCCGGCTCTATGGGGGGCTAGGAACCCCCACATGGTACGAGGCAACGGACCTCCGCGTCGGCCTCAGGATCGCGCTTCGAAGCGCCGCCAGGCCGTAGGGCTCAGCCCAGGCCGCCCTGGGCCTCCGTCAGGCCCGCCTTCAACTCCTTGACGCTCGCCTTGTCGATGCCCGCGACCGACTTCGTGAATGCGTCCCCGAGCGCGCGATCGACGTCGGCGGCGTTGGCGTGGTCGTAGACCGCGATGATCCCGGCAGCGCCGGGCGGGAGCGCCTCGTCCATCTTCTCGCCGATGCCGTGGGTCACCCGCTTCTTGGCGAACCTGGCCGCGAGCGCGCCACCCGCGGCGCCGACCGCCGTGGCGGCGAGCAGCGGCGGTGAGAACAGACCGACCACGAGGCCGACCCCGCCGCCGACCTTGGCTCCCTTCCGCCCCGCGTGATCGCCCGACTCCTCGACCTGGACCTCCCCGGCGTCGTCCCGCGTGACGAGGACGGCGCCATCGGTCCGGATCGTCCCCTCCTCGGCGAGCGCCAGGAAGGCATCGAAGGCTTCGCCGGCGGAGACCGGGCCGGGGAACACGGCGATCACGACGTCCAGTTCCTTGGCCTCCCCCTGGGACTCCTGGGGCGGCTCGTCGGCCTCGGGCGGCAGGTTATAGATGTTCTTGAAGTCGTCGGCGGCGACCTTGACCTTCCCCGACATCGAGATCGCCCAGTCTTCGTCCAGGGTTCGCGTCCGGAACTGCCAGCCCTCTGCCGGGGTCAGCCGATCGCCGAGCGAGTCGCGAGCTCGTCGGGCGGGGTGTTCGTCGACTGCAGCACGAACGCCTTGCCGTCGGGCGAGACCAGCTCGTACACGAGCTCGCCGGCCCGAGTACAGGTTCACGCCCTGCTTGTTCGCCTCGAGCACCTGGTAACGCGGTGGCTCGACGCTGCCCGACTTGGCGATGAACGCGGGGAGTCTGGCCACCTTGCGGAAGCCGATGCCTCCCACCTCGGTTTCCTCGATGCCGAAGCGGATCGTGGCCATGTCGGCCATCCACCAGTGCGGCCCGTTCTTGACCACCTTGTCGACCCCGAGCTGCTCGGCGGCAGCGTCGGCATCGAGCTCGTCCCACAGTTCGGGCGGAGCCTCGCTGAGCCCGATCGAGTTGTAGACGATGATCCACTCCGGACCGACGGCGAATAGCTCGCACGTAGCGAAGCGCCCGCGTCGGATCGAAGTCCATGTCCCGAACTTCTTCGCCCTGATCCTCCAGGTGGTCCTCAGCCATCGTTCTATCCGACCCTTCAGCCCGACGGCTTCGCACGACTCGGAGGCTTCACCTCACAAGGGGAGACAGACGGGCGGAATCGCGATGGGCTAGTCTCCGCGGATATCGGTCGGCAGTAGAGGAGACTCGCGATGAGTGCAGATCCGGACCGGCAGCAAGACGCTGGACGTCGGTTCTCAAGACCGACGAGCTCTACGGCCACGACGGCCTCTGGCTCGGCCCGCGGGGCCGCGACTACGGGACGATGCTGCCGAACCCGAAGCCCTATCAGCACGCCAACCTGTATCCCGACCCGAACTCCTCGCTACTGGTTCGCGTTCCTCGAGATGCCGGAGGGCAGCGTGCTGAACATCCGGGGTCAGCTACCCGCACTGCCGCTACTTCCAGTTGGCGCTCTACCGCTCCGACCCCGACATGGGCGGATACACGGCCACCGGCGAGAAGTTCGTCGACCACCAGATCGAGCCCGACCCGGGCTCGGAGAACCCGTTCGTCCCCGGCGCGAACCGCGGCGTCGAGAACCGCGACTACACGCTCAAGATCGCGAACGTCGAGAAGCCGACGCGAACCCGGCCGACCGTCGAGCCGAACACGATGTACGCGGGCGCCGGCGCGGAGATCCAGGTCGTCTACCGCGTCTACCAGCCCGACCAGGGACTACCTCGGCGACGCCGGCGTCGGGCCTCCCGTCCTACACCGCGACGCTCGCCGACGGGACCGAGCTGTCCGCCGAGGAGGTCCGCGACCAGTTCAACCGCCCGCTCCTGCAGGGCGTCGCGCCCGGGATGCCGGTGGAGCAGTGGCGGGCGCTGTGCAACGCACCCGACAACGACCCCGAGCTGAACCGGAGACGACTCCCGCCCGCAACCCTCCGCTGCTCGAGCGCTACTTCAACAACAAGTGGAACATCGTGGGGAGCTTCAAGCCGCCGGAGGTCCGGGCGCAGATCCCCTCCGCCGTGGAGACCGGGCTTCGGCGGCGATCCCGGAGACGCTGTTCATGATGGCGTTCGTCTCCCGGGCGTTCGGACCGGTGCTGGTGATCCGCGGCAAGATGCCGATCTACCCCGACAACTACTACGGCCCCGACGGCAACGGCCTCGACGTGATGACCGACTGGGAGTCGCGCTACATGTCGCTGATCATGAGCGAGGCGCCTCCCTCCGGGATGGGCACCGACGGGCTCAGCGACTTCCAGATCCCGATCGACGCGGACCGCAACTACACGATCGTCGTCTGCCGCGAGGAGGACCGGCCGGCCAACGCCACCGACGAGCACGGCGTCGCCTGGGTGGATTGGGGCACAAGGGCGAGGGGATCGACGACGACCTGAACCGCGAGGACTACGGGATGCTGCTGTTCCGGTTCATGCACAACAACCCGGACTGGAAGCACGACCCGAGCCAGATCCTCGAGCCCGGCACCGAGGAGGAGGTCATGGGCCCGTACTTCCCACGTCTCTCCTACACCGACAAGGCCACGTTCGAGGCGGGCGGGGGCTGACGTGGGCAGCCGACCTGACCGACAACGAGAAGGCGGCGAACGGCCCGCTCCCCGGCGACCATCGGCCTCGTCGACGCCGAGCACCGCGGCAGCGCGAGCATCGCCTCGCCCGGGCTACTACCCGTCGCATGAACGGCGCCGAGATCTCCGGCGCCGACCGCAGCGGCTGCTTCCCGTACGCGAGCGTTCACCGGCTCGTCGCACCGAGCCGAACACCGTCTTCGCCTGGAAGAGCGAGGACGACTATCAGGGCACGACGTTCCTGTGCACGCGGGAGCCGGGCGAGCTGTTCCTGTGCGGCGGGAACCTCCCCGACGCCAAGCCGCCCGTGCTGCGCCGGGCCCGTACGTCGCCAAGGTCGACGCGACGACGCGGCAAGCAGATCTGGCGCACCTACCTCGAGAACGCGAACGCCTCCGGGTAACTGGATCGGCGTGAACAACCTCAACATCCTGGCGAACGGGACGATCGTGACCGCGTGGTCGTAACCAGATCGCCCTCCTGGACGCGCGACACCGGCTCGGATCCTGCGAACCGGGACGCTGCCCTCGGGAGAGGCACCGCCGAGCGACTCACACTTCAAGCACCTGACGATCGCCCCCGACGGCACGATCATCCTCAAGAACCAGACCCGGCCGGCGGGCATCACCGACCAGGGCACGATGGCGATGGTCAAGGGGGTCCGCAAGGGGATGGACATGCCGCCCTCGATGTTCGTCGCGGTCGACGGGGAGACGCTCGAGGTGCTCGACACGGCGCAGGTGCCCGAGCTCGCCGCGACTCCACACGGGATCACGATGCTTCGAGGGCCGTATCGCGATCTACGCGTGCGCCACCGACTCCGCGTACCGCTTCTTCTGGGACCCCGACGCGAGGAAGCTCTCTCGCGACGAGTCGTGGGGCGTGTCGCTACCTGACGGAGGGGCAGTCGACGGGCGACGCGCCCGGGATCATGGGCGACTGGATCGTGATCCAGACCAACGGCATCGGCGGCAAGGTGCCCTCGAGCGTCGTCGCGATCAACCAGCACGATCCATCGAGGATGACCTCGGTCGTGCCGTTCGGGCCGCTGAAGAAGGCGCAGATGAGCCTGGCTCCGCCCAAGACCTGCATCGACCTCGAGAACGACATGCTCTACTCGGCCGACGCCGGCGTCGGCAAGGTGGCGGGCATCCGGCTCGACCAGGCGACCGGCGAGATGACCGTCGAGTTCGTCGTCGACGACACCACCCTCACCTTCCAGCCGCTGATCGGCCCGAAGGACGAGCGCGTCCTGGTGCTCTCGAACATGAAGGGCGATCTGCCGGCGATGAACGCCCTGGTCGACGTGGCGACCGGCAAGTACAAGGAACAGGTCACGTGGCGCGAGGCCGCGACCGGTCGCATCCTCGCCGAGTCAGACTTCTTCGAGCCGCTGACCTTCAACTCTCTGATCGTCCCCGGCTACGGGGGACGCATGTACTACCCGACCGACAGCGGATTCATCACGCTGCAGGTTCGTCCCGCCGCCGGCTAGCCGCCGTCAGCGCTCAACGAGGAGGCGCCATGTTCGACCTGGTTCCGGGCGAGGTCGCGGTTGGGGTCATCCCCACACTGACGATGCTCACGATCCGCCACTTCAAGCACCAGGACGACGGCGAGGTGGAGGCGAAGCATCCGGCCGTGAAGTTCCTGGTCGGCGCGTGGAACGAGGGCAACTTCGAGGATGCCCACGAGCACATCGCGCCCGACGTCGAGGTCTACACGAACGGGCTCGCACCCAGGTCCGAGCGCGGCGGTCCGGCGATGGCCAAGGAGAGCATCGAGTCGTGGCGCGCGCTGGCGCCAGATCTTCGGCTGGAGCTCTCGCAGGAGATCCGCGAGAAGCATCGGATCGCGATCGAGTTCCGCATGACGGGCACCCACTCGGGCGACGCCCCGGGGTTGCCGGCGACCGGTGGCGCGATCGACGTCGAGGGGTCCGCGTTCCTGACGCTCGACGGCGACAAGATCACGGAGGTCTGGACCGTGTTCGACGCGCTCGCCCTCGCCGTCCAGACCGGGGCCGCCGAGCCGCCCCCCTGGTGGCCGACACCCGAGTAGGGCCCTACCGCTCCTCGGGCGGGCCTGACGGGCTATCCGCGGAAACCGATCTCGTCGTGGGTCCCGTCGCAGAACGGCTTGTTGGACGACCGGCCGCACCGGCACAGGGTCACGCGGTTCCTCGTCTCCCACACGTGCCCGTCCGACGATTCGACCCTCACGCCGCCCCTCACCCAGTACGGGCCGTCCCGCTCCACCACGACGGCCGGCTCGAAGGTGGCTTCGATCGGGGTGTCGTCCTCGTCGAGCAGCACGAGCCGCCCCGACGGGCACCGGAACGCGATGGCCTCCTCCTTGGCTCGCACGTCGGGATGGTCGATCTCGTCCATCCGGTCCCATGCCGTGCTGGTGTAGTCGCGGCAGAACCCGGCGTGCGAGCAGAGCGACACGTCGTCGGTGAGAATCAGGCCGCCACCCGGGAACGACTCGCGGCGGTCGGCGGTCGGTCCACGATCGGCGACCTCCCGGCCCTCGAACCCCTCAAGGTGGGAGTCGTCACAGAAGGGCTTCGTCTTCGAGCGCCCGCACCGGCAGAGCACGGCCACCCGGCCGGTCTCGTAGGGCTCGTCGATGTCCCACTCGATCGGCTCGCCTCGGTCCGTCGTCACGATCCGGGCCGCCGCCACCGGGGTGCCGCGAACCCAGTAGGGCCCGTCCTCGGTGACGTTGATGCCGAGTTCGTCCGCCATGGCGCGACAGCCTAGCGCGAGACAGGATCCGCCGTGCTGCCGGCCTCCGGTTCGCGAGGACGACCCTCGCGCGCCAGACTGAGGCGATCGACCCACGGGGAGGTTCGCATGCGGCTCGAGAACAAGGTGGCGATCATCACCGGCGGCGGCTCGGGGATCGGAGCCGCGGCCGCACGGCTGTTCGCGAGCGAAGGAGCGAACATCGTCGTCACGGGGCGACGCCCCGATCCGATTACGGCGGTGGCCGCCGAGGTCGGCGGGGTGGCGGTGGCCGGCGACACGGGCGATCCGGCCCACGTCGACGAGGCCGTCGCTGCGGCCATCTCGACCTTCGGCGGTATCGACGTGGTGGTCGCGAGCGCCGGCGGAGGAGTGGACGGCTCGGTGGGTGAGATCGACGACGCGAGCTGGCGTCGGACGTTCGACACGAACCTGCACGGACCGATGATGCTGACGCGCGCGGCGCTGCCTGTGATGATCGAACGAGGCGGCGGGTCAGTCATCCTGGTGTCCAGCGTCAACGGCATGGCGGCGGCCCCGTCCTCCGCCGCGTACGACGTCTCGAAGGCCGGCCTGATCGCACTGGCCCGCGCGATCGCCGTGGACTACGGTCCCCGCGGGATCCGCGCCAACGCGGTGTGCCCCGGATGGGTGATCACACCGATGGGCGACGCAGCCATGGACGAGCTGGGTGCCTCGAAGGGTGTGGACCGCCAAGGAGCGTATGACCTCACCGCAGCCGACGTGCCCCTTCGGCGCGCCGGCACCGCCGAGGAGATGGCGGCGTGCTGCCTGTTCCTCGCCTCCGACGAGTCCTCGATCGTGACGGGAACGACGCTCGTGGCCGACGGCGGCGGTCTCGCCGTCGAGCTCACGAGTGTTCCGTTCCGCTCCTCCTAGTGGAGGCGTGAGACTCTTCCGACACCTGGGGCACAAGGACCGGCCGTGCGCCACCGTCATCTGGCCGTGGAGCGCAGCGAGGAGGCCGTTATGGGTAACGCAGTGGACAACGGGTACGTGCTCCTCCCCGGCGAGGGACGTCGGATCGACCTGGGCGCGTTCTCGATGTCGGTCAAGGCGACCGGTGAGGGGACGGACGGCCTGTTCACCTTGCTCGAAGCGGCCGAACCGCCCGGCTTCGGCCCTCCCCTTCACATCCATCACGGGATCGCGGAGGCGTTCTACGTCCTCGAGGGTGAGTACCTCATCTTCCTGGACGGAGAGGAGTTCCGCTGTCCCGCAGGGTCGTTCGTCTTCATCCCGGCCGAGATCCCCCACGGGTTCAGGGTTGCCGGCACCGCGAGCCGCAAGTTGAACCTGTACCTGCCGGCGGCCATGGAGGGCTACTTCGAGGATCTGAGCGACGCGTTGGCGAAGGATGAGGCAGATCCGGAGCAACTGTCCGCCATCGCCTCCCGGCACTCGATGGAGGTGATCGGCCCGGTGCCGGACGGCTACCTGTGACGACTCTCCGAACCGCTCGAACCGCGGTCAGGCGCGGTCGTTCACGACCCTGTAGAGACGCCACACGTCGGGGACGCCCTTCAGCTCGTGCTCTCCCGCGTCCTCGAACGCGAGTCCGCTGCCGGCGACCAGGTCCTTGACGGTCTGGGACACGAGCACCTCTGAGGCGCCCGCCTTGGCGCCGACCCGCGCCCCGATCGCCACGCCGAGCCCGGCGACGTCGTCACCCTCGATCGCGACCTCCCCGGTGTGCAGTCCCGCGCGGATCTCGATGCCGAGCGGCTTCACGCCGTCCGCGATCGCCTCGGCGCAGCGGACCCCGCGTGCCGGGCCGTCGAAGGTCGCGAGGAACCCATCGCCCATGGTCTTGACCTCACGGCCGCGGAACCGCCCGAGGTTGGCCCGCACGATCCGGTCGTGTTGCCCGCGGACCTCCGTCCAGGCTCGGTCGCCCATCGCCGCGCTCTGGGCGGTGGAATCCACGATGTCGGTGAACAGCACCGTCGCCAGCACGCGGTCGAACTCCGTCTCGTCGTCGTGGATCCGGCGAGCGAACCGCTCCACGTTCTCGATCACCGCATCCGCCGCCTCCCACATCAGCATGTGGTCGTCGACCGGGAGCTCCACCAGGGTGGACCCGTTGATCCTCTCCGCGATGTAGCGCGCCTGCTCGACCGGCTCGACCGGGTTGTCGATCGCGTGCAGCATCAGGGTGGGGACCTGGATCGTCGGGAGCACGGCGCGCACGTCGCTGTCGCGAGTCATCCGATCAAGCGCCATGATCGAACCGGGGCTTCCGGCCGAGCGGAAGTAGCGAGCGAACCGCTCGACGATGGCGTCCTCCAGGAGGCGATTCGGCGCCAGCCAGTGGAGGTGCTCCCTGGTGTGTTCGAGCGTGCCCCACCCCCGATCAATCTTCGTCAGGTACTCGTCCCATTCGGCCTCGGTCCAGCCCCACGGGTAGTCGGGAGCCCACAGCCCGCGAGCCGACGTGTTCGACAGGATCAGCCCGGACGTGCGCTCGGGAAAGGACGCGGCGAAGAGCGCGCAGATCATGCCGCCGTCCTGGAATCCAAAAAGCAGCGCGCGTTCCGAATCGGCGGCGTCCATGACCGCCCGGACGTCGTCCATGCCGGCCTCGAAGGACGCGGCGCCGAGGTCTCGATCCGAGCAGCCGTTGCCCCGGCTGTCGAACATGATCACCCGCGCGAACGATGCCATACGGCGGAAGAAGCTCGCCATCTCGGGCATCTCCCAGGAGAGGTCCACGTGTGACACCTCGCCGAACGAGAACACCAGGTCGATCGGGCCGTCGCCGAAGACCTGATACGCGATATGGACGTCGTCGACCGTCTTCGCGTAGCGGGTCTCGGGAATGTCCACGGTGTCCCCTCGTTCGGATCGCGTCGGCGGCGGCAAGTTCGTGCCCGGGGTGGGATTCGAACCCACACGCCCCGTGAGGGGCAAGCGCTTTTAAGGCGCCGTCGTCTACCAGTTCCGACACCCGGGCCGCCCAGGGATGCTAGCCCGCCGAGGACGTTGGCGGAACAACAGCCGCCACCACGCGAAAGGGCCCGGCGCTTCGCGCCGGGCCCTTGTCTCGTCCGGGATCGACCGGATCAGCCGGCCGGCTGAGCCAGCACCTGGAAGATGTAGCCGGCGTCGGCGTTCCCGGTCGCGAAGACCTGGTAGGCCACACCCTTGCTCAGGTCGAAGGCCCGGGGACCGATCACGGTGGTCGTCGTGCCGCGCGGAGCAACACGCACCGTGTAGTCGTTCTCGGGAACCTGCGCGGTGCGCGAGCCACCGTTCGGCAGACCCTGCAGGAACCTGGAACCGTTCACCCAGACGTCGACCTTGGGGGCAGCGGCCGTATGACGCACCGAGATCCGCGCGTTGCCCGCGCCGGTCTTCGAGACGTCGTTGCGGAACAGGAAGAGCTTCGGGGCACCGGCCTTGGAGAGGCCGGCGACAGCCGTGTAGTTCTTGCCGCCCGCAAGCTTCGGCTTCGCCTTCAGAACGACCGCACCCATGCACTCACCGGCGCTTGCCGCACGCACCTTCACATCGTAGGTACCGGCCGGCAGCTTCGCGGAGAATCGCTGCTTGTAGTTGAAGTTGGAGCGAACCTCCGCGCCGTCGACACATACGTCGACCTTCGCCCCCGGCACGCCGTGGAGCACCCACAACGTGGCCTTCGGCGGCGCCGCCGCAGCCGGCAATGCCATGAGCCCGACGAGCACCGTGGCCGCCATGAATCCGACGAATTTCTTCATCGTGCTTGCCTCCTTCCGGTGGCGAGGACCGTCCCCGCTACCGATGAGCGAACGCTAGGTGAACCGATGCACCGGCGACCCTGCAGCGGCTCAGCTTGCATAGGTTCCATGGGCACCGGCGAGCCGGCGTCGGGATGCACGGGTTCGGCCGACCCATCTCGGTCGTACGGCGATTAGCGTCGAGCGGTGAGAGTCCTGCTCCTGTTCACACGTGACCTGCGGGTCAACGATCATCCGGCGTTAGCAGAAGCGTGCTCCGCGGCCGAGGAGGTCGTCCCGGCATTCGTCGTCGACCGGCGCTTGGTGACGCGATCCCCGAACCGGGCACGATTCCTCGCGGAATCTCTCATCGACCTGGATCGATCTCTGGCCCACCGGGGAGGACGCTTGGTCGTTCGCGAGGGCGAGGTCGCCCGCCAGGCCTTCGCGCTGGCCGAGGCAACTCGCTGCGACGAGGTGTTCCTTACGTCTGACGTGAGCCCCCACGCGAGCCGCCGTGAGGAGCGGATCGAGCAGCTCTGCGCGCCGCTCGGCATCAAGGTCCGAACGTTCCCCGGGAACGCCGTCGTGGAGCCCGGCCTGATATCGCCGCAGGGAAGGGACGCATATCGCGTCTTCACGCCCTACCACCGGGCGTGGGCGGAGCTCGGACGCAGGCCCATCCTCGACGCGCCCAAGGCCGTGCGCACGCCTCCTGACATCGATCCGGGACGGCTCCCTCAGCCCTCGGGATTCCGGCCCACAGCGCGAGACCTGCCGCCCGGAGGCGAACAGCCGGCTCGGAAACGGATGCGCAGGTTCCTCGCCGAGGGAACCGGCCGATACGCCGCCGGACGCAACGTCCCCGCCGAGGACTCGACGTCCGGGCTCTCCCCCTACCTCCGGTTCGGGTGCGTGTCGGCGAACGAGTTGGCGACCAGGGCGGGCGGAGTGACGGAGGGCACCGGATTCGTTCGGCAGCTCGTGTGGAGGGACTTCTTCAGGCAGCTGCTTGCCGCTGAGCCCTCCATGACGTGGCGCGACCTGAGGGACGGACCCACGGTTCGCGAGGGCATCGATGACACCGCCCTCGAGGCCTGGGAGATGGGTCGCACCGGCTTCCCGCTGGTGGATGCCGGCATGCGGCAGCTCCACAGGGAGGGGTGGATGCACAACCGGGTCCGTCTGGTCACCGCGTCCTTCCTGACCAGGACGCTGGGCATTCCCTGGCAGCAGGGGGCCCGTCACTTCTCGCTCCACCTGGTCGACGGGGATCCGGCCACCAACGCCGGCAACTGGCAGTGGGTCGCGGGAACCGGGCCGGCCTCGCGACGCAGCCACCCGATGAACCCGGTCCGTCAGGCCCTGCGATTCGACCCGACCGGCGCGTACGTTCGCCGATACGTTCCAGAGCTCACCCATGTCGACGACATCACCGTGTTCCGCCCGTGGCGCGACGAGGAACTGCTCCGGGCGACGGGCTACCCCGCGCCGATCATCGACGTGCCCGGTACGTAGCCGGGCATCCCACGGCGGCCGGGCGCTCAGCCACGCTGAGCGAACCAGGTGGCCATACCTGCCAGCGCACGCTCGCCCATCAGGTCGAACGGGCGCTTGAGCAGCGGCGTGGCCACCTTCGCCAGACCCTTGAGGCGCAGGTCGGCCTCGTACGTGATCCGGGTGCCGCCGTCGGCGGTCGGCTCGAATCCCATCGTGTCCGTGGCCGTGATCCTCGGCCCGTCTCCTTCGAGAACCACCCTGGTCGGTCGGACGTAGTCGGTCGTGACGTAGGTCATCTGGGACTCACGCCCGTTGAACGTCACGCTGAGCCGGTACCGGGCGCCGACGCCGCTGGGGCTCTCGGCCCCGTCGACGATGCGGGCGGCACTGATCACGCCGGGATCCCACCCCTCGGCGCTGGAGAAGTCAGCCACGGCGTCGAAGGCTTCTTCGAGCGGAACCGCGACCTCGATCGTCTCCCGCACGACGGTCATACGGGATCGGGGGTCTCGCGTCTCGGGCTGCATCGATTCATGGTCAACACCGTAGCCGGACGGTTGTTAGGTTCGACCCGATGAACCTGTGCAATGGCCTGATGGCCTCCATCACTCCGAAACTGACGGGACTGGCCGACGCCACCATGGAAGCCCTGGTGGTGCCGAGCTTCACGAGGATCGGCTACGACCTGCGCAGCCGAATGTTCGACTGGGAACCCGCGGAGGACCTGTCCATGCGAGGGCGCGTCGTGGCCGTCACCGGCGCCACATCCGGCCTCGGAGAGCTGACGGCCACGACCCTGGCAGGCGCGGGTGCGCGCGTGCTGCTGATCGCCCGGAACGCGGACAAGGCGGCGGCGGCCAGCGAGCGCATCGATCGCGCGACCGGCGAGGAAAGAACCGCGGTCTACCTGGCGGACATGAGTGACCTCGACGCGGTCCGCCGAGTCGCCTCGGAGATCCGAAGGGCCGAGCCGGCGCTCGACGTGCTGATCAACAACGCGGGCGGGATGGTCGGCGAGCGACGGACGTCTCCGGACGGCTACGAGATGACCTTCGCCACGATGGTGCTCGGGCCATTCGTGTTGACCGAGGAACTCGTCCCCCTGCTGTCCGCCAGCCCGGACGCCCGCGTGGTCACCGTGACCTCGGGCGGCATGTATGCCCAGGCGCTGCATCCGGAGGACCTCCAGATGGAGCGTGAACCCTACAGGGGATCGACCGCCTACGCTCGCTCCAAGCGGGCGCAGGTCGTGCTCACGAGGCTCTGGGCGACCAGATATCGAGCGACATCGATCGTGTTCCACGCGATGCACCCGGGATGGTCCGACACGCCTGGGTTCGAATCGTCGCTGCCTCGGTTTCGGCGGCTGATCGGTCCCCTGGCCAGGACGTCGTGGCAAGGCGTTGACACCATCGTCTGGCTCGCGGCCTCCCGGGAGGCCGCGGGGTCGACTGGACGGCTCTGGCTTGACCGCAGGCCGCGGCCCTTCGACAGACTGCCCGGTACCCGAGTCAGCCGGGAGGACGCCGCCGAGCTGTGGCGCGCGTGCGAGCGGCTGACGGCAGCCAGGCTCGGCTGACCCCACCGCCACCGACCTCGCGAGGCACACGACCGCCGTCGTTGCATAGCTTTCCAACCCTGAATCCCTGCATGGTGTTGGGAGCATGAGTGAAACCTATTCACGACTATGCGGAAGGCACACTCATGAAGATCGCGGTGATCGGAAGCGGCATCTCCGGGCTCGGCGCCGCTTGGGCGCTCGGGGACGAGCACGAGGTGACCCTCTATGAGGCTGAGGGACGGCTGGGCGGGCACTCCAACACCGCCGAAGTCGTCGACCGTGGTCGCCGGATCCCCGTGGACACCGGGTTCATCGTGTTCAACGAGCGCAACTATCCCAACCTCGTACGCCTCTTCGACCACCTGCGGGTGCCGACCGAACCGAGCGACATGTCGTTCGCCGTCTCGCGCGACGCCGGGAGGTTCGAGTATCAGAGCCGCGCGCTCGGTCTCGCCGCCCAGCCGATCAACCTCGCCCGCCCGGGGTACGCGCGGATGGTCAGGGACATCCTTCGCTTCACCAGGGAAGCGGCGTTCGCCGTACGGCCGGGGAGTCTCGAGACCACGCGGCAACTGCTCGACCGCATGAAGCTCTCGGACGAATTTCGCCGCGACTTCCTCCTCCCCATCCTCGCGTGCATCTGGTCGTCGACACTCGAGATCATGCTCAGCTACCCGGCCGAGTCGATGGTTCGCTTCCTCGACAACCACGGCCTCCTGGACGTGCTCGAACGACCGAGATGGAGGACCGTATCCGGCGGAAGCCGCGAGTATGTCTCGCGCATCTCGTCCTCGTTCGTAGGAGACGTCCGGTCGGGAACACCGGTTCGCACGGTTATCCGGTCGTCCGGAGGGGCCGAGGTCCGCGACGTACATGGAGGGGTCGACCGATTCGACCACGTGGTGCTCGCCACGCACGCGGACACGTCACTGCGGATCCTCGGGGACGACGCCACCGACGAGGAACGGCGTGCGCTCTCCGCGTTCCGCTACCAGCGGAACCGAGTCGTTCTACATCGTGACCCCTCGCTGATGCCTCGGCGACGCAGGGTCTGGTCGAGTTGGAACTACCTGGCCGAACGTGCTGGCGACGGCAGCGAGCGAGTCTCGGTGTCCTACTGGATGAACCGCCTCCAGAACCTCGAGACCGAGCGGCCCGTGATCGTGACCCTCAACCCTTCGCGCGAGCCCCGAGACGCCGAGGGCGAGTACGCCTACGACCATCCGCAGTTCGACGCGCGGGCCGCGATCGCTCAGGGAGAGATCGGATCGCTCCAAGGCGCTCGCAGGACCTGGTTCTGCGGCAGCTACTGCGGCAACGGGTTCCACGAGGACGGCTTGCGGTCGGGCTTGAAGGTGGCCGCAGCTCTCGACTCCCCCGCCCCGTGGTGGTCGACTCCGGCCCAGCGTCGATCCTCGCCGCAGCGGACGATCGCCGCATGAGCGTGCACTCGGCTCTCTACATGGGTCAGGTCACCCACACCCGACACTTCCCGAAGCGCCATCGCTTGAGCTACCGCGTCTGGTATGCCCTGCTCGACCTCGATGAGTTGAGCGAGCTCGACCGGATCCTGCCGGGCTTCACCGTCGACCGAGCCGGCCCGGTCAGCTTCCATACCGCCGATCATGGGCCCCGGGATGGTTCCCCACTGCGGCCCTGGATCGAGGATCACCTTGCGGAAGCGGGCATAGATCTCGAGGGGGGTCCGATCCGGATCCTGTCGTTCCCGCGGATCCTCGGGTACACGTTCAACCCGCTCTCCGTCTGGTTCTGCCACGATCGCTCGGGTGACCTGCGCGCGATCCTGTATGAGGTATCGAATACCTTCGGCCAGGGGCACGCCTACCTGGTCCCGGTGCGACCCGGGGTCGTACCGGGGGATGTGGTCCGGCGGGCGTTTCGAAAGGAGCTGTTCGTTTCGCCGTTCATCGACATGGACGCCAGCTATGACTTCCGCACGAGGGTCCCCGATGAGCGGCTCTCGATCGTGGTGCGCGAGACCGTGCGGAGGGGACGTGTCCTCGACGTCGCTCTGACCGCGCGCAGGGCTCCCATCGACAGCCGACGCCTGGCCGGGGCATTCTTCACCTACCCGCTCGTGACCCTGAAGGTCATCGGAGGGATCCACCTCGAGGCCGTCAAGCTCTGGCTGAAGGGTGCACCGTACCGGCGACGGGGGGCACCACCGATGCACCCCGTGACGATCCTCGACCCTGAGGAAGGACAGGCGAGGGAGGCCGCGTGAACCCTCCGGCAACCATCGATCGGTCCATCCTCGCCGCGATCGGGAGCAGGGTCCGAAGAGGGAGCCTCGCGGTTGAGCTCCCGGATGGACGGCGGCGTCTCTACGACGGGCGGGACGATGGTCCGATCGCGGAGGTCAAGGTGCACGACACCCGTCTCCTACGACGCCTGATGACGGTCGGGGCGATCGGGCTCGCGGACGGATACATCGAGGGTGAATTCGATTCGCCCGAGCTCGCTTCCCTGATCGAACTCGGTGCCCTCCACCTCGAGGGCGAAGATCGGATGCCGGGGCAGATCGAACGCGCCGGCAAGGCCATCTGGCGACGGATCGGCAACGCCGCGGCCCTGCGCGGGCCACTCTCACGCATCGTCGAGCACTACGACCTCGGCAACGACTTCTTCGCCCTGTGGCTCGACCCCACGATGACCTACTCATCGGCGATCTTCGCCCGGGACGGCATGACTCTGGAGGAGGCGCAGCTCGAGAAGTACCGACGGCTCGCGGATTCCGCCGGGCTCGATGAGGGCGATCGGGTCCTCGATATCGGCTGCGGCTGGGGCGGCTTCGCGGTCTATGCGGCCGAGCGGGCCGGCTGCCGGGTCACGGCGATCACCGTGTCAGAACAACAACGCGACCACGTAGCGAAACTCGTCGCAGACCGGGGGTTGGCGGACCGCGTCGAGGTCAGGCTCGAAGATTTCCGCCAGACGGAAGGGATGTTCGATCGCGTCGTCTCGATCGAGATGGTCGAGTCGATCCCCCGATCCCGATGGGCGGAGTACTTCCGTCGACTCCACGATCTCACCAGGCCCGGCGGAACGATCGCGCTGCAGGCGATCGTCGTTCGCGATGCCCACTGGGAGTCGTCGAACCAGAACCCGGACTTCGTGCGCCGCTACGTCTTTCCTGGGGGTCAGGTTCCGGCCCCGATGGTGATCAACGACCTGGCCCGGACACACGGGCTGAACCGGCTCGAGGACCGTGGCTACGGAGGATCCTACGCGCGAACGCTCCGGAGCTGGCTCGAGAACTTCGATGCACGCGCGGAGGATGTGGTCGCGCTCGGGTTCGACGAACGGTTCCGGAGGATGTGGCGCTACTACCTTTCCTACTGCGAGGGTGGATTCCGCGCCGGTCGCACCGACGTCCGACAGATCATCCTGGGACGGTGAGCGACATCGCGCCCCGCCCCGACGCAGTAACACCCGGAGCAGGACGTCGAGCGGGGGTCGACGACGGCGCGGTCCTGGTCACGGGGGCCAGCGGCGTGATCGGATCGCGTCTGGTCGAGCGCCTCGTGCGCGAAGGGATCAACCCGGTTCCGGCCGGCAGGAAGCCACACGAATTGGCCGGTCGGTGGCCAGATCTCAGACCGGCAGAGCTTGACGTCACACGACCCGGCACGATCGCTGACGCTCTGGAAGGGGTGGAGGTCGCCTACTACCTCGTCCACTCGATGGAGCCGGGCGTATCCAGCTTCGAGGAACAGGACCGGCTCGGCGCCGCGAGCTTCGCGCGTGCGGCGAAGAGCGCCGGCGTCGACAGGGTGGTGTACCTGGGCGCACTCGGGAGCGACGAGGATAGGCTGTCTCCCCACTTGGCGAGCCGGCACGAGGTCGGCGAGATCCTCGCCGAGCTGGGCCCGCCGGTGGTCGAGTTCCGCGCAGCGATGGTCGTAGCCTCGGAGAGCGCCTCGTTCCGGTTGCTCCGGGACCTCGTCGACCATCTCCCCGCGATGATCGTCCCCCGCTGGGTAGACACTCGATCCCAGCCGATCGCCCTCGCGGACGTGGTCGAGTACCTGCTCGCTGCGATCTCGCTGCGAGCGAGCCAACATCGAACGGTGGTGGAGATAGGTGGTGCCGAGGCGATCTCCTTCCGCGAGATGCTGATGACCTATGCCGCGCTCCAAGGCAAGACCAGGGTGATCGTCGGCGTGCCCGTGCTCACACCCCGGCTCTCGTCGCTGTGGTGCGGGTTGACGACCTCCGTGCCCTCGGAGCTGGCCCGCCCGCTGATCGATGGCATGTCTACGCCTACCGTCGTACGCGACGGCGCGGGCGGGCGCCTGTTCCCGCAGATCCACCCGATTGGTTTCCGTGAGGCCGCCGAGAAGGCGCTCTCTCAAGATGCCGGTGGGGCGGATCGCTAGGAGCTGGCTCGACACCCGGCGACCACGACGGTCACGCGCGGATGAGCGTCGACTCGATAACCCCGGCGGCTTCGATCAGATCGGTTCCGAGATAGGTGCCGGGCACGCCACGTCGCGAGGCCGGCGACGCGAAGGCGCCCCCCGCATAGAAGACACGGACCCCGAGCGCCCGATCGATCGCCTCGATCGACTCCAGGGTGCTGCGACGGTTCACGCTTCGCTGAGCGACGACCACGGCCGCAGGAGCCCGGGTCTGGGTCACCGCCATCACGAGTGAATCCGTGGGCGTCAGCGCGCCCAGGAGCGTCACGGACCACCCGCGCCGGGCGAGGATCACGCCGAACGCCTCGAGACCGGCGGTGTGGAGCTCCTTGGGCCCGCACGCCAGGACGACCGGGGCCGGCGTGGCCGGTGGCGGCGATAGGGTCAGCAGGCGAGCCAGCCACGCCCGGACGGCTTGCGTCATCAGATGCTCGTTCGCCACGTCGCAGGTCCCGGTCTCCCAGCGGTCCCCTACCTCATGGAGGGCGGGCAGGGCCACCTCGACCGCGGCCCCCTCCGCACCCAGCGACTCGGTAGCGCCGTCCAGAACGGCCCGAGCCGCGTTCGGATCGAGGTCGATCGCGGCCTTCAACAGCTCGTCGACCTCGGGTCGGCGGATCGAAGCGTCGGCTGGCCCGTCTCGGAGCATCGCGGCCGCCTCGCGCGCCGAGTGCCCCTGCGCGATCGCATCCCGAAGGGCTCGCAACTGATCGATCTCTGCGGCCGCATAGCGACGGTGCCTCCCACGGGTCCTCGCAGGCGAAGGGAATCCGTAGCGCCGCTCCCAAGATCTGATCGTCGGCACCGGTATCCCGAGCGTGTCGGATACCGCCGCGATCGCGAGCGACCTCTCGATGTGATCGTCCACGCTCGTCACGTCAGCGTCCTAAGCGGGGCGCAGCGTGCCCGCGAAGACCTGCCAAGCCAACAAGGATTTCGCCGTGAGGCTGAGAAGGATGTACACGCGCTCACCGTACAGGTAGTCGCGCCATCGACCGACCCGGCGGTACTGCAGCACCATGTTGAAGGCGAAGACGTTGAAGAACAGGAATATCGAGAAGAAGATGAAGTAGACGAACGTCGGCGGCTTCATGTCGCCGCTCCCGGCACCGGCGAGGTAGATGGCGATCACGACCCACGGGATCGCGCCGGCGAACACCCCGAACCAGTACGAGAGCCAGTTCGTTCGTTCCGTCGTCTGGTTGTGCACCTCCATCACCCATCCGAACAGGATCATGCAGGCGTTGACGGCGGCGATGAGGATAAGCGCTGCCACGTCGTAGATGCCCACCAGCATGGCGATGACCACGATCATGACCGTCGAGCTCACCGAGTATTCGATCCACCGCCCGGGGTTCATGCCGCGAGACAGGTTCGCGCGGTACCACGGATACCCGCGGGAGGCGATGAGCAGGTGTGCGAGCGCGGACAGGAGGAGGAACGCGGCAACGAGCGGTCCGATCCGCATATCGAACAGCACCTGCGGATCCGGCTGGAGCGTGGGGTTCCTACCCGGCTCGGATACCAGGAAGAAGGACATCACGGGGAGTGCGAAGTCGGTCGCGAGGACGAGGATGAGGATCCCCTGGACCAGATGGAGGATGCCGGCACCGACGTTGAGACCCCTGAGCCGATCAGGCCTCTGGGTCCGGCCGAGCTCTTCGGTTGCTTCCATGGGACGCTCCCATCGGTTCGGATCGGCGGCCCGACGCGTTGCGGTGCTCAGGCCGAACGTGAGCACTCAAACTTACTCAATCTCGGTATCGTCGACCGGGCCGAACCTATGCACCCGGGAGCACAGGCCTCTGTGCCGGGTGGAGGGACATTCAGCGCCGATACCATCGGTGGATGCGAGACCTGTCCACGCTCCCCAAGGCGGAGCTCCACATCCACCTCGAAGGATCGATGCGGGCCGCCACGGTGCGCGATCTCGCGGACCGGCAGGGCCTCGCGCTGCCGACCGGCCTTGAAGGCGATACGTGGCGCTTCGACGGGTTCTTGGACTTCATCGATCAGTACGTCGCGATGTGCGGCCTGATGAACGACCCCGACGACTTCCGACGGCTCGGCTACGAGGTCTGTGAGGACCTGGCGGCGAACGGCGTCCGCTACGCGGAGGCCGTGTTCTCGCCGTCGAATCACGCGGAGCGGCTCGGGGGCGACTGGTACGGGCCGATCGAGGCGGTGCTGGACGGGCTGGCGGCGGGCCAGCGCGACACCGGCGTGATCGTGCGCGTGACCCCCGACATCGTCCGCGACCTGGGGGTAGAGGAGGCCGACCGCGTGCTCGAGGTCGCGCTGAAGTTCGCCGATCGAGGGGTGGTGGCGCTCAACTGTGCGGGCAGCGAGCGCACCGAGGTCGAGCTGTTCGCTCCGCACTTCGCCCGGGCCAGGGACGCCGGCCTGCGATCGGTCCCCCACGCCGGCGAGTGGGCGGGCGCCCGGAACGTGTGGGCCACGCTGGAGTCGTATCGTCCGGACCGCATCGGGCACGGCGTGGCGTCGATCACGGACCCGGCCCTGGTCGAGCACCTCGCCGAGCACGAGATCCCGCTGGAGGTCTCGCCGGTATCCAACGTGGCGACGCGCGTCTACGGCTCGCTGGACGACCACCCGTTCGAGCGGCTGCGCGCCGCCGGCGTGATCGTGACCCTCAATTCCGACGATCCGCCGATGTTCGGGGCCTGGCTCACCGACGTCTACGAGGCCGCGCGGCGCACCTGGGGCTACGGCGACGAGCGGCTGGCCGACATCGCCCGGGCCGGAGTGGACGCGTCGTTCGCCGACGCCGACCTCAAGCGGACGATCCGGGACGGCATCGACGCGTGGCTGGCGAGCGAGTGACGCGCTCCCGCCTCGGCCGGGCTCAGGACTCCTCGATCGTCACCGACTCGATGTAGATCGCGTCGACCGGGCGCTGCCCGGCGATCCCGCCGGCGGGGTCGACGACCGGCAGCTGCTGGATCTGCTGAGCGACGTCGAGGCCCTGCGTTACCTGTCCGAAGATCGTGTAGTTGGGCACCGAGTCCAGCTGTGTTCCGTTCGGCCCCGTGATGATGAAGAACTGCGAGCCTCCGGTATTCGGACCCGCGTTGGCCATCGCGAGGGTCCCCGGCACGTAGCTCATGTCCGCGCCGAGCTCGTCGGGGATCGTGTAGCCCGGTCCGCCCGAGCCCGTGCCGGTGGGGTCGCCCCCTTGGAGCACGTCGATCGACGAGTCGATCCGGTGGATGTACTGGCCGTCGAAGTACCCCTTGTTGGCGAGGAACACGAAGCTGTTCACGGTCTGGGGCGCGGCCTTCGGATCGAGCTCGAACACGATCGTGCCGCACGAGGTCACCATCGTCGCCGTGTACGTCGTCTTCGCGTCGACCTTCATCGGGGGCGGGCCCGCGAACTGCGGCTTGGGGTCGTCGGCGTCGGCCGGCTTCTCGGCGCCGCACGCGACGGTGGCGCTCGCCGGCGTCGGCTCCACCGTGCCCGTCTGGGTCCCGGGCTTGGGGGCCTTCGTGGGGGATGCGCTCGGGCCCGAGACGCCGCTGGGACCGCTCGGACCCGTGATGCCGGTCGGACCGCTTGCCGCGGGAGCGGGCTCGTCGCCCGCGAGGAACAGGTTGCCCAAGACGACGAGCAAGCCGATCGCGATCACCCCGACGACGATGCCCACGACCGTGTCGCGCCGTCGCTTCGCGGCCTTGCGTTCGGCCTGGCGACGAGCGGACAGCTTGGCGAGGTGACGTTCGCGGGAGCGTTTGGTCATCCGGCAACGCAGGTTACCGGATGTCGAGCATCTCCAGGGCCAGGCCGTCGAGGATGTCGCTCTCGCTCACGAGGGCTCGGTCGAACCCGAACCGGCGCAGCGTTCGCACGAAGATGAGCGTGCCCGCCACCATCACGTCGCCGCGCCCAGGCGCCATCACGGGCAGCGCGGCCCGCTCGGAGTTCGTCATGGCGACGAGGTCGGCCAGGAGCCGCTCCGCGTCGGCGAGCAGGAGCCAGGATCGATGGATCAGATCCGGGTCGTAGCGGGCCAGATCCAGGGCGAGGGCCTGCAGGGTCGTCGCCGTGCCGGCGACGGCCAGCAGCGTCGACGCGGCGCTCGCGGCAGGCACGGCGCCCTCGACCTCGTCGAGCAGACGATCGATGTCCTCGGTCATCCGGGCGAGCGCGTCGGGTGTCGGCGGGTCCGTCGTGACCCACCGCTCGGTGAGCCGGACGCTCCCCATCTGGGTCGTGACGGCGCCCTCGACCCGCCCGCCGTGGTCGCCGACGATGTACTCGGTGGACCCGCCGCCGATGTCGAACAGCAGGAGCGGTCCCGGCGCATCGCTCGCGTCGAGGCCGTGGGTGGCACCGAGGAAGGACAGCTCGGCCTCGCGCTCGCCCGCGAGCACTTCCGGGAGCCCGTCGGCGTGCTCGAGCACGGCGTCGACGAAGGCATCGCGGTTCGAGGCGTCCCGCACGGCGCTCGTCGCCCCGACCCGGATGCGCTCGGCACCGAGGTGCCGCGCACGACGACAGAATCGGGCGAGCACGTCGATCGTTCGCGCGAGGGCATCGGGGTCCAGCCGGCCGGTCTGGTCGACGCCGCGGCCGAGGCGCGTGATCACCATGTCACGGGCGATCTCGGTGGGCGGCGCGGCGCCGGCGCCGGGCTCCATCACGAGGAGTCGGATCGAGTTCGTGCCCTGGTCGATCGCCGCGACGCGCCCCGGATGTTCATCGTGGACGGGCTCGACGCGTTCGGCCACCCACGCGCCGACCGGATCGTCGCCCCCGGCGAGGTGATAGGCGTAGTGCGCATGCAGGCACTTGATGCCGGTGCGTGTGCCCGCGACGCCGCCCCAGGCCCCGGCGGGCGCATGGTCCTCGGCGCGCTCATCCGCGTAGGCCTGGTGCGCACGCTCGAGCGCCTCGTCGAACGCCTCGTCGTCTTGGACCCGCTCGTTCAACGAGGCGATCCACCCCTCGGACTCGATCCTCGCGACCGCCTTCACCGTCTCGGGACACGTGAGCCAGAACGTCGTGGGGAACGGGTCGCCGCGGTCGTCGATCGGCGCGTTGCGGATCACGAGCGGATGCCCGCCCGTGCAGCGAGCGATCACCGCGAACGCAACGGAGGGCTCGCGACCGAGCTGCTCGCGCACGGCGAGCAGGTCCAACGCTCGGAGCTCACGTTGCTGGACCGATCCCGTCATGGCGACCGAGGTGGCGGTGCCACCGTCCGCTACTTGCGCTTGTGCTCGACGGCGCGCTTGTAGTCGACCTGGCGTTCCTCGCTCGAGCGCATGAACTTCTTGAGCATCTGCTCGAACTCGGGATCCGCGCCGCGGCGCGGGCGCCGCTCCGGGGGCGGGTCCTGGAGCTGCTTGATCGAGAGATCGATCTTGCCGTCTTCCTTGATGGCCAGCACCTTGGCCTGGACGACGTCCTGCTCGTGCAGGTGGTCGTGCACGTCCTTCACGTAGTTCCGGTCGATCTCGGAGATGTGGACGAGTCCGAGTCGGCCGTCCTCGAGCTTGAGAAACGCGCCGTAGGGAGTGATGCGCTCGACGGTGCCGTCGATCACCGCTCCGACTTCGATCTCAGCGATCAGTTGCTCCTTCCATGGCGCGCGCAGGCTATCCCGCGCGTCGGGAGGCTCAGTGTGCGCGAATCGTTCTAGCGCGTCAACGCGACCAGCCACGCTCGGTCGTCGCCTAGTCTCTCGGGATGCAGGTGCGAACGTTCGACGATCCGCGGTCCTTCCTCGACGCCGTCGGACCGATGCTCGTCGCCGACGAGCCGCGTCACAACCTCCTCCTGGGCCTCAGCTCGACACTGGTCACCCGGCCCGACGAGTACGATTCGTTCCGCCTGTGGGAGGTGCGCCGCGAGGATACGCCCGTGCTCGTCGGCATGATGACGCCGCCCTTCCCGCTCGTGATCTCCCGGCCGCTCGACCCGGGCGCCTTCGACGCCTTGATCGCCCACCTCGGCGAGACCGGTGTGTCGCCGCCCGGCGTCGAGGGCGCCATCCCCGAGGTCGACGTGTTCGCGAGCCGCTGGGCCGAGGCCACGGGTGTTCGCGCCACGACCCTCCGCGAGGAGGGCGTCTACGCGCTCGAGGCCGTCGAGACGCCTGCGGCCGCGCCCGGCGGGTCGAAAGCGGCGACCCCGGACGATCTCGACCTCCTGGAGCGATGGATAGACGACTTCTCGGCCGAGGCCCTCCCGCACGAACCCCCCGACGGTGGCACGCGTCAGCGGCTCGCCGCACGCCTGGACGGAGCGCCCGACGCGGGCATCTGGCTCTGGGAGGTTGGCGACCTGCCCGTGTCGATGTCGAGCTTCGGAGGGCCGACCCCCAACGGCATCCGGATCGGCCCGGTATACACACCGCCCGCGCACCGTGGGAACGGCTACGCCACCAGCCTGGTCGCCGAGCAGAGCGCCGCGCTGCTGTCGGGCGGCAGGCGGTTCTGCTTCCTGTTCACCGACATGGCGAACCCGACCTCGAACGCCCTGTATCGGCGCATCGGCTATCGCGAGGTATGCCGAGCGGCCAACGTCAGGTTCGAACGCGCCTAGCAGCGCGGCGCGGGCGGTGGACCGTGCTTAGGCACGGTCACGAACGCGATCTCACCCGGGTGCACCATCCCGAGGCATTCCCGGGCCAGGCGCTCGAGGTTCCGGGGGTCGTTGAGCAGGTCGATCTGGGCATGTAGCTCGGCGCTCTCCTGCCGAAGCTCCGTGGTCTGGCGTTCCAGCTCGCCCAGCTGGCCCCGCTGTTCGAGCAGGATCCGAAACGGCGCCACCGCCAGCGTGAGGAGGAACACGACGACGACGGCCAGCGCGGCACCGCGCGCGGACAGGCGCGCGGTGCGGGCGGGCCGCTCGGCGACCGGCCGGGGCGCCTCACGAGCGGCAGGGGAAGGGGCCGCGTGGTCCATCGCCTACCCGGCCCCCGCCATCCTGCTCGCACCCGCGTATCGGGCCTGCTCCCCCAGCTCCTGTTCGATCCGCAGCAGCTGGTTGTACTTCGCGGTTCGCTCTCCGCGGCTGGGGGCACCGGTCTTGATCTGGCCGGCGTTCGTCGCGACGGCGAGATCCGAGATCGTCGTGTCCTCGGTCTCCCCGCTTCGGTGCGACACCACGACGCCGTAGCCCGAGCGCGCGGCCAGATCCATGACGTCGAGCGTCTCGGTCAGCGTGCCGATCTGGTTGACCTTGATCAGGATCGCGTTGGCCGAGGACTCGCGCAGGCCGCGCTCGAGCCGCTCCGCGTTCGTCACGAACAGGTCGTCGCCGACGATCTGGGCGCGACCCCCGAGGGCGGCCGTGAGCGTCGCCCATCCATCCCAGTCGTCCTCGGCGAGCGGATCCTCGATCGAGGCGATCGGGAACCGGTCGAGCAGGCCCGACCAGTACTCGACCATGTCGTCGGCCGTGCGTTGGGCTCCCTCCAGGCGGTACGTGCCGTCGGAGTAGAACTCCGAGGCGGCGGGGTCCATCGCCAGCGCCATCTCGTCGCCCGCGCTCAAGCCGGCGGCCTCGATCGCGAGCATCAGCATCTCGAGCGCCTCCGCGCCGGTGGCGACCTCGGGCGCGAACCCGCCTTCGTCGCCGACGGCGGTGGGCAGACCCTTGTCGGACAACAGCGCCCGGAGCGCGTGGAAGCACTCGACACCCCAACGCAGGCCCTCGGAGAACGAGACCGCGCCCACGGGCATGAACATGAACTCCTGCAGCTCGAGTTCGTTGTTGGCGTGCGCTCCGCCGTTGATCACGTTGAGCATCGGGGTAGGCAGCACGTGAGCGTTGGGGCCGCCCAGGTAGCGCCACAGGGGCTGGCCGGCCGAATCCGCGGCCGCGCGCGCCACCGCGAGCGAGACGCCCAGCACCGCGTTGGCCCCCATGGCCGACTTGTCGGCCGTGCCGTCGAGGTCGATCAGGACCCGGTCGACCTCGCGCTGATCGAACGCGTCGATCGCCCCGATGACGTCGGCGATCGGCCCGTTCACGTTGGCCACCGCCGACAACACGCCGCGCCCGCCGAAGGCATCGTCCCCGTCGCGCATCTCGAGCGCCTCGTGCTCGCCGGTCGAGGCGCCGCTGGGGACCGCAGCCCGGCCGAACGCCCCATCGTCCAGCCAGACGTCGACCTCGACGGTGGGGTTGCCGCGGGAATCGAGGATCTGGCGGGCGCGGATGGAATCGATCAGGGACATGGGGGACCGATGGTACCGGAGCCCCTCAAGCCTGGGTGGATTTCGCCGCGCTCGGTGGTCGCTCCCCGTCGGGCCAGCGATCGAACTTATCCGCCGTCTCGACGGCCTCGACGAAGCCGAGGCGCTCGTACCAGTGGCGCGGCCAATCGTCGGCGTCGGCCCACAGGTGGACCCACTCGGCCCCTGCGGCCCGCGCCTCCGCGGCGGCGCGCAGCACGAACGCGCTGGCGATGCCCTGCCCCCGGTGCTCCTCGAGGGTGTCCACGCCCTCCACCTGCGCCTCGTTGCCCTGGATGTACATCTCGCAGCACCCGGCGTACTCGCCATCCACGCGGACCGTGAAGAACCTGGCTCCGATCCGCCGGGCGAGCTTGCCTCGGTAATCCGTGAGCTGCCGGACCACCTCGTCGCTCGTCGCGTACGGCTCGCGCCGGACGATCTTCTCCATGGTCGGGCGCAGCTGCTCGAACGACGCTTCCTCGACGAGGCTCAGGTCGTGGGCGCGATCGGGCTCGTTCCGCTGGACGAGCAGCACGCCGCCGTCGAGCGCGTACCCGTGGTCGATGAACCCCATCGTCAGCCGGCGCGCGGCCTCGGCGTCTGCGATGAAGATGCCGCGATGCCGCATGCCACGCCCGCCGAGGATGCGGTCGGCCTCCTCGACCCAGCGTTCGACGGGCGCCGCGCCGGGTCGATCCACCCACAAGACGTTGCTGTCGTAGCGAAGGGGGAACTCGTCGTCGAGGTAGGCGACCCCACCGTCGAACCTGACCACCTCGGTCGACAGTCGGTCCATCAGCCTGCGATCGAACGCGCTGGCCCGCTCGAGGTCCTCGGCGCCCGTCACGGCGTCGACCCATCGATCACGGAGTCGGGGTCGCAGTTCGTGCCACAGATCAAGACGACGACGCGCTCATCCCGCGCGGGCACGTACGCGCCGGCGATCAGCGCGGCGAGCGCCGTGGCGCCGCCGGGCTCGGCGATCAGGCGCAGCTCACGCCATATCGCGAACTGCGCGGCGCAGATCGAGTCGTCGTCCACGAGCACGATCCGGTCGACGAACCGCTCGGCGACCTCGAAGGCGATCTCGCCCACCTGTCGCGGGCCGAGCGAGTCGGCGGCCACGCCGCCGACGGGGCTCTCGACGGGGGCGCCCGCGCGCAGCGCGCGGTCCATGCAGCTCGACAACTCGGGCTCCACCCCGACGACCGTCACGTCGCCGGCGAACCACGACGCGATGCCGCCGATCAGGCCTCCCCCTCCCACGGCCACCAGCACCGTGTCCGTCTCGGGCGTCTGATCGCTCAACTCGAGCCCGATCGTGCCCTGGCCCGCCACGACCTCCGGCTGGTCGTACGGATGCATCGACAAGGCCCCGGTCTCGGCGGCGCGCTCGACGCGCGCCTCGTTCGCCTCGTGGAAGTAGCCGTCGACGACCCGCACGGTGGCGCCCAGCCCTCGGATCCGGTCGATCTTGGCCGCCGGCGACGTCGAGGGAACGAAGATCTCCGCTGCGTGGCCCAGCCGGCCGGCGGCGTAGGCGACCGCGAGTCCGAAGTTGCCGCCGCTCGCCGCGAGCACCCCCTCGGCGGGGACGTCGGAGGACAGCATCTTGTTGAAGGCCCCCCGCGGCTTGAACGAGCCCGTGTGCTGAAGCAGCTCGAGCTTGCACGCGAGATCGAGGTCGAGCCCGAACGACCCGGCGCCCGGGCTGATCACCGGGGTCCGCCGGACGTGGGAGCGCACGCGGTCGTACGCCGCGCGGATGTCGTCGCGCGTCGGGATCATCGGGCCTCCCGGAAGAGGGCGCGCAGCTCGTCCTCGGACGCCGTCTCCACATCCAGGTCACGGTCGGCCGCCATCCGTGTGAACCGTTCGTACCGCTCCGAGAAGGTGCGTACGGTGCGACGCAGGGCGCTCTCGGCGTCGACCCCGTGCTTGCGCGCCACCGCCACGGCGGCGAACAGCACGTCGCCCAGCTCGGCCTCGGCCTCGTCGGGCGTGGCCTCGGCGAGCTCGCGAACTTCCTCGCGCAGCGCCGCGATCGCGGAATCGACCGATCGCCACTCGAACCCCCATCCGGCGGCCCGACGCTGGACCTTGGCCGCGCGCGCGAGCGCGGGGAGCGAGTCGGGGATGCCCTCCTCCACGCCCCGGCGCTCGCCGGCCTCCTCGGCCTTGAGCTTCTCCCAGTTCACGAGCACCTCGTCCGCACCCTCGACCTCGACCTCGCCGAAGACGTGCGGATGGCGGTGGATCAGCTTGGCGATCAGGCCCTGGGCCACGTCGTCGACGTCCCACGCGCCCTCCTCGGCGGCCATCTGCGCGTGGAAGACGACCTGGAGCAGCACGTCGCCGAGCTCGTCGCGGATCGCGTCGTCGATCGCTCGGCGTCGATCGCCTCGAGCAACTCGTGCGTCTCCTCGAGCAGGTGGCGGGCGAGGCTCTGATGGGTCTGCTCGGCATCCCACGGGCACCCGCCCGGACCGCGGAGCCGCGCCATCACGCGGACGAGGTCGAGCAGCCGCTCGCCCTGCTGGGATGACGGCACGGGGCCGTCGGGGACGTGTGCGAGGAGGTCGTCCGCGCGCGGCGTCCCTCCGCTCACGGCGTGGCCGAGCCCCGTCGCCGACGACTCCGCCCCGGTCGGCTCGGCGCTGGGATCGGTGCTGTCGGACGACCACGACCGTGAGTGTCTCTTCGTCCCATCGTCCGTATCGGGGTTCACGTCGATGCCCAACTCGGCCGCCGTCGAGCGGATCCATTCGTTGAACACGGCGCCCGAGCCGCCCTGGAGCAGCGAGGCCTTGGCCTCTTCGAACGGCGTGACCTGCTTGTCCTCGAGCCGGATCACGTGCCACCCGAACTCGGTCTGACGGGCTTGGAGATCTCGCCGGGCTCCAGCGCGACGGCGGCGTTCGCGAACTCGGGGACGTATCCGCCGGCCGGTGCCGCCGCGTAGGTGCCGCCGTTCTCGGCGACGGCGGGATCGGTCGAGACCTCTTCGGCCAGTGTCCTTGAAGTCGGCGCGCGTGGAACCCGGCGCCGTCACCTGATGCGTAGACGTCGTCGGCCTCGCCCTCGCTCTCCACGAGGATATGCGTCCACCTCGACGGTGGTGAGATCGCAGGATCTGCTCCTCGTAGAGCGCTCGCAGGGCATCGTCGTCGACCTCGCGTTCGGCGACGGCGGCCTGCGCGGCCTGGAAGAGCAGGACCTGCTCGGCCAGCACCCGTAGGTCTTCCCGCGTGATGCCCTGCTCGGTCAGTGCGGTGTCGACGGCCTCGGCGCCGAGCGATCCATCGAGGTTCGGCGATGATGTCGTCGATCTGCTTGGGGGCCACCTCGATCTCGAGGTCGGCGGCGGCGTCGGTCACGATCTCGTTCAGGATCAGCTGGCTGAGCGCGAACCGGTTGCAGGCCGACTCGGGCGACTCGCCCTCGACGGCCGGCCGCCGCACGGCTGCTGGTTGATCGCCGACAGGAACCGGAACAGGTTCGCCTCCATCTCGAGCTCGGTATCGGGGATCTCCTGCGTCGCCGACGGTCGCGGCGGCCTCGGACCCACCCGATGAGGCGCAGGCGGCGAGCAGCACGATCGCGACGACGGGCAGGGCAACGAGACGGAGCGTTCGGGAGTCTTCACGAGCGGCAAGTCTACGGGCCGGGAGCGTCTACGGGCCCGTGCACGACGCCGGTCGCCACGGCATCGGCAAGACTGATCTCGCCGGTCAGCGCCTCCACGAGGTTCCGCTCGACGAACCGGACGAGATCGGCGCCGAAGACTCGCTCCGGCTCCAGGTTCAGGGTCCGGGTCGTGTCGTGATAGGTGGCCTTGTAGATGCGGGTGTCGAGATCGGCGAGGAACCGCTCCTCGATGTCCACCGGCCGGAGGCGGACCTGATCCTTGTACGTGGACATCTCCTCGACGCCCAGCGCTGCGGCACGAGGCCCGCAACGACGCGATCGCGAACAGCGTCTCCACCTGGCTCGGGCAGCTCACCGAATCGGTCGACGGTCTCGCGGCGGATCTGCTCGAGCGCCTCGTGGTTCGACGCCATCGATATCCGCCGGTAGAGCTCGAGCCGCAGCGACTCCTGCTCGACCCATCCCGGCGGGACGAACGCCTTCACCGGCAGGTCGATCCGCAGCTCGGCTTCGACCGGGATCTCCTCGCCCTTCATCTCGGCCATCGACTCCTGCAGGATCCGCGCGTAGGCGTCGAATCCGACGGCGGCGATGTGTCCGCTCTGCTCGGCGCCCAGCAGGTTGCCCGCGCCGCGGATCTCGAGATCGCGCAGCGCGATCTGGAAGCCGCTCCCCAGGGCCTGGTGCTTGCCGATCGTGGCCAGTCGCTCCCGCGCCTCGTCGGTCATCTCGCGCTCGGGCGGGAAGAACAGGTAGGCGAACGCGCGCTCCGCGCTGCGCCCGACGCGCCCACGGAGCTGGTACATCTGGGCCAGCCCCAGTCGGTCGGCACGGTCGACGATCAGCGTGTTCGCGTTCGGCACGTCGAGGCCGCTCTCGATGATCGTCGAGCACACGAGCACGTCGGCCTCGCGGTTCCAGAACTGCATCATCCGCCGCTCGAGCTGCGTCCTCGTCCATCTGGCCGTGCGCGACGACGATCCGGGCCTCGGGCAGCTCGCTCCTGGAGCCACGCGGCCTGCCGCTCGATCGTGGCCACGCGGTTGTGGACCCAGAAGACCTGGCCCTCCCGCAGCAGCTCGCGGCGGACCGCGCCGAGGGCGAGCCCCTCGTCGTACGAGCCGACGTACGTGAGCACCGGCTGGCGATCCTCGGGCGGCGTGTCGATCGTGCTCATCTCGCGGATGCCGGTGAGCGCCATCTCGAGCGTCCGGGGGATCGGCGTCGCCGTCATCGTCAGCACGTCGACGCTGGCCCGGAACTGTTTGAGCCGCTCCTTGTGCGACACGCCGAACCGCTGTTCCTCGTCGACGATCAGCAGGCCGAGGTCGGCGAACGCCATGTCCGCCCCAGCAGCCGATGGGTGCCGATCACGACGTCGACCTTGCCGTCCTTGGCGTCCTGAACCACCCGGCGCTGCTCGGCCGCTCGAGACGAAGCGGCTGAGCATCCTCACCGTGACGGGGAACGGCGCGAACCGCTCGGACAGGGTGATGAAGTGCTGCTCGGCGAGCAGGGTCGTCGGCACCAGCACCGCGACCTGCTTGCCGTCCATCACCGCCTTGAAGGCCGCCCGCAGGGCGATCTCGGTCTTGCCGAACCCGACGTCGCCGCAGATCAGCCGATCCATCGGGCTTGGTCCTGCTCCATGTCCGCGCTTGACGTCGTCGATCGCGACGAGTTGGTCGCGCCGTCTCCTCGTGCGGGAAGGCGTCCTCGAGCTCGGCCTGCCACGGCGCGTCGGGCCCGAACGCGTGCCCGGGCACCGACATCCGCACGGTGTAGAGCCGAACGAGCTCGCCGGCCATGTCGCGGACGGCCCGCTTGACCTTGGTGGTGGCACGGGCCCAGTCGCTGCCCCCCATCCGGTGCATCCGCGGGGACGTCGCCGCCGACGTACCTCGCGACCATCCCCACCGGTCGCTCGGGACGAAGAGACTGTCGCCCTGCGCGTACTCCAGCACCAGGTAGTCGCGCTCGGCTCCGGCGAGCTCGCGGTGCGTGATCCCCGCGTACCGCGCCACCCCGTGGATCCGGTGCACGGCGAAGTCGCCGGGCTCCAGCTCATCGGCGATCGAGCCCACGGTGCGCCGGCGCGTGAGTCGGGGGGCGGTGCGCGTGTGCCGGCGGGAGCCGAACAGGTCTTCCTCCGTGGCGACGGCCAGCTTGCCGGCCGCGAACACGAACCCGGTCGACGAGCGGCGCCTCGACGGTCTCGATCGGGACCCCCTCGACGAGCACCTCGCCGATCCGGGTCGAGGGAGCCGTGACCGAGCGCCGTGACCATCAGGCGGTATCCGCGCCCGTGCAGATCCTCGAAGCGCGCGGCCAGCTCGGCGCGCGTTGCCCTGGGCCGTCCCCCAATCCTCGAGGCCGAGGTCGAGGCCGGCGGCGAAGTCGCGTCAGGCGCAGCTCACGTTCGGCCGGCGGCGCCTCGTCCCAGGAGCACGAGCGCCTCGGGACCTGGCCAGCCGATCGCCTCGGCGAGGGCCCTCGCCTCTTCATGGGCGGCTCGGGCGCGATCGAGCGTGCGCTCGGCCTCCGTGAGCACGATCCATGCCGCCGTCGGGCAGCAGCTCGGCCAGGGTCGGCATCCTGTCGAACAGGAACGGCGCGAGGGTCTCCTGGCCCTCCGATGGAGTCCCTCGGCGATCCGCGACAGTCCGTCGGCGAGCCGTTCGGGCAGGTCGTGGATCCCGGCGCCCGCCCGCGCGCGCAGCTCGTCGTCGGGCACGAGCTCGCGGACCGGCGGCACGAGCACCCGGTTGAGCGCCCCGCTCGTGAGCTGCGTCGCGGGCACGAACTCGCGGATCGATTCGATGTCGTCGCCGACGTAGTCCAGGCGCACGGGCCGCCGTGCCGTGCCGGGGAACACGTCGACGACGCCGCCGCGCACGGCGAACTCCCCGCGATGCTCCACCACGTCGGACCGCCGATAGCCGAGGTCGACGAGCCGCTCCCCGACCACGTCCGGTGGGGTCTCCTCGCCGGTCGTCAACACCAGCGGCTCGACGTCACCCAGGGTCGGGATCAGCCGCTGCTGTGCGGCCATCGCCGGCGCGACGATCACGAACGCCCCGGTCGCTCCCCGCAGCCGGTGCGCCGCCTGGGCGCGTCGAGCGGCCACGTCGGGGGCCGGCGACAGGCCCTCGTACGGGAGGGCCTCCCACGCGGGGAGCAACGCGACCGACTCCGGGCCCAGGAAGGCCTCGAGATCGGCGGCGAGCGCCTCTGACTCGCGTGGTCCGGGAGCCACCGCGAGCACCGCGGTCTCGAGCGAGGAGGCCACGGCCGCCACGACCAGGTCCTCCGCGGCGGCGGCACGCGCCACGATCGGGCGATCCCGCGCGAGTAGGAGTCGCTCGAAGGGCTCGGACCCCGCGAGCGTGTCGACGGCCTCCCGCAGCCCCACCCCGACCCCCCCCTTCGGACATGCGAACAGCCCGTGCCGCGGCGGCACGGGGAGGGTCATTCTACCGAGCGCGCGACGGCGATCCCCTGTGAGGTCTGGCGCGCGGCCCAGCTAGACGACGCGCAGCCGTTCGGCCCCGCTCTGCTCGTAGGTGATGGCCTCGGGTCCGCGTACCGAAAGCCACCGCGCGAACTCGTCGAACGGCATCGGCCGGGACACGTAGAAGCCCTGGGCCTCGTCACATCCGAGATCCGCGAGCCGATCGAACGTTTCGCGGTCCTCGACCCCTTCGGCCACGATCCGTACGCCGAGGTTGCCGGCCGAGATCGATCATCGCGCGGACGATCACGTGGTCGTTCGAGCTGACGTTCATCTGCGAGACGAAGGAGCGGTCGACCTTCACCTCGTCGATCGGCAGGCGCCGCAGGTGGCTGAGCGAGGAATAGCCGGTGCCGAAGTCGTCGATCGACAGGCCGAACCCGAGGTCGGACAACTCGTCGAGCACGACGCCGGAGCGCCCGGTCTCGGTCATCAGGAAGCTCTCGGTGAGCTCGAGTCGTATGAACGCCGGGGGCACGTCGTGGGTGCCCACGAGGTCGGCGATGTCGGCCGGCAGCTGCAGGTCCACCAGGCTCCGCGGCGACAGGTTCACCGAGACGGGCAGGCGGGTGCCGTTCTCGGCCCAGGCCGTCCAGTCGTTGAGCACCCGCTCGATCACGTACAGCGTGAGCGGCCGCAACAGGACCGTCTTCTCGACCAGCGGGATGAAGTCGTCGGGTTCGAGCATCCCCAGTTCGGGATGCTGCCACCGCACGAGCGCCTCGGCGCCCGAGACACGTCCGTCCGACATCCGCACCTTCGGCTGGTAGTAGACGAGCAGCTCGTCCGCTTCGATGGCGTGACGAACCTGCCCGGCGAGCCGGAGTCGGCCCGGGCTGTGGATGTCCATGTCGGGGTCGTAGTGGTCGTAGGTCAGGCCGGCCTCCTTGGCCGAGTACATCGCCACGTCCGCGTGACGCAGGAGCGAGTCGGCGTCGACCCCGTGCGAGGGGAAGAACGCGGCCCCGAGGCTGCCGGCGACGTCGAGCGCCAGTCCCTCGACCGTGACCGGCTCGTGGAGGTCCTCCATCAGACGGTGCGCGACCGTATCGGCCATGTCGACCGTCGGCAGGTCGGCCAGCAGGATCCCGAACTCGTCGCCGCCCAGGCGCGCCATCACGTCGCCCTCGCGGAGCGATCTCGACAGCTCGGGGCCGATCTGCCTGAGCAGCTGATCGCCGAAGTGGTGCCCGAGGGTGTCGTTGATCTCCTTGAAGTGATCGAGGTCCAAGAGCATGACCGCCACCCCGCTGCCGGAGGCCTTGGCCGCGACGAGCGCCTCCGACACGGCCTGATGGAACAAGACCCGATTGGGCAGCCCGGTCAGCGAGTCGTGCAGCGCCTGGTACTCGTTCTCGGCCTGCCGCTCCGCGAGTTCCTCGGTCGCCACCTGCAGCGAGTGCGTGCGCTGGAACATCTGACGTGCGAACGCGAGCGGCGCGATGAACACCACGAGCGCGAACAGGCCGATCCCCTCGGACTGGGTGCTGATCGCGACCAGGACCGAGAACAGGGCCAGGCCCATGTACGACACCACGAACTCGCCGAACACCCCGAGGTGCATCTCGCGAACGATCGACTCCATCGACTCGCCCGACTGCAGGTGCGCGTACGTCGCGACGATCAGCACGTTGAGGACGTAGCCCGCCATGGCGGCGATCAGCACGGCCGCTCCCATGAGGAGCCAGCCGGACTCGAGGGAGGCCATCCGGTGGAAGATCACGGCCTCCAAGGCCACGGACCAGGCGATCTGACCTCGGATATAGAGCGCCTTGAGCACGGGGAGCTCCCGTCGGATCTCGCGCTCGTCCGCGGTGCCGAGGAACGCGATCAGCGCCGCGACTGGCGCGGGGTAGATCAGCGCCGCCGACAGCTCGATCGGGAAGCTGAGGCTGAACGCCATGCTCGAGGAGCCCTGAACGGGCAGGAGGTCAACCACGGTGATCGCCGCCGCCCAGACGATGACCCTCCAGTCGAGGAACGGCTCCGGGTTCGACGCGAACTCGAACCACAACCAGAGGAACAGCGGCCCGACGATCAGCCACTCGAATACCAGGATGGGCCAGGTCCGCTGGTGACCGGGGCGCTCGTCGGAGGGCTCGTCCGTGCGGTGCTCGCCCACGTCGCCCTCCCGCCGCTCAGGCATCGGAGGCTCCCTCGACCTCGGCGAACCGCGCGGGGGCTCCCCGGCGGTCGCGGCGCATGGCGACGACGATGACGACGCCGACGCCGACGTAGGCGACGATGTCGCCGACGCTCACGGCCTGGGCCACCGGGGGCCGCAGCGGGATCACGTCGGCCAGGAACATCAGTCGGTCGTCCTCGGTAGCCAGGTGGTGCTTGGCTCCGCCGTGCTCGACCAACTCGGACAGGGTCTCGCTCTGTCCCGACGCCTCCAGCGCGTAGCGGGGCACCGGCATGCCGGAGTTGACCGCGATCACGATCAGGTTCATCAGCAGCCCGGCGAGGATCAGCGTGAATCCGGGGATCCCGCGATTGACGATCACGAAGGCCAGCAGCATCCCGAAGGAGATCATGAGGAGGACGAACGGCCAGTTGCCCGGCGGGAGCAGCATCTGGAGGCCCAGGCCGACGATCGCGAGCGGGGCCCACCGGATCCGCAGGCCGGACAGGCCCGTCAGGCGCCCCCCGGCCACCAGGCCGACGAGCACCGACGCCACGAGGACGAGAAGCACCAGCTTCATGTTGTGTCTATCGGCATCCCCCTCGGCGTCTTGAAGCTAGGCGACCCGAGACACGACGCTGCCCCCGGGGCCTCTCGAGGGGAGAAGCGGTCCCGGGGGCAGCGGTGGTGTGGATCAGTAGTTCTTCCAGGGGGCGCCCAGCGCGATGGCCATCGCCGCCAGCCACCCGAGGGTGAATGCGATGCGCTTCAGCCGCATGTGGTGCTCCTTCCTTCGATGCCGCGGGTCACTTGTTCCGCCACTTCGCGCCGGTTGCCAGCAGGAGCGTGGCGAGGGTGGCGCTCGTGTACAGCAGGTGTCTCCAATTCACCCGTGTCCTCATCGACCACCTCCTTCGGTCATGTCAGGAGTATCGGCACGAACGAGACGCCGAACATCCGACCGCGGTCGGTTATCGGGGCGAGGGCCGGTGAGGCCAACCGTCGGTCCTCCGACTCCCCCCGTACCCGGACATCGGTAGGACCTTCGAACGAGACGAGCGTCGGCATCCGGCCGGCGCGCCTGGCGGAGCTCGATCAGGCGCCGGGACCGCTTCCGTTGTAGGTGTCCTGGGCGGCCGCGAGGCCGCGGGTGACGAGGGTGCGCACGGCGTCGGCCGCGAGGTCCACCGCGATGCCGATGTCCGCCTCGAGGCGCGAGGGGATGCGGTCGAGCACGAAGTCGGCCGGGTCCTGGCGCCCCGGTGGCCGGCCGATCCCCACCCGCACGCGCAGGAAGTCGGGGGTCCCCAGCGCCTGGATCAGCGATCGGACGCCGTTGTGGCCGCCGGCCCCGCCACCTGACTTGACCCGGATGGCGCCCGGCGCGATGTCGAGCTCGTCGTAGACGGCGATGATGTGGGCGGCGTCCACGTGCCGCTTCCTGGCGATCGAGGCGTAGGAGGAACCCGACTCGTTCATGAACCGGTGCGAGCGGACGAGGAGCACCTGCTCATCGGCCTGGGTGAACTCAGTCAGGTCGACGGGGACGAACCTGACCCTTCGAAGTCGCGCGCCCGCGGTGCGAGCCAGTTCTTCCACGACCATGGCGCCCAGGTTGTGACGCGTGGAGGCGTAGCGATCGCCGGGATTGCCCAGTCCGGCGACCAGCCAGGACATGGGCTAGCCCTCGCCGCCCTCCTCGGCGGCCTTCGGGGCACCCTCGGCGGCCTCGCCTTCGACACCCTCGTCGCCCTCGGCGGCCTCGCCCTCGACGCCCTCGACGCCCTCGCCCTCCCTCTGCGGCCTCCTCGGGGACCTCGCCCTCCAGGAGCTCCTCGCCGGGCACCGACAGGTCGGCCTCGACCTGCAGGATGGCCGGCGTGATGACCGAAAGGATCGCGTCCTCCGGGTTCGAGGTGATCGTGACGCCCTCGGGCGCCACCAGGTCGCTGACGTGGATCATGCCGCCCAGCTCCACATCGGTGATGTCGATCTGGATCTGGTCGGGCACGTCCTGGGGGAAGCACTCGACCTCGACCTCGCGCATGTGGTGCTCCACCACGCCGCCCTCCTTGATGCCGGCGGCCTCCCCGAACTCGATGACCAGCACGTTCACGGTGATCATCTCGGTGCGACTCACGGCAAGGAAGTCGATGTGGATCAGGCGGTTGTGCATCAGATCGCGGTCGACCTCGCGCGCCATCACCAGGTGCTCCTGGTCGCCGACCTGCAGCTCGACCAGGGCGTTGGCGCCCTCGTCGTGCAGCAGGCGCGACATCTCGTGCTCGTCGACCGAGAGCGCGACCGTATCCACGTCGTGGCCGTACAGCACGCCCGGAACACGCCCGGCGGCGCGCAGCCTGCGCGCGAATCCCTTGCCGATGCCGTCGCGAGGTTCTGCCTGGACCTTGGTTTCCATGGTGAACGAGTCCTCGGAGTCTGGGGTACAGCCGGAGATTGTACGCAATCCTCCCGTCCCATCGACCGAGATGTCGTACGGCGGCGCGATGAGATCGCTCGCTCGCGCGTCTAGTAGGTAGGAGGCGCCGACTAGGGTGAACGCGACGATGGAGCATCCGGCTCGACCAGCGGAGGTTCCCGAGCCCCGCGAGGGAGCGCTCGAGGGTCTCTACGTCCGCCACGCGCCCGACGCGATCCGGCTCGCCTATCTCCTGACATCGGACGCCCAACTGTCGGAGGACCTCGTCCAGGATGCCTTCGTGCGCGTGGCGGGCCGGTTCCGGCACCTGCGCTCGGCCGATGCGTTCGAGTCCTACTTGCGCCGAACCGTGGTGAACCTGTGCATGAGCCATCACCGACGCCGGCGACTGGAGCGTGGCTACATCGAGCGCGAGGGAGCCAGGCCGGCCGCCGTCGTCGCCGCGCCGGACGTCGAGGGTCGCGAGGCGTTGCGCCAGGCCCTGCACGCCCTGCCGATGCGGCAACGCGCCGCGGTGACCCTTCGCTACTACGAAGACCTCCCGGAGCAGCGGGTCGCCGAGATCCTCGGCTGCTCGGTGGCGGCGGCGCGGTCGCTCGTGTTCCGTGCGATGGCGACCTTGCGAACCGAGATCGGAGATGACGACGGATGAACGACCTCGAAGGGCGCCTCAAGGACCTGCTCGACCACGAGTCCACCGACGCCCCGCGCGTCCTCGTGCCCCCGCCCGGGCTGCGCCGCCGCGTGCGTCGGCGCCAGGCCATGACCGCCACGATCGCCGCCGCAACGGCCGCGGTGGTGGTGCTGGCAGGGTTCCTCGGCATCGGCGCGATCCTTCGGAGCGCCCCCGACGAGGTGCCCGCCGTCGACCCGTGGGCCGGATACGAGATCTACGAACGGACGGCGGTCATCTCCAACGTCCGGATCGGCAGCCCCAGCGACCTGTACCTGACGCGTACCGTCGCCCCGGCCTGCATCGCCGAGTTGACATGCGACGCGGAACAGGTCCCGCTCATCCAGCTCACGACGTATGACCCGGGGCTCGCGAACCCTGTGTGCGGATCCGCCATACCGGCCGACGGCGCCGCGCTCGTACTGTCGCGTGACTTCTCAACACCCCCCCACCAGCCGCGGGCGAAGTGGCCGATCCGCGTGGACCCCGATCACCCCGTGGTCGACGGTCCCTGTGGCCTCGGCCGATACGTCTCGTTCGTCGATCCCGACGTGGGAACCCAATGGACAGCGTGGATCGCGGCCGGGCCCGGGGCGTCCGACGACGGCGTCCGCCAGATGATCACGTCGCTGGAGGGGCTGGAGTTCGTCGAGGGAGAGCTCGTGGGAGACCGGCGTCACCCGGCCTACGTGATCGCGGGTGGCGAGAACGCCGCCGGCCCCTGGCGGCTCGAGCTGAGGGGTCAGGAGGCGCCCGGGTACATCGCCAACGCACAGCTCGAGCTCACGACGTCGCTCGGTCCCCCCCAGCAGGCCGGTGGCCCGTTCGTGGTCTCCGCAGAGGACCCGATCGACCAGGCCGGTGGCAACCCGGTGTTCGGCGCCGTGACCACGCAAGCCGATGGTGTCGAGCTCCGTCTCGAGGAGGGGACACCGCCGATCCCAGCGACGGTCGTCCCGCTTCCCCCGAGCATGCCGTACGACTTCGACCTGTTCTTCGCGTCGAACGACGCCGACATGCCCGCGACGGCTGTTGTCATCGGCGTCGATCCTGAAGTGGCCACTCCCTCGGAAGTCGCCGATGGGTCATCCGAGGCGATCGCCGAGGGGGAGACGCTCGGCGAAGCGTGGACCCTCCGATACGACCGGACACCGGGGCCGTACCAGGTTGTCCTGCTCGATGCCCAGGGGTCAGTACTGGCCCGGCTGGGGCCGACGGCGATCCGTGAGCTCCTAACGTCGGGCCTCGAGTACTCCACCTTCACGTTCTCCCAGGGAGATCAGCGGGTCGCGATCGTCTTCGGAGCCGTCGCACCGGCCGCGTCCGAGCTGGGCATCGCGCTCGACACCGGAGCGACGGGAGCTCTGCGGCTCGGCGACCCGCGATGGGACCCGCTGCCGATCCTGACGTCGACCGGGCAACCCGCACTTCGGCTGTGGTGGTTCGAGACCGTCACTGGGCACGGTCAACTCGCCACGTTCAGTGATTCGTGCGATCAGCTGGCACGAGCCAGGCTGATCACCGACACGCCTTCCCCGTCGCTCCCTTCGCCCCCTCCGAGCGCCGAACCCATCTGCGGTGACGTCGCGTTCGAGGGCTCCGGCTCGCACTAGACCTGGTTCGCGCCGCCGAAGATCTCGCTGACGCTCGCATCCTCGAAGACCGCGCGCAGGCCGCTGGCGATCAGCGGAGCGATCGACAGCACCCGCAGCTTCGCGAACTGCCGCTCCTCGGGGACCGGCAGCGTGTTGGTCACGACGACCCGCTCGATCGGAGCCTCCTCGAGGAGCTGGCGCGCCTTGCCGCTGAACAGGCCGTGGGTGGCCCCCACGTAGATCGGGCCGGCCCCCATCTCGGCGAGGACGTGCACGCCGGCCGAGATCGTCGAGGCGGTGTCGATCATGTCGTCGACGATCACGCACGGGCGGCCCTCGACCTCACCGACGACGGTCATCTCCTCGATCTTGTGGGCCTCGTGCCGGCTGCGTCGCTTGTAGAGGAAGGCCAGGTCGGCGTGCAGGTACTCGCGCAGCTTCTCCGAGGTCTTGATCCGGCCGGCGTCGGGGGCCACGACCACGAGGTCGTCGCCGTGCAGGCCTAGCTCGTCCTTGAAGTGGTTCGACAGGATCGGCAGCGCCGTGAGGTGGTCGAACGGCGAGTCGAAGTAGCCCTGGATCTGGCCCGAGTGCAGGTCGACGCTGACGACACGGTCGGCGCCGGCCGTCGAGAGCAGGTCGGCCACGAGCTTGGCGCTGATCGGCTCGCGCGAGAGCGCCTTGTGGTCCTGACGCGAGTAGCCGTAGTAGGGCACGACCGCCGTGATGCGCTTGGCCGAGGCGCGCTTCATCGCGTCGATCATGATCAGCTGCTCCATGATCGCCTCGTTGACGGGCTCGTAGTGCGTCTGCACGACGAACACGTCGGCGCCGCGCACGCTCTCCTCGGCCCGGAAGTAGATCTCACCCGATGCGAACCGACGCAGCTCGGACTCGCTCACGGGGATGCCCAGGCAGTCGGCGATCTCGTGTCCCAGCGCCGGATGGATCGTGCCGGTGAACAGCATCATCCGCTTCTTGGTGATGATCTCCACGGTCAGCGGCCCCCCTTGCCCTTCTTCGCTCGCGCGTGCTCGGCGTCCTTGCGTGTCCGGTACCCGTGGATCGTGCGCTGCTCGCCCCGCTCGACGGCGAGCGCACCCGTCGGGCACGTCTTTCGTGATCACCGATCCGGCCCCCGTGCCGCATCCTCGCCGACCGTGACGGGCGCCACCAGCATCGTATCCGAGCCGATCCGCGCGCCGTCGGCCACGACGGTGCGGCGCTTCGCGTAGCCGTCGTAGTTCACGGTGACCGTGCCCGCGCCGATGTTCACGCCGTCGCCGATCTCGGCGTCGCCCACGTAGGCCAGGTGCGGCACCTTCGAGCCCGGTCCGATCGTGGCCTTCTTGAGGTCGACGAAGGTGCCCGACCTGCGCGCCGTCGGCCAGATCGCATCCCGGCGCGCAGCCGCGCGTACGGCCCGACCTCGACGTCGTCGCCCAGCCTCGAGCCCTCGAGCACGACGGCGAACGTCACCTCGGTGCCGTCGCCCACCGTCGAGTCCGACGATCGCGGATCGACGGCCCGATGTGCATCGCTCGCCGATGCTCGTGTCGCCCTCGAGGAAGGTCATCGGCGCGATCACGGTGTCGGCGCCGATCCGCGACGTCGACGTCGATGTAGGTCGCGCGAGGGATCGACGAGGGTCACGCCGTTCGCCATGTGCCGCGCGTTGATCCGGTCACGCACCACGCGCTCGACGGCGACGAGGCCGGCCCGCGAGTTGAGCCCCATCGCGCCGCCGGTGTCGACGTCGACCACCGATGACCTTCTCGCCGTCGGCGATCAGCGCCGGGACGACACGGTTCAGGTAGTACTCGCGCTGGCGGTTCTTGCGGTCGAGCGACGGCAACGCGCGGAACAGCTCACGTCGGCGGAACGCGAACAGCAGGATCGACACCTCGTCGATCGCCCGGACCTCGGGGGACGCGTCGGCCTGTTCGACGACGCCGACGAGCTTCGCGCCGTGGCGCACGACGCGGCCGTAGCCGCCGGGGTCGTCGAGCACGCGTGGAGGCGATCGTCGCGGCGCCGTTGGATCGGCGATGGCGCGCGACCAGGCGCTTCACGTCGTCGCCGGTCACCGGGTCGTAGTCGCCGCCCATCACGAGGACGTCGTGGGCGCGCCCGACGGCGCGCTCGGCGACCATCACGGCGTGCCCGGTGCCGAGCTGCCTCGTCTGCTCGACGAACACCGGCCTCGGCGTGATGCTCCAGGACCGGACGGCGTCGCGCACGTCGTCGGCGCCGTGGCTCACCACGACGATCACCTTGGACGGCTTGCGCCGCGAGCCCGGCCTGCAGGACGTGCCACAGGGCCGGCATGCCGCAGATCGGGTGCAGCACCTTCGGAGTCGACGGACTTCAGCCGTTTGCCCTCGCCCGCGGCCAGCACCACCAGCGCCAGCGAGCGGGAGGTCGTTGTCGTCTGTGCCACGGCTCGTCCCGGGTCGAGGGGCACCCATGGTCCCACATCGAACCGAGCCCTGCCGCCCCTCGGAAGGGTGCCGGACCCGGGTACTAATCCCGACGGGGCGGGATCCTCGCAGCTCGAAGGCGGCCCACGCATAGCCGACGGAGGCGAGCGCGACGAGCACGTGCCAGGCCGCGTGGGCCTGGAGCAGGCTCTGCGGGTCGCACCAGGGCGACCGGCTCCTGCCCAGGAGGAACGCCAGCCCTGCCAGCGCGATCGCTCCGAGCACCAGGGCCCATGCTACGAGTTGCGCCACCGTGGCCCGGCCCGGTCGCGGCCGATACCCCGCCCGGAACGCGAGGAGCTCCCCCCCGCCTGCGGCGACGGCTCCGAGGAACCCCAAGGGTGCCAGCAGCCCCGGCCACATCCACAGCATCGCCCCAACGATCACCACCCCGATCGCCACGCCGCGCACGCGCCCCCCGATCGGGATGCCACGCACGAGCCCGATGTCGTGAACCGCGACGAAGAGCGGGATCGACAGCGCCGCCACATCGTGGAACCAACGGGCCGACGGTCCCATCGGCCCGTGGAACGCGAAACTCCCTAGGCCGTTGGCCGCGACGATCAGGGCAAGGGCGAACAACTCCGTCCGCTCCGCGGGGATCCGAGCGGCCCGGCGCGCGATCCACCCGGCGGCGATCAGGAGCGCCAGACTCGAGAGCGCGTTCGCCGGCTGGCGCAGGAACCCTTCGCGGATCGCCTCGCAGTCGGCGACCCGAAGCACCGTCGCCGTGATCGCCCAGAACACGATCGGATGCTACCGATGCCGCACGCGCATCCGATTGCGTCGTCGGAGCCGAAGGGGTACACCTGTCGGGGAGGTCGTTGATGGGCGAGATGGCTCGAGACCTGGTCGCCGCGACGCCCGCGACGCGCGATCGATACGTCGACTTCCTCCGCGCCGTCAGCATCATCGCCGTCGTGGTCGGTCACTGGATGATCGGGATGATCGCCTGGGACCGCGGGCTGATCCGAAGTTCCAGCGCGATCGGCGTCACCCCGTACCTGTGGCTCGCCACGTGGCTCCTCCAGGTCATGCCGATCTTCTTCTTCGTGGGCGGCTTCGCCAACCTGCGCACCTACGACGCCTTCCGCGCCCGGGGCGAGTCGGCGGGCGCGTTCGTCCGGAGCCGGATGCGTCGGCTGCTCGTCCCCTCCGCGGTGTTCCTCGGCGTGTGGGCCGTGGTGCTGGTGGTGCTGCACGTCGCCGACATCGGCGCCCAGGCCGGGCCGCCCTTGTGGGGCGAGACACGGCTGCTCCGTGGCGTGCTTCCGCCCGGCGCCACGATCCCGTTCGGCCCGCTGTGGTTCCTGGCCGTGTATCTGCTCGTCGTGGCGATCGCACCCCTCACGATCCGGCTCCACCGGCGGTTCGGGCTCTGGGTGCCCGCGGGCATGGTGGCCGGAGCGATCGCCTGTGACGCGGTCGGCTTCATGGGCGGGCATCCCGTGGCGCGCTGGGGGAACGTGGCGTTCATCCTGCTGTTCCCGCACCAGCTCGGCCATGCCTACGGGGACGGCAGCATGCTCCGGTGGCCCAAGGCGGCCTTCTGGTGCATGGTCGCGGTGGGACTCGGCGGCCTGGTGCTCCTCACGAACCCACCGTTCTGGCAGCTGTTCGGAGACGTGCGGCACACCTGGTTCCCTGGCATCGGCACGTACCCCAAGAGCCTGCTCGGGACCGACGTGGAGATCGTCTCGAACGCGTATCCGCCGACGTTGTGCTTCCTGTTCGGGGGCATCTGGTCGATCGGCGCCGCCATGTTGCTCCGCGATCCGGCCAATCGATGGCTCGCCCGTCGGCGACCATGGACGTTCACCGTCGTCGTCAACGGCGTGATCATGACCCTGTTCCTGTGGCACATGACCGCCTACCTGCTGGCGATCCTCCTGATGTGGCCCCTCGGGTTCGGTCACGAGACCGACAGCACGGCGAGGTGGTGGCTCGAGCGCTCCGTGTGGGTCGCCGTACCGGGCGCGATCCTACTGGGGCTGATCGCCGTGTTCGGTCGCTTCGAGCGGCCGACCGCCCGGACAACGGCCGCCTCCTAGGGAGGCGCCTACAAGGACCCGAGGAAGTCGATCAATCCTGGGAAGTAGTGCTCGGGATCGTCGAACTGCGAGAGGTGACTTCCATCAGGACAGTGAAGGTAGCGCCCTCGCGGCAGCTGCTCCGACATCCAGCGCATGTGGGTCGGATCCATCGTGTCGTGGGTCGCCCCGATGACGAGCGTCGGCACGTCGATGTATTGCAGGTCGCCAGATCGGTCCCAGTCCTCGAGCGTGCCGCTCAGACCGAGCTCGCTGGGCCCTTGCATCGGGACGTAGATCGCTCTGTTGATGTGGGCGATCGAGCGCATGACGGGGTCGGGCCAGTCCTCCAAGGGCATGCGACAGACGTGCAGGACGTAGTGATGCTCCAGCAGCAGCTGCTCGTACCGCGGGTCGTCGGTGGCGCCTTCGGCCTCGAACCGCTTGATCTCGGCGAGCACGTCCTGGTCCATCGCCGGCATCAGGACGTCGGTCGCGTAGTCGTTGTAGAGGCGTGAGCTCGACATCATGTTGGAGATCACCAGGCCCTTGAGGTGCTCCTGATGATGAACGGCGTACTCCATCGCCAGGACCCCGCCCCACGACTGCCCGAGGAGCACGAAGTTGCTGCTGTCGAGGGCGAGCGCCTGACGGACCTGCTCGACCTCATCGACGAACCGCTCCAGGTCCCACAACGCTGGGTCCTCGGGCTGGTCGCTGCGGAACGAGCCGAGTTGGTCGTAGTAGTAGTACTCGATGCCCGCGCCAGGGAACCAGGTGTCGAAGCACTCGTAGAGCTCGTCGGTAGCCCCGGGGCCTCCGTGAAGGAGCAGCACCTTCAGTTCGGGGTTCGTGCCGACCCGCTTGGTCCACACCCGGAACGTGCCGGACGGGGTGTCGATCGGCACCATCCGCGACCCGCCCGACACGACGTCGCGCGGATCCCAGGTGGAGGTGTCGAAGTACGAGACGGGTTGATCCCCCATCGGCGCAGCCTAGCCCAGCGGCACAACCGAACGTGCCGAGACGTCATCGATGTCGGCGGGCGTGCCCGAGCCAGGCGCGCCCCTTTCGTTCCGTGGGGAGGCATGCTGTATGGGTGCGACGATGATCTCGCGGGAGGGTCGAACGGCCAAGGGACCGGCTAGCCGCAGCGCAGAGGATCCAGGTGCCGGGTCGGCGCAGAAGGCCGAGCCGTCGCCGTCGCCCGCCAACGTCACCGACACGGTTGCGGCTCCCCCCGCACCGCCGCCTCGCCCCAACGGTCTGCCGATCGTTCCCGGGCTGTGGCGATCGTCGTGGGAGTGGCGATCGCCCTCGTCGTGTGGCGTCGCCGTACGAACCCGGCATCGCGGTGAGAAGGGGGTCGGACGGGAGGACGGCCCTCCCTACCTCCACAGGTAGTCGGGGAAGTCCTCCGGCCAGTAGGTGGGCGATCCGCAGAGCTGGTCCAGCCCCGAGGGGGGGTATCCCTCGCCATCGACCGGAAGCGTGAGGTCGGGGGCGACCACCGCCAGCTGTCGGAGGTCGGCCCCGACGAGACCCCAGAGTGTTTGGTGGACAACCAGCGTGTCCGGCTCATCGCCAGGAAGCGTCCACCAGTGGGCCAACGCCGGAGGCGTGGTTCCGGTCGGGGGCACCAACACCGCGACGGAGTCCGTCGGTGAGCAGTACCAGCCGACTCGGTCGCGCTGAACGGCCCCGACGTTGAGATACTGGACCGCTTCGCAAGCCTGACCGCAGTTGATGACGACACGCTCCCACGCCCGCGCGTCGCCGCTGAAGGAGCCCGGCACGATGCCAAGACGGTAGAGCGCGAGTCGAGCGAACCCTGCTCCCTCGGATCCTCGGATGCCGATCGCCAGTTCGGCGACGCCGTCATCGTCGACATCAGGGGTGGCATAGGGCCACAGCGAGGTCTGATCCTGTCCGATATCGCCTATCAACGTGTAGCTGGTGACGGTCCCGTCGCTCAGGCGGCGGATGCCCGCGTATTGGAATCCCTCATAGGTCGCGCACTCGGTCGCTCCTCCACGCATGACTTCGAAGACGACGACCTCTTCGGGTTCCTGGCCGCCGAACTCACCGGGGACCGACATCGGTCGACACACCGGGCCTCGGACGCCCGGCAGGTGGAGGAGCGCGTAGTCGGGGCGCACGAGGGAGACGAGGACGGCACCACGCGAACCCGTGAGGCTGAGTCGGATCCCGTCGCCTGAGAGCTCGAATCCGGCCACCCGTCGGAGCGCGGCAGCCAGTGATGTCTCCTGTGTCACGAGACGCTCGGAGCACAACATGGCCGTCTGGATCTGCCTACGAAAGCCGATGCCATCCCCTTCAGAGATCGTGCTCCCTCCGTAGGAGTTGCACCCTCCATACCCCCCGTAATTCCCAGCGGTCCCGTCGATCGTGAGCGTGGCCGCACCTCGATCGCCTGGGACCATGGGCACCTGTTCGCCGTTCTCGACAAGGGCGGCGATGACCCACTCCCCCTCGACCGTGGGATCGAGAGCGATCGGGGGCATCTCAGGCGTCGGCGTCGGAGGGGTCGGAGAGATCGCGACCTGCTCGGTTCGAAAGGCGTCCTGGAGCACGAGGAACATGCCCACCGTGCCAACGAGCACCGCTAAGCTCAGCCCCGCTCTCACCACGCGACGACGAACCTGCCGGACGGATCGGCGTCGCTCGATCTCCTCCAGCAAGCCCTCGGGGGCTGGGCTCAGCTGTGCCACGCTGTCGATCCACCGGTGGAGCCGGTCATCGAGTCCAGGCACGGTCGTCCTCCCCTTCCTCCAGCTCGAGGGCCTCGGCGAGCGTGGCACGGGCCCGCGACAGCGAGGTCTTCACGGTGCCTTGCGAGACCCCGAGCGAGGCAGCGATCTCGGCGATGTCGAGCCCGAGGTAGTAACGGAGCACGGTGACCTCTCGTTGACGTCGTGGGAGCTCGCTGAGCGCTCGCCGCACGTCGATCCGGGTGTCAGGGTCCTCGGTAGGTCGGCGGTTGCGACCGGCCTTGTCCTTCGCGCGTGACTCGGCCCGGAGCCGCCGAAGCCGACTGCGCGTCAGGTTGACGGAAACCCGCGTCACCCACGCAGGCAGGGAGTCGATGTGCTCGCCCCGACCCTCCCGTTCCCACGCTCTGGCCAACGCCTCTTGCACCGCATCCTCCGCTGTCGCCCGAGATCCGGTCACCAAGCTCAGCCCGGCCACGAGCCGGGGGTAGTCCTGATCCAGGAAGGAGCGGATATCGGCCTCGTTCAGGATGTCTCCTCAACCTAACGACGCTCGAAGGGTCGCATGGGTTGACATCGATGGAGAAGTCCGACGGGACCTGGCGCAAAGGCGGAGGTCGAACTCGGCCCCGGCTCCTGGCGACTCGGGCTCGGAGCCGTAAACGCAACGAGTCCCTAAGGTGTCCATGTCAGCAGATGGGAACCTCTCAACACGTGGCCATAGAGGAATCCTCGGGCGTGATCACGTTCGAGGTGCTGTTCACCCAGGAGCGAGATCGCCTGTTCTCGGCCCTGTGGCTGATCACCCGCGACCGGGATGAGGCCGAGGACATCGCGCAAGAGGCCTTCGTTCGTGTCCTGGAGCGATGGGACACCACAGGCGCCCCCGACGACCCCGTCGCGTACCTGTTCAGGGCTTCCATGAACATCTTCAGGAATCGACGACGACGAGCCGCGGTCGCCCTTCGCCACCTGGTAACTCGATCGGATCCCCGTGACGATCTCGCGGCCGTCGAGGCGAGAGACGTCGTCGTCCGTGCCCTGGGCACGCTGACGTCGAGGCAGCGCGCCGCGCTGGTGCTCGTGGACCTCCTCGACCTGTCGTCCGAGGAGGCCGCCAGGGCACTGGGGATCCGTCCGTCCACGGTTCGGGTGCTCGCGGCACGCGGGCGGGTCACCCTGTCAGAGCAGATCGGAGCGTTCGATGGATAACAGCAAGCGGGTGCTCGAGCGAGCGCAAGGCCATGCCCCCGACCCGAGGTTCGACCTCGGCGACGTCCACGACCGGCGCACCCGCCACGAGCGTGGACGTCGTATCTCGGCCACCGTGGTCGGCCTCGGGCTCGCCGTGGTCGTCGTCGTGGCCGCCGTCGTGATCGGCCCGTTCGAGGCCGACGATCAGACCCAGCCGGCCCCGAGCGGGGACTCGCTTCCCGCCCCGCACACGGTTCCCCTGGGTCCAGGGGAGTACTCCTACCAGCGGATCCGGTATCTCTGCGAGCCGTGCGAGCGGGACACGCTGCTCGCTGAGTCGTGGTGGGCGCTCGACGACTCGGGGCGGGTCGCGGTGATAGAGCAGCACAACTACGGGATCAACGATGGGACGTTCGGGCCCGGCGAGTTCCCAGACGAAGGGGACCTGTCCGCGTTCCCGACCGAGCCCGATGCCCTCCGAGCGTTCCTCCTCGAGCGGAGCCGGCCCGACGGCGCCTCACCGCGACCGGACGTGACGCCGGCTCCCGAGGTGCCGTTGGAGGAGGGTCTGCTGTGGCTCGCGATCCGCGACTACCTCGGTTCCACCCAATACCTGAACGCGACGCCCGAGCTCCGGGCCGCCATGCTGCAGATCCTGGCTGACCTCCCGATGGTGCGGGTACAGCTCGATGTGACCGACCCGCTCGGGCGCCCGGCGAACGTGCTGCGGTTCCACGCGTACGACGCCGACGTCGAGGTCTTCGCGCACCCAGGCTCGGGCGACTTCATGGCGATGACTGAGGCCTTTGAGGGTGGCGGCCCCCGGCACACCATCATCGTGGAGAGCGCCGGCATCGTTGCCAGCGACCACGAACGGCCCCGTGGGGAAGGACGAACGGTGCACCCCGGGGGGCCCTGACAACATGCACCGACGGATCGGGTTGTCACTGTGGGTCGCCCTCATCGTGCTTATGTCCGTCATGGCGGTCCCCGCCCATGCCTTGTGTTTGGAGGAGCCGTTCCGCGCCGTGCTCGGTCGCTCCCACGATGTCTGGTGGGCAACGGTGACGGAGGCTGAGGTCGCGCCGAGGGATCCGCCTGGCACCTGGCTCCTTACGGTCGACATCGTGGATCCGCTGAAAGGCGATGCTTCGGACGAGGGGGCGGGCGTCGTCGCCTTCTCACGGTGCCAGCCATTCATGGATCGGGAGCAACTCGAGGAGGCGGCTGGGCACCTCGTCGGCCAGACCATGCTGTTCATCGGCAACGAGCGGAACGGCACGCTCGCCGCCTACGGAGGGCAGTTGTCGCCCAGCATGCAGCCCGATGAGCAGTACGCCGAGGCCCTGGCGATCCTCGGTCAGGTGGCACCGACCGACACGCCTCCGGTCGCACCGGTCGCCTCGGACACCAGCGACCCGCTGCCGATCCCCGCGGTCGTTCTCGTCGGGCTGCTGATCGCCGGCGCCATCGTCGCCCTCGTTCGGAGGAGGCGCACGATGTCGCGTTCTCAGGGTCCGTGGTGCCTCGGGCTGACTAGGCGGACCGACCGCGGAGGACCTCGTCCGAGCGGACCTCGCGGTTAGTCCCCGATGAGATCCTGGGCTACCTGAGTCTCGGCGTGCTCGAACGCCCATGTCATGCGGCTGACCTCGGTGCGAGAGACCTCGTACCGGCCGGCGACAGTCTTCCATCGACCTGCCGCGGCGAGCACCTCCCCCAGCACGCCGGCGGCGGCTCGCTCGCTCAGGCGGAAGAACGGAGCAACCGACATGAGGGTCCGCACGCTCGCCGCCGTCCCGGTGCCGTCGATGGCGGTGCGCAGGTGCTTCGCCCCCGGTTCGGGATCCGGGTTGAGGTCGAACGCGGGTGAGAGGCTCCAAGCGGTCCCGCCCGCGTGCAGGAAGCCATGGTTGCGAAGGTGATCGTCGGTGTTCGAGATGAGGACGCTGAAGGCGACCCGTCTCCACAGTTCGTGCAGGTCCTCGGTGGCGCGGGGCGACCATCGCTCGATGGCCGAGGCGATGTCGAGGTAGCTCCCTTGCTCGCCGTCCTTGGTCTCGAGCATCGTCATCGCGCTGACGTAGCCGATGCGACGGTCACCCTCCCGGTCGAACCGACCGACGACCAAGACGTTCCGGTCGGCCACGCGGATCACCTCTGAGGGCGGCACGCGGATCCCCGCCTGCCTGGCCAGCTCAAGCGCCACCCCTTCCCACAGCGCCACGTTCCACTCGTCGTACCTGGAGCTCGGGAACTTCGCGATGGCGACTCGGCCCGCGTGGTCGATCACGTGGGCCTTCGGCCGTGCCCCGCCGAGCGAGCTCCCCCCTCGCACGAGGTCGCGAAGTTCCGCCTCGGACTCTTCATCCGCCTCGAGGTGCTCGGCGGCATCCAGCAGCCTCGCCAGGCCGGTCACGGTCGGAACGCCCGAATCATCGTCTGCGAGGAACGCGCCCGATGCCGGGTCGCGGAATCGGAGAGCTCCCTGACGAAGGTCATCCCGAACGCCCAGGAGGAAATCGATCGCCCCCAGCGAGCGAGCGGTGCCTCCCTCGGCGGCTGCACGGCGCCCTTCCTCCCTCGCGATCAGCGCTCGGCCCCAGCGATCGGGGGCGGCGTCAGCGAAGGCTCGAAACATCGGGAGGCCGACGGGTGTGTGCAGCCCCCCCTGCACCAGAGGCAGCGCTGGGTCGAGCGCGTAGGCGTCGGGGCGGGTCAGGTATGAGGCTTCGTACGAGAACGACGCCGACTCCCGACCTCCGGACCGATGGGAGAACATGCGACCCGCGAACACGTCCTCGCGGTCGATCGAGACGACGACGTCGACCCGTCTCTCAGCCATCTCGGGACCGTGGTGGTCGCACCCGCACCGGCAGCCTCTCCTCGGTTCGAAGGCGCCCTACGTCGGTCGAATACGGGTCCAGCGCGGCCGCGAGTTCGTCCAGCACGCCGATGGCGCGGGCCACCCGAAAGGTGTTCTCGAGGCTGGTCGAGCCCTCTCCATGTTCCAAGCTACGGAGGGTCTGCACATGGACGCCCGCACGGTCCGCAACCTGGGCAGCCGTGAGCCGCTGCAGCTTGCGCCAGGTGACGATGTCCTCTCCGAACCCACGGAGGGCGCGCTGCACCGGGATCGGTGTCGGCCAACTCTCGCCTCGTCCCATAACAGGGAAGATAGTAGCATTTACATCTGATAATCGCCAATATATCAGCGGTTATTTCAAAGCGCGGTCGCCTCGAGCTCGGCGAGCAGCCGGACAAGGCGTCGGCGGAGGTTCAGCAACTCGCTCACGAGAAGTTCTCGCCCTCGTGCGCCAGGCCGGTGTCCGGACACACGCTCGCCGCCGTGATCTGCCACGGATCACCTTCGAACCGCCGGATGCTGTAGTTGGCGACGACCTCGTCGTCACGGATGACGATGACGGTGCTGTGGTCTTGCTCCGGGTAGCCCGCGACGCGGAGCACGTCATCTTGACGCAGCCCGGTGATCAGCTCCCGAGCGATATCCATCGGCGGAGGACCCAGATCATCGAACTCCTTGAAGTTTTCAACGATGGTCGAGCCGTTGAACTCGCATGCGACCGCGCCATCGATGTAGAGGCCGGCCGGATCGACGATCTCCAGCGGGTAGCGGGTCGGCTTGACGCCCGATGTGTGCTGGCTGAACGGGTAGCACGCCAACTTCATCGTTCCCGGCCCGGCTGGGATGACCCAGTCACTCTTTCCTGGGCCGACGTCGAACCCTTCGACGCTGACCGGCTCATCGAATCCGTTCATCACGCGTAGGTGCACGCCGTCCGGCCGTGGCTGCACGGTATCGGTCGAGAGCGTCACCGTCCCGTCCGCCGAGCATGTCAGGACGGCGCGTCGCGGGAGCACCTGTCCCGGGTCCCCGGCCGGCTGGTCTGGGCTATCGCTCGCGCAGCCCGCCGACACGAGGCAAGCGACGATCGCCACGCCGAGGATCCGCCACGTAGCTCCTCGCGACCTCATGGAGCAAGTATCGACCGCGTTCGCCTGCCAGATGAAGCGCACGAAGTAGAAGCTCACCCGTGCAGCCCTAAGGAGTGGCTACGTCGGTGTCGATAATCCACATCTCCGGAGAAGGGCAACGAGGAGTCATGGAGGAGCCGATCCCGGCGCGGCCGGACCAGCTCGATGCGCAGAGCCTGTCGCTCTCCTTCACGCTATCGGTGTCCGAGCTGGCGCGGGCCCAGCGTCGCTGCTACCGGCTCCGCCCACGAACGCTCGTCGCGCCGCTCGTCATGTTTGCACTGCTGATCGTTGTGTGGCCGACGTGGGAGAACATCCTGTTCACCGGGTTCCTCTTGATCTCACTGCTCTTCCTGATGCCACTCCTCGCGGCGGTCCTCTCGAGGGCAGCCAACGAGCAGATCGAGATGTCGCTCGACGACCTCGGGATCGTGATCGCCGCGCCCAGGGCAACGACGAGGGTCCAGTGGGACTACTACGTGCGCCTAGATGAGGACCGTTTCGCCCTGTACCTCGTTGAGCGGCGGAAGATGTGCCTGTTCGTCGTCCCCAAGCGCGCCTTCAGGAGTGCCGGCGAGGAGCTGGCCTTCCGCTCCCTTTGCGCCTCGCACCTGGGGCCCTCGCAAGTCCCTTCCGGAGCGCACGGATGAGCATCACCCAGGACTGCGATCACACCATCGCTCGAGGAGTCAGTCTCCCGCTTCACTCGGTCTCGGACCGATCCAACGATGCGCATCGCAGGCGACCTCGTACCGGCTGACCGCTTTGACCTGCGCGAGCGTCACGCCATCGACCACCATGCCTGCGGTGGTGGTACGGCCCCCCCGCCCCTGCCCCGGGTCGAAGAGCCCGGATGCGTCCACGTTGAAGTCGAAGAGGTGACCACCGCTGCTGTCGAGGGCCTCGGCGGCACACGAGACGAAGAGCAGCTGGTCGGTGAGGTTCTTCACGAAGCTCGATGTGCACACCATGGGCCGTTGGGACGTCGGCTCCGTGCAGCCCTCCCTCGGGACGGTCCATGCCCGCACGGCTCCGTCCACTCGCTGCCCCAGATGACCCTCCTGCGAGGGTGAGCACGCGGCCAGGGCCACAGCGGTGATCCCGATTCCTAGGGCCCATCGAACCATGAGGTCGAGTCTGCGCCATGAACCCAGGTGCAGGAAGAGTGACCGACCCCTTCGCCACGGATTCGTCGCACCCGAATCGAGCTCGCCCGTTCTGCCCGCTCCCACTCTTCACTCACGACGCCTCCGGCGAGTTCTCCGCTTCGCCAAAGCGAGGTGGTGTTCCGATGACCCGACGGAGACGACATCGTTGGCCTCACACACCCACCACGAGCCGAAGGCATCGATCCGACGTACGGATCGTCACGGACTGGCCCCACCTGAGCGCGATCGCGTCGTGTTCGATCCCGTCGCCGAACACCACGAGCCTGTCCGTGCCGGACACGATCTCCAGCCCCTCGCCCGCGGCCAGCAGACCCTGAGTCAGCTCGGTTCCGGTCGCCGGAGAGGGCCACGCCTCGGGCACGAACCACACGAGCCGCTCGTCGGTCGGCTCGGGCATCGGCAGGTGACTCCCCCGCTCCAACGCCATTGATCGGCACCATCCAGTCGAACCGGTCCCGGTGCCGATCACCACGCCCGAGGACGACTGGCGCTCCGAGTCCCCCTGAGGTGTTCGCACCACGTACCTGGCCGACTGATGCGACGGGTGACCGACAAACACCTAGTTCAACGCGCGGAGCACCTGTGCGTCATCGGTCGTGGCCTCCACCATCGTCAGCCGGCGCTCTTGGAGCCGATCCCCGCCGGCCATCGCGGACAGGAGCGACCCGACCTCTTCGGCCGGGACCCGCACCAGCACGCCGGCGTTTCGCCACGGCGTCGGATCGACGCCGATCACCGGTTGGCCGTCGAGATACTTGGCCACGTTGGCGACCAAGCCGTCTTGGCCGACCACGACGATCACGTCCTCGGGACCGAACAGGTACCTGTCGAGATCGTCGCGGACCACGAGGCCTCGGCGCCACTCGTCAGGGATCGCCGCGCTCACGATGCGCATCGCGGCCCCCTGCGCGGCGTGCTCGCGCTCCACCTCGTCCAGCGAACGTCCACGCGTCGACAGGAAGAACCCCACCTGGGCACGGGTGCCGTGCGCCGCGAGCAGCTCGGCGAACTCGGTCGGCTGGTGCACGATGACGGCTCGCGGCGCCGTCATCCTTGCTCGCCTCCCCCACCACCGGACAGGATCGATCCGATCGCCGAGGTGAGCATGTCGGGCGTGATCACCAAGGTGCCGATGTTGGGCAGCTGACCCGCCAGCTCCTTCAACGCCAGGCTGAGCAACGTGGCCTCGCTGAGATGCTCGTACACCTTGACCCGCTCAACGATCCACCGGAGGAAGGATGTGCCTCCGAGCTTGTTGTCTCAGTCGGCAAGACGGTCACGGCGACCATCCGAGAGCCCCTTGCCTCCACCCCCTCGTGCGACGTCGGAATCAGCTAGCCGGTGTGCACGTCCGAGGTGGGACTCCGATGGCCGAGTGGCGATGCTCCCGCGACGCTCCGGCGTGATCGAGAGCGGGAACCGGGCGTGAGCATCGGCGAGGCCGGATGACGGCTCGGGAATCGCGGGTGTCGGTCGCGTACGTCGACTTGTGGCTTGGCAACAAGAGCGTCCGATGAGTCAGGTGAGCTCGTCTGCTCCCTTGAGGTGGTCCCGCTCTGCCTTGGTCAACGCGTCCCAGGCGGCGTTGTATTCATCGCGATACTGCGCAGCTTCCGGGCTTTCCGGCTTGGCGTAGCCGAGCAAGGTCTCAAGCCGGAGGACCTTTAGCTCCGCATCGGTGAAGACCGCGCCTGTGAGCTGGGCCGCTACTATTCGCGCAGCGAAGACAGAGTCCGGATCGCTCGAATCGACACCCTGGATGCAGTACGCGAGACCTTCCTTCGCAAGAGCAAGAACCGATCCTTCCAGCGCGTCCGATCCGCATCCCACGAGGGCGGCATCCTGTCCGGACCGAGCCTCAAGAACAGGCTCCTCGCCTTCCTTCCCGCTCCAAGTGAGTTCGGCGATGCTGAAGTCGCTCGTGCTTACGAGTTCAGCGGCCTCTGAAGACGAAGTGGCTTCGGCGGTTGGCACAGGGTTCGGGGTCCAAGGGGACCAGTACCCCTCCTGGAGCTGCTCCTCCGTCCGATACGGCTCGCACCTCACGTCAGCGGTCCCCGAATCGGGGAACTTCCCCGGTAGCAGGACGATGGTGCGGTCGACCCCCTGGCCTGCGCCAAGGGTGAAGACCTCGATCATCGACTCGCCGTCAGGACCGACCACGCGGGCGGCGCATGCCGCCTCGCCGACAGGGGTATCTGCCGACCATGCGATGTCCCCGGTGATGCGGTCCCCCTCCACGACGAGGTTCGAGAACACGTACTGAGAGCGACCGTCGAAGATCATGCCGGGTCCGCACTCACCTTCGGCGGTCGTCGGGATGCCAGACGGCACCTCGATGTCCTTTGGAATCCTCCGCCCGCTGCTCAGGGCAGTCAGCCCGAAGTCACTCTGCGTGACGAGACCACCCTGGGCGTCGAAGAGCCGGATCGTGCATGGTGCTCGTCCGGGGAAGGTCGCCGTGGACCAGTCGACGCGGAAGGTGACGGTCGCAACAGGACCTTCGCCAGCCAGGCTCTGATGGGGGAACTGAACCTCGATGCTGGACAGCTCGTAGGTACCTCCGCTCGGCACGAGGCTGTCGTTGGGCGAGTCGAGAGCAGTCACCGGGGGCTCCTCACGAAACGCGATGAACACGAAGGCGAGACCTATGGCGGCGATGGCGAGCGACAAGGAGATGATCGCCGCACGCTTCCCGGGTCCGGGGTCGCCCAGAGATGGCTCGATCGGGACAGAAGCCGCGAGGGCGCGGAGCTTGCCGACATCTGGCTCGACGGCGTCCAACAGGCCGAGGTCCTCCCTCCAGCGCTCAGCCTTCATCCTCACCTCCGAGGAGCCTCGCGAGCTTCTTCCGCGCACGGAACAGGTGGATACGAACGACCCCCGACGACGTGCCCATCAACTTGGCCACCTGCTCGACCGGGAGATCGGCCTGATACCGGAGGAACACCGCAGCTCGCTGTCCCGCAGAGAGTTCACGGAGCGTGTCGAACAGCTCGATGAGGCCGGGGTCGTCAAAGACCCGAGTCTCCGGCACGGCCCCCACCGTGGGTGCGCGGCGAAGTTCCTGCGTAGCGAGGCGGAACGCGACCCGGTAGAGGTAGCGCTCGGGATCGCGAACTCCCGAGGCAGCCAAGGTTCGGGCGAACGCCTCGGCGACGACGTCGTCGGTGAGATCACGACGACCTCCCGAGTACGCGAGGATCGCTCGCCAGAGGCGCGGGCCGACCGCCGCGTAGAGGACGTCGAAGCCAACGTCTTCATCCAAGTCCACCTCCACACCCTTACAGAGCATTCAGAAACGCGGGGGCGTTATCAGGCGACCCAAGAATGGTCCACCCGACCTGGCCCAGGGAGTGTCAGCAAGTCGGCCGGACCCGGGCGGAGAATCGGTTCCGGGGGGAGGGGTCGAACCTCCATCTCAGGCTCCAAAGGCCCGCGTCTTGCCGTTAGACGACCCCGGATGGCGCCGCCCCGAGATTATCCCGCGCCGCGGCCCTCGAGGCCGGAGGCGACGATCGCGCCGGGCACGCCGTCGACGAGGCGCTCGGCGTGGGCCTCGTTCCATGCGAGCGCCACGACGGTGGGACCGCTGCCGCTCATGAACGCGGCGAGGGCGCCCGCGGCCTCGAACGCGGCGATCGTGTCGGCGATCTCGGGATGGCGGGCGGCCACCTGATCCTGGAGGTCGTTGGACAGGACCGCGGCCAGTGGCTCGGGGGTGCCGGCCGCCAGCGCCTCGAGCGCGGGCTCGATCGGCGGGCCGGTCCGCTCACCGGCGTCCCACCAGTCGTACGCGTCGGCCGCTCGCACGCCGAAGGGCATCGGCCGCACCGCCCACCACGTCTCGGCCGCACCGATCGAGCGCACGCGCTCGCCGCGGCCCTCCACGACGACCGGGCCGCCGTCCAGCAGGGCCGGCACGTCGGAGCCGATCGAGGCGGCCACCTCGGCCAGCTCGGCGTCGTCGAGGGGACCCTCCCACAGCTCGTGCAGGGACTCGAGCGTGGCCGCCGCGTCGGCGCTGCCCCCGCCCAGGCCGGCGGCCACCGGGATGCGCTTGTCGATGTCGATCGCCGCGGCAGCGGGCCGGTCCAGGGCGCGCCCGAGCGCGCGGGCGGCCACGACGGCGAGGTTGTCTTCGCCGGTCGGCACCTGGGCCGCGAGATCTCCGGTCAGCTCGACGGTCAGCATCTCCGCCGCCCTCACGGTGACGAGGTCGTGCAGCGACAGCGGCAGGATCACGCTCTCGATGTCGTGGAAGCCGTCGTCGCGCCGGCCCAGCACGCGCAGGCACAGGTTGATCTTCGCGTGCGCCCGGCGGGTGACCTCGCGCTCGGTCACGCGACCGCCTCGGCGAGCCGCGCCATCGTGTCCAGGTCGAGCTGCTCGGCACGGGCGTCGCCCGCGACCCCGGCGGCGGCGAGCGCCTCGTCGGCGGCCTCGGCGGACATCCCGAGCCGCCGCAGGGCGTTGCGCATCGTCTTTCGACGCTCGGCGAACCCGGCGTCGATGACCCGCCACAGCGCGGCCGGGTCGGTGTCGACCGCGGGCGTGGCGAGACGGTCGAGCCGCACGATGACCGAGTCGACCCTGGGACGGGGCCAGAACACCGAAGGGGGCACCCGTCGCACGACCGACGCCGTGGCTCGGTACGCCACCCGCAGGCTCACGGCGCCGAACCCCGCGTCGCCCGGAGCGGCCGCCAGCCGCTCCCCCACCTCGCGCTGCATCATCACGACGAAGCGACCGATCCCCGGCGCCTCGGCGAGCATCGTCAGCACGAGGGGCACGGCCACGTTGTAGGGCAGGTTGGCGCACATCGTCCAGGGGTCGCTCCCCAGGACCTCGGGCCAGTCGACCCGCATCGCGTCGGCCTGCATGACGCGGACGTCGCCGGCTCCCTCCACCGCCTCCTCGAGCGCGGGGATCAGGGCCCGGTCGAACTCGATCGCCAGCACGCGCGCCCGCGCGCCGGCGAGCGCGAGCGTCAGCGACCCGAGCCCGGCGCCGACCTCGACGACCCGGTCGCCCGGCGAGACCTCGGCGTCGGCCACGATCGCGCGCGCCAGGTTCGGGTCGATCAGGAAGTTCTGGCCGAGCGCCTTGGACGGGCGGATCCCGTGACGCGAGGCGAGGTCGCGGACGGCGCCGGCCCCCAGGCCGCCCACCGGCGGGCTACCAGGAGATGTGGACGCGGAGGACCCCGGCGCCGAGGGGCCGGAGGGCGGCGAAGGCCTCGGGAGAGAGGTCGATGATCCTGCCGGGTCCGAACGGTCCACGGTCGTTGATTACCACGACGACGCTGCGTCCGCTCGCGAGGTCGGTGACGGTGACGCGGGTGCCGAACGGCAGGGTCGGGTGCGCCGCGCTGTAGCCGGACCACGGCGGGTCGTACCACGTCGCCAGCCCCGACTGGACACGACCGCGTCCCGGCGGGCGACTCGAACGTGCCCGCCGTCGACGACGCCGGACCCGAGACGCGCTGCTCGCGTGCGCGGCGCCCGCTCGACCCAGCGGCCCATCAGCAGGCGTTCGATCACGATGCCGTCGACGATCGTGACCCGGTAGGTCTCACGGGCGGAGCCGACGCGGCCCTGCAGTTCGACCCTGCTCGTCCCGGGGACGAGCTCGGGTGAGAACCGGGTCTGCACCTCGAACGGGATCGAGACCGCCTTGACGCGGGTGAGCACGTCGATCTCTCGATACACGATCCGGGTGCCGGGGTGAAGGGGGGTGCTGGGCGATGGCTGGACGCGGTCGTCTGCATCCGGTTCGATCCCCATGGCCGAGAGGAGCGCCCCGGCCGTGCCCGCGTTGGTCGAGACATCGTGCACCTTCCCCGACACGACGGCTCGCACGGACACGACCGGGGACGAACCGGCGCTCGATGCGGAGACAGAAGACTCGGCGAGCTCCAGCGCCGAAGCGCTCGAGCTCGTCCCGACCACCGCCCAGACCCCCACATCGGTGAGGCTCTGATAGACCGTGCCCTCGGGGGTGCGGATCGCCCCGTCGGGGAGCCCCGGCGCGGGGCTCACCACCACGGTCATGCCGTCGGCCAACAACGCGGTCGGCGCCGGCATCACCTGGACCCCCGAGTCGAGCGAGACCGCCTCGCTGACCAGGAGCTCCTGGACGTTGCCCGAGGTCGTGCGGATCGCCTGCGTGGCGACCGTCGACGACCAGGTTGATGTGCTTGGTGAAGGCGAAGTACGTGACGCCGACGACCAGCGCGGCGCCCACGGCAAGGCTCAGCCCCTGGGTGGCACGGTGCATCCGCAACCGGCGGACGCGGGTGGGTCTGATCAACCTTCCTCCTTGTGAGGAAGGCTTCAGAGGGAAGCGGCTTGAACCGGAACCGAAGCCTTCAAGCGCACGGGTGCGAACCCTAGCAAACCCTCAACCCTCACTGCAACCTTGAGAGCGAACGTATGTTCGACTACCTCAGCCCCGGGAACGCCGCCCTCGCGTTGGTCGCCGTCGCCCGCTCGATCTCGATCGGGTCCGTATCACGCACGCGCGCGACCTCGGCGATCGTCAGCATCACGTTGGCCGGCACGTTGTCGGTGCCGCGCAGTTTCTGGGGGGCGAGGAAGGGCGAGTCCGTCTCGACCAGGATCCGGTCGAGCGAGACGGCGGCGGCCGCCTCGCGCAGGTGATCGTTCTTCGGATAGGTGAGGTTGCCCGCGAAACTGACCCAGTAGCCGCGGGCCTCGCATTCGGCCGCGATCGTGGCATCCCCACTGAAGCAGTGGATGACGACCCGCTGGGCCGAACCCTCATCCAGCACTCGAAGCACGTCGTCCCACGCGTCGCGGACATGCACGACGAGCGGCTTGCCGAACTCGTTGCCCATCGCGATGTGCGTGCGGAAGGTGCGGATCTGGTCATCGATGGGCGAGTGCATTCGGAAGTAGTCCAGGCCGCACTCCCCCACGCCGATCGCCCGGGGGTCGTGCAGCATCTCCTCGATGCGCGCCGAGGCCTCGGCGTCGAAGGCCGCCGCGTCGTGCGGATGCATCCCCGCCGTGGCGAACACGCCGCCGATCGTGTCGGCGATATCGAGCGACGCGCGGCTCGTCTGGGCGTCGATCCCGACGCAGATCAGCCGGTCGACGCCGGCGGCCCGCGCAGTCTCGACCACATCTGAAGGTTGGCGGTCGCCGAGGAACAGGTGGCAGTGGGTGTCCACCGCCCCGGGTTGCACCGACAGTTCAGGGTTCTGGTCGTCCACGGACGGCGACTTTACTCGGCTCTCCACATCCGGTCGAGGGGGCGAGCTTCACGTGAAACACGGATCCGGGAACCCTCACGGCCAAGTGAAGGGGTCTACGACTCGGCCGCGTCGGACTCGACGCGCGGGAACAGGGCCTCGCCCTTGGTCGTGCGGGTGCCCGCCGCGAGTTGTCCCCAATCGACCGCGCCCGGAAGACGTTGGTCGGCAACGTCGTCCGCCATGCCGAGGTCGCGCCACAGCCGGGCGGCCGCCGACGGCATGATCGGCTGGATCAGCACGGCCAGCACCCGGAGGGTCTCGGCGCAGGCATACAGGATCGAGGCCAGCTCGTCCCGGCGGTCGTCATCCTTGGCCAGCTGCCACGGCTCCTTCTCCACCAGGTACTGGTTCGCGCGGCCGACGATGTCCCAGACGGCGCCCAGCGCCGGCTGCAGCCGCACCGCCAGCATGTGCTCGTCGTAACGGGCGGCGGCGTCGGCGATGACACCGGGCAGATCGCTCGCGGCGCCCTCGACCTCGGCTGCGGGCACCACGCCCTCGAAGTAGGAGCCCAGCATGGCGAGCACACGGCTCGCGAGGTTGCCCAGCCCGTTGGCCAGATCGGCGTTGTGGCGATCGACCATCGACTCCCACGAGAAGTTGCCGTCCTCGCCGAAGCGCATCTCGCGCATGAAGTAGTAGCGGTAGGAGTCGGTCCCGAACTGGTCGATCAGCTGGAACGGGTGGATCCCGGTCAGGTTGGTCTTCGACATCTTCTTGCCGCCGACCGTCAGGTACCCGTGAGCCCAGACCTGCATCGGCGGCTCGATACCGGCGGCCATCAGCATCGCGGGCCAGTACACGGCGTGGAACCGCAGGATGTCCTTGCCGATCAGGTGGATGTTCGCCGGCCACAGGCGCGCGAACCGCTGGGGATCGTCGCCGTACCCCGCGGCGGTGATGTAGTTCGACAGGGCGTCGAACCACACGTAGCACACGTGCGCGGGATCCCAGGGCAGGGGCACGCCCCACGAGAACGACGTCCGGCTGATCGAGAAGTCCTGCAGGCCCATCTTGATCAGGCTCAGCACCTCGTTGCGCCGGGTCTCGGGCTCGACACGGCTGGGGTCCTCGGCGTAGTGCTCGAGCAGCCGGTCCTCGTAGGCCGACAGGCGGAAGAAGTAGTTGTCCTCGACGAGCGGCTCGACGGGGCGTTCGTGGATCGGACACAGGCCCTCGACCAGGTCGCCCTCGACGTAGTAGGCCTCGCACGACACGCAGTACAGGCCCTCGTACGAGCCCAGGTAGATGTCGTCGCGTCCGTTGTCGTGGACCGCGCTGAGGATCTTGGCGACCACGGCCTCGTGTCGCGGCTCGGTCGTGCGGATGTAGTCGTCGTAGGCGATGTCGAGCCGCGCCCACACCTCGCGCCAGCGCGGCTCCATGTCGTCGACCCACGTCTGCGGCTCGACCCCGGCGGCCTCGGCCGCCCGCTGGATCTTCATGCCGTGCTCGTCGGTGCCGGTGAGGTGGAAGACCTCCTCGCCGCGCAGCCGGTGGTAGCGCGCGACGAAGTCGTTGGCTACCGCGTTGTAGGCGTGCCCGATATGGGGGACGTCGTTCGGGTAGTAGATCGGTGTCGTGATGTAGAAGACGTCGCGGCCCATCGGACCATGCTACCGGGCGTCGCCGCCCGGCCGGCATCACGCCCCAGATACTAGTATGGCTCAGACTAGTTGGAAGATGGATCGACCAGCGCGCCGTAGATCGCGTTGGCGGAGGCGCCCGTGCGATCGGCGACCGAGTGAGCCGCCGCGCGAGGACGCATCCCCTCGGCGACGAGCTCTCGGGCCTCCTCGACGCAGGCGGCCAGATCCGGCGGCGGCGCCTGTGGCGCCCCGTCCACCACGACGACGACCTCCCCCTTCCGCTCGCGGTCGCCCAGGACGGCCAGCACGTCGGTGATCGAGCCGCGCACGACCTCCTCGTGCAGCTTCGTGAGCTCGCGGGCGACGGCCACGCGACGATCGCCCAGCGCGCTCAGGGCGTCACGCAGCGTCGCGGCGACCCGCTTGGGCGATTCGAACAGCACGATCGTACGAGCCTCGTCGGCCAGGGCCGCCAGCCGCGTGGCGCGCTCTCCGGCCTTGCGGGGCAAGAACCCCTCGAAGACGAACCGGTCCGTCGGCAGGCCGGAGAGGACGAGCGCGGCGAGCGCGGCCGATGGCCCGGGCGCGACGTGGACGTCGATACCCTCCTCGACGCAGGCGCGCACCAGCCGGAAGCCTGGGTCCGAGATCGAGGGCATCCCGCCGTCGGTGACGACCGCGACGCTCTCACCCGCACGCAGCCGGGCCACGAGCTCGGGCGTCCGCTCGCGCTCGTTGCCCTCGAAGAGCGATCGCATCGGCTTCGAGACGCCGATCCCCTTGAGCAGACGGCCCGTGCGCCGGGTGTCCTCGGCGGCGATCAGATCGACCGCCGCGAGCGTGTCGCGTGCGCGGTCGGACAGATCGCCGAGGTTGCCGATCGGCGTGCCCACGAGCCACAGCGTTCCGGCCATGCGGCGATGGTGGCACGATGCGCGCCGACCGACACCCGAAGGCGCGATCGCTAGAGCGCGTCGACGGCGGCGCGCTCGTCATCGGTGAGGACCCAGCCCCCCGCCGCGACGTTGGCGGCCACCTGCTCGGGTGACGTCGCGCCCGCGATCACCGAGACCACGGGCTCGGTCGCCAGCAGCCATGCGAAGGCGAGGTCCAGCAGCGAGCGACCCCGCTCGGCCGCGAACGCCGTGAAGGCGTCGAGGCGGTCGAAGGTCTCGGCCCGTGCGCCGGGTGTCCTCGGCGGCGATCAGATCAACCGCCGCGAGCGTCTCGCGTGCGCGGTCGGACAGGTCGCCGAGGTTGCCGATCGGCGTGCCCACGAGCCACAGCGTTCCGGCCATGCGGCGATGGTGGCACGATGCGCGCCGACCGACACCCGAAGACGCGATCGCTAGAGCGCGTCGACGGCGGCGCGCTCGTCCTCGGTGAGGACCCAGCCCCCCGCCGCGACGTTGGCGGCCACCTGCTCGGGCGACGTCGCGCCCGCGATGACCGACACCACGGGCTCGGTCGCCAGCAGCCATGCGAAGGCGAGGTCCAGCAGCGAGCGACCCCGCTCGGCCGCGAACGCCGTGAAGGCGTCGAGGCGGTCGAAGGTCTCGTCGGTGAAGAACTCCTCGACGTAGTCGGGCCACCCGGCCAGGCGTGAGCCCGGCGCCGGCGGCTCACCACGCTGGTGCTTGCCCGTCAGCAGCCCGCTCCCCAGGGGGAAGAAGGGGATGTAGGCCACGCCCAGGCGCGCAGACTCGGGCACCGCGTCGTCGAGATCGTCGCGCCGCAGCAGGCTCAGCTCGTTCTGGACGCTCACGAACCGCGCGGCCCCCTCGGCCACGGCGGCCTCGGCCTCGCGCAGCTGGGCCGCACTGAAGTTGGAGCAGCCGATCTCGCGCACCTTGCCCTCGCGCACGAGCTCGTCGAGGATCGCAAGGGTGTCGGCGATCGGGACGTCGTCGTCGGGCTGGTGCAGCTGGTACAGGTCGATGCGGTCGGTCCGCAGCCGCGACAGGCTCCCCTCGATCGCATGGCGCACGTAGTCGGGGGCCGCGCCGCCGCTCAGGGGCACGCCGCCCGACGAGCCGCGCTCGGCGCGCATCCCGAACTTCGACGCGAGCACCACGCGATCGCGCCGGCCCTCGAGGACTCGGCCGAGGAACCGTTCGCTCATCGTGTCGCCGTAGATGTCGGCGGTGTCCAGGAACGTGACGCCCTGATCGAGCGCGGCGTCGACGACACCCCGGGTGCGCCCCTCGTCCAGTCGCCGCCCGAAGTTGTTGCAGCCGAGGCCGACGACCGACACGTCCAACGAGCCGATCCGCCGCGATCGCATGGCCACGATGCTACCCGCGGCCGCGTGAAGGCCGGCGGCGCGGATACCATCAGCCGATGTCGCCGCTGGCCCTCCAGCTCCGCCGCCCCCTGGTCGCGATCCTCGTGATCACGGCCGCCGCGGCCGTGCTGCGGTTCTGGAGCCTCGGGAGCCCGAAGGGGTTCGTGTTCGACGAGGTCTACTACGCCAAGGTCGCCTGCATCTACGTCGGGTCGTCGAACGACGTGTGCCACGTCGACTCGAAGGCCGAACGCAACTGGCGGCGTCAGAAGTGGGACGTCGGCTCGTGGGTCCACCCGCCGCTCGGCAAGTGGATGACGGCCGCCGGGATCAAGGCCTTCGGCATGGACGCCACCGGGTGGCGGTTCGCCTCGGCGGTGTCGGGGACCCTCATCGTCGCGGGGGTCGCGACGATCGCCTACCTGCTGTTCGCGAGCGTGGCGTGGACCTACGTCGCCGGCCTGCTGATGATCGTCGAGAGCCTGAACCACGTGCACGCGCGGCTGGCCCTGCTCGACGTCCATCTGGAGATGTGGGTCGTGGCGGGATTCCTGTTCCTCGCGCTCGATCGCCGATGGATCGACGGGCGCACCCCCGACCCACCTCCCGAGGAGCCCATCTCGCCGGACGAGCCGGTCGTGGCCTCCCGGTCGGCCCGATACGTGCCGAGTCCGGTGTGGCGCCCGTGGCGGTTCGCGGCCGGGTGTGCGTTCGGCGCGGCGACGGCGGTGAAGTGGTCGGGCATCACGGCGCTGGCGGCGGCCGTGGTGCTGTCCTACGCCTGGGAGACGACACGGCGCCATCGCGCGGACGTGGGCGTCCCCCGGGCGTTCGGCGGCGCGCTGATGGCCGAGACGTTCGGGCTCGTGCTGGCCTTCGCCCTGGTCCCGCTCGCCGTGTACACGGCGGCGTGGATCCCGTGGTTCAACCACTACGGGTGGAGCGTCGGCGCCTGGTGGCACGAGCACGCCGAGATATGGAACTACCACGGCCGCACCCTGAGCGAGTTCGCCGAGGACGGGACCACCGGCTCGCTGACCCCCACCCACCCGTACTACTCGCGGGCCTGGGAGTGGATCCCGATGCTGCGGCCCGTCTCGTACTTCGTGAAGGATCTCGGACCCGACATCCGCCAGATCCTCGGCATCGGCAATCCGGTCGTCTTCTGGGCGGCGGTGTGGACGCTGCCCTACGTCGGCTTCATGTGGTGGCGCCGGCGCGACTGGCGCTGCGGCTACGTCCTCGTCCCGTTCCTCATGATGTGGCTGCCCTGGCTCGCGGTCCGACGCCCGCAGTTCTTCTTCTACGTGCTGCCGATGACGCCGTTCCTGGTCCTGGCGGCCGCATACGTGCTGCGCGACCTGTGGTCGGCGACGGTGGTCCTGCGCGACGCCGACGGCGTGACGGTCGAGTCGAGCAAGCACCCGTACCGCCCGCTCGTGTGGATCTACGTCGGGCTCGCCGTCGGCATGTTCGTGTGGTTCTACCCGGTACTCACCGCGGGTCAGATCTCCGACACGATGTGGAAGCTCCGCGTCTGGTTCCCCGGCTGGGTCTGAGGGGTAGGCTCCCGCGCATGGTCGAGCGCCGGCACGTCCGCATCGAGATGACGGACGGCGTCCGGCTCGCCGCGTCCCTGTTCCTGCCCGAGGTGCCGGCCCCCTGGCCCGCGATCCTGGAGGCCCTCCCCTACCGCAAGGACGACCTGACCTCGGCCTACCGGCCCGAGTACGTCCGGCTCGCCGAGGCGGGCTACGCGATGTGCCGGGTCGATGTGCGGGGCACGGGTTCGAGCCAGGGCATCGCGACCGACGAGTACCCCGCTGTCGAGCGCACGGACCTCATGAACGTGATCGACTGGCTGGCCACGCGGGAGTGGTCGACGGGGGCCGTGGGCATGTACGGCACGAGCTACAGCGGATTCAACTCGATCCAGCTCGCGATGGAGCGGCCCCCGGCGCTGCGCGCGATCATCCCCATCTTCGCCACCGACGACCGCTACGCCGACGACGTCCACTACTTCGGGGGCGCCCTGAAGCAGCTCGACCAGATCGACTACCCCACGTACATGATCGCGATGAACGCGCTGCCGCCGGTTCCATCGGTCTTCGGACCCGGATGGCAACAGGAGTGGGAGCGGCGCGTGGCCGCGACCGAGCCGTGGATCATCACCTGGCTCGAGCATCAGCGGCCCGACGACTACTGGGACGCGGGGTCGCTGCGAACCGACTACGGCTCGATCGAGGTGCCCACGATGATCGTCGCGGGGTGGGCCGACGGCTACCGCAACAACTCGTTCCGCACGTTCGAGGCGCTGAGGTGCCCCAAGCGGCTGATCTTCGGCCCGTGGGCGCACGCCGCGACCGACACGTCGCTGCCGGGCCCCAACCACGACCTGATCCCCGAGCACCTGCGGTGGTGGGACCGCTGGCTCAAGGGCATCGACAACGGCGTGGACGCCGAGCCGCCCATCGTCCTGTTCGCCCAGCGGTCGACGCCGCCGTCACCCGACCGGGCCACGATGAACGGGGAGTGGCGGTACGAGCCGGACTGGCCGCCGCAACGCCTCGTGGAGACGCCGATCGACCTCGCGAGCGCACTGGCGAACCGCCCCGGCGAGGGACCCGACACGCTCGACGTCCGCGGTGACGTCGGATGGACCGCGTGGATCAGCTGCGCGGGCGCGCTGCCGTGGGGCCAGCCCGACGACCAGCGGCCCGACGAGCTGCACTCGCTGACGTACACGTGGCCGCGGCTCGAGGACGACCTCGAGATCCTGGGTCACACGCGGCTACGGGCGACCGTGACCACCGACGCCGAGGTCGCCTACCTGTCGGCCAAGCTCTGCGACGTCTTCCCCGACGGGACCTCGTCGCTCGTCGCACGTGGCATGGTGAACCTGGCTGCATCTCGGGCTCCGGCCGGGGGTGCCGCTCGAGCTCGATCTCGAGCTCGAGGTCGGCTCGTGGACGTTCGAGCCCGGCCACGCGGTGCGGCTCGACATCGCCGGCACCGACTGGCCCAACGCCTGGCCGCCTCCGGGGCCGGTGACCCTCACGATCGACCGCGCGGCGAGCGTCCTGGTCCTCCCGGTCATCGACGGTCCCTCCCCGGTCGAGGAACGCCCCGCGCTCCCGCCTGCGAACCCGGCGCTGGCGAACGTGTCGCCGAAGGAGCGGGACAAGTCGGATCTCGCGAAGGGGTGGGTCCGCTGGGAGCATGCCCACGAGCAGCTCGGGCGCATGACCCACGCGAGGGCCGGGAGCTTCGGCGACTACGACCCGACGGGCGACGCGCCGTCGTTCTCCGAGCGCTACGAGGGCGAGGTCTCGGTCTCGACCGAGGATCCGGGCATCGCCCGCACGCGGAGCGAGGCGGCCTTCGAGCTGCGCTTCCCCGAGGCCACGTGCGGGGCGCACGTCCGGATGAGGATCGACGGCGATCGGGGGACGTATCGGCTCGCGATCGAGCTGGAGGTGTCCGAGGACGGCGAGACCCGATGGACGAGGGCGTGGGATCGCACGTTCGATCGGGACGCGCAGTAGGACCCCGCAAACACGAAACCCGGGCGTCTGCCCGGGCTCGGTCTTGATGCGATATCGCTCATCAAGGATACGCGCATCGGCCCATTTCGCCAAGAGGGAGTGCTAGAACCCCGGCAGTCGGTCCCGAAAGAGGATGAATCCGACGCCGGCCGCGACGTCGAGCATCAGATGGGCGATCACGAAGGGCCACGTGCGTCGCCAGCGCAGGAAGAGCACCCCGAACAGGGCCCCCATCGCGAGGTTGCCCAAGAATCCGCCCCAGCCCTGATACAGGTGATACGACCCGCGGAGCAGGGCGCTGGCGGCCACGGCGGCCACGGGGGACCACGCGAGCTGGCGCAGCCGGGTGATGAGGAACCCGACGACGATGACCTCCTCGAGCAGGGCGGCGGTCGCGGCGTTCATCAACAGGGCGGGGATCGTCCACCAGTGGCCCAGCGGCGGGACCGGGACCACGAACCGGTTGACCCCCAGGGCCACGCCGCCCAGGTAGACGCCGATCCCTGCCAGCCCGACGACGGCGAACAGGCCCGCGCCCCGAGTCAGGTCGAACCGCGGACGGTCCCACGTCATCCCGATCCCGGCGAGCCCCTCGCCGTCGCGGCGCAGCAGGTGGAAGACCAGGTAGACGGGCGCCAGCCCGAACACGAGCCCCGCCACCTGCTTGGCGAACTGCTGGCTCTGATCGGCGGCGGCGACGTAGACGCCGCTCACCGGCCCCGAGAGCAGGTTGATGATCGCGTAGGCGGCGCTCGCGAGCAGCGAGAGCATCAGCACGACCACGACCTCTTCGGCCAGGGTGCGCCGGTCGGCGGGGGCCGGAGGCGTCGGGGCGAGGGGGGCGGGTTCCATCGGGGTCACTGTACGCATGGCGTCTCCCCTACACTTCGCCTCCCGGGACCGAGGAGTTCGGACATGGCACGAGACGCGGCCGACGTGGTGATCGTCGGAGCCGGCGCGATCGGCGGATGGGCCTCGGTGTTCGCGCGCGAGGCCGGCGCGGAGCGGGTCGTCGTCGTCGAACGGGAGGTGGCGGGCCTCGGCGCCTCGAGCCGTGCCGCGGGGATGGTCCGCTCCCAGGGCGGGTCGCCCGACACGGTGCGCCTGGGCACCTGGAGCATCGACTTCTACCGCGGGCAGGCCGCCCGGTACGCGATCGACTCGGGGTTCCGGGGGCAGGGGTACCTGATCCTCGCCGCCACCGCCGCCGACGAGCGCGCCGCCCGCGAGCGGATCGAGATGCAGCGCTCGATCGGCCTCGACGTCGGATGGGCGGACCGCGCCCGGGCCCGGCGACTGAGCCCGACCCTCGCCGCCACCGGGTACCGGGGCGGATCCTACGTGGCCACCGACGGCTGGCTCGATCCGCCGCGCAACGTGGACGCCTACCTGTCCGCGATGCAGGCGCACGGCGTCGAGCTGCGGGAGCGCACCACGTTCACCGGCCTGCGGACCCGGGCGGGGCGCGGCGGGGCGCGCGTGGTGACCGGCGTGCACACCTCGGCGGGAACGATCTCGGCCCCGCGCGTCGTCCTCGCCGGCGGGCCGGGGATGCAGGCGATGGTCAAGGCCGCGGGGGGCAAGGCCTGGGTCGGCTACGCCCGCCACCAGGTGGTCGTCACCCGGGCCCACGCCGCACTCGCCCCCGAGCGGTTCGGCGCGATGGTCTTCGACATGGCGGGCGGGATCTACTGGCGGCCCGAAGAGGGCGGCCTGCTGTGGGGGATGTCGAACCCCGACGAGACGCCGGGCGTCGCCCACGAGGTGGACTGGGCCTACCTCGAGCGGATGCGCCGGCGCCTGGCGCGGCTCGTCCCCGTGACGAAGGGCCTGGGCATCAAGAAGGCCTGGGCGGCCACGATCGAGTACACGCCCGATCACCTGCCGCTCGTGGGACCCCTCGTGGATCGGTCCGGCCGCGAGGTGGCCGGCGCCTCGGTGGCCGGCGCGTGCGGCCACGGGATGATGTGGGGGCCCGCCGTGTCGCGGATCGCGATCGATCTCGCGCTGGGATCGTCGACCGATGTCGTGGAGGCGCCCGAGGACTTCCGCATGGACCGGTTCGACGCGCGGGGTCGCTCGCCGTTCGTGGATCCGGTCGCGCTGCCGTTCCCCGTCCGCGTGGACGACTGACTCGGCCGCGTTGCCGAGGAGGTCGCTCGGGTCAGAACTGCAGGACGGGGCAGGTGAGCGTGCGGGTGATGCCCTCGAGCTCCTGCATCGGCATCACGGTGGACTTGGCCAGCTGGTCGAGATCGGCCGACTCCACGCGCGCCACCACGTCGTAGGGGCCGGTGACGGGGTCGACGCCCACGACCCCCTGGATCGATCGGATCTGGTCGGTGACCTGAGCGGCCTTGCCGACCTCGGTCTGGATCAGGATGTACGCGTTCACCATGAGGTCGCCTCCTGTTCGTCCTGCTCGTCAGTCCTTCTTGCCGAACATGTCCTTGACCTTGTCGTAGGCATCGCCGGCCGAGTCCTTGGCCTTGTCGGCCATCGGACCGGCGGCCTCCTTGGTCTTGTCGGCCAGGTCGCCCGCGACATCGACGGCCTTGCCGGCCGCGTCCCCCGCCACGTCCATGGCCTTCGAGGCCGCCGGCTTGGCCTTCTCGATGATCTCGGCGCCGATCTCCTTGGCCTTCTCGACGACCTCCTCGGCGATCTCCTTGGCCCGTTCCATGAGATCCTCGCCGGATCCCCCGGTCGCCTCGGTCGCGTCGGTGGACGCCGGCTCGGTGGCGTCCGTGGCCGGCTCGGTGGCGTCGGTCGTCGGCTCGGGGCTTCTCGTCGCCCGCGCCCTCGGCGTCCTTGTCGTCCTGAGTCATCCATACCCCCTGGGTTCGATCCACCATCGTTCCACGCGGGAGGCATATCGGAAACTTCGCAGGTCAGAGGGCGTTTCCGGAGGCTTCAACCCAGCGGCTCGGGAGGGGCCACGCTCGGATCCGCGGGCAGGTCCTCCGCCGTCGGCTCGCCCTCTGCGCCGGGCTCGTCCAGCTCGGGGAGGTTCAGCGCGAACCAGGCCACGACCGCCCCCGCCAGCGCGAGCATCGAGGCCGCCGAGTAGAGGGCGACGTCGCCCAGGTGCTCGTACACGAAGCCGCCCACGCCGGCCCCGACGATCGGCCCCAGGCCGAACCCGACCATCGCCATGACCGAGTTGCCCGTCGAGTACAGGGACGAGGGCACCATCCGCCCGACGACCACGACGCCCGTGGTGAACAGGAGCGCGAAGGCCGCCCCCTCGAAGACCGTGAGCAGCGAGACGATGGTGGGGTCGGTGATCAGCCCCCACGCCATGAACCCGGCCGCGTAGATCAGGCAGCCGAGCGCGTACACCTTGCGCAGCCCCCATCGCGCCTGGAGCCCGGACGAGGCGCGCATCACCGGCACCTCGACGAGGCCGCCGAGGGCGGTCCCCAGGCCGATCAGCAGAGGGCCGCCGCCCTCGGCGGTGATCTTGAGCGAGATGAAGTTCCAGGCGGCGTTGAAGCCGGCCCACACCAGGAAGATCGCGAGCAGGAACCCCCAGAAGCGGGGGGCCGCCCGGAACACGGCCCCGACGGTCCCCAGGCGACCCGCGTGCTCGGCGCGCCCCGAGGGCCGGTCGCGCTCGATCGTCGTGCTCCAGGCCACCACGCCCAGCGACGCGAGGGCGAGGATCGGCATCGCCCAGTCGACCCCGGCGAACTCGAGCGTCGTGCCGATCACGAGACATCCCCCCGCGTAGGCGAAGCTCTCCCACGCCCGGATGCGCCCGTAGTCCGACATCCGCGACTTCCCCAGGTGCTCGAGGGCGATCGTGTCGATGTTGGGGCCGGTGGCGACCATGAACCCCGCGATCGCGAACGCCGCGACCGCGATCGTCACCGCGTCGCTCGCGCCGGTCATCGCCACCGCGCCCACGGCGGTCCCGACCGCTCCCAACTGCAGGGCGAGCAGCCGGCCGATCTTCACGTCGGCCAGGTGACCCCACATCGGGTTGAAGACGATGCGCGCCACGGCCATCGCGGCGATCACGAGGCCGATCTCGCTGCCGCCGAGCCCGCGGCCCTCGAGGTAGATCGCCAGGAACGGGAAGAACGCGGCGATCACGAGGCCGAACGTGACGAACAGGCCCTTGACGGCCACGGTCGGCACGGGGCGGTCCACTAGTTGAGCCGGACCTCGGCCCGGGCGGCCAGCTCGACCGCGCGCGCGGGGTCGACCCGCCCCGCCCCCACGATCTCGGAGTTGGCCGTCCCGGCGCCCAGGGCGAGGCGGAGGGCGTCGGGCCAGTCGTCGCCGCGATCGAGGCCGGTGACCAGGCCGGCGAGGAAGGCGTCGCCGCTGCCCACCGGATAGCGGCCGCGGACGTAGAGGGACCCCTCGTAGAGCGACCCGTCGGGCGCGGCCACCACGACGCCGTCCGCGCCACGGGTGACGATGCCCGCGTGGCCGTCGCCACCCGCGAGCGCCCGCAGCTTCTCGGCCGCGGTCAGGGCCTCGGCCCGCCGGGTCGTCGGCACGCCGAGCAGCCCGCCGGCCTCCGACGCGTTCACCTTCACGACGTCGGGATGGGCCTCAAGGGCCAGGCGCAGCCGCTCCCCCTCGGCGTCCAGCGCGGTACGCACCCCGGCCTCGGCGGCCTCGGCGACGATGTCCCCGTACCCGCGAGCCGGCGCGCCGCGCGGCAGCGAGCCGCTGATCGTGAGCCATCCGCCGGGGCGCCACGCCCCCGCGGCGGCGGCCATCAGCTCGACCCAGGCGGCCTCGGGCACCTCGGCCCCGTGCTCGTAGAACTCGGTGAGGGCGGCGGTCTCGCGGTCGGCCACCGACAGCGACGAGCGGTTCTCGCCGTGGGTCCAGACGAACTCGCCCGGGACGCCCTCGGCGCCGAGCATCTCCACCAGGAGCCGGCCGGTGTGCCCGCGCATCAGCGCCACCACCCGGACGTCGGCGCCGAGAGCGGAGGCCGCACGCGCCACGTTGAGGCCCTTGCCGCCCGCCACCTCGGCGAACCCCACCGGGCGGTGGATGTCGCCGCGGACGAGCCGGTCGACCTCGAACAGCTTGTCGACGGACGGGTTGGCGGCGAGCGCGACGATCATCCGCACACTCTAGTGCGGGCCCTGGGCGTCCCGAACGCGCCTACGATGGCCGCGTGGAGGCCGCCCCTGCCCGCCGGATCGAGCTCGTCCGCGGCGATATCACCCGCGAGCGGGTCGACGCGATCGTCAACGCGGCCAACACCGAGCTGAGGCCCGGCGGCGGGGTCGACGGCGCGCTGACCCGCAGAGCGGGAGCCGGGGCCTTGGCCGACCGCGAGCGCGTGATCGCCGCGCGAGGGCGCCCGCCGCTGCCGACCGGCCAGGCCGTGGCGACGATCGCGGGCGACCTCCAGGCGCGCTGGCTGATCCATACCGCGGGCCCCGTCTACTCCGGATCCACGGAGGATCGCCGCCTCCTCGCGGATTGCCACCGCTCGTGCCTGGTCCTCGCGGCCTCGCTGGGCGCGATGTCGATCGCGTTCCCCGCGATCTCGTGCGGCGTCTACGGGTACCCGCCGGCCGAGGCCGCGCCGATCGCGCTGTCGTCGGCCATGGACGAGGGGGTGGCGGTGCCCGTCATCCGCTTCGTGCTGTTCGACGACGTCCTCCTCGACACGTTCCTCAAGGCCATGGCCGCGCTCGCCGGCTCGAGTCGATGGGCGCCGGCCGCGGACGGCGCCTGGCACCCGCCGCCCGCCTGAACGGGAATATCCGACCTCACTGGTAGCATTCGCACCTTCATGGCGGAGCTGAGCGACGTGCGGGGGGTCCACGAGCGGCTGGGCGAGATCCAGCTGGTGGACTGCCGCGAGCCGTACGAATGGCACGCCGGACACGTCGACGGCGCGATCTTCCTCCCGCTCAACTCGATCATGGCGGGGGCCGGCACCGACCTCGACAAGGAGCGCCCGATCGCCGTGATCTGCCGCACCGGCAACCGCAGCGAGCTGGCCACGATGATGTTCCAGGCGCGCGGGTACGAGGCCCACAACGTGGGCGGTGGCATGGAGGCCTGGGCGGCCGCGGGCCTCCCGTTCTCGGCCGAGGACGGCCGGCCCGGCATCGTCGCCTGAGCCACCCGGCACCCAGCCCCGGCTAGCCTGGAGGCATGGCAGACCTCGCCGCCGCCCGTCGCGACCTGGAACACGCCTTGGGCGCCGACGGCGTCCTCGCCGATCCGCTGTCGCTGCACCTCTACGCGCGCGACGCCTCGCTCGTCGAGGGTCGGGCCTCGCTCGTCGCCCTCCCCCGCACCGTGGACGACATCCGAGCGTGCGTCCTCGCGGCCGCGGCCCACGGCCTGTCGGTGGTGCCGCGCGGGGCGGGCACCGGCCTGACGGGCGCCGCCACGCCGCTCGGCGGGGCGTTGGTCGTCGTGACGTCGAAGATGACCTCGATCGTGGAGGTCCGCCCCGACGATCGCCTCGCGTGGGTGGAGCCGGGGGTCGGCAACCTCGACCTGTCCACCGCGCTCGCGCCCGACGGATGGGCCTTCGCTCCCGATCCCTCCTCCCAGCAGGCGTCGTCGATCGGCGGCAACGTGAACACGAACGCCGGCGGACCGCACTGTCTGGCCTACGGCGTGACGAGCGCCCACGTGCTCGCCCTCGACGTGGTGATGCCCGACGGTTCCCTCGAGCGGCTCGGCTCGGAGGCTCCCGAGGCTCCCGGATACGACCTGCGCGGCGTCGTCGTGGGCAGCGAGGGGACCTTGGGCGTCGTGGCCCGCGTCTGCGTGCGGCTCACGCCGCTGCCCGCCGGCGTACGGACGCTGCTGCTCGATTTCGAGACCGTCGATGCGTGCGCCACCACGGTGTCGTCGATCATCGCTCGCGGCGTCGTGCCCGCGGCGCTGGAGATGATGGACCAAGGGATCGTCCGCGCCGTCGAGTCGTTCGCTCACGCCGGCTACCCGACCGACGCCGCGGCCGTGCTGCTGGTCGAGCTCGACGGTCATCCCGCGGGCGTCGGGGCCGAGGCGGTCGAGGTCGAGGCCGCGGCCCGCGCCGAGGGCGTGCGATCGATCCGCGTGGCCGCCGACGAGGCCGAGCGGGCGCTGCTCTGGAAGGGACGCAAGTCCGCCTTCGGGGCGATCGCGCAGATCGCCCCGCACTACCACCTGCACGACTGTGTCGTGCCCCGTACGCGACTGGTCGAGGTCCTCACCGGCGTCTACCGGATCGCCGAACGCCACGGCCTCATCGTCACGAACGTCTTCCACGCCGGCGACGGCAACCTCCACCCGCTGTTCTCCTTCGACCGGTCGGTGCCGGGGACCCTGGATCGCGTCCTCCGCGCGAGCGAGGAGTTCGTCCGCCTCTGTATCGACGCCGGCGGGGCCCTCAGCGGCGAGCACGGGATCGGCGTCGAGAAGCGGGATTTCATGCCGCTGGTGTTCACGGAGACCGATCTCGCCGCCCAGGCATGCCTGCGGGACGCGTTCGATCCCGACGGACGGATGAACCCGCACAAGGTGCTGCCGGCCGGGGCGCGCTGCGGCGAGTTCGCCGTGGCCGCTGCGGGCACCGACGTCGCCGCCGACGCCGCCGACTCGATCCCGGAGGGCACGTGGATCTGATCCACCCCCACTCGACGGCCGACCTGGCCGAGGCCCTCGCGCAGGCGAGCCGGGAGGGGACGAAGCTGCTCACCGTCGGAGGACGCGAGCACATCGACCGGGGCAACCCCACCGAGGTCGACGCCGAGCTGTGGACGACGATGCTCGACGGCGTCGAGGCCTACGACCCGGCGGAGATGCTCGTCACGGTCGGCGCCGGAACGCGGGTCCGTCGACCTGGAGGAGACCCTCGCGGAACACGGCCAGGAGTGGCCGGTCGACGCGCCGGGCGACGCCACGGTGGGTGGCGTGATCGCCGCGGGGGTCTCCTCGCCGCGCCGGCTCCGCGTGGGCCTGATGCGGGACTCGGTGGTGGAGCTGGAGATGGCGACCGGCGACGGGCGCCTCGTGCGCTCGGGCGCGCGCACCGTGAAGAACGTGACCGGCTACGACCTGCACCGGCTGGCCACGGGGTCGCTCGGCACCCTGGGCGTGATCGCCGGGGCGACCCTGAAGGTGCGGCCGCTGCCCGCCGCGGGCCGAACGCTCCGCGTGGGCGAGGGCGGGTTGGCGCTCGCCGGGCGCCTCGGAGCCGCCGCTCCCCAGGCGGCCGCGGTGGTGGCCACGCCCGAGGAGATCCTCGTGCGGCTCGAGGGATGGCCCGAGGCCGTGGATGCCCAGGCGGCGGCGGTCGGCGCCGTCGCCGGCGCCGACGAGATCGACGGCTTCGAGGTGCCGATCCCCGAGGCCGAGGTGATCGCAGAGGTCGCCGTGCCGCCGTCGGGACTGGCATGGGCGCTCGACGGCGTCGAGGCCTGGGCGGCGCTGCCCTCGGTCGGACTCGCCTGGGCCGCGGTCGATCGGGACGAGGAGCTGGTGGCGCTGCGCGCCCGGTGCGCCGAACGCGGTGGCATCGCGCCGGTCGTCCGGGGCCCGGGGGGCTCGGCGAACCCACGATCCCGGCGCCGCAGGTACACCGGCGGATCAAGGACGCCTTCGACCCCGCCGGCATCATGGCGCCCGGCCGCTTCTGGGGAGGGATGTGATGGCGACCGACGAGATCCTCGGCTCCGAGCTGCCTCCGGGCGCCCGCTTCGCGGGCCCCGCGCCGGGATCGACGCCCGGCTGGGGTCCCGGCGACGCCCCGCTGCGCGTCGACCTCGACGCATGCGTCGCGTGCGGTCTGTGCCTGCCGCACTGCCCGACCTACGCCCTGACCGGCGAGGAGTCGGCCTCGCCCAGAGGTCGCATCGCGGCGATGCGAGCGGTCGACGAGGGCCACGCCGAGGTCGACGACGTGTTCATGCGGGCGATGGACCTGTGCCTGGTCTGTCGCGCCTGCGAGGACGTGTGCCCCTCGCACGCGCCGTTCGGCCGGCTGATGGAGGCGGCCCGCTCGCAGATCGAGCCCGACCGATCGGCCGCGAGCCGGTTCCTGCGATGGGTGGGCCTCGACGTCGTGCTCGCGCACCGCCGGGTGCTGTGGCTGGCGACCCTGGTCCAGCCGGTGGTCGCCCTCTTCCTGCCCCGGCGCGTGCGCTCGCTGCTCCCCCGCCCGTCGGCCCGTTTCTCTCGGCTGGCGGCCTCGACGGAACCCGACCCCGGGGTCGAGGAGCGCGGCACGGTCGCCCTGCTGTCTGGCTGCGTCCAGGACCGGTGGTTCCGCGAGGTGAACGAGGCCACGATCCGGGTGCTCGCCCGCAACGGGTGGCGCGTCGTGGTGCCGCGCGACCAGACGTGCTGCGGGGCGCTGCAGGCCCACAACGGACGACTCGGCTCCGCGCGCCGGCTCGCCCGCGCGAACGCCCGCGCGTTCGCCGGCACGGACCACGTGATCGCGAACGCGGCCGGATGCGGCGCCCACATGGCCACCTACGACGAGCTCGAGGCGGGCACAGGGCTCCCCGTGGTCGACGTGATGGCGTTCCTCGACGCCGAGGGGATCGATGCTCCCTCGCCCGGTGCCGGGCCCGGCCGGGTCGCCTACCACGACGCATGCCACGCCCTGCGCGCCCAGAAGATCCGCGAGGAACCCCGGCGACTGCTCGGCGCGATCGAGGGCCTCGAGGTGGTCGACGTCGACGCGGGCGATCGGTGCTGCGGCGCCGCCGGCATCTACGGCGTCACCGAGCCCGAGATGTCGGGCAGGCTCCGCCACGACACGGCGGCGGCGATCCTGGCGACCGGCGCCGATACCGTGGCCAGCGCGAACCCGGGGTGCCTGATCCAGATCGCCGCGGGGCTCCGCGAGGCGGGCGCCGACCTCGAGGTCGTCCACCCGATCCAGCTCCTGGACCGCGCGTACGGCGGCGGCGCATGAACGAACCGGCCGAGCGCCGCGACCTCCGCGACCCCTCGCTGATCGCGGCCGAGTACGACGACGAGACGCGCCTGGCCGCCCGCCGCCGCGTGTGGCACGAGTTCCTCGACGGCCCCACCTCCGACGACCTGACGCTCTCGGCGGTGGCCGCGCTCCACCCCGGACGGGTCCTCGAGGTCGGCGCCGGCTGGGGCGAGCTATCGGCGCGCATCCGCGACCGCGTCACGCCGGCGGTGGTGAGCACCGACCTGAGCCCGCGGATGGCCCGGCTCGCCCGGGATCGGGGTCTGCACGCCCTGCGGGCCGACGCCGCCCGGCTGCCGTTCCCCGACTCCACCTTCGACGCCGTCGTCGCGAACGCGATGCTCTACCACCTACCCGATCTCGACGCAGGGATCGGCGAGCTCGCGCGGGTGCTCGCCCCCGGAGGCGCCCTCGTGGCCACCACCTTCGGTCGCGATCACGTGATCGAGGCGTGGGAGCTGGTCGGCGGGCCGCAGATGGATCTGACGTTCTCGGCCGACAACGGCGCCGAACGCCTGGCTCGGCACTTCGAGCGCGTCGAGGCCCGACGGGAACGCGCGACCCTGACCTTCCCCGACGCCGGCGAGCTACGTGCCTACATTGCGGCCACGATCACCCGCTCCCACCTGGCCGACCGGGTGCCCGGGTTCGACGGGCCGCTCGTCGCGCACAGCGACGTCGCGGTCTTCGTGGCGCGCGGAGCGCGGGGTCACGCGGCGGAGCGGTAGGCGCGGACGGCGCGCGTGAGCGCGGGGGGCGCGCCGGGGGGCCCGAGGTCGCCGGCGAGGAGCGCCTCGAGCAGACCCCCGACCGAGCCGGGGTCCTCGAGCGACCTCCCGGCGGCGCGCATCGCGTCGACCGGGCTGACGGGCGGCCTCGGGAGGCCGAGGAGCTCCCGGGCCGAGCCGGAGAGCCGCTCCGCGGGATCGGGCCCCGGCAGCACGAGCACCGCGTTGGGGACGTGCCGCTCCCCGCCGCCGTCGGATGGATGGCTCACGACCCCCTGGCCGGCCACCCACATCGTCGAGCTGCCGCCGCCATCGAGGTTGATCGCCTGCACCGCCCCGAGCCGAAGCATGTAGCGGGCGAATCCTGCCAGGGTCATCCCCACGGACGCGGACGAGCGACCGTCGACCGTCACGAGCAGGATCGAGCCGTCGGCCGTCACGCCGATCCCCGTGCGCGGGTTCCGGTTGCAGAAGTAGGAGGAGCACGACTCGGGCGCGACGACGACCCTGTCGGCGAGCAGGCGCGGCATCCCGCCGATCGAGTCGGCGACGCCCGGCCACCCGTTCGACCAGGTGAGGGTGACCCGGTCTCCCTTCACCATCTCCTTCAACTTCTTGGCTCCGCCGCCGGTCAGGAGTGACGAGAGCACCACGCTCCCCTTGGGGATCCTCATCGCCTCGGCACGGCAGCGGGCTCGACCCACCTTGAACGTCCGCGTGACGCCCACGCCGTCGGGTCCCCATGTCATCTTCCCGGCCCTTCGGAGCCGGACCGAGCAGGCATCGGGCGGGGGCCGTTGGACCCGGCGCGCGTACGGCGTGAACCCCACGATCCGATGTCCGCCCGGCTGCTCGGTGTTCCACGCGGCGACCTCGAACGCGCGGCCGGTGCGCCGCGTGAGCCCCGATATCGAGACCGGCGCCCGGCCCACGAAGGCCTGCGACTCGTCGGCGGCGATCGCGAACGACGTCCCCACCTGCAGGCCCGTGGAGCGCAGGGTGCCGTCGATCGCTAGGGGGTGAACCGGGGTTCCGGGCCACACGTGGTAGCCGCCGTTGATCGCGGCCAGCGCGCCGTGGGTGGCGCCCTGGACGCTCGGCCTCGTGTACCCGCCGACGTCGCCCGCGGTGACGATGTCGAGCGTCGCGGGCGAGGTGGGGTCGATCGTGAGGACCCGGATCACGTAGGGCCCCGCGGTGTCCTTGATCCGCGTGAGGGTCACGCCGGGAGCCAGGGTCTGGGTGGTCTCGGTGACCCCCCTCGACGCGGGCGCGGCGCCGACGGGTGCCACGGCCGCGGCCGCCGCGGCGAACGCGGCGAAGATCACGACACCCGAGATGGATCGCCGACCCTGACGCACCGATGGGTCATCGGCAGCCGAGGGGGCGCGGCTTGATCCGCGGAGCGGGAACTCCTACCAGCGGGGGTCGCGAGCCTTCAGCGCCTCGGCCGCCGTGCAGACCGTGCCGACCCCGTACCGGACGTCCTCGCCGGCCTTGAGGTAGAGGTAGAAGCAGGCGCCCGGCCGGGCCTCGACCGCGGCGGCCCACTCCGAGCCGGACGCGTAGACGCTGATCGAATCCAGGCCGGCCGACCCGGCCTGGGGACCGACGAAGACGAGGCCCTCGTCGGCGCCGATCCCGGAGGAGGCCAGGCCCTCCGCGTCGGCGCCCGAGAAGCTGCCCGTCTCGGCCAGCCGAAGCTCCGCGCCCGCCTGGGCCACCCTCAGCGAGTTCTGGGCGTGCCCGATCGTCGTGGCGATCGGCCGGTTGGCGAAGATCTCGACGATGACGAAGACCGAGCCGAACAGCAGCGTGACGAACACGATCCAGAAGCCGCGGTTGGAGCGGGGGTGAGCGGCCGGCTCGAACTCCTGCTCGTAGGCCTCGATCAGCTCTTCGTCGTTCACGCGCTCAAGCCTACGCCAGCCGGGCGGGAGCGGTCAGGACGCCAGCGTGCGACTCAATTCCTCGAGGCTCTCGAGGTTGTGGCCCGACAGGAACGCGTCGATGCTCGGCATGGCCGCGACCATCCCGCGGGCCAGCGGCTCGTAGCGGGGCGAGCCCTTCAGGGGGTTCACCCAGATCACACGGTGCGCCAGGCGTCGCAGCCGCGCCATCTGCGTCGCCAACAGCTCGGGGTCGCCGCGCTCGAGGCCGTCGGAGCACAACACGACCACCGCGCCGCGCAGGGCCGCCCGTTGGCTCCACTCGTCGAGCAGCGACTTGATCGACTCCCCGATCCTCGTGCCGCCCTCCCAGTCGGCGACGCGCTCGCCGATCTCGCGCATCGCCCGGTCCGGGTCGCGGGTGCGCAGGGTGCGCGTCACGCGGGTCAGGCGCGTGCCGAAGCAGAAGGTCTCGACCCGGCGGCCGGCGGCCATCGCCGCGAAGGCGAACTGCATCAGCGCGCGGGAGTAGGAGGTCATCGAGCCGCTCACGTCGAGCAGCAGGACGAGCGGGCGCGTGCGGCGCCCGCGGGCCCGCCACGCGCGATCGAACGGCTCGCCCTGGGTGCGCAGCGACCTGCGGAGCGTCCGCCGCACGTCGAACAGGTCGCCTTTGGGGGCCGGGCGCCGCCGCCGCGTGCGCTCGACCGGCACCACCACGGCGAGGCGGCGGATCATGGCCGTGACCCGGGCGCGCTCCTCGTCCGACAGGTCGGCGAACGACTTGCTCCGCAACACCTCGGTCGCGCTCGCGACGATCCGGATCGCCGTCTCCTCCTCGGGCTCGTCCTCGGCGTCCTCGCCCTCGAGGGAATGCCACTCCGAGGCCACGGTGCCGGTGACCATCCCGAGGTCGGCCTCGAGGTCGGCCGCCGCCGAGAGCGCCTCGTCGCCCGGCAGGTTCAGCTCGATCGTCATCTCACCCTCGGGGGCGAGCGAGCGGTACCAGTCGTCGAACGCCGCGTCGTAACCGCTCGATGTCGTCCTTGCGGGCCACGAGCGAGGTGCGGCCCGCCCAGTAGAGGGAGTCGCGATCGCGCAGGCCGAGCGCCGCGATCGCGCGGCAGAAGGTGAGGATGCGCCCGGTGCCCACCGGGAGCCCGGCGGCGCGAAGGTCGCGGCCGAACGAGACGAGCGGCGCGAGCGGGCCGGCGTCGAGCCGTTCAGCCATCGGTCCCGCCGACGACGTCGGCGAGGCGGGGCACGACGAGCTCCTGGTCCTCGTGGTCCTTCACGACGGCGCCCAGCGTGTCGGCGGCCGCGGCGCCGTCCAGACGCTCGGCGCCCAGGAACGCGAGGGCGTTGGCCCAGTCGATCGTCTCGGCGACCCCGGGCAGCTTGGCCAGGTCCATCTCGCGCAGCCGCATCACGGCCTCGGCGACGTCGCGGGCGAGGTCTTCGCCGACGTGCGGCGCCCGGGCGCGCACGATCTCGATCTCGCGGTCGAGCGCCGGGTGATCGATCCAGTGGTAGAGGCAGCGTCGCTTCAGCGCGTCGTGCAGCTCGCGGGTGCGGTTCGACGTGACGATCACGGCCGGCGGCGTCGAGCGCGTCGATCCGCCCGACCTCGGGGATCGTGACGGCGAACTCGCTCAAGATCTCCAGCAGGAAGGCCTCGAACTCGTCGTCGGCGCGGTCGAGCTCGTCGACCAGCAGCACGGCGCGGTCGCCGGCGCGGATCGCGGCCAGCAGCGGGCGCTCGACCAGGAACTCGGGGCCGAACAGGTCCTCGACGTGGGTCTCGGCCACCTGGGCGTCCATCGCGCGCACCGCGATCAGCTGGCGCGAGTAGTTCCATTCGTAGAGGGCCTGGCTCGCGTCGATGCCCTCGTAGCACTGCAGGCGGATCAGGTCGCGACCCAGCAGCTCGCTCAACACCTTGGCCACCTCGGTCTTGCCGACCCCGGCCTCGCCCTCGAGCAGCAGCGGCTTGCCGAGCGACAGCGACAGATAGATCGCGGTCGTGAGGCCCCGGTCGGCCAGGTAGGCGTGCTCGCCCAGCGAGGCCTGGAGTTCCTCGACGTTCGAGAACGGAAGCATGGGTTGCAAGCCTACCGGGCGGGCTCAGGCTCCGGGGTCGACCGGCGCCGCGGGGAGCTGCGGCGGCAGCTTGATGCCCCGTTCCGAGAGCCGTGCCAGGATCCGTTCACGCAGGGCACGCTCGATCTCGAACCGCTTGGTCGGATACGTCTCCGCGGTCACTCGGAACACCTGCGCGGTGTCGGTGCTCTCGATCACCCCGAGCAACTGGGGCTCGTCGCGCAAGCCCGACTCGAACGGCTGCTCGTGAAGCATCTCGGCGAACAGGTCGGTCAGGACGTCACGGACCTTGTTGGACTCCTCACCGAGGGCCAGACGCAGGTCGACGATGGCCCTCCCCCAGCCGCGCGTCTTGTTGCTGGTCACGAGGATCGTCCCGTTCGGAACGAAGCTGAGGGTCCCGTCGAACTCTCGCACGCTCGTGATGCGCAGCGTCAGGGCCTCGATCGATCCCAGGATCGGGCCCGCGTCGGTCTGCAGCTCAACCGAATCGCCCACGTCGAACTGGGCCTCGGCAGCGATGAACATCCCGGCGATCACGTCTTTGACCAGGCTCTGCGCGCCGAACCCGAGCGCCACGCCGATGATCCCTGCGCTCGCGACCAACGGGCCGACGTCGACCCCGAGCACCGTCAGCCCGACCAGCAGTACCACGAACCACGCAAGGACCTGCAGGGTCGTCGTGATCAGGGCGATGATGGTCACGCGGCGCCGGGCCTGGCGTCCCTCGACGGAGTCCCCGGCATCCTTCGCGCGCCGCCGCGCGCGCGTCAGGTAGTGGCGGCTGAACAGCGTGATCAGGATGGCGACGAGGATCGCGATCCCGGCGGTGATGGCGAGCGTCCACCACCATTCGGCCGAGAAGGCCTCGAGGTCGCCGATGGCCAGAAGCGTGGTCGGCATGCGGCCCATCCAACTCGACCCCGGGTGCCAGGTCAAAGACCCTGCGCCGGCGAGCCCTGTGCGAACCGCAGCAGGGCCGCGATGTCTCCGGCATCCGCCGCCCTCAAGGCGGCGAGATACTCCTCACGAACCGCCCCGGGATCGTTCAGGTCGAAGTCGCCCCCCCACGAGAAGCGCGACTCCCCCAGCGCCACGGCCAGCGCGTCGCCTGCGAGCCGGGCATGGCGCCCGTTCCCGTTCACGAACGGGTGGATCGACACCAGACGATGATGGAACCGCACGGCGACCTCGTCGGCCGCCCACGCGGAGTCTGGACCGTTCGCGATCTGGGCCCGCGCGTCGGCGAGCAGCGCCTCCACCGACACTGCGACGTCTGCCGGCGCGACCCCGAGGTTCGTCTCGTGATGTCGATATCGGCCCGCCCAGCTCCACACATCGCCCAACATCCGCGCGTGCAGGCCCTTCAGCCAGTCCTGCGTGAGGATCTCCCCCGAGGACCACGCGCGGCCGGATAGCCAGGTCGCCGCGCGGACGATGTTGACCTGCTCGGCCGAGTTCAGGTCCCCTCGCGTGGCGATCCACGTGGGGATCAGCTGCGCCTGGTCGTCGGGTTCGATCGGCGTCGATCCGGGAGGGCCCGAGAAGAGCGACGTCACGGTCGACGGGACCACAGGCCCTTCGACGCCAGCACCTGCTGGATGACTTCCTCTCTCGCGTCGTCGCCGATCGCCGACGCCTGGTCCTCCAGCGCCATGGAGCGCTGAACCCGGTCGAGCTCGCTCGATGCGACCCGCTCCGCCTGGGCTCGCACGGTCGCCTCGAGACCGCGCCGGGGCAGGAAGGCGTAGACGAGCGTGCAGTCCAGAGCCTCGGCGGCACGCTCGAGCGTGTCGAGGCGCACCGTCCCGTTCCGCTCATTGCGCTCGAAATCGAACACGGCAGCATCTGACACGCCCATGCGGCGTCCGAGCTCGGCGGCGGGCATCCCGAGCGCGTCACGGATCGCCCGGATCCACCCCGCCGGGGGCCGGGCGAAGTCGGCGGGATCTCCGAGTGCAGCGAGCCGAGGGTCGAGCCCGGCCCTGGCGCGACGAGACTGGAGGCGTGTGGCCATGATACAAGCTTCTCCTTTGGTTTATGCTATTGATATCAAAGCTATTACTTTGTTTCGGTCCTTGGAAATATATGCTTTAGCTCCTGATCCCGTCAACACGCGAGACGTCTCGACCCGTGCGAGTAGCATGCCGACCGTGGAGTTCCGCACGATCATCGAGCCGTTCCGGATCCACTCGGTCGAGCCGCTCCGCATCACGACCGTCGAGCGAACGCCGCGCGGCCCTCGAGCGAGGCCGGCTACAACCTGTTCAACCTGCACGCCGACGACGTCCTGATCGACCTGCTCACCGACTCGGGCACCGGCGCGATGTCGCGCGACCAGTGGGCCGCGGTCCAGCACGGCGACGAGAGCTACGCCGGCTCGCCCGTCGTGGTTCACGTTCCTCGAGGCGGTCCGCGACCTGTTCCCGTTCCCCCACGTGATCCCCACCCATCAGGGCCGCGCCGCCGAGAAGATCCTGTTCAGCGCGATCGCCGGGCCCGGCAAGGTCGATCCCGAACAACACGCACTTCGACACCACGCGCGCCAACGTCGAGTTCACCGGCGCGGAGGCCGTCGACCTCGTGATCCCCGAGGGACGCGACCCCTCGGCCGAGCACCCGTTCAAGGGCAACATGGACCTGGACGCGCTCGACGCGCTGCTGAGCGAGCGGGGCGCCGACGTCCCGGTGGTCGTCGTGACGATCACGAACAACTCCGGCGGCGGACAGCCCGTGTCGCTGGAGAACCTGCGCGGCGTGCGGGCGATCTGCGACCGGTTCGACGTGCCGCTGTTCCTCGACGCGTGCCGGTTCGCCGAGAACGCGTGGTTCATCCGCGACCCGCGAGGCAGGGCAGGGCGACCGCGACGTGGCCGACATCGTCCGCGAGATGGCCTCGCTCGCCGACGGCATGACGATGAGCGCCAAGAAGGACCCGATGGGCAACATCGGCGGCTGGCTCGCGATGCACGACGACGACCTCGCCGAGCGCTGCCGGAACCTGCTGATCCTCACCGAGGGCTTCCCCACCTACGGCGGGCTCGCCGGGCGCGACCTCGAGGCGATCGCGCAGGGACTGGCGGAGGTGCGTCCAGCACGACTACCTTCGCTACCGGATCCGCTCGACCGCATATCTCGGCGAGGCGCTGCACGACGCCGGCGTGCCGGTGGTGCGCCCGATCGGCGGGCACGCCGTCTACATCGACGCCCGGGCGCTGCTGCCGCACATCCCGCCGCTCGACTACCCGGGACAGGCGCTGGCCGTCGCGCTCTACGAGGCCGGCGGGATCCGCGGCTGCGAGATCGGCACCGTGATGTTCGGCCGCCGTCCCGACGGGACCGAGGAGCCGGCCGCGATGGATCTGGTGCGGCTCGCGATCCCGCGGCGCACCTACACCCAGAGCCACATCGACTACGTGATCGAGGTCGTCACGGCGGTGGCCGCCGACGCCGACTCGCTGACCGGCTACCGGATCGTCGAGGAACCGGCAGCCCTGCGCCACTTCACGGCGCGCTTCGATCCGACCGGCTGAAGACTAGTTGCGGTGTCGATGCGGGGTCCGGCCACTCGGGCGGCTCGACTTCATGTCGTTGCCCACGGAACCCCAACGAGGTCCGGAGCACTCGTCGCAGAGCAGTAGTCGTCGCGGAGGGGATTGTCCGGTGAGAGGGACCGACACGCGGCTTCACGGCGATAGATCATCTCGGCGACATACATGACCCTGTCCGGCTGCGTGTCGACCGGCGGGGAGGAGATCGCGCTTGACAGACTCGCGATCACGTCGGCGAGCGTCTCGTCGGACTCCGTGGCGACGCGGTTGTCTCGCCACCACATCAGTGCCCGCTCGCGGATGGCATCGGCGGTAGCTGGCCAGCCCTGGTCGATGGCATCTCTGGCATCGATAGGGCTCTGCGCCAGCGCGTAGTCGACTGCACTCGCGTCGGCCAGGTCCCCAGGCTCCGACGCCACCGCTAGCCCCGCTGAAAGCGCTAGGGCTCCGCCCACAAGGACCAGCATCGCTGTCAACGTACGCTTCGCCGCCTTCGACATCTTGCTGCCCTTCTTGCTCACGCAATATGCAGCCTTTCTATTGTTGTGGCAAGCGGAAATCAGATTGTTGTGTCAGCCGGAAATCAGAGACGTCGATGCGATCATTTCGAACATCGTTGATCACCGGCCGCGGCGAGCCTGATGGAAGAGCCTCAGCCCCGGCACAGGCAAGCCCGACGCCCACTACGCCAGCAGGTACTTCCGCGACATCGGGACCTCGGTCGCGGGCTCGCACGCCAGCACCCGGCCGTCGAGCGTGACCGTCCCGTGGGCCGCCGAGATCTCGACCGGCGCGACGGCGGTGTTGGCCAGCAGCGAGCTTCGGCGCACGCCCCTCGTCCCCGAGACCGCGACGAACCGGCGGCGGCTGTCCAGGCGAGCCGGCAGCCCGGCCTCGAGCGCGGCGGCCGAGACGAAGGTCGTCCCCACGGTGGCGGGCGCCGAGCCCATCGCCGCCCAGTGCGGGGCCATCACGACCGGCTCGACGTCCTCGACCGTGGCGTTGCCCTCGCCCATCGGTCCCCAGCCGAAGTGGCCGCCCTTCAGCACGAGCACCGGCTTCACGCCGAAGCTCGCGGGCGACCACAGCACGACGTCGGCCATCCGGCCTGGCAAGAGCGACCCGACCTCGCGCGATACCCCGTGGACGAGCGCGGGCTCGGCCGTGACCTTCGCGAGGTAGCGGAGCACACGGTCGTTGTCGGCGCGGCCGGCCGGCCGCGGCAGCGCCCACTCGTGCGCGATCGACGGGGCGTCGGGCCAGCCCGCGCCCGCCTCGGAGGCGCGCCACGACTTCATCAGGTGGGCAAGCTGGAACGTCCGCCGGATCGTCTCGCCGATGCGGCCCATCCCCTGCGAGTCGCTGTTCACGATCGAGATCGCGCCGAGTTCGTGGAGGGGGCCCTCGGCCGCCATCGTGGTCGGGCGGACCCGTTCGGCGGCCGCCTCCACGTCGACGTCGACGTCGGGATTGCCGGCGTGAACGGCGAGGATCATCTCGACGTGTTCGCGCGCGGTGGCGGTCCCGAACGGCACGGTCGGCGTGGTCGACGAGCACACGATGTTGGGCTCGGCGACGAAGCCCATCACGTCGGGGATGTGACCGCCGCCGGTCCCCTCGACGTGATACGCGTGGACGGCACGGCCGTCGATCGCCGCCACCGTGTCGGCGAGCTCGGCCGACTCGTTCAGCGAGTCGGTGTGCAGACACACCGCGATGTCGTGCGCGTCGGCCAGGCGCAGGGTCGCGTCGATCACCTCGGGGTAGGCGCCCCAGTCCTCGTGGATCTTCAGGCCGACCGATCCCGCCTCGATCACGCGGTCGACGGCGGCCGGCACGTCGGTGCGCGCGCTCGCCTGCAGGCCCAGGTTGACCGGCAGGTGCTCGAAGGCGCGCATCGTGATGCCCATCGCCAGGGGCGGCTCCTCGAACCCGCCGGTGATCAGCGTCGTGACCCCGGCCGACAGCGCGACCGGCACCAGCTTGGGCGTGATCAGGTGGACGTGGCTGTCGATCGCCCCCGCGGTCGCGATCAGCCCGTACCCCATGATCGGCAGCGTGTTCGGGCCGATCGTCATGTCGATGCCCGAGGTGATGTCGGGGTTGCCGGCCCGCCCGATCCCGACGATGCGCCCATCCTTGATCCCGATATTGCTCTTCAGCACACCGAGGAACGGGTCGAGCAGCGTGACGCCCGCGATCAATACGTCGAGTTCGCTAGCGGCGGTGGCGCGGTCGGACTGGGTCATCCGCGAACGGATGTTCTTCCCGTATCCCCACAGCGGCTCGTCGCCGTAGCCGACGTGATCCTCCTCGATCTCGACCCACAGGTCGGTGTCGGCCAGGCGCACCCTGTCGCCGGTGGTCGGCCCGTATCGGTTCGCATATTCGCTGCGCGACATCCCGAACGGCATCAGGCGCCCTCCCCCGAGACCCTCACCAGCCGCACCGTCCGCCGCTCGCCGGGCGCCCACCGCACCGTGTCGCCCGCCGGGATGTCGAGCCGCGTGCCGCGGGCGACCTCGCGATCGAACGACAGCCGCCGGTTCACCCGGTCGAAGGGGAAGTGCGACGACACGCGCACGGGGTGGTCCGAGTCGTTGGTCACCTCGAGCTCCAGAGACTCGAGCCCCGCGTTGAGGGTCACCTCGCCGTCGGCCACCACGGTGGCGCCGGGCTCGTCCCCCCGGTCGCCCGACGATCCGAGCCCGCGGAGCACGATCAGCCGCGTGCCCTCCTCGAGCAGGACCTCGACGCGGATCTCGCCGATCAGGGGAGCAACACCGCCGGCCAGGTCGGCCGCCGTCACGGAGGCTTCCCCAGCAGCCACGACGTCGTCGAACGATGCGCCTGCCCTGGCCGCCATGTGCATCTCGTCGGCCGCGATCGCGATCGCCTCGGGGGCGTTCAACGGCAGGCCGCGGTCGCGCTGGCGCCGAGCCAGCTCCGCCGCCTGGAAGACGAGGAGCCGCGCCTGTTCGGTGGGTCCGAGCTGCATCACACCGCCTCTCACGCCGAGATCCGCAACAGGCATACCACGGCGCCCGCCGGACCCGCAGCCGGTGTGCGATCAGGCGAGTCGCCGGACGGTGCCCTTGGCGTCGGAGCCGCGGGCGCGCTTGCGCTCGTACATGTCCTGGTCGGCGACGCGCAGCATCGAGCGGGCGTCGCCCGCGTCGGTCGGGAAGACCGCGCTGCCGATGCTGGTGGGGGCCATCAGCGAGACGCCCCGCAACCGCATCGGCTCGGCGAGGGCCCGCGTGATCCGCTCGGACGCCTCGATCACGACCTCGGCGGCCGAGGTCTCCGACCCGTCGATATCGGCGAGCAGCACGAGGAACTCGTCGCCGCCCTGCCTGGCCACCAGGTCGGTATCCCGGACGACCCCGCGGATGCGGTTGGCCACCTGCTGCAGCACCTCGTCGCCGACCTCGTGTCCATGCGTGTCGTTGACGGGCTTGAAGTCGTCCAGATCGAGGAACAGGACCGCGACGCCGAGATCGCTGCGCCGCGCCCGCGCCAGCGCGAGCTCCAGGTGATCCTGGAACATCGCCCGGTTCGGCAGGCCCGTGAGCGCGTCGTGGTACGCCATATGCTGCATCCGCAGCTCGGCCTCCTTGGTGGCCGTGATGTCGAACATCACGCCCTGGACGAGCAGGGGCGAACCGTCCAGATCGCGGACCATCGCCGAGCGATCGTGGATCCACACGACCCGACCGTCCGGGCGAACGTAGCGGTAGTCGCCGTGCTCGGGGGTGCCGTTGCGGAGGAACGACTCGTAGTCCTCCCACGCCCGGTCACGATCGTCGGGGTGCATCAGCTCGTCCCAGATCGCGTCGCCGGACAGGAATCGCTCGGGCGGAACCCCGAGGAGCTCCTCGACGTAGGCGCTCATGCTGAGCGTCGGACCGCCGAGCTCGGGCGCGTACACGTAGATCGCGGCCGGGACCTGACCGAGGAGGGTCTCGTATGCCGCCTCCGCCTCGTAGGCGCGCCGTTCCGCCTCCCGGAGGAGGGTCTCGAGATCGGCGCCGGGCGGGCGGTTCCTGTGCTCCATCCCAGGGGTATCGGCAGCTCTGACACGGAGATAACCCTCGTGATATAGGTCATTGGATGTCATCCAAGTTCACCCGGACGGCCCGCCTCGCGGTCGCGGTGTCCGCCGCCCTCGGCATGATCGCGGCGGCGTGCACGCTCGGCGGTCCCGTGGCCACGACATCCCCGGCGCCGCAGGTGTCATCACACGCCGCCGACCTGATCCTGATGAACGCGAACGTGTTCACGGTCGATGACCACCAGCCCTGGGCCGAGGCGGTCGCGATCCGCGACGGGGTCATCGTGGCGGTCGGCTCGAACGACGACATCGCCGCCTACACCGATCCCGACACCGACGTTCGAGACCTCGACGGCCGGCTCGTCCTGCCGGGATTCCAGGACGGCCACATCCACATCCAGGAGGCAAGCTCCCCCACGTTCTCGTGCCAGGTCCGCGGCGGAGCCCTGCCGGCCGAGATGGTGCCGACGATCCGCCGATGCCGCCCGGGTCCCGGGGTCGCGCCGTGGATCCTCGGCTGGGGGTTCTCGATCGACCGGATGATCGAGCAGATCGACGCCGGAGGGCTCACCCCCGCCGAGATCTTGGACAGCGCGATCGCGGACCGGCCCGTGGTGATCATGGAGGAGACCTCGCACTCCGCGTGGGCCAACACCCTGGCCCTCGAGGAGGCCGGATACGCCGCCGACACGCCGAACCCGCCGGGCGGCGTCATCGTGCGCGACGTGGGCGGCGCGCCGAACGGGCTGCTGCTGGACAGCGCCGGCGATCACGTCTTCGACGTCGCGCTCGCCCGCACCGACCGGCTCGTGGACGTCCAGTACCGGGGACTGCGGTGGGGTCTCGGGCAGCTCGCGAAGCACGGCATCACCTCGGTCGCCGACGCGCGCGTCTATTGGAGGCGCGCCGACCTCGAGGTCTGGCAACGCGCCCGCGACGAGGGCGCGCTGACCGCTCGGGCCACGCTCGGCCTGTGGGCCTATCCCGACGCGAACGACGACCGCCAGATCGCGACGCTCGCCTCGATGTACGACCCCGATCCCGACGGCCTGCTCCACGTGTCGCAGATCAAGCTGTACGGCGACGGCATCACCCTGAACGGCACCGCCGCGATGCTCGCCCCGTACGAGCCCGGGTTCCTGCGCTACATCCGACCGCTCGGCATCGGCAGCACGAACGGCATCAACTACTTCGACCAGGAGCGGCTGACCCGGTACGTCACCGAGCTCGAGCGCGCCGGGTTCGACATGCACATCCACGTGCTGGGCGACCGCGGCGCGCGTGAGGCGCTCAACGCGATCGAGGCCGCGATCGCCACGAACGGCCCCGACCTCGACCGGCGCCACCGCCTCACCCACGTCGAGCTGGTCGACGCGGCCGACATCCCCCGCTTCGCCGAGCTCGGAGTGATCGCCGACGCGCAGGTCGCCGGCGAGTGGACCCAGCCCGAGGTGTGGGCCGACAACGAGCCGATCGTCGGCGATCGCGCCGACGACTTCATCCCGATCCGCGGCCTGTTCGACGCCGGCGCCCGCGTGACCCTCAGCTCGGACTGGGACGTCAGCTCGATGGACCCCCTCGTGGGGATCCAGCACGCGGTCACCCGCGCGCCGGAGAACCTCAGCCTGGACGAGGCGATCCGCGCCTACACGCTGGCGGCCGCCTACACCCTGCGCCAAGAGGACACGACCGGGTCGATCGAGGTCGGCAAGTTCGCCGACCTGATCGTGCTCGACCGCAACCTGTTCGAGATCCCCGCCACGGAGATCTCGCGCGCGTCGGTCGTGCTGACGCTGCTGGCGGGCGAGGAGATCTACTCGAGATGAAGGGACGACGATGAGCGAGACCACGACGACCCCGGCGGCCGAGGGATTCCGGATGCCCGCCGAGTGGGAGCCCCACGCGGGATGCCTGATGGAGTGGCCACGGCGCGAGGACCTGTGGGGCGAGCGCCTGGCCGACGCCCAACGCGACTACGCGATCGTCGCCCGAGCGATCGCCGGCTTCGAGCCCGTGACGATGATCTGCCATCCGGGCGACGCCGCCATCGTCCGCGACGCCTGCGGCAGCGGGGTCGAGCCGCTCGAGATCCCGCTCGACGACTCGTGGGCCCGCGACAACGGCCCGGTCTTCGTCCGCGACGATCGGGGGCGCCTGGCGATCGTCGACTTCGGCTTCAACGCCTGGGGCGAGCGATGGCACCCCTACGACTCCGACGCCGCCGTGCCGCGCCGCGTCGCCGAGCACTTGGGGATGCGGGTGTTCGAGGCTCCGCTCGTGCTGGAAGGCGGCTCGTTCTTCGTCGACGGAGAGGGCACGCTCATCACCACCGAGCAGTGCCTGCTGAACCCGAACCGCAACCCGGACATGAGCCGCGAGCAGATCGAGCAGGGCCTGCGTGACCATCTCGGGGTCACCGAGATCGTGTGGCTCGCCTACGGGCACAGCCTCGACGTCGGGCCCGCGGGCACCGACGGTCACGTCGACGGCGTCGCCCAGTACGTCGCGCCCGGTCACGTGATGCTCGAGGTCCCGACGGATCCGGCGAGCTCCGAGTACGAGCGGGCCCATGAGAACCTGGCCCGGCTGGAGGGCGCCCGCGACGCCCAGGGGCGATCGATCATCGTGAGCCGGCTCGATCCCGGCCCCGACGCCACCACGTCGTTCGCGAACTTCTACCTGGCCAACGGCGGCGTGATCGTGCCGGTGGGCGGCAACGCCGCCGACGGCCCGGCGCTCGAGTTCATCGGCTCGCTCTACCCGGGTCGCGAGGTGGTCGGAGTGCCGGGCGAGACCCTCCTGTACGGGGGCGGCGGGCCGCACTGCATCACGCAGCAGATCCCCGTGGGTGAGCCGGCGTGACGCGCCGACGCGAGGCCGGGCGGGCGCGCGAGGAACTGGTCGTCGGCGCCGCGGCGCAGGCGATCGCCGACCGCGGCCTGGCCAACGTGCGCGTCGCCGACGTCGCCGAGCGCGCCGGCATGACCCCCGGCCACGTCACCTACTACTTCCCCTCGAAGTCCGAGCTGCTGATGCGCGCGATCCGCCGGAGCGAGGAGTCGCTGATCGAGCTGGTGAGCGAGGAGTTGCTCGCGATCCGCGATCCGTGGCGGCGCCTCGAGCGCCTGATCGAGCTGTCGGCCGCCACCGGGCCCGGCGACCCGGGATGGGGACTGTGGTTCGAGGTCTGGTCGAACGCCGCCCTCGACCCCGAGGTGGCCCGGGTGCACGCCGAACTCGACGGCCGCTGGCGCGAGATCCTGGCCGACGTGATCAGGTACGGGTGCGAACAGGAGGCGTTCGAAACGGACGATCCGGACGCGGCAGCGCTCCTGCTGTCCGCCACGATCGACGGCCTGTCGATCCAGCTGAGCCTGGATGCGGGCACCCTGGACCACGCGAAGCTGCTCGAGCTGAGCGGGACCGCGGCTCGAGCGCTCCTGGCGCCCTGACCTACCCCAGGGCCTCCTCGAGCGCTCTGCGCACGAGCACCTTCGACAGCTCGCGGCGGTAGTCGGCGCTGCCGAACGCGTCGCTCGGCGGGGCCGCCCCCTCGTCCGCGCGCGCGGAGGCCGCGGCCGGATCGGCGCCGCCCGACAAGGCCTCCTCGACACCGGAGGCCCGTAGCGGCGTGGCTCCCATGTTCGTGAGGGCCACGGCGGCCGAGCCGTTCTGCTGGACGGCGGCCACGCCGACCATGGCCCAGTCGATCGCGCGGCGGTTGAACTTCAGGTAGCTCCACCCGCCGCTCGTCTTCGGGACACGCACCTCGGTCAGGATCTCGTCGTCGGCCAGCGCCGAGGTGAAAAGGCCGGCGAAGAAGTCGCCGGCCGCGATCGTGCGGGTCGCCCCGCCCGCGCCGGTGGCCATCATCTCGGCGCCCAGGGCCACCATGACGGTGCCCATGTCGCCCGCGGGGTCGGCGTGGGCCAGCGATCCGCCGATCGTGCCCATGTGGCGCACCTGCGGGTCGCCGATCTGCGAGGCCGTGTCGGCCACGATCGGACACGCCGTGCGCAGCAGCTCGCTGTTCGCCACGTCGTGGTGGGTCGTGAGCGCGCCGATCGCCACGGTGTCGCCGTCCTCGCGGACGTAGGACAGGTCGCCGATCCGGCCGATGTCGACCAGCAGCGACGGCTGGGCGAACCGCACCTTCATCAGCGGCAGCAGCGAGTGACCGCCGGCCAGCACCTTGGCGTCGGGGCTCGAGCCGAGCAGCTCGATCGCGTGACCGACCGAATCGGCGCGTTCGTACGAGAACGGCGCGGGGATCATGCCGCACCTCCCTTCGCGTCCTGGATAGCTCGCCAGACGCGCTCGGGCGTCGCCGGCTTCGCGATGTGGGTCACGCCCAGGTGCGACACCGCGTCGATCACGGCGTTGACCACGGCGGGCGGCGCCGCGATCGTGCCGGCCTCGCCGATGCCCTTGACCCCGAGGCCGTTGGTCGTCGACGGGGTCACGGTGCGCTCCAGCTGCATCGACGGGATCTCCATCGCCGAGGGCACCAGGTACTGGGTCATCGTCGAGCTGGTGAGGTTGCCGGCGTCGTCGTAGACCGCCTCCTCGTACAGCGCCTCGGCCACGCCCTGAGCCACCCCGCCGTGGATCTGCCCGTCGACGATCATCGGGTTGATCACCACGCCGCAGTCGTCCACGGCCACGTACTTGACGATCTCGGTCTTGCCGGTCTCGGTGTCGACCTCGACGACGCACACGTGCGTGCCCGCCGGCCACGTGAAGTTGGGCGGGTCGAACACGGCGGTGCCCTCGAGCATCGGCTCCATCCCGGCGGGCAGGGCGTGGGCGGTGCCACGCCGACGCCGCCAGCTCGGGGATCGTGCGCGCCTTGTCGGGCGCGCCCTTGACGCGGAACGCGCCGTCGGTCCAGTCGAGGTCGTCCTCGGCCACCTCGAGCTCGTGCGCCGCGATCGTGCGCGCCTTCTCGCGGACCTTCTCGACCGCCTGGCGCAGGGCCTCGCCCCCCACCGACACCGAGCGCGAGCCGTAGGTGTCCATGCCGACCCGCGAGACCGACGTGTCGCCGTGCAGCACCTCGACGTCGTCCGACGCCGATGCCCAGGCCGTCGGCCACGATCTGGGACCACGAGGTCTCGTGGCCCTGGCCGTGCGGCGACGTGCCGGTCCGCACGACGACCTTGCCGTCGGGGCGGCACTCGATCTCGGCGCCGTCCCAGCCGCCCGCGACGTATCGCAGGGCGCCCAAGATGTTCGACGGCGCCAGCCCGCACATCTCGATGTAGCTGGACAGCCCGATCCCGAGCTGCTTCGTGTCGCCGGAGTCGCGGCGGGCCTGCTGCTCCTTGCGCAGCTGCTCGTAGTCGGCCAGCTCGAGCGCCCGGTCGAAGGCCGGCTCGTAGTTCCCCGAGTCGACGCTCAGGCCCATGATCGACGCGGTGGCCTCCTCGAACGGCGGGTGCAGGTTCATGCGCCGAACCTCGGCCGGGTCCTTGCCGATCCGCCGGGCGAACGCGTCGACCAGCCGCTCGACCACGAACGTGGCCTCGGGCCGCCCGGCGCCGCGATAGGCGTCGGTGGGCGTCGCGTTCGTCATCACGCCGGTGAACTCGTACCAGTAGGTCTCGATGTCGTACGGGCCCATGTAGACCCAGCCGCCCAGCTCGGGGATGCCGGGCGTGAGCAGCTGGAAGTAAGCGCCCATGTCGGCGAGCTCGACGAACTTCATGCCGAGGATCTTGCCGTCCTCGGTGCCGGCGAGGGTGCAGTCGTGCAGCACGCCGCGGCCGTGGATCGTGGCCACGTAGTTCTCCTGCGCGGGTCTCGATCCACTTCACGGGCCGCCCGAGCTTGCGTGCCGAGCGCCAGCGCGAGCGCCTCCTCGGCGTAGACGTTCGAGCTTGGAGCCGAACCCGCCGCCGACGTCGGGGGCGATGATCCGCAGCTTCGACTGCGGGATGCCCGTGGCGATCGACAGGCCCACCCGGCAGATGTGCGGGATCTGGGTCGCCGACACCAGCGTGAACTCGCCGGCCGCCGGGATGCCGTAGGCCAGACACCCTCGGGTCTCGATCGCGTTCGGGATCAGCCGGGGCTGGGTGTAGCGCTCCTGCACGATCACGGGCGCCGAGTCGAACACACACTGGTCGCCGGCGCCGCCGTGGCGACCAGTGCACGACCACGTTCGTGCCGAGGTCCTCGTGGATCACGACCTCGTCGGTCGCGGCTTCCTCGAGGTCGGTGACGGCCGGCAGGTCGGTGCGCTCGACACGGTCACGACCTGCGGCGGCGTCCTCGGCCTGCTCGCGCGTCTCGGCCACGACGACGGCGACGGCGTCGCCGGCGAACCGGATCTTGTCCTTGGTGAGCGGCCAGTGCGTCGGGATCTTGATGTCCTCGGTGATCGGCCAGACCATCGGCAGGGCACGCAGGGAAGGCGTCCTCGAGGTCGGCCGCGGTGTAGACGCCGACGACGCCGGGCATCGGCCGCGGCGGCCGAGGTGTCGATCGAGTCGACGGTGGCGTGCACGTGCGGCGGCCGCACGAGCGCCATCCACACCATGCCCGCCATCGTCTGGTTGTCGACGTAGGTGCCCTGACCGGTCAGGAGCTTCGCGTCTTCCTTGCGGAGGACCGGCTGGCCGACGAACTTCTCGGTCGCGACCATCGTCGCCCTCCCCTCAGGCCTCTGCGCCGCTCATGGAACCGGCGGCGTCGAGGATCGACTTCACGATGTTCTGGTAGCCCGTGCACCGGCAGAGGTTGCCCTCGAGGGCCTCGCGGACCTCTTCCTCGGTCGGCGTCGGGTTCTCCTTCAGGTAGCTCGCGGCCGCCATCACCATGCCCGGCGTGCAGTAGCCGCACTGCAGACCGTGGTTGCGGTGGAAGGCGTCCTGGATCGGGTGCATCGTGTCGCCGTCGGCCATGCGCCTCGATCGTGGTGACCTCGCGGCCGTCGGCCTGGGCGGCGAGCATCGTGCAGCGACTTCACCGACTCGCCGTCGACGAGCACGGTGCACGAGCCGCAGGTCGACGTGTCGCATCCCACGTTGGTGCCGGTGAGTCCGAGGTGTCTCCCGCAGGAAGTACACGAGGAGCGTGCGCGGCTCGACGTCGGCCTCGCGCGACTCCCCGTTCACGGTCACGGACACGTTCGTCACGGACGGATCCCCCTTCCCGCGACGGTGCGCGCGGTGTGGACGGAACCTCGAGGCGACCGGAGTGTAGGCCCGGTGTGGAGAACGCGCGAATCCGATGGGCCGAGCGCTGCAGGGTCCGACCGAGCCGCCGGGTACCAGCGTCGCCGGGCCGCCGAGGCCGCGGCCACGCCGGTGCAGTCGGCGCCGTCGCCGTAGGCGACGCCCTGGCCGGGGTGAGCGAGATCGCAGCAGTAGCAGGTGCCCGACGGCCCCATCACGGCGGCGCCCCAGGCGTCCTCGGAGGTGGCGACGCTCACGATCCCCGCGGCCGGCGACGGCCCGTCCACGAAGATCAGCGACGCCGTCGAGCCGCCGAGCAGACCCGGGCCCGCGTCGGCGAACGTCGCGCGACCGCGGACCACCTCGCGCGCCGCGCCGAGCAGCGAGCGCGAGCGTCGCGCTGCGCGGCGAGGTCGATCCGGCGCCGTCGGCGACTGCGGCCGGCTCGGGCGCGCTCACGCCCGGCATCGACCGGACGAACGGCTCTCTCGGCGGCGGGCGGTCGCGGCCACGCTGACGCCGCTCGCTGTCGATCACCCAGCGCGCGAACAGCCCGATGCGCGAGCACCACGACGAACGCCGTCGACCACGAGCTTGAGCGCGACGGGTCGATCCGGCGACGCAGCGTCACCGGCGCCATCTCGGAAGTTGAAGGTGTCGATCCATCCCCGCGCTGTATCGGCGCCGGGCGGGCCCGACGAGCTCGAGCGCTCGCCGGTTCCCGCGCCGCTGTGCGACCATCGAGCCGTGAGCGAGATCACCGACGTCCTGCAGGCGATCGAGTCGATGTCGGCCAAGGGCGAGCGCATGGCCCTGGCGACGATCGTCGCCGTGCGAGGCTCGACCTACCGGCGCCCGGGCGCCCGGCTGCTCGTGCCCGAGGAGGGCGCGCCGGTCGGCAACATCAGCGGCGGCTGCCTCGAGGGCGACGTCGCCGACATGGCCCGCGTCGTGATGAACGAGGGCACGGCCCGGCTCGCCGGCTGGGACCTCACGGCCGACGACGACGCGGTGTGGGGACTGGGTCTCGGCTGCAACGGGGCGATCGAGGTGTTCATCGAGCCGGCCGAGCAGGCCGCCGAGGTCGCGGGCGCCCTGCGCGCGGCCCTCGAGGAGGAGCACCCGATCAGCGTCGTCACCGTGCTCGAGTCCGAGCGACGACGCGGTCGACCCCGGGCGCCCGGCATGGTGGTCGCGGCCCGCACGGCGACCCCGAGGGCTCGCTGGGCTGCCGAGTGGTCGACGCCGAGGCGATCGGCGGCCGCCCGCGAGCTGCTCGAGGCCGAGCGGTCCGAGATCCGCACGTTCGAGCACGGCGTGCGGGCGTTCGTCGAGGTGCTCGAGCCGCCGCTGCGACTGTTCGTGTGCGGGGCCGGCCACGACGCGATCCCGCTCGTGCGCGCGGCGAGCGGCATCGGGTGGAGCCCCGATCGTCGTCGACGACCGCCCGGCGTTCCTCACCCTCGAGCGGTTCCCCGAGGCGGCCGGGTTCGTGCACGTCGAGGCGCCCGAGCACGTCGCGAAGACCGCGGCGATCGACCGACGCACGCACGTCGTCGTGATGACCCACAACTTCCTGCGCGACAAGGAGTACCTGCGATCGCTGCTGGACTCCGACGCCGGCTACATCGGCATGCTCGGCCCGGCGGCGCGCACCCATCGTCTGCTGATGGAGCTCGCCGACGAGGGCGTCGAGATCACCGACGCCGACCGCGAGCGCATCCACGGGCCGGCCGGGCTCGACCTGGGCGCGGAGGGACCCGAGGAGATCGCGCAGGCGATCGTGGCCGAGATCGTGGCGCCACCGGCGCGGGCGCGCGCGGCGGCTTCCTCAAGGAACGGCCGGGCCCGATCCACGACCGGCCCGCACCGGGAACCGAAGCGCGGTAACGACACCGGTCCCAAGTTGCCCGTTTCCCGCACGCGTGCGATAACGGGTTGAACCGAGACCGAGGGGACACGCTCGAAAGGGGTCGTTGGATGCTGCCATCCAGCTTCGAGTACCACCGTCCGGACACGATCGAGGAGGCGCTCGACCTGCTCGCCACGTTCGGTGACGACGCGAAGGTCCTCGCCGGGGGCCAGAGCCTGATCCCGATCATGAAGCTGCAGGTTCGCCGCGCCGGCGCACCTGATCGACATCAACCACATCGCCGGGCTCGACACGATCGAGGAACGCGACGGCGAGCTGCACATCGGCGCGCTGGTGCGCCACAACCAGCTCGCGGGCTCCGAGATCGATCGCGAAGTACCCGATGATCGCCGCACGCGGCGCCGCAGATCGCCGACCCGCTCGTGCGCAACCTCGGCACGATCGGCGGGTCGCTCACGCACTGCGACCCGTCCGGAGACCTGGGGGCCGTGATGCTCGCGGCCGACGCCAGCGTCGACCTCAAGAGCAAGGACGGCGAGCGCGACGGTGCCGATCACCGAGTTCCTGGCCGACACCTTCCAGTCCTCGATCGAGCCGAACGAGCTGCTGACCGGGGTCCGCGTGAAGTCGCCGACCGGCTCCTACGGCGGCACCTACCTCAAGCTCGAGCGCAAGGTCGGCGACTACGCGACGGTCGCCGTCGCGGCCCGGATGATGATCGCCGACGGCACGATCGCGGCCGACCGGCATCGGGCTCACCTCGGTGGGGCTGACCAACATCAAGGCGACGGCCGCGGAGGCCGCGCTGATGGGCCAGGCCCCGACCGACGAGGTGTTCGCCGAGGCCGGGCGGCTGGCCGCCGAGGCCTCGAGCCCCGTGACCGACGTCCGGGGCAGCGCCGAGTACAAGCGCCACATGGTCGACGTCTACGTCCGCCGCGGGCTCGCGACCGCTCGCGAGCTGGCCGGCGCGGCATAGGGCGACGGGGAGGAGACCTGATGGAAGTCACGATCACCGTCAACGGCACCGAGCACACGATGGACATCGAGCCGCGGCTGCTGCTCGTCCACGTGCTGCGCGAGCAGCTGCGGCTCACCGGCACGCACATCGGGTGCGACACGACGAGCTGCGGCGCCTGCACGGTCCTGCTGGACGGCACGCCGGTGAAGTCGTGCACGATGTTCGGCGTGCAGGCCGACGGCCACGAGATCACCACCGTCGAGGGGCTGCTGACCGCCGCCGGCCTCGACCCGATGCAGGAGGCCTTCAAGGAGGACCACGGCCTGCAGTGCGGCTTCTGCACCCCGGGCATGATGCTCGTCGGCAAGGCGCTGATCGAGAAGAACGCCGACCCCAGCGACGACGAGGTGCGCACCGCCATCTCGGGCAACCTCTGCCGCTGCACCGGCTACATGAACATCGTCAAGGCGATCCAGGGCGCCGCGGCCGCCACCGCCGCGGCCGCCGACGCCGACGCCGAACCCGCGAACGCCTAGGAGGGAACGAGATGGCCACCGGCACCGACGAGATCCGCGGGATCGGCCACAGCGTCCGCCGCAAGGAGGACGACCGCTTCATCCGTGGTCGCGGCAACTACATCGACGACATCACGCTGCCCCGGCATGCTGCACATGGCGATCCTGCGCAGCCCGTTCGCCCACGCGAAGATCAACTCGATCGACACCGAGGCCGCATCGGCGATGCCCGGCGTCGTCGCCGTCGTGACCGGCGAGCTGATGGCCCAGCACAACCTCGCGTGGATGCCGACCCTGTCGGGCGACACCCAGGCGGTGCTCGCCACCGACAAGGTCCGCTTCCAGGGACAGGAGGTCGCGGCCGTGATCGCCGACGACCCCTACATCGCCAAGGACGCCCTGGAGACGATCGAGGTCGACTACGAGCCGCTGGGCGTGATCGTCTCGCCGCAGGCGGCGGCCGCCGACGGCGCGCCGCTGATCCGCGACGACAAGGAGGACCAGACCGACAACCACATCTACCACTGGGAGGTCGGGCGACAAGGACGCGACCGACGCCGCCTTCGCCGAGGCCGACGTCGTCGTCTCGCTCGACGACGCACTACCCGCGCTCGCACCCCTCGCCGCTGGAGACGTGCGGGTGCGTCGCCGACGTCGACCCGGCCACCGGCCAGGCGACGATCTACATGACCTCCCAGGCCCCGCACGCGATCCGCACCGTGTTCGCGCTGGTCGACGGGGCTGCCCGAGGAGATCATCCGGATCGTGTCGCCCGACCTCGGCGGCGGGTTCGGCAACAAGGTGCCGGTCTACCCCGGCTACGTCGTGGCCACGGCCGCCTCGCTGCTGCTGGGCGGCCCGGTGAAGTGGATCGAGGACCGCACCGAGAACCTGATCTCCACCGGGTTCGCGCGCGACTTCCACATGACCGGCGAGCTCGCCCTCAAGCGACGGCACGATGCTGGGGCTGCGCACCTCGCTGCTGGCCGACGACGGCGCGTTCCACTCCGACGCCCAGCCGTCGCAAGTTCAAGGTCGGGCTGTTCCACATCGTCACCGGGTCGCTACGACCTGCCGACCGCGCACGTGAGCGCCGACGGGTACTACACGAACAAGGCGCCGGGCGGCGTCGCCTACCGCTGCTCGTTCCGCGTGACCGAGGCCTCCTACCTGATCGAGCGACTGGTGCAGAACGCCGCCTACGAGCTCGGCATGGACCCGGCCGAGATCCGCAAGAAGAACTTCATCGACAAGGACCAGTTCCCCTACGAGTCGGCGACCGGCTTCCTCTACGACTCGGGCGACTACCACGCCGCCATGGACCTGGCCCTGGAGAAGATCGGCTACGCCGAGATGCGCGCCGAGCAGCAGAAGGAGCGCGCCGACGGGAAGCTGTGGGGCATCGGCCTGGCCTCGTTCACCGAGGTCGTCGGCGCAGGCCCGCACAAGGACTACGACATCTTCGGCCTCAAGATGATCGACGCCGCCGAGCTGCGGGTCCACCCGACCGGCAAGGCGATCCTGAAGATCAGCTCGAAGACCCAGGGACAGGGCCACGAGACGACGTTCGCCCAGATCGTCGCCGAGGAGCTGGGGATCCAGCCCGAGGACATCAAGGTCCAGCACGGCGACACGGACAACACGCCGTACGGGCTGGGCACCTACGCGTCGCGCTCGACGCCGACCGTGGGCGCGGCCACCGCGATGGTGTCGCGGCGAGATCCGCGAGAAGGCCCGCAAGCTCGCCGCCCACCTGCTGGAGGTCGACGAGGCCGACGTCGAGTTCGAGCGCCCGAACTTCACGGTCAAAGGCGCGCCGGACCAAGGCCGTCACGATCCAGGACGTCGCGTTCGCCGCGTACACGAACTTGCCCGACGGCATGGAGGCCGGACTGGAGGGCTCGTACTACTACGACCCGCCGAACCTGACCTTCCCGTTCGGCACCTACGCGGTCGCCGTCGAGGTCGACCCCGAGACCGGCGTGTGGGAGGTCAAGCGCATGGTCGCGGTCGACGACTGCGGCGTGCGGATCAACCCGATGATCGTCGACGGACAGATCCAGGGCGGCCTCACCGAGGGCTACGCGATGGCGTCGATGCAGTACATCACCTTCGACGACGACGGGCAACTGCATCGGGTCGAACTTCATGGACTACCTGCTCCCCACGGCGGTCGAGACGCCGAAGTTCGAGCTCGGCGAGACGGTCACCCCGTCGCCCGCACCACCCGATCGGGGCCAAGGGCGTCGGCGAGTCCGCGACGGTCGGCTCGCCGGCCGCCTACGTGAACGCCGTGATCGACGCGCTGCGGCCGCTGGGCGTGACGAACATCGACATGCCCGTGACGAGCGCCCGGGTCTGGGAGGCCATCCAGGCCGCGAAGGCCACGGCGTAGGGCACATGAAGCCCGAGGTGATCCGTCTCGCGGCCGAGCTGTCGGCGCGGGGCGAGCCGTACGTGCTCGCGACCGTCGTCTGGCGGCGTGCGCCGTCCTCGGGCAAGGAGGGCGCTACCGCGCTGATCACGCCCGACCGCACCGTACGGGGGTGGATCGGCGGGGCGTGCGCCGAGCCGACGGTCGTGCGCGAGGCGATGAAGGCGATCGAGGAGGGCGGCCCGCGTCTGCTGTTCCTGGGGCCGCCCGAGGAGCTGGCCGGACACGAGCGCGACGGCGTCATCACCGTGCCGATCGCGTGTCAGAGCGAGGGCGCACTGGAGGTCTACGTGGAACCCGTCCTGCCCCAACCGCAGATGGTGGCGATCGGGCGCTCGCCCGCGGCACTCGCGTTGGTCGCCCTGGCGAACGCCCTGGGCTGGCGGACCGTCGCGGTCGACGAGGGAGGCGACGGGTCCGATCATGCGGGCGCCGACCGCGTCCTGACCTCGGTCGACCTGTCGGACCTGGCGATCGACGAACGCACGTTCGTCGTGGTGGCGACGCAGGGGCACTACGACGAGGACGCGCTGGAGAAGGCGCTGGCGACCGGGGCCGGGTACGTGGGGCTCGTGGCCTCGGCCAAACGAGCCGACGCCGTGCTCGGGTACCTGCGCGACCGAGGGGTGGCCGACGAGGCGCTGGCCCGCGTGCACGCGCCCGCCGGCGAGGACCTCGGGGCGATCGCGACCGACGAGATCGCCGTGGCGATCCTGGCCCAGATCGTCCGGCTCAAGGGTGCCGGCGAGCTTGAGGGGGCGCCGTCGACCGCGCCGGCCGAGCGGCACGAGGCGATCGACCCGGTGTGCGGGATGACGGTCGATGTGGCCGGCGCCAAGCTGCGCGCGACCCACGAGGGCCAGACCTACTACTTCTGCTCGGCCGGCTGCCTCGCCTCGTTCGAGGCCGACCCAGCGAGCTACGTGTCGGTATCGACGTGAGTCGGCGCGTCGCGGGCACCGCTAGGGTGGACGGATGCTGATCGAGAACGAGTTCACCGTCGCCACGCCCGTCGACGAGCTGTGGGCCTTCCTGCTGGACGTCGAGCGCGTCGCGCCATGTATGCCGGGTGCCGAGCTGACCGAGACGATCGACGACACCCACTGGAAGGGCAAGATGAATATGAAGTTCGGCCCGGTGTCGATGTCGTTCGCCGGCACGGTCGAGATGACCGAGCGCGACGACGCCGCCCACAAGGTCGTCCTCACCGCCAAGGGCATGGAGGCCAAGGGCAAGGGCGCCGCCAACGCGACGGCGACGTCGTGGCTGGAGCCCGGCTCGGACGGCGCGACCGTCGTCAAGCTGCAGGCCGACATCACCCTCACCGGCGCGGTGGCGCAGCTGTCGCGCGGCCTGATCCCCGAGATCTCCAAGAAGCTGACCAAGCAGTTCGCCGACTGCCTCGAGGCCTCGCTCTCGACCCCGGCTGCCGCGGATGCCGCGGCGGGTGAGGAGGCTGCCGCCGCGCCCGCAGCACCCGCGCCGGTGGCCAAGCCCGTCGGCGGCATCGGCCTCGGCCTGTCGGCGATGTGGGCCACGATCGTGGGGTTCTTCAAGCGCCTGTTCGGCGGCGGATCCGACTCCTCGGACGGGTCCGACTCCTCGGGCGAGTGATCTCGGGGATCGTCCTCGCGGCCGGCGAGGGCCGCAGGTTCGGCGGCACGAAGCAGATCGTCGAGGTCGAGGGACGCCCGCTCGCCCAGCACGCGATCGACGCGCTGGCCGACGCCGGGGTCGCCGAGATCCTCGTCATCACCGGGCACGACGCCGAAACGGTCGAGTCGGCCCTCGAGCTGCCCCCGGCCGCCAGGTTCGTGCGCAACCCGGCCTACCGCGACGGTCAGGCGACCTCGCTCGCCGCCGCCTTCCACGAGATCGCCGACGAGAGCCAGGGCGCTGTCGTGCTGATGGGCGACCAGCCGGGCGTGACCCCCGACGACGTCCGTGCCCTGATCCGCCGGTTCCTCGCCACCCGTCGAGAGATCGTCCGGTTGCGGTTCACCGACGGGCCGGGTCCGGCCCTGCTCTCGCGCGAGATCTACGCCGAGGCCGGCCACCTGCACGGTGACGTCGGCGCCCGGGTGCTCATCGCGAGCCATCCGGACTGGGTCGAGGAGGTCGAGATGGACCGTCCCGCGCCCCGCGACATCGACCTCCCGGAGGACCTGCCCTAGGGACGCTTGCCGCCGGGGCGATACATCTGGCGCTCGTCGGGGGCGACGAAGCCGAATCGCTCGTACACCCCGTGCGCGTCGCGGGTGCCCAGGAACCAAGGGAGGTCTCGCTGAGGGCCCAGGTCGACGGCCTCGCGGACCAGCTCGGTCCCGAGCCCTCGGCCGCGATGCTCCTCGAGCACGAACACGTCGAACAGGAACGCGTAGGTGGCGTCGTCGCTCGCGATCCGGCAGTACCCCACGAGTTCGTCGCCCAGGTACACCCCGACCTCACGGGCCGCATCCACGTGGAGCCGCTCGACCGTCTCGCGGGACCGCCCGAGGGACCAGTACCCCTCCTCGCTCAGGTAGGCGTGGACGACGACGAGATCGATCCGCGCGGGGTCGTCGTCCAGCTCGTACCCGTCGGCCAGTTCGCGAAGCATCAGCAGCTGATGCCAAGGCGTCGGTGGCCGAGCGCCGGCAGCGTCGCCCGCACCTCTCGCAGGGCGTGCAGATCGAGGTCGGCCGACCAGACGCCGTCGCCCTCCTCCGGAGCCTTGGCGAGCACCCGCCCCCACGGGTCGACGATCATCGACGTGCCGAAGCACCGGCGACCGTCCTCGGGTGGGCCCCACGGGCCCCACTGCGCGGCCGCCACGACGAAGCACTGGTCCTCGATCGCGCGGGCGCGCAGCAGCACCTCCCAATGCGCCTCGCCGGTGACCGCGGTGAAGGCCGACGGGATCAGCATCACCTCGGAGCCAAGCACCATCAGCCCGCGATAGAGCTCGGGGAACCGCAGGTCGTAGCAGATCGAGAGCCCCAGCTTGGCCTCCTCGGTCTGATGGCTGACCAGTTGATCCCCCGCCGAGTACAACGCCGACTCGCGGATCGGCGGCTGACCGGCCAGCTCGACGTCGAACAGGTGGATCTTGCGGTACCGCGCGACCAGCTCGCCCTCGCGGTCGAACAGCGTGGCCGTGTTGTGGACGCGCTCGCCGGCTCGCTCGCCGATCGAGCCCGCCGCGACCCACATCGAGCGTTCGCGCGCGGTCGCGGCCATCCGATCGGTGATCGGTCCCGGGATCGGCTCGGCGATCTCGCGGCCCCTCGACGCCGATCCGTAGTAGGGGAACACCTCGGGCAGCAGGGCCAGGTCGGCACCGTCGTCGGCGGCCTCATGCAGGAGGCGCTCGGCCGTCGCGACGTTGGCCTCGACGTCGTCGGCGCCCTGAGTTCATCTGACACACCGCGACACGCATGGAGCGATGCTAGTCCCGGCGTAGGATTCCGCCCATGCCGCAGGGTCGATACACCGTGATGGGGGACGACGGGACGCCGTCGGGCACCGAGGAGTTCCGATGCGCGCCGGGGCCGATGGGCTGGCGCTACTTCAGCCAGGTCGACACCGGAGAGCGGCGCGAGGTCGTCGACATCGCCGTCGACGCCGACTGGCGGATCGCCCGGGTCCGCATCGACACCGGCGAGCACGACATCCTGCTCGAGCCGAGCGGCGACGCGCTCACCGGCTATCGCGACCGCGAGCCGATCGAGATCGCCTGGGGCCCGGACGTGCACCTGGACTACTTCACGCCCGCCACGAACGCGATCACGATCCGACGCCTCGAGCGCACGGCCGAGATCGACGTGGTGTACCTGCAGCCGGTCACGCTCGAGCCGATGCGGGTGCGCCAGCGCTACGAGCTGCAGGGCGCGCAGGCCGTGGACACCCCGGTCGGCTCGTTCGACGCGCATCGCTGGGGATTCACGGCGCTCGACTCGGGCTGGGCCGGTGAGATCTGGTCGGCGGGCGACATCGTGGTGAGCTATCCCGACCTGTTCGAGCTGGCCGCCTACGAGGCGGGCGCGAGCGGCCCGGAGCCCCGGACAGCCTGAAGGCCGGCCCACGGGCGGGCCGGCCTCCAGACGAGAAGCGGGATCAGGCGTCGGCGGGCAGCAGGGCCTCCACCGAGATCTCGAGATCGACCTCCTTGGGCACGAGGACGCCCGTGAGCTCGACCGCCGTGTTCCACGTGAGATCCCAGTCCTCGCGGTCGACGCGCGTCGCGACCTCCGCGAACAGGCGAGTGCCGTCGCTCCCGGCGTCGGGACCCCAGCCGAGGAACGTGCCCTTCAGGGTGATGGGATTGGTGATGTCCTTGATCGTCAGGTCGCCGTCGAGCTCAAGTTCGTTGCCGCCCGTGAACCGGACCCCCGTGCTGGCGAAGGTGATCTCCGGGTAGGCCTCGACGTCGAAGAAGTCGCCCGAGCGCAGGTGCCCGTCACGCATCCCGCTCCCGGAGTCGACCGAGGCGGCCTGCAGCTTCACGCTGACGCTGGAGTCATCGGGCCGCCCCGCGATGGTCACCGTGCCCTCGAGCTCGGTGAATCGTCCGCGGACCTTCGACAGCATGTGGCGCGAGACGAACTCGGCCGACGTGTGGTGGGCGTCGATCTGGTACTCCCCGGCGGGCGGGACGGATACGCCGTCGATCGTTCTCTCGTCTATCACCTGGGACATGATGCGTGCCTCCTCGGCTCCGTGCCACCGCCCCTCGCGGTGGCCAACGCAGGTACTAACAGAATCTAAGGTACTATGTATTCCCAAGTTGATGCGGTCTCCCTACATCGGGCCACCGAGGATCCGAGGACATGGACGACGAGATGCCGATCTGCGAGCACTTCCAGCGGGCCGCCGAGCTCGTCGGCAAGCGCTGGACGCCGCAGGTCATCCGCGCCTTGCAGACCGGCGCGGTTCGCTACACGGACCTGCGCGAGGCGATCCCCCACATCTCCGACACGCTGCTATCCGAGCGCCTCAAGGAGCTGGAGGTGGCCGGCATCGTCACGCGCACCGTCACCCCCGACACCCCCGTGCGGATCGATTACGGACTGACCGAGCGGGGCCGCGATCTGACCAAGGTGTTCAGCGAACTGGCAGCGTGGGCCGAGCGCTGGCCCCAGCCCGCGACCACGTAGCCGACCGGATCCATCGACGGACCCCTCCCATGACCGGCACGAACGTGCCGTTTTTGGCGAAATAGACCCTCAGCCCTCGCTTCCACCGTCCAGATATAGGCACGAGCGTGCCGAAAGTTCTGGTCTGAGAGATCGATACTCCCCTATGATGCTGAGATAGGTACGAACGTGCCGGTTTGGAGGTTGACCATGTCACTTGGCGCTCTGGATAGCACCGTCAGTAGGCGGAGGAAGTCCCTCGGCCTCACCCAGGAGGAACTGGGCGACCTCGCGGGGTGCTCGGCTCGATTCGTGCGCGCTCTCGAGGCGGGCAAGGACACCGTTCAGCTCGACAAGTTGCTCGCCGTCCTCGAAGTGCTGGGTCTCGAACTCGACGTGACGACCAGGGACGCGACGTGAGCGACGTCGATCTGGACGAGCTCACGACGATCGACACGGCGGACGTCTACAAGGCCGGCGTGCTCGCGGCCAGGCTGATCCGCCGGCGCGACGGGGTCGAGTTCTCCTACACGGACGACTACCTCGGCGGTGGCGGCCCGCCCGTCGCCACGACGCTTCCGCTCTCGCCCGAGCCGGTCCTCACGCGCGCGGGGGCGGTGCCGCCCTTCTTCGCCGGACTCCTGCCCGAGGGACGACGACTCTCGAGCCTGCGCCGGGCCGTGAAGACGTCGGCCGACGATGAGCTGTCACTCCTCCTGGCCGTCGGCCGGGACACGGTCGGCGACGTGCAGTTGGTGCCCGAAGGTGTTGAGCCCTCCCCCGCCGAGCCGCTCGTGCTGGTGCACCGCAGCTGGGACGAGGTGAGCTTCCAGGACGTCCTGCGATCGGCAGGCGTCGATCTGGTGGGGATACCCGGCGTCCAGGACAAGGCGTCCGCGGGGATGATCTCGGCGCCGGTGGGCCGGGCGAGCGAGCGGTACGTGCTGAAGATCGATCCGCCCGAGTATCCGTGGGTCGTCGAGAACGAGGCCTACTTCCTCGAGCAGGCCCGTGGTGTCGGGATGACGGCGGCCTCGGCCTCAGTCGTCTCCGACGCGACCGGGCGCTCCGGGCTGCTGGTCCGCCGGTTCGACCGGGTTGCCGGCCCGGATGGAACGGCCATCCCACTCGCGTGTGAGGACGCGTGTCAGGTGCTGGGTCGATGGCCGGCCGACAAGTACCTCCTGACGACCGAGCAGGCGGTCACGGCGCTGGCGGACCGATGCGAGGCTCGGGCGGTGGCGCTCCGCACGCTGTTCCAGCAGGTGTGTTTCGCGTGGCTGACGGGCAACGGCGACGTGCACGCCAAGAACCTGTCGATCCTGGCCACGCCGGACGGGGAGTGGCGCGTGGCGCCCGCCTACGACCTGCCGTCCACCGTGCCGTACGGCGACCTCAGCCTCGCCCTGTCGATCGGAGGGAAGACCCGGGGTGTATCGCGCCGGCTCCTGCTGGCGTTCGCCGATCGGATCGGCCTGCGCGAACGCGCCGCCGTCAAGGTCCTGGACGAGCTGGTCGACCGCCTCTCGACGCTCGAGCCCGATCTGCGGGGCGGGGCCCTACCGTTCGCGCAGGACGTCACCGCGAACATGGTGGCCGAGCTCCGCAACCGTCGCCGTCTCGTCTCGGCTACACCGTGATGATGATCCGCCCGCGCGCCTGTCCCTGCTCCATGTAGCGGATCGCGTCGGGGACCTCGCTCAACGGGAAGGTCCGGTCGACGATCGGGGTGAGATCGCCGGTCTCCAGCAGCCCCCTGAGGACGGCCATGTGGTCCGTCATCCTCGACGAGAACCGCGGGTCGGGCAGCTGCTTCACGAACGCCGACATCGCCGTCAGCCCGAGGGCGCGTGGGACGCCCCCGAGCCATCGGCCGCCGGCCCGCCCGAACCCGGCGTGTCCGATCAGGACGTAGCGGCCCGCGGGGGTCAGCGCGCGGCGGCACGCCGAGAATGGGCGGGTGCCCGGGATGTCGAGGATCAGGTCGTATCGCTCGTCCCCTTGCGTGAAGTCCTCCTTGGCGTAGTCGAGCACGGCATCGGCTCCGAGCGTTCGGAGCATGTCGAGCTTGCCCGCGGCGTCAACTCCGGTCACGTGGGCGCCGTTCGCCCGGGCGATCTGAACGGCGAGGGAGCCCACACCGCCCGCGGCCCCGTTGATCAGGACGCGCTCTCCCGACGCGATGCGGCCCTCATCTCGGAGCCCGCTGAGCGCGATGAACCCCGACGTGGGCACAGCCGCGGCCTCCTCGAACCCCACGGCGTCCGGCTTGCGCTCCAGCGCTCCTTCGGGGACCGAGGCGTACTCCGCGTACGCGCCGCCGTTGTGCCACTGATGACCCCGCACGCTCTCGCCGAAGACCGGATCTCCCGGCGTGAATCTCGTCGCGTTCGCCCCGACCGACTCGACCACGCCCGCGACGTCGGTGCCCGGCACGAGCACGTTCGGCCGGCGGAGCCCGGCGCCCATCAGCCGCAGCACGTACGGCTCGCCCCGCATGACGTGCCAGATGTCGGGATGGACCGACGCGGCTCGCACCCGTACGAGCACGTCGCCGTCCCCCACCGTCGGCCCGGGAATCTCCTTCAGGTGCAGGACGTCGGCCGATCCGTATTCGTCTTGAACGATCGCTCTCATCGCATCAGGCTACGCTCGCGGGGAGCGTCGGAGCAGCTAGGCCGGCGGGGCCGCCCCCACCATGCGTCCGCCACCGATCGCGCCACGATCAGACGGCACCGGGGCCTCAGGAACGGGCACCGTGAGGGCATCAGCGCCAGCGATCCGCAGGAGGTCGGAGGTCTTCCCCACGAGCCAGTGACAGGGTTGGCCTTCCACTTGTAGAACCCGTGGGGACCGAACCCTAGGACCCGACAGGTCACCTTGACGGGGATCGGGTCGAAGGCAAGGTCACGGACCAGCGGGTAGATCACTCTGGGTTCACGCCTTGGCCGAGGTAGATCGCCGCGCGCCGCAGGATCTCGTTCTCCTGCTCGAGCAGGCGGTTGCGCTTGCGGAGCTCGCGGACCTCTGCCTCCTCCGCGAGGGTGAGTCCTTCGCGCTGGCCATCCTCGATCTCCGCGCGACGGACCCAGCGCGACAGACACGACTGGGAGATCCCGAAGTCCTTGGCGACCTGGCTGAGCGAGACCTCTCTTCGGCGAGCGACCGCGACGACATCGCGGCGGAACTCCTCGGGAACGCTTTGGGCATGGTGCCCTCCTCTCCAGTGACCGTGAACCGATCACAGGTTAGGAGTCAACCGAAGCTGCTGCAGACCCCCGGGGGCGGATGCTACGTTGCGCTTCCAGTTGACAGGTCAAGCGTCGACACGTCGCCCAGCTTCGAGAGATCCTGCGGCCGCACGGCAACACCCCAATCTGTCACTTCACCACTGCTTGATTCGAAGGCAAACCACAGAGCGGATCCAGTGGGTGTCTCGGCGCCATTGGGCACCTTCGCCAGTTCGGCTACGAACTCGCCTTCCATCTCCACCAAATAGACCTGCTGATCGATGCCGGCATCAGAACCAGGGGAGAAGAGGTTCGTCACCGCGGTGCGATCGGTAAGGACCACGGTGGCCGTAGCCGGGGCCGCACCGCCGTTCAACATCGCAAACTCGTGAGCCTTGTCGGCGAGGAGAGCGGCTGTGTCATCGTCCGGCGTCAGGGGCATCCTGTCGCCAGCTTGAACCAAACTCACACCGAGCAGAACTGCCGCCGCCAGAGTGATGCACGCTGCCACGGTGTATCCTCGGTGTGTCATTCGATTCCCTCCATGATCTCAATCGGGGTCCGCGATCATGAGCAATCGTTCGGATGGAGCTTGATGATTGCGTGGGTGTATTGACTAACCCACGACGCCGTGTAGTCATCCTGCTTAACGAGTACGGCATGCCCCACGTTCGGGTGATCCCAGCCATCGTTCCAGCTGCCCTGGCTACCGCGCCACTGCAGTTCCTTCGTACGTCCATTGGTCCGGGTATTGGAACTCATGTAGACGGTCTCAGAACCTGAGTCGGTCACGTTCGATGACCCTCCGAAGTTGTCCGTCGATGTCCCAACATAGGTCCCGTTCTGGTACACGTACCAGGACGTGTCAGCCACACCGGACTTCCATAGGCTGATCGTGTAGTCGGTGTCGAAAGCGTGAGGCAGGTCCGGACGGTCGTGCTCAGAATAGCCCCAGCCCGGCCTGTAGTCCGCCCAGAACCAGTATCTGTCAGTGCGCGGATACCCGTGGGCCATTCCTTCCTCGACCCAGTAGCTGTTCTTCACCAGCCATGCCTCAAACGTGATGAAATTATCGGACGTATTGTTCACGTGGAGGCAATCGACATTGACCGTTGCCCTCAGGCCTTCATTCAGATGTGCTGGATCCCAGCGGGCCGTCCCATAGCAATGTGAACTGCACGGCACGGCCCGAGCGTGTGGAGCCGCCACTCCTAGCAGAATGATGAGAATGACTCCGACTGCGGACAATCGAGGTAGCCGCCATTCATCACGATAAGCGTTCCGCATCATCCTTGCTCCGAGTCCGAAACTCGACCCGCGTCTCCCTCCGAATCAATTCACGGGGCGTCAGACTATTTCATGTTAGTGTATCCTCTCTATACTCAAGACGCAACCCGTTAGGGTCGAGTGCGCTTCCAGTGACTCCCGCGACCAAGGCATCACTCGCCCGAGCGATCCCCTAGACAAGCCTTTGAGCCTGCCCGGCGGCGTCATCTCCGAAGACGAGGAGCTGCTGTGTTCGTTCCTCCTGACCCACGGCGCCAACCATGCGCGTCGCGCGAAACGCGTTGCGTTGGACGATGTCGCGACACGTACCGGCACGATGTCGCGCGACACCACGGTGTGGTTGGTCTCGCTCGACGCCGCTGTGCTCGAGGCCGCCGTGGTGAACGCCTGAGGCGAGGCATGAGAGCCAGTCCGCTGCACATCGGGCGACGCGATGCCTGGATTCAATCTCGGTGACTGGCCTCTGGCGAGGGCCGCGTTTGTGTTTGTTCGAGGTACAGCCGGCGTCACGTGTCTCTATTCTGATGCCGGCAAGATCATCCAACATCTTGAGCCACCTCTGGCGCAGTTCGCGATGAGCGAGGGGAGCCCGTGGATCGCGTTGGCAGACCGGACCATCCAGCGGATCATGCCGAGGGATAGGGCGCAGAGCCGCATCTGCGACGCGGGGCGGCATCTTATAAGAGCTGCGCCATCGGCACAGCCAGATCGCGATGGCGAGCTCCGCAACCGGCGCCGTCTCGTCTCGGGAGCTATGCCGTGATCACGATCCGGCCCGGCACGACTCCTCGCTCCATCGCGCGGATCGCCGCGGGCACTTCGTCCAACGGATAGGTCGCCCCGACGACCGGGGTGAGATCGCCGGTCTCGATCATCCCCGCGAGCACCGCCAGGTGATCGGTGCTCGACACCTTGAAGCTGGGCTTCGGCAACTGCCTGACGAACATCGACATCGCCACGAGCTTCAGCACGCGCGGCACGCTCCCTAACCAACGGCCCGCCGAACTCCCGAAGCCGTCGTGCCCCAGCAGGATGTAGGTCCCGTCGGGCGTAAGCGCGCGCCGACACTCCGGGAACGGATGGTTCCCAGGGATGTCGAAGATCAGGTCGTACCGGTCGGTACCGCGAGTGAAATCCTCTTCGGTGTAGTCAATCACGCGATCCGCGCCGAGCGATCGCATCAGCTCGAGCCGGTCCGGGGCGTCGACACCGGTGACGCGGGCGCCCATCGACCTGGCGATCTGCAGCGAGAGCGCACCCACGCCGCCCGCCGCCCCGTTGATCAGGACCTGCTGCCCGGCGCGGAGGCGCCCCTCGTCGCGCAGCGAGTTCAGGGCGAAGAACCCCGACGTGGGGACGCAGGCGGCCTGCTCGAACGAGACGTTTGGGGGCTTGGGTTCGAGCGCTGCCTCTCGCACGGCCACGAGCTCGGCGTAGGCGCCGCCGTTCTTCCATTGGTGACCGCGAACGCACTCACCGAACACCTCGTCACCCGGTGCGAAGCGCGTGACCCCGGCGCCGACGGCTTCGACGACCCCCGCGACGTCGGTGCCCGGCACGCGGGCCTTCGGTCGGCGGAGCCCGCTGCCCATGATGCGCAACACGTACGGCAGGCCCCGCACGACGTGCCAGACGTCGGGATGGACGGAGGCCGCGCGCACGCGAACGAGGACCTCGTCCTCGCCCGGTGCCGGCGGCTCGATCTCATCGAGCCGCAGGAGGTCGGGCGAGCCGTATCGATCCTGGACGACCGCTCTCATGGGTTACGACGAGCGAGTACGGGCCTCAGTCCATCGCCTCGTCGGCGATCGACAGCACGTCGTCGATGATCTCGAAGCCCTCGCCGAGCTGTTCCTCGGTGATCGACAGGGGTGGGTTGGTCATCACGTGGTTGAAGCGCACCATCGTGAACAAGCCTCGCTCCAGCAGCCCCTTGTTGACGGCCTGCATCGGTTCGCTGAGGGCGTTGAACGGCGACAGGGGCTCCATCGAGTCGCGGTCCTTGATCAGTTCGAGGACGCCGAACAGGCCGATGTTGCGGTAGCGCCCGACGCTCGGGTGCTTGGCGGCAAGCTCGGTGTGGTGGCGGTGCATGACCTCGCCCATGCGCTTGGCGTTGCCGACCAGGTCGTCGGTCTCCATGACCTCGATCGCCGCGAGCGCGGCGGCGCATCCCAGCGGGTGCGAGTTGTAGGTGAGGCCGCCGTAGAAGACGTGCTCGTCGAAGTGGGCGGCGATGTCGGGCGCGATCGCCAGTGCCCCCAGCGGCAGGTAGGAGGAGGTGAGGCCCTTCGCCGTGGGCATCAGGTCGGGCACGACGTTCCAGTGATCGACGGCGAACCACTCGCCGGTGCGACCGAAGCCGGCCATGATCTCGTCGGCGATCATCACGATGCCGAACTCGGTGCACAGTTCGCGCACGCCCTGCAGGTAGCCCTCGGGCGGGATCAGGATGCCGTTGGTCCCGGTGACCGGCTCGATGATGAACGCCGCGATCGTCTCGGGACCCTCGAGCTCGATCGTCTCGCGCAGGTACTCGAGGGCGGTCTCGGCGCGTTCGAAGCCGCGCTCGGTGCCGTGGTAGGGGTCGAGCACGTGCACGACGCCGGGCATCGGCGGGTTCTCGTTCGCCCAGCGGCGGGGGTCGCCGGTCAGGTTCATCGTCGCGTAGGTCGCCCCGTGGTACGAGCGGTACCGCGCGAGGACCTTCTGGCGTCCCGTGTAGGCCTTGGCGATGCGGATCGCGTTCTCGTTGGCCTCGGCGCCGCCCAGCGTGAAGAAGGTCTTCTCCAGGTCGCCGGGCCACAGCGTCGCGAGCTTCTCCCCCAGCAGGGCCCGGGTCTCGTACGCCATGAACGGCGAGATGTAGGGCAGGGTCTCGGCCTGCTTCGCGATCGCGTCGAGGACGCGCTTGTCGCCGTGGCCGATGTTCACGCCCATCAGCTGGCTGTTGAAGTCGAGGAACCGCCGCCCGTCGGCCGTGTAGAAGTAGACGCCCTCGGCCCGCTCGACCGGCAGCGGCATTACCTTGGACTGAGCCTGCCAGTCGAACAGCGTGAAGCGCTTGGACTTCTCGACGATCTGCTCGGGCGTGAGCGCGGGGCGTTCGGTCATGACGATCCTCCCGGTTCGAGGCCTTGAGGCCCCGATGTTCCCACACCTGGCTCCTCAGGGCGTCGCGACGACCTCGCCGGCCTTCATCACGAAGCCGACATCCTCCAGGGCCGAGATGTCGGCCATCGGGTCGGTCGCGACGGCGACGATGTCGGCCGCCTTGCCCGCCTCGACCGCGCCGACGTCGTCGGCGATCTCGAGCAGCTCGGCGGTCGTGCGGGTGGCCGAGACCACCGCCTGCATCGGCGTGAGCCCGTGGCGGACCATGTAGGCGAACTGGCGGCCCACGAAGCGGTGCGGGTAGACACCCGAGTCGGTCCCGTAGGCGATCTTCACCCCGGCGGCCACGGCCTTGTCGAAGCCCGCTCGCTGGGCGTCGGTCGTGTCGCGGTTCTTCTGCAGCGACGTGGGCGACCAGCCCTCGCGCTCGCCGGTCTCGGCGATCCAGTCGCCGTCGTAGATGTCGGCCACGAGGTAGGTGCCGTGCTCGACCATCAGCGCTATCGCCTCGTCGTCCATCAGCGAGGCGTGCTCGACCGAGCGGACGCCGGCCCGGATCGCGCGCTTGATCCCCTCGGGCCCGTGGGCGTGGGCGGCCACGTGCCGCCCGTAGAGGGCGGCCTCCTCGACGGCGGCGCGGATCTCGTCCTCGCTGAACTCGGGCGCGCCCGGGTCGGTGCCCTCGGTGAGGACCGCGCCGGTGGCGATCACCTTGATCAGGTCGGCCCCCCGGTGCAGGATCTCGCGCACCACCTTGCGGACCTCGTCGACGCCGTTGGCCACGCCGAACCGCAGGTCGCGGGGCAGCCGCTCGTCGACGTCGACCGCGAGCCCGGGGATGTCGCCGCCGCCGGTCGACGACGTCACGTAGGCCCCGGCGCAGAACATCCTCGGACCCGGGGTCCAGCCGGCGGCGATCGCGTCGCGCAGCGCGATGTCGACGAACGCGCGGAACGTGCCGACGTCGCGGACCGTCGTGAACCCGGCCATCAGCGTGTCGCGGGCGTTCGCGACCCCGGTCATCGCCTCCTGGGCGGGCGAGCGCATGACGAGCGCGGCGTAGGACTGGTCGCCCTCGGGCTCGCCGATCATGTGGGCATGCATGTCCATCAGGCCGGGCATCGCGGTCATGGACGAAAGATCGATCGCGCGGCCGTCGGGCTCGTTGCCGTCGTCGTCGGTCACCTCGGTGATCCGCCCGCCCTCGACGGCGATCAGCGTGGGACCGAGGACCCGCTCGGCCACGACGTCGATCAGGTGGCCGACCCGCAGCGTGGTGCGCTCGTCGCTCATGGTGACGAAGGATAGTGGGCGAGCGCGCGGAGCTCATCGCCGTCGAACACCCGTCCGTGACCCCCGCACACGCGGGTGACGGGCAGCTCCGCGAGCCGCGCGAGCGATGCTCGGAACGACGGCTCGTCGTCCCACGACATGAGGTCGTCGACGTACGCGGCGTCGCCGGTGAACAGCGTGCCGGTCGCCGGCTCCCACAGGGCGATCGAGCCGACGGTGTGGCCGGGCACGTGCAGCACCTCGAAGCGGCGATCGCCCAGGTCGACGACGTCGCCCTCGGCGAGGAAGGCCGTCGGTTCGGCGCCGGGCGTGGTCCAGCCCGCGAGGTCGAAGTCGTCCGAGGGCACGGCAGAGACCGCGACGTCGGGCACCGGGTAGCCGTAGTGCTCGAAGATCTCGGCCGTCCCGGGGGCGAAGTCCTCCCGCAGCAATCGCAGGGGGAACGGCACGCGCACGTCGTCGGCGTCGGCCTCGTGGCAGCGGCGGTCGTCGAACTCGCGCAGCCCGCCGGTGTGGTCGAAGTGCCCGTGGGTGGCCACCGCGACGATCGGGTGCCCGGCGGCCAGCGCCGCGATCGCGGGGGCGACCGGCCCCACGCCGTTGCCCGCGTCGACCACGAGGTCGGCGTCGCGCCCGCGCACGTGCCAGACGTTGGATTCCAGGAGCCGATCGATGTACGGCTCGACCAGCAGGGTCACGCCGTCGCCGGCGTCGCTGGCGCGGAACCAGTCGCGCTCGACCGGCAGGGGCGCGATCACGTGCGGTCCTCGAAGAAGACCGTGCCCGCCGGCTCGCGCAGGCAATGCAGGCTGGTCATCGACCCGTTGTAGCTGCCCACCGCGATCGCCGCCACGATGTCGCCCTCCTCGACGTCGGGGAGCGGGTAGTCCTCGGCGAACAGGTCGTCGCCCTCGTTGATGTGGCCGGCGATCGTGACCTCCGCGGTCGGCTCGGCGTCGGCGGCGCGGCACACCACCAGGTCGAGGATCGACTGATAGACGAAGCGCTCGCACATCACGTTCCACCCGGTGTCGAGCCCCACGAACCGGTGGCCCTCGCGCTCCTCGACCGTGACGACCTCGGCCAGGTGGATGACGGCCCCCTTGACCAGGAAGTCGCCGGGCTCCGTGGAGACCACCACGTCGAGCTCGCCGAGGTGCCGGGCGAGGATCGCGGCCCAGGAGCCGAGGTCGAGCGGCTCGTCGCCGGGCTCCTGCGGGACGCCGAGCCCTCCGCCGGTGTTGACCTCGCGGATCGGGCACTCTCGAGCGCGTAGGGTCCGCACGATGTCGGCGACCCGGGCCACGGTCTCCTCGAACAGCGAGAGCTCGCGGGTGAGGTAGCCGTCGGCGACGTGGACATGGACGGTGTCGATCGTCAGGTCGTGACGGGCTGCGATCTCGAGGGCCTCGGGCAGCTGCTCGGCGAAGATCCCGAACTTCGTGGGGCGGGGCCCGGTGTAGAGGGTCTCGCCGCCTCCGCCGCGGCTGGCGCCGACGCGGGGGTTGACCCGCAGCCCCACCGTCGAGCCGGGCGCGGTGCGTCCGAACCGGTCGAGCTGGCTCAGCAGGTCGACGTTGACGTGCACGCCTGCGGCGAGGATCCGCACGAGGTCTCGATCGCTCACGTTCGTGCCGGTGTAGCTGATCTCGGCCGGCGACCAGCCATGCTCCAGCGCCCAGTCCACCTCGCCCGGCGAGCACACGTCGACACCCACCCACGGGGCCTGATCGCGGAGGAACCGCAACAGTTCGGGCTCGCGCTGGGCCTTGAGTGCCAGGCGCACGAGGCCGTCGAGGCCCGCGGCGGCCAGCGCGTCGCGGAGCGCCGTGGCCTGCTCCCGAACGTGGACCAGGTCGTGGACGTACGTCGGCGTGCCGTGCTCGCTCGCGACGGACTCGGCGTCGCGCCCGGCGATCGTCAGGCGTCCGTCTCGGACCTCGAGCCCGGGACGGGCCCACCACGTGCGTTCCTCGAGGGTCGCGATCCGCATGGCGCACAGGCTATCCGCCGCGCACGCGAGTTGACGTCGATCTGAGACCGGATCGATCCAGGGCGACCAGGAGCGCGAAGAGGCTGCATCCGGGAGGGAACAGCTAGGGAGGTGACCGTTTCCGGCCGCACCGTTCGAGGCCGCCACTCGGAGCCAGGACCGATCGATCGAAAGGACCGATCCATGGAAGGAACCACTCGCACGACGCGGGTGACGATGCTCGTGGTGGCGGCCGTCGCGGCGACCGTGCTCACCCTCGCCTCGGCACCCCTCGTGGGGTTCGGCGCCGACCACCTCGACGCTCCGGATCTCACCTCACCCTCGATGCGCCCCGACGCCGACATCAACGACGTCTACGTGTTCGAGGGTCGCAACGCCAGGCACACCGTCCTCGCCCTCACGACCCACCCCGCGGCCGGGGCGATCGCTCCGCTGGCCTACGCGACCGACGTGGCCTACAAGCTGAAGATCGACCGTGACGGCGACGCGATCCAGGACATCGCCTACCGGGTGCGCTTCGGCAAGGACCGCGGCGGCAAGCAGTACTACCGCGTGTGGCGGGTCAAGCTCGACGACGGCACGGTCGCGTGGTCGAAGAAGGTCGCGAGCGGCTGGACCGGCGGGTCGAACCGGGTCGCGGGCGGTGGCAGGGTCTTCGCGGGCCTGCGTTCGGATCCGTTCTTCTTCGACCTCGACGCCTTCAAGGGCAGCGTGCTCGGGATGGGATCGCGGACCTTCTGCGACGGCGACGAGACGGACTTCTTCGCCCCCCTGAACACCAACGCGATCGTGCTCGCAGGTGCCGGACGGCCGGCTCGGACGCCACATCGGCGTCTGGGCCGTCACCACCGGTGACGACGAGGGCCGCATCGACCGCATGGGTCGTCCCGCGATCAACACGGTGTTCAACTCCGGCAACGACAAGAACCGGTTCAACCGGACGAGCCCCGCGCCAGGACTACCGCCGGTTCAGCGACAACGTCGATCGGCGTGCTGCAGGCCTTCTCGGGCCTCGACGCCGAGGGTGCCTACACCGACGACGAGGCCACCACGCTGGCCGGCGTGCTCCTGCCCGACGTCGTCACGTACGACACGCACACGTCGGCGGCGGGTCCCCTGAACGGCCGGGCCCTGGCCGACGACGTGATCGACGCCGAGCTGAACATCGTGACCGGCGGGTTCGCCTTCGCCGGGCGCGACGGCACCGGTGCGATCACCGGCGACTGCGTCGGCGCGCATGGCGACTACATGACGCGTTCCCGTACCTGGGGATGCCTCATTGAGCCAGGTTCACGGTTCCCGGGGCGGCCGAAGGCCGCCCCGGGAACCGCCCCGCGGGAGGAGCTCCATGAGACGGATCGTCTGGCTCGCCGCCGCGGTGCTCGCCACCGCGGTCGGGATATCGGCGTTGACCTACGTCGGCGCCTCGCGACGCGGTTCGCTCCCGCGGGCCGGCCAACTACCCGCATCGACCGGCCTCGGCGTCGACGCGCCCCTCGGCGGCGTCGCGCTCGGAGCCGGTATCGAGCCGCCGTCCCGTACGCAGGTCGGCGAGCTCGACCGCCTGATCCGCGCCTACGACCTCCAGGTCGAGTCGGCACCGAACGCGACGGCGCTCTCGTTCATCGGGCGCCTGGAACTGGAGCGCGCCCGGCTGACCGGCGACGTCGCCTCCTACGCACGGGCGACGAGCGCGCTCGAACGGGCGCGTGCGCTGTCTCCGTCGGACCCCGACATCGGGATGCTCCTGGCCACCGCCAGGTACACCACCCACGACTTCTCCGGCGCGCTCGCGCTCGCCCGAACGATCCAAGCCGAGACCGGAGCGCTCGGGGCGATCGCCGTCGTCGGCGACGCCTCGCTGGAACTCGGCGACTACGACGCCGCCGCGCGGGCCTACGGCATCCTTGGAGCGGAGATCCCCACATCGGCGGCCGTGCGGGCTCGACTCGCCCGGCTCGCCTTCGTCCGGGGAGATGCGGATGAGGCGGTGCGCCTGGCGAGGTCGGCGGAGCGGGCGGCGCTCGCCGACGGGACCTTCGGGCCGCGCCTGGCCTTCTACACGATGCTGCGCGCCAAGCTCGCACTCGATCTCGGGAGCTACGACGTCGCCGCCGCCCTATATGGCCGGGCGGTCACGACCGCCCCCGGCTACCACGTTGCCCTCGCCGGTCTCGGCTCGGCTCGGGCCGCCCAGGGACTGATCGACGACGCGATCCGTCTCTACCGGCGAGCCGTCGCGATCGTGCCCGAGCCGCTGACGCTGTCGGCGCTCGGCGATCTCTACTCGCTCCAAGGACGAGGTCGCCCGGCGCAGCGCCGCTACGACACGGTCGAGGCGATCGCCACGCTCGCGCGGATCAACCGGCGGCTCTACGACCGTCAGCTGGCCGTCTTCTGGGCCGACCACGACCTCGAGGCGGTCGAGGCCGTGCGGATCGCCGAGACGTCGCTCGTCACCCGCCAAGACGTCTACGGTCACGACGCGCTCGCCTGGTCGCTGTACCGCGCCGGGCGGCTCGACGAGGCGCGGGCCGCGTCCGACCGCGCGCTCGTGTTCGGCACACCCGACCCACGACTGTGGTTCCACGCCGGGATGATCTCGGCCGCGCTCGGCGACGAGGCGAGGGCCGCCGAGGAGCTCGGGAGCGCCCTGCGGCTCAGCCCCCGGTTCGACCCGTTGCTGGCGCCGCTGGCTCGGGCGACGCTGGCCGGCCTGTCGGGGGCCGGCGCATGACGAGGCGGCTCTCGCTCGTCGGGCTGGTGGTCGGCCTCGTCGTGATCCTGGGCTCCCCGGCATCGGCGCATCCGCTGGGCAACTTCACGATCAACGTCCACGCCGGGATCGTCGTGCGTCCCGACGCGCTGCTCGTCGACTACGTGGTCGACATGGCCGAGATCCCGGCGTTCCAGGAGTCCCAGCGCATCGACACGGACGGCGACGGGACGACCCCGCCGTCGGAGGCGGCCGCTTACGCCCAGGCGCGATGTGCCCGGCTCGCCGGCGGGATCTCCGTGGAGCTGGACACGACGCCGGTCGTGCTCGGGGCGACGGACGCGTCCGTGAGCTTCCCTCCGGGCGCGGGCGACCTGACGACGCTGCGGCTCACCTGCGAGTTCGGCGCTCCGATCGCCGTCGGGGCCACCGCGACGATCGACGTGAGCGACACGAACTTCGCGGGACGTCTCGGATGGCACGAGATGACCGCGAACGGCGACCTGACGACCATCGTCGCCTCCACCGTGGGTGCGGTCAGCACCACGGACCGTCTCACCTCGTACCCGGCCGATGAGCCCCCGCTCGACGAGCGCGCCGCTCGCCTGCGGGTTCGACCGGGGGGGGCGCCGCTGCGCCCCGCCGACGGGACGGCGCGCGTCGGCGCCGCGACGCCCCTGGGCGGCGGTGTCCTCGAGGACCTGATCAGCCGCTCCGCACTGTCGATCGGATCGGTCGCCCTGATGATCGCGGCCGCGCTCGGCGTGGGGGCCGCCCACGCGCTCGGCCCGGGTCACGGCAAGACGCTGATCGGCGCTTACCTCGCGGGCGGCGGCCACTCGATCAGACAGGCCATGGGCGTGGGGGTGGCGGTCTCGGTGATGCACACCTCGTCGGTGCTGGCGCTGGGCCTGGTCGTGGTGTCGGCGGAGCGGGTCGTCGCGCCCGAACGGGTCTACCCGTGGCTCGCGTTGGGCTCGGGCCTCGTGGCGCTGATGCTCGGCGCCACCCTGATGGTGTCGCGCGTCCATCGGATCACGCACGCTCACGGCTCCGGACACGACGACCACCCGCACGACCACCCCGATCCGGCCGCCTCCCACGGCCTGTCCCGCGCCGGCCTGCTCGCGCTGGCGTTCTCCGGAGGCGTGCTCCCGTCGCCGAGCGCCCTCGTGGTCCTGCTGGCCTCGATCTCGCTGGGGCGGGCGGCGCTCGGCCTGGCGATGATCGCGGCGTTCAGCATCGGGCTCGCGGTGTCGCTGATCGCCGTCGGCGCGCTGGCGATCCGGGCGGGCGGGATGGCCTCGCGACACGTGTCGGGGAGGCTCTGGCGGCTCACACCCGTGGTCTCGGCGACGGCCATCGCCATCCTCGGCGGGATGCTGACCCTGAGGGGGCTGGAGCAGGTCTGACGGGTGGAGGTGAGGGGACTTGAACCCCTGGCCTCTGCCGTGCGAAGGCAGCGCTCTACCGGGCTGAGCTACACCCCCCGAGGAGGTTCAGCGTAGCAAAGCAAGGGGACGCGACCGCCCGAGCGGGGCCGAGGACCCTAGGCGCCGGCGCCGTCGTCGGCGGTACGGACGACCACGTGCACGCGGTCGCTCTCGCCGAGGGCTCCCAGGCCGCCGAAGGTGGGACGGGCCCAGGTGCTGCGGCCCTCCGCGACGTAGCGAGCGGCGGGTGCGGCCGGTGTCGCCTGGCGCCGCGCCGGCGTGGCGTTGGCGGTGCGCATCTGGGGGGCGCGAATCGACTCCTGATGCTTGATCGACAAGAGGAGCCACACGTAGATCAGCAGCAGCGCGCCCAGGCCGGCCGACACGTACCACGCGTCTCGCAACGGGGGCACGAGCCCGATCAGGAACGTGAGCGTGATGGCCTCGAGCAGGAAGACGAACACCCGGCGCCGGCGCTCGCGGGCGCGCTCGCGCTGTCGCTCGGCGTGCCCGACGAACGGCATGCCCTTGCGGGGGGTGACGATCCAACGACCGCTGCCTGCGTGTGACTCAGCCTGTGCCAAGAGCTCCATCCGACGCTCGAAGTCCTCGACGCTCCGATCGGGCGAGTGTCGACGGCGTCCCGCGGGGATCAGGAACGCCACCCACATGATGCATAACCCACCCAGGAGCAGCCACTCCACCAGCCGGCCACCGGTCCTCTCCGCTCGGCCACGGATACAACATCTAGGCTGGGACGGGAAGCTAGCACCAGATATGGGGGTTCACAATCACATCGATGTGATTCGAAGAACTTGTTCACAAGCTGCGCGGCGAACCGGCGAGCGAGCGGCCGCTGACGGCTACGGCAGACGACGTAGGGGGCAACTCCCTGGGACCTACTCGGCGCGGTAGTCCCCCGACGCGCCACCCGACTTGGCCAGGAGGCGCAACCCGTCGATGCGGGCCGAGCGATCGAACGCCTTGGCCGTGTCGTACAGGGACAGGGCGGCCACCGCAGCGGCGGTGAGGGCCTCCATCTCGACGCCGGTCCGGTCGGTAGCTCGCACGGTGGTGCGCACCCGCAACGTTCCCGCGGCCTCGTCGGGCTCGATCTCGACCTCGGCCCCCGTCACGCGGATCGGATGACAGTGCGGCAACAGCGCGGGCGTCTGCTTCACGCCGATCACGCCGGCGATCTTGGCGGTGGCGATCGGGTCGCCCTTCTTGGTCCCGGCCACCAGGTGCCCGACGGCCTCGGGCGTGGTCGTGACGACGCACTCGGCGACCGCCTCGCGGTCGGTCTCGGCCTTGGCGCCGACCTCCACGATCCGGGTGATGCCGTCGGCGCCCGCCTGATCGCTCGCTCCGCCGACCATCAGTCCTCCGAGGGGCGGAACAGCATGACGCGCACCTGCGAGTAAGCGGGCGCCATCGAGATCCCGGGCGGCACGATGGCCAGGCCGTTCGCACGCGCAACCGTGGAGATAAGGTTGGACCCCCGCGACCCGGTCGGCTCCGCGACCCAACCGTCGTCGCCGCGGCGGACGATCACACGCGCGAACTGCGTCTTGCCCGATGGACCCTCGACGTCGGCGGTCAGCCGCGCGGTGATCTCGGGCCGCATGAGCTGGGTGCGGCCCATCATCTTCATCAGCGCCGGCCGCACGAAGACCTCGAGGCTCACGAACACGCTGACCGGGTTGCCGGGCAGTCCCCAGTAGGGCTTGCCCTCGATCTGACCGAACCCCTGCGGCATCCCGGGCTGCATCGCCACCTTGTAGAAGTCGACGTCGCCCCGTCGGAAGAACGCCGCCTTGACCACGTCTCGCTCCCCCACGCTCACGCCGCCCGAGGAGATGAAGGCGTCGGCCTGGATCAGGTGGCTGAAGACCAGTTCCTTGAGAGCGTCGACGTCGTCGGTCACGGTGCCGGCCATGACGGGCATCGCGCCCGCCTCCTTGAGGGCCCCGAAGATCATGTAGGCATTCGAGTCGCGGACCTGGCCGTACTCGGGCTCCTCCGTCGGCGGGATCAGCTCGTCGCCGGTCGACAGCACGATGACGCGCGGGCGCGGGTGCACCATCGGATGTGGGGATCCCGAGTTGGCCAGCAGCCCCATCTCCGGAGCACCGATGCGCCTGCCGGCGGCCACCAGCACGTCGCCCTGACGCACGTCTTCGCCGGCCGGACGCACGTGACGGCCCGCGGCGGGGGCCTCGAGCAGGCGCACGAGGTCGCCCGAGGACTCGGAGTTCTCGACCGGGACGATGGCGTCGGCGCCCGCGGGGATCGGCGCCCCCGTCGCGATCTGGACCGCCTCGCCGATGCCCACCACGGCGTCGGGTCGGTGGCCGATCATCGAGCGGCCCACCACCTTCAGCTCCACGGGGCTCGACGGGGTCGCACCCCCGACGTCGGCGGCCCGCACGGCGAACCCGTCCATGGCCGACGAGGCGAACTCGGGGAGGTCGCGCGTCGCGACGATGTCGGAAGCCACCACGCACCCGTACGCCTCGGTCAGGGGCAGCTCCAGGGGGGCCAGCGGCTCGATCGTCGACAGCACGTGGGCGCGGGCGTCGTCGACGGGGCGGAGCCCCTCACCCGAGTCGTGGTCGTGGACCCCTGCGTGATCGGACATGGCACGAGTCTACCCGTGGCCCCCACCGGCCCAGCCACTCGGTAGCATGCGTCCATGACCGACCCCTTCGCGGACGCCGCCCGCCGGATCTTCGCCGAGACCGCCGACTCCTACCTCGAGAACCTCGGGCGTCAGTCCGTCGAACAGCTCAACTGGTCGCCACCCTGGGGCGAGACGAACTCGGCCGCCGTGATCGCCACGCACGCGTTCGGCAGCACGCGCTCATGGTTCGCCTGCGCGATGGGCGCGCCGCTGCCCGAGCGCGACCGCGACGCCGAGTTCCGCGTCGTCGCGACGTCGAGCGAGGATCTGGTGAGCCGGATCCGCGCCGTGCGGTCCGAGTGCGAGGCCTACCTCGCCGGCGAGCCGGCGCTCGCGTGGGAGGCCCCCCGCGCCTCGCACACGGGCGAGGAGACCGGCGCGTGGGCCCTGCTCCACGGCGTCGAGCACCTGCGGGAGCACCTGGGCCAGCTGTGGCTGACCGACGAGCTGTACCGGGTCAGCGCTCCGTCGTGAGCCCGCGCGTCTGCGCGGCGTGCCAGTCCATCCCCATCTGGTCGAAGCGCGCCACGGCCCGTTCCGCGAGCTCGTCGTCGCCGCGAGCCAGGCCCAGCGCGCGGAGGGCGAACGGCTCCACGTAGCCGCCGAGGTCGGCGAGCGCGGGCGCCTCGGCCTCGATCTCGTCCCAGCGGTCGAGGAGCATGAGGGCGTTCAGCCTCGCGACCACTCCCTCGAAGTCATCCAATCCGTCGGGATCCCAGGACTCCAGCTTGCGTGAGGCGGCCTCGCGGTCGCCGCGGGCGACGGCGAGCTCGAGCTCGGCGGGACCAAGGAAGGCGTCGAAGCCGACGAAGCCGAGCGCTTCCTTGCGCTCCTCGAGATCCCGGGAGGTCGAGACGTCGCCGAGGTACGCCTGGGCGATCGCGCACACCAGCAGCGACACCGAACCGAGCAGACAAGGGGTCGCCTCGTTGGCCTCGACGACGTCGACGACGTCGCTCGTTCGAGCCCGAACCGCATCCCACTTCCCCTCCAGCTGGTCGCTCATCAGGTACCCGGCGGCCGTGTGCATCCGGTGATGCACCGAGAGGCGACGGGTCACCTCGTCCTGGGCTTCGGCGCACGCTCGCGCCTCGTCGAGCCACCCCGCCGCAGCGAACGCAGCCTGGCTGAACCCGTGAACCAGTGCCACGTGGTCGGGGTCCGTCAGCTCCCCTACGAGGGCGATCCGCCGTCGTGCCCACGAGGCGGCCTCCTGATATGCGCCACGAGACATCGCCTCATCGATCCGTGCGTGCAAGCCGAAGGAACGAAGCTCGACATCGCCGAGTTCGTCCGCGATCGTGCACGCCTCCTCGACGATCTCGATCGACCCCAGCGGCTGGCGCCGCGAGCGGGTGATCAGGGCCTTGGCCCGAGCCGCCGTGCCGGGCGCCGCGAGCTCCAGCGCGCTCGCCGTCCACCCATTCACGACGGCGGGATCGATCCGTCGCTTCCACATCCCGCCCCGAATGGTCGATTCGAACGCGAGCTCGGCGTAGAGATCTGCGGTCTCGGGACCGTCCGGCGTCAGCGCGAGCGCCTCGGTCATCGCCTCGCGGAATCCCTCGCCGTCGTACCGCAAGATGCAGGCACGCCCGACCAGGCGATACAGCCTCCCCAACCCCTCAGGGTCGGTCTCCAGCTCGATCGCTCGCCGCAGGAGGTCGAGAGCGTCGTCGACCTCCATGCGGCCGATCGAGAGCTCGGCGGCGCGCCGGAGCCGATCGAGCGCGTCCTCGCGAAGCTCGGACAGCTCGGCCTCGTCGCCCGCCCAGGCGAGGTCGGCGTCCTCGGGCGCCACGGCCGCGGCGAGGTGGTGGGCCATGAGGGAGGCGAACTCGTCGGCGCTCCCGACGTGGCCCTCCAGCCAGCGGGCGAAGGCCGCGTGCATCCGAGCCCGACTCGCCTTGGGCAGGCTCTCGTACGCGACCTCCCTGGTGAGCGCGTGCTTGATCGCATACTCGCGATCACCCTCGAGCGTGGAGCCCGAACGCCGGCGGATCAGGTCGCGCTCCTCGAGGATCGCGAGGTCGGGCTCGGCGTCGTCGACCAGGTCGTAGACGGGTCCGGCCCAGAAGATCCGGCCGATCACGGAGGCCGCCTGGAGCCCCAGTTTCTCGCCACGTTCCAACAGGTCGATCCGGGCCGCGATCACCGCCTGCACCGTGTCGGGCACCGAGAAGTCCGACGGGAGCGTCGCCAGGGACCATGTCCCGTCGGCGCGGGTCAGCAGCCCCGTGTCGAGCAGGGTGCCCACGACCTCCTCGACGAAGAAGGGGTTCCCCTCGGCCCGCCGCACGACCATCTCGCGCAGGCCTAAGGGAAGTGCCCCGTCCATCAGTCCGTCGAGCATGTCGACGGTGTCGTGCGCCGACAGTGCCTCCAGCAGCATCGTGTCCCCCAGGGCGCGGGCGCCCCAGCCGGGGCGCAGCTCCAGGAGCTCAGGCCGGGCGGTCGCGATGAGCAACAGCGGAGCCTCGACGTCGAGCAGCACGCGCTCGAGGAGATCGAGCAGCGGCGCCTCCGCCCAGTGGATGTCCTCGATCAACACGACCGTGGGCCGGGCCGAGGCGACCTCGCGCAAGAAGTCCACCCAGGCGTCCTGGAAACGATCGCGGACGGCCAGGGGGTGGAGATCGGCGGCCACGTCCATGCCGAACGTCAGACCCAGCAACCGGCGAGGCTCGAGGCGGGCGAGCACGACGTCGGGCGGATCGGACTCGAGGAGCCCGAGGTGCTCCTTGAGAACCTCCGCGAGCGGCCAGTAGGCCACCCCCTTGCCGTACGACAGGCATCGGCCGGTTCGCCGCAGCGGCTCGAGCGACCTGGCCCCGAGCCGCTCCCAGAACTCGCGCACCACCCGCGTCTTGCCGACGCCGGCGTCCCCGAGGATCGTCGCCAGCCGCGGGGAGCCGATCCGCTCGACCTCGTCGAACAGCCGCTCGAGGGTCGCCATCTGGTCGCCACGCCCCACGAAGGCGCGACCCAGGCCCGCGACGCCGCGCGGCCGCATCAACGACAACGCTCGGAGGAGCCGGCGGCACGCCACGCCCTCGGGCTTGCCCTTTGCGGCGATCTCTCGGGGCTCGGAGAACTCGAACGCCGCACCGGCCGCGGCGACGGCCCGCTCGCCAACGAGGATCTCGCCGGGCTCCGCGCCTTGTTCCAGCCGTGCGGCGACGTTGACGGGATCACCCGACACGAACGAGCTCCCCTCGCGCGGGGCGCCGACGAACACGTCGCCCGTGTTGACGCCGATCCGCAAGGCCAGCGCACCCTCGAAGAGATCGTCCAGCCGGCGCTGCATCGCGAGGGCCACGTGGAGTGCGCGCTCGGCATGGTCCTCGAGCGCGGCGGGGGCGCCGAACGCCGCCATCACGGCATCCCCGGCGAACTTCTCCACCGTGCCGCCCGCGTCGCGGATCTCGTGCGCCATGGCATCGTAGAAGCGCTCCAACAGGGCACGGGTGCGCTCGGGGTCCTGCGAGCCGGCGAGGGCGGTCGAGCCGACGAGATCGGCGAAGATCACGGTGGCGAGCTTGCGTTCGCCGGGCGCGCGTCCGGGTTCGACCGCGGCGGCGCACACCGGACAGAAACGGGCGTCGACCGGTAGGTCAGCACCGCACGCCGAGCAGGCGCTCATCGCATGGGAGCCTAAGCTCGCGGCGGGCGGCGCGCTAGCCGGAGATGGCGACAGACGGCGACCTCGTGCGGCTCCATACTTGGCCGAGCCGACCGATGTCGACGACGCGGGACGATGCGACCTTGGGGGCATGAGTACGTGACCGAACGCGGCACCCAACTCGAAGCGGCACGAGCGGCGGTCGAGCGCCGGGAGTGGCCCCAGGCCTACGAGACCCTTCGCGCCGCCGACCCGTCCGAGCTCACGGCCACCGACCTGGTCGGCCTCGCCGACGCGGCGTGGTGGATGTCCGAGCACGACGAGTCGATCGCCGCCCGGCAGCGCGCCTACGCCGCCTTCGTCGAGCAGGGGGACGACCCCGCCGCCGCCTACGTCGCCGCGCGGCTGTGCATCGAGCACGCCCTGCGTGGGGAACCGTCGGTCGGGGCCGGCTGGCTGATGCAGGCGATGCGCTGCCTGGGCGATCGGCTCGACTGCGTCGAGTACGGCTTCGTCACCATGATCCGCGCCAACGTCTCCCGGTTCAGCGGGAACCTGCCGGAGGCCATCGAGCTCTCCCGGGAAGCGACCCGGATCGGACAGCGATTCAAGGACCGCGACCTCGTCGCCATGGCGATCCACTCCGAGGGGATGGCCCGGGTCGCGGCGGGAGAGATCGACGCCGGGCTGGCCCTGCTCGACGAGGCCATGGCCTCGGTCCTGACGGGCGGGCTCGATCCCTACTTCACCGGGGCGATCTATTGCAACGTCATCGGAGCGTGCCTGGGGATCGCCGACGTCCGGCGCGCCGGTGAATGGACCGAGGCGTCGCTCACGTGGTGCGAGTCGCTGCCGCCCGGCGCCCCGTACCCCGACATGTGCCGGGCGAATCGAGCCGAGCTCGCGCGGCTGAGCGGCGAATGGGCCGAGGCCCTGGCCACGGCCGAGCGGCTGATCGGGACCGCAGAGCCTCCGGGCACGGATCCCGACGTCGTCGCCGCGGCCCACGAGGTCGCCGGCGAGATCCGTCGCCGCACCGGCGACCTCGCCGGAGCCGAGGAGGCCTTCGGCCGGGCGCGGGAGCTGGGCCGCGAGGCGCAGCCCGGCGTCGCGATGCTCCGCCTCGCACAGGGCAAGATCGGGGCGGCACAGGCAGCGATCCGGCTCGCGCTGTCCGGCGACGCCCCGCCACCGCAGCGGGCCCAGCTGCTGGCCGCTCGGATCGAGATCGAGATCGCCGCCGATGATCTCGGGTCGGCGCGGTCGGCGCTCGGCGATCTCGACGCGATCGCCCACGTCCTCGCCACCCCCGCCATGGAGGCGGACCGTCACGTCGCCCGAGGTCGGATCGCGCTCGCGGAAGGAGACGACGACGTCGCGCTCCAGCACCTGCGACGGGGCGTCGGCGCCCTGCGCGATCTCCGACTCCCCTACGACGAGGCGCGGGCGCGGGTGCTCCTCGGCTCGGCGCTCCGGTCCGCCGGAGACGAGGAGGCGGCGGGCGCGGATTGGCGATCCGCGCGCTCGGTGTTCGAGCGCCTCGGGGCCGCCCCCGACGTCGCGATCGTCGACGAACTCCTCGGCGTAGACCCCGCGCTCCCCGCCGGACTGACGGCGCGCGAGGCCGAGGTGCTGCGGCTGGTGGCCGCGGGCAACTCGAACCGCGAGATCGCGTCGATCCTCGTGATCAGCGAACACACGGTCGCCCGGCACCTGCAGAACATGTTCGCCAAGCTCGGCGTCTCCTCTCGCTCCGGCGCGACGGCGTTCGCGTTCGAACACGGCCTGGCCTGAGCGCGCGCCAGCTTGGGCGAGTGGTCAATCCTGACCACAGCGACCCGAGACGGGATTGGTTGATTCCGTCGATGCGCCCCCCTGCCGGGCATCCCTAGCGTGGAGCGTCGACATCGAGCCGAGGAGGCGCGTCATGGAGGACATCGCGGACGACCGTTTCGAGACCGTGATCATCGGTGGCGGGCAGGCCGGCCTCGCCGTGGGCTATCACCTGGCCCAGCGCGGTGTGCCGTTCGTGATCCTCGATGCGAACGAGCGGGTCGGCGACGCCTGGCGCAGCCGTTGGGACTCGCTGCACCTGTTCACGCCGGCCTTCGCCGACGGCCTGCCGGGGTGGCCGTTCCCCGCGCCGACCTGGTCGTTCCCATCGAAGGACGAGATGGCCGACTACCTGGAGGCCTACGCGACCAAGTTCGACCTCCCGGTGAGGAACGGGGTCGGGGTCGCCGGCCTGTCGCGGCGGGGCGATCGCTACGCCGTGGCCTCGGGGGAACGGACGTACGAGGCCGACCAGGTGGTGGTGGCCACGGGCGCGAACCGGATCCCCAAGGTCCCCGCGTTCGCATCCGAGCTCGGATCGAGCGTCACGCAGCTGCATTCGAGCGAGTACCTGCGTCCATCTCAGCTGCGGGAAGGTCCGGTGCTGGTCGTCGGCGTCGGCAACTCGGGGGCCGAGATCGCCCTCGAGCTCTCGACGACCCGCACGACGTTCCTGGCGGGCAAGGAGGCCGGGCAGATCCCGGTTCGACACGGAGGAGATCGATTCTCGGCGAGGGTGTTCTTCCGCTTCATGAAGTTCGTCGGCGCCCACGTGTTGACCAAGGGCACGCCGATCGGCCGCAAGGTCGGGCCGAAGATCGCGTTCGAGGCCACGCCGCTGGTCAGGGTCCGAACGAAGGATCTCGACGCCGCCGACATCGAGCGCGTGCCCAGGGTCGGGGGGGTCCGCGACGGGCTCCCGCGCCTGGACGACGATCGCGTGCTCGACGTGACGAACGTGATCTGGTGCACCGGCTACCGACAGGACTATTCCTGGATCGATCTGCCGATCTTCGACGAGACCGGCGCGCCGATGGACGAGCGCGGCGTCGTCGCGTCGGAGCCAGGCGTGACCTTCATCGGCCAGATCTTCCAGTACGGGGTGACCTCCGACGTGCTGCCCGGCATCGACCGCGACGCCGCCTACGTCGCCGACCACGTCGCGGCGCATCGGAGCCCGACGGTCGTCGCGGCCGGCTAGCGAGGTCACGCGGCGGTCAACGGTGCCAGCCCCGTCAGCTCGCGGAACGCGAGCGCCAGGTCCGCCGGCTCCGTCGATCCATCGATCATCGGCGACATCGTTCCGTCGCCCAGCCCCCAGGCGACGATCTCGGCGGCCTGCTCCATGCCGCGTGCCTTCCAGGCGTCCGAGGGGTCGGACCAGCGCTCGAGGCCGCGCAGCTCGTTGAATCGCTGCTGACCCGCCGCATCCACGTTGGCCATGATCCATGCGTGCGCCAGCTCGTGGAGCACGATCCGCTGCGGGCCCGCCTCCATGGCGAGCCGAGCACACAGCTCCACGCGACCGACCTCCGTGTAGCCGATCAAGCCGCCGCACCCTGACATGTCTGGATGGAAGGACAGGTCCGTGGGCGGAAGCTCCAGCCCGGCCATCGCGTAGCGCTCGACGGCCCAGCGGATCATCTCCTCGGCCACCGGGGGTGCAGTCCGCAGGGCGATCGGGCCGATCTGCGTGACCGGCTCGTCGGCCCGAACCACTGCCGCGGACGAGGGGAGCTGGGTCAACAGGGCCACGAGCGACAGGAACGCGGCGACGGGCAGGTGGCGAGGTGTCCATGTGGTGTCCATGGGCGCACCGTGAGCCGGGCCCCTTGGATGCTGGATGCGGGTCGCTTGGAAGCGCCTTGGACGCCCTCCGGGAGGGCATCAGTGCAGGTCAGAGGCGCTTTCCGGAGATGCCCACTTGGGGGTACGGTTCTCGCCATGCGCTTCCTGATCCTCGGCCCGCTGGAGGTACACACCGAGTCGGGACCCGTGCCGCTCGGGGGTCGGAAGCAGCGGTTGGTGCTCGCTCACCTCGTCCGGCGCCCGAACGAGGTCGTTCCGACCGAGGTGCTGATCGACGACGTCTGGGGCGAGGAGCCACCCGATGCCGCGAAGAGCACCCTGCAGGGCTACGTCTCGCACCTGCGAACGGCGATCGGCGACGGCCGGCTGGAGGGCCGCCCGGGCGGCTACCGCCTGCGCATCGATCCCGAGGAGTCCGACGTCCTCGAGTTCGAGAGCCTGTCGGCCGACGGGCGGGGCGAGCTCGACATGGACCCCGAGAACGGGGCGTCGATCCTCCGGGAGGCCCTGGCCGTGTGGCGAGGCCCCGCCTTCGCGGACCTGTCCGATGAACGATCGCTCCAGGGAGAGATCGTCCGTCTCGAGGAGTCGCGCCTCCTCGTCACGGAGGATCGGATCTCCGCCGAGCTCGCGCTCGGCCGCCACTCGCTCCTGCTCGGCGAGCTCGAGGCCCTCACGATCCAGTACCCGCTGCGCGAGCGTCTCTGGGGCCTGCGCCTGCTGGCTCTCTATCGCGCCGGCAGACAGGCCGACGCGCTCGCCGCCTTCCAGGACGCACGCACCACGCTGGCGGACGAACTGGGCATCGATCCGAGTCGCTCCCTCCAACGACTCCACGAACGCATCCTCGCCCAGGATCCGGCGCTGTCCGTCGCCTCCCGACGGGCGCCGATTGCCGAACGGCCCTCGTCGGCACCCGGGGAGCTCGCGCCGGGCGCGAAGTTCGGGCAGTACCGCATCCGAGCGCTCCTCGGGCGCGGCGGGATGAGCGTCGTCTATCTCGCCGAGCACGAGGGCCTCAAGCGCAACGTCGCCCTGAAGCTGCTGGCTCCTCAGCTGGGAGCCGACGAGCGGTTCAGGGAGCGCTTCGTGCGCGAGTCGCAGCTGGCCGCGAGCCTCGATCACTCCAACGTGATCCCGATCTATGAGGCCGGAGAGGCCGACGGCGCGCTGTTCATCGCGATGCGGTACGTCGACGGCGGCGACCTACGTCAGTTGCTCCGCGACCGAGAACGACTCGATCCGGACCGGACGATCAAGATCTTGGCGCAGGTGGCCGACGCCCTCGACGTCGCGCACCTGCGCGGGCTCGTCCATCGCGACGTCAAGCCGGGCAACATCCTGATCGGTCGCGCGGAGAGCGCAGAGGTTGGCGAGCACGTCTACCTGACCGACTTCGGTCTCACGAAGCGCGCCTCGTCGCTGTCCGGTATCACGGGCACCGGCCAGTTCATCGGGACCCTGGACTACGCCGCCCCCGAGCAGTTCACGTCGGGGCAGCTCGACGCGCGGACCGACATGTACGCACTCGGCGCCGTGCTCTTCGAGTGCCTCACGGGCGAGCAGCCGTTCCGCCGGGAGACCGACGCCGCGCTGATGTACGCCCACATGTCCGAGCCGCCGCCATCGCTGACCCATGTCCGCCCGGAGATGCCCGACGCGATCGACGCGGTCATCGCCCGCGCGCTCGCGAAGGAGCCCGCCGACCGATTCCAAACTGGCGCGCAGCTGATGGCGGGGGTCAGGGCGGCGTTCGCGGATCCTCGGGAGGCGACACGGCTCCGAACCTTCGTCGTGGTGAACCCGCGCGATGGCGGGGCGGGAACGAAGTCCCACGCCGACGGGTCGCCGGCGGCTCCCAGGACGAGGATCGCGGCCATCACCGATGAGGTCGCGGCCGAGCACGGGGGCGAGGTCGTGGAGCCGGGGAGCGACGCCGCCGTCGCCGCCTTCGAGTCGGCCCGACAGGCGATCTCGGCGGGCCTCCGGCTCCAGGAACAGCTCCTTGAGGAAGGGTTCCGACCCTCGGCCGCCGTCGGCGTGGACGCCGGCGAGTCGGTGCCAGTACCCGGCGGCTATCGCAGCGACGCGCGCGACGTCGCGTCGCTGATCTGCTCCCGGGCCGGTCCCGGGCAGATACTCGCCTCGGAGACGGCGACGCACCTCACGTCGGCCCCGGAGGGAGTGGCGTTCACGCCCAAGGCGGTGCGCGTGAAAGGCCACGACGAGCCCATCCGAGTCATGCTCGTCACCCCCTCCGATGAGGTCGTGCCGATCGGAGCCGTCGCCCGACTCCGGCGCCAGGTCCGAGCGCGACCGCGGGTCGCCGCGATCGCGGCCGTGTCCGCGCTGACGGCGATCGCCCTGGCCGCCACCGCGCTCGCGCGGATCGGAGGCTCCGAGGGAGCCGGCGCCACCGCGCTGTCGCCGGGGGTCGCCCTGCTCGATGAACAGACACTCGAGCCCGTCGCCCAGATCCCGGTCCAGCGCCCTGTGGAGGGATATTTCGCGGACGGCTCGTTCTGGTTCCTGAACCTCGAGCCTGTCTCGTTCGTGCGGATCGACGCGGACACCCTCGGGGAAACCGATGCGATCTCGTCCCCCCTGGCGGAGGTCAACTCGTTCGCCGTGGACGGCGACAGCCTGTGGGTGACCGACAGCACGCTTCCGATCCTCGTGCAGATCGACATCGCGACGGGACGCGAGGTTGAACGCATCGACCTTCGTGACTCGGGGTTCCCCGACGGGGGTCTGGCTGGGCCCGCGATCGGCGCAGGATCGGTGTGGGTGGGGCTGGGTGAGGAGCTGCTGAGGATCGACCCGGACTCGGGTGAGGTCATGAGCCGGATCCCCCTGCCGTTCGACATCGACTCCCCGTACATGAGCTACGCGGACGGGCTCGTGAACGTCGGGATCGGCTGGGACCGCCTGGGGCTCGTCGACGCGGCGACCGAGGAGACGACGCTCTCCCTGTCCCTCTATCCGCGCGTGCGGTTCTCGGCCGGCGGAGGGGGGGAAGTGTGGGCGACGACGTCGGAGGGCGACGAGGTATTCAAGGTGAGCGACGAAGGGGCGAAGGTCGAGGGGATCTCCACGGGACAGGGTCCCCGATCGGTCGCCCTCGGAGAGACAACGGTCTGGGTCGCCAACTTCGACTCCGCAACGCTGGGGATGATCGACCGGACCACCGGGGACGCGCGCTCGCTCGATGTTGGACTGCCCATCGAGGGGGTCGCGGCCGGCGGCGGGCTCGTCGCCCTCGCGGTGGGCGGGGAACCGGCCGAGACGCTGGTCGAGGCGCTCCCAGGCTCGGTGCTTCGCCTATCGGCCACCGAGGATTTCACCGACCAGCTCGACCCGGCGCTCGCAGACTCACCCGGCATCTGGCAGGTGGAGCGGGCGACCTGCGCGAAGTTGCTGAACTACCCGGATGCGCCGGCGCCCGAGGGCTGGCAGCTGCAGCCCGAGATCGCCCAGGCCATGCCGGAGCTCTCCAGCGACGACCGTACCTATACCTTCACCGTGCGTGACGGATACACCTTCTCGCCGCCGTCGGATCAGCCCGTCACCGCGGAGACGTTCCGCTACTCGATCGAGCGTGCGCTATCGCCCGAGCTCGGCGCGCCCGCTATCGCGTTCCCCTACCTGTCCGACATCGTCGGGGTCGACGCGTTCCGGGCCGGGCGCACGGACCACATCCGCGGACTCACGGCGGCGGGCTCGGAACTGTCGATCACGCTCGAGGCTCCTTCGGGCAGCTTCCTCCAACGGCTGACACTTCCGTACTTCTGCCCGGTGCCCGAGGGAACCCCGACGCTCCTGAACGGGCTCGGCGCGCGGCCGATCCCGAGCGCCGGGCCGTACTACATCTCCCAGAACCGCACGAACGAAGTCATGATCCTCGAGCAGAACCCGAACTACGAGGCCGGGCGTTCCAGAGGCTACGACGCCATCGCGATCCGCTTCGGACTCGATACCGAAAGCACGATCGGACACGGAGCGGGAGGGGACTGCCCGGCGAACGTCGAAGGAAAGCGCTTGGACGGGGTCGTGGGGTTCGACTACGACCTCTGGGAGTGTCAGGTCTACGAGGCGGGAACCGCGGGGCGGGCGCTGCTGGACGGAACTATCTACGTTGCCCTGAACACGAACGGAGATGCGCTCGCGGATCCGGATGTCCGCCTCGCCGCGGCACTGTCGATCGACCGGTACGGGCTCTCGCGGAGCAGCCTCGTCGCTCCGACGGACGAGATCCTGCCCCCATACCTGCCGGGAGCCGAGCAGGATCCGCAGGCGACGCTCGCGGACCCGGAGGAAGCCCGGCGGCTCCTGCGCGACCGATCGATCCAGGTGAGGATCGCGATACCCCAGGGTTGTGGCGAGCCGGTGATCGAGCTCGGCATCCCCGGCGACGCCTTGGCGGAAACACTCGTATGGCCCAACTGTTGGGAGGTGACGGCCGTGGTCAACGGCTTGGAAGACGCCGGGTTCCGGGTCCGCGTCGACCGCGTATCCAGGCAGGGGCTCGCCGCGGATCCCGGCGGCTACGACGTCGTGCTCGGCGAGGCCTACCTGTTATATCCCGACTCGGCAACATTCGTGTCCCAACTGGTCTCCGGTACGCAGGTACGGCAGGCGTGGCTGGCCGTACCGGCGTCCTGGTTCCCGGATGACATCCTCCGGGAGGCCGACCGAGTTCTCGGGCTCGAGGACCCGGAGCGAACCGACGCCGCGGTGGCTCTGGCCGATCGACTGAGCGCGGAGAGCATCGTGATCCCGTGGGGCGTGTGGGCTCGGTGGGAGGTCCTGACGGATCGCGTCGGGTGCCGCGTCTATCCCCCGTACGGCTACGGGCTCGACCTCGCGGCGGCCTGCCCGGCGGCCTGACGCGCGAACGGATCGACGGGCCGCGACCCCGCCGTCGGCATGGCGCGAGATCGGCAAGGGGGCTAAGGTGGACTCCCGAGGGACCCGGAGGGACTGACGTGCTCAAGCGACTGTCGGTGGTGGCGATCCTCGCGATCATCGTCGTGGCGCTCCCATCGACCCCGGCTTCGGCCGCGGTCTTCGCCAGCGACGCCTTCGATCGCCCCGATGGGCCGATCGGAGCGGCCGACTCCGGCCAGTCGTGGGCCCAGTACGGGCAGAACTGCGGGGGCTGCTCGGCGAAGTTCTTCGTCCAGGGGGGCCGGGCGCGGATCGACCCGGCCAGCCGGGTGCCGACGATCGGTCACGCGGTGGTCGACACCGATCTCACCACGGCCTACCGCGTCGACGCCGACATCACGCTGTCGTCCACGTACCGGCGTGCCAACACGGGCCTGAGCGCCCTGTACCGAGACACGAACAACCACCTGTTCTGCAAGATCGAGGTCACGGCCGGGCGCCCGACGGGGCTGATCAGCATCGGCGAGACGCAGGCCGGCAAGATCACGTCGCTGCTCGCCAGTCGGGCCGGGATCGGCCTGAAGAACGGGTCCACCTATCACCTGAGTATCGAGGTCCCGGCCGACGTCGCGACCGACCCCGTCACGTGCACGGTGGCCGACGGCGGAGGCGGCTCGATCGCGTCGATCTCGTACCGGCTCAGTTCCAGCGACCGGAGCGCCTACGGGTCCGGTGACCGTCAGGGTCTGCGGACCAAGGTCGCCTTGGACGAGGACGACACCGGCTCGACGTGGGACAACTTCCAGGTGAGCTCGTCCGGCTCCGCACCGCCGCCGCCGCCGCCCCCGCCACCTCCGCCGCCGCCACCTCCGCCGCCGCCGGGCACCACGCTCACGTTCCCCGCACAGGCCGACGCCACGATCAGGGCCGGGAGTCCGACCACGAACTACGGGTCGAGCTCGACGCTGGAGGTCGACGGGAGCCCCGAGCAGCACACGCTCGTGTCGTTCGACGTGTCGACGCTGGGCGCCACGATCGTCGGCGCGACCTTGCGGCTGTACAACGTGAACGGCTCGAACCGCGGCGGGTCGTTCTCGCTCGCCGCCCCGGACGCCTGGAGCGAGCACTCGGTGACCTGGAGCACGGCGCCGGGATCGACGGCCGTCCTGGGATCGCTCGGCTCCGTGTCGCCCAATAACTGGTACGAGATCAACGTCGGCGCAGCGGTCATCGTAGACGGGATCGTCACGTTCCGGATCACACCCGAGTCCTCCAACGGCGCCGACTACGTGTCGAGGGAGGGCGTGGCGTCCCGCGCCCCGCAGCTGGTGGTCGAGCTCGCCGCCTGACCGGAGGAGACGACAGGATGCTGGAGCCCGCCCCCGAACTCGAAGACCTGGTCCGCGCCTGGTTCGCCGGCGCGACCGCTGGCGACCCGACGCTCATCGACCGACACGTGTCGCTCGATCCTGGCACGCGGCTGGTCGGCAGCGATCCCAGCGAGCGCCTCTCGGGCGGTCGGGCGATCGCCGACTTCCTCCGAGGCGAGGTCGAGGGCGGCGGCGGCAAGGCCACGTTCGCGCCCTCCAATGTCGAGGCCTTCAAAGAGGGGACGGTGGGGTGGGCCACGGCCGACCTCACGATCACGCTGCCCGACGGCGCCTCGGTGTCGCCACGGTGGAGCGCCGTCTGGCACCGCGAGGACGACGAATGGCGCTTCGTGCAGACCCACGCGTCGTTCGGCGTGTCCAACGACGACGTCGGCTGGCGGTACCCCTCGGCCTGACCGCATTCGCCGCTAAGGGCGCTCGTCGCGCGCGAGCACCTCGGTCAGGTAACGCCGGAAGTCGGCGCCCACGTCCTCACGCTCGAGCGCCATCTCGACGGTAGCCTTGAGGTAATCGAGCCGGTTCCCCACGTCGAAGCGCCCCTTGTCGAAGATGTAGGCGAACACACCCTCGTCGTGAGCCAGGGCGTTGATCGCATCGGTGAGCTGGATCTCACCCCCACGCCCGGGTCTCGTCTCGCGCAGGACGCCGAAGATCGAGGGAGTGAACACGTAGCGGCCGATGGCCGCCAGGTTCGATGGCGCCTCGTCAGGGTCGGGCTTCTCCACCACGGACACGACCTTCGCGAGATGATCCTCCACCATCTCCGGCGTGATGCACCCGTAGTGCGCGATCTCATCGTGCCCGACCTCCTGCCCGGCGATCACGCTGCGGCCGGTCCGATCGAGGGCGGCCAGCATGTGGGAGAGCAGCGGCACCGACTCGTGGATCAGGTCGTCCCCGAGCAGGACGGCGAAGGGCTCGTCGCCGACGTGCGGCTCGGCCATCGACACGGCATGCCCGAGGCCGAGCGCCTCGCCCTGTCGGATGTAGTGGATGCTCGCCATCTCAGACAGGGCGCGCACCTGCTTGAGCTCGTCGAACTTGCCCTTCTCCTCGAGGAAGACCTCCAGCTCGACGGCGCGGTCGAAGTGGTTCTCGATCGAGCGCTTGTTGCGCCCCGTGATGATGAGGATGTCGGTGAGCCCGGCCCGGACCGCCTCCTCCACCACGAGCTGGATCGCCGGCGTGTCGACGACCGGCAGCATCTCCTTGGGTTGTGCCTTCGTGGCGGGGAGGAACCTGGTTCCGAGCCCCGCCGCGGGGATCACGGCCTTCCTGACCTTCACGTCGAGTCCTCCAGTACATCAGCGCACGACGCTCGAGCGTACCTCGCGAGTCTCACCCCCGCATCGGTCGCTCGGGATACGCCTTTCGGCCGACCCAGGGCAGCCGGTGTCAGCGCGCTCGACGCAACGCCCGGCCTGCCGAGCGGCGGCGGCACCTGCGGATACACTCGGGCCGCCATGCCGACCTACGAATACGTGTGCAAGAGCTGCGGGCACCTGTTCGACATCGTTCAGTCGATGCACGACGACGCCCTCACCGAATGCCCCCAGTGCGGCGGTGACCTGCGGAAGGTCTTCGCGCCGCCCGCGATCTCGTTCAAGGGCTCGGGCTTCTACGCCACCGACCACGGCAAGAAGGGCTCCAAGCCGGCCGGCGAGGCGAAAGGGGATACGGGATCCAAGGACTCCGCCTCGAAGCCCGACCAGAAGAAGGGCGCGAAGACCGGGGACGGCTCGGGCGGCTCGGAATCGAAGGTGTCGGACACGAAGGGCTCGGACACGAAGAAGGGGGCCTCGACTTGAGCACGGCCGACATCGGCGTCTTCGGGGGCTCTGGCTTCTATTCCTTCTTGGACGCGACCGAGACGGTCGAGGTCGACACCCCGTTCGGCCCACCGAGCGCTTCCCCCGTGATCGGAGAGGTGGGCGGCCGAAGGGTCGCGTTCATCCCACGTCACGGCGAGCACCATCGAGTTCCCGCCGCATGCGATCCCGTACCGGGCCAACGCCTGGGCGATGAAGGAGCTGGGGGTGTCGAGAGTGCTGGGGCCGAACGCGTGCGGGTCCCTGCAGGCCGACGTCAAGCCCGGCGACTTCGTGATCTGCGACCAGCTCGTGGATCGCACGCGCAAGCGCCCGGACTCGATGTACGACGGCCCCGATACCACCCACATATCGTTCGCCGATCCGTACTGCGTAACGATGCGGGCCTCGGCGATCGAGCACGGCCGCGCGCTCGGCATCCCGATCCGCGACCACGGCACGGTCGTCGTGATCGAGGGGCCTCGGTTCTCCACGCGGGCCGAATCGGCCTGGTTCGCCTCGGCCGGCTGGGAGGTCATCAACATGACCCAGTACCCAGAGGCGCTCCTGGCCCGCGAGCTCGAGCTCTGCTACGCGAACATCTCGCTGATCACCGACTACGACGTGGGCGTCGAAGGGGTGCCGCCCGTGACCCACGAGGAGGTCGTCAGGGTGTTCACCGAGAACAACGAGCGGCTCCGCGACCTGCTGTTCGCGGTCATCCCGGCGCTGCCCGATGAGCGCGACTGCCCCTGCGCGACCGCGCTCACCGGCGCGCGGTTCGAGGCGTGAGCATGAGCGACGACCCAGTCCTCGTGCGGATCGAGCTGTCGTTCACGAGTACGGAGTCGGCGAACCCCCGCGCCTACGGCGACCGGATCCGCGAGGCGGTGGCCCAGATCGTCGGCCGCGAGGCCATGGACGAGTTCCGGCTGCGGACCCTCCCGCTCACCGAGCCCAAGGGCAAGGGCGGCCTGCGGTCGATCGACTGAGGTGACGCGCGTCACGGCCCGACCCGGGCGCCGGGCGTAGCGTTCGCCGATGCTGCGCCGCCGTCCGTCAACGCCCACCGTGATCTTCACAACCGTCGCGATCGCATGCGGGGTCGCGGCGGCCGGCCTGACCGCCGGCTACGCGCGGAGGATCGACGCGACCCGCCCGGACCTGGGGCCCCCGGTCACGGTGGTGGTAGCGGCGCACGAGCTGCCCCGGGGAACCGAGCTGACGGTCGATGCGATCGCGCCCAGGTCGATGCCGGCCGAGCTCGTCCCACCCGGCGCCGTGGGGGACCCCACGGCACTCGTCGGACGGACGCTCTCCTCGGACGTGGCCGAGGGCGAGGCCCTCACCGAGACACGCCTGGCCGGGTCGACGGCGGGCCCGGTAGCCGGGCAGGTGCCGGACGGGCTCGTGGGGCTCGTCATCCCCTCGAGCCTTCCGCCCGGATCGGTGGTGCCGGGCGATCGCGTGGACATCCTCGCCACGTTCGGGGGCCGCAGCCCCCACACGGAGGTGGTCGCCACAGAGATCGAGGTGGCACGCATCATCGCTACGGCCACGGAGTCCGGAGCCTCCGCCGACGGGCTGGTGCTCGTCGTCGACCCCACGCTCGCTTCGCGGTTCGCCTATGCGACGGCGTTCGCCACGATCGCCGTCGCGGTGCGAGGCCCGCTGGCCGACATCGCTTGATGGAGAAAGCGTCACGGTCCTCCGGTGCGGGGGTGGCGACCGCTAGCATGGCGCGGTCCGCAGACGGTGAAGGGACCGGCCTTGAGCATCCTGGAAGCGATCATCCTCGGGCTGGTCCAGGGCGCGAGCGAGTTCGCGCCCATCTCCAGTTCCGGTCATCTGATCCTCGTCCCGTGGGCGTTGGGGTGGGATCAGGTGGGCGACGCCGATCTCGACAAAGCCTTCGACGTCGCGCTCCACCTGGGCACGCTGGTCGGCGCGCTGATCTACTTCCGCCACGACGTGTGGCGCTACCTCGTGGCGTTCGTCGGCACCGTGCGGCGCCGCTCGATCGCAACGGTCGACGAGCGGGTCGCGTGGGCGCTCATCGTCGGGACGATCCCCGGCGTCATCGTCGGGTTCGCGCTCGAGAGCGTGATCCAGGAACGGCTGGGCGCCCCGGTGCTCGTGGCCGTGATGCTCGCCTTGTTCGGGATCGTCCTCTACGAGGTCGACCGGAGATCGCCGAGCGACCGGGAGTTCGGCTCGATCGGCGTGCGCACGGGCCTGTACCTCGGCCTCGCGCAGGCGCTGGCCCTGCAACCGGGCATCTCGCGCTCCGGCGTCACGATCACCGCCGCACGCCTGATCGGCCTGGAGCGTGAGGCTGCGGCCCGATTCTCGTTCCTGCTGTCGATGCCCATCATCGCCGGCGCTGGACTCTACAAGGCCCTCGGTCTCGCGGGGACCGGGTTCCAGGGATACGAGGCCCAGTTCTTCTGGGGGTTCGTGGCTTCAGCCGTGAGCGGGTTCGTGGTCATCTGGGGGCTGCTGACGTACCTTCGACGACACGACTTCAAGGTGTTCATGCTCTACCGTCTCGCGGTCGCCGGCCTGGCGATCGGGCTGGTCGTGGCGGGCGTGCGGAGCGCCACGATCTGATCGTCTCGCATGCATGAGCGACGTCGCCCCGCCAGCACGGACGGCCCGACTCGCACGCGACGTCCGGGCCGGCTGCTGCTGCTGAGCTTCGGCGCGCTGTTGGTCGCGCTCCCTGCCGCAGCCGCACGTATCGCCTGTCTCGGCTCCACGTGCGAGGCCCAGGCCGAGACGGCGGCGCCCACTCCCTTCTGCGGCCTTCCCGGCGACGTCCGCTCGCGGCTGTCCGAGGGGTACCGCGCGGGGGCGTCCCCCGACGTCATCGTGGTCACGGCCGCCCGGGCCGGGATCACCGGCTCCGTGGGCGTGTCGCGGCCCGCGCCGGGGGCCTGGCCCGCACTCGGCAGCCCCGACCGGGTGCCGCTCGCGATCGTCGGCGATGGTGTCGACCCGGGCACGAGCATCCCCGATGGCGTCACCCTCGACGGCGTCGCACCGACGGTCGCCGCGCTGATCGGATTCGAGCGCCCGCATCCGGAGATCCGAACCGGCGACGCGATCGAGGGAACGTGGCAGCGGTCCACGCCGCGCCTTGTCCTGCTCGTGGCGATCACCGGCGTGGGATCGGCGCAGGTCGAGGGAGGCTCGTGGCCGTTCCTCCACGACCTGATGAGCGAGGGCGCGGGGACGCTCGGCGCCGCCGTCGGCGCCCTGCCGCTGGACCCGACGGCCACCCTCACCACCCTGGGGACGGGAGCCATGCCCCGCCAGCACGGCGTGACCGGCACGTTCCTGCGCGACCGTGACGGCCGACTCGTCCGGGCATGGGCGGCGGCTGCTCCCGGCTCGGTCGTCGCGACCCTCGCCGACGACCTCGACGAGGGATACGGCCAGGACGCCCTGGTCGGGCTCGTAGCCCCAGACCGTGCCGACCTCGGCCTGATCGGCGACGGCTGGTATCCGGGACACGACCGGGATCTGCTCGCGATCGAGGCGACCGCGCACGACCGGATGTCCGAGTTCCAGGGTGCGCTGCGGGGAGGGTTCGGGCTCGACGACACGCCCGACCTCCTGGGGGTGGTGCTCGACGGCACCGAACCGGACGCCGACGCGCAGCTGCGTGAGGTCGTGCGGTCCGCGCGGCGCGTGACGGGAGGCCGCCTGCTCGTCGCCGTCGCCGGGACGGGCCCGGGGCCGCGCATCGATGGGCTCGCCGCGGGCGACGTGGTCCGCGGCGCCGAGGCGGCCACCGGGATCGACGCCCCCCTGATCGAGGCCGCGATCCCCGGGGGCCTGTTCCTCGACCGGGACGCGCTCACCGAGGCCGGGATCACCGGCCGCGTGGTCCAGGAGTCGCTGCTCGACCTGCGGGCCGGGGCGGGATCGCCGCTGTTCGCCGACGCGTTCCAGGGATACGCGGTGTCGTTCGGGAGGTACTGCTGATGGCCGTCGTCGGCTCGGCGAGAGGCACCAGGCCGTCCGCCACCCCCGGCTGGGTCGCCGGGCTGATCGGGGGGCTCGTCCTCCTGTGGCTCGCGGTCGCGGCGCTGACGCCCACCGGCGTGGCCTGGATCCAGGCGGCCTTCATCGTGTTCGCCTCGCTCGTGGTGCAGGCAACCCCGTTCGTGCTGATCGGCGCGCTCGCCTCGGCAGCGGTCGAGGTCTTCGTGCCGATCGGCACGCTGGAGCGCCTCGGGAACCTCCCCCGCGCGATGCAGCTGCCCGCCGCCGCCCTGGCGGGGATGGCCTTCCCGATCTGCGAATGCGGATCCGTTCCGGTGGCCCGCCGCCTGATGCTCAAGGGCCTGATGCCCTCGGCCGCCATCGCGTTCATGCTCGCCGCTCCGGTGGTGAACCCGGTCGTGATCGCCTCGACCTACATCGCCTACCGGGGTCGAGGGCCGGTGACGCTGATGGTGGGCGGCCGGTTCGCCCTCGGCCTGATCGTGGCGATCTCCGTGGGCTGGGTGCTCGGGCGGCACCGGGCCGACGCCATCCTGCGATCTTCGAGGCGACGACACCACCACACCCACGACACCGTGGCCCTCGGCCGCCCCGAGCCGCGGTGGCGCACGTTCTTCGTGCACATGGGCAACGACTTCCTGTTCATGGGCCGCTACCTGCTGCTCGGCGCCACGGTCGCGGCGGTGTTCCAGACGTTCCTGCCGCAGTCGGTGACGGGCGCGGCCGCGGTCCTGCCGATCGTCGGAATCCTCGTGATGATGGGCCTGGCGTTCATCCTGTCGCTCTGCTCGGAATCCGACGCGTTCATCGCGGCGTCGTTCACCCAGTTCGGCGCCTCGGGTCAACTGGCCTTCCTGGTGTTCGGCCCGATGATCGATCTCAAGCTGACGGCGATGTACGCGGGCACCTTCCGGCCGTTCGTCGTGCGATCGATCCTCGTCGGAGCCGGCGTCGTCACGATCGCCGGCGCCCTGTGGGTGGCGGTGATCGCGGGATGAGCCGGCTCGAGACAGGACGGGAGCGCGCCACCGGACTCACAACCGCGGCGTCGGGGACTCCGAGGTGGGATCCGCTGCGGGTCGCCGGCGCCGGAGTGCTGGGGGCCTGGGCCGCGCTGTTCTGGTTCCTGCTGATCACCGATCGGGTCGGCCTGTACCTGTCGGGGCGCACCTCGTGGGTCGTTCCCATCGGTGCGGCGCTGCTCACGCTGGCCACGGTGGGACGGCTCGTCGCGGCGCGCACGGCGGCTCCGGAGCCCCTGCGTCGCCGCGAGGCGATCGTCCTTGCGCTCATGGTGGCGCCGGTCATGGTGATCACGGCGCTGCCCGCCGCCTCGCTCGGCACGTTCTCCGCGCAGCGCAAGAGCGCGGACACGGCCGGCTACTGGACCCAGTTCGGCGCGTTCAACGAGTCGAGTCCGACCACCTGGCCCCTCGTCGCGGCGGCCAGGTTCACGACGGAGGGCAGGCGGATCCTCGCGACGAGGGCCGGCGAGGAGGCGACCTTCACCGGGTTCGTGAGCCGTACGGATGCGACGCCATCCGACGAGTTCATGCTCACCCGGTTCGTCATCAACTGCTGCGTGGCCGACGCCGCCATCGTCCAGGTCCGCGTCGTCGACGTGCCGGCCGGCGTCTACGCGACCGACGAGTGGGTCGAGGTCAGCGGAGCGTTGTACCCGGTCGGCGCCCAGGTGATCCTCGCTGCCACCTCGATCGAGCCGGTCGCATCCCCCGACCCGCCCTACCTCTCGACCTAGCCTGTGACGTCGCGAAGCGGCGCGCGCGCGAACGCGCGCATGCCGTCGGCGAACGGCACGCTCGCCTCGAAGCCAAGCTCGACGCGGGCTCGCTCGGGCGAGGCGAACACGTGGCGCACGTCGCCGAGTCGGAACTCCCCCGTCACGACCGGGCGCGGCGCACCGGGGCCGAACGCGTCAGCCAGGGCATCGGCCATCTCGCCGACCGTTCGGGCCTCGGGGCTCGCGACGTTGAACGGCCCCCGCGCGTGGGCCTCCAGGGCGACGGCGTTGGCACGGGCGACGTCGGACACGTGCACGAAGTTACGTCGCTGGCGGCCGTCCTCGAACACGCGGGGCGCCTCGCCGCGCTCGAGCGCGCTGCGCATGATGCTCGCCACGCCCGCGTAGGGGGTGTCGCGAGGCATCCGCGGCCCGTACACGTTGTGGTACCGGAGCATCGCCACCGAGACCTCGGGATGGTCCCGCCCGAAGGCCGCGAACAGGTGCTCCTGATGCAGCTTCGTCGCCGCGTAGACGTTGCGGGGATCGAGCCGGGCGTCCTCGGTGACCTCGAAGGGGATGAGCACCGCGCCGCACGGGCACGTCGGATCGAAGTTCCCCGCCCGCAGATCCTCGGCGGCGCGTGGACCGGGCGCGACGACCCCGTGGTCGGGGCAGCGGTAGGCCCCCTCGCCGTACACGACCATGCTGCCGCCCAGGACCAGCGAGCCCCGGTACCCCGCCAGGTGCATCGCCCGCAGCAGCACTGCGGTCCCCAGGTCGTTGTGCGCGACGTAGTCGACGATGTCGCCCAGATCGACCCCCAAGCCCACCATCGCCGCCTGGTGGGATACGGCGCCGACGCCGATGAGCGCCTCGGCCACCGCGTCGGCGTCGCGCACGTCGACGAGGCGATGCTCGACGTCATCGCGCAGGTATCCGGGCCGGCTGCCGTGCGCGCCGGGGTGGAGGACGTCGAGCGAGACGACCTCGTGGCCGCGCGTCCGCAGCTCGTCCACGACGTGGGAACCGATGAAGCCGGCCCCGCCGGTCACCAAGACCCTCACCACGGCGACACCACGGCCATCTGAACCGCGATGGCCCATACGACGCCGGCCGCGATCCATCCGCGCCGCCTGCCGTCGCCCGAGAACGCCGCCCCGGTCAGGGCCACGACCCACGGGGTGAAGGGCAGCCAGATCCGCTCGACCTCGCCCTTCGACAGGCCGCTCAGGTCGGCGAGGAACACGGCGGCCAGCCCCGCGCCGGCCAGCAGCCACAGGCCACGGTCGCGCGCGCTGACGAGCGATACCCACACGGCCGGCCCGAGGGCCACGAGGAACGCGGCGGGGTTGGCGAGCACGAAGTACGCGTAAGGACGCACCCGCGCCAGGCTCTCCGCGTATTCACGTCGCGTGGCGGCGAGCCCGTCGAGCCACCAGAACCCCGCCGCCGCGAACCCGACGAACCAGAGCGCGACCGGGATGGCGGCGAGGGCGAGCGGGCGATACCTGCGGCGTGATATCGCCACCGCGAGCGGCACCAGAGCCAGGAGCACCAGCCCGTACGAGGCGAACAGCGCGGCGCCCGCCAGGGCGCCGCCTCCCAGCGCGAGCCCGTCGCCCCGGCGGTCCGACCGCCCGGTCGCGAGGATCAGCAGCGAGGCGGCCCAGGCCGACAGCCCGAGGAACACCGCGTCGCCCGAGGTCCAGAACACCGCGCCCGAGCCGAGCATCAGGAACGGGGCCGCACCGCGTGCCCGCGCCTCACCGGCCACCTCGCGGATGGCGACCAGCACGGCCGGCACCGACGACGCGCCCGCCACGAGCTCAAGGACGCCGATCCAGCCCTGGGTCCCCAGGCCGACCCGGTCCAGCCCGATCACGAGCAGCACCATCCCGGGAGGGTGCGCCCGCACGTGCGCCGGATACAGGTCGATCCGCTCGACGAACGTGCGAAGGAAGGCGCCGGTCGAATCGATCAGTGGCAGGGCCGACAGGTAGTCCACCGGCGAGGCGGGCGACCGCGTGAAGCCCCCCACGCCGTCCCAGAACGCGAGCGCTCCGGCCCAGGCCAGGGCCACGCCGAAGGACAGCCACAGGAGCCGGCGCCACCCCAGCCGCCGGGACCACGCGTCGGCCCGCCAGATCCCGGCGCCACCGACGACGACCGCCGCGAGCGAGCGCCACGACACGCGCGGATCCAGGTTGCCCGTCAGCGGTGGCGCGTTCACCTGCATCCGGTATCCGCGCCGCTGGAGCCAACGGCCACCCTCGAACGCCAGGCGGATCCACACCAACACGAAGCCGACGACGGCCGTCGTGGCAGCGGCGCCGAGTGCCCGAGGCTCGTTCGCACGATCCACGTCCGGACCCTACCGGCGGGCGCCGCGCGCACGCATCCGCACGAGCAGCATGGCGGCGGCCACGAACCACACGAGGGCCAGGACGACGATCACCCAGAACCCGGTGTCCCGCGGCAGGAAGCTCGGATTGTCGGGCTGTGCCCCGTATCGCCGCGCGAACGGGAGGGCATACAGGAGGACGAAGGCCGACACCGCGAGCGCGCCCAGCACGAGCCCGCGCGCGAGCCGTGGCACGGTCCGGCGCGCGAGCGCGCCCACGAGGAGGGCGAGCGGGACGAGGACCAGGTCGTTCACCAGGGCCAGGCCGACGATCCATACGGCGACCGCGGGCGGGTCGGTGGCGCCCGGCCGCACCAGCAGTGACCAGACCCCGAATGCGATCATCGCCCAGCCGAGGATCGCCCCGGCGACGAACCACCCGCCGTAGACGCTCGTCTCCTCTGCCGGCGGCTCGAACGGAGGGCGGAGCTCGGTCCGTGCGCTCACGCCGTCACCTCCACGCGCACCACCCACTTCGTCTGCATCACGCCCGGACGGTTGGGCCCGATCAGGCGGACGGGGTAGCCGTGGTCGATGTGGAGCGCCTCGCCGTTCAGGCGCAACGCCAGGAGCGTGTCGGGATCGGACACGTGCTGCGGGCTCACGTCGGCCGACGAGTAGGGCGCCGAAGCGCGCTGCAGCGACGACACGACCGCCGAGGCTCCTTCTGGGCCACCCGCCATCGCGATCAGGTCACGCAGCGGAACCCCCTCCCACTGGGCCACCGCGCTCCACCCGTCGACGCACGCGATCGGGAGCGTGGCCGCGCGCTGCGGCAACGCGGCGAGGTCGTCGACAGACAGCGCGAGCGGGGTCGCGACGTCGCCCTCGACGACGAGCCTGAAGGCCGGATCGGCCGCCGCCTCGACCACGCCGGCCTTGTCGGCCGTCTTGTTGACCGGCACCCCTTGGGGACCGACGCGCGGGTCCCGCGGCGCCAGGACGGCGAGCGGGGCGAGCGGGCGCAGGGTCTGACCCACGGTCGTCACGACGAGGGTGCCGGCCGCTGCAGCGACGGCCCCCAGGAACCCGCGGCGGGTCAGCCCGCCCCAGCCGGCCTCGCGCGCCACGGCGTCGACCTCGAGGTCCGTCGAGCGCGACGAAACGGCGACCCGGGTGGCTCCGATCTTGGCCCCGACGTGCATCGCGAGCCCACCGAGGGTGATCCACGCGACCGCGTAGTGCACGGGCGGGAACGAAAACGACCACGGGGTCCAGCGTGCGATCGACGCGACGCCGCTGAACAGCATGAACAGGGAGCCCCCGACGAGTGGCACGAGGCTGGCGCGCTCCAGCAGGTGGGGCAGGCTCCGAACCGGCGGCCAGGTCCACAGCCGGTGGCATACGGTCCACAGCTTCGCGAGCACGAGCGGTATCGCGGCGATGCCGGTGGTGACGTGGAGGCCCTGGTTCAGCCGGTAGAGCCAGGTGGGGCCCGAGGGCCAGACGAACCAGGACGGCGGGTGCTGGATCGCGTGCGACACCAGCCCGGTGACGAAGCACACCACGAACAGCGCCCCGGCGGCCGTGCCGAGCCAGGCGGCGGTCCGGGTCGCATGGAGCGGGCCGGCGAACGCCTCCTCGCGGAACGGTCCCACGCGGGGCGGCGCCAGGCGCGTGAAGCGCTGATCGCTCATCGCGCGTCGAGCCTCGCGAACCAGCGGCCCTCGCCCGTCCACCGGCGGGCAACCTCGTAGCCGGTGGCATCGGCGAGGTCGAGCAGGTCGTCGGCCCCCACCTGCGCCCAAGGGAACCACTCCGCGCTGGCGCCGTTCTCCGATTCTGCGCGCACCGAGAGCCGGGCGCTCGCCACACCGGGCGCCTCCACCTCGACGAGCGCCCTGCCGGCCGGCCGCAGCAGATCGCGAAGGCGCGCCATCAGCGACTCGGGGTCGCCGCCGATCCCGATGTTGCCGTCGAGCAGCAGCGCGGTCCCCCACCATCCGGCTCCCGGGACGTCGTCGAAGATCGAGGCCTGCAGCACCGCGGCACCGCGGGCACGGGCCGCACGCACCGCCTCGGCCGAGGTGTCGACGCCCACAGCCGCGATGCCGCGCCGCTCGAGGGCCGTCGTGTGACGGCCGGGGCCGCATCCAACGTCGAGCGCCGCCGGGAGCGCCTCCGTCAAGATCTCGTGCTCGACCGGCGACGGCTCTGCCCACCACCGGTCGACCGGCAGAGGGATCACGACGCCGCACTCCGAACGCAGCCTGCGCAGCGGATCGTCGAGAGCGGGACGCATCACCTCGCAGAAGGTCATGCGGTCACCTCGTTCGCCGGCAGGCGTGACAGGGCCGCGGCGAAGCGTCCGCCGGGCGCATCCGCTGCAACGGCGACGGCGTCGTCGATCGTGTCGACGTCGCGCAGCCGAGGCAGGCCGCCGACGCGCAGCCCGAGGTCGCGCAGCCGCTCCCGTTGGCGCCGCCCGGTGTCGGGGGCACTCATCTCGATGTCGAGGAAGACACGAGGGTCGGCGCGGTGCAGCCCGATCGCCCACCAGCCGCCGTCGTGGGCGTCGCCGAGCACGGCGTCGACCCCGTCCATCGCCGCCATCGCGGCGTCCAGGGTCTCCGGCGTGACCTGGGGTGTGTCCATCCCGATCAGCAACGCCGGCCCGCCGGCGTCGTCGAACGCACCCGCGAGGCGAGCGTCAAGGGTGCCGCCTCGCTGCCGGATCACGCGAACGCCGCTCGGGAGCCCGGGCCACGGCCCGCCGTCGAGGGCCACCACGCGGTCGTCGGCGCCGCTCGCCAGGACGGCGTCGAGCGTGTCGGCGAGGGCGGCCTCGGCGAGCGCCGCGGCGTCGGCGGGCGTGCAGGGCGGGCACAGACGGGTCTTCACCCTGCCCGGCACGGGGGCCTTGGCGATCACGATGAGCCTCATCGCATCACCCGCACGATGTCGGACACCGCACGGGCCGTCCCCCGCACGCTGCCGGTCACCTTCGAGCGGCCGGCGCGCGGCAGGTACGGCACCGGCACCTCGCCGACGCGCCAGCCCGCCGCGTGGGCGCGAAGGATCATCTCGAACGGCCAGCCGAACCGCCGGTCCTCGATGCCCAGGCCGAGGAGCCCGGCACGACGGGCCGCCCGCATCGGTCCGGGATCGGTGATCGTCAGGCCGGTGCGCCGTCGCAGCTCCCACGCGATCGCCCGGTTCCCCCACCGGGCGTGCGCCGGCCAGGCGCCGGGGGCGGGAACGCGGGCGCCGAGCATCAGGTCCGCGTCCCCGTCCTGAACGGGGATCACCACGGCGTCGAGGTGCCCAGGGTCCAGCGATGCATCGCAATCCATGAAGCACACGAGGTGCGACGAGGCGGCGGCGAGTCCGGCGAAGCAGGCCGCCCCGAACCCGGGGGCCGTCTCGCGCACCACCGTGGCCCCGAGCGACGCGGCGATCTCACCCGATCCGTCGGACGAGCCGTTGTCCACGACGATGGGCCGATAGCCGGTGGGTAAGCGCCCGAGCACCCACGGCAGCGCCTCGGCCTCGTTCAGCACGGGCAGGATCACGTCCACCGTCGCCGGATGAGCCCCGGAACGACCCGCCGGGCTTAGGCTCGAGTCATGATGCGGCTGCTGATCGCCGGCGTCCTCGCCGGGCTGGCCTTCGGCTACGTGCTGATGCGCGCCGACCTGTGCTTCCACTCGATGTTCCGCGGCATCTTCGAGCGCCGATTCTCGCTGTTCCGCGCCTGGATCCTGGCCGTGGCGATCGCGGCGGTGGGCCTGTCGCTGATCTTCGCCACGGGATGGTGGGATCAGCTGAACCGGGGCCTGCCGCTGCGGCCGGCGAGCAACGTCGCCGGCGGCCTGCTGATCGGCACGGGCATGGTCGTCGCGTCCTCGTGCGTCTCGGGGCTGTTCTACAAGCTCGGCGCCGGGATGCTCGGCGCCGCGGTCGGGCTCCTCGGCTGGGGGCTGGGCGAGCTGGCGGGGCGCCGCATACGGCTGCCCGGCCCCACGATCCTCGACGGCGGCGAGGGCGCCACGATCCCCGGCGTGCTCGGCGTGCCTCGGCTGGCCGTCGCCGTGCCGCTGCTGGTGATCGTGCTCGCGCTGTTGCGCCGCGCCGGACGTGGCGATCCGCCCGGGGCCCGCTGGCAGTGGGGCTGGAGGATCGCCGGGATCTCGATCGGCCTGGCGGCCGTCGCGGGCTGGGCGCTGGCCGGGGCGGGAGGCGCCTCGTTCGGGCCGAGCACCACGTCGATGGTCGCCGGCGTCGCCTCGGGACGTCCCAACTGGTGGCTGATCGGATTCCTGCTCGCCCTGATACCGGGCGCCGCGATCGCCGCGCGGACCGCCGGTGGATGGTGGGTGCGTGGAGAGACCGGCCCTCGCTACGCGCAGCTCGGCGCCGGCGGGTTCCTGCTCGGGATGGGCGGGATCATCGGGGGCGGCTGCAACCTGGGCCACGGGCTGTCCGGACTCGCCCAGATGAACGTCTCGTCGGTGCTGGTCGTCGGGTCGATGATCGCCGGCGTGGGCCTGGCCAGGGCCGTGCGCGAACGGATCAGGGGACGGGAGCCCGACTGGACCCCGGTCGCCGACGCCGCCTGACATGTCGTCCACACGAGGAAGGCTACGGGCGGAGGGAGCGCGCCGGGAGGCCTGCGCGACAACCGTAAGGAGATGGAAACATCCCGGTGGCAGGATGGGTTGATGGATGACGCCCGGATCCTCGTCGTCGACGACGAGCCCATGGTGCGCGAGGTGCTCTCCCGGTATCTCGCGACCGAGGGCTTCACGGTCGACACGGCCGCCGACGGCGCCGAGGCCATGACGCGGTTCGGCGAGGGCACCCCCGATCTCGTCCTGCTCGACCTCATGCTTCCCGTCATCGACGGCTACGAGGTACTTCGGCGGATGCGCGAGCTCGCCCAGGTCCCCGTGATCATGCTCACCGCCCGCGGCGAGGAAGCCGACCGGATCGTCGGGCTCGAGCTGGGGGCCGACGACTACGTGACGAAGCCGTTCTCGCCCCGCGAGGTCGTGGCGCGGGTTCGGGCCGTCCTGCGCCGGGCCCGAGAAACCGATGCCCCGAGGAACGGGACACCCGCCTCGATGGACTTCGGCCGCCTGGTGATCGACGGCGCCCGCCGGGAGGTCTTCGTCGACGGCGGCCCCGCCAAGCTCACGCGCAAGGAATACGACCTGCTCGCCTACCTCGCATCCCAGCCCGGCGTCACCTTCACCAGGACGCAGCTGCTCGAGGACGTGTGGGACTTCGCGTGGGACGGCGACAGCGCCACCGTCACGGTCCACATGCGCCGACTGCGCGAGAAGATCGAGCCCGATCCGTCGAACCCCGCACATCTCGTGACCGTGTGGGGCGTCGGCTACCGGTTCGAGGCATGAACACGCGCATGTCGATGTTCTGGCGCACGCTGACCCTCGCCGTCGTCGTGGCGCTGCTCGGCGCCATCGGCACGGTCGCCGTCGGCGCCGCGCTGGGGATGCCGGCATCGGATCTGTCTCATCTCCCCCTGCTCCTGCTGCCGGCGGCCATCGTCACGGTGGCGGCGGCGGTGGCGGCCCCGCGCCTGCTCATGGGGACGTCCGTGCGCTGGCAGCTCGCCGCGGTCGCGATCACGGCGGCCGGCGTGGCGCTGGCGAACCTCGCGATCTTGACCCTGCGGATGTCGGTCAACACGCACGACGCGACGCTCGTGGCCACGCTCCTCGTGTATTCGCTGGGCGCCGGCCTGGCCGTCGCCCTCACCGTCGCTCGCTCGGTGGGCAACTCCGTGGAACGCCTGGAGCGCACGGCGAGAACGATGGGCGACGGTGACCTCGACGTGCGCGTGGGCGACCTGCACGCCGGGGCCGAGCTCGACATGCTCGGGCACACGCTCGACGAGATGGCCGACCGGCTCCAGGAGGCCCAGGCGCGCGAGCGGCAGGTCGAGAGCATGCGCCGCGACCTGATCACCACCGTGTCGCACGACCTGCGCACCCCGTTGGCCTCGCTGCGCGCCATGGTGGAGGCCATCGACGACGGCATCGTGGACGACCCGCCGAGCATGCGCCGCTACGCGGGCGAGATGCGGCGGTCGGTCCAGCAGGTGTCGACGATGGTCGACGACCTGTTCGAGCTCACCCAACTGGACGCCGGGGCGATCGAGCAGGAGACCCGCCGGGCCCGGCTCGACGAGGTCGTGTCGAGCGCGCTGGCCACCGTGCGGCATCAGGCAGACGAGAAGCACCTTTCGATGGAGACCGACCTCGGCGGGACCGGGGCCCTCGCGTGCTCGCCTCGCATGGTGCGGGTGCTCCAGAACCTGCTGTCGAACGCCGTGCGCCACACACCGGCCGACGGAACCGTTCGTGTCCATGCGCACCTCGAGGGCGAGCGGCTGGGCGTGAGCGTCGAGGACTCCGGCGAGGGGATCTCGGCCGACGACCTCGAACGGATCTTCGAGCCTTTCTACCGCGGCGACCCCGCCCGGTCGGGGCCGGGGGCCGGACTCGGCCTCACGCTCGCCAAGCGGATCGTCGAGGCGCTCGGCGGCCAGATCGTGGCGGAAAGCTCCCCCGCCCACGGCACCCGCTTCGAGATCCACCTGCCGGCCTGAGTCGCTAGACAGGGTCGAGCGGCGCCACGCCGAACCCCACTGCGAAGCGCTTGCACCAGATCGCGACGCTCGCCACGACATCGAGGTCGACGCCCGACGGGATCTCATACGTCAGGTTCCCCTTGTTGGCCCGAAGGCCGCCGAGGTCGGCCACGAGTTCGGTGCCGAACGCGTCGTCGGGGCCGTCGGCCGGGGCCGAGGAGAGGTAGACCTTCAGATCGGGACCCGAGAGCACGTCGAGGTCCTCCAGGCGCAGGAACACCCGACCGTCATCGGTCCGAACGATCGAGGCCTCGCCGGTGCTCTCGTGCGCGAGGCTGAGGAACGAGCCGGCGGCTAGGACCTCGACGTCGGGCTCGGGGACCTCGGTCGGGTCGGCCTCGGGCGACGACGGGGAGGGCTCGGGCGTGGACCCGGTCGACCCGGTGGCCGATCCCGACGCCGACGGCGACGTGACCGCGGGGATGGCCTCGTCCGCCGTGCGGTTCACGAGCAGGTGTTGGGGCCCGAACCAGTAGACCCCCGCGGCCAACACCACGACCCCTGCGGCCACGACGAGCCCGACGACCGACCTGTGGCGCGCGAGCGTGTCCTTGATCGTCATGTGGGATCCCTTTCCCGTCTGGGGTTCGGTCTGGTCCGCCGAGGCGGTTACCCATAGCGTGGCGCACGGGTCTTACGGTTCGATCACGGTGGTCTGACGGAACGGTTACGACGGATCGGGCCCGGGGTCCGGGACCTTGCCGAGCGTGAGCACGACCCAGGGCCTGAAGCCCTCGCGCTCGTACAGGCGCATCGCGTCGTCGTTGGTCGCCAGCACCCCGATGATCATCTCTTCGACCCCCACGGCACGCACGTGGCGGTAGACCTCCCGCAGGAGTCGCGTGCCGAGCCCGCCACCCCGGACCTCCGGAAGGACCGCGAGCGAATGAAGCTCGGCGAACCGGTCCCCGGTCGCGTGGGAGTCGTCTCGGTCGTGGAACGATACGAGGGCATACCCCACTGGGCGACCGTCCTCCTCGGCGATCAGGGCGAACGCGTCGGGGGAGGCCAGCCACTCCGCATAGCGCCCGCGCCGGATCGCCCACCACGCGTCGGCGTCGCGCGGCGGGATCCCGGGCACGCGCGGGTCGACCGCCAGGTGGTGTGCGTGCAGCGCCCGGGTGAGCGGTTCGAGATCGTCCACCCGTTCGGCGCCGGCGCGCACGATGGAGACAGACACCGCGTCGCTGGTTCAGACCCCGGCGAGCGTCATCTCGCCGATGAGGACGGACGGGGAGCCCACGCTCGAGAAGAACCGCAGGTCATCGCCGACCGCGGTGATGCCTGCCAGCATGTCGGGCAGCGTCGACGCTATCGTCATCTCTCGAAGCGGCTCGCCGAGCTCGCCCCCGCTGATGCGCAGGCCGGTGGCGCCGACGCTGAACTCGCCGCTGATGGGGTTGGCACCCGAGTGGACGCCGCTCACGTCCTGGATCAGCACGCCACCCTCGGCACGCCGCAGGAGCTCCTCGTACGACGTCTCGCCCCGGTCGAGGAAGAAGTTGGACGTGCCCACCCCCGGGGTCGTCTTGTAGCCCGAGCGCGATGCGTTGCCGGTCGAGGCCTGGCCGCCGCCGGCGCGTGTGGCCGTGTAGGTGTCGTGCAGGAACCCGTTGAGCACGCCCGCGGTAAACATCTCGGTCCGCCCGCTCGGCACGCCCTCGTCGTCGAACGGCGACGCGCCGGGTCCGTCGAGCACGGTGCCGTCGTCCACGAGGGTGAACACCTCCGAGCCCACTCGCTCGCCCACCATCGAGGCGAACAGCGAGCGGCCCTTGAGGACCGACTCCGCGTTCAGCGCGCCGGCGAGCACCCCCAGGAACGACGTGGCGGCGAACTGGTCCATCACCACCGGCAACTTGGCCGTCTGAGGCTTCTCGGCCCCCAGCATCCGGGCGCCGCGCGTGACCGCCTCGGTAGCGATCGAGCCGATGTCGATACCGTCGACCCCGCGCGCGATCCGATAGGAGAACCCCGTCTGGGTCTCGTCGCCCTCGACCGCGAGGACGACCGCCACCGCCCACGCGTCGGTGCGCGCGTATTCGGCGTCGATCCCGGTCGTCGAGGCGATCGCCACCCGCGAGACCGCCGTGCCGACCTGCGCCACGTCGATCTTGGTCACCCGATCGTCGATCGTGACGGCCCGCCGTTCGAGGTCGAGCGCGAGTTCGACGGCTCGGTCCGCGCCGGTCTCGGCCGCGCCGCGGTCGAACAGCTCGGGGATCGGAGCGATCTCGGCCGCCTGCGGGAGGACGTTCGCGTCGTCGGCCTCGGCGAGCGCGGCGTTCTCCCGTGCCCTGCCGACCGCCTCCCGGACCTCGTCGGGGCTCGGGTCGGCGGCCCACGCGTAGCCGAGCCGTCCGTCGCGGATGAGCCGCACGCCCACGCCGCGCTGCTCGGCGAAGGTCAGCCCCTCGATCTCCGAGCGCAGCGCGCTCGCCTCGATCGTGCGACCCTCGTCGGCGAAGGCCTCGACGGCCTCGCCCGCCTGGGCGGCGTCGACCGCGGCATCGACGAGCTCGCCGAGGTCAGGCACCCGTGCCCCCCAGCGTGATCCGGCCGATGCGCAGCGTCGGCGAACCGCTCCCGACGGGCGCGGACTGGCCCTCCTTGCCGCACACGCCTTCCCAGGTATCGAAGTCGTCGGCCACCGCGTCGACCGCGGTCATCACGTCGATCGCCCGACCGATCAGATTGGCGCCCCGGATCGGCGTCGCGAGCTCGCCGTTCTCGATCAGGAACCCCTCGCTCACGCCGAACACGAACTCGCCCGTCGCCGGGTTCACCTGACCGCCCCCGAGCGAACTCACGTATACACCGCGCGCGGTGGAGGACAGCACGTCGGCCGGATCGGAGGCGCCATCGAGGATGTAGGTGTTGGTCATCCTCGAGATCGGCGGATGCGCGTACGACTGGCGGCGACCGTTGCCGGTGACCGGCACCTCCTGATCGTCGGCGTGCAGACGGTCGTACAGGAACCCCTGGAGCACACCCGAGACGAACAGCGGAGTGCGAGAGGAGGGCTGCGCCTCGTCGTCGAAGTCGTAGGACCCCCACCCGTTGGGGATCGTCGCGTCGTCGACGCCATCGATCAGCTCGCTGGCGCACTTCGTGCCGACGAGCCCCCGGTACACGCTCGCCTCTTTGTCGACGGCGTCGATCTCCAGCGGATGCCCCACCGCCTCGTGGAACAAGCACGCCGCCCATGCCCGGCGCGAGCACGACCGTGGTCTCGCCGGCGGGAGCAGGGATCGAATCCAGCATCGTGACCGCGCGCCGTGCGGCGACCTCGGCGGTGGAGACGGGCCCGTGGGCGTCGAGGAACTCCACGCCTGCGCACGCAGCCGGACCGTAGAACCCGGTCTGGATCACGTCGTCTCGTTTGGCGACCACCTGGGCGACGAGCCGGATGCGGGGCCGGTCTTCCTCCACCCATCGTCCGTCGGACGTCGCGATCATCCGGCGCTGCAGTGAGTCACCGTAGATCCCCACCACCTGGGTGACCTCGGTCGAGTGGGCGCGGGCCGCGTCGTCGAGCTCACGCAGCCAGCCGACCTTGTCGGCGGCGGGCACGCCCCCGCTGGGGCGTTCCACCCGGTTGATCCCGGCGCCGGCCCGGGTGCTCAGGTCGACCACGGCGCCGTTCGCCTCGCCTCGGAACGCGGCGCTCGCGGCCTCGGCGGCCTGCAGGAGCGAGTCCCTGTCGAGTCGGTTCGAGTAGGCGTACCCGTACGAGGTGCCCTGGGCGACCCGCACGCCCGCCCCGCGGTCGAGCCCGGTCGTGAGCTCTTCCACCTTGCCGTCGTCGAGCCGGATCGAGGTCGCCGACCGCTCCTCGACGAACACCTCCGAGAACGAGCCGCCTCGCCGGCGGGCGGCGCGCAGCACCTCTTCGACGACCCCTCGGTCCAGCATGCGCGGGATGCTAACAGGGGGGCGCGACCGGCCCCGGCCGGCCCCGGTACAGTCACCGACCGGAGGTGCCATGTCGGGGTTCCCACGCGTCAACGCCCGCCGCACCGAGCTGTGGGCGCTCGGGATGCTGGCCGGCGTGCTACTCGTGATCTTCCTCGCCCCGACCGTCGTGCACGCGTACCGGTTCGGCGTGGGACCCGACGTCCCCGTCTACCTGTGGTGGGCGCGCCTGGGCGCCTCGGAGGGCCTGTCGGTCGTGGGCGACCGCCCGGCCATCGCGGCGTCGATCGCCGCATCTGCGGGAGCGCTCCGCCTCCCGCTCGTCGCCGCCGTGGCGGGGACCCAGTATGCGCTCGCCGCCGGGATCGGTGTCGTCGCCGCGTCCCTCGTGCGAGGCCGTGCCGGCGGAGGGATCATCGGCTGGACGATCGCGGGGCTGCTGACCGGCGTGTTCGCGGTGCACCTGGGCGGCGGCTACATCGCCAACCTGGCCTTCACCGTGCCGTTCCTGGCGACGGGAACGGCCCTCGCGGCGCGCAGCGTCCGGGGCCGAAACGCCGCGCATCGGACTCCTGGGCGCCGCGGGGCTGGCCCACCCGCAGTTCTTCCTGGTCGGCGCGGCGGTGCTGGTGGTCACGGCCGCGTGGGCGTGGCTCGCCGATCGCGACCTCGGCCTCGACTCCGACGCGGGACGCGTGGCGGTCGCCCTCGCAGGCGCGGCGGCCGTCGTATCCGCCGGCCTGCTGTCGGTGCGCCTCGGGCCTGCGGATCTGCCCGCGGACACGTCGAAGGACGCGCTGCTGCGGCGTGCCGGCCAGCTCGACCGACTCCACGAGATCTACCTGTCGCGGTTCACGAGCAAGGTCGGACGGTACGCCCCGGTACTCACCGTCCCGCTCGCTGCCCTCGGCGTCCGCCGGCCCACCGGATTCGTGCGCAGGTTCCTGGTCTCGTGGGCGGCCGTCACGGTCGTCGCCTTGCCGGTGGGCGCCGTGACCGGCTGGTTCCCGCCGGAACGGGTCGTCACGTTCGCGTTCGCGATCCCCGCGCTGGCGGGCCTGTCGATCGCGTGGGTCGGAGGACGTCTCCGGGCGCGGATCGGCACGGGGCTGGCGGTGGCGGCCGTGGTCACGTTGGTGGCGCTGATCGGCCTGGCCGCGATCGAGTCATGGCGGGAGCAGGCGCCACTTCTGACCGAAGAGGAGCTGGCATCGTCCACACTCGCGGGGCGCATCGCCGATACGACGCCGCAGGGCACGCCGCTCGTGTTCGTGGTCGACGAGAAGGGATCGACGTCGATCTTCCAGGCGGTGAAGAACGCCAACGTGATCCGGGCCGCGATGCCGCCCGATCGGGTCGGCGACGTGCACATATTCCTCGGCGAGGTCGACGACCTGCTGGCGGGGCGGCCCACCCTGCGGGGCAAGGAGCCCTACGACACCTTGTCGGCTCAACTCCTGGCCGATATCCCCGAAGGGGAACGCGCCGTCTTCGTGGTCAGCGCCTTCGACCGCAGCGACCGCAGCGCCGGCGATCCCCGCCTGACCGAATGGGATCCGGGGGTGGCCTCGACGCTGCCGGGCGCACGGCCCCTCGACCCCCTGCCCGGAGAACTGCGGTCCGTCTCTTCGGTGTGGATCGTCGGCGCCACGCTGGCGATCGCCGCTCTGCTCTGGGCGGTCGGCTTCGGCTGGGCGCGGCTGGTGTTCGCCGATCTCGTCACGGCCGCGGCCGCGGCGGTCGGCTTCGGCGTGGCGGCGCTGGCCCTGTCAGCGCTGGTGATCGAGCGGCTGGGCGTCCCGCTCGGTGGCTGGTGGGGCCCCGCCCTGGCCGTCCTGCTGGGGGGAGGCCTGGGATACGGAACCCTGATCCTCAAGGGCGAAGCGCCCGACGTAGCGGCCCCGTAGGTCGAACAGGGCCCACGCGACGAGGGCCAGCATCAGCGGCGTCATCACCCACTGTCCGATCCACAGGTTCACGTCGAACGCCCCCGGGTACCGCAGCGGCTCGGTGGTCCACTGGGCCATCACCAGTGCGGCTCCCGAGCCGATCGCCGTCGCTCGAGGCGCCTGCGGCAGGATCCAGGCCAGCGGCAAGGCCCAGGTCACGTACCACGGCAGCAGCAGCGGGCCCAGCAGCATGAGCAGTACCAGGCTCCATCCCATGGCCGCCCCCGCCGACCGCGGGTCCCCCTCCTGCGCCTCTCGCGCCGTCATCCTCCCGATGGCCACGAGCGCGCCGATCAGGACGGCGGCGAAGACGTACTTCGCCAGCCCGCCGAGCGTGTCGAAGCTCACGATGTCGATGGTTCTGCGCGCGAAACTGGCGGGCGCCAGCCAGCCCTCGTGGCCGGCGAGGGCGGCCATGCCCAGGGTGGGATCGTCCCACTGGAGATAGGGCAGCGCGAAGGCGAGCGCGATGACCGCCGCCAGGCCTATGGCCGTCGCCCCCAGCCGCAGCCGCTGGCCCCGTGGGCGCCGGGCGACCAGCCACACGACGACGAGCACGAGTGGGATCACGACCGTGGCCTTGATCAGGGCGCCCAGGGCGAGCGCCGCGACCGCCGGGAGCCCCCACCCCCGGACGAGGAGCGCGAAGGCCGTCGCGATCGACAGCGCGACCAGCAGATCGTTATGGCCGCTCCCCACGGCGTGGAACAACACGACCGGGTTCGCCCCGAATGCGATGAGGGCGAAGGCCGTTCGGGACGGCCAGACCCGTCGCACGGTGCTCGCGATCACCAGCAGCGTGAGGATCCCGGCGGCCGCCGCGAGGACCCGATAGGCCGCCACCTGCTCGGCCACGCCCGTGGAGGTCCGCGCGATGACGCTCGAGATCGTGGTCCACAGCGGTCCGTAGACGGCCGGCGTGTCGACCCACTTCGGCCCGACGAACCCCCACAAGGGGTCACCGGAGAACTCAACCGGGGTGCGGACGTACGGGTTGGCCTGATAGATCGCCGAGATCCGCCCGTAGAAGGCGTAGGAGTAGACGTCGCGTGAAAACAGCAGTGGCAGCGTCGTGACCGCCAACAGATACGCCAGCCCGAGGATCAGCGCCACGCGGGGCGAGATCCGCCCGTGGAAGGCCTCGCGGAGCAACATCAGGAAGGCGACCACGGCGAAGATCGACACGAGGACTCCGGCGGCGATCAGCCAGTTGCCCGATAGCCCGCCCAGGCGCAGGAGATCGGCGAGCGCACGGAACGGACCCGACGACTGGGCTCCTTCCGGCAGCACCGGCTGGAACGGGGAACCCGGCGTCGCCGCGAAGGTGGCGAACGCGACGAAGGAGGCGACCGACAGCCCGATCGCGCGCACCGCGGAAGGAGGGGCCGAACGCTGCACGACGCCCGACCTTACTACCGGGCCAGCCGACGGTGGAGGGGTCAGCCCGCGGTCGCCGACCACCGCCCGTCGCGCCAGGTCACTCGCACCGGCAGGCCGAAACAATCGGTCAGGTGCCGCCCGGTAAGCACGTCTCCGATCGCCCCCGCCGCCACGAGCTCGCCCGCCCGCAGTAGCGCCGCGTGTGTGGTCGAGGGAGGGATCTCCTCGAGGTGATGGGTCGCCATGGCCATGGTGAGAGCATCCTCCGACCGGGCCATCCCCTCCATGGCCATGAGCAGCAGCTCGCGACCGGGCAGGTCCAGCCCTGCGGCCGGCTCGTCCAGCAGCACGAGCTCGTGGCGGCCGAACCGTGCGCGGGCGATCAGCACCCGGGCCCGCTCCCCCTGACTGCAGGTCCCGATCGGTCGGTCGGCGACGTGGGTGCACCCCACCTCATCGAGCAGCCCATCGGCCCGGCCCCGATCGCCGTCGGTGAAGCGATGCCCCCAGATCGCCGATCCCCCGTAGCGCCCGGTCATCACCGCGTCGCGGGCCGATATCCGCATGCCCAGCCGCTCGCCGACGGCTGTGCCCACGTGGCCGATGCGCCCCCGCAGGATGCGGACGTCGCTCCGCCCCAGCGGCTCGCCCAGGATGCGCACCGCGCCTCGGGTGGGATGGCGTCGGGCCCCGGCCACCGACAGCAGCGTGGTCTTGCCGCTGCCGTTGGGGCCGAGCAGGGCCCAGCGCTCCCCGGCGTTCACCGTGAGGTTCACCGGTCCCAGGATCGACCCCCCGCCGACGAGCCCGACCTCCACGGCCTCGAGGGCCAGCGCCTCCATCGCGGGAGGATACGACCATGCGGTAGGGTCCCATCCATGGACGACGACCTCGCCACGCGCGACGAGCCGACCGGCGCACGGGCCGCGGCCTTCGGGGTCAGCGGGTTCACGGTGGCGATGTTCGTGTTGTTCCCTGCCCTGCTGGTGGTCCTCCTCTATCTGGGCATCACCGTGTACGCCGTCCTCAAGGCGGCGGGCAACGCGTCGCAGGACCCCAGCGCCACCGTGCTCCTCCTCATGGCGATCGGGGTCGTCGTGTTCCTGACGATCCTCGTGACGGTCGGCATATTCCTGATCGGCCGTTCGAGCGACCCGAAACGCCGTCGCTAGCCACGATGCGCACGCCCGACAGCGTCGAGGACTACCTCACCCACCTGCCGGGCGATCATCGCGCAGCCCTCGACGCCCTTCGGGAGGTGATCCGAGCCGCCGCGCCGGACGCGACCGAGGGCATCAGCTACGCGATGGCGGCCTTCAAGCAGAACGGGCGCGGGTTGGTGTGCTACGCCGCGTTCAAGGACCACTACAGCCTCTTCCCGATGAGCACGGCGGTGTTCGACGAGCTCGGGGACGAGATCGGGGCTCGCAGGACGGGGAAGGGAACGATCCAGTTCACCTACGACGAGCGACTTCCCGTGGTCCTCGTCAAGAAGGTCGTCAAGGTGCGGCTGGCCGAGGTCGAGGCGCGGACCCGCCGCTGACGGCACGACCGACACGGGGCCGCGGCCTGGGCCTATCCTCTCCGCGTTGCGCCGTCGGCCTTCGCATCGTGCTCGAGGCGGAGCTGGCCGCAGGCGGCGTCGATGTCGCTCCCGCGAGTGTCGCGAACCGTCACGTTCACCCCGCCGGCCTTGAGCACACGAACGAACTGCTTGATCCGCTCCGGCGGGCTCGGTCGGGTGGGCCAGCCCGGCGTCGGATTCAAGGGGATCAGGTTGACGTGGGCGCCGAGTCGGTACGCCAGAGCGGCCAGGAGCCCGGCCTGCTCGTCGGAGTCGTTCGTGGCGTCGATCATGGCCCACTCGATCGAGAGCCGTCGCCCGGTCCGCTTCCGCCAGGCGCTCATCGCCGCCTCCAGCTTCGCCAGCGGGTACTTCGCGTTGATGGGGACAAGCTCGTCGCGCAGCTCGTCGGTCGCGGCGTGCAGGCTCACCGCAAGCCCGACCTGAGGGTGGCGCTCGGTCAGCTTGTTGATGCCCGGCACGAGTCCGATGGTCGACACCGTGATGTGGCGGGCTCCGAGCTTCATCCCGCCGGCGTCCGTGAGGAGCGCGATCGCACCGCTCACGCGCTCGAAGTTCGCCAGGGGCTCACCCATCCCCATCAGGACCACGTTGGTCAGGCGCCTCGGGGTCGAGGCGGGCAGTCTCTCCGCCTCTCGCTTGGCCCACACGACCTGCGCCGCGATCTCCCCCGCTGTCAGGTTGGCCAGCAGTCCCATCTGGCCGGTCGCGCAGAACCCGCAATCCATCGCACACCCGACCTGGGCGCTGATGCACACGGTCACCCGGTCCCGGTACCCCATCAGCACGGTCTCGATCACGTGCTCCCCACCCAGACGAAGCAGCGCCTTGCGCGTCGCACCCCGGTCGGCGGTGCGCTCGTTCAGGACCTCGACACCCAACGGCAGATCGCTCGCGAGCCGTCGCCGGAGGTCGGGCGAGATGTCCGACATCTGCTCGTAGGTCGCCGCCCGTCGCCACAGCTGTGTCCACACCTGCTTGGCTCGGAACGACGGCTCTCCCCACGCGACCAGATGCTCGGTGAGCTGCTCGATGGAGAGGTCGTACACGGTCCTTGACATGCGGCCGAGCCTAGCGGTCGGGGGCGGTCGAGGGCATGGGCTCGGGGTCGTCGACCCGGTCGCGGATCTCGGCGAGGGTCAGCGTATCCATCTCCCGGCTGACCAGCGGCTTGAGCTCGCGCCACCGGAAGTGCAGAGGGCACGGGTGTTCGGTGTCACACTCCTCACGCCAGAAGATGCAGGTGTCCCAGATCACATCGACGTCCTGCACCGCCCGAAGCAGATCGCCCAGCGACACGTCCTCGGGGGCGCGCTCGAGTCGATATCCGTGCCCCCGGACCGAGCCCACGACGCCGCCCTGGACGAGGCGCGGCATGATCTTCGACAGGTAGGCGGGCGGGACCTGAGCCTCGGCCGCGAGCTCGCGGGCCCCGACCAGCTCGCCGCGTGGGTGAGTCGCCAGGGCGGTGAGCGCCTCGATCGCGTACCGGCTCTCCCTGGAGATCCGCACCTGGCCTCCTCTCGCTCCGGCCCCGCAGGCTACAGATCGCGGCGCGGGAGCGCCCATCGTGCCACGAGCAGCGGCACCGCCGTCCACACCGCGAGGTCGACGAGCAGGACGGCGACGGCGCCGTACCGGCCGAAGGTCGACACGAGGTATGCGCCGAACGGGCCGAGCGCCGTCCCGTCGAGGTTCGTGCCGAGCAGCGCGAGGATGCGGCCCGCCTCGAGCGGGTTCACGAGGATCGTGAGCAGCAGGGCCCGCGGCCCCAGGTGCAGGCTCGGCGCGAGGGCCGCCAGGGCCAGGTCCATCCCGAGGGCGAGGACGATCCACAACGCGACGACGATCGACACCGCCTGAACACGGCTGGCCACGAGCACGGACACCGCGACGCCGATCGCAACCGACGCCGAGGCGACCGCGGCCGTGGCCACGACGAGTCCGACCAGCGCCGGCACGTCGGTCGCTCTCGCCGCCCCCGCCATGATCAGCAGCGCAGCTCCCAGGCCGATCCCCAACGTGGTGAGCAGGGCGCCGGCGAGGCCGAGGTACGCGCCGGTGGCCACCTGGGTGCGCCGCAGCGGCTGGGCGCACACCATCGCGAGCATCCCCTGCTCCCGTGCACCAACGAGCGACCCGGCACCCAGGACCAACCCCATGAGCGAGGGCAACAAGACACCGAGGTTCACGAGGGTCGCCGACGACGGCCCGATCCCCGCCAGCCCGAGCTCGCGGACCGTCCGGAAGGCCAGGAGGGTCACCGCGATGCTCAGGGCGCCGAAGACGGTCGCCATGACGACGACCCACCGGGTGCGCACCGTGGTGCGGTACTCCCAGGAGGCGATCACGGATGTGGCGTGCGTGCTCACGACGTCGCCTCCCGCGGGACCGATGCACGTCGCCCGGCGTCGTGGAGCGCTCCGAGCGGCTCAACCTCGGTGAGGCGGCCATCCACCATGTGGAGCGCCAGGTCGGCCACGCCCCGCAGCTCCGAGGGAGCCGGGCTCGACACGATCGTGGTCACGCCGTCGGACCGCAGGCCGTGCACCACGTCCCAGAACACGCCTCGTCCCTCCTCGTCCAGACTCGCCATCGGCTCGTCGAGGAGCAGGAGGGAGGGGCTCCCGAGCATCGCCACGGCCAGCGCCACCCGGTGGCGCTGGCCGCCCGACAGCGTGCCGACGATCGCGTCCCAGGGGGGGATGAAGTCGGCGGGTAGCGGGTGGTCGTGAGGCTGCACGCCACGAAGTCGGGCGAACAGATCGACGATCTCGCCGATCGACGCCTGCGCGGGGAAGGCGACCGCTTGCGGCAGGTATCCGATGCGGCGGCGCACGTCGTGGTCGCCATCGAGGGAGCGCCCCTCGAGGCGCACCTGGCCGGAGCCCGCCGCCACCCCCGCCAGGCACCTCAGGAGCGTGGACTTCCCGCTCCCGTTCGGACCCCCGAGCGCCGCGACCACGCCCGCGGGCAGATCGAGGTCGATGGCGTGGATGCCCCACCCGCCGGGGTACGTCTTGGAGAGCGACCGGACCTCGAGGAACACCGCCTCAGGCATGCTCCCACCTCCTGGACGCCGGGCGTCGGGCCCGAAGGAAGAACCACAGACACGACGCCAGCAGCACCGCCCCGGGGAGCCACAGAGGGGCCGTCGGCCCCTCGCGCCCGCCGTGCAGGGTGGGGGCCACGGCATCGGTGAGGGGCGCCTGGTCCACGACGATCGGCGATTCGGGCACCCATCGCTCCTCGACCGAGGACAGCAGCCGGAACGCCGGGCCGGAGGCGAGCGCCTGCAGGAGCGGGGCCTCGGCCAGCAGCCGGCTGACCCGTCCTCCCGAGGCGTACGTGAGGTCTCCGACCCCGTCGCCGTCGGCGTCGTATCCGCCGTAATCACTCCAGAAGTTGCCCACCCCATCGACGCTCCACACGGCCTGGGACGTGCCCAGACCGCCGAGCGTCACCTGGATCGAGTTCTCGATGAACGCGTTGCCGGTCACGGTCGCGTCGCTGGAGGGCATCAGCACCATGCCGACCTGATTCATCGCGAAGGTGTTCTCGTGCAGGAGAACCGGCTCACCGCCCGTGCGCCCGGCGTCATCGGCCTGGATGCCGACGCGGTTGTCGGCCACGACGTTGCGCGACAGCTCCACGCTCCCGACGTCCTTGACGAGGACGCCGAATCCGGTCGACGGACTGCCGGACTCCACGATCGTGTTGCCGGTCACGGTCACCGGTCCGCCGTACATGAGGACGAGCCCCGACAGGTTCCCCTCCAGCACGTTGTCCGCGATCGTGAGCCCTTCGGCGTACATGTCGTGGATCGCGTAGCGACTCCCCGAGATCCTGTTGCCCTGGATCGTGGCGTCGGAGCCGTAGGACACGTAGATCCCATCGCGCGCCTCGTCGATCGTGCTGGACACGACGCGGGCACGCTCGGTGTTCCACAGCCAGATCCCGTCGCCACGAACCTGGGCCTCGGTGTGCATCGCCGCGTCCGAACCGGTCCCGTGCTCCGCGTGCTCGGCGTCGGGATCGACCACATGGAGCTCGCCGGTGATGGTCCCCTGCCCGCGGATCGAGACACCCGAGATCGACACGTCGTCGGATTCGCGCACGGTGATACCCATGTAGACGCGGTCGATCCGCAGGTCGCGGATCTGCGCTCGATCGGCATTCTCGAGCAGGAGGCCCGAGGGGGAGTCGATCGGCCCGAGGGCCGAGCGCGTGAGGACCAACCCCGAGACCGACACGTCGGGCGCGGTCACGGTAAGCGCGGTGCCTCGCATGTCGGCGTCGATCACGGGCCACCCGACGCCGACGAGGGCGAGCGGCTTCGAGACCACGACCGGGCCCAGGTACGTGGCCGCGGGGATCTCGACGACCGAGCCGGGGGTGGCCCCGTCGATCATCGCCTGCAGATGCTCGGACGGCATCGCGAGCGTCCCCTGTGGCCCGGTCGAGTGCGCGCCCATGTCGTGACCCGAGTGGTCGCCCGACTGAGCCAGGGCTGCGGGCGGGAGGACGAAGGCCACGGCGACGAGGGTCGCCGCAAGCAACGGGAGACGCCTCATGTCCCCGCACCTTCCTGCATCGCCTCGAACTCGTCCTGGGAGACGTAGATCGGGCGGCGACGCCACCACGCGTTGCCCCGTCGCCACAGCCCGGGGCCGAAGCTCATCAGGAAGGCGGCCAGGACCACGCACCACAGCGCCAGGCCCGGGTAGGCCCAGGTGGTGAAGTTCAGGACCTTCGTCGGACCCACGACCAGTGGGGTGAACGGATCGACCCGGATCGCCGCGTCGGGCTTCACGGACTGTCCGTACTGCCACAGCCGGTACTGGATGTCGACGAGGACGCCCAGCGGGACCAGCCACAGGGCCCACCGGGCCAGACGCGCGACGATGTGGGTTCGGGGCAGCAGGGTCGCCACGGCCACCGCGGCCAGCGCGAGCAGAACCGTGGGACCCCACAGGCCGATCTCGGGAGCGTTGCCGTCCGAGAAGGCCTGCATCCCCACGTAGTGGTTCAGCTGATTGACGGATTCGACGTCGCCCACCACGCCGTGCCCATAGGCGGTCAGGCGCAGCGGCCCCAGCGGCGGCGGGAACTGCGGGGCCGTCAGGCGCGCCTCCCACACGGGGAGGCGCCACGCGAGGGCCACGAGCGCGAAGGCGGCGGCGCCGAACCCGAGCTGGGCCGCTCGTGAGTCGGGCGCCGCCGCCGTCGCTGCCACCGGATGGCCTCCCCAGCCCTAGCCGACGGTCAGCGTGCCGACCATCGTGGTCGGGTGCGAGAGGCAGTTGTACGTGTAGGTGCCCGCGGGCAGTGCCGGCACCTCGTACGTCACCTCGTCGACCCCGGTGATCAGGGCGTTGTCGGTCGGAGCGAACACCGGCGTCGTGCTCGTGTCGGTGCCCTCGAAGATCTGCACGTTGTGCGGGATCCCCGCGTCGTCGTTCTTGAACACGATCGTGAACGCCGTGTCGGCGGGCACCGCGAGTTCGGTCTCCGCGAACCCTGAGTTCGAAGCGCCGACGGGGGCGGTGATCGTCAGGGCGGTCGACGCCGGTGGGGCGCCGGTATCCGTGGCGGCCCCCGTGTCGCCGGCTGTGTCGGCGGCGGGCGTCGAGCTCTCGTCGGACGAGCTGCAGGCCGCCATGGCCAGCGCGAGCACCGCGACCACGGCCAGGATCCATCTGGTCCTATTCATCCTGATACCTCCTCGTGATGACCTCATGGGGCCACCTCCAGCCACCCCTGCATCTCGAGGTGGAGCGCCGAGCAGAACTCGGAGCAGTACATGGCGAACGTCCCCACCCGGTCGAGCGGGAGCGTGATGTTCACCGTCTCGCCGGGATCGATGCTGGCCTCGATGTTGTAGGCCGGGATCGCGAACCCGTGTGTGGCGTCGGGTGTCTCCTCCACGTTGGTCAGGTGCAGCTCGAGCGTGTCGCCCTTCCGCGCCTCGACCACGTCGGGCGTGAAGTGCGACCGCAGCGCCGACATGTACACGTGGAGGGTGTTGCCGTTGCGCTCCACCCGCTCCTCGCCCGCGGCGATCGCCCACTCCGAGCGGCTCCACGTGAGCGGGTCGGTGCCCGGCTCGTAGACCTGGATCACGTTCGTGAGGATGTCGCGGTGGACCATCTGCACGTAGTGCGGCTCGCCCATCCCGATCGGCATGTCGAGCAGCACCTCCATCTTGGGGGTGGTGAGGTCCACCAGCTGGAAGTTCTGCGGATGCAGGGTCCCGACCGGGGGGAACCGATCGATCGACCACTTGTTGAGCGCCACCAGGTAGCGCCCGTCGGGGGCGACGGTGTCGCCCTGGGCGGTGACCAGGTGCCCGATGTTGTAGTGGACCGGTAGCTTCTCGACGAGCTGGAACGCGTCGTCGGTGTGGCCTGCCTTCGGCCCGAGGGTCCACTTCGCCACGGCCGTGTCGATGAAGATCGACGTGTAGGCGTGCCCCTCGTTGTCGAACTGCGTGTGCAGCGGTCCGGCGCCGAGCTCGACCTGCGCCTCCAGCACCGAATCCAGCGTCAGGATCGGGACGCCGAACGGATCGGTGCCCTGATAGTCCTGCGTCTCGATCGCCGTCAATATCTTCTCGGTCGAATAGACGTTGCCGTTGGGATCGAGCTTGCCGCTCACGACGACGTAGTCACCGGTCGGGCTCACGTCGACGCCGTGCGGGTTCCTCGGCTCCGGAGCGAAGTGCAGGATGCCCTCGGCGGCGGCCGCATCGAGCGGGATCACGTTCATCCCGTTCAGGGTCGTCGTCCCGCTCCCCTTCGCGAACTCCTGCGCCCGCTGCCAGTCGATGATGTTCAGCAGGTCGTAGTCGTTCTTGGTCGCGGTCGCCTCGAGCGACTGCGAGGGATCGGCGTGCCCGTCATGCAGGTTGCCGCCGGTCGCCATCTCGGTGTTGTAGGTGTTGATGAACCCGAGTCCGAAACTGGTGAGCTTTCCGGCGTCGGCCAGGTCCTGTGTGTACGGGGGCAGCTCGATCTGGAAACTCTCATCCATGTTGAACCGGCCGGTGTCCTGATCGATGGCCAGCCAGGTCGAGAACCCCCGGAAGTCCTCCTTGTACCTCGACAAGGGCGCGTAGCCGCTCTCGGTCACCGGGCAGGGGGTCATCGACGAGATGTGGACGTACTCGGAGTTCGGCGTGACGAAGCAGCCGCCGTGCGAGGTCTGCAGGTTCGGGATGTCGAGGATCTGCTTGGTCTTGAAGTCGCGCAGGTCCACCATCGCGATCCGGCCGTTCGCTCGGTCGTTGATGTACAGGAACCGGCCGTCGTACATGCCCTCGGTCTCCGACAGGGCCGGGTGATGTGTGTCGCCCCATGACAACGGGTTGCTCTTGGCCGGGTCGGACCCCTCGCCGAGCACGATGTCGCCCTGGTCGGTGCCGTACCCGTACCCCTGCCACGCGTCGGGTGTGAACACGGGGATCGTCTTCAGCAGCCGCATCGACGGGACGCCGATCACGTACATCTGTCCCGAGTGCCCACCGGAGGAGAAGATGAAGTACTCGTCGAACTGACCTCCCGGCACGTAGGTCTTCAGCGCGGCTGCCGCTGCCGCGGCGTCGAGGCCCCGCTCGGCCGCGATCGCGTTGAGGTCGCCGCCGCCCGAGGAGCCGAACCCGACCCGTGCGCCGACCACGCCGACCGCCGCGCCGCCGACCATCATCCCGATCGCGGCCCGGCGGGAGACGACGGGGCCGCGCTTGGCCACTACCTGTCGCTCGGAGCCCTGCGGATCGGGCATGACGTCCTCACCCGGGTGCCCCTGGTCGCCGTCCTTGTCCATCACGCGCCCCCTTTCGGGAACCTCAACGGACTACTTTGGTCCGTTACAAGTCGGAGGATAGGGCAGGGCCCGAGGGGCCCTGCCGGGCCGCAGGTCCCGCTCCCGACGGGACCTCTCGGGACCCCGTCGATCTCCTGAAGGGAGTGACCGCGCGACGTAGGCTCAGGGGATGGACGCCGACGGCTTGCTCGCCCTCGTCCGGTTCCACGCCTGGGCCAACGACCGCATCCACACTACGGCGACCGACCTGACCGATGGGGAGTTCCGCACGGACGCGGGGCTCGACCACGGCAGCGCATTCCAGACGTTCCGGCATCTCGTCGACGTCGACTGGAGCTGGCGCGAGTTCTGCGTTGGGAACGACGTCGGCGATACGTACGTGTGGGACCACGGGTACGCGCTCGACGACCTGCCGGCGATCCACGCGTTCTGCCACAGTGAGGACGATCGGCTGCGCCGCTACGTTGAATCCCTCGACGATGCAGCCCTGACGGAGCCGTTGGTGATGGGCGCGAACCCCAACGACGCGATCCCGCGATGGTTGATCCTCGCGCACGTCGTGAACCACGGCACGCAGCATCGCAGCGAGCTCGCCGGCTACCTGACGCGATGTGGGCACTCGCCCGGGGAACTCGACCTCCTCGACGCGCTCACGCTGCCCTGGCCCGGAGGCTAGCCTCCTGCGAACTCCGACCCTGACTCGCGCGCCGGCATCTCCCAGACCGACACGTGCCGCCGGCTGTCGCTCGTGAACGGCTCGCGCTTCCATCCGCCCCAACGCTCGCGCAGCGTCATCCCGGCAAGCTGCGCCATCAGGTCGAGCTCTGCGGGCCACACATACCGGAACGGCATCGAGGATCGCTCGAGCTGACCATCCACCACCTCCAGGTGGTGGGATACCAGACCCTGGTTCGCGACGTCGTACTCGTCGATCCCCCACGAGTCGTTCCCCGCCGTCGAAGACGTGGAACGTCTCCCCGGGTGGGAGTCGCCGGAGCTCCGGGATCATCACCTCGATCACGAACCGGCCGCCCGGCTCGAGGTGCGCCGCGACGTTGCGGAAGCACGCGACCTGCGCCGCCTGCGTCGTCAGGTTCATGATCGTGTTGAAGACCAGGTACGCGAGCGAGAACGTCCCGTCCACCGTCGTGGTCGAGAAGTCGCCGATCGTGACGCGGATGTCGTCGCCACCGGGTTTCGCGCGCAGCCGCGCGACCATGGCCTGCGACAGCTCGATCCCGTGCACGGCCACGCCCCGCTGGGCGAGGGGGAGCGCGATGCGCCCCGTCCCGATGCCGAGCTCGAGGGCACGTCCCTCCCCGGCCAGCCCCGCGAGGAAGTCGACGACCGGATCGACGACGGAGTGGGCGAACATCTCGACCTCTGACTCGTCGTAGCTCTCGGCGACTCGCTCGCTGAAATAGCCGTCGTCGTGCACGGGCAGACCCTAGCGCAGGGCTGGACCCGCCCGGATAGGCTGCCAGCCGAGGCCCGGTTGCACCGGCCGATCGCTGGAGGCTCAGGCCAGGGAGGAGCGAGGCGCGATGGAACGAGACCGCAAGCCGATCACGACCAAGAGGCCGCCCGAGCCATCGGAGAGCCACGCCGAGATCGAGGATTGGATCCGGCGCGTGATGCCGGATCTGCATCCGATCGTCGAGCTGTTGGACGGATCGATCCGCGAAGCGATCCCCGGACTCCGATACGCCGTCAAGTGGAAGAAGGCGTACTACGGGCTACCGGAACTCGGCTGGATCATCGAGATGGTCGCGTACGACGTCTCCGTGAACGTCGTCTTCTTCGGCGGCGCGGAGTTCGACGCTCCGCCGCCGCTCGGCACCACCGACCGGTCCCGCTACGTCAAGGTGAGAACGTTGGAGGAGGCGCGAGGACCGGAGATGCGGAAGTGGATCGAACAAGCGGGACGCGTGGCGGGGTGGACATGAGGCTCGGCTCCAGCGGCCGCTGGTCGAGATCGCGGCATCGAGTCCTCGCGGGCGACGGACTTCACGCAGGGTAGTCGGTGGTCCATCGACTCCTCCTCGACGTGTCGAGCCTCATGTACCGGGCCCACTTCGCCCTCGGGGACTCCGTGCGCCAGCCCGATGGGCAACCGGTCGGTGCCGTACACGGCTACCTCGACATGGTAGTCAGGCTGATCACGAACCGGCAGCCCGACGACACGATCCACGCCTACGACCACGACTGGCGGCCGATGGCCCGCACGGAGATCTACCCCGGCTACAAGGCGGATCGACCTCCCGAACCCGAGGGACTTCCCGGACAATTCGTCCTGCTGCGCCAGATCCTCGACCTGACCGGGATGACACAGGCCCAGGCGCCCGAGTGGGAGGCCGAGGACGCGATGGGCGGCATCGTGCGCGCGGCAGCCCCAGCGGACCTGATCGAGATGGTGAGCGGCGACCGCGACCTGCTGCAGCTCGTGCGTGACCCGGGGGTTCGGCTGCTGTTCACGGTTCGCGGGGTGAGCGACCTGCACGAGTTCGACGAGGCCGCGGTCGAGGCCAAGTACGGCGTGCCGGCCGATCGATACGCCGAGTTCGCGATCCTGCGCGGCGACCCCTCCGACGGCCTGCCGGGGGTGCGGGGCGTCGGCGAGAAGACGGCGGCCGCCCTCGTCGGCACCTACCCCGACCTCGACGCGATGCTCGCCGACGCGGGCTCGGACTCGCCCGCCCCCGGGCCGCTCAAGGGCAAGCCCGCCCTGCGGGCCAAGCTCCTTGAGTCGGCGGCCTACCTGGACGACATGCGACGGCTCGTGCCGATCAACGACCGGGCCGAGCTCGCGATGTGGGCCGGCGAGCGCGACGATGCGGCCGTCACGGATCTCGCGGTGGCCACCGGCACGAGCGGGCCCGTGCGCCGATTGTTAGCCGCCCTCGACATGATCGACTCGCGCGAGGGATAGCCTGCCACCCATGCCTGCCGAGTGGGTGGCGATCGCCTCGATCGTCGCGGTCGCCGCCGTGGCCCAGTCCGTATCCGGCTTCGGCCTCGCGCTGCTGGCGATCCCGCTGCTGTCGCTGGTCGCCGACGCGAAGACCGCGGTCGTCGCATCCTCGGTGATCAGCGTCGTGCTGTCGACCTTGGTCGGCGTGCTTCATCGCCGACACATCGAGCCGCGGCGGGTGGGCATCACCGCCGCGGCGGCGGCGCTCGGCATGCCGTTGGGGCTGTGGTTCTTCACGCGCGCCGACGACCGATCCTTGACCATCGCGATCGCCTCCATGGTCCTGCTGTTCACCGCACTTATCTGGCGAGGGATCCGGCTGCCGTCGGGCCGCCACGTCGACGCGGCAGCCGGCGTCGTGAGCGGCGCCCTGTCCACGAGCGTCGGCACGAGCGGTCCCCCGATCGTGCTCGCGTTCCACGCCGACGGGATGTCACCACCGGCGTTCCGCGCATCGATCGCCGGCGTGTTCTGGCTGATGGGGGTGATCTCGCTCGCGGGATTCGCTGCCGCCGGCGAGCTCACCCGCTCGGCTGCCGAGGTCGCGCTCGCCGGCCTGCCCGGTCTCGCGATCGGATGGCTCGTCGGCGAGCGGGTCTTCACGCGCATCGACCACGCACGCTTCCGTGTCGTGGTGCTATGGATGCTGACGGCAGGGGCCATCGTGTCGCTGGTGGGGGTCGCACGGACGTGAGGCTCCTCGGGCGGATCGCGGTGCTCGTGGTCGTTGCGACGTCGGCATCGGCGTGCCTGGGGCGTGAGGTGACGCCACTGGCCACCCCCGTTCCGACCCCCCCGCTGGGGCCGTGCGGCGGGCCACCCGGCGGTCTCGCGCTCCAGGGCCCGAAGGGACGCTGCCTCCCCGCCGACCGCATGCTCCTGTGGCCCTGCGACGGCTCGGCGCCCAGCCTCACCCGCACCCTGGAGGGGCAGCCCGTGCGCTACCTCGGGGGCCGCTACGCGGTTCCCGTGCCGGCCCCACCACCGCAGGCGGTGGCGGCGGGATCGGTGCCGGGGTGGGAGGTATTCGTCGATCCGGCGGATCCTCGCGGGCTGTGGGTCCGCCGCGAGGGCGCCACTGCGAGGTGGCTCCCCCTGCCGGCCACCCCGCCCGACGAGCCCCCGAGCGTCTACTTCATCGGCGATTCCATCACCGACGGCGCATCGCCGTTCTTCGCGGCGGCGCTGCCGTCGTGGACCGTCGGCTGGGATGCCGTGCCCGGCCGCGGTTCGGCGAGCGGGGTCTCGATCGCCCAGGCGCAGGCATTGGCCGGCCACGAGGTCGTCGTCGTCGAGCTGGGGACCAACGACCAGGACATCGAGGGGTTCGGCGCCAACATGACGGCGATCCTCGATGCGCTCGCCGGCACGCCGATGGTCATCTGGCAAACGGTGAAAGGGCCCGAGCCCACCGTGCTCGCGGCCGACGTGAACCGGGTGATCCGGGACGTGGCCCGGCTCTACCCCAACGTCGCGATCGGCGACTGGGCCACCGTCGTACACGACGACGCCCTCGGCGACGGCGTCCACCCCAGCGGCGAAGAGGCGGACCTCATGGCCCGCTTTCAGGCGCCCCTGCTGGACGCCTGGCTGAGCGCCGCCCGGGCTCCGGCCGGCGACGGCTGCTCCCTCTCGGCCGCCACACCGGCCGACCGTGCCTAGACTCATCACCGATGATCCATGTGACCGATCGCGCCGCCCGGACGGTGGCGCAGGCCGAGACGGCGGCGCGCCGTTTCAATCCCGCCGTATGCATCCGACTCGAGCGGCAGGGAGCCGGCGTGCGATTCGCATTCACGGACGAACCCGATCCGAGGGACGACACGGCCGCCTGTGAACACACGGTCCTCTACGTCGAGCCCGGCCTCGACGGCACCCTCGACACGGGCGACCACGAGGTGCCGGTGCTCATACCCCCTCGGTGACGGTCGTTCGCTCCGCAACCGGGAGGAAGCACGTGACGGTGGTCCCGTCGCGACCGCTGGTCACGTCGAGCTCTGCCGCCCGCCAGCCCGACGCGCTCTCGCATCCCGGCGACACCCAAGCCGACGGCGTGGTCCAAGGGGTCGAAGCCCGCTCCGTCGTCGCGAACGGTCGCTATCACGCCGCCCTCCGCCTCGGCGAGCGCGACCCACAGACGGCTCGCGGCCGCGTGGCGCACCACGTTGTCGGCCGCCTCCTGAACCACGCGGGCCAGGGTCATCCTCGTGCCCTGATCCGGCAGCCCGTCGAGGGAATCGACGAAGTCCAGCTCGAGGCCGCCCTCTCGCGCCAGGCGTCGCAGGTGCTGACCCAGCGCGGCCGAGAAGCTGCCCTCGCTCAGGCCCGAGGGCCGAAGCTCGAACAACATCCGACGCAGCCGTCCCACGGCCATCGACAGCGTGTCGCGGATCCGCTCCACCGCCGCCGCCCCGCCGTCGTCCCCGCCGTGCGACACCATCTCGAGCCACAGCCCGAGCGTGGTCATCAGCTGGAGCACGTCGTCCTCGACGAGTGTTGCGAGCCGGGCGCGGTCGCGCTCCTGCGAATCAACCATGCTGGTGAGCATGCGACCGCGCTCGTCCTCGAGCTCCTTCAGCTCGGTGATGTCGATGTACAGCCCCTGCACGTATCTCGCGTGTCCTGCCTGGTCCTTCACGATCGAGCCCTGGTCGCGCAGCCAGACGATCCTGCCGTCGTCGCCCACCATCCGATACTCGACCGAGAACGGCTGACCCGACGCGATGCCCTCGGCCAGGGCGCGGTCGGCCCGCTCGCGATCGTCCGCATGCACGTGGATCCGCCAGGCGTCGCGCGTCTCGAAGACATGCTGTTCCAGTCCGAGCAGCTCGCGCACCTGCGGACTCAGATAGCGCTGCGTCATGTCCTCATCGAGGTCATCGACGTACGTGACGGCCTGCAGCTGTTCGACCAGCGAGCGATATCGCTCCTCCGCGTCGCGCAGGCGCGCCTCGGCCTCCTTGCGAGGTGTGACATCCATCATCACGCCTTGCCACATCATGTCGTCGCCGGTCCGAACGACCTCGGCATGGTCGTGGAACCATACCCAGTGCCCGTCGCGCGCCTGCACCCGATAGTCCGCCACGAACGGAGTGAACTCGTATCGGCTGCGCTCGTCGACCGTCATCACGAGGTCGAGGTCGTCGGCATGGATGCGCTCGATCCATCGGTTCCCCGAGGCCCACTCCTGCGGCGTGAAACCGAGGATCGGCTCGACCGCCGCGCTCACGAAGCGTGTCTGCCACTCGCCGGCCACCATCGAGTGGCTGGTCTCGTAGACGATGGCGGGAAGCTGGTCGACGAGCCCCTGGAACCGTCGCTCGGAGCGGCGCAGCTCGTCGATGGTTCGCACGCTGGCGGTGACGTCGCGGAACCCCCAGATGCGGCCGGCGCCTTCGCCGTTGTGCACCACAGGGCGTGAGAACCGCTCGAACCGGCGGCCGTCCTTGAACTCCAGCAGATCGACGCTCTCCTCGTCCGATTCGTAGAGCTCCTTGACCAGCTGCAGGAAGGCATCCGGGTCGACGAGCTGATCGAGGACGTGAGCGATCAGTCGCTCGTCGTCGCGGGTCGCGAGCACCTGATCGGGGATCCGCCACAGGCGGGCGAACACGCGGTTCGCGTGGATCACCGATCCCTCGGCGTCGACGACGAGGATCCCGTCGCTGGTCGTCTCGAGCGCGTCTCGCAGCGCGTCGAGCAGCAGGTCTTCGCGTTCCACCCTCGGCCCTCGCCTCCCCGATCCTCCTCCACTCCTAGAGGTCGGCACGACCAGGGTAGCCCTGAAGGGTCGGCGAGCCCGGCATCGTTGCCCCGGATGGATACGCTCACCAGATGGACGCGCTCGCCTCGCTTCTCGTCGACCCAGGCTACGTTGTCCTCGACGGGGGCCTATCGACGGAGCTCGAGCGGAACGGCGCCGACCTGGGCGGCGATCTGTGGACGGCGCGCCTGTTGATCGATGAGCCCGATCGCATCCGGTCCGCCCACGCGGCGTTCTTCGCGGCGGGCGCGCGGGTGGCCACCACGGCGAGCTACCAGGCGAGCTTCGAGGGCTTCGCGGCACGTGGGATCGACGGCGACCAGACATGGGAGCTGCTGCGGCGAAGCGTCGACCTGGCCCGTGGGGCCCGCGACGCGCACGGCTCCGGCCTGGTGGCGGCGTCGGTGGGCCCCTACGGCGCGATGCTCGCCGACGGGAGCGAATACACGGGCGACTACCCCGTCGGAGCCCGGGAACTCCGTGGCTTCCACGCGCGGCGCCTCGAGGTCCTGGCGGGATCCGGCGCGGACCTGCTGGCGATCGAGACGATCCCGTCGGTCGTCGAGGCCTCGGCCCTCGCTGACCTCCTGGGCCCAGGGACCTACGGCCCGGCCTGGATGAGCTTCAGCTGCCGCGACGGTACGACCCTGAACGACGGCACGCCGTTCGAAGAGGCCGTCGACCTGGCCGCGGCGGCCTCGGCGGTCGCGATCGGCGCGAACTGCACCGCGCCCCAGCACTTCTCCTCGCTCATCCGGATCGCTCGTGCAAGGACCGACCGCCCGATCGTCGTCTACCCGAACCGGGGAGCCCGCTGGGACGCGGCACGTCGCGCCTGGTCGCACGAGGCGTCGACGGAGAGCTTCGCCACCATGGCGGCCGGGTGGCGAGCGGAGGGAGCCACGTTCATCGGCGCCTGCTGTGGATCGGGAGCGATCGAGATCGAGGCCATCGCCTCGGGACTCGCGAGGGTCTAGGTGCCGGCCCAGCCCTCGCCGTCAGTCACCTCGTGCGACTCGGGTGGAGGACCCATGGGCGCCGGAACGACGGCCACGCCTTGCGTGCTCGGCGGCACACCGAAGGACCCGCTCGTTGCGGCGGAGGTCGTGTTCACGGATCGCGGGTACCTGGTGCAGCGTCACGTTGCATCGCCCCTTTCCCTCAGCTATCTTGATGTGAAGATACTTGGTCTCTAACTTTATGTCAAGATACTTGACCTGAAGGTATCGAGCGCGACAGGAGGCGAGGGGTGACGACGACACAGCGGGACCACATCGACTCCTTCCTCGAGCGCGCGCTCGAGATCTTCCCGAGCCTCGACGCCGAGGTAGAGGGGATCGTCGACCGGATCGTCAGCCTGAACAAGCACCTCGAGCGCCGAGCGGAGGCGGTCAGCGCCGCACACGGTGTCAACCGAGGCGAGTTCAAGGTGCTGCTACGACTCCGCCAGGCGCCGGATCATCGCCTGTCCCCCGGCGACCTCGCCTCGATGTGCATGCTGTCGACGGGTGCCACGACCAACCGCCTCGACGGCCTCGAGGCGGCCGGGCTCATCGAACGGGCGCGCGATCCCGACGACCGTCGGGGCGTGATCGTGAGCCTCACCGAACAGGGTGAGACCGTGGTCGGCGCCGCCGTCGCCGACATCGGACGGACCGAACGCGAGGCGCTCGCCGCGCTCACGCCGGCCGAGCAACGACGGTTGAACGCGCTCCTGCGCACCCTGCTCGTACGGTTCGAGGCCGGGGCCTAGATGCCGGCAACGATCGACGAGATCCTCGAGCTCGTCCGGGCCCGGTATCAACGAGTCACGCCACGCCAGGCTCACGATGAGCTCTCCGCCGGCGCGGTGCTCGTCGACACGCGAACGGACCCACAGAAGCGTGGGCACGGCGTGATCCCGGGGGCGCTGCGGATCGAGCGCAACGTGTTGGAGTGGCGGGCCGACCCGGCGAGCCCCTGGCGCGACCCTCCCTTCGTCGACCACGACGTCCGCGTCATCGTGATCTGCCAGGAGGGGTACAGCTCGAGCCTGGCGGCGGCGTCGCTGCTCGACCTGGGCATGACCCGGGCCACCGACGTCGTCGGCGGATTCGACGCATGGCGCGATGCCGGCTTGCCCGTCGAACCGCATCCCAATCCCGATGGATGAACCTCGAACGCGGGCGATCCGGGCCGCGGATGCGGCCGGGCTCGACGCCGACGTCGTGCGCACGGGGCGGCCGGCCTCGGCCTCGGAGAGCGCGGCCATGCAGGGCATCGAGCTGGGGCAGTTGATCCGCACGATCGTCGTGCGTCGAGGCGACGGCGACTTCGTGTTCGTGCTGGTCCCCGGCGGCCGGCAGATCGACTGGAAGCTCCTTCGCGCGCACCTCGGCGTGTCGCGGCTGTCGCTTCCCGATGCCGACGAGGCCCGCCAGGTGACCGGGTACGAACGGGGCGCGATCACCCCGTTCGGCTCCAGCGGCTCCTGGCCGGTGATCGCCGACATCTCGATCACACGGATGGGTCGCATCGCGATCGGCGGCGGAGCCCGCGGCGTCAACCTCCACATGTCCGCCGACGACCTCATCGCCGCCACGCACGCCGAGGTGGCGGGGGTCACCCGCGACGACGACCCTGCGCGCTAGGCATCGATGGACCCCTGCTCGGGCGCTGCGAGTCGGGGCGGGGCATGCACCAGCCGCTCGAACACGATGGGGGCGAGCGTCGTCGTGACGAGGGCCAGCACGATGGTGGCGCCTTCGATCTCAGCGCTCACGATCCCGAGTTCGACCCCCAACTCGGCCATCGCGATGATCAGGCTCAGCCTGGCCGACAGCAGCACCCCGATCGAGAGCGACTCCCGAGCCGAGAATCCGCCGGTCAGGAACGCCAGCGAGGGCACTATCTTCACGACCAGCGCGGCAACGAACAGGACGCCCACGGTGGTCAGCACGTCGCTCGAGCCCAGCACCTCGAGACGGAACCGGATCCCCACATCGATGAAGAAGATCGGGATCAAGAACCCGTAGGCCAGGCCGGCCATCTTCTTGCGGAGCACCTCGGGGTGGGGCAGCGCCATCGAGAACACGATGCCCGCCAAGAAGGCGCCGAGGATGGGCTCGACCCCCAGCAGCTCGGCGAGGCCAGCGAACCCGAACATCGCCGCGAAGGCCGCACGCACGCCGAGCTCCTTGGGGTCGTCGTGGGTGACCCATCGCTGGAGCCTCCCCGGGGTGGCGTTCCGGGTCCGGCGCAAGACGACGTAGGCGAGCGCCGACGCGCCGAACAGCAGCGGCGCCCCCAGCAGCTCCGTGCTCAGGCCGGCCTCGTAGATCACGGCGTAGACGGCGGCGCCGATCAGTGTGAGGAAGTCGGCGATGATCGCCGCGGCGAGGATCGCGCGTCCCATCCGGGTCGCCTCCTGGCGGCTCCCCTTCAGGGTGGGGAGGACCACCCCGACCGACGTGGTCGCCAGCATCATGGCCACGAACAGCCCCTGATCGAGCAGGAGCGCGGCGCCGAACGCGAGCACCAGCGTCCCGACGAATGCGGCGAAGCCGAGCCCGACCAGCGTGGCCGACTCGCCTCTCAGCTCGTCGAAGTCGATCTCGAACCCGGCGAGGAACAGCAACAGGAAGAACCCGAAACTCGCCAGCACCGAGAGGATGTCGGTACTGGGGATCAGGTTCGAGACCGAGGGACCGACCAGCACGCCGAACAAGATCTCGAGCACGACGCTCGGGATGCGGTAGCGCTCTCCCACGAGCGGCAGCACGAAGGCGGCGCCAGCGACCACCATGAGCAGGACGCCGGTCTCCATGGTGAGCAAGTCTAGGAGCGGTTGGCCGTCGTCCCAGGGAGGCGGGGCCGCTCAGGCGGCCGAGATGCCGAAGTGCTGGTGGATCAGCGAGGCGAGCGAGGCGCGGTCGAGACCGCCGACCCATACGTCGGCGATCCGACCCCCGGGGAGCACGAAGATCGTGGTCGGCATCCCGACACCGCCCGCCGCTCGGAAGAACCGGCCCTGCTCGTCGATCCCTGCGGCGTAGGTGATCCCGGTCTCATGGGCGAGAGCGATGCTCGCGTCGGGGGCGTCGCCCTGGGACACGCCGAGGAACCCGACCCGTCCCCCGAGATCCTGGCTGACCTGTTCGAAGTCGGGCATCTCTTGGATGCAGTTCGGGCACCACGACGCGAAGAAGTTGATGACGAGCGGCCCATCATCGAAGGACGTGTACTCGACGACGCCCTCACCTTCGAGCGCCGGCAGGCTCAGCGACTCGAGGGTGCCCCCGGGCCGCAGGTCACCCGCGAAGGCGACCCCACCGTCAGAGGTCTCGGCGACCAGCGAGGTCGCGAGCAGGACGGCGACGGCGACGCCGGCCAGTCCCAAGATCCAGGTGGTCAGTTGTCGCCGCAGCCTCGCCTGCCGCCGGGCATGCTCGCGCTCGGCTCTGTTCCGCGAGCGCCGCTCCCGCTTGGTCTGCGTGTCAGCGCTCACCCTCGACCCCGCCACCATCTCCGTCACTCATCTGCACCTTGGCACGGACGCGGTCGCGCAGGCCGACCGGGACGGGCTCGCGCGCGTCCTCCGCGGCGCGGCGCCCGATCCTGCCGAGCACGACCTCACGCCAGCAGTCCTCGCAGTCGAGCAGGTGCTGCTCGAACCACCTGCGTGTACGCGACGACAGGTCACCCGAGACGTACTCGGCGGCATGGCGCTCGGGGTCGTGGCGGCGGACTCGGATACGCATCGTCATATCGGTCGCTCCTCTCGGTCCCCGACCCCGTGTCCCAGCAGCTCGGCGAGGGCACGCCGGCCACGGTGCAGACGCGACAACACGGTCCCTCGTGGCGTGCCCATCGCCGTCGCGGCCTCGACGGTCGACAGGCCCGCGAGATCGACGAGCGTGATCGCAACCCGCTGATCGTCGTTCAGTCCCTGCATCGCTCGGTACAGGTCGTCCCGCCGGCCGGCGTCGATCGCGGCATCGAGCGGATCGACCGCGGTGGCAGAGGGAAACTCCCGCTCCTCGATCGGGACCTCGTTCGGTCGCCGCGCGCGTGTTCGGGCCCTCGAGCGGCCCAGGTTCAGGCAGATGGTGGCGATCCAGGGTTCCACGCGACGCGGCCGGCGCCGATCCACCCAGGCTCGGTACGCGTTCAGATAGGTGTCCTGGACGAGGTCCTCGGCGTCCTCTGGCGTGTCGGTCATCCGGCGGGACAGGTTGTAGACGAGATCCATGGCGCCCATCGTCGCGTGCAGGAACGCGGCACGCTCGTCCCCCTTACCCATACGATGCAGGACGCTGCGTGCCGCCCCTTGATTCCCGTCGGCCGGGATCGACCGTGTGGAATCGATCGTCCGACCCGACGTCCCAAGGAGACAGATGCGACCCACCGGACCAGCCGCCGGACCCCGACTCGGCGTCGGGGCAACGATCATGGCCGCCGCCCTGCTCGCCGGCGCGTGTACGGGCGCGGGCGAGACCGGGCCATCCGCGAGCCCCGGATCGCCCAGCCCGCCGTCACCAGGCGCTCCGTCAGGCGCGGTGGAGCCCGCGCTCATCTCCGAGGACGACCTGGTCTCGGGCGGGCCCCCGCCGGACGGCATCCCTCCGATCGACGATCCGAAGTTCCTGGCCCCGGATGAGGTGACGTTCCTCGAGGACCAGGAGCCGCTGATCGCCGTCGACGTGAGCGGCGTTCAGAAGGCCTATCCCTTGCGCATCATGATGTGGCACGAGATCGTCAACGACGAGTTCGATGGCGTGCCGGTGGTCGTCACGTACTGCCCGCTGTGCAACACCGGGATCGCGTATCTGCGGCCGACGATCGACGGTGAGCTGCTCGATTTCGGAACGAGCGGTAAGCTCTACCTCTCCAACCTGGTGATGTACGACCGCCAGACGTTCAGCTACTGGCCCCAGGCGACGGGGCAGGCGGTGATCGGTCCGCTGCTGGGGAAACAGCTCGAGTTCGTCCCCGCTCGGATCCTGTCGTGGGGAGATTGGAGCGCCGCCCATCCGGACGGGCTCGTGTTGTCGATCGATACCGGTCACGACCGCAACTACGGAGCGAACCCCTACGCCGGCTACGATAGCGCCGACCGACCGTTCCTCTTCGCCGGCGACCCGGATCCCAGGCTCCCATCCCAGGAACACATCCTGGGAGTGAGTGCCGGTGACGAGCGGCTGGCCTTCCCCTACTCGGCCCTGAGGGCGGCCTCCAGGCAGGGCGCGGCCGCGGTCGGGGCACGGCTCGGTGGAACCCCGCACGTCATCTTCTGGAAGGCCGGCACCCTATCGGCGCTCGACGAGGCCACGATCGCCGACTCCGAGGACGTGGGCGCCGCGGCGGCATACCTCACCCGGATCGATGGGCGGCGCCTGACGTTCTCGATACGCGACGGCGACTTCGTGGACGAACAGACCGGCACGACGTGGTCGATCGAGGGCCTCGGGCTGTCGGGACCGATGGCGGGCGAACAGCTGACCTTCGCGGTCGCCATCGACAGCTTCTGGTTCGACTGGGCGGCGTTCCACCCCGACACCGGGATCTTCGGGGCCGTCTGAGCGGGCGGGCGCGCGAAGCGCGCCCGCCCCAGGCCATATCAGGCCGCGGCCAGCTCCTCGTGGGCGCGGCGCAACTGGAACGCGAGGACGATCTCGGTGATGCCTCGCATCAGCGCCATGAGCCCCACCCAGACCAAGATCAGGGCCGCGCGGGGCGCGAAGAGCTGCTGGGACGCCCAGAACGCCAGGAGGATCTCGAGCAGCCCTACGGTCAGCCCGAGCCACCACAGCTCGTTGCTCGACTTGCTCGTCACGGCCGCGATGACGTCGAAGGTCCCCTTGAATAGCAACAGGAATCCGAGGATCGAGGCCAGCTCGTAGAAGGCGTTGATCGGATGGGCGAACGCCCAGAAGCCGCCGATCAAGAAGAGCACGCCTAACAGGACGTGGAGCCACTTCCAGCCATCCACGACGCCTGCGATGAAGAACTCGTTGACGCTCACGAGCAGGAACAGAGCCCCCAGCAAGATCCCGACCGCCGCGACCGACGTCGAGTTGAACCGCAGGACGATCAAGGCGAGGAGGAGCCAGAGGATCCCCGTGATCAGGAAGATCCACCAGGCGTCGGTCATGGTGCGCATCTCGACGCGTTCGTCGACGTCCACAGCGCTCACTTCCTCGGTCGCTACGCCGGGACTACAGCTCCATCAACGCACGCTTCTTGATGCTCTCGTACTCCTCGGCCGAGATCGTGCCCTCGTCACGCAGCTTCGCTGCCTTGGCGATCTCGTCCGCGCTGGACTGGCCGGACATGCGCCGCTGTGCCTCCATCGCCCGCTCGGCGTCTCGCTTGTCCTGCTCGGTGTTCTTGGGCCGCGCGATCATATAGATCAGGGCGCCGATGAAGGGAACGATGAAGATCAACAGGATCCACCCCGCCTTGCCCCAGCCGGTCAGGTTCTCGCGGCGGAAGATGTCGGCGAAGATCTGGATGAATATCCAGATCGCCATGAACAGGAAGAAGAAGACGATCATCCCCCACAGGAATTCTCCAAATGTCACGGTCGGGTCCCCTCTCGTCGTTCGCGGCCCACGTTCCTCGCGAGCCGAAGCAGTGGCGAGTGTACCGTCCGCGCGGTGGAGTCCCAATGCGGCGCTCGGGCGGTGAACAGCGCGAAATGGGATGATGCCGCACTCACACGACAAGGAGTTTCGAAGCATGGGCATCCTGCTGCTGATCATGATGATCGTGGTCGTCGGGCTGGCCGCCGGTTGGGCCGCGAGCCTGGTCACCGGAGTCGAGCGCGGCAACTACTCCGTATTGTTCGCCGCCGGCATCGGCGGCTCGTTCGTCGGAGGGCTGATCGCCAGCCTGATCGGAGGCGACGGATTGGAGCTGCGCCCGAGCGGGTTGATCGGCTCCATCGTGGGCGCCATCCTCATCCTCCTCGTTGTGAAGGCGTTCCAGGGGCGATCGAAGGCCTAGGCTGTGACGCCCCCCGGCATCGAGGAGATCCGGCGCGTCCCGAAGGTCCTGCTCCACGACCACCTCGACGGCGGGCTCCGGCCGTCGACGATCGTCGAGATCGCCGACGCCGAGGGGTACGCGGCCCTGCCGAGCGAGGATCCCGCTGCGCTCGCGGCCTGGATGCGCCGGGGGGCCGACCGACACGACCTGGTCCTGTACCTGGAGACGTTCGCACACACGGTCGGCGTGATGCAGTCGGCGTCGGCGCTCTCCCGCGTGGCGAGGGAGTGCGCAGAAGACCTGGCCGACGACGGCGTGGTTTACGCCGAGGTTCGGTTCGCGCCGGAGCTGCACCTATCGGGAGGGCTGTCACTGGACGAGGTCGTGGAGGCCGTGCTCTCGGGGCTCTCCGAGGGATCGACCGGCCGGCCGATCTCGGTGGGAGTCCTGCTGACCGCGATGCGCACCGCGGCGCGGAGTCTGGAGATCGCCGAGCTCGCTATCCGCTGGCGTGACCGGGGCGTCTGCGGGTTCGACATCGCCGGGGCCGAGGCGGGCTACCCGCCCACGCGGCACCTCGACGCCTTCGAACAGGTGCGTCGCGAGAACTTCCACCTGACGATCCACGCGGGCGAGGCGTTCGGTCTGCCCTCGATCTGGGAGGCCCTCCAGCTGTGCGGCGCCGAGCGTCTCGGGCACGGCGTCCGGATCGTCGACGACGTCGACGTGAGCCCACAGGGTGAGACCCGCCTGGGACGGCTGGCCGCGCTCGTCCGTGACCGTCGCGTCCCCCTGGAACTCTGCCCCACCTCGAACGTGCACTCGGGCGCGGTCCCATCGATCGCCGAGCACCCGATCGGTCTGCTCGCTCGCCTGGGGTTCCGGGTCACGGTGAACACCGACAACCGGCTCATGTCCGACACGTCCGTGTCGGCCGAGTTCGCAGGGCTGGTCGACGCCTTCGGGTGGGGATGGCACGAGATCCGCGAGGTGACGATCGACGCGATGCGATCTGCCTTCCTTCCCTACGATGAGCGGGCCGCGATGATCCGCGACGTCATCGTGCCCGCATTCCCGGGGGCCTCATCTGAGGCACGCGGATGATGGTCTAGGCTCGTTCGCATGAACGAGGCTCCGCGCCGGATCGGGTTCCGCCAGTCCAGCATGCGGACGATCCGGCATGCTCCTGACAGCTACGGGCTCGTGCTCGTGCTCGTCGTGCTGACGGTCTTGGTCGGACTGCTGACGGATAGCGGCGACTGGCTGGCGGTCCTGTCGGCGTTCCTGGTCGGAGCCACGCTGACCTTCGCTCTGCGGACGTCGCTCGCCTCCAAACGTGCGATCTTCTTCGCCCGCGTGACCTGGGTCTCGGTGGTCGTCCTGGCTGCGATCGGCGTGGCGATCGGACCCGAGAAGACGCCCTCGCTCGTCCTGCTCATGGGCGCGTGCGTGCTCGTGATCACCCCCTTCGTGATCCTGCGTCGTCTCGTCGAGCGCCGCGAGGTCACGCTCGAGACCGTGCTCGGGGCCGTAAGCGTCTACCTGATCATCGGGATGATCTTCGCCTACCTCGACGCGGGGTACGCCGCGCTGAGTGGGGAGGCGTTCTTCGCGAGCGGGGGGAGCGCCGACAACGCCGACTACTTCTATTTCGCCTTCATCACGTTGACGACCGTCGGGTACGGCGATCTCTCCCCGGTCGGGAACGTGCCCCGCCTCCTGGCGGTGTTCGAGGCGCTCCTCGGACAGCTCTACCTGGTCACGGTGATATCGCTCGTTGTGGCCACCGTGGGGAAGCAGGGGCTCCAACGCGGCAAGCCACACGAGGACGCCGGATCCGCCGACGACACGCCCGACGACGCGGCACCCTAGCCGCGCCGCGCTTTCGAGGAGCCGTCCCGCGCGCCCAACGAGCGCTCGCGGATCGTGATGCCCCCGTTCGTCACTTGTCACGGTGTCGTTCTCGGCTCGTAACGAGCCCCCGCCTAGGGTCGAGCCGAGCGGCGATGACAAGCATCGCCGTCGGACGAAGGAGGTCCGCATGCGCACCAAGATCGCCACGGCCCTGGCAGGGGCACTCGCGGCCATGATGGCTCTAGCCCTGGTACCGGGGGCCGCCACGGCCGGCGCGGCGCGCGGCTCAGGACAAGCCGAGTACCGGGTCACGATCCGCACCCTGACGAAGGGCCAACCGCTCACGCCTCCGGTGCTCGCCGTCGGGAACAACGGGTTCCATCTGTTCCGGGTCGGCAACCAGTCGAGCGTCGGCCTCAAGGAGGTCGCCGAGAACGGCAACGTGCCGGCGCTGGTCAACGCCCTGTCCCAAACACGCGGCGTCTCCCAGGTCACGGCGGGGATGGAGCCCCTCGTGCCGGCGGGACTGCCCGGATCGGCGAGCTTCGGCGACCACGCGACGTTCACCGTCCACTCTGACGGAGGCGCGCGCTGGCTGTCGTTCGCATCGATGCTGATCTGCACGAACGACGGATTCACGGGCATCGACCACGTATGGCTCCCCCGCGCGCTGGGGGCGAAGACCCGGGTGCCGGCCTACGGCTGGGACGCGGGGACCGAGATCAACACCGAAGACTTCGCCGACATGGTGCCTCCGTGTCAGGGCCTGGTGGGGGTGTCGTCAGGCGACGCCGGCTCGGACGTCAGCAACCCGACCCTGTTCGAGAACGGGGTCATCTACCGCCACAGCGGCGTCGAGGGTGGCTCCGACCTGGTCGAAGCCGTGCACGGCTGGAACACGCGCAGGGCCGTCGCGATCGTGACGATCGAGCGGGTCGCCTAGGTTCCGAGGTGCGCGGGACGGGCCGCTTCGCGACCCGCCCCGCGCACACCAGGAGGGACCTGGGAGCTGTGACAGACCTGTCATATCCCGCAAACTCTGTAGTCATCTTCGCCTCGTTGCGTCATGATGCCTCGAACACGTACCCGAGTTCACGCCCCCAGGAGGCAGCAACGATGAAGAAGCGACACTCCGTGCCGGTGATCGCCTTGCTCGTATCGACGCTCGTAGTGTCGATGTCGGGCGTGGCGTCGGCCAAGGTCTTGGTCAACGACCCCTTCAACGGGAAGGGCCCGCTCGGGGCACCGTGGAAGTCCGTCAACGCGAAATGGCGCAAGCTCGACGGAGCCCTGAGGGTTCGGCCCGTGAGCGTGGACAACTTCACCAAGGTCGGTTTCGCGGTGCGCCGGCTCGCGAAGAACCACAAGAAGGGGCTCGAAGTGTCGTCGAGGATGCGGTTCAGCCCGACGCGCGCCAACGTCGGCATCGTGGCCCCGTATCTCGACATCAACAACCACCTGTTCTGCAAGGCCGAAGACACCCCAGCGCACCCGAACGGGTTGCTCGCCATCGGCCGCCGCATCGGCGGTAACGAGCCGGAGGTGCTCGTCCAAGAAGACAAGGTCGGGCTGAGCGCGGGACGGATCTACCGGATGGTGGTGACCCGGCACGGTCGAAACATGAACTGCTCCCTCTACAAGGCTGCCAACCTCCTCAGCTCGCTCGACTACCGCCTGAAGATGCGCGACGTGAAGGCCTTCGGCGGCGGCAAGCGAGTCGGCCTGAGGATCCGCGTTGTCGACAAGCCTCCCTACCGCGACGAGGACGACGGACGTTCCAACTTCGAAAACTTCATCGCCCGGACCGTCTGAGGCGATCGCCTCAGGCGGTAGCGGCCCGGTAGACATCGGCTGTGAGCGCCTCGACGTCGGCCAGGCCGCCGTCCAGGTCGAGCACGATGCCGACGTGTCGGTCGGCGACCCACATGCAGGTGCCGATCGGTATGCCCTGAACGGTGGCTGCCAGGCAGCGGTAGGTCGCGCCGTCCAGGTCGCCCGCTGAGGTGGCCCCGGACTTCACGGCCCCGCCCTGGGCCATCCCTTCGACCATCGAGGTGAACAGCTCGTCGGCCGTCTCCTCGGCCGCCCCGTTGGCCACCACGACGAGGAAATCGGGGGCCGCCTCGGTGCCGTAGACGCCCCCCTGTGCGCTGACGTCGAAGTCGTCGGCCGCCGCGGAGATCTGTTGATCGAACGACTCGGCGAACGGACCGGTGACCCTGGGAATGCCGTTGACCGAGTCCGGGACATCGATCTGGCCGCCGAGGAGGAAACGCTGGACGCCGAAGAACGCCACGGCCGCGGCCACCACGCCGACGAGGACCCGCGGGACCGTGCCGATCCCGGCCGAAGGCGTCGCGCGCCGTCGCGGGGGCGGGCGAGGTGCCGGGCGCCGGGAACCCCGGGCGGATCATCCTGGGTGACGCCGGAAGCCCCTGCATCGCACCAACGGGCGCCGCGGGCACGGGCGCGCCGAACCCTTGAAAACACTGCCAGCAGAACTCGGCGGTCGGCTCGTTCGCCGCGCCGCACGCCTCACACGCTCGCTTGTCCTCGCTCATCTTCGGCACCTCCCCTGGCGCCGGGCACCGTCTCGGGTGATATCTCCCGGGGGATACATCGGCACGGCACGGCAGGACCTGAGCGGACGCTCGCGCTGTTGCTCTATCGGCACGCGCCCGCTCGAGACCAAGCCTGCTTCCCCGGTTCGTCGGACATGCATCGACACGAAGTGAGATGGCGGCCCGGCTCTCGGGGACCGGTCGGCGCGCCGATCAGCCCTGGGCTCGCGACATCGGGGCCGAGCGGCCGTCGCGCAGGAGCCGGCGCGGGGTCGCGTGCCCGCGCGCCGCAAGTCGGTGAGCGAACACGAGGAACAACTGCGCCGTGGTGAGGGCATCGTCGAGCGCGTGGTGGGGGCGTTCCACGGGGATGCCGAAACGCGACGCTGCCCTCGTCAGCGAATACGAGCCCGGCGTCGCCGGCGTTCCCTCCAGGCGATCGACGACCATCGCAAGCTGCCGCACGTCGATACACCGGCGTAGCCAGGCGCGGGGCCGCCCGCCGAACGCCTGCGACAGGAACGCGGCCTCCACGTGTGCGGCCCACGCGAGGATGACCCGCTCGTCGAGCGCCTCCCTCAGCTCCTCACTCGCCTCGGACAGCGGCGGGGCGTCCGCCACGTCGACGGGCCGGATGCCATGCACGACGATGGATCGATGCCCCATATCGACATCCGGTGACACCTCCAGATAGCGGCGCCGGCCGAAGACGACGCGACCCCGATCGACCGGCACCAGCCCGAACGACACGACACGGTCGCGCTCGAGGTCGAGCCCCGTCGTCTCGAAGTCGAGCGCCGCATATGGAGCGAAGGCCCAGGGTCCGCGGAGGCGGCGGGAGGACGGGGCGCCGGGTCGTGCGCTCACGAGCGCATCAGGCCGAACTCACGCGCGAGCTCGCGCTGAGCGAGGGCGATCAGCCGGAAGGCGTCCTTCAGACCCCCGCGCCTGATCGTGCCCAGCCTGGCTGGATCGACGTGGTCGTCGGCGGGGTCTCCCGCCTGTACCCGAGCCAGCTGGTGCTCGAGTCGCACGCGCCAGATGAGCCGGAAGGCCTCCGCGAGGTCGTCGCCGGTCCGGGCGTCGAGCCGGCCGGCGGACACGGCCCCCCGCAGCCTCGCGAGCGTGCCCCCTCCCGACAGCCCAGACGCCGCGCCGTACGCACGAGCCAGGTTGGTGAGCGGGATGACGCCGCCGGCCTTCAGATCGAGGGTGCCCGCGTGATCGCCCGCCGCCTCGACCACGAGGTCGCGGAAGAACCCCGTGGGTGGCCGCCGCTCCACCGCCGCCTGCGCCAGCCGCCGGACGAACCGCGGATGCCGAGGCGCCTCCCGGACGACATGATCGATCGCGCTCTCCACGTCGAGCGGGCCCGCCACTCGCCGATAGTCCAGCGCGATGTTGGTGAACACGTTGCCATCGGGCGAGGGGTCCCGCATCCAGCGTGCGAACTCGGACGCCCATTCCTGTTCCGTCTTCCGCCACAGGGGTTCTTCGGCCATGACCCCGCCGCGGCAACGCGCGATCCCGGCCGCCTCGAGCGCGTCCGTCACGCGGGTGGCCACGTCGGCGAAGTACCGGTCGGCCTCCGGTCCCGTTCCCTCGATAGGGTCCAGAGCGAGCCCGTGATCCTGGTCGGTCCTCAACGCCTGCTCGTGGCGAGCCTGGCTGCCCAGGGCGAGCCACGCCCACGCGCAGGGCGGATCGCCGAGATCGTCGATGGCCAACTCGATCGCCCGCCGCGTTGTGGTGTCGACCGTCACCCCGATCGCGCGCCCGACGAGCACCGGGTCCATGTCGGCGGCCACCAGCCCCCCGACCACACCTGCCAGCCCGCCGAACGCCAAGGCCAGCTCCCCGGCGTCGCCGGCGCGCTCGATCGACCTCAGGAGGGCGAACGCCTCGGTGCGCTCGAGACCCATGAGGTCGGTCACGGTGACCACGCCGATCACCGAGCCGTCGGTTCCGGTGACGGGCAGATGGTGCACGGCGTGATCCAGCATCAACAGGAGCGCGACGTCGGCGGTAGTGTCAGCGGGCGCGGTCACGACCGGAGACGACGCGATGCGCCCGAGCGGCGTGTCGTCCCCCAGTCCCTTCGCCAAGATCCGGGTTCGAAGGTCGCGATCCGTCACGATGGCGAGCCCGTCGCCCCCCCGGATCAGCAGTGAGGATACGTGCTCCCGAGCCATGAGATCGGCCCCGAGGCGCACCGTGGCGTCCTGTTCGACGTCGATGGGAGCCCGCCGGACGATCGATCCGATGGTCGCGAGATGAGATCCCAGGTGAACCGGGCCGCCGGGGCGAGCGGCGAGCTCGGCGCGCCGGCCGAGGCTCGCGGTCAGGAACGCGAGGCCAGGACTCGTCCCCAATACCGACTGCGCCGCGTCCCGATCGACCAGGTAGCACAGGGTGTCCTCGAGGGCGCGAACCTCGAACGCCGGACTCAGGCCCGACAGCAACGAGGGGTGACCGAACGACTCGCCCTCGCCCAGCAGGTCGATCAGGACGCCCTCGTCGAGCAGCTCAACGGCGCCGGTTCGGACCACGTACATGTGGCCCGAGGGCTCGCCCGCCTCCCGCAGGATCTCGCTGCCGGCGGGGAAGAACTCGATCTCGACCCCGTCGACGAGCCGATCGAGCCCCGCTTCCGACAGAGAATCGAACGGCGGGTAGCGCTCGAGGAAGGCCCTGACCTGCATCGCAACGGCAGTATCGCACCGCGACGGGCTCACTCCTCGCCGGACGCGCGCGCTCTCAAGCCGGCACGCTCCTCGGCGTGCGACGGTAGGGTGCCCGATGGGCTTGGATCGGACCGAGGGGGAAGGATCGGGCGGCGGCGAGCTCTGCTACCTCCCGGCGACCGAACTCGCGGCCTTGCTGGCAGCCGGCGAGCTGTCGGCCCGAGAGGTGCTCGCCGCCCACCTCGACCGGATCCAGCGCGTGAACCCGGGCGTGAACGCGATCGTGACCCTCACGCCCGAGCGCGCCACGGAGGTTGCGGCCGAGGCGGACGCGACGTTCGCAGCCGGCGGCACGATCGGCCCCCTGCATGGACTCCCGATCGCGATCAAGGACCTCGCCCTGACCGCCGGGGTGCGCACCACCTTCGGATCGCCGATCTTCGCCGACCACGTACCCGATGCCGACGAGCCGTTCGTCGGGCGGATCCGTGCCGCCGGCGCCGTGATGCTCGGCAAGACGAACACGTCGGAGTTCGGCGCCGGATCGCACACGTTCAACCCGGTCTTCGGGGTCACGCGGAACCCGTACGATCCGTCCCTGAGCGCGGGCGGGTCCTCGGGCGGCGCGGGGGCGGCGCTCGCCGCCGGCCTGGTCCCGATCGCGGACGGGAGCGACCTGGGGGGGTCGCTGCGGAACCCGGCGGCGTTCTGCAGCGTGGTCGGGTTCCGGCCCTCTCCGGGACGTGTGCCGCCAGGAGCGGTGGTCGACCCTGCGTGGGAACTCTCGGTGGAGGGACCGATGGCTCGTACGGTCGCCGATGTCGCTCTGCTGCTCTCGGTCATGGCCGACCCGGAAGCTCGGTTCTCGACCGCGCTCGACCCTGCTCCCGGTGGCCTGCGGGTCGCGCTCGCCCCGATGGCCGACGGCCGGATGCCCTTCGATCCACGGATCGTTGCGACCGTGGCGGAGCATGCCGCAACGTTCGAACGGCTCGGATGGCACGTGGACGAGAACTTCCCCGACCTGTCCGGAGCTCGTGACGTCTTCTTCGCCCTGCGGGCCCACGGATACGCCCGCGAGCTCGGAAGCCTGCTCGTACATGAACGCGACCGGATGAAGTCGACGGTCGTCTGGAACGTCGAGGAGGGCCTGCGTCTTACCGACGACGACATCGCTCGCGCACACGAGCGCCTCGTCGCCATCCGAGCCCGGGCGGCCGCCTTCTTCGGCCGCTACGACCTGCTCGCCATGCCGACGACCCAGGTGCTGCCCTTCCCCGTCGAGACGGAGTACCCCACCGAGGTGGAGGGGGTACCCATGACGACGTACGTCGATTGGATGGAGTCGTGCTGGGCCATCACGGTCACCGGTCTGCCGGCCGTCTCGATGCCCGCGGGGTTCACGTCGGATGGGCTTCCCGTCGGGATCCAGCTCGTCGGCCCGCCCGGAGGCGATCTCGAGCTCCTGCGCGCCGCACGCGCCTTCGAGCTCGTTACCGGACCGTGGCGACGTCCGTCTGGGAACGTGCACGCGTCGACCGAACGGCAGGGGGGATGACATGGGAGCCACGGGAGACCTCGATCGCGGAGCGATCACGTCGCTGCACCGCAGCGAGCTCGAGCGCTTCGAACGCGACCGACCGGCGACGATGGCGATGCTGGCACGCGGTCGGCGACACATGCCGAACGGCACGCCGATGGCGTGGATGGCCAGCGACAACGACCGGCCCGTCTACATCCGCGCCGGCGACGGCGCGAGCTTCACCGATGTCGACAGCTTCGACTACGTCGATTTCAACGCCTCCGACATGTCGATGTTCTGCGGGCACGCCAACCCCGCGATCGTTCGGGCGGTACAGGAGCAGGCGGCGCGCTCGACCCAGTTCCTCCTGCCCACCGAGGACTCGGTGATCGTGGCCGAGGAGCTCGCCGATCGCTACCCGACCCCGATGTGGCAGTTCACGCTGTCGGCGACGCAGGCGAACACCGAGGTGATCCGGCTCGCCCGCGCCGTCACCGGGCGCGAGGTGGTCCTCCTGTTCCAGGGCCACTACCACGGCCACTTCGAAGAGGCGCTCGTCGACCTCGATGGCGATCGCGAGGCGGCCGTGCAGCGCGGACTTTCCAAGGGCGTTACCGGACGCGTGCGCATCGCCCAGTACAACGATCCCGAGCTCCTCGAGGAGGCGCTCGGGGCGCACGACGTCGCCCTGGTCCTCACCGAGCCGGCGATGACCAACACGGTGCACCTGTTGGCACCCGACCCCGGCTGGCACGACGCCCTGCGGACGCTCACGCGGCAGGCCGGGACGTTCCTCGCGATCGACGAGACCCACACGCACGTGGTCGGGCGGGGTGGGGCGACCGGACTGTGGAGGCTGGAGCCGGACGCGGTCGTCATCGGCAAGGCGATCGCGGGCGGGATCCCGATGGGCGTCTACGGCGTGTCGGCGGAGCTCGGCGAGGAGCTCGGCGTGGATCGCAACGTCGCCACCGGCGGCACGCTGTTCGGCAACCCGCTCTCGGCCGCCGCCTCGCGGGCGGCGCTCACCGAGGTGCTGGTGGACGAGGCGTACGACCGCACCACGGCGCTGGGTGGCGAGCTGGCCGACGGCATCCAGCGGGCGATCGACGATGCCGGCCTCCCGTGGCACGCGATCCGGTTCGGCCCGCGTTCGGGTCAGTGGTACGGACCGCAGCCGCACACGGGCGCCCAGGCGCTCGCGCTCGCCGACGACGGGCTCACGCGGCTGATGCGGGTCTGGCTCGCCAACCGGGGCATCTGGGACGGCTTGCCCGGGGCCGGGCCGACCGCCACCGTGCCGGCGCGACGCGCACACGTCGACCGCTACGTCGCGGCCTACACGGAGCTGCTGTCCGAGATCGCCCGGTCCTGATCCGACGCTACAACTGTCCGACATCCGTCGGAAACTCCGCCCAGAAGTACGGTGCGAGTGTCCGACGACGGCGGCCAACGATGGCGCAACGTCGACGTCCTAGGATCGAACCGACGACCGGGTGATCGGCGTGCGATCGACGGTGTCCGATGTGGTCGCGGGCGAAAGGAGATCATCGTGAGTCCGGTGGATGTCAGCTCGGAGGCGATCATCGAACGGCCGCGAGCCCAGGTGGCCTCGTTCGCATCGGATCCCGACAACGCGACAATCTGGTACGAGAACATCACGCACGTCGAGTGGCAGTCCCCGAAGCCCGTCGCGATCGGTTCGAGGATCGGCTTCACGGCTCGGTTCCTCGGCCGACGGCTGGAGTACACGTACGAGGTCACGCACCTGGAGCCGGGGGCCAGATTCACGATGAGGACCGCCGAGGGACCCTTCCCGATGGAAACGACGTATACGTGGGAGGACACCCCGGGAGGCACGCGGATGGTGCTACGGAATCGAGGTGAACCGACGGGCTTTTCCAAGATCGGTGCGCCGATGATGGAACGCGCGATGCGACGCGCCAACCGCAAGGATCTCGATCGGCTGAAGGCCCATCTCGAGGCCTCCGAGCCCACGTCGTTCGACGTCGATCCCGCTCCCTGAGTTCACATTTCCACCCCCGAAGCCTCCATCAGTTCGAGCAGCTTGGTCGTCGTGTTCCAGTTGCGGATCGTCATGCGCTGATAGATCGGCAGGGAGGCGATCCGGGAGAGCCGGCTCTGCGACGCGCGACTCGCGAGCCGCTCGAAGTAGAGGACGCCACTGCCGATCCACGCCCGATCGACGCCCTCACGGGTCTGCACATCCCGCATCGCGGTCCTCGCCGTCAACGGAGACATGCAGAAGATGACGTCGCACCGGAACGCAGGGTCGGACCCGAATCCGGCCGGCGCCCGGCGGACGATCGAGCGCATCTGGGCGCGGTTGCGCAGCACGACGCTCGCGTCGTAGTCGAAGCGGGCCGCCAGGATCCGCTCGACCCGCTCGGTCAGCGTCGCGAGCGAGCGTTCCGGCGTGGAGAACATGACGTTGCCGCTCTGGATGTAGGTGCTCGCGTCCTTCAACCCGCCGTCCTGGAAGCAGGCCCTGAGGTCGGACATCCGGATCACGTTCTTGCCGCCGACGTTGATCCCACGGAGCAAGGCAACGTATCGAGCCATGCGACCCAGCCTATCCTCGGCCCGAACGAGCGAACGCTGCTCTTCCGGATGTTCTCGCTCGATCACACGCCCGGCCGCTCCCGACAGACGATCCTCGACACCGAACGACTCTCGTGATCGACGTGCCGGACTAGATGAGCCGATCCACCACCTCGAACCCCAGCTTGCGATAGAGGGTCACCGCCGGTGTGTTCGCCTCGGTGACGAACAGATCCAGCCGGTCGTGACCCGCCGAGAGCAGCGCGTTCCCGGCCGCGGCCATCAGGTGGGTGGCAACCCCTCGTCGTTGCGCGTCCGGATGCACGAAGGCGTACGCGAGGAAGGGGTGCTCCTCCCACATCGTGACGATCGACGCCCCCACGAGCCGGTGGTCGTCGGAGATCGCGAGCGAGGCATCCGGGATCGGGAGACCGTACTCGCCCGACAGCGTGCGCTCGACCTCCGCGAGGGCGTTCTCCTCGGTCTCGCCCTCGTCATCGACGGTGCCCCGGTAGGCGGCGAGCATCAGCGCACCCAGCGCCGGCGCGAGCGCGGGGTCGATCGGGAGAGCGTGCCACGTTGGCCCGACGTCGCGCTCGGCGAGCGACAGGCGCATCCGAAGGCGAGGGTAGTTCGTCATCCAGCCGACCCCGTTCGATCTCGGCGCTAACGAAGGAGCGTATCCACGGTCCGCATCGTGTCGCTCAGGCGATCGGCCAGCGTGGTGGCGAGCCAGCGGTGCAGCTCGGCGGCCAGCTCGGGCTGCTCGGCCTCGAGGCGTCGGATCGATGCGTCGCTGAAGCGAAGGACCACACTGTCGGTCTCGGCCACCACGTCGGCCGTGCGCGGGACCGCGGTGTAGAAGGCGATCTCTCCGATCACCACGCCGGGACGGACCGAGCGGAGCCGGATCCGCGAGCCCTCGGTGGGTTGGGTCTCCACGCCCAGACGCCCTGACTCGAGCACGTAGACGTCGCCGGGCGGATCGCCCTGGTGCAGCACCACCGTGCCCGCGGGCACCGAGACGCGCTCGAGGTAGTCCGAAAGCCCCGAGGGCATCACGTCGAGACCCTCGGCCCGGTCGGCGCCTGCGGCCGCATCCGGGGCCTCGGCCGCGAGCAGCGCATCCTCACACCGCTGCAGCCCGCGGTCCAGGTCGGGCTCGAAGCCGACGATCCCCTCGGTTGCGACCACCCCTCCGCGCTCGAGCTGGGCGCGCACCGAGTCAGATGCGCCCGTCAGCACGATCTCGAACCCGCCCGCCTCGGCCAGGCGCATCGCCTTGGCGAACGCGGCCACCGCCGAGGAGTCCACGCCCGTGGCCCGCTGCAGGTCGATCACCAAGAACCGCAGCGGCCCCGCTTCGGTGCGATGTCGGATCCGCTCGAGCAGGCCGTTGGTCGAACCGAAGAACACGAACCCGTTGACCCGCAGGATCTGGACCTGCTCCCCCAGCGCGCGCAGCTCGGCGCGTTCGGCCGCCGGCCGGTCGACGTTGCTGCGGTAGGACTCGCCGAAGGCGACCTCGCGCACGAGCTCCACCCGCCCGTAGCTGACGGCGAACAGGACCACGGCGAGCACGAGCCCGACGACGACCCCCGGCAAGAACCCCCGGGCGATGATCACCGCGAGGATCACCACGACGACCCCGTATTCGATCGGCGGCAGGGACCGCCGCTTGTCCCAGACCCACTCGACGATGAAGGCCAGGCCCAAGAACACGAGCACCCCACCGACGATCATCCGCGGGATCAACCCGACGACGGAGGCGCCGAATACGACCGCGCCCAGTGGGACCAGCGCCGCCACGAACCCAGCAGCTCGGGCATCCACGCTCATGCGGTCGGCGAGCGCGGTCAACGACAGCGCGTGGTATCCGGGGATCCCGCCGAGCGCACCGGAGATGACGTTCAAGACACCGGAGTCGCGCAGCTCCTCGTTCGTGTCGAGGTCGCGATCCAACACGATCTCGGTCCCGCTGACGTTGAACAACAGCGCGATCGTGGCCACGAACACGCCCGTGAGGATCGCGGGCCACGACTCGAGCACGGCCAACCAGTCGGCACCGGTCAGTGCGCGAAGCGTCCACGGCTGCCACAGCCGGGTCGTCTCGAACGGTCCGAGCAACCACCCTGCCCCGCGGAGGGTCTCGACCGAGGAGCCGGTGGCCACGGCGACGATCACGAACGCCACCAGCCCGAGCCCGATCACCACGGGGATCACGATGGGCCGCTTCAGCGTCCGCACGGCGAGCAGCAGGATCACCCCGAACGCGAGCGCGGGGAGCAGCCGGACCAGGTCGTAGTGGCGGGTCAGATCGCCGACCGTCCGCATGTGCACGGCGACGCCGGTCGAGACGTAGATCCCGCCCTTGAACAGCAGCCACCCCGTGCCGGCGAGGAACCCTCCCATGACCGGATAGGGCACGAACCGGACGAGGTTGCCGAGCCGGCGCCTGCCGAGCACCCAGAACACGACCCCACACAGGACCGTCACGACCAGGGTGGTGGCGACGACGGTGAGGTAGACGTCGGGCCGCTCGTAATGCGTCAGGCCCGCGCTTCTCGCCACGATGTCGAGCTGCGTGGCCTTGGCCGCCGCGATGCTGGCCACGACGGCGAGCACGGCCGCGGCGGCGTCCTGGACGCTCGCCACCACCCCACGACGACCGGCTCGCCAGGCGAAGACCGCGAGCGTGAGGGCGGCGGCCGCCAGGTAGAGACCGATGGCGTCGGGAAGCCGATCGACGAGCAGTCCGCCGTACACGAACGCGGCGAACGCCGTGGCGAGCACGGCCTCGACGGCGCCGATGATCAATCCGCCGACGAGCGCGGCCGGCCACCCCGATCGCTCGCGCTCAGACACGACGACCCCCGTTCACCTCGCGAGCCACGTGCACCCTATGCACCCCGACCGTGGCGTTCATGTCTGGTCGACCAACGCGTCGAACGTCCGCATCGTGTCGCTCAAGCGATCGGCCAGCGTGGTCGCGAGCCAGCGGTGGAGCTCGGCGGCGAGCTCGGGCTGCTCGGTCTCGAGCCGTCGGATCGACGAGCCGGAGATGCGCAGGACCACGCTGTCGGTCTCGGCGACCACGTCGGCCGTGCGCGGGGCCGCGGTGTAGAAGGCGATCTCGCCGATCACGACGCCGGGACGGATCGAGCGCAGCCGGATCCGCGGGCCCTCGGCGGGTTGGGTCTCCACGCCCAGGCGCCCGGACGCGAGCACGTAGACGTCGCCCGGCGGATCGCCTTGGTGGAGCAGCACCGTGCCCGCAGGGACCGAGACACGCTCGAGGTGCTCGGAAAGACCCGTGCGGCACGCATCGAGACCTTCGACCTGGTCGGTCGCCGGAGCCGCGGCCGGGGTCGAGGCGGCCGAGAGCAACCCGTCCTCACATCGCTGCAGCCCACGGTCCAGATCCGGTTCGAAGCCGACGATCTGGTCGGTGTGGACCACCCCTCCGCGCTCGAGCTGAGCGCGCACCGAGTCAGCAGCGCCCGTGAACACGATCTCGAAGCCGCCCGCCTCGGCCAGGCGCATCGCCTTGGCGAACGCGGCCACCGCCGAGGAGTCCACGCCCGTGGCCCGCTGCAGGTCGATCACCAAGAACGCGAGCGGCCCCGCTTCGATGCGATGTCGGATCCGCTCGAGCAGGCCGTTGGTCGAACCGAAGAACACGAACCCGTTCACCCGCAGGATCTGGACCTGCTCCCCGAGCGCGCGCAGCTCGGCGCGTTCGGCCGGTGGCCGGTCGACGTTGCTGCGGTAGGTCTCGCCGAACGCGACCTCGCGCACGAGCTCCACCCGCCCGTAGCTGATGGCGAACAGGACCACGGCGAGCACGAGCCCGACGACGACCCCCGGCAAGAACCCTCGGGCGATGATCACGGCCAGGATCACCACGACGACCCCGTATTCGATCGGCGGCAAGGACCGTCGCTTGTCCCAGACCCACTCGACGATGAAGGCCAGGCCCAAGAACACGAGCACCCCACCCACGATCATCCGAGGGATCAGCTCGACGACGCGAGGCACCGAACACGACCGCACCCAGTGGGACCAGCGCGGCCACGACCCCCGCGGCCCGGGCGTCGACGCGCATGCGCTCGGCGAGCGCGGTCAACGACAGCGCGTGGTAGCCGGGGATCCCGCCGAGCGCGCCGGAGATGACGTTCAAGACCCCCGAGTCGCGCAGCTCCTCGTTCGTGTCGAGGTCGCGATCCAGCACGATCTCGGTCCCGCTGACGTTGAACAGCAGCGCGATCGTGGCCACGAACACGCCGGTGAGGATCGCGGGCCACGATTCGAGCACGGCCAACCAGTCGGCGCCGGTCAGTGCGCGAAGGGTCCACGGCTGCCACAGCCGGGTCGTCTCGAACGGTCCGAGCAACCACCCTGCCCCGCGCAGGGTGCTCGACCGAGGAGCCGGTGGCGAGCGCGACGATCACGAACGCCACCAGCCCGAGCCCGATCACCACCGGGATCACGATGGGCCGCTTCAGCGATCCGCACGGCGAGCAGCAGGATCACCCCGAACGCGAGCGCCGGGAGCAATCGGACCAGGCTCGTCTCGGGCGGCGAGCTCGCTCGATGCTGGTCAGCGAGTCCGTCCTCTCCGACCGCGGTGTAGATCCCACCCTTGAACAGCAGCCATCCAGTGCCGGCGAGGAACCCTCCCACGACCGGGTAGGGCACGAACCGGATCAGGTTGCCGAGCCGGCGCCTGCCGAGCACCCAGAACACGACCCCGCACAGGACCGTCACGACCAGGGTCGCGGCGACGACGGTGAGGAAGCCTCGCTCGGCGCTACCGAACGTATTGGCGGCCGCGGTCGCAGCCACGATCGTCAGTACGGCCGCGACGGCCACCTGGATGCCGCCTACCACGCCTCGGGTGCCCGCGAGCCAGGCGAAGATCGCGAGCGTTGACGACCGCCGCGCCGAGGTACAGACCGACGCCCGGGGTGAGGAAGTACTGGAGGGAGCCCGAGAAGACCAGCGCAGCGAGGGAGACCGCGACGATGGCCTCGATGGCGCCGATCATCAAGCCGGCGACCAGAAGCGCCGGCCATCCCTCGGTTCGACGACGCTCGGACACGCTCCCCTCCGGACCTCGGGATCCAGCTGTGGCGTGACACTACAACCTCGACGCGTCAAGGAGGAAGCGGGCTTCTATCCTGCCGGGCAAGCCGTGCGGAGCGGGACGCATACGCCGGTGGCTCGCCTAACGCCGAACTTCCGCCCCCTTTCGCTGGTGCGCCAGGAACCGGCGGTCGGGCACCGGCTCGCCGGTTCGGAGATAGTGGTCGAGTCCGTCCAGCACGCGTCGGAGCACCGGCCGAAGCGCCAGCCCTCCGATGCGCGCCAGGATCACTTGCCTGAGGCCATGGCCCTCCAGGAATGCTCGAGCCGTCACGGCGGTCCGCTCAAGGCCGATCGGCGTGTGCCGACATCTCGACACGGACATCGTCGATCGGTGGCTTGCCGGGACCTTCGACGATCCTCAAGACGTATCGGTGCCTGTCGGCCTCGAACTCGATGATCTCCTCCTCGGTCCACTTCTGCCCACCTTGGTCAAGCTGGCAGTGGCGCCGGGCGCCGAGGCCGGTCGCGAGGCCGTTCATGCTGCGGCTCGCGAGTACTTCAGGGTTGTACGTGGCGGTGCCGGCGAAGTCGGCCAGCACGGGCCACACGTCGTCGATCGAGCGCTCGATCTTCTTGGTCACGGCGATCTGGGTCATCGATCTCTCCTTCCTGCGTCGAAACGGCATCAGTCGGCCCGCGCCAGTGCGGCGAATATCTTCGCGCTGCGGAAATGGGTCAGCAGCACGGCCGCGAGCGCGGCGCCGACCGCGGTCGCGAACACAGCCCATGAGAACTCGGCCGTCATGAACCCGCGGACGCCGTCGACCACGTAGCTGTAGGGGTTGACGCGTGTGACGGCCTGGATCCAGCCGGGCATCTGCGCGCGCGGCACGAACACGGTCGACAGGAACGCGATGGGCAGGAACAGCGGGACCAGCGCGTTCAGCTTCTCGGAGCTGCGCGTCTTCAGGCCAACCAGATAGAACAGACCGCCGTAGGCCAGGGTCCATAGAACGAGCAGCAGGAACATGCCCGGCAGGCCGGCAAGCCCCGCGCGCACGTTCGCGCCCATCGCCACGCTGGCGGCGAGCACGACGAGGCCCGCGGTCGCGACGCGCATGGTGTCGAACAGGAGCCGACCGAGCAGCAGCGCCGCAGGATGCACCGGCAGCAGGCGGAGCCGGTCGAGGTAGCCCGAACCGACGTCGTCGATCAGCGCGTTCGCGGAGGCGCCTGCGCCGAACATCGCCGACATCAGGAAGATCCCGGGCGCGATCCAGTCGACGTACGACTCCGCCGGGAACCCGGGAAGCAGCGTGATGTCGCGATATAGCTGCGACATCAGCACGATCATGAACAGTGGGAACACCACTGGGAAGACGAAGGCCATCTGCGGCTGGCGTATGCCGCGGCGCATCGCCCGTCCGAAGATCAGCGTCACGTCCCGCAGGAACTTCCGCATCTCACACACCTCCTACGGCGACGGCTCGAAGCTCGGCGTCCGCGCCGGTCAGGCGCAGGAAGGCGCCTTCTAGGCTCGGTGCGCCCGTCGCATCCTTCATGCCGGCGACGGTGTCGATAGAAACGAGCCGGCCCGCTTCGATCACGGCCACTCGATCCGCGAGCGCCTCGGCCTCCTCCAGGTATTGGGTCGTGAGGAACACGGCAGCGCCCTCGTCGCGCAGCTCGCGCACCTGATCCCACAGGGCCAATCGGCTCTGCACGTCGAGCCCGGTTGTGGGCTCGTCCAGGAACAGGACCTGAGGTCGATTCGTGAGTGCGCCGGCCAGGTCAAGCCGCCGCTTCATCCCGCCCGAATAGGTGCGGATCAGGCGATCCGCGTCGCCGGTGAGCGAGAATGCCTCGAGCAGATCTCGTACTCGCCGGCGGGCGGCATCGCCACGGTGTCCCCACAGGCCTGCCACCAGATCCATGTGCTCGCGCCCCGTCATCTCCGGATCGAGCGCAGCCGCCTGGGTCGTGACACCGATCGAAGCGCGCACGTCGACCGCCTGCGAGGCGACGTCGTATCCGGCGACGCTCGCTCGCCCTCTCGAGGCGATCGTGAGCGTCGACAGGATCCGAACCGTGGTGGTCTTTCCCTGCCCGTTGCGGCCCAGGTAGGCGAACACTTCGCCCGGCGAGACCGCGAACGACACGCCTCGTAGCGCCTCCGTCCCTCCAGCGAATGTCTTCGCCAGGTCGTGAGCCTCGATCGCGTGGTCCATCGGACCTCCTTCCCGTTGTACTGACTCTACGTCAGTAGTGGGCAGAGTGTACTGACCTGACGTCAGTAGTGTCAAGGGACTTCTGGACGTGGTAGGAGGTGGCGCCTAGACGCCCAGGCAGCGACGAGCCAAACCCTGGAGGGACGACACCGCGGCCGCCGGGCCGGCAGGATCGTGAGCGGCCGTGATCAGGGTGCCGTGGATCCCCCATAGGCAGTACTCCGTAGCGGCCTCGGGGTCGGGAACGTCGAAGTCCCCGGCGGCGATCCCATCCTCGACGAACAGGAGGAGCGGGGCGCGGGCGGCATCGATGATGACCGATGTCGATGCCGAGCGATCCTGGAACAAGGCGTGGAACAGCCTGTGCCTGAGGGAATAGGCCTCGGCGAGCCCCTTCACGTAGGCGTCGAGCCGCCTGGCGCGGCTCCCCCTTCCGCCGAGGGGTAGAAGCGACTCGATATCCGCGGTCAGCCTGTGCGCGAACCTGATGCGGAGCACTCCGAGGAGGTCCTCCTTCGAGTCGACATAGAGGTAGACCGTACCCTTGGCGATACCCGCTTCCTCGGCGACGTCGGCCATCGTCGTGTCATCGATACCCCGCGACAGGATCGTCCGCTCCGCTGCATCGAGTACCTGCTCGCGGCGCACGTCCGGCGGGAGGCGAGTTCGGGTTCTGGCGGGCTGACCTGATGCGTCCATACTGACCAGTCGTCAGTCTAGCACGACGGGTCACGCGTTTCCCCGCGCGCCCAGATCGACGAGAGGATGTCCCAGCTCCGCGTTGGCGCGATCATTGGGCCCGATCCTGGGGGGCTCTAGGATGAGGCATGCCAGCGACCACGCGGGATCTTCGGTTCTCGGCTGAAGACGGCACCACCCTCGTGGGCTCACTTCGGTTCCCCGAGAGCTCAACCGGTGTCACAGCGGTAGTCGCGTTGCACAGCGCTTCCGAAGGCGTTCGCTCGGAACCCATCTACGAGCACCTCGCGGATACCATCTCGCTCGCAGGCATCGCCGTGTTCACGTTCGACCGCCGGGGCGAGGGCGAGTCAGGGGGACGAGCCGGAGTCTCGCTCAGGGTCCTGGCTTCCGACGCCCGATGCGCCGTGGCTGCGGTCGCAGCTGAGCCCGAGATCGATGGCTCCAAGGTCGGCGTATGGGGACTGAGCCAGGGCGGCTGGGTTGGACCGATGGCGGCGGCCGACTTCCCCGAGATCGCCTTCGTCATCGCCGCATCGTCCTCGGGAGTATCGCCGTCGAAACAGATGCACTTCGGGATGGAGAACGTGTTGCGCGAACGCGGATTCAGCGAGCGGGACATCGGCCGGGCACATAAGGTGCGATCCACCTTCGAGGACCTGTACGCCCGTGGAGACCGAGCGGCGGCGGCGGAGGTCCTCGGAGGCGCAGAGGCTGAATCATGGTTCCGGTGGGCGTTCCTCCCCACCTCAGCCGACATCGAGCAGGAGGCTACGGAGGAACGCTTCGAGCTCGATCTGGATGTCGCCGATGTGATCTCACGGCTCCGCGTGCCGACCCTGCTGATCTACGGCGAGCGAGATCGTTGGGTCCCGATCGAAGAAAGCATCCGGGTTTGGCGCTCCGACTTCGGAGGGGACCCAGCGTCGCTCACGCTGGAGCGCATACCTGGTGTTGGGCACATGCTGACCTTGTCCGATCCTGCCGATCTCGGCGAGGCGGGCCCCTTCTCGCCCGACCTCGACCGCATCCTGACCAGCTGGCTCCGAGACGCTGTCAGCTAGTCACGGCTTCACCAGCTCACTTCTCGATCGGCACTCGGCCGAACTCAGCCAGCAACGGCGGCGAGGTCACGAATTCGATCCGCCTCTCGATCCCCGCGCGATAGACGAGCTCGGGGGCTCCCCCGGGACGCCGAGCACGTCTGATATCGCCTGGATCGCGTCATCCTCAGCGGCGCTCACGTCGCGTCCATCCTCGCGGTGCGCTGCCGCGACCACGTGGGCCAGGTGCACGATGAAGCGCTTGTAGTCGTCGATCTCCTCCGGCATCGCGGTGCCATCGAGCACTCCGATCGCGTCGCGGATCCGCTGGAGGCAGCTCGCCCGGAGCTCCTCGGGCGTTCGGTAGCTGGAGCGCTCCAACTTGGGCTTCGCCGATACGACCTCGTCCAGGAGTTCGCTCTCGCCGTGCTTCTGGCGCGCTTCCGCGTAGGCCTTCGACATCGCCCACGTCTCGCTCCACGTGCCGCCGCTCTGGGCGGTGAGCACGATCAGGCCCGCACTCGGTGGTCCCCCGAGCACGGTCTTCCACCCGTCGTCGCTGAACGCGGAACTCGCCGTCATGTCGCTCCTCCTTCGTCGATGCCCCAGGTTGGCACCGCCATCCTAGACATCGCTCGGGCCGCACTCACGGCGTCGGGCACGTTCGCACGGACGCGGACCTGCCGGGGGTTCGCCATGGCGTTAATGCCTTGACCTGGCACCGTCATGGCAAGCGCTCGGCCACCTCTTCGGCCGCCTGACGGCCGATCCCAACCATGCCAACACCCCAGTACTTGCCTGGCCGGAAGCCGCGCTTCTGCCAGTCGGACCATGCAGCAGGGCGTTCCGACGCTCGCTCGCTAGACTCGAACGCCTCGGCGTCGCGTTGCGGGGGGTTTCTGCCACGTCCTCTGCAGCCCCGCCTCGGCCCTCGTAGCTCAGTGGATAGAGCACCGGTTTCCTAAACAGCGTGCGCGGCGCGCTATGAGGGCATCAAAGTCCGTTTGCATCGATCCCGAGCTCGGCGAGCAGAGCTGGCGCGGTCAGGATCCGGATCCCTTCCCACTCCCCGATCCGTGTGAGGTGTCGATCGCCGGAGACGATCACCTCCGCTTCGCCTACTGCAGCGGCCTCGAGGACTCGATCGTCGGCGGGATCATCCTCCACGACACGCACGGTCGTGGTTGGCCGGACCACCTTCGCGACGCGCGCGACCTGCCCGACGGCCCGCTCGGTCATCGCAGCGTCCCATCCGAACTTCTCGATCAGCACTCGGCCGAACTCAGCCAGCAGCGGCGGCGAGGTCACGAGGTCGATCCGCTTCTCGATCCCCGCGCGATAGACGAACTCGGGGGCTCCCCCGGGGAACACGAACGCCGATATCAGGATGTTGGTATCGAGGACGACCTTCAAGTACGAGCGTCCTGGATCAGGCGCTCGACGTCGTCCTCGGTCTTGATCCCCCTGCGGGACGCCTGGGCGGCGCCGTATCGCTGCAGCGACTCGAAGCTTCGTGTCTCCACGTAGGCGCGATACACCGCGAGCATCTCCCGGAACAACTCGCTGCGGTTGCGGCCCTCATCGGCGGCCATGCGATCGAAGTCTTCCGCTGCCGCCGGCGGGAGCGACACCGTGACAACACGTGTCGTACGCTTCGCCATGTCATACAGCGTATGACGTTGGGGAAAGGGCGTCAACGCTAGAATCTCCAAGTCGGCCCTCGGCCCTCGTAGCTCAGTGGATAGAGCACCGGTTTCCTAAACCGGGTGTCGCAGGTTCGATTCCTGCCGAGGGCACCGAAAGCGCCTGCCATGCAGGGACTCCTTGCGCCAGCCGGCCTCGCTCGACGCAGCTCCGGAGCGACCGCGTACCATCCTCGGGTGGAAGTGCTCCAGGATGGTGTCGAACTTGGACGCGCCCTTCTCGAGGTCAAGGAGGGAGGCGCGAGCTTCCTTCCGGCGGCCCTCAACGAGTCCTTCCGCTTTCAGCTCCGCCGTGAGGTCGACTCGGGCCCGTTCCGCTCGATGAGTGGGTCCTACGGGAAGGTCAGCATGGAGATCGACGGCTACGACGTCGAGGCCCCTATGGACGGGTTCCCGATGATGCGCGCGCTCGCCCAGGAGCTCGGCATCGCCGTCGGGTCATCGGACACGGGTATCCGCGGTCTGGCCACCTGGAGGCCGAACGAGATCGGCGTGACTCGGTACCGGCCCGGGTCGCTCGGGATCACCCCGCACATGGACGGCAAGTGGTACCGCAGGCTGGTGGCCGTCGTGACCGTCTATGGCCGATCCAGGTTCGCGATCTGCCGCGACAGGCGGGGGGAGGTCGTCTCGGAGTGGCAGCCCGGGCCGGGGGACATGGTGCTGATGCGCGGCCCGGGCCTCGGCGGCGTGCGGGACGGCCGGCCCTTCCATCTGGCCGAAGGGCCCCGTCGAGGGTCCAGGTGTTCGCTCGGCATCCGCATGTCCGTCAACCCCCCTGGATAGGGCGCCTCGCCGAGGCGGTCAGCGCGGCGTGGCCGAGCGGGCTGAGTGGAGCACGAGCGGGTCGGTGACGCCCTTGAGCGCGACCGGTCCGATCTCTTCGAACTCGATGCTGGTGCCCTCGGTGACCGCGGCAACGGCTTGGCTCGCCAGTACCTCCCGGGGACGGGCGTAGTCGACGATCCTGGCAGCAGCGTTGACGGCCCGGCCGAAGTAGTCGCCGTCGCGGAACACCATCGGACCGGCGTGGATGCGACGCGCGCGCGGAAGCTCGAAACCGGATCCTCGGCGAGGATCAGACCTCGAACTCCATACCCTCTGCGGCGAGCTCGCACCTGGAACCGTCCACTGCCCAGAGCGACTGCACCTTGTGGAGCATGAGTTCGAGCTCGGAGTCGGTGTGCATCGGGTCATGGTGGAAGAGGAGCAGACGATCGACGTTGGCTCGTTCGGCGAACAGCGCCACGTCGGCGACGCTCGTGTGCCCCCAGCCGATCCTGGCTCGGTACTCGGTCTCCTCGTACTGGCAGTCGTGGATGAGCACGTCCGCGCCGTCGGCGAGCGCATGGCCCGAGATCCACTCCGCCGACGCGGACGCGAGGTCGGAGTGCAAGGCGGGCTCGTGATCGGTCAGATACGTGAGCGCCCGGCCATCCTCCTCGATGCGGTACCCGACTGTTGGTCCTGGATGCATCGTCGGTTCGGCTCTCACCGTGGCTCCTCCTATGTTCCACGCGGCCTCCGGAGCATCGTGAAACGTGAGCCGCGCCGGGACCTCGGACAGGTGAACGGGGAACAGCGGCGGAGAGAAGTAGGTGGCGATGCGATCCCCGAGCGAGCGGGTGGGAGATGAGGGACCCCAGATGTGGAGGTCGGTGTCGGCGGTCCATATCGGGGCGAACGACCCCAAGCCTTCGAGATGGTCGATGTGGAGGTGCGTGAGCAGTAGATCGATCCTCCTGGCACCTTCCGCCTCGAGTGCGATACCCAGCGGCCTCGCACCTGTGCCGGCGTCCAGCACGATGACGCCCCCGTCCGAGGTGCGCACCTCGACGCAGGCAGTGTTCCCCCCGTAGCGGATCGTCTCGGGACCCGGAGCTGCGATCGAGCCGCGGCAGCCCCAGACGCGAACCCTCACCTACGGACCCTCCCGCTTCTCCCAGAAGATCGCCACCGCGCCGACGAACTCGTCGGTGTGCGCGAACATCGGGAACGCGGTCACCTCGATGGCTCGGCTGGCGCCGTCGGTGCCGACGATCCTCAAGGCACGATGTGCCGGTACATGCTGCGTCAGCGCGATCCCGAGCGGCAGTTCCTCCAACGCCAGGGGCGAGCCATCGACATCGACCGGCAGGAAGGCGCTCGACCACTCGTCGGCGCTCACGGCCCGGCCCTCGATGAAGGGTTGACCCAGCACGCGTTCGGCCGCCTCGTTGAAGTACACGAGGCTCCCCGAGGGATCGACCAGGAACACGGCGGTGGCCAGCCTCGAGGCGAAGTCACGGGCGAGGATCATCACGAGGTGTTGCTGGCGACCATCCATCCTCGGAGCCTAGCGCTACCGGTAGGAGACGGGCGAGCGACCTCGTTGCGACGCTGAGCGCCCGTTCTCCGCCGCTACTGGGAGGTCGTCTCCTCCGGGCCGGGGATCGCTCCCGGCAGCCGGTTCCGCTCGGCGAACCCGATCACGGCCAGTCCCACGGCCACGATCGAGAGCGGCCACACGGGCGGCACGCCGACCACGAAGACCAGGACGCCGGCCGTCACGAGCGTGATCGTGAGCCGCGGGACCAGCACCCGTCGACGCAGACGCCAGTGAGCCAGGACGGTCGCCAGCATGAACAGCGAGATGCCGACCGCGAGGGCGGCGATCGCCGGCGCCTCGACCGGATCGGTGGGATGCAGCACCATGAGGTCGGCAGCGATCGCGATGCCGACGATGCCGCCGACCAACGGGAAGTGCGCCAGGCTGTAGGCGTCACGGGCCGCGCTCCCGCGGCGCACGGGCGGCACGGCCTCGAACGCGGCCTCGAGGTCGTCATTGAACCAGGCGAAGTAGCTCCACCACATGAGCCCTACGACCGCCAGCCCCGCTCCGGCCAGCGTCACCAGTTCGAGCGATCGGATCTCGTTCGCGGCCGCCGTGCCCGCGATGATCAGCGACTCGCCGAGCGCGATGATCACGAACAGCCCGTGTCGCTCGGCGAAGTGGCCGGGGGCTATCTCCGACGGATCGCCGGATCTGCCACCGATCACGGCCGCCACCATGTCGAGCGCGATCGCGAACACCCAGATCCACGTCCGGGCCGGCGTTGGAACGAACGCGCCGACGAGCACCGCCACCAGGCCGAGGGACGACAGGGCCGCCCACTGGGCGACCCGCCTGGCGCGCGGCGTCCCCGCCTCCCGCCCGGAGTCGCCCTCAGAGGCGATCCGGAGCTGGAGCCCGAGGCCCAAGACTCGCACCACGACGTAGGGGACGGCGAACCACAGGGCCTCGTCGCCGAAGGCCCGCGAGACCGAGGACGCCATCACGAACGCGGCCGCGGTGGCCAGGAGCGTCACGACCTGGACCCAGACGTGGGTCGTGTCGGCGGGGTTCAACGTCCAGGTGAACTGCGTCCAAGCCCACCAGACGAGCCAGAAGACCACCATCGCCCGGCCGACGTGCAGGAGATCGAGGTGCTCCGCCGTGACGGTGGTGACCTGCGTGACCGCGAACACGAAGACCACGTCGAAGAACAACTCGACGAACGCGACGGATTGCAGGTCGGGAGCGTGCAGCGACCTGGAGGTCGCCGCGCGCCGACGGTCCCGAGAGGTCGCCACCCCGGCATCTTGCGGGCCTTCGAGGCGGACGACAAGGTGTCTTCGCTCGATGTCATCGCCGGTGTCAACGCTGTTGACAACGGCGGACAGGCCGTGTCAGCATCCCCGCACATGGTGAAGGCAGAGATCGAGTCCGTGACGCAGATCCGCCGGAACGAGGACGCGGCAGGGACCTCGTCGGCCCCCGGTCGGCTGACCCCTCAGCACATCGTGGAGGTCGGCATCGAGATCACCGACCGGGAGGGCCTCGAGGCCGTCACGATGCGCCGTCTCGGAGACGAGCTCGGCGTCGACCCTACCGCGGTCTACCGCCACTTCCGCGACAAGGACGACCTCATGATCGCGATCGCCGACCGTCTCCTGGGGCGGGCGATCGACGGGTACGCCGCGTCGGAGAGCTGGCGCACGGACCTCACCGATATCGCCGCGCGGGTTCGGCGCGTCTATCTGGACCACCCCGCCCTGGCGCACGTGCTGTCGACGTCCCCCGCTCCCCTGCCGAACAACCAGCGCCTCTCGGAGGCGGCGCTCGAGGCGCTGTCCTCGGCGGGCCTGGGTCCGGATCGAACGGCGCTCGCCTTCCAGGTGCTCGAGAACTACGCCGCCGGCGCCTCGGCGCTCGACGCGGAGGTGGGGTCGGACGCCGACGCCACGTGGCGGGCGAGCTTCGCAGCGTTGCCCGCATCCGAGTACCCCAACCTCGTGGCGCTCGCGCCGCGCATCTACCGAGACGACGAGGCGGCGTTCAGCTTCGGCCTCGACCTCATCCTCGATGGGCTCGCCCGCATGGCGCGCCGATCCTCATCTCAAGGAGCACGATCATGAACATCCGCAGATGGTCCACCGCCACCCTCGCGCTCGCGCTCGCGCTCGGCCTGGGCGCCCCCGTGCTGCAGGCCCCCGACGCCGTCGCGGCGCCCGATCCACTGCAGCATCTCGACGTCGGCTACGTCGAGGAGGTAACCGAACACCTGGGCACGATCGGTTCCTCGCCGCTCGGCTTCCGGGTGCTGGGAACCCCGCAGGACGAGGAGACGGCCCACTACATCGCCGGCGAGATGAACGAGATCGGACTCGAGGACGTCGAGGTCGAGGAGTTCACCGGCGACGGCTGGCTGTTCGAGAAGGGGTCGGTCGCGGTCGACGGGGTGGGATTCGACGCCCGATTCCGCGCGACGTCCAACGGCGGGGTCCCCGGCACGGCGCCGGGCGGCGTCGCCGGCAGGGTCGTGCCCGTCGGGTACGGAACCAGGGCGGACTATCGTGGTCTCGACGTCGAGGGCAAGATCGTGTTCGCGTGGTGGGACTACGACCGGCTCGGCATCTGGCCCAACTACATCGCCTACGAGGCGAAGGCCCACGGCGCCAAGGCCGTCATCATGGCGTCGGCCCCGGATCAACTCTGGTACTCGGCCGGCGACGGGCGAGCGCTGGGGAGCAACGACGGAGAGTGCAGCACGACCGCCTGCGCCCCCCTGGCGATCATCAGCAAGCATTCGGCGGCCAGGCTCGTGGCCGCGATGGACGAGGGCAGGGTCCGGGCCCGCGTCAAGATCGACGCCGAGAACCTGCTCGACTCGACCGCCTTCCAGCCGATCGGACAGATCACCGGGTCGACGTACCCGGATCGAGCCATCGTCCTCACGGCGCACCAGGACGCCTGGTTCACCTCGGCGGCGGACGACTCGGTGGCGATCGGGATGGTGCTCGCGCTGGCCAAGAGCGTCGTCGAGAGCGGCTACCAGCCCGAGTACACATGGATCTTCGCGCCGGTGACCGGCGAGGAGTACGGCCTGGCGGACGCCTACTACGACTGGCTCCAGGGCGCCCATCACCGCATCACGTCGTCACACACCGAGTGGCAGTCCGACGCCGTAGCGATCCTGAATTGGGAGGTCCACTCCCCTCCCTACCAGCTGGGCGTGAGCCTGCCGCAGGAGATGCGGCCCTTCGTCGCCGGATCGCTCGCGGAAAGTCAGGCGGACGGACTGATCGACGGGTTCGGGCTGTCGGAGGTGTTCGCCTGGCAGGACAACTTCACCTACACGGCCGAGGGCGCGCCCGCGATCACGTTCGGCGCGAGCGACTACACGTATTTCATGCGCTACCACACCGACTACGACTCGATCGACACGCTCGACTTCGACGCGCTGCTTCCCGTGCTACAGGCCGAGACGAGGATCGCGCTCGATATGGACGGTGAACTTGCCCCCTACAACTTCGGTAAGCGGATCAAGAACCTCGGCCGTCACATCGATCCGGCCGTGATGGAGGCCTACGGCGCCGACGCGGCCGCCGTGCTCACGGCCTACGAGCGGCTCGACGCAGCGTGGAAGACCGCGAAGGCGATCGCTCCGTCGGACTGCTCGTTCGAGCATCAGCGTGAGGCGCTGCGCCGCTCCCTCGACGAGTTCACCGCGCTCTCGTTCTCCGACGACACGATCTACCCGCACGAGCAGACCCAGTGGGACGTCACGATGCTGAACGCGTCGATGCGAGCGATCCGGCAGGGACGCTGGGCCAAGGCTCAGAACGCTCTGGGCGCGGTGGACCTGACCGGACTGGCCGCGATCCTGTCGCGCGAGAGCTTCCTGGTCGAGCAGCTCCACCACGACCCCGACTACGAGAACATCTCCTGGGGCGCGCAGGGACAGCTGTCCGACCCGCTCGATCTGTACTCGGAGTACCGGAAGCTGGGTCGGGCCCGCAACGGCGTGGCCGTGGATGCCGCGTCGCTCCTCGAGGCCCTCCGCGACGCGCGGAAGGAGAGCCGGGGCGTCTACCGGAGCCGGGTGGTCCAACTCGCGGCGACGATCGACGGGGTGGCGGCCGAGCTGGAGGCGGCGTCGTACTGTCCCTAGGATCTGGCCCGGAGCCGTACTGGCCCGGGGCCGCGAGGGAGGAGACGATCGATGGCAACGGTCGATGTCCTGTTCGACGGCTACGTGGGTGACCGGGTCGCCGGGACGGTGAGCTGCGTTCGCGACGACGGACTCGTGGCGATCGTCGACCCCGGCATGGTGCCGAACAGGTCGGCGATCCTGGATCCGCTCCAGCGGCTGGGGCTCACGAACGCCGACGTCACCGACGTCATCCTGAGCCACCACCACCCCGATCACACGATCAACGTCGGGTTATTCGAGAACGTCCGGGTTCACGACTTCTGGGCGATCTACGAGGGCGACGTGTGGACGGACAGGCCGGCCGACGGCGCGGAACTGTCACCGGAGGTCCGGCTCATGGCGACCCCGGGGCATACGGCGCAGGACATCACGACGCTCGTACGGACGGTCGAGGGCACCGTCGCATTGACCCACCTGTGGTGGGACGAGCACTCGCGAGAGGATCCCATCGCCGAAGACCCGGAGGCCATGTTCTCGAACAGATCTCGGGTGATGGAGGTAGCGGATCTGATCGTGCCCGGTCATGGACCACGCTTCAGGGCGTAGCCGCCTTCGCTCCGCGAGTAGGGTGAGCCCCGTGATCACGCGCGAAGATCTCGAGACCATGAGCTCCTCCGAGCTGCACGACCGCGCCATCGGCTCGGCCAAGGCGGGAGGCGACCTCGATTGGCTCTGGCGACTCCTGCGCTCGATCCCGGCCGCCGAGGGCCAGGTCGGCGACCTCGAGGACTCGGGCATGGACATGGCGAGCACGATCTCCGCCATCAACGGCTACACGAGGGCCGACAGGGGGCTGCCCGACTCCCTTCGACCCGAGTACGTCGACTACCTCCTCGAGCACATGTAGGCGCGTATATTGACCCTTCGAGACCCCCGAGCGAGGAAGGACCGCTGACGGCATGGCATACGTGATCACAGAGCCTTGTATCGACGTGAAGGACCGCGCCTGCGTCGACGAGTGCCCGGTCGACTGCATCTACGAGGGGGCCCGGATGCTCTACATCCAGCCCGCCGAATGCGTCGATTGCGACGCGTGTGTCCCCGCATGCCCGGTCACGGCGATCTTCTCCGAGGAGGAAGTGCCCGGCGAGTGGAAGCCGTTCGCAACGATCAACGCGGAGTACTTCACCGACGCGGTGTCGGGGCTGGGCTCGCCCGGCGGGGCAGCGCAGGTCGGTGCATCGACGGCCGACCATCCGACGGTCGCGGGCTTCGAGCTCCCCTAGCGACGCGGCGGGTGGGAGCAGGGTGACGGGAAGCGGGCAAGCGCAGCGCATCAGGGTGGTCGTCGCCGGGGCCACCGGGTGGGCTGGATCCGCGCTCACGCTCGGGATCGTCGAGACGGACGACGTGGGATTGGTCGGCGCCGTCTCGCGCTCGCACGCGGGCGAGCCGGCCGGCGACGTGCTCGGCATCCCGGACGTGGACGTCGTGATCAGCGGGACGACCACCGAGGCGCTGGCGTCGGAGCCCGACGTCTTCGTGGAGTACACCCACCCCTCGGTGGCCCGGCAGAACATCCTCGAAGCGCTCGATGCCGGCGCGCACGTGGTCGTCGGGACCTCGGGCCTCACCGGCGACGACTACGAGGCGATCGACGGGTCCGCACGAGCGCACGGGCTCGGCGTGCTCGCATGCGGCAACTTCTCGATCACGGCCGTGCTGATGATGCGGTTCAGCGAGGTGGCCGCCCGGTGGGTGAAGAGCTGGGAGGTCATCGACTACGCCGGAGCGACCAAGGTGGACGCACCGAGCGGGACGGCCCGCGAGCTGGCCGACCGCCTGGCGAACATCGGTCGTCCCGAGCTCGCGATGCCGATCGGCGACACCCAGGGCGAACCGGAGGCACGAGGTGCCGACTTCGGGGGGACCCAGGTCCATTCGGTCCGACTGCCGAGCTTCGTGATATCCGTCGAGAGCCTGTTCGGCCAGGAGGACGAGCGGCTCAGCATCCGGCACGACGCGGGGACTAGCGCCATTCCCTACGTGGGTGGCGCGCTCCTCGCGATCCGGAAGGTCGGCGACCTCGTCGGGGTCCACCGTGGCCTCGACACCGTGATGGACCTGTCCTGAGAGAGGCGTTCGGCTCCGGACGACGCGCGATGCGGCGCTAGTCTGAGATCGAGGGGCGCTGAGCGCGCCCGACATTCAAGGAGGTGAGCCGCGATGCTCGGATGGGTAGGTGACATCGAGCGTGCGACGCTCGACAACGAGGCGTTCCGCACGGTGCTCTTCACGGGCGGACACGTGCAACTGACGGTGATGCGGCTGGCGGAGGGTGAGGACATCGGCCTGGAGGCCCATCCCCATCTGGACCAGTTCCTCCGCATCGAGTCCGGAAGAGGTCGCGTCGAGTTCGGGCCGAGCGAGGACGTGACCGAGGAGACCCACGACGTGTCAGAGGACTGGGCGATCATCGTCCCGGCCGGCGTCTGGCACAACGTGGTGAACACCGGCGAGGGCGACCTGAAGCTCTACTCGCTCTACGCGCCGCCGGAGCATCCGGACGGAGTCGTGCACCGAACCAAGGCGGAGGCGGAGGCCGCCGAGCACGGCCACGTCTAACCCCCCGTCGATGCTGGCGCCTTCGGTGCGCTCAGCCGCGAGGTTCGTTGCCGCGGCGGTAGTTGCCCGTCGCGCGCGCCAGAAGTTGCTGTACCGCGACGTCATCCTCGGCGGCCTCGATGGCAGCGAGCAACCGGTCGGCCTCGGCCCCGCGCACCGTGGCGACGGTTCGGCCTCCACGATCGATCCGGACCTCCCCCTTCTTGGTCGCCCGGTACCCGAACGGGTCCGATCTCAGTCGACCGCGTGCGTGGCTCGGCATCTCTCAGTCCCTCAGTGATCTCGACGCCACAGGGACGACCCGTCGCCCGATGACCCCGCTCTCGCCCGCCACGAAGATGTGCACTCGGGCCAGCGTATCGTTGGGGTGCCTAGGCCGATCCCACGTCCGCCAGGTCGCTCCGCACGATCACCGGCGCGAGGTAGACGAGCAGCGCCAGGATGACCAGGCCGCCGACCACGAACGGAGCCCGCAACCCGATCGCGGTGGCGAGCACGCCCCCGAGCGCGGCGCCGACGGGGAATGCCCCGTAGGCGATCACCCGATACCCCGCCATGAGACGGCCGAGCAAGGCATCGGGCGTGACCGCCTGGCGGTACGACACCGCGACGATGTCCCACACCTCCGAGGCGAATGCGAACCCGGCGAGCGCGGCCGCGGCCGCCCACGGGCTGGTCATCCAGGCCATCGACCCCAGGGATATCGCGAGCGCGACCACCGACGACAGCACGGCAGCCGGACGTCCGATCCACCGCACGATAGGGGCCGCGACGAGCGTTCCCGCGATCCCTCCGATAGCGGCGCCTGCGAGCAGGAGTCCGTACCCGACGTCGCCGAGCCCGAGGATGTCCTGGGCGTAGAGGACCAGAACGGCGGCGGCCGCCGTGTAGGAGAGGTTGATCGTCGCCGCGCCGATGGCGAATGCCCGGATCGTCCGCTGGCGCCACAGGAAGGCGAGGCCCTCCTTGATGTCGGCCGCGACGGTGGTCCGATCGTCGCGCCGGGGCCGGAACCTCCCGGCGATGCTGATGATGAGCACCGCGCTCGCCCCGAAGGTGACGGCGTCGAACGCGAACGGCGCGGCCGCGGCAACGCCGAACAAGAGCCCTCCCAGCGGTGGACCGACGAAGCCGTTGGCCGCCAGGGCGGCGCCGAACAGCCGCCCGTTCGCGGTCTCGAGGTCGGTGGCGTCCACCATCGCCGGCAGGATGCTCTGCGACGCCGTGTCGAACAGCGTCTCGCCGATGCCGAGGATCAGCACGACGACGTAGACGATCGGGAGCGAGATCACGTCGGTGGTGACGGCCGCGGCGAGCCCGACCAGCACGACGGCGCGTCCCGCATCGGTGATCCACATGATCGCCCGCCGGTCGAGGCGGTCGGCGATGACGCCGGCGAACAACCCGAACAGCAGCCATGGAAGGAACGCCGCGACCGTGACCCCCGCCACCGCGGCGGGGTCGCGGGTGAGCCGTGCGGCCAGCAGCGGCAACGCGGCCAGCATCACCCCGTCGCCGAGGTTCGATCCCGTCGAGGCGGCCCACAGGCGCCAGTAGCGGCCACCCAGTCCGCTCACCCTGACCCCGGCGGCGTGCGCGCGTTCAGTTCGTCTCCGCATCCGCGAGGAACAACGCCGTGGGCTCGACGAACGTGAAACCAGCTGTCGGAGGACCCTAGCCAACGTGGGGATAGGTATGCAAGAATCCGCGGCCGGCCCAACCACCGGGGGAATAGGGAGGGGACATGTCAGACTCACAGCCAAGCGGCGGAGCGATCGGCTGGATCTCGTTCGCGGGATTCGTCATGATCCTGGGCGGGTCGTTCGCGGTTCTTGCGGGGCTCGCCGCGATCATCAATCCCGACGCATACACGGCGACGGACTCGATCTTCGAGCAGAGCGCAGAGACGTGGGGATGGTTCCATCTCATCGTTGGCGTCGCGGTCCTGGCCTCAGGGTTCGGCGTGTTCACCGGCAACGTGCTCGCCCGAACCGTGGGCGTGATCGCCGCGACCGTGAACGCGATCGGCGCGTTCATCACGATCGAGGTCCATCCCTTGTTCTCGATCATGATCATCGCCATGGACTTCGCCATCATCTGGGCCCTGACCGCACACGGTCGGGACATCCAGAAGGCTGAATCGATGGGGATGTAGCTCAGCCACCGGATCGTTCATCGTTTCGGTTCATCGGACCCCGGCGCGATTCGCCGGGGTCCTTTGACGTCCACGGGTACCCTGGACCGGTGAGCACAGTCGAGGACCGAGGCAACGGGGGCCTGCTCCCGGCGGGGGCACCCGGTGCGTTCCACCTGCTGGCCAAGCCCACCGGCGCCATCTGCAACCTCGACTGCACCTACTGCTTCTTCCTGTCCAAGGAGATGCTCTACCCCGGCAGCCGGTTCCGGATGGCGGACGACCTGCTCGAGACCTACCTCAGGCAGCTGATCGAGGCCCACGCCCGCGCACCCGAGCTGGTCGTCGCCTGGCAGGGGGGCGAGCCCACGATGATGGGACTCGACTTCTTTCGGCGATCGGTGGAGCTGGCCGAGCGGCTGAAGCTGCCGCACCAAGACATCGCCTACACGATCCAGACCAACGGCACCCTGCTCGACGACGAATGGGGAGCGTTCTTCGCCGAGCACGGGTTCCTGGTCGGGCTCGTCGATCGACGGGCCGAAGGAGATGCACGACACCTTCCGTGTGGACAAGGGCGGCAAGGGCAGCTTCGACCGTGTGATGGTGGGCCTGGAGGTGTTGCAGCGCCATGAGGTCGAGTGGAACGCACTCACGACGGTCCACTCGGCGAACCAACTCGCCGGCCGTGAGGTCTACCGCTTCCTTCGCGACGACTGCGGGGCGCGGTTCATGCAGTTCATCCCCATCATCGAACGCAGCACCCCCGAGCTCCTGCCGATCGCGAACGAGGGATGGGGCGAGCACGTACGCGACCGCCCGCTGTACCTGCAGGACGGCGACCTGGTGACGGATCGCTCGATCGCGCCCGAGGGATACGGGCGCTTCTTGATCGACGCCTTCGAGGAATGGAAGCGTGGCGACATCGGCCACGTGTACGTTCAGATGTTCGACGTTGCGCTCGCCAACTGGTACGGGGAGCCCTCGGGCCTCTGCGTGCATTCGGAGACGTGCGGCCTCGCGCTGGCGTTGGAGCACACGGGCGACCTGTACTCGTGCGACCACTTCGTCGAGCCCGAGTACAAGCTCGGGAACATCCGCGAGGATCGGATGATCGACCTGATCGTTCTCCCCCGGCAGCAGGAGTTCGGACAGGCCAAGCGCGACACCCTCCCGAGGTTCTGCCTGGAGTGCGACGTACGGTTCGCCTGTCACGGTGGCTGCCCCAAAGACCGGTTCGCTTCGACCCCGGACGGCGAGGAGGGCCTGCACTACCTCTGCCCGAGCTACAAGGCGTTCTTCAGCCACATCCGTCCGACCATGGACGCGATGTGCGATCTGCTGCGCGAGGACCGGGCGCCGGCGGAGCTGAATCGCGTGTATTCGCTCGAAGACGCCGATCGGGGTCGCAACGACCCCTGCACATGCGGATCAGGCGTCAAGTGGAAGCGCTGCCACGGCGCCTGAGTCCCTCACGCTTCGGAGAGTGCCGCGATCCGCCGGGCTCGGAGCCGAAGCCCTTGGATCAGCAGGAGCGAGCCAGCCGCGACCCCCCACACACCCACCGTCAGGCGCAGCGTCGGCGTCGCCGCCTCCCCAGACAGGAACAAGACCGCGCCGATGCAGACCTCGACCGAGCCCAGGATGAGGCCCCCGGTGGTCCAGCGTCGCTGAGTGTGCTCCTCGATCTCGAAGGCACCCACCAACCTCAGGCACCCCGTGGCCACGGTGGTGACCGCGACGAGGTCGATCAACACGTCGACGCTGACGACGTCCGCGACGGCGTTTCGCGCCAACAGGATCAGGCTCGTGAAGACGGCGAGCGCGCCGGCGGCCAGCCCCAGCCGGCTGCCCGCCCTCCACCGCACGCCGTGAGCCCACTTGGCCGTCATCAGGCCCCCGAACAACCAATAGAACGCTATGAAGTTGACCAGGGTCGCCTGAGCGACACCCGTCAGCAGTGCCCCAAGGCCGAGCGCCAGGGCGATCGACCCGCGCGCGACACTGACCCACCAGAATCGCTCCGCCGCTCCGATCGCCTCGTCGACGGCGGATGCCGGTTCAGGGGCACCGGCTTCCTGGGACCGCGAACGTCGGTACTTGGACGTCACGACCGCGAGACTGCCAGACACCGAGGGGTCGCGCCATCACCCTCGCCGGACGAGGACGGTTCTCGCCGTCGGCAGATGACCCGTTGTCGCCGATCCTCGACTACGCTGCGGTGCGGATGACACCCGAAGGGGAGGCGCCCGCCGCGGCCGGCGACGCGGACGAGGTGAGGGGACCGACACCTGCCCTCGCCGTCGAGGGGCCGCTCTTCGGCGTCAGGGTCTTCTCGTCGGCGAGCGACGCACAGCGGGTGCGCCGACCGACCGATGCGGTGATCCTGCTGCTGGTCGGCTTCGGCATCGCCTTCATCTCGTTCGCCGCACCGGGGCCGACCGGGCTCGACACCGCGACAGCGGACCTCGTCGGGGAACTGCCGGGGCTCCTCGGCGGGTTCTGGGAGATCACCTACGACCTCTTGCTCCTGTGGCCGCTCGTGCTGTTGCTCATCCCGCTGATCGCCCACGGCCGCAAACGGTTGTTCCTCGACGAGCTGCTGGCGGTCGCGCTCGGCATCGCCTCCGCGATCGCGGCCGGTCTCATCGCGGGCACCGATCCCTCGACGAGCCTCGACGGCCTCGTCAACTCGTCGTCCCCTCCGATCTACATCGCGACCCGGGTCGCGGTGGCCACGGCCGTGATCGTGACGGCGTCTCCCCACATGGTGCGGCCCGTTCGACACCTCGGGCGATGGCTGATCGCGCTCGGGGCTCTGGCGAGCATCGCCCTGGGAGCCGCCCTGCCGATCGGCGTCCTCGCGGGCTTCCTGATCGGCCTCGGCGCCGCATCTGTCACCCACCTCCTCGTGGGCTCCCCCGGCGGGCGCCTCACGTTGAAGCAGGTCGCCCGTGCGCTCGGCGAGCTGGGCGTCGCCACGGCAGGCGTCGTCGCGGCCCCCCGGATGCATGGCGGGGTCGATCTCTTCCTCGCGTCGACGCCGGACGGTCGGGAACTCCTCGTCAAGGTCTTCGGTCGAGACGCATGGGACGGTCAGTTGGTCGCCTCGGTCTGGGAGTCGATCTGGAGTCGCGATCGAGCCCGACACGTCGGGCATGGGCGATTCCAGCAGGTGGAGCACGAGGCCTTCGTCACGCTGCTCGCCCAGCGGGGCGGGGTCCCCGTGCTGCCTGTGGTCGCCGCGGGGGAGGCGGATCAGGGAGACGCCTTGCTCGTCCTCGAGAGGGTCGGATCGACATCGTTGGACGACATGGCATCCGACGAGATCGACGACGGGCTCCTCCGGGGCTACTGGGACGCCGTGGGACGCCTCCACCATGTGGGCGTCACCCACGGGCGGTTGACGGGCTCCCGGCTCCTGATCGCACACGACGGGTCCCCGCACCTGTTCGATCTTGCGGCGGGCAACGTCGCGGCGACGAGGAACGAACTCATGAGCGACAGGGCGCAGCTCCTCGTGTCGACGACCCTCGCCGTCGGCCCTGATCGGGCGATCCGCGTCGCGATCGAGGCGATCGGCAACGACGGGATCTCCGATGTGCTGCCACTCCTTCAGCCCGCGGTGCTCGACCGCAAGACGCGTGCCGCGGTCAAGGACCAGGACTGGAGCCTCGGAGAGCTTCGAGAGGCGGTCGCACAGCGCAGCGGCAGCGAGATCCCCGAGCTGGAAGAGGTTCGTCGGATCACCTGGCGGTCGCTGATCAAACTCGGGGTCGGGATCTTCCTCGCGTACGCCATCATCTCCGCGGTCGCGGACGTCGGCCTCGACTCGATCGTGGCCGAGTTCGAGGGCGCCGAAAAGGGGTGGCTCCTCGCCGCGCTCCTCCTCAGCCCGCTGGCGCAGTTCCCTCAGGCCGTCTCCACGATGGGGGCGACGCTGAAGGAGTTGACGTTCGTCCCGGTGCTCATGCTCCAGTACGGGATCCAGTTCATCGCCCTCGCCATCCCGAGCTCCGCCGCCAGGGTCGCCTTGGAAGTCAGGTTCTTCCAACGGGTGGGCGTTCCCGGGGCGGGGGCCGTGTCGATCGGCATGCTCGACAGCTTCTCCACGTTCCTGATCCAGATCGCGATGATCGTGATCATCCTCGCCTCGGGGATGGCGAGCCTCGACCTGTCCGGCGGGAACTCAAGCTCGAGCGACGGATCGGGCTCCGACATCGACTGGGCGGCGATCGCCATCGCGATCGCGCTGATCGTCCTCGCCTTCATCATCGCGCTGCTGATGCCGAAGACCCGGGCGCTGCTTCACCGACTCCGCGGGATCCTCACCGACAAGGCGGAAGACGCGAGGGACGCGATGCGCGTGCTCCATCGGCCGAAGAAACTGGTGATGCTGCTCGGCGGCAATCTGGTGGCACAGACGATGCTCGCGATCATCCTCGGGCTCTGTCTGAAGGCCTTCGGATACTCGGCCACGCTCGCGGAACTGCTCCTGGTCAACACCTTCGTCAGCCTGTTCGCCGGCTTCATGCCGGTGCCCGGCGGGGTCGGCGTCGCCGAGGCCGGCTACACGGCCGGGCTGATCGCCATCGGCATCCCCGAGGCGGCGGCCACGTCGACGGCGGTGGCCTTCCGCATGGTCACGTTCTACCTTCCGCCGATCTGGGGCGGGTTCGCCACGAAGTGGCTCGAGCGGCATTCCTACCTCTGACGGGCCGCCCGCTGGTCGCTCGGAGATGCTCTATCTTCTTGGCCTGAGGATCATCGAGGGAGGATCAGATGGATGAAGCGACGCGTGAGCAACTGGATGAGATCGAGTCGATGTTCGTGCAGACGGCCCACCGGACGGTCAGCGACGGCACGCGCCTGACGCTCGAGGGACTCACCCCCTCGACCCTGTTCTTCTCCGACCGCCCCCAGCGGGTCGTCGGTCACCTCGGGACGTCGGACTTCGTCGGCCTGTGGGCCGAGGGAGAGAACAGCTTCGCCGAGGATCCCCCCAACGCCGTCCTCGCCTTCCTCGAGCCCGGCGACGACGCTCCAGAGGACGCCGTCGTGGTGCTCCGCGACCCGGTCATGGCCGACGGATCGCTCTCGTACTCGATCGAGGTGCTCGAGGGAGCCGTGCCGTCGGCGACGGGCCCGGTGTCGCTGTTCATCGACCCGCTCGGACGGCCCCTGTCGCCGGGGTCCGTCGCCGGGGTGCACCGCCGTCAACGCCGGCGCGGCAGGCGCTGACCGAGGACGACACCGAGAACGCAGCAGGTCCGGAAGCTGCGTCGGCGGTATGCCGCCGTACGTCGCTGCCGGACCCGGTGCTGCGGTTGGTACTCGGAGCTAGTCGACCATCGTGATGTCGCGTCCGTGCGCCGTCAGCGCCCAGATCACGGCGACGTCGATGGCGATGACGCAGATCCCCCAGACCGGGTACGCCGGCAGCCAGGCGAAGCTCGCGATCGCGCTGACCGTCGCGACGATCACGCCGACCGTGCGAGCCCACACGGCCCCGCTGAAGAGCCCGAATCCGGCGAGCAGGACGACGATGCCGCCCAACAGGTGGATCCAGCCCCAGGTCGTCGCGTCGAACTGGAAGATGTAGTTCGGCGTTACCAGGTAGTACGAATCCTCAAGGATCCCGATGAGCCCCGCGATCGCATGGAACGATCCCACGAGGATCATCATGAAGGCTGCGAACATCGTCCAGCCGACGGCTCCACCACTCGGTTCGCGTCGTTCAGCCACTCCCTACCCCTTTCTCTTTGCGGAGATGTGTCGAACTGCAGCGCGAACGGTCCGAATGGACCGGTTCATGGCCCGTTCTCGTTTCGTCCGAACGCTTCCAGCCGACCATCTGCTGTACCGTAGCACGGGCATCCGGAGGGATGTCTACCTGTACACGGCCGATATCGGAGGCAACTGATGACGCGTGGAAAGCTGATCTCGCTGGCGCTGGCGACAGCCCTGTTCGTGGGTGCCTGCAGTTCGGACTCCGGCGATGATCCAAGCGGCTCGTCTGCCCCACAGGCAACGGGAGCGACCGGGGCATCGGATGTGTGCGCCGATGTCACTGCCGTTCAGGAGTCGGTGGACGCCCTCACGGATATCGAACTCGAGTCGAGTCTGCCCAGCGACTTCCAGGGCGCCGTGGAGGCCGTGCAGGCCGATCTCGACTCCCTGAAGACCTCAGCATCCGACGAGGTCGGCGACGAGGTCGGCGCGCTCGAATCGAGTCTCGAAGAGCTCGCCAGCGCCGCCGAGACGCTCACCGAGGCACCGGACGCGACCACACTGGCCGCCGTCGCGGCGGAGCTCACCGACACCGTCCAGGCGTGGGATGCGGTGGTCGCGGCCGTACCTGACTGCTGACCGCTACGTCGCGTCGGCGGACCTCAGCGGCTCGAACTCCTTGAGTAGCCCGATCGCCTCCACCTGATAGAGCCGCTCCGCCTGGGGTAGACCTTCGAGTCGGTGTCGGCCGAGGCTGCGAAGCCGGACGCCGGCGGGCATCGACCCCTCGACGGCCGCCTTGGTCCGTTCCGACACGACGATCTGCCCGCCGTGGCCCGTCGCGCAGACGCGCGCCACGGTGTGGACCGCCAGGCCGACGTAGCCTCCCTCGGTGAGGGTCGGTCGGCCGCCGTGGATCCCGGCGCGCACCCGGACGCGGGCCCCCTGCGGCCACGTCCGGTCCCCCAGCGCCCGCTGGATGCCCACCGCGGCTTCGATCGCGGAGCCGGCGCGCTCGAAGACCGCGAAGAACTCGTCGCCGTGCGAATCGACCTTGCGTCCCGCGCATCTGCGCACCGATTGCCGGATGACGTTGCGCACATCGGCGAGCACGGCCGGATAGGCGTCGCCCAGTCGCTGCAGCAGGTGTGTCGAGCCCTCGATGTCGGTCATCAGGAACGTGACCGAGCCGGTGGGGAAGGTCGAGAAGTCGGCCGAGCGAGCGCTTCGTTCGGACCTCAGCTGACCCGTGATGAACCCGACGGGCACGATGCGGTATCGCTTGGCGGCGGTCAGCAGGCGCGTGCGGGCACGCTCGCGAGCCGCGTCGTCCTCGAAGGCGACGCGCTCGAACCTGGCCAGGGCGTTGCGCACGTGTGGCTCGTCATGGATGGGGAGTCGGCGACGACCGTGCGAGTCGATGTACGCGAACGCGCGATCCGGCAGCTTCGCCCGCTCGCTCGCGCTCAGTTTCGCCATCCCGCGACGATACCTCCGGGTGGCGACGAAGGTCGCGCACGCGTCGCGCCTCGCGTACGCTCCTCCGGACACCGAGGGGAGGACGCAGGATGATGAACGTCGCCGACGACCGCGGATCGGAGGCTGCCGCATCGTGACCGGGATCATCCTCTTGCTCGCCGCGTTCGCCGTCTACGCGGCGGTCGCGGTCCGCCTCGACCGGTTCTCGATCAGCGCCCCCATGGTGTTCGTGCTGGTCGGGCTGGTACTCGGCCCCGAGGTCACGGACCTGTTGAACCTATCGGCCGACAGCGAGACGGTGCTCACCCTGACCGAGGTCACGCTCGCCGTCCTGCTGTTCTGTGACGCCACGACGGTGCCCGGCCGGAGCGCGGAGCGTGACGCCGGGCTCCCGGGACGACTCCTCGGGATCGGATTGCTGCTGACGATCGCCGCCGGGACGGTCCTCGGCATGTTCGTGATCCCCGAGTTCGGATGGGCCGGGGCCGCGCTGATCGCGACCATCCTGGCCCCCACCGACGCGGCTCTCGGGATGGCCGTCGTCACCGACAAGGCCGTTCCCGTGCGGATCCGTCGTGCTCTCAACATCGAGAGCGGCCTCAACGACGGCATCGCCACTCCGTTCGTCACGCTCTTCCTTGCGGCGTTCCTCAGCGAGGAGGGAGACGAAAGCGGATCATGGATCCTCGACTCCCTGACCGAGATCGGACTGGCACTCGTCGTGGCGCTCGTGGTGGGACTCGTCGGGGGCCGGCTCCTGAAGTTCGCCGCTGAACGCGGGTGGACCTCGCACACGTCCGAGCAGCTCTATGCCCTTGCCCTGGCCGTCGCGTCATACGCCGTGGCGCTTGAGGTCGGGGGGAACGGCTTCGTGGCCGCCTTCTCGGCGGGCCTCATCTTCGGCGTGTCGGCCGCGAAGCATCGAGAGGCGGTGGTGTTCGCCGAGGACGCCTCGCTGTACGCCTCATTCCTCGTCTGGGTCGTGTTCGGCGGTTGGTTCGTCGGGCCCGTGATCGCGGGATCGTTCGACGCCACAGCCGTGATCTACGCGGTCGTGAGCCTGACGCTCGTTCGCATGGTGCCGGTGGCGATCGCCTTGATGGGCAAGGGGTTCCAGCGGAGCACGATCGCCTTCATGGGATGGTTCGGGCCGCGAGGCTTGGCCTCGGTCGTCTTCACCCTCACCGTGCTCGGGGCGTTCGAGGGCACCGACGTCGACCTGCCCGTGCTCGAGATCGCCACGTGGACGATCCTCCTCTCCGTGCTGCTCCACGGCGTGACCGCCCGCCCGCTGGCGGCCGCGTACGGCCGTCGGATCACGACGCAGGACGCGTCGGCGCCCGAGCTCGTCGACGCCCCCGAACCGCGGGTACGTCGCCACGTCCTGCACCGATCGGACCCTGCGGCGACGGACTGAGGCGGGGCCTCGCCTAGACCCCCTCGGTGGCCTCGATCCGGCCCGAACGAGCGGCCTCAACGAACGCATCGAAGTCGCGCTGGTTGAGGTCCGCGTAACGTGCGGCGAACTCGGTCATCGCCCGATCGAATCGGTCGCTCGAGCCCAGATAGGCGGCGATCGCCACGGGGTCCCCGGACCGTGCGTGGGCACGAGCCAGCGTCCAGCCGCACGCGCGCGCGTAGAAACTCAGCCCTTTCGGCGCCATCCTCTCGATCATCGCGGACCCCTTCATGTCGCGGAGCTGGCGCCAGTAGAAGTAGCGATCGGCCTGGATGCCCTCGGTCCACCCGAGGAAGATGTCGCTCGCGGCCTGCATCATCCGCTGACCCTGAACGACGCGTTCGCCCGGCTGCGCGAACTCGCTCGCGGGCAGGTGATCCTCGAGCACGGACCTCGTGGCCTCCTTGACCTGCAGGAACAACGGATCCCCGTCGTCACGCCCGCGGAGCAGGACGATGAACGCTCGCGTGCCCACGCTGCCGACGCCCACCACCTTGCGAGCGAGGTCGACGAATTCGAAGCGCTCGAGCAGGCGGCGCCGGGTCTCGCTCAGCGTCGCGCGGTAGGCGCGGAACATGCCGCGCAGCTGTTCCTCGATCTGCTCGGGCGGCAAGTGGTACTCCTCGAACAGGTCCCTCGCCGGAACGATCACCGGCGGGTCACTGATGATGCGCCGTCGCCCATCCACGACCTCCGTGAGCTTCGAGAGCGCCTGCAGGCTGTCCTTCGTCCGCGCCTTCTTCAGCACCTTCTCGGCGCCGCGGACCATCTTCTTGTCGTCTTTGGTGGCCGCCTCGGCGGCCTGTGTCACCACCGTCTCGGCATCGAGTTTCGAATACCACACACCGAGGGTGCCCATGTCGGCGAACTCGCCCATCGCCTCCCGGTATGCGCGAACCGCGTTGCTCGCTGCCTCGGTCTCCTCCGAGGGGTCGAAGCCGTTGTCGCGGGCCGCGATCACCAAGCTGGCGGCGAGGCGTGCGACGTCGTACTCGAACGGGCCCGGCAGGGTCTCGTCGAAGTCATTGAGATCGAACAGGAGCGTGCGCTCCGGCGAGGCGAACGCGCCGAAATTCGATAGGTGCGCATCGCCACACACCTGGACGTCGAGGCCCGCGCGCGGGATCGTCGCCAGGTCGGACGCCATGATCTTGGCCGCTCCCCGGTAGAACGTGAAGGCCGAGACCATCATCCGCCCGTGGCGGATCGGGACGAGGTCAGCCTCCCGCGTCTGGTTCTGCGACACGAGGAGGTCCACCGGGTCGGGCCGCCCGTCGGCCGGTGCCCACCCCTCGAGCGATGAACGAGGGGTCGCCTCCCGCGCCGCCTTTCCCACGGCCTGGCGCTCCTCGAGACTCGGGTGACTCACCTGGTCGATCTCCATGGATCTCTCCCCTCTGAAACGCCGCTCGGCGTACGTCGCTGAGCGCGTATTCCACCACGCCCGGAGGGTGTCGTACATCCCGGAACGGATCGGGTGCGGATCAGGCCACGGTGATGAGCCGACAGGTGAGACCGTCGGCGCGCCCGGGGACGCGGCGCGTGTACCCCACGCGCAGGCGACTACCGGGCGTGACCTCGACCCGCTCCGCGAGGAACCACACCGAGCTCGACCAACTCGAGCGCTCGTCGGCGCGCGGCTCATGCACGAGCTCGAGGTCACCCACCATGTGCGCGCGGAACGTGACGAGGATCGCGTCGACGACGCCCCCGCGATGGACGGTGAGATCCGCGGTGACGTCGACCTGGGTGGATGTGAACGAACCGAGATCGAACGCCGCGATCTCGGCCGGCTCGCCCAGCGGCTCCCATCCGGCGACCGTCGCGTCCTCCACCGGCCAGTGGGTCGCCACATCGCCGGTGGCCTCGAGCAACGGTGCCAGCGAGGCCTGGTATCGCCCCTCCAGCTCGTCGATGGAATCGGCGTGGATGACCCGGGCCCAGCGCTCCTCGCGCGGCACGGCGAGGGGCCGCGCGAACAGCTGCAGGCGCTGGGGGATCATCCGGGCGCCCGGCGCCAGTAGGCGGCGTCGGGCATCGAGGGTGACCTCGAGGATCTCCTCCTCGAGGGGCTCGGCCCCGATGATCTCCGACACCAGGAGGTCGGCCGGCTCCGGAAGATCGAGCTGTGTCGACCAACCCCGGAGCAGCGTGATCCGATCCGCGACGCCGCTGGCCTCGAACACGCGCTGGGCGACCGAGGCGATGTCGCTGGCCTCGAGCGCGTAGACGTGGCGCGCTCCCGCCTTGGCGGCGGCGACCGCGAGGATGCCGCTCCCGGTGCCGATGTCGAGGACCACGTCGTCCGGGCGGACCGAGGCACGGATCGCCTCGAGGTAGGCGTCGGTCCGTCGGTGATCGTGCAGCATCCACGCGTGCTCGACGGGATCGGCCCATCCGCGCCGCACCCCCAACTCGGCCGCGTCGAGGAGGACGCCGGTCTCGATCAACGCCATGACGACGCCCGCGGCATGCATGCCGTCGGGTCGGCCCCTGAGCTCTGCCATCGCATCCGCGAGGGTCCGGGGCTCGTGGAAGAACGAGAGGATCGCGAACCCGTCCGGGCCGGCATCGATCGTCGGGCCGGCGAGCGACTCCACCACGACGTGTCCGTCCGAACCGGTGCGCGCCACGGTCCCGGGGCCCAGCGCGAGCAGGGTCTCGCCGGAAAGATCCTCGATGCTCATCCGGGGCCTTCGACGTCGATGGCGGAGAGCCTAGCGGGGGCTGGCGCTGACGGCCCATTTCGGTGTTGAATCCGACCAGCTTTGTCGCGACAGGAGGGGGTCGAGTTGGAGGACACGGAGGCACCGCCCGCGGGCGTTCGTCGATACCTCCCCATCCTGGGCTGGGCTCGGTCCTACGAGAAGGGCTGGCTCTCGGCGGACGGGATCGCGGCCCTGTCGGTATGGGCTCTCCTTGTGCCGCAGGGGCTCGCCTATGCCACGCTCGTCGGCGTCCCGGTCCAGTACGGCCTGTACACGGCGTTCGCAGCGCTGATCGCCTACGCGATCCTGGGCACGTCCAAGCAGGTCGTCCAGGGACCGAGCGCCACCGTCGGAGCGGTCTCGGCCGCCGTGATCGCGCCGATCGTCGGCCAATCCGCCATGGGGACCGAGGACGTGGTGCCGTTCGCGGCCGCCCTGGCGCTCGTCGCGGGGGCGGTCTACCTGCTGCTCGGGATCCTGCGCGCGGGGTGGATCTCGAACTTCCTGTCCAAGGCGGTGCTCGGAGGGTTCATCCTCGGCTTCGCGATCGGGATCATCATCGAACAGATCCCCAAGCTCCTCGGCGTGGACAAGCCCGACGGGTCCTACATACAGATCCTGGTCGGCACGATCGAGGAGATCCCCGACACCAACGGCACCACCCTGGTCGTCGGAACGGCCTGCCTCGCGACGCTGCTCCTCATGCGCCGGTTCCTGCCCCGCTGGCCGCGAGCCTTGATCGTCAGCGCGCTGTCGATCATGGCCGTGACCGCGCTGGACCTCGCGGAGAAGGGAGTGGCCATCACCGGACCGGTGCCCACCGGCCTGTTCACGGTCCAGATCCCCGACATCGACTGGGGTTCCACGATCTCCTCCCTGCTCGTCGGCGCATTGGCCGTGGTCTTCGTCGGCTTCTCCGAGTCCCTCGCAGCGGCCCGTGAGATGAGCACGAAGCACGGCTACGCGATCGATCCCAACCAGGAACTGATCGCCCAGGGAGGGGCACAGACCCTGTCGGGCCTCGTCGGAGGGTTCGTGAACTCCGGGAGTCTGTCGAAGACCGGCGTCGCGGACGCGGCCGGCCAGCGCAGTCAGATGTCCTCGCTGATCAACGCGGTGCTGATCCTGCTCACGATGCTCTTCCTCGCCTCGCTCTTCGAGAACCTCCCGGCGGCGGCGCTGGGGGCGATCATCATCGACGCCATGGTCGGGTTGATCGAGTTCGACAGCATGAAGCGCTACTACGTGACGAATCGTCCAGACTGGGTGTTCTTCATGGCGTCGGGATTGGGGATCCTGTTCTTCGGCATCATGCAGGGGATCCTGATCGGGATCGTGCTGTCGTTGCTGCTCCTGATCGCCCGATCGAGTCGGCCGGCGCTCCGCACGCTGGGGCGCGACCCGACGAACGACAGCTACCGAGACATCGAGCGCACGCCGGACCTGGAACCCGTGCGGGGCGTGCTCGTCCTGCGGATCGATGGGCCGCTCTTCTTCGCCGCCGCCAACCCGTTCCTCGACGGGGTGCGCGAACGGATACGAGCCGCGGAGGACCGCCCCGCAGCGTTGGTGCTCGACGTCGAGGCCGTGGCGATCACCGACACCGACGGGGCGGACGCACTGGTCCAGCTGCGCAACGCCCTCCAGGCCGACGGGATCGAGCTGTTCGTTGCTCGGCCGGAAGGACACGTCCACGATCTGTGGTCACGCGCCGGCGCCGTCGAGGCGATCGGCGACGATCACGTGTTCGATACGATCCGCGAGGCCGTGGAGGCGGCCGAGGCGATCTCGACCTGACCGGAAGGGGATCGTTGAGGACGCCCGGCAACGATTGACCTATCATCCCGTCCGGGCGATGCGGACACGAGAGCCAATCGCCGAGGGTTGGAGCGGATCGAGAGAGAGGAACCCGCCATGATGAGGAGAAGGCGACCGGTGCTGCGCGGGGCCGCGATGGCGGCGGGCGGAGCCGCCGTCTACCACGCAGGCAAGAAGAGCCAGGCGAACAAGGATCAGCAGGCCGCGGATGACGCCGACGCCCAGCAGCAGGCCTACGAGGCGGGACTCGCCGATTCGCAAGCGGCGGCGCCGGCGCCCGACGCGAGCGGCATGTCGGAGGATTCGATCCAGAAGCTGCAAGAGCTCGCCCAGCTGCACGAGAGCGGCGTTCTCACCGACGAGGAGTTCGCCGCACAGAAGGCCAAGCTGCTCGACTGAGCCGCCCCGACGATCAAGGAGCAACGACGATGGAGGAGTTCGGTCCGGTACAGATCATGGTGATCGGGTTCAAGGACCCCAATTTCACGGGTGAGGTCTTGGATGAGCTTCGGCGGCTCCGCGAGGCCGACCTCGTCCGCGTCGTCGACCTCGTCGGGGTCGCCAAGGACGCGGAGGGCGACATCATGAGCGTCGAGCTCAGCGACCTGTCCGACGACGAGCGCATGGAGTTCGGCGCGATCGCCGGCGCCCTGATCGGCCTCGGCATGGAGGGCGACGAGGAAGGCATGGAGGCCGGAGCGATCGCCGGCGCCGAGGCCGCGGCCGAGGGCGAGTTCCTGGGCGACGACGCGATGTGGTCGATCGCCGACAGCATCCCGAACGGCTCGGCGGCCGCCGTCGCGCTGCTCGAGCACAGGTGGGCGATCCCGCTGCGCGACGCGATCATCCGCGCGGGAGGCATGCCGCTCGTGGATACCTGGGTGCACCCGCAGGATCTCATCGCGATCGGTGCGGCCGTCGCCGAGTAGTAGCGCGACGGCCTCCTCCGGAGGCGCGGCACCGCCAACCGAACATGACCGCCGGTCCCGGCCAAGGGACCAGTCGCTCGCGGCCGCTGGATAGACTCCGTCGCGGCTCGGCCTCAGAGGGCGGTGAGATGAACGATCACTATCAGGTGGTGGTCATCGGTGGCGGCATCGTGGGATGCAGCGTCCTCTACCACCTGAGCCTGCGGGGCATGACCGATGTGGCCCTGATCGAGCGCGACGAGCTCACGGTGGGCTCCACCTGGCATGCGGCCGGGGGCTTCCACGCGATGAACAGCGACACCAGGGTCGCGGCGCTCCAGAAGTACACGATCGACCTCTACCCGCAGATCGAGCGAGAGAGCGGGCGGAGCGCGGGACTCCACATGACCGGCGGCCTGGAGCTCGCGGGCACACCCGAACGCTGGCGGTGGCTGCGATCCGAGGTCGCATGGCTTCGGAGCCAGGACACCGACGCGTATCTCCTCACGCCTGCCGAGGCCGCCGACCTGATGCCGCTCATCGACCCGGCGGGACTGCAGGGAGCGCTGTTCGACCCGCTCGAGGGGACACTCGACCCCAACGGGGCCACCCACGCCTACGCGGAGGCGGCCAGACGCCGGGGGGCGGACGTGATCCAGCACACCCGCGTCCTCGGGCTCGACCTCGCGCCGCACGGCGACTGGCGAGTAACGACCGAGCGAGGTGAGATCACCGCGGAGCATGTGGTGAACGCCGCGGGCCTGTGGGCGCGCCGGGTCGGCCGGATGGTGGGTGTGGACCACCCGCTCGTCCCGATGGTCCATCACTACCTGGTGACCGACACGGTCCCCGAGATCGAGGCCGTGCACGGCGAGATGCCCGCCGTCACCGACCTCGAGGGGTTCACGTACTTCCAGGCCGAGGGCTCGAGCGCGCTGCTGGGTGTGTACGAACAGCACCCCCGGCACTGGCAGGTGGACGGGGCCGAGTGGGACTTCGGCCAGGAGCTGTTTCCCGAGGAGCTCGATCGCATCATGCCCGAGCTCTCGATCGGGTTCAACCGCTTCCCGTCCCTGCGAGACATCGGGATCAAGCGGTGGGTCAATGGCGCCTTCACGTTCACGCCCGACGGGAACCCCCTGGTTGGTCCGGTCGCGGGCGTTCCCAACTACTGGGCTGCGTGCGGCTGCATGGCCGGCTTCTCGCAGTGTGCCGGCATCGGGCTCGGCCTGGCGAACTGGATCGTCGACGGGGATCCCGGCGAAGACATCTTCGCGATGGACGTGACGCGCTTCGGCCCGTACGCCTCCGCCGAGCCCTACCTCCTCGACACGACCGCTCAGTTCTACGCCCGGCGCTTCGTCATGGCCTACCCGAACGAGGAGCTTCCCGCCGGACGCCCCCTCGTCACCACGCCGTGTTACGAGACATTCGCAGCGAGCGGCGCCGCGTTCACCGTGAACCACGGCCTCGAGGTACCCCTGTACTTCCCTCCGGCCTCAGGCTTCTCCGAGGACCGGACGCTCGGACGCTCCAACGCCGAGTCGATCGTGGCCGACGAGGTGCGGGCGGTCCGCACGGCCGCCGGCGCCTACGAGATCGCCCAGTACGCCCGCTACGAGGTGACGGGGCCGGGAGCAGGGGGCTGGCTGGATCGGCTGGTGGCCTCTCGGATCCCGAAGGTAGGCCGCATCCGACTCGCCCCCATGTTGAACGAGGCCGGCCGCTTGATGGGCGACCTCACGGTGACGCGTCTGGACGACGACCGCTTCTGGCTCACCGGCTCCTACTACCTGCAGGAATGGCACGGACGCTGGTTCGATCGTCAGCTTCCCTCGGACGGCGTCGACCTTCGCAACATCACCGACGACCGGATGGGGTTCTCCGTGTCCGGGCCGGCGTCGAGGTCGATCCTGGAACGACTGACGCAGCAGGACGTCTCGGACGAGGCCTTGGGCTTCCTAGGCGTTCAGATGATGGGGGTCGCCGACACCGAGGCGGTGGTGGGCCGGATATCGCTGACGGGAGAGCTCGGCTACGAGCTCGTCGTGCCGACGTCGCGACATCTGAGGCTGCTCGAGGACCTGCGCGCAGCCGGGGACGACCTCGGACTTCGGATGGTGGGCGACCGGGCGATCGACAGCCTGCGACTCGAGAAGGCGTACGGGATCTGGTCGGCCGAGTTCCGCCAGGACGTCACGCCACGGATGTCGGGGCTCGATAGATACGTGGATCTCGACAAGGACTTCATCGGGCGCGACGCCGCGGCTCGAGCGCGGAACGAGGTGCCCGATCGCGTGCTCGTGCTGCTGGAGATCGACGCTGACGACGCCGACGCCTCGCAGGACGACGGGATCTGGATCGGGGACCGCCGCGTCGGCCTGGTCACCTCAGGTGCGTTCGGTCATCACGTCGGGATGAGCTTGGCGCTGGCGTACGTGGATCCGGACGTGGAGACGTCGCGGCCCGAGCTCACGGTGTTCGTCGTCGGTGATCCGAGGCCGGCCCGCATCCTGCCCGAGATGCCCTACGACCCCGAGGGACGCAAGCTCAGGGGTTGAACCGGCGCGGGACGAGCCATGCCATCCCGACGGGAAGCGGGACACCGGCTCAGCTCGCGAGGATCTTCGCCTTCTCCGCCTCGAACTCGGCATCCGTGAGGACGCCGGACGTCTTGAGGTCTCCGAGCTCCTTGAGCTTGGCGAACTTGTCCTCACTCGGCGCCACAGCTTGAGGGGGCGGCGGTGGCTGCTGATAGGCGGGCTGCGGCGCCTGCTGCGCGTACGCCTGCTGGTCCTGGGACGCCCAGCGGTCGGCCTGGCGTCGAGACACGCGGTTCGAGACCGCCGTCGCGGTGCCCGCGACCACGGCCGTGCGGGCTACCCCGCGGATCAGACCTGGCATCAGTCGATCACTCCCTTTCCTTCGTGCGCCTGCTTGGGGCCTCAGGCCTGCGAGGCCTCAAGATCGTCGAGCGCGGCAACCACGGCGTCGATCGGGATCCGTCCCGTCGCCACGAGCTGGGCACCGCTACGGCGTACGGCCGCGGCGAACGGCGCCGCCCACGTGTTCTCGTAGACGAGAAGCGCAGCCGAGCAGCCGATTTCGATCGCAGCCCCTGCCTCGGTGCGGTCGTCCTCGCCCAACAGCCCTGACGAGGCTCCCTCGAAGACCGTGAGGCTCGGGTCTCCCTCGACGGCGAGGTCGGAGACGTCGATACCGACGATCGTGCCGTCTGCCTCCTTGCGGACGAACGCCAGGTCGAGCACACGGATCAGACCGTGATCGACCAGATCGACCAGCTGCGAGAGGGCCTCGCCGGTCGGCTGCGTGCCCTCAGGCCATTCGACGATCAGGTAGTCGATGGGTCCAATCGCGACCTCGGTATCGCTCATTGCTCTCTCCGTTTCGATCGGCGTTGGGCAGTGTACGCGGGACGGACCCCTCCTCAGCCGGGTCGCCCTCTTCACCGTTCCTTCACCGACCACACCGCATCCTGTGGCCGAACTCGATCCAGGAGGAGGCGACCGTGATCCATGGCCGAACAGCGCTCCGTCGTACGATCGGCGGCGCACTCGCCGTCGCCTCCCTCGCTCTCGCGGCGTGCGGAGGAGGGTCCACCGACGATCCCGGACCGGTGGCGACCCAAGCCGAGTTCGATCCTGCGAACTTCGTCGATCCGACGACGAGCGCCAACGAGTGGCTGCCCCTGACGCCGGGGCTGCAGTCGGTGAAGGAGGGCACGACCGAGGTCGGGTCTCGAGAGGTCCCACACCAGGTGATCACCACGGTGACGAACGTCGTCCGCGAGATCGACGGCGTTCCGGCGATCGCCGTGATCGATCAGGACACCGATGCGGGTCAGATCACGCAGGTGTCGATCGACTACCTCGCCGTGGATAGGGACGGCAACATCTGGATGATGGGCGGATACACGGAGGAGTACGACGGCGGCCAATTCACGAACACGGCCGACGCCTGGCTCGGCTCCGGCTCGGGGAACCCGGGGATCCTGATGCCGGCGGACCCGACGCCCTCGACCCCTCGCTGGGAGATCGGCGAGCCGTTCACCGACGAGGCAAGCGCCGCGGAGGTCGTTGAGACGGGGGCGTCCGAGTGCGTCCCGTTCGGCTGCTACGACGGCGTGCTCGTCATCCGTGAGGGCAAGGTGAGTGCGATCGACAACGAATTCAAGTTCTATGCGTCGGAGGTCGGCCTGATCCTCAACACGCCACGCAAGGACAGCCGGCACAAGGACGTGGAGGCCCTCGTGAACCTCACCCAACTGAGCGCGGGGGGGCTCTCGGAGATGAACGATCAGGTCGTGGCGCTGGAGGAGCACGCGAGAACGACCGAGCCCGACATCTTCGGCCCCGCGCCAGGATCGACGATCGCTGGAGGAGCGCCCTGATGAGGGATGGCCTGCCCAGCCTGCTCGTCGAAGGAGTGTCGAAGTCCTATCCGCTCGGGGACACGATGCTCCCGGTCCTCACCGATGTCGACCTGACGATCCACCCCGGGCAGAAGACGAGTCTCGTCGGGCCGTCGGGGAGCGGGAAATCCACGCTCCTATCCTTGATCGCCGGCCTGCTCCGCCCGGACGCCGGAACGATCAGTATCGACGGCGTCCCGATCGAGACCCTCGACGACACGGCGAGGGCGAGCCTGCGGGCCGGACGGATAGGGATCGTGCTGCAGTCGGACAACCTGATCCCGTTCCTCACGGCCGTCGAGAACGTCGAGCTGGCCACGGCGTTCGCCGATCGCTCACCCGACCCCGCGCGAGCCGATCGACTCTTGGACCTGCTCGACGTGGGACACCGGCGAGATCACCTCCCCCGCCACCTGTCCGGTGGCGAGGCGCAGCGGGTGTCGATCGCCGTCGCGCTCGCCAACGACCCCGTCCTGTTGCTGGCCGACGAGGTCGTCGGCCAGCTCGACTCGACGACGGCCGGTCGCGTGGTCGAGTTCATCTTCGAATCCGACCTCGCGGTCCTGTTCGTCACCCACAGCCCCGAGCTGGCCGAGCGCGCCGAACAGCGCCTGGCGATCGCCGATGGCACGGTCCGCGCGAGATGAGCGCGCTCGCCGACATCGAGATCGACTCCCTCGTCGCCGAGTACCCGACGGGCGCCGGGAACGTGCGAGCGCTCGACGGCGTCGATCTGGAGATCGCCGGGGGATCCAGCGTCGCCATCGTCGGCCCGAGCGGATGCGGCAAGTCCACCCTCCTCGGCCTGCTCGGGGGTCTCGACGTGCCGACGAGCGGCGCCATCCGCATCGGCGATCGGCCGATCTCGACGATGAGCGATCGCGACCGGGCTGGGTTCCGCCGCGGCTCCCTGGGGTTCGTCTACCAGGCCGACAACCTGCTGCCGTTCCTCACGGTGGCGGAGAACGTCTCGCTCCAGCTCGCGCTGAACGGCGATCCGGTGGACGCGAACGGTCGCTGCATGGCGATGCTGACCATGCTGGGGCTGGCGGACAAGGCCGGACGGCTCCCCGACCAGCTCTCGGGCGGGCAGCGGCAGCGAGTCGCGGTGGCCCGGGCCGTCGTCGGGCGACCCGACGTCATCCTCGCCGACGAGCCGACGGGGGCGCTCGACGGTTCCAACGCCAGCCTCGTGGTCGATCTCCTCCTGCGCGCGCAGGCGGAGATCGGGGCGAGCCTGGTCATGGTGACCCACGATGCCGGCTCGGCCGAGCGTCTGGACCGGGTCGTCACGCTGCGCGACGGGGTCGTGATCGCCGACTCGGGGCGAGCGCATGCTCGCTAGATACGTCTGGCGGGACCTGGTGCGCAACCCCAGGAGGACCCTGGCGACCCTGATCGGGGTGATCCTGGGTGTCGGCCTGTTCTCGGCGGTGCTCTTCTTCATCGACGGCTCCTCGGCGTCGATGACCCAGCGCGCCGTCGCTCCCTTGCCGATCGACATGCAACGGGTGCTCACGACGCCCATCGGCGAGGGACTCGCCCTCACACAGCGGATCGACCCCGGCGGCCGGATCGAGCCCGGGCAGCGGGCGAGGGTGATTCTCAGCCTCGTCAACCGGGAGACCGTGCCCGCCAATGAGGTCGTGCTCCGGTCGGAACCGCCACCCGGGCTCACATACCTGCCGGGATCCGCGACGGTCGATGGGGGCGCGGTCGACGACGTAGGAGGCGGCAGCCCGTTCGCGCAGGGCGCCGCCAAGACGGGACGCAACCTCGGGACGATCCTCCCGGGACAAACCCTCGTCGCCACCTATCGCGTGGAGGCCACGACCGGGGTCGACACGAACGCCACCGCATTCCGCTCGTCGTTCTCGAGCCGCGAGATCGTGATCCCCGTCGAAGCGAACGCGCCACCGCCCGTGGGGCTCGACGAGCTGGCGACACGGATCGCCGACATCGACGGCGTCGCCTACGCCGAGCGCCTGTCGTTCGTGGACCTCCCGCCGGGGTCGCTGTCGGCGGGGCCGACCGTCGCCCCCGGCCCCGTCCGCTTGTTCGCCTTCGCGCGCTCCTATCGGCAGCGGTACGACGACATCGAGCTGGTACGGGGCACCGACGCTCCCGGCGAGGCGCTGATCAGCGTGGAGGCGGCACGTGCGCTCCAGGTGGGGATCGGTGACACGATCGCGCTGGCGCTCCCGGGCAGCGAGCAACGGTTCGAGCTGGGAGTCGGCGGCATCGTCGATCTGTCGAAGGCGCGGGCGCTGTTCTTCAGCCGGCACGGCAGCAACCTGGAGGACTTCCTCTATTCGCCGAACTCGGTCGTGATCGACCCCGTGACCTTCGCGAGCGAGATCATGCCCGCCTACGAGGACGCGAGGGCGACGCTCGGCGCGGGGCTCAAGAGCGTGCCGATCCTCGAGGTCGACGTGGGCGTGGAGCGTGAGCGGCTCGACGCCGACCCGACCACGGCACTCGACCAGACGTCGCGGATCGCGGCGGCGGTCATGGACATCGCCGCCGACCAGGACTACCTCATCGACAACATCACGAACACGCTCGGGGTGGCCCGAGAGGATGCGATCGTCGCCAAGCGGATGTTCGTGTTCCTTGGGGTGCCGGGTGCGCTCTTGGCCGCCATCCTGGCCGCGTACGCCGGGAGCGTACTGGCCTGGGCGCAGCGGCGGGAGCAGGCGACGCTGCGCATCCGGGGAGCCGATCGCCGACACCTGCTCCGCATGCTGGCGACGCGCACCCTGCTGCTGACCGCCGTCGGGGCCACCCTCGGCGTCGCCCTCGGGCTCGTCTCCGCCGCCGTGGTCGTCGGTTGGGGATCCCTGATGCGTGCCTCGACTGCCGAGCTGGTCGCGTCCGGGATCGTCGGAGCGATCGGTGGCTCGATCGCCACCGGGGCCGCTCTCTATGCGGCAGGACGAAGCGCGATCGGTCGCGACATCAACGACGACCGGAGCCGGCTCGGATCGCGCGCCCCATTGTGGCGGCGCGCCTGGCTCGACCTCGCCGGGCTCGTCGCCGTGGCGGCGATCGCCGTCCTGGCCGTCAGAGCAGATGCCTTCGCCGGGACCCCGGGATCCGTCTACGAGGGTCGCGGCGTCGAACTGAAGCTCCTCTTGCTCGTGCTCCCGATCGGGATCTGGATCGCCGGCGCCCTGGCGCTGGCTCGGCTGCTCACGCGCGGTGCCCGTCACCTTTCCGACGGTTCTCGCCGCCCCTTCTCCCATCCGGTGCGATCGTTGTTCGTGCGGAGCGTCAGGCGTCGCTCCTGGGCGACCGCCGAGGGCGCGATCGTGATCGGCCTGATCGTGGGGCTCGGCACGAGCGTCGCGTCGTTCACGGCGTCCTACGACGCGGCCAAGGCGGCCGACGCACGGTTCTTCCTCGGTTCCGACATCCGGGTGACGCCGAGCCCGACGAGCCCTCGACCGCCCGACGTCGGCTACGCCTCGACGCTCCTGTCGGCCAACATCGCGGAAGCGACGCCGGTGGTCTTCAGCATCCACAACACCGTCCTGAGGAGCGACCACAACGAGGACGCCGCGAGCCTGGCCGCCATCGATCCGGCGACCTTCCCCTCGGTCGCTGCGGTGGAGGACTCGGATTTCGTCGACATGACGAGCCAGGAGGCGTTCGACCTACTGGCGAGCGATCCGACCGCCGCCCTTCTGAGCGTCGAGATGGCGGAGTTCTTGACCCTCGAGGTCGGCGACCCCGTTCAGGTCCTGTTCGGCATGGGAGGCAAGCATCCGATCGTCGTGCCCATGCGGGTTGCCGGCCTGTTCCAGCGCCTCCCGGCGTTCCCGGAGGGGGCCCAGGCCGTGATCGACATCGCCCAGATGCAGCAGCACTCGCCCACGGTTCCCGACTTCTTCCTCGCGCGCGCGGTCGACCCGGGCGACGCGACGCTGGCCGCGGCCGTCGGCGGCATCGACGGCGCATCCGGGGAGCGCCTCACCATCTCGTCGCGCCAGACGGCGCTGGACAAGGATCAGTCGAGCCTGGCGGCGCTCAACATCCGCGGCCTGCTCACCCTCGATTCCTCGTACGCGCTCGCGATGGGCGTGGTCGCGATCTCGATCTTCGTGTTCGGCCTGCTGCTACAGCGACGCCGGGAGTACGTGACGATGCGAGCCCAGGGTCTGCACGCCCGGGAGATCCGTCGTCTGATCGTGGCCGAGGCGGGGGCCGTGGCGATCTGTGGCTGTGCGATCGGGGTGATCGTGGGGATCGCGATGGCGGCGTTCTTCGTCGGGGTGCTCCGACCGCTCTTCATCCTGACGCCCCAGTTGCGGATCCCGGGAGGCTCGATCCTGACGCTGACGTCCCTCGTGATGGTGGCGACGATCGTCACATCGATCGCGGCAACGTCGCTGGTCAACCGCCTGCGCCCGACCGAGTTGCTCCGTGACGAGTGAGCCGGCGACCGTGTCGCGATCTACGCGCGAGGGGTCACTAGACTGGCCACCGGACGATCAGATGCGCGTGCTCATCGTCGAAGACTCGGTGAAGATGGCCTCGCTCCTTCGCACAGGACTCGAGCGGGAGGGCTACGCCGTGGACGTCGCCGTCGACGGACTCGAGGCGGAGTGGATGGCCACCGAGCACGCGTACGACGCGATCGTGCTCGACGTCATCCTCGAGGGGACCGGCCCGCCGATGGATGGCTTCGAGGTGTGCCGACGCCTCCGCGAGCGGGGGTGCTGGTCGCCCGTCCTGATGGTGACGGCTCGCGACGGCGTCGAGGATCGCGTGCAGGGACTCGACGTCGGCGCCGACGACTACCTCCCCAAGCCCTTCTCGTTCGCCGAGCTGCTCGCCAGGTTGCGGGCGCTGATCAGACGGGGGGGCCCGGAGCGTCCGGCCGCCATCACGATCGGCGACCTCCGGCTCGATCCGGCGGCGCACACGGTCCACCGTGGCGCGACGGCGATCGACTTGACCCGAACCGAGTACGCCATGCTCGAGTACCTGATGCGACACGCCGGTCGCGCCCTCCCACGCGGCGAGATCCTCGAGCACGTGTGGGACTTCGCCTACGACGGCGACCCCCAGATCGTCAACGTCTACGTCCGGGCGCTGCGCGACAAGATCGATCGACCGTTCGGCGCCGACAGCCTCGAGACCGTCCGCGGGGTGGGCTACAGGATGCGCGATGCCGCTTCGTGAGTGGCCGATCCGCGCGCGCCTGACGGCCTCGTTCGTCATCGGCCTCGCCGTCGTTCTGCTGGGCTTCGGCAGCTTCGTGTACGTCCGCACGAGCGACAACCTCCTCACGCAGGTGGACGCCGGGATCCGCTCGCGCGCACAGGTGATCGCGGCAGGCGTCGGCCAGGAGGGTCCGACCCTCGCGCCGACCGGCTCGGATCTGCTGGAGCGAGACGAGGCGTTCGCGCAGATCACCGACGCCGAGGGGCGCGTGCTCGAGTCGAGCGCGATCGTGGCGGGGAAGCCGCTCGTCCCCGCCGACGACGTGGCGGCGTTGACGGCCCCAGCCACGTTCGACGAGCGGGTCCCGGGGATCGACAACGTCACCAGGGTGATCGCGGTGCCGGTCGACGGCCCCGGGGGCTACGTCGTGCTCGTCGGGGCTTCGCTGCAGGACCGGCGAGACCAGGTTCTCGCGCTCGGCGCGACCCTGGCCGCCGCGGGACTCGTCACGCTCATCCTGGCAGGCCTCGGCGCCTGGTGGATCGTGGGCGCGGCCCTGCGGCCCGTGGAGAGCATGCGACAGCGTGCCGACACGATCTCGGCGACCGGCCCCGGCAGCCGACTGCCCGTCCATGGCGGCAAAGACGAGATCGCCCGACTCGCCGAGACACTGAACGCGATGCTCGATCGGATCGACGACGCGAACGCCCGGGAGCGAGAGCTCGTCGACCGGGCGAGTCACGAACTGCGCACGCCGCTGGCGATCCAGCGTGTCGGCCTCGACCTCGCGCTGTCGGGACCCGACACGACCGATGCCCTTCGAGAGGGGCTCCGCGACGCGTCGGAAGAGAACACCCACCTGACCCGGCTGGCCGCGGATCTGCTCATCCTGTCCCGCGCTCGCGGAGGTCAGCTCCCGGTTCGTCGCCGCGTTGTGGTGCTCGACGAGCTGATCGACGACGCTGTTACGCGCGGCACGGCGGCGGCGGCCGAGCGCGGCGTCGCCCTCGTAGGCGAACTCGGAGATCAGGGCGAGCAGGTACGACTCGACCCGGACCGGGTCCGGCAGATCCTGGACAACCTCATCGACAACGCCATCCGGGCGACCCCGGCCGACGGCGCGGTGACCATTCGAGGCGCCGTGGCCGACGACGCCGTGGTCCTAGAGGTCGAGGACACGGGTCCGGGCTTCGACGACGCCATCCTCGAGAGCGCGTTCGAGCCGTTCGCCAGGGCCGCTCACGGCCCCGGCGACCACGACGGCGCGGGACTGGGCCTGTCGATCGTCAAGGCGATCACCGAGTCCCACGACGGATCGGTCGAGGCCGCGAACACCGAGTACGGAGCCCTGGTCACGATCGTGCTCCACTGAGAGCCGCGGGGATCGGTCGGGCTTGGCACGACCAGGATCGGAAGCGATGCTCGGCGGTCCGTCTACAGCCCGATCGAGGCCCAGTCCCCCGTGATGGCGCAGGTGATCCCCGGAACCTGGATGTTCACGAACAGCCACTTCCCGTCGGGGCTGAAGCATGGTCCCGCGAACTCCGAACGTCCGACTCCGGCCTTTGCGCCCGGGCCGTCGTTGGGAACGGTGGGGTCGTAGAGCTTCCCCGACGCGTCGAGCAGCTGCAGCCGCACGTCGACGAGATTCTCGGCGATCGGGAAGATCGTCCCGTCGGGCAGGAGCGCCCGGACGAACTGCTGCTTGTAGGTGCCGTCCTCGGCGAGGATGATCGCCCCGTTCGGACTCATCGCCATGTTGTCCGGCGTGTCCAGGGCGCCCCGCCCCGGCGACTCGTACACCCACTCGAGTTCCCCTCGCTCGTCGAGCGCACCACGGCGTTTCGTCGGTGTGTACCTGAGGATCTGGCCGGTCTCCGCGGCGCCCCCCTCGTTGTTGTTGAAGAAGCAGGTATCGCCCGACTGCGTCGCGCCCTCCCCGTAGAGGAACCGAGCCGCGCCCTTGGCCTGCGCCTGGCGGTACACGATGCGGGCGTCGTCGTCGGGTCCATCCGGGTGATCGATCGTCACCCACTTGGCCGGCAGCACGGTCCCGTCCGGATGCGAACTGTACGTCTTGTAGTTCGGCTCGCCCGGGATCTTGAGCGCCTGAAGGACGCCGCCGGCCATGTAGTCACCGAAGACCTTCGGAACGAAGCGATAGAACCCGTCGGGACCCTCATCCTCGGTCAGATACACCACACCGGTATCCGGGTCGACCGAGGCAGCCTCATGGAGGAAGCGACCCATGCCGACGATCGGCCGGCGCTTCTTCGCCGTGTTGGCGGCCGAGTCCACCTCGAACACGTACCCGTGGCGCTTCGACCAGCCTCCGCCCGACTTCGGACCGACCACCGTCTCCTCGCACGTGAGCCATGTGCCCCAGGGCGTCGTTCCGCCGGCGCAGTTGGAATCCGAACCATTCAGGCTGAGGAAGCTCTCGAGCAGGTTCCCGTCCTCGTCGACGATCATGGTCGTCGTGCCGCCCGGAGCGTTCGGGTCGTACGCGGTCTGGGGGTTCCCGAGGACCGTCCCGCCCACGTTGTCGTTGCTGTCGCCAGTCTCGTGGTTGCGAACGATCCGGTATTGGCCGGGTCCATCCGGGAAACACCCCATGCCGTCGTGGATCGGCGGCGTGATCCAACCGTCCGACATCGCGCTCCCGAACCGCCCGAACGTCGTGTAGGTGAAGCCCGGAAGGAGGCCCAACTCGGGGCCGGCCGGCGCCAGCCCGACGCCGCGGGTCACGCTCCCCACCGCCAGGTTCGACGAGAGCGCCTCAGCGGCAGAGGCCACCGTGCCCGTCGCGGCGACGGCGGCGCTGGCCGCGACGGCCCCGACGAGTCCGCGCTTGAAGAAGTCGCGCCGGCTGCACTCGCAACTCGCGCCGTGCTCTGCGTGATGAACCAACGAGTCCTCGGGTCCCACGGCCCCTCCCTTCACGGTGGTCCGGATCCGCGACGCACCGCACGATGGTCAACTGTCGACACCCTACGATGAGCCGACTCGGGCGGTCAACGGGTATCCAGGCGAGATACCGACGTGGTTGACGGTCAACAATCGTGCTCGTACCGTCCGTTCCGTGAGCCGGTCCGAGTACGACGCCATCGTGGTGGGCGGGGGTCACAACGGGCTCGTGGCGGGCTTCTATCTCGGCCGAGCCGGACTCCGCACCCTGGTGCTCGAACGTCGCGAGTTCGTGGGGGGCGCCTGCAATACGGAGGAATTCGCCCCTGGATTCCGGGCGTCCACGGGCGCGTACGTGCTGTCCATGCTTCGCGAGTCGATCTGGCAGGACATGCGCCTGGTCCAGCGCGGGATCGTGGTCGACCCCGCCGGGCCGACACTGAACCTGTATCCGGACGGCGCCGGGTACACGCTCGGCGACGACATGGCGGCCAACGTCGATGAGACCGCCCGCTTCTCCGCGGCCGACGCCCGGGCGCTTCCTGGGTTCGAGGCCGATCTCGCCCGACTCGTGCAGGCGATCCTGCCCTCGTTCGGATGGACGGCCCCCGATCCGCGGCTCCGGTCGCTCGCAGATCTGCGAGAGCTCGCGAGATGGGCGCGGATCGGCCTTCGGCATCGACGGCGCCTGGCCGATCTCGCTTACCTCTTCTCGACGAGCGCCACGCAGTTCCTCTCGGAACGCTTCGAGAGCGAGCACGTGAAGGCGGCGCTCGGCTGGCACGCCATCAACGACAGCGTGGCGGGCCCCTCGACGCCGGGTACCGCCTACGTATTGCTCCACGACCACGCCAGCGAGGATGCCGAAGGCGGCGTCCGCCAGTGGGGCTTCGTTCGCGGGGGCATGGGCGTGCTGGCCCAGACGATGGCCGACGCGGCTCGCGAGGCCGGATGCGAGATCCGCTGCGGCGTCGAAGTGGAGCGGATCCTCGCCCACGGCGGGCGGGCGTACGGCGTGCGCCTCGCCGGTGGACAGGAGATCCGCGGTCGGCGTGTGCTGTCCAACGCCGATCCCAAGCGCACGTTCCTCACGCTGTGTGACCCGGCGGATCTGCCGGGCGACTTCGTGTCGCGCATCGAGGCCTACCGCTGCATGGGGACCAGCGTGAAGATCAACCTCGCCGTGAGCGAACTCCCCTACGTCCGAGGTCTCCCCGATGGAGGCGTGCAGCCCTACCACACGGGGATCATGGAACTGAACCCGTTCATCACCGACATGGACGCCCAGCAGGCCCAGGCGGTGCAGGGCGTCGCTGCCGATCCGGCCCACATCGAGCTGTGCTTTCCCACGGTGCACGACCCGTCCCTCGCGCCCGAGGGCAAGCACATCATCACGATCGACGTCAACTCCCAGCCGTACTCGCTGCGTGAGGGAAGCTGGGACGACATCAAGGACGACCGCGCCGATCGCGTGGTCGATGCGATCGCCGAGCACTTCCCGACGCTGCCGGGCCTGATCGAGCACCGCCAGGTCGTGACGCCGCTCGACATGGAGCGTTCGATGGCCCTCACCGGCGGGCACGCCCTCCACGGCGACATGGCGCCCGACCAGTTGCTGTTCCTGCGGCCGGTCCGCGACTGGGCGAACTACCGAACACCGATCAGACACCTCTACCTCTGCGGAGCCGGGACCCACCCCGGGGGCGGCGTGACTGGAGCGAACGGCCGCAACGCCGCTCGGGAGGTGCTTCGCGACGCGAAGGGAGCCAGGCGTGAGTGAGGAGACGACCGAAGGGCTGGGGCTGCCGCGCATCGCGACGACCCCGCCCGGTCCGCGGACGAGCGACATCCTCGAACGGCAGCGCGCCGTGCTGTATCGCGGACTCGCCGACGACCTCGGCCCGTTCGTGATCGATCGCAAGACCGGGTACGAGATCGAGGACATCGACGGCAACGTCTACCTCGACTGCATCAGCGCGATGGCCTCCGTTCCCGTCGGGGCGGCGCGACCCGACATCACCGAGGCAGCCGTGGACGCGCTGCGCCGCTACGGCAACGAAGACACCCACTTCTACTCGCACACGTTCGTGCTGCCGCTCGCGGAGCGGCTGATATCGATCGCGCCGGGATCGCTGGCGCGGGTTGATATCGCCTTGAACGGAACCGAGGCGGTCGAGACGGCGGTCAGGTTCATGCGCCGCGCGACGGGGCGCCCGATCGTGATCGGCTTCATGGGGGGCTATCACGGCGAGGCCGGCACGGCCGGAGCGATCGGCGCCGAGACCAGCGACCTGTCCTGGGGATACCGTGCCCTGATGCCGGGATTCGCCCACGTGCCCTACCCGAACCCGTACCGGACGCCGTTCGTTGCGAGGCGGGGGGGCACGGGCGATGGCACGGTCGACTACCTGCGCGACCACGTGCTCCACCACGCGATCGACCCTCGAGAGGTCGCCGGATTCGTGATCGAGCCGGTGATGGGATCGGGCGGATGCGTGGCGCCTCCGGCGGAGTTCTGGGCGGCGCTGGCCGACCTGTGCTCCGAGTTCGACTTCCTGCTGTGCGCCGACGAGGTGAAGACGGGATTCGGCCGGGCGGGGACGATGTTCGCGGTGGAACGCTTCGGCGTGGAGCCCGATCTGATGGCGCTCGGCAAGTCGATGGGGGGAGGCGTGATGCCGATCGGGGCCCTGCTCGGCACCGAGTCGTCGATGGACTTCGACGACGTCTCCACCGGGTCGACCTGGTCATGGCTGCCGGCCGCATGCGCCGCCGCCCTGGCCACCCTCGATGTGTTCGAAGCCGAGCCCGTGCTCGAGAACGTCATGGCGTTGGAGTCGAAGGGCCTCGAGGGACTCCGGGCGCTGAGATCCAGGTACGAGTCGATCGGCGATGTTCGAGCGGTCGGTTGCTTCATGGCCGTCGAGTTCGTGAGGAACCGCGAGACCAAGGAACGCGATAGGGAGTTGCAGGAGCGCGTCGCGTGGGGCTGCATCCGACGGGGGCTCCTGGTCGACCCATCGACGACGTCGCTCAACATCCAGCCGTCGCTCACGATGCCGGTCGAGGTCATGGTGACCGTGCTGGAGATCCTCGAGTCGGCGATCGATGAGGCGCTCGCGCCCGCATGATCGCCGCCGAGGCCGCGGGACACCGGCAACCATGATGATCCCCCCCGACCGGTTCGAGGAGCTCGCGAGCGGCCTCAACCATCCGGAGGGCGTCGCCTGGAATCCCGTCGACGGTCGGATCTACGCCGGCGGTGAGGGCGGCGAGATCTACGCGGTCTCGATCGAGGGCTCCGTCACACTCGTCGGATCGACCGGCGGATCGATGCTCGGGATCGCGGTCGACGGCCGGGGACGCGTCTACGCGTGCGACGACGGCAACGGCGAGATCGCGCGCTGCGACCCCACGACGAGCCAGATCGTCACGTACGCCCGAGGGATCGAGGGTCGCGACCTGGACACCCCGAACGTGGCCGCGTTCGGCCCCGACGGGATGCTCTACGTGACGTGCTCGGGTGAGGACGGCGATCCGACGATCGTTCGGATCTTCCCGGGAGGGGGCATCGTCGAACGATGGACCGACGCCGTGCCCGGCTACCCGAACGGGGCGCTCGTCACCCCCGACGGCCGGGCGCTGATCGTCGTCGAGGCGCACGAGCAGCGGCTGGTTCGAGTGCCGATCCTCGACGACGGATCCGCCGGCCCGCCGGAGCCGATCGCCACCCTGCCCGACACCGATCCCGATGGCGTCGCCCTCGCGAGCGACGGGTCGATGTGGGTCACGCTCTACCGTCCCGACGGCCTGATGCGCGTCGTCCCCGGCGCCGGAGTCGACCTCGTCGTGGACGACCGACTCGCGACGACGCTCGACGCCCCGACCAACATCGCGTGGGTGGGACCCTCACTCGACCGACTCGTCGTCGCGAACGTCGGCGACACGTTCCTGTCGATCGGCGACGTGGCCACCGCCGGACGGGCGCTGCACCTCCCGATCGTCGACTGATCGCCATCTCGACCCGGCGCGCCGGCGGCTGTAGACTGTCGACACTTGGTATCCACGCTCGCTGATCTCGAGATCGCGACGTTCGCGGTCGACGAGGTCGTCGAGGGGACCCAGACAGGGTGGAGCGACGGCCGGCTGACGCTGTCGCTACCGCAGCTCGCGGTCGGAGCCGGGCAACCGGCGCTGGCGGAGGCCACGGTCGAGGTCGTCCGTCCCGGCGATTCCGTTCGCATCTCGAACGTCCTCGACGTCGTGCTGCCCAGTGTCCGCGTGCGAGCGACCGCATCCATCGGCTCGACGGCGTGACGGTGCTCTCGTGTGCGACTGGGTCGACGCCGGGCTACGCGGCGGCCGAGGAGCATTGCCCGACTCGCTCGTCGACATGGCCGGACCCGCCGCCGACCGCAGCCCGTGGGGAGGCACGACGAACGTGGTCGTCCGGTGCGTCCCGGCATCAGGGACCGAGATCGCAGAGGCCGACCGCGCCGTTCGGGCCACTGGTTCGGCGGTGTCGGCACGTCGGCCGAGCTCCGCCGCTCGGACGCGACGCCGAGCACGACGCGCTTCATCGGGCCGCTCCCGGCGCCGGCGACGCCCTCGCTTCCCGCGATCGCGCTGATCCTGCAGGTCGCGTCCGAGGGCCCGCTCGTCGATACCTTCCTCGACGGCGAACCGCTCGCGACGCTCGAGCCTCGTCCGGCTGGACGAGCGAGCGCTCTATGAACGGTCGGCTCACGAGCGGGGCGTACGACTGGGCGGGGGTGCGCACCGTGACGGCCGCGTACCAGGACCCTGCGGCTCGTGCGCGCGCTCCGCGGACGACCACGGCGGCGACCTGCGGTTCGCCGGGATCGTGCTCGCGCCCGGCTACCTCGACGGCGCCGAGCAGAAGCGTCGATCGGCCGAGGCGTCGGCGGCGCTCGTCGGCGCGCTCGGCGCCGACGGAGTCGTCTGTACCACCTTCTCGCTCGGGCAACTCCCACACCGACACGATGCTGACCGTCCAGGCCTGCGAACGCCGGGGCATCCGTACGGTGGCCATCGTCTGCGAGACGAACGGTGGCCTCACCGACCACGTCCCCGAGGCGGACTGCCTCGTCAGCACCGGCAACGAGGACGAGCTCGTCGACGCCTGGACCCCGGATGCGTGATCGGCGGCGAGCGCGGCGCGCGATCGGCGAACGCGTGCCCGCCGTGCACTACCTTGGCGGACTCGTGCCAGACCGGCGACGCGCGATGGACGGCGGTGCCCGCGTGACGCACGGGGGACGTGCGGCATCCCTGACGGTCGTGCACTACGTGAACCAGTTCTTCGCCGGCCTCGGCGGCGAGGAGGCGGCCGGCAACGGACCCGTCAGGCTCGAGGGACCGCAGGGTCCCGGCCGAGCGCTCGCCGCGGCCGGCCTGGACGTCGACGTGACGATCGCCTGCGGCGACGACCACTTCGGCGAGCACGAGCACGAGGCGCTCGCCACCCTGCTCGGGTGGGTCGACAGGCTCGAACCGGACGTGCTCGTATGCGGCCCCTCGTTCGGCTCCGGGCGCTACGGATACGCCTGCGGCGTGCTGGCCCGCGAGGTCGGCCGCCGCGGCGTTCCGGTCGTGGCCGCGATGACCCCCGACTCGCCCGGCGTGCTCGCGGCCGAAGGTGCCGCCTACATCGTGCCGACCGGATCGAACGTCGCCGGGATGCGCGAGGCCCTGCCCGACGATCGTCTCGCTCGCCGTCCGGCTGGCCGCGGCGAGCCGGTCGGCGCACCTGACGACGAGGGGTACCTGCCCCGAGGCCTGCGCGTGAACGCCCTGGCCGATCGCAGCGGCGCCGAGCGCGCCGTCGACCTGCTGCTGGCCAAGCTGGCTGGCGACGTCCGCACCGAGGTCGTGCCGAGCGTCGACTCGGGTGCATCCGGCGCCGGCCGTCGCCGACATCACGTCGGCGCGGATCGCGCTCGTCACCGAGGCCGGCTGCGTGCCCACAGGGCAATCCGGACCGGCTGCCGACCCGCCACGCCAACGTCTGGCTGCGCTACGCGATCGCCGACCGACGGATCGCTCAGCGCCGACGCGTACGAGTCCGTGCACGCCGGCTTCGACACGTCGGTTGCGAACGAGGACCCTAACCGTCTCGTCCCGCTCGACGCCGATGCGCGCGCTCGAGCACGAGGGCACGATCGGCGGCTGCACGAGGTCGTTCTACACGACGAGCGGCGTCGACACGCCGGTCGCGGTCGCAGCCCGCCACGGTCAGGAGATCGCCGCCGAGCTGCCGAGCGTCGAAGGTCGGAGCGGTGATCCTCACCGGCACCTGAGGCACAGGCACGCGTTGCGGGGCAACGCTGGCGAAGGAGTTCGAACGAGAGGGGATCCCAACCGTGCTCGTGACCGCACTGCCGACGATCGCCCAGATGGTGGGTGCCAATCGCATCCTGCGCGGCGTGGCCATCACGCACCCCACCGGCGATCCAGGACTGGATCCGGACGACGAACGAGCGCTCCGCGTCGCGATCGCGCGCCGCGCCGCTCGACATGCTCGCCACCGAGGTCGAGGCACGGACCGTGTGGGAGGTCGCCACCGTGACCCGTCGCGCCGCCGTGACCGCCTCGTCCTTCGTGCTCGACCACGTCCCCGACCTCGTGCGGCACGGTTCGAAACCGAGTCGCGAGCCGGAGCTGCTGAGCCGCCCTCTCCGGGTCGCTGCGAACCTTCGACGACGCGGTGGCCTATCCGCCGAACCAGGTGTTCATCGGATCGATCGCAGCCCGAAGACCTCTGGGATCGGCCCCGCGCCTGGTGGCGAGCACCCGATCCCGGCGGCGACGACGCCAGGGCGCATTCGGCGACATCGATGTCCCAGGCGGCGTTCTACGAGCTGCTCGGGCCGGTCGACCACTTCGACCTGGTGCGACCTGGCGTGGACCCCGGTCCGGACGCGCTCGCGCTGTTCGACGGCGACGACGTGATCGGCGCGATCGTCGGCGACCACGACGCACGACGAGTCCCTGACCGCGCAGCGTGCTCCTCGAGAACCTGTCGATCAAGGCCAGCGGCGTGCATGCGCTGCGCGACCTGCTCGAGCGCACCGGCGTCGACCCCGCCTCGATCACGCACGCGATCGGCTGCGGTGAGGAGGCCGTCGGCGATCGATACCAGCGCGGCGGCGGCAACGTCGCCAAGGCGATCGCCGAGGAGTGCGGGCTCGACGAGCGCCAGCGGCGTCGACGTGAAGTCGTTCTGCGCCGCCCCGGTGCACGCGCTCGTGGTCGCCGCCGCGTTGATCGAGGCCGGCATCGAGGAGCGCGTCGTCGTGTCGCCGGCGGGTCGCTCGGCAAGCTCGGCATGAAGTGCGAGGGCGCGATCGCCGAAGGGCTTCCCGGTGCTCGAGGACATGCTCGCCGGGATGGCCGTCCTGCTCGAGCGCCGCCGACGGCGCCAACGGACCGATCCTTCGCACCGACGCGGTCGGACGCATGCCGATCGAGGCCGGGACCGCGCCCCAGGCTCAGCTCGAGGCCCTCGTCGGCTCTCCGCTCGACGCGCTGGGCTATCGATCACCGACGTCGGGACGTACGCGACCGAGATCCACAACCCCGAGATCACCGAGCCCCAGGGAGGCGGCGACGTGCCTGATCGCAACTACAAGATGCTCGCCGGCACTCGGCGTCGTCCGCGGCGAGCTCGAGCGCGCCGACATCCCTGGATTCGCTCGGCGTCACGGGCTCCCCGGGTTCGCCCCGACGCAGGGCCACATCGCGAGCGCCGTTCCCTGGCTCCCGCATGCGCTCGATGCGCATGGCGTGCCGGCGACCTGCATCGGACGATGCTGATCGCCAAGGGGTCGCTGTTCCTCGGCCGGCTGACCCGGCTGTGGGACGGCGCGTCCGTGACGCTCGAGACCTGAAGGAGCGGCCGATGATCGAAGCCGACGATCGACACGTTCGACGATCTCGTCGGCGAGGGCGAGGTGCTCGTCGACATCTGGGGACCGCAATGCCAGCCGTGCCTCGCGCTGATGCCGGCGATCGAGTCGCTGGACGGGCATCTACGGCGACCGGGTGCGGTTCCTGAAGGTGAACGCGCCCGACAACCGCCGCGTCTGCCGCGATCTCCGGGTCGCCGGCCTGCCCGCGTACCTGACGATGCGCGACGGCGTCGAGGTCGAGCGGCTCACGAGCAGCGACACGACGCCCGCGCAGATCGAGGCGGCGATCGTGCGGCTGCTGAACGGCGCGCCCGGCGGTGGGTCCGCCGGTTCCCGAGCACTGAGCGAAGGGGAGGTGATGAACACGATGGGCTGGAAGGGAAAGCAGGTGATCGCCCTCGGCGAGCGCGACAGCGTGCCGGGCGAGGCGATCGCCGAGGTGGCGCGAAGCGCGGGCGCCGAGGTGATCGAGATCCGCACCGAGTGCTTCGTCTGAACGGCGTCGGGCGCCATGGACCCCGAGAACCAGGCGCTGATCAAGCGGATCGTCGACGAGCGCGGCGCCGACCGACATCGTGGTGATGCTCGGTGCGGCCGACGCGAGAAGCGGTCGAGGTGGCCGCCGAGACCGTTCGAGACGGCGATCCCGCCTGGGTGGGTCCGTTGGCCGGGGTCCAGTTGGGGCTCCCCGTGCTGCACGTGTTCGAGGACGAGGTGAAGGAGCAGGCCGAGCCGGCGGTCTACGAGCGGCAGATCGGCTTCTTCGAGATGACGCTGGACGTCGACGGGTGAAGGACGCGATGCGGCGCGCCCGAGACCGGACGTGAACGACTCCACGGACGCGCTTACTCCGACCCGCCGACCACGTCTGGGGGCTCACCCAGGTCCAGCAGGCTCGGGGCCTCCCGAGGTGGCGCCTGGCTCACCTCGTCGATCACGTCTGCCAGGACACGACACGACCACCGGAACAGCCCGGGATCCATGTTGATCGCCGGCTGGAGCCGGTACACCCACTTACCCCATTCGGTGATGCCGACCACCCCTCGCCGGACCGCGGCGACGTGGACGGCGCGATGGAAGGCCGGCGCGGGTCGACGGGCTCGCCCGTCCTGCACGAACTCCACGCCGATCAGCGCGCCGGCGGCCCGCACCTGACCCACCTGCTCGATGCGATCCTCCAGCGGCCCCAGCTCCTCAAGCGCGATCGCTTCCAGCGATCGCGCGTTCTCCAGGGCGCCGGTCTCGAGTATCGCCTCGATATTCTCGAGCGCACCGGCCACGGCCCCCGGCGTCCAGGCGAACGTGCCGCCCAGGTGAAGATCCGAGGAGCCCATGACCTCGCTGGTGCCGAGCACGGCGGCGATCGGTTGGCCGCCACCCGCGAACCCCTTCCCGAGCAAGAGCAGGTCGGGTTCGAGCCCGAAACGCTCGGCGGCGAACATCGTCCCACAGCGACCCATGCAGGTTTGAACCTCGTCGAGGATCAGCTTCCAGCCCCACCGACGGCAGAGCACGACCAAGCGGTCCCAGAACTCCTGCGACGGCACGAGGATGCCGCCCTCGCCGAGCACGGGTTCGATCAGGACGCCGGCGATCTGGGTCGGTTCCACCTGGTGGACGAGGATCCAGTCCTCCAGATAGTCGAGGTACATCTGCTCGTCGAACGGGCCCGGCCCGACGTGGAACGGCGCCCGGAATCGGTTCGGATAAGGGGCGAACACGACCCCGGGCACGTACTGAGCGTTCTGGGACGGCACCGACGCCATATCCGACGACACGCCCCCGGTCAGGTAGGAGGCCTCGCCGTGGTACTGGCCGTAGAAGGTCAAGATCATGGGGCGCCCGGTGGCCTCGCGTGCGAGCTTCACGCCGGCTTCGACAACGAGCGTGCCGCTGACGTCCATCGACACGCGATCGAGGCCTGCGGGAGCGAGCTCGACGAGGCGCTCGGCGAGCGCCACGACGGGTTCGGACGTGATGTAGTTGCTGATCTCCATCCCGAATCGGCGCTGGGCGTCGATCACCGCGTCCTGCACCCGCTCGGGCGTCGCCCCGAGCGGGGTGGACCCCCACGCGGAGCAATGGTCGGCGAACGTGTTGCCGTCGAGGTCCTCGATCAACCACCCTCGCTTCCGCGCCTCGACGAACGGCATCTCCGCCACGTCGGGCCGTCGCATGAGCACCCGGTCGGCCCGTGCGAGAACAGCGGCGCTCCGGGGACCGGGGAGCGGTCCCGTGACGGTGGGCGTCTCGAAGGTCAACGATCTCTCCGTTCGGTCAGCGGCGCGCCGGGCGGCGGCAGCGGCGGAGCCAGGGCTCTCGTCGTACCAGGTGCCGCCGCCGAGCTCGCCGCCGTCGACCACCAGCGTCTGTGCCGTGATGAACCGCGCGTCGTCGCTGGCGAGGAACAGCACGGCCATCGCCTGATCGCGCGGCGTCCCCGCGTGCCGCAACGGGACCCGGGCGAGATAGCGGTGCACCAACGCCCGTTCGCTCGGATCTTTGGCGATCTCCGCCGCGGACTCGGGGGTGATCGTCTCGCCGGGAGCCACGCAGTTGGCCCGGATCCCGTGGTGGCCCATCTCGTGCGCGAACGCGTTCGTGAGCGCGACGAGGGCCGCCTTCGACGCATTGTAGATCGACTCCGGTGACTCGTTCCGCAGCGCGTTCGCGCTGGCGACGTTGACGATCGCGCCTTTCGAGCCGTGGTCGATCCAGTGCCGACAGGCCGCCTGCATCGTGAGCATCGGTGCGCGAACGTTCACATCGAAGGTCGCGGCGAAGCCGGCCGCGTCGATCTCGAGCGCCGGGCCGTCGGGTTGCACGCCCGCGTTGTTCACGAGCACGTCGAGCCCGCCGAGCGATCCGAGGGCGGCATCGATCACCTCTGCGGCATCCTCGACGCGGGAGAGATCGGCGACGTGGGTCGCCAGCCGATCCGCATGCGGATGGGATGCCGCGACCGAGGCGAGCTCGTCGCCGAGGACGTCGGTGGCGAGCACGATGGCCCCCTCGGACAGGAACGCGTCGGCCACGCCCCGGCCGATGCCTCGAGACGCGCCGGTCACGATGACGCGTTGTCCCTCGAATCGCATGTCGCCAGCTCCTCTCAGTTCGCTATCACGTATGCGAGCGTAGCTCTCCCTATCGCGGCCTCGTCGAGGTCGACGTCGGCGCTCGGGCCATCGGCGGCCCCGGCCGAACGGCGTCGTCGGCGGTCAACAGTCGACAAGCCCGTGCTAGGCTCCGCGCCATGAGCGACCCGGTCGGACTGCGTCCCCTCGATGCGCCCCGATCGCTGGCGGAGGATGCCGCCGACCGGATCCGTGAGCAGATCTTGACCGGCGGGTTCAGCCAGGGCCAGCACCTCGTCGAGGCCAAGATCGCGGACCAACTGAACATCAGCCGGGGCCCGGTGCGCGAGGCGTTCAAGCTGCTGCGCGCCGAGGGCCTGCTGACGGAAGAGCCCCGGCGCGGCACGTTCGTCGTGAGCCTGACCGCCGACGACGTCCGCGACATCTACGGCCTTCGAGCGGCTCTTGAGGGACGCGCCGCCCGCCTCCTGGCCCGGTCGCGAGACGAGACCTCGCTCGCGAGGCTGCGCGAACTCGCCAACGAGATCGACGCGTCGGTCGCCTCGGGGGACGCGGCGGCGGTGTCGCGGGCCGACCTGGCGTTCCACGAGGGGCTGTGCGAGCTGTGCGGCAACTCGCGGATCCACGACGTGTTCATGCGGTACGTCCCCACGCTGCGAGGGCTGCTGCGGCTGGACGAGCAGGTCCTGAGATCGCTGGACGAGATCTCGCTGCAGCACCGCCCGTTCGTCGAAGCGATCGAGTCCGGCGAGGAGGAAACCGCGGCACGTCTGCTGGCGGACCACGCCGAGCACGCCGGCGAGCTGATCGCCGGACTCTTGACCGGCGCCGACTGAAACGCGCGCTCCCCCCGTCCGCGGCGCTCGGCGATCTCGTAGCTCAAGACAAGCGATCGACGGAGTCTCGCACTCCGGTCAACGGTTGACAATCTGCAACCTGCATGGCTACCGTCGGCCAGCGTGACATCCGGGGCAACGGGAGGGTGAACTCGATGGCGTGGAACCGAATCCTTCGAGGAACGACGGCCGCGATGGCGCTCATGCTCGTGGCGTCGGCGTGCGGCGGCGGCGAGGACGCCCCCGCACCACCGGCCGACACGGGGCCGACCGGGTCGTCGAGCCCCGTCGATCCTGCCTCGATCACCGGCACGATCCGGCTCTACTCGTATTCGGACGGGTTCGATCCCGAGTACATGGAGACGTTCGCCGAGACCTACCCCAACATCACGCTGGAGACCGCGGGGTTCGGCAGCAACGAGGAGGCGGTGGCGAAGATCCAGGCCGGGTTCGAGGCCGACGTCGTGAATAGCTGCGTCGATGAGGCCACGCTCGAGATGGTGAACAAGGGGATGTATCAGCCGCTCGACACCGCCCGGCTCGAGCACTGGGACGACATCTTCCCGCTGATGAAGACGCTCCCCGGCGTCGTCGTCGACGACCAGGTGTACATCGTCCCGGTGGACGCCGGCACGGCCGGCATCATGTACGACGCCGACGTCATCACGACCCCTCCCGATTCCTGGACCGACCTGTTCGATCCGCAGTACGCGGGCCGCGCCTCCCTCGAAGACCTCGCGATCACCGCGATCGACATCGGCGCCCTCGCCAACGGCATCTCGAACCCGCTGGAGATGACGCCCGACCAGCTCGAGATGGTCAAGCAGTACCTCAAGGATCATCGCGGGCAGTTCCGCACGTTCTGGAAGGGCGAATCCGACGTCAAGGCCCAGTTCAAGTCGGGTGAGATCGTGATCGCCTCCGGCTACCCCGGGATCGCGAAGGACATGCGGAAGAAGGATGGGCTGAACGTCCAGTTCGCAGCGGCCAAGGAGGGCCAGATGCTGTGGACCTGCGGATACGGGATCAGTCCCGACATCGACCCCGCGAATCTCGACGCCGCCTACGCGCTGCTCAACTGGTACACGAGCCTGCCGCCGCAGATCTTCGCCGCCACGAACTGGAACTACCTCACCTCCAACCAGGGGATCCTCGACGCCGTGCCGCCGGAGGTGGTCGAGGAGGCGGCGCTCGACTCGTTGTTCAATTCCGAGAACGCGATCCCGGCGAGCCCGCCGGATGATCGCGCCGCATGGGTCGCCGCCTGGACCGAGGTGAAGGCCTCCTAGTGGCGCAGGCCCTCCAGCATCGGGCGCCCTCCGTCACCGTGGGGGACCCGGCCGGGGCGGCTCGGTGGCGGCGACGTCGGACGCTCAACGCGTGGGGATGGCGGGCCTTCCTCGCCGTCGTGATGCTCGCCCTGTTCGGCCCGCTCGTGATCCTCCTGCTGTTCTCGTTCAACGACTCGAACGTGCTCGCCTTCCCCCTCGAGGGGTTCACGATGAACTGGTACGCCGAGGCGCTGGCCGACGTGACCCTCCGCAAGGCGCTCGCCAACTCGTTCGGCGTGGCCTTCGTCGTCGCCCCGCTGTGCCTCATCCTCGGGACGCTGGCGGCGTTCGGGCTCACCCGCTTCCGGTTCCGCGGCCGAGGGTTGATCGGTGGGCTCGTGGCCGCGCCGCTGATCCTGCCGTGGCTCATCATCGGCATCGCCGCGCTGATGGCCTACGCGCGAGCCGACGTCCCGCTCAGCCTTCGCACGGTCGTCGCGACGCAGACGATATGCACCTTCCCGCTCGTCACGGCCATCGTTGCGGCCCAGCTCTTCCGATTCCAGCGCGTGCAGGAGGAGGCCGCCATCGACCTGGGATGCTCACGGCTCCAGGTCCTGCGGTTCATCATCTTGCCGCACATCGGTCCGGCGTTGGCGGCGGCCGCGATCTTCGCGTTCACGTGGTCCTTCAACAACTACGAGATCAGCGCGTTCGTGCTCGGGTTCCAGCAGACGTTCCCGGTCTGGGTGTACTCGTCGGTCCGCAATCCGGACCATACGGCGATCGTCAACGCGATCTCGGCCCTCATCTCGTTCGCGCAGATCGCCCTGATCTGGCTGGCGCTGCGGCTGCTGCGCACCCGCTCCGGAGACCAGGCTACGTCCGAGCTGATCGCCGGGACGGAGGCGGTCGCCGCGGGGGCCACGACCTGATGGCCGCGGTCGGCGACGCCCTCGGAGGCCCTTCCGCGCCGACTTCGGGCGGGCGACCGCCACGCCGCTACGGAGGAGGCCGGGACGCGTGGGGCATCCTCTTCGCGCCCGTCACGCTGTTGCTCCTGCTGTTCCTCCTTCCCCTGGTGATCATGATGCAGATGAGCGTGGTCCAGTTCCCACCGAACGTCGACAGCGGGTTCACGTTCGACCACTACGTCGAGGTCCTCACGAACGGGGTCAACCTGCAGATCGCGGGGAGGACGGCGTTCATCGCGAGCGTGTCGATGGCGATCATGCTCGCGATCGCGATCCCGCTCGCCTACTTCATGGTGTTCAAGGCCGGCACGTGGGAGCTCTTCCTCCTGCTGTCGCTCGTCCTGGCCGACGAGCTCGCTCCGGTGGTCAAGGTGTACGCCTGGCAGGTGATCCTCGGGCGCAACGGGATCCTCAACTGGGTGATCCCCGGGCCGCCCGTCGAATGGCTGCTCTACAGCCAGTTCGCCGTCATCCTGACGCTGTCGACCACCTACATCACGTACACGACGATCCCGATCTATGCGGCGATGAAGGCGATCGAGCCGGCGATGTTCGAGGCGGCGATCGACCTGGGCGCCGGATGGCGCCAGCAGGCCCGCAAGATCTTGATCCCGCTCGCCGCCCCCGGGATCTTCGTCGCGATGATCCTCGTCTACATCCCGATGCTCACCGACTTCGTGACCTCGGACATCGTCGGGGGCACCGGCTCCTACATGATGGGACAGCGGGTGCGCGACCTGATCCTCGGCCAAGGCGACTGGGGAGCGGGCTCGGCCCTGAACTTCTTGCTTCTCGCGATGGCGGTGCTGCTGTCGCTCGTCGCCTATCGGCTCGCCCGGCTGAATCGGATCGACGCGTGAGCGGGCTGGAGCGGGCCGTGCCGCCGGGTCGTCACACGGACGAGATCGTGATCGAGCGGGTCACCAAGCGATTCGACGACGTGATCGCCGTCGACGACATCTCGATCGACATCCCCGGCGGGGAGTTCTTCTCGCTGCTCGGTCCCAGCGGATGCGGCAAGACGACGACCCTGAGGATGATCGCGGGATTCGAGGCCCCCGATGCGGGACGCATCCTGCTCGGCGGCGGCGACGTGACCCACGTGCCTCCGGCCAAGCGCAACGTGAACATGGTCTTCCAGGCCTATGGGCTGTTCCCGCACATGTCCGTCGGGGAGAACGTCGCGTTCGGGCCCAAGATCAAGAAGTGGTCACGCGCCGAGACCCAAGAGCGCGTGGCCGAGGCGATCCGCACCGTACAACTCGAGGGCTATGAAGACCGTCGGCCGGGACAGCTCTCAGGCGGCCAGCAGCAGCGCGTCGCCCTGGCGCGGGCGCTCGTGAACCGGCCGGCGGCCCTGTTGCTCGACGAGCCGTTCGGCGCCCTCGATCTCAAGCTGCGCAAGGAGATGCAGTTGGAGCTCAAGGATCTCCAGCAGCGCACGGGGACGACCTTCGTCTACGTCACGCACGATCAGGAGGAGGCGATGACGATGTCGGATCGCATCGCGGTGATGAACGGTGGCGTCGTCGAGCAGCTCGCATCGCCCCGGGAGCTCTATCAACATCCCGCCACGCCGTTCGTGGCCGGGTTCATCGGCACGTCGAACCTGGTGTCGTTCCGCTCGGACCGGCGCGAGGGCGGCCTGCTCGTCATGGACCTCGGCGAGGGGCAGCGCATCCTCGCGACGGCCCCCGGCGGATCGGACGGCGGGCTCCCCGACGCCACGATCACGGTGCGGCCCGAGTGGATCAAGCTGTCCGCAGGTCACGAGGACGCGACGGAATCCAGCGTCGGCGGCACGGTCGTCGACGTCGTCTATCTCGGGTCGGTCACCCAGATGATCGTGCTGCTGGGCACGGGCGAGCGGTTGACCGTGCACCGGCTCAACGACGAGCTCGACGCCGACGAACCACGACCGGGGGAGCACGTGCGGTTGCGTTGGGCCGCCGAGCACAGCTACATCGTCGGCTCGGCCCCCACGGAGACGGACGAGACGGCATCCGACGCATCACGCGACCCGGACCCGTAGCCCGCAGGAGGAGAGGGACACCATGGCTATCGACACGACGACCGGCATGACCGCCGCGCAGATCATCGAGGATTCCAGGCGCTACACGCTGTTCGACTGGCAAGCTCAGTCGAAGGTCGCCCCGCTCGCGATCGATCGCGCCGAGGGCGTCTACATGTACGGCGTCGACGGACGCCGGTGGCTGGACTTCAGCTCACAATTGATGGGCGTGAACATCGGCCACGGCGACCGACGCGTGACCGACGCGATCGCGCGCCAGGCCGAGCGACTCCCTTACATCTCACCCTTCCAAGCCTTCGAGGGCCGGGCCGTGCTCGGGAAGATGCTCGCGCACCGGTGGCCGGGCGACATCGAGAAGACCTTCTTCACGCTCGGTGGCGCCGAAGCCAACGAGAACGCGGTCAAGATGGCCAAGCTGGTGACCGGTCGCCAGAAGGTGCTCGCTCGGTACCGGAGCTACCACGGGTCCACCTACGCGACGATGGCGCTGACCGGCGACCCGCGCCGGTGGCCCAACGAGCAGCCGCCGATGCCCGGGGTGATCCACGTCCTCGATCCGTATCACGGCCCACAGCGCGGGTTCGACGACGCGCCGACGGCCCTCGCCCTGCTCGAGGAGACGATCGAGCTCGAGGGCCCGGACACGATCGCGGCGTTCATCATCGAGCCGGTCACGGGCACGAACGGGATCCTGATCCCGCCGGACGGGTACCTGCAAGGGGTGCGCGAGCTCTGCACGCGACACGGGATCATGTTGATCGCCGACGAGGTGATGTGCGGCTGGGGCCGCACCGGCGCATGGTTCGCCCTGGACCACTGGGGCGTCGTTCCCGACATCATCACGACCGCGAAGGGCCTCACGTCGTCCTACGCCCCGCTCGGCGCCGTCGGCCTGGCGCCGCACGTCGCGGCCCACTTCGAGAACAACGTCTTCTGGGGTGGGCTCACCTACAACACCCATCCGTTGGGCGTGGCCGCCGCGATCGCCGCCGTCCAGGTACTCGAGGACGACGATCTCGTGGGAAACGCGAAGCGTCTCGATCCCGTGATGCGAGCCCACCACGAGGCTCTGGCGGCCAAGCACCCGAGCGTGGGACGCACCCGAAACATCGGGCTGTTCGGCATCCTCGAGCTCGTGAAGAACCGGGACACGCTCGAGCCGCTGAGCCCGTTCAACCAGTTGAACGACACGATGCAGCAGGTCAACCGATTCCTCATCGACAACGGGCTCGCGACCTTCGTTCGCTGGTGGAACATCATGACGAACCCTCCGCTGTGCATCGATGAGGACCAGCTGGCCGAAGGCTTCGAGATCATCGACAAGGCCCTGGACATCTCCGACGCGGCGATGGAGGGCTAGGCATGGGCGAGCGCCTCGGCTTCGTCGGGCTGGGCATCATGGGCAAGCCCATGGCGAAGAACCTGCTCGCCGCGGGGTTCCCCGTCACGGTCCATTCGCGGAGTCCCGAGCCCGTGGACGAGCTCGTCGCGGCCGGCGCGTCGCGGGCGGCGAGCCCGGCCGCGGTAGCCGCCGCCGCCGACGTCATCATCACGATGCTGCCCGACACGCCCGACGTGCGGGATGTGCTGGTCGGACCCCACGGGGTGAGGGAGGGCGTGTCGAGGGGCGATCTCGTGATCGACATGAGCTCGATCGATCCGGGCCCGACGCGGGAGATGGCAGATCTGTTCGCCGACGACGGGGTCGCGATGCTCGATGCGCCGGTGAGCGGGGGCGAGCGGGGCGCGATCGACGCAGCCCTGTCGATCATGGTGGGCGGGGTCGACGACGCCTTCGAGCGCGCCATGCCGATCTTTCAGGTGCTAGGAGCGAGGGCTGTTCACGTCGGCCCCAGCGGGGCGGGTCAGGTGTGCAAGGCGTGCAACCAGCTCGTCGTCGGGGCCACGATCGAGGCCGTGGCCGAGGCGCTTCTGCTGGCCGAGCGTTCCGGCGTGGATGCCGCCAAGGTGCGTGAGGCGCTGCTCGGCGGGTTCGCGGGCTCCAAGATCCTCGAGGTGCACGGTCAGCGGATGATCGACCGGGCGTTCGATCCGGGATTCCGCATCCGACTGCATCGCAAGGATGCCCGTGTGGTCGAAGATACGGCCGCCGCCGCCGGCGCCCCGATCCCCTCGTTCAGCGTCGTCGCCGGGCAGTTCCAGGAGGCGGTCGACCGCGGGCACGGAGAACGAGACCACTCGGCGCTCTACGTGGTCCTGGCCGAAGGCGATCCCGATCCGTGACGGATCCCGACCGAGGACGATCGTCTGATGCCGAGGCCGGGCTCGACGAACTCACCGGCGTCCTGACATCTGAGCCGCCACGGTTCAACGACGAGGATGTCGCCCGCCTCGCCCAGAGCCTGTTCGGGTTCGAGGGGGAGGTCGAGCGACGCTTCGAAAGCGAGCGGGATCAGAACTTCCTCCTCGACGATGGGGCTGGAGAGCGGCGCATCCTCAAGATCTCCAACGCGGGCGAGCGAGCCGACGTCTTGGACATGGAGATCACGGCCGCGCTGCACGTACGCAGAACCGATCCGGGTCTCCCGGTCGCGACCCCGCTCGCGATCCTCGCCGACCCGGCGCTCCACGTTGGCTCTGCGGTCGACGAGGACACAGGCACCGCGCACATGGTGCGCATGTACGAGTTCCTGCCGGGACAGGGCTCGACGGACGGCGCGGCGCTCGATCACGACGCCCTGTGGGCCTACGGCGCGACGCTCGCGCGTCTCGGTCGAGCCCTCCGCGGCTACTTCCACCCCGCGGCCGACCGGGTCCTGTTGTGGACGGCCGAGCATTGCCTGAAGCTCCGCCCGATGCTCGACGCCATCGACGACGTCGATCGCCGGACCATCGTCACGCGTGTCTTCGACCGCTTCGAGGACCACGTCGAACCTCGATGGCCGTCGCTGCGGGCCCAGGTCGTTCACGGTGACCTCACCCTCGACAACGCCCTGCTCGACGACGAGGGCCGCATCACCGGCATCGTCGACTTCGGCGACATGTCCCACACCGCGCTCCTGGCCGATCCCGTCTCCGCGCTCGACTCGGTGCTGTCGGTGCGCCGGGGCGACGACCTCTTCCGGGCGGCGGCCGCGCTGCTCGACGGCTACGGATCGGTGACGCCGCTGGAGCCCGAGGAACGCGCCCTCGTCGGCGACGTCCTCTCCGCGCGGCTCGCGCTGACCGTGACGATCTCGGCGTGGCGGGTGCGCCGCTTCCCGGAGAACGCGCGCTACATCCAGAGCTGGGATCGCACCGCGTGGAGCATGCTCGAACAGTTCGACGCACTCGGCCCCGACGAGACGGCGCGGCGGTTCGGCGCCCCCGCCGACGCGCCCTCGACGTCGGCGCTGGTCGAGCGACGCGGCCGGGTCTTCGGCACCGCGCTCGCGCCGCTCACGTACTCGGAGCCACTGCACCTCGCGCGAGGAGACGGCGTCTGGCTCCAAGACGTCGACGGCCGTCGGTACGTCGACGCCTACAACAACGTGCCGGTCGTCGGTCATTCGCACCCGCGGGTCACGACGGCGATCGCGGAGCAGTCGCGAGCCCTGAACACGAACCTGCGCTACCTGCACCCCACCGCCATCGAGCTCGCCGAGCGGCTGGTCGCCTCGATGCCCGGCGGATCGGGGCTCGACACCGTCCTGTTCCTCAACGCCGGGAGCGAGGCGACCGACCTCGCGTGGCGCCTCGCCACAGCGGCGACCGGCAACGGGGGCGCGCTGGTCACCGCCCACGCCTACCACGGCGTCACGACCGCGACGACGGCGCTCTCGCCCGAGGAGTGGCGTGGCGGATGGCGGCCCGATCACGTGGAGACCTTCGAACCCCCCCGCGACGGGGCCGGGCGAGCCGATGCCGACGCCGTGGCGTCCGCGATCGAGCGCCTCGGTGCGAGCGGCCGGCGGCCCGCCGCCCTGTTCCTCGACACGGCGTACACGAGCGACGGCGTGCGGTCGCCGTCGCCCGACTACCACGCCGAGGTCGCACGGCTCACTCGGGGGGCCGGCGGGCTGGTGGTCGCCGACGAGGTGCAGGCCGGCCACGGGCGATCCGGCGAGCACCTGTGGTCGTTCGTCGCTACCGGGCTCGAACCGGATCTGGTCACCTTGGGCAAGCCGATGGGCAACGGCTATCCCGTCGCCGCGGTCGTGGCCCGACGCTCAGACGTCGACGCGCTGGCCGAGCGCGCCGAGTTCTTCAGCACGTTCGGCGGGAACCCCGTTGCCGCCGCCGCGGCGCTTGCCGTGCTGGACGTGATCGACGACGAGCGGCTGATCGCGAACGCGGCGCGCGTGGGAGCGCACCTTCGATCCGGCCTCGAGGCGCTCGCCCGGCACCACCGATCGATCGGCGACGTTCGCGGTCGGGGCCTCCTGCTCGGGATCGAACTCGTGCGCGAACGTGAGCCGGACGCCGCCCTCGCGGCCGCCGTCCTCGATGGGGCCCGCGACCGGGGCGTGCTGATCGGCACGACCGGGGCGCACGCCAACGTGCTCAAGGTGCGGCCGCCGCTCGTGATCGGCGTCGAGGAGGCCGATCGGGTCGTTCGCGCGATCGATGAGGCCCTCGAGGGCCTCGCGCGTTAGTCGAGCTCCTCGTCGCCGTCTCGGCGGCGGCCGACCACGACGAGTCCGATGATGACCCCGGCGCCCACGAGCACCGCGATCCAGATCCACGACGGCAGGCCTCCGGAGTCGCTGGATGAGGCGACGACCTCGTCGCTCACGGGCACGAGATTCAGGAACGAGCTCGGGTCGTATCCCCACAGCAACCAGCCGCTCTCGACGTCGGGCGACTTCACGTAGCCGGTGAACCGGTCGGTCCGGTAGGCCTCGAGGTTCGGCTGGTTGTTGAGGACGATGACGGGCAACTGCTCGGCGAGCATGAGCTGCATCTGGTCGACGACGGCCTTGCGCTCGTCCCGATCGAACAGGGTCCTCTGCTCGGCGTACAGCGAGTCGTACTCAGGATTCGAGTAGCACCCGTCGCTCCACCCCAGGCACTGGTCCGTGGTGAAGACCGACAGCATGAAGTCCGGATCGGGGTCGCCACCCCAGCTCCACAGGTACGCGTCCCAGTCTCCCGACAGCCATACGTCGGTGGCCTTGCCCTGGTTGACGGAGAACAGCTCCACGTCGATGCCGATCTCGTCGAGGTACCCGCGCACGAGCTGCCCGGACGGCACGGAGCCGGTGAGGTCGGTGATCGTCATGACCTGCCACCTCAGCGGATCCGACCCGTCGGGCATCTCCCGAACCCCGTCGCCATCGGAATCCAAGTACCCCGCATCGTCCAGGATCTGGTTCGCCCGCGTCGGGTCGTAGGGGAACTGGAGGTCCTCGGGGATCGGGGTGTACCAGTCGCCGTTCCTGCCGGGCAGGAGCACACTGCTGCCGACGGTCGCCGCCCCCTGGTAGACCTTGTCGATGATCGCCTCCTTGTCGATCGCGTGGGCGACCGCCTGCCGCACGGCGAGATCGTGGATCGCGGGATGGTTCGTGGCCGCGTCGCCCTGCCCCGCGAAATTGAAGGCCAAGTCGTTCCACGACCCCCCGTCGGCGACATGGCCAGCCACGTTCGGATCCTGGGTCACGGCCTCATACAGCGCGGGCGCGAATCCCGACGCGAAGTCGATGGCGCCCGATCGCAGCGCCTGCGCCATACCCCTCCTGGTTCGCGTAGATCCGCACGATGAGCTCGTCGATCGAGGCCGGGGGCCGGCCGCAGTAGTCCTCGTTCGCCTCGAACCGCAGGAACTGACCCTCCTCCCACTCGACGAGCTTGAACGGACCGGATCCGATCGCCTCCGCGTTCTGGAACTCCTTGACCGCGGCCTTCGGTCTCCTTGGGGTCGCCCGGCGTGACGAGCTCGCCCCAGATGTGTTCGGGGATGATGGCGATGTAGGCGGGGATCTCGGGGGCGAACGTCGGCTCGGCGCTTCGCCAGACGACCGTCGTGTCGTCGACGGCCTCGAAGGTGGGGTCGAACGGCAGATAGTCCTTGTAGAAGGGCATCTTGTTCTCGGCCACGAGGCTGAACGAGAACGCGACGTCCTCGGCGGTCACGGGCTCGCCGTCGTGCCACAGGGCGTCATCGCGCACGGTGAGCGTCCAGGTCATGTAGTCCTCGGAATGCTCCCAGTCCGTGATGATCGATGGTGCCGGGGACAGATCCGGCCCGTACCCGAACGCGAGGTCGTACGGGAGCGTAAGATAGGAGTAGTCCCAGCTACAGCACAGGTTGAACGGGTTCAGGCTCGTGATGTCGGAGGGTTGGCCGACGGAGAACACGACCTTCGGTATCCTTGGAGGGCGGGGACGACTGGGCGCCCGCGACCGAGGCCGCCCCCAACGTGATCGACACCGCGAGCACGGGGACCAGGATCCGTCTGAACGCCCTCATCGCCCCCCTGACTGTTCACTATGCGAACGAATCGTTAGTATGCTGAACAGCCCCACGAGCCTGCCACACCGGCCGCGAGGGGTCAAGGCACGGGCTGCGAGGGGAGCGATGACGGGGGATCCGACGCCGGTCGCGGGACGGGTGCAAGCGGTGGACCGCGCCTTCGCGCTGTGGGAGGCCGTCGTCCAGAGCGGCCGACCGCTGACCGCCCAGGAACTGGGGGCCGTCTGTGGGTTGAACCGGAGCACCGCCTGGCGGCTGCTGCGAACGCTCGAGTACCACGGCGTCCTCGAGCGAGATCCGGTCACGCAGCGGTACGAGATCGGCTACGCGGTCACCCAGGCGGCCGGCCTGGCCGGGCACGATGCCTTGGTTCGTCGGGTCCACCCGCTCCTGGCCGAGTTCGGGCGACGGGCGGGCGAGTCGGTGACGCTGGCCGTGGCCGAGCGCTTCACGCTCTTGTACGTCGACCAGATCGACCCCCCGATCGGTGTCGCGCCCAGCTGGCGAGACAAGCACATCCCCCTCCACGCGACCTCGGGCGGCAAGGTCTTCCTCGCCTGGCTCCCCGGTGAGGAGCGTGACGCGGTGCTTCCTCGCCGGCTCGAGCGCTACACCGAGACGACGATCACGGTGCGCGACGAGCTCGAACGGGAGCTGTCGTGGATCCGCGACCGTGGCTACGGGCTCTGCGTCGGAGAGTTCGAGGAGTTCTCCAACGGCGTGTCGGCTCCCGTGCTCGACGCCCGCGACCGCCCGCTGGCCGTCGTGAACGTGTGGGGGCCGTCGGCGCGGCTGGGTCGTGAGCGGCTGGACGCGTTGGGGCTCGAGACGCGGATCGCCGCCGGCCGGATCGCCGCCGCCCTGGGCCTGGGCGCCGAGACAGCGGCCGGCGAGGTCGCCGAGTCGGTCAGCGGCCCGTCCAGCGCGGCGGCCGCTTCTCCATGAACGCGCGGGGGCCCTCGAGGGCATCGTCGGAGGCCAGCATCCGCTCGTAGCTCTCGACGCTGCCCGATCGCAGCAGCGCCAGCCCCTGGGCAGGCCGACATCCCCTCGGTGCGCCGCATCACGTCGAGGATCGACGCCACGGCCAGAGGCGCCGCGGCCACGACCGCGTCGGCGAGCTCTCGCGCCGCGGCCATCAGGTCGGCGGCCGGCACCACCCGGTTCACGAGCCCGTGATGCAGCGCCTCATCGGCGGTCAGCCGCCGAGCGCACAGCAGCACCTCGGTCGCCAGCGGCCGCGGCAGCAGGGCGGGGAGCCGAACGGATCCGACGTCGGGGATGATCCCGTTCGCGGCCTCCGGGAGCAGGAACCTGGCGTGCTCGGCGGCCACCACCAGGTCGGCCGCCAGCGCCATCTCGAACCCGCCCCCGGCCGCCATCCCGTTGATCGCGAGGATCACCGGCTTGTGCAGGCCGGGAAGCTCGGCGAACCCGCCGAACCCGCCGGCCCCGTAGTCCGACTCGTATGCCTCGCCGTCTGCGGCCGCGCCCAGATCCCAGCCGGCGCTGAAGAACCGCTCCCCCGCCGCCGTCGAGGATCGCCACGCGCAGGTGATCGTCGTCGCGGAACGATTCGAAGACCCCCGACATCTCACGGCTGGTGGCAGCGTCGATCGCGTTCGCCTTGCCCCGCTCCAGCGTGACGACCACCACCGGCCCGTGCCGCTCCACGATCAGCGACTCGCCCACCGCCATGCGTTCGGAGCTCAACTCAGCCCCCCAACGGCCGCAGCATCGCCCGCGAGATGATGTGGCGCTGGATCTCGGACGTCCCGTCCCAGATCCGCTCGACGCGGGCGTCGCGCCACATGCGCTCGAGCGGCAGCTCCTCCATCAGCCCCATGCCGCCGAGGATCTGGATCGCCTCGTCCGTCACGAACGCCAGCATCTCCGAGGCCGAGAGCTTCGCCATGGCGGCGTCGGTGTCGGTCATCATGCCCTGGTCGGCCCTCCACGCGGCTCGGTAGGTGAGCATCTCCGCCGCCTCGCGCCGCAGCGCCATGTCGGCCAGCTTGAACGACACCCCCTGGAACTTGCCGATCTGCTGGCCGAACTGGCGGCGCTCGACCGCCCAGTCGGTCGCGATGTCGATCGCGCGGTCGGCCCGGCCAGGCACACCGCGGCGATCTGCAGCCGCGTCGCGCCGAGCCATGAGTTCGCCACGTCGAATCCCGCCGTGCTCCTGGCCGAGGATCTGCGACGCCGGGATCCGGCACCCGTCGAAGTTCAGCATCGCGTTGAGATAGCCGCGGTGCGACACGGACGCATAGCCGGGGCCGACCTCGAACCCCGGTGTGCCCATATCGACGAGGAACGCGGTGATCAGCGCACGTGAACCTCGCGAGGTCTCCTCCTCGCCGGTGGCGGCGAACACGATCGCGTAGTCGGCGTGGTCGGCGTGGCTGATGAAGTGCTTGGTCCCCGTGATCGAGAAGTCGCCGCCCTCGCGCACGGCGCGACACCGCATGCCGCGCAGGTCCGAGCCTGCGTCGGGCTCGCTCATGGCCAGGCACTCGACCCGCTCGCCGCGGATCGTCGGCAACAAGTAGCGCTCGACCTGCTCGCCCTCGCACGCCTGCAGGATGTTCGAGGGACGGGCGACCAGGTACTGCAGCGCGTACCCGGTCGTGCCCAGGGCACGCTCGAACATCGCGAGCGTCAGGTTGTCGAGCCCCCCGCCGCCGAGCTCGACGGGCATGTTCGCGGCGTAGATGCCGGCCTCGATCGCGCGGGCCTTGATGCGCTCCGCGAGCTCGTGCGAGACGGCGTTGGCACGCTCGACCTCCTCCTCGAACGGCGCGAGCTCGCGATCGACGAAGTCGCGGGCCGTCTCCACGACCATGCGCTGTTCGTCGTTGATCGTGAAGTCCATCTCGTCCTCAGCCCGGAAGCGACATCACGCGATCGTCGGGCGCGGTCATCCGCTCATGAGCGACCCAGATCGCGTCCAGGGCCCGGGAGGGCTCCTCCAGCGTCGGGCTGCTCCGCCCGAGCGCCATGTCGACGTGCACGAGCATCTGCTCGTTCGTGCTGAGCAGCTCGTCGGTGTCGGCATCGAACATCGAGTGGTAGATGTGCAGGCGCTTGGCGTCGTGGCCGAGCAGCTGCGTCGAGAATCTCAAGGGCGCCCCCGTCGAGGCCTCCCGGTGGTACTTGATGTGACTCTCCACCGTGTAGAAGGACGACCCGGACGCGCGGTACGCCTCGTCGATCCCGATGTAGCGGAACAGCGCATCGGAGGCCCAGCCGAACGCCAGCAGGTACGCCGACTCGGTCATGTGGTCGTTGTAGTCCACCCAGTCGGGGGCGACGCGGCAGCGGTACAGCTCTAGCGGGCTCGCGGACGCATCCCCCGGCACCCAGCGCGCCGGTGATGCCTGGCCTAAGGAACGCGACTCGCGGACGTTGACGATCTCGCCGGCTCCGAGGCGCGACTCCCGAAGCGCGTACATCACCGCGACCAACGCCTGGTCCCGGAGGCGCTCGAGCTCCTCGACCGTGCGGCCGCCGGCCTGCTCGGAGGTTCCCTCGACCATCGAATCGACGAGCTCGTCGGTCAGCTCGGGCGCGGTGAGCTTGCTCCACGGCCACTCGAGCGCCGGACCGAACTGCTCGAGCATGCGGCGCATGCCCCCGTCGCCGCCGGCGAGATGGAATGTCAGGTTCGTGCCCATGAGCGCCCAGCGAAGGCCGGGGCCGTAGGTGATCGCGTCGTCGAGCTCGCCGGTCGTCGCCACGCCGTCGGCCACCAGGTGCAGGGTTTCGCGCCACATCGCCTCCATCAGGCGGTCCGACAGGAACCCGTCGATCTCGTTGCGCACGCGCAGGGGATGCATGTCGAGATCGCGATAGCAGCGCTCGGCCTCCTCCAGCGCCGAGGCCGACGTCTCGACGCCCCGACCACCTCGACGAGCGGCAGCAGGTACACCGGGTTGAACGGGTGGCCCACCACCAGGCGTTCTGGATGGCGCATCCCCGTCTGCAGGGCGGTGGGGAGCAGCCCCGAGGTCGAGGAGGCGATCACGACCTCCGGCGGGGCCACCGCGTCGGCGGCGTGCAGAACGCCGCGCTTGAGCTCGAGGTCCTCGGGCACCGATTCCTGAACGAACGCGGCCGCCCCCGCGACGGCATCCACGGAGTCGACGAACTTCACGCGGGTCGGGTCCGCGTCCGGGTACAGGCCGAGTTTGCGCACGGAGGGCCAGGCGCGATCGATCGCCGTCCGGATGCGCTCTTGGGCGCCGGGCCGGGGATCGTGGACCACGACCTCGTAGCCGCGGGCCAGCGCGCGGGTCGCCCAGCCCGAGCCGATCACGCCGCCGCCGAGGATCCCGAACGCTCCCGGAAAGAGCGATCCACGCTCAGAACCCGACCTGGTCGAGGCCCTTGAGCAGCAACACATCGCGGGTCTCGGCGGCCGTCATCGGCTCGCGCGAGAGCTCCTCGAGGATGCGGACGATCTTGTCGACCTGATCGGCGTTGGACTCGGCGAGCTTGCCCCGCCGCAGGTAGATCGAGTCCTCCAGGCCGACCCGGACGTTGCCGCCCAGCGTCGCCCCGGCGGTGATCGAGGTCGAACTGCGATCGCCCGGCGCCCGAGGATCCCCCACTCGATCGAGTCGCCGAACAGTCGCACGGCGGCCTCCTTCATGTGGAACACGTTCTCGACCTCGGGGCCGATGCCCCGAGGGTCCCCATCACGAACTGCATGAAGATCGGCGGGCGCACCAGGCCCTGGTCGGCGTAGAAGGCCAGGGTGTACAGGTGACCGATATCGTAGGCCTCGAACTCGAACCGGCAGCCGGTCTCGTCGGCGAGGCTCGAGAGCATGTATTCGATGTCGGCGAACCGGCTGACGAACGGCGTGGTGCGGGTCGACTCGAGGTAGGGCTCTTCCCAGTCGTACTTCCAACGCCCCTCGTACTTGGGGATCATCTGGAACAGGCCGTAGTTCATGGTCCCGAGGTTGCAGGTGGCGAGCTCGGGACGGAGCTCCTTGATGACGCGCAGTCGCTCCTCGACGGTCTGATCGGAGGCGCCGCCGGTCGTGATCGAGATGATGGCGTCGGAGCGTTCCTTGATGCCGGCGCAGTACTCACGGAACAGGCCGACGTCGGCCGTGGGACGACCATCGTCGACCTCACGAGCATGAAGGTGGATCACCGCGGCGCCCGCCTCGGCCGCGGCCACGGATCGGTCAACCATGTCCTCGACGGTCACGGGAAGGTCGCTGTTCATCGTCGGCGTGTGGGCGCTGCCCGTCACCGCACAGGTGACGATCACCTTTCCCGGCGGTCGCATGTCCCACCTCCATCGGCTGCCAAGGGCCGTGCGTTCCACTCTACGGCACGCACTGTTACGCCGGTCCTCGCGAGCGACGGCTCCGTGGCGGCGGCGCTGGGCGCCTTCGGGCCCACGTACCGGTTCCCCGGCGATCGCGATCGCGACGAGCTGGGCCGCTCGCTCCATCTCCTCGGGACCGAGCTCAGCGCCCACCTGCCCTGACGAGCTCAGGCGATCGCTTCGCGGATCCCGGCCAGCGTGCCCGGATCCTCGATGCTCGACGAGTCGCCGGGATCCTCGCCCACCACGACGGAGCGGATCGCGCGACGCACGATCTTCGCGCTTCGCGTCATGGGCAGCCCGCCGACGAAGACCACGCGGGCGGGAGCGAAGGGCTTGCCGAGCTGGGCGGCTACGGCGGCCCGGGCCTCCTCGCCGTGCGAGTCGTCGGGGTCGACCCCCGGCTTCGCGACGACGAAGCACCAGATGACCTCCCCCTTGACGGCGTCCGGCACGCCGACGGCCGCCGACTCCGCCACCCAGCCGAGCGATGCGACCGCGCTCTCGACCTCGGCGGGCCCCAGCCGCTTGCCGGCCACGTTCAGCGTGTCGTCCGATCGCCCATGAAGGAACCAGAATCCGTCCTCGTCGATGCTGGCTAGATCACCGTGTACCCACACGCCCGGGAACCGGCGCCAGTAGGCATCGAGGTAGCGCTCGTCGTCGCCCCACACCCCTCGCGTCATCGCGGGCCACGGCTTCGTGCACACGAGCTCGCCCACGTGGCCGGGTGGCGCCGGGGTCCCGTCGGGGGCCCACACGTCGACCGCCATGCCGAGCGCGGGACCCCGCACGGTGCAGGCCTTGAGCGACGTGATCGGCAACGGCGAGACGAAGCACGCGCCGACCTCCGTGCCGCCGACAGGTTGATGATCGGGCACCGGCCGCCGCCCACCTCGTCGAGCAACCATCGATACGAAGAGGCGTTCCAGGTCTCGCCGGTGGAGGCCAGGATCCGCAGGGATGAGAGGTCGTGGGCGCGCACCGGCTCGACGCCCGAGGGGATCAGCGCGCGGATGAGGGAGGGCGAGACCCCCAGGACCGATACCCCGTGCCGCTCGACGCTCGACCACAGGCGGTCGGGGCCCGGGTAGTCGGGGGTGCCCTCGGTGAGCAACACCGTCGCGCCGAGGGCGAGGCCGCCGATGAGCTCCCACGGACCCGATGATCCACCCGAGATCGGTGACCCAGTGCACGACGTCGCCGGGCCTCACGTCGACCTGGTAGGCGACCTCCTCGGCGATCTTCACCAGGAATCCCGCGTGGACGTGGAGCACCCCCTTGGGGCGCCCGGTCGTCCCGCTCGTGTAGCCGATGAACAACGGATGCTCGCTGTCGAGCGCGACCGTGTCGAAGCGGCCGGGCTGCCGCGCGAGCAGGTCGTCGAGCCCGACGTCACGCTCGGGGTTCCACGGCACGTCGTCGCCGCCGCCTCGGGCCCAGACCACCACGTGTTCGACACCCCCGGCGATATCCGCAGCACGATCGGCGGTCGCCTTCATCAGGATGGCGTCCTCGGCGCATCGCGACGTCGGCGGTCAGCAGCAGGCTGGCGCCCGCGTCGGCGAGACGAGCGGCGACCGCCTCGGGACCGAACCCGCTGAATATCGGGACCCAGATCGCGCCGATCTTCGAGCAGGCCATCACCGCCGCGACGGTCTCGATCGCCATCGGCATGAAGACCCCCACGGCGTCCCGCGGCCCGACCCCCAACGACGTGAGGCCGTGGGCGATCCGGCTCGGTCACGCTCGCGCAGCTTCGCGTAGGTCGTCCGTCGGATCTCGCCGTCCTCGGCTTCCCAGGCCACGGCCACCGCGTCCGGGGTGCGTTCGGCCCACACGTCGACGCACTGATGGGCCACGTTGGTCCTGCCCCCGCCGAACCACGTCGCCCACTCCACGCCGTTCGTGGTGTCGAGCACCTGGTCGTACGGCTCCATGAAGCCGATGTCGAGATCGCGCACGACCGCGTCCCAGAACCACTCGATGTCGGCGATCGACCGGGCGACGAGATCCTCGTACGTATCGATGCCGTGGGCGCGCATGAATCTCGTGACGTTGGCCCGCTCAACTTGCTCGGAGGTCGGCGACCAGTCCACGGCGGGCACGCTAGCAGAGGCGGGCGATCACTCTTCCTAGCGGAGACCCAGCTCAGAACCCACGCGGCCGATCACGTCCAGCGCCTCGGTCAGGTCGCCCTCGGTGTGGTCGGCGGTGACGATCGTGCGCACGCGCGCCTGGCCTTTGCCCACGGTGGGGAAGACGATGGCGGGCGTGAATACCCCCTCGTCGAACAGCCGATCGGCGAACGCCTGCGTCGCGGACTCGTCACCCGTGATGATCGGCGTGATGGGGGTCTCGCTCGCCCCGGTGTCCAACCCCAGGTCGTGGAGCCCCTGCTTGAACATCGCCGTGTTGGACCACAGCCGTTCGAGCCGCTCGGGCTCGTCCGCGATCACATCCAGAGCGGCCATGCACGCGGCCGTCACCGCAGGTGGCGTGCTCGTGGAGAACAGGTACGGACGCCCTCGGTTCTGGAGCCACTCGATCAGGTGTGCCTGGCCGGCGATGAAGCCGCCGAGCACGCCGATCGCCTTGGAGAGGGTGCCCACCTGGATGTCGACACGCCCGTGCAGACCGAAGTGATCGACCGTGCCGGCGCCGCCGGCCCCGAGGACGCCCGTGGCATGAGCGTCGTCGACCATCATGATCGCGCCGCGACGCTCGGCCACCTCCACCAACTCGGGCAACGGCGCGATGTCGCCGTCCATCGAGAAGACGCCGTCGGTGATGAGTAGCTGGTGCCGCCCCGGCGCGGCTGACTCGGCGAGTTGGCGGTCGGCGTGGTCGGCATCGCGGTGCTCGAACACGCGGATCTCCGCCCTCGATAGGCGGGCGCCGTCGATGATCGACGCATGGTTGAGGCGATCCGACACGATCACGTCCTCCTTCGACAAGATCGCGGCGACCGTGCCGGCGTTCGCCGTGAAGCCCGACTGGAACATCAGCGCTGCCTCGGCGTGCTTGAAGTCGGCGAAGCGCTGCTCGAGCTTGATGTGGTCGCTCATCTGGCCGGCGATCGTGCGCACGGCCCCGGAGCCGGCTCCCAGTGTGCGGGCCGCCTCGGCCGCAGCCGCGCTGAGCCTGGGATGGTTCGCCAACCCCAGGTAGTTGTTCGACGCGAGGTTGATCACATCCCGGCCGTCGTAGCGCGCGCGAGCGCCCTGCGCGCCTTCGAGCGTGCGGGGACGAAGGAGCAGTCCGTCGCGGTCCAGTGCGCGCAGTTCCTCGGCGAGGTAATCCAGCGGCCCACTCATCGGTTCCCCCATTCCATCAGCACCTTGCTCGCCTCCCCCGAGGCGGCGACCTCGAACGCCTCTTCGAACCGCTCCGCCGGGAAGCGATGCGTGATGACCGGCCGCACGTCGAGACCGGACTGGAGCATCACGGTCATCTGGTACCAGGTCGCATACATCTCGCGGCCATAGATGCCCGAGATCGTCAGCTGGTCGAACACGACCCGGTTCCAGTCGATCGCGATCTCGCCGTCGGGGATCCCGAGCATCGCGATGCTCCCGCCGTGCGCCATGTTCTCGAGCATGCCACGCAGCGCCGCGGCGCTACCCGAGATCTCCATGCCGACGTCGAACCCCTCGGCCATCCCGAGTTCGCGTTGGACGTCGTGCAGATCACGCTCGGATGGGTCGACGACCACGGTGGCGCCCATCCGTTCGGCGATCGCCCGCCGATAGGGATTCGGCTCGCTCACGACGATGAATCGCGCCCCGGCGTGACGGGCCACGGCCGCGGCCATGCATCCGATCGGACCGGCACCGGTCACGAGGACGTCCTCGCCCAAGACATCGAACCGCAGCGCCGTGTGCACGGCGTTGCCGAACGGGTCGAAGATCGCCGCGACCTCGGGATCGACGTCGTCTGCGTGGGACCATACGTTCGTCATCGGGAGGACGATCAGGTCGGCGAAGGCCCCGGGCCGCTGCACGCCGATGCCCTGGGTCTGGGCGCACAGATGTCGGCGCCCCGCCATGCAGTGCCGACAGCGGCCGCACACAACATGCCCCTCGCCGCTCACGCGGTCGCCGGGCGCGAAGTCGGAGACGTTGGAGCCGATCTCGACGACGATACCGACGAACTCGTGACCGACGATCAGCGGCGGCTCGATCGTGGCTCGAGCCCACTCGTTCCACTCGTGGATATGTAGGTCCGTACCGCAGATGCCGGCCCACTCGACGCGGATCAACACGTCGTTGATCCCTACCTCGGGATCGGGCACGTCCATCATCCGCAGGCCCGGGCGTGCCTCGGGCTTGACGAGCGCCCGCACGTCACGTCCCCCGCGTGTCGCGACTCATGGCGTCAGCGTGTCAGACGAGCGGGGCGCCCGCCATCGCGAGCCACGGGTAACGTACCCTCCGACCGAGGAGCGCCATTGGCCTACAAACGGATCCTGTTCGGCACGGACGGCACCGCGCGAGCCAGCGCCGCGGCGGACGTCGCCACGGCGCTCGCCGTGGCGGGACGGGCCGAGCTGATCGTGGCACACGTGTGGGAGCGGCCCGAGGGAGCGCAGGCGGTGCTCGACGCCGCGCTCGAGCGAGCCGAGACCGCCGGGGTCAAGAAGCGGTCGGGCGAGCTGCGCTCGGGCCGCCCGGCCGAGGTACTGGTCGAGCTGGCCGAGGCTCGCGACGTCGGCCTCGTGGTCGTGAGCGGTGGCCGCAGCGAGACTGAGCTCGGCGACACGGCCGAGCGCCTGTCGCACCATTCCTCACGCGACCTGCTGATCGCGATGAACGTGGCGCGGGGCACGCAGGAGCGCCTCTACCGACGCGTGCTGATCGCGACCGACGGCTCCGCCACCGCCGATCGGGCGGCGCGCAAGGGGTACGACCTGGCCGAGGCGATCGGCGCCCCCGTGACGATGGTCTTCGTCGGCCACCCCGCCACCGGCAAGCTCATCACCGACGACACGGTGGCCACCTACGGGACCCAGGCCGAGACCGACATCGTGATCACGCAGGGGGCGCCCGCGACGCGGGTCCTCGAGGTCGCGAACGAGGTCGGCGCGGACCTCATCATCGTGGGGAACAAGGGGATGAAGGGAGCCAAGCGCTTCTTCCTCAACCCCGTTCCGGAGAGGATCGTCGCAGGGGCAGATCGCGACATCCTGATCGCGCGCACGGTCGCCCAGGCCGTGTCCGAGATCGCGCCCGGCGAGGGCGGCATCGTCGAGCAGGCGGGAGAGAAGCTGGCCGCGTTCATGGACGCCGAGGGCGAGCTGCATCTGATGTCGGCCCGTTGCACCCACATGGGGTGCACGGTGGGATGGAATCCGGCCGAGTCCATGTTCGACTGCCCGTGCCATGGGTCCAGGTTCGGGCCCGACGGGAAGGTCGTGAACGGCCCGGCCGCCCGGCCGCTGCCCCCGGCCTGACCTAGAAGCGGATCCCGGGCTTGAAGACCATGAGCCAGACGATCATGGTCAGCCCGATCAGCCCGATCGCCGTGACCGCGATGCCCGCCCGCGCGTGGGTCAACTCCGTGAGCTCCTCGTCGCTCACACGCGGCACGCCCGACGGCCGCAGCGCGCAGGCGGCCGAGATCTTCTTGAAGTAGGGCTTGGCGAGCGCCGTCATCAGACCGGTCGTGATCACGAGGACGACGACCGCGATCCAGACCCACCAGTCGTCGATCCAGTCGCCGGTGATGCCCGCCCCGAACCCGGCGACCACGAGGACGATCAGCGAGACGTACATCGGGCGGGCCGTGGTCCCCGAGAACGCGATGACATCGGAGATCCGTTCGCGATCGGCGCCGAGCGCGCGGATCCTGAACAAGGCGAACATCGACGCCCCGTGACAGCCGAGGAAGGCGACTACCGCGAGGATGTGCGCGAGCGCCCAATACCGGTTCATCGCGGCGGAGCATACCGTCGGGCCGGGGCCGCGAGAACGCTCAGTCCGTGATCAGATCGCCACCAGCGAAGACCTGGCCCGGCTCGACGAGGCGAAGCGTCCCCCAGACGTCGGCGGGCGGCACGTCGAGGCCTTCAGCCGCGGCCAGACACGCGGCCCGCAGGGCGTCGGCGTCCGTATCGGCGCCCCGCGAGCGGGTCCACAGGTCGACGAACACGATCCGACCCTCACCCTCGGCGGCCGCCTCACCGATCGTCATCCTCTCGAGCGCCGTGAACGTGCACCAGGTGCCGGAGGGGTCGCCGTCGATCGCAGCGGCGACATCGCGAGCGACGGTGGCGAGCGCCCGATCGACCTGCTCGGCACCCCCGTCGGGCGCGAGCCCTCGCACGTGGACGACCGGCATCCGGCTATCCCACCCGGCGGGACGAGCCGGAGGCCTCCGTCATCACGTCGCTATCTGACATCGGACCCATCCTCTCCGGGCGGCTCGGAAGGTAGCGACCATGCCATGCACCAGGCCACGCAGGCAAACCCTGTCCTGAGGACGCTCTCGCTTGGCTACCCCGCCAGGGCGTCGGCGATCGCGAGGCACGCGTCCAGCTCCAGGTTGGAATGCCCGACGTCGAGGGCATCGGCCCAGGTGGAGAACTTGACCACGACCATCCGGGACGGACGGTGCACCATCACCCGCTGGCCGTTGATCCCCAGCCCCTGATAGATGGGGCCCGAGGGGTCATACACCCACCACTTGTCGCGGTAGTGCGCGCCCCTCGGCCACGCGCGGAGCTCCTCGTCGCGCTCGAACACGTCGGCCCCGTCGGGCGCGCCCCGCACGATGTCGCGGATCCACGAGGCCGGCACGATCCGCCGCCGGCCTCGGACGCCGCCGTTCAGGAACAACTGACCGAATCGGCCGAGGTCGCGCAAGGTCGTGCAGATCCCTCCGTCGGCCATCGGGTTGCCCGACCCATCCACCGTCACCTCGGCATCGAATTCGGCGCCCATGGGCCGCCAGAGCTCGCGGGACACGAGCTCGGCGAACCGGACCCCCGCCGCCCGCTCGATCACCCACGCGAGCACGTCGGTGAGCACCGACCGATAGTCGAATGGGCCACCGTGAGCGGAGGCGTTCTTGAGGGTGGCGAAGTAGGCGGTGGCGTCTGCGGGCACGCGCCGATCCATGCGCGGCCGCCACAGGTACACCTGCTCGTACACGCGGACGTCCGCCTTCGGGTCGTCGTAGGTCTCGTCGAACCTGGTCCCCGCTCGCATATCGAGCAGATGCTGCACGGCACAGCCGTCGAAACTGGTGCCCTCGAGCTCGGTCACGATCGAGGTCACATCCGCCCGCGGGTCGAGCTCCCCTCGCCCCACCAGGATCCCGGCGAGGGTGGACGTGAGCGACTTGGACACCGACATAAGCAAGTGGGTCGTGGAGGGCGTCATCGCGTTGAAGTACCGCTCCATGACGATGCGGCCGCGGTGCAGCACGAGGAATCCGTCGGTGGCGGTCTCCTCGAACATCCGCTCGAGCGTCAGCCTGCGTCGTCCGGAACGGAACGTCAGGTCGTCCAGGCCGCGCTCGGCGCGGGGCAGGCGCCACACCGGGCCGTCACCACGGGCGATCCTCGCGGTCGGGATCAGGTCGCGGACGTGCTGGAACCCCCAGCGGTTGAAGGGCGGCTCCTGCCAGTTCGCAAGCGTGACCAGGGTGTCGCCCGATGGGGGCGTACCCTCCATGAGTCCGTGCTCCTCGGCGGTGCGATAGCGAGCCACGCGCGGACGCTAACGGGCGGACCCGCGAACAGCAAATGGGGCCCGGGCTCGGTACCGCAGATGGGGTGGGAGCATCCGAACGCTCCATGAGGTACCCTGCGGGCACCCCCATGAAGTTCCGAATCTTGATTTCGCTTGCCTTGATCGTGGCCTCGTTCGCCGCGCTGGCCCCGGCCTCCGCTGAAACGACCACCCCGACGGAGCGCAAGTGGGACATGTTCCACCTGGTCAACAAGGCGCGTCGCAGCCACGGCTTGGCACGACTCCGGATGCACGACCTGATCTCCCGTAAAGCCCTGCACCACAGCCGTAGCATGAGCGCCGATGGGAGGATCTACCACTCCTCCAACCTGTACGGGACGGTGCGCCGATACCGGCCCAGGGCCTGGGGCGAGAACGTCGGGATGGCCGGTACCGTCAGGCGCCTTCACCAGCTGTTCATGGAGAGCGCCCCGCACCGGGCCAACATCCTGCGGGCCGGTTACCGCCGCGTAGGGATCGGGATATCCCGCGCCGCGGGACGGCTGTGGGCCACCCTGATCTTCTACGGATAGCGGTCGCGCTACTCCGCGAGCGCCCGCACCTGTCGCAGCGCCACCGTCAGCTGAGATAGGTCCGTGACGCCCTCCGTGGCCAGGGCACGCATGAACCGCTGGAACCGGCTGAACGCGTCGGCCCGTGACAGGAGATAGGAGTCGACCGCCTCATCAGCCGGTGAGGCGCCGGCGTGGTCGATGACCCGCTCGGCGACCTGACGGCGCAGGCTGAACAGGTCGTCCTCGATGGACTGCTGGGCCCACCGCTGCCACCGTGAACCCATGGACATCTCCTCCAGCCGTGACTCCAGCCAGTCGATCTGAAGCCGCTCGCCCAGCAGGAAGAATGCCCGAGCCACCTCGAGTACCGGCCGCCCCGAGTCGTGAGCCAACGAGATGATGTCGGGTCCGTGCACGAGCTCTCCCTGGAAGGCATGACGCTGGGCGAGGTCGGCCGGCACGCCCTCCTCCACCAGCCGGGCGGCCGCGTTGGCATGCTCGGCTCGCCAGGCCTCGGGCCCGATCTGCTCGATCACCCCGGACAGCTCGGCGAACGACGCCGCGGGCCTCGCCGATCGTGTCGGCGAGCCGCTGCCCGCTCGGCTCGCGCCAGGTACCACCGCGACGTGGTCTCGACCAGCCAGTCGACGCCGGTCATCAGCTCGTTCTGTACGCCGGGATCGATCACCCCGTCGAGGGCCTCGACTCGCGCCCAGCGTTCGCACGGCGCCGGTCACGTCTCGCGCGATCCGGAACGCCCGCACGACGTCGGCCGGCCTGCGCCCCGGTCTCGGTGACCATGCGCGAGACGAAGGTGATGCCCTGAGAGTTGACGACGTCGTTCGCGACGATCGTGGCGATCAGCTCACGCCGCAGCGGGTGCTGCTCGATCAGGTGCCCGAACCGCTCGACGACCTTGGTCGGGAAGTAGCGCGCAGATCCTGCGACAGGTACGGCGACATCCGGCAGGTCCGAGCGCAGCAGCGACGGGCGACCGAGCGCTTCGCGTACGCGAGCAGGACGGCGAGCTCGGGCCGGGCCAGCTCCTCGTCCGTCGGCGCGACGCTCGCTGCATCTCCTCGCTCGAGGGCAGGAACTCGACCTCGCGGTCGAGTTCGCCTTCGCCGGCTTCGAGCTGCAGCATCAGATCCTCGTAGCTCTCGATCCGCTGCGAGCTGACCTCCATCTCCTGCGAGAGGATCTGCGCCTGCAGGTAGTTGTCGTACAGCACGTGATCGACGATGTCGTCCGCGGACTCCTCGAGCAGGATCGTTGCGGTCTTCCATGATCAGTTCGCCCCGCTGGATCGCGAGCCCGAGCAAGATCTTGATGTTCACCTCGTGGTCGGAGGTGTCGACCCCGGCCGAGTTGTCGATGAAGTCGGTGTTGATGCGCCCGCCATGTCGGGCGTACTCGATCCTCCCCCGCTGCGTGAACCCGAGGTTGCCGCCCTCCCCCACGACGCGGGCGCGGACCTCGCGGCCGTTGACCCGCACCGGATCGTTGGCACGGTCGCCGACCTCGGCATCGGTCTCGCCGGCTGCCTTGACGTAGGTGCCGATGCCGCCGTTCCACAGAAGGTCGACGGGAGCCCGCAGGATCACGCGGATCAGCTCGTTCGGCGTCATCTCGGCCGGCGCGTCGTCGGGGATGCCGAGGGCGGCACGGATCTGGGCAGAAGGCGCCACGCGTCTTCGCGGCGCGATCGAAGATCTCGCCGCCCTCCGAGAGCGCCGAACGGTCGTAGTCGGCCCACGACGAGCGCGGAGTCGCGAACAGCCGCCGGCGTTCGGCCAGCGAAGCCTGCGGGGTCGGGATCGGGATCCACGAACACGTTGCGGTGATCGAACGCGGCCAGAAGCCGGATCGAGGGCGACAGCAGCATGCCGTTGCCGAACACGTCGCCCGACATGTCGCCGATGCCGACCACCGTGAAGGGATCACTCATCACGTTGACCCCGATCTCGCGGAAGTGACGCTTGACCGACTCCCAGGCGCCGCGCGCGGTGATGCCGAGTTCCTTGTGGTCGTACCCATGCGAGCCGCCCGAGGCGAACGCGTCGCCCAGCCAGAACCCGTACTCGTCGCTGATCGCGTTCGCGATGTCGGAGAACGTGGCGGTGCCCTTGTCGGCGGCGACGACGAGGTAGGGGTCGGCGGCGTCGAGCATGCGCACGCTCTTTGGAGGTGCACGACCTCGCCGTCGACGAGGTTGTCGGTGATGTCGAGCATGCCGCGCATGAAGGTCACGTACTGCGCCACGACCTCGGCGCGCAGTTCGTCGGGCGTCGCCGGCGGCCGCTTGCAGGATGAAGCCACCCTTCGAGCCGTCGGGCACGATGACCGCGTTCTTCACCTTCTGCGCCTTCATCAGTCCGAGCACCTCGGTGCGGTAGTCCTCCTTGCGGTCGGACCACCGGATGCCACCGCGAGCGACCATGCCGCCGCGCAGGTGGATCGCCTCCATCGCGCGGCGAGTACACGAAGATCTCGAACAGCGGGTAGGGCTTGGGCATCTCCGGCACCTCGGCCGCTGCGGATCTTGAAACTGAGTGACGTCCCGCTCCGGCACGTAGGCGTTCGTGCGCACGGTCGCGTCGATCGTGCCGAGCAGGCCGCGCAGGATCCGGTCCTGGTCGAGTGAGGCCACCGATCGCAGATCCGACACGGATCTGGTCCCGGATCTCGTCGATCTCCTCGAGCTCATGTGGCGTGCGTCGGATCGAACTTCGTCCTCGAACAGGCGCACGAGCCGGGCGGCGATGTGTGGGTTCTCGGCGATCGCATCGTTGCGGTACTCCTCGGTGAACTGCGCCGACACCCGCATGCGGTACTTGCGATAGGCGCGGCGCCGTTGCACCTGTCGCCAGGTGAGGCCGGCCGAGAGTCACCAGCCGGTTCAGGGAGTCGGACTCCGCCTCGCCGCGCCAGACCGCCGCGATCGTGTCGCGACACGTGCTCGGCGTCCGTGGCCAGCTCGAGCACCGCCCCGCGCGCGTCCAGCACGCCGAAGTCGTGGATGTAGGTCCGACCTTCGCCCTCGAGCGCAGTTGGGATCTCCTCCACAGCCCGCAGCCCGAGATCCTCAAGGATCGGCATGAACGCCGACAGGTCCACCTTGCCGCCGGTCTTGTAGAGCTTGACCCGGGTCAGGCGCTCTCCGCTGGTCTCGTTGCCGACCCCCACGACGAAGTCGTCCGCGCTCGTCTCGAGCTCTTCGAGGGCGAGCACGTCGTCGACGATCAGCCCCCACTCCTGACTCGCCTTGTAGTAGTTCGGGAACCGCCGGCGTACTTGTCCGCCAGGTCGTGCCCTCGCTCCGATCCGACCCGCTCGATCAAGGGCGTCGAGCAGGTCGTCGTCCCACGTGCGGGCGAGCCGTTCGACCTCCGCCTCGAGATCCTCGTAGGCCACGTCGGGGATCTGAACGCCCGCTTCGACGTGGACGGTGAAGAAGATCCGAGCGCTCTCCGTCTCACCGAGCGACAGGTGGTAGTCGACCGTGGACCCGTTGAACCGCTCGACGAACAGCGCCTGCAGCCGCTTGCGTAGCGCCGCGTTGAAACGGTCGCGAGGCAGGGCCACCACGATGCTGACGCTTCGCCCGTACAGGTCTCTTCGCACGAGCACCCTGATCCCCGCGTGCTTCTCGACCTGGAGCAGCCCCACGACCAGGCGCCGCAGCTCCGCGGTCGATGCCTGGAACAGCTCGTCCTTGGGGAACGACTCGAACAGCTCGACGGCCTGCTTGTAGTCATGGGAGCCGGGGATGAGGTCCTCCGCCGTGAGGATCTGATCGAGCTTGTGGTGCAGCAGCGGCGTCTCGGTCGCCGGCTCCATGTACGCCTTGCTCGTGAACAGTCCGATGAGCCGCGACTCGCCGACGATCTCGCCATCGGCGCTCACCTTGCGGACGCCGATGTAGTCCATCCGGGCCCGCCGGTGCACGCGCGAGTACGCGTTGGTCTTGCTGAAGACCAGTAGGTCGCCGTCCTCTATGCGCTGGCGGACCTGGGGATCCAGCGTGTCGAGTGGCGTCCGCTCCGAAAAGGCCGAGCTCGACACGTCGGACAGGATCCCGAGCCCACTGCTGTCCGCCGCGTGGATCGTGCGCCCGGTCGGATCGTCGTCCAGCTCGTACTCGCGATACCCGAGCAGCACGAAGTTGTCGTCCAGCAGCCAGTCGAGGAAGTCGATCGTCTCACCCACTTCCTGGGGCGAATACCGGACCGCGCTGACCCTGGCCATCTCCACCATGTGCCGTACACGAGCCTGCATCGGTTCGAAGTCGCGGACCACCAGCCGCACGTCGTGCAGGATCTCGAGGACGCGCTCGGTGAGGTCCGCCTGGTCCTCGTGCGACAAGAGGTGATCGACCTCGAAGTGCATGATCGACTCGCGGTGGCTCGCATCACGCCCCGACATCACCCGCTCGATCCGGCCCTCGGCGTCGCGGCTCGTCCCGACGACGGGGTGCAGGAGCCGCTGCACGGCGAGGCCCCTCGAGAGCAGCTCCTCTTGCACGGAGTCCACGAGGAAGGGCGAGTCGTCCGTGTTGGTCTCGATCACGGTGCCGGCGGTCGCATACCCGTCGATCGCGAGGGTGGGATCGAACACACGCACCGCAGCGGTCTGTTGGCCCCGAAGATCGGCGAAGTCGAAGGTCGACGAGACGAGCCCGAACAGCTCGTCGCCGGTCATCGCGTCCAGATCCTCGTCCGAGAGGCGGCGGGTGTAGGCCCTGGCGAACGCGGCGACGGCGTCGCGGCGCTCCGCGGGGATCTTCGATCCGATCAGCTGATCGAGCGCCGATGCCGCCGCGTGCTGCTCGATCATCGTCGCGGGGTGCTCTCTCGTCGAGTCCACGAGGGTCCATTCTCGCAGGTTGCGGCCGGCCGATGTGGCGGTGCGATCGTCGAACTTGTCACGTTCGACCGCGCCTCCCCGTCCTAAGCCGGCGACGTCGAGATCAGGCGTGAGGCGTGCTCTGCATAGCTCGCCCGCACGAGCGGGAGCAGCCCGGTGACGTAGCGGCCCTCCGTGCACTCTCGACACCAGGCCGACGCGTTGATGGCCTCGGCCGTGGCGGCCGCCGGCGCACACCCTCGCAGGCGGGCGACGATCGATCCGTAGTCGTAGGACTCGGCGCCAAGTAGGAGGGTGTCGCGCGCCGCGTCGAGCCCCTGGCGCAGCGACAGATAGTCCTTCACTCCGTGGGAATTCATGCTCACCGCCCCCGGCATGTCACGCGTGGTGGCGAGCGGGTTGAATGCGGCCAGCGTGGATTCCGAGGTCTCCCACGTCACCACGATCGCGAGGTTCTCCTCGCACGCAGGTGCGCCGAGCCGGTCGAGGAACCCGCGCGCCCACGACTCGTAGGTCACCGGCTGACCGGGCGCGAACGAGAAGTCCGTCCCACCCGAGGACAGGGCTCGTTCGAGCGCCGCCTCGAGATCCGAGAGCCGAGACGACCATGCCTCGACCTGCTGCAACGCGGCGACGTTCTCCGGGTCACGGAGCACGCGACCGAACCGAGCATGTGCTCGCGCCAGCACGTCGTCCAGGAGTCGCTCGCGGCGGAGCCCCCGGCGCTGCATCTCCCGAGAGTGCGGATCGGTCAGCGATCGATCGGCGAACCACGTCAGTCGCTGCACGAGCCCTGAGGCACGGGCGAGGCGCACCTGCCAGCGGGCCAACCCCCGGTCCCACCGTGCGATCTGCGCATGGGCCTCGGCGATCTGGGATTCCAGATCCTTGACCGACGCGGGTCGAGCGAAGGCGGGCGCCGCCGACGCGAACGTCGACGCCACGAGCACGACGATGAATAGGATCGCGAACCGACGCATGGACGTATCCGCTATCGGCGTCCCGGGCGAGGCGCTTGACGCCTGGCCGCCTCGACAACCTCCGCGGCCAGATCGTAGCGCCCGAATTGGGGCATCACGTACACCCCGGCCGCTCCTACGTCCCGTAGTCCGGCGACGAGCTCGTCGGCGATCGACAGACCCTCGCGCCAGGCGTCGTTCCGGGCGCCGCGCATCCGCGCCCGGATGTCGTCGGGAACGAGGATGCCGGGCACCTCGTTGTGGAGGAACTCGGCGTGGCGGGCCGTAACGAGCGTCAGGATGCCCACCAGGATGGGCACCGCGAGCTCCTCGCCGGCCTGGCGGCGATAGGCGGAGCGCAACCGGTCCAGGGCGCCGAGGTCGTACACCGGCTGCGACAGCAGGAACCGGGCGCCCGATCGCACCTTGCGGACCAGCAGGCGGGCCTCCCGTTCTGGGTCCTGGGCGTTGGGAGATATCGCCGCGCCGACGAAGAACGAGGTCGGCGCTCCGATCGAGGCCCCCGACCGATCCCGGCCCTCGTTCAGCTCCTCGGTGATGAGCGCGAGCAGGCCCGTCGCAGTGACGTCCACATCGTTGAGGGCCTGAGGATGGTCTCCGATCGACACCGGGTCGCCCACGCACACGAAGACGTTGCGGATCGCCAGCGCGTGGGCCCCGAGCAGGTCGCCCTGCAGCCGCAGGAGGTTGCGACCGCGCGTCGGGAAGTGAAGCGTGGTCTCGATCTCAGCCTGCTCCTGCACGGCGCGGCAGGCGGCCCACGCGCTCATCCGCATCTTCGCCATCGGCGAGTCCGCGACGTCGATCACGTCGGCCCCGGCATCCCGCAGCGTTTCGGCCGCCGCGACCAGGCGAGACGTGTCGTACGACCTGGGGGGCTCCATCTCGACCGCGATGACGAACCCGGGGGTCGAAAGCGTGCGTTCGAGCTCGGTCGGTGCGGCGTCGCCCCGCGTCGAGGCCGGCTCGTGGACGCGTTCGGCGTCGGCCACGGCAATCCGAGGAACGACGTTCGTGGGTCGCGCTGCGGCCGCGATCGCGGCGGTATGAGCCGGGCCGGTGCCACAGCAGCCTCCGACCACCCGGACGCCCTCGCCCAGGAGGGCCGAGGCCACCTTCCCGACGTAGTCGGGCGTCGCCGGATAGACGAAGCGGCCCCCCACCTCGGCCGGGCCGCCGGCGTTGGGCCTGGCCGCGAGCGGCACGTCCCCGACGAGCGGGCGCATCGCCCGTATGACACGCAGGGCCTGCGCGGGCCCCTCACCGCAGTTCACGCCGATCCCATCGGCTCCGAGCTCGGCGAGCCGCGACGCCACCTGCGCCGGCGAGGAGCCGAGCAGGGTCCGGTCGTCGCGCGTGAACGTCGCGCTCACGACGATCGCGAGCCCGGGGGCACCCGACCTGGCCGCCTCCAACGCCGCCTCCATCTCCCGCAGATCGGACTGAGTCTCGACGACGAGCAGGTCGGCACCCGCCTCGGCCAGCGCCCTGGCCTGCTCCTCGTAGGCCGCTGCCGCGTCGGCCGCGGACACCCGCCCGTACGGCGCGAGCCGCACCCCCAACGGGCCCATCGATCCGGCCACGACCTCGGCGCCAGCCGCGCGGGCGCGCTCGACCCCGGCCGCGTTGATCGGGGCCAACCGCGCAGATTCCCCGTGGCCCCCCAACCGATACCGGTTGGCGCCGAAGGTGTTCGTCAGGATCATCCTGGCTCCGGCCTCCGCGAATCCCCGGTGGATGCTCTCGACGACGTCCGGCGCGTCGAGGACCAACGCCTCGACGCAGGTGTCCAGCGGGATCCCGGCGTCGAACAACGCGGTGCCCATCCCCCCGTCGCTGACCAGCGGGTCCTCGTCGAGCAGGGTTCTCAAGGCGGGTCCGTCCATCGAGTCTCGATTGTCCCAGGCCTTCGAGAATGGCTAGTCTCGCGCCGAGATGCGCCACCCCCCGCGCACGATCGTCGTGGCCGCATGCCTACTCGGCGTGACGGCCGCCGCGTGCACCGATACGGGTTCGCCGGGGCCCCCCGCGCAGGCGTCGGCGACCCCGATCATCACCGAGATCGTCGTCTCCTCCTGCACGCCCCCCGATTGCTCGCCGCTCGGCGCCTCCGTGCTGCTCACCTGGTCGGCTCCTGCCGTCGCGGTGGACGGATACCTCGTGATGCGCGACGGGCAGCCACTCGAGTCGACGCCACCTCTCGGCCCCGACGCCACCACGCTCACCGACGCCTCGGCGCGGATCGGCGAGTCCTACCGGTACGAGGTGACGGCGCTCACCGAGGACGGCAGCGACCTCACGTCGCCTGCCGAGACGATCGAGGTGCCCACGCCGCCGAAGCGCGCGGCCTACCTGCACGGGCGGTTCCGGGTCGTGCGCGAGGTGACCGGCGCCATCAACCTCGCCTCGCTCGACGGGATCCCCGATCCACGTCCGGGAGACCGGGGCGTCACGCGATGGAGCTTCGAGGCGGAGTGCGGTCCGGACGAGGCGCCGTGCCCGGTGATCTGGAACGGCGCTCGAGGTTCACTCACGCCGGTGGGACGTGTCTACGAGGGTCTCACCGTCCCCGGCCGCGCCCGATGCTCGAGCGGGCAGCGCGTGGAGATCCCCGTCTATCTCAGCGTGCGCATCACCGAGGCTGAGGCGATCGACGGTGTGTGGCAGGCCATCCGGATCGAGGGCCGCCTTTCATCGGCGTTCCGCTGCCCGGGTGACGGGCTGTCCACCGGCGAGGCGACCTTCACCGGCGATCTCCTCATGTGACCCGATCCCTCAGCCCGTGCGGACCTCGAAGGAGTGACTGAGCTCGACCGTTGGACGTAGCGTCGCCGCTACCGAGCACGACTTCGTCTCGGACAGGACGATCGCGCGTTCGGCCCGGTGGTCCTCGATGGCGCCGGTGAGCACGAAGTGCATGTGGATCGTTCGGAAGGCGAAGGGGGGGTCGGGGTCCTGCGTGGTCTCGATGTCGATCTCCAGGCCGCGCAACTCCTGACGCTGTTTGCGCAGGATCACGACCACATCGTATGCAGTGCAAGCGGCCAGGCTGAGCGGCAGCAGGTCCGATGGCTTGGCCCCAGGACCATCCGCATCGCCGCCGATCGGCAGGAGCGCGCCGTATCCTGTCTCGCCGATGAACTGGAGACGCTCGCCGCTCCACGTCAGGCGCTGGGTGCCCATCGATTCAGTCTACGGTCGGTTCGGGGGTGGGTTGGCGTCGTTCCCCCACCAGGACTTGCGCCTGGGGTAGTGTTTCTGCCTTGATAGAGGACGAACGGGGGCAATGAACACGTGATCGAGCGTCGCAGGATCGTCGTCGCGGAGGGCCCGTCGGACCGGCGGGGACTGCTGCGGTTCGTCCTGGAGGGCGACGGCTTCAACGTGGTCGGTGAGGCGTCGACGTCGGCGGAGCTGGCCCGGGCCGTATCGGTTCATCGGCCCGACGTGGTCGTCCTCGACGACGGGATCGGCGCGATGGCCGTGGGCATCGTGCGTGATCTTGCCCCCGCCGCGTTCGTCGTCCTGGTGTGGCCCGAGGCAGTCGTGCCGATCGGGGGGGACGTGAGGATCGACCCGTCCGAGGTCCTGCGCGAGCTGGGGCGCACGATCGAACGACTCACCGGTGAGCGGAGCGCGACGAGCATCGCTGAGGTGATGAAGCACGAGGACTGGATCGACTGGGTGCGGAGCGACCCGGCCACGCTGCGACAGATCTTGGCGCGGGGTGACGCCGTCCGGGTTCAGCGATCGACGCGAGCCAACGTCGAGGCGAGCGCGATCGAGATCGATCACGAGCCGGCGCCCGTGGTGCTGCTACCGGCTACCGCGAGCGAGGACGAGGTCGTCACGATCCCCGAGGCGGAGCGACCGCTCTCGCTCGCAGAGCTGGTCGCGGCCGGAAAGGCCGAGGCCGAGGCAGCAGCTCGGTCGGCGGCCGAGATCAGCGCACCGGGGTCCAGAGGTCGAGGAGACGATCCGCCCCCGGCGCATTCCGCGCCCCAACCCGTCACCGACGACGGCACGGCTGCCGACTCTGTCGGCGATGACGTGGTGGTTCGCATCACCCGGGGGGACGAACGCGAACAGATCAACGCCCAAGCGATCGCCGCGGCTTCGGCCGCCCGCCTGGCGGCCGACACCTTCGTGGCAACACCCATAGTCGATCCCGGCCAGGCCGACACCGACCGCCGGGTCGGCATCATCGCGTTGGGCGGAGCGGCGGCGGCCGGCGCGCTGGTGCTGGCGTTCGCGCTGGGCGGATCGCGTATCTCCGCCGGAGACGTAGCGGGCGTAGGCGGAGGCATCGAGGTCGTGGCGGCGGCACAGGACGGGCCGTCCCAACCGCCACCGGTGAACCCGGCCTCGGCCGGAGTGTGGTCGGGCGGCGGCGGCGAGGCCGCCGGCAACGAGGTCGGCGGCGGCGGCAATGGGACACGGCCGGCGAGCGGCGCTCCCAGCGGCATCCCGACGGTGGTGAGCACCACGTCAACGATCGTCGCCACCGTCGGTGCCGACGGTGGCATCGAGTTCGTCCGCAACGATACGGGCGGGGCCCAGCCGCCTGGCACGAGCAACGGCGGCACAGGCGGAGCCGCGGCCGGTGGTGGCACCGGGACGGACACCGGAACCGACACGGGGACGGACACCGGAACCGACACAGGGACGGACACCGGAACCGACACGGGGACCGGAACCGACACGGGGACCGGAACCGACACGGGGACCGGAACCGACACAGGGACGGACACCGGGACCGACACGGGCACGGACACCGGCGGGGCCTCGACCGGCGGCGACACCACTACGGGCGGAGAGGCAGCCACCGGCGGTGACCCGACGGCGACGGATCCCGGCGCGGATCCCGCAGCCGTGCCCGAGGCCGTGGCCGCCGGCGCGATGCTGGTGATCGGGGCGCGGGCGCTGCGCCATCCCCGCAAGCCCTGAGCGGCGTCGACTAGGCTCCAGGCGTGTCCGTCCACAACGGCTACTCCCCGCTCCTGCGCGTGCTCGTTCGGCCCCCCAACCCGGACTCGGCGAGCGCCTGGCGCGACTACGGCTGGCACGGGCCACCCGATACGGTGGTGGCCGAGGCCCAGCACGCCGCCTTCCTCGATCGCCTTAGGGAGGCGGGCGCAGACGTCGTCATGGGGGAGGCGCCGGTAGCGGGGAACCCGGACGCGATCTACACCTACGATCCCAGCCTCATCGTCGACGACGGGGCCGTGATCCTTCGGCCGGGCAAGCCCGGCCGCACGGATGAGCCCTCCGCTGCCCAGGAGGATCTTCGAGCCGCCGGCCTGGACGCGATCGGCACGATCCGTGCGCCTGCCACCGCCGAGGGCGGCGACATGCTCCTCCTCGATCGATCGACGCTCCTGGTTGGCCACGGGTACCGCACGAACGCCGAGGGCATCCGCCAGCTCCGAGCGATCCTCGAGCCCCGCGGCATCGAGGTCGAGGCGTTCGATCTGCCTCATCACCTCGGCCCGGGCTCCTGTCTGCACCTGATGTCGTTCATCTCGCCGCTCGACGCGGACCTCGCCGTGGTCTACCTCCCGATGATGCCGGTGCGGCTCGTCGAGCTCCTCCGTGGCCGCGGGATCGACCTGATCCAAGTGCCCGACGAGGAGTTCGGATCGATGGGCCCCAACGTGCTGGCGCTTGCACCGAGGGTGGCCCTCGCCGTCGAGGGGAACCCCCAGACGAGAGAGCTCCTCGAGGCCGCCGGTGTCGACGTGCGCGTGTTCGAGGGTTCGGAGATCTCCCGCAAGGGCGACGGCGGGCCGACGTGTCTCACGCGCCCCCTGGCCCGCGGGTGACCCCCGCCCCTCCGCTATGCTCGCCCGGTGTACCGGTTCTGGGTATTCATCCACATCCTCGGCGTGGCCGGCTTCCTGATGACCCATGGCGTCGCCCTGTACGCGATGTTCGCGGTGCGCTCCGTCGACGGAGACCGCGGCCGCATCCTCACCCTGTGTGAGCTGTCCAAGCGGACCACCGCCCCCATGTACGTGTCCCTCCTCCTGCTGCTGCTCGGAGGTATCGGCGCCGGCATCGATGCTCACCTGTTCGCCCAGACCTGGCTCTGGGGCTCGCTCGTCGTGTTGGTCCTGCTGATGGCCGCGATGTCGATGACGGCCGCTCCCTACATGACGCGCCTGCGCGAGGGATGCACAAGGTGGCACGACGACACGTATCCGATGAGCGACGAGGAGCTCCAGGCTCAGCTGGCCGGGCCGATGACGGTCATCGTCGCCGCCTATGGGGGCCTCGGACTCCTCCTGATCCTGTACCTGATGGTCTACAAGCCGGGCGCCTGAGCCGGCGGGCGGACCGTCGACGCCAGACCGGCGACGGGTAGCCTGGAACGATGATCGAGCGCGCCCTCAACTTCTCCGCCGGACCGGCCGCGCTGCCTCATCCGGTGCTCCTGACGGCCCAGCGCGACCTGGTGTCGATCGACGGATCCGGTGTGGGCCCGCTGGAGATCTCACATCGCGGCCCCTGGTTCGCCGACGTTCTGGCCGAGGCAGTAGCGAACCTCGGCGCGCTGCTCGACATACCCGGCGGACATCACGTCGTCTTCTGCCAGGGCGGAGCGACACAACAGTTCTCCATGGCGCCGATGAACCTCCTGCGCGCAGACGCGCGGGCCGACCACGTGATCACCGGGGCGTGGAGTGCCAAGGCGCTGGATGAGGCCACCAAGCGCGGGGCGACAAGGGTGGCGTGGACCGGCGAGCCTGGATTCACCCGGGTCCCGGTCGACGAGGAGCTGGAGGCCGCCGTCGACGCCGAGGCAGCCTACGTGCACATCACCTCGAACGAGACGATCCACGGGGTCGGGTTCCGAGGCGACGCCCCCGTGCCAGACACGGCGCGACTTGTCGCCGACATGTCGTCGGACCTGTGCTCCCGCCCGGTCGACGTCGCCCGGTACGGACTGATCTACGCGGGCGCGCAGAAGAACCTCGGGCCGGCCGGCGTGACCGTCGTCATCGTGCGCGAGGATGTGTTGTCGATGATCCCCGACGGCCTGCCGGCCATGCTGGACTACCGGACGTTCGTCGACCACGGCTCGCTGTACAACACGCCTCCCGTATTCGCGATCTACGTCCTGATGCTCGTGACGCGGTGGCTGCGGGACGAGGTGGGAGGGCTGGCCGCGCAGGCCGAGATCAACCGCGCGAAGGCCGGGTCCATCTACGCGGCGATCGACGACTCCGACGGCTACTACCGCGGGCACGCCGAGGCCTCGAGCCGCTCGACGATGAACGCAACCTGGCACCTGCCGTCGGCAGAACTCGACGCGGCGTTCGTCGCCGAGGCGAGCGAACGTGGCATGGTGGGCCTCAAGGGCCACCGGAGCGTGGGCGGGATCCGGGCCAGTCTCTACAACGCCGTTCCGCTGGAGGGCGCCGAGACACTCGCCGAGTTCATGCGCGCCTTCGCCGGTCGCACCGACTAGCCGGCCGGCTCCTCGGTCGCCACGTCGAACACGTGACCCTCTGGGTCGGCGAGCGTGCGCCACACGAACCCATCGAGACGACGCTCCAGTCCGTCGGGCCACGAGCCACCGAGCCGGATCACGTCGGTCGTGGCCGTCTCGAGGTCGTCGACGGACAGGTCGAAGTGGATCCGGTTCTTGCCGCCTGCCGGCTCGGGCACACGCTGGAAACACACGACCGGCAGCCCCTCGATCCCCTTGAGGAACACGAATCGACCGTCGTCCATCTCGATGTCGACCTCGGTGCCCAACACGTCGGCCCAGAAGGCCGCCAACCGCTCCGGATCGAGGCAGTCGATCGTCGCGAACAGGAACGTGCCGATGGGCATCTAGCCTCCGACCAGCTCGTCCGCCGCCTGGGCGAACACCTCGGTATGCCGGTCGACGTCCTCGTTGGTGGTAGCCGGTGACATCAGGGCCATGTTGTGGAACGGGGTCATCAGGATCCCGCGGTTCAGCAGGTAGAGATGGATGAAGCCGTCGAGCTCCTCGTCCTGGCCCGCCGCCGCCTCGCTGCCGGTGCGAGCACGGTCGGGCCGGAACAGGTACTCGACCCGGCAGCCGAGCCGTGTCACGTGGAACGGCAGACCTCGGCCGGCGATCACGTCGGCCACCCCAGTCTCGAACCGCTCCCCCAGCGCGATCATCCGCTCGAACGCCTCGTCGGTGAGCACCTCGCCCAGCGTGGCCCGCATCGACGCGAGCGAGAGGGCGTTGCCCGCCAGCGTGCCGCCCGTCCCGCCCACGTCGGCGTTCCGCCAGTCCACCTCGGCCAGGATGCGGTCCGACATCGCCTGAGATACCCCGTAGGCGGCGCTCGGGATGCCTGCGCCCAGGGTCTTGCCGATCGTCACGAAGTCGGGTTCGAGCTCCCACGCCTGCGTGCAGCCGCCCGGCCCAGCGCTGATCGTGTGGGTCTCATCGATGATCAGCAACGCGCCGTACTTCGAGCAGAGCTCCCGCACGCGTCGGTGGTAGCCCTCGTCGGGCAGGACGATGCCGATGTTCGTGAGCGCCGGCTCGAACAGGCACGCGGCAACATCGCCGTGGGCCAGCGCCTCCTCGAGCCCGTCGAGGTCGTTGATCTCGACCACGCGCGTGGTCAGCTCCAGCGGCACGGGCTTGCCCGATGTTGCCCTCACGCTCGACGACGTTGCCCCGTTCGTCGAGCGTCGCGAACGTCTCATCGACCGACCCGTGGTAGCACCAGTTGTGCACCACGATCTTGCTCGCTGCCCGTGATCTCTCGAGCCCACCGGATCACGAACCGATTCGCGTCGGTGGCGGTGAGCGTGAACTGACCAATACGGCAGGCCGAACCGGCGGGTCATCTCGCCGCCAACCCACGCGGCATCCTCGGTCGGAAGCATCAGGGTGATCCCCTTGGCCGCCTGCTCCGAGATCGCGTCGACGCGAGCGCTTCGGGGCGTGCCCCGCCATGCCTCCCGTGTCGCCCAGACAGAGGTCCACGAATTCGTTGCCGTCGACGTCGCGGAACCGCGCGCCTTCGGCTCGGTCGACGAAGACCGGGTGGTCGCCGGGCCACCGAGTCATCCAGTTCATCGGCACGCCGAACAGCAGCGAGGCCTTCGCCTCCTCGGCCAGGCGCCTCGACGCCGGGTGCGTATCGCGGAAGGACGCCCGTTCGCGCTCGATGAGCTCGCGCAGGCGGGAACGATCGATCGTGTGCAAGAACCACCTCCGGTGGGAGCGATGCGCGCAGTCTAGCGAGCGCGGCTAGGCTGAGGCGACGTGAGCTGGCCCATCGTCGCCGTCGCCGGCGGACCGCGCGCACGCGGACGCGCCTACGGCGGCGCGGCTCGCGACCGGATCCACGGATCGGTCGCCCTCTACGACGCGATCTTCGCCCACTACACGGGGCTCGCGTGGGCACAGGTCCGAGAGCGGGGAGCCGCGTTCGCCGAGCCGATCGACGCGTACGACGCTCAGCTCCTGCCCGAGGTCGAGGGGATCGCCGAGGGCGCGGGTCTCGACGCGGAGGACGTCCTGGCGCTCAACCTGCGCACCGAGATCATGTTCGGCCTCGATCGCCGGGCGGCGCGAAGCGCCGCCCGGGAGTGCACGGCGATCTCCGCGACCTCACCCGACCACATGATCCACGCGCAGAACTGGGACTGGAAGCCGGGTGCACGCGGGACCTGCGTGCTCCTGGCCGCGGCGCCCGACGACCGACCCGGGTTCGTCACCCTCACGGAGGGCGGGCTGCTCGCCAAATGCGGCATGAACGAGGCCGGCATCGCGCTCACCGCCAATGCTCTGATCTCGAGCGCCGACCGGGGAGTCCCGGGCGTGCCGTTCCACGCGATCCTGCGCCGGGTGCTCACGAGCGCCACGCTGGATGAGGCGGTGGCCGCCATCACCGACGCACCGCGGGCATCGTCGGCCAACTACATGGTGTCGTCGGCCGAGGGTGAAGCGGTCAACCTGGAGGTCGGCCCCGGAGGTCCGGAGACAGCGCACGTGACGCGGGGGCCCTGCCTGGCGCACGCGAACCACTTCCTGTGGGATGAGCGCCCGTTCAAGGATCTCGGTCGCATCGACGGCGACGACAGCCTAAGGCGACAGTCGGTGGCGGAGCGCAGTATCGACGGCGGGGCGAGCCGAGGCGCGGTCGAGGCGCTCCTGCGCGACCACGAGGGGCTCCCCGACTCCGTCTGCTCGCACGAAGATCCGTCGCTCCCCCGCGAAGAGGACTACGCGACGATCGCGTCGCTCGTCATGACGCCCCACAGGGGCGAGATCGCGGTGACCGAGGGCAACCCCTGCCAGGCGACCTTCGACGCCTACGACGTGGGCGAGCTCATCGGGGACGCCCGCGCCGTCGTCGCCGCGCCATAGCACCGCCCGACGTAGGTGGGTCCTCCAACCGGCGGAGGTCGAAGGGCTCGGTCGGCGGCCCGGCTGGGGGGCGGCATGGGTCATCCGTCCTATCGGGAAATACCTGAGATTCGTTGGCCCGGAGGTATCAAGCCCACCCCGCAACTGGCCGATGGGATGGGGCCATGGAGATCGAACAGCGTCTGGAGCCCCCTCGCCGGCGCGCGGCGGATCATGTCCGCCGCCGTCAGAGCGACCTCCCGTACGAGCCCTCCCCCAACGGCAAGCCGCGGCGACGTGGTATGGACGGTTGGCTCGATCGCTGGGTGGCAACGGTTTCCGATCTGACCCGCCTCAAGAACACGCATCCCATGATGGACGCGGTGATCGACGAACAGGTCGGCCGCTCGATCCGGATCGGCGACCGGTGGCTCACGGACTGGGCGAGCTGCAACTACCTGGGGTTCGACCTCGATGAGGAGATCATGGCTGCGATCCCCGAGTACGTGGCCCAGTGGGGGACACACCCATCGTGGTCACGCCTGCTCGGGAGCCCACGCCTCTACGGCGAGATCGAGGAACAGCTGACGGAGCTGCTCGGATGCGAGGACGCGCTTCTGCTGCCGACGATCACCCACATCCACATGTCCGTGATCCCCGTCCTCGTCGGCGACGGGACGATCTACCTCGACGGGCGCGCCCACAAGACGATCTACGACGGCGCGATGGTCGCCGTCGGACACGGCGCCAACGTCGTGAGGTTCCGCCACAACGACTACGAACATCTGGACGAGCTCCTCGCGGCGAGCGACCCGGGCGCGCCGCGCATCGTCGCGATGGACGGAGTGAACTCGATGACGGGCAACGCGCCCGACATGGCCGCGTTCGCCCGCGTCGCCCGCGAGCACGATTCGCTCCTATACGTGGACGACGCCCACGGCTTCGGAGTGATCGGCGAGCGCTCTGCCGATGAGCTGTGCGACTACGGGACGCTCGGCAACAGCGTGCTCGCGTATCAGGGCGTGGACTATGACAACGTGGTCCTCGTCGCCGGATTCTCCAAGTCGTACTCGTCGTTGCTCGCGTTCATCGCCCTGCCAACGCGTCTGAAGGACGCGCTCAAGGTCCTCGCCCCGCCCTACCTCTACTCGGGCCCTTCGCCGATCGCCTCGCTCGCGTCGACGATCGCCGGCCTGCAGGTCAACCGCCGTCGCGGCGACGTCAACCGAGCGAACCTGCACCGCATGACGCACCAGCTTCTCGATGGGCTACACCACCTCGGGATCTCCACGCCGAACACGTCGGGCTTCCCGATCGTCGAGGTGCCACTCGCCGATCACGAGGCGATCGATGATGTCGGCCGGTATCTGTTCGAACACGGGCAGTACGCCACGATGGCCGCGTACCCACTCGTCCCGAAAGACGAGGTCGGGTTCCGGATCCAGCCGACGGCCGCCAACACCGATGATCAGGTCGAAGAGCTGCTCACGGTGCTCGGCAACCTCAAGGAGCGTTTCAAGCTCGAACAGGTTGCCTCGGCCGCGGGTTAGGTTCCGCCACCCGACAACAGGCGCTCGACCTCCGCGTACGTCAACCCATCGATCCAGCCCCCGTCGACGCGGATATCGGTGCCCGTCACGTATCGGCTGTCATCGCTGGCCAGGAACAGGTATGCGCCCGTCACATCCTCGGTCGTGCCCACACGTCCGAGGCAGGTGACGACGGGACACACGAGCGCCTCAGGGTCATCGTCGGGCTGCATGGGGGTGATGATCGTGCCGGGGCTGATCGTATTGACCCGGATGCCACGGTGCCCCAGCTTCATCGCCGCGTGTGCGCACATCGTGCGGAGGGGAGCCTTGGACGCCGAGTACCCCATGGTGTCGGGGAACGCCCAATGGTTGGCCGCCGTCGCGGTGATGATCACACTGCCCCCATCTCGCATAAGCGCGGGGGCGTAGTTCAGGCCGTGGAACACGCCGAGTGTGTTCACGCGAAGCATGGCCTCGAACTCCGGGACACCCGTGCCGGCACCGTCGGCGTCGAGCGTGGCGAGACCGGCGTTCAGGACGACGACGTCGAGTGGACCGATCGCTTCTGCGATGGTCGCGAAGACCTGCGCCGTTCGATCCTCGTCGCCGACGTCGGCCTCGTACATCCTCGCCCCCGCCGACTCCACCTCCGGGCGCGCGCGCCGACCGATCGCGGCCACGTCGGCTCCCTCCTCGACGAATCGCCTGACGACGGCCAACCCGATCCCCGAGGTCCCTCCCGTGACCGCGGCCGTTCGACCGACCAGCCGTGCGTGGGTATCCATGGGCGAACCCTGCCACACGTCCCGACCCGGCGCCACGACGCACGGCATCTTCCGCCCCCTCATACGGTCGACGTAGCCGTGCCCGAAAAAAGATGTCAACCTCCCCCCCAAGCCGTCCGATATTCGACTCGTGAAGAATCGCGCGTGGATCGTGTACCCGGTTCTGGCGGTGGCCGCGACGGCCGTCTACTACGCCGTGGGCCAATCGAGCTGGATGTTCAACCTGATCGGGTTGGCCTCACCGATCCTGATCTTCGTCGCCGTACGGGTGCACAAGCCCGAGAAGCCCATGCCCTGGTACCTGCTCGCGATCGGTCAGTTCCTCTTCATCGCGGGCGACGTCGTCTCCTACAACTACGAGCGGTTCAGCGCTGCCCTGCCCAACGTCTTCTGGCTCGACTACGAGTTCAATCCCGCCGGCGACGTCCCCTTCCCCGGGATCGCCGACGCCCTGTATCTCGCGGTCTACCCCTGCCTGATCGCAGGCCTCCTCTTGCTGATCCGCGCCCGCAACCCAGAACGCGACACTGCGAGTCTGCTCGACTCCATGATGGTGTCGATCGGCGTTGGGGCCGTGTCGTGGGTGCTACTGATAGCCCCCTACATCCACTTCGACGACCTCGATCTCAAGATCAAGCTCACCGCGATGGCGTACCCGATGATGGACCTGATCCTGGCAGTGGTCGCCATCCGGCTCGTCGTTGGAGCCGGACGCAAGCCCGTCGCCTTCTACTTCATGCTGACGGCGATCGCCTCGCTGTTCGTCACCGACGCCGTCTACGCCTGGTTCGGCCTCTACACCGAGAGCGGCTACCAGCCCGGCAGCGGCCTACTCGAGGGCGGCTGGATGGCCTTCTACGTCCTGATCGGTATGTCCGCCTTGCACCCGTCGATGCGGGAACTGACCGAGCCGGTGCCGGAATGGGATGATCGCCTCACCTTCGGCCGTCTGGCGCTGCTGACCTCCGCAGCGCTCGCGCCGCCGGTGGTCAGGATGATCCAGAATCTGCGAGGCGAGCCGGTCGACTCGCTGGTCCTCAGCATCGCTTCGATCGTGCTGTTCCTCCTCGTGGTGGCCCGCATGGTCGGCCTGATCCGTCAGCAGGAGCGGTCGGCGGGACGCGAACGCGCGCTGCGTGAGGCGGGCACGTCGCTCGTGACCGCCACGAACCGGGAGGGGATCCACGAGGCCACCGTCCAGGCCGTGCATGCCCTCGCGGGCCGCACCGCCGCGGTGCGGGTCTGCGACAAGGCCGACGACGAGCTCGTCGTCGTCGCCTCGGCCGGGGGCCACGACGCTGAACCCGGCGTTCGGATCGCCTACTCGACCCTGCAAGAGTGGAAGCGAGAGCGCCTCGCTGATAACCACGCCTTCCAGGTCCGCACCGACGAGAGCACGCTGCGCAAGCCGATGGGACTGCCCGACGACGGGGACGGCACCGTGTTCGTCGCCCCCCTATTCATCCGCGACGGTCTGCGCGGCCTGATGGTGGTTGCCACCCCCGAGGAGATGCCACGCAACGTGGCCGACTCACTGCATGCCCTGTCGTACCAGGTCGGCCTGGCGCAGGAGAGCGCGGCATTGACCGAGGACCTGCTGCGGCGTCAGAGCGAGGCCCGGTTCGCCTCCCTCGTGCAGAACTCCAGCGACATCGTCACGGTGATCGAACCCGACACGACCGTGCGGTACACAAGCCCCTCGGTGCTCCGAGTCCTCGGCTTCGCCCCCGACGACCTCGAGGGCACACGCTTCTCCGATCTGATCCACGACGAGGACAAGACTCGGATGCTGGCGTTCCTGGCCGCCGACGTCGGCGCCCACACCGGGATCATGGAGTTCAAGGTCCGGCACAAGGACGGCTCGTGGGTCGACGTCGAGACCCTGCGCACCAACCTGCTCTCGGACCCCAACGTCCAGGGCATCGTCCTCAACACGCGGGACGTGACCGAGCGCAAGTCGTTCGAGAAGCAGCTGCAGCACCAGGCGTTCCACGACCCGGTCACGAACCTGGCGAACCGCGCCCTGTTCCACGACCGCGTGACCCACGCGATCGAGCGACAGGGTCGCGACGGCGCTCCGGTCTCCGTCCTGTTCATGGACATCGACGACTTCAAGACGATCAACGACTCCCTCGGACACGCCGCAGGCGACACGGTGCTGCGCGGGGTCGGAGACCGCCTCAAGGACTGCCTGCGAGCAGCGGACACTGCCGCTCGCCTGGGTGGCGACGAGTTCGCGATCCTGCTCGAGCACGGTGACGACGGGATCCAGGCCGCCGACGTGGCCGATCGGATCATCCAGATGCTGGACGAACCATTCCACCTGGACGGCAAGGAGGTCTTCGTTCGGGCCTCGCTCGGGATCGCCGTCGCCGACGGCGGGGACATCGAGCAGGCTGAGGAGCTGTTGCGCAACGCCGACGTGGCGATGTACATGGCCAAGGAGCGCGGCAAGGGCCGCTATCAGATGTTCGAACCCGAGATGCACGACACGGCCCTCAAGCGCCTGGAGCTGAAGGCTGACCTTCAGCGCGCTCTCGAGCACGACGAGTTCGAGCTCTACTACCAGCCGGTCATCGAGCTGGAATCGGGACGCATCGAAGGCGTCGAGGCGCTGATCCGCTGGAACCACCCTGTTCGCGGAGTCGTGCCCCCGCTCGAGTTCATCCCGCTGGCCGAAGAGACCGGCCTGATCGTCACGGTGGGACGATGGGTGATGCGCGAGGCGGCCCGTTACGCCGTCGAGCTGCAGAACCGATACCCCATGGATCCGCCGCTCCGCATGGCCGTCAACCTGTCGGCGCGCCAGCTCAACCGTCCCGAGATCGTCGAGGAGGTCAGCGAGATCCTTCTCCTGTCGGGCCTGCGGGCGGACACGTTGGTTCTCGAGATCACCGAGTCGGTGATGATGCAGGACATGGAGCTGTCGATCGAGCGGCTGACCGCGCTCAAGGAGCTCGGCGTCCAGCTCGCGGTCGACGACTTCGGCACCGGGTACTCGAGCCTGAACTACATCCGCCGGTTCCCCGTCGACATCCTCAAGGTCGACAAGTCGTTCGTCGACGGGGTGAGCGAGGGCGGCGAAGCATCGGCACTCACAGCGGCCGTGATCGAGCTCGCCGGGATCTTGAACCTCAAGCCCGTCGCCGAGGGGATCGAGCGCGCCGACCAGCTCCAGCGGCTGCTCGAGCTGCGATGCGACCTCGGCCAAGGATATTTCTTCGCCAAGCCCCTCCGCCAAGCCGAGCTCCAGTCGCTGCTCGCGGAACGCGCTGCGATGCAGAGCGAGGCCGACGCTCTGGCCCGCGGCGCCCGGCAGCTCTAGTCGCGATCCGGCGAGTCAGATGCTCCCGGCCTCCGAGAGAGCGCGTAGCATCGCGTGATGCGCCTTCCCCGGATCGCAGGGCCGCTCGCGGCCGCGCTCGTGGCCGCGGCCGTCGGGCTCCCCTCGGCCGCGCAGGCCGCGCCCCCCAAGTGGGTCCAGCGGATCGACGACGTCGTGGGCGACGAGCCGGTCTCGGTCGTGATCGCCTACGGCGGCGATGTCCTCTACCGGCATCGCAGCTGGGTCGCTCGGCCGCCGGCCTCCAACGAGAAGCTGCTGCTGTCGATGGCGCTCCTGGCGAACGTCCCCGCCGACACCCGGCTCCCGCTGCGGGTGCGGGCCTCCGCCGAGCCGGTCGACGGGGTGCTCCACGGGGACCTGTGGATCATCGGACACGGCGACCCCGAGACCGACCGATGGGACATGCGCGACCTGGCTTTGGCGCTCGAGAGCGCCGGCATCCGCCGGGTCCACGGACACGTGGTCGGCGCCACGGGCCCGTTCGCACGCGACTGGTGGGCCCGCGGATGGAAGGACTACTTCCCCACCTACTACATCGCCCTGCCCACGGCCCTCACGTTCGAGGGCAACCGATCGGCGCGCGGGGCGACGATCTCGCACCCGGAGACGAGAGCCGCGGCGGCGCTCACCTCGCAGCTCAGGCGGATCGGGATCCGTGTCACGAAGAAGCCGGGCTCGGGGCGGCCGCCCGCACGCCTGTGGACGCTCGCGACGCTTCGCTCGGACCCGCTCTCGGAGATCATGCGCCGGATGAACGTGCCCTCGGCCAACTTCAGCGCGGAGGTGCTGGGCAAGCTGCTGGGCGCCACGGCAGGCAGCGCCCCCGGGACGATCGACAAGGGCGCGCGGGCGATCGAGCGATGGGCTGCGGCCCGCGGCGTCCGCGTCACCGCCCACGACGGCTCGGGGCTCTCCTACGCCAACCGCGCGACCACGGAAGGGATCGTCGACCTGCTCGAGTTCGCGGAGGGACGCCCGTGGGGCGAGACCCTGCGGCTGACCCTGCCCACCGGCGGCCAGGGCACGCTGGGGGGGCGCCTGCTCGACGTGAGGCTGCGCGCGAAGACGGGCACCCTCGACGGGGTCTCGGCCCTGTCGGGATGGGTGTGGTTGAACCGCCTCGACGACTGGGCCGAGTTCTCGATCCTGTCGCGCGGCATCTCCAAGTCGCGGAGCGTCGGCATCGAGAACAAGATCATGCGCGTCGTCCAGGCCAACGCGGCGCCGCGCTAACCGCGGAGGTCACGGACGTACCGAGCGTTCACGGCGCCGTCGCAGGCCGACAGCCGCTCGGTATCACCGTTCCAGCGCCACCCCTCCCGCTCGTAGAACGAACGGGCGCGCTCGTTGTCCTCGATGACCCACAGGGCGGCGCGAGCGGCGCCTCGGGTGGCCAACTCGGCCTCGGCCGCGTGCAGCAGCGAGGCCCCGAGTCCCGCTCCGACCGCCGACGGGTCGACGTGGAGCGAGTCGATCTCGGCGTCGTCGCCGAACCGGGTCAGGCCCCCAACGAAGCCGGCGACGACGCCGTCGCGCTCGGCCACGAGCACCACGGAGGCCGGGTCCTCGATCGTCGCGCGCCACCCCTCGGCGCGCTCGTCGATCGACAGCCCCTCCAGGAAGGCGCCCGACATCATCCCGCGGTAGGCGGAGCGCCACGAGGCGACGTGCACCCGGGCCACGGCCCGCGCGTCGTCGGACACCGCGGGCCGGATCGTGTGCGTGACGGGCTCGGCGGCGCGCATCCGATCAGCGTAGCGCGTCAGTCGTCGTGAGCCTCGCGCGGGTGCAGCAGGCCGAAGGTGTAGGCGTCGACGAGCGCCTCCCACGAGGCCTCCAGGATGTTCTCGCTGATCCCCACCGTGGTCCACTCCCGCTCGCCGTTGGACGTGTCGATCAGCACCCGGACGACGGCGCCCGTGCCCACGTCCTCGCTCAGCACGCGGACGCGGTAGTCCTCGAGCCGCATCTCGTCGAGCGCCGGGTACTCGTTGGCGAGGGCCTTGCGCAGCGCGTTGTCGAGCGCGCCGACGGGGCCCTGCCCCTCGGCGGTCTCGATGTGCCGCTCCCCCCGGGCGATCACCTTCACCGTGGCCTCGGCGGTGGCGCCTTCGTCCCATCGCTCGGCGACGAGCGCCTTGTAGCTCTCCACCTGGAAGAAGTCCTGGGCCCATCCGTGTGCCCTGCGCATCAGCAGCTCCAGCGACGCATCGGCGACGTCGAACGTGTAGCCGCGGGCCTCGAGGTCTTTGAGAGAGGTCAGCAGCGCGGGCACGTCGGCGTCGGCGAGCTCGACGTCGAACTCGGTCGCCTTCATCCGCAGGGTGGCGGCGCCGCCGAGGTCGCTGGCGACCACGCCGCGGCGGTTGCCCACCTCCTCGGGTCGCACGTGCTCGTAGGCCTCCGACAGCCGCGCGACGCCGCTGGAGTGCAGGCCGGCCTTGTGGGTGAACGCGTAGCGCCCCGCGTAGGGCTGTCGCGAATCGGGCGGCAGGTTGGCCACCTCCGCCACGTAGTGCGCGACCTCGGTGAGGTGCTCGACGGCGCCGTCGGGCAGGCAGTCGGCCCCCATCTTCAGCACGAGGTTGGCCGCGATCGGGATCAGGTCGGCGTTGCCGGTGCGCTCGCCGTAGCCGTTCACCACGCCCTGGACCTGGTACACGCCGTGCTCCACCGCGATCAGCGAGTTCGCCACCGCGCAGCCCGCGTCGTTGTGCACGTGGATCCCCAGGGGGACGCCGACGCGCTCGCCGACCTCGGTCACCACCCGGGAGACGTCGAGCGGCAGCATGCCGCCGTTCGTGTCGCACAGCACCAGTCGCTCCGCGCCGGCCTCCTCGGCGGCCTCGAGCACGCGCAGCGCGAACGCCGGGTCGCTGCGGTAGCCGTCGAAGAAGTGCTCGGCGTCGAAGAAGACCCGGCGACCCTGGTCGCGGAGGTACGCGATCGAGTCGCGGACCATCGCCACGGCCTCGTCCAGGTCGGTGCGCAGCGCCTCGGTCACGTGCAGGTCCCACGACTTGCCCACCAGGCAGACGACCTCGGTGCCGGTGTCGAGCAGCTCGCGCAGGACCGCGCTGTCGGCGGCGCGCTCCCCCGCCTTGCGGGTCATCCCGAACGAGGTCAGGGTCGCGTGCTGGAGCGGTGCCTTCGTGGCCAGGCGGAAGAACTCGGTGTCGCGGGGGTTGGCGCCGGGCCAGCCGCCCTCGATGTAGGGCACGCCGAGCTGATCGATCTTGTGGAGGATCCGCATCCGGTCCTCGATCGAGTACGACACGCCCGTGCCCTGCGCGCCGTCGCGCAGGGTGGTGTCGTACAGCTCGACCTCGCGAGCAGCGCTCATGCGGTGGCTCCCGCCACGACGAGGTCGCCGACCTCGGACGTCGAATGGCCCATCTCGCCGGCCCGCATCGACTTCATCTGCGTGGTGGCCGCCCGGATCCCGCGGTCGACGCGATCGGCCGCCTCGGCCTCCCCGAGCTGGCGCAGCAGCATCTCCATCGCGCCGATCGCCGCGAGCGGGTTGATCGTGCCCGAGGCCGGTGTGGTCGGGCGCCGTCCCGCCGATCGGCTCGAACATGCTCACGCCCGTCGGGTTGATGTTGCCGCCCGCCGCGATGCCCATGCCGCCCTGGATCATCGCGCCGAGGTCGGTGACGATGTCGCCGAACATGTTGTCGGTGACGATCACGTCGAACCGCGCCGGCCAGTCCAGGAAGTAGATGCACGCGGCGTCCACGTGGACGTAGTCGGTCTCGACGTCGGGGAACTCGGCGGCCACCTCGTCGACGACCCGCTGGTAGAGGTCGCCGGCGAAGGTGAGCACGTTCGTCTTGTGGACGAGGGTGAGCTTGCGCCGCCGATGGGGTTGCATCGCCAGGTCGAACGCATAACGCACGATGCGCTCGACCCCGTGTCGCGTGTTGATCGACTCCTGCACGGCCACCTCGAACTCGGTGCCCTTGCGGTGGAAGCCTCCCGCCCCCGAGTAGAGCCCCTCGGAGTTCTCGCGGACCACCACGAAGTTGACGTCGTCCTCGGCCCGTGGCTGGGCACGAGCGTCTCGACGCCCGGATAGCGCACCACCGGGCGCAGGTTCACGTACTGGTCGAGCCCGAACCTGGCCTTCAGCAGCAGGTCGCGCTCCAGGATCGCCCGGCTTGCACCCGCGGGTCGCCCACCGCCCCGAGGAAGATCGCGTCGAGCTCGCCGAGGCGCTGCGAGCTCGTCGTCGGGCAGCACGTCGCCGGTGCGCAGGTACCGCTCGGCGCCAAGGTCGAACTCGACGAGGTCGAACGAGGCATCGCCCCGCACGGCGTCGAGCACCTTGAGGCCCTCGGCGACGACCTCGGGACCGGTCCCGTCACCCCGGATGACCCCGACGCGATACCGGGTCACGGGGTCTCCTCGTTCGTGGCGCTCGGCGGCGTCACCTGCAGCGCCCGATTCACGGCGGCGAGGTAGGCGCGCGCGCTCGCCTCCACGACGTCGGTCGCCACGCCACGACCCGTGACGCGCCGGCCGTCCACCTCGATCTGCACGACGACGTCGCCGAGGGCGTCGGTGCCGCCGGTCACCGAGGACACGTGGAAGTTCACGAGTCGCCCCTCGACGCCCGAGGCCCGCTGGATCGCCCCCATCGCGGCGTCGATCATCCCGTCGCCCATCGCGGACTCCTCGATGATCTCCTCGCCGCGGCGCAGGCGAACCGTCGCGGTGGGCGCCAGATGCGTGCCGCCGCCCACCTGCACGGCCTCGAGCACCAGGGCGTCCTCCGCGCCGGCGCCGACCTCCTCGGCGACGATCGCCTCGAGGTCCTGGTCGGTCAGCTGGATCTTGCGGTCGGCCAGGTCCTTGAACCGGGCGAAGGCGCGGTTGAGCGCGCCCTCCTCCAGCTCGATCGCCGATCTTGGCCAGCGCGTCGACGAACGCGTGGCGACCGGAGTGCTTGCCCAGCACGAGCTGGTTGCCCTCCAGCCCGATCTCGACCGGATCCATGATCTCGTAGGTGGCCCGGTTGCTCAGCACGCCGTGCTGGTGGATGCCGCTCTCGTGCGCGAACGCGCTCGAGCCGACCACCGCCTTGTTGGGCTGCACGCCGTAGCCCGTGGTCATCGCCACCAGCCGCGAGGTCCGCGTGATCTCCTTGATGTTGAGCCCATGGCCGCGCTCCAGCGCCTGACCGCGGGTCCGCACGATCATCGCGATCTCCTCGAGCGAGCAGTTGCCCGCCCGCTCGCCGATGCCGTTCACCGCGACCTCGACCTGCCCCGCGCCGTTCTCGATCCCGGCCAGCGAGTTGGCCACGGCCAGCCCCAGGTCGTTGTGGCAGTGCGTCGAGATGACGACCTCGTCGGGCGTCGCGTCGCGCACGATACGGATCAGCTCGCCGAACTCGGTGGGCGTCGCGTAGCCGACGGTGTCGGGCACGTTGATCGTCGTGGCCCCGCACGACACCGCGAGCCGGAAGCACTCCAGCAGGAACTCCAGCGGGGTTCGCGTCGCGTCCTGCGCGCTGAACTCGACGTCCTCGGTGTAGCTCTTGGCCAGCCTCACGTTCTCGCGGATCGCCTCGAGCACCTGGTCGGGGCTCATCTTCAGCATCGACTCGCGCTGCACGTCGCTCGTCGAGATGAACGTGTGGATCCGCCAGCGGTCGGCGCCCTTGAGCGCCTCGGCCGCCCGCTCGATGTCGCCGGTCGCCGTGCGGGCGAGCGCCGCGATCACCGGGCCCTTCACGGTGGAGGCGATCTCGGCCACGGCGTCGAACTCGCCGGGCGAGGACACCGGGAAGCCGGCCTCGAGGATGTCGACGTTCAGCCGGGCCAGCTGCTCGGCGATCTCGACCTTCTCGGACTTGGTGAGCGCGATGCCCGGCGCCTGCTCGCCGTCGCGCAGGGTCGTGTCGAAGATCCGTACGTTGCCGTACGTTGCCGTCGCTCATTCCGGGGCCACCTTCGTCTCGCTCTCCAGCCAGGGCATCATCTGGCGCAGCTCGCGTCCCACCTGCTCGAGCCGGGACGACCGCGCCTCGTCCCGAAGTCGGCGGTACTCCGGGAACCCCGCGTCGGCCTCGGCGATCCATCGCGTGGCGAAGCTGCCGTCCTGGATCTCGGCGAGCACCTGCTCCATCTCCGCGCGGACGTGCTCGTCGACGACGCGCGGACCGCTCACGTAGTCGCCCCACTCGGCGGTGGTCGACACCGAGTAGCGCATCCACGACAGGCCGCCCTCGTAGATCAGGTCGACGATCAGCTTCAGCTCGTGCAGGCACTCGAAGTAGGCGATCTCGGGCTGGTAGCCGGCGTCCACGAGCGTCTCGAAGCCGTTGGAGATCAGGTTGCTCAGGCCGCCGCACAGCACGGTCTGCTCGCCGAAGAGGTCGGTCTCGGTCTCCTCGGTGAACGTCGTCTGGATGATGCCGGGGCGCGCGCAGCCGATCCCGTCGCCGTAGGCCAGCGCGCGTGGCAGGGCTCTGCCCGTGGCGTCCTGATGGACGGCGACCAGGCCCGGGGTGCCGTTGCCCTCCTCGTAGGTCCGGCGCACGAGGTGACCGGGCCCCTTGGGCGCGATCATCGTCACGTCGACGCCTTCGGGCGGGACGACCGTGCCGAAGTGGATCGAGAACCCGTGGGCGAACATCAGCATGTTGCCGTCCACCAGGTTCGGGGCGATGTCGGTCGCGTAGACCTTGGCGTGACTCGTGTCGGGGAGCAGGCACATCACGACGTCGGCCTCGGCCACGGCGTCGGCCGTGTCCACCACGCGCAGCCCGGCCGCCTCGGCGTGCGGTCCGGCTGGCAGAATCGGGCCGCAGGCCGACCCGGACGTCGTGCCCGGAGTCCTGCAGGTTCAGCGCGTGGGCGTGACCTTGTGACCCATAACCCAGAACGGCGATCTTCTGGCCGGCCAGCTCCTCGCGGTCGGCATCCTTCTCGTAGTAGATCGTCGCCATCGGGTGGGTTCCTTCCTCAGTAGTCTGATACGGACTAGTTGGCGGCTCGCAGCCCCCGCTCGCGGATGCCGCGTTCCCCGCGAGCCAGGGCGATCCGCCCCGTGCGGGAGAGCTCGATGATCCCGTACTCCGCGAGCATCTCGCAGAGGGCCTCGAGCTTGTCGGGCTTGCCGCTCGCCTCGATCGTGAGCGTCGTCGTCGTGACATCGACGATGTTCACGCGGAAGACCTCGCTGATCTCCATGATCCGCGCCCGCGAGTCTCCCTGGGCTCGCACCTTGACGAGCATCAGCTCGCGCTCGACGGCGGTGCCGGGGTCGTGCTCCAGGATCTTGATCACGTTCACGAGCTTGTTCAGCTGCTTGGTCACCTGCTCCAGGGGGTTCTTCTCGACGTTGACGACGATCGTCATCCGCGACAGGCCGCTCGACTCCGTGGGACCGACGGCGAGAGAGTCGATGTTGTACCCGCGCGCCGAGAACAGGCCGGCCACGCGGGTGAGCACGCCGGGCCGGTCCTCGACGAGCACGGAGATCGTGTGGGTCCTCATGCGATCGGTGCCTCCTCGGGATCGACGGCGGGTTGGATGGACTCGGGCCCCAGGATGATGTCGTCGTTCGAGCCGCCCGCCGGCACCATCGGGAACACCATCTCTGCGGGGTCGACGCGGAAGTCGATCACGACGCTGCGGTCGGTGATCGAGTAGGCCTTCTCGATCGCGGCGTCGACCTCGCCGGGATCGTCCACGCGCAACCCGACGGCCCCGTAGGCCTCGGCGAGCTTCACGTAGTCGGGGACGTTCGGGTCGAGCCACACCCCCGAGTAGCGCTCGTCGAAGAACAGTTCCTGCCACTGGCGGACCATCCCCAGGTAGCCGTTGTTGAGGATGGCCGTCACGAACGGGATCTTCTCGGTGGCGCTCGTGGCGAGCTCCTGGGCGGTCATCTGGAAGCAGCCGTCGCCGTCGATCGCCACGACGCGGGCCTCGGGACGCCCGACCTTGGCGCCCATCGCGGCGGGCACGGCGAACCCCATCGTGCCCAGTCCCCCGGAGTTGATCCAGTGGCGAGGCCGCTCGAACCGCCAGTACTGGGACGCGTACATCTGGTGCTGGCCGACCCCCGACACGACGATCGTGTCGTCGTCGGCCAGGGCGCGGAGTCGCTCGACGCAGTACTGGGGCTTGAGGGGCCCGTCGGGCTGCTGGTCGTACCGGTAGGGGTACTCCTCCTGCCAGGCGGCGAGCTGGTCCAGCCATCCCGAGCGGTCGGGCATGCCGTCGGCCTCCTGGCGCTCGGCCAGCTCGGCCGCCAGCTTGGCGATCACGTCGCGGCAGTCGCCCACGATCGGGACGTCGACCGCACGGTTCTTGCCGATCTCGGCCGGGTCGATGTCGACGTGCACGATCTTGGCGTCCGGCGCGAACGCCGGTCAGCTTGCCCGTAACGCGGTCGTCGAACCGCGAGCCGAGCGCGACCAGCAGATCGGCCTTCTGCATCGAGGTGACGGCCGTGTAGTTGCCGTGCATCCCGGGCATCCCCAGGCACAGCTCGTGCGAGTCGGGGAAGGCGCCGCGCGCCATCAGGGTCGTGACCACGGGCAGCCGACCGATCGTGCACGAGCGCGGCCAGCTCCTCGTGGGCGTCGGCCTTGATCACGCCGCCGCCGACGTAGAGCACGGGCCGGCGCGCCGCCATGATGAGCTTGACCGCCTCGCGGACCTGCCGGTTGTTGCCCTTGGTGGTCGGCTTGTAGCCGGGCAGCGTCACGTGGTCCGGTCGCTCGTAGTCGACCTCGTTCAGCAGCACGTCCTTGGGCAGGTCGATCAGGACCGGGCCGGGACGGCCGGTGCTCGCGATGTGGAACGCCTGGCGCACCGTGTCACCGATGTCGGCCGGATCGGTGACCAGGAAGTTGTGCTTGGTCACCGGCATCGTGATGCCCGTGATGTCGGCCTCCTGGAAGGCGTCGTTGCCCACCACCGGGGTGGGGACCTGCCCGGTGATGGCCACGATCGGCACCGAGTCCATCTTCGCGTCGGCCAGCGGCGTGACCAGGTTCGTGGCTCCGGGGCCCGAGGTGGCCATGCAGACGCCGACCTTGCCCGTCGCCCACGCGTACCCCTCCGCGGCGTGGCCCGCCCCCTGCTCGTGACGGCACAGGACGTGGCGGATCGACGATCGGTCGACCAGCGGGTCGTAGATCGGCATGCTCGCGCCGCCGGGGATGCCGAAGATGACCTCGACGCCCTCGGCCTCGAGGGCCTTCAGCAGGGCGTCGGCGCCCGACATCTTCATCGGGCGACCGCCTCCTCCACGGGGCCGGTCTCGACCCGGCGCACGTGCGCCTGCAGGCGGTGGCCCAGGTTGCGGCAGGCACGCTCGAACTCCCAGGGGGTCCAGTCACGTCGGCGCATCTGCAGGACGTCCTCCTCCTGCTCCTGGCCGAAGTCGAAGCCCGAGCCGAGGTAGACGACGTCGGAGGACAGGTAGCGATCGACCACCGCGCGCGTGGATGAGTCGGCGGCCGAGACCGTGACCTGGCCGGGCCCCTCCCACAGCACGCTGGCAACGACCGTGCCGTCTCGCTCGAACTCGTACCTCATCGTGACTCCTCTCGCCGGGTCCTCGGACCCGCCTCGCAGATCGATGGACACAAAAAACCCCGCGGGGTTCGCGGGGTCGTCGGCGCGGCGAGCAGGCCTCTTCGGCCCGGCCGCGCCTAGCTAATAAGTACGAGGACGGCTCGTCCTGCGTCGCTCCTGCTCGTCAACATGGTCATGACAGTTTAGGGGTGCACCGCAAGGTGTCAACTCTGCAGGCGGCATGCGAGCGTGATCAGCACGGCCTAGGCGCTCTCCTCGAAGGGAGCCCCGACGAAGTAGCCCTCGCCCCCGATCCGGCATGCCTCGGGGATCCCGCCGGTCACGAGGGATCCGATATGGCTCAAGGAGACGTTCCCGCCTCCGAGCGTGATCGGTCGGCCGAGCTCGCCGACCCCCCTGCCGATCGGATCGACCAGAACATCGCGGCCCTCCCGTTGGAGCAAGACGTATCCATCCGGAAGGACGACGTACTGGGGACGGTCCCCGGGACCGGACGACACCGCCAGGCACCCGTTGTGGACGGTGAGCTCGCTCCCCTCGCCCCCGCCGAGAGCATCCATGCCCGCCCCCGTCGCCGGGTAGGTCAGGACCCTGGCATCGACGACCGCTGACGGCCCGACCACGTTCAGCACGCCGAGGGGCGATGCCAGGCCCAACTCCGGGACGCAGGCGACGACGCCGTGGGACCCTTCTTCGAGCGCGGTACCCACGCCGCCCAAGGCCAGCGGTATCTCAAGACGCTCGCCGGCGGCGATCTCGTAGCTCAGACGGTCCGAGGGGAACGCGGTCGCAGGGCCACCCACCTCTTGGCCCGTGTCGAGGTCGAACACATGTGGGATGCCCCAGTACCCGCCTTCCTGCGACCACGCCGAGTTGTTGCCGTTCATGAGGAGCAGCGGGGAGTTCCAGACACCCCCCTCCAGGACGACATCCTGGGACCACCTGAGCTCCATCCCACGACCACGCTGGGCAGGCGTCGGCTGTCGGGTCGCGATCTGCTCCTGGATCAGCTTGTCGCCACCGTCTCGTAGCTCGAAGCCGATGACCCACCAGTCCTCGGTATCGCGCGGCGACGGCGCGGCGAACGTGACGACGTCCGCTGATGTCTCGATGACCCGCCACCCGTCCGACGGGGCATACCTCCCGGCGCTCGAGGCAACGTAGGCGCGCAGCGCGTCGGTCCCCGGACCCTCGATCGTCACGATCGCCTCCCCGTCGCCCTCGAACACGCTGGCGGCATAGGGCGTCGTTTCGTTCCCGACAAGCAACGTCACGTCGGGGTCGAAGGCCGGCACGTCGCAGACCGCGGCCGGATCCGCCTCGATGGGGGCGGCCGTACCGGGGGTCGGCGTGTCGAACGCCGGTTGGGACGAACCATCGCCGCCGAACGCCGTCCACACGACCGCGAACGAACCCGCCGCGATCGCTGCCGCGACGATCCCCGCGGAGGCCCGCTTGGTGCGACGGCGCCTGACGACGCGCCGCTGCAGGCGATCCCACCCGTGAGGGTCGGCGCTGAACCCAGCGGCGGCGCGATCGAGGCGGTCGCGGGGATCACTCATCGCCGGTCGCTTCCGGCTCTCGAAGTGCCGATCGGCCCCGAGACAGATGCACCCGAACGGTGGATGCCTTGATCGTCATGGCCGCCGCGGCCTCGTCGACCGACATGCCGTACCAGTCGACCAGCACGATGGCGGTCCGCTGTCCGAGCGGCAGTCCCTTCAGGAGCCGCCTCACCTCGTCCCGTGCATCCACTCGATCGAGGGGGTCGGGAGGCGGGGGCGGAGGCGCGCCGTGTCGAAGGATCGTGCGCAGCCGACGAGCACGACTCCGATGAAGGTTGAGCGCGGTTCGGTAGAGGTACCCGACCGGAGAATCGAGAAGGCCCACACGGTCCCACCGCTCGAAGACGCGCACGAGGGCTTCCTGTGCAAGATCCTCGGCCTCGGATCGGCTGCCGGTCACGAGATAGAGGGCCTTGCCGAGGCGCTCGTACTCGTCCTCGAAGAAGGTCCTGAAGTCCGGCGGCGTCTCGATCCGCTCGTCCGATCCCAACCGCCGTCGCTCCGATCCGCTTGCCCACACATCATGAACGCGACCACGACCCCGCGCGCGTACATCCCATCGATGTTCGTTTGAGATCGTTCTTGACCGGGAACGTTCGAACGGGCTAGCTTGCGCTCGTGGACACGGTGCTCGAGGCCGGCCTGCGGGCCGTGCCCGGCTGGGCGGGTCGTGAGCTGGAGATCACGCCGATCGAGGCCGGCATCACCAACCGCAACTTCCGGGTCGACGTCGACGACGAGACCTTCGTGCTGCGCCTGTCCGGCCGCGATACCGACCTGCTGGGCATCGATCGACACGCCGAGGTCGTGGCCGCTCGCGCCGCGGCGGCCGCGGGGGTCGGGCCGCCGGTGGTGGCGTTCCTCCCCGAGCACGAGACCCTCGTCACCCGATTCGTGCCGGGCGTCGCGATCCCCGAGGACGACCTGCAACGTCCCGAGGTGATCGGCCTGGTGGCGCGCTCGGTGCGCACGATCCACGGCCTGGCGCCGATCGCCGCTGAGTTCCCGGTGTTCCGCATCGTGCGGGACTACCGGCGGATCGCGCACGAGCGCGGCGTCGAGGCGCCGCCCGTCTACGACGACGCGCTCGCGGTGGCCGATCGGATCGAGGCGGCGTTGTCCGCTCGAGCCGGCGCCGTCGCTGCTCTGCCACAACGATCTACTGAACGGGAACTTCCTGCGAGACGGCGACCACGTGTGGATCGTCGACTACGAGTACGCGGGGATGGGCGACCGGTTCTTCGACCTGGGGAACCTGTCGATCAACAACGGCCTCGGTGCCGGGGCGCAGGAGGCCCTGCTGGGCGCCTACCTCGGGGAGGTCGGTGATCGCGACCGGGCCCATCTCGGACTCATGCAGATCATGTCGGACTTCCGCGAGGCGATGTGGTGCGTGGTCCAGCAGGCGATCTCGACGCTGGACGTCGACTACGTGGAGTACGCCGACCGGCACTTCACGCGCCTGATGGACTCCGCGGCGGACTCGCGGCTCGGCGACTGGCTCGACGCGGTCAAGGGAGGCTGACGTGGACTCGTACCGCGCGATCGTGGTGGGGGGCGGGGTGGCCGGGGCCTCGATCGCCTACCACCTCACCGAGCTGGGATGGCGCGACGTCTTGCTCGTGGACCGCGACGAGCTCACGAGCGGCTCGACCTTCCACTCGGCGGGCCTGGTGGGCCAGCTGCGCTCGAGCGTCTCGCTCACGCGGATGATGATGCACGGCACCGACCTGTACCGGCGCCTGGCCGCCGAGACCGACGTCGACCCCGGCTGGCACGAGGTCGGATCCCTGCGCCTGGCCTCGTCGAAGGAGCGGATGGAGGAGCTCACCCGCCTGGTGGGCTGGAGCCAGACGTTCGGGCTGCCCCTCGAGATGGTCTCGGTCGAGCGCGCCCACGAGATGTTCCCCCTGTTCGACACGACCGGCGTCGAGGGCGCCGTGTTCCTGCCCACCGACGGGTGGCTCGATCCGACCGGGCTCACGCTGGCCCTCGCCGCAGGGGCCAGGGCCCGCGGCGCCGAGGTTCGAACCCACACGCGCGTGACCGGGATCGACGTGCGGGACGGCCGGGTGCGCGGCGTGGTCACCGAGGACGGGCCCGATCGCCGCCGCCGTCGTCGTCAACGCCGGCGGGATGTTCGCGAACCAGATCGGCCGGATGGCCGGCGTCGAGGTCCCGGTGATCCCCTTCGCCCACCAGTACCTGCTCACCGCGCCGATCGAAGGGGTGGAGCCGACCTTCCCCACGCTGCGCGACCCCGACCGCCTCGTCTACTTCCGACAGGAAGCCGGCGGGACGCTACACGTCGGGGGCTACGAGCGCGACCCCGCGCCCTGGATGGTGGCCGACGGGCCCCCGGCCGACTTCAACAACAAGCTGCTGGCCGAGGACTGGCCCCGGTTCGAGTCGCTGGCCGAGGGCGCCTTCTCGCTCGTCCCCGCCCTGCACGACGCCGAGGTCGTCAAGATGATCAACGGGCCCGAGGCCTTCACGCCCGACGGCGAATTCATCCTCGGCGAGTCCGACGTCCGCGGGTTCTTCGTGGCCGCCGGGTTCTGCGCGCACGGGATCGCGGGCGCGGGCGGGATCGGCAAGGTGATCGCCGACTGGATCGTCCACGGCGAGCCCGAGTGGGACGTGTGGAAGATGGACGTTCGACGGTTCGGGCCGCAGTACCGCTCGCGCGACTACTCCCTGGCCCGCGCCTACGAGGTCTACGCCACCTACTACGACATCCACTATCCCGGCGAGGAGCGCGAGGCCGGGCGGCCGCTGAAGACCGCCCCGACGTACGGGCGCCTCGCGGAGATGGGCGCCGTGTTCGGCGAGAAGTCGGGCTGGGAGCGGGTGAACTGGGTCGCCGCGAACGAGGACCCGACCCACGAGTCTCGTCGCCCACGCGGGTGGGCCGGCGAGCACTGGTCGACCGCCATCTGCGCCGAGCACCTCGCGTGCCGCGAGCGCGTCGCGCTGTTCGACGAGTCGAGCTTCGCCAAGATCGAGGTGAGCGGCGCGGGCGCGGTCGCGCTGCTGCAACGCCTGTCGGCCAACGACGTCGACCGGCCGCCGGGCACGGTCGTGTACACGCAGATGCTCGACGGCCGTGGGGGCATCCAGTGCGACCTCACGATCACGAGACTGGACGATGACCGGTTCATGCTGGTGACCGGCACCGCGTTCGGGACCCACGACCTCGGGTGGATCCGCGCGCGGCTCGCCGACGGCGACCATGCCGACGTCTCGGTGCGCGACGTGACCGGATCGCTGGCCTGCTTCGGTGTGTGGGGGCCGAGGGCGCGCGACGTGCTCGGCGCGCTGACCTCCGCCGACCTGTCGAACGAGGCGTTCCCGTACATGACCGCCCGCCAGATCGTGGTGGGCAGCGTGCCGTGCTGGGCGCTGCGGGTGACCTACGTCGGCGAGCTCGGCTGGGAGCTGTACCCCGCGGTGGAGTTCGGCGGGGGCATGTTCGACGCGCTGCTGGCGGCGGGCGAGCCCCACGGGATCGCGGTGGCCGGCTACCGCGCGATCGATTCCCTGCGCCTGGAGAAGGGATACCTGGCCTGGGGCAGCGACATCACCCCCGAGGAGCACCCGTTCGAGGCCGGGCTCGGGTTCGCCGTGCGCATGGACGTGCCCGGGTTCATCGGCAACGAGGCGCTGGAGCGCCTCGCAGGCATGGAGCACGTGAAGCGGATGGCCTGCGTCGTGCTCGAGGATCCCAACGCGATGGTGCTCGGCAACGAACCCGTGTTCCACGCGGGAGAGGTGATCGCGCGGGTGACCTCGGGCGGGATCGGCTACGCGGTGGGGGCGAGCATCGCCCTCACCTACCTGCCGGTGGCCCTCGCCGGGGAGGGAACACCGCTCGACATCGAGGTGTTCGGCGAACGGGTGGCGGCCCGGGTGGCGACCGCGCCCCTGTGGGACCCGACGGGCGAACGGATCCGGGCCTGATGGGCGGCGGCACGCTCACCGCCGGCCGCGGCGAGACCCTCGTGTGCACGATCCGCCACGGACTCACGATCTTGAACCGCGACAAGCGGGTGGGCGGGCGCACCGACGTGCCCCTGTTGGAGGAGGGTCGTGAGCAGGCACGCGCGGCGGGCGCGACGTTCGAGGGACGGCGCGTCGACACGGTGGTCGCCTCACCCCTGCTGCGGGCGATCGAGACCGCCGAGCTCGTCACCGGGCGGGACCGCGCCGCCTTCGAGATCGACCGGCTCTGCACCGAGCGATCGTTCGGCGAGATGGAGGGGATGGACCCCGCCGAGGTACCGGGGCGGTTCCCCCAGGTCGAGTACCGGCGGATCGGCCATATCGCCTACTCCCTGAACCCGCCCGGCGGCGAGACGTTTCCGCAGCTGCAGGAGCGCGCCGGGCGATTCCTGGACGGACTGCTGGATCGCCACGCGGGCGCCCATGTCGTGGTGTTCTCGCATCAGAACTTCATGCAGCAGCTCCACGCGGTGCTCCGCGGCGAGGGCCCGTTCCGAGCGCTCGAATACGACATCCTCAACTGCGAGCTGAACGAGTTCCGACTGGGTCCAGATCGCACGCTGATCGCCCACCGGGTCGAGCAGCTGGTGCCCTCGGCCGGAGAACACGCCTCCTTCTGATGGCCTCCCGTCGGCTCGACGCCGCCCACGACGACCTGGCGACGCGGTTCGCGGAGTCGTTCCCGGCGCGGCGCCCCCGCCACACCGTCGGACGCGAGTCGGAGTTCCCGCTCGTCGACGCGACCGGCCGCGCCGGCGATCACGGGCTCCTGTGGCCCGACCTCGCCGCGGGCCGCACCGTGCTCCGCGACCCCGGCGTCGACGGCCGAGGGCTCGACATCGGCGTCGCGGCGGCGCGATGGTTCGCGATCGCCGAGGTGGGACGCGGGACGGTCGAGATCGGGGTCGGGCCGCGGCGCTCGCTCGGGGAGCTGTCGGGCGATCTCGACGACGCGCTCGGAGCGGTGGGCCCGGCCGTCACGGCGGGCGGACAGCGGCTTCTGGGCCTCGGCATCCAGCCGCGCACTCCGCCCTCACCCGCCCTGATGACGCCGAAGGTCCGCTACGCGGCGCTGTTCGAGGTGATCCCGCGCTGGGCCCGGTGGAGCGTCACCGCCAGCGATCAGGTGCACGTGCGCCTGGGTCGCGACGAGATCGTCGACGCGATGAACGCCCTCAACGCGTGCTCGGGCGCGATGGTCGCCCTGTGTGCGAACTCGTCGGTCTACGGCGGGCAACGGGGAGCCGCGAGCGGACGCGAGGCCCTCGGCGCAGGGGTGACGTCCGAGCCCTTCCGCAACGGCGCCGTGCCGCGACGGTTCGCCGACCTCGCCGACTACGTGCGCTGGACCTCGGGACTGCGGTGCCTGATCCTGCCCGATCCCCGGGGCGGGTTCGTGCGCCCGGGCGGCACCTACGACGACCGCCTCCGCCGACGCGCGGCCGACTGGGAGGAGTACCTGTTCCACGAGCACTACTGCTGGCCCAGCGCCCGGCCGCGGGCACGGCTCGGCACGCTCGAGATCCGGCCCGCGTGTCAGCAGCCCGAGGGCTCGTTCGCGGCGGCGGCGCTGGCCGTGGGGCTCGTCGAGCGGGCAGAGGAGGTCCTGGGCTTCCTCGACGACATCCTCGGCCGCACGGCGTGGCGCCGGCTGCTCGCCTACCGCCGCCGGGCCGTGCGCGACGGGCTGCGGGCCCCCGAACCCGCGGCCGGGTTCCTCGCCGGGCTCGTCGACATCGCGGGGCGGGGTCTCGCGGATCGAGGACTGGGCGAGGCTCCGATGCTCGACGAGATCCGCACGAGGCTGGCGCGGCGGCGAGGCCCTGCCGAGGACGCCTGGCGGATCCTCGAGCGGCGCGGCGTCGACGGGCTCGTGCGCGCGATGACCCTGGGCAAGCGCTCGGCCCCGAGCGATCAGTCCGCCTCGCGACCCTGAGAGAAGCTGTGCCCGTTCCAATACGCGCGGAGGACGGGGCGTCGGCGGCCCGACAGGCGCAGATGGATCTCGTCGGGCGTGCCACGGTCGCCGGCGTCGTAGTGCACGTCGAAGTCCTCGCCACGGAACGTCACGAACTCACGGTCGGCGCCCGGCGACTCCGTCGAGGCCTCGAGGGTGAACACCTGGTCGAACCCGTATCCGTAGACCATCCCGATCGGCCACACGAACACCTGGCCGCCGCTGGCTCGCACGTACTCGACGACGTCGTCGGTGGCGAGGATCTTCATGCGTCCACCCTACGCTCGGTCTCGGCAACGGGGGACCTCAACTCGCCGCGGAACGCAGCAGGCGCGCGTAGTCAGGTCCGCCCATGACCGCCTCGGCCCGGTCCCAGCGCTCGATCGCCCAGCCGAAGAAGTCGAAGTCGATGTCGGAGATCTTGGCCTGGATCGCGGCCCACAGCGTCCAGCCGACGTCGGCGATCATCGCGTAGAGATCCATCCGGGCAAGTAGCACGGGGTCGAGCCGGCCGAAGTAGGCCTCGCAGAGGGCGGCCCTGAGTTCGTCGTCGTATCCGCACTCCTGCGCGGTGTCGCCCAGCTCGAAGCAGGGATCGTCGTTGCCGCTGTACTCGAAGTCGATGATCCACAGCTGGGACCCGTCGTCGATGTAGTTCTCGGCCAGCAGATCGTTGTGGCACGGGACCCGCGGGAGCGCGTTGATCGCCATCACCGGCTCGAGCGCCTCGACCGTAGCGAGGCGGTCCCAGTAGCCGTCGGGAACGAGCACGTCGTGATCCTCGACGATCTTCACGTAGTACTCGATCGTGCGGAACATGTCGAAGTCGGACAGGAACCGGGGGCCGGCGTGGAGGCGACGGAGCGACGCGGCCATGCGGGCGGGCATCTGGGGTTCGCGCAGGCGCTCGGGCGACATCGTGACGCCGTCGATGAACGGGAGCACCATCACGCTCCACTCCTCGACGTAGTCCAAGATCGCGGGCGAGACGCCGGTCGTGGCCGCGGCCGCCGCGTTGTGGCGTTCGTTCGCCCGGTCGACGGCCAGGAGCTCGGTCGACGCGCCGGGGATGCGCACGACGTAGCGGTCCTCGCCGGCGGTGACCACGTAGTTGGCGTTCGTGAGGCCGCCCGACAGCTCCGTCGCCACGGGATCACGCCCGCGCCACAGGTCCACCCGCTCGAGCACATCGTCGATCGTCGCCATGTCGCTCCCTCCTCAGGCCTCAGGCGGTGCCTCGCCGCGCAGCGGCGCGTCGGCCAGCACCTCGGCCATCACCCGCTCCCCGAACACGTCGACCTCGAGCCGCTCGCCCCGCTCGATCGCAGCCGGGAGCGACGCCGTGACCAGGTGCCGGCCCACCGTGTACCCGAGCGCGGAGCTGCGCACCCGTCCCAGCGTCTCGTCGCCGCGCACCACGGCCTCCCCGCCGTACGCGGTCACGTAGCCTCCGTCGCCCAGGCCCAGGGCCCGTAAGCGATGCGACGGCTCGGCCCGCGCGAGCAGGGCGTCGCGACCGACGAAGTCCCGATCCTCGGAGACCACGAAGGCCCCCAGCCCCGACGCGAACGGGTCGTCGCTCGCCGTCAGGTCGCTCCCCAGCGCCCGGAAGCCGGCCTCCAGTCGCAGGCCGTCGATCGCCCGATAGCCGCACGGCTCGATCCCGTGATCGCGTCCGGCCAGCATCAGGGTGTCCCACACGTGGACCGCCCATCCGGGCTCCACGTACAGCTCCCAACCGGGCTCCCCGACGTAGCTCACGCCCTGGGCCCACACGTCGACCCCGGCCACCGGCAGTTGCGCCCCGTCGAACCGGCCGGGGCCCCGCACGCCCAGGGCGCCAAGCGCGTCGGGCGCCGCCACCCCCCATACGGCGATGACCGCAAGGTCCTCGGACACGTCGCGCAGCGTCACGTCGTCCCCGGCGTGCATCCGGAGCCATCCCAGATCGGCGTCGACGGCCGCCGCGCCCGTGACGACCCGGAACCGGTCCTCGGCCAGACGCACGACGGTCACGTCGGACAAGATGCCGCCGTCGGGGGCGAGGAACTGCGTGTACACGATCCGCCCGACCGGACGGTCGATGCGGTTGGCCGACACCCGCTCGAGGAGGGCGAGTGCGCCGGTCCCGCCGACCTCGATCTTGCCGAACGAGGACAGGTCGAACAGGCCCACCCGCTCCCGCACGGCCGCATGCTCCTCGCCGACTCGGCCGAGCCACGGGGGCGGGGCGAACCCGTAAGCCCGCTGGTCGGCCCCCGCGCGACGCCACGCCGCTCCGGGCTCGAAATGGTCCGGGCGCTCCCAGCCGTGCTTGACCCCGAACACCGCGCCAGCGTCCTGGAGTGCCGAATGGAGCGGCGATACGCGCCGTGGCCTCCCCCATTCATCCTGGTCGAAGGGGTATCGCTGCAGGTAGTAGTAGCGGTAGGTCTCGCGGGCGAGCTCGGCCACCCAGGCGGGATCCTCGTGGACGCTCCCGAAGCGCCAGGGCCGGTAGGGCGCAGACATCCCACTCCGTATCGCCCTCGACGATCGCCTGCGAGAGCATGCGCCCCATCCCACCGGCCCCGCCGAATCCGTTGAGCGAGAGCCCGGCCGCCATCCAGAAGCCGCGCACGCCCGGGACGGGTCCGAGGAGCGGGTTCGCGTCGGGCGTCATCGCGTCGGGGTGACACACGAGCTTGACCATTCCGGCACCTTCCAGGAACGGGAACCGCCGGATCGCGCCGCGCATCAGCGGCTCGAACCGTGACTGGTCGGCGGGCAGCGCGGTCGCCCCGTGACCCCAGGGAGCGCCGTCGATCCACCGGGCGGCCGGGTCGCCCTCGTAGCCGCCGAACAGGATGCCGCCGGCCTCCGACATCCCGTAGACGAGGTTGTCGGGATCGCGGAAGCACGGCATGTCCCGCGGCAGCTCGTGCCCAGGGGCCGCGGCGATCGCCACGTGCTGATGGTCCACGGGGGTCGAGGGCACGCGGACTCCGACCATCGCCGCGACGCGAGGGCCCCACAGCCCGGTGGCGTTCACCACCACCTCGGTCTCGATCCGCCCCCGCTCGGTCGTCACGGCGGCCACCGACCGCGCCGGCGTCAGCTCGATCCCGGTGACGCGTTCGTTCGTGAGGATCCGGGCCCCCAGCGCCCGGGCGCCGTCGGCCAGCGCGTGCGTCGCCGAGTGCGGGTCCAGGTGGCCGTCGCCCGGCATCCAGACCGCGCCGTAGAGGTCGTCGGGGCTCACCGCCGGCATCAGATCGAGGGTCTCGGCCGGGCCCAGGAGCTCGGCGTCGAGGCCGATGCCCGCGGGCCCGGGACACGCCACGCTGCAGTTCCTGCAGCTGGGCCGGGCTCGACGCGATGCCGCAGCGATCCCACCCCCTCGAACACGCCGAGCGAACGGTAGAGCTCGATCGAGTAGCGGCGGAACCGCATCATCGTGGGCGACGGGTTGAACGCCGTGACGAGCCCGGCCGCGTGCATCGTGGAGCCGCTGGTCAGCTCGCCCTTGTCGATCAGGCAGACGTCGTCCCATCCGGCCAGGGCCAGGTGGTAGGCGACGCTGCATCCGGTCACCCCGCCGCCGATCACGACGGCGCGCGCGCGATCCACCCCTGCTCCTTCCCCGGACCGTGACGTGCGACGGGGCGGGACCGAAGCCCCGCCCCGTCGACGTGCGCCCTCCGGCCTACTCCGGCGGGATCTCCTGGAACGCGTACTCCACCTTCAGGCCCTTCTTGGCCTGAACCGATCGCATCACGAAATACACGATCAGCCCGATCGCGGCCGTACCCAGCACGATCAGGTACGGGAGCGAGTCGGTCGAATACGCGAGCCCCAGCTCGGGCACGAACAGGAACGACAGGACCATGAACCCACCCAGCAGGAAGCCGAGCAGCCCGACCAACGTGACGGTCGGCAGGTTCCCGATCTTGTATCTGGCACCCGGCGAGGCCTCGTACACCGCCTTGGCCCGGTAGGGCAGCAGGGCGGCGGCGAGGGCCGAGATCACCATCACGGCGCCGTTCGCGAACGTGACCCCCAACGTCCACCGCGTCCAGCTGCTCACCTTGTTGTACCCGTAGATCACGGGCAAGGCGGCCAGGAAGTACGCGATGTGCGCGTTGACCGGGGTCTTGAACTTCGGGCTGACCCGCGAGAACCAGTCGGGCAGCAGGCCGTCGAGCCCCTGCGCGACCATGATGCGGGTCGTGCCGATGTAGCAGTTACAGACGATCTGGAACGAGTTCAGGATGAACCCGAGCCCGATGAGCAGGACGATCACCCAGCTTCCGGTGAGCCCCATCGCCATCAGGTTCGGGAACATGTAGTTCCCGCCGATCGTCGCCTCCGGCACGGCGTACCAATACCCGGACGACGCCGTGAGGATCCCGTCGGTGCCGATCCCCTTCTGCATGGCCAGGGCCAGCAGGATCAGCAGGCCGGCCACAGCGGTGAGCGATCCGACGAGGATGAACACCTGGTTGCGGAACACGTGGGCGTTCTTGACCTCGCCGCCTTGTTCCACCGAGTAGGTGGCCCACTGCAGGCTCGTCCACGCGATCGGCGCGACCATCAAGGTGCCGAACAGCCAGAACGGCGGGTTGAAGTCCACCCCGGCCGCCGCGGCCGCGCCCTTGGCGCTCGCGAAGAACCCCGTGACGCCGTCGACGCTGTTCGCGAAGCCGTCGAGCTTGAGCTGTGCGGCCGTCGGGTTGGTCGTCAGGAACAGCAGGAGCACGAGGCCGAACGAGATCAAGATCGCGTACCACATCACGAACTGGAACCGCACGTAGTTGCGGAACCCGCTCACGAGCAGCACGAGCGCGACCCCAGCGTTCACGACGCTGATGATGATGATGCCGTTGGCCGACGCGGCCCACGTCCCGATGTCGGTGAACGTGCTCACGCCGGTGGTCACGCCCAGGCCGATGAACGTCGGCGCGATGCCGAGCGTCGCCATGAGCCAGCCGGACAGTGCGACCCACTGCAGGATCCACACCACGAAGAACGCGAACACGACGGTGAACCCGAACCCTCCGCCGAAGACCCTGCTCTGGAACACGTAGTCGCCTCCGGATCGAGGCAACGCCGTGGCGAGCCAGGCATAGGCGAGCGCGATCGGCAGTTCGAACAGGAAGGCGAACCCGATGCCGAGGACGAGGTTGGAGCCCTGGAACGCCGTGGGCGCCCACAGGTACGTCCACGGGAAGATGACTCCCATCGTCAGCACGTTGTAGATGAACGCCGAATACGGTGACATCACCCGGACGAGCCCGGAGGCCCGCCGCGTGAATACCTGCGGCGCTGCTGCTTCCGCCATACCCCCCTCCAATCTGTGCGGTGGTTCCTCCGGCTACCCGGAGGTGAACTGCTGTCCCACCACGTCGCCATCCCGGATGGCGACGATCACGCCTCGCAGCACCCCCTCTCCGTACTCGCTTCCCGGGTTGTACGCGGGGGTCCGGTCGAATTGCGCCGACCCCCGGGCCTCATGGATGTGTCCGTGCAACCCCACGGTGGGCTGGTACCTCGTGAGCGCGTCGGTGACCGACTGGGAGCCCGCGCCGTAGTACACGGGCTGACCCCGCTCGATCAGCGGGGTGGGCGGCCACACGCTGGCGTCCAGCTTGAGACAGCTGTCGAGCGTCGAGTCGAGCGGCGGACAGTGGAAGTTGAAGACGGCCCGGCCGGGGTCGGCGACATCGGCGAGCAGGTCGTCGATCACCTTGCCGATCTCCTCGTCGGTGCGCTCGCGAGGGGTGTCCCAGGGCGTCGGCGTCGAGTAGCCCACGGTGATGAGGGTATGGACCTCGTCGTCCAGCGGCACGACCCGGTTCTCCGCGCTCACCACCCGCTCCTGTGGCGCCTCGTCGAGGGCGCTCAGCACCACGTCCGTGTCGTCGTTCCCCCCGCATAGGTACACCTTTACGTGGGTCCCGTCGAGCCGCTCCTCGGCCAGATTCACCCACTCGGCCAGTCGTTCCTTGGCCAGGACATCGAACAGGTCGTCGATGCGGTCCTGATCGCCGACGTAGGCCTCGTACTCCTCGGGATCCATCTCCTGCCAGTAGAACCCCAGGGTCTGCAGGGCGCGCTTGAACTGAACCATCGCGTCCGGCGAGGTGATGTGGTGGTCCTGGCCCTGGAGGTGAGCACGCCAGGAGTCGCCGACGTCGCTCACGATGGGGACGAGCATCTTGCCCATCAGGTCGCCCCCGAACACGAGGGCGTCGACCTCGTAGAACTTGGCCGCGTTGAGGAACTTGCGGTACGTGGGCTCGGAACCGTGGATGTCGCTCGCGTAGAAGAGGCGGGTGGGCGTCCCCTTGGATGCCCCCTTCTTCGAGAACAGTCCCATCACGGCCTCCTCCGTGAGCGCGACCTCATCGACCTCGCGGTACCAACGCTTCCGATCGCCCACCTTGGCGCGGATCTTCCATCCCGTCGACTTCGGCTGGGCCTCGATCCTCTCGAGCGCGGCCGCCACCTGGGCCGAGACGCGCCCGGTCTCGTCGGTGGTGAGGGCGTCGTAGTGCTCCGCCATCTGGCGCACCTTGTCCAGGTTCATCGTGAGGGTGCGCCACCACCCCCAGTCCTTCGCACAGATCTTCGCCACACGGGCGACGTTGATCGTGTCGCGGTCGTCGTCGCCCAGGGGGTACTCGAGGAGGAGCATCATCGTGTCGATCAGGTCCTTCTCGTTGATCTCGACGATCTGCATCTTCTGCAGGAGCAGGTCCGACAGCGGGATCGTGTCGGGATCGATCTCCAACCGGCCCTTCCACAACACGGTGTGGCAGAACTCGAGCTTGTCGAAGAACACGTCGATATGCAGCCCCGTCCCCGGGTGCTCGGCCACGACCCTCGTGCCCTCCGACCCCACGTAGACGTGCGGGTCATCCACGTATCCCGCCTCGGCCAGCATCTGCCGGATCGGATCGGCCTGCTTGCCGTACGCGGCGAAGTCGATGTCGGTGTAGTGGCGGCCGAGCCGTTCACGAAGGTACTCGTGATCGGGGCACCGTCGAGCGAACGCGACGGCGCCCAGCACGCGCAGGATGAGACCCCGCTCGTTCGCCATCTGCAGGAGACGCTCGGCCTCGGCCTCGAAGGTCTCCCTATCCACGCCGTCTCCCGGAGGCGGCGAGCTCGGAGGCGACGACCACGTCGATCCCCGCGTGGGTCAGCTGGGCGCGGTAGTCGTCGTCGAGGCCGGCATCGGTGACGACCGCGGTCACGCGGTCGAGGGTCGCGACGGCGAAGTCGGCGATCGTTCCGACCTTCGTGTGGTCGGCCACCACCACCACGTCGCCGGTGGTCTGCTCGATCATCACGCGGGCGACCTCGGCCTCGGGGGCCGCTGGGGTCGTGAGGCCGGTCCGAAGCGACAACCCCTCCACGCCGATGAACGCCCGGGTCGCGAAGACGCGTCGCAGCGCCTCGATCGCGAACCCGCCGACACAGGAATTGGACTGCGGGCGGTAGTCACCCCCCACGAGCAGGAGCTCGACGCCGTGCTCGTCGGCCTCCATCGCCATGCCGACGTGGTTCGTCACGACGCGAGCCCCCGAGGCGCGCAGGTGCCGGAACACGTGCAGGGTCGTCGTGCCCCCGTTCAGGAACACGGTGTCACCGGGGCGAACCAGCGCGGCGGCCGTGGCTCCTATCGCGCGCTTGAGCTCGGTATTCGCGGTCGAGGCCTCCGAGTAGGGGGTCTCGGCGCTCAGCCGCTGGGCGAGGATCGCTCCCCCGTGCGTGCGCTCGAGCGCGCCCCGTTGCTCCAGCTCCTCGAGGTCGCGGCGCACCGTGACCTCCGAGACCCCGAACTCCTCGGCCAGCGCCGACACTCGGACCGCGTGGCGCTCCCGCAGCAGCGCCTCGATCCGACGGTGCCGTTGTGCCGGAAGCGGCTGTTCCACGCATCCCTCCACGGGCTCACGCCAAGGGCGCTCATGACCGAACGGGAGCGAGTTTGTTCGTTTCCGACCGAGAACGCAAGCCTGCCTTCGCCTGCGACCGAACCCCGCCGAGGAGTGATACGAATCTCGAACAGATGGCATCGCCCCACACCTCGACACCGACCCACGCAACGTCCGCGGGCGCCGAACGGCGGTACGGCGCGATCGCCGGACTCCTGGTGGCGGCGGTCGCCCTCGCGGTAGCGCACCTGGTGGCCGCGGGCATCGATGGGCGGTGGTCGCCGGTGGTCGCGGTGGGCAGCGCCGCGATCGACCTGTCGCCGCCCGCGCTCAAGTCGTTCGCCATCGGCGCGTTCGGCGTCAACGACAAGGCCGTGCTCCTTGTCGGCATCGTGGTCATGACGGCGCTCGCGGCGGCGCGTCTCGGCCAAGCGGCGATGCGGCGGCCGCGCGCCGGCTATCAGGGCCTCCTGGTGTTCACCGCCGTCGGCGTGGCGGCGGGACTCTCGCGGCCAGGCGCGAGCGCGGCGGCCGTCGTCCCGGCCCTGGCGGGCGGCATCGCGAGCTCGGCCGCCCTATGGGCGCTGTTGCGGACGCGCCGGTCGGCGGCCGAGGAGCAAACAGGAGCGGCCGACGGGGATGGACGAACGGAGCCGGGGCCGATCGCCACGCCGAGCGGTCCGGGCACCGTAGATCGACGCCGATTCATCGGGGCGGGTGCGGCGATCGGCGGCATCGCGCTGGCCGCCGGAGGGCTGTCCCGCGTGGTCGGCTCCTGGAGCCGCGTGGACGCATCCCGGCTGGCGCTCGAGGCTCCCGAGCCGGCCTCGGCCGCCGCGGTGCTCCCGAGGGGCGTGCAGGTCGACGCCCCGGGCGTCTCCCCTTTCATCACGCCCAACGACACGTTCTACCGTGTCGACACCGCCCTGTTCACGCCTCGGATGACGGCAGAGAACTGGCAGATGCGGATCCACGGGATGGTCGACCGCGAGATCCGCCTGGACTACGCCCAGCTGCTGGCCCGCCCGCTGATCGAGCGCGACATCACGCTCTCCTGTGTCTCGAACGAGGTGGGTGGCGGCTACATCGGCAACGCGCGGTGGATCGGCGCCCCGTTGCGCGACCTCCTCGAAGAGGCCGGCGTCCATCCGGAGGCCGACCAACTCCTGTCGACCTCCACCGATGGTTTCACCGCCGGGTCCCCCACGTCGGTGATCATGGACGGACGCGATGCGATGCTGGCCGTGCAGATGAACGGCGAACCGCTGCCCGTGGAGCATGGCTTCCCGGTGAGGATCGTCGTCCCCGGCCTCTACGGCTACGTCTCCGCGACCAAGTGGGTGGTGAGCCTGGAGCTGACCACGTTCGCCGCGGCCCAGGCGTATTGGATCCCCCGAGGCTGGGCCGCGCAGGCGCCCATCAAGACCGCCTCGCGGATCGACGTCCCGCGTGACCGGGCCACGGTCGATCCCGGGACGGTGGCGATCGCGGGGGTCGCCTGGGCGCAGCATCGCGGGATCGCCAAGGTCGAGGTGCGCGTCGACGACGGGGCGTTCGTGGAGGCGACCCTGGCGATCGAGGACACCGAGGATACGTGGCGCCAGTGGCTGCTCCCCTGGGAGGCCACATCGGGGGACCACGTGATCGCCGTCCGCGCGACCGACGGCGATGGCGAGACCCAGACCGAGGATCGAGTGCCGCCTGCCCCCGACGGTGCCACGGGCTGGCACACGATCCGCGTCACGGTCCGCTGACCCCACGATCCGTGAGCGCGTTCGGCCGGCCCGCCATATAGTCCGTTCGCCCGGATCGAGGAAGGGGGAGCCATGCGCAAGATCGCGTTGCTCGCGGTCGTCGCCACGGTGGGGGTGATCGTCTTCGCCGCGGTGGTGCAGTCCGCCGGAGCGGGAGGACCGATGGTGGTGACCGTCGTCGAACACGTCACCACCGACAAGGTGATCGACGTCGGCAAGCCGGGGGATTCGTCCGGCGACCTGCTGACGTTCGCCAACCAGGTGTACGACGACACGAACACGTCGCGTGTCGGCCGAGACCAGGGAAGCTGCATCCGCATCAGCCCGGGACGAGGGCTGTGGCAGTGCAGCTGGACCACATGGTTCAACGGTGGCTCGATCACCGTCGAGGGCCCGTTCTACGACGATAGGAACAGCACGCTCGCGATCACGGGCGGCACCGGCGTCTATTCGTCGGCCACCGGGTCGATGAACCTGCGGTTCCGCCCCGACCCGACCGAGCTCGACTTCGTCTACACGATCGGCTAGGCACCCGAGCGAGGGCGCGCCCGGCAACGGGCGCGCCCTCAGCCGCCGATCGCGGCGAGGAACTCGTCGAGGTCGGGCGCGACGTGGTAGCTGGGCTCGAGGAATCCCTCGAGCGCGTCGATCGTCTTGTATCCGTTGCCAGTGACGTAGGCGACGACCTCCTCGTCACGCCGGACGATGCCCCGATCGACCATCCGCTTGAGGTTGGCGATCGTCACGCCGCCGGCCGTCTCGGTGAACACGCCCTCGGTGCTGGCCAGCAGACGGATCCCTTCGCGGATCTCCTGCTCGGTGCACCACTCGATGTGTCCGCCGGTCCCCCGCGCCACCTTGAGGGCGAAGAAGCCGTCGGCCGGCGCCCCGATCGCGAGCGATCGGGCGATGGTGTCGGGCTTGACGGGGGTGATCTCCTCCTCGCCGTCGAGGAACGCCTGCGCAACCGGTCGGCAACCCTCGGGCTGGGCTCCGGAGACCCGGTAGGGCTTCTCCTCGACGGCCCCGACGGCGATCAGCTCGCTGAAGGCGCGGTGGATCTTCGTGAGCAGGGCGCCGCTCGCGATCGGCACGACCACGTGGTCGGGCAGCCGCCATCCGAGCTGCTCGGCCGTCTCGAAGCCGAGCGACTTCGATCCCTCCGCGTAGTAGGGACGCATGTTCACGTTGACGAAGGCCCACGGGAGCGCGTCGGCCACCTCGCAGCAGAGCCGGTTCACGTCGTCGTAGTTCCCCTTGACGGCGACGACCTTGGCGCCGTACGCCTCGGTGGCCAGGATCTTGGCGCGCTCGAGGTCGTCGGGCACGAACACGTAGCAGTCGAGCCCGGCCTTCGCGGCGTGGGCCGCCGTGGCGTTGGCCAGGTTGCCCGTCGACGCGCACGACACCGTCGAGTACCCGAACGCACGCGCCATCGTGACGGCTACCGACACCACGCGGTCTTTGAACGAGTTGGAGGGGTTGACCGAATCGTCCTTGATCCACAGCGTCTCGAGCCCGAGCTCACGAGCCAGGTTGTCGGCGCGACGAAGTGGCGTGAACCCGGCGCCGAGGTCGACCCGCTCGATGCCGGGGCCGCCCGGTAGCAGCGACTCGTAGCGCCAGAGCGTTCGCGGCCCACCCTCGGCCTGCGCCTTGAACTCATCGCCGTCCACCGACTGGAGGTCGTAGGCCGGCTCGAGCGGGCCGAAGCACTCCTCGCAGATCGTGAGCGGTTCGACGGGGTACTGCTGTCCGCAGATCCGGCACTGCAGGGCGCCGGGGGTCTCGATGAGAGTGCTCACCACGTCGGCGCCCCCTGATCGGCGGAGCCGACCGCGCGCGCGTACTTGGCGAGCGCCCCCTGCCTGTAGCGATGCTCGCGTGGTGTCCATGCCGCGCGGCGCACGTCGAGGGTCGCGTCGTCCACCAACAACTCGATCGTGCGGGCGTCGGCGTCGATCCGGATCCGATCCCCCTCCTCGACCAGCAGCGATCGGGCCGCCGACGAACGCCTCCGGCGCGATGTGGCCGACGCTGAATCCCTTCGTGGCGCCGCTGAAGCGTCCATCGGTGATCAGCGCCACCTCCGTGCCGAGCCCGGCGCCCGCGACCGCGGCCGTCACGGCGAGCATCTCCGGCATCCCCGGCGAGCCCTTCGGCCCCTCGTAGCGGATGACGATGACGTCGCCGGGCACGATCGATCCCGACGTCAGGGCGTCGAAGGCCTCCGTTTCGGAGTCGAACGGTCGGGCGGTCCCCTCGAACACCAGCCCCTCGGCCCCGGCCGCCTTGACCACGGCCCCGTCGGGAGCCAGGTTGCCGCGCAGTATCGCCAGGCCCCCCCAGGGGTGGATCGGATCCGACGGTGGACGCACGACCTCGCCGTCGGGGGCCGCCACGGTCATCGAGGCGATGTCGTCGGCCAAGTTCCGGCCCGTCACGGTCAGGGCGTCGCCGTGCAGATGACCCGCCTCGAGCAACTCCTTCAGCACGACCTGGATGCCGCCCACGCGGTCGATGTCGCTCATCACGAATCGACCCGCCGGCCGGACGTCGACCAGGTGCGGCACGGTGCGGCCGATCCGGTCGAAATCGTCGAGACGCAGGTCCACGTGGGCCTCGCGCGCGATCGCGAGCAGGTGCAGGACGGCGTTCGTCGACCCGGCGACGGCCATCACGACGGCGATCGCGTTCTCGAAGGCCCGCTTGGTCAGGATGTCGCGCGGCAGGGGACCTCCCTCGGCGACGAGCTCGGCCGCCCGAACCCCCGACGCTCGCGCGAAGTCCTCGCGCCGCTGATCGACCGCCGGAGGGCTGGCGCTGCCGATCAGGGACATGCCGAGCGCCTCCCCGACGGCGGCCATCGTGTTGGCGGTGTACATCCCGGCGCAGGAGCCGACGGTCGGACAGGCAGCCCGTTCGACGGCGAGCAACTCCTCGTCGTCGATCGACCCCTTCGCATGCGCCCCCACGGCCTCGAACACGTCCTGGATCGTGATGTCTCGTCCCCGATGCGTGCCGGGAAGGATCGTGCCGCCGTACAGGTAGACCGACGGCAGGTTGAGCCGGGCCATCGCCATCAGCATGCCGGGCTCAGACTTGTCGCATCCCGCGATCCCGACGAGGGCGTCCATCCTCTCGGCGTGCATCACGAGTTCCACGGAGTCCGCGATCAGGTCGCGTGACATGAGGCTCGCCTTCATCCCCTCGTGGCCCATCGCGATCCCGTCGCTCACCGCGATCGTCGTGAACTCGATCGGGAACGCGCCGGCCGACCGGACGCCCTCTTTGGAGAACGCGGCGAGCTTGTCGAGGTGGAAGTTGCACGGCGTGACCTCGTTCCACGACGATGCGACGCCGACCTGGGCCTTGCCGAAGTCTTCATCGGTGAAACCGACGGCTCGAAGCATCGCCCGGGCGGGAGCGCGCTCGGGACCCTCGGTGACCTCCCAGCTGCGGGGACGATCGTGGCCGGCCATCCGGTGTGAGCCTCCTGGGATCGGTGTGGGGGGGACCCGAGCCTACCAACCGGCGGCGGCCACCCCAGGCGGGCGGACGATACGCTGGGCCTCGCGATGACCGACCCCGACCTGCCCGTCCCGCCCGACGCCGGCCGCAGCTGGTGGCTCCGAGAGGCCCTCGCCGCCGACCCCGGTGATCCTGCCCCGCCGTTGCAGGGCGACACCGGCGCCGACGTCGTGATCCTCGGTGGCGGCTATACCGGGATGTGGACCGCCCTACATCTCACCGAGCTCGACCCCGGTGTCGACGTCGTCCTGCTGGAGCAGGACATCTGCGGCGGCGGTCCAAGCGGGCGCAACGGAGGGTTCGTCAGCAGCTTCTGGAACGAGCTCCCTCACCTGGTCCACGAGTTCGGAGACGACACCGCGCTTAGGATCTGCCGCACCGGCGAGGAGAGCGTCCGGGCGATCGGTCGCTTCTGTGAGGATCACGGGATCGACGCGTGGTTCCGTGCCGACGGCGACCTCGGCCTGGCCACCAGCGCCGCGCAGGTCGGCGCGTGGGCCGACCAAGTGATCGCCGCCGATCGCCTCGGCCTGGACGATCTCACCGTCATGGACGCGGCGGAGGCGCGACGCCGTGTGGACTCGCCTGTGGTCTTCGGCGGGGTCTTCGCGCCGCACGGCGCAACCGTGCACCCGGCGCGTCTCGCGCGGGGGATGCGGCGCGTGCTGCTCGAGCGCGGCGTCCGTATCTACGAGGGGTCCCCCGTGACGCGGTTCGGAGCGGGCGAGCCGTCGGTCGCCGAGACGCCGAACGGCTCGGTTCGTGCCCGGGCGGCCGTCCTCGCGCTCAACGCATGGTCGGCCCGCATCAAGCGGTTCCGCCGTGCGATCACCGTGCGGGGAAGTTACATCGTGATGACCGCCCCGGCGCCCGATCGCCTCGAGTCACTGGGATGGACGGACGGCGCGGGCGTGTCGGACTATCGGGCGGCCCTGCACTACCTGCGCACCACCCCCGACGGGAGGATCGCCTTCGGGATCGGGGGAATGCAGCCCGGCCTGGCACGCGGCATCGGCCCGCGGTTCTCCTATGACGAGCACGCCCTCCGCGTCGCGATCGACGACCTGCACCGCATGTTCCCCACGTTCACCGACGTGCCCATCGAGGCGGGGTGGGGCGGGCCCATCGACGTGTCGGGCACCCACCTGCCGTTCTTCGGCACCTACGAGAACGGTGCCGTCCACTACGGGATGGGGTACACGGGCAACGGCGTCGGGCCGGCGCACCTGGGTGGACGGATCCTCGCCCTGCGGGCGCTCGGCCGCTTCGAGGACGTGCTCACCCTGCCCTTCGTCGACGCCGAACCGCGGGCCTTCCCGCCCGAGCCGATCCGCTCGCCGGGTGCGCTCGTCGCTAACACGGCGATCCGGCGCAAGGACGAGTTCGAGGATCGTGACCAGCCACCGAACCCGCTCGTCGACTTCGTCGCCCGCCTGCCGCGGCGCCTCGGATACAACCTGGGACCGTAGTGCTCGTTGGACCCGAGAGAAGCGGGACCTGCGCCCGCCCCGAGCTCGGTCGTGTCCGGTCAAGATGAGGGTATGAGTTCGCACGGCCCGCACCCCATGTCCGGCATGGACGCGTTCGCGCCGGCCGAGATCGCGTCGCTGGTTGAGACGCGGGGCGTGGCCAAGGCCGGCGCGCCGGCCCTGACCACCTTCGTGCTCGGGATCCTCGCCGGCGCCTTCATCGGGCTGGGGGCCGTTCTGGCAACGGTCATCGGGACCGAGTCGGAGCTGGGGTACGGCATCACGCGGTGGCTGGCCGGCATCGGGTTCTCGCTTGGGCTGATCCTCGTGGTCGTCGGGGGCGCCGAACTGTTCACCGGCAACAACCTCATCGTGATGAGCGTCGTGAGCCGCAAGGTGACGGTGGCGCGGCTGCTCCGCAACTGGGCGATCGTCTACGCGGGCAACTTCGTGGGGGCACTCTCGATCGCGGTGTTCGTATGGCTCGGCGATTGGGGCGCCCAGGGAGACGGCGCCGTCGGCGACACGGCCGTCGCCATCGCCGGCGGCAAGACCGCCCTGGCGTTCTGGGTCGTCTTCTACCGCGCGATCCTCGCCAACGCGCTCGTATGCCTGGCCGTGTGGCTCGCCACGGGAGGGCGCACGATCGTGGACAAGGTGTTCGCGATCGTCTTCCCGATCAGCGCGTTCGTGGCCGCGGGCTTCGAGCACTCGGTGGCCAACATGTACTTCATCCCGGCCGGGATGCTCCTGGAGCGCGACCTGCCCGGGAACGGGGTGCCGGGTCTCGATCTCCCGGGCTTCGCCGAGAACCTGGCGGCCGCCACCCTGGGCAATATCGTGGGGGGCGCGGTGCTCGTCGGGATCGTGTACTGGTTCGTCTACCTGCGGACGGAGGGCGACGCGAGATGATGGGCGTGATCGCCGCCCGGGCGCTGACGAAGCACTACGGCGACGTCGTCGGGGTCGAGGAACTCTCGTTCGAGGTGCAGCCCGGCGAGGTCTTCGGGTTCCTGGGACCCAACGGGTCGGGCAAGACCACCACGATCCGCACGATGCTCGACCTGATCCGCCCGACCTCGGGGAGCATCGAGGTGCTGGGCGCCGACCCGCGCCGCGAGGGCACGGCCCTCAGGGCTCGGGTCGGCTACCTGCCCGGCGAGCTCGCGCTGTACGACCGCCTGACGGTGGAACGCCTGCTGGAGGATTTCGCCGCGTTCCGCGGCGGCATCGACGAGGCACATGTAGCATGGCTCTGCGAGCGTCTGGAGCTGGCCGTCGACAAGCGGATCGGCGAGCTGTCGCACGGCAACAAGCAGAAGGTGGGGCTGGTGCAGGCATTCATGCATCGGCCGGAGCTCCTGATCCTCGACGAACCGACCCAGGGACTCGATCCCCTCGTGCAGCAGACGTTCTACGCGCTGATCGCGGAGGAGCGCGCGCGCGGCACCACGGTCTTCCTCAGCTCCCATGTCATGCCGGAGGTCGAGCGCATCTGCGACCGCGTCGGCATCATCCGCGACGGGCGCCTCGCCACGGTCGCCGACGTCGCCGAGCTCACGAGCCGACGCCGACGCCGGGTAGAGATCGAGTTCGAGGGCGAAGCGCCTGCCGACGGCTTCGCCCGCCTGGATGGCGTCGCGGACGTGGCCGTCGAGGGCCACGCGCTCTCGATGACCGTGGAGGGGGCGTTCGACCCCGTGGTGAAGGAGGCCGCGCGCTACACGGTGACGCGATTCGACACGCGTGAGCCCACGCTGGAGGAGGTCTTCCTCGCGTTCTTCGGCGACGAGGACGATCACGAGGGAGACGCTCCGTGAGCGGCCTGCTGCGCAAGGCGCTCAGGGATCAGCGGCGGCCGCTGATCGGGTGGGGCGCCGGGCTGGCCGCCATCGCGGCGATGTACGCTGCCTTCTACCCGAGCATCCGGGACAGCGCCGCCGACCTGCAGGGATATATCGACAACCTGCCCGAGGCGCTGCAGACCGTGATCGGCACAGGGTTCACGACGCCGGCGGGCTACCTGCGGAGCGAGACGTTCGGAACGCTCGGGCCGGTCCTGTTCCTGATGTACGCGATCGGCGCGGGGGCGCGAGCGATCGCCGCCGAGGAGGAGGCGGGGACGCTCGACCTGCTCCTGTCCACGCCCGTCTCCCGCGGGCAGGTGCTCGCCTCCAAGGCGACCGGCATCCTCGTCACGACCGCCGCGTTCGCAACGATCCTGTGCGTGACGCTGGCGACCGTGGGGCCACCCTTCGATCTGACCGTACCGGTCGGCGACATCGCGGCCGCCTGCCTCATGCTTCTGCTGCTGGCCCTCGCCTTCGGTGCGCTGGCCCTGGCCGTGGGGAGCGCCACCGGACGCCATGGGGCGGCCCAGGCCGTGGTGGGCGCGATCGCGGTCTTCACGTTCATCCTCAACGCCCTGGCCCCGACGGTCGAGGCGCTCGAGCCACTGCGGCCGTTGTCGCCCTTCTACTGGTACATCGAGCCTGACCCACTCACGTCGGGGATCGTGGCCACCAACGGGGCGGTGCTCGTGAGCATCGCCGTCCTCGGCTACGCGGTGGCCGCCATCACGCTGAACCGCCGCGACCTGGCGAGCTGAGTCGCCCGACCTGCCGAGCCCCGCTATCCGACGGCGATGGCCGCTACGCCGGCCAGGGCCATGATCACCCCGACGACCTGAACCCGCGATAGTCGCTCGCCCAGCGAGACGCGCGCGAGCAGGACGGTGCTCACGGGATACAGCGAGGCGAGCACCGAGATCAGGCTCAACAGGCCGCGCTGCGCCGCCAGCACGAACAGCAGGTTGGCGCCGTTGTCGAGCACCCCGATACCGGCCAGGGTCGACACCTCTCGACGGGCAAGTCGGAAGGAGGGACGGCGCACCGCCACGGCGATCGCCAACAGGGACAACGCCCCGACGCGCACGGTGAGCACGGTCCAGCCGGGTGAATCCCGGCCCGCCGCTTCGAGCAGCACGAGCAGGAGCCCCAACGAGCCGGCGGCCACCAGAGCGAGGGTCACCGCGCGGGCGCTGACGCGACCGCCCGACTCATCCCGATGCCGTGCGGCAAGCACGACCCCGGCAAGGGCGAGGAACACGCCGACGATCTGGATCGAAGTGGGGCGGTCTCCCCGCAGCAGGCCGACGGCTACCGGCACGACACCGGACAGGGCGGCCAGCGGCGCGACCACGCCCATCGGCCCGAGGGCCAGCCCCGAGTACAGGGCGGCCAGCCCGACCGCGCCCGTGGTCCCCGCCGCGAGCGCGAGCGCCACGACGCGCCCCTCCGGTGCCGGCTGTCCGAACGAGAGCACCAGGGTGGCGGCGAACACGAGCCCGGCCAGCTGGGAGACGGTGGACACGGTCAGGATGGGGAGCCGTCGGGTCGACAGGCCCCCGAGGAAGTCGGCCGTACCCCAACTCGCGGCGGCCGTGAGGGCGAGCAGGACGCCGAGCATCACCGCACGCTAGCAGCCGCCGACACGGGTCCGTGTCGCGCGGCGCTCGGGCCGGGAGTAGCCTGTATGACGAGACGGAAGGTGAACGACCATCCGGCCACGGACGAGAGGGGCACGAGATGTCGATGGATCCAGGCCGCGGCTCCCGCGATCTCGGGAACCAGCGCTGGCGCTCGGAACAGGACATGATCGACGGCGAGGCTCAGCGCGACCACCTGGCGCATGAAGTCGAGAAGGCGCACGAGCGCGACGACGCCGAGCGCGGCATCGTGCACGAGCCCAAGCGCCCGTGGTGGAAGTTCTGGGGCTAGTTCAGACCAGCGGGGCCAGGCGCAACGGGGCATCGACGACGCCCATGAGCGCGAGCAGCGGATAGGAGATCGCGAACCCGCCCAGGATCAGGCCCACCCAGGTCGCGAGCCTGATCCGCCGCGCGCCGAGCGTGGACATGAGCCCTGCCAGGAGCGCCGCTACGCCGAAGCCGAGCGCGGCCATCATGAGGTCCGAGCGGAACTGCCCGCCATGGGCGAGCTCGAAGGAATAGCCGCCCAGCAGCTGAGAGCTCGGGGTCAACTGGTAGCTCCACAGCACGAGGGACGCGAGCGATCCGAGAGCGCCTGCCACCACGGTGACGACCGCGAGGGGATCCGCCGTGCGTTCGTGCTTGCCGTAGATCGTGCTCATAGGGCGCCTCCAGACGCTAGACGAGTCCCGAGGTCAGCGGGCGCCCGATCAGACTCAGCGCATCCAACACGGGGTAGGACAGTGCGGCGATCCCGAGGATGATCGCCAAGGTGGTGGCGCCCCTGCCGCGGCCCGAGATCGAAGAGATGAGCCCGAGTCCCAGGCCGATCGCGCCGCCGACGACCGCGATCAGCAGCATCTGGTCGTGCAGGACGCCGCCCGTGCCGAGCTCGCCGATCGTGGTCAAGGCCTCGGCCCCGTACCGAGCGAGCCACAGCACGGCACCGGCCGCTGCGCCGACCGCCGCCGCCACGAGGGCGACCAACCCCAACGGGTCGACGCCGACCGAGCGGCCCGAGCTCTCGTAGATGCCCACGCATCTATGGAAGCACCGGCGGGGGGTACGAACAATGAGTCGAAAGTCGCCTCGAGCCATAGACCTTCGGCCCGAGGGGGCCGATGGACCTAGAGGGGCTCAACGGCGCGGCTATGTGCCCTCCAGGCAGCCCCGCAGCTCCTCCGGCAACCCCGGGATCGTGAGACCTTCGCCCCCTCGCACGAAGTCATAGGCGGTGCCGGCCCAGGCGCCGGGGAGCCCCGTTCGGGGGACGGGCTCGGGCTCCGCGGAGTTCCACTGGAACCCGCTCCAGTCGGGTGAGCCGAAGCCGACCGTATCGTACGGCGCAACCGCGGCCACCCCACGGCCGAACCGTCGCTGTTCGACGATGAAGCGCCCCTGATAGGCCCAGTCGTCCTCGATGTAGAGCTTGACGTACCAGCGGCGGATGTCCTGGAGATAGCCCTTGTCGTCGGCCGGCGGCGACTCGGGCCCCACGAACGTGCGGATGTCGACGATCACGAAGTCTCCCTCCGCCCCCGTCGTTCGCCGGATCACGCCCAGCGGGTCCGTGTACAGCGGTGTGCCGGGCCGCGGCGACACCCAGCCCCCGGAACAGGTCGTGCTCGGGGGCCCCTCGGTCGCCGGTGGCTCGCTCGGGGTCGCGGGCAGCGTCGGGGAAGCCGGCACGGCCGGGGTCGCCGCCTCGCTCGTCGGCGCCGCGCTCGAAGACGCGTTCGAGAACGAGTCCGCGGCATCCTCGGGGGTCCCGCGGTCGCACCCGGCAGCGGCCATCGTGAGCACCACGCCGATCATCACCCAGGGCCCGGTCGTCTTCACGCGCGTCAGGGTACGGGACCCATGTGGCGAGCCGATGAAGGTCGCCGAATTCGCCCGGGCGTCGCGGCGGCCGCGTGGTAAGCATGGAGGCATGGCCGACCGGGCTCATCCGAGCGACGAGGAGCGTCGCGACGTCCACCCGCTGCCGCTCAGCCGACGGCGCTTCCTCCACCGATCCGCGATGGCCGTCGCCGGTGGCGTGCTGTTCTCGTGCACCGGGGGCCGGCGCGTTCCCGTCGTCGACGATCCGACGCCGAGGCTGGACACGAGCACGCCGATCAAGCGCGTCATCTACGTGATGCTCGAGAACCGCAGCTTCAACAACCTGTTCGGCAGGTTCCCAGGTGTGAACGGCACCGACGTGGGTGTCGAGTACGGCGTCGAGAAGCCGCTGATCCGGTGCCCCGAGTGGCTGCCGGGGGACCTCCCCCACGACCGGGCCGCCTACCTGAGCTGCGTCAACGACGGGGACCTCGACGGATTCGGCATCGGCGCATTCGGTTCCACCTACGCCTACACCATCTTCGACGAGGACCAGATCCCCAACTACTGGATGTGGGCTCGCGAGTACGCGTTGTCCGACAACTTCTTCGCCTCCGCGGCCGGACCGAGCTACGGCAACCACTACTACTTCATCGCGGGGCAGTCGGGCGGCGTGATCGACAACCCCGAGAACATCGAGACCCGCGAGACCGAGGACGGCGGCACGTTCAAGAGCTGGGGATGCGACGCCGTGGGCGACGACGTGTTCGTGTTCGTCAAGGACGACGCCGGCAACCTCAGCAAGCACGACACCTGCTTCACGTTCGACACGGTGGGCCAGCAGCTCAGCGAGATCGGGGTCGACTGGGCCTACTACTCGGCCGCCCCCGGCCAGCCGGGCTACTTCTGGAACGCGTACAACGGCATCTCAGACGTCTTCCACACCGACATGTGGCACGAGCACGTTCGGCCGGTCGATTCGCTCGTCGACGACATCGAGGCGAACCGACTCCCGCCCGTGACGTGGGTGACGCCGCGGTTCGAGCTGTCGGATCATCCGCCCTACAGCACGGGCCACGCTCACAACTGGGTCACGGAGATCGTCAACGGGGTCATGTCGAGCGACTCCTGGGACCACACGGCGATCTTCATCACATGGGACGAGTGGGGCGGCTTCTACGACCCCGTGATGCCGCCCCAGCTCGACCCCGTCGGGCTCGGGATCCGGGTCCCTCTGCTCACGATCAGCCCCTACGCCCGGCGCGGGCTGATCGACACCGAGCTCGGAGAGTTCTCCACCCCGCTGAGGTTCATCTCCGACAACTGGGGACTCGACCACCTCACCCCGCGGATCGCGAACACCCACGGGTTCGAGCACGTATTCGACTTCTCCAAGGGTCCTCGGTCTCCGGTCATCGGGAGCGAGCGGGCGCCGGTCTACGGCGACCCGTTCGAGTTCCCCGAAGGCTACGAGGGCTGGGTGCAGGGCACGGAGCCCGACCGGAGCCACTTCATCTAGCGTCCACCGCCGGCACGACGAGCGCGTCGACCGCGACGCATCCCCCCGACGACACGATCACCGGGTTCACGTCGAGCTCGCCGATCAGATCGCCGAGGTCGGACGCCAGCACCGACAGTCGCGCCACGACCGCCGCCAGGCTCGCCACGTCGACGGGTGGCGATCCACGGAGGCCGTCGAGCAGCGATCGCATCGCGAGGCCGTCGATCAGCGCGCGGGCGCCGGCCTCATCGACGGGAGGAAGGGCCAGCCTGCGATCCTTCATCAGCTCGACGAGCACGCCACCTGCCGCCACCAACACCATCGGGCCGAACTGATCGTCGCGCACCATGCCGAGGGCCATCTCCACGCCTGCCGGGGCCATCGCGGCGACCGTGACGCGGGAGCCGAGTCGGCGGGACAGATCGTCGTACGCCGCACGAACCTCATCCTCGTCGCCGAGGCCCAGCCGCACGCCGTCCACATCGGACTTGTGCGCGATCTCGGGCGAGGCGGTCTTCATCACGACGGGGAACCCGATCGTCGCCGCCGCATCCACCGCCCCGCCCAGAGTGTTCGCGATGCTCGACCGGGCGGTCGCGATGCCGTAGTCGGCAAGCAGCGAGAGGCCCTCGGCCTCGTCGAGGACGTCATCCGAAACCAACCGGGACCGCCACCGGTCGCGCACCTCGTCATCTACGGCCGCCGAAGGAACCGGAGCCGGACGCGCGCGGTGGTCGCGGTAGGCCAGCAGCGAACGCAGGGCCACCAGCCCCGACGTCGTCCCCTCGAGGACCGGGATGCCGTCGTCGCGTAGCTGCGCCGCCTCCTCGAGTGCAACCGCGCTCGCCAGGTTCGACAACACGCAGAACGGCTTCGTCGTCGCTGCGAACACATCGCGGGCGACCTGGAGGTACCCCTCGTCGTACGGGTCACCCTGACGGGTGAGGTCCACCACGAACGCCACGGCGGCGACGTCCTCGTCGTCGTGCAGCGCGGCGAACGACTCGCGGAAGATGCGATCCGCGTCGATCCCCGTGCCCCAGGCGTCCAGGGGGTTGGCCGGCTCCAGGCCGGGATCGAGGATATCGGCGAGCGCGGCGACCGTGTCGTCCGATATGTCGGCCAGCGGCACCTCGAGGTCGGCCGCGAGATCCACGAACATCGCGCGCTCGCCGCCCGAGTCGTGGATGCTCGCGATCCCCCGACCCGCGCCGGCGGCACGACGGGGCGAGGAGAAGATCTCCATCGTGTCCGCCATCTCGTCGAGCGTGGCCACCTCGAGGACCCCGTGGGCTTCGAACAGCGCCTCGAAGGCCCCGTGCTCTCCGGCCAGCGCCCCCGAGTGAGCCGTGACCATCGCCTTCGACGCCTCCGTGCGCCCGACCTTGAGGGCGATCACGGGGACGTCCTGCTCGGCCGCCCGCGTCAGCTGCTCACGGAACCGCTCGGGGTCGCGCACGGTCTCGATGAGCAGGGCCAGCACCCGGGTCGAGGCCAACCCGAGCGCGTACTCCATGTAGTCCGACGTCGTGGTGACGATCTCCTGGCCGCTCGACACCAGCAGGTTGAAACCGATGCCGCGGTCGTTGAAGGCCAGCGCGGCGAACGCGGAACCCGAGTGGGAGATGAAGGTCACGGGACCGTGTCGCAGATGATCGGGAGTGTCGAAGCCGGTGGCTCGCAGGCGGTGCTCCTCGTTGAGGAATCCCATCCCATTGCCGCCGCACACCGGGATCCCGGCTTCGCGCGCGATCGCGGCCACCCGCTCGGTCAGCGGCGGACCGCCGGGCTCGGGCGGGGCCTCCTCATGCAACGACGAGAACGTGACCGCCGAGCGCGCCCCCGCGTCGACGGCGTCCCGCAGGGCCTGCTCCACCCGATGGCTCGCGACCCCCAAGATCGCGAGATCGGGCGGTTCGGGCAGATCGCCGATCGACGCGTAGCAGGGTCGGCCCAGCACCTCCTCGTATCCGGGGTTCACCGGGAAGACGTCGCCTCCGAAGCCGCCACGCTCCAACTCGATCAACATCTGGCGCCCGAGCGAGCCCGCCTTCACGCTGGCGCCGACCACGGCGACCGAGCGCGCCTCGAGCATGGGCTCGAGCGCGGGCCGTCGGGTGCTCGTCCGGGATGAGATATCGCTCAACGAGTTCGACTACTTCTTGCCGAGCGCCTTGTCCTTCTTGGCCGCCTTGTACGCCTGCCAACCCGGGATACCGTTCACGCCGCCGCCGCCGTGCGTGGCGCACGAGCCGTGGTACAAGCCGCGGACCGGCGTGCGGAAGTCGGCGTAGCCGGGAGCCGGACGCATGTGGAACAGCTGATCCACCGACAACTCCCCGTGGAAGATGTTGCCGCCGATCAGGCCCAGGTCCTGCTCCATGTCGTAGGGCCCGATCACCTGGTAGTCGATGATCGAGTCCCGGAAGTTGGGCGCGAGCTCGTTGTAACCGTCGAAGATCCGCTGCGCGTAGGCGTCGAGCTCCTCGCGGTGCGGCTCCTTCGTCCAGTCGTCGGGCACCCACTGGGTGAACATCGAGAACACATGAACCCCCTCGGGCGCCAGCTTGCGATCAAGGGTCGTCGGGATCGTTCCGTCCACGAACGGGGCGACGGCTGCCTTGCGCTCGATGTGGGCGTCCTGGAAGGCGCGCTCCGCGTACTGCGGTGAGAAACAGAGCTCGACCGAACCCGTGTGGTGGTCCTGCTGCTCTTTGCCCGGCATCGATGTGAAGTCGGGCAGCTCGGAGATCGCGACGTTGACCTTCACCACTCCCGATCGGGTCTTCCACCGCTCGATGTCCCACACGAAGTCGGCGGGCAGCTCCTCGCGTTCGAGCAGCTCGAGGAAGGCGATCTTCGGGTGGATCGTCGTGACGACCACCGGGGCACGCAGCTCCTCGCCGTTGTCGAACGCCACGCCGACGGCGCGGCCGTTGCGGACCAGGATCTTCTTGACGCGGGCGTCGGTTCTGACCTCGGCGCCGAACGACTCGGCCGAGCTGCGGATCGAGTCGCTCACCGCGCCCATGCCGCCCTGCTGGAACCCCCAGGAGCCGAGGTGTCCGTCACCGACGTCGCCGATCGAGTGGTGCAGCATCACGTAGGCGGTCCCCGGCTCGTCGGGCCCGGCCCACGTGCCGATCACGCCGTTCACGGTGAGCATCGCCTTGATCGCGTCGGACTCGAACCAGTCGTCGAGCAGGTCGGTGACGCTCATCGTGAACAGCCGCGTGACGTCGCCCACGCCGCGCTACGCCGAGCTTGCGCATGTTCCAGGCCGTCTGCATCTGGGGGATCAGGTCGCCGAGCTTCGTCGAGCCCACCTGCGGCGGGACCGAGCAGCAGGAGCGGGCCCAAGACGTCGGAGACGTCCTTCATCCACGCCTCCCACTTGGGAAGGGTCTCGGCGTCCTTCTTGGAGAACTGCGCGATCGAGTCGTAGGACTTCTTGGCGTCGTCGGCGTACACCGTGATCGAGCGACCGTCGGGGAAGGCCTGGAAGTACGGGCCGAACGGCGTGACGTCGTAGCCGTGCTGCTTGAGGTTCAGCTCGCGGATGATCGTCGGCGGCATCAGCGACATGACGTAGGAGTACGTCGTGACGTTGATCTCCGGATGGTCGGCGAACGGCGCACTCGTGTCGGCGGCGCCGCCGGTCTTGTTGCGGGACTCGAGCACGACCGTACGCGCACCCGCCCGGGCGAAGTAGGCGCCGCTCGTCAGTCCGTTGTGACCTCCGCCGATCACGATCGCGTCGTAGGTGTTGGCCATGGTCGATCCAGATCCTTCCCCAGCTCGTGAACGCCCAATCATCCCCTGAATCTGAATCACCAGTCAACTCCGTGGTGGGCGGAGCTCGATTTTGACTCCGCTGCTCAAGGGGGTACAGTTGGCTGAACCGCTGACCAGGAGCACGGCGATGGGATCGCCCTCCCTGTACGACGTTCAGGAGCGCGCATTGGCCCGCACACGCACCAAGCAGACCAAGGATCGGCACCAAGAGATCCTCGACGCGGCCGCCTACGTGATCACCGACCGAGGCCTGGCGGATACGAGGATCTCCGACATCGCCGACCGCTGCGGCGTGTCGCCGGGCCTGATCCTGTACTACTTCGAGTCCAAGGATCGTCTGCTCGTCGAGGCCCTGAACTACGCCAACGACAAGTACTACCTGGCCCAGGCCAGGGAGCTGCGACGGCTCGACACGGCGCGCGAGCAGCTGAGCCGGCTGATCGACCTCTCGGTCCCGGGCCTGCTGCCCGACTACGAGCGGCTCGAGGAATGGGCCCTGTGGATCGAGATCTGGGTGCGTGCGCTCCGCGACCCCGCCGTGGCCAAGGAGCGCGAGGTGCTCGACCGCCGCTGGCGCCAGTCGATCGCCGACATCGTGCGCGCGGGCAGGAGCGCCGGCGAGTTCCCCGAAGGCGCCGACGCCGACGAGCTCGGGATGCAGATCGGTGCGTTGATCGACGGCCTCGCGATCCAGGTGCTGATGAACGACACGCAGGTGAGCCCCGAGCGCATGCGGTCGACGTGTCGCCTGGTCGCCTCGAAGCTCCTCGGCGCCGAGATCTGACGGCGCGGGCACGCGGTCGGGAGTCGGGCTAGGCTCCGCCCATGGACCCCGGGCCGACGCCGCTGATCCTCGATGTGGACACCGGTGTCGACGACGCGCTCGCGCTCCTGTACGCCGTGGCGACGCCCGAGGTGGAGCTGATCGGCGCCACGTCCGTGATGGGCAACGTCACGGTCGAGGTCGCCACCGAGAACACCCTGGCCGTGCTGGAAGCGGCCGGACGCACCGACGTCGAGGTGGCGCGCGGCGCGTCGCGGCCGATCGTGCGCGACCATGAACCCTTCCCCATCGTCCACGGAGCCCGCGGGCTGGGACGTGCCGAGCTGCCGCCCTCCTCGCGCGCGATCTCCGAGCGGAGCGCCGTCCAGCTGATCGTGGAGTCGGCGCGCCGACGGCCCGGCGAGGTGCTGCTCGTCGCCACCGGACCGCTCACCAACATCGCGATGGCGCTGGCCGAGGAGCCGCAGCTGCCCGAACTGCTCGGGGGGTTCGCGCTCATGGGCGGCGCCTACGCGCGGGGGGGCAACACGACGCCGGCCGCGGAGGCGAACATCTGGGTCGACCCCGACGCCGCCCAGGCCGTGTTCCGTGGGTTCTCGGGCGCCGAGGAGCCGAAGCTGCCGCTCTGCGTCGGCCTCGACGTCACCGAGAGCGCCACGCTGACCCGGGAACGGTTGGCGGAGATCTGCGAGCCGGCCCCCGATTCCCCGGTGGGTCGGTTCCTGGCCGATTCCGTGCCCTTCTATATCGAGTTCTACGAGCGAACGCGCTCCTACGGGGGCGCCTGCATGCACGACCCCCTGGCGCTCGGGGCGGCGATCCACCCCGGGCTCATGCGGCTCGAGACCACCCGCGTCGAGGTCGAGACCGGCGGCGAATGGACACGGGGGCAGACGGTGGGCGACCTCGGGAACATCCGAACCAGCCCGTGGCCGGTCGGCTGGGACGCCGCCGACAACGCGCGCGTGGCGTTGGGCGTCGACGCCGAAGGGTTCATGTCGACCTTCGCCGACCGGTTGCGCCAGCTCGTGTCCGCCCAGGCGGAGGCTCCGCAGGGGTGAGTCGGCCGACCGTGGCCGTGCTGGGGGCGATCAACGTCGACCTGGTGGTCTCGGGAGCGCCGCTCCCCGGCCCAGGAGAGACCGTCGTCGGAGGCCGCTTCGCACAGCACCACGGCGGCAAGGGCGGCAACCAGGCGGTGGCGGCGGCACGCGCCATCGGCGATGCGGGAACCGTCGCCATGATCGGCGCCGTGGGGACCGATCAGCTCGGGGGCGAGGCGGTCGCGACGCTCGCGGCCGAGGGGATCGACGTACGCCACGTGGCGCGCGCCGCCGGACGGGCGACCGGGGTCGCCCTGATCGTGGTCGACGGGGACGGCGAGAACCTCATCGCCGTCGCGCCGGGCGCCAACGAGGGCGTGACGCCCGAGGCGGTGGCCGCCGCGCTCGACGAGCTGGCCTCCTCGCTCGTACTGGCCAGCCTCGAGGTGCCCGCCGCCGCGGTGGACGCCGCCGGGCGGTGGTGCGGCGAGCGCGGAGCCCTCTTCGTCCTCAACCCGGCGCCGGCGACCGAGGCCGCTTCGGAACTCGTATCGCTCGCCGACGTGCTCACGCCCAACGAGGGTGAGCTGGACACGCTCGGGGGACCGTCGGAGGGCGTCACGACCGTTCGGACGCTCGGAGCGCGCGGCGCCGACATCATCGACGCCGGCGCCGCCCGGCACGTGACGGCCCCCGCCGTCGATGCGGTCGACACCACCGGCGCGGGCGACTGCTTCAATGGGGTCCTCGCCGCCGGACTCGCGGAGGGCCGTGGTCTGGACGAGGCGGTCGGCCGCGCCTGCGCGGCCGCCGCGCTGTCGGTGACCCGCGAGGGGGCGCGGGCCGGCATGCCGGCCCGCGCCGCGATCGACGCCGCCGCCGGTTAGGAGGGGACGAGCACGCGCGGCGAGCAGCTCCACGATGCGACGCGCGCTGTGCCCCTCCGGGTCGCGCTCGGGGTTGAAGCAGGCGATCGAGACTCCCAGGCACGCGGGATGGGTCACCAGGGGCGCCAGCAGGAGCTCGAGCTCGGGCCAGTCGAGACCATCGGGCACGGGGGCATCGTTGGGGAACACGGCCTCGTCGAGCACGTCGAGATCGACGAAGACGAAGAAGGGCCGCCCGCGAGACGCCGACGCGGCCGCCTCGATGCCGGTCGGACCGAAGCCGTCGGATCGGATCGCGATCCGCGTCGCGAGCATCGATCCCGGGAAGGTCCCGTGGCGTGAGCGATCCGAACCCGCGGGCCTCGGCGAGGTCGCGGAACCCCAGGAGCACCACGTCGTCGGGCCGAAGCTGCGGGCCACCGGCCGCCTCGACCCAGGCCTCGGGCCCGAGCCCGAGCGCCGTGGCCAGAGGCATGTCGGCGGCCTCGCCCGTGGGCGAGGTTCGCCCGTCGTACAGATCGAGATGCCCGTCGATGTAGACCACCCCGATGTCACCGACCGAGCGCCTGACCCCGGCGATGGCGCCCACCGCGAGCGTGCAGCACCCACCGAGGATGACCAGACTTCCCTCGGGCTCGATCAGCCCGGCCACCGCGTCGGCCACCGTGCGGGTCACGTCGAGCACGCTGGCGGACCCGATGATGCCGGTAGCCGCGTCGCGGATCGCAGGCTCGATCACCACATCGAGGTCGCCGGCATCTTCGGCCTGGATCGCGCCGACCAGTCCGGCCGACCGCAGGGTCGACGGCATGAATGCGGTGCCCACGCGGCCGCCGACGCTGTCGATCGGGACACCGAGCAACCGGACTGATCGCTCAGGCACGGGCTCGTTCTCCCTTGGGATCGAAGAAGGGTGACGAGGAGACCGCCACCTCGGCCCGACGGTCACCGATCTGAACCCACCAGCCGTCCCCATCGAGCGCGCCGTGGATCCAGGCGAGCGCCGCCGAGCCGCCACCGAGCGTGGGGGCGGGGCCCGCCGACGTGACGTGGCCGACCCGATCGTCGCCGTGGAGCACCGACTCGCCGTGCCACAGGGTCTCGCCCGGCGCGTGCAGGGAGACGAGCCGCCGTACGGGTTCGGCCCGGCGCAGGCGTCCCAACGCCTCGGCGCCCACGTGGTCGCCGCCGTGGACCGAGAAGCCGAGCCCGCTCATGAACGGATCGTCCATGGAGCCGATGTCGTGACCCCACGATCGGAATCCCCGCTCGAGGCGGGCGGCGTCGAACGCGAAGGCCCCCGCCGGCCGCAACCCGAGGTCGGCGCCGGCCGCCACGATCCGGTCGTACAGGTCGGCCGCGAACTCGGTGGGAACCATCAGCTCCCAGCCGAGCTCGCCGGTGAACGACACCCGGAACGCCCATGCGGGCGCCCGACCGACCTCGATCTCGCGTGCTCGCAGGAACCCGAAGCCCTCGTTGGACAGGTCCGCGTCGGTGAGGCGTGCGAGCAGATCGCGTGACGACGGCCCCGCCAGGTGGAGCGTGGCCCATGCGCTCGTGACGTCGGTCACCACCGCATCGGCCGGCAGCCCGCCGCGCAACAGGGCCTCCGTCCGACGCTGATACAGGGTCGGCGCCAGCACCACGAACCGATCCTCGTCCAGGCGCGTGACGGTGGGATCCATCTCGATGCCGCCGCGCTCGTTGCACATCACGGTGTAGACGATGCGCCCCGGCTCGACATCGACGTCGGAGGCGCACAAGCGCTGGAGGCCCACGAGGGCTCCGGGTCCCTCGACGGAGAACTTCGAGTAGGTCGACAGGTCGTAGAGGGCCACGGCCTCCCGGGTGGCACGCACCTCCTCCGCGACCGGTGCGAACCAGGACGGGGACACGTAGTCGTACCCGGGCACCGGGTCGACGGCGCCCGGCTCGAACCAGTTGGCGCGCTCCCAGCCGGCCGCCTGGCCGAAGGCGGCGCCCGCCACCAGGAGCCGCTCGTACAGCGGGCCCCTGCGGACCCCGCGCGCGGTTCGCGGTTGCTTGCCCGGCCAGTGCATCTCGTACAGGCCGCCGAGGGACTCCACGGTGCGCTCGTGGAGCCATGCGCGGTTGTTCGCCCACCGTCCCATCCGAGCCACATCGACCTCGGCCAGATCCATCGTCGGATGTCCCGCGACGATCCACTCGGCGGCGGCCCTGCCTGCGCCCGGCGCGAAGATGATCCCCTGCGAGTTGAACCCCGCCGCGACGAACAGGCCCGCCGCCTCGGGGACGAACCCGAGCTGGAAGTTCGAGTCGGGCGTGAAGCTCTCCGGGGCCCTCAGGTAGTGGGAGAAGCCGATCGTGGCGATCTCGGGCACGCGCTCGGTCGCGCCCACGAGGACCGGTGCGAAGTGATCCCAGTCGGGCCCGAACTCGGCGAACCCATCGACGGGCACGTCACGGGGTCGCTTCGGCCGCCCGTCGGGCTCGAACGCGCCGATCAGGTACCGGCCGCGGTAGTGGCGGATGTACAGGAACGCGTCGAGGTCGCGCAGGAACGGCGACCGCTCGTCGGCACCCGCGGCCTCGTCCGTCATGACCCACACGTGCTCGGCCGGATACAGCGCCACGCTGGTCCCCGCGGTCCGCGCGAGCTCCGACGTCCACAGCCCGGCCGCGAGCACCACGACCTCTGCCTCGATCCGTCCGTGATCGGTGTCGACGCCCGTCGCGCGGTCGCCCGAGGTGACCACCTGGGACACGGACACGCCGGGCACGTAGCGAACGCCCGCATCGACGGCCGCCTTGGCGAGCGCCAGGGTGGCGTCGCCGGGGTTCACCGTGCCGTCCTCGGGGAACAGCACCCCACCGACGAGGTCGTCCACGACGGCAGAGGGCCACAGCTCGGCGATCCGGGCGGACGTGACCACCTCGTGCGGCACGCCCAGGTCGGCAGCCATCGCGACGGAGTACAGGATCTCCTGCATGCGGCCGGTTGTCCGGGCCACCGTGAGCGAGCCGCTACGCCGCAGCCCGGTATCGATCCCCGATTCCTCGATCACGCGTTCGTACGTAGGGGCATTGATGTATGCCAACGCGCTCAACGCGTGGGTGCCCCGGACCTGCGACACGAGCCCGGCCGCGTGCCAGGTCGTCCCGGCCGACAGGCGCGCCCGCTCGACGAGCACGACGTCGGTCTCGCCGGCCCGCGTGAGGTGATAGGCGATCGAGGCGCCGACGATCCCTCCGCCCACGATCACCACGCGAGCCCGATCGGGCAGGTCGCTGAGCGGCGCGAGGACCTCGTCGCTCAGCTCCCGATTCGCCAGGCGCTCGGGGATCGTCATCCCAGCGTGGGACGTCCCATCGCCCGGCGCCACTCCTCGTTGAACCAGTAGAGGAACCGATCCTGACGCGGGAACACGCCCCTGGTGAACGCCCTCGAGCTCACGCCCGTCTGGGCTCGCTCGCACACGTCCCAGTCCTGCGTCGAGATGAGGTCCCAGAACTCGACGGTCGGCTCGGGCTTGAACAGTTCCGGGTCGGCGATCGTCTCGGGCCGGAACAGGAACTCACTTACGACGGTCGTGTGGTTCGGGCCCTTCGGATAGCCGATGTAATACATCGCGCAGTCCGGGTGCAGGTTCAGCATCAGGTTCGGGAACTGGTAGGTGCCGTAGTACATCTCGAGATCCTCGGGTTCCAGACCCGGGAACGTCGGCAGCTCGCTCCGACCGGTTTGCGTGAACGACGTCGCCCCTTCCTTCATGCGGTTCCCGTCGTCGGGGATCTCCTCGTCCCACACCTCGCCGAAGCGGAACAGCGGGATCACCTGAACGAGCTCGGGGTGGATCTGGGGACAGTGGAGGCACTCGTTGTAGTTCTCGACGACGATCTTCCAATTGGCCTTGACCTCGTAGACGAGTCGTACGCCGATCCGCAGCTCATCCATCTTGAAGCGCTCGAACGCGGTGATCGTCTCGGCGCCGTCGGTGAGCGACTCCAGCAGCGAGCGGGTCGGCCCCCCGGTCGTCAGATTGACGAACAGGAACCCGGCGTAGGTGTCGACGGCGATGTCGTATAGGGGGTGCTCGGACCGGTCGAAGTGCTCGTCCTCCTTCACGTTGGGCGAGCCGACGAGCTGCCCGTTCAGGTCGAACGCCCACGCGTGGTACGGGCATACGAACGCCCTGCGGACGCTCGCGGTGCCCTCGATGTCGTCGAGGAACTTCGTGCCCCGATGGCTGCACACGTTGTAGAAAGCGCGGATGTCGCCGGCGTCGTTGCGCACGATGAAGACCGACTCGCCCGCGATGTCGCGCACGACATAGTCACCGGGGTTCGCGATCTCTTCGGCGCGGCCGGCGCAGATCCATTCGCCCCACCAGATCCGCTCCTGCTCCTCGCGCCAGACCTCGGGACTCGCATAGTCGTCGCTGCCCAGGGTGGGGCGAGGCTCCCACTCGACCTCGTCGTTACGGATCTTGATCTCTTGCTCGGTCTTGCCCATGGATCGTCCTCCGGTCGGTGCGGGATACCTCACAGGATAGGGCGCGCCGAGGGACCTGAGATAGCGCTGGGCCTGCGAACTTCGTGCGGATATCGCATTCTGCTGGCCCATCCTCTGCGATAATCGCCACGACATGGCAAGAGAGGCACGATTCGATGATCTCGACCTGCGGATCATCGACACGCTGGCCGAGGACGGCCGGCGCCCGTTCACGTCGGTCGCCGACGAGCTCGGAGTGGCCGAGGCGACGGTGCGGGCGCGGGTCAGCCGCCTCCAGCGGATCGAGGCGATCCGGTTCGTCACGGATGTCAAGCCGCACGAGCTGGGGCTGCTGTTCGCCTACCTCGGCGTGCGGATCGCCGGGGCCAAAGTCCGGGCCGCGATCGAGGCGATCTGCCGCATCCCGGAGGCGGTCTACGTCATCGAGTGCACCGGCCAATACGACGTGCTCGTCGAGGTGGTGGCCCAGGACGCCGACGATCTCCTGCGGCTGATGCAAGAGGAGATCCGAACCGTCGCGGGGGTGGCGCAGGTCGACACGTTCGTCGGCCTTCGGATCGCCAAGGGAACCTTCCGCTACACGGACCTCGGTCGCGCCGGGGAGCAGCGCCGTGGGTGATCCGGCAGACGTGTCGGCACCGGGCACCCCGGACGACAGGGCGGGCTCACCGGCATGACGTTCGATGTGATCCCCGCTACCGACGCGCGGCTCGACGCCCTGGTGACCGTCCTGGGACGCGCCTTCGTCGATGACCCCATGACCCGGTGGCCGTTGTCGAGCGGCGGCGACATGATCGGTCGGGTCGAGACGATGTTCCGCCTGATGTACGGGCCACTGATAGAAACCGCCGCCTATGAGGTGCCCGATGCTCGTGGCTTCGCCGTGTGGGTACCGCCGGGCGCGACCGAGGCCATGTTCGAAAGCGACGCCCGGATCCGATCGCAGCTCGCGCCGCTCACCGACGACGGCGCCACCCGCTACGCGAACCTGTGGAGCTGGATCGAGGATCACGTCCCCGACGAGCCGGTCTGGTACCTAGACGCGATCGGGGTCGACCCCGACCATCAAGGTACGGGTGTCGGCACGGCGCTGATCCGTGACGGCCTCGGCCGCGCTGCCCGCGACGGCGTGCCCGCGTTCCTGGAGACGGCCAGGGCAGAGCTACTCGACTACTACCGCAGATTCGGCTTCGACGTGGTCGAGGACGGCGAGCATCAGCCCGGCGGGCCTCACGTCTGGTTCATGCGCGCCGAGCCCAGCGCGACGGTTGCGACCTAGAGGGAGTCGGCGTACCGCTCGATCTCGCCCGTGTGATCCGCATAGTGGTCGAACGTCTCGTCGGCGAAGTACTCGACCGCCTGGTCGGTGAGCGCGGGAAGCGCGGCCAGCGCCGACCGAGCCCGCTCCCTCAGCGGCGCGGCGCCCGCCACCACGGCGTCCCACTCCATCGACTGGGATTCCTCGGCGATGCGGGCGTTCAGCCCGTCCCAGTAGGCATCATCGTGCTCCTCGTCCTCGTGGGTGCCGGCCGCCAGTCGCTCCAGGCGCTCGCCCGACCAGCCCGCCCACCATGCGCTGTGCCACAGGAGATCCTGGACGGACCAACCGGGCACGACACCCGGTTCGGACCGTCGATCGGCCGGGACGCGCGCGATCGCGGCCTCGAGCGCCGTCCAGGAGGCGGCCTCCTTGTCGAGCAGTTCGTCCTTGGTCGCCATCATCGGGTCCCCCTCATCGGGTCCTCGGGAAGCCCAGGTCGATCGAGCTGGTTCCCGGATCGGGCCAGCGCTCGGTCACGACCTTGCCTCTCGTATAGAAGTGCACGCCCTCCGGCCCGTACATATGGCTGTCGCCGAACAGCGAGTCCTTCCAGCCTCCGAACGAGTAGTACCCCACGGGCACCGGGATGGGGACGTTGACGCCCACCATCCCCGCCTGAGCGTCGAACTGGAAGGCGCGGGCGGCGCCGCCGTCCCGGGTGAAGATGGCCGTGCCGTTGCCCCACTGGCTGTCGTTCACCAGCGCGAGCGCCTCCTCGTAGGTCTCCACCCGCACGACTCCGAGCACCGGCCCGAAGATCTCGTCGCGATAGCAGTCCATCTCGGAGGTGACGTGGTCGATCAGCGACACCCCGAGGAAGAACCCGTCCGAGCCATAGAGCTCAAGCTCGCGTCCGTCGGCCACCACCGTGGCTCCCTGCGCGGCGGCCGATTCGAGGTACGAGGCCACCTTGTCCCGATGCTCGCGGGTGATGAGCGGGCCCATCTCCGAGTCGGGCTCGAAGCCGTCGCCGATCTTCAGCGAACCGAGCCGCTGCCCGATCGCGTCGACGATCGGATCCGCGGCGCCGCCGACGGCGACGACGATCGAGATCGCCATGCATCGCTCGCCCGCCGACCCATAGGCCGCCGAGACGGCCGCGTCGGCCGCCATGTCGATGTCGGCGTCGGGGAGCACGACCATGTGGTTCTTCGCCCCGCCCAGCGCCTGAACCCGCTTCCCGTTCGCCGTTCCCGTCGAATAGATGTACTTCGCGATCGGCGTGGAGCCGACGAACGACACGGCCTTGACTTCGGGGTGTTCGAGGAGCCGGTCGACGGCCACCTTGTCGCCGTGGACGACGTTGAGGACCCCGTCGGGAAGCCCCGCCTCCTTCACCAGCTCGGCGACATACATCGCCGCGCCTGGGTCCTTCTCCGAGGGCTTCAGCACGAATGTGTTGCCGCAGGCGATGGCGTTGGCCCACATCCACATGGGCACCATGGCAGGGAAGTTGAACGGCGTGATGCCCACCACGACGCCGAGGGGCTGACGGATCGAGTAGACGTCGACGCCCGTGGAGGCCTGCTCGCTGAACCCGCCCTTGAGCAGGTGTGGGATCCCGGTGGCGAACTCGATGTTCTCCAGGCCGCGCGCGACCTCGCCCATCGCATCCGACAGGACCTTGCCGTGCTGCTCGGTGAGCAGACGGGCGATGTCGGCGCGGTGCTCGTGCACCGCCTCGCGGATCGCGAACAAGATGTCGGCGCGCTTCGACAGCGACGTCGATCGCCACGAGGCATAGGCCTCCGACGCCGCGTCGATCGCCGTGTCGATCTCATCGATCGAGGCGAAGTCGACCTCGTGGGTCTGCACCCCGGTTGACGGGTTGAAGACGGGGCCGCTTCGACCCGATTCGCCGGGTACCAGCTTTCCGCCGATCCAATGGCTGATCCGCTCCATGGGTATCAACTCCCCCTCACGGGACGCGCGGCCCCGCGTTCGTGGGCTCCCTCGTCGGTGGCGCCAACCGAGCCCTCCGCCGCATCTGCACAGGATATCGGCACAGCGGGATAGGGACATCCGCGCGTCGTCGTGCCCGCGTACGACTGGGCAGACGGGACGATCGGAGAGCCGGAGCGATCGCCCGCCGGGCGCGCAGCCGTTTGCGCATCCCGGCCCACTTCGGTCATCATCCGGTCACGACGATACGCGGTGACACCGCGCCGGACGAAGGGATCCGCGATGGGCCAATTCGACTCCGTGCTCGCCAACTCCACCACCCGCCGGGCGTTCATGCGCTCCATGGCGGTCGCCGGAGGCGCCGGCGTATTGGCCGCCTGTCGCAAGGACGTTCAGTCCACCGGCGGCGCCACGGCTTCGAGCGTGCCACCCGAGTCCCGGCCTCCGATCGAGGAAGAGCCAGGGGTCCTCGGCATCCACGAGTGGGCGGGATACGAGTCCAAGTGGATCTGGCGCCCCTACAAGAAGGCCGGTTACGCGGACCCGAGCTTCAGCTTCCTCACGAACACCGAAGGCGCTATCGCCAAGACGGCCGGCGGATTCGAATGGGACATCACCCACCCAGAGACCGGCTACCTCCAGGACTACTACGACCTGGGAGTGATCCAGCCGTGGGATACCTCGCTGATCTCCAACTTCGACAACCTCAACCCCGTCCTCCAGGACAGCGGAACCCTGAACGGGGAGCAGTACGGCGTCGTGCTCGACTGGGGATATTCGGCGCCGATCATCCGCACCGACCACGTCGATCCGTCGATCAACTCGTACTCCTACCTGTTCGACGACGCCTACGCGGGACGCATCTCGTGGTTCGACACCCCGTGGATCATGCTGATGGCGGGACTGGCACTCGGCGTGGAATCCGACATCTTCGACATGACGCCCGAGGACCTCAACACCTGCAAGGAATACTGCATCGACAAGACGAAGAACCTGCACTCGATCTGGGTCGACTACACGGCCATGTGGGACGACGTCGAGAAGGACAACGTGTGGGTCGCCTACTCCTGGCCCGACACCTACGTCGTGCTGAAGGACGTGGTGCCGGTCGACTACATCCGACCGAAGGAGGGCACCCTGTCTTGGGCCGAGGCCCTCGTCCTGCGCGCTGACACGGAGAACTACTTCCACGCGCACGAGTACGCCGACGCGTGGTCGAGCGTGCCGACCGGGGAGCGCCTGGTGAGCACATGGGGTTACGGGCACTCGAACCTGGACATCGATCTCTCGGTGATCGACCCCGAGGTCGTCGCTGCCTTCGGGCTCGAGGACCCGATCGAGTCGCTCTCGGAGCCCAACAGCCTGATCGACCGCTACCAGCCGCAGCGAACCGCATACAACCGTGCCTGGGACGAGGTCAAGGCGGCGGCGGGCTAGGCGAGGTCGACCTCAGCCCCCATGGCGGCCGAAACGACGATCGAGGAGGCATCGCCCACCAGCGAGCGCCACCCGAGGCGTGGCCGTCGGTCGGCGACGACGGGAGGGCTGCTGGCCGGCCCGACGGTCTGGCTCGTCGTCTTCTTCATCGTCCCGGTCATCATGGTCGGCCTCTACAGCGTCGGAGCCATCACCCTGTTGCGCAACGACGTGTACCTGTCGATGGAGCCCTGGCGCTTCTTCATCACGAGCGACGTCTATCTCCCGTTGTTCTGGAAGTCCGTGCGGATGTCGATGATCGTGTCGATCACGTCTGTCGGTCTCGCGTATCCGATCGCCTATCTGCTGGCGCTCGTGTCGGGAAGCCGGAAGTACACCCTCCTGCTGGTCATCATCGCCCCCGCCCTGACGGCCTACCTGCTGCGCGTCTTGGCCTGGCGCGTGATCCTCGGGGAGAGCGGGCTCCTCAACTCCTTCCTGCTCACCGCCGGAGTCGTCGACGAGCCGATCCAAGCCTTCTTCAACAGCCAGTTCGCCGTCTACCTCGTGCTCTCGTACGTGTGGGTGCCCTTCGTGGCCCTGCCGATCTTCGTGTCGCTCGAGAGCCTCGACACGCACCTGCTCGAAGCGTCGAACGACCTGGGCGCGACCCGATGGCGCACCTTCCGCTCGGTCACGTTCCCGTTGTCGCTGCCCGGCGTCGCGGCCGCCTTCGTGTTCGTGTTCATCCCGACCCTCGGCGAGTACATCACCCCCCAGCTGGTCGGCGGGCCCGGCGGCTTCATGTTCGGCAGCGCGATCCAAAGCGCGTTCACCGCGGGACTCGATTGGCAGTTCGGCTCGGCGATGGCGATGTTCCTGATCTTCGCGGTGGCGGTCTTGCTCGCTGTGTTCGGTCGGTTCCTCAAGGTGAAGGACATGGCCGTATGAATCCCGCCTACTCGCGCGCCGGCAAACGGAGCCTGTGGGCGATCTTCTGGATGCTCGTCGTGTTCCTCTACGCGCCGATCATCGTGCTGATCATCTTCTCGTTCAATGCGCGCGAGCTCGTCTCGTTCCCGTGGGAGGGATTCACCACGCGTTGGTACGGGGAGTTCCTCAAGAACGCGGAGATCCTGGCCGCCCTGAAGACCAGCGTGTGGGTCGCGATCCTGGTCAGCATCGTGACGACGGCGCTCTCGATCCCCTCTGCGATCGCCCTGGTTCGTCGAACGTTCCTCGGCAAGGGCGCGGTCTCGGGCGTCATGCTCGCGCCGCTCGTGATCCCGCTGGTCGTGCTCGGAACCGCCCTGCTGATCCTGTTCAACACGATCGGACTGCCGTCCTCACCGTTCTCGATCGCGATCGGACACATCGTGATCGCCCTGCCGTTCGCGATCTTGACACTCGTCCCGCGGCTCGAGCGGATCCCGGTCGCCCTGGAGGAGGCCTCGCGCGACCTCGGTGGGGGCTGGTGGCAGACCTTCAGCCAGATCACGTTCCCGCTCCTGCTGCCCGCCGTGTTCTCGGCCTTCCTCATCAGCTTCGTGATCTCGTTCGACGAGGTGGTCATCGCGTCGTTCGTGTCGGGTGAGCAGGTCACGTTCCCGGTCTACCTGTACTCCCAGATCCGCTTGCCGCGCAACCTCCCTCAGGTCATCGCGGTTGCCGTCGTCGTGATGGCCATCTCGGTCGTCGTCATGGTGATCCTCGAGGCCGCGCGCCGGATCACCGATCGCAAGCTGGAGCAGAGCACCATCGTGGCAGAGGAGGAGGAGGTGGCCGTGACATGAGCGACACCGACGTCGCCATCAGCATCCAAGGGGTCAGCAAGTCGTTCGGCTCGGTCCACGCCGTTCAGGAGGTCTCGCTGGATATCGCCGACGGCGAATTCATCACCCTGCTCGGCCCCTCCGGATGTGGCAAGACGACCACGATGAGGATGATCGCCGGCTTCGAGGAGCCCGACGGGGGCACGATCCTGCTGCGCGGAACCGACGTCGTCGGGATCCCGCCGAACAAGCGCGAGGTCAACATGTGCTTCCAGCACTACGCGCTGTTCCCGCACATGACGGTGGCCAAGAACATCGAGTACGGCCTGAAGCTGAAGAAGGTCGAGAAGGACGAGCGGACCCGTCGGGTGAAGGAGATGCTCGAGATGGTGCGCCTCGAGGGCTACGAGGAGCGCAAGCCGGGCCAGCTCTCGGGAGGACAGCAACAGCGGATCGCGCTGGCGCGAGCGCTCGTGAACCGGCCGGCCGCCCTGCTGCTCGACGAGCCGCTCGGCGCCCTCGACGTGAAGCTGCGCAAGCAGATGCAGCTCGAGCTCAAGCGGATCCAGCACGAGCTCGGGACGACGTTCGTCTACGTCACCCACGACCAGGAAGAGGCCCTGTCGATGTCGGACCGCATCGCGGTCATGAACCACGGACGCATCGAGCACCTGGCCGGTCCGCGCGAGATCTACGAGCACCCGCGAACCCCGTTCGTGGCCGACTTCGTCGGGGTCCTCAACGCCATGGATCTACGGATCGACGAGATCACGGGAGACGACGCGATCATGCGGGTGAACGAGCGCGAGCGCGTCGTCGTGCCCGTTCCGCCGACCGGCGCCGACACGGGATCCTCGCTGCTCGTGGCCGTACGTCCCGAGCGCATCGACATCCATGCGGCGTCCGAGGAGACCGAGGGCGACTGCCGGCTCGCCGGAACCGTGAGCCAGGCCGTCTACCTCGGGACGCTGACCCAGTTCCACGTCGAGACCTCGATCGGCAAGCGACTGATCGCCCACCGGCTGTCCGACGATCACGCGAGCACGGTGCGCGACGGCGACGACGTCACGCTGACCTGGAGCCGCGAGGACACGTCGGTGCTCCGCGAGGTGGAGTGAGCTAGCCGACCAGCGGCCCGGTGCCGCGCTTGCCCAGCTGATCGGCGATGATGTTGCGCTGCACCTCGGAGGTCCCCTCCCAGATGCGGTCGACACGCAGCTCGCGGTAGTAGCGCTCGGCGACGTTCTCGCGCATGTAGCCCCGGCCCCCGAAGATCTGGACGGCCCGGTCGGCGACGCGGCCCGCCATCTCGCTCGCATAGAGCTTGGCCATCGAGCACTGCGCGTGCTGGATCTTGACGTCGGCCCCGGCGTCGATGTTCTCCGCCAGCCGGTAGGTCATCAGCCGGGCTGCCCACAGCTCGGTGAGCGAGTCCGCAAGCATATGCTGGATCGCCTGGAACTCGAAGATGGGGCGGTCGAACTGCACGCGCCCCTTGGCGAACGCCGTGGCCTCGTCGATCAGCCGCTCGGCCGCGCCGCAGCACCGCGCGGCGATCATCAGCCGCTCGTAGCGGAACCACTCGTAGGTGAACGCGAGCCCGTCGCCCTCCTCGCCGATCAGGTTGGCGGCCGGCACCCGAACGTGCTCGAACTCGACGACCGGGTGCGCGTCGGGGTAGGTGTGCATGTAGGCGGGCGAGCGGACCTCGCGGACGCCGGGGGCGTCCTTGTCGACGAAGAACATCACGTGGGCACCGGCGTTGGGCCCGTCGGCCATCTTGGCCTGGAAGAAGCAGAACGTGGCGTGGTTGAACGAGGTGACGTGCATCTTCGTGCCGCTGAGCACGTACTCGTCACCCTCGCGGCGGGCGGTCGCCTCCAGCGCGTCGACATCGGAGCCGGCGCCCTCCTCCGTGATCGCGTAGCACTCCTGCGCGTCGCCGCGGATCGTCGGCACGATCCACGTTTCCAGCTGGTGCTCGCTGACGACGGCGGGCGCCCATGCCGGCGGCGTGTGGACCACCCATCCCAGCGCGTTCGTGGCCCGCCCCAGCTGCTCGGACACCAGCACCTGCTGCAGCGTCGTCATCCCGCCGCCCCCGAGCTCGGTCGGCATGTTCATCGCGTACAGCCCGAGCTCCACCGCTGCGTCGTGCTGGCGGGTGCGCTGCTCGGGAGGGATCTGCCCCCCGTGCGCCTCAGCGTGCTCCTCCCACGGGATCAGCAGATCGTCGGCGAAGGAGCGGGCCTTCGCCTGGATCTCGCGATCGGCTGGGGACAAGGGGTACGTCATGGGCGGAGCATACCGCGCGTTCTGAACCGTCGTTCAGCCGACGAACGGCGCCAGCCCGGCCCATGGGCGGGCTCGTTCGATGGCGGCTCCGATCCTGAAGGCATCGACGTCGGCGAAGGTGCGCGCCACGATCTGCACGCCGGTCGGCACGCCGTTCGAAGCGACGCCGCTCGGCACCGCCAGCACCGGGCACGGGGACAGGATGTTGAAGGGGGTGGTCATCATCGCCTGGAACTGGCGGTCGTTGCGCCCGCCCTCCGGGTAGATCTGCCCGAGGATGCTGTCGCCGGCGGGGATCCCGGTCACCGACCACGTCGATCCGATCAGCGCGCGGTAGCGACGGAAGAGCCGGCCGAGCGGCTCCCAGATCCTGTGCTCGGCCTCGAGTCCCCGGAGGAACCCGCTGGGCTCCGCCGCCGTGACGGCAGCCTCCTCCGCCCAGGCCTCCAGGTAGTCGTTCACGAGGTCGGGCGCCGCAGCTACGAGCTCGGCGATCTGGGCGCCGAAGATCGCGCCGAAGTGACGCCGGGAGGCGCCCATCAGCTCCTCCATGGTCCAGGGAAGCTCGACCTCCTCGACGATGGCACCTTCCTCCCGGAGCGCGTCGCCGACGGCCCGAGTATTCCGCGCGACCTCCTCGTCGACGTCCCAGGCGCCGAGATCGACGCACATCGCGATCCGCCATCCTTGGATCGGCTTGAGCTCGGACGGGATCGTCACCTTGGGGCGCAGGGAGGTCACATCGTCAGGATGCGGGCCCACGATCGCGTTCTGGAACAGCGCGCAGTCCGCGATCGTCCGGGCGAGCGGGCCGTCGTGGCAGAAGCGGTCGAGGTTGAAGGGCGCCTCCACGGGCACGCGGCCGTGCGGCGGCTTGTAGCCCACGACGCCGTTGATCGAGGCGGGGAGCCGGATCGACCCCCCGATGTCGGAGCCGCTGGCCAGCATCGAGGTGCCGGCCGCGAGCGAGGCGCCCGATCCCCCGCTCGAGCCGCCGACGGCCACCTCGGGATTCCAAGGGTTCCGCGTCACGCCCCATAGCTTCGAGTGGGTGTAGCCGGCGCAGGACAACTCCGGCGTCGTCGTGCGGGCGTGCGGCACGGCGCCTGCGCGAAGCATGCGGTCCGCCATCGGGGCCGTCACGTCGGATATCTCGTCGATGGCCAACGACCCGTAGGTCATGCGCCAGCCGCGGACCGGCAGTTCCTCCTTGAACGCGACGGGGAGCCCCTCGAGGGCGCGAACGCGGCCTCCGCCGGAGAAGCGGCGCTCGGACTCGCGGGCGGCGTCCTGCGCCTGGTCGTATCGACGCTCGGCGAACGCGTTCACCTTCGGCTCGACGACCTCGGCCCGCGCGATCACGCTGTCCAACAACTCGACGGGCGACAGGTCGCGCGCCCGCATCGCGGAGAGGGCACCCGTCGCGGTCATCTCCCATGGGTCGCTCATCGGCGCACCCTAGCGCAGCTCCCCCGGCCCGCGCGCGCGCCAACGCTAGGCGATGAACTCGAGGCGGTCGCGGTGGGCGGCCAGCATCGCCGAGACCGCGGGGGCGAGGGTGTGGTCGCGGTCGGGCTCTTCGACGGCGGGCCCCTCGCCGAACAGTTCGCCCGACAGGTAGCGCTGTCCGGTGTCGGGGACCACCGTCACGATGCGCGTCAGCTCCGGATGCTCGGCCGCCACCTTGTGGACGGCCGCGACATTGATGCCCGACGAGGGGCCGCAGAGCATGCCTTCCTCTCGGGCCATGCGGCGGGCCGTCTCGAGCGCGTCGGCCGTGTCGACGGTCACGATGCCGTCCATCAGGGTGAGGTCCAGGTTCGGCGGCACGATGCCGTCGCCGATGCCCGGCACCCCGTGGGTCCCCCAGCGCTCCTCGGAGATCAGCGGGCACTCCGCGGGCTCGACCGCGAAGGCGCGGATCGTGGCGTCGCGCGCCTTGAGGGCACGCGCCACCCCGGTGATCCATCCCCCGGTCCCCTGCGCCCCGACGACGGCGTCGATGTTGCCGCCAGCCTGCTCCCAGATCTCCTCGCCCGAGACCGCCTGCGCACTCGGGTTGTCGGGGTTCTCGAACTCCCCCGGGAAGAAGTAGCGATCCGGGTCGGCCGCGACGATCTCGCGCATCCGCGCGAGCGCGAGGTCGATGTCGGTGCCGGCCCCCGGCGTGAGCACGAGGTCGGCGCCGTAGGCCTTGATCATGCGCTTTCGCTCGGGGCTCATCCCCTCGGGCATCACGATGACGCAGTCGTAGCCCTTGATCGCCGACGTCGCGGCGCAGGCGATCCCGGCGTTGCCGGTGCTGCACTCGATGATGGTCATCCCCTGGCGCAGGTCGCCCCGCCGTTCGGCCTCGGCGAGCATGTGCCGCGTAGATGCGGTCCTTCACCGAGCCTGTCGGCCCGTACCACTCGATCTTGGCGAGCAGCTCGACGCCGTCGGGCGCGACCCGTTGGAGGCGTACGAGTGGAGTACCTCCGATCGCGTCGAGCAGCGTCGACACCTCCGCCCGGTGTGCGTCCCAGGTCACGTTCTTGTCTCCCTCCACTCAGCCCGCGGCCGGCCGTGGCCGCTCGACGTACCCGAGCCGCCGCGAGATCGCGGCCGCCGAATCGATCGCCAGGCGCCCCAACACGCGGCAGGTCGACCGCCCGCATCCGGAACGCGGGCCCGCTCACGCTGAGCGCCGCGACGACGCACGCCGTCGGCCCGTCGCACCGGCGCCGCCACGGCGTTCAACCCCTCCTCCAGCTCCTCCATCGTCACCGCGTATCCGCGCCGGCGGACCTCGTCGAGCTGGTCGAGCAGCTTCGCCGGTTCGGTCACCGTCGCTCGCGTCTGCCGTTCGAGCCGCGAGCCGAGCACCCGGGCCCGCTCGGCGTCGGAGAGCCAGGCCAACAGCACCTTGCCGTTCGAGGTGCAATGCAGCGGCGTCCGCCGGCCGACCCAGCTCACGGCGACGATCGAACGGGTGCCGGTGACCTGGTCGATGTAGACGACCGCGTCGCCCGAGAGCACGCCCAGGTTGACGGTCTCCTGAGTGCGCTCGGCCAGATCCTCCAGCAGGGGTCGAGATGTGCGGACCAGATCGATGCTGGCCATCGCCGCACCGGCGAGACGGATCAGGCCGAACCCAAGGCGGAACTTCTCGGTAACCGGATCACGCTCGACCATGCCCCGCTCGCCGAGCGTCGCGATCAGGCGAGACGCCGTCGCCTTATGAACGCCGAGGCGGCGACCCAGCTCGGTCACGCCCAGCTCGCCGGCGTCGGCGATCAACTCGAGCGCCCGCAGCGCGCGGTCGACCGACTGCAGTCCACCGGGCCGGCCGTCTTCGTGATCCACCCCGCACTCCTCGGCTCTGAGGGGCGGAAGCTACGCCGGGTGCCGAGACCGTGTCAATGCGCTGAGGGCACCCCCGTTGCATCCTCCGCACCATCATGTTGACCGCTCGAGTCCGCACGGACAGGCTGAGGGCCGCCGGACGACCGAGACCGAACACGAAACGAAACGAGCGAAGCTGATGGGGATCCGGGCCTCCACCGTTCGTCGGTTCGCGCTCGGCCTGCCCGAGGCCGAGGAGCGCGAGACCTGGGAGACCGCCACGTTCCGCGTGCGCGGCAAGATCTTCGCGATGCTCTCAGAACACGAGCGCCACTGCTGGATCAAGTCGGTGCACGACGAGCAACGCGCGCTGGTCGCCCAGGATCCCACCGCGTTCTTCGTACCCCCTTACGTCGGGCCCAGCGGCTGGGTCGGCGTGATCCTCGCCAGGGCCGACGGGGTCGAGGTCAAGGAGCTGACCACCGAGGCGTGGCGGATGACCGCCCCCAAACGACTCGTCGCCTCGTTCGATGAGGGGGTGGCCTGAGCGCTCCTCAGGGCAGGCGCCCGGCAGGAGGCGAGCTTGGCGACAGCTAACCGGGCGGACGCTTCGTGAGCCAGCCGCTGTTCGCCGTGTTCCAGAACAGGTCGAGGTAGCTCCCCTCGGCGGGCGCGATCTCGTAGTAGTCCCCCCCGGCGCAATCGAACTGACGCTGGCCGTTCGGCAAGGCGGGGCACACGCTCTGCATGGCGCCGCCGTCGACGAAGTATTGACCGCCGTCGGAGTAGCACATGACGTCGAGGGTCTCGAAGCAGTGGCCGGCCTGCGACGTGTGGGGCGCCGAATCTTGGACAGCGCCGAGAGTATGTCCGACCTCGTGCAGGAAGATGTACGCGCCGGTAGTGGTCGATCCGGTGATGCGGATCAGCGCGAACCGAGGTCCACCGTTCAGCAGGTTGTTCCAGTTGAGCGCGGGATCCGCTCGATCGTCGCCCCACAGGGTGGCCTGGCCCCCAGGAGCGTAGGCGCCGGTGATGTTGTCCACGAACACCGCGTACGTGAAGCGCGGAACCTCCATGTCGTCGCCCAGCCCCAGCGAGCTCCGGTCCCGCAGTGAGCCGACGTAGTCCCCGAACGTGAATGCCTCATCGCCACCGATCGGCTTCAGCTCGAGCGGGGAGACGGTCAGGCTCTTGCCGTTCTTGCAGTAGAGACGCAGGTGCTGCCCGTCCACGCCGGGCGACGAATCGTCGAGGTTCACGTCGGCCCAGTTCACCGACTCGCGGATCCAGGCTCGGAACTCGGACACCCGATTCGATGTATCGCCCGGGTACCCATAGTAGATCCGCAGGCGCTTGCCACCCTTTCCGTTCCCCGCGCAGGGCGCCTTCGGAGGCACGCTCACCCCGCCGGCCGGGGCGCGCAGCGCGCGGGTCCCCGTCAGGCCGTCGCCGCCATGAGTGCACAGCCCGCCCGCCACGAGGACCAGGCCGTCGGGGCACGCCGGGGTGGGCGTCGGGGCCCGGACCGCGTCGGCGACGGGCGCCAGCAGGATGCCGGACACGGCGAGGAGCACGGCGAAGGACGACAAGGCAACACGCTTCACCGTTCTTGTGTCGGCTCGTAGAGGCGGTCGGCTTGAGCGTCAGTGGGTGCCGGCGCTCGCCGCGTCGGGAACCATACGGTCGGCCTCGAACCGTCCGGGCGCGAACGGCGCGATCAGGGGATCGATCCGGCCGGTGGCCAGCAGTTCCGCCATCGTCTTGCCGAAGATCGGCGCGCCCTTGAACCCCCACGTGCCCATGCCCGCCATCAGGTAGAAGCGAGCGACCTCGGACTCGCCGAGCAACGGCGAGGAGTCGGGGGTCATGTCGCACAGACCGGTCCACTGACGCATCAGCCGGGCCGAGGCCATGAACGGGAGCAGCTGGATCGTCCGCTTGGCGGCCTCGGCGGCGAACTCGAACGTCGACCGCGTGGAGTAGGTGGTGTAGGGCAGCACCTCCGCGCCCACGACCAGCTCTCCTCGTGCCGTCTGCTGGGCGTAGACGTAGAGGTCCATCGACGACACCAACCCCCACAGGACCGGGCGGTAGGGCTCGGTCACGAACGCCTGGAGCGCCATCGTCTCGAGCGGGAGGCGGAGACCCGCCATGCGCGCCAGCTCGCTGGAGTAGCCGGCCACCGCGCTGACGACGCGTCCGGCGGCGATCGATCCCCCGCTGGTTTCCACGCCGCGGCAGACCCCCTCGCGCACGTCGAGGCCGGTCACCTCGACCCCCTGATGGACCTCGACCCCGCGCCGACCCGCGGCGATCGCGTACCCCCATACGACCGAGTCGTGCCGGGCGAAGGCCCCGGGCGGGTGGTACGAGGCGCCGATGACCGGCAGCTCTCCCCCGGCGGTGAGGTCGACGAGCGGGCATACCTCGACCACCTCGTCCGGCGAGAGCAGCCGCGTGTCCACCCCGTAGCGCCGCTGGATCGCCACCTTCTCGCGCTCGACCTGGAGCGAGTCGGTCGAGTGGCAGAGGTCGAGGTTCCCCTGACGGGAGAACTGGATGTTGAAGTCCAGCTCCTGCGACAGCGTCCGGTACATGCCCAGGCTCGTGGCGTAGAGGGGCACCGTCTCCGGCGTGTTGTAGGTGGCCCGCAGAACCTGGGTGTTGCGTCCCGAGCCGCCGCCGCCGATGTAGCCGCGCTCGAGGACCGCGACATCGTGCACACCGTGGTACTCGGCAAGGTGGAACGCCAGCGACAGCCCGTTCACCCCGCCGCCCACGATGACCACGTCGTAGCTCGATCGCAGCTCGTGGCGAGGCAACAGGTCGCGGCGGCGCAACAGGCCGGTCACGACAGCACCTCGGCGGCGTCGCTCTTCAGCCGTTCTCGCAGGTGATGGCCCCACATGGCGGGGGTCAGGATCGTGATCCGGCCCGGATCAACGATCGCGGTGGCCGACACGCGCGCGACCTCGCCGGTGACGGCGCCCTCCTCCGGCAGGCCCAGCTCGGACACCCGGGCCCAGACCTCCCCGGCATCGTCGCCCTCTACGACGAACGCCGCCCAGCCGTCACTCACGTCCTCGACGTACGCACCGTCTGGGGCGGAGACCGTACCGAGGTCCTCGATCGTCACAACGAGCACCTCCCTGGGCGAGATCCGCACGAGGCTGCCGCCTCCCCTCACGGACACCGCATCGCACGCCTCGGGCGAGCCGAGCACGACGATCACCGACGGCGCGACCTCCCGGATCTCAGCCACGCATCCTCAGTCCCTCGGGATCGTAGAAGGGGGCGGGCGTGACGATCGCCACGGCGCCGGCCGCGACCAGGCGCTCGGGGAACACCCCGTCGGGGTCGGCCCGCACCCATCCGAGGCCGACCGGCAGATCGAGCGCGATCGATCGTTCGGCCGACGTCACCCGGCCGACCATCGAATCGCCGACCACGAGGGGCTCGCCGCGCAGCTCGGCCGTATCGTCCGGTCCGCCCTCGAACGTCAGCCCCACCAGCCGGCGCGCGGGAGGCAGGGCGGCCAACCGTTCGAGGGCGGCCTGGCCGAGGAACCATCCCTTGCCCATGTCGACCGTCCAGCCCAGGCCGAGCTTGGCCGGGGTATCGTCGGGCAGAGTGTCCTGGCCGACATAGATGTGCCCCTTCTCCAGCCGGAGCAGCTCCAGCGCGTCGAGTCCGTGCGGCATCAGGTCGAACGCGGCTCCCTCGCGCTCGAGGGCCCCCCACAGCGCGGGCCCCTGCGATCTTGCATGGTGCAGCTCGAACGACAGCTCACCGACGAACCCCGCGCGGATCACAAGGCAGGCAACGTCGGCCACCTCGATCTCCGCGTGGGCCGAATAGGGCAGCGCGTCCGCGTAGACGGCGTCGCTCGTGAGTGCGGAGAGCACGTCGCGGGCCGCAGGCCCGGCGACGTTGATCGCCCCCCACTGCGACGTTCGATCCAGCAGTTGGACATCGAGGTCCATCCGATCGATCAGGTCCCGAAGGCGGGCGTCCATCCGCGAGCCCCCGCCCGAGGTCGACGTGAGGTAGTAGGCGCCCTCGTCGAGAGCGCACAGCAGGCCGTCGTCGGCGACGTAGCCGGCCTCCCCCAGCGCCAGCACGTAGCGAGCGCGTCCCTCGTGGAGGTCGTCGGTGCGACAACCGAAGGCGCGATCCACGAGGACCGCTGCATCGGGTCCGGCGATCAGGAACTTGCCGAGGGTGCCCACGTCCATGAGGCTCACCCGCTCGCGCACCGCCCGGTACTCCTCCCGCCAGTCGCCATAGGAGAACGGCCGGCGCCACGAACCCGACCAGTCCATCCGGGCCCCGGCCGACACGTGAAGGTCGTGGAGCGAGGTCCGTCGTTCGATCACCTCGTGCACCGACGCCGCCAGGGTCGCCAGCGTGACCGGGCGGGCGGGGGGACGCGCGGTCGCGCGTCCGGATACCGACTCCACGCGCTCGGATGCTCCGGCGCGATCGCGCACGAAGCACGCGAGCGATCGCCCGCACAACGCGCCCTGGCACGGCCCCATCGTCGTCGTCGTGTAGCGCTTCAAGATCTCGGTCGAACGGAAGCCCTCGTCCCAGGCCCGCTCCAAGTCGTGATGCGAGACGTCCTCGCACAGGCACACGTAGCCGTCGCCGGACGGCGGGGGCTCGGCCGCGTTCCCGGCGGCATCGCCGACTACCTCGATCGGGTCGCCCGGCGCCATCCGCGCCAGGGCGTCGCGGGGGGCCAGCCCGAGCCCCAGGACGAGCGTGTCGCAAGCGAACCGGCGGATCCGGTTTCCCCGCCGCAACGTCACGGCGGCGAGCGCGCCGCGACCGTGCGCCTGGTGCACGATGCCGTCCACCACGATCTCGGCTCCCGCGGCCTCCACCCGGTCGGCCAACCCTTCCGCGACCGCCACGGCGGCGAAGCTCACGCCCGCGGACCGCAGCGTCGCCAGGTGTTCGAGGGCCTCTTCGGTCTCGATCGCGGCGATGGCACGGAGGCCCGGCGCCACGCCGTGCACGCCGGCCATCCGGGCGGCGCCCCGCGCCAGCCACACGCCGGGCAGGTCGTTGCCCGGGAACACGCCGTGGGTCTCGGCGGCGCCGGTGGCCACGACGATCCGCCCCGGGTGCGCCCGGACGAGGCTCCCCTCGCCCGCCAGCGGCACCTCGGGCCCCTCGTACACACCGACGGCCACGTGGCACTCCAGGATCTCGATGCGGTCGTCCGCCCGAACCTGGGCCGCGAGCCGATCGAGCCTGTCCCGCGTCGGCCCGGGCGGGATCGCCGCGCCGATCGCGGTCTCATCGCACAGCATCACGGCGTCTCCAGCCCGGGCCGCCGCGAGAGCCACCTCGAGGCCGGCGACCCCCGCCCCCACGACCACGACATCGGGGTGGGCGTGGCGGACCACCACGCGGGCCGGCTCGGCCGCCTCGGGCAGCCGCCCCAGGCCCGTGGTGCGCCGGATCACACGCTCGGCCACCGTCCAGGCCGATCGGGGCCGGATGAACGCCTTGTAGTAGAAGCCCACGGGCATCAGGCCGTGGAGGAAGTCCGTGATGTGCAGCGCGTCGCGCTCGGTCGATGGCCACCCGCCCTCACGCTCGACGTTCATCCCGTCGCGGCAGGGTGCCTGGCACGCCCGTACGCCGGGTACCCCGTCGACGGTGATCAGACAGTTGGGGCAGTCGCCGGTGCCACAGTACAGGCCGCGCCGACGATGGTGTTTGAGCGATCGAGTGAACGTGCGGACGCCGTCCCGGAACAGGGCCGACGCGACCGTGTCCCCCTCGGCGAACGCGACGTCGCGACCCTCGAACCCGAGCGCGCCCATCAGACGATCTCGTTCGTCCGCGTGTCGCGCATCAGCGTCGTCCACGTGCGGCATCCCAGCACGTGGAACCAGCGCTCGGTCTGCGGCCCCGCCGGGTTCTCGGGCAGGAACACCCGCGCGAACTCCTGCCGGGGGTCGTCGGCAACCAGCGGACGCAGCTCACCGCCGAAGGTGAACTCCGTCGAGGGGCGCTCGCCGCAAAAGTCGCAGGGGATGGGGATGGACACGTCCTACCCTCGAGGCCCAAAGACGTCCGCATCGCGTCCACACACAGGTGACTCCCGTTCACGCTCGGCGGCGCGAGTCTGCCACGACCTGGAGTTCCCGGCAGCCATCGATGATGACCGGCGGTACGTCTCGACGAGCATCCGGGCTGACGATCAGGCGGAGGCGATATCTCAGTAAGGCTCGTAGCGGCGGGTCACCCTGTTCAATCCGCGCCGTCGCGGTGTGCTTCCGTACCTCTTCATCTTCGTCCCGATGCGGGCTGAAGACGCCATGTTCTCGAGGATCGATCCATCGGGGTTCTCGTAGTAAGTCTCTTCGAAGTGACCGTCGATCACTGCCTCGATGCTGTCCAAGGCTGGCGGATCTGATTCACCCCAGTCAGAAAAGAGGCACGCTACACCTAGTCGGGTGAGGCAGGAGTCATCGTAGGAAACGTGTACGACGATCTGAGCAGCCCTCGGATTCTTGGGAACAGACGAATCCGGAGGTACGCAACGTCGAGGTAGTCCAGGAAGAGATAGTCGTCTTCGGGGTCCTCCGTAACGCTCAGACTGGCGCGATCACCGAGGCTCCGAGCCGTGTCGTGCATGTATGCCAGTGAGTTCACTCGGAGGTGGGCAGCGACAAGGTCCGCCCTACGGAAGGACTTCTCTGCCTTGCCTGGCTCGGGCCGACTCTGCACATCAGCGAGTTCTTCCCTCAGTTGCGCTAGGAGAACATCTGGAATCCACCTCGTGTGCCACACGATGCTCCAGCGGGCGATTCCAGCAGGCCATGCTCGTTGGCTAACGGCGGTAGCGTACAGGTGTTCGGGAGGTCCGAGGCCCACTCGCCGGCCGCGTGCCGGGCACCCCGCCTAGAGCTCGGCCAGCATCCGCTCCTGCCACTCCACCGTGGCCTCGACCTGGTTGAACGTGAACAGGTGCAGGGCTCTCGACATCGGCGCTCGGGTCGGCGAGGGTCGGCGCCATCCCCTCGAGCAGCGCGTCGGGCCCGAACTTGCCGGGCGAGCAGGAGTCGACCGACCATGCGGCTTGTTCTTCTTCAGGTACCGGGCGCTGTCCGCGATGCCGATGCGGGCGCTGATCGTCATGAGCTTGGTCAGCTCGGCCACGCCCGGCGTCCCGAGGTGCACGGGCAGCGTGACGCCCTGCCGGCCGCATCCGGCGGATCCAGTCGGCGATCGCGCTCGGGCTCGAAGCACATCTGGGTGGTCATGTACGTCGCGTAACGCTGCTTCTCGCGCAGCACCTCGAGCAGTCGGTCGTCGGCGATGTCGACGTGGCCCTCGCGGATAGGTCGGTACGCCGACCTCGTGAAGGGATGGCCCGATCTCGTCGATCGCGCGGAGCAGCATGAGACCGTCGTGGAACTCGCCTCGGTCCTTCGCGTCGCCGCCCACCACGAACGACTCGCGTGAGCCCGGCGGCGCGGCAGCGATCGAGCAGCTCGCCCAGGTGCGACTCGGTCGCGGATCATGTGGGCCGACAGATGCGGGGTGGCACGGTGACCCCGGGCCGCGGCCGCCTCGGCCAGCTCGATCGTCGCCTCGATGCCGTGACTCGGCGAGGCGGTCACGGTCACCGTCGGCGTCGCGTCGGCAGGGCCGTCGACCTCCGACGCCGCGTTCGCGAGCGGGATCAGCTCGAACTTCGGCGCGGCCACGAGGCGCGCAGCGCGTCACGCTGCTCGTCGGGAGCATCGCCTGCCGCTTACCGACCGCACGTCACCTCTCGTCCGAGCCTGATCCGTCGCATGAGGCGACGCGACCGACCGTGACCGCCGGCCTCCGGTCATCGCACGTTCGAGTCCGGGAAGCTCGCCTTCTTCTGGTCGATCCACGTCGCGGAGCTCCTCGTCGACGGCCTCGTCGATCGCGGGCGCCTCGTACTCGGCGAGCATCTTCTTCCAGATCGCGTTCGCCCGCATCGATCGGCGTCGAGCGAGCCCTCCAGCTCCCACTGCTCGAAGCTGTTGTTGTCGGCGATCGTCGACCGGTAGAAGGCGGTCTCGAAGTTCGCCAGCGTGTGCGCCGTGCCGAGGAAGTGCTGGCCCGGCCCGTTCTCGATGATCGCGTCGACCGCCTGCCCGTTCGGCGACGAGGTCCACGCCCTTGGCGAGCTCGGCCATCATGCCCGCACTGGTCGAGGTCGAGCACGAACTTCTCGTAGCCCATCGCCAGACCGCCCTCGAGCCAGCCGGCGGCGTGCAGCACGAAGTTCACGCCGGCCAGGATCGTCGGCTGCAGGGTGTTGGCCGACTCGTAGGCGGCCTGTGCGTCGGCGACCTTCGAGGCCGTGAGCGAGCCGCCGCTGCGGAACGGCACCCCGAGGCGGCGGGCGCACGCGGCGAGGGCGTACAGCACGAGCGCGGGCTCGGGCGTGCCGAACGTGGGCGCGCCCGACTGCATCGACATCGACGACGCGAACGAGCCGAACACGACCGGCGCACCGGGGCGCACGAGCTGCACGTAGGCCATGCCCGGCGAGCGCCTCGGCCAGCGTCTGGGTCGCGGCGCCCGCCGACGGTCGCCGGGCTCATCGCCCCCGCCAGGATGAACGGCGTCATGATCACGGCCTGGTTCGCCTCGGCGTAGGCCTTGGCGGCGCCGAGCATGATCGAGTCCCACACCAGCGGCGAGTTGGCGTTGATCAGGCTCAGCACGTGACGACTGCGTTCCTCGAGGGCGTCGGCGCCGAACAGGATGCGCGCCATGTCGACGGTGTCCTGTGCTCGCTGGGGATGGGTCACCGAGCCCATGAACGGCTTGTCCGAGTAGCGCATGTGCGCGTAGACCATGTCGTAGTGACGCTTGTTGACGGGCAGGTCGACCGGCTCGCACACGGTGCCGCCGGAGTGGTGCAGGTACGGGGGACAGGTACGCCGAGCTTCACGAAGTTGCGGAAGTCCTCGATCGTGCCGTAGCGGCGCCCCCCGTCGAGATCGCGGACGAACGGCGACCCGTACGCGGGCGCGAGCACGGTCGCGTCACCGCCGATGCGCACGTCGTTCGCCGGGTTCCGCGCGTGCTGGATGAACTCGCGCGGGGCGGTCGCCTGGACGAGCGAGCGGCACATGCCGCGCGGGAAGCGGACGCGTCTCGCCATCGACGTCGGCCCCGGCGCCGGCGAACAGCTCGAGCGCGTCCGGCGCGTCGCGGAACTCGATCCCGACCTGCTCCAGGATCGTGTCGGCGTTCTCCTCGATCAGCGCCAGTCCCTCCTCGCGACAGCACCTCGCACGGGCGACAACGTCCGGGTGATGAACGGGACCCGTTCCGACCACGTGGGCTGCGCGGGCGGCGGCGCGGCCGGCTCGACCTCCGGTGCGACGGCCCCGCGGGGCCTCATCGCTCATGTCGTGCTCCTCTCGGGATCGGGTGTCCTGCGACGGCGACGGGGGCCGGCGCCCGTGGAAGGCGACGTCCGCGAGGCGGGCAGCGTGACCACGTCGCCGAGGCGCGGGAACGCATCGCTCGCGTGCGGGATGCCCATCGCGCCGACGAACGTGCTCCTGGAACCTCGGCTCGATCGCGGTCTCGATCTTCTCGACGCGACGCACCACGGTCCTCGATCTCGGCGCGGGCGGCCCGGTTGAGCAGGGCGATGCGCGCGCCTGTCCCAGCTGCGTTGCCGGCGCTCGGTCACCGCGACGGGATCGCAGTCGGGCACCAGCCCCAGCACCATCGCGTGGACGGGATCGATGTGCGCCCCGAACGCGCCCGCGAGCCGGATGCGGTCGACCTCCTCGATCCCGAGATGGTCCATCAGGAGACGACACCCGGCGTAGAGTGCCCCCTTCGCGAGCTGGATCTGCTCGCACGTCGTTCTGGGTGATCCGCAGCCGAGGCGCGACCCTTCGTGCAGCACGTAGGAGAACGTGCGGCCGTCGGCCTCGATCCGCGGCGTCCGCGAGGCCAGCGGCCCCGTCGATCACGCCGTCGGACGTGAGTCACTCCGGCCAGGAACATCTCGGCGACCACCTCGATGATCCCCGAGCCGCAGACGCCGGTGACCCGCGTGGCGTCGAACCCGGGTTCGTCGCTCCAGGCGTCCTCGCCGATCACCCGGAAGCGCGGCTCGAGCGTCTCGGGGTCGATCCGCACGCGCTCGATCGCGCCGGGCGCCGCCCGCTGACCGCCCGAGATCTGCGCGCCCTCGAACGCCGGTCCCGTCGGGCTCGAGGCCGCCAGCAGCCGGTCGCGGTTGCCGAGCACGATCTCGGCGTTCGTCCCGACGTCGACGATCAGGTTCACGGTCTCCTGGTCGTGCGGAGCCTCGGACAGGATCACTCCGGCGGTGTCGGCGCCGACGTGGCCGGCGATGCAGGGGAGCACGTAGACGCGCGCCCCCGCCGCGGTCGCCGTGAGACCGAGGTCCCGGGCGTGTCGGCGCACAGACTCGTCGGTGGCCAGGGCGAACGGAGCGCCGCCCAACTGGGTCGGATCGAGGCCCAGGAACAGGTGGTGCATGATCGGGTTGCCGACCACCGTCAGGTCGAGAACGTCGCCGGGCTCCTCGACGGCCGCGACACACAGATCGCGCGATCAGCCCGTCCACACATCCGCGGATGACGTCCGTCAGCTCCTCACTGGCGCCGGGATTCATCATCACGTAGCTCACGCGGCTCATCAGGTCCTCGCCGAAACGGATCTGCGGGTTCATCACGCCGGCGCTCGCGAGTACCTCACCACTGTGCGAGCTCGCACAGGTGTCCCGCCACGGTCGTGCAGCCGATGTCGAACGCCACGCCGAGCGGCCGTCGTGGAAGCCAGGCCACACGGCGATGATGGCGGCGCCACCGTGGACGGCCACGGTCGCGGCGGACCCACCGTCGCGCAACGCTCCGCTGGAGGTCCGAAAGCACGTGTGGGTCGCACGAAAGGCCCTGAAGCTCCCAGTCGCGCTCGAGCGCCTCGAGCAGTCGCTGCAGGTCGCCGGCGGGGGCCGCCAGGTCGGGCTCGCGCACCTCGACGTAGTGCAGGCGAACGACGGGGTCGACCTCGATCGGGTGCGCGTCGGCCTCCTTGCGCACGACCTGGCGGTGCACCTGGCTCTCCGGCGGCACGTCGACGACGAGGTCACCGGAGACCTGCGCGTGACATCCGAGTCGGCGGTCGGCGGCCAGCCCGCTGCGCTCGCGGTAGCGCGGCCTCGGGCTCGCTGAACGCGGTCAGGTGATCCGCCGAGGACGTGATGCCGTGCTTGGCGAACTCCCCCTCACCGACGACGACCTGGCAGCGGCCGCAGATGCCGCGTCCGCCGCACACCGAGTCGAGGTCGACGCCCGAGCGACCGCGGCCGCGTCGAGCAGGTTCGGTCCCCTCGGCGAATCGACCACGCTTGCCCGAGGGCGTGAAGACGACGAGGGCCTCCTCGGTCGGTCACGGCGCGGCGCCGTGCGCCTGTCGATGCGCGACGACGGCCCTCACGTCCGCCCGCGTCGTCCGCTCGTCTGCGCGCCCTGCGGACTGTTCGCGGTAGCGCGCGATCCACGCCGCGCAGTGCGCGTCGTTGCCCATCATCACGTCGGCCGCCATCACCGCGTGACGGACCTCCTCGTGCAAGCGGGCTCGTGATCGGCGCTCGTCATGCCGTTGGCGATCGCCATCGACGAGGAAGGCCGCCGTTCAACCCGTTTGCGGTTCGGCAGCCCGAACGAGACGTTCGAGGCACCGCAGGTCGTGTTCACGCCCAGCTCTTCGTGCAGCCGGCGCACGAGCGCGAAGACCTGCCGGCCCGCCGTGCCCATGGCGCCGATCGGCATCACGAGCGGGTCGACGACGACGTCGTGGGCGGGGATGCCGTGGTCGGCGGCGGCGCGCACGATCTTCTCGGCAACCGCGAACCGCACGTCGGGGTCCTCGCTGATGCCGGTCTCGTCGTTCGTGATCGCGACCACGGCGGCCCCGTGCTGGGCGACCAGCGGGAGGACCTGCTCGATGCGCTCGTCCTCTCCGGTGACCGAGTTCACGAGCGGCCTTGCCCTCGTAGGCCGTCAGGCCGGCCTCGAGCGCGGCCACGATCGACGAGTCGATCGATAGCGGCAGGTCGGTCAGCGACTGCACGAGGCGCACCGTCTCGGCGAGGATCGCGGGCTCGTCGGCCAGCGGGATCCCCGCGTTCACGTCGAGCATGTGCGCTCCGGCCGCCACCTGCGCGTGCGTGTCGGCGATCACCGTCGAGAAGTCGCCGGCTTTCATCTCCTCGGCCAGCTTGCGTGCGCCCGGTGGGGTTGATCCGCTCGCCGATGATCACGAACGGGCGGCCCGCTCCGATCACGACCTCGCGGGTCGCCGAGCGAACGACGGTGTCGGTCACGCGGGCGCGCCTGCCCCGGACCCCGCCCGCCGCGGATCGTCGTCGCGCAGCACGTCGTGCGTCCACTCGGCTTCGATCCTGGCCAGCTCGTCGGCGACCTCGGCGTCCAGGTCGTCGCCGCAGCCACGCCGCTCCATCCGCATCTGGTCGGTGTAGTCGTCGGAGCCGATCAGCCCGGCGACCATGGCGGCGGCGTCCACGGCCTCCTGGAACCGCTCGTCCAGCAGGGCCCGTGCGGCCGCGCCGCCGGCGCCACGCGCCACCACCTGCATCGGGATGTCGCGCCAACGGATCACGGTGAGCTCGGCCATCGGCTCAGGCACGGCGCCATCGCCCGGCGGGCCAGCACGAGCGCCTGGGCGGTCTCGACCGCGACGGCGGCGTCGCGGCAGTAGGCGTCTGCGCCGACCGCCTTGCCGAACTCCTCGTTCAGGGGTGCGCCGCCCACCAGCACGATGTACCTGATCGCGCAGTCCCTTGTCCACGAGCTCGTCGATCACGACCTTCATGTAGGGCATCGTGGTGGTCAGCAGCGCGGACATCCCCACGATGTCGGGCTCATGCTCCTCGATCGCGGCCAGGTAGTTCTCGACCGGGTTGTTGATCCCGAGGTCGACGACGTCGAACCCTGCCCCTTCGAGCATCATCGCCACCAGGTTCTTGCCGATGTCGTGGATGTCGCCCTTGACGGTGCCGATCACGACGGTGCCCATACGCTCGGCGCCCGTCTCGGCGAGCAGTGGACGCAGGATCTCCATCCCCGCCTTCATCGCGTTGGCGGCGAGCAAGCACCTCGGGCACGAACAGGATGCCGTCGCGGAAGTCGATCCCGACGATCCGCATCCCCTCGACGAGGGCCTCGTTCAGCACCCTGTCCGCCGTCCAGCCGCGCCCCAGCAGGATCGTCGTGCCCTCGACGATCTCGTCGGCCATCCCGTCGTAGAGGTCGTCGTGCATCTGGGCGGTCAGATCGTCGTCACCCAGCTCGGCCAGCACGATCTCTTGGTCGTCGCTCATCTCGCGCTCCTCATGCTCTGAGTCGTTCCCCCTTGGGGTCCCACAGGGGCTCGTCGCTCACCGTTGCTGCGCGGCGGACACCGAGGTATTCGATCTGCACCCGCGCGCCGGCGAAGGCGATCGATGCGGGCAGGTACCCGTACGCGATGGCCTGCCCGATCGAGTAGCCGTAGTCCCGCCGAGGTCACGTAGCCCGACGACCCGGCCGTCGTGCCAGATCGGTTCCTAGCCCATCACGACGGTGCGCGGGTCGTCCAGCGTCATGCACGAGAGCCGCCTCGACGGCCCCGCCTGCCGTATCGCATCGAGGGCCTCGCGTCCCTGGTGTTCCTTGTCGTCGGCGACCGCGAACGCCAGCCCGGCCGACAGCGGGTCGATGCTCCGTGTCGATGTCCTGGCCCCACAGCCGATAGCCCTTCTCCAACCGGAGCGAGTCGAACGCGCCGGCCCCGGCCGCGATCAGTCCGTGCTCGCGGCCCGCCTCCCACAGCAGGTCCCAGGCACGGCGTCCCATCGCGAACTGCCCGTAGAGCTCCCAGCCCAACTCCCCCGCATAGCTGATCCGCTGCGCCCACACGGGCGAGACCTCGCCGATGTCGACGTAGCGAGCCGTCAGGTAGGGGAAGGCGTCGTCGGCGAGGTCGGCGTCGGTGACCGCCGCCGAGGATGTCGCGCGCGCGCGGACCCCACAGCCCCAGGGCGAACAGCGACCCGGTGCGCTCGGTGATCGAGACCCGTTCACCCTCGCGGACCTGGGCTCGCAGCCACGCAAGGTCGTGCTGGCCGCTGCCGCTGCCCGTCACGATGCGGAACAGATCCTCGCCCTTGCGGGTCACCGTGAGGTCGAGCCGGATCCCGCCTCGCTCGGTGAGGGCGGCGGTATAGACCACCGACCCGATCGGTCGGTCGATCCGGTTGGCGAACACCCGCTCGCAGAAGGCGAGCGCGTCGGCCCCGACGAGGTCGAACTTCGCGAACGGGGTGATGTCGAACAGCCCGGCGGCGTCGCGCGTGGCCAGGTGCTCGGCGCCAACGATCGGCGACCACCCCTGGGCCGCCCACCCGGTGCGGCGCGCCCACTCGTGCGTGACGCCCCCGACCGCGGGGCGGTTCGCCTCGAACCACTGCGGACGCTCCCACCCGGCCCCGCTCCCGAACTCGGCGCCCAGGGCTCGATGACGCTCGTGGAACGGGGAGAGCCGCAGGTCGCGGGGTGGGGTGGGGCGCCGGAGCGGGTGGAGGATGTCGTACACCTCGCGATACTGCTGCGCCCCCCGGGCCGCCACGTATGCGGTGGAGGTCTGGAAGGGGTAGAACCGGTTGACGTCGGCCTCCGTAAGGTCGTACGAGGACTCGCCCGTCTGCATCCACTCGGCGACCTGCCGGCCCATCCCGCCCGCGTGGGTCACCCACACCGCCTCGCAGACCCACGCGCCGGGTACCCTCGCGCTCTCGCCGACGATGGAGCCCCCGTCGGGGGTGAACGAGAACATCCCGTTCAGCGACCGCGTGGGATCGCCGGGGCGCATCTTGCCGGCCAGCGACGGCATCAGCCGCTCGGTCTCGCGCTCGGCGACGTCGAAGTCGGCGGCGGTGAACGGCATGAGCGACGGCTCCATCGCCCCGCCGGTCCTGCGGATCTCCGACTGGGGCGTGACGATGGGCTCGTGGCGGTAGTTGCCGACGGCGTAGTGATCCGCGCGCTGGCGGTAATAGAGCGAGGCGTCCTGGTGCCGAACGATCGGATGGATCGCCTCTGTCGTCTCCCCCGCTAGCTCGTCGACCGGGTCGGTCCACACGAGCTGATGCTGGACGGCGACCAGTGGGATCGGGACGCCGGCCATCCCGCCCACGGTCGGCCCCCAGATGCCGGCGCAGATCAGGACCCGCTCGCACTCGATACGGCCGCGGTCGGTCAGGACCGCGCTGACGCGCCCGGTGGACACGTCGAACCCCGTGACGGTCACCCCGCCCTCGAAGGCGACGCCGTGCGCCTCGGCTCGGCGCGCCAGGACCGTGACGATGCGGACCGCCTCAGCCACGCCGTCCGTCGGGATCCAATAGGCGCCGAGGAGTTCCTCGGGGTCGATCAGGGGGCTGAGCTCGGCCGCCTCGGCCGGAGACAGCTGCTCGGTGCCCTCGAGTCCGAAGGCCCGCGCGAGCCCCTGTCGGCGGAGCAACTCGTCCAGGCGGGCCGGGGTGGTCGCGAGCTCGATCCCGCCGACGCCGTGCCATACCGGGTGGCCGTCGAGTTCGAGCGACCCGTACAGCGCCACCGTGTCCTGGGCGATCCGGCACATCGTGCGCGACCCGTTGGTCTGGAACACGAGGCCGGGGGCATGCGATGTCGACCCACCGGTCTCGAAGAGCGGCCCCTGGTCGATCACGAGGACGTCGGACGCGCCGAGTTCGGCCAGGTGATAGGCGGCGCTGGCGCCGACGATGCCGGCGCCGACGATCACGGTCTCGGCACGGTCTCGCATCATGCCCATCGTGGCAGCATCTGTTGCGCGCTCAAGCGTTGGGTTGCGACTGCCGCAACTCCCTCAGGCCCGCCTCGAGGGCCCCCGCGTAGAGGCCGATGTCGGTGCCCACGGCGATCATCCGGAACCCGCGCTCGATCGCCGCCCGGGAGTCCTCGACACCCGCCGTGAGCAGGCCCGGTGTCCGACCGGCCGACCCACAGGCCGCGAGCACACGGTCGACGGCCGTCTCTACCGAGGGGTCGGTCCACCGGCCGGGCACGTGGAGCGAGATCGTGAGGTCGAACAGCCCGACCCACAGCACGTCGACGCCGGGCACCGCCGCGATCTCGTCGACCCGTTCCAGGCCCGCGGCCGTCTCGATCTGGCAGATCACGAGGGTGTCGTGACCGGCATCTGTCAGCGTGTCGCGCAGGTCGGGGCGCCGCTGGTCCGGGTACAGGAGCCCGAACCCGCGCGAGCCCTCGGGGGCGAAGCGCGCGGCCTCCACCACCTCGACAGCTTGCTCCGGCGTCTCGACCATCGGGACCATCACGCCCCCGGCCCCGGCGTCGAGAGCGGGCGACACGAGGTCCCGGCGCGCGCCGCGGACCCTGACGAGCGGCACGATGTCGTCGGCGCGCGCCGCGGCCAGAACAGGCCGCAGCGTCTCCAACGACCAGCCCGTGTGCTCGAGGTCCAACAGGACGAACTCTGCCCCCGCCGACGCCGCGATGCGCGGCAGCCCCAGCGTGGCGAACTCGAACACCATCGTGCCCAGCAGCGTCTCCCCCGCGGCCAGGCGCGCCCGCACGCCACCTTCACCCAAGGTCGATGACCACGGTCTTCAGCTCGGTGAGGCGCTCCATCGAGAACCGGCCACCCACGCGACCCACGCCGCTGCGCGAGCCCGAACCGCCCCCGAACGGCAGATGCGACTCCCAGTAGTTGGTGCCCTCGTTCACGTTCACCCAGCCCGCCCGCACCGACTCCGCGTAGCGCAGCCCCTCGCGCAGGTCCGACGTGAACACCGCCGTCAGGAGTCCGTACTGCGAGGCGTTCACCAGCTCGATCGCCTCGTCGAGGGCGCGGATCGTCGACACGGGCACGACCGGCCCGAACGTCTCTTCGCGGGCGATCTCCATCTCGTCGGTGACCCCATCGAGAACCGTGGCGTCGAAGAACAGCTCGCTCCCGTGCCGAGGGGCCCGGCTCCCTCCGGCGACGATCTCGGCGCCGCGCTCCACGGCGTCGAGAACGTGTCGCTCGGTCTTGTCGGCCGTGGGTTCGTTGTTCACTGGGCCCATCGTGGTCGCGTCGTCGAACGGATCACCCAGATGGATCCGTTCGGCGACGGCCGCGGCGAGCTTGCCCAGGTAGTCGTCCTTCACGTCGGCGTGGACGAGGATCCGTTCGCCAGCGGTACAGCTCTGTCCGGCGTTGAGGAACGCGGCTACCAGCGTGGCATCGACCGCCTTGTCGAGGTCGGCATCGGACATGATCACGAGCGGCCCGTTGCCCCCCATCTCCAGGAGCAGCTCCTTGCCGGCCGCCCGAGCGGCCACCTGGTGGCCGGTGGCGATCGAACCGATGAAGCCCACCGTCTGGGTGCCAGGGTGGGCGGCCAGCTCGTCGCCGACCACGGGACCGGGCCCCGTCACCATGTTGACCACGCCGACAGGCAGATCGGCCTGCTCGAGGCAGCGCGCCAGCTCGGCCGCACAGAGCGAGGTCGTGGGAGCGGGCGCCCACGCGACCGTGTTCCCGTACGCGATGGCCGGCGCCAAGATCTCTCCGGGCATCGTGTAGGGCCAGTTCCAGGGGCTGATGATCGACACCACGCCGCGCGGCACCCGCTGGAGCATCACCCGCTTGCGGGCGTCCACCGAGGGCGGGAGCAGGCCTTCCATGCGCACGGCGTCGGCCGCGGCCATCTCGAAGTAGGCGATCAGCTCCTCGACCTCGTCGCGGGCCTCGGCCGCCAGGGGCTTGCCCTGGTCGAGGCTGAGGGTGCGGGCCATCACATCGCGGCGCGAATCGATCGCGCCCGCGACGCGGCGCATCGCCGAGCCGCGATCGAACGCCGACATCGAGGACCACGAACCGAAGGCACCTGCGGCGGCATCGATCGCCCGCTGGGCATCCTCACGGGTACCCTCGGCCACCCGGCCGATCGCGGCGCCGGTGCTCGGACTGAAGGCCTCGAAGCTCGCTCCTCCCTCGGCCTCACGCCAGCTGCCGCCGATCCACAGCGCGACGTCGTTCGTCATCGTCCTCCCGCCACGTGCCGAAGGAGAGGCGGCCCGTTCCTGGACCGCCTCTCCCGGGCGCGATCGGCTATGCCGTGGGAACCCAGGCCGCCACCAGATCCGGGTTGGCGTCAACCCACTCCTGCGCGGCGTCCTCGGGGTCGGCCCCCTCCTCGATCGCCAAGGCGACCTCGTTCTGATCCTCGGCCGTCCAGCTGAACGACGACAGGAACGCGAACGCCGCGGCGTCTTTGGCCTCGAGCTGTGAGCTGAAGGCCTTGTAGAGCACGTCCTCCGCGTAGTCGCAGTCGTAGCCCGCGGCCACATCCGGATCGTCGAGCGCCACCTGGGCGCACTCGTCATCGAACGGCGGGAGCTCCACCTCGACGAGGTCGTACTTGGCGTTGGCCCACTGCGGCGTCCACCAGTACATGATGATCGGCTCCTCGTTCGCCACGGCCTTGTCTAGGGCCGCGAGCGAGGCCGCCTCGGAGCCGCTGTACACGACCTCCAGGTCGAGCCCGAGGCTCGCGATGATGGCCTCGTCGAAGATCGAGTACGTGGTGTCGGCCCCCAGGAACCGGCCCTTGTCGCCCGTCTCGGCCGTCGAGAACACGTCCGCGTCGCTCGCGTAGCCCTCGTACGTGGCGTACTCGGGGTACTGGTCGACGACGTATGAGGGCACGAACCACCCGATGTTGCCGACGATCCCCAGATCGCCACCGTTCACCACGGTGCCGGCCTTGTCGATGTACTGCGACGCGTCCTTGGCGTGCCCGGACGGCCACACCTCGAGCGTCACGTCCAGGTCACCGTCGGCCATCCCCGGGAACTGGGCGCCTTCGTCGATCTCCTGGAGCTCGACGGTGCAGCCCATCTGCTGCTCCATCACGACCTTGGCCACGTTGGCGTTGGCCTCGGCCCCCACCCACGGGTTGACCGCGATCACGATCGTGTCGCCACCGCACTGGGCCGCCGTGGTCGCGTCGCCGGTCGCCCCGGTCGACGCCGGCTCGGACTCCTGCACGTCGCTGCACGCCGCCAGCACGAGCGCCGTGACCGACACCGCGGCGACGGCCCATACCCATCTACGCTTGCTCATCCGTGTCCTCCTCTCCTAGTGCTTCCTCACCTTGTGATTCCCCCGACAGCCCGGGGGCGATGTCCCGGATCCTCGGCCAGATCGCGAATCCCATCCCGCCGACGGGTCCGCGCATCGCCGTCGGGGCCGATCCCATCGCCTGCGTGATGCGGTCGAGCACGATCGCGAGCAACAGGATGCTGACACCGGCCACGACTCCGCGGCCGATCTGCTGCTTGCCGAGTGCGAAGACCACCTCCTGACCCAGCCCCGCCGCCCCGATCAGCCCAGCGATGATGACCACCGACAGGACCATCATGATGGTTTGGTTGACGCCGAGCAGGATCGACGGCCTGGCGACCGGCAGCTGGACCTTGCGAAGCAGCTGTCGCGACGTGGACCCGAAGGCCTCGCCCGCCTCGACCAGCTCGCGCGGCACCTGCCGGATCCCCAGGTTCGTGAGCCGGATCCCGACCGGCAACGCGTAGATCACCGAGGCAACGATGGCCGGAACGCGGCCGGGCTCGATCAGCAGCAGCACGGGCACGAGGTAGACGAATGCCGGCATCGTTTGCATCGCATCGAGGATCGGCCTGCTCACCTGCTCGAACCGATCGCTGCGCGCCGAGAGGATGCCCAGCGGGATCGCGATCGCGGTCGTGATCGCCACGGCCAGCAGCACCTGACTCAGGGTGCCCATCGAGAAGTTCCAGGTGCCGAGCACGCCCAGCGCCGAGATGCACGCGAACACGCCGGCGGCCAGGCGGGGGCCCGACACGCGCAGCGCGATGATCGCGAAGGTGCCCGCGACCATCCACCAGGGGACGGCCAGCAGGAGTCGCTCGAGCGGATCGAGCGCGTAGAGCAGGAAGAAGTCGCTCGTCGCGCTCGTCGCGCCACCCAGCGTGACCTGCGTCCAATCCACGAACGAGTTCGTCCACGAGGAGATGGTCTCAACCCGGAGCCCCTCCGGGAATTCCTGCTGACGCAGGATCTCGCGACCCACGACCACGGCGAGGCCGGTCACCGCGACGGCCGCCACGATCTGGACGCTCCTTCGCACCACGCGGCCTCCCAGGACGAGCGGGGGCCTGCGGCGGTCCCGCTGACTCCATGCGTTGGTCACCCGGTCGAGGACGATCGCCATCATCACGATCGCGATCCCTCCCTCAAGAGCGTCCCCGACGTTTTGGATCTGCAGCCCGTCGAGCACCGCCTGGCCCAGGCCGCCCGCCCCCACGAACGCCGCGATCACGACGATGCCCAGCGCCATCATGATCGTCTGGTTCACGCCGAGCATGATCGAGGGCTTGGCCAGCGGCACCTGCACCAGGCGGGTGGTCTGCCGCGAGGTGGATCCGAAGGCGTCCGCCACCTCGATCGAGGTCTCGGGCACGGAGCGGATGCCGAGCGCCGTCAAGCGGATCGCCGGCGGGAGCGCGAACGCGAGGGTCGCCATGAGGGCCGGGGGCTCGCCGATGCCGAACAAGAGCACGAACGGCAGCAGGTAGGAGTAGGCGGGGATCGTCTGCATCGCGTCGAGGATCGGCCGCAGAGCACGCTCGACCCGGGGCCGGCGACCGGCCCAGATCCCCACCGGGATACCGATCAGCAGGGCCAGGGTCACCGCCTCGATCATGAGGGCGAGCGTCTCGAGCGCCTCTTCCCATACGCCGAGCACACCGAAGCTGAGGACCCCGACCGCCGCGAGGATCGCCATGCGCCAGCCGGCGACCAGACCCGAGATCGCGGCGGCGGCGACCACGAGACCCAGCCATGTCATCCGCGCGAGCGTCGTGAGCAGCGCATCGTAGACCTCACCGATCGCGTCTCCGATCGGGTTCAAGAAGTAGACGAACAGGGGGCTCGTCGCGTGGTTCTCGATCGACCAGTCCCGGAAGGCATCGAACCATCGGGTCACGTCCGCGACCCACCGCTCCGGGAACCCCGAAGGGAGCAGCACGACGCCGATCCACGCCGCCGCGATGCCGACCAGCGTCCACACGATCCGGCGAGGCCACGGGCTCGGCCGGATGTAGTCGGTGGCCGACGACACGCGGGCGGGCGAGGCGGTCGACGGAGCGACGGACACCCGCTAGCGCCCCTCCACCAGGGCGTCGATGATGGCTCCCCGGTCAACGACCCCGAGCAGATCGTCGCCCTCGACCACCCCGATCGTACGGTCGTCGGCGGCGACCATCGGCAGCAGCTCCTGCACCACGGTGGCGGGTGCGACCGTTGCCCCCTCGCGGCCCTCGACTCCGACGGCCGTTCGCATGATCGCGCGTGCCGTCAGCACATGAGCCCGGGGAACGTCGCGGGTGAAGTCGGCCACGTAGTCGTCGGCGGGCTGCGCGACGACCTCCTCGGGGGTGCCGACCTGCACGAACCTGCCGTCCTTCATGATCGCGATCCGGTCGCCGAGCTTGAGCGCTTCCGCGAGATCGTGGGTGATGAAGATCATCGTCTTCTTCAGATCGCGCTGGAGGGAGATCACCTGGCTCTGCATGTCGCGCCGTATCAACGGGTCGAGGGCGCTGAACGGCTCGTCGAACAGGAGGATCTCGGGGTCGTTGGCCAGCGCTCGTGCGAGACCCACCCGCTGCTGCATGCCGCCCGAGAGCTCGTCTGGGAAGGAGTTGCCCCAGCCGCCCAGCCCCACCTTGACGATCACGTCCTCGGCGATCGCGAAGCGCTCCGCCTCGCCCATCCCCTGCACCTCGAGGCCGAAGGCGACGTTGTCCACGATGCGCCGGTGCGGGAGGAGCCCGAAGTGCTGGAACACCATGCTGATCTTCTTGCGCCGGATCTCACGCAACCGGTCCGCGGAGGCGCCCATCAGGTCCTCGTCGTCGATCCGCACCTCGCCGGACGTGGGATCGTGGATCCGGTTGATCATGCGAACAAGGGTTGACTTGCCCGAGCCCGAGAGCCCCATGACGACGAACACCTCACCCTGGGCGACGTCGAACGATATGTCCCGCACGGCGGCAACGCACCCGGTCCTTTCGAGCAGCTCCGCGCGCGGAAGATCGGCGTCGGGCGTCCCGACGATTCGGTCGGCCTTGGGCCCGTAGATCTTCCACAGGTTTCGACACGACACCGTGATCTGTGCGGTCTCGGACACCCTGCCTCCCCTGCGACGCCGACCGCTGGATGGTCGGTCAGTTGCGGTGCGCACGCAAGGTAACGGTTGCGACATGAGCAACATGTGATGCGCACCGAGCGTCGAGGTGGTGCAGACTCCCGTTCAACAAGGAGGCGGCGTGCGGTACGACTTCGTGATCGTCGGAGGCGGCTCCGCGGGGAGCGCCCTCGCGAACCGCCTGAGCGCAGACCCGTCGACATCGGTTCTCGTCCTCGAGGCGGGCCGATCCGACTATCCGTGGGACGTGTTCATCCACATGCCCGCGGCGCTGACCTTCCCGATCGGCAGCCGGTTCTACGACTGGAAGTACGAGTCCGAGCCCGAGCCGTTCATGCACGACCGGCGCATCTACCACGCGCGGGGCAAGGTCCTCGGAGGATCCAGCAGCATCAACGGGATGATATTCCAGCGTGGCAACCCTCTCGACTACGAGCGATGGGGCGCCGACCCAGGGATGGGGAGCTGGGACTACGCGCATTGCCTCCCGTACTTCAAGCGCATGGAGGCGTGTCTGGCCGCCGACATCGACGATCCCTATCGCGGACACTCGGGGCCGCTGGCCCTGGAACGTGGTCCCGCGACCTCCCCCCTGTTCGGGGCCTTCTTCGAGGCGGTCCAACAGGCGGGGTACCCGCTCACCGACGACGTGAACGGCTACCGGCAGGAGGGCTTCGCGGCCTTCGATCGCAACGTGAGGCGAGGGCGCCGACTGTCGGCGGCTCGCGCGTATCTGCATCCGGTGATGAGGCGCGACAACCTCGACGTGCGCACCCGGACGATGGTGACGCGGATCCTGTTCTCGGGCACTCGAGCCACCGGCGTGGAGTACGTGGGCCGCGGCGCGCCGGAACGCGTCGAGGCGGGCGAGGTGATCCTGTGTGGCGGATCGATCAACTCCCCTCAGCTCCTCCAGCTGTCGGGGGTCGGCGATGCCGACGAGCTTGGCGCCCTCGGCATCGACGTCGTTCACGACCTTCCCGGAGTCGGAGAGCACCTCCAGGATCACCTGGAGGTGTACATCCAGCACGGGTGTCGCCAGCCCGTGTCGATGGCCCCGTACCTGCGGTGGCGTCACCGGCCGTGGATCGGGTTCCAGTGGCTGTTCCTGCGCGGCGGCCCCGGCGCGACGAACCATTTCGAGGCCGGCGGATTCGCGCGGAGCAACGACGACGTCGCGTATCCCAACCTGATGTTCCACTTCCTCCCGATCGCCGTGCGCTACGACGGCTCGGCGCCCGCGGGCGACCACGGCTACCAGGTCCACATCGGCCCGATGTACTCCGACGCGCGCGGCTCGGTGAAGATCGTCAGCACGGATCCGAACGCTCACCCGGCGCTCAGGTTCAACTACCTGTCGACCGATCAGGACCGCCGTGAATGGGTCGAGGCGATCCACGTGGCCCGCGACATCCTCGGCCAGCGCGCCTTCGAGCCGTTCAGCACGGGCGAGCTGTCGCCAGGACCCGAGGTGCGCACCGACGAGGAGATTCTCGACTGGGTGGCCCGAGACGGCGAGACGGCGCTGCATCCCTCGTGTACCTGCCGGATGGGGACCGACGATATGTCCGTCCTCGACCCGGACACGATGGGCGTCCACGGGCTCGACGGGATCCGCGTGGTCGACGCCTCGTCGATGCCGTACGTGACGAACGGCAACATCTACGCGCCGGTGATGATGCTGGCCGAGAAGGCGGCCGACCTGATCACTGGCACGACGCCGCTGCCTCCCGAGACGCCCGAGTTCTACCGCCATGGGTCGGGCCAGGCGCTCTAGCGACCACGGAGGGCGGATACGTGGGATCAGCCGAGCGCCAGCAGCAGCATCCCGACGACCGTGAGCCCGATCCCGACGTACTGATTGACGACCGGACGCTCCCCCAGCAGCGCGACGGAGAGCACCACCGCGATCAGTGGGAAGACCGCGGACGCGATCAGGACCAGCGATATGAAGCCTTGCTCGGCCCCGTAGGAGAACGACACGACCCCGAGCAGGTCGGCGAGGCCGACACCGACGGCCATCGCCGTCCCGGCGTTTCGACCGACGCCCTCGAGCCGCTCGCGGACCCACACGGCGATGGCGACGAACGCCACCAGCTGGACGATCCGCGAGGCCCATAGCCCTGTCACCCAGCCGACCTCCTGGGCCAGGTAGCCGAGCAAGAAGCCGCCGATCCCGAACAGCACCGCGGAGGCGACCGCCCACCAGAGGCCGGGCGGGCGCGTGTGCACGCCCTGGCGGAGCCTCGCCAGGTCCGTCGAGGTGAGCATCACGCCGATCACCGTGACGACGCCGCCGACGAGCGCCCAGGCGCCGGGACGCTCCCCCAAGACGACGACCGCGAGGATGACGCCGACCACCGCATACGTCGCCCCGATGGGGGACACCACCGCCACCGGGCCCAGCTCGAGGGCCCGGTAGTGGGTCACGTAGGCGCCGGCCGATGCGACCCCGTTCATGGCCAGGAGCACGAGATACGGACCCAGCGAGCCCGCGTCGTGGCCTCCCACGAACAGGAGCGCGGTCATGATGACCGCGCTCAGCGTCTGGGCGACCAGCACCGTCGCCATGCTGCCGATCCGGCGGCCCGCGACGGCTCCTCCGAAATCGGCCAGCCCCCAGCCGAGCGCGGCCGACAGGCCGAAGATCACACGGGCCTGGCTTCGGCCAACGCGTCCACCGCGATCGCGCCGCGCTCATCGACGAGCAGCGGGTTCGCCTCGAGCGAGGTCAAGCGATGACGGAGGTCGTGCGCGGCCCGAGCGAGCCCCTCGACCGCTTTGGCGGCCGCCCTCATGTCGTGGTGAGCCGGATCGAGACCACACCCCGCCGCCTGCTCGAGCAGGAAGTCGCTCGCCTGTCGTGGCGTGAGAGGGCAGGGCACGAAGACGGCCTCACCCGCCTCGGCGAGCGCGCCGCCGGGACGCACGGTGATCATCGCGCCGTACCGGTCATCGATAACGGCGCCCACGAGCACCTCCGTCCCGTCGGCCATCTCCTGCACGAGGACCTCGGGCGAAGATGCCCCCGCTCTTCGGGCGGCCTCGAGCACCTCGGCCGCGGCCACCTCGACGTCGATAGGGGTCCGCAGGCTCAGCTGGACACCGCCGAGCTTGGCCTTGTGTGGCAGCTCGGGAGCCAGCGCCTTGACCGCGACGGGGAACCCGATCGTCCGGGCGAACTCGGCCGCCCGTTCGGGTGTGGCGACCGCTGCCTCCCGCGGTCGTCGTACGGCGTACAGCTCCAGGAGCCTCGCGCCGGTCGCCTCGTCGATCGGCCCCGAGCGGCCTGACAAGATCCGCAGGGCCTTGGCCCGGTTCGGGTGGGCGGGGAGATCGGCCACGGCCCGGGCGTTCGACGACTGGAACCGGAGCAGCGCGCCGATCGCGGCGCTGCCGGCCTTGTGTCCCTGGAGGAACGCCAGGCGGTGCCAGGTCCTGGTGAAGTGCGTCGCCTCCGGGATGTAGGCGAGGGGACCCATGGTCATGCTGACGAAGGCGACGCCGGTCGAGCGCTGAAGCTCCACCGCCTTCTCGAGGACAGGATCCGCCCACGGCGTCTCGCCCGAGAGGCGTGGTGGGAACGCGTCGAACGCGATCAACCCGACGCCCTTGTCGTGAGCGAGAGCCTCGAGTGCACCGCAGTACATGTCGGTCTCCACCGCGGCCTGCCCGGTTACGTCGAGCGGGTTGTTCTGAGAGGCGAAATGCGGCAGCACGCGCTTGAGCGCCCCCTTGGTCTCCGGCGCGAACTCGGGCAGCGACAGCCCGGCGACGCCGGCGGCCTCGGCGAACAACGTGCAGGCGCCGCCAGACTGAAGCGCGGCGGCTACGCCCCGCGTCCGCAGGCGCTTCACGTGCGACAGGAGCAGTGCGGATTCGAACATCTCGACCGGGTCGTCGACCAGGACGACGCCGTGGCCCTTGAGCCAGGCGTCACGGAGCGCGGTATTACCCGCGAGCGCCCCGGTGTGGGCCACGATCGATCGCCGAGCGGCCTCGCTCCGCCCCTCGGGCGCGCAGATCAGCACGGGCTTGCGGGCGGCCCTCAGCGCGTGCAGGCCCTGCCCGATCCGCTCCACATCGCGCATCGTCTCGATGTAGGAGGCGACGACCTTGGTCGACTGGTCGCCGGCGGCCCACTCGAACATGTCACCGAGCCCGACCACGGCCTCGTTGCCGACGCCCAGGATGATCCGCAAGCCGACGCCGCGGTCCGACGCCTGCTGGTTCATGGCCCAGGCCACGGTCCCGCTCTGGCTGATGACGCTGATCGTGCCCGGACGCGGGTCGGGCGGCGGGGTGGTGCCGTAGGGCGCCACGCGGTCCACGTAGTTCACGAAGCCCTCGACGTTGGGCCCCAGCACCGGGATCCGGGTGCGCTCCGACGCGGCGACCAGCTCCTCCTGGAGCGCCCGACCTTCCTCGCCCGCCTCGGCGAAGCCCGACGACACGACCATGATCCCCTTCACGCCGCGGGCGCCGCAGGCGTCGACCATCTTCACGACGACGCGGGCCGGCACGACGAACACGACGAGATCCACCCCGCGGGGAAGCTCCTCGATGCGGGACAGGCAGGGTCGGCCCCAGACCTCGTCGTATTTCGGGTTGATGGGATAGAGCTCGCCCTCGTAGCCCACGTGCCGCAGCGAGCGCTCGATCTCGGGGGCCCAGGAGTCCGGTGACTCCGACGCGCCCACGACGGCGATCGACCGGGGAGCGAGCAGTGGCGTCAGGTTCCGGGTCCGCGTTGCCATCACCCCCTGAACCGCTCGTCCCGCCATGCGATCGCCGCCTTGAGGCCGTCGGACCGGGTGATCCGCCGGAACTCGTCGCGGGCGGGCAGGTTGGCGGTTTCGATCATCACGTCCAGCTCGGTGTTGGCTCGCATCGCCGCCCGGAACCCAGCGACATCCCACGCCCGATTCACCGCCCGTTTGGTCGTCTGCACGACGAAGGGCTCGTTCGTGGCGATCTCGTTCGCCAGATCCAGCGTGGCCTCGTCCAGGTCCGCGGACGGCACCACACGGTTCACCAGTCCCATCCGCAGCGCCTCGTCGGCCCCCACCCGATCCTCCCCGGTGAACAGCAGCTCCTTGGCGGCGCGCACGCCCACGACCCACGGGAGGAACATCGACACGACGCCCGATCCGAAACGAACGTCGACGTAGCCGAACTTCGCGTCGTCGGACACCACCGCGAGGTCGCAGGCGAGCATCAGGTCCGTTCCACCGGCCAGGCAGTACGAGTGCACCTGGGCGATCGTCGGCTTGGGGTGGTCGGTGAACTCGAGCATCCGCTCGGTCGAGGCGGACAGGCTGTCGTGCCAGTGCCGCGCGTCGAGCTCGCCCTCGTCGGCGTCCTCGTTCAGGTCGTACCCGGCGCAGAAGGCACGGCCCGCGCCCCGCAGCACGACCACGCGCACGTCGTCGTCGGTTGCCGCCCCCGCGAGCGCCGCCGACAGCCCTTCGACCAGGTCGTGGTTCAACGCGTTGAGCGCCTCCGGACGATTCATCGTGAGGCGCCGGACGGGACCGATGTCCTCGACCAGCACCACGGGCTCGGCGGCCACGGATTCCTGGCTCACGGGTATCCCTGCTTTCGGTCGGAGGCGAGGTCGGGATGCTAGCAACGACGCGACGGCCTCACCTCATGGCTTCGATCACCTGGGTCGCGGCCCGTCGTCCCGTCAGCACCGCCCCGTTCATCGTGGCGTAGTGCGCGGCGCCGGCCGTGTGCTCGCCGGCGAACGCGAGGCGTCCCACCGGCCGCTCGAAGACCGGGCGGCGATCGATCGAGGCGTTGTCCCAGGCCGAGTACGCCCCGAGGGTGTATGGGTCGTCGGCCCACGAGTACATGACGGGCTCGCCGACGAGCGTGAGGTCGGGGTTCATCGACCTGATCCGCTCGAGCCACGGCGACACGGCCCCCTCCGGCAGGCGAAGCACATCGTGGGCCGCGGGCGAGCCGGCGAACGCCGCGATGCAGCGGCGCGCCCTGCCCTTCTCGCCGTAAGCCGTCCAGCACCACATCGAGAGCTCGGTGGACTGCCGCGCGCGAGCGGGCGGACGCTCCTTCGTGGCCACGGCGAACTTCGACGCGATACCCATGGGGAGCGCGCCCAGCGCCGTCGAGAGGTCCTCCGGCAGGGCCGGGCCGAACGAGAGCCGAGCGGCGATCGGCGCCGGCACCGCGACGACCACCCCGTCGGCGCGCTCCTCGTGCGCACCCGTGCGGACGACGACTCCATCGGGACCATGCTCGATCGTGTCGACGGCATGCCCCGTTCGGACATCGCTCAGGACGTCAGCCATGGAGACGGGCAGCGCGAGGTTGCCATCCGCGAATCGGACGGAGCCCCCGTAACTCGTCGAGAATGCCCGGTCACCGTCGGCCACCCTGAGCCCTACGCGCGTCAGATCCTGCGCGACGGTTCCCGCCAGCCGGGTCATCACCGCCCTTCGGGCCGCGTCGTCGCCCGGGACGCTCTCCAGGAACGCCCCGAGTGTGAGTCCGTCGGCTCGATCGTCTCCGATCTCGGCTCGCGCGTCGTCAGACGCACGGAGGAACTCCAGCTGCGCCTCGAGCGGCGCCGCGTCCGGACCCCACGGGGCTCGTCGGTGGTAGTCGGCGCCCGTGTCGACGAGCGATAGCGAGAACCGCGTCGCCAGCTCACGGAGCGCGCCGTCGCCGGCCATGATCCATTCGGCGCCCAGCTCGACCACCGCCCCGTTGGTCAGGGTCGTCGACCACACGCGGCCACCCACCCGCTCGCGCGCCTCGAGCACGGTCACCGAGACACCGCGATCGACGAGGTCGAGAGCCGCCGACAGGCCGGCGAGGCCCGCGCCAACCACGATGACCCGTCGCTGCGTATCCATGGGCAGAGGGCGCCCTCCCGGGCAGTACCTGTCCGCGCACAAACTTGCGCGGCACCGGGCGCCTATGTTAGTCAGGGACCCCGGGTTTGAACCGCCCTTCAATCGGCGGGGACCTCCGGGCGAGTCAGGAGGATAGGCATGGTCAGGCATCCGATGGAAGGCCGAGCGAGCCGCAGGCAGTTCCTCCGGGGAGCGGGAGGCGCGGCCCTGGCGGCACCGTCCCTGGCCGCCATCCTGGCCGCCTGTAGCAAACCCGGCACCACCCCGGTGGGTTCGACCGGCGCTACGGGCGGCGCCACCGGCCCGGCGGGGCGCCCACTCGCGCGCCCCGACGCCCCGGTCACCCTCCCTCTGGTGGGCGAGCCGATCCCGACCGATACGCCGATCGAGGCCGGCGCGACACTGAGCGTCTACAACTGGGACGCCTACATGTACAAGAAGGTCCTGAAGGCCTTCGAAGACGAGTACGACGTCACCGTCGAGTACACGTCTTTCAACAACATGGAGGAAGGTATCCAGAAGATGGTCGCGGGCCAGGTCGAGCCCGACGTCTTCTTCCCGACCACCGACTACATCTCGCGCCTCGTGGCCCAGGGGATGCTCCAGCCGCTGAATCATGAGCTGCTCCCCAACATGGAGGCGACGGTCTGGCCCGCATTCACGGACCCCGGTCCCTGGTACGACCTGGGCTGGCAGTACACCGTGCCGTACACGATCTATACGACCGGCGTCGCCTACCGCCGCGATCGCGTCGACGACGCCACGGCGCAGGCCGCTGGGTACGACCTCCTGTGGGACGCTGCCTACGACGGCTCGATCAGCTACTACGACTCGTACCGAGACGCCCTCGGGATGGCCATGGTGCGCAACGGCGACACGGATCCCAACACGGGGGACCCCGTCGTGATCGACGCCGCCAAGAACGCGATCCTCGAGATCCTCAACGACCTGAACGGACGTCTGACGATCAACGGCGCCTTCGCCAAGCTGCCCGAAGGCGAGTTCACCGTGGCGCAGTCATGGTCGGGGGACATGGTCGGCGCCCAGTGGTACCTGCCGAAGGGGACCGGCACCGAGGTCCTGGGCTTCTGGTACCCCGACGACCGGGTGGGTCTGATCGGCAACGACACGATCGTGATCCCGACGACGGCGACGAACCCTCGCCTGGCGCACGAGTTCCTGAACTTCTTCCTCGATGCCAAGTGGGGCTTCGTCAACTTCAGCGACTGGAACGGCTATCAGCCGCCGTTCACCACGATCGATCCCGAGTCGCTGGTGGCCGACGGCGTGGTGCCCGAGGGCGTCGCCGACGGCGTCGTGACCGAGGAGATGTTCCTCGACGGGTTGGTGCAGGGCGAGCTCGAGCCAGAGGTGGACCAGTTGTGGCTGGACGCCTGGAACGAGATCCAGGCGGGCGGCTAGGCTCCGTGGCGGAAGGCAGCGCAGCGGCCCCGACGCCGGGAGGAACGGCCGAGGCGACGGCCGATGCGCCGACGGGGGCCCTGTACCCGCGGTGGTACTGGCCATCGTTCACGATCCCCGGCGTCATCTGGCTGCTCCTGCTGTTCGTCCTGCCGTTCTACACCGTGCTCTCGGTCGCCTTCGGCACCGTAGATCCCATCTTCCGGCAGCCGCTGCCGGTCTTTCAGCCCTGGTGGTGGTCCTTCTCGGCGTTCTCGTCGACGATCCAGAAGTTCTACGTCGCTCCCGCGATCTATCAGGATCCGATGATCAGGACGTTCGCGTACGTGATCGTGGCCAGCCTCATATGCCTCGTCGTCGGGTACGCCGTGGCGTACTACACGGCGCGGTACGGTGGGAAGTACAAAGGTCTGCTCCTCATCTTGTTGATCTCGCCGTTCTGGATCAGCTACCTGATGCGCATCTACGCGTGGCAGAGCCTGCTCCAACCCGACGGCTACGTGAACGACATCCTCATGGCGCTGCAGTTGATCCAAGAGCCTGTCACGTGGCTGTCGGGCCGGTCGATCACGGTGATCCTCGGGCTCGTGTACGGCTACATCCCGTTCATGATCCTGCCGCTGTTCGGATCGCTCGATCGGATCCAGACCAGCCTGCTCGAGGCCGGGCGCGACCTCGGCGCGAACCCGAGCCAGACCTTCCGACGGATCACCTTGCCGTTGTCGAAGCCGGCGATCCTGGCCGGACTCGTGATCGTCTCGCTGCCGATGTTCGGCGACTACTACACGAACGACCTCCTCGGGGCGGAGAGCACCTCGATGCTCGGCAACATGATCGACCTGGCCGTGAACTCGACCGGCCAAGGCCCGGTGGCGGCCTCGCTCGTCATCATCCTGATGGCAGTCGTCATCGTCCCGATGCTGTACTACCTGCGCGAGACACGGCGCGCGGCGGAGCGGGCATGAGCGACGTCACCGTCACTCCGGCGAGCGCCTCGGCCGCCCCCGTGGCGACGCCGCGCCGGTCGTGGCTCCACAACCCATGGCGCAAGCCGCGGATCCTCCAGGGGATCACGATCGCCTACCTCTTCTGGTCGTTGGTCCCGGTGCTCATCGCCATCGTGTTCTCCTTCAACTCCGGACGCTCACGCAGCACGTGGCAGGGGGCGTCGCTCCGGTGGTGGACCGGCGATCCGTTCGATTCCCTGTTCCACGACCCCGCGCTGCAGTCGGCCATGCTCCAGACCTTCCGCCTGTCGATCATCACCGTGCTGATCGCCGTGCCCACGGGCACCCTGTTCGCGATCGGCATCGATCGCTGGCACGGGCGACCGGCGCGCGGCTCGAACTTCTTGATGCTCCTGTCGTTCGTGGTGCCCGAGATGATCCTGGGTGTGTCCCTGTTCCTGCTGTTCACCCAGTTGTTCAAGAACCTCGTGTCGCTCGGCACGCCCGCCCAGCTCCTCGGCCTCATCACGTTCCAGATGTCCTACTCGGTGATCATCGTGCGTGCTCGGTTGCTCACGATCGGGCCGGAGTACGAGGAGGCGGCGATGGACCTGGGGGCGAAGCCCATCCAGTCGATCAGGCGGGTGCTGCTGCCCTTGCTCGTGCCGGCGATCCTCGCAAGCGTCGCCGTCGTGTTCGCCGACACGGTCGACAACTTCGTCATCGTTCGGTACCTGTCGGGCGCCGCCGGGAGCGAACCGCTCTCGGTGAAGATCTATTCGGCGGCGCGATCCTCGCCCACCCCGGCGGTCAATGCCGCGGCGACGCTGATGCTCGGGGCGACGCTGACCATGGTGGTGATCGGCTACATCGCGTTCAAGATCTTCTCCAAGGGCTCGTCCGACGACACCGACGTGGCGAGCTTCACCTCGCTGTAGCCTTACTCGGCCTCGATCTCGGCGCCGACGAGCACCGGGGTGCCCGCGCCGGTGAGCACGCGGAGCGCATCGGGTGGGAAGTGGACGACCACCGGCGCCCCCGAGTGGTACGGCAGATCGCCCCCCTCGTTCTGCTCCCAGGCCTGGATCGTCTGTCCGCTCGGCAGGTGCACCATGACCTGCAGGATCGAACCCACGTAGACCACGCGCTCGATCATCGCCGGCAGCCGGTTCTGGCCCGAGGTCCCCTGGGCCTCGAGGTCGACCCGTTCGGGCCGGATCGTGATCTTGCACTCGCCCACGGTGTCCGTGTCGCCCTGGCCCGCCACGAGGTCGAACTCGCCGAGCTGGACACGGCATCCCTCCTCGCCCAAGCCAGATGCCGTGCCCTCCATCAGGTTGGACACGCCGAGGAAGTCGGCCACATAGGCGGTGGACGGCTCCTCGTAGATCTCCTGCGGGCCGCCCACCTGCTCCACGCGGCCCTGCGACATGACCGCGATGCGGTCCGACATCGTGAGGGCCTCCTCCTGGTCGTGCGTGACATAGATGAACGTGATCCCGACCTCCTCCTGCAGCGCTTTCAACTCGATCTGCAGACGCTTGCGGAGCTTCGCATCGAGCGCCCCGAGCGGCTCATCCAGGAGGAGCACGGCCGGGTTCAGGATCAGGGCCCTCGCCAGGGCCACGCGCTGTTGCTGGCCGCCCGACAACTGGTTCGGGCGTCGAGCGCCGTACTCGCCGAGCGCCACGAGCTCGAGGGCGTTCCCGACACGCTCTTTGGCCTCGGACTTGGAGACGTTCTGGTACTTCAGGCCGAACGCGACGTTTTCCGACACGGTGAGGTGCGGGAACAGCGCGTAGTTCTGGAAGACTGTGTTCACGTGCCGCTTGTGCGGAGGGGTCTGGGCCATGTCGACCCCATCGAGCAGGATCTGACCCTCGCTCGGACGCTCGAATCCGGCGATCATGCGGAGCGTCGTCGTCTTACCGCAGCCTGAGGGCCCCAGTAGTGAGAAGAACTCGCCCGAGGGCATGTCGAGGTTGATACCGGCTACAGCGGTGAACTCGCCGAAGCGCTTCACCAGGTCGACGAGCTGTACCTGTCCTCCCGCCATCGTGGGCGGAGTCTAGCTCATGGGCCGAGAACTCGGTCAACCTTGCACCGCCGTTCAAACGGCGTGGCATGATGCGCCGATGCACGACGGCGAGGTCCCGGAGGCCTCGGAGGGCCCTCCTCTCATCGATGCCGACGAGGGGCGGGCGATCCGCCCGCTCCTGGCCGGCTACTGGGCCTTCGGCCAGTACTGGGGCCTGTGGGTCATCCTCGTGTACGAGTACCAGCGCCGACATTCCCTGAGCGAGGGACGCCTGGGACTCCTGTACACGGCGCTCTCGCTCGTGGCGATCCTCACGATGCTGCTGGCGGCGCCGCGGCTGCGGCCGCTCCCGCTCTCCGCCTCGGTGCCGATCGCCCTGCTGGCGCTCGCGGTCGGATCCTTCGCCACGGGATACCTGCCGACGGATGCCCTCGTCATCGGCTTCCTGCTCGTGGGCGCGGGGAACGGGTTGATCGACGTGTACCTCAACGTGGCCGCGCAGCGTGCGGAGGCGGCCACCCACCGGCCGGTGCTGCAGTGGCTCCATGCCGCATACGCGCTCGGCGGCGTGACTGGGGCAGCACTCGCGGGAATCATCATCGCGACGGGGCTCGACTTCCGAGCGGGATTTGCCTTCGCCTCCACGATCCTTGTGCTGATGGCGGCGTGGAACGCCTCCACGGCGCCGCGAGCGGCGGGTCCGCGCGGCTCGGCCGACATCTTCTCGGTCACCGCGTTGTTCCGAACTCCGGGGCTGTGGGTCGCGGCGTTGGTCGTCTTGTTCGCGTTCCTGGTCGAGGGGTCGATGGACACGTGGTCGGGCCTCTACCTGCGCGAAGAGCTCGGCGCCTCGGCCGCGGTAGCGGCCGCGGCGTTCATGGCCTTCTCCGGCGCGATCTTCCTGGGACGGCTGTTCGCCGGCCGAACGCTGTTCGGTCTCGGGGCTCGATCGACGATCCTGATCTCCGGTTGCGGAGCCGCCGCCGCCGGGCTGGTCGCCGTGCTCACCGACCAGGCGGCCGTCGTGGCGGTGGCGTTCCTCGTGCTCGGCTTCGCGATCAGCGCGGCCGCACCTGCGGGCTTCTCCTTGACCCAGTCGATCGACGAGGACCCGACCGATTCGATCGCGGCCGTGACCACGATCGGCTACACGGGCTTCGTATGGAGTCCGCCCTTGCTGGGCTACGTGGCGCAGGCCGTCGACCTGCGCGCCGCGATGGGAGTCATCGTCGTGGCCACGCTCGGGATCATCGCGGCGGGACTCCTGGCCCCCCGATCAGGCTGACGATACGGACGAACGATGGGCGCTCGAAGGCGTGCCACGTTGATCTGCGCGATGCAAGGGGTCGTCCACGGCGGGAGTCAGTCGGCCAGGTTCAGGTAGACGGCCTTCTCCTCGAGGAAATCGTCGAGTCCATGCTTGCCGAGCTCGCGGCCGATCCCCGACTGCTTGTAGCCGCCCCACGGCATCTCGGTGGGTGCGGGCTGGGTGTCGTTGATCCACACGATCCCGGCGCGGATCGCCTGGGCCGTCCGCATCGCCTTCTTCACGTCGTTCGTCCAGATGGCAGCGGCGAGCCCGTACTCGTTGTCGTTGGCCATCGCGACCACGTCATCGACCGAACCGAAGGGGATCACGGACATCACGGGCCCGAATATCTCCTCCCGGGCGATCGTGGCCGAGTTGTCGACGTCGGCGAAGATGGTCGGCGGCACGAAGTATCCACCCGCCAGGCGCGGGTCGTCCGGCGTCGTTCCCTGCGCCGCCATCCGGGCCTCGCTCGCGCCGATCTCCAGGTACCGCCGGACTCGCTCCTGCTGCTCGCCCGAGATCAGGGGTCCCATCGTCGTCGCCTCGTCCCGCGGGTCGCCCACCTTGACGGCGTTCGCGTGACCTACCAGGGCGTTCACCGCGTCGTCATAGATCGGCCGGTCGACGAACACTCTCGTGCCGGCCGAGCAGATCTCGCCCTGGTTCCAGAAGACGCCGTTGGCCGACCCTTCGACGGCCAGATCGAAATCTGCGTCGGCGAACACGATGTTGGGCGACTTGCCGCCCAGCTCCAGCGTCACGCGTTTCAGCGTATCGGCGCCCGAACGCATGATGATCTTGCCGACCTCCTTCGACCCCGTGAACCCGACCTTGTCCACGCCGGGGTGGGTGGTGAGCGGAGCGCCGGCGGTCTCACCGAAGCCCGTGAGCACGCCCAGCACGCCGGCCGGCAGGCCCGCCTCCTCCAATATCTTGGGGATCTCGAGGCACGTGAGCGGCGTCTGCTCGGGCGGCTTAAGGATGAACGTGCACCCCGCCGCGATCGCCGGCGCCACCTTCTGGGCCGCCATCATCATGGGGTAGTTCCACGGCGTGATACCGACCGCCACGCCGACGGGCTCCTTCCAGATCATGAACATCGCGTCGGCGTCCACGTGCTGACTCTCGCCGGCGATCTTCGTAGCCCAGCCGCCGTAGTACTCGAACATGAAGGCGACCTCGTCGATGTCGGCCCCGGCCTCCCCGATCGGCTTGCCGGCGTCGAGCGACTCCAAGGCGGCGAGGCGGTCCCGCTCGCGGCGCACGATGTCGGCGGCGCGCAACAGGATGCTGCCGCGCTCTCGGGCGGGCGTCCCAGGCCACCACGTGCCATCGTCGAAGGTACGCCGAGCGGCCTCGACGGCTCGGTCCACGTCGGAGGGCTGGGAGTCTGGGGCGGTGGCGATGACCTCGCCGGTCGACGGGTCGAACACGTCGAACCTGCCCCCGTCGAGCGCATCGACCCACTTGCCGTCGAGGTAGTTCTGCAGGGCGTCTGCCATCGTCAATCCCTCCGAGGTGGTCGAGTCTTCGAGGACCCAGACTAGTACGCGGGCTCGGGGCCGCGGTAGGCCACCCGCGGCCGAGCGCGGCTCACCCCTTGACGATCTCTCCGTCGTGCCATTCGGGGTCGCTCTCCATCAGCGCGCGATACTCCACGTACCGCTCATGCTGCGCCGGGTCGTCGGCGTTGCGCTCGTACGACGCTCGATCCTCGAAGACGGCGACGATCCACGCGGCGTCGCCCTCGTTCTCGAACAACATGTACGAGGTCACGAACCCGGGCACGTCCCGGTACTCCGGACCGGTCGTCAACTCGATCAATCGCTGCCGGTTCTCCGGCAGCACCCTGGCGCGCGCGACGGTTCCGTACATGCGACCTCCCTTCATCGGCGGGCACTTTGACGGGCAGGAGGCGACATTAGCGCGGTCGAGGGCCGACGTCGAAAGGAGCGTTCCCGCCGCCGGAGGGCCGGGGATAGGCTGGCGGCATGCCAGTACGCTCGAGGGGACACGCCCGCCGGCTCGTCGCGGGGATCGTGACGGCGACGCTGCTCGCGGCGTGCTCGGGCTCCCCCGACCCGTACTCGGCGTATCGCCAGACGAAGGCCGAACCGATCCCTGGGACGTTCGGGTACTCGCTCGAGCCGGTCGACGGGACCCCGAGAACGGACCCCGGCACGGTGTACGAGGACCTGGTCGGCGCCGACCTCGCTCGTGACGTGTCGGTGAGCTTCGGACAGGTCAGCAACGACGACGACGGCACGCGGTGGGGGCCCGCTTGGGTCTTCTTCACGCACGACCTGTGCTACTTCACGGCGAAGGGGGACTTCGTGTCGCCGAGCCGAGCCGGGCTCGCGGACGGGTGCACCGAGGACAACATGCTCGTGCAGGTGGTCGACGCGAACTCCGGCGATCTCGTGGCGGCCTTCGGCGCGTACGACCTGACCGGCGAATGGCTCCCCTCCCGGATGGGGGGCGATCAGCCTGCCGGAGCGACCCGGTTCCACTGAGTCAGCCAGCGCGCGCGCTCCGCGGGATCGAACCCCACGAGCATGCGTCCTTCCCCGAATTCGGCCGGCGTCAGGAGCGCGTCCATGAGCGACGCGGGAACGATCCCATGCCACGCGGACGACGGGTCGACGAACACGGAGCGCTCGACGGCGTCGAGCGGCGGCTGGTAGCCGTTCCACGAGAAGTTCCGCAACCCGATTCGTGGGTCGAGGAGGTGGTCGAGGAAGGCGTGCGCCAGGTCGGGGTGGCGGCCCCGTTCACATACCGCCATGAGGTCGCATCCCACGACGCGGCCGCTCGAGGGCGACCAGTAGCGGAGTCGGTCGACCCCGTCCACGTGACCCGACTCGAGGGCGTAGCGCCTCGCGGTGAGCACGTCGCCCGACCAGGCCTGGTGTGCGGCGAACGTGCCCTCGGGGAGCCCGCACCAGGCGCCCTCCATCGTGAATCGCAGATCCGCCCTGGCCACGGCACGCGACAGGGAGTCGGCGGCGGCGGCCAATTGGGGATCGGTCGGCGTACGGACATCGGACACGCCTGCCCGCTGCATGGCGAGCGCCATCGCCTCGACGTAGTCGTCGTACACGCCGACGGCGCCCGCATACTTCTCGTCCCAGAGAAGGCCGATCGGGTCGCCACGAGCCGGCGGAGCGTCCGACGCCGCCACCAGATCGTCACGCCATCCGATCCCGGATGAGTAGACCGTGTACGGGACGGTATAGCGCTGACCGGGGTCATAGAAGGGTCCGTCGCCCTCCCGGAACCAGCCCCACAGGTTGGCCACGTTGGGCACCAGATCGTGATCGAGCGGCCGCAGGAGGCCAGCCGCAATCAGGCCGTCCAGGACGTCGATCGTGGGGAAGAACACGTCGTACCTGGCGGCCGGATCGGCGAGCGCCGCCACCGCCTCGTCGATCTGGGTGAAGCTGGCGACCTCGACATGGACGTCGTCGAAGCGGCGCTCGAACGATCGCAGGACGTCGTCGGCCAGGTATTCGCGCCATTGGTAGACGCGGAGCGTGCGCATCTTCTCGATGGGCCGACCACTGCTGAAGTCGGGCCCCATCCCGGCGGCGACCGGCGGTGCCGCCGACACCGACGCTGCCGCCGACACCGACGGGTCTCGAGTGCATGCGGCAGCGACCACGCCTGCCGTGAAGGCGCCCGACCACCGAAGGAAGTCGCGCCGTCCGATCGATCGTGCTGGGGGCATCGCTCAACCTCGTCGTTCGCGGCGTGAGCCTTCATCTTCGCCGAGGCCCCCGGCCACGGGCAAGTCACATGCACTCACGGCTCGAGCTCGGGCGGGCTGATCCCCAATCCCCAGGCATCGGTTCCGCCATCGACGAGGACCGTGCTGCCCGAGACGTAGGCGCCACCCGCCGAGGTCAGGAAGGCGATCGTGGAGGCGACCTCCTCGGGAGTCCCGGCCCGCTGTGCCGGTACCTCCTTCGCGAACGCACGCATCGTGGCCGGGCCGCCGTACTGCTCCATGCCCTCCGTGTCGATGAGCCCGCACGCCACGCACACCGAGCGGATACCGAACTTGGACCACTCGTTGGACAGGCCGGCGGCCATCGCCTCCACCGCGGCTCGCGCGCTCGACGCGTGCGTCATCCCCGGAACTCCTCGGCGAGGGCTGAACCCGATGAAGACCACCACGCCGCGGCGGTTCGGGATCATCCACCTGACGGCGACCTCTCGCGTGAGCTCCCACGGGACGTCGACGTTGAGTCGATGCACGGCACGGAAGCCCTTGAGCGAGACCGTCTCGGCGGGCCCGACGAATTGACCGCCCGCGTTGTTCACGAGGATGTCGACCGGCCCCAGCTCGGCTCCCACCCGATCGACGAACGCCTCGCGTTGGTCCGCCTCCCGGATGTCACAGACCTGGGCCACGATGCGATGTCCGACCGCCGCCAGCTCGGCGCGCACGGCCTCGACCGGCTCGGGCCGGCGACCGCAGATGGCCACCGACGAGCCGGTGCGCGCGAGTTCCCTCGCCGTGGCCCGGCCGATCCCGGTGCCGCCGCCGGTCACGATCGCGACGGCCCCGCGGTTGGCACTCCTGGCGAGCGGGGAGCGGTACTCGTCTACCATCGCCGCAGTATGCCGGAGCCCACGACGCAGGTGGTGACGCCCGACGGGATACGCCTGTCCGCGCGCATGTTCGACCCGCCTGGGCCGACCGCACCGGGGTTGCTCCTGCTGCACGGTTTGGCCAGCTCTCAGAGGATCTGGGACCTGATGCTCCCCCGGCTCGTGCGCCGCTTCCGGGTCGTGACCTACGACGCGCGCGGACACGGCCGGAGCGGTAAGCCGACGTCGGGATACGGCTTCGATCGCGTGCGCGCCGATGCGCTCGCCGTCGTCCGGCAAACTCGGCTGCGTCGACCCATCGTGGCGGGGCACTCCTGGGGGGCGATGACGGCCCTCGAGCTCGCAGCCCATCGACCACGAGCGATCTTCGGCGCTGTGCTCATCGACGGGGGAGTCGTCAGGATGCGCGACTCGATGGACTGGGTCACCGCGAAGGAACGACTGGCGCCGCCCCATCTGACGGGCATGCCGCTGGAGGAGTTCGTGGCGCTCGTGAGGACCCTGTTCGCCGACAGCGTGGACCTCACGCCCGACGTGGAGCGGATCGTCCTGTCGCTGATGCGCGTGCGAGGCGACGGCACGATCGCCCCGCGGCTCTCACGTGCCAACCACTTCCGGATCCTCAGGGCGATCTGGGAACAGGACCCGTACGCGGCGTGGTCGAGGATCGCCGTCCCGACACACGCCATCCTCTCCCACGGGGCGGGAGGTCCCGGGGCCGAGGAATGGGAGGCCGGCAAGCGTTCGGGAGCCCACGCCGTGCGGCGCATCACCCGGGATCGCCCGGTGACGCTTTCGTGGATGCAGGGGATCCACGACCTCCCGCTTCAGCATCCGGATGGGGTGGTTCGGCGGATCGAGACGTTCGCCCGGCGGGTCGTAGGCTAACGCCATGATGGTGTTCATATTGATCCTGCTGCTGATCGCAGCGGCGCTCGGTGTGCTCGGCACGGTGCTCAAGTGGACCGCCGTGCTGGTGCTCACCCTGATCCTTACGGTGGCGGTGCTCGCGATGCTCGCAGCGTGGGCGTTCCGCCGTCAGATGCGCCGCGTCCAGCGCGACGCCGACAGTTCTCCCGGGCCCGGGCGCGACCTCCCGCCTCCGCGCGACGACCGCTACTGAGCGGTGTCCCGATCCCGCATCCGAGCGAACGCCGCCACCAGGCCTCGTCCGGCCATCAGGAACACCAGCGTGAACGCCAGGGAGACGCCGAGGAAGGTGACGAACCCCCCCACGGTGTCCGGTGACCCCACCCACAACGAACGCGAGGCGACCCCCGCGGGAACGGCGACGATCCACGTCCAGATCAGTCGGCGGAATCCCCGCCCGCGGTAGGTGTGGATCAGGGAGGCGGCAAGTGCCCAGGCGCCCAACAGCGGGATCGCGTTGCGGAGGAAGACCTCCAGATAGCTTCCCCCGTGATGTGAGCGCATCCCGACGAGGACGAAGACGACCAACGCGGTGCCATCTGCCAGCGCGAGGGACAGCGGCGCTCGATCGGACGGGGCAAACATGGACCCATCCTCTCAGGGACCCGTAGCATCGGGGCATGGGAGATGCGGCGTCCGTCCTCGATGAGCTCCGCGCCGCGGCGGATCCGACCCGGCGGCCTGGGATGGCCCGAGTCGGCATCCGCGTGGACAGGGCGCTGGGCGTGAGCATCCCCGATTGCCGCAGGATCGCGCGCGGGCATCGCGGCGATCACGCGCTCGCGTTGGCACTGTGGGACACGCAGATCCACGAGGCACGGATCGTCGCCGGCATGGTGGATGAGCCCGGTCGCGTCACGAGGGCGCAGATGGATGGCTGGTCGGCGGACTTCGATTCGTGGGACCTCTGCGACCAGGTCTGCTTGAACCTGTTCGTGCGCACGCCCCACGCGCGCCGGGCAGCGACAGCGTGGATGCGCTCGGAGCGCGAGTTCGTCAAGCGGGCGGGCTTCGCGCTCGTGGCGGTGCTCGCGGTGCACGACGACGATCCCTCGGAGGCCGCGTGGCTCGGCTGGCTCCCCGCCATACGGCGCGGATCGCTCGACGAACGCAACTACGTCAAGAAGGCCGTGAGCTGGGCCCTCCGGCAGATCGGCAAGCGCACACCGAGCCTCAACGCCGCGGCGATCTCGGAGGCCGAGCACCTGTGCATGCTCGAGTCCACGAGCGCCCGGTGGATCGGCCGGGATGCCCTCCGCGAGCTGCGGAGCGATCAGGTGCGTGCTCGACTCGACCCGAGCACGACGGGAGCTATCGCGCGGTAGTCCTCCGCGACATCGGCGCCCTCGGCCACGAGCAACTGCACGCACACGTGATCGGCGCCGGCCGACAGATGCTCCTGCACGCGCTCGGCGATGCGCGCCTCGTCTCCCATGGCGACGGTCGCCTGGAGTAGCCGAGGGCTGCCGGACCCGGAAAGCTCGCGGTCGTCGAAGCCGAAGCGTCGCAGGTTCCGAGCGTAGTTCGGCAGCTCGAGGTAGCGGCCGGCCCACGCCCCCGCGCGCTCGAGCGCGATCGCTGGATCGGGTTCGAGGACCGCGGTCAACTCCACCGCCAACACGGGCCGGGGCCCGAGAACCTCGCGGGCGTGTGCCGTATGGGCGACCGGCACGAAGTACGAGTGGGCGCCGAGCGCCCGCGCGGCCGAGAGCTCCAGCATGCGATCCCCCAGAGCCGCGAGCAGCCGCGGCGGCTCGACCTGTGGCTCCCACCCCCATGGGGTCGCATCCATCCGATCGAGATAGCTGCGCATCCGCTGCAGCGGGTTCGCCCAATCGACGCCGCGAGCCTGGGTCGAATATTCGTGACCCACGCCGATACCCACCACGGCGCGGCCCTCGTACGCATCGCCCAGCGTCCTGCCACCGGTGGCCAGGACCTCGGGCGGGCGGGCCGTGATGTTCGCGATCCCCGATGCGATCGATATGCGCTTCGTCGAGGACAGGAGCAGCGACATGTGCGCGAGCACGTCGCGCGACGTCGACCCCTCCGGCACCCAGACGGCCCCGAAGCCCAGCTCCTCGAGCTCACCGACGGCCGACCTGATGCGGTCGGCCGCCATCCGATCGAACGCGAACGTCCAGGCCCCCACGGGCCCGAGACTCGCGCGCAGGGCGTTCCTCGTCTCCACGCCGACACGCTACACGGACCGAAGTGACGCGGGGTTCGGGGAACCGTGAGCCTCGCGCGAACGTCAGAATGGGACCATCCCGGAACAGGAGCCGCCCGATGCAGCTACGCGCCCTCTCCGCCACTCTGCTCGTCGCCGTCACGCTCGTGGCGTGCGCGGAGGCCACATCCGATCCCGATACCGGCTCCGCCCACCCCACCGGCGCCGACGAGCTCGTCCTGAGGGTCGCCACGGGCGGAGGGTTCACCCCTGTCGAGTACCAGCTCCGCCTCGTCCCGGAGTTCAGCCTGTTCGGTGACGGCACGCTCATCACACCGGGAGCTCAGGCCGAGATCTACCCCGGGCCGGCGCTTCCCCCACTCGCCTCCCGGGCCCTGTCGCAGGACGGGCTCCGGACCGTGCTCGAGGCCGCTGTCGCCGCCGGCGTGGCCGATGGCAAGGACTTGACCGACCTCGCCAGCACGTTCATCGCCGACGCCCCGACCACCACGTTCACCATCTCGATCGACGAGGCCACGCACACGTTCTCGGTCTACGCCCTGTTCGAGATGGATGCCCGCCCCGAGCAGATGTCGGTCGATGAGTTCGAGGCCCGTCAGGCGCTCGCCGCGTTCGTCACCCGCCTGAACGACCTCTCCGAGTGGTTGCCCGAGGGAGCCCTCGGACCGGAGGCCGTCTACGAAGCCCACGGATCACTCGTCTTCGTTGGCGGGCCCCAACGGGTACCCGACCTTCCTCAGGAGCCCATCGGATGGCCCCTGGGGACCTCGCTCGCCAACGTCCCGTCCGACACCGCAGGGTACGGATGTCTCGCCGTGATCGGAGAGGACTGGAGATCCACGCTCGCCCCGTTGGCCGCGAGCGCGAACGAGCTCACGCCATGGGTGAGCGGCGGCGAGCGGTTCGGCGTGGTGTTCAGGCCCCTCCTGCCCGACCAAGAGGCCTGCTGAAACCGCGAAATCGCTTGCGCAGCTGCTCAAGAGCGACTGCCGTGGTGCCGATGACCTCCCTATCTACTCACAAACAGGTAGGCCTTCTTGACCACGCACGAGGCGAGTGGGGTGACACCGCAGGCCCCGGCCAAGGCCGGCTTCTTCGACCTACCGGCCGAGCTCGATGATCGGCCGCTCGCGGAGCGGTTCTCCGAGCTCCAGCGACGATACCGCGGGCTCATCGACATGCTCCCTGCCGTGATCTACCTCGACAGCGTCGTCGATCACGCCCCGATGATCGACGTGGGACCCCGTATCGAGGACCTGTTCGGGCTGTCGAGGCACGAATGGCTGGTCGACGCGCGATCGTGGGAGGCGGCGATCCATCCCGACGATCGGACGCGCGTGTTGGCGGAGAGCGACGCATCGGTCGCGACCGGAACGCCGTTCCGCACCGAATACAGGGTGCTCCACCGCGACGGACGGACGGTGTGGATCCGTGAGGAAGCGGTTCTCGTGCACGACGAGGACGGCCACCCCGTCCATTGGCTGGGACTGATGCTCGACATCAGCCAGCGGGTGCAGGTCCAGCACGAGCTGGAGGTGGCCCACTCGCAGTACGGAGCGCTTGTCGAGCAGATCCCCGCGATCGTCTACATCGACATCGTCGACGAGCAGATGTCGACGTCCTACGTGAGTCCGCAGATCGAACGCCTCCTCGGAGTGACGCAGCAGGAGTACATCGACAACCCCGCCCTATGGGAATCGATGCTGCACCCCGACGACCGTGATGCGGCCATGGCCACCTACCTGCGAGGAAGGGGATCCGGCCAGCCGTTCGTGTACGAGTACCGCCTGATCGCTCGCGACGGGCGCGAGGTGTGGTTCCGTGACTCGGCGATCGTGCTGCCCGGCGACGAGGGCAGACCCGGGCTGATACAGGGTGTGATGCTGGACATCACCGAGAGCAAGGCTGCAGAAGCCCAGCTCGCCTACCTCGCGTATCACGACAAGCTGACGGGATTGCCCAATCGCGCGATGTTCGACGAGCTCCTCGGGCTCGCCCTGGCTCGCGCCCGCCGCAACGACCTCGGCGTCGCGGTGGTGTCGGTGGATCTGGACAACTTCAAGCTGATCAACGACTCGTTGGGGCACGAAGCCGGCGATGCCTTGATCGGCCAGCTGGCCGAACGCCTGCGATTCGCCACTCGTGAGACCGACCTTGTGGCGCGCCCAGGAGGCGATGAATTCCTGCTCATGCTCGCCGACCTGGACCTTACGCCGCCGATGCCCGGAGGCCGAGACGGTGCCGTGGCGATGGCGGAGTCGGTGGCCGTCCGCGTGCACGAGGCCCTCCGCGAGCCCTTCGAGATCGCCAACACAGAGCTCTACCTGACCGCCAGCATGGGACTAAGCGTGTTCCCTGTCGACGCCGCCGACGGTCTGGACCTGATGCGGAACGCCGATACGGCGATGTTCGCGAGCAAGAAGGCCGGCCCGGGTGGCTACGTCATCCACACCGTTGAGGCGGAGGACGCCATGGTGCGGCTGTCGTTGTCGACACGCCTGCGGCGGGCGGTCGAGCAACGGCAGTGGACGTTGCACTACCAGCCGATCCTGGAACTCAACGACGCCCGGATGGTGGGCGTCGAGGCGTTGATCCGATGGCCCGACCCCACGGGAGGTCTCGTACCTCCAGGGGAGTTCATCCCGCTCGCGGAGGAGATGGGACTGATCGAGGCGATCGGCGACTGGGTCATCGAGGAGATCTGCCGCCAGGACACCCAGTGGCGTGCCGAGGGGCTGATCCTCGACATCGGCTTCAACCTGTCACCGCGCCAGCTATGGCAGAACGAACTCGTCGACAAGATCATCTCGCCGCTCATCGTCGCGGGCATGGACCCGCGACGGATCACCGTCGAGATCACCGAGTCGACCGCGATGGGAGATCCCGATCGAACGGTCGCGATCCTGTCCGACCTGCACGAACGCGGGCTGCGACTCGCGATCGACGACTTCGGCACGGGGTACTCCTCGCTGGCTCGCCTGCGTCACATGCCGGTCGACATCTTGAAGATCGATCGCTCGTTCGTCCGCGACGTCGACGCGGACGGCAACGCCGGCAGCATGGTGTCCGCGATGATCTCGCTCGCGAACAACCTGGGCATGACTCCGCTGGCCGAGGGGATCGAGACAGAGCGGGAATGGCGCTTCCTGAGCGCACGAGGATGCGAACTGGGCCAGGGCTTCTTCTTCTCGAGGCCCGTGCCGGCCGACGAGATCTTGACCATGCACCGTAGGTCGCAACTCGCCGTCGTCGACGGCGAGGCGGCGAGCTAGCCGGGCGACTCAGCGTCGGCGCTTCGGGCGGCTGAGCCCGCTGCGGCGGCCTCCCACGCTCCCGCTGAACACGGTGCGAGGCGGCGCCACCTTCATCCCTTCCTGCTCGAACTCCTCGTGGAGGTCCAGCCGCGCCGCCATCCTGCTCACGTCGCCAGCCTGATCGGGCGTGACGAAGGTGACGCTCGTGCCCGTCCTCCCCGCTCGAGCCGTACGCCCCACCCTATGGACGTACCCCTTGTCGTCCTGGGGCGGGTCGTAGTTGATCACGAGGGTGATGTCATCGAGGTCGAGGCCACGCGCCGCGACGTCGGTGGCGATCAGCACCCCCACGTGTCGTTCCTCGAACCGCTTGAGCGCCCGCTCGCGCGCCTGCTGGGTCATGTCGCCGTGCATCGCCACGGTGGGCACACCCTGGTTCCGGAGCTGCCGCGCGAGCGTGTCGACATGCCTCTTCGTGTTCACGAACACCAGCGTGAGCCCACTGGAGTCCTCGGCCTCGGCGAGCTCCTTCAGCTTGTCCAGCTTGTCACGTGAGGCGACCGGGATGAAGCGGTGGTCGGCCTCATCGACGGTCTTGGTGACGGATTCGATCTCGTGGCGCACGGGATCGCGGGTGTAGACGTCGGCGATGCGGCCCACCGCCCCGTCGAGCGTGGCGGAGAAGAACATCGTCTGTCGATCCCTCGGGAGGCGCCGAACGATGCGGTCCACCTGAGGTTGGAACCCCATGTCGAGCATGCGGTCCGCCTCGTCGAGCACCAGGATCCGCACGGCGCCTAGATGGACCATCCCCCGCTCCACGAGGTCGTCGAGGCGCCCCGGGGTCGCGATCAGGATGTGTGCCCGCTCGACGCCCCGCGCCTGCTCCTTCACGTTGGTGCCGCCGTAGACGGCCTTGACCCGCAGCCGCTTGGCGCGGGCGATATCGTCGAAGTCCTCGGAGACCTGGGTGGCGAGCTCACGGGTCGGCACGAGCACGAGGGCTTCGGGCAGGGCGCTGGCCTTCGGATCGAGTTGCTCGACGATCGGGATCGCGAATCCGAGGGTCTTGCCCGAGCCCGTCTTGGACATCGCGAGCGTGTCACGCCCGTCGGTCGCGTCCTCGAGCACCATGACCTGGATGGGAAAGGGGGAGAGGATGCCGCGCTCCGCGAGGGCCTCCGTGACGGCGGCGGAGACGCCGAGCGAGCCGAAAGTAGGTTCGTCTCCCATCGACACCGAGATTACAGGCCGGACGGCCTGCCGGGCGCCCCGGGTGGGTGCGCCACCAGGAGGCCTGGGCACGTCGGGGGACGGCGCCCACAACGGGCGGTACCCTGACCTCCGCCACCGGCCACTCGCAGGCCCGACGAGGGAGACCCAGTGAACGATCGCATCCAGCCCTGGAACGACCTGGCCGCTCAGATCGCGGTGGACAGCATCCGCTGCACGACCCAGGCGGGATCTGGACACCCGACATCGTCGATGTCGTGCGCGCACCTGCTGGCCGTCCTGTACGCCGACCACCTGCGAACCGACGTGGCCGACCCCACGCACCCGGCGAACGACCGCTTCATCATGTCGAAGGGACATGCGGCGCCCGCGCTCTACTCGGCCCTCAAGGCCATCGGGGCGATCGACGACGAGCTGCTGATGTCGCTTCGCGCGATGCACTCGCCGATCCAGGGACACCCGGCGCCGGTTCCCGAACTCCCCTGGATCGACGTGGCCAGCGGCTCGCTGGGGCAGGGCCTAGCCGTCGGCCTCGGGATGGCGCTGACGATGCGACTCGACGGCTCGCCCGGCCGAGTCTGGGTGCTCCTCGGCGACTCCGAGATGGCCGAGGGCTCGGTCTGGGAGGCGATGGAGGCAGCCGCGTTCCACGAGGTCGGATCCCTCACGGCGATCGTCGACCTCAACCGCCTGGGGCAGCGCGGCCCGACGATGCACGGCTGGCAGGGCGACGTGTTCGCTCGACGGGCGCAGGCGTTCGGGTGGTCGACGATCGAGGTCGACGGTCACGACGTGGCCGCCATCGACGCCGCGTATCGCGACGCCGTGGCCGACGACGCGCCAACGATGATCGTGGCTCGGACCCACAAGGGGCATGGGGTCTCGTTCCTGCAGGACGAGGAGGGCTGGCACGGCAAGGCGGTCCCGGCCGATCGCGCCGGCCAGGCGATCGAGGAACTCGGCGGGATCCGTTCGATCGTGGTGACCCCGCCGATGCACGCAGAGTTCACCCCTCTCGAACTCGGCGACGTCACGACCGCGCCGGCCCCCGCGTACACCGAGCCGATCGCGACGAGGAAGGCGTTCGGCGAGACCCTGGCATGGCTCGCCGGACACCGCGCAGACGTCGTGGTGCTCGATGGCGAGGTGGGGAACTCCACACATACGGAGGATTTCGAGGCGGTCGCCCCCGAGCGCTTCTTCCAGATGTACATCGCCGAGCAGTGCATGGTCGGCGCCCAAACGGGGATGCAGGCCCTCGGCAAGACGGCCTTCAGCGCCTCCTTCGGCGCCTTCCTCACCCGAGCCGCCGACATCGTGCGGATGGGCGCCATCAGCCGTGCCGACCTCCGCATCGCCGGTTCGCACGCAGGCGTGTCGATCGGCGAGGACGGGCCGTCTCAGATGGCCGTAGAGGATCTGGCCACGTTCCGGGCGCTGGACTCGTCCACGGTCCTGTATCCGGCTGACGGCAATGCGACCGTGCGACTCGTCACTGCGATGTGCGACCTCGGCGGCATCGTCTATCTACGGACGACCCGCGAGGCCACCCCCGCCCTGTACACGCCCGACGAGCGGTTCCCCATCGGTGGGAGCAAGACACTGCGGAGCTCCGGCGACGATTCCGTCACCCTGGTCGGCGCCGGGGTCACGCTCGTGGCGTGCCTGGAGGCCGCGGATCGGCTCTTGGCCGAAGGTGTGAGTGCGCGGGTGATCGATGCCTACTCCATCAAGCCGATCGACGCGGCGACGCTGCGCGCCGCGATCGACGACACCGGGCTCGTCGTCACGGTCGAGGACCACCGCGTCGAGGGTGGCCTCGGCGAGGCCGTGCTCGCGGCCATCGCATCGACGGGACCCCTGGTCGGTCGCGTCGAGGTGCTCGGGGTCCGGGCCCTGGCCGGCTCGGGCACGCCCGCGGAGCTGCGGGCATGGGCAGGGATCGATGCGCGGGCGATCGGCGAGCGGGCGCTGACGGCGCTTCGGGAAGAGGCCCCTACGCCGTAGCGACCCGGCCGCCCATGGGGATGCCGCCCAGCGACAACGCGATGATCTCTTCGGGCGGCACGGGCGTCGAGAACAGGAATCCCTGCCCGAGCGAGCACCCGCGGGCTCTCAGGAAACTCAGCTCGCCATCGGTCTCGATCCCCTCGGCGAGCGTCTCCATCTCCAGCCCGCTCGACAACTCGAGGAACGCCGCGACGATGCTGGCCGCCTGTCGGTCCTCGTCCACGCGGCTCACGAACGAGCGGTCGATCTTCAAGATGTCCACCGGCATCTCGCGAAGGCGCGACAGCGACGAGTATCCCGTCCCGAAGTCGTCGATCGCGATACGGAGGCCGCCCCGATGCAGGTCCCACAGGATCTCCTGGGCGCGGTCGGGATCGATCATCGCCGACGTTTCGGTGATCTCGACCACGACCGACGCGGGCTCGATCCCCGCGTCGTGAACCTGCTCGAGCATCCGCTCGGCGAGGTCCGGACGCCAGAACTGCCGCGGGGACAGGTTGAACCCGACCTCGAGGTCGATCCCGAGCTCCTTCCATGCCGTCGCCTGATACGCGAGCTCGCGCACCACCCAGTCGCCGATCGACTCGATCAGCCCGAGCTCCTCGGCGAGCGGGATGAACTCGCTCGGCGGCACGATGGTTCCGTCCGGCTCCGCCCATCGGATCAGCGCCTCGACCCCACGCATCCGTCCGGTATCGAGCTCCACGATCGGCTGGTAGTGCAGGACCCAGCGCTGGGCGTCGACGGCCTTGCGCAGACGGGTCACGAACCGCAGCTTGGCCGAGGAGTCGCTCGCGCCGAGCGAGGACATCGTGTAGCTCGACGAACCCGCCTTCTTGCTCTCGTGCATCGCCGCCTCGGCGTTGCGCATCAGGGCCGAGGCCTCGTCCGCGTCCTGGGGAAACAGGCTGATGCCCTGGGCGAGGCTGACATAGAGCTCGGTTCCGTCGATGAGGAAGGGAGGAGTGAAGGCTTCCTGCAGGCGCTGGGCGGCGCTTTCCGCCCGCACGGCCGCCGCATCCAGCTCGAGACCCGTCTCGAGGTCAGACAACAGGAGCAGGAACTGGTCGCCACCCCGCCGGGCAACCACCTCGGTCTCACGGGTCGCCTCACGAAGCCGTTCGGCCACCTGTTGGAGCAACGCATCGCCCACCTGGCGACCGAGCGAGTCGTTCACGAGCCGGAAGTCGTCGATGTCGGCCACGATGACCGCCACGGCGCCCTCGTGGCGTTCGGCTCTCGACATCGCCAGCTCGAGGAGCTCCTCGAACATCGAGCGGGACGGCAATCCGGTCAGCACGTCGTGGTACATCTGGTACGCGACCTGCTCCTCGGAATGGCGGCGATCCGACATGTCCACGATGACGCCGTGCGAGAACCTCGGGACCCCGTTCTGGTCGCGGACCATCGTCGCCTCGTCGCGAACCCAGATCGCACGGCCGTCGCGATGGAACATGCGGTATTCGAGCCGGAACGGCTCGCCCGTTTCGTTGTGTCGCTCGTTCTCGGCCAGCGCCCGCGCTCGGTCGTCTGGGTGAAGGAGCTTGGGCCACAGCTCAGGATCGGCCACCCACTCGTGCGGCGAGTACCCCAGCAACCCCTCGATCTGCGGACTGATGTAGATCGTGGACGCGGACTCGTCCAGGCCATCGACGTAGGTGACCGCCGGCCCCTCCTCTACCATGGCGCGGTACCTATCCTCGGCGAACCGCCGCTCCTCCTCCGTCCGCTCGCGCTCGACCGCCGCCCCGAGCGTGCCCGCCAGCGTGCGGAGCGCATCGATGTCGGTGTCGGTCCAGCGCCGCTCGGTTTCGCAGTCGTCGAAGGCGACGAACCCCCACCACTCGCCTCGTGCATGCACGGGCACGGCGATCGTCGAGACGACCTGCTCGGGTGCCAGGACGCGGCGCTCATGTGCTGGAAACTCCGAGACCGCCCCGTGGATGATGCGTCCGTCCGAGAGCACCTCGATCCACCGGGCGAAGTCGGGGGCGTAGGGATGCAGATGGTTGGTCGGGTCGTCGAAGACGCGGCGGATGCCGGGGGCGTCCCATTCCGCTCGCAGGTCCATCCACAGGCGTCCACCGGGATCGCGAACGTTCTGGAACGCGCTAACCCGGTCGGCGCCCGCGGCAGCACCCAGGTGCTCGAGCACCTCGTGCAGCCGATCCGCCCAGCCCTCCCCGCCGAGCAGATGCTCGGTGGCGTAGGCGACGGCGGCGAGAACGGCGTCACCGCCGGCCGATGGAGCCCCCATATGGGTCTGGTATCGGTCGAACGGGTGACAAGCTGAAGACGGGTGACGCCCTGCTAGTCTGTGCGGGCTATGGCCGACTATCGAGAAGTCACACACGAGCGCCTGTACGTCCGCGTTCCCGGCACCGACAAGCTGCGCAAGACCGCCGCCAACCGCCACAAGCACATGATCGCGAACGGGTGGCGCGAGACCGAGCGCCACCAGCAGGCCGACCACGTGATGGTTCGCTACGAGCGCACGGGTCACGCGCCGATGCGCGCCCGGCTCCCCAAGCACGTTGCCGAGGTCCGCGTCGAACGACGCCCTCGTCGCGACGGCGGCTTCCAGCAGCGCGGCCGTCGCTGAGTCCCAGCCTGCCGGATATCATCCTGCCGACCGACTGTTCTGCCGGACGTTGTCCGGGTATGATTCACTGTTGGCGATGAACGTCCGACGTCGCCGCGACCCGGCGGCACCCCTTCGAACCGATCGAGGCCTGGAGATGCGAGCATGAGCGTGGAGGCGACGACCATGGCGAGCGACGCACGTCCCGGCCACCGCGAGTCGCTCGCGCATGCCGCCGAGGATCAGCCCTTCCACTACCCGCTACGACGCGAGTACGCGGAGCCCGACTGGACCCGCCTGCCGGCCTACCACGACGTCACGGTGGCAGCAGTGGCATTCGGCACAGTGGCAGCGCGCCCACTCGGTGAAGAACCTCAAGGAGTTCAAGGAGGCGCTGGGCGACCACCTGTCTGACGAGCTCCTCGCCGACATCGAACGCGACCAGCACGAGCGCGCGACGATGTCGATGCTGATCCCGCCACAGATGATCAACACGATGGAGGAGGAGGACCTTCGGGCCGATCGCGTGCGCCGATACATGGCGCCGGCGTTCAGCGATCGCGAGACCGAGTGGGCCTCCCACCCGATGGCCTCGCGCGATTCGCTCCACGAGGCCGACATGTGGGCGGTCGAGGGGCTGACCCACCGATACCCGACGAAGGTGCTCGCCGAGTTGATCCCCACGTGCCCGCAGTACTGCGGGCATTGCACGCGGATGGACCTCGTGGGCAACGACACGCTGCAGGTCCTCAAGTACAAGTTCGAGACCAAGCAGAACGAGCGCTGGGACCTGATGCTCGACTACCTGCGGCCGCACGCCGCAGGTGCGCGACGTGGTCGTGTCGGGCGGCGACATGGCCAACGTGCCGATCAAGCGGCTCGAGGGCTTCGTGATGTCGCTGCTCGACATCGACAACGTCCGCGACATCCGCATCGCGACGAAGGGGCTGATGGGCATCCCGCAGCACTTCCTGCAGGACGACGTCCGTGCCGCCTTCGAGCGGATGGGCGCCCGCGCCTTCGACCGCGGGGTCGACATCGCGCTGCACACCCACGTCAACTGCGCCCAGCAGGTCACACCGCTCGTCGGCGACGCGGTCAAGATGGTGCTCGAGTCGGGGTTCCGTGACGTGCGCAATCAGGGCGTGCTCTTGCGGGGCGTGAACACGGCCCCGGGGGACCTGCTCGAGCTGTGCTTCATGCTGCTCGATCACGCGAAGGTCATGCCGTACTACTTCTACATGTGCGACATGATCCCCAACGCCGAGCACTGGCGAACCTCGGTGGCCGAGGCACAGGCCCTGCAGTTCGCGCTGCTGGGCTACTTGCCGGGGTTCGCGACGCCGCGGGTCATCTGCGACGTGCCGTTCGTCGGCAAGCGGTGGGTCCACATGCTCAAGGACTACGACCGCACGAAGGGCATCTCGACCTGGACGAAGAACTACCGGACCGGGATCGAGTTCGACGACCCCGACGCGCTGACTCGCGAGTACGTGTACTTCGACCCGATCTACACGTTGCCCGGCGAGGGTCAGCAGTGGTGGCGGGAGCAGATCGCGGCCGGGCTGCCCGATGCCGCCTGGGTCGAGCCAGCCGCAAGCTGACCGTCAGGCCGTCAGGCCGTCGGGCAGTCGCGCGGCTCCAGGATCAACTTCTCGAACCGGGGCTTCGCAGTGAAGTCGAAGGCCCCCGTGAGCGGATCCGCGCGGGCGTCGCGCTCGGTCATCGGCTTGAGTCCATGGAGCTCCTCGATGAACTTCAACACGGAGGAGAACTCGTACACCGTGCTGTCGATCGAGCCTCCGTCGGGATTCTCGCCTCGGCGCGTGTAGGGGGAGATGATCAGCGCGGGCGTGCGCGGACCTAGACCCATCACGTCGTAGTGCGGGGGCTTGACGTGGTCGTAGAAGCCGCCGAAGTCGTCCCAGACCAGCACGATCGCCGTGGAGCGCCAGAACTCGCTCCGCATCACCGCGTTGATCTGTTCCACGGTCCAGTTCTCCCCCGAGCACACGTTCGTACCGGCGCCGGGATGTTCGTTGATGCCCTCGGGCGGTATCAGCCACGACACCCGAGGGAGCGCGCCGCTGCGCAGGTCCGGGATGAAGTTATCCGGGGACTGAACCTTGGACCACATCGGGCCGAAGCGCACGTGGCGGATCGACTGAAGTCCGTTCATCCACTGATCCTCGTTCGCGTAGTACTTCCAGCTGATGTCGTTCTTCTCGAGCTTGTCGGGCAGAACCGGGATGTTGAAGCACGTACGCGTGTCCTCCCAGTAGGCGGCGATCTTGTCGAGCTGGCCGGGGATGTCGGACGTGATGCTGTCCTCGAGCCGCATGATGCGGGAGAGCTGATCCCCCGACAGGTCCTCCATCGGGAACCGCTTGGTGAACTCGAGCGGGTCGTCGCAGTAGTTGCCGGTCGTGTCGTTGTTCGTCTTGTTGTCGATGATCCCGTACGCCTGGGCGGCCACGGTGTACAGGTGCTCGGGAAACGTGGGGCCGTACATCGAGGTGAAGAAGCGGTCGGCGAGCACGAAGCGGTCCGCGTACGCCCAGTAGTTCGGGAGCGTCTCGCGGGAATGCTGCACGTAGCCGGACAGATCCTGGCCCAACCCGATGACGTTGAACCCATTCATCTTGCCGCCGTTGATCGAGTACAGGCCCGAGGAGAACCCGTGCGTGATGTCGTGCGGCTGGACGTAAGGGGCGGGCTTCAGCGGGACCATCGGGCCGTCCTGACATCCAAGATCGGTGCACCTCAGGGTGCCTCCCTCGGTCGCGCCGTTGGCTCCCGGGTACCGGCCGAAGTAGTGATCGAAGGTGCGGTTCTCCTTCACGATGAAGATGACGTGCTCGATCGGGTTCTCACCCTCGACGATCGCACCCCCACCGTCGTCCTTCTTCCCACCTCCCTTGTCCCCGGTGGCGCCACTCGGACCGGCGACGTCGAGCGACGCGTCGGAGGGCCACAACTGCCATACGAGCAGGCCGAGCGCGACCACCATGAGCGCGACGAAGACGCGACGCCGGTTCGCGCGGCGCCGGGCGCCCACGGTCGCCGGCCGCAGGATCGGGCCGGGTCGCTGTTGCACGGGCGCAGTCTAGCCGCCGGCCCCGAGCAGTTCGTCCAGAACGGCATCGAGGCGAGCTACGATCGGCGCATACGCGCGGCGACCCGCGACGTTGTGGATCTGGAGCGGATCCGCCGCCCCTCGCACCCCGGCGACGTCGTAGAGCTCGACGAACCCGCCGTCGGAGCGAAGGTAGGCGAAGGATCGGGTGCGGACCCCCCACCACGGAGGCACGTCCTCATCGCCGGCGAACTCCAGCAACACAGCTCGGCGGTCGAGAGAGCCCGGCGGTGCGCCACGCAGGATGGATGCGAGGCTCAAGCCGTCCTCGAGAGGGGGACGCACCCCCGCGAGCTCGGCGATCGTCGGCGCGAGGTCGACGTTCGACACCAGCGCATCGATCGTCGCGGCGTCGGCCCACGGCGTCCGGATCGCGAACGGAGTGCGGACACACGGATCGTAGGGGCACCGCTTGCCGATCCAGCGGTGCTCCCCCCACGACCAGCCGTTGTCGGTCAGGAAGATGAATACGGTGTTCTCCAATTCGCCTCGAGCGTCCACGGTCTCCACGAGGCGGCGGATGGCGTCGTCCAGAGCGAGCAGGGTCTCGCTCTCTCGTCGGCGCCAGATCCGCAGCCGTCTATGTGCGGCCGGATCGATGGGCCGGAGCGACCGCACCCACTCGGGAGCGCCGCGGACGTGGTTCATCGTGCGAAGTCGGGGCATCGGGATGGGCACGCCGTCGAACGCGCCCTCGTCACGAGGTGCCGGCGTCCAGGGCGAATGGGGAGCGCTCGGCGCGAACAGCATGAAGTAGGGCAGACCGGCCGGCTGCGACTCCAGGAACCCGACGGCCCGCTCCGCCAGGTAGTCGGTGGCGTAGCCACCTGGGATGTCGCTCACGAACAGGGGCACGCCCTGATCCACGATCTGGTAGTCGGTGTACGTCGTCCCCTTATCGAGGTTGCGCTTGGCGAACCACCGGTCCCAGCCCAGCGGCACGTACGGGCCACGTGTCCAGGGGTAGCGGTTCAGGTACTTGCCGATGAGCGCGGTCGTGTAGCCGGCGCCGTGGAGCCGAGTCGCCAGCGTGTCGGACTCGTTGAGGAGCTCGCCATCCTGGTTGCGCGGCACGCCGGTGTGGTGGGAGTACCCGCCCGTAAGGATCGTCGCGCGCGACGGGCAACACAGCGGGGTGTTGAGGAACGCCTGAGGGAACCATAGCCACCCCCCGTCGGGGTCGGCGATCTGCCCCTGCAGCCACGGCATGGCGGCGGGATCCGAGGGAAGCGTCCCGATCGACTGGTCGTCGCTCAGGATGACGATGACGTTGGGAGGAAGGGCGGCACGATCGACGGCGGGCGTCTCCGCCACGAGCGCCGCCCCTGCGAGCATCGCGAGGGACAGGCCGACCCCCACGCGGCGGCGGCGCTCCCCGCGAGGCCGCGGCGCGAGGTGGGCCATCCCCTAGTCCCCCGCGTCGAGCCAGCCGCCCACGCGTCCGGTCCGAACCGCCACCAGCCCCGCCGCGATCGAGATCGCGATCTCGGCAGGGGACGTGCCCCCGAGGTCGATCCCGACGGGCGAGCGAACCCGTCGAACATCGTCGTCGTCGAACCCCAGGCCCCGCAGCGCCTCGACGTGCGGTCCGACGTGACGCCGGCTTCCCATCACGCCGACGTATCCGGCCGGTCCGCGCAACGCGGCGGCCAGCGCTTCGACCACGCCGGGCGCGTCGTGGTCGGTGTGAACGATGGCGCTGTCCGAGTCGATCTCGAGGTCGCCCAGGTCGCCCACGACCTGATCGGCCGCGTCACGGTGGGGCGCCTCGATCCGCGCGGGGCGCGATTCAACCAGCGCCGTGCGGTATCCGAGCGCACGACCGAACCTCAGCAGCTCAACAGCGACAGGTGTGGCCGCGCAGGCCACGAGCAGCGGAGGCGCCGGGTGGGGCTCCACGAAGACCTCGATGTCCCCGAGATCGTGGTGGAAGACCTGCGTGTGCGGGCCGACCCCGGAGGTCAGCGCCTCGGCCGCCGCCCGCATCGCCGCCGTGTCGAACTCCGCACAGCCGAGCGTGCCCTCGATCGGTCCGTCGGCCCCGGCCACCATGCGGGCGCCGACCGGACACGGCGGGCTGCCGATCTGCTTGACGGCCGTGACCGTGACCGTACCCGGCGGGGCCGCCGCGGTCCTCGTGACCGGCGCGCCTGCGGTGTGACCCGTGGGGTGCTCCCCGGTGGTGCCCGCGACCAACTCGACCGCATGAGGCAGCACGCCCATGACGGCGTCGAGGCCCTCCCGAACGCCGGCCGGCGAGCCCGGGAGGTTGAGGATGAGGCAGGTGCCGCGCGTGCCGGCCACGGCCCGGGACAGCGACGCCATTGGCGTGTGCGCGAGGCCCTCGGCGCGCATCAGCTCGGCCAGCCCCGGCGCCTCGCGATCCAGGAGGGCGCGCGTCGCCTCGGGCGTCACGTCGCGGGGTCCGAAACCCGTTCCCCCCGTCGTGACGACGAGCGCGTGTCCGGCGGCCAGATCCGACAGGGCGGCCTCGATCTCGGTGCGCTCGTCGGGCACCACGAGACGCGAGGCCACGGAGAAGCCCGCAGCGTCGAGCAACTCGTGAGCAAGTGCTCCCGATGTGTCCTCCCGCGTCCCGTTCGCGACGCCGTCGGACACGGTGACCACCGCCGTGAGCGATCCCATACGCCTATCGTGCCAGATGCGCCCTGCGGAGCGATGCACGCGCGTCGATAAGCTGGGCGTCCACGACCGAACCTAGGAGGGCACGTGAGCTGGGTGGACGATCTCGCGAAGCAACTCGGAGTGCGACCCCTGTCGGCAGACGAGACCGCGGTGCTCCTCGACGCGGCCCGCGAGGTGGCGCACGGCATCGAGCGCCGGGTCACGCCGCTGTCCGCGTTCCTGCTGGGCTCGGCGGTGGCCGCTGCCGAGGGCCGCGACGTGGGCCGCTCAGAGGCGTTCGACGAGGCCGTCAAGGCGCTGCGGGCCGCGGTGGACGACGCCCCCTAGCCCCCTGGCGCTCCCCGAGGGTACGCTGGCCAGGTGAGCACATCGCCGACGATGCCCGTCGAGGGCCCGCTGACCGACACGTTCGGTCGAGTCGCCCGCGATCTGCGGATCTCCGTGACCGATCGATGCAACTTCCGGTGCACCTACTGCATGCCGGCCGAGGGTCTGAACTGGCTCCCCAAGGACGAGATCTGCACGTTCGAGGAGCTCACTCGAGCGCTCGGGTTGTTCGTCGGGTTAGGGATCCGATCGCTCAAGGTGACGGGCGGCGAGCCGCTCGTACGCTCCGACCTGCCGCGACTCATCCGGATGTTTCGCAAGATCGGCCCCGACCTCGACATCTCGCTCACCACGAACGGCATGCTGCTCGATCGCCTGGCCGGGCCGCTGGCCGAGGCAGGCATCGATCGCGCCACGGTGTCATGCGACTCGCTCCTGCGGCATCGGTTCGCCGAGATGACACGCCGGGACGCCCTCGACAAGGTGCTCGCCGGCCTCAAGGCGGCCGAGGCCGCTGGACTCACGCCGATCAAGATCAACGTGGTCGTGATCCGCGGGACCAACGACGACGAGCTGGTCTCGTTCGCGTCGTGGGCACGAGCGACGGGCTACGAGGTGCGATTCATCGAGTACATGCCCCTCGACGCTCAGCACGCCTGGGAGCGCGACAAGGTCGTTCCCGCCGCGCGGATCCTCGAGACGATCGGCGCCGCGTACCCCCTGCGGGAGACCACGCACGGGGCCGAGCCCGCCACCCTGTTCGGGTTCGCCGACGGCGCGCCCGGGGCGATCGGGGTGATCCCGAGCGTGACCGAGCCGTTCTGCGATTCGTGCGACCGGCTCCGGCTCACGGCGGAGGGTCAGGTGCGCTCGTGTCTGTTCGCGCACGAAGAGACCGACCTGCGCGACCCGATGCGCGCCGGCGCGTCCGACGCCGAACTCACGGCCCTGATCCGCGACAACGTGTGGCGCAAGTGGTCGGGGCACCGCATCAACCACCCCGACTTCGTGCAGCCGGCTCGCAGCATGTCCATGATCGGCGGCTGAGGCCCTTACCCGCCGGCCACCAGGTCGTCCAGGATCTGGTTCAGCTGGTCCTCGGGCACCTCGCCCTGCGTCATCGCGACCACGGTGCCGTCCGAGGCCACGTAGTACGTCGTCGGGAAGCTCTGCACGCCGAGGCCGGCCATGATCGTGCCCTGGGCGTCGTCGATCCCGACCGGGAACGACAGGCCCTCATCGGCCAGGAAGCCCTCGGGGGTCGGGCCGGGGTTCTGGCCGATGGCCGTGGCCACCGACACCATCTGCAGCTCGGGCCGAGCCGCCACCGCCGGCCCGAGTCGCGGAAGCTCAGCCTGGCAGTGGGGGCACCAGGGAGCCCATACCGCGAGGACGGTCGGCGAGCCGACGTAGTCGCTCCAGCGCATCGTGCCTCCGCCGAGCATCGGCGCCGTGAACTCGGGGACCGCCTCACCCTCGGCCAGCGGGGCCCCCGGAGAACGATCGATCGACACCTCGCCGACCGACGCGGGACCCGTCCCCTCCTCCTCGGGAGGGCTCGACAAGGCGAGGGCGGCGACGATCACGACGACGACGCCCACGCCGAGACCGATCAACAGGTTGTTGCGGCGGCGCCGGCGGGCCTCGGCCTGTCGGCGCTGCTTCTTCGAGCTGCGGGCGGGCGGGCGAGCGGGCTTCTTCGTCGTAGACATGTCGGGCTCCGGTAGGTGCGGGTTCATCCTATGTTCGGCGACCCGGGACGCCGGCTCCTCGGGCCGATGGACCCGATTCCGACGGGACCCGGACTACGGCCGCACGATGGGGACAGGCACGATCTCGTCGCCCAGCTCGAACCCCAGGATCTGGGCGTAGAACGACACCTCGGCCTCGAGCGCTGCGGCGATCGTCTCTGCTCGGCGGAACCCGTGCTGCTCGCCCTCGAATAGCAGGTAGGCATGCGGGATACCCTTCGAGACCAGCGCGTCGACCATGACCTCGGACTGCGACGGCGGGACCACCTCGTCCTCGTCGCCCTGCAGCAGGATCATCGGCCGCGAGATGAGGTCGACGGAATGGATCGGGGAGCGTGCCCGGTACAGGTCCAGTCGCTCGGGATAGGGGCCGACGAGGATGTGCTCATACCGCGACTCGAACTTGTGGGTGTCGCCCGTGGCGAACGGCTCCAGGTCGGAGATGCCGTAGTAGCTGGCCCCCACGGCGAACACGTCGTGGAACGTGAGTGCGCATAACGTCGTGTAGCCCCCGGCCGAGCCTCCCGTGATGATCAGTCGGTCGCCGTCGACCGCCCCGCGATCGACGAGGTAGCGAGCGGCGTTGATGCAGTCCATCGTGTCCACCACGCCCCAGTTCCCGTTGAGACGCCGACGGTAGGCGCGACCGTACCCCGTGCTCCCCCCGTAGTTGACGTCGACGACTGCGAACCCCCGGCTCGTGAAGAACTGGATACTCGGGTCGAACACGGCCGTCGATTCCGACGTCGGGCCGCCGTGGCTCATGACGATCAGCGGGGGCCGCTCGGTGGAGGGTCCGACGAACTCCGCCGATGCGGGAGGGTAGAAGTGCGCGAACGCCGTGAGGTCGTGCTCGGTAGGGAACTCGATGCTCTCGGGCGCCGAGAACATCGCGGCCGGCAGACCCAGATCGGCACCCTCGCGCAGAACCTCGACCGCACGAGAGCCGAGATCGAGCGACACGACCTGTTCGGCGATGTCGGGCCCGCCTCCGATGAACACGATCTGCGACCCCTCGGCGTGCAGCGTCGGATAGTCGAGGGCGGTATGCGGGAGATCGAGCGGCACGAGCTCGCGCGTCTCGGGATCGAGGATGCCGACGTGCTGCACCCCCCGGTCCGTCCAAGAGCAGGCGACGCGCCCATCGTCGAGGAACCCGAAGCATGCCGTCCCGAACTGCCAGATCGGCCAGCCGAACTCCATCTCGGCAGGATGGAGCGCCTCCGCGGCGCCGTCCCGTTCCCGATACAGGTTCCACCACCCGGTCCGGTCGCTGATGAAGTGCAGCACACCGCTTGGGCTCCACTCCGGCTGGACGACGGACTCCTCGCCGTCGGCGCCGGCTACCTTGCGTGCCTCGGAGATTCCGCCGACGGCGAGGTCGGCCACCCACAGCTCACAGCCGTCCCACGGCATCCATGGAAGGTTCCACGACAGCCAGGCGATCGTGGCTCCGTCGGGTGAGATCCGGGGCGCGGCGTAGAAGTCCCGCCCCCCCGTGAGGATCTGCGGTTGCCCGCCGGCCGCCGGGATCGACACCAGCTCGTTGATCACCTCGTCGGCCTCGTGGCGCTCCCGCACGCAGACCACGAACCCGCCGTCGGGCGTCACCCGCCCGTCCGCGTATCGGTGCCGTCCGTCGGTGGCCGGCGTCAGCGCCACGGGCTCGGCCCCCGGATCGTGGCGGTACAGACGCTGATCGTCGAAGTTGCTGAAGATGACCGAGCCGCCGTGGACCAGGTACGCCCCTCCCCCGTACTCGTGCACCTTGGTGCGGACGTTGAAGCCATCGTGAGTCACGTCGACCGGTTCGGACCACGGGTCGGCGCGAACGACGACGCCCCGGCCGCCTTCGGCCGGCCGCTCCTCGAGCCAGTAGACGGCGTCGTCCTCGATCCAGGGCTGCGCGAAGCGAACCCCGGCACGAGCGACGAGGGCGGCGGACAGCGGAGAGGACCACGTGCCGTACGGCGCCTCGATCGTCACGGCGTTCTCCCGACGACGACGCGTGTGACGCGCAACTCCCCCCCCTGGGTGCTCCGCACATCGGCGAAGCCGCTCCTGGTGAGCACCGACTTCACCGCGCGCGCGCGATCCGGGCTGACCTCGATCAGGAGCCAGCCGCCCCGTCGGAGCCAGCGCGGGGCCTCCTCCGCGGCCAGCCCCACCAACCCGAGCCCGTCGGCGCTCAGGTCCGTCAGCGTGTGAGGCGGCTCCCATCCTGTGATCTCGTCGGGGAGGTCCTTCAACTCGGCGCGAGCCACGTACGGCGGGTGCAGGGTGACGACGTCGACACGACCACGCAGCCGCTGCGGGAGTCGCTCGAACAGGTCGCCTCGAACGAACGAGGCCTCGAGCTCGAGTCGGCGGGCGTCGGCGCGCGCCGAGCGGATCGCATCCGCGGCGATGTCGGAGCCCCAGACCTCCGCGACCGGGACCTCGTCGGCCACGGACAGCGCGATGGCCCCTCCTCCCGTGGCCAGATCGACGAGCACGGGCTTCCGCCGGCCCCTCAGCCGACGGATCGCCTGCTCGGCCAGGAACTCAGAGGAGTCGCGCGGCACGAACACGCCGGGCCGGGCGACGAGCTGGATCCTGCGGAAGGACGCGTAGCCCTTGATGAACGGGATCGGTTCGCCCGTGGCCCGCCGGGCCACCAGCCGCTCGAACCTGCGGCGGTCGACGGTCGCCACCTCGAGGACGGGGTCCACGTCGTCGTCCAGGACATGGATCAGCAGATCCTCCGCCTCGATCAGCTCCCGGTCCTTCTGCCAGTGGTCGATCGCCGGCGAGGCCTTCAGGGTTGCTTCGCCCTGTCTCAGCAGCTCCTCAGCGCGCACGGGCCGCATCGTACAGGCTGCCGCTCGCTACACTCGACGCCGTGATGCCTGCCACCCCCGACGACGAGGCCGCCACCGACCCGAAGCCTGTGCGACGCGCGGTCAAACGATCCAAGGCGACGACGCGGGCCGATCCCGAGCTGCGCTTGACGGGCGACCGGCTGGTCGTTCGGCCGCCGGGCAACGGCGAGCGCACGTCGAACTCCGGCTTGCTGATCCCTGCGACGGCGATGCCCGCCCCCAAGCGTCTCAGCTGGGCGAGCGTGGTGCTGACCGGCCCCGACGTCAGGGCGGCGAACCAAGGGGACAGCGTGCTGTATCTGCCGGCCTCCGGCCTCGAGGTCGAGATCGACGGCGAGGAGCTGATCCTGCTCCGGGAACGCGACGTGCAGGCCGTGTCGACGACCCCACGGGGCAGCGACCGGCCGCCGGGCCAGTACCTCTAGCCCTCGAGGAAGCTCAGCACGACCTGACGCCGGGTGTGATCGCGGTTCGGATCGACCACCACCACCGACTGCCAGGTCCCCAGGGCAAGCACCCCGTCGATCACCGGCACGGACACGGTCGGTGCCACGAACGCCGGCATCACGTGATCTCCGCCGTGCCCGGGGGAGCCGTGAGCGTGGGTGTAGGGTTCGCCGCGCGGAAGCAGCCGCTCGATCGCCCGTTCCAGGTCGGCCTCCGTGCCCGAGCCGATCTCGATCACGGCCACCCCCGCCGTCGCGTGAGGGATGAAGACGTGGACGAGGCCGTCGGCGCCGGCGCTGGAGGCGAATGCCCGCACGCGATCGGACACATCGACCACGACCCGTCCCGACGTATCCACATGGAATCGCTCGCTCAGCACGTCACTCCCACCTAGGCGACCGACCCCTCCGCGAGGACCTCGGTGTGCGATGCCTCCACGAAGCGCTCGAACGACAGCTGCCACAAGTGCTCGGGCCACCGATACTCGACCCGCCCCTCGGTGGGATGGTAGGCCGCCGTATACAGCGTGCCGAATCCACTGGCGTACGAGGTACTGAACAACGGTTCGCTCATGAACGCGTCGTAGAACGAGGCCACGGTCTCATCCGGTCCGGCCAGGAGTGCCACGATCCGCTGCTCACGTTCGATCGTGCGAGTGGCGCGCGCCTGCTCGGGCCACTCGACGATCCCCTGATGGTTCGTGGCGGCCGGGAACTCGCGGAAGATCGGCTCGCGATCGGGTGACAGGTAGGCCGTCACCACGTCGCCGTGACGGTCCACGATCGTGAGGTTGTGCGACAGGCTGTACGGCAGCCGCGCGAGGACCTCGCGCGCCGAGGCCACGTCGTCACACGTTTCCAGCAGGTACCGCACCACGATCGGGATCCCGAAGCCGTCACCGAGAGCCCGACGTCCGCCGAACGTGAGCGACACGGCGAGCCCGGAATCGTTCATCCCGTCGAGGAGCCCCCACAGACAGTCGCTCATCCCGATCACGCGGCGCTCCATGCGGGTGGACCAGATCACGCCCTCGATACGCGAGGGCGCGTAGTCGTAGTTTCGGATCAGGGTCGGGCCCCCACTGCGGGTCCACACCCCTTGTGAACAGGCGGCGAGGTACGGAGGCGGCCGATAGAGCGAGAGCATCCGCGCCGCGAGATCGCCTCCGCCCGCCAGGTCGACCACGCGTTCGTACCAGGGAACCAACTCGGGCATGTGGGCGCGGAGCATCCGCGCGCTGGTCGCGTACGACGGCCGCGCCGCCTCGCCCTCGCGGAGGAACCACGCGCGGTAGTGAGGCCACCGCTCCTCGAAGACCGCCTGCCACTTCGGGCCAAGTTCGAGCTCCTCGATCGAGGTGAACGTGAACGGCACCGTCTGCATCACAGCATCTTGAAGCCGAACGGCTCCGGTGACACGTCGGGGATCGACTCAGGGACCGACTCGGGGGGTACGCTCGCGAACTGGCCCTTGATCGCCGAGATCCAGTCCCTGGCCCGGTCCTCGAGCTCGTGCTCTTCGCTCATGAACCGGCCCCGCGTCACAAGGATGCCCAGGTCGGCGCCCGGGTAGCGGAATTGCCCCTCGGACGCGATCCGAAGGTAGAAGGCCTCCTGCTCGTCGGCGACCGTGTGCCAGTCCGTCTCGCGGCGCGCGTAGGCGATCGAGCCATCGGGCTGCATGCGCCAGATGCCCGACGCGGGCGCGCTGGTGATCAGCTCGGTGACGTCCTCGGTCTGCTTGAGGATGAACTGCGTCCAGTCGTCGATGTTGCCGGGATGGGCCCAGCGCCGATTGAGCTCGTCGACGTCGATCTCGTAGTCGACGTCCATGAACTCGAGCAGATGGAACAGGAACAACGGCATGTCGCCGTAGGCCACGGCCGTGACGTTCGTGATGCTCGACGCTCCCGTGACGCGGGGGTTGAGCTCCCCCAGATACATCTCCCCCGACTCGGCGTCCGCGAGGAAGTCCAGCTCGAAGTACCCGCGGTAGCCCTCGGCTCGCAGGCGCTCACCCATCGCGAACGTGCGCTCGCGTGCCAGCGACCGCTGCCGCTCCGTGAGCACATCGGGGAACACGTCGTTGCCGCACCACCCGCCGTCGTACGGCGTGAGCTCAGGGAATCCCGTCAGCTCGGTCATCAGCGGACCGACCAGCGTCCCGTGCCGCGTGATGACGCCTTCGATCGCGCACTCACGCGGCTCGATCCGGCGCATGACCTTGAGGTCCTGGCCGACCATGTCGGCTTCGTGCTCGGACCAGTCGTCCTCGTCGGCGACGAAGAACGTGGTCTGGCCCGAGTCGCCGTACGGGGTCTGGATCACGAGATCGTCGCCGAGCCCCGCGCCCTCGGCGAGCGCCCGCACTTCCGCGTAGTCCGCGGCCCGGCCCATCGTGTTCGGCACGCTCGGCACTCCGGCTTCGTCCCCCAGCCGCGTCGTCTCGATCTTGGAGTCCATCCGCCGGCGAAGGGCGGCCGACGGGAAGGCCACCTGGAGGTCCAACTCGGAGGCCAGCTGTTCGGTCTCCTCGTCGAACATCAAGAACGCCACCTTGCCGCCATCACCGCGTCCTCGGATGTAGTCGACGACCTCCTTGTGGCCCAGCAGGTAGTTGCAGATCTCCTCGATAGAGCCGAACGCGCGCGGTTCCGCTCCGAGGGCGTGAACACGTTGGGATGGGTCCCGTCGAACGAGTCGTAGTAGTTGATGAACCGGAAGCTGCGGACCCAGCGGTCGATCCCCAGCAGGTTGAACGCCGTCGCGCTGACGAAGTAGACGGGCGTCTCGTTCGTCCTGAAGAAGTTGCGGATGGCGGCGATCCCCTGCAGGGGCCCATCCCCCGTCGGGCGAGAGGGCGGCTGCGATGGTGTCGATTCGGAGACCGTGTGGCGGTGCCCCCTGCGGAGCGCATCCACCGCGAACCGGACGCCGATGATCAGCAGCACGGTTGCGGCGAGTGCCAGGGCTACGTCGACAGGCCGCTCCAGTCCTTGACGAACATGCCGATCACCTGCGCGGTCTGTACCACGGAGGGAAGGTACACCCGCTCGCCCACCCCGTGCGCCTGCTCGGCGTACGGCCCGAAGCACACCGAGGGGATCCCGGCGTTGCCCAGGATCCCGGCGTCGGTGGTTCCCGTCGTGGCCACGAGCGCGGGTGCGGCGCCCGACTGGCGACCGAATGCGTCGGCGAGCGTGGTCACCAGCGGATGTTCCTCATCGATCGTGTAGCCCGGGCTCGCGAACCCCGAATACCTGACCTCCGAGCGGCCGGGGTGGCCGGCGCTCGCCTCGGCGACCGTGCGCTCGATGCGTGCCCGGAGGTCGTCCAGCGACATGTCCGGGTAGAGGGCGATCCGGTACTCCGTCACGCATTCGCCAGGGACCGTGGACGCCCAGTCTCCTCCGCTGATCGCGCCGACGTTGAGGTTCGCCGGGTGATCGAACAGGTCGAACGGGGGCGGCGGCGCGGCATTGAGCTCGGCCTCGATCTCGCGGAGCGCGGAGATCATCGCGAGGCTTTCCTCGATGGCGTTCGTCGCGTTGCGGCCTTCGGCGGCATGGCCAGGCACACCCTCGATCCGCACGTTGAACCACAGCACTCCTACCTGGGCGGTCGTGATCGCCGCACCGAACGGCTCCGCGACGACGGCGGCGTCGGCCGTGTATCCCGCTATCAGGGTCTGCAGCACGCCGTTGCCGGTGCATTCCTCCTCGACCACGGACTCCAAGTAGACGGGGCCTTTCGGCGTGGCCCCCATCCGGCGCAGACCACGCACCGCGCCGAGTATCGCCGCGAGCCCACATTTCATGTCCGCCGCGCCGCGCCCATAGACCCAGTCGCCCTCGCGATCGCCCGAGAACGGGGATCGCTCCCCCCACTGCCCCACGGGCTCGGGGCTCACGACGTCGATGTGACCGTTGAGGATCAGGGATCGCCCGTCATGTGTGCCCTCCGGCTCCCAGGTGGCCACGACGTTCCGCTTGCCCGACACGTCCCAGTCGAACGGCGAGGCGGCGGGATGGGCTCGCAGGGCATCGGCATCCATCTCCACGTCGACGGGGATCAGTCCTATGTCGATGAGCGCCTCTCTGATCACCTGCTGGCCCGGCTCCTCGTTGCCCAGCGTCGTCGGCGCACGCACGAGGCGCTGCAGGACGTCGGCCATCCAGCCATCGTCGTCGGCGATCGCCTCGATGATCTCGGCGTCGCCGGCGCTCGGCGAGCGCTCGAGGGTGGGTGCGTACTCGCCTCGGCCGTCGTGGGAATGCTCACCCGGTGGGACCGGCTCCGCGGCCAGGCGGCTGCCGCCGTACGCGCCGGTCTCGGGCTCCTGGGTGGGGTGCATGGAGCCAGAGGGTACACGGGGGGGTGAGGCAGATCCGGTCTCATGAGGTAATCTTCATTACATGAAATTACAGACATGGTCCGTGGAACAGGTGCAGGGTTGGTTCGCCGGGCGGGTCCCCGACTCGTGGTTCGACTCCGGGCCCGAGGTCACGATCGACCGTGAGGAGATCATCGTGGTGGGCCGCCTCGCCGATCCGACGCCGGCGGATACGGGTGACGACGCCGTCGAGATGGCTCGCGTCGCCAGGATCTCCGGGTTCCGTGAGGACACGAGGGGCCAGCGGATGAAGATCGCCGACGAGGCGGCGAACATGTTCGGCCGCACGATCTCCTGGGGCGTGGAGGTCGGAAACCGCCGCCAGCTATTCACGACGCTGAGCGTGCCGGCCATGACCCGACTCCGCATGCCCGAGCGGGCGGTGCTGGACACGCTGGTCGAGTCGGGGGTCGCGCGCAGTCGCAGCCACGCGCTGGCCTGGTGCGTGCGGCTGATCGCCGAACGCCAGGACGACTGGCTCCAGGACCTCCGGGGTGCGCTCGAGCAGGTACGTGAGGTGCGGGCCCAGGGACCTCGAGACTAGGCGCCCACCGCGCGTTCGATGGCCACGATCATGTTCACGGCGATGCTCACCGAGACGGCCTCGCCTCGGGTCAAGCCCGCGGGAACGCTCTCGGAACCTAGCCGCGCGGTCTCGGTCGACCCGTCGCCATATGCCACGATCACGTCCACGTGCGCGACCCCGTGCACGTCGAAGGGACGGACCTCCACCACCACGGCGTCGCGACTCCCCAGCACGCGGGCAGACTATCGCAGCGGTTCGGCTCTCCGGAGGACGGCGCCTAGGACCTTTGCCGAGGCGCCGTCCTACCGCAGATGACTCAAGTTCGTCAGGAGCGATGCCGACCCTTGAGGTATGGAAGGTTGGCGGCTCCGTCGGCGTGCCGTGACGCTGCTCGTCACGACCACGACCGTGCTCGCGACGACGCTCGCCGCGCCCGCCCCCGCGGCTCCGATCACCCCCGACGCCTCCCTCGCGACTGACCTGCGCGCCGGCGAGAACGGATCCGGCCCCGCCCCGTTCAGGGTCGTCCTGCCTCGGACGACCGCCCGGGGGGCCGCGAAGTTCAAGTGGAGCGACCTCGATCGTGGCGAGGCCTGGGCCAAGGCCGCCATCGACCACGTCGGGAAGGCGAACGATTGGATGCGCGACTTCGCGCCCCAGGCCGACGGACGCGTCCCCTTCAAGCCCGACCTGATCGAGACCCGCAAGTACTTCGCTCGTGCGGTGGTCAAGGCGTTCGCCCGCAAGGAACCGGTCGACCCCAGCATCGTGCTCCCCGACCTCGACCCGTCGGACCAGTTCTACCGATGGGCGAACGTATCGGTGAAGCTCGGCCTCATCAAGCGCCAGCCCGACGGCCGATTCGCGCCGGACAAGCCCATCACCGTCGCCGCCGCCCATCGGGTGCTCGTCACGGCGCTGGGGCTCGGGTCGACCGCGCGGCAACTGGATCGATTGCGCACGCGCGACGACCACAGGTTCCGCACACCTACCAACTTCGGGGCCCTGTTGCTCGGCTATCGACTGGGCCTACGCTCCAGCTCCAAGGACGCCACGAACGATCTTCTCCCGCGTCAGGCGATGTCCAGGACGCAGGTCGCCTACTCGCTGTACCGGGCGAAGACCCTGGCCGACTGGGTCGTCCCGTGGATCGCCGGACAGTACGACGGGATCGTCCTGCCGAAGATGGGACCCAGGCGGTTGCAGATCGTGCAGTGGGGCATCGACTACGTCGGCTACCCGTACGTGTGGGGCGGGGAATGGGGACTCGGTCGTCCAGCTCCCGCCGCCCTGGGCGGCCAGCCGATCCCGGGCTTCGACTGCTCTGGGATCACGTGGTGGGCCATGCGGGCCGATGACGGCGCGGCCTGGAACGTCGCCCCCCCGCGCCCCTACGAAGGCTGGGCGCTCCCACAGCGGACCTCGGCCGACATGGCGCGGATCGGCTCGCTCACGTACGACCAACTCCTGCCGGGCGACCTCATGTTCTACGACGGCGACGACAACGGGGTGGTCGACCATGTGGACGTCTACATCGGAGGTGGGTACTCGCTCGACGCCTCGAACACGCCCGGCGGCGTCACGCTGATGCCGGTGTCCGACGGCTGGTACCGCGATCACTTCGTGCACGGCAGGCGCTTGCTGCCGAGGAAATAACTCAGCCCTCGAGCGCCGCCTGGAGGGTGGCCAGCTCGGAATCGGTCAACGGCCGGCTGCCCGACCCCGACGGATCGCGCGGCACGATGACGGACTCGGCCTCCGCGGCGAGGGCGCCACCGGCCGACGTGATGGTCTCGCGGGTCCGCACGCTCGATCGACCGAAGCCGGACATCTCGCATCGAACCACGACCTCCCGATCCTCCAGGGTGAGCTGGCTGCGGTAGTCGATACCGACGTGCGCCAGCACGAAGTCCCACGCATCGGTGCCGACGAGCGCCTCCACGAGACGGTCGCGTGCCTCCTCGAGATAGGTCAGATACACGGCGTTGTTCACGTGACCGTAGTTGTCGATGTCGCGCCAGCGGATCGAGATGCGAACCTCGCGATGCAAGAGCCACCTCCGCGGATCGGTTCGCGCATCCTAGCCCGAGATGGTTGAAGGCCTCGAGCCGGGGGACTCGAGGCCTTCGGTTGGAGAGAGGGTCTCCACCCCTACTTCGGTGCTCTCGATGCGGGGGTTCGAGGCTATTCGTTGCGGTTCTGTGACGGTGGGTCCTCGTCGGACGCGCCATCCTGCGATCCGCCGGGCTCCTCCCCCATCATGCCGGCGGCCCTTCGGTGGGCATGGGCCGCGCTCGTCGCCGTGAGGTTCACGGCGGCCAGGAACGCCTCTCGATCCAACGTCAGCAGTCGCGTCGGCTCAAGCGACGTGACCGTCGCCGTGCGCGGGATGTCGCGCAACAACGCGATCTCGCCGAACGTATCGCCCGTGCCCAGCTCGGCCACGCGCACGCCCTTCTTGTCGACCGACACCCTCCCCTGGGTGATGAGGTAGAACAGATCGCCGGCGTCCCCCTGCAGGATGATCTCGACGCCGGCGCCCACGGAGGCCGTGTCGAGGTGCCAGGCCAGCTGCTCGAGGGCCGGCTGCGCGATCGGGGCGAACAGCTCGGCCCCCGACAGCCAGGCCATCTCGGGCCCCGGCACGATCGCGTGGGCGTCGAGCGCCTGGATGCGGCCCCGAGCGAGCAGCCACATCACCGGCAACAGCAGTCCCGCGGCCACGAAGGCACCACGCACGCCGAACACGGCGACCAGCACAGGAGCGAGGATGGCACCCACTGCCAGCGACACCATGATCAGCCCCTCCTGGATGCCGAAGATCCGCGTCAGCACCTCATCCTTGACGCTGCGCTGCAGCAGTGTTCGGCCCGCCACATCGAAGAACGCCTTGCCGGCCCCCGCCACGATCAAGAGGCCGATGGCGAACAGCGGCACCCCGGTGGCTCCGAGGAACACGATGGGCAGGCCCGCCATGATGAGGCCGGTGGCGACCGCCGGAGCGAGCCGTCGCCTGCCCACGAGGACGGCCGTTGCGCCGCCGCCGATGACGCCGCCGACACCGAGAGCAGCAGCGAGTAGTCCAGCCCCCCCTTCACCCATGTCCAGCACCTCGAAGCTGAGCAACGGGAAGAACACGTCCAGCAGCCCAAGGATCACGTATTGTGCACCGACGAGCGCCGTGAGCAGGGCGGCGCTCGGATCTCGCGCCAGCTCCCGGATCCCCTCGGCCGCGGCTGTCACCAGCGCGTCGGGCGTGACGGCCTCGTCGTCCGAGACCTCATGCAACGGGAGGCGCGCGCTGAGCACCGCGCCGACCATCGAGAACGCCGCCATCGCTCCGAACACGAGCGCCGGCCCCGAGCGATCGAGAAGCAGCCCCGCGGTCATGGGACCGACGAAGAGGGCGACTCCCTCGATCGTGGTCGACGCCGAGTTCGCGGCGGTGAGCTCCTTCGGCGTCTGGGAGAGGGCGGGCAGGATCGCGTAGTGCGCCGGTCGGGTGAGGGTGATCGAGCACGCCGTCACGATGGCGCACGCGTATACGACCATCGGAGCGGCATCGGCGGCCAGCGCGCCGGCAGTTGCGGCGGCCGCGGCCCCCTGGATCGAATAGCCGATCGCCAGCGCCGTATCTCGTCGCAACCGCTCGCCGAGCGTCGCACCCAACGGGGCGACCAAGGCCGACGGCACCAACTGGACCATCGCCACCAGCCCGGCCGTCCGCGCGCCGCCTCGCTGGTAGGCGTAGACGAGGATCGCTACCCACGTGCCCGACTCCGCGGCGTTGAAGATGAAGAACGCCGTCAGCACGCGCCGAAGCGCGCGGTTGCGGATCACCGCGGTGAGCACCCTCGTCGTCTGGGCGAGCGACATGGTGCGGCGGAGTCTAGGGCCCCGACGGCGAGGCCGCTGCCTTGGAACGAGAACGGGGGCCCCGCAGGGGCCCCCGTTCGATGTGCTTCGTGTGGGACCGGACCCTAGAAGTCCATGTCCCCGCCGGGCATGCCCCCGCCGGGCATGCCGGCCGGCGCCTTCTCCGGCTTCTCTGCGACGATGGCCTCGGTCGTCAGGAACAGCGCGGCGATCGACGAGGCGTTCTGCAGCGCCGAGCGCGTCACCTTGGTGGGATCGACGATGCCGAACTTGACCATGTCGCCGTACTCACCGGTGGCGGCGTTCAGGCCCTGGCCGGGGTCGAGCGCGCGCACCTTCTCGATGACCACGCCACCCTCGAGGCCGGCGTTGGTGGCGATCTGCTTGATGGGCTCCTCGAGCGCCCGGCGCACGATGGCGGCGCCCGTGAGCTCGTCGCCCTCCAGGTCCACCTTGTCGAGCGCGGCCTGCGCGTTCAGTAGCGCGGTACCGCCACCGGGAACGATGCCCTCTTCGATCGCTGCCTTGGTCGACTGCACGGCATCCTCGATGCGGTGCTTCTTCTCCTTGAGCTCGACCTCGGTCGCTGCGCCGACCTTGATGACCGCCACGCCGCCGGACAGCTTGGCCAGTCGCTCCTGCAGCTTCTCGCGGTCGTAATCGGAGTCGGTGTTCTCGATCTCGGCCTTGATCTGGTTGATGCGGCCGGCCACGTCGTCCTGGTTGCCGGCACCCTCCACGATCGTGGTCTCGTCCTTGGTCACGATGACCTTGCGGGCGGTGCCCAGCAGGTCAAGGGTGACGTTCTCCAGCTTGAGGCCGACCTCCTCGGAGATCACCGTGGCGCCCGTGAGGATCGCGATGTCCTGCAGCATCGCCTTACGGCGATCGCCGAACCCGGGAGCCTTCACGGCGGCGGACTTGAACGTGCCGCGGATCTTGTTGACCACCAGGGTCGCGAGGGCCTCGCCCTCGACGTCCTCGGCGAGCACCAGGACCGACTTGCCCGCCTGCATGACCTTCTCGAGCGGGGCGAGCAGGTCCTTCACGGCACTGATCTTGGAGTTGGCGATGAGGACGTATGGGTCCTCGAGCACCGCCTCCATGCGCTCGGCGTCGGTGATGAAGTAGGGCGAGATGATAGCCCTTGTCGAACCGCATGCCCTCGACGAAGTCGAGCTCCATGCCGAAGGTGTTCGACTCCTCGACCGTGATGACGCCGTCCTTGCCGACCTTGTCGACGGCCTCGGCGATCGTCTCGCCGATCTGGGGGTCGGCGGCGGAGATGGCGCCGACGTTGGCGATCTCCGCCTTGTCGTCGACCTCCTTGGACTGGTTCTTGATCGCCTCGACGGCCAGCTCGGTGGCGCGCTCGATGCCGCGCTTGAGCGCCATCGGGTTCGCACCGGCGGCGACGTTGCGCAGGCCTTCCTTCACGATGGCTTGGGCCAGCACGGTCGCGGTCGTCGTGCCGTCACCGGCCACGTCGTCGGTCTTCTTGGCGACCTCTTTGACCAGCTCGGCGCCGATGTTCTCCTCGGGGTCGTCGAGCTCGATCTCCTTGGCGATCGATACTCCGTCGTTCGTGATCGTGGGGGCTCCCCACTTCTTCTCGAGGACGACGTTGCGGCCCTTGGGCCCGAGCGTGATCTTCACGGCGTTAGCGAGCTGGTCCATGCCCCGCTCGAGCGAACGCCGCGCGTCCTCGTCGAAGGAGATGATCTTCGTGGCCATCCCTTCCCTCCTGTCGGTCGCGGCCTTTCAGCCTGGGTCTCTGACTGCTAGCACTCTATGGTACCGAGTGCTAACGATTGTAGCGGGAACCCCCCCGGTCGTGACAAGCGGACCCTAGTCGCGGGTGGCGATCCAGATCGCGGGCGGCAACGAGAGGACCGCCAACGCGACGACGCCACGGTATGGGGTCGCCAGCAGCACGGCCGTTGCGATCGACCACAGCGCCAGCGCGCCGAGCGCCCATGCGAGTCGCGGCCGGTACCGATGGCCCGTGCGCCACTCCCCCACCTGGCGATGCGCGATGAGCCCCGGAACGATGAGCAGCAGGAGGCCGAACCCCACACCGATCCTCGCCAGGAACAGGGCCCGGCCATCGCATCGGCTGCGCCATCCGGTCGGGACGGGAGGAGGCGACCAGGCATCCTCGTCCTCCCCCACGCGCGCGCGAGAGGACGACGGAACGAGCACGTCGACGAGATCATCCCTCCGACCGCCTCTGGCCCCTGGGCGGTGACGTCGCACACGCACCGATACATCCTAGAGTCCGCGGCAGCGACTAGGCTCGGCGGGCCACGCATCGGCGAGGAGAAGGCGACGGATGGGCGACGAGCTCTGGCGGACGAGGTTCACGGCTCCCCGGATCGACGACGTCGCATGGTCGGCCACGGCCCCGCATCGACTGGGGGTGATCTCGACGGAGGACGGCTCGTCGCAGGCCTGGGCCTGGGACCTTTCGACGGGCCAGCGTCGCGTCGTCTCGACCGACGGCGTCGGGAGCCGAGGAGGTGCACGTCACCGCCGACGGCACGGGGATCGTGTGGTGGCTCGACCCGCTGGGCGACGAGCGCGGCCGATGGATGGTCTCGCCGTTCGAAGGCGGCGAAGCGGCCCCGCTGTTCCCGGGACGTGCACGACGCGTGGATGTCGGGTCTGTCCCTCGTGCGCCGACGCAGTCGCGGCGGGGTTCGCGACCGACGATGGGTACGTGGCCGTGGTCGTCGCGTGACGGGGACCCGGCCCACGAGATCTACCGCCACGCGCGGCCGGCGGGCGTGGGACGGGAATGGCCGCAGGGACCCGGCGGGCTGTCGGCCGACGGCGCCCTGCTCGCGATCCGCCACTCCGAGCGCTCCGATATCTCGAATCAGGCCGTCCGCGATCGCTCGACGCCCGCACGGGCGATGAGGTGGCCGAGCTCGCCGACGACGGGCAGGCCCGGTCGAGCCGGCCGGCTGGTCCCCGATCGCCGGCGACCAGCGACTCGTCGTGCATCCGCGAGATCGGGGGCTTCGAACGTCCCTGGATGTGGGACCCCATCGAAGGGTCACCGGAGGAGATCGCCAGTTGAGCTGCCCGGCGCCGTAACCCTGACCGACTGGTACCCCGACGCCTCCGCGCTCTTGCTCCGCCTCGACCACGAGGCCGTGCACTCCCTGCATCGACACGACCTCGGGGGTGGGACGACCACACGGATCACCGTGACGGGCGGCACGATCTCGGGTGGTGGAGTGCGCCCCGACGCGAGCGTCTGGCTGCGACGGGAGGATGGTCGCCGGGCTCCTGTCTGGACCGGCGTGGACGACGTCGCAGTCGTCGCGCCGCCCGGCGATCCAGCGCCCGCGGGACGCCCGTGGGAGGCGCTCTGGTTCGACAATCCGACCGGCGACCGGATCCAGGGTTGGCTGATGCGTGCCCGACGGCCCGGCGCCGTACCCCACGATCGTCTCCGTCCACGGAGGGCCCGAGCTATCACAACACCGACGCGTTCGAGCCCAGACGTCAGGCGTTCGCCGACGCGGGCTACGCGGTGCTGCATGGTCAACTACCGGGGATCCACGGGCTACGGAGCGGCGTTCCGCAAGGCACTCGATCGCAACATCGGATTCCCCGAGTCCGAGGATCTCAACGCCGGACTCGACCACCTGATCGCGGCCGGGATCGTCGACCCCGTCACGGGTCGTGCTGGAGGGTTGGTCGTGGGGCGGCTATCTCGCCACGCTGAACGCGGGTCTTCGCCCCGACCGCTGGGCTTGCGTGATCGCGGGGATCCCGGTGGGCGATTCGGTGGCCGCGCACTACGAGTGCGCCCCGGCCCTGCGCGACTGGGATCGTCGCGATCATGGGGGGCTCACCGATGGAGGTGCCCGAGCTGTATCGCGAGCGGAACCCGATGACCTACGTCGACCGGGTCACGGCACCGATGCTGCATGATCGCCGGCGAGCACGACAGCCGGTGCCCGCTCGGCCAGGTGATGATGTACGCGCACGCGCTGCGGGCGCGTGGCCGCGAGGTCGAGGTGCATCTGTATCCGGCGGGCCATCACGCCAACGAGCGTCGCCGAGCAGATCGCGCCACGTCGAGCTGATGCTCGGGTTCATGCGGCGTCACGTCACGCCGAACCGCTAGAGCCCCCAGGTCACGACGCGTTCGACCCGGACCTCGACGATCAGGGAGGATCCCTCGTCGATCGGAGCCTCCGACTCGTACTGCGGGAACTTCTCGTAGAGGAGGGCTGCGATCGCGCTCGAACTCGAACCCCGCGTCGAGCACGTAGGCCACGCCGTGGACGATGACCTGCTTGAGCTGCGACCAGTCCTCGTGGTACTCGTCGAAGCTGATCGCGACGTCGGGTTGGACTCGATGTTGCGCACCTTCTGCGTGTCGGGCTCGGTGGCGAAGATCAGGCGGTCGAGGTCGAGCACCGGCGAGACCGGCACGACGTGCGGACGGCCGTCCGGGTAGGTCGGTCGCGAGGCTCCCGATCCGCTGCGACAGCGACGAACTCGGCCTCCGCGCCGAGTGAAGACGGGTTCGTCGACGCGATCACTCGTCGCCCGCGACGGACGACGACCTGCTCGCGGATCTGCTCGACGATCTCCGCGTTCGCGAGCGTGGTCACGTCGCCCAGCGTGTTGCCGCGAGCGACGTCGCGCAGCAGCCGGCGCATGATCTTGCCGGAACGCGTCTTCGGCAGGTCGGCGCGTGAAGATGATGTCGTGCGGGCTGGCGATCGGGCCGATCATCTTCGGCGACGTGCTCGCGGAGCTCGGCGAGCATCGCGTCGTCGCCCTCGATCCCGGCCTTCAAGCGTGACGAACGCGACGATGCGCCTCGCCCTTGAGGTCGTCGGGCCGCGAGACGACGGCCGCCTCCGCCACCTTCGTGGTCGTCGACGAGCGCGCTCTCGATCTCGAACGTCGAGAGTCGGTGGCCCGCGACGTTCATCACGTCGTCGATGCGGCCGAGCAACCAGAAGTAGCCGTCCTCATCGCGGCGGGCGCCGTCGCCCGCCACGTAGACCTCGGGACCGTACTGCGAGAAGTAGGTCTCGCACGTAGCGATCGGGATCGCCCCAGATCGTGCGGGCGATCGACGGGCCACGGGTGCTGCGGAGCACGAGGTAGCCCCCGCCACCGAGGGCACCGACTCGCGCCTGCCTCGTCGACGACGTCCGCCTCGATCCCTGGGAACGGGAAGGTGGCCGAGCCCGGCTTGAGGGGCGTGATGCCCGGGCAGCGGCGTGATCAGGATGGCGCCGGTCTCGGTCTGCCACCATGTGTCGACGATCGGGCAGCGCTCCGCCGCCGATGACCTTCCAGTACCAGACCCAGGCCTCCGGATTGATCGGCTCGCCGACCGAGCCGAGCAGCCGCAGCGACGACAGGTCGTGCTGCCTCGGGATGCTCGGTGCCCCATCGCATGAACGCCCGGATCGCGGTGGGGGCCGTGTAGAGGATCGTGACCCGGTACCGCTCGACGATGTCCCACAGCCGGTCCTTGTCGGGCCAGTCGGGCGCCCCCTCGTACATGATGCCCGGTCGTGTGGTTCGCGAGCGGTCCGTAGACGATGTAGGAGTGGCCGGTCACCCAGCCGATGTCGGCCGCGCACCAGTACACGTCGTCGTCGTGGATGTCGAAGATCATGCGGTGGGTGGCTGCGACCTGCGTCATGTAGCCGCCGGTCGTGTGCGCGATGCCCTTGGGCTTGCCCGTCGTGCCACTCGTGTACAGCAGGTAGAGCAGGTCCTCGGCGTCCATCGGCTCGGGCTCGCACTCGGTCGGCTGGTCGGCGACGAGCTCGTGGTACCAGAGGTCACGCCCCTCGGACGAATGCGTGCTCGTTCTCGCTCGCGCACGGTGACCACGTGCTCGATCGAGGGGCACTCGCGGCACCGCCTCGTCGGCGTTCGTCCTTGAGCGGGCACGACCGGCCCCGCCGCTAGGCGCCGTCGGCGGTGATCAGCACCTTCGCCTCGGCGTCGTTGATCCGGTCCCGCAGCGACTCGGCGCTGAAGCCGCCGAAGACCACCGAGTGGGCGGCGCCGATCCGGGCGCAGGCGAGCATCGCGACGGCGAGCTCGGGCACCATGCCGAGGTAGATCGTGACGCGGTCGCCCTTGCTCGACGCCGAGCGACCTCAGCGCGTTCGCGAACCGGCAGACCTCGTCGAGCAGATCTCGGCGTAGGTGATCGTGCGGGTGTCGCCGGGCTCGCCTTCCCAGTGGAAGGCGACCTTGTCGCCGCCCCCGGCCTCGACGTGCCGGTCCAGGCAGTTGTACGACGCGTTCAGCGTGCCCGCCCACGAACCACTTGACCCACGGAGGGGTCCAGCTCCATCACCGTGTCCCAGCGCTTGAACCACGTCAGGCGCTCGGCCTGCTCGGCCCAGAACGCCTCGTGATCGGCGTTCGCCCGCTCGTAGATCGAGGGATCGGACGACGATCGCTCGCTCGGCGAACGCCGGCGGCGGCTCGAACACGCGCAGTTCCTCCGACAGCAGCGCCTCGATGTTCTGCGTGGGTGTCGCTCATCGATCCTCCAGGGTGCACGTGGACGCCTCAGCGGGCGAGCCAGCATCGTACGCGCGCGGCTCGGCCGTGCGAGCCGACCCGCGCACGGGCCCGGTTCCGTCGACCCGGCGGATGTGCTTGCACAGAGCGGTTCCCGGGGCGACCATCGGGCGCGAGGTCGCCCAGGGGCGGCCTCGAGGTGAAAGGAGGCAGGCGATGGCCGACGAAGGCGTACTGCATGAAGTGCCGCACCAAGCGGGAGTTCGAAGGTCAGGTCGTGACGCTGAAGAACGGCCGCCCTGCCGCACAGGGCACGTGCCCGGTCTGCGGCACGAAGGTCCAGCGGATCCTGGGCAAGGACGCAGGCGAAGGCCCGCGGCTGGTCGGGCTGATCGAGCGATTCAGCTCAAGCGAGACATCAGCTGGTCGGGGGCGATGACGGCCTGACCCAGACGTTCACGGTGGCGGGCCGCGAGGTCCGCCACCGTCGTGTTGCTGGAACACCTCTTGGACCGCCCTCGCGACATCGGCCCAGAATCCCTGCAGCCCACACTGTGAGTCCGGCGAAACATGTGTGGTCCGAGGGCTCGAGGCAGAACATCGGGAAGATCTGCCCCTCGATCGCGTCGGCGATCTCGGCCATCGTGATCTGCGAGGGGGGCCTGGCGAGCCGGCACCCGCCGCCCGCCCCACGGAAGCTCTCGACCAGCCCCGCCTTCGACAGCGCCCCGAGCTGCTGCTCGAGGAACCGCAGCGGGGATCTGCTGGAGCTCAGCGATCTCTCGGGCAGGCACCAGGACGTCGTTCGTCCCGAGGTTGCGCGAGTTCGATCATCGCGCGCATCGCGTATTCGAGCTTCTGAGAGACCTTCAACATGGGGCGTTCGTCCTCCCGCCAAAGCCTAGGTTCGAGGACTTCACCCGTCAACGAAACGTGCCGATACCCGAACTTGGGTATCGAGGGCGGCCACAGGGGCGCCGACACCTCTCATGTGGGGAGAACGGGTATCCCCCGTTCGGAGGACAGAGGAGCGACATGGTCAGGGTGCTGGTGGTTGACGACGAACCGGACGTGCTGCTGCTGTGTCGTGTCAATCTGCGGCATGATGGGTTCGAGGTCATCGAGGCACCCGATGGCATCTCCGCGCTCGAGATGGCACGAGAAGGGTCCCCCGACGTGATCGTGCTCGACCTGATGCTCCCGACGGTCGACGGCTTCCAGGTGCTCGCGGAGCTCGCGGAAGGCGATGCCACGGGCGACATACCCGTGGCGATCCTCAGCGCGAAGGCGCAGATCGACGACCGGCTCACCGCTCTGCGCGGCGGAGCGATCGCCTACCTCACCAAGCCGTTCTCGCCCGAGCGTCTCGTGGAGGTGGTCCGGGAACTCGCAGACAGCTCCAACGCCCGCCGTGCCTCGCTCCGCGCGAACAACCTGCTCGCACTCGAGGCCGAGCGCAAGGTGGTCGACAGCTAGGCGTTCGCCTCGGCGTAGTCGTTGCCGACCACGACGACCAGCTGGGTCCTCGCCTCGATCAGCTCGTCGAAGGACGGATCGAGTTCGGCCACTCGCGCGCCACCCAACTGCTTCTTGGCCAGTCGGGTCGCGTTCGACTCGTTCTGCGCCGCATCGGGTCCGCCCCGGTAGTACACGGTCGACTTGTTGATCGGCTTGGCGGGAGCATCCAGGGCGTCTGCGGTGATCACGTAGCCCTTGGTCTCCAGATCCTCTTGGACGGTGGCGCCCAGGCCCGCGACGGCGGTGCCGTTGAACACCTGCACCGGCACGCCTTCGACCTGGGGCGGCGGGGTCGTCTGGGCCGCGGTGGGGCTGGCCGTCTCCGACGGTGACACCGAGGGGCTCGGGGTCGATCCCGCCGACGGCTCGAGCGCCGTGCCCCGATCGGTGAAACCGTTCGCCAGCACGGCAACGCCGACCACCACCAGCGCCACGATGACCACGATCCGTGCCGTCCCGAGATTCACGGCGCCCATCCTACTCTTGGGGACCGCAGGCCGTCTGAAACCTCAGACTCGGATGCCGAGCTGACCTGCCAGGCGGCGGCGGCGGCGGGCCGCCCGGAGGCGCCGTAGTCGCAGCACGAGCATGGGGTCGTATTCGAGCGCGGCGGGAGAATCCACCGCGCGGTGCAGCAGCTGGTGGTAACGGGTCGGGGAGAAGCCGAATCGCTCACGGATCGCCCGCTCCTTGGGGATCGTGAGCTTCCAGCTCTCGCGCTCGAAGTCCAGGATGCCGAGGGCGCGCTCGTCGAGTTCGCGTTCGGGGGTCATGTCCACACGTCAAGGCTAACGAGCGCCCACGACGGTTCAAGCACCGTACGGCTTCGGTCGACATCTAGAGTCACAGGCCTCGCCAACGTGCAGGGTGAGACAATCCGACCGCGGAGGCAGCCGTGGAGAGCGAGATCGGCCAAGAACCGCAGGTCGACGCCGGGGCCGTCCGGTCCATGGCTCAGCTCAACATGCTTCACAGCCTGGCCGCCCAGCTGAACGCGCTGGGGTCCGTGCCGGAGATCGGGGCGGCCATCGCCGCCGAACTGCGAACGATCCTCGACTTCCACAACTGCCGGGTCTACGTACTGGAATCCGACGCACGCACCCTCACGCCGGTCGCCTTTCGGGGCGACCTGTCCGAGGCCACGGGCGAGTACCGGTCGGAGACGCTGGAGGAACTGATCACCGTGGTCGGGGAGGGGATCACCGGGCATGTCGCTGCCTCGGGTACATCGATCCTGACCCCGAACGCGCAGGAGCTCGACTTCGCGGTCCAGATCGAGGGCACCGACGACATCGTGGAGTCGATGCTCGTGGTCCCCATGAAGCGCGGGAGCCAAGTGGTGGGCGTCATCGTCTTGTCGAGCCTGGGGTACGGGCGCTTCGACGACGACGACCGACGTGTGCTCGAGGTGCTGGCATCTCACGCGGCGATCGCCATCGAGAACGCCCGACTGCTTCAAGGTGAGCGGGCCTCGGGGGAGCGATCGGCGGAGCTGCAGCGGCTGTCTCAATCGTTGATCGGCCTGCAGGCGGCCGACGACATCCTGCGCCGCGCGCTCGAGGCCGCACTCGCCCTCGTGCCTGCCTGCGTGGCGGGCGCCTACGTGCGAAAGGCCGGGTCCGGTTCGTTCCGCCTCGTGGCGCTGGAGTCGATCGACGGCACGAGGGTGCGGCCACGTGCCGACATCGCGGACGTGCCCGGATCTATCGCCGACGCCTTCCTCACGTCGTACGTGGACCCGTTCACCGTCCCGGTCGACGTAGTGGAGCAGATGCCGCGGGACCTCTTCGTGATCGAGGAGGTTCGCGAAGGGTTGGCGGCGCCGCTGCGGTGGGATCCCGATGGAACCGGCGTGATCATGCTGCAGCACATCGCGACGGACGGCAGGTTCGATCCTGAGGACCTCCGCATCACCCAGAGCGTGGCCGACATCACGTCGCTGGCCCTGGGCAACGCCCGGCGCCTGAGCGAGCTCGAACGCTTCTCCGAGCTGATGGAGAGCCTGGACGCCGTGTTCTGGGAGGCGGACGGCGAGACCCGAGCGTTCACGTTCATGGGTGGTCGGGTCACGGAACTCCTGGGTCCAGGCGCCGCTCATTGGGTCCGCGACGGGGTCACGTGGGGCGCTCACATCGCCCCGGACGACCGAGAGGTCGCGATGTCCATGATCGAGCGCGATCGCGACACGAGCATCGAGTACCGCGTGGAGACCTACGAGGGCCGTTCCGTGTGGCTGCGCGACCTGATCCACATGGTTCCCGACGCCAAGGGCCCCCGCCAGCTGCGAGGACTGATGGTGGACGCGACCGAGCGCAAGCGCGCCGAGGACGCACTGCGCCGCAGCGAACGCAAGTACTCGGACGCCTTCATCCGGGAGCGAGAGGCGTCCCAGCGCCTACGGGCGCTCGACGACATGAAGAACACGTTCCTGGAGGCTGTCTCCCACGACCTGCGGACCCCGTTGACGGCGATACTCGGATCGGCGCTGACGCTCGAGCAGTCCCGATTGGACCTCCCGCCCGAAGACGCCATCGACCTCGTGCATCGGATCGCAACGAACGCGCGCAAGCTCGAGCGGCTCCTGTCGGATCTGCTCGACCTCGATCGGCTCCAGCGCGGCATCGTGTCTCCCCAACGCCGGCCGATCCGACTCGCCCAGTTGGTGCAGCGGGGCGTCGGGGAGACCGAGAACCCCTCGCATCGCTCGATCGAGGTCGCCGTCGAGGACGCCACCGTGTCGGTCGACGCCGCCAAGGTCGAGCGCATCCTGGAGAACCTGCTGTCCAACGCATTGCGCCACACCCCCGCCGACGCCAAGATCTGGGTGCGAGCCAGCTCGCAGGACGGGGGGATGATGCTGATCGTGGAGGACGAGGGGCCGGGGGTGCCCGAGGACCTGCACGAAGCCATCTTCGAGCCGTTCCGTCAGGCGCCGGGGTCCGAGTCGGTCCATTCCCCCGGTGTCGGGGTCGGGCTCTCGCTCGTGCTGAGGTTCGCCGAACTCCACGGCGGACGCGCCTGGGTCGAGGATCGGCCCGGCGGCGGGTCTCGATTCTCGGTGTCCCTACCCGGCGGGTAACGAATGGCAAGCAAGAGGCCGGACGGCGGGGGGTACGTCCGCCGTCCGGCCAGCGCTCCCGGGGGGGCCGAGAGCACGTCGTCAGATGAACAGGGTCACGGCGTCCTGAGCCTGGAGCAGGGCCGTGGTCGCGCCCGCAGGGTCCTCGAGCCCATCGATCAGGTCGTCGCGGGACAGCCCGAGGAGATCCATCGTCATCTGGCAGGGCACGAGGTGGACCCCCAGGTCCCTCGCCACCTCGAGCAGCTCGTCGGGGGATGCCACGTGGTGCTCCTCGGCGAGTTTCTTCATCATCGCCGGACCCGCGCCGGCGAAGTTCATCTTCCCGAGCTTGAGGTGCTCGGTGCCGCCACGGTTCATCATCGACATCATCTTCTGCATCCAGTTGTCGCCCGTGATGTGCACGTCGTTGCGCACCAGTGGGAACAGACCCCAGAACGTGAAGAAGATCGTCGTCTCCATGCCCATCGCCGCGCCGGTCGTACCGAGGATGAACGTGGGCCAGATCTTGTCGAGATCGCCACTCCACGCCATGATCACCAGCTTGTCGTGCGGTACGTGCTCCGGTGCCGCCGGAGTCGGAGCCTCGAGCGTGGCCTCCATCGCCGTCATCGAACTCACCCCTTCTTGCGGATCACGAACCGGTATACGCCCGCGTCCTCGGTCTGTTCGACCAGCTCGTGGCCGGTCGATGTGCACCACGCGGCGAAGTCGGGCACCGATCCCGGGTCGGTAGCCAGGGACTCGATCAGGTCGCCAGGCCGTAGCTCCCGGATCGCCTGGGCCGTCTTGGCGATCGGCAGCGGGCACGCGAGGCCCTTGAGATCCAGTGTCGTGACGATCGTGTCGCTCATCGTGTGGCTCCTTCCTTGACTTCCTTCGGCCTCGAGAAGGGGGCGTTCTCGGGGATCCGGCCGTGGGGCACCGTCTCCCAGTACAGGCGGTTGAACATCCACTTGGCCAGGTGCCACGCCCGGTTGGGCTGCGGCGGTGTGGGCGGGTGCTCGTAGTCGAATCGAAGCGACGTCGCCTGGCCGTTCCCCGTCTCGAGGAAGCACATGACCCGACCGCCGTAGCTCTCCGAGGGCGCGGATCCGCGCACGAGCGACGCGATCCTGCTTGCGATCACCGGCGCCTCGAAGTGCGCGGTCGACCCCGACTTGGAGATCGGTAGGTTGGTCGCGTCGCCCAGGGCGAAGATGCGCTCGTGACCCTCGACGTTGAGCGTGTGCTTGTCGGTCGGAAGCCAGCCGCCGGGGTCGCCGAGCCCGGAATCCATCACGAGCCGCTGACCCTTGTGAGGAGGCACCAACACCAGCAGGTCGTACTCCTGCTTCTCGCCCTCGAGCGACTCCACCACGCCGGCGGTGGCGTCGACGGACTCGACGTTGAAGAACGTCGTGAGCCCGATGCCACGCTCGGCCATGATCGGCGCGATCAACGTGGAGGCGCTCTCGATCGTGAACGCCCGGTTGAGCGGGCTGAGGAGCTCGACCTCGCTGTGGTCGCGGATGCCCCGCTTGCGCAGGTACTCCTCGACCATGAAGGTGAACTCGACGGGGGCCGGCGGGCACTTGTACGGCACGCCGGCGACGCCGACCTTGATCCGCCCGCCCTTGAAGCGCTCGAGCTCCCGTGCCAGTCGCTCTGCGCCCTCCAGGGAGTAGAAGTCGAGCGATCCCTCGATCAATCCTGGGATCTCCTCGGGCACGAGGCGCGCCCCGGTCGCGACCACGAGGTAGTCGTAGTCGAGGCTCCCGCCGCGCGCGAGCTGCACCGTTCCGGCATCGGGGTGGATCCTCACCGCTTCCTCGATCGCGAGGTCGACATCGTTCCGCAGGAGCGTGCGCTCCTCGCGTCGCAGCCAGTGTCCCCTCGCCTCACCGAGCGCGACGTAGAGGTAGCCGGGCTGGTAGTCGTGCATCCCCGTAGGATCGACCACGGTCACGGCCGCCTCTGACCCGAACTCCTTGTCGAGCAGGTTGGCGACGAGCGTGCCGCCGACCCCGCCGCCCAGCACCACGATCCGCGCAGGCATCGACGATCACCTCGCCTTGCGAACGACGAATCGGGCGTAGCCGTCATCGGGGGTGACCTCGATGAGCTCGTGCTGCGCCTTGGCGATCCACGCCGGGATGTCGCTCTTGGAGCCCTCGTCGGTCGAGAGCACCTCGATCACGTCGCCGACCTGACCCTCGCGGATCGCGCCGATGAGGCTCATGAGCGGCCCCGGGCACGGCATGCCGCGGGCATCGATCGAACGTGTGATGTCTGTCGTCGTCATCATCGCCACCTCCTAGATGAACGTCACCGGGCCGGTCGCGTCCGCGAAGAAGGACGCGACGCCCCAGATGCCGTCCACCAGCGGATCGAGATCGTCTTGGGTGATATCGAACATCTCCATCGAGTCCGAGCACGCGAACACGCGAACCTCGCCCAGATCCTTGGCCTGCCCGAGGAGCTCGCTCCAGTGCGTCTTGCCCTGCGCCTGCATCGCCACACGGCCGTCCTCTCCGGCCTCCGGCGCCACACCGTGGTCCTTCAGTATCCGGTCGGCGCGGAACGCGTCGAGCGCCCAGTACTGGAGGAACAGGTCGACCTGGCGGCCCATCGCGGCCGCGCCCACGGTGAGCACCGCGGCGGCCTGGAGCCGGTCGTCCGTGCCGGAGAACAGGACCAGCGAGAGCTTGTCATCGGTCATCGCGTACCCCCTTCTCGCTCGTACTCCCACAGCGTGTCTGGTTGAGCGACGGTCGCATGGGGGCGCTGGACCCTGTATCGACGGGACCATCGGGCGCCGCAGACTCCGCGGGGGATGGTTCCCTGCCGGCGACTAGGATGCGTCCATGCTCGACCTCGTGATCAGCGACGCGTACGTCATCGACGGCACGGGAGCTCCCGGCTCGATCGGCTCCGTAGGGGTGGCGGGCGACAAGATCGGATGGCTCGGCTCGGCTCGCCAGGCTCCGCCCGAAGCCCGCAGGGTGATCCAGGCCGACGCCAGGACGCTCGCACCCGGCTTCATCGACGTCCACACTCACTCCGACCTTGGGCCGTTCGTCGACCCGTGGATGCCCAGCACGCTGCGTCAAGGGGTCACGACGGTGGTGGTCGGCAACTGCGGGCTCTCGGCGTGGCCGGCGACGGGTGCCCACGAGTGCGCACAGATCGTCGGCGGCCCCGACGAGCCTCCGCAGCCGGCCTCGATGGATGCCTACCTACGAGCGGTGACCGCCACCGAACCAGCCGTCAACGTGGCCGCGCTCGTCGGGCATGGATCCGTGAGGCAGGACGCGATGGGGAACGAGCGGCGGCTCCCGAGCGGCGACGAGCTTTCGGCGATGCGGCGGTCGGTGGCCCAGGCGATGGAGGAAGGGGCCTTCGGACTGTCGACCGGACTGATCTACGTGCCCGGCATCCACGCCTCGACCGACGAGCTGGTCGCGCTGGCGACCGAGGCGGCGGGCGCCGGGGGACTGTACGTCTCGCACATCCGCGGCGAGTCGGAGCGGCTGTTCGACGCGGTCGACGAAGCGATCGAGATCGGACGCCGCTCCCGCGTCGGCGTGCATGTGAGCCACCTCAAGTGCGAGGGAGATCGAACCTGGGGCCGCGCCGAAGAGTTGCTGGCCACGCTCCGCGGCGCCGGAGATGTCACCTGTGATCAATACCCGTACAACGCCTGGGGGTCGACGCTGGCCTCCCTGCTGCCACCGTGGGCATCCGCGACCGAGCTCGAGGGGCTCCTGGACGACGAGGAGCAGCGGATGCGACTGATCGATGGGATCGAGTCGGGCGAGGAGGGGTTCGACTCGTCGGTGCACGACATCGGATGGGGGAGGATCGTGATCGAGAGCGGCGGACGCGGGGCCTGGAACGGACGCAGCCTCGTGGAGGTGGCCGACGACATGGGCGTCACGCCGGTCGAGGCGTGTCTCGCGATCCTCATCGACGACCCCGATGCCGCGTGCATCGGGCATGCGATGAGCGACGACGACGTCGGCTCGATCATGAGCGACCCCGAGGTGATGGTGGCGTCCGACGGTGCCTCGATGTCCCCACTGGGCCCGCTGAGCAAGGCATCGGTGCATCCACGGAACTACGGCACGTTCCCCCGGGTCCTGGCCGCGGCGACGGGCGGCGGACCGCTCACGCCCGAGGTCGCGATCCGCAAGATGACCTCGCTGCCCGCCGAGCGATTCGGGCTGCGGGGGCGCGGGACGATACGAGCCGGGGCGTTCGCCGACCTCGTGCTCTTCGACCCGATCCGCGTGCAGGACACGAGCACGTTCGAGTACCCCCATGCGTTTCCACAGGGCATCGACGTGGTGGTGGTGAACGGCGAGGTCGCGTGGGACGGCGAACGCGGCGCGAGGGCCGGCCGAGCTCTTCGCAGGACGAGCTAGGTTCGACGCGCGGTTCTTCGGGTCGCCGGCGGCGATACCGTATGGCGTGTGAGGAGCCAGACCGAGGCGCTCGAGTTGGGGTTCGATCCGACCGATATCGGGTTCGTCGCCGACCCGTATCCCGCGTATGAACGGCTGCGAGCCCACGGCCCGGTGATCCACGACGCGACGACCGATCACTGGCTCATCACGAGGTTCGACGACGTCAACGCCCTGCTACGAGACCGGCGCCTCGGCCGCACCTACCGGCACGTGGCCAGCGACGAGGAGATGGGCCATGAGCCCGCCCCGCCGGAGCAGGCGGCGTTCTGGTACCTGATCGAGCACGGCATCCTCGACATGGAACCGCCCGACCATACCCGCGTCCGCCGGCTGGTGAGCAAGGCGTTCGGGCCCAGGATGGTCGAGGCCATGCGCGCTCCGATCGAGCGCCTCATGAACGGGCTGGTGGACACGGTGGAGGGCGCAAGGTCCTTCGATCTCCTGAGCGACATCGCCGAGCCGCTTCCCGTCGCCGTGATCGCGGAGCTCCTCGGCATCCCGGCCGCGGATCGCGATCGACTGCGACCCTGGTCGGCCGACATCTGCAGGATGTACGAGCTCGCCCCGACGGAGGATGACGCCCGGATCGCCTCGAGGGCAAGCGTCGAGTTCTCCGAGTACCTGCGAGATCTTTCACGGGACCGGAGGTCGCGACCCACGGGCGACCTGATCAGTGAGCTCGCCCTGGTGGTCGACGACGGGGAGCGGCTGAGCGAGGACGAGCTGATCGGCACCTGCGTCCTCTTGCTGAATGCCGGCCACGAGGCGACGGTGAACGTGACCGCCAACGGCTGGTGGACGCTGTTCCGCCACCCGGATCGACTCGAGCAGCTGCGGACCGACCCGGCGCCCGTCGCCTCGGCCGTCGAGGAGATCATGCGGTGGGACACCCCGCTACAGATGTTCGAACGCTGGGCTCTTGAGGACGTCGAGATCGATGGGGTCACGGTTCCCCGGGGCGCGGAGTTCGGGTTGGTGTTCGGTTCTGCCAACCGTGACCCCGCCGTCTTCGACGCCCCGAACCAACTTCGGCTCGACCGGGATCCCAACCCGCACCTCACGTTCGGCGCGGGGATCCACTTCTGCCTCGGGGCTCCCCTGGCTCGGCTCGAGCTGCAGACCTCGTTCTCGACCCTGCTTCGACGCCTGCCCCGGCTCGATCTCGTCGAGACACCGCGGTGGAAGCCGAACTACATCATCAGGGGGCTCGAGGAACTCCGCGTACGCCCCTGAGGACGTGGTCAGAAGTCTTCGATGAGGCGGGCCTTGCCGACAGAGGCGGCGGCGATCTGACGGAACACCGGCTCCAGGCTCGACGTGAGCGACTCGCAGAAGTAGTGGTCACCGTCGTCGTTCTCCGTCGCGGCGCACCCACCGGGCAGATCGTCGATCGAGTCGGTCGCCATGTCGGACAGGAAGTCCGTCGCGTACGCGTTCCGATACGTGCCGCTCGTGTCCTGGCCGCATCGCAGGCCGCTCACCCCGTAGGCGACGACGAATATCTCGACGTTGTTGCTCTTAGCGATGTTCGCGCGGTCGTACGCGTACCGGCACGGCTGCCGCCCGCCGGGTTGGTTCGCCTCGCCGTCTGACAGCAGGATGATCACGTCCGGCACCGCCGGGTCACCCTCATTGAGCAGCAAGTTCGCAGCGGTCAGCGTGGGGTCGCCGATGTCGGTATGGCCGATGCCCGACGGAGTCACGGTCATGCCGCCAGGAGCCCTCTGCATGCAGTTGATCGTCGACACGAGCTGGCTCGACGGGTTGAGCGTGCCGTCGGGACGATCGTAGTCACTGCTGAGCCCGACCATGCGCCAAGCATTGCCCACGTTCGGGTAGGTCTGGGTGGTGTTCACGAGGCACGGATTCGCCGGGTTGTGATACGGCAGGGCGACGAGGCCCACGTGGTGCACGGGCGAGTCGTAGAAGTCGAGCACCGCGAGCGCAGCGTTCTTCGCGTTCGCCCACTCGGAAACCGACATCGAGGTCGTACGGTCGAGCACAAGAGCGACGTCGAGCGGCGACGGGGCGGCCCCACAGGCGCCTCGGCAGGACACGGCGGCGACGGCGCCCGTGTCACCCTGGCGCACGCCGATCACCGGGGCGAAGATGTAGCGAACGACGTTGTTCGTGGTCACGGCGATCGTGTTGCACTTGTCGCCGATGTATGGGTCGCACGAGTGGACCGACCGGCCCCTGCGGGTGCGGAAGTCGCCTGCCGACCAGGTGCCGGAGGAGGGCCCGCACACGTACGGGACATCCGACATGTCCGGCGAGCCGTCGCCGTCACGGTCGCCGATCACGCAACGGAACGAGATCGACACCTGTGACGGGGCGAGCCACGGCGCATTGTCGAGGGTCACCTGGAGGGCGTCGGCCTCGGCCTGGGCGGCCTGAGAAGCATCGGCTACGGGCATCCGTGACGCGCCGGCGAGCGAGCCGAAGTCCACCGCGTTCTGCAAGACCTGCCGCTCGTGGAACAGCCGCGACAGGTCGATCGTGAAGGCGACCGCCCCGAACAGGACCACCAGCAGGATGGCGAACATCACGACGATCGCGCCGGATTCCTCCGAGGCGCGATCGCGCATGCCCGAGCGCGTGCGCTCAGCCACCTAGAGCCCCTCGAAACGGGTCTCTGACTGCGAGTGGAGGGTCATGTCGCTCCCCATCCCCGCGAACCCGGGGAGCGGGGTGATGAAGTCGTAGTCGTAGTCGACCGTGACGCGGACGAGGTCCCCCTCGAGCCACGTGCTGCCCGACGGGCAGGTCGAGAACCCGCTGCCCCCGCGGCTGCAGGTGACCGTCACGGTCATCCGGCTCGAGTCGAGGAAGTTGGCGGCGGCGTACACACGGCCGGTGATGTCGGAGACGGTGGCGTTCGTGCTGGCGACTCGGGCTCCCTCGCGCGCTGCGTGCGCGGTGCCGTTCCACGTGTGGAAGCCGAACCCGAAGTCGATGATCCCGAACACGAGCATGAAGAAGATGCTGGCGACGATGGCGAACTCGACGGCGGCAGCGCCATTCTGTTCCTTGAGGGCACTTCCCTTCAGCCGCATACTTCCTCCGTCCTGCTCCGTCCTGCTCTCCGGGGCGATCACGGCGGTCGCGAGAGAGCGATGTCGCACTCCGAAAGCATCGACGCTCGGGGGGGTATCGCGAATCGGGCGAACGGGTGGAATCCGGATAGGGCGAACACACGACACGTCTAGGCCCAAAGACCGAGCCGGCGGTCGGATTCGAACCGACGACCTAGCGATTACAAATCGCTTGCGCTACCGGACTGCGCCACGCCGGCGGACCCGCCGAGTCTATCGGCGGTCCGCGCGCGAGGGCAGCACCCAGGCGTAGAGCACGGCTGCGAGCGAGGCAGAGGCGTTGAGCGAGCCGACGCGCCCCCGCATGGGGAGGGACACGCATAGGTCGCACCGCTCGCGCACCAGCCGCCCCATCCCCTCCCCCTCGCTCCCGACCACGAGCGCGATCTTTCCGGTCGGGGCGTCGGTCTCCGTCACGGGTTCGGCCGCCTCGTCCAGTCCCACCACCCAGAATCCCGCACGTTTGAGCATCTCGAGCGCCCTGGGGATGTTGGTCACCCTCGCATGCCGCATATGGAGCAGCGCCCCCGCGGAGGCCGAGACCGCGACCGGCGTGACGCCCGCCGATCGCTTGATGCGCGATACCAGCATCTCGGCGCCGGCCGCTTCGGCGGAGCGCGCGGCCGCACCGAGGTTGTGCGGATCCGTGATGCCGTCGAGGACGACGACGATCGCGTCGTCGGTGAAGCTCGCACGCCCCAGGTCCCGATCCGACAGCGGACGCCGGGGCGCGTCCAGCATCGCGACGGCGCCTCGATGGTCCGGACCGTATACATCGAGGTCGGACCGCTCCACCAACCGCACGGACACCCCCGCTTCGGTGGCGGCACGGGTGAGCTCTGTCAGACCCTGGGTGGGCCGGCCGGCGGCGGCGACGAGGACCTCGGTGGCGATCCCGGCACGGACGGCCTCGGCGGCCGCGCGGCGCCCGACGACGAAGGAGCCGGGAGCGGAGCCGCCTCGATCGGCCGCGGCGGCCATCACCGCTCGATCAACGCGACCGCGATGCAGCCGACGCCCTCGCCGGAGATGCCGAGGCCCTCCGGACGCGTGGCCTTGACCGAGACCCCGTCGAGACCGATCCCCATGGCCTCGGCGAGGGCGGCCCGCATCTCGTCGCGTCGTGGTGCGATGGCGGGATCGTGGCACACCACGGTCAGGTCGCAATTCACGACGTGGCCGCCGGCGGACGCCACCAGCGACATCGTGCGTCGCAGCAGTGTCGGACCATCGATCCCGCTCAGCGAGGGATCCGAGTCGGGGAAGTGCTCTCCGACGTCACCCATCGCGGCAGCACCGAGAAGCGCATCGGCAAGCGCGTGGCACACGGCGTCGCCATCCGAATGGCCGGCCAGCCCATCGTGTCCCTCGAAGGCGACGCCACCCAGCACCAGCGGGCGCGAAGCGTCGGGCGGGTGGAGGTCGACCCCGAGTCCGATCCGGATCGAGGTCATGCGTCGACCCGTCCCTCGAGCCGCGCGAGGTCGGCGGGCGTCGTCACCTTGACGTTGGCGGGATCGCCGGCGACCACTCGCACGGTGAACCCGGCGGCCTCCACGAGCGCCGCGTCGTCGGTGGCCGCGCCCGATGGCGCCGCCTCGGCGTGAGCCGTCCGGAGCGCGACCGCCCGGAAGGCCTGGGGTGTCTGAGACGCCACGAGGTCGGAACGATCCACCGTGGACACGACCGTGCCGTCGCGCACCCGCTTGATCGTGTCCGCGATCGGCAACCCGGGCACCGCCCCATCGGCCCCGTCCAGGACCGCATCCACCACGCGGTCGAACAGGTCGGGACCGGCGAGCACCCGGGCCGCGTCATGCACCACGATCACGTCGACGGCGGGGTCGACGACGCTCAGGGCCGCGGTGACCGATGCCTGCCGGCTCGGACCCCCGGTGACGACCGCTGCCGCCACCGAGGCCTCGGCGAGGATCTGTCTGGCCAACTCCTCGGTCCCCTCGGGCACCGCCACGACGACAGCCCCGATCGCGGGGGATGCCGAGGCCGCCAGCGCCGCGGTCGCGAGGATGGGCCGGCCACGCGCGGACACGAACGCCTTGGGCCGATCGGCGCCCAGCCGCTCGCCGGTTCCCGCCGCCACGATCACGGCCGTGGCCGAACCTGCTGGTCGATCCATGCCGGCAAGCATCGCAGATGCCGCCGATACCCCGGCAGGACCTACGTGACCTCCACGGTCTGTACGTCGGACACGAGCGCGGCGAACACCATGCGGCCCGTGGTCGTCTGGATCACGTTCGTGACCCGGATCTCGGCCGTGGACCCGATCTCGTCGGCAGCCTTCTCGACGACCACCATCGTGCCGTCGTCCAGATACCCCACGGCCTGGCCGTGCTCGCGGCCTTCCTTGACGAGCCGCACGTTGATCTCGTCGCCCGCCGTGTACGGAACCCGGAAACGGGACGCGAGAGAGTTGATCTGGGCGACCTGGACGCGCAGGGCCTCGGCCACCTTCGCCATGTTGTGATCCACCGTGATGAGGGTCGCGCCGCGCTCACGCGCGAGGCGGACCAGCGCAGCATCGACGTCTTGCACGCCCGCCTCCTCAACGAGTTGGAACTGCACGGTTGGCGCCTTCTGTAGCTCCACCAGCACGTCGAGTCCCCGGCGGCCCCGCGTCCGACGGCGCGGGTCGGAGGCATCACTGATCGTCTGAAGCTCCGACAGCACGCCTTCGTGCAGGAGGATCGTCCCGCTCACGAACCCGGTGCTGACGAGGTCGGCAACGCGGCCGTCGATGAGCGCGCTGGTGTCCATCACGTACAGGTCGCCCCGAGCCGCCGCACGGCCGGCCTGCGGCTTCATCCCGACGAAGGCGAAGATGTCCTCATGCTTGGCCTTACCGAGCCGAAACCCCAGCGATCCGAGCACCAGATACACGAAGATGACCGCCGGCCACGATACGGCGAACGGGATCGGAAGGAGGAGAAGCGGCACCATCATCAGCCCCGCCACGATGAGCGCGACGACGAGCCCGACGACGCCACCGGCGAGCTGCGGAGCCGGCGTCCTGCGGAGGTCACGTTCGAGTCCGCCGACGGCCTTCAGCGTGAGCCGCCCGGCCATCCCTCCGATCACGTATCCGGCGGCGGCGCCCAGGAAGATCCACAGCAAGACCTCCCCCGGGCTACCGGGCGCCTGTGAGCTCCCGGCCTGATAGCCAGCGGTGGCCAGCAGGGCGATGAAGATCAGGCGGACGCCCTCGACCAGGCGCCCGCGGAGCTCACTCCTGTGTGACTCGGTCTCGCTCATGCACACCGTTCCCTCGGTCCGACGGCATCGCGGAGCACGAGGGCATGCTCCAGACACCCCTACGGGAATGGCATCGGCCCCGGTGACGGAGGGCTGTAGCGAGCGAGCGGGGAGGTTAGGCCTCTGCGGCCAGCTTCACGCCATGGGCATCGTCGAGCGTCGCGTCGATCATCGCCTCGGCATCGTCCTCGGACTTGCCGGTCGCGTGCGACAGCTCGGAGATGAGGATCTGGCGCGCCTTCGCGATCATCCGCTTCTCGCCGGCGGACAGGCCCTTCTCGCGATCGCGGATCGACAGGTTCCGCAGTACCTCGGCCACCTGGTATGGGTCGCCGGAGTGCAGCTTCTCCATGTTGTTCTTGAACCGGCGGCTCCAGTTGGCGGCCATCGAGGACTCGTCCTCGGTCAGCACCTTCAGAACCTTCTTGACCTCGTTCCTGCTCACGACGGAACGCAGACCCACCTGCTCAGTGGAATCGGTGGGGATCAGCAGCGTGAGGTCGCCGTAGGCCACTCGAAGCACCAGATAGGTACGCGTCTCGCCCAGGAATTCCTTCTCTCGAAGCTCCTCGATCACCGCCGCCCCGTGTTCGGGGTGCACCACGGTATCGCCCTTGCGAAACAAAGAAGACCTCCCCCGACCGTCGCGTCGTGATCCAGAGCTCGGCGAGCTGACTTGTCGCCCAGGATAGCACGGGCGCCCGTTGCCAGGCAACCCAAAACCGCAGGTCAGAAGGCTAATCCGGGGTCAGAAGCGGTCCGAACGACCTACGCCGTTCGGACCCTGGGATCCCGCCGGGAGTCATCCTCGGCCCAGTTCAGGGCTTCTGTGACGTGGCGCACGGGGACCACTCGAAGTCCCGTGAGGGTGGGGGTCGATCCGGCACAGAACACGATCGAACAGCCCGCAGCAGTAGCGGCGGCGACCCTCTGATCCATCGAGGGCGACGGGCGCACGGCCCCGGTGAGCGCCACCTCGCCGACGAAGGCGGAGCCGGTGGGCGGCGCGACGCCTGTGGCGGCCGACGCCAACGCGGCCGCGACGGCGAGGTCACTCGCGGGGTCGTCGATGCGCATACCGCCGGAAGCCGCCCCGTACAGCTCGGAGCGCCCGAACCCCAGCCCGAGCGCGCGCTCGAGCACCGCGGCCACGAGCTGGAAACGCCGTGCGTCGAGCCCGGTGGTGCGCCGCCTGGCCGCCCCATCGGTGGCCCCGACCAGCGCCTGGATCTCGACGGCCAGCGCCCGGCGACCAGAACGCGGAAGCGCGACGGCTGCTCCGGGCACAGCGTCGTTCGTCGTCAACAGCTCCGAAGGATCGATCTCGGACAGGCCGTCGGTCCCCATCTCGAACCAGGCCGACTCGCCCTCGGCCCCGAAACGGTTCTTGCTGGACGACAGCACACGAAGCCCGGAACGCGAGTCGCCGTCGAACGTGAGCACGACGTCGACCGCGTGCTCGAGCGCCCGCGGGCCCGCCAGGTCGCCGTCCTTCGTCACGTGGCCGGTCAGAACGACCGTGATCCCCTCGGCCTTCGCCAACCCCACCAGCGCGTCGGTGCAGATCCGAACCTGAGCAACGCCGCCGGGCGTCTGCTGGCCCTCCGTATCCCGGATCGTCTGCACGGAGTCGACCGCCAATATGGCCGGGTTCACGGCGCGTGCCATCCCCAACACCTCTTCGAGCGCCCGACCGGGCATGAAGGAAATCCCCGACGTGCCCACGTCGAGCCGCGCGGCTCGATCGGCCACCTGCGCGTGCGACTCCTCACCACAGGCGAGCAGGGTGGCGCGGCCGGCCGAGGACACGCCCGAGAGCAGATGCAGCAGGAGCGTGGACTTCCCGATCCCGGGCTCGCCCGCCAACAGGACGACCGATCCGGCAACGAGTCCACCGCCCAGGACACGGTCGACGCCGGCCCACCCGGTCGAGATGCGCGTCGCCTGACCCGCCGGGAGCGACCCGAGGTCCACCGGCGCATGCGGCGTCGCCGACGCGCCCAGGGGATTGAGGACCACCTCGTCCACGGTGCCCCATCCGTCGCACGACGGGCAGCGCCCGCTCCAGCGTGACGCCCGGTGCCCGCAGGCCGAACACTCGAAGGTCGACTTGAGCTTTGCCATGTGGGGACCGTACCCACCCCCACCGACACCGTTTCCCGAGGGAGAGCGAGCTCGCGGAGCCTTCGCGCTCGGCTCGGAGCCTAGCCAGGCCCGATGCGTCCCAAGGCGTCGTAGGCGGCGTACTTGTACGCCTCTCCCAGCGTCGGGTAGTTGAAGACGTTCTCGATGAAGGTCTCCAGCGTTCCCCCGAGGGATATCGCGATCCCGCCGACGTGCACGAGTTCCGACGCCCGCTCGCCGATGCAGTGGCAGCCGACGAGCCGCCGTGTGGAGCGATCGAACACCAGCTTGATCATGCCCTCGAGGTCGCCGAGGATCTGCCCCCGCGCGTTGTCGCGGAACGAGGCGCGGCCGACGACAGGTTCGATCCCCTGCGCCTCGGCCTCTCGCTCGCCGATGCCCACGCAGCTCACCTCGGGGATCGTGTAGACGCCGTAGGGCAGCAGGCTCGACACCTGCCGCTTGTACTCGAAGCCGAACGCGTGGCACACCGCCACCCGCGCCTGCTCCATCGAGATGGATGCGAGGGCCGGGAACCCGATCACGTCGCCGGCCGCATACACCCCGGCAGCCGCCGTCCGGAAGTCGTCGTCGACCCGGATGTACCCGCGCGCGTCCGTATCCACCCCGGCTGCCTCGAGACCAAGCCCAGCCGTGTTGCCCGTACGGCCCGACGCGACGAGGACCTGGTCGCACGTCAGGACGACGCCCGAGCCCAGCCGACATACGAGGTCGCCGGCCGCATCGCGCCCGACCTCGTCTGCCCGGTCGTCCATGTGCGCGGTCACGCCCAGGTGCGTCATGGCCACCAGCAGCCGCTCCCCGATCTCGTGGTCGAGGAACGGCAGCAGGGAGCTGCGGCGCTCCACGAGGTGCACCTCGACGCCCAGCGCGGCGAACATCGATGCGTACTCGCATCCGACCACGCCGCCGCCGAGCACCACGAGCGAGGACGGCAGCCGTTCGATCCGAAGGATGTCACCCGAGTCCCAGACGTCGGGATCATCGAACGGGATCGACGGCGGGCGGAACGGGTGCGAGCCGGTGGCGATCAGGAACGCTTCCGCCGAGAGTCGCCGGGCGCCGACGTCGCTGAGGACCTCGACCGTTCCGGCGTCGACGAATCGGGCCTGGCCCCCGATCAGTTCGACCCCGTGCGAATCCAGGTTGCGGAGCATGCGCTGGGTCTCGGAGCGGCGCACCGCGTCCTTGCGCGCGATCAGCTTGGCCACCGCCAGGCCCGGTTCCACCTCGACCGTGACGCCGTACAGATCGAGTTGACGGTAGCCGGAGAGGAAGAGCGCGGTCTCGCGGAGCGTCTTGGACGGCAGCGTGCCCGTGTGCACGGCCGCGCCTCCCGGATCCGGCTCTCGCTCGACGATCGCCACACGCTTGCCGAAGTACGCGGCTTGCGCCGCGCCCTTCTCGCCGGCCGGTCCGGCGCCGATCACGACCAGATCGAACCGATCGACCTCCCCCGACCTCATCGATGCCTCCCGGCTCTTCACGCCAACAGCTCTGCTCACAGTATCCGTACGAACCGGTGCGCTCTCCTCCACGGAGGGAGCCGGTCGGACGGTAGCGTCTCGTCATGGACGTTGGCACGATGTCGACGTTGTTCGCCCTGCTCACCGTCGTGGCCGACGTGGCGATCGTCGCGTTGGTCGTCCTCGGCGTCGGGGCGAGGTGGTCGAACGGGCTGGCGCGGGCACGCGACTCCGTCTGGGAGCTGTGCGCGGATACCGGGCTGTGGCTGGCGTGGGTTGTCGCGCTGGTCGCGACGCTGGGGAGCCTGTACCTGTCCGAGGTCGCGCACTTCATCCCCTGCCAGCTGTGCTGGTACCAGCGGATCGCGATCTATCCTCTGGCGGTGATCCTGCTCGTAGCGGCGCTCCGCCACGACCGTGCGATCAGGTTCGCCGCCATCCCGGTCGGCTGCCATCGGCGCCGTCATCTCGATCTACCACTACCAACTCGAGCGGTTCCCGAACCAGGCGTCGGTCTCGTGCAGCGCGGAGGCTCCGTGCACCGTGGTATGGATCTGGCGCTTCCACTACATCTCGATCCCGTTCATGGCGTTGTCGGCGGCCGTCCTGATCATCGCGCTGCTGTGGATCGCCGGCCGCTCCGACCCCACACCGTGGTCGCTCGAGGACGCCGACTAGGGCTATACTCGGCCGGCGCGACGCCATCGATGCGTCGCATCGACCGGAAGGAGGGATGAAGCATGGCTGCGATCTCCGTCATCGAGCACACCCACGCGCCGCGTCCCTCCCGGTCGCCTCGCGTCGCCACCTGATCCTCGGGGTCGACGCCACCGTTCACCGTTCGGGCCGTGGCGCTCCTCTGCCCACCACCACCCGAAGGGAGCGCGCGTTGTACGACGCGAACGCACTGGAGCACTTCTTCGACGAAGGGCTCATCGAACGGGTCATCCGGCCCATCAAGAGCGGCAAGGAAGCCTCGGTCTACCTGTGCCGGGGCAATCCACGCACCACCGGCGAGCGACTCCTCGCGCTCAAGCTGTTCCATCCGCTGAATCGGCGGGACTTCCGCGACGACGGCATCTACCGCGACGGCGAGTGGATCAAGGAGCGCCGGGTGCGAGTCGCGCTGGAGAAGAAGACGAGGTTCGGCCGCCAGGTCCAGGGCGGCATCTGGGTCAACCGCGAGTGGGAGATGCTCACGGAGCTGTCGGCAGCTGGGCTCCCGGTCCCCCGGCCGATCGAACGCACCGAGGACGCGATCCTCATGACCTACGTCGGCGACATCGACCAGGCGGCCCCACAGCTCCGGTCACACCGGCCCGCGGACGCGGCGGAGGCCGAGGATCTGTTCACGCAGGTGCTCCGCGCCGTCGAGCTGATGCTGTATCGCAACGTCGTGCACGGCGACCTGTCTGCGTACAACCTGCTCGTGTGGGAGAACCGACTGCACGTGATCGACTTCCCTCAGGCGATCGACGCCCGCAAGAACCGGCACGCCGAGGCCATGCTCGAACGCGACGTGCGGCGGATGTGCGATCACTTCGCCAAGTGGGGGGTCGACCGCTCGCCGGGTCGCATCGCCGAGGAGCTGTGGACGGCGTGGACGTTCGCCGATCTGGTCCCCGAGGAGTTGCGGGGCCTCACGATGTGACCGGGCTCGCGAACGACTCGGGCCGGATGTGATATCGAGGAGCTCCTAAGCGCTTGGCCCGCCCGTGGCATCCAGGAGTTCGATGCAGGCAGAGGGCGATGTCGTTCGGTTCCCTTCGGGAGGTGGAGGCCCCGCCGGACTTCACGGCGTTCTTCGCCGAGGAGCACCGGCGGCTCTTCAAGGCTCTGTACTTCGTGACCGGGAACAGGGCGGACGCCCAAGAGCTGATGCAGGAGGCTTTCCTGGCCTTGTGGGAACGGTGGGACACGATCGATCGGATCGACGATCCCACCGGCTACCTGTTCCGCGTGGCGCTCAACGGGTTCCGGATGCGGTCGCGCGCCGCACGCCGGGCCACGCGAAGGCTGGTAGCCATCGATCCGTCGTACGACCCGTTCGACGAGGTCGACCTGCGGGAGGACGTCCGCCGCATGCTCCGCTCCTTGTCGCCGCGCCAGCGCGCCGCCCTCACCCTGCTCGACCTGTACGGCTACGGCTCGAAGGACGCGGCCGCCGATCATGCGGATCCGTCCCTCCACCGTGCGAGCGCTCGCCACCCAGGGCCGAGCCGTACTCCGATCCGCGGGAGGCCCGCATGACTGAACTGAGGGAGGTGTTCGAGATGACGACCAAGCAGGCAGAACCCGATCAGGATTCATGGCGAGATCAAGAACGACGACAGCAGCGTTCCCGCCGACGGCGCGGGATCGGCGCCTTCGTCGTCGCGGCGGCGATCGGCATCGTGGCGCTCGCGCTGATCCTGGCGAGCCGCCCCGGAGAGGATGCGTCGACCCCCGGCAACGAGGCACCGGCGGGCAACCCGGTGGAGCCGGAATCGGCGGTGGTCGGGACCGTGACGTTCGACGGTTCGACGTGTTCGATGGAGATCACGGCCGATCGTATCGAGCCGGGAGTCGCGATCTTCGACCTCGTCAACACCACCGACAAGCGCGCCTTCTTCGATTCGTACCGGCTCTCGGAGGGATTCTCCGTACCACGCTTCGCGGCGGCGATCGAGCTGGGACGCCAGCAAGCCGAGGAGGGGAAACCGTTGAGCTACTTCCCGGAGATGCAGGGCACCGACCCGGAGGTGACGTATCTCAGGAGCGAGACCGTCCCGGCCAACGGCTCGGGCAGCCTCGTCACGACCACATCGCCGGGCCGGTACGCGATCGTCTGCATGGAGCCGTACCCAGTCCCGGCCGGATTCCTTCCGTCCGGGGTCGTCGGTCCGATCGTCGTCCGATAGCTCGGACCGCAGCGCTGCGGGCCGCCCCGACGAGGGGTGGCCCGCCGCGCTGTGCCGGCAACTCGGCGAGTCGCGACCACCGAACCGTCACCCGGGAATCGCGACGGTCGCCTCCTCGGGGTCAGGCGAACACCGTGCGGGTGCTGAACCGCGAGGGCACGCGAATCGCTCCGACGACAGCCATCGGAGGAAGGACCTTGAACGACGAGCGCGAGATCGTCCGACGGGCCGTCGGCGAGTCACCTGGCGGCGGCTCGGACATACCGGGAACGCCAACGGCGGATCCCCCAAGGACAACGGTCTCGCCTACTACTTCGGTCAACGGATCCCGCCGTGCCTGGCGTCAGCTTGTCCTTCTCCCACGCCTTCCTGACCAGGAAGACACCGTGTGACTGGTGGGAATTCCTCCTCCAGGGAGCCAACCCGAGGCCACACATAGCTCGGATAATGGCTACAGGTTCCCGGCGAGCCAGGTGTTGAGTGGCTAGATGAGCAAGGTAGCAGGACAGCCACGGACTCGGACCTCCGAGATGCACGGGGTCCACTTGGAGTCGAAGCCGCGCTCCTTCGATGAGTTCTTCGAGGACGAGAAGGATCGGCTCCTCCGCATGCTGAGCGTCATCACGGGCAGCCGATCTGAGGCCGAGGACCTCGCGCAGGAGGCGTTCACGCGGGTCTTCGAACGATGGGACGTGGTCGGCGAGATGGAGGACCCCGCCGGGTATCTCCATCGCACGGCCATGAACGTGTTCCGGAACGACTTCCGAAGGGTCAAGCAGGCCCTCAAGCGCACGGCGCGCGTCGCGCCGGAGCAGGACGTCTTCAAGGATGTCGAGGATCGAGACCAGGCGACCCGAGCGCTCGCTGCTCTCACTCCGAGGCAGCGAGCCGCCCTCGTGCTCACCGAGGCGCTCGGCTACTCGGGTGAAGAAGCAGGCCGGATCCTCGGGATCAAGGCCTCGACCGTGTGGGCATTGACCCATCAAGCGCGCAACGCACAACAGGCAATGGCGGAGGACAACGATGACTGACACCCGATCGCTCCTCGAGCGCGAGATGCAGGGGGTAGATGCTCGCCCGTTCACGCTCGACACCTTCCACCGACGTCGCGAGCGCAAGATCCGCAACCAACGGATCGCGGCCTTCGTGGTGGCGCTCGCGATCATGGTGGTGCCGGCCTGGGTCCTGGCGACGGGTGGACCGTCGGAGCCCACGGCGCCGGCAACCCCGCCACCAGCGACCCCCTCCGCCACCGTCGAGGTCGCCTACGCCTTCGCGTCCTCCTACGGGACCTTCGATGCGGATCGGGCCATCTCCTATCTGAGCGACGACGCCGACGTCTTGGGGATCGCGGACGGCCTTGACGGGTTCCGGCTCCATCTCGCGTGGCTCGAGAGCGTCGGATACCGACAGATCGTTCAGTCGTGCGAGGAGTCGAGCGGTTCCGCCGGTACCAGCGTCAGCTGCGCCTTCGATTTCCACCTCCTCGGATCCGACGCGATCGGTCTCGGCTCGTACCGAGGTAGCTCCTTCGACTTCAGCCTTCACGACGGGAAGATCGATCGCGCGTCGGTAACGTGGGAGACTGCGGAGTTCTCACCGCAACTGTGGGAGCCCTTCGCGACCTGGGTGTCGATTCACTACCCGGACGACGCCGCGGTCATGTACACCGACTCGACCCACTCGGTCGAACGACTCACGACGGCATCGATCGAGTTGTGGGCCGAGCGGAGTCATGAATACACCGAGATCAAGCTAGACGGGGCAGTCAGGATCGCCGATCGCTTCATGGCGGCCCGCAAGGCGCACGACATCGAGACGGCTATGGCGCTCGTCATCGACGACAACATCGCGTCCCGGCTCCTCTTCAACAACGGCTGGAGCACGAGCATGCCCTGGATGACCCTGAACCGCGAGGAAGTCGCGCTCGCTCTCGAGGCCGAACAGATCTACGGGGTCGTCTACGACTCGGTCGAATGCGCTCCCACCCCGAACGCCGTCGGCGTTGGTGTGGGCGTCTCCACGCCGGGCGCACCCATCACGTGTTCCTTCGTGATGGACAGCGTTCTTCGAGAGATCTCGCATCGCCCGCCGCGCGCGACGTCCTTCCAGGTCTTCGTACGGGGCGGGCAGATCTCCGGCGTGAGCTTCCCCACGCTGAACATCAGCTGGAATCCTGGCGGGATCTACCCGGCCGAGTTCAGAGGGTTCGTCAAGTGGCTCGGACAACGCCATCCCGATGCCGGGGTCGGATGGCCGGCCCCCGAGGTCAGGGACCCAACCGTATTCCGGACGGGTGGCCAGGAGTGGACGCTGATCCTGACGCGAGAGTCGGTCGACCTGCTGGCCGCCTATCTCGGCGGATACCTGAGATCGAGGGGCGGGTAAGGCGGATGCGACTCGGACGTAGCCGATCGTGGCCGACAGGCGCTCTGGTGGCTGCCGCCTTCCTGGGCGCCGCGTGCAGTACCCCAACCTCGAGTGGACCACCTACAGCCACGCGGGCCGACCAAGGATCGGACCCATCGTCGCCGGTCTCGATCACGGGACCATTCCTCGTCGACCTGACGACGGGTGACGAAGCGCCGCTCGCCGAGACCTTCTCCGACGGGTACTCATTCGCCGCGTCCCCGGACGGCACGCAGGTCGCCTTCGGTACCGGCAACACGGGCGGCTGCTCGCAGGGAGAAGAGGCGACGCTCGCGAACATCGACGGCTCCGACGCCCGCGATCTCACATCCCGGGACGGGGGCAGCATCTGCGGGGTGCGATGGTCGCCCGACGGCACCCGGATCGTCTACCAGGAGCGCAACGGCGGCGCCCCCGCGAGCGTCGGAGACCTGTTCGTCCGCGACGTCTCCACGGGGACGACCACCCAGATCACCCACCTCGCGCTGTCCAAGGCATGGTGGTGGTTCCTGACGCCGACCTTCACCCCCGACGGACAGCACGTGATCTTCCATCGGCCGAGGAGCTCGACCAAGGCGACGGGATGGGACGTGTGGTCGGTGCCGGCCACGGGGGGTAGGCCGACCTTAGTCCTGCGGGATGCCACGTCGCCGATGTACATCGAGGGAGACGAGATCGCCTTCGTCTCGCCGGCGCCGAACAGCTTCGCGGGCGATCGTCTCTTGATCCAGGCAGCCGATGGATCGATCCGGACGCTGATGAAGGCCGATGCAGGGATCTGGTGGCCATCGCTCTCCCCCGACCGCCGACGTATCGCCTTTCAGGATGGAGGGGGAGATCTTCGTGCTCGACGTCAACACGGGCGAGTCCTCCTTCGTGACATACGGGAACACCGCCGATTGGCTCGACGACGACACGCTGATGGTCAGCCCGGGATGAGACCTCGGATCCTCTCTCCATCCGACGAGCGCGGAGACTGAGCGCCGATGCTCTGCCTTCGTTGCGACTGGCATGGCGTTGCGGAGGGTCCGCGATGCCCCGACTGCGGCGTCGAATCGCTCTATCGCGTGGAGGCATCGCCGGATGTCACCCACGAGGCGACCCGGCCGCCGCCGGTATCAGGTGCCACGGGGCGGGATATCCATCGACCGAGCGCGTCTGATGTGACCGAGAGCCGGTCCCCTCCGAGCGACGGCTCCCCCGCCCACCGGGACGATCCCCGGCCAGGGATCCGACGACCGCACCGCACGATCGCCGTGGTCGCGCTGGGCGCGACCCTGTTGGGCCTGGCGCTCATCGTCAACCGAGATGGGACGGTGCCTGGGGAGCTCGTTGCCGGTGGAGCATCGGTGGCATCCACGTCGACGCAGAGCCCGGCTCCGCCGGCCCACACTCGGATCTCACGGGTCGTTGGTGACGTCGGGTTCTCGTTCGTGCTGCCCGAGACCCGCCGCTGGGAGAGGTTCGGGAGGATCTCGATCAACAAGTCCATCGTGGGGCCACAGGGAGCCGAGGCGATCATCTTCTGGACGACGTTCCCGAGTACTCGCGAGCCGATCCCGTGCGCCAAGATCCTGAACCCGGGCGTCGGCCCCACCGCCGCGGATCTCGCGGCCGCGGTCGCACGAGCGCCCGGCACACGGCTCCTCTCTGGGCCAACGCATGTGAGGGTAGATGGCCACGACGCGGTTCGGGTCGGGGTCGTCGTGCGGGGGCGCGAAGGGTGCGACCCTGGCTACTTCTTCAGTTGGAACGACCTCGTTCAGGGAGCGATGTGGACGCGGACGAGGGTCGGGGACACGATCCGAGTGTGGGTCGTCGATGTCGACGGGACGCGCTTCGCGATCGAAGCCGCGACCAGCAAGCAGGCAGACGCCGAGCTCGGGCGAGAGGTGGAGGGGATCATCGAGTCGATCCGGTTCGACGCCTGATCGCCGCGAACCGATCCCAGAAGCCGAAATGCCCGGTCCCCTCGCGGGGCCGGGCTTCGGCCTTGAAGCCACCGCCGCGAGGGCGGTGACGATCTGGAAGACGGGCTAGTCGGGCGAGCCCGCGAGCTCGACCGGCGGGACGTCGGGCGGCATGGCCGCCTCGCCGCCGTCGAACACGATCTCGCCGTCGCGGGCGTCGACGATGATCGTCTCGCCCGGCCTTGTACTCCTTCCACAGCAGCTTCTCCGACAGCGGATCCTCGACCAGACGCTGGATCGTCCGTCGCAGCGGGCGGGCTCCCAGGGCCAGGTCGTAGCCCTCCTTGGCGAGCAGGGTCTTCGCGGCGTCGGTCAGCTCGATGTCGATGTCCTTGGCGCGCAGCTGGTCGGTCACGCGCTTCATCATCAGGTCGACGATCTCCTTCACGTTGTCCTCGGTGAGGGAGCGGAAGACGATGACCTCGTCGATCCGGTTGATGAACTCGGGGCGGAAGCTCTTCTTCAGCTCCTCGGTCACCCGGTCCTTCATCTTCTCGTAGGTCACCTCGTCGTCGCCGGTGGTGGCGAAGCCGATGCCCGGGCCCTTCTGGATGTCCCTCGTCCCCAGGTTCGAGGTCATGATGATGATCGTGTTCTTGAAGTCGACCGTGCGTCCCTGCGAGTCGGTCAGCCGGCCGTCCTCGAGGATCTGCAGCAGCGTGTTGAACACGTCGGGGTGCGCCTTCTCGATCTCGTCGAACAGGATGACGCTGAATGGCTTGCGGCGCACCGCCTCGGTGAGCTGGCCCCCCTCCTCGTAACCGACGTAGCCGGGAGGCGAGCCGATCAGGCGGCTGACGGTGTGCTTCTCCATGTACTCGGACATGTCGAGCTGGATCAGCGAGTCCTCGTCGCCGAACAGGAACTCGGCCAGCGCCTTGGACAGCTCGGTCTTGCCGACGCCGGAGGGCCCCAGGAAGATGAACGACCCGCCGGGACGGCGAGGATCCTTCAGTCCCGAGCGCGTGCGGCGCATCGCGCGGGAGACGGCCGAGATCGCCTCGTTCTGGGTGACGATGCGCTTGTGGAGGTCGTCCTCCATGCGCAGCAGCTTCTCGGTCTCCTCCTCGGTGAGCTTGAAGACGGGGATGCCGGTCCAGATCGACAGGACCTCGGCGATCTCTTCCTCGTCGACCTCGGACAGGATGTCCATCTCGCCCGACTTCCACTCCTGCTCGCGACGGGTGCGCTCCTCCTGGAGCTGACGCTCCTCGTCGCGCAGCGACGCCGCCTTCTCGAAGTCCTGCCCGTCGATCGCCGACTCCTTGCGCAGCCGAACGTCGGCGATCTTCTCGTCGACCTCGCGGACGTCGGGCGGCGCGGTCATCCGGCGGATCCGCATGCGCGAGCCGGCCTCGTCGATCAGGTCGATGGCCTTGTCGGGCAGGAAGCGATCGCTGATGTAGCGGTCGGCGAGGTTCGCGGCGGCCACGAGGGCGTCGTCGGTGAAGTTCACGCGGTGGTGGGCCTCGTAGCGGTCACGCAGGCCCTTGAGGATCTCGATCGTGTGTGCCACCGAGGGCTCGTCGACCACGATGGGCTGGAACCGGCGCTCGAGCGCGGCGTCCTTCTCGAGGTGCTTGCGGTACTCGTCACGCGTGGTGGCCCCGATCGTCTGGAGCTCGCCACGCGCGAGCATCGGCTTGAGGATCGAGGCGGCGTCGATCGCGCCTTCGGCCGCGCCCGCGCCCACGAGCGTGTGGAGCTCGTCGATGAACAGCACGATGTCGCCGCGGGTCTTGATCTCCTTGAGGACCTTCTTGAGCCGCTCCTCGAAGTCACCGCGGTAGCGGGAGCCGGCCACGAGGGCCCCGAGGTCGAGCGTGTAGATCTGCTTGTCCTTGAGGGTCTCGGGCACCTCGCCCTTGACGATGGATTGGGACAGGCCCTCGACGACGGCGGTCTTGCCGACGCCCGGCTCGCCGATGAGGACGGGGTTGTTCTTCGTGCGACGCGACAGGACCTGCATCACGCGCTCGATCTCCTTCTCGCGCCCGATCACGGGGTCGAGTTTGGAGTCGCGCGCCAACTGAGTGAGGTTACGACCGAACTGATCGAGCACCATCGAGCCTTGCGGCCCCTCGCCTTGGCCGGAACCGCCGGGCGTGGTCTCGCCCTTGCCGCCGGTGTAGCCCGACAGGAGCTGGATCACCGTCTGTCGGACCCGGTTGAGGTCGGCGCCCAACTTCTGCAACACCTGGGCCGCGACGCCCTCACCCTCGCGGATCAGGCCGAGCAGGATGTGCTCGGTGCCGATGTAGTTGTGGCCGAGCTGCAGCGCCTCGCGCAGGGACAGCTCGAGCACCTTCTTCGCGCGTGGAGTGAACGGGATGTGACCGGTCGGGGCCGCCTGGCCCTGCCCGATGATCTCCTCGACCTGCTGGCGAACGGCCTCGAGCGAGATGTTGAGGGACTCGAGCGCCTTGGCGGCGACGCCCTCGCCCTCGTGGATCAGCCCGAGCAGGATGTGCTCCGTGCCGATGTAGTTGTGGTTGAGCATCCTCGCCTCTTCTTGGGCAAGGACCACGACCCTACGCGCTCTATCGGTGAACCGTTCGAACATGTCAGCGTCCTCCGGGCAATGACCCGCATGTCCGGCCTTCGGGGCTCAACGGACCACGTCCTACCCCCGAGGCACCGTAGGCGCCGCATCCGGTGACCGGTCGCAGCGCCCGCTGGAAGGCAGTATACCCATGGCCCCTGCTAACCCCGGTACCGCCCATCGGTCCCGCCTTCCGTCGCGTCTCTACCCAGGTATTCGGAAGGTCTCGCCCTCGGGATGAGATAGCCGTTAGGCGTAGGCGACATATCCCCCGTTCGGACCACAGCATCTCCCCCGGATGGCAGATTGCCCGCTCGGCGTACACGCGGGAGAATGTCCCCGAGGTTCACACCCCCGCAAGCGTTCCGCGGCACCCCCCGATCCCCCGTCGCGGCAGACCCATACCGTGGAGGCATGGCCGTACGAGTCTTGGTAGTGGATGATCATCCGGCGTTCAGACGGGCGCTGACCTCGGCGCTGGGCATGATCGACGAGATCGAGGTGGCGGGCGAGGCCGGCGGGGGACTCGCGGCATGCGAAGAGGCATCCATCCTCCAACCCGACGTCGTGCTGATGGATCTGTCGATGCCCGACCTGTCCGGGATCGACGCGATGCGCAAGATCCATGAGACATCACCGGAGATGCCGGTGGTGATCCTCACGGCCCACGCCGATGGCGGCGTCGAGCGAGCCGCCCGTGAGGCCGGTGCCAGGGGGTTCCTCGCCAAGGGCGTGGGGCTGCACGAACTCGTCGGCGTGTTGCTGGACGCCGCGCCGGGAGACGTGTCAGCCGGGCGTTAGGCGGCGGACCCGGGCACACATCTCGACGAGCATCGCGCGCATCATCGCCGGATGTTCGTCGAGCACGCGGTTGAAGTTCCACGCCGGGATCGCGAGCGTGACCAGGTCGCCGCGCGCCGTCACGCTGGCGGAGCGAGGCTTCCCGTCGACGAGCGACATCTCGCCGAAGTAGTCGCCCGGGCCCATGGAGTTGACGGCATGGCCGCCGGTCGAGGCCTCCGCGCTACCGGACACGATGAGGTGGAACCCCACCGCCGAATTGTCCTCTTCGACCACCGCATGGCCGTCCGTGTGGTGAACCTCCTTCGCGAACTCGGCGACCCGCGCGAGGTCCTTGTCCGAGAACCCCTGGAAGAGCGGCACCGCTCGCAACAGGTCAACGACGTCCTCGGCCATGATGTATCCCCCCTCTGTACGTGATGCGAAGCATAGTCCCGCCCTGCGTCGCAACGCGAGCCGGTCGCCCGCCTACTCGTCCAGGCTTCGCTGGCTCGGGAACATGATGAGATCGCGCAGGCTGGACGCATCCGTGAGCAGCATCAGCAGGCGATCGACGCCCATGCCGAGTCCGCCCGCCGGGGGCATGCCGTGCTCGAGCGCCCGCAGGAACTCCTCGTCCAGGGGATGGGCCTCTTCGTCACCCGCTGCCTTGGCACGCGCCTGCGCCTCGAACTTGCTCCGCTGCTCGACCGGGTCGGTGAGCTCGGAGAACGCCGTCACCAACTCGAGCCCCCCCACGACCAGGTCGAAGTGCTCGGTCAGCTGGGGATCGTCTCGATGGGGACGCGCGAGCGGCGAGACCTCTCGCGGGAAGTCGCAGACGAACGTGGGCTCCACGATCGTGGGCTCGACCAGCTTGTCGAACAGCTCCTGGACGATCTTCCCGGGGCCCCACGCGTCGTCGATCGCCACGCCGTGGCGCCCGGCGAGGGCGACGAGATCGGCGTCGAGCGACACGGGCTCGCCGACGGCCGCAGAGACGGCCTGGAGGATCGTCACCCGAGCGAACGGCGTGCCGAGGTCGATCGTTCGGCCCGCGAGTGGAACCCGCAGGTCGGCGGGATCGCGTCCCAGGATCGGGTTCACCGCGCTCGCGCACTCCCGCACGAGGGTCTCCGACAGCTCCATCATCGAGTGATAGTCCCCGTAGGCCTGGTAGGCCTCGAGCATCGTGAACTCGGGGTTGTGGTCGCGGTCGATGCCCTCGTTACGGAAGATCCTCCCGAGCTCGTAGACCCGCTCGACGCCACCCACCAGCATGCGCTTGAGGTAGAGCTCGAGCGAGATCCGCAGCTTCATGTCCTGATCGAGCACGCGGTGGTGGGTGGTGAACGGTCGGGCGTTGGCACCGCCGGCCACGGTCTGCAACGTGGGACCCTCGAACTCGAGGAATCCCCGGTCGTCGAGGACCCGGCGCATCGTCTTGAGGACCGCCGCGCGCGCCAGGAGCGCCCGCCGCGGCGCGGGGTCGGTGATCAGATGCAGGTACCGGCGTCGCTGCTGCAGATCCGGGTCCTTGAGGCCGTGCCACTTCTCGGGGAGCGGACGGAGCGACTTGGTGAGCATCGCCCAGCGGGCGGCGAAGATCGACAGCTCCCCCTCCTCGTCGCCCCCACCGGTCCGGTGGCGGCCACGATGTCGCCGAGATCGAGCTCGGACAGGAGGGCGAACGCATCGGTCTCCATCGAGGCTGCGCTGCAGAATACCTGGAGGTCGCCGGTCCGGTCTCGGATGACGAAGAACACGAGCTTGCCCATGTCGCGGCGCTGCACCACGCGGCCCGCGATCGTGCGCACGTCCTCGCTCACCTCGCCTGGGGGCGTGGCGCCGAAGGACTCCGCGATCCCTGCGATCGGGTCGGGCTCGCCGACGCCGATGGCGGCCTCGAGCGTGAGCGCGAACGGCTGGTGGCCGCCGGCAACCAGCCGCTCGAGGCTCTCCCGCCGGGCGGCGAGCACCTCCGTCTCTCGAGACCCGGCCTGGAGTTCATCGGCCCGATCGGGTGTGTCGCCTGCAGCGTCGCGCGTCGTGTCGTCGGTCACGTGGCACCGTCCGTATTCAGGTCGTAGACGAGACGAAGCCCCTCCAGCGTGAGCCACGGCTCGTGGCGGTCAATCGTCTCGCAGTGTGGGATCACCACGGGGGCGAGCCCGCCCGTCGCCACGGTGGTGCAGGGACCCACCTGGTCGCGGATGCGCCGCACGATGGCGTCGACCTCGCCCGCGGTGCCGAAGATGAGCCCCGACTGGATGGCCTCGACCGTGGAGCGGCCGACGACGTGCGCCGGGGCGGTGAACTCGACCCGTGTGAGCCGAGCGGTCCTCGAGAACAGGCTCGACGCGCTCGCCTGCATGCCCGGCGCGATGACGCCGCCGAGGAACTCCCCGTCGGCCGAGACGACGTCGAAGTTCGTCGCCGTGCCGAAGTCGACCACGATGGCCGCGCCGCCGATCGCTGCGAAGGCGGCCAGCGCGTTCACCACGCGGTCGGCGCCCACCTCGCGGGGGTTCTCCGTGAGGACGGGAACCCCGGTCTTCGTCCCCGGCCCCACGAGCACGGGGGCGAAGTCGAACGAGCGGCCGGCCATCTCGCGGAACGTCGCGGTCACGTCGGGGACGACGCTCGCGATGACGACGCCGTCCAGGTCGCCGTCGAACGAGATGTCGTGCCGGGCGAGGAGCCCCGCCAGGGTGAGGGCCAGTTCGTCGGAGGTGCGTTCGGGCCGGGTCGACAGGCGCCAGGTGTGCCCGAGATCGGGTCCGTCGAAGACCCCGAGCACGATCTCGGTGTTCCCGACATCAGCGGCGAGCAGCACGGCTGGTCCTCACCCTTCGAACTGGAGACGGAACGACGGCCCATCGTCGCCCACCGGGTCCCCGCGCGACAACTCTGCCGCCCACGATTCGAGCGGGTCGTCAGGCGCCGCAGGGCTGAGGCCGGACGCGATCGAGGACAGGCGGGTCAGGAACCCGAACGCGGTCGGAGCGGCTCCCCGCATCGCGGCGATGGGACCTCCGAGCTGGAGCACGACATCTCCCGCAACGACCCGGTCGCCCTCGGCGACCAGAGGGCGGCAGCGCACGCCCATCCGCCCGAAGGTCTCCTTCGCGACACCGAGGCCGGCGACGGTGGCCGGCACCTCCGCCAGCACCTTGGCGACGCCGACCTCATCGGGGTCGCCGACCGCGCGGGCTCGATCGGCGATCAGCGCCGCCATGGCGATGGGCATGATCGTGAGGCGATCTGGCGGCTCGACGCTCATCCGGCGGCCTCGGGCAGCCGCAGGTTGTCGATCAGGCGGGCATTGGGGAATCGTGCCGCAACGACCGCCCGGCACGGCGGCGCGATCTCGGTCACCGGCTCGAACGTGGCCTCATCGACGACGGCCGCGTAGTCGAGACGAGCCAAGGGCGTCGCCCCGACCTCCCGAGCGATCGCGGCTGCGATGGCGCGCGCGTCGATCTCGCCCGCGCGCGTGAGCGCCGCGGCCTCGGACAGGCCCAGGAACAGGCACCCCGCCTGCAGGCGCTCCCTCGGTGTCAGTTGGGCATTGCGTGAGGACAGCGCGAGCCCGTCGGGATCGCGAATGGTCGCACAGGCCACGATCTCGACGGGGAGCTCGAGAGCCTCGACCATGCGACGCACGAGGAACAGCTGCTGGGCGTCCTTCTCGCCGAAGTAGGCGGCGCAGGCGCCCGCCACGTCGAATAGCCGGTGCACCACGGTGAGCACACCTTGGAAGTGCCCGGGCCGCGCGGCACCCTCGAGGATCGACCCCACAGGCCCCGGATCGGGCTCGAGCAGGCGGCCGACGGACGGTTCCATCTCCTCCTCGGACGGAACCCAGGCGACGTCGGCCCCCAGCCGCTCACAACGCCGCAGGTCAGCCGCCTCGCTACGCGGATACCCCCGCACGTCGTCACCCGGCGCGAACTGCCGAGGGTTCACGTAGATCGACACCACCGTACGGTCGCGTTCGGTGGCGGCACGCTCGATCAGCGACGCGTGGCCGTCGTGGAGGGCCCCCATCGTCGGGACCAGGCCGACTGAGTGGCCCGACGCCCGCCAGCGATCCGCGAGCGCGGACAGTTCGGCCGGGTCATGGATCAGCTCCACCGCGCGAGCACCTCGTCCACACCACGGCGCCGTTCGGAGGTGAGGCGCCCATCGGCGAGCGCCAGATCGGCGGCGACCCGCGCGAGCGCGACGTAGGCGGCCACGGCCCGAGGCGCGGCCACGACGAGCGCCTCCAGGTTCCGCTCGATCGTGTGGAGGTCACCGCGGGCCGCCGGCCCGGTGAGTGCGGCGTTCGCCCCCAGACGCCGCACGTTGTCGAGGGTGGTCTCCTGGAGCGGCCGCATCGCGGCCGAGGGCTCGGGCACGCCGGCCATGGCGAACAGCTCCTCGGCCACGGCGGTGGTCGCCACCAGATAGTTGGAGGCGAAGACGGCGGCCGCGTGGTACAGCGGGCGCCGGTCGTCCGCCAGGCGGAAGGGTCGGCCCCCGAGGTCGAGCGCGAGCGCCTCGGCGAGGTCGAGCCCCTCCTCGTCGTCGGCAGCGATGGCGATCGTGCATCCTGGCAGCCGTTCGATCGCCCCCTCTACGTCGGGGAAGGTCTGGAGCGGGTGGATCGCGAGCGGGCGGGCTCCCGCCTCACGCACGTCGGCGAGGGCATCGGGGCCCCGCGAACCAGACAGATGGGCGACCCAGACCCCGGGATCCAGCGCTGCGTCGGCGACGAGCGCGCTCGCGGTGGGCCCGATCAGGTCGTCGGGCACCGCGATCCACACGAGGTCGGCGCCGCGGACGATGTCGGCAGGAGGCCCGACGGGCACACCCGGGAGATGCACCTCGGCGAGGCGGCGGGTCCGGTCGCGACCCGACACCCCTACGACCTCATGGCCCGCACGCCCGAGGACGACGGCGATCGCGGTGCCGACCCGGCCGGCACCGACGACGGCGAGCCTCACGACGACCCCACGATCAGCGGCGGCGCGAAGGGGCGCGCACCGGCCTCGCCGACCGTCGACACCGACACCAGCGCCGTCCCGTCGGGCAAGGTGATGCTGGGATCGAGCTCGAGCAACGGCAGGATCACGAACGCGCGCTCGGTGATCCGGGGATGCGGCAGGATGAGCTCGGGCTCGTCGCACACGATCGTGTCGACCAGCAGCACGTCGATGTCGATCGTTCGGGGGCCCCACCGCTCGTCCCGAACTCGGCCGAGCGCAGCCTCGACCCTCAGGCACGCTTCGAGTAGCGCCACGGGGGCGAGTGAGGTATCCACGCGGACCACGGCGTTGAGGAAGTCGGGCTGCGGCGGACCGCCGACCGGGTCGGTCTCCCAGACGCGCGAGCATCCGATCACCTCGATCCCGGCCTCGGCCGCGAGCAGATCGACGGCGCCCTGGAGGTGAGCGAGCCGATCGCCCAGGTTGGAACCAACCCCGAGGTACGCGGTTGCCGTCGTCCTCACCCCCGGGTCACCGAGGCGGAGACCCCATCGATGTCCAGCCGATCCGCGGCGTTAGGCTTGTGCACCGTGGCGGTCACCGACCGAACGTTCGGCAGGGCGACCACCGCGTCGGCGATCGCGCCCGCCAGCGACTCGATGAGGTCGAACGACCCATCCTCGACGATCCGTCGAACCGAGTCACCGACGCTGCGGTAGTCCGCCGTCGCCTCGATGTCGTCCGAGGCCACCTCGACTACCAGCTCGAGGTCGGCGATGAACGGCTGGACCTGGTCCTTCTCGCCCGGTCGTGCACCGTGACGGCCGTCGGCCCGGATGCCCGTGAGCCGGATCGTCGCCTCGATCATGCGCCACCCATCGGCCCGACCTCTTGGTCGGCCGGATCCGGGAGCGTCGGCGCGGGGCCGTCGTCGAACCACGACTCGGCTTCCTCGAGGTCTGCCCAGGGCGGACGCCGCTCGAGCTGGATCGTGACCACCCCCGACGTGTCCGCGTGACCGTGGGGTGCAAGGAGCCATCGCGCGCGTAGGTACTCGGAGATCATCGGCCCGATCGTGTCGATCGCCTCGATCAATAGGAAGTGGCCGCAGCCGGGCAACAGGCCCAGCGTCGACGAGGGCATCGCCTCGTTGATCCGGTCGGCCTCGGCGACGGGGTAGATGGGATCGTCCTCGCCCCACAGGATCAGTACGGGGAACTCGATCCGGGAGAGCTCGTCCGCCCCGTGGCCGGCGTCCTCGATCTCCAGGGCGGTTCGCATGCGGACGAACGCGTCCGGCTCGGCGACGTAGGGCGCCGCGAGCGCCGCGACGAGCTCATCGGACAGGCGTCCCCGCTGCACGGTCGCCTCGTGGAGCATGGCCCGCACCGCGGCGCCGACCGCGGTGGGATCGGCCGACATGCCGCCCGCTCCCGTGAGCGAGCGGCCTTCCGCATCGATCGCCGGCCCGGCGAGGAGGACCATCGCCTCGACCCCCGCTCCCTCGAGCGCTAGCAGCTGGGCGAGAACCCCTCCGGTCGAACGTCCAACCACGGCAAACCCGGTGACGTCGAGGTGCGCGAGCAGCTCACGGACGTACCCGGTCTGCGCCCGGCAGCCGAGCGGCACGTCGGCGGGCATGTCCGAGTCGCCTGCACCCAGCAGGTCGGGAGCGATCACGCGGAAGCGCGTGGACAACAGGGAACTCAGCTCGGCCCACTCGCGCGACCAGAGCGGGAACCCATGGAGCAGCAGCACGACGGGGCCCTCGCCATCGTCGGTGTAGGCGATCGCGCCTCCCGACGAGGAGAACCGGCGGGGTTCGCCGACGCTCATGCCGGAACCCCGGCGATCGCGTCGACGACGCGAACCACATGGACCATCTCGCGCACGTCGTGAACCCGGACGACCGCCACCTTCCGGGCGGCGCACCATGCCACCGCTCCCGCGGTGCCGTCCACACGGGCCGACGGCTCGTCGACACCGGTGAGCTGGCCGATGAACCGCTTCCGCGACACCCCGACGAGCACCGGCACTCCGAGCTCGCCGAACGAGTCGATGCGCCGAAGGAGCGACAGGTTGTGGTCGAGGTTCTTCCCGAACCCGATGCCCGGATCGATGCAGACGCGATCGCGGGCGATCCCGGCCGCCTCGGCGGCGGCGACCCGGGTCGCGAGAGCATCGCGCACCTCGTGGACGACGTCGTCGTAACGGGGGTCGTCCTGCATCGTCTTGGGCTCACCCAGCATGTGCATCAGGACCATCCCCGCCTCCGCGGAGGCCACGACGGCGAACATCTCCGGGTCGGCGCCCGCGGTGACGTCGTTCACGATCGAGGCCCCGGCCGCCAGCGCTGGCGCGGCCACGTGGGCCCGGCGCGTGTCCACCGAGATGACGGACTTGGGCGCTGCGGCCCGCAGTCCCTCGATGACGGGGATGACACGCTCGAGCTCGCGCTCGAGCGCGACCGGGTCGGAGCCCGGCCGGGTCGACTCGCCACCGATATCCACGATGTCGGCGCCGTGGGCCAGCATCGACAACCCGAGCGAGACCGCGTCCGGCGCCCGCTGGGAGCGGCCGCCGTCGCTGAACGAGTCAGGCGTGACGTTGACGACGCCCATCACCAGCGTGCGGCTGCCGAAGGGGAGCTCGTGGTCCCCACAGCGCCACACGCCCGAGGTCATGGGCTCATCGTAGCGGGGGTCGCGGCGAGTGCCGCGTCGACTACCAGCCGGGGAAGTTGACCGCAGACGTGCCGAACGCGGCGATCGCGTCGCCCGTGCAGGCGCCCGCGTACCGCCCGTAGTAGGTCCCGGGCACGTCGCTCGCCGCCGGTCCTTGAGCCTCGATGTGGCGCATGTAGAAGCACTCGGTGCCGTCGGCCGAGAGTCGTGCGGCGTTGATCTCGCCGTAGTTGTAGACACGGAAGGACACCGCGTAGTTGTTGGCAGTCGACGAGGCGGTCCCCGAGTCGACGAACGCGAGCGAGGGCTCCTCCGCCATCATGGACGCCGGCGTCACGCCGGAGTAGTCCTGCTGGTCCACGTAGATCGACGCAGCCGCGGCGACGGTGTTGCGCAGGTCGCTGGTCGCCGCGCGATCCTGCGCCCGTCCGCCGGCCCCCACGAACGTGGGGATCGAGATCGCGACGAGGATGCCGATGATCATCACCACGACCATCAGCTCGATCAGTGTGAAGCCACGGTCATCGTGTATCCGGTTCACCAACATCGCCGTTCGCCTTCTGCCGCACGTGGGACGCGAGCGAGCACCCGCGCTCTAGTGCCTATCGACAGGTTCGGGTTCGGCCTAAGCGCTACGGCTTGCCGATGTGGTTCATGGCTTCCTGGCGCGTGCGCGCGTCCGTGCGGAACAGGCCCCGCACGGCCGACGTCACGGTCACCGATCCCGGCTTCTTCACCCCGCGCATCGTCATGCACAGATGCTCGGCCTCGATCACGACGAACACACCACGGGGCTCGAGCGCCCGCTCGATCGTGTCGGCGATCTCCGTGGTGAGACGCTCCTGCACCTGGGGCTTCTTGGCCAACACGTCGACGACGCGGGCGATCTTCGACAGCCCGGTGATCTCGTGCTGCTTGTTCGGCACGTAGGCCACATGGGCGCGCCCATTGAAGGGGATCAGGTGGTGCTCGCACAGGCTGGACAACGGGATGTCGCGCACCATGATCATCTCGTCGAAGTCGGCGCCCTCCACCACCGTGACGATGTCGGTGGGATCCACACCCACGCCGGCGCAGATCTCCTCGTACATCCGCGCCACGCGAGCGGGGGTCTCGCGCACGCCGGCCCGATCGGGGTCCTCCCCGATGCCCTCCAGCAGCAGCCGGATGCCCTGCTCGATCTTGCCTCTGTCGAAGCGGTCGTTCACGGGCGCATCCTATCCGTCCGGCATCAGGCCGGCGCGAGCGAGTCCAATAGGTCGGCCAGGCCGATCAGGTCGGTGAGCTCACCCGCCCGCGGAAGGGCGCTCGACTCGTCCTGACGGTTGATCCACACGCATGGCAACCCAAGCGCGGCGCACGGTTCGACGTCGTGGAACAGGGAGGCCGCGACGTGAACGTGGCCGGCGCGATCGGCGCCGGTGGACCGGAAGAACGATTCCCAGTGACCGAACGCCGGCTTGTACGAGCCGATGTCGGACGCCACGACCCGGGCGTCGACGGGGACCCCGATGGCCGAGAGCGACGCGTCGAGGAGATCGGCATCCGTGTTGGAAAGGATCGCGAGCCGCCAGCCGCGGCGGCGCAGCTCCTCGAGTCCCGCCCGAACGTCGGGGAACACGTCCCATTCAGGGAGCGCGTCGGCCAACGCGTTCTCCTCGCCCTCGGGGACAGAGCCCCCCTCGGCCTCGGCCACGCCGGCCAGCGTCTCGGCCATCACCTTGCGGTAGGAGATCCCTCGTCCCGATTGCACGGTCGGTTCGATCTCGTGATAGCGGCGGAGGAGCCCGTCTGGATCGGATTCGGGCCACAGGCGCGCAAGCGTGGTGCGAACGCCGCCGAGCCAGTCCACGAGCGTTCCGTAGCAGTCGAAGGTCGCCCAACGCTCGCTCATGCGGCCGAGTCTACGAGGCGTGCAACCTCACGCCGGCGCCAGCCCGGGGCCGCCGAGCCGAGGACGGGGAGACGCGGGGTCGTCGTCGGTGCGCCGCGACACGCCGAGCCGCGCCGACCGCTCCTCGTGTGATCGAGGCGCCCTCCGCTCGATCACGCCGAAGAACTCCTCGACGTCCTCGCGCGCCATCGTCTCGATCTCGAGCAGGCGGGCGGCGAGCTCGTCCAGCTTGTTCCGATGCTCGGTCAGTATGTCCAGTGCCACGTCGTGGGCCTCGTCGATGAGATGGCGGACCTCGTTATCGATCTCCAGGGCCACGGCGTCGGAGTAGTCGGGAGTCGAGCCGAGATCGCGTCCCAGGAACACCTCGCCCTGCTTCACGCCGAGGGTCCGCGGACCGATCGTGTCGGACATCCCGTACTCGGTCACCATCTGGCGGGCGACCTTGGTCGCCCGCTCGATGTCGTTGCCCGCGCCGGTGGTGATGTCGCCGGCCACGATCTCCTCGGCGACCCGTCCGCCCATCAGCATCGCGAGTTCGTCGCGCAGCTGCTCGCGCGTCATCAGGAACCGATCCTGCTGCGGGAGCGTGAGCGTGTATCCGAGAGCACGCCCTCGAGGGATCACGGTGATCTTGTGCACCTCATCGGTGTTGGGCAGGACGTGGGCGACCATCGCATGCCCCCCTTCGTGGTACGCGATGAGGCGACGTTCCTCCTGATCCATGATCCGCGTCTTGCGCTCGGGACCCGCCATCACCCGATCGACGGCCTCCTCGATCTCGGGCATCGAGATGCCTCGGCGGTTCCGCCGGGCGGCGAGCAGGGCGGCCTCGTTGATCACATTGGCCAGATCGGCGCCGGTAAATCCCGGGGTCCGGCGCGCCAGCACGGCCAGATCGACGTCGGCTTCGAGCGGCTTGCCGCGTGCGTGCACGGCCAAGATCGCCTTGCGCCCCTCGAGGTCGGGGCGATCGATCACCACCTGACGGTCGAAGCGGCCGGGGCGAAGCAGCGCCGGATCGAAGATGTCGGGCCGGTTCGTTGCCGCCATCAGGATCACGGTCGAGCGCTGGTCGAACCCGTCCATCTCCACCAGTAGCTGGTTCAGGGTCTGCTCGCGTTCGTCGTGACCGCCGCCCACGCCGGCGCCGCGATGGCGTCCCACGGCGTCGATCTCATCGATGAATACGATCGCGGGGGCGGTCTCCTTGGCCTGCTCGAACAGGTCGCGCACGCGGGCGGCGCCCACTCCGACGAACATCTCGACGAAATCCGAACCGCTGATCGTGTAGAAGGGAACGCCGGCCTCGCCCGCCACCGCGCGAGCCAGCAGCGTCTTCCCCGTGCCCGGCGGGCCGAACAGCAGCACGCCCCTGGGGATCTTGGCTCCCATCGCCTGGAACTTGGCCGGGCTCTGGAGGTACTCCTTGACCTCCTGAAGCTCCTCGATCGCCTCGTCGACTCCGGCGACGTCGGCGAACGTGGTCTTGGGATGGTCCTTGTTCACCGTCTTGTGCTTGCTGCGCCCGAACTGCATCACCCGCCCGCCGCCGGCCTGGGACCGGCTCATCACGAACAAGAGGATGCCGCCGATCAGCAGGACCGGAAGGAAGATCGTCACGATCGTCGTCAGAAACTCGTTGGGCCGCTGGGGATCCGACTCGACCTCCACGCCGGCCTTCTGCAGGTCGATCACCAGCTCGTCGCCGAACTCGGCCACGAAGGTCGTGCGATACTCCGATCCGTCGGTGAGCTCTCCGGTCACTTCCTGGTCGTTCTCGAGGATGAGTGCCGTCCGGATCTGCCCGGCATCGAGGCGCGCCTGGAACTCCGAGAAGCTCAGTGATTCACCCTTGGGCGCCTGCCCCACGAACGAGAGGAAGACGAGCACGACGAGCGTGGCGAGCACGATCCACAGCGTCGGGGTGCGCAGGATCCGCTTCGGCAGATCGTCGGGTGATCGCTTGCTCAGCTGGGGCTCCTCGGCCTCGTGGGAACGGGGGGCGTGGCCGGCGCGCCATTCGCGCCGCGACCCGTTTCCGATGGTAGCACCGGCCCCGCTGAGGCCGATCCCGTCGGCTCGCCACCTGATGCCCGTGTCGACCGTGAACGCCGCATCGGCCGCGTGGGACGAGGACGCGCGAAGCGGCCGTCCCCTTGACGTCAGGCGTCGTTCGCCTGCGGACCGAGCGTCGCGACATAGGGGAGGTTGCGATAGCGCTCGGCATAGTCCAGCCCGTATCCCACGACGAACTCATCCGGGATGTCGAATCCCACGTAGCGGAGATCCAGCGGCACCTTCTGGATGCCCTCCTTGCGCAGGAGCGCAGCGACCTCCAGGGAGGCAGGCTTGCGAGCCGCGAGGTTCTTCAGCAGGTACTTGAGCGTGAGGCCCGAGTCGACGATGTCCTCGACAAGCAGGACATCGAACCCCTCCAGGTCGTGGTCGAGGTCCTTGAGGATCCTCACCACTCCAGAGGTCTTGGTGGCCGCGCCGTAGGACGACACCGCCATGAAGTCGAACTCGAGCGGCAGGGCGACGTAACGGGCCAGGTCGGCCATCACGACGAAGGCGCCCTTCAAGCACTCCGACCAGCAGGAGGCGGCTGCCCGCGTAGTCCTCGGTGATCCGGTCGCCCATCTCGGCCAGCTTCGCCTGGATCTCCTCGCTGGAGATGAGGACCTTCTCGATGTCGGGCCGGTAGACGTCCACGCTAGGGGGCGAGTGTAGCGACCGGAGCGACGAGTGCGGCCGGTCAGCGGGACAGCGTCACGCCTGATCGATCGCGCACGGCCGCGACGCCGTCGGCGAGCGAGCGTCGGCGACCCGGTCGACCTTCGGCGAGGTCGAGCACCGCCTCGACCGCCTCCTGGGTGGGCAGCGCCCCGAGCCGGTAGAGGGCGGCGCGAACCACCCGGGTCGAGATCGCAGCGGGGAGCGACCTCAGTGCGGAGGCGTTGAGCCGCACACCATCGGGTTCGTCGTCGACGATGTCGGCGACCGCCTCGGCCGACCGCCGTGACAACTCGCGCTCGTCGCGGCGCAGGTGATCGGCCGTCCGGGCGATCGCGGCCGTGACGCTCGCGCCCGGTCGCGCGCTCGAGAGCCGGCAAGCCCTCGAGCCGGATCGCGTTGCGCAGCAGGCGGGTGTCCGCGTTGGTCGGATCGCGCCTCGGGCGCAGTCGAAGGGATCGGCACGCCGACTCCACCTCGGCCCGGGTGACGTCGATGAGTGGCTGCACCTGCCGACCGAGGACCGGCGCGATCCCCCCCATGGCCTCGAGACCGCCGCCACGCACCAGCGCGATGAGCAGCGTCTCGGCCTGGTCGTCGATCGTGTGGCCCTCGGCGATACGCTCGGCGCCGATCTCGCGGGCCACCGCGCCGGAGTGCCGCATCCGCTGCCCCCGTGCCCAGGCCTCGACCGAGGCACCCTTGGCCGGCACCGAGTCGGCGACGCGCAGATGGAACGGCACGCGGTGTCGTTCGGCGAGGCGACGCACGTAGGCGGCGTCCGCCGCCGAGTCGTCTCGCAGCCGATGGTCGATGTGCACGACCTGGACGCGGACCTTGAAGAGCCGCCGGAGTCGCAGCAACGACTCCAGCAGGCACACGGAATCGGGGCCCCCCGATACGCAGACGAGCACGGTGTGCCCGGGCAGGAACATCTCGTGCGCCCGCGCGGTGGCCGTCACACGCTGCAGGACGCGGGCGACGGCCGGCGGGCGACGCATCGGCCTAGCCCACGACCCGTCCGACCCAGCCGCGCGGCGTCGGAGATCTCGTCGAGGCCGGGAAGGTGCTCGGGTCGCTCCCACACGCGGTTGAATCGTCCTCGGCCCCCACGAGCTCGTCGCCTCGCGAACGAAGCGCTCCCCGGCGTCGTACTGGCGGACCTTCTGGTCGAACCCGATGGCCTTCTGCACCGTGCGGCTCGACGCCGCTGGAGCGGCGTCGCCGGGCGAGCGCCCGCTCGCATGCGATCGACGTCGCGCACGTGGGGTCGGGCGACCTCGTTCATCACGTAGCGAGGCATGACCCTCGAGCAGCGACATGATCCCCTGGAGACGAGCCACCATCTCGCGCTGTTCAGGCGTGAGCATCAGGAAGAGGGCTCCCATCCCGCGCAGGTCGGCCCCGCCGCGCACCTCGTCCGACCGCACGGCGGAGTTGGGCGAGCATCTCTCGCGAATCGAGAGAGACGGAGTCGAGGTAGCCGTCGATCATGTCGCGCAGGTGGTCACGCAGCCAGGGAGCCGCGCCGAACTGCACCCGGTGCGTGACCTCATGGATCGCGACCCATAGACGGAAATCTCTGGGGGGCAGACCGAACGTGCGCTCGACTTCGGCGACGTTGGGCCCGACGAAGTAGAGCAACCCATCGTCGTCGGGCGGGAGGAAGACGTCGTACTGGCCGAGCACGCGGCGCGACACGTACCCGAGCAGCGCCCCCGCCTGCGCCCCCATCGCCTTGCGCTTGAACTCCTTGCGATCTCGCTGCTGCTCCATGATGCGGGTCGCGAGCGGCTCGATCAGGCGCTGGAGCCCGTTGAGGTTGGCCCGGATCCACTCGCCCCGCGCCATCACCCAGGCCCGCGAGCGGAACCCCTCGACGGTGAGCCCGGTGGACTCGGTGATGAGATCCTGCGCCCGCGGAACGAGTTCGGCGAAGTCTTCACGCATGCGCGCACGCTCGATGGCGGGCACCGGAACTCCGGGCCCGGCGATCCGGCGGCCGATCGACAGCGCCGTGTCCCAGTCGGCCAGACGGGCGGCGGAAGAGCCCATGGACCAGTCGACGTCGGTCGCGTCCATGGGGAGGACCGAGGGGGACTAGCCCTCGCCCGCCGCCTTCTTCTTCGCGGCGATCATGCCGGCGCGGCGGGCCTTCCCCTCGGCGATCCTGCGGTCGGTGCCGGCTTCGAGCAGCTCCGCGAGCGTGGCGTCGAAGACCTCCTGGTCCATCGTGACCTCGACTCGGGGAGCCGGCGCGGCCGGGGGCGCCGCGGCCGGGGGCGCCTGGCTGGCGGGGGCCGGAGCCTCGGCGGGGGCCGAGGCGGGAGGAGCCGAGGCGGCGGCGGGGACGGTCGAGGACACCGAGGCTCCGACGGGAACCGGGACGGCGGGAGGTGCGACCACCATCGGCGCAGCCTGCGACACGTCGACGTTGCGCCGAGGCAACTCCTCGCCGACCTTCACACGATCGGCCCGCACGACCTTGATCGACTCCTCGTCGCGCGCGAAGCTCGGAGCGAACCGAACGTACGCGATCACGAGCACCACGATCGTGATGACGCCGAGCAGGAACAGGAGCTGCGCCGCTTGGTACACCCACCCCGCCCGGTTCTCGACGACCTCCTCGGTGTTGTCGATGACGTTCTGGGCCCACGAGGTGCTCGCCAGCATCACGACGGCGACGAAGGCGGCGGCCGACACGGCGGCGATCCTGCGAGAGATCTTCATCGCGCGGATTCTAGCAACACGAGGCCGCCGGGCCGGGCGCCGCTTCCTTCGACTGGGAGCCGGAGGTGGGATTTGAACCCACGACCTACCACTTACGAGGCGGTTGCTCTGCCCCTGAGCTACTCCGGCGGGTGACGCCCGAGTCTACCAACGGGGGTGCTGGCACCACCGAAGATGATGCGCCCGCCCCACTGCCGTCGCGGGCGCGGTTCCGCCATGATGTCGCCCATGAGTTCGATGGGACCGATCCGGCGGGTCATGGTGGGCACCGACCGCTCGGAGACGGCGCGAGCGCGCCGTCGAGTGGGCGGCGTCTTTCGCCGAGCCCTTCGGCGCCGAGCTGCACATCGTGCAGGTCATCGTGCCCCAGCACCGCAGCGACACGGAGTACGGAGCGGCGGAGGCGACCCGGGCGCGGGCGGCCGTCGACGATCTCCAGAACTACGCGACCCAGATCGCGGGCGAACGCGGCACAGGCGCACGTCGTGATCGACGACGACCCGGCGATGGCGATCGTGGCGGCGACGGAGGATCACGCCGTCGACGTGCTCGTCGTGGGCAACGCGGGCATGGCCGGCCGAAAGGAGTTCCTGCTCGGCAACGTCCCGAACCGGATCAGCCACAACGCCCGCTGCACGGTGATCATCGTGAACACGACGGGCGAGGCCACGGTCGCCGGGGGCGGCGTCCGCCCCCCTCGACCACGATCCGGGCCAGCCACGCCGAGGCGACCGAACCGCGACTGATCGCACGCGGATCGAAGATCGCCAGCGTCTTCGCCAAGCACGGGATCAAAGAGCTGTTCGGGCGCCCCGACGTCGACGGGGCGGTGGGCCGTCGCCGTCAGGCCAAGCGGTTGCGGGACGCGCTCGAGGAGCTGGGACCTACCTTCGCCAAGCTCGGACAGATCCTGTCGACCCGGCCCGACCTGTTGCCCCCCGAGTTCATCGACGAGCTGGCCACGCTCCAAGAGCACGTCCAGCCCCTGCTGGAAGCCCAGGTCGTCGAGGTGATGGAGCAAGAGCTCGGGGTCCCGTGGGAGGACGTGTTCGACTCGATCGACCCCGATCCCCTGGCGGCGGGGACGATCGCCGAGGTGCACCGGGCGACGCTCTCCGGCGGCACCAGGGTCGTGGCCAAGGTGCAGCGGCCCGACGCGCGCGAGCTGATCGAGCAGGACCTCGCCCTGCTCGAGGTGTTCGCCGAGAAGGTGTCGAACCGCAAGGGCCTGAAGTCGGTGATCGACATGGAGGCGGTCTTCGAGCACCTGTCGAACTCGCTGCACCGTGAGCTCGACTTCCGCGAGGAGGCCACCAACATCGCCCGGATGCGGGAGATCATCGAGCCGTACGACCGCCTCGCGCTCCCCGAGGTTCACGGCGACATCTCCACGTCGCGTCTGCTGGTGATGCAGGACGTCGGCGGCGGACCGATCGGCTTGGCGCCCGAGGGCCCGATCCGCAAGGCGGCCGCCCGCCAGCTCCTCGAGTCCTTCTACAAGCAGATCATGGTGGACGGCTTCTTCCACGCCGACCCGCACCCCGGGAACCTGATGTGGCAGCCCGAGGAGGAGGTCCTCTACTTCCTCGACATGGGGATGGTCGGCGAGGTCGGCCCCGAGATGCGGGAGCACATGATGCTCCTGCTCATGGCGTTCTGGCAGGAAGACATCGCGTTCCTGACCGATGTGTCGCTGATGCTCGCCGGCGCGGCCGACCGCAGCGACCTCGACGTCGATGCCTTCAGCGCCGAGATCGGCGAGATGACCGCCAAGTACCGCACGGCGTCGCTGTCCGATATCCAGCTGGGACCGATCCTGCAGGAGATGACCGAGATCTCGCTGCGACACGGGGTGCCGCTGCCGGCCTCGCTCACGCTGACAGGGAAGGCGCTGGCCCAGATGCAGCTGGCCACGGCCGAACTCGACCCGGACCTCGACCCGTTCGACGTCGCCGGGAAGTTCCTGATGCGCAGCGTGGTGACCGACATGGGTCACAAGACCGACCCGAAGGCGATCTTCTATCAGATCCAGAAGTTCAAGGTCCGCGCCCTGAAGGTGATCGAGGCCGTCGAACGGCTGATCGGCGCGCGGCCCGGTCAGAAACTCGAGGTGAACTTCCGAGCGGCCGAGCTGGAAGCCACGATCCGGAGGGCGGGACGCCGGCTCGCGCTCGCGCTGACGGCGGGCGCGATGGTGCTCGCCAGTGGACTCACGGCCGTGTCGGATCGACCGGATCCGTGGGTGCCGATGGTGTTCGGGGTGCTCGGACTCCTGCTGACGGCTGGGATGGTCATCGACATCATCCGCAAGCGCTAGAGGTCACCCTCCTCCAGCTCGACCATGCCGCCCTTCGACGTCAGCGTCGTCGGGACCTCCTCCGTCTCCGTCGAACCGCCGCGGGCCCGCACCGAGCGCATCACGATCTTCTCCAGGACGAACGCGATGATCGCAAAGATCAGGCCCACGAACCAGCGCTCAAGACGCCGCATGCCCTTGGGTCGGGCGGTGTCGCCGCTCACTGGTCGATCTCCTCGGCCGGCAGGCGGCCCTCGAGCGTCGTCCCGTCGCCCGGTGAGCTCGACGACGCTCAGCTCGCCGTCGAGGGCACCCAGGCGGTCGGCGATGCCCTGCAGGCCGGTGCCGTAGCCGGTCGCGGACGGGTCGAACCCGCCGCCGTCGTCGGAGACGACGAACGTGAGCGAGCCGTTCTGCCGGCCCAGGGCGACGACCGCCTCGGTCGCCTCCGCGTACTTCGCCACGTTCTGCAGCGCCTCCAGGGTCGAGAAGTAGACGGCGGCCTCGATCTCTTGCGGATAGCGGCGGATCGCCGTCGGCCTCGACCCGCGTGGGCACTGGTGACTTGCGTGCCTGCGCCTCCAGCGCCGCGACCAGTCCCTTGTCGGCCAGCAGCGGCGGGTAGATCCCGCGGGCGAGGTCGCGCAGGTCCTCGAGGGCGGTCTGGGTCTCGGCCTCGATCTGCTCGAGCATGTCGGCGGCCTTGGCGGGGTCTCGGTCGGTGAGTTGGCGCGCCAGGCGGGCCTTGACCGCGAGGGCGACCAGCTGCTGCTGTGCGCCGTCGTGGATGTTGCGCTCGAACTGGCGCCGCTCCTCGTCCTGAGCGGCGACGAGGCGCTTCTGCGCCGCCTGAAGATCGACGAGGCGGGCCCGAAGCTGCTCGGTCAGTCGAACGTTGCGCAAGCACGAGGCCGGCCTGGGCCGCCAGGTCGTCGACGAGCTTCTCCTTGGCAGGGTTCATCGGGTCGCTCGCGGGCATCGCCATCGAGAGCGCTCCGAGCGATTCACCTTGGTGCCGAACCTCGGCGGTGTAGTCATCCCCTACGTCGGTCGCGGCGTCGCTCGGGCGTCGCGCGGCCAGACCGCCACCTGGCGCAACTCGTCGTTGACGGACAACCAGACCCTCACGCGGTCTGCGCCGATGCCCTCGCCGAGCACTCTCGCGGTCCGGGGCAGCACGTCGTCGGCCGAGTAGGTGTCCGAGAGCTGGTCGCCGAACTCGGCCAGCACCTCGTAGGGCGTGGCTCGCTTCCCGTACACGACACGGTCGGCCACGCGACGACCGCGGCGCAGCACCGGCTGGAAGGCCAGCGCCACGACGGCGGCGGCGATCGCGGACAGCAGGGCGTCTTGACGGGAACCGACGAACGCACCAACGCCCACCACGAGACCCACGTAGACGACGATGATGAACCCCGCCAGCACGGCGATCACCAGCGTCTTGCGGATCACGACGTCGATGTCGTAGAGGCGGTAGCGAAGGATCGCGATGCCGATCGTGATCGGGATCAGCATGAAGCTGAGCGCGGACAGGTTCTGGACCCACGAGTCCCACGCGTCCGTCCCGACGCCCGGGATGAACGAGGGGACGAAGAACAACGCCATGAGCGCGGCGGCGTACGCGAGCCACCGGATCTGGTGCCGGACGACGTCGTCGGTCGTTCGGCGCATCCGCACGACCAGGCTCACGAACCCGCCGACGACCAGGAGCGGCGCCGACAGCAGCAGGACACTCAACGCATCCAGGACAGCCTTCAGCGCATCGATCCCGATCGGGTTCTGGATGTCGGGGTAGCCGGAGTCGGCGAAGTCGCCCGGGTAGAACCAGATCAGGACGAAGACCGACGCCAGGCCCACTCCGCAGAGCCAGGCGAGCCACCGCCAGCGCGGCGACGGAAGGTGCCCGTCCGGGAACAACAGCAGGAGGAAACCGGAGACGGCGATGAAGGGCACCCACCCCGGTCCGCCGATCGCGAGCGCGAGAGGCCCGAACCCAAGGTCGTTCTCGATGGCGTACGCGCCGTAGCCCGTCGCGGGGCCGAGGATCGCGACCGCGACGCCCATCGACACCATCAACCAAGCGAGACGGTTGTCGGGGCGACGGCTCAGCACGAAGAAGCCGACGGCCGGGAACGACAGCAGGAGCACGGAGAAGAAGGCCTCGTCGAGTCGCCCGGCGGCGATCTCGAACGCGATCGTCACGACGGAACCGACGACTACGACGGCTGCTGCCCACCACCGCAGTCGGACGAGGGTGCGCTCATCGAGGGTCATCGCTCAGGGCCCCGGATCCGGAACACCTCGACCGGCTCCTCGCGACCCTTGACGTGACGCATGCCGATCGGCTCGCAGACCACGCTCGGTGCCCCGGCCACCGTCGATGCGGCCGCGACGATCTCACCCCCGTCGGCCTCGGACTGGAGCCGTGACGCGACGTTGACCGCATCGCCGACCACGGTGTACTCGAGACGGCCGCCGCCGCCGATCGCCCCGGCGATCACGGTCCCGGTGTTCAGCCCGATCCCGACGTGGAGGCCATCGACCGAGTCGCTCCCCCAGCCGGAGGCGTTCAGCTCGGCCTGTCGTGCCTGCATCTCGATCGCGCAGCGAGACCGCGCGGGCGGCATGGTCTTCCATCGGATCGGGGGCACCGAAGATCGCCATGACCGCATCGCCCTGGAACTTGTCGATCGTGCCGCCGTGCCCGGCGATCACGTCGGCCATCGCGCCGAGGTGCCGTCCCACGATCTCGGCGATCTCGCGCGCCGACAATCGTTCGGCGATCGTGGAGAAGCCTCGGATATCGCTGAAGAGGACGGTGACCTCGAGTTCCTGCTGCTCGGCATCGCTACCGTCCGTCGCGAGCCGCGCGGCGACCTGCTGCGGGACGATAGGAGCGGAGCGAGTCGGCCTCGGAGGATCGTTCTACGACGGCGGCATGCATCTTCTTGAGCGCGTCGGCTCCCGAGCTGCCGCCCTCGTCGCCGGCCATCCTGCGGAAGAGTCGAGTGACCCTGGTGTCGACGGCCTCCTGGGTCGTGCCCAGCTCGGCCGCGATCGCCTCGTACCCCTGTCCTTTCGCCATCATGTCGAGGACGAGCCGATCTTGCTCATCGCCGTGGCCCGCGCCGGACAGCCGCTCGGCGATCGCGGGATCGACGACACTCCCGCCGTTGTGCACCTCGTGGATGGCCCGGGCGAGCTCGTCGCCTTGGGCGATCCGATCCTTGAGCAGGTAGGCGAGGCCACCCTGCCCCTTGCCGAGCAGCGCGATGGCGTACTCCTCGTCGTCGTGAGCGCTCAGGACGACGACGCCGGTATCCGGGTGCTGCTCGCGGATCGAATGGGCGCAGTCGATGCCCTCCAACTGGAACGAGGGCGGCATCTTGATGTCGGTGACCACGACGTCGGGGACGTGCTCCGATGCGGCGGCGAGCAGCGTGGGCGCATCCTCGGCGACGCCGACCACCTCGATGTCCTCGTAGGAGTCGAGCAGCGCGCGAACGCCCTCGCGGACGAGCACGTTGTCCTCGCCGAGCACCACCTTGATCGTCACGCGGCTCGCCTTCCTCGCCCGGGGTGCGCGTGTACCATCCGCGCATGATCCGAGTCGTCTTCGCGGAGGATAACTACCTCGTGCGCGAGGGAACGGCCGCCCTGTTGAACTCGGTCGACGAGATCGAGCTGGTCGGCACCGCGGAGTCGCGCGACGAGCTGATGGCGGCCGTCGCCGAGCACTCGCCCGATGCCGTCCTCACGGACATCAGGATGCCGCCCACCAACACGAACGAGGGGATCGAGGCGGCCAAGCAGATCAGGATCGACCACCCAAGCATCGGCGTGGTCGTCCTGTCGCAGTTCGCCGACGAGGAGTACGCGTACGACCTGTTGAAGGACGGCGCGGCCGGCCTGGGCTATCTGCTGAAGGAGCGTGTCGCCGATGTCGACGAGCTGGTGCGCGCGATCGAGGAGGTCGCGCGCGGCGGCAGCGTCCTGGATCCCAAGGTCGTCGAGGCGCTCGTGGCTGCCAAGGACCGGATGGCGCACTCCCCGCTGGCATCGCTCACGTCGCGCGAGCGCGAGGTGCTCTCGCACATGGCGCAGGGACAGAACAACGCGGCGATCGCCAAGGCGCTGTTCCTGACCGAGCGAGCCGTCGAGAAGCACATCAACTCCCTGTTCCACAAGCTCGACCTCACGGAGGAACCCGACGTGCACCGCCGGGTGATGGCGGTGCTCGCCTTCCTCCGTGAGCAGGATCACGCCTGAGGGCACGGCCCTACTGGGCCTTCCGCGTGTCGACGATGTAGACGCTGCACGGCGAGTGCCGCAGCACGAGGTTCGGCACGCTCTCCTTGACCTTCCATCGCGAAGCGTGCGCGCCGCGGTTGCCGAGCACGATCGTTTGCGCGTCCTCCTCGGCCGCGACCTGGCAGATGCGCTCGACCGCGTCGCCGACCTCGACCCGCGTGCGGGTGACGAGGCCCGGGAATCGGCCGGCATCCTCGCCAGGTAAGCGAGTCGGGTCGGCGGCCTTGGCCGGATCGACGACGGAGCGGACGTCGCCCTCGGGCCGCACGTACAACACCAGCAGTTCGGTCCCTCGGTCGCGCGCGAGCCGTGCGGCGTCCTCGACGGCCAGGTCGGCCGCAGCCGAGGTGTCGGTGCCCACCAGGATCGTCATCGTCGACCTCCTTCGTGACGCTGGGGCCAGCGTAGGACGCGGCGGCGCCCGTACGACCGCGCGGGCATGTGAAGCCGGGGTGGTGTCTCCACCCGGCGCCTCGGGAGTGTTCGCGACCCAGCAGTCGGGAGGTTCGCCCACTTCCCATACGGGGCGAGGCGAGCGACTATCTCGGCTGATGGAGCCGATGCCAGCCACATCACGCACCCGTCGCGGCCTTGCCACGGCGCTCGCGATCGTGGCGATCGTTCTCGCCCTGATCTGCCTCGGCTTCATCCTGGCCTCGTGGGAGGTCCCCACCCTGCAACAGAGCTTCGGACCACGGGGGTTCGCCGTCGCGTACGCGGTCACGCTGTCGATCATGGGGTGGATCCTCGCAACGCGTCGCCCCGAGAATCCGATCGGATGGCTGAGCCTGGGCGCCGCGATCGCCTCCGGATTTCAAGGACTGTCCGCCGCCTACGCCCTGTGGGCGTTCGTCGGGCACGGGTCCCGGTCGGTGCTCGCGCAGCTCGCCGCCGTCGGCGAGGAGTGGATCTGGCTGATCGCGTTCGGCGCGTTCGGGCTGATGTTGTGCGTGTTCCCCGACGGACACACCATCTCGCGAGCCTGGCGACGATGGATGGTCGGGCTCGCGGTCGTGACGGGGATAGGGATCGTCGCGCTCGCGATGACGACGAAACAGCTCGTCCACACCACGGCCGAGAACCCGCTCGGTGTGCCGGGGATGTACGAGGTCGGCTCGGCGGCGTCCATGGGGTTCTTCGGCCTCGTCGTCCTCGGCTTCGCGAGCCTGGTCGTCAGGTACCGCCGGACGACCGGCGACGAGCACGAGCAGATGAAGTGGCTCGCCGCCTCGTCGGCGCTGGTCGTCGGCTCGTTCTCCATCTATCTGATCTGGTACCTGGTGACGTGGGCGAGGTCCGGCTCGACCCTCGCTCCGGTCAGCGGAGGCGCAGTCGGCGACTGGATGGAGCTGGTGATCACGGCCTCGATCCTGTTGGTGCCGGTCTCGATCGCGATCGGCGTCCTCAAGTACCGGCTGTACGACATCGACGTCGTGATCCGCAAGGCCGTCGTGTACGCGATCCTCGTGGGCCTGATCCTCGCGGTGGCCGGGATCGGGATCGCGGTCGTCGGCGCCCTCGTCGTCGGTCCGCTCGGGGACAGCGGCGCCGCGCTGCTGGTCGTCGGGCTGGTGATCGGCGCGTCGCTCTGGCCACTTCGACGGCTCGCGACTCGGCTCGCGGATCGCGTCGTCTTCGGCGGCCGCCGCACGCCCTACGAGGTCATGCACGAGTTCTCCCAGCGTCTGGCCGAGACCTACGCCGCCGACGACGTCCTACAGCGACTCGCGAGGATGTCGGCCGAGGTAGTGGGCGCCCGGGCGGGATTCGTCTGGCTCTCGGTCGACGGTGAGACGAGGGTCGTCGCCGCGTGGCCCGGCTCGGCCGCGACGACGGAGCTCGGCGACACGGTTCCGATCCTGCATCAAGGGGCTCAGCTCGGAGCCCTCGGTGTCGACCTGCCAGCGAATGACCCGATGACGCCGAGCAAGCAGTCGCTGCTGGCCGAGCTGGCCTCTCAGGCCGGGCTCGTGCTCCGCAACGTGCTACTCCTAGAAGAGCTCCGCGAGTCCCGACGCCGGATCGTTACCGCACAGGACGAACGCGCGCGCAAGCTCGAGCGCGACATCCACGATGGCGCCCAACAACAACTGGTCGCGCTGGCCGTCAAGCAGCGCCTCGCCTCGGCCATGATCGGCAAGGACGACGAGCGGGCCGTGTCGATGATGGCCGATCTTCAGGTCGAGACGACCGACGCCCTGGAGAACCTGCGGGACCTGGCGCGTGGCATCTATCCGCCGTTGCTCGCAGATCAGGGGCTGCCCGCCGCCCTCGAGGCCCAGGCCCGAAAGAATCACCTTCCGACCACGGTCGCCTCCGACGGAGTGGGCCGGTTCCCGCAAGAGGTCGAGTCGGCAATCTACTTCTCGGTCATCGAAGCGTGGCAGAACACCTCCAAGTACGCCAACGCCGCCACGATCGAGGTGGATCTCGCCGAGACCGACTCGTCGCTGATGTTCTCGGTGACCGACGACGGCGCCGGGTTCGACACGTCGGCAACCTCCTTCGGGACCGGCCTGCGCGGGATCTCCGACCGCCTCGCGGCCATCGGGGGCTCGATCGAGATCGACAGCGAGTCGGGTCGCGGTACCACCATCGCGGGAACCGTTCCGCTGCAGACCTGACGCTATGCAGGGGTGCCAGCACCACCACCGACTGGGGGTCTGCCGGCTCACAGAACCGCAGGTCGGCCCCCTTGGAGAGCAACGGCCCGGGATGCCACCATCGGCACATGAATATGTCAGCGCCGATAGCGAACGGAGCCGGAGACTCGCCTGGCCGATCGCGTGGGCATCCATGACGCCGATCACGGTGAGCTTGGTCACGTTCCGGGTCACCGCCGAGACCGCAGCCGAGGACTGGTCGATCAGCGTCGTCTCAGAAGAGCTCGGGATCCAGGCGACGCTAGAGATCGAGGACTCGATAGCGAAGGCACGGCCTCGACCCCGCGCTCGAGAACGCCGCGTACTTCTGCGCCGTGCAAGCACACCAGAACACCCAGCGACACGCACCCGATGCGCCCAGTAGCGTCCGACTGTCATTGGGCGACGACCGTCTCCGACTGATGGTCACCGACGAGGGACCTGGGTTCGACGTCTCGTGGACGGAGGAAGGCGAAGGGCTGCAGATCATGGGCGACCGCGTCGCGGCGCTCGACGGCGAACTCGTGGTCGACAGCCAGCCGGGCCGCGGCACCTCGGTGAGCGCCACGTTCACGGCGAGGGCCCTCGAGGTGGCGACATGACCGAGCGCACTGCCCGGATCGTCTCTAGGACCATGTTCGCGCTGGCTCTCGCGATGGTGGTCTCCACCGGTGTGATCGCGTTCACGGTGTTCTCTCACGCCGAGCCCGGTGTCATCGTGGTGGTGCCAGCAGGAGAGGAGCGGCTGATCGCCGAGGCCTCGGCGCGGCTCGGCAAGGACTGCGAGGAAGCAAGCACGAACGCTGAACTGGCCGATGCCCCTTCCGTGTACTGCGGCCTTCTCGAGAGGCAGGAGCGGGGGGATCCCCTCGCGCCGAAGCCCGTGGGCATCCTGGGGATCGTCCTCATCGTGGTCGGGCTCGGATGGCTCGCCACCGGCGGGATGATCGCCGGGCGACAACCTCGCAACCTCGCCGGCTGGATCTTCCAGATCATCGGATTCGCACTGATCCTGGAGCTCCTTGCCGTGGGGATGGTCTTCAAGGGAGTGAAGTTCAGCCCTGGTTCCGTGCCGGCAGTCGGCGCTTGGGCCTTGATCGACGAGTACGCGTTCCTCGCCGTGGCCCTCCTGCCGATGCTGTGGCTGTTGTTCCCGGACGGCCGCCCTCCCACCTCGCGCTGGCGATGGGGCGTCCGCGCGTACTTCTCGGCGATCGTCCTCGCCCTGATCGCCACGCTGTTCGCCCCCGGCCCTCTCAACAACCTCGTGGATCAGGGGATCGTGTACATGAACCCGCTGGGAGCGCCGGCGCTCGCAGGGGTCGCGGGCGCGGCGATCGGCATCGGCGCATTCACGGCCGTCGCCATCGGTGTTGCGAGCGTGTTCGGCGTACGAGGACGCTTCAAACGAGCTGAGGGCGAGGAGCGTCAGCAGATGCGGTGGCTCCGATTCGTCACGACGGTCGCCGCTTGCCTGTTTGCCCTGCTCTTCATCGGCCTACCTGTCCTGGAGATCGTCGGCTCAGACGAAGGTCCGGCCGCCAACTGGTGGAACACCGTCTTCCTCGCCGTCGTCTTCTTCTTGGCCGTCTTCTTCTTCTTGGCGATCGCGGTCGGTATCCCCGGCGCCTACCTCATCGCGATCTTCCGACACGGCTTGTGGGACCTCGACATCGTCATCAAGAAGACCGTGCAGTACGTGGTGCTGTTCACGGCCATGACGCTCGTGGCGGTCGCCCTCGTGATCGGCATCCCACTGCTCCTGGCGGGCGCCGGCGGCAGTACCGACGTCGTGCCGGTCGTGGTGCTCTCGATCTTGCTCGCTGCCGTGTTCACGTGGCTCCGTGGACCGGCGCGGCGTCTGGCCGACCGCCTCGTTTATGGCAAGCGGGCGACGCCCTACGAGGTGCTGTCAGAGTTCTCGGACCGGGTCGGTGGGACCTACTCGGCCGAAGACGTGTTGCCTCGGATGGCCGACGTGCTCGGGGAGGGCACGGGCGCCGAACGCGCGACGATCTGGCTTCGCGTCGGTGGCGGCCTTCGCCCCGAAGCGGTGTGGCCGCCCGACGCCGCCTCGCCGGAGACCCTGCCGCCTGACGTCACTGAGGTCATCCATCAAGGAGAGCTGCTCGGCGCCCTATCCGTCGACATGCCGGCGAACGATCCGATGAACCCCACACGCGAGAAGTTGATCGGCGACCTCGCCTCGCAAGCCGGGCTCGTCCTCCGCAACGTGCGACTGATCGAGGAGCTGCGGGCGTCTCGCCAGCGCCTGGTCGCCGCCCAGGATGAGGAACGCCGCAAGCTGGAGCGCAACATCCACGACGGGGCTCAGCAGCAGCTGGTCGCGCTGCAGGTGCAGCTGAAGTTGGCGCGCACCCTGATCGAGCGCGATCCCGACAAGGCGAGCGAGATGCTCGACACGCTCCAGGGTTCTGCGAGCGGCGCGCTCGAGGATCTCAGGGATCTGGCGCGAGGCATCTATCCGCCGCTGCTGGCCGACCAGGGACTGGAGGCGGCGCTCACGGCCCAGGCCCGCAAGGCCGCCGTCCCCACCAGGGTAGAGGCCGACGGTATCGGACGGTACGGCCAAGACCTCGAGGCGACCGTGTACTTCTGCACCCTGGAGGCTCTCAACAACGTGGCCAAGTACGCGGAGGCCTCGAGCGCCACGATCCGCCTCGCCCAAGAGAACGGCTCGCTGACGTTCGCGGTCATCGACGACGGACGAGGGTTCGATCCGACCGAGACCGGATACGGGACCGGGCTACAGGGCATGGCCGACCGCCTCGACGCGGCGGGCGGCACCATGGAGATCACGAGCGCGCCGTCGGCCGGCACGACGGTGCGCGGATCTCTGCCGACCGGAGCGGCACCGTGAGCGACCGCACCCTCCGCTGGCTCGCGCGGTCGCTCGGCGGGGCCACCCTCGTCGCCATGGTCGTCGCGGTCACGCTGACCGTCGGCGACCCCACGATCGGCACCGGGGATCTGCTCACGATCGCTCTGTTCTTGATCGGTCTCGTGGCCTTCGCGCTGATCGGATTCGTGTTGGCCACCCGGGCTCCCAGGAACCCGATCGGATGGCTGTACGGGGCCATCAGCCTCAGCATGTGGGTCAATATCGCATCGAACCAGTACGTCGTCCGGGGGACGACGGACCTCGATCTGCCGAGCCTCCCGCTCGTCGCATGGATCAACAGCGTGTCGATCATGCCGACCCTCGCGGCCCTGCTCCTTGCCCTGCTGCTCTTCCCGACCGGCTCGCCCCCGACACCGCGATGGCGCATCGTCGCGTGGGCGCTCGTGGGCGGCTTCGTCATCGGGACCGTTCTGACCGCGTTCGTCCCGGCCACGCTCGACGTCACCGACGCCCCCTCCATGTCGAACCCGATGCAGATCGAGGCGATCGAAGGATGGACCTGGCTCGTCTGGCTCATGGCGCTGGCGCTGCTGCCTGCGGCAGTGGCAGCGCTCGCCTCGGTCGGCGTGCGCTTCTGGCGAAGTCGCGGCGAAGAGCGTCAGCAGCTTCGGTGGCTCTTGTTCGCCGTCGTGCTCGTGATCGTCAGCACCGTTGCCTTCTTCGTGACCGGCGACTCCGAAGGGGGCGGGCTCGCCTTCGTGTTCTTCATCTTCTCGGTGATGGTGGCGCTGCCCGGCGCCACCGCGATCGCCGTGCTCCGCTATCGGCTCTACGACCTCGACCTCGTGATCAAGAAGGCCGTGGTGTTCGGGATCCTGGTCGTGCTCCTCATGGCCGTCGGTCTGTTCCTCGGTCTGGTCGTCGGCGGTTCGTTGACCGGCATCGCGCCGGACGAGAGCCAGGCGGTCGGCATCCTCGGCCTCGCGATCGGGTTCCTGATCTGGCCCCTGTGGCGACTCGCCCGCCGGATCGCCGACCGGGTCGTGTACGGCGGGCGCGCCAGCCCGTACGAGGTGCTGACCTCGTTCTCGGAGCGTGTCGGCGACACCTACGCGTCCGAGGACGTCCTGACGCGGATGGCCACCGTGCTCGGCGAGGGGACCGGCGCGGAGCAGGCGAGCGTCTGGCTGACGATCGGCGGCGAGCCCCGGCTCGAGGCCGTCTGGCCGCCGAACTCGACCTCCCCGGCCTCCCCAGGTGCGGATGCCGTCCCCGTCGCGCACCAGGGAGAAACGCTCGGGGTACTGTCCGTCCTCATGCCGGCCAGCGATCCGATGACAGCGGCCAAGGAGCGACTCGTCACCGACCTGGCCGCGCAGGCCGGACCGGTCCTGCGCAACGTCCGACTGATCGAGGACCTCAAGGCGTCCCGCCTGCGGCTCGTCGCCGCGCAGGACGAGGAGCGCCGCAAGCTCGAGCGCAACATCCACGACGGCGCCCAGCAGCAGCTCGTCGCGATCCAGGTCAAGCAGCGGCTCGCCGACGGGATGATCGACCGTGACCCGGGGCAGGCGCACACCCTGATGGAGCAGCTCGCCGGCGATACGGCGGCGGCCCTCGATGATCTGCGAGACCTCGCCCGAGGGATCTATCCGCCGCTGCTCGCCGATCAGGGACTGACCGCCGCCGTGGCCGCTCAGGCGCGCAAGGCGGCCGTCCCGACGACCGTGAAGACCGACGGGGTCGGACGGTACGGGCAGGACCTCGAGGCGACCGTCTACTTCTGCACGCTGGAGGCCCTCAACAACGTGGCGAAGTACGCCGAGGCGTCGAGCGCCACGATCAGGCTCGCCCAGCACAACGGCTCGCTCACGTTCGCCATCTCCGACGATGGGGGAGGCTTCGACCGGGACGGCGCCAGCTACGGGACGGGACTCCAGGGGATGGCCGACCGACTCGCCTCGGTCGACGGCTCACTCTCGGTCACGAGCAGGATCGGCGAGGGCACCACCGTCGCCGGATCGATCCCCGCGGAGCCGCTGGATGGCTGATACACGCACGAACCGATTCGCGATCGTCCTCGGCGGTTTCACGGTCGCCTGCTCCCTCGGGGTCACGCTCGTCGTGCTGGCCAGCCGGGACGTCGAGCTCTCGCTGGGGATCGGATCGCTCGGGGTGGCCCTAGCCGCCTATGCCGCCGTGGGAGGACTCATCGCCTCGCGTGCGCCCCGCAACCCGATCGGCTGGCTGATCCTCACGGGAACGCTCGTGCTCGCCGCTCCCCTCCTCCTCACGTCGGTGTTCGTCGCGTTCGACCTGAACGCGATCACGGCGCTCCCGCGATCGCTCCGAAGGCTGGCGGCTTGGTCGTTCGTGCTCGCGAATCCGGTGGCGCCGACATGCTTGATAGTCGCGCTGCTCTTGTTCCCGGACGGACGGCTCGCGAACCGCTGGTTCCGGATCCCCGTGGCGCTCACGCTGGTCGGGAGCGCGCTGACCCTGCTCTACAACGTCGGCAATCCGGAGACCTGGGTGCCGTCGGAGCTCGGTCTGTTCCGAGGACCGGCCTGGGCCCGCGAACTCCCCGGCGCCGAGGGCTACCAGGGCGCGTGGGGGATCCTGATCCTGATCGCCGCCCTGACCGTTCCCGTCTCGTTGGCGGTTCGCTACCGCGGCGCGGGCGAGGACGAGCGGCGTCCGCTCAGGTGGCTGCTCCGTTCGCTGGTGGCCCTGGTCTGCCTGACCCTGCTTGCCGTCGGGGTTGGGGTGTTCGGCGGCCTGATCGGGGACGCCGAGTGGGTCTGGTTCGCGTTCCTCCCTATCGCCCTGGCGGCGGCCGGCATCGTGCTGTTCGGCATCCCGGCGTCGTTGATGGTGGGGGTCCTCACGTCGCGCGAGTACGACGTCGATGTCGTGATCCGCAAGACACTCGTCGGCGGGGTCATGGTCGGGTTCGTCGTCGCCACGTTCATCCTGTTCGCCCTCTATCTCCCCTTGTCGATCCGAGGGAGCGCCCCGCTCGATCTGTGGGCAGTGGTGCCGGCGATCGTGATCGCCGTCGGGATCGGGCCCCTACGGCGATGGGCGCGCCGGCGTGTCGACCGGGTGCTCTACGGGGACCGGGCCACCCCGTACGAGGTGCTGTCGGAGTTCTCCGAGCGGGTCGGGGAGACCTATTCGATCGACGACGTGATGCCGCGCATGGTGGCGGTCCTCGGCGAGGCCACCGGAGCGGAGGCGGTCACGGCATGGCTGAGAACCGGGACGTCACTCCGCCCGGTCGCGGAGTGGCCGTCGGGTACCGAGGCTCGCGTCGTCACCACGGTGGCATCGGACGCGGCGCCCAAGCTCGAGGGCGAGGACGTGTTCGAGGTTCGCCACCAGGGCGAGTCGCTCGGTGCCCTCGCGCTCCGCATGCCGGCGAGTGACCCCATGAATCCGTCCAAGGAACGACTCGCCCACGACCTCGCGGCACAGGCGGGCCTCGTGTTGCGCAACATCGCCCTCCTCGAGGACGTGCGCGAGTCACGACGGCGACTGGTCGCCGCCCAGGACGAGGAACGGCGACGGCTCGAACGCAACATCCACGACGGGGCGCAGCAGCAGCTCGTCGCGTTGTCCGTGAAGCTGCGTCTGGCCGAGCAGATGACGGAGCGGGATCCGGCCGGCGCCGCCCGGATCCTGGCCGATCTGCAGACCGATACCACGGCCGCACTCGAGGACCTGCGCGATCTCGCGCGTGGCATCTATCCGCCCCTGCTGGCCGACAAGGGCCTGCCCGCCGCGTTGACGGCGCAGGCACGCAAGGCCGCGGTGCCGACGAGGGTCCAGACCGACGCTATCGACCGGTACCCGCAAGACGTCGAGGCGACGATCTATTTCTGCTGCCTCGAGGCGCTCAACAACACCGCCAAGTACGCAGAGGCGTCTCAGAGCACGATCGCGGTCACCCGTGACGACGGCCACCTGGTCTTCACCGTCACCGACGACGGCCGGGGGTTCGACCCCAACTCAACCGGATACGGAACCGGCCTGCAGGGAATGACCGACCGGCTCGAGGCGGTCGGAGGCACGCTGGCGATCGAGAGCACGGGCGAAGGGACGAGGGTCACCGGACGACTGCCGGTAGTCTGAACCAGACTAGTTGGCGGCCGACACCGCCTCCCACGCCTCTTCCAGCCGGTCGGGTCCGAACACCGCCTTGGGGATGTACGCCGCGGCCCCGCACTCGACCGCACGTGGCGCGTACTCCTCCTCCTCGTAGGTGGAGAGCAGCAGCACGATCACCGCACCCCGTCCGTCGGCCAGGATCTGCCTCGTCGCGTCGAGCCCGTTGATCCCGGGGAGGTTCACGTCCATCAACACGAGATCGGGCTTGAGCTCGGCCGCCATCGTGACGGAGTCCTCGCCGGTCTCGGCCTCGCCGACGACCTCGAACCCCTCGGTGACGTCGACCACCATGCGGGCGGCCATGCGGAACGGCTCCTGATCGTCGACGATGAGGACACGGACGGTCATCTGTACATCTTCCTCCACCTCACAGCGTCCCACCGGTTGGGCGACATGCCAGTGGTGCCAGCACCACTCTTTGCGCTCGACCGGTCGACCCGGCTACGCGGCGGCGGTCAGCCCCAGGAACGCGCGCTCGAGGACGAGGCGCGTATTGAGGTTCAGATCCTCCGCCAGCTCGGCCCTGGCGGCCTCCACGCGCGCGAGCCCTCCGGCCGCACGGCCGATCGAAAGATCGGCGACGTGGGAGGTGTCGGGGTTCAGCAGCCGGTCGTGCGGCGTCCCCACGATCGTCGCGATCCGATCGCGCAGCAACGACGAGATGCCCAGCAGCACCCAGTCGACGTAGTCGCGCTCGGCGCGGCGCTTGCGCCGTTCGAACCTGATCTCGATCCGCCGGATCGCCCCTCGATAGACATCTTCGGGACGTCCCTTCTCATCGACGAAGGGCGACAGCTCGTCTCGCAGCTCGGCGTCCAGTCCCTTCTTGTACTCGGCCGCGGCGGCCAGCACGACCTCGGCGGCCGACAACGCTCCGGGGGGAGCCCCAACGGCCAGATCGAGCGCCTCGATCGCGGCGACACGGAACCGCAGGCCGTCCTCGGACACCGCCAGGCGCCGGGCGCGCCCGAGGTTCCCGCCCGACAGTCGGGCGGCGAGCCGGGCCTGCATCGGCGCCACCCCCTCATCGGTGAGCACCCGCACCACGAACGACTCCGACAGGGAGGCGAACGTGACCCGGTGGCACCGGGAGACGATCGTGTCGGGCAGCTCGTGCGCGCGGGCGGACAAGAGCAAGAAGACGGCATCGGCGGGCGGCTCCTCGAGCACCTTGAGGAGGGTGTCGGCGGCGGCCGGCGATAGGCGGTCGGCCTCGCGGATCGCGAAGATCTTGCGGCCCGGCTCGGGCGCCGTCCGCGACACGGGGGTCCAGACCTCGGTCCGGATCGTGTCGACGTGGATGTCGCGGCCCTCCGGCTCGACGATGAACACGTTGGGGTGGCGATCGTCCAGCGCAAGGCGGCAGTCGCGGCAGTCGCCACAGCCGCCCTCGTCGCACAGGAGGGCCGCGGCGAACGCGCGGGCCGCCAGCGACTTGCCCGACCCCTCGGGGCCCGCGAGCACATACGCGTGATGAGGCCGAGCCGAGGCGCCGTCGAGGAACGCCATCGCGGCGTCCTGACCCGGGACGCGCGACAGGACCGAGGACTCCATGGCGGCGATGCTACCGCTCGGCGCGGACGCGATCCCGCCGGACGGGTCTCGCCGCCCTCAGGCCTGCGACGCCTCGTCGTCGCGCTCTCGGATCCGCTCGTCGATCGCGGCCCGGACCTCGACGGAGATCTCCGCCTCGCTCCGGTCGCCGTCGATCACGACGAACCGCTCTGGGTGCTCCTCGGCGATCTTCAGGTAGGCCTCGCTCACCTTGGCGTGGAAGTCCTGCCCTTCGAGCTCGAGCCGGTCCGGGGCCTCCGTCGAGCGCAGCAGCCCGCGCTCCGGATCGACGTTGAGCAGGATCACGACGTCGGGGAACAGGCCCTGCGTCCCCCACACGTTGAGCGTCAGCACGTCGTGCTCCCCCAGCCCTCGGGCCCACCCCTGGTAGGCAAGCGAGGAATCCACGTATCGATCGCAGACGACGATCTTTCCCTCGGCCAGCGCCGGCCGGATCACCGACGTCACGGTCTGCGCGCGCGCGGCCGCGAACAACAGGGCCTCGCTGCGAGCGTCCAGCTTGCCCGTGCCGGGGTCGAGCAGGATCTCGCGCACGCGCTCCCCGAGTTCGGTGCCGCCCGGCTCGCGTGTCACGACCACCTCGTGGCCGGCGGCCCGCAGGTACCCCTCGAGCAGGCGGATCTGCGTCCCTTTCCCCGCGCCCTCCACCCCTTCGAAGGCGACGAACAGACCCGAGGCCGGCGGCCGCTTCAGCTTCGGCACGAGGTCCAGCGGCTCGGGACGAGAGAGCCGGTGCCGGCCGAGGAGGCGACGCGTGTTGAGCCCGGCCACGAGCGCCAAACCGCCGGCGGTCCACAGCGCCATGCGGGTGCCGGACAGGTCGAACGGTTGCCTGCCGATGTGGAAGTCGCGATCGCCATAGACGGTCGACAGGATAGGGAACAGCGTCAGGGACAGGAAGAGCCCAAGGCGCGACAGGGTCGTGAGCGATGCGAACGTGCGACCACGGAACTCGTCCGACACGTTCTCCTGCAGCAGTGTGTAGCCGCTGACCCACGCAAGACCGCAGAAGGCGCCGAGCCACACGGCGATGACGGAGACGAGCGACAGGGTGGGCATCGCCGCGAGCATGAACAGCGCGCCCGAGGCCGAGATAAGAGCCCACACGAAGACGTCGTCCAGCTCGAAGAACTTTCGGACCTGGGTCATCCCCGCCATCCCGAGGGCCATACCGACCCCGAACGCAACGACCACGACACCCCATCCAGAGGCGCTCGCGCCGACCGTGACGGTCACGAAGATCGGCCCAACGGCCAGCACGGCCCCGACGGCGGCAAAGGCGATCACGATGCCGGCGGTCATCGCGGAGGCCACGGAGTCTTCTCGGATGAAGTTCAGCCCGTCGACGATGTCGCGCCACACCCTCGACAGGTCGAACCGGCCGTGCACCCCGCTCGAGAGCTGAGGCGGGAAGGCGATCGCCGAGACCATGACCGCCGAGAACACGAACGTGCAGGCATCGAGCGCCAGCGGCAGGGATTCGGGGTTGTTCCCGAGGTACGGGAGGGGACCGGCCACGAAGTCGCTGAACCCGGCGAGGATCGCGAACACGGCGGCGCCCAGCGGCAACGTGGCATACGTGCTGACCAGGCCGATCGAGTTCGCGTTCGCCAGCTGACGACGGGGCACGAGATTCGGCAGGGAGGCGTCGCGAGCCGGCGTCCACAGCAGCGAGAGGCACTCGATCGCGAACGAGAGGGCGAAGATCGCCCACAGCTCGTGCACGAACGCCATCGACAGGTACATCGCGCCGCGGCCGAGGTCGGCGACGATCATGATCTGCTTGCGATCGACTCGGTCGACGAGCGCGCCCGCGATCGGTCCGAACAAGATCGCGGGCAGCATCCGGGCCGTCATCACGGCGCCGATCGCCAGGCCGGCCGCCGCGGTCGAACCGGAGGTGCGGGTCACGAGCGAGGTCACGGCGACGAACCCGACCCAGTCGCCGAGCGAGGAGATCGTCATCGCGGCGAGCAGCCGTGTGAAGGAGCGGTTGGTCAGCAGATCTCTGACGGTGGCCGGCTTGGTCCCTCGGAGGTCCGCGACCTCGTCGGCGATCGACGACACGGGGGGTTAGCCCCCCGGGGTCTCGACGGCGGCGGGCTTCGCCACGGCCGTCTTCTTCACGGCGCTCGACTTCTTCTTGGCCGAGGTCTTCCTCTTCGTCGAGGTCTTCTTCCTCGCCGTCGTCTTCTTCTTGGCCGTCGTCTTCTTCTTGGCCGCCGCGCGGGCGGTTCTCGCTGCCGATCTCGCGGCGCGGGCCTCGGCCTCGGCCTCCGTGTCGCCGGGCTTCGTGACGTTGAACTCGAGGTCCAGCTCACAGCCGCAGTTCCAGCAGCGGATCGACTTCGGCCGCCCGACCAACAGCCCCTGGCACTCGGGACACGGACGGCCCTTCAGCGGTTCGTGGTTCACCCCGAAGTCGCACTCGGGGTAGCGGTCGCATCCGAAGAAGACTCCGAACCGGGTGCGCTTCTCGACGATGTCACCCTGCGTACATTGAGGGCAGGTCATCCCGAGGGAGCGGGGCGGATCCTTCTTGATGTACCGGCAGTCGGGGTACCCGCTGCATCCGACGAACGGGCCGAACCGGCCCACACGCTTCTGGAGTTGGTGCTTCCCGCATTCCGGACACATCTCGTCGAGCATCTCGGGCTCGGGACGCTCGGTGCCGTCCATGTTGCGGATGTAGCGGCACTCCGGGTAGTTGGGGCAGCCGACGAAGCGCCCGAACCGGCCGAGCTTGACCTCGAGCTTGCCGGGCTCGCGCCCCTCCGTGGGGCACAGTGGGCAGAGCTCGTCGAGCTCCTCGCTGTATCGCTCGAACGACTCCTCGGCCTTCTCCAGCGCCCGCTCGAACGGACCGTTGAACTCGTGAAGCACCTGGGTCCAGCCGATCTGACCCTCGGCGATGTCGTCGAGCTCTTCTTCAAGGTGGGCGGTGAAGTTCACGTCGACGACGTCGGGGAAGTGCTCGATCAGCTTGTCGGTCACGACCATGCCGACGTCCTCGGGGAAGAATCGCTTGTCCTCCAGCCGCACGTACCCGCGGTCGACGATCGTCGACATGATCGAGGCATAGGTCGAGGGACGACCGATCCCCAACTCCTCGAGCGTCTTGACCAGCGACGCCTCGGTGAACCGGGGGGGCGGCTGCGTGAAGTGCTGCTCCGGGACGACCTCGAGCATCCTGAGGATCTGCTCCGCGGTCAGGGGCGGGAGCATCTTCTCGGCATCGGGGTCCGGGGCGTCATCGCGGCCCTCGAAATAGACGCGGCGGAATCCATCGAAGATCATGGTCTGACCCGTCGCTCGCAGGCCATAGGTGTCGTCGGCGTCGGTGGCGGCAACGTCGATCCCGACCTGGTGGAAGCGAGCCTCGGCCATCTGCGTGGCCATCGTGCGCTGCCAGATCATCGTGTAGAGACGCAGCTGGTCGCGGTCGAGGGCGCTCGCCACCCTTGCGGGGGTACGCATCACGCTGGTCGGCCGGACCGCCTCGTGGGCTTCCTGCGCGTTGCGGGAACGGGTCTTGTACCTACGGAACTCGGCGATCGAGTAGTCGGGCCCGTACTCGGAGGTGATCAGCTCGGCGATCTCTCTGAGCGCGGTGTCGGCGATGGTGACCGAGTCGGTCCGCATGTAGGTGATGAGTCCGACGGTCCCCTCACCGGGCAGGTCGATGCCCTCGTAGAGGCGCTGGGCGATGCTCATGGTGCGTCGAGCGCCGAAGCCGAGCTTGCGCGCGGCCTCCTGCTGCAGGGTCGAGGTGGTGAAGGGCGGCGCCGGCGAGCGCTTGCGCTCCTTCTGCTCGACCTTGGCCACGCGGTAGTCGGCACGCCGCAGCCGCTCGACATGGGTCGCGGCATCGGCCTCGGCCCCCAGCAGGATGCCCTGCTTGTCGGGCGCGCTCGCCACGCGGCCGTCGGGCACCGTGGTGAGCCGCGCCGTGAACGGAGACTCGGCATCGGCGGGCGTGAGCCGCACGTCGACGCTCCAGTACTCGACGGGCTCGAAGGCGAGGATCTCGCGCTCGCGCTCGACGATCAGCCGGACGGCCACCGATTGAACGCGCCCGGCCGACAGCCCGGGGCGCACCCGCTTCCACAGGATCGGCGAGATGCGGTACCCGACCAGGCGGTCGAGCACGCGGCGGGCCTGCTGGGCATCGACCAGCTGCATGTCGATGCGCCGGGGATGAGCGATCGCCTCGATGATCGCGTCGCGGGTGATCTCGGTGAACGTGGCGCGCTTGGCCTCGTCGGCCTGCACGCCCAGGAGGGCGGCGACGTGGAAGGCGATCGCCTCGCCCTCACGGTCGTAGTCCGTCGCGAGGATGAGGTCGTCGGCCTTCTTATGAGCGCTGCGCAGCTCCCTGGCATGGCGCTCGGAGTCCTCGGGCACGATGTATTCGGGCTCGAAGTCGCGCTCGGGGTCCACACCCAGCTTGGACTTGGGAAGGTCCCGGATGTGCCCATACGAAGCTCGAACGGTGAAATCGCCGCCCAGATACTTCTCGATGGTCTTCGCCTTGGCCGGGGATTCGACCACGACGAGGGTCTTCGGCATAGCGGGCATCCTTCGCGCCGGCTGCTGGGGGGTTCAACGTCCGCCCCTCCAGCCGGGGACGGTACCACCGAGCGTCCCGTGGGGCGGGGAGCCTCCCTCGCGTGACCGACGCCGAGATCTAGAGGTTGAGTAGCATCGTCCAGCTGCCGCCTTCCTCGGCGACGCGCTCGAACCCCACCCGCTGATAGAGCATCCGCGACCGGTTGTGCACGGCGACCGAAAGCGAGAGGGCGTGGTGATCCTCCTCACGGGCCTCCACCATCGCGGCTCGCAGCAGCGTCCCGCCGATGCCCTTGCGCCGATGGAGCGGATGCACGGCGATGGACAGTTCTGGGGTCGTCTCGTCGACGAAGCCGAAGCCCGGCGCATCGCGGGAGAACCGCCGGTACCAGGCCGCCCCAACCGGCTCACCGGAGAGCGTGGCGACGACGCCCCCGTCCCCCTCACGACCCCAGTCCTCGTGATACCGGCGCAGAACCGGGTCGTCGAGCACCTCGTCGATCGGCTCGCGGGGCCAGTCCGGGTTCCAGCGCGCGGCCTCATACAACATCGTCTTCAGGAACTCTGCGTCGTCCTTGGTGGCCGGACGGATGTTCATCGTTCCTCCCGGAGATCGCTCGTTGAAGAACCTACCGCGTCGCCGCGTCGGAGGGTGCTACCGGCGTCGCGTCGGACGATCCTGGATGGAACGGCACGCTGGTGACCACCACCCCCGGCTCGAACAGCAGCAGGCGCTTGAGGTACAGACTCGTCTGGTTGTGCAGGATGCTCTCCCACCAGTGGCGGGGCACGACCTCGGGGATCACGACCGTCACGATCGTGTCGCCACGCGAAGTATGCGCCCTGATCTCGCGCAACAGCGGCGGTCCGAGCTCGCGGAAGGGGGCCTCCACCATGAGGAGGGGGATCTGCATGTCCCGTTCGTGCCAGGCCTGGATGAGCTCGGGCCCGTCCTCTGGCGTCGAGAGCATGAACAGCGCCTCGACGCTGGTCGGCTTGAGCGATCGCGCGTACACCACGGCGCGCACGACGGCGTCGTTGACGCCCGACACGGGCACCAACACGACGGAGCGCTGTGGCTCCGCGGGACGCTCCAGGGCGAAGCGCTGCTCCTCGCCCGGGACGAGCGGCACATCGGTCACCACGACCCCCGGAACGAAGAGCAGCGAGACCTTGAGCCGAAGGAAGGCGCGTTGGCGTAGGAACTGAGAGGCGCTTCGCTCGGGAAGCCGCTCGGGCACCACGACGGTCACGAACTCATCCGAGCTGGCCGCGCCCCCTACCACGTGCCGGCGCACCGCACGACTCAGATGGCGGTCGCTGCCGGGGAGCGAGACGAGCTGGGGCATCCGGGGGGCGACGGCGGTCCAGTTCCGGGCGACCTCATCGAAGTCCGACTGGGGGCCCGTGAAGACCGGGTCCACCCTCTCTGGGCGGATCGCCAGGAGGTAACCGAGCGCGTCGAGGGTGGCCGGTCCCAGGTCGTGCACGAGCAGCACGAACCGGTTCGTCGCCTCCGAGGCCCCCGTCATGCCGGTGACGTTCAGCAGCCGCTTCATCGTCGTGTAGTGACGATGGATGCTCAGGCACATCATCGTGATGATCGGCATGGCGACCACGACGAGCCACGCTCCGCCCTTCCACTTCGTGATCGTGACGATCACCAGCACGATGCCGGTCGTCATGGCTCCGATCCCGTTGATGATCGCGCTGCGGAGCCAGTTGGGTTCGGACTCGCGCAGGCGTCGCCAGCGCCGCACCATCCCGAACTGCGACAGCGTGAAGGCGGTGAACACCCCGACGACGTAGAGCTGGATCAGACGCGTGAGCTGGGCGTCGTAGATGAAGATCAGCGCGATGGCCAGCACGGTGAGCACGATCACGCCGTTGGAGAACACGAGCCGGTCCCCTCGGTTGCGAAACTGCGAGGGCATGTAGCGGTCGCGCGCGAGGATCGAGGCCAGACGAGGGAAGTCCTGGAACGCCGTGTTCGCCGCGAGGATCAGGATCCCCGCCGTGAAGACCTGTAGCAGGACGAAGAACAGGCCACCTCCGAATATCGTCCTTCCGATCTGGGCCAGCACGGATATCTGGTGCGAGATCGCCTCATCGGTCCGCACCTGGAGCAGCGAGGCCATGACGGTGATGCCGAGGAACATCGTGATGGCCATGGCACCCATGATCGCCAGCGTCGAGGCCGCGTTGCGGGCCTGGGGCCGCCGGAAGGCCTGAACGCCGTCGGCGATCGCCTCGACCCCTGTGAGCGCCGTCGCGCCCGAGGAGAACGCTCGGGCGAGCAGGAACACGGTGACGGCGACCTCGGCCTCGATATGGACGTTCGACGTCGCGGCCACGTGGCATCCGCTCAGGCATTGGACGAACCCGGTGATGAGCGTGACGCCCACCATCGCGACGAACCCGTAGGTCGGCAGGGCGAACAGCATCCCGGCCTCCTTGACCCCGCGCAGGTTCGCCATGGCGACCAACGTGACGAGGACGGCAGCCATGAGGACGCGGTGCTCGCCCCACGCCGGCACGGCGGACGTGATCGCGATCGTGCCGGCCGTGATGCTGACCGCCACCGTGAGCGTGTAGTCGACGAGGATCGCCGAGGCCGCGATCAGCCCGGGGATCGTCCCGAGATTCTCCTTGGCCACGATGTAGGACCCACCGCCCTGCGGATAGGCGCGCACGGTCTGGCGGTACGACGTCACGACGACGCCGAGCAGCAGTGCGATGCCGATCGACAAGGGGAGCTTGAGGGCAAGCGCTCCGGCTCCGGCCAGGACCAGCACGAGCATCATCTCTTCGGTGGCGTACGCCACCGACGACAAGGGGTCCGACGAGAACACCGGCAGGGCCAGGAACTTGGGAAGAAGCTGATGCTCGGCCTTGCTCGTGGCGATGGCGCGCCCCACGAACAGGCGCTTGAGGGGATCGGTCACCCCCGAACCCGATCGCTTCGTCGTCGATGCCACGGCGGCATGCTACGCGGGCGAGGGCACCTCGCCTACGACGGACCCGACATGGAACGGAACGCTCGTCACGACGACGCGTGGCTCGAAGAACAGCCGCCGCTTGATGTAGAGGCCGGTCTGGTTGTGGAGCAGGTGCTCCCACCACCTCTCGACCACGAACTCGGGCAGCACGACCGTGACCACGGTGTCCCCTCGGGCGGTGTGCGACCGCACCTCGTCGAGCAGCGCAGGGCCGATGTCGCGGAACGGCGCGTCCACGAGGGCGAGGGGGATCTGCATCTCGCGATGGACCCAGGCCTCGACGAGCGGCTGCTGTTCCTCGGGATCGGACGCGAAGTACAGCGCCTCGATCGAGGTGGGATGGAGCGAGCCGGCGTAGTCCACGGCCCGCACCGTCGCGTCGTTCACGGACGCGATGGGGATCAGCACCACCGAGCGCTCCTGCTCCGCCGGCCGCACGGCATGCTCTCGAGCCTGCTCCAGCTCCTCGGGAAGGAGCGGCACGTCCATCACGACGATCCCCTCGGCGAACAGCAGCGACGCCTTCAACAGCAGATCGGATCGGTGACGCACGTACTCGCGCCAGGACCGGTCCTCGATCACCTCGGGGATGACGATCGTGACGAACCCCTCTGGCCCCTGGCGTAGGCCAGCGAGGAAGTGGCGCAGCCCGCGGCGATCCGCCAGTCGCACGGGTAGTCGGCGCAGCACCTCCATGCGTGGGGCCACCTCGATCCACCACGACGACGCCTCCTGGAAGCGGTCCGGGGCGCCCGCCCAGAGCGCCACGACGCGCTCGGGGCGCAGGGCCCGCAGGTAAGCCAGCGCCTCGATCGTCGCGAGATCGAGATCTCTCACCAGGAACGCGAACGTGTTCTCATTCGAACCGCCCGGGCGCAGATGACGGTCGCGGAGTCGCAGCGCCACGCGGGTGTAGTGCCGGTGCACGAACAGGAAGAACGCGATGATGATCGGGATGGCCACGACCACCATCCACACACCGAGAGCGAAGCGGGTCACGATGATGATGACGAGCACGAGGCCGGTGGTGATCGCGCCGACGATGTTCATCGTCACCTTGGGACGCCACCCTTCCCCCTTCACCGAGAACCATCGGCGCACCATGCCCGCCTGGGACAGCGTGATCGCGACGAACACCCCGACGACATAGAGCTGGATCAGCCGACTGAGGTTGGCACCGAACACCCACACCAGCACCGCCGCCAGCAGCGACAGGACGACGATCCCGTTGGAGAACACGAGGCGATCGCCGCGGTTGCGGAACTGGGATGGCATGAAGCGATCGCGGGCAAGGATCGACGAGAGACGGGGGAAGTCCTGATAGGCGGTGTTCGCCGCCAGGATCAGGATCAGCGCCGTGAACACCTGCAGGACCGCGAACATGGCCCCACCGTCGAACACGGTCGTGCCGATCTGGGCGAGTACGGACACGGAGGCCGAGATCTCCTCGTTCGTGCGCACGTGGAGCAGGCGCGCGAGCAACGAGATGCCCAGGAACATCGGGATGCTCAGAGCGCCCATGATCAGCAGCGTGCTGGCGGCGTTACGAGCCTGCGGCCGGCGGAAGGCCTGGACCCCGTCGGCGATCGCCTCCACCCCCGTCAGGGCCGTGGCGCCGGACGAGAACGCGCGCAGGAGGAGGAAGACGGAGAGTCCCAGGACGGCCTCGAGCTCGAGCTCCGCCGTCGCGGCCGTCGGGCAGCCCTCGCTCGCACATCGCCACATCCCCCACGCCAACGTGATCATCACGACGACGACGAATCCGTAGGTGGGGACCGCGAAGAGCTTCCCCGCCTCCTTCGCGCCTCGCAGGTTCGCCAGGGTGATCAGCAGGATGAAAGAGACCGCCAGGGGAACCTTCCAACCGGCGAGCTCGGGCACCGCCGACGTGACCGCGATCGCCCCGGCGGTCACGCTCACCGATACGGTCAGCACGTACGAGGTGAGGATGGCGGCCGCGGCGGTCAGGCCGGCGAGCGTCCCCAGTTGCTCGCGGGCGACGATGTAGGAGCCTCCGCCGCGTGGGTAGGCGCGGACGGTCTGACGATATGAGGAGATCACGATCGCGAGGAGGATCGCGATCGCCGCGGCGATAGGGAGGACGTAGATCAGGCCGACCGCGCTCACGAGCACCAGGACCAGCATGAGCTCTTCGGTGGCGTAGGCGACCGAGGAGAGTTGATCCGACGCGAACACCGGCAGCGCGAGCGACCTTGGCAGCAGTTGGTGCTCGGCGTCGTGAGTGGACAGCGCGCGTCCGACGAGCAGCCGTTTCAGCGGGCCGCCGAGGCCCGCCCGCGAGCGAGTGACTTCGGTCGTCACTCCGGCATGCTACGCGGCATCCCGCATGGACTCCCTAGCGCTCGGCGCCTTCGGCCACCCAGCGGTAACCCACGCCGGGCTCGGTGACGATCAGCATCGGCGCCTGGGCGTCGTCGCCCAGCTTCTTGCGGAGCGCTCGCACGTAGGTGCGAAGGTACGTGGTCTCGGTCCCGTATCCCTGGCCCCACACCTTGCGCAGGAGCCACTGGTGGGTGAGGAGCTTGCCGGGGTTGGTGACGAGGGCCTCGAGAAGTCCGTACTCGGTGGGCGTGAGGTGCACCTGCTCGCCGCCGAGGGAGACGAGACGCCGAGCGAGATCCACCTCGAGATCGCCGAACGTGAGCAGGGGGGGAGCGCTCTCCTCCGGCTGGCGGCGGCGCATGGCGGCTCTCGAGCGGGCGAGGAGCTCCTCCATCCCGAACGGCTTGGTCACGTAGTCGTCGGCACCGGCATCGAGCGCGGCGACCTTGTCCGTCTGTGACTCGCGCACCGACAGCACGATGATGGGCACCTCGCTGAACGCGCGCACCCGCCGGATCACCTCGGTGCCATCGAGATCGGGCAGGCCGAGATCGAGCAGGACGAGCTCGGGCGCCCGGTCGGCCGCGCCCACGACACCCTCCTCGCCCGTGCCCACGGTCATCACCTCGTACCCGTGGGCCTCCAGGCTCGTCCGCAGCGCGCGGCGGATCTGCGGCTCGTCGTCCACGACGAGAACGAGGCTCACGACGACGTCTCCTCGGTCGGGATACGCACCACCATCGCCGTCCCTCCTCCGGGCGGAGACTCGATCGTGACGTCGCCGCCGTGGGCCGTGACGATCGCCTTCACGATCGCGAGCCCCAGGCCGGTGCCGGGGGTCTCCGGATCGCGACCGCCACGATAGAACGGTTCGAATACGCGCTCGGCGTCCTCGGGAGCGATCCCGGGACCGTGGTCGCGGACACGAACGCGCACCGCGTCGTCCACGACGTCGAGCCCGACCTCCACCTGTCCGTCGGCCGGCGTGTAGCGGGCCGCGTTCTCGATCAGGTTGGTGACCACCTGATCGATCTGCATCTCGTCGACGGAGACGTCGGGGGTCTCGGCGGCGATCTCGGTCATGATCCTGACTCCCTCGCCGCGCAGCCGCGGCGCCAGGCGCGCCACCACGGCCTCGACGATCTCGTCCAGGCCTGCTCGGTGGCGGGTCGGGATCAGGGCGCCGGCCCGGATCCTCGCCAGGTCCAAGATGTTGCCCACCAACCGGTTCAGCCGGTCGGTCTCCTCGAGGATCGTCGTGAGCAGCTCGCGCTCCTGCTCGTCGGTGTAGTCGACCGACGGATCGAGCAGGCTGGTGACGCCGGCCTTGATCGATGCGAGCGGTGTGCGCAGGTCGTGCGTGACCGAGGAGAACATCGCGGCCCGCAGCTGGTTGGTCTCTGCGTCGAGCTGCGCCAAACGGACGCGAGCATCAAGCCGGGCCCGGTCGAGGGCCGCGGCCGCCTGGCGGGCCGCCGCCTGCAGCAGGGCCTCCTCGTCGCGGGTGAACGCCCGGCCCTGTCCAGGCCTCGTGACGGTCAGCGTGCCGAACGAGACCGTGGCCACCACCAGTGGCACGACGGTGCTTGGCCCCTCGGCGTCGACCCCCTCGCGAACGGCGCGCGCGTGGAGCCGCTGGCCGTCGAGGTCGACCACGACCTCACAGGTCGCGAGAGCGAACGGCTCGATCAGCACCTCGGCGAACTCGTCGAGGATACGGTCGGGCACCTCGCCGCCGAGGAAGGCATCGGACAGATAGCCGAGGAGCCGCGCCTCGCGCTCGCGGCGAGAGGCGCGAGCTCGATCCTCACTTGCGCCGCCGACGAGCAAGCCCACCACGATCGCGACGGCGAGGAAGACCACGGTGGCCACGATGGCCTCCGGACCGGTCTGGGCGAATCCGACCCTGTCGTCGCTCAGGACGATCGGCAGGATGACCGCCGAGAGCGCGGCCGCGATCACGCCGCTCCATACGCCGCCGACCACCGCCGCGATCACGCTCGCCAGGAGGAACACCGAGATCGGGCTCGCGGGCGCGGTCCGGCTGAGCGGGATCGAGATCAAGGCAGCGACCGCTGGCGCCAGCAGGGCGATCAGGACCGAGCGGGCGGTCAGGCCCCGGCGTCGCGGCTCCTCGACGATCGGACGGTCCACGGCGTCACGCTATCGGCTTTCACACGATCTTCACGGCAGGCACCGGATCCTTCACGCTGCCTTCACGGTCGGATGACGAGACTCCAAGGAGCAGCACATGCAACCTCCGAGCTTCACCGCCCGGGGGAGCGCCGATTCCTCCAGATCGGCGGTCCCTCGGGCCCCGTCCTTTCCGGGCCGCTCAAGCGGGCCGGACGCCACGAGAACTCCGACCCCAGAACGCTGTCGAGCCTGTGGGCCTCGGCTAGGCTACGTCGGTCATGCACGTGATCATCATGGGATGCGGCCGCGTCGGCTCCGAGCTCACCCTGCTCCTGGGCGAGGGCGGCCACGACGTGTCGATCATCGACAAGCGTGAGGAGGCTTTCCAGCGGCTCCCACCGGGATTCGACGCGCGCACGTTCGTCGGCCTCGGCTTCGACCGCGACGTGCTCGAGGAGGCGGGCGTCCGTGAGGCGGACGCGTTCATCGCCGTCTCGAGCGGCGACAACTCCAACATCGTGTCGGCCCGGGTGGCGCTCGAGCACTATCACGTGCCCAAGGTGATCGCCCGGATCTATGACCCACGGCGTGCCGAGATCTACGAGCGTCTCAACATCCCGACCGTGGCCACGACGAAATGGGGCGTCAAGCAGATCCAGCTCATGCTCTTCCACGACCGCAGCGAACTCCGGGAGTCGATCGGCGGCGGCGATCTCCTGCGCATGCGGATCCCGGTACCTTCCCATCTGGTCGGCAAGCCGGCGGGCGCGATCGACGTGCCCGGCAAGATCCTGACCGCCGGGGTCTCGCGCGGCGGCGGCGGATTCATCCCCGTAGCGGAGAGCACGCTCCAGGAGGGCGACTACCTCGTCGTGATGATGGCCAAGGACGGCATGGATCTGCTGGACGAGCAGCTCGCCGACCCCGGAGGCGGTCACTGATGCGCGTCGTCGTCACGGGAGGCGGCGCCGTCGGCCGTCACCTGGCCGCCGATCTCGCAGAGCGCGGGCATCGGGTCACGCTGGTCGAACAGGAGGTCGACGTGGTCGAGCGGGTCCGCCCGTTCGTCCCCGACGTCGATGTCATCCTCGGCGACGCATGCGAGCCATGGGTGCTCGAGGCGGCCGACCTGTCGAGCGCCGACGTGGTCGTCGCGGCGACGGGCGACGACGAGGACAACCTCGTCACGTCGCTGCTGGCCAAACAGGAGTTCGCCGTCCCTCGCGTGCTCGCGAGGGTGAACCACCCCAAGAACGAGTGGCTCTTCAACGAGCAGTGGGGGATCGACGCGGCGGTCTCGCCTCCTCATATCCTCACCGCGATGGTGGAGGAGGCCGTCACGGTGGGCGATCTCGTACGGCTGATCCGGCTCGAAGGCGGACGCGTCTCGATCGTCGAGATGACCCTGACGGCCGAGGCGCCGGTCATCGGACGGACCATGTACCAGCTACGCCTTCCGCCGGACTCCGCGATCGTGGCGATCCTGCGTGAGGGCCACGTCGTGATCCCGCAGCCCGAGACCGTCTTCGTGACAGGCGACGAGGTGGTGGCCCTGGCCAACGCCGAGTCGGAGAAGAGCCTGCGCGACGCCGTGGTCGGACCCCACCCCGAGGCCTGACCGCCGCCTCTACGGCGGCATGACGCATCTCCACTACGCCGTGGCGGCTACGAGATGAACTCGAGGATCGGGTTCATCATCCTCGGCAACGACCCCGGACGGGGATCGCTGAGCACCCCGTCGACCACGACCTTCGTGCCGAGCGAGAAGCCCCCGATGTCCCGCCGGCCCATGAACACGACCACCGCCTCCCCGCTCCCGTCCGAGATGACCGCCTCGAGCGATTCGTGGTCCTGTTTGGGGAAGACGGTGATGCGCCGGATCGTCCCGGCGATCTTCACGCGTTGGCGGAGCGGGGCCTCGCCGATCTGGGTGACGTCGGGGACGCCGGCCGCCCACTCGAGGACCTCGGCAGCCAGCCGTTCCTCATCGGACTCGACCATCCGGTCGAGGAACCGACGCAGCGCGCCCATGGCTGTCTGCCTTCCTCCCCGCTAGGCGGCGGGGGCGTTGGCCCGCTTGATCTCCTCGCCGAGTTCGGACGTACGCGACTTCGAGATCCAGATCATGACTCCGAGGACGGCCGCGCCGATGACGACGATCGCGACCCGCACGGCGGTGTCGTCGGCCATGCTCACCAGCAATGGGGCGATCAAGAGCGCCACCAGGTTCATCACCTTGATCACCGGATTGAGCGCCGGGCCGGCCGTGTCCTTGAAGGGGTCGCCGACCGTGTCGCCGATCACGGCGGCCTTGTGGCTGTCGCTGCCCTTGCCGCCGTAGTTGCCGTCCTCGATGTACTTCTTCGCGTTGTCCCAGGCCCCGCCGGAATTCGAGAGCATCACCGCGAGCAGTTGGCCGGTCAGGATGGCGCCGGCCAGGAACCCGCCGAGCGCCTCGGCCCCGAGGAAGAACCCGGCGATGATCGGCGATAGGACCGCCAGCAGTCCGGGCGTCGTGAGCTCGCGAAGGGAGGTTCTCGTACAGATGTCGACCACGGCGCCGTAGTCCGGTTTCTCCTCGTAGGTCATGATCCCCGGATGGTTGCGGAACTGGTTCCTGACCTCGACGACGACCTGCGCCGCAGCTCGGCTCACCGCCCGGATCGCGAGCGATGAGAACAGGAACGCGACGCAGCCGCCCAGGAGCAGGCCGACGAGTACGTCCGGCCGATCGACCCGGATCCCCTCGAACTCGAACCCGGCCAGGTGCAGGGCCTCCTCGAACGACCCGAACAACGACGTCGCCGCGAGCACCGCGGTCGCGATCGCCATCCCCTTGGTGATGGCCTTGGTGGAGTTGCCGACCGCGTCGAGGCCTCCGAGGATCTCGGCCGGGCGCCCCTCGAACTCTCCGGACATCTCCGCGATGCCCTGAGCGTTGTCCGAGATCGGGCCGTACGTGTCCATGGACACGATGACGCCCACCGTCGTGAGCATCCCCATGCCGGTGAGCGAGATGAAGTAGAGGCGCTCGGCGGTCGAGTCGCCCAGGAAGAAGGACGAGATGATGGCGCCCGCCAGGATGAGCGCCGACCACACGGTCGACTCGAGGCCGATCGAGAACCCGGACAGGATCGTGGTCGCCGGGCCGGTGACGGTCGATTCTGCGATCTCCTGCACGGGCTTGAACTTCGTGTCGGTGAAGTACTGCGTGAGCACCTGGATCACGGCGGCCAGCACGAGGCCGATGATCACGGCGAGCGCGGGTTTGACGCTATCCATGTAGAGGACGGAGATCACGACAGCGGCGGCGGCCGAGATGATCGCCGACAAGAAGAACCCGCGGTTGATGGCCTTCATGCCCGACTCGGACTCCGAGCGAGGCGTCACCGCGACGATGCCGATCACCGATGTGATCACGCCGACCGCACGGATGAACAAGGGGAACATCACGCCGATGATGGCGCCCTTCGGCGAGCCGGCGTAGGCGGCGGCGCCGAGGATCAGCGAAGCGATCAGCGTCACCTCGGACGACTCGAACAGATCGGCCGCCATGCCGGCGCAGTCGCCGACGTTGTCGCCGACGTTGTCGGCGATCGTGGCGGCGTTGCGGGGATCGTCCTCGGGGATCCCCTGCTCGACCTTGCCGACGAGGTCGGCGCCGACGTCGGCCGCCTTCGTGAAGATGCCGCCGCCGACCCGCATGAACATCGCGAGGAGCGCGCCGCCGAACCCGAAGCCGACCAGGACGCCCGTGGCGTCCTGCTGGTACAGCAGGAGGATCGCCGTGGCCCCGAACAGACCCAGGCCCACCGTGAACATCCCGGCGACACCGCCGGCACGGAAGGCGATCTTGACGGCCTGGCGGAGGCCCGACTCACGCGCGGCGTTGGCCGTGCGCACGTTGGCACGGACCGCGAGCCACATCCCGACGTACCCGGTCACGGCCGAGAAGCCGGCGCCCAAGATGAAGGCGACCGAGCGACCGAAACGGATCGAGAAGTCCGAATGCGTGGCGAACTCGGAGACCGGGAGGACGAAGAAGAGCGCGACGCCGATCACGGCGACGAATAGCGCGAGCGTGCGGAACTGGCGGGACAGGTAGGCCGAGGCGCCCTCCTGGATCGCGAGCGCGATCTCCTTCATCTTCGCGGTGCCCTCGGGAGCCCTGAGCACTTCGCGGACCAGGTAGTAGGCGAACACCAGCGCGAGCAGCGAGATGACGAGGATGACCCAGAGCGCGGTCATGTCCGAGGAACCGAACACGACCTCGAGCGGTCCGCCCTCCTGGGCAAGCACGCCGAACATCGAACCTCCTAGTAGGGATCAGATCGGATCTGAACGCCCGGCCGGGGCCGGGAACGCGAGCAGTATAGGGGAACCCGCAGCCCCGGCGACCTCCCGGGTGCGGCGAAGGGACGTGGACGCGGACGGGCCGTTCGCGCTCGCGGCGATGCACTCGATCCAGCGTCGGACCGGGTCAGTCGGCAGGTGACGACGGACCGGCCGAGGACGAGACGCCGGTATCATCATCGGCTTCGGTGCCGGGCCCGTCGAGGGGGTTGGGCGAGATCCGAAGCATGGCGTAGCCCGCCGCACCCGCCACCACGGAGGCCGCGAGGATCGCCAACTTCGCCTCATCCAGCAGCTGGGGATCCTCGAACGCAAGCTCCGCGATGAACAGGGCCATCGTGAAGCCGACGCCGGCGGTGATCCCCATGCCCGTCAGATCCCCCCAGCCCACACCGCGACCGAGCCGGGCCATGCCGGAGCGCACAGCGGTCGCGCTCGCGACGAGCACCCCCACGGGCTTGCCGATCACGAGCCCGAAGAAGATCCCGAGCGCCACCGCGCTGGTGAGCGCGGCCGAGATGGTCGCCGTCGACAGCTCGATGCCGGCGTTCGCCAGGGCGAAGAGCGGAACGATCACGAAGCTCGACCAGGGAAGCAGCGCGTGCTCGACTCGCGCGAGCGGCGACACCGCCTCGCGCGACAGCGTGGCGAGGCGGAGCCACTGGCCCGAGTCGGCATCGGCATCCGCCGGATCGTCGGATGTCTCCTCGGCCACCCGCCGGGCCTCCTCGCTCACCCTGGCGGGACGCTGGAAGGCCACGGCCGGCGTCAGCAAGCCCAAGGCGACGCCGGCGATCGTCGGATGGATGCCGGCGAGGTACGTCGCGTACCAGAGCGCGACCCCCAGCAGGACGTACCAGGCGTTCGCCCGGATATGGATGCGGACCGAGACCGAGATGGCCGCGCAGACCAGCAGAGCGGCGAACAACGCCTCGAAGTCGACCCCGGTCGAGTAGAACAGCGCGATCACGAGGATCGCCCCGATATCGTCGACGATCGCGAGCGTCAGCAGCAGCGGCTTGAGCGAGGGCGGAGCGTGGGCGGCCGCGAGGGTGAGCACCCCGAGGGCGAAGGCGATGTCGGTCGCCATCGGGACGCCCCAGCCACTCGCGACCTCGCCGCCCGCGATCGCGAGGTAGATGAGCGCGGGCACGGCCATCCCACCCACGGCCGCGAGCATCGGCAGGACGGCCTTGCGCCGATCGCGCAGTTCTCCCGACATGAACTCGCGCTTGATCTCCATCCCCACCAGCAGGAAGAACAGGGTCATCAGGCCTTCGTTCACCCAGAAGTGCAGGTCCTTGTCGATGACGACCGAGCCCACGCCGATCTCCAGATGGGTCTCCCAGAAGGCGAAATAGCCCTCGCCCCACGGACTGTTGACCCACACGAGCGCGATGACCACGGCGATGAGCAGGAGCACCGCGCCCGCAGTGGCGGTATCCAGGAACTCCTGGAGCGGGCGCAGGACGCGGCGGGGCACCACGCCGTCCGAGTGAGCCCACGGGACGCGCAGGTGTTCATCGCCGAACCGGTCGTGGTCGGCGTCTGACATACAGATCCTCCCTGCCGACCAGACTTCCCGGCGCTCCGTGTGACGCTCCATCGTATCTTCGGGGGGAGCGAGCGACAGGCGAGGGTACCGAAGGGACCATCGAGGGCTTCGAGCCACTCGGCGGAGGCACTCGATCGGCATCACGGAACCGCCATGCGGAACTCGGGTTCGGCGCTCGGACCACTGGTAGCCTGGTCGCGCTTTGCCAGAAGGACGACATTCCTCCGACCCATCTCGCCGCACACCGCTCCTGATCGCAGGTGCCGTCGTGGGCCTGATCGCCGTGGGCGTCATCGTCGCCGTGCTCGCCTCCGGCGGCTCCCCGGTATCGATCCTCATCCCGGAGGAACCGACCGTTCCCGAGTTCGCCTTCGATACGAAGAAGCCGGCCGTCATCACGACGGCCCAGATCGACCCCGAGGCGCAGGAACCGACGGCCGCCGCGCAGGCCGCCGCTAAGCCCGCCGCTCTCGCCGTACGCCATCGCCTCGACGAGCTCTACACCGCCGCATTCCTCGATCCGGCGAACTGGGACACGGCGACGTATGACTCCGTGTTCGAGTACTTCGACGCCGCCGCCCAACCCGAGGCACGGGCCAAAGAGGCGGTCCTCACGGCCGGCACCGGGGCGGCCGGGGTTCTCGAGTCCATCCTTCCTCGCGCCAGCACACTGAAACTCAAGGTCCTGCTGGACGCGGAGGGAGACCCCGTATCGGTGTCGGGCTCGGTGAACTTCACGGCCCGGGGCGTCGATGCCGACGGTGCACGATACACCTTCAAGAGCAAGGGCCAGTACGTGCTCGCCAAGGTCGACGGCGAGTGGGTGATCGTGTCGTTCTCGATCTCGCGGCACGACTCCGACGAGCCGGCCCCCAGCCCCAGCCCCAGCCCGAGCGCGGAGGCCTCCTGATGCGAAAGGTCGCGATCGTCGCGCTCGTGCTGGCCATGTGGGTCGCGGCCGTCGCCGTCACAGGTTCCGGCCGGGACCCTGCCACAGCTCAGTCCTCCGGCGTCATCGTCGGCAAGGCGCACGCCGGATTCACACCCTCCCTCAGCGGCGACGAGCCCATCGTGATCCTCGCGATCGGGAGCGGCGCCCGACCGGGCGACGACGTCATGCATTCCCTCGCCGACTCGATCCATGTGATCTTCATCGACCCCTCGACCGGGCGCGCGTCGATGATCGGCGTTCCCCGCGACTCCTATGTGCCCGTGGAGGGTCACGGGACCCAGAAGATCAACTCGTCGATGTTCTACGGTGGGCCCGAACTGCTCGCGGACACGATCGAGCAGCTGGGCGGCATCACGATCGACTATTGGGCGCTCACCACCTTCTGGGGATTCACCGACATGATCGACGACGTCGGCGGCCTGACCATCGACGTGCCGTTCTCCATGCAGGATTCGTATGCCAGGGCCGACTTCGAGCCCGGCGTGCAGGAGTTCAGCGGCAAGGACGCGTTCGCCTTCGCGCGCACACGTCACGACCTGCAACAAGGCGACTTCGCCCGGCAGGAGAACGGCGGCCGGCTGTTCCTCGCCGCCCTCCAGCAGTTCCAGGAGGAGTACACGGCCGACCAGAGCCGGCTGTTCACATGGGTCGGCGCCGGGCTGCGCAACATGGACACGACCCTGTCGCTCGACGAGGTGATGGACCTGGCCTTCACCGCGTCGACCGTCAAGGCGAAGCGGGTGCAGAACCTCGTGCTGCCCGGCAACGCCCAGACGGTAGGAGGGTTGTCCGTCGTGCTCCTCGACATGGGCAGGACGCAGGCGATCTTCAGCGACGTGGCGACCGACGCGAAGGTCGGAAAGAAGAACGTTCCACCGAGTCCGACGGCGAACGAGGTCTGACGTGAGCGTCGCCTCGTCTGCATCGGCGAGCCGGGCGGCGTGACCACACTCGAGCAGGACCTCCACGGGGTCCATCCGGCGCGAGCCCGCGTCTCGATCCTGCTGGCCGTCGCCGTCACCCTGCCGGGCCTGATGATCCGGTTCTTCGGGCACGACCTCCCACACCCGGAGCAGGCGCTGGCGCTCGGACTGTCGATCGTGGGGGCGGCGTTCATCCTCTCCTGGGCCGCCGAGGTGGCCCAACTCGACATCTCGGCGGGTCTCGCGATCGCGCTGCTTGCCCTCATCGCGGTGCTGCCCGAGTACGCGGTCGACTTCGTGTTCGCCTGGAAAGGCGGCGAGTCGTTCCGCCTGACCGGCCCCGAGTGTCTTCCGCTGGGGGGCGGCACCGAGTCCCCGTGCTCACTGGCTCTGGCGAACATGACCGGCGCCAACCGGCTGTTGATCGGGATCGGCTGGACGATGGTGGTGTTCATCGCCTTCTATCGGCTGCGCAAGAAGGGCCTGTTGCCCCGCAACATCCGTTGGGAAGGTGTCAAGCTCGACCGCGAGCACTCGATCGAGATCGCGTTCCTCGCCATCGCGACGGCCTACTCGCTCACGCTGCCGCTCAAGCACTCGATCACCCTGTTCGACGCGGGGGTGCTGGTGCTGATCTTCGTTCTGTACACGATCAGGGTCTCGCGGGCGCCCGCCGAGGAGCCCCACCTTGTCGGACCCGCTCGGTATCTGGGCACCTTCTCCACCGTGGGCCGTCGGACCGCCACGATCGCGATGACCGCGTTCGCCGCCGGGGTGATCCTGCTGTGCGCGGAGCGCTTCGCCGAGGCCCTCGTCGAGACAGGGGCCGAACTCGGGATCAGCGAGTTCCTGCTGGTCCAATGGATCGCTCCGCTCGCATCGGAGGCGCCCGAGCTCCTGGTCGCCGGGCTGTATGCCTGGCGACTCAACTCGAACGCGGCGCTGGGCACCCTCGTCTCGTCCAAGGTGAACCAATGGACCCTGCTCGTCGGCACGCTCCCCATCGTGTTCGCGATCTCGTCGCAATCCCTGCACGGGCTGCCGATCGATGCCGTCCAGCGCGAGGAGCTCTTCCTGACCGCGGCTCAGTCCGTGCTCGCCGTCGCGGTGATCTCGAGCCTGTCGATGTCGTTGCGAGAGGCCGGGTTCCTGTTCGTACTGTTCTGGATCCAATTCGTGCTGGGCGGCCTCGTGCCGGAGTCGCTGCACGGGATCGAGCGCATCGCCATCGGCATCGTGTACCTGATCCTCGGTGCCTGGGTCTTCATGCGCGAGCGCCACCGCATCAAACCGCTGTTCCACGACGGCCTCAGGGCCCCCTACGACGAACTCGCGCAGGAGCGGGCAGCCGACGAGAGGGCGGCCTCGGGCCCGCGGGCGTGAGTGGCTCCGTCCGCGGCGCCCACTAGCCTGAGCGGGTGGACCCGCGAACGTTCCTCAAGTCGCTGACCGACGACGAGGAGGCCGCCGCGTCGCTGGTCGGCGTTCGCGAGTTCGGGGCGCGCCGCGCCGTCACCGAGCCGATCCCCGACGACCTGCCCGAGTTGCTGCGACAGCGACTCGAGCTCGCCGGGATCGACGAGCTCTACGCGCACCAGGCCGCCGGGCTGCGCGTGCTGCGCGAGGGCCGCCACCTCGTCATGGCCACCGGGACCGCGAGCGGCAAGTCGCTCGTGTATCAGGTGGCCTTCGCGGAGGATGCCCTCACGGTGCCCAAGGCCACGGCGCTGTACCTATCGCCCACCAAGGCGCTGGCGCGCGACCAGCTCCGGGCGGTCCGAGCCCTCAAGGTCCCCCAGGTCAAGGCGGCCGTCTACGACGGCGACACCGCCAAGGCCGAACGGAGACTGATCCGCGCCAACGCCAACCTCGTCATGACGAACCCCGACATGCTGCACGCGTCGCTGCTTCCCGATCACGCGCGCTGGGCCGACTTCTGGTACCGGCTCTCGCTCGTCGTGGTCGATGAGGCGCACGTATGTCGCGGTGTATTCGGCTCCCACGTGGCGATGGTGCTGCGCCGCCTGCGTCGGCTGGTCGAACGCTACGACGGACGACCCCGCTGGTGCCTGGCGAGCGCCACGGTCGGTAATCCGGCCGAGCTGGCCTCCCGGCTCACGGGGCTCGACGTCGAGGCCGTGGTCCAGGACGGATCCCCACGCGGCGACAAGGTATTCGCACTGTGGAACCCGCCGGTGGTCGACCGCGAGACGGGGACGAGGCGCAGCGCACTGGCCGAGTCGTCGCGCCTGATGGCCCGGCTGGCCGCCGACGACGTGCGCACGATCGGATTCACTCGCTCACGACGGGCGGCGGAGCTGATGGCCGAGTTCGCACGGCGCGACGTCGACGAGGCCCACGCCGAACGGATCCGTTCCTACCGGGCCGGCTACCTCCCCGAGGACCGGCGCCGGATCGAGGCCGACCTCGTGGACGGACGGCTCCTCGCCGTCGCCACGACCAACGCACTCGAGCTCGGCATCGACATCGGGACGCTCGACGCCGCGATCCTGGCCGGATATCCGGGCACCCGCTCGTCGATGTGGCAACAGGCGGGCCGCGCGGGTCGGCGCGAGGGCGACTCGCTCGCCGTACTGGTCGCCCAGGACGACCCCCTCGACCAGTTCCTGGTCCACCACCCGCGCGACCTGTTCGACCTGCCCGCCGAGGCCGCCGTGATCGATCCCTCGAACCCGTACGTGTTGGCGCCGCATCTGCGTTGCGCCGCGCGTGAGGCACCGCTGGATGTCGCCGAACTGAACGTCTTCGGGCCGGGGGCGCACCCGCTCGTCGAGGCCATGCAGGCCGACGGAGAACTGGCCCGGCGCGGCGATCGCTGGCACGACCGCGGCTTCGAGAGCCCCCACCGCGCCGTCGACATCCGGGCGGGAGGCGGCCACACGTTCATGATCGTGATCGCCGACACGGGTGAGCTCCTCGGCACCGCCGACGAGCGGCGGGCGTATGCGACCCTGCACCCCGGGGCGGTCTACCTGCATCAGGGCACGCAGTACCTCGTCTCCGAGCTCCACCTGGTCGACCGTGTGGCGACCGTCGACGAGGCGAGCCCCGAGTTCTACACACAGGCGCGCGACGTCACCGACATCTCGATCGCCGACGTCATCTCGGCCGGATCGCTGGGCGACGTGGCTCAGTCGTTCGGAAACGTCCGCGTCACCAACCAGGTGGTCGGCTACGTGAAGAAGTTGATCGCCACGAACGGGGTGATCGACGAGGTCCCGCTCCCGATGCCGCCGGTGGACCTGGACACCCGCGCCGTGTGGTGGACGATCCCTCAGACGGTGCTCGAACGCGCCGGCGTGGGTGCCGCACAGCTGGCGGGGTCCATCCACGCCGCCGAGCACGCGGCGATCGGGCTGCTGCCGCTGGTCGCGACATGCGACCGGTGGGATATCGGCGGCGTCTCGACGCCTCTGCATCCCGACACCGGGCTCACGACGATCTTCATCTATGACGGCTATCCGGGGGGCGCCGGCATCGCCGAGCGCGGAGCCGCGACGTCCGAACGATGGCTGCGAGCCACACTCGAGGCCATCCGACAGTGCCCGTGCCCCGCCGGATGCCCCTCGTGCGTCCAATCGCCCAAGTGCGGCAACGGCAACGAGCCGCTGGACAAGGCCGGCGCCGCCGCCCTGCTCGCCGCGGTCGTCGGAGCCGCGGAAGGGTAGACCCGGCCGAACGGCCTGCGCAGAACGTCGTATTGGCGCATACTGTCGGCTGGGCGAGCCTAATGGCCCTCGGGTCCGGGCGCGTTGGATGGTCTGGCTTCCCGTTGGTGACTTCCCCCGGCGGAAGGAACTCGAGTCAACATGATCGGAGCAGCGCTCCTCGTCTTGGCGACGGCCTGGACCGTCGTGACGGTCGACGCCATCGCCGAAAGCGCCAAGACCGACGCTCGCAGCATCGTCGTGTTCGGAACGACGGTCCTCGACCCGGGCAGCCCCGGCGGCGTCTGGATCCTGGTCGGCATGGCCGTCGTGGCCCTGCTGATATGGGCCCTGTGGATCTCCTACGCGCGCGGTCACCGACTCGAGCAGCGGATGACCGCGGAGCTCGAGGAGGGATGGAGCGAATCGCCGCCCCTGCGCGCCAGCGCCGCAACGACCACCGCCCCCGTAGGAGACGCGTCGACCGAGCCCCCGCGGCGCAGCGCGGCCGAGATCGAAGAGGAGATGGGCGAGCTGGAGCGTCGCCGCGACGAGCTGTTCACCGACCTGAAGGACGTCCAGGCGCAGATCCGGCGCCTCGAGCAGGACGCCCGGGCCGAGCCGTGGCACGAGCAGGTGCACGACGCCCTCATCGTCCTGCCCGAGTTCAACGAGGACGAGCTGGCCAGCCGCCGCTCAGCGAGGACCGGGCCCGAGGACTCCTAGGTCCGCACGAGCACCTTGCGCACGAACCCCCCGAGGGCCGACCGCTCCGACGGCGGGAGCCCGATCGCGAGCAGCGCGACCACGTAGACGGCCGTGCCGACGGCCGCGGCTCCCAGGAGGTTGACGAGCCACTTCGCCTCGGGCAACACGAGATGGATCGCGTACATCGCCGCCCCGCCCAGGAGCGTGGGAACGATCAGCCGAAGGAAGCCGCGGTCGAACGGCCAGATGTCCAAGAACCGATGGACCAGGATCAGGCGGGCCACCGCCGTGAAGGTCAGGGTCGCCGCCTGGGCGATCGCCGCTCCGCGGATCCCCAGGCGATCGGCCTTGGCCAGCGCCATCGCGAGGCCGATGTCGATTGCGAAGCCGATCATGTAGACGGCCAGGTCCCAGCCCGTGCGCCCGGCCATGATGAGGATGAACCCGACCGTGCCGACCATCACGGGGAAGATCATCCCGACGATGAGGATCCGCAGGGCCGAGGCGCCGGCGACGAAATCGGCCCCGTAGACCCGCAGGACCTCCTCGGGAAGCAGGGCGAGCACCAGCAGGACGGGGATCGTCGCGGCGAGCGTCCACCGCGTCACCTGCTTGTAGAGCCCGTCGAGCTTGCCGGTCTCCCCTCGGTGGTGCAGGTCGGCGACGAACGGACTGAACGTCAACGAGACGCTCGTCAGGAATAGGAACAGGGCCTGCGCCGTCCGAAGGGTGGCGCCGTAGATCCCCACCTGTGCCGCCCCCTCGGTCCCCCTGCCGCTGAACAGAACCGAGACCACGAAGAAGTCGGTCCAGAAGATCAGCTGGGAGAACAGCGCCGCCGGCGCTCGGAACGCGCCGAAGCGAACGAGCGCCCCCAGGTGCTCCTCGGGGATGCCATCACCTTGCGCGGCGGGGAAACGTCGGCGCTCGCGGTGCCAACCCCACGCGGCCAGGCCGAGCGCCGCGGCCCACGACGCACCGAAGGCGAGGGAGGCAACCCCAGCGGTGGTCGAGATGAACGCCCACAGGATGAGGGTCAGCACGATCCAGCCGATCGGTTGGATCACCCATTGCGACGCGAGCGTGTACTTCATGATCTTCAACCCGCGGGTCGCACCCATGTAGGTGAAGGCCAGCGCCGTGAACGGCACCGTGAGCGCCGCCCATCGGAATGCGGGGAGCGCCTCATCGGGCTGGCCCGAGAACGTCTCGGCGAGCCAGGGGGCCGCGATGAACGCGACGATCGCGAACGGGATCGACACGCCCAGCGCGATCAGAACCGAGCGGTCGACCAGGCCCCGGCTGCGTGCGGTGGAGCCCCGGCCCACCAGGATCGCGACCAGCCGGACGTTGGCGACGTCCATGCCGAACCGCGTGGCGGCCGCCGCGATGAACGCGAACTGGGTGGTGAGCGTGACGACGCCGAACGCGGTGTCGCCTAGCCGGTTCGTCATCAGCACCTGGGCGGCGAACAGGGCGGTCGCGCCGATCGCGAGGCCGACGACGTTCTGCCCCGTCTGGCCGACGATGACCCGCTGATCGGAGTGGCCGGTATCGGTGTCGACGGCGTCGGCGACGGTCGAAGCGGCGAGAGCGTCCTCGGGGCTTTCCACGGCCGGACAAGTATCGCGGACCGGGGTCGCCGTGACCGCGAAGCCTAGGAACCGTCACCCAGACGTCGCACAGGCGGTCGGTCGTCTACGAGGTCACGCGTTCGACGCGTACGTGCGCGCGCCCATGACGTGGAGGGACTCGTAGGGCTCGTCCCCCACGACCCAGCTGTCGTGGCCACCAGGGATGGCGAATAGGTCACCGGGCTCCATCACGAACTCGAGACCGTCTGCCATGCGAACGGCCGCCCGTCCCGACACGACCATCCCGACGTGCTCGACCTCGCAGAGGGTCGCGCCCGTCTCTGCGCCGACGTGCTCGGACCACCTCCAGCCCGGCTCGTACCGCGCTCGCCCCAGGGTCATGCCCCCGAGCTCGGCGACGTCGAGGCTCCCCAGCGGGAACGTTCGCCGCTCGTCGGGCCGGTCGAACCGTGTGATCTGCAACTCCATCGTGACCTCCGGGCTCCGTCGTTCGGCTAGACTCCAGGAAACACCGAGGGGGAGTATCCCTTCCGACGTCGTCGTCATCCCGGCCCTCGGCCCGGTGGCGTCGGTCGCCCGCCACTCGCGGGCGACAGGAGAGACCTTCGGTCGACATCGCCGGCGCCCGTCGTCGGCCGCGACCGGAGGAGCAACGCGTGGACGTCGGTATCTGGGCCTGGATCGGGTTCCTCGTGCTCATCATGGCCCTGCTCGCCCTCGACCTGTTCGTCTTCCACAGGGAGGCCCACGAGGTCTCCTTCCGCGAGGCCACGAAGTTCAGCATCTTCTGGATATCGCTCGGGCTGGGCTTCGGGGTGTTCGTCTACGTCTGGCTCGGACCCCAGGCGGCCGGTGAGTACCTGGCCGGATATCTGATCGAGAAGAGCCTGTCGGTCGACAACATCTTCGTGTTCGCCCTGATCTTCGGGTACTTCGCCGTGCCCGCGAAGTACCAGCACCGCGTGCTGTTCTGGGGCATCCTCGGGGCGCTCGTCTTCCGCGCGGTCTTCATCGCTGGCGGAGCCGCGCTCCTTGAGCAGTTCCACTGGACGATCTACGTCTTCGGCGCCTTCCTCGTATTCACGGGCATCCGGATGGCGATGCACCGCGACCAGGAGATGCATCCGGAGCGCAATCCCGTCCTCAAGGCGTTCCGGCGCGTCGTGCCGATGACGGCCGACTACCACGGGCAGAAGTTCACGTTCGTCGAGGCGGGCAAGCGACTGGCGACTCCGCTGCTCGCGGTCCTCGTCCTGATCGAGACGACCGACATCATCTTCGCCGTCGACTCGATCCCCGCGATCTTCGCCGTCACCGACGATCCGTTCATCGTCTTCACGTCGAACGCCTTCGCGATCTTGGGCCTGCGAGCCCTCTACTTCATGCTCGCCGGGATGATGCATCGCTTCGTCTATCTGAAGATCGGGTTGGCGGTGGTGCTGGTCTACGTCGGCATCAAGATGCTGGTGAGCACGGCGTACAAGATCCCCATCTGGGCCTCGCTGGTCTTCATCGCTCTCGCCATCACGGTGTCGATCGTCGCCTCCCTGAGGCGGACGAGTGGAGAAACATCGAAGGACGCCCGGGCCGACGCGTCAGAGCGAGAGGAGGCAAGGAGATGAAGGTGTTGTTCGCGACCGATGGGGCAGCGCCCTCCGATCACGCCGCCGCCCTGATCGAACGGCTCGTGGACCGGGGTCGCGCACGGGTGCACGTGATCTGCGTGAACGGGTTCGAGACGGCTCTGCGCGAGGCTCAATCCGCCGGGCACTACTCGCCCGAGGGGGGTCAGGCATTCGCCGAGAGCACGGTCGAGGACGCCGTCCTGCGGCTGCGGGGCGCCGGGTTCGACACCGATGGCGAGGCGCCGGAGGGCGACGAGGCGACCGAGATCGTCGCGGCGATCGACCGGGTGGGCGCGGACGTCGTGGCCCTCGGCACGGCCAAGGAACGCTGGATCGACACCGTCGTGCTGGGCAGCGTCAGCGGATCGGTGGTGCACGCGGCGTCCTGTCCCGTCCTCGTGGTCCATGCCGCCCCCACGCACGACCGCCCCCTCCGGGTGGTCGTCGGAACGGATGGGTCCGAGGGGTCGCGCCGGGCGCTCGAGGCGTTCGTCGGTACCGCCGATCCTGAGCGCTGTGAGGCGATCGTCGTCTCGGTGGCCAAGCCCGTTGCCCTGCCTCCGGGCGGACCGGCCGGGGTGCCCACGTTCGAGGCCACGGTTGGCGAACGTGACCTCGCCAGCACCCGACAGGTGGCCGATGATGCAACCGAGTCGCTCCGCGCGGCCGGGTTCCGGGCCACGACCATCGTGACGTCCGGCAACCCCGCTCGGGTGCTGCTCGACGAGGTCGATCGCGCGGAGGCGGATCTCGTCGTGGTCGGCGCCCGAGGACTGGGCTCGTTCCGAGCCAAGGTGCTCGGCTCGGTGAGCGACAAGGTTCTGCGTCACGCCCGGGCGACGCTCGTCGGCCGCTGAGAAGCTCAGACGGCCTTTCGGTACAGGCGCACCGAGATCGTCCCGAACACGGCGATGAGGCCGACGCTCCACGCGATCGAGGCCATGACGTCGGCCGCCGCCGGGCCGCCCAGCGTGAGGGCGCGGACCGCCGTGGCCGTGACCGACACCGGCTGGTGCGCGGCGAACCCCTGGAGCCACGTCGGCATCGTCTCGACCGGCACGAACGCCGACGAGGCGAACACGAGCGGCGCGAGCACCGGGAACGAGGCCGCCTGCGCGGTCTCCGGGTCGCGCACGGCCAGCCCGATCGTGGCGAAGATCCACGACATGGAGTAGCCGAACAGCACGACCAGTGCCCAGGCGGCGAGCAGTCCCAGCAGGCCGGAGTGGATGCGCCAGCCGACCAGGAACCCAACGAACATCATCAACGCGACGACGAACACGTTGCGCGTCGTGTCCGCGAGCGTCCGGCCCGAGAGCACCGCCGACCGGGCCATCGGCAGGGCGTGGAACCGCTCCATCAGGCCGCTCTTGATGTCGGTCGCGAGCCCGATCGCGGTGGCGATGGCCCCGAACACGACGGTCTGCACGAAGATGCCGGGCATCAGATAGTCCACGTACGGCACGCCCGGCGGCAGTGACGCGGCGAGCGCCCCTCCGAACACGTACCGGAACATGATCACGAAGATGACGGGCTGGATCGTCGAGAAGACGAGGAGCTGAGGGACCCGGCGGTACGCGATCAGGTTGCGCTGGATGATCGCCACGGTGTCGCGGACGACGCCCATCGGGATGCGTCGATCCAGTGCGGCGTCCATGTATGTCTGGACCGGAGCGTCGCTCATGTGGGCTCCCCCGCCTCATCGCCCACGCTCTGGGCACGATGGCCCGTGAGTCGGAGGAATACGTCGTCGAGGCTCGGCTCGCGCACCGTCAGCGTCTCCGGTTCGATGCCGACGGCGTCGAGATGGCGCAGTACTTCGACGAGCACGTGCGCCCCTCGGCTCGACGAGATCCGGATCCTCGTGCCCTCGCGCTCGCTCGAGCCGAGCCCGTCGCCACCGAGCAGGCCGAGAACGCGTTCGGCGAGCGCCTCGTCGGCGAACTCCATCTCCACCACGGTGTCCCCGAGGTCGGCCTTGAGACGGGCCGGCGTGTCGTCGGCGATGACCGCACCGTTGTCGACCACCGCGATACGGCCTGCGAGTTGGTCCGCCTCTTCGAGGTACTGCGTGGTGAGCAGGACCGTGGTGCCGCCCTCCACGAGCTCGCGGATCATGTCCCATAGCTCGTTGCGGCTCGTGAGGTCGAGCCCGGTGGTCGGCTCGTCGAGGAAGAGCACCGGGGGCTCGGGCATGAGCGAGGCGGCGATGTCGAGTCGACGGCGCATCCCTCCCGAGTACGTGCGCAGGGGGCGATCCGCTGCGTCGCTCAGCGTGAAGCGCTCCAGCAGCTCATCGGCGCGCGGTGCGATCGCCCTGCGGCGCATCTGACCGAGGATCCCGACCATCCGCAGGTTCTCGCGGCCCGTGAGGTTGGGGTCGACCGCCGCGTACTGGCCCGCCAGGCCGATCCGTCGCCGCACCGCCTCGGGCGTCTGCATCACGTCCTTGCCGAGCACCAGCGCCCGACCGGCGTCTGGTCGAAGGATCGTCGACAGGACTCGCACGGCCGTGGTCTTGCCGGCACCGTTCGGCCCGAGCAGCCCGAAGATCGAGCCCTCCGCGACCTGGAAGTCGACCTCGTCGAGCGCGACGACGTCTTCGAACCGCTTGGAGAGCCCCTCGACCAGGATCGCCGGTTCGTTCATACGAGGGAAACCCTCTCACAGGACCGATCCGAGGAGAGGCGGGCGGGATCCGATAACGACTGAACCTCACCCACCACTTCCGCGTGTGACCGCATGGAGCGAGGATGCTCAGGACACACCGGACGCGAGGGGAGGAGGACGGATGGCGGAGGCGGTCGACGCGCTCACCATCTCGGCGACGGACGCCCCAGAGACGTTCGACGCCTTCTACCTCCGCGAGTACCGGGCGGTCGTCGGACTGGCATACGCCCTGTCGGGCAGCCGGTCCGGCGCCGAGGATCTGGCGCAGGAGGCCTTCATCGCAGCACACAGCAGGTGGGATCGGGTCGGCGCGTACGACCAACCCGGCGCCTGGGTACGGCGAGTGGTGGCCAACCTGTCGGTCTCGACCCTCCGCCGGCGAGCGGTCGAGGCCAAGGCGCTCACGCGCCTCGCGTCTCGGCACGCGACTTCGATGCCGGAGCTGTCGGCCGACGACGCCGAGTTCTGGCAGACGGTCCGCCGCCTCCCCCGACGGCAATCCCAGGTCATCGCGCTCCACTACTTGGAAGACCGTTCCGTGCTCGAGGTCGCTTCGATCCTCGACATCGCGGAGGGGACCGTGAAGAAGCACCTGCACGATGGCCGACTGACGCTCGCGCGCCGGCTCGGCCTCGACGGCGAGGAGGACGCATGAACATCGACACGCGCGCCCGACGCGCCGCGCAGGGCATCCATGAAGCAGTGGAGGTACGAGAGATGACGATGCAGACGAAGGACCCGAAACCGGTCGAGCGCTTCGACCAGTACAAGGACAAGAAGGAGCTGAACCGACGCCGTGGCGCGTTTATCGCTGCGGCGGCGGTGGTGATCCTCGCCGCGGTGCTGGTGATCAGAACCCTGGGTGGCGGCGAGGCCAGCGTGCCGGCTGACGATGGAGGCGGGGCCGTGGGGACCGCGAGTGGGGTGGTCGACGGAAAGTGGCAAACTGCGACCATCACGCCGGCAGACGTCCGCACGTTCCTAGAGGCCGAGGGGCTCGGGGGGGCCGCCGACGCGGTCGTCGCGGCGAACGCCTATCCGACCTCGTTCATCGTCTCGATGGACGGCAATCTGTACGGGGTGACCGATGCCGACGGAACCTACGTGGACAGCGGGTTCCTATCGGTCGATGGCGACCGCGTGACCTTCGACCCCAAGAACACGACGGGCGACGTGGTGTACACGTGGTCGATGGAGGGGGACACCCTGATCCTCACCTTCGTGAGCGACTCCTCCCCCGATTACAAGGGGTTCCCCGATGAGGCCTTCAACCGCACGATCTACGAACTGTCGCCGCTGAACCCAGCGGCCTGACACGGGACCTCACGGAACTCCGAGGGGCGTGACTTCGGTCGCGCCCCTCGACGGCGTCCGAACTCGCCTACAGATTCCGAGTCCCGCAAGCGTTAATCCTCCGATGGAAGAGGTCGCCAACCCGGACGGAACGTGGAACGCTCCCGGGTCAGTCATGCAGACCGAGACCCTGATCTTCGACGTGTTCTACCAGGACGAGCGCGATCGGCTCCTGCGGGTGCTCAGCGTGATCACCGGGAGTCGCTCGCAGGCCGAGGACATCGCACAGGAGGCGTTCACACGGCTGTTCGAGCGGTGGCACACCGTCGCCGCGATGGAGAACCCCTCCGGCTACCTGTACCGAACCGCGTTGCACCTGTTCCGCAGCGACTACCGCCGGGCCGCTCGGGCGCTCAAGCACCTGGTGAACGCGTACCGCCCCGGAGACGACGTGTTCGGCCCGGTCGACGACCGCGATCAAGCGGCCCGCGCGATGGCCGTCCTGACGCCCCGGCAGCGGGCGGCCCTCGTGCTGACGGAGGCCCTAGGCTACTCGGGCGAGGAGACCGGCGAGCTGCTCGGCATCAAGGCCTCGACGGTCTACGCGCTCACCCACCAGGCGCGCTCGACGCTCGCCGACGCCACGGAGACGCGAGATGACTGACGCCCGGACCCTCGTGGAACGCGAGCTCGAACGCGTCGACGTGCGCCCGCTCCCCGTCGACGGCTTCCACCGGCGCCGCGACCGCCGGCAGCGGAACCGACGCATCGCAACGGGGATCGTGGCTGCGGCGATAGCCGTCGTCGGGATCGCCTTCGCCTTCGGTGCGTTGGGCTCTGCCGAGACCAGCATGCCCGCCGACACCAGCAACGGCTCGATCGTGTTCCTAGACGGAGGCGAACTGGTGTCGGTCGCGCCCGACGGGTCGCGTGCCTCGCTCCTGGCGGAGGGATGGGGTGACTTCGTCGCGGATACACCCGGCCATTGCACAGCCCAGGGTTGCAGGAACCTGCCGTCGTACGCGTGGTCGCCTGACGGGACGCTGCTCGCGTTCGCATACGGACAGCCGGCCGATTCCGGGTACGGCGGCGCCATCTACGGGGTGAACTCCAGCGGGCGAGGCCCCATCCAGTTCGTCAACACGTGCGGCTCCGACCCATCGTCTGGGAACTGCGGGCTGATGAAGTGGTCACCTGACGGCTCCCGTATCGCGCACTTGTCGGACGACGGCATGCTCTGGACTTCGATCATCGGGTCTCAGGGTGGGGGAGCGGTCACACAGGAGCATGTGACCGACTTCGACTGGTCGCCGGATGGCTCCCAGATCACGTACGTGGGGGTAGGCGACGTCGAGGTGGTGGAGGCGACGCCGGAGGGCGGAGCGCCGACCATCATCGCCCGTGTGGGCGGTGCCGGATCCGTGGATTGGTCCCCCGACGGCACAACGCTCCTCGTGACGAGTTCGGCCCGGTCCTCGGAGGGCGAAGACCTCATCATGGTGATCGATCTGGCGACCGGCCGAAGAACCAACCTGCTCCCGGCTGATCCCGACAGGTTCCTATCCGACGCGTCCTGGTCGCCCGACGGAACCCGCATCACGTGGGCGGCGTTCCCCGGCCGCCAGTCGTTCGGCGGCCCCGGGGGGCCCTTTAGAGCCGAGGTCTGGGTCGCACTGGCGGACGGCTCCGAGGCGCGCATGGTGTACGCGACCGGCTGTTGCGCGGCGGGTCAGACAGAGCACGCATTCACCGGACCTCGATTCTCCCCGGACGGGCGTGAGATCGTGTTCAGCGTCATCGGCGACGACCAGGATCTGCCCAACGACTCTGGGGTGTACGTGGTGAGCATCGATGGAACGGACCTTCGCCAGATCTCTCCGAGCGGGATGTTCCCGGCATGGCAGCCACTTCCATGAGGAAGGCCATCACCACCATCGCGGCAGCGTCCCTACTACTCGCGGCCTGCGCCTCGAGCGGAGGCGGGGCGGCGGGGGCGAGCGCGACATCCGCCCCGCCGAGCATGTCCGAGTCCACCGTCGCCGAGGAAGCAGCGGAGTCTCAGATGGTCGACGTCGGCGGTTACGAACTGTGGATCGAGTGCCGCGGCACCGGGTCGCCCACGGTCATCTATGAGGCCGGCGCGGATGGCGACGCCGGGTGGTTCGGTGTGGTCGACAGCGACATCAGCGAGACGACCCGCACCTGCAGCTATGACCGAGCCGGCATCGAACGGAGCGATCCGCGGCCGACGAGCGACCCCGTGTCGGCCGGCGACATCGTCGACGAGCTCGAACTCCTCCTGGCCGGAGCCGACGTCGAAGGTCCCTATGTCATGGTCGGGCATTCGTTCGGGGGGATGATCGCGCAGTTGTTCGCTGAGCAGCATCCTGACGAGGTCGCAGGCCTCGTCTTCGTCGACTCGTCGATGGCGGGCCAGCTGGGCAAGAACCCGGAGGACTGGGATGACGGCTACGGGATCCCACTCGATATGAAGGCAACGAAGGACGAGCTGCTCGCGGTCGGCTCCTACGGATCCACCCCGATGGTCATGCTGACCCGGGACTTCACCGCCACACCCGAGCTCATGAACGAATGGGGCGGGATGATGCGCGAGCTCGCCGCGCGCTCGAGCAACTCCATCCACGTGATCGCCGTCGATTCCGGCCACATGATCCAGGAGGACGAACCAGATCTCGTGGTCGCGGCGATCGAAGAGGTGTTGACCGCAGTGCGCGATGGTCAGCCGTTGACTCCCTGCGATGACCGATTCGAGCCGATCGGCGGGGCCTGCGCCCCCTGACCCTCAGTTCGAACCGTTGGTCGCCGCCAGCGCCTCGCGGGCCTGCCGCACGTGGAACCGGTCGTGACCGGCGATCATGCGGAACGACAGGTCGTAGCTCTCGGGACCTCGCTCGGCGTGGATACCCACGCGCTCACGCTCGGCGTCGGAGCTGCGGAGCCACATCGCGACGTTGGCCACCCGCATCGCCTCGAAGAGCGTCAGCAGCTCGTCGGGCGACTCGGCCGTCGGGTCGGCATGGAGGCGATCGACCCACAGGTCCTGGTCGTAGCCGACGATCGACGGATCGTCGTGAGCCACGACGAAGCGGTACCGTCCGCTCATCACGATCTCGGCGTCGACGGCGTGAGCCAGGCACCCGAACACCGACCACTCCCCCGGCTCCGGGGCCACGTGGAGCCGGTCGCCAGCCGGCCTCGACCACCGCTACCCATTGCGACGGCGCCTGCGCCTGCACGGCGGCGGGGTCGTCGTTGCCCAACAGCGCCAGCAGGTACTGCTGGTAGGCCTGGGGATCGTCGATCGGGTCGGGTGAGGTGGGACGCTCGTCGATCGTCATGGCAGCACGCTACAAGGTCGAGGGCGTGACCGCGCCACTCGCGGGTCACCGGCGATCCGCCCGTGCCAGGATGTGGTCCGTGGCCGATCCCGAGACCCCCTACTACCGCGCAGATCTGGCTCGCGTTCATCACGATGGGTTCGCGTTCCACGCCGACGACGCCGCGCCCGGCATCGTCGAGCTCCTGGAGCCCGTGAAGCGACGTGGCGGACTGGTCATCGAGCTCGGATGCGGGAGCGGGCTGCTCACCCGCCACCTCGCCGAGGCAGGTGTGCGAGTGATCGGCACCGACGCATCGCCCGCGATGCTCGAACTCGCGCGTGAGCACGCCCCCGGTGCCGAAGCCATCCGACGCCTGACGCTGCCCGACGACCCGATCCCGGACGCCGACGCGATCGTCTCCGTGGGCCACGTGCTCAGCTATCTGCCCGACGAAGCGAGCGTCGATCGCGCACTCACGCATGTAGCCGACGCACTCCGCCCCGGCGGCCTGCTCGCCCTCGACCTGTGCGACCTGGCCTACAACGAGGCGAGGCGGGATGCGACATCGGTTGGGTGGACCGGCGACGGATGGGCGCTCGTCACCGAGTTCTCGATGCCGTCGCCCACCCGGTTCGTGCGAGAGATGGCGATCTTCACCCTCAACGACGACGACACGTGGCGTCGCGACGACGAGCGACACGACAACGTGCTGATCGACACGAGTCGCGTGCCCGTGCTGCTGGCCGAGCACGGGGTCGAGGCTACCCTCGGTTCCCGCTTCGGTGAGTACGCGCTGCCCGAAGGCCTGGTCTCCGTGATCGGAACGAAACTCGAGCGTAGACCCCGCCAGTACGCCTACTCGATGTAGCCGAGGCCTCGCAGGTGATCTTCCATCTCGTCGGCCTCGGTGTCGGTGACGCCGGCCTCGTTGCCCATCCCGGGGATGCCGGGGATCGCGGCCGCGGCCGACGACGGCTCGGTCGCCTCGCGCTCGGTGAGCTTGCCCTCGCCGCCCACGATCTCGGTGAGCACTCGACCGGTGGGCTTGACCGCGGTGGGGGCGTCGAGCGCGGCCACCAGCGTCGGGGCCATGTCGATCAGCGCCGGGGTCTGCTCGAACGGCGTGACCTGTGGACCGACCGCCACGATGACGCCCTCCATGCGGTGGTCGCCGCTCACCCAGTCGGCGTCCTCGATCGAACTCTTGGCGTGCGTGAGGGAGTAGCCCTCGGCCGGCACCATCATGATGTCGGGCGCCTGGTCGGCGAACGCGCCGTCGGGAAAGACGTCCTCGCGCTTGGCGATCTCCTTGACGGGCTTGTTGCCGGTCTTGGGGTCGGTGTAGTTGGCCGAGGCGGTCCATGATCTGGTCGCGGACCTCGTCGTAGTCGGCCGGGTCGACGATGCCGTCGAGCTCGCGCCCGGCCAGGTTGATGCTCACGCCCTCGCCGGTCGAGCGGATCGACGTGTAGGCCTTCGACTTCGACCAGTTCACCGTCTGGGGCAGCGAGACCTTCCCGTGCAGGCCGAGCACGTCGTAGACCTTGCGCGCGACCTGGCGGACCGGACCCCACTGCATCGGACCGAACACAACGTTGGACGCCGAGAAGTCCAGGAACCCGAAGTCGCTGAGCATCCGATCCATGTTCACCGCGCGGGTGCACGACTGGAAACCGTGGTCGCTGATGAACAGGATGATGTCGTCGTCGTTGGCCCGGCTGACGAACGAGCCGATCGCCTCGTCGGTCTGGCGGAAGATGTCGGCGACCTTCTTGCCGATCCGCGTGTCCTTGTTCTCGGCGTAGTCGGGGTGATCGGGGGCGATGAAGTTGCTCAGGCAGTGCTGGGTGCGGTCGATCGAGACCCAGACACTCGCCATCAGATCCCACTCGGTGTTGTCCATCAGCCACTCCGAGGCGGCGATGCGCTTGGCCGTGACCTCGAAGGCCTCGTCGAGGTAGGCGTCGGGACGGTTGCGGTAGGTGGTCCAGCTCATCCCGTTGATCGGCCACTCGAGGCCCGCCTTGGCCAGGGTGTCGGGCAGGTCGCCGGGCATCGTGAACTGGCGGCCCTTCGGAAGGACACCGCCCGCGGCCAGGTTCCCCTCGATCGCCGGCGGAGGGAAGGTGAGCGGCACGTCGAGCAGCAGCTGCTTCTTGCTCGCGGCCGTCAGGTCGTCGAGGAAGGTTCGGGTCTTGATCGACTTGTAGGTGACCGGGTACTGCTTGTGCGTGCCGGGCACCGTCTCGAGGATGTCGTAGACGCCGTGGTCCTGCGGCTCGACCCCGGTGAGGAAGCTCGGCCAGGCGGCCCACGAATGCGTGGGCACGGTGGAGCGCAGGACGTCTCGCTGCCCCCGGTCGATCAGGGCCTGCAGGTTCGGCAGCGCGCCCTGCTCGAGCAGGGGATCGAGGATGCGCCAGTCGGCGCCGTCCCACGCGATCAGGATGACTCGTGACATCGGTGATGGCCTCGTTTCAGCACGTCAGGGAACGAGGGTGAGTGTACCCAAGGGGATGAGCTGGCCTCGCGTGCGCCACCCGGACGCCACAGGAATATCGCTCCCTCAACTACGCGATCTCTCCAGGGCCCGATCCATCCCGGATCGCATCCGGCCTTCTCGAGCCCACCGTATGCCGTAAGGTAAGGGGTAGAAACGAAGGATCACACATGGCAACTGAGCCCGACATCGCGCAGATCCGCCCCCCGGTGACCAGGGAGCGGGTGTTCCGCGCCGCCATCACGGTCGCGGATGAGGGCGGCATCGGAGCGCTCACGATGAAGGGCATCGCGAGCGAGCTCGATGTCGAGCCGATGTCGCTCTACTACCACGTGGCCAACAAGGAAGCCGTCCTCGACGGGGTGGTCGATGCCCTCGTCACCGAGATCGAGCGGGCCGTGTCCGCGCTCGACCCACCGCTCGAGATCGGCGACTGGAAGACAGCCCTGCGCCGGCGGATCCTGACCGCCCGAGAGGTCATGTTCCGGCACCGCTGGGCCCCCTCGGTGATCGAGTCCCGGACCGACAGCGGCCAGGCGACGATGCAGTACTTCGACGCCGTCCTCGGCCACATGCGCGCCGGGGGTTTCTCCTACGACCTGGCCCACCACGCACTCCATGCGCTGGGCAGCCGGGTCCTCGGCTTCACTCAGGAGCTGTTCGAGCCCGACGATGAGGGCGGTCAGGTCGACGACGAGATCATGGAGGCCATCGCTCAGATGGCCGATCAACTCCCCCACATCGCGGGGATGGTGCAAGAGATCGCGCACGACGATCCCGACTCGACCCTGGGGTGGTGCGACGATCAGACGGAGTTCGAGTTCGCGCTCGATCTGATCCTCGACGGCCTCGAACGGCTCCGAGCCAACGATTGAGCGGGTCGCACGGCTCGCCAAACCCTCCTCTACAGCACGGCCCGGTTGACAGCCTTACGTCATATGGTTACCTTATGCCGTATGGCTACCTTACGGTATAAGACTGATCTCGTCCGCCGATCGGGTGGAGCGAGCCGTGCGCACACAGGAGGAACACGTTGAAGCTGTCACCAGAGACCCTCGCCCGCTCGACCGCCCGTCACCCCTGGCGCACCGTGGCCGTGTGGATGATCGCGCTCGTCACGGCCATCGTGCTGTCGTCCCAGCTCCTCGGCGACGCGCTGACGACCGACTCCGAGTTCACCAACGACCCCGAGTCCAAGCGGGCCGCCGCCCTGCTCGAGGAACGGTTGCGGGGTCCCGAGGTGGACACGGAGTTCGTCGTGGTCACGGGGCCGTCTGAGGTCACCGACCCCGGCTACCGCGGGTACGTCGAGGAGCTGCAGACGGCGATCGCATCGCTGGGCCCCGACGTGGTCGGCCGGGTCGGCAGCTACCTCACCGAGGAGGGCCCCGTCTCGGAGTCCGGACGATCGACCCTGCTGCCGGTGACGCTGGCTGGCGTCGACACCGACGAGCAGTCACGTGGCGCCGAGCTGGTGGCCGCGGTCGTCAAGGACGTCTCGGTCCCTGCCGGCTTCGAGGCGATCGTCGCGGGCCCCGCCACGATCGAGAACGACTTCATCCGCATCGCCGAGGAGGATCTGGCCAAGGGTGAGGCCATCGGCATCGCGGTCGCGCTCGTCGTGCTGGTGCTGGTCTTCGGGGCGATCGTCGCCGGCCTGATCCCCGTCGTCCTCGGCGCGATCGCCATCACGGTCGCCCTCGGCGTCGCGGCGGTGGCCGGCCAGATCTTCGACCTGTCCCTGTTCATCACGAACATCACGACGATGATCGGCCTCGCAGTCGGGATCGACTACTCGCTGTTCATCGTGTCCCGCTACCGAGAGGAACGCGGCAACGGCCTGCGCAAGATGGAGGCGATCGCCCACACGGGCGCCACGGCGGGCAAGGCCGTGTTCTTCTCGGGCATGACCGTCGGACTGGCCCTCATGGGGATGCTGCTGCTACCCGACACGGGGTTCCGTAGCATCGCCCTGGGTGCGATCTTCGTCGTGATCGTCGCCGTCGCCGCCTCGCTGACCCTCCTCCCCGCCGTGCTGGCGCTGCTCGGCGACAGGGTGGACGCCCTGAGGATCCGCGGCCGGCGGACGGCATCCCGTCAGCGGCAGGGACGGTTCTGGGATCGGATCACCCGAACGGTCATGCGGCGCCCGGTCGTCAGCCTGGGGCTCGCCGGCGGCCTCCTCGTGATGGCGGCCCTGCCCTACTTCGGTATGAACGCCGGCTTCTCCGGGGTCAGCACCCTCCCGGACCAGGTCGAGTCGAAGCGAGCGTTCCTCACGATGGAGCGTGAATTCTCCGGCGGTCTCGGCTCGCCGGTCGAGATCGTCGTCGACGGAGCGATCACTCCGGCGGTGGCGACGACCCTCGATGAGCTCGGGGCGGTCGTGAACGCCAACGCCGCCTTCGGCCCCGTCACCGTCGAGGTGAACGACGAGGGTGATCTGGCGCTCGTGTCGGCGCCGCTGGCGGGCGACGTCGCCGGCGACAGCGCGATGGATGCCGTTCGGGCGCTTCGTGAGGAGACCATCCCCGCAACGTTCGGCGACCTTCCGGTGGAGATCCTCGTCGGGGGCGAGACCGCGACCAACGTCGACACCCTCGAGCAACAGACCACGTACACGCCCATCGTGTTCGCGTTCGTGCTCGGGCTGTCGTTCCTGCTCCTGCTGGTGGCGTTCCGATCGCTGGTCGTGCCCGCCAAGGCGATCGCGATGAACCTGCTGTCCGTCGGCGCGGCCTACGGACTGGTCGCGCTGTTCTTCCAGCGAGGCGTGGGACCCGAGGTCTTCAAGGACCTCGCGGGCTGGCTCGGCTTCGGACAGGTCGAGGCGATCGAAGCCTTCCTTCCGCTGTTCCTGTTCACCGTGCTGTTCGGTCTGTCGATGGACTACCACGTGTTCCTGCTCAGCCGGATCAAGGAGCGGTTCGACCTCACGGGCGACAACAGCGAGTCGGTCGCTTACGGGCTCCGCACCACCGGCGCGCTGATCACCGGCGCGGCGGCGATCATGGTGGCCGTCTTCGCGGGCTTCGCCGCCGGCTCGCTGGTCCCCTTGCAGCAGATGGGCTTCGGGCTGGCCGTCGCCGTGGCGCTCGACGCCACGATCGTCCGATCCGTCCTCGTCCCCGCGACGATGAAACTCCTCGGCGACCGCAATTGGTACCTGCCGTCGTGGCTGGAGTGGTTGCCCCACGTCAACATCGAGGGCGCGCCGCGGCCGATCGACACACCCGACGTACCAGAGAGCGAGGAACAACTGGTCGGTGTCAGCTGATCTCCCGGTCCGTCGGCGTATTGGTCTCGTCGTCAGCGAACGAGCCGGTACGTCGCGCCGATCATCTGGCCCTGCCGCTCGAGCTCGACCAACGTGAGGTCCGCGGCGAGGAGGCGCCGCGGCAGGAGCGGCGCTCCGCCGCCGAGGGTCACCGGCGCGATGCTGAGCCGGACCTCATCGAGGAGTCCCGAGTCCGCGAACTGGCCCGCGAGGTCGCCCCCGCCGACGACCCAGACGTCCTTGCCCGCGGCGGCCTCGACCATCGCGCCGTGGACCGGCGCCACGTCGCCATGCACGAAGCGCAGGTCGGCACCGTCGATCGTCGGAAGCTCGCGTGAGGAGAACACCCAGCACGGCGTATCGCCGTGGTACTTGCGCCACCGATCGGGGTGGTTGAGCATCTGCTCGCTCGCCACCACCCATTCGTACGTCGTCGACCCCATCACCATCGCGCCGACGCCGTCCAGGAACGCCTCGAACCGAGCGGCATGACCCAGGTCGTCCTCGTCGGTCGGTACCTGGAAGAGCCACTCGAGCGAGTTCCCCGCATCCGCGATGAATCCGTCCAGGCTCGTGGCCGTGTGGTACACCGTGACGCCCATCCCTGAAGACTAGGTCGACCCGCTCATGGACGCGCGGCGGCGATCGATGCCGAGATGCCCAGGCCAAACCCTCGCTCACTCAGCCTTCGAACGCGTGGCGTCGGCCGGAAGGAGGAAGAACCCGCCGACCGCGGCGAGCGCCACGCCTACAGACGCGGCGACGAAGACCGCTCGCGGGGTCAGCATGTCGACGAGCACGCCGCCGATCGCGTAGGCCAGGCCGCTGCCGAGGAAGGCAGCGGTCGACGTCAGCCCGAAGACGCGACCGCGCATCGCCGGGGGCACCGTTCGCTGGATCAGCGTGTCGCCGCCGACGTTGCCCATCCCGTTTCCCACTCCGCCGAGCCACTGAGCGCCCACCGCGGCGGCGAGGCCGGGGGCCAGTCCGGTGGCCAGCGTGCCGGCGGCCGTGAGAAGCCACCCGCCCAGGAACGCGGTCCGAGCCGATACGAGTCGCTCCCACCGGGTGAGGGCGAGCGAGGCGGCGAGCATGCCGAAGCCGAACGCGGACGTGACGACGCCGAACGCTGCCGAACCCCCTCCGAGCTCCTCGCGTGTGAGGAATACGAGGGCAACGTTGTCGACCGCGGCGAACGCCACGCCGACCAGCAGGGTCACGACGACGGCCCGGGCCACGGCATGTCCGGCGACGAAGGCGACGCCGTCGCGCACGGTCCGGGCGAACGAGGGGACCGGCGAGCCGTCGGTCTCGGGGGGCAGCGCTCGAACCCTGGCGAGCAGCCCCGCCGACACGAAGAAGCTCACCGCATCGATCCCGAGCGCCCATCGCACTCCGACGCCCGCCACGAGCAGACCACCGAGGAGCCCACCGAACGCCACCTGGAGGTTGAGGGCGGTGCCGAGCCACGCGTTCGCGCCGACGAGTTCCTCGCCGGGAACGAGCGAGGGGACCGAGCTGCTCGCCGCCGGGGCGAAGCACCGCGCGAGGACATTGGCGGCGGCCACGAGCGCGAGCAACGCCGCATATGCGGGCGCGAGGACGGCGATCGCCAGCACCACGAGCCCCTGACCCACCTGACAGGCGATCATCAGCCGTCGCCGGTCGACACGATCCGCGATCGACCCGGCGATCGGCCCGAGCAGACTCGGCAGGGCGGCGGCGAGCAGCAGGCCGGCCACCGCTGTGCCGCTGCCGCCCGACCCCTCCACGTGCAGCACGAGCGCGACCAGCGCGATGCCGTCGCCGACGTAGGAGATGGCTCGCGAGACCCACAGCCAACGGAAGTCCCGGTGGCGTCGAAGGAGACTGGTTCGACGAGCCGTCACGCCATCGCCGATCCCTCTGTCGGGAGCCTCACGAGCTGAGTGCCCGCTACGTGAGGCGCCGCCCGCGGGTCGTCGGGACGATGCAGGGCCGCCAGGCTCCGAGTCGCTTCCCGCATGATGCGTTCGGCCGCGGCGACATCGCGAGGCCGCAGGCGCCACACGTGCAGCGAGAACCCCGCCACGCCGCCGGGATCGGTGGCACCGAGTTCGATCAGCCGAGTGAGCTCTTGCAGATAGGCGCGGTCGGTGGCCCAGCGGACGGCCGGCTCGACGTCGTCGTCGAGATGCACGACATCGGGGGCCTCGAACAGCACCTCACGACCGCCCCGCACGACCCGCTCGCCCGCCCGTCTCACGATCCCGGCCTGCTCGAGCACACCCAGATGGAACCTCGCGGAACCGGGAAGCACCCCCATCTCACGCGCCAGCGCGGATGCCGACCTCGGCTCTCCGCGAAGGAGTCGAAGGATCCGCAGCCGCAGCGGATGGGCCAGTGCTCGATGTCCGGCCAGCCCCGCCGCGTGCGCCTCGTTCTCGGTCCTGGAGATGGCCATCGGCACACCCTACAAGACTTATTGCAGGGTTGCGGTCGAGAGGCCGGCTGGACCCGTGCCTCGGGGTCGTGCGACGCTCCCTCGAGGAGGTGCTCATGAAGGAAGTCACCTGCATGTGCGGCTGGCAGTGCCGAGGAACCGAGGACGAAGTCATCACCCAGGTGCAGGCCCACGGCCGCGAGGTCCACGACGTCGAGTCGACGCGGGAGGAGATCCTGGCGCTGGCCGTCGAGGTCTCATAGGTGGCCGACGAGCTCCCGAGGCAGACCGAGCCGATCGTCGGGCTCGCCCCTCCGGTCACCGACGTCGCGTGGTCACCCGCGATCGTCGCGCAGTCCCTGGAGGCGCTGTTCGTGTGTCGGCGCGACGATCGCCTCCGCGTGCTCCGACCGATCCACGCCCCGAGCCTGCGCCTCGGATGGGGCCCGGGGACCGAGCCCGGCGACGTCGTCGTGTCGGCGGCCGATCGGTACGGCCTGCGGCCGCTGGTGGTGCACTCGACATCGTGGCGGTACGAGGGCGACCGGCTGGTACTGACGTACCTGGCCGTCGTCTCGCCCCCCGAGATGATCAGTGAGTACCTGACCGAGGCATCGGTCGGACGCAGCGAGCTCGCCCGTGGGGACACGCTCGCCCCGCCGACGGATATCGGAGTGGCGCAGGTGATCGAGCACGCGCTGCGCCACCTCCGGTGGCTCACGGTCGACGACCCCGCGATCGGTGGCGCTCGCCGGCTGGACGCCGCTGCTCGCCGACTACCGACCCGAGCCGTTCCGCGCGTTCGGCGCCCCGCCGGGGTGATCCTCGCCCGTCACCGAACGTATCTTGACGCTGCCGCTGAAGGTGCTATATAACAATTCAGTTCTAAAGCTGAAAGGTTATGGAGCATGCCGGTCGACCAGTTGGACGCCGTGTTCGGGGCGCTCGCCGACCCCACGCGACGCGCGATCCTGTCTCGATTGACCGTCGGCGAGGCGACCGTCGCCGAGCTCACTGCCCCGTTCAACGTGTCGCAGCCGGCGATATCCCGGCACCTCAAGGTGCTCGAGCGCGCCGGCTTGATCACGAGATCGCGACTGGCCACCGCCAGACTGAGCCGCCTGGATGCCGAGCCGTTGAAGCTGGCCACCATCTGGCTGGCCGGCTACCGCGACCACTGGGAGGAGACCTACGAGCGGCTCGACGACCTCCTAGCGGAGATACAGGCCACAGATCAGGACGAGACCGAACAGATCCATCGACCGAGGAGGACGCGCTCATGACTCAGTTGGAGATCACCGCCGAGCCCGGGATCCCTCAGATCCTGGCCACCAGGGAGTTCAACGCCCCGCGCGATCTGGTGTACCGGGCGTTCACCGACCCAGATCTGCTGGTCCGGTGGCTCGGACCTCGCCGCCTCACGATGCGCATCGACCGCTTCGACCTTCGGGACGGCGGCACCTGGCGATACGTCCACGCCGAGGCCGACGGCACCGAGTACGGCTTCCACGGCGTCTTCCACGGCGACCCCTCGCCCCAGGGCATCGTGCAGACGTTCGAGTTCGAGGGTGCTCCTGGCCACGTGCAGCTGGACACCGCCTCGTTCATCGAGGAGGACGGCCGCACGACGGTTCGCATGAACTCGGTGTTCCAGACGGTCGAGGCCCGCGACGCGATGATCGCCTCCGGCATGGAAGGGGGCATGGGCGAGGGGTTCGAACGATTGGACGAGGTCCTCGGCACGCTGGTCACCAGCTGAGGGGTCAGTGATGCAGAAGATCAGCCCCGTCCTGTGGTTCGAACATGAGGCCGAGGAGGCCGTCGGCTTCTACGTCTCTGTGTTCGACGACGCCGAGATCACGGACGTCTCACGACCCCCAGGCGGCGGGGAGGCGATCCACGTGGGGTTCAGGCTCGCCGGCCAGGAGTTCATGGCCCTGAATGGCCGCCGCGCCGACGGATTCACCGAGGCCGTCTCCCTGTATGTGCGCTGTCACGACCAGGCCGAGGTCGATCGCTTCTGGACCCGTCTCACCGACGGCGGCGAACCGAGCATGTGCGGGTGGCTCGTCGATCGGTTCGGCGTCAGTTGGCAGATCGTCCCCGACCGGCTCGGCGAACTGCTCGGCGACCCAGACCAGGCGCGGGCTCAGCGAGCGCTCCAGGCGATGCTGGGGATGCAGAAGATCGATATCGCGGCCCTGGAGGCGGCCGCCGATGCCGCGTAGGGCTCAGCCCTCGGAGAACACCCCCATCGTGTTGCCCTCTGAGTCCTTGAAGTAGGCGAAAGCCCCCATGTCGGGGATCGGCGTCTTCGGCGTCACCGTGGATCCGCCATTGGACTCGACCTGCGCCAACACGGCGTCGATGTCCTCGACGTCGATCACGATGACCGGCCCCTGGGTCTGCGGCGAGCGCTCCATCATCCCGCCGTTGATCGACCCGGGCTCGGTCGGCATCCTGGTGGTTTCGTCGACCGCGGTGGTGGTCACCATGGTGTACTCGCCCTCGCCCACCGGCATGGTCATCAGCTGCCAACCGAACACCGACGCGTAGAAGTCCTTGGCCCGCGACAGGTCCTCGGCCGGGATCTCGAAGTGCACGACCTTGTTCATCTCCGTCCTCCCTCTGATCGCTCCCACACGCCACGTTAGATCATCCTCGCCACAGGGGCGAGGGGGATCCAGGACCGCCTCGCGCAGCTCCCGGCGGGTGCTAGCACCAGTCCGGATCCGGATGCCCGCCAGGTTCAACGGCGCGGACATCGCGCCCACACTCGAACCATGAACGGCACACGCATCCTCACGGGAGTTGGCTTCGCCAGCCTCGTGCTGGCTGCCGGGAGTCTCCTCGTCGGGGGAGCAGGGTTCCCGTGGTTCACGATCGGCGCCCTCGCCCTCGGGGCGATCCTCCTCGTGTCGGGGCTCATGCGCTTGCGAGGCCTGGAGAACGAAGGGCGCGATACGGATCCCGGGCGAGGCGATCGTGCGGCACGGATCGCCTTCATCGCGATGTGCGGCATGGGAGGCGTCACGGCCGCGGTCGCCATCCTCGTTGCCCAGGGCGAGGCGAAGGGTCACGCCACGTCTCACTTGGTGACGGCTCTTGTCGGACTCGGCCTCTTCGCCGCGCTCGCGTTCCGCTGGCACCCCCGGCCGGGCACGGGGACGGCGACGTACCGGGGCTTGCTGCTCTGCCTGCTGGCCCTCGCCGTCGCGGGCTCTTACATCGAGTCGCTCGGCGGAGCCGGGTACGACAGGGCGAACTCGGGGCGCCGCATCCCGGCGTTAGCCGGCCTGCACGACGTCGGCCTGCTGTTCGGGGGGGTGTTGTTCGTGGCCATCCCCGTCGCCGTGGTGACCGGCATCGTGTTGCTCGTCTTGTGGTCCGCCCGGAAACGGCGCGAAGTCCCGGCCACTTCCTGATCTCAGACGCATCTCGTGTTGACTCATATACCCTAGGGGGGTATCCTACAGTGGAGCCGACACTGAGGGCGGACATGGACCACCACCACGCAGAAGCGCTGGCGACGCACGGGGAGCAAGTGGACGCGGTCACCGCCGCCGAGGTTGTGCTGCACACGGGCGGCATGTACATGGCGACCGAGAAATCGGTCGTCGAGAAGACGCTCGGGCGACGCCCCGGCGTGACGGCGGTGGACGCGAACCCTGTCGCGCAGACGGCGAACGTGACGTTCGACACCCGGACGACATCGGTCGCCGAGCTGCGTGGCTGGGTCGAGGAATGCGGCCTCCACTGCGCGGGGCGGTCGGTCCCGACCCACGTCTGCGACGCCATGGAGGAACCGGCTGCGCAAGCGGGCCGCGAGTCGCACGCAGATCACGAGATGGCTGCCGAGGTCACCATGCGGTCGCCGCACGAGGCCATGGGTCATGGCGGCCACGCCGGGATGTCGATGGACGCGATGGTCCGCGACATGCGGAACCGGTTCGTCGTCGCGGCGGTCCTGTCGCTCCCGATCCTCCTCTGCTCCCCGATCGGTCGCGAGGTCTTCGGGTTCGACGCACCCGCTCCGTTCGGCCTGCGGGACGACGTGTTCTCCCTGCTCCTCAGCCTGCCCGTGATCTTCTACTCCAGCTGGATCTTCTTCGACGGAGCCTGGCGCGCACTACGGGCCCGCACCCTCGACATGATGGTGCTGGTCGCCGTGGCGATCGGCGCCGGATGGATCTACTCGGTCGCGATCACCTTCACCGGGGGCGGCGAGGTCTTCTACGAGGCGGCCACCGTGCTCGCCGCGTTCGTGCTGCTCGGCCACTGGTTCGAGATGCGCGCCCGAGGCGGCGCCAACGACGCGATCCGGACGCTGCTCGATCTGGCACCCCCGATGGCCGAGGTCGTTCCGCGAGGGCGCCACCGTCGAGATCCCCACGTCGGAGGTCGTCGTCGGGGACGTCCTACTCGTGCGACCCGGGACCAAGATCGCGGTCGACGGGATCGTCGAGGACGGCGAGAGCGACGTCGACGAGTCGATGGTGACGGGCGAGAGCCTGCCGGTCCACAAATCGCCCGGCGCCGAGGTCATCGGGGCCACGATCAACGCGAACGGCGCGCTGCGGGTCCGCGCCACCAAGGTCGGCTCGGACACGGCGCTCGCGCAGATCGTGCAAGCTGGTGCAGGAGGCGCAGAACTCGAAGGCGCCAGGCCAACGGCTCGCCGATCGGGCCGCGTTCTGGCTCGTGTTCGTCGCCCTGTTCGGCGGGACCGCCACCTTCCTGGCCTGGCTCGCGGCAGGCGCCACGATGAACGAAGCCCTGCTGTTCGCGATCACGGTCGTCGTCATCACCTGCCCCGACGCGCTCGGTCTGGCCACGCCGACGGCGATCATGGTCGGCACCGGCCTGGGCGCGCAAGCGCGGGATCCTGTTCAAGAACGCCGATCGCGCTCGAGACCTCGGCCCGGATCGACACGGTCGTCATGGACAAGACCGGGACCCTCACGAGGGGCGAACCCGAGGTCACCGACGTGATCGCGCTCGGGCCCGACGGACGACGAGATGCTCGGGCTGGCCGCGGCGGTGGAGCGGGAATCGGAGCACCCGCTCGCCGAGGCGGTCGTTCGCATGGCCGGCACACGGGGCATCGAGGCACCGGCCGCCGAGGCGTTCGAGAACGTGCCGGGCCACGGCGCCATCGCCACCGTCGACGGGCGGCGGGTCGCGGTCGGCAACCGGCGACTGATGGAGCGCGAAGGCATCGACTCCGGCCCGCTCGCGGCACGGCAGGCCGAGCTCGCCGAGGGGGGTCGGACGGCGGTGCTCGTGGCGGTCGACGATCGTGTCGTCGGCGTGATCGGGATCGCGGACGCTCCGCGCAAGACGGCCCGCGAGGCGGTCGCCTCGCTGCGAGCCGACGGCATCGACGTCGTCATGCTCACGGGCGACAACAGGCCACCGCCGAGCGGATCGCCAGCGAACTCGGGATCGACACGGTGATCGCCGAGGTGCTGCCGGCGACAAGGCGAACACCATCACCGAGCTCCAGCGGACCGGGATGCGGGTGGCGATGGTCGGTGACGGGGTGAACGACGCTCCGGCCCTCGCCCAGGCGGACCTCGGGATCGCGATCGGCGCCGGCACCGACGTCGCCATCGAGACCGCCGACGTCGTGCTGATGCGCTCCGACCCACTCGACGTGCCCACCGCCCTCACGGTCGGACGCGGCACGCTGCGCAAGATGCGACAGAACCTCGGCTGGGCGATCGGCTACAACGCGATCGCGCTGCCGATCGCGGCCGGCGTGTTCGAGCCGAGCATCGGGCTCATCCTGCGACCCGAGATCGCCGCGCTCTCGATGTCGGGATCGAGCCTGCTCGTGGCCGTCAACGCGCTGCTGCTCAAGCGCCTGCCCCTCCCCGACCGAGGTCGGGTCGAGGCGACCATCGGTTCTACGGCGGAGTAGCGGCTCCCGAGGGCGACGTTCGTCGGCCGGTATCGCGGGCTTCAGATCCCTCCGGAACCGCTTGTCGAGGAACCGCGTTACCGTTCGTCATAGGACCAGACGCGCGGACACCGAAGCGTCGCGCGAGGAGGAGGGACGACGATGACCGACTACGTCTTGCTCTACGACGGGGGCGGCAAGATGCCGGAGACCCCCGAGGAGCAGCAGCAGGTCATGGACGCATGGACCGCCTGGTTCACGGCGCTCGGTTCGGCCGTGAAGGACCCGGGGAACCCGTTCTCGGGGCAGCGCAAGTCGATCGCGGTCGATGGCGCGGTCTCGGACGGCGGCGGCTCGGACGTGAGCGGGTACACGATCGTGACGGCCGAATCACTCGACGACGCCGTGACGTTGGCCAAGGATTGCCCCGTGCTCCAGGGCGGCACCGGCATCACGGTCCACGAGACCTTCGAGGTCATGTGACCGACGCACCAACTCGGCACGTCATAGACCCGGGCGCCTCGCCCGGGTCTATCCGTGTCCGACCGCATCGGCCAGCCGTTCGGTGAAGTGGCGCCAGCCCTCCTCGTGCATCGCGGCCGCCTCGCCGTCGGGCAGGCCCGAGTGGCGGAGCGACAGGAGGGTTCCGTCGCCGTCGGCGGTCAACACGACCTCGACCGTGGTGGATCCGGGCGGCACTCCCTCGTTGCCCTCCCATCCCCACGTGTAGACCACTCGATCGGGCGGCGCCACCTCGACGAACTCGCCACTCGCCACCTGCGTGGCGTCCATCCACACCCTGAACACGCCGCCGGGTCGCGGGTCGAGCTCGGCCTTCGTCCCCTGCCACCTGATGTATCGATCTGCCTCGATCAGGTAGGGGAACACCTGGACGGGGGAAGCGGCCAGTCGCACCTGCACCTCCACGACACGATCCGGCTCGATGGTCATGCCTCCTCCACCACGGCTCGCAAACGCTCCAGGTCCTGCGTCCACATCTCCTCGAGAGCCGCCTGAAGCGATCCGAGTGCCTGCGGATCGGCTCGGTAGTACCTTCGGTTGGCCTCACGCCGTTCGGTGACCAGGCCGGCCTTTCGCAGCACGGCAAGGTTCTGGGACGTGGCGGGCCAGCTGACCTCGAACCTCGATGCGATGTCGCCCGCGGACAGCTCGCGATCCCACACAAGCCGGAGGATCTCCCGTCGGCGAGGGCTCTTGATCGCGTCCAGTACAGCCTGCACGCTGGGTAGTTAAGCATATCCTTCGGGTTGACACGAGCTGAAGGTGTCGCTTAAATAACGCCCACCGATCGAGGGAGGACCTCCATGAGCAGAGACATCGTGCACGGGATCGAGATCCACGCCGAGCCCAAGGTCGTATTCGACACGATCGCCACCCGATCTGGCCTCGCGTCGTTCTGGACTCCCGACGTTCAAGGCGACGAGTCACGTGGCGGCGAGTTGACCTTCGGGTTCTCCGGCGCCCCGATGCGCCTGCCCATCAAGGTGGCACGGCTCGACGCGCCAACACTGATCGAGTGGGGATGCCCGGGGGTCTTCCCGTTCTGGGAGGGCACCGAGATCTCCTGGTCGATCGAGCCCAGCGAGCACGGCGCGAAGGTCGTATTCCGTCACACGGGGTTCTCGGACGAGCAGTCCGAGTACGAGTTCGGCAGCGTCAGCCTCACCTGGGGAACCATCGTCGCTCGGCTGAAGGAGGTCGTCGAGTCGGGGGGGACACCGAACCCGGCACTGGCCTAGCTGCTGGGCTCGGCGGCTACCCAGGTCTTCGCGTCGTCTAGCTCGGTGAGCGAGAACACCTTCACATGTCCCGGGATCAGCCAGCCGAACCCCTTGACCATGGTCCGGTAGTGTTCGATGTCGGTGACCACGGCGATCCGTTCCCATGAGAACGGGTGCTCGAGTCCGAGTGTCGTGTCGTCCCACATCGCTCCGCCGGTGTAGTGCGTGAATCGGGAGCCCAACACGTACAAGAGTCGCACCTTCTCGCCCCCCTCCCGCGCCTTCGTCAGCGCCGGCGCTACGACAGATTCGTAGTCGTCACCGGTGACCTCGCCGACACCCTCGAGACCAACAACCCCGTCGGGTAGTCCCTCGATCAACTCGATCATCGGACATGCCTCCCTCGCCGCTTCGCCCCAGCGTACCGGCGGCTCCACGAACCTCCTCGTGACGTTCACGAGCACTTCACATCTGAGCGCCAATCTGGATCCAGACGCGAGACGAGGAGGTCCAACATGCGTCGAGGTATCGGAGTGGTGGCGCTGGTAGCGTTGATCCTGAGCGGTATCGCCATCGGAGCCGGCGCGTATCGAGCGGGCGAGCGCAACGGCATCGCCCAGGGCATCGAGCAGGTGGAGGTGGCCCAGGACAACGGGCAGGGCGTCCAGGTCGTCCACGTGGTGGACGAAGGACGCGGGTTCTTCCCCGGGTTCTTCCTGTTCCCCTTGTTCCTGTTCGGGGCGTTCTTCCTGATCGGCGGGATCTTCCGCGGGGCGGGGCGTTGGGGTCGAGGCGGCCCCCGCGGGCACGGCCCCGGGCCGTGGAACGACGAGGGCCGTCGTCGGTTCGAGGAGCGTGCCCGAGAGTGGCACCGGCACGAACACGGCGAGGGTCCGTCTCCCGAGACCCAGACCGCCGGATGAGACGCGCGACAGATGGGGCGGGGGCACGGGTTGCCTCCGCCCCTCGCGCACGAGAGGCTCGCACCCATGCAGAGGATCCTGGTCGTCGAGGACGAGATGCAGATCGCGCGGACGCTGCGCGACTACCTGGAGGCGGCTGGGTTCGAGGTGACTACCGTGAGCGACGGCGGGGCGGCGCTCGCGAGCGCCCGGGGCGAGCGGCCCGATCTCGTGGTCCTCGATCTGGGATTGCCCGGCATGGACGGGCTCGACGTCGCGCGGGAACTGCGCCGGTCCTCCACCACGCCCATCGTCATGCTGACCGCGCGTGGAGAAGAGACCGATCGGATCGTCGGCCTGGAACTAGGGGCCGACGACTACCTCGTGAAGCCGTTCAGCCCGAAGGAGCTGGTCGCGCGCGTGCGCGCGGTGCTCCGACGCACGAGTGGAGCGGTCGCGACGGGTGCCGAGACGCTCCGCGCCGGCGACGTGGAGGTCGACCTACCGAAGATGCGGGCCAGGGTCGGGGGCGAGCCCGTCGAGCTGACCCCGACCGAGTTCGAGCTGCTCGCCACGCTCGTGCGCGAGCCCGGCCGCGTGTTCACGCGAGGTCAGCTGCTCGACGCGCTGCACGGCGTCACGCTCGACACCTACGAACGGGCCATCGACGCGCACGTCAAGAACCTGCGCCGCAAGATCGAGCCAGAGGCCGGTCGGCCCCGCTACGTCTTGACCGTGCATGGGGTCGGCTATCGGTTCACCGATGACTGAGCCGAACGGAACGCACGAGCATCCCGGGCATCGAGGATGGGGCGGCCCAGGCGGGCCCGGCTTCGGCCCCGGTCGCAGGTTCCGCCGCGGCGCGCTCATCGCCCTCGCGATCGTCGTGCTGCTCGTCGCCGCGCTGGCCACGCTCGTGGCCTCGGCGGCGACCGGCAACGCGCCGTCGGCGTGGATCACCATCCTGGTGTCGGCCGTCGTCGTCGCCGGCCTGATCGCCGCCGGGCGCTGGTTCTGGCGCAACGCCCGGGCGATCGGAGGGCTGATGGACGCGGCCGATCGTGTCGCCGGTGGCGACTACGCCGTGCGGGTCCCCGACACCGGCGCCCGGCAGCTGGGACGACTGACAACCTCCTTCAACGAGATGGCGGAGCGGCTGCAGACCGACGAGGTGCGCCGGCGCGAGCTGCTCGGCGACATCACCCACGAGCTCCGCACCCCACTCCAGGTCTTGCAGGGCACGATCGAGGGCATGCTCGACGGCCTCTATCCCATCGACCCCGAGCGCCTGCGTCCGCTGATCGACGAAACAACGGTCATGGCTCGGCTGCTCGACGACCTGCGGACCCTTTCGATGGCGGAGGCCGGCGTGCTCGCGCTCCACCGCGAGACGATCGACCCTCGTGCGGCCGTCGAGGATGTCGTGCGAGCGTTCGAGCCCCTCGGAGAGGAGGCTGGGATAGCCCTCGAGGCGGCGGTGGCGCCGGACGTCGCGGCCGAGGTCGACGCCGATCCCGTCCGACTCGCTGAGATCCTCGCGAACCTCGTCGCGAACGCCCTGCATCACACGCCTCAGGGCGGGCGCGTCACGATCGGGCTCTCTTCCGGCGGGGACGATGCCGTCTTCGAGGTGACGGACACTGGGTCGGGCATCTCAGCCGACGACCTGCCGTTCGTGTTCGACCGATTCATGACCTCGGCGGATACTGGGGGCACGGGACTTGGTCTCACGATCGCCAAGGGTCTGGTCGAGTCGCACGGCGGCTCGATAGAGGCGAGCGCCGCTCCGGCGGGCGGCACGACGATCCGGTTCATCATCCCCCAGGGACGTCGAACCGCTTGACCCATCTGTGTCAGCGGGGTATCCATCTCGGATGACGACCGCAGCCGAGGTCGACGCCTGGTTCGCCGAGCTTGATCACCCCTTGAAGGCTGTGATGCTCCGGGTTCGAGAGATCGTGCTCTCAGCCGATCAGCGCGTGACCGAGATGGTCAAATGGAAAACGCCCACCTTCGCGTACGAGGGCAACATCGCGAGCTTCAACCCGCGGGCGAAGGCCCACGTGAGCCTGATGTTCCACACGGGGGCCACGATCCCCGGCGACCACCCGCTGCTCGAAGGTGGGGGTGACACGGCCCGGTACGCGAAATTCATCGACCTCGACGAGGTCGAGGCCCAACGCGCCGGACTGGAGGGTGTCGTTCGGGCCTGGTGCGAGATGAAGGACGGTTAGCCGAGCGCCTTGCGCACGGCGGGCACCACCTCGGTGCCCAACAACTCGATCGAGTGCAGCATCCGATCGTGGGGCAGCGTGCCCATGCTGAACTGCACCAGGAATCGGTCGTGGGCGAAGATCTCATGCTGGAACAGGATCTTCTCGACCACCTGCTGGGGTGAGCCGACGAAGTCCGATCCCCGCAGGGTCGCCGCTCCCTCGTAGGACTCCCTGGTCATCGGCTGCCAGCCGCGTTCCTTGCCGATCGTGTTCATCATCGAGGCCGCATATGGGAACGACTCGTCGATCGCCTGCTGCGTGGTGTCGGCGATGTAGCCGTGGGAGTTGATGCTCAGCCGCAGCGGCCCGTGGCCCGCCTGGTCGGCGGCATCGCGATGGAGCTGGGCGAACGGCGCGAAGCGCTCGGGCAGGCCACCGATGATCGCGAGCGCCATGGGCAGGCCGAGCGTCCCCGCCCGGAATGCCGACTCGGGCGCCCCGCCGACGGCCACCCAGATCGGAAGGGGATCCTGCACGGGCCGCGGGTGAACGGCCTGACCGGTGAGCGGCGCCCTGTGCTCACCCGACCACGTCACGCGCTCGTCGTCGCGCAGCCGCATCAGCAGCCGCAGCTTCTCCTCGAAGAGCGCGTCGTAGTCCTTCAGGTCGAAACCGAACAACGGGTAGGACTCCGTGAAGGAGCCGCGGCCGGCCATGATCTCGGCGCGCCCACCCGACAGCAGATCGAGCGTCGCGAAGTCCTGGAAGACCCGTACGGGGTCGTCGGTGCTGATCACCGAGACGGCGCTCGACAGCCGGATATGCTCAGTGCGCGCGGCCACCGCGGCCAAGGCCACCGGCGGCGAGGACACGATCAGGTCGGGTCGATGGTGCTCGCCGATCGCGAACATGTCGAGCCCGAGCTGGTCGGCAAGCACCGCCTCCTCGAGCACGTTCTGCATCCGCTGTTCGGGGCTGAGGATCTCGCCCGACAGGGGATCGGGGTATAGGTCGACGAACGTGTAGAGGCCGATCTCCATGCCGGTCAGCCTAGGCGACGCGGAGGCGAACGAGAGGCTATGCCGAGTGGAGGCGGTCCCGGACGCCGGCTGCATCGAGCCCGAGATCGGCATCGATCTCGGGCCAGCTCCCGTACGTGTGGACGAAGCGGCGGGGGACCCCGATGAACCGGTACCGGGCGGCCACGTGACCGAGCGCACGCGTGAGGGCCATCGACGAGGTCCCCTCGTACCACGGCTCGACGACGAACACGTCCGGATCGCTGCCGGCGATCGCAGCGAGACCGGCGTCGTCGAACGGCTCCACGCTGGTCGCGTACGCGATCGTCGCGTCGAGCCCCTCCGCCGCCGAGATCGCCCGCGTGAGCATGGGTCCGAAGGCGACGATCGTGGGGCCGGCGCCTCTGCGAACGACCTCGAGGCGACCCACCTCAACGTCGAAGGTTGCTTCGTTGTTCGCGATGCTCGTGCGGACATAGGTCGGCAGCCCGTTGTCGTGCGTCGCGCGGATCAGCGACGACACCTCGTCGCCACGTCCGGGAACCAACACCTGCATCCGTGGGATCGAGAGCATCGCCCCTACGTCGCCGGCTGCGTGATGCGTGGCCCCCTCGGCCGCATAGTCGTATGAGCCTCCGGACCCGACGAACGTGCCACCGAGTCCCTGATAGCCGAAGTCGAGCTTGAGCTGTTCGAACGGCCGCTCCGCCATGAAGGGAGATAACGAATGTGTGATCGGCCGGAACCCCTCCATCGCGAACCCCGCGGCGACTCCCACCATGGTGGATTCGGCGATCCCCACGTTGATCACGCGAGCGGGATCGTGGCCGGTGGCACGCTCGAGCAACGTTCCGCTGATCTCGGCAAACACGATCGCTGTGCGCGGATCGGCGATCAACAGGTCGGTCGCCGTGGTCGCGAACGATTCACGCATCGGCAGTCCCCCCACGCTCACCACTCTCCGTGCGGGATGTCGGCCACCACCGCGAGCGGGGCTTCACCGGTCTCGCCGAACGCCCGCTCGAGGGCACGGCGATCGTGGCCATCGACCTCGCGAACCGACCACCCGAACGAGCCGAGGCGTTCTGTCCAGGAATCCACGGCGAGCGACGAGCTGTGGTTGTCGACGACCAGCAGCGTGAGGTTGCCGAGTCCCTGGTGAGGCGCCAGGGCGATCGCCTCCCAGTTCGAGCCCTCGTTCAACTCGGCATCTCCGCACAGCACCACGACGCGAGGCCGGGTCAACGCTTTGGCGCGCAGCGCCAGCGCGACGCCGACCGCCATCGCCAGGCCGTGTCCGAGCGACCCCGTGGACGCCTCGATCCCCGGCACCAAGGTGCGGTCGGGATGCGACCCGAGCCGCCCTCCGTGATCCATGAAGGTATCGAGCCAGTCCTCGGGGAAGAACCCTCGCTCGGCGAGCACCGCGTACAGCGCGACCGGTCCGTGACCCTTGCTGAGGATGAAGCGATCCCGGTCCTCCGCGTCGGGGGCGGCCGGGTCGATCCTCAGGACCCGGTCGTACAGGACCCAGAGGGCATCCAGCGTGCTCGTGGAGCTCTCCTCGTGCTTCTCATCACCGGTGGCGCGCGCCATCAGGCCGCGGACGTGTGCCAACCGGCTGGACTCCGTGGTCATCCCTAGATCGTAGAGAGGATGGCCAGGACCGGAGCCATCGGTCGTGGCGTTATCAGATGCCGTGGAGTCGGCGGACGTTGTCGGCGAGTACTCCACGGCCGAGCGACTCGGCGTCGGCGATCGACAGGAAGTCGCGATCGACGAAGGAGCCCAGCACTCGCTCTAGGGCCTCGCGAACCAGGCGTGCAGATGTCGGGAACATCTCGGGCTCCGAGGACTCGTCGGAGCCGTGGAGAACCTTCGCGCCGGGGACCGATCCCAGGATCATCTCCAACGACCAGTCGATCTGGCCCCATCCCCATGGGACGAGCTCGGATAGGTCGAGGTACACGTTGGGGAGCACGGTGCCGACGTAGGTCGCCTCCGCAACCCATGGCCACCCCGAGTGGATCATCACGATCGGGATGTCCTGCTGCTCCACGAAGAACGAGAACGCATCCTGAGGCTTGGCGTGCGTGAGGTTCACGTCCGGATCTCCCGCCCCCACGTGGACGTGGAAGACGCGGTCATGCTCCTTGGCAAGCGCGAACGCACGCCGAAGGAGGAAATCGCGGACCGGTTTCGCATGCTCGCGTGTCTCGCCCCATCCGTCCTCGCGCCAGCGTCGGTAGGCGGCGGCCGCATCGCCGGAGGTCGGATCCGTGATGTCCAGGCCGGTGCGGTAGGCCATGATCGTCTTGTAGGCGATCAGCCGCGGGTCGCTCGCCGCGACGTTGACGGCCTCCTCGAAGCGTTGCACGGTGCCGTCGAATGTCCCTTCCTCGCGTGCGTCGACGATCCACGGCTCGATGCGGCCGACTCGATGCACCGGGATACCTCCGAGCGCCGTCTCGAACTCAGCACGAGCGATCGTCGGCTGGGGGTAGCCCTCGTCAGCGACGACGGCGACGACGTTCTCCGACTCGAACAGTCCCCGCACGTACCCAGGGGGATCGGCCCGCAACGCCGACGCGCGTGCCGCGGTGACGGCTTCCTTCGTCGGCTCACAATCCAGGTGCCGGGCGATCCATCGGCGAAGGGCGAATCCGAACATCGTGGTTTCGGTCAGCTCTTCGGCGAACGTCGCGAGTTCAGGCCTCGAGTGAGCCGACGAGATCAGCGCCGTTCCGAGGAACATGCAGCGCGTCTCGAACGACGCGGGGTCTCGGTCCAGCAGGTCCTGCGTCGTAAATGGATGACAATGGGCGTCGATCACCTCGGCGCCTGCGAGGTCAACTGGCATCGTTCGCTCTCCCTTCAGGACCGCGGGTCCCGATCGTCAGTACCGCCACCGAAGACGGCGGATCAATTCCTCGTCGTCGAGCCCCTCGTACGCCTCGCATTCGCCACGCCGGGTGGCGAGGAACGTCTCGAACAAGAACTCGCCCATCGCGGCTCGCAGCATCGATGACTCGGCCAGTCGATCGACCGCCTCCGGCAGCGAGGCCGGCAGTCGCTCGATCCCTCGGGCAGCCTTCACATCGTCTGAGAGCCCGGCCGGATCCTCTTCCGTCGACGGAGGAAGGTCGTCATCGGCGTCGAGGCCGCTCAGCCCGGCCGCGAGCAGGGCGCCGATCGCCAGGTACGGGTTGGCCGTGCCGTCGACGGGCTTGACCTCCACGTTCGCACCGTCCGCAGACGCCGCGGTGCCCCCCGCGATGAACCGAAGGGCGGCCTCCCGATTCTCCGTACCCCAACAGCGCATGGCACCGGACCAGTGGTGCGGCTGCAGCCGGAGGTAGCTGAGACAACTGGGAACGGTCACGCCCACGAGCCCGGGGAGCTCCCGCAGGATGCCCGCGACGAACGACGCACCCCGTTCGTGCATGCCGGCCGGACCGTCGCCGCCCGACATCAGGTTGTCGCCTCCGTCCCACAGGCTCAGGTGCACGTGTACGCCGTTGCCCGTGTCGACGCCGACCTGCGGCGCGAACGACACCACCGAGTCGTGCCTGCGCGCGATGGCACGGGTCGTCTCGCGCACGATCACCGCGGCGTCGGCGGCCGCCACGGGGTCACGAGGCGCGATCGACACCTCGAACTGGCCGTTCGCGTACTCGGGGTGGAACTGTTGGAGCCCCAGATCCTGCGCCTCCATGGCCGCGATCAGATCGAGGGCGAACTCGTGGTTCCCGACGAGCGCGATGTCGCTATACCCGGGGCCTTCGTGTACCGGTTCGAACTCCCCGTCATCTCGTCGGCGACCGACGGAGAACTCGAACTCGAACGCCGCCCGCACCGACACGCCCCGCTCGTCGAAGGCGTCGGCCATCCGGCGAGCGAACGTTCGGGGGCACGCGGGGAACGGTTCGCCGTCCTGGGTGAATTGATCGACGGGGGACCATGCCCATCCGGGCATCGCTGCCAGGGGCACGGTCGCCGCGGCATCCGGACGCAGACGCAGATCGCCGCTCGGGCCGTCGATGAAGCCGGGCAGCAAGGCGAACCGATCGTCCGACATCGCGGCGTTGAACAGGGTCGACAACCCGACCCCGGAGGCCACGACCTGAGCGAACCGGGAGATCGGCACGACCTTCACTCGCACGATGGCGGACGGGTCGACGAACCCGAGGGCCACCGCCTCGACACCGGCCTCTGCGAGCCGGGTCGCGATCTCAAGAGGCTCTCGAGGATGCTCAGATGCGGCCGGCCGATTCACGGCTCATCGTCCTTTCCATCCGCCACCGCAACCCAGGATGTCGCGCCACCCGCACGCGCGTTCGTGACCTCGAGTTCCCCCACCCTCGCTCTGCCGTCATCTCCCAGCGCCACGACGAGCTTCGCGGCGAGCAGCTCGGTCAGGGCGAAGGCTCCCAGCAGCGAATCGAAGGGGGAAGCCGAATCCGCATGCGAGATGAGCACGTGTTCGGCGTATTCGACGGCCGGGGAGAGCCAAGGATCCGTGAACGCCACGACCACCCCTCCACGCTCGGAGGCAACCTTGCCGGCCGTGATCGTGTCCTCCTGATACCGGCGGTAGTCGAACACGCACACGACGTCCTTGCGCGCTACCTCGAGGCTGTCCAGCACGCGGCGTTCAGGGGCCTCGGCGATGATCGAGCATCCGGGCCGCAGCATCCGAAGGTGCAGACACAGGTAGCTCGCGACGAGCTGACTGAACCGCCCGCCGACGAACCACACGCGGCGTTTTCGGTCCGACAGGAGCGCCACGATGGCCTCGAGCTCTTTCCGCAGCGAGCCCGACGCCAGGGTCGCCTCGAGCGCGGCCACGAACGCGCGGCGACTCTCGTGCAGCACGTCATCTGCCTGGCTGCCGCCCTTCGTGACGTACAGGGATGGGAGGCCCTCCGCCCGGGCCTGGACCTCCCGGCGGAGCGAGCGTTGAAAGTCGGGATACCCGTCGAAGCCCATCTTGCGGACGAACCGCAGCACCGTCGGGCCCGTCACGCCGCCCTCTTCAGCCAGGCGAGGTAGGCTCTCGAGGCCCGCGGTCGGGTACGTGGCGAGTAGGGTGCGCGCAACCCGACGCTCGGCCGGCGTCATCTCGCCGATGCGCCCACGGATCTCCTCGCCGATCGTTTCGCTCGTGTGCGGGCCTCCCCTCGCTGCGTCAGGATTCTTACGCATCTTCGCGGTGGGCGATAGCCCGTAACGGTCTTGACAGCTCCACCGCAACAAGCGTACGAATGCGCGATACGGCAGGGGAGGTAGGGATGCTTCGCAGATCGGCGATGCTCGCGTTCGCCTTGGTGATCGTTGCGGCCGCATGTAGCACATCGGACGACAGTTCCACGCCCTCCACCGACACGGGAGGTACCGGAGCGGCCTCCGGTGAACCCATCGTCATCGGCTTCCCGGCAGATCTCTCGACCGACTGGGCCTACTACGACGCACCGATGCAGGAGGGTGCCCAGTTCGCCGTCGACGAGATCAACGAGAACGGCGGAGTGCTCGGCCGACCCCTCGAGCTGAGGACCGTCGACATGCGCAATGACGTGGCCGAGGCGGCCAAGGTCACGCAGCAGCTGATCGACGAGGGCGCCGTCTACCTGACCGGAACGGTCGGCGACGGGATCTTGGCCGAGGGGCAGGTGGCCTGTGCCGCCGGAGTCCCGATCTCCACAGGCCTCGGCTCGGCGCCAACCCTCGTCGGCGACATGGGCACCTGCGCATATCAACTCATGATGAGTGACAACATCCAGGCAGCCGTGCTGGCCGAGTACGCCCTCGCCCAGGGCTACCAGACCGCCTACCTGCTGGGGTCCAACGAGATCCCCTACACGCGCGACCTTCCGATCTTCTTCGGCGACGCATTCGAGCAGGGAGGCGGGACGGTGGTCGGCGAGGACCAGTACAAGCTGGGCGCGGGCGACTACTCCGCCGTCGTCACCAAGATCGCCAACGTCGACCCAGCCCCCGATACGATCTTCACGCCGATGTACATCCCGGACAGCGCCGTGTTCCTGCGTCAGCTTCGCCAGGCGGGAGTGGATATACCGGTGCTTTCTACCGACGGCAACGGGGATGCGGCGCTGCTCGACGCGGGCGTCAAGGCGATCGACGGCCTGACATTCTCCAATTCGGTGTGCACCGCTGAAGGCGACCCCGACATCCAGGCCTTCTACGATTCGTACAACGCTCGATACGGGAGCGACCCGAGCTCATACGTCGCCGTGATCGGCTACGACGAAGTGCAGATCGTGGCGGACGCGATCACCCAGGCCGGCAGCGCCGAGCCCGACGCGATCATCGAACAGCTCGCGCAGGTCGACTACACCGGCATCTCGGGCCAGGTTCAGATGGACCCGACGACCCGCAGAGCGAACAAGGCCGTGGCGCTCGTTCAGATGGACGGCGCGACCTTCACATGCCTCACGCCTCCTGACTTCCCGGCCTACGTGCCGCCAGTCTAGGCAGTGGCCGAGCGGGGGGAGGGTCGAACGCCGGGCACGACCCATGATGGCCCTCCCCTGCTGGTTGTCGACGGGCTGACCGTCGCATACGGAGCGGTGGTAGCGATCCGGGGGATCTCCCTCGAGGTAGCCCCCGGCGAGATCGTCGCGACACTCGGGCCCAACGGTGCGGGGAAGACGACGCTCCTGCGGACCATCGCCGGCGCCCTGAAGCCGCAGCAAGGATCGGTGGTCTTCGACGGCGAAGGGCTCACAGGACTGGTACCAGAAGCCGTCGTTCGGCGGGGCGTCGCGCTCGTACCGGAGGGCCGGCACGTGTTCCCCAACCTCACCGTGCAGGAGAACCTCACGATCGGAGGGATCACCCGCTCCGACCAGGAGGTCCTGCGTGACGACACCGAGCGCTGGCTGGCTCGGTTTCCCATCCTGGGAGAGCGGGCGACCCAGCTCGCCGGGACCCTCTCGGGCGGCGAGCAGCAGCAGCTGGCGATCGCGCGCGCGCTGATGTCGCGACCACGGATGCTCTTGCTCGATGAACCGTCGCTCGGACTCGCGCCGATCTTCGTGGATCGGATCTTCGAACTGATCTCTGAGTTGCGTTCGGAAGGGGTGACCGTCCTGTTGGTAGAGCAGAACGTTCACCGTGCGCTCGACGTGGCGGATCGCGCCTACGTGCTGTCCGTGGGGTCGGTCGTCGCCTCGGGACCGACCGACCAACTCGTCGAGGGCGAGCTCGAGCGGTCGTACCTCGGGATCAGTCAGATCGGGACGAGCTGATGTCATGACGCCCTCGGAGTTCGTCCAGCAACTCGTGAACGCGTTGTCGCTCGGCAGCATCTACGCGCTGCTCGCGCTCGGACTCTCCATGGTCTACGGCGTGCTCGGGATGTTGAACTTCGCGTACGGAGAGCTGGTCACGATCACCGGATACGCCATGCTGGCTGCCACGTACGCAGGGGCACCGTTCATCATCGTTGCGCTCGTAGGTGTGATCGCCGCCGGAGTCGCATCCGTGCTCATGGAACTGATCGCCTTCAGGCCACTCCGCGACGCCAGCTTCGTGTCCCTCCTGTTCACGTCGTTCGCCGTGGCGCAGCTGATCCAGGGCGCCTTCCGACAGGCGGTCTCGGTCCGTTCGCGCGGCGTCCCCGTTCCGGAGCTGTTCGACGAGGCCGTGCAGATCGGCTCGGTTCGCATCAGCGTGCTCTCGATCGTGACCGCCTCGATCGGAGCCGTCTCCCTGGTCGCCCTCACCGCGTTCATGCGTCGGTCGCGCGCGGGCGTCGCGATGCGGGCGGCTTCGCAAGACTTCACGACGGCGCGGCTGTCGGGAGTGCGGGCGAACCGGGTCATCTCGCTCGCGTTCTTGATCTCGGGGATCCTCGCGGGGATCGCCGGCGTCCTATGGATCGCGCGGACCACCTCCGTGAACCCGACGACGGGATTCGTACCGGTGATCCAAGCGTTCATCGCCTCGGTGATCGGCGGGCTCGGGAACCTTCGCGGGGCAGTGCTCGGAGGCTTCTTCCTTGGCACGCTCGAGGTCTTCCTGCAGGCGCTCCTGCCCGGGTCGCTCCTGCCGTACGCGCAGGCCGCTGCGCTCGTGATCGTTGTCGCCATCCTGTACGTGCGCCCACAGGGCCTGTTCGGCCAGAGGGTCGAGGCGGCATGAGGAATCCGATCCCCCGCACCCGACTCCTCCCCGCGCTGTGGGGGTCGGCCCTGATCTCGCTGCTCTTGCTGGGGGCTATGGCGCTCGTGCAGTCGCTCGGCTCGGCCGCATCGGGTCGCACGTATGTCGTCTTCCTCGTGAACGTGATGCTGGTCGTATCGATCCAGACCTTCATCGGCAACAGCGGCATCGTCTCGTTCGGGCACGTGGCGTTCATGGGCATCGGTGCGTACACGACGGCGATGGTGACGGTCCCCGAAGTCGTCAAGACGAGCCAGTTGCCCGACCTCCCGTCGGCGATCGCAACGGCGAACGTCGGGCTCGTGCCGGCGATCGTGTTGTCCGCCTTCGCCGCCCTCATCGTCGCCGCCGTGTTCGGCGGAGGCATCATCCGGATGACGGAGTCGACCATGGCCATGGCCACCCTCGCCCTGCTCGTCGTCTTCCACACGCTGTTCCAGAACGCGACGACGTTCACCAGGGGGTCGCTCGGTCTGGCGGGCATCCCGGTAAGGGCGACGATCGGCGTCGCTACGGTGGGCGCGATCCTGTTCATCTTCGTCGGCAGGCTCTATAAGGAGTCGGGGCCTGGGCTCCGGGTTCGGGCGACCAGAGAGGATCCGCTGTCGGCGGCGTCGGTCGGCACGAACGTGGTTCGAACACGCTACGGATCGTGGCTGCTCAGCGCGGCGATGATGGGAGCCGCCGGATCGATGTGGGCACAGAGCGTCATCGCGTTCAACGCCAACCAGTTCTATTTCGCCATCACGTTCGCGCTCCTCGCGATGCTGGTGATCGGAGGGAGGACCTCCCTCACTGGGGCGGTCGCCGGAGCGGCCATCATCACGTTCATGACCGACACCCTCGCCCGCGTGGAGCAAGGGGTCGCGGTCGGTCCATGGGAACTGCCGCGCATCACCGGAACGGTGCAGTTCGCGATCGCGCTGCTGATCATCATCACCCTGATCCTGAGACCCGAAGGGATCCTCGATCGCTGGGAGATCGACGACATCCTGCGCCGAGTATCGCCGCGCGTGCGCCGAGCGAAGCGCGACGCACACGAAGTCGACGACGCTCCGGCTCACTCGGTGGCGGCGGACCCGATGGTCTCGCCCCTGGGATCGGAGGCATCGCCAACCCCGGTCCTGAACGGCCGGGAGGTGATCAAGCATTTCGACGGCATCACAGCGCTCGACGGCGTCGACATCGACGTGCATCCAGGCGAGATCTTGGGGTTGATCGGCCCGAACGGATCGGGCAAGACGACGCTGCTCAACGTCATCTCCGGTGTCTACGAACCGTCGGGCGGGACGGTCGCGTTCGAGGATCGAGAGATCGCCGGACACAGGTCCCACGAGATCGCCGGGATGGGGCTATCCCGAACCTTCCAGAACATCCGCCTGTTCTCCCAGCTCACCGTGCGCGAGAACGTTGAGGCGGCCACCGCGCCGGGAACCGATCCGGCAGCGGTCGACGAGGTCCTGAGTTGGTTCGGACTCGACGCCGTTCAGCAGGAGAAGGCGGTGAACCTTCCGTACGGGATGCAGCGTCGCCTCGAGATCGCACGGGCGATCGTGCGCCGCCCCACGCTGATCTTGCTGGACGAACCCGCCGCGGGGATGAACGAATCGGAGTCCGACGAGCTGCTGACCAACATCCAGCGGATCCGATCGACCCTGGGATGCACCGTGGTCGTGGTGGACCACGATCTCAGGTTGATCATGAAGCTGTGCGACCGTATCCAGGTGCTCGACCAAGGCCGCACCATCGCGCTAGGAGAGCCTCGGGAGATCGCTCAGGATCCGGAAGTGATCGCGGCGTACCTCGGCGGACCTTCCGCGAAGAGCGCCTAGCGTCCCCGCGACGGGCGACCGCGCCAGTGGTGCCTAGGCTGAAGCGCCGACGCCGAGGCCGGTCGGGCGCAGCGCCAGCTCACGGAGCTCGTCGGCTGGGACCGCGTGAGAGAACCAGAAGCCCTGGCCCAGACGGCACCCGTTGGCGCGCAGGAACACATACTCGCCCTCGGTCTCGATGCCCTCGGCGAGCGGCACCATGTCCAGGGTCTGCGCCACCTGGATCATCGCCCGGACCATCCCGGCCAGACGGACGTCCCGATCGACATTGCGCACGAACTCCTGGTCGATCTTCAGCACGTCCACCGGCATGTGCTTGAGGCGCGACAGGGACGAGAAGCCCGTGCCGAAGTCGTCGATCGCGAGCTTGAGGCCCCACGAACTCAGCTCGCGCAGCATCCGCAGCACCCGGTCGGGATCGGCCATGGCCATCGACTCGGTGATCTCGGCCTGCATGGTCCAGGGCTGGACGCCGGCGTCACGTAGGTGGCCGATCATGCGTTCGACCAGGCGCGGCGTCCACATCTCGCGCGGTGACAGGTTGAACGAGAGCTGCAGCTCGAGGCCCTCGTCTCGCCACTCGCGCTGTTGACGCGCCGCCTGCCGGATCACCCATTCTCCGATGGCCTCGATCAGCCCCAGCTCCTCGGCGACGGGGATGAACTCGTTGGGCGGGACGATGCCGCCGTTGACGTCCTGCCACCTGATGAGCGCCTCGGCGCCGACCACACGGGAGTCCGACAGATCCACGATCGGCTGGTAGTGCAGGACCCAGTCGCTCTCCTCGACGGCCTTGCGCAAGCGAGTGGCGAACGAGAGCCGATCGAGCGCATCGTCGGAGTCCGACGCGAAGAAGGCGTACCCGCCCGGGTTGATCCGCTTGGCGCGATACATCGCGATATCGGCGTTCTTCAACAGGTCCTCGGCGTCCGCGGCGTCCTGAGGATAGACGCTGACTCCGATGGAACCCTGCACGTAGAACTCCGAGCCGCTGAGATCGAACGGCGCCTCGAGTGCGCCGTAGATGCGCTCGGTGACGACGTGCACGACCGCGGCGACGTCGTCGGGGTCGAGGTCGGCCAGGAGCATGAGGAACTCGTCGCCGCCTTGACGCGCCACGAGGTCGGTGTCGCGGGTCGACTCGGAGAGCCGCTCAGCCAGTGAGGTCAGGAGCCGGTCGCCTGCGTGATGGCCGAGCGAGTCGTTCACGAGCTTGAAGTTGTCCAGGTCGAGAAAGACGACGACCACGGCATGCTGGTCGCGCTTGGCGCGCTCGACCGCGAGCACGAGCGTCTCTTCGAACATCGCGCGGTTCGCGAGCCCCGTGAGCCCGTCGTGGAAGGCCATGTGCGCGATGCGCTCCTCGGCCTCCTTGAGCTCGGTGACGTCGAACATGATCCCGTGCTCGAACACGACGTGCCCCTGCCCGTCGCGATGGGCATACGCGCGGTCGCGGACCCACACGATGCGTCCGTCGGGGCGGATCATCCGATAGTCGCCAAGATCCTCGCCCTGCCCCTTCATGAAGGCATCGGTCTCGTGGCGGACGCGCTCGCGGTCGTCGGGATGGATCATCCGCATCCAGAGGTCCGGATCTTCGCGGTATTCCTCGGGCGTGACGCCCAGGATCTCTTCGATCTGAGGATTCACGTATGTGGTCACCGCGCCGTCGTCGGCGTACACCACCGCGGGGATCTGCTCGACGAGGCTCCGGAAACGTTCCTCGGCCTCGGCCAGGGCCGCCTCGGCGTCCCGTTTGGCGATCAGCGTCCGGGCGTCGCGGATGGACACGATCGCCGATCCGTCGTCGAGCCGGCCGACGCGGATCACGACCGGCAGCTCGCTCCCATCGTCGTGACGGAGGGTTGACTCGAGACGGTCCTCGTCGCCGGTGAGGCTCCAGTCCGGGAACGTGTCCTTGATGTCGCGGCCCGAGGGATCGTGTCCCAGGAGCTCGATCGCCTGCGCGCTGGCGCGCTCCACCCGCCCGTTGCACAGCACGAGCTGAGCCTCGGGACCGGCCTCGAACCAGCGTGCCGGCGCTACATCTACGGGCTGGGCGCGTCGCTCACTCAACACCCATAAGTCATCGGCTCGAAGTCGGGGCGGCTGAGGCCCCAGAATCGGGTAGGTCCGGCTACCGCGCGCGCATCCTGTTGTTGCGGGCGTTGTGCTCAAGCTCGGCCAGGCCGAGGACCTCCATCACGGGCGGGACGTAGTTCGCGAACCGTCCACGCAGCCCCTTCTTGAGTCCGTACCAGCCGCCCACCGGGTTGCTCGAGGCACGGGCCCACGCCTCGACCGTTCCCTCCGCCGCATCCTTCTGCTCGTCGGCGCTGCCCAACGGCATCCAGTCCCCGTGCGCCGTCAGCATCGCGTGCAGGTCCTCCAGGCAGCGCAGCTGATACCGGACCTGCGTCGAGCCGACCTGACAGACGAGGGCCGGCGGGTCGGATCGCTCGTCGCGATACGCGGTGTACGCGGAGCTTCCCGGCGGGGTCGTCAACTCCCACGGCGATCCGGGGGTTCCGTCGCCGGCCATCTGCGATCCCTCCTCGTTCGGGTGAGCGACCAGCATCTCCCATCTGAAGCTTCTCGTCGAGGCGGCGGCCGAGCGCCGGTAGGGTGGCACGCATGCGCGCCGCCAACCTGATCCTGCGGTTCCTGCTCGAGCTCGCGAACCTGGCCGCACTGGCCTTTTGGGGAGCCACGATCGCGGACGGGCTGCCGTCGCTTGCCCTCGCGATCGCGACGCCACTGCTCGCGGCGATCGTGTGGGCCCGGTTCATCGGGCCGAAGGCCCCGGCTCGGCTCGACGACCCGGTCCGGCTCGTCCTCGAGCTGGCCGTCTTCGCGGCCGGGGCGATCGCGCTCGTCGCGGCGGGGCGTGCCGAGCTCGCAGCCGGCTTCGCCGCCCTCGTGGCGATCAGCGAGATCGCGATGTTCGCTCTGGACCAGCGCGGGGCCTGACCCGATAGCCCTCGGGCCGCTAACGTGCGGCCATGGCCCACCGACAGACCTCGGTGACGCGGGCCGTCGCCATGTTCGCCCTCGCCGGGCTGATCGTCCTCATCATCGTCGCGATCGCCGGCATCGTCGTCCTGCGCCGGATCGGCACCGATCAGGCGATGCAGGAGGCCGAGCGCATCACCGAGGTCGCCGGCAACGGCATCGTGGGGCCGCGGCTGAAGAACGGGGTGATCAAGGGAGGCGCAGAGACTCTGGCGAAGATCGACGATGTGGTGCGCGGCGCCGTGCTGCGCGATCCGATCGCGCACGTTCGGATCTGGAACGAAGACGGACGCATCGTCTACTCCGACGTATTGGAGCTGATCGGCCAGACCTACGAGCTCGACGAGACCCAGCGAGAGGCCCTCGAGACGGGCCAGGTGGTGGCCGTTCGCAGCGACCCCGACGCACCCGACAACGTCATGCTCCAGATCGACGAGCCGCTGCTCGAGGTCTCCCTGCCGGTGACCACCCCGAACGGCACGCCGCTGCTCTTCCAGGCCTACCTGACGTTCGACTCGATCGCCGACAGCGGTCGTGAGCTGTGGCAGACCTTCCTTCCCGTGCTTGCCGCCACGCTGATCGCGCTCGCGCTGTTGCAGATCCCGCTCGCATACCGGATGGCCGGCAGGGTTCGCGACTCACAGGCCGAGCGCGAGCGGCTGCTGCAGCACGCGGTCGAGGCCTCCGATCTTGAACGGCGCCGGATCGCGGCCGGCCTGCACGACGGCACGGTCCAGCAGCTGGCCGGACTGTCGATGTCGCTCGCCGCTCAGGGCGACGCGTTGTCCGAGTACGACCCCGATACGGCCCGCGCCTTAACGGAGGCAGCCGAGGCCACCCGCCAGAGCATGAGGTCGCTGCGATCGGTCCTCATGGGCATCTACCCGCCCAACCTGCGGAGCGCCGGCCTGGCCGCCGCCCTCGCCGACCTCGTGGCCCCCCTCCCCGGCTACGGGGTCGCGCCGTCGGTCGACGTCGCCGAGGGGCTTGAGGTTTCGCCCGACACGGAAGCGCTGCTGTTCCGGGCCTCTCAGGAGGCCGTGCGCAACGTAACGACCCACGCGCGGGCCTCGCGCGTGAACATCCGCGTGCGAGGTGACGGCGAACTCGCGACCCTGGAGATCGACGACGACGGTGTCGGATTCACGCCAGAGGATCGCGACGCGGCGGCGGCCGATGGACACCTGGGGCTCCGCCTGATATCCGACCTGGCGACCGACGCGCACGGTAACTTCGAGGTGCGCTCGGCCCCCGGGGAGGGCACGAGCTTCCGGCTGGAGGTACCCCGATGATCAAGATCGTGATCGCCGACGACCACAAGGTCGTGCGGGCGGGCCTGGAGCAGCTGATCGAGCGGTTCGATGACGTCGAGCTGGTCGGCGCTGGCGGTGACGGCGAGGAGGCCGTGGCCCGTTGCGAGGAGCTGCGGCCCGACGTCGCCCTCGTCGACCTGGCGATGCCGGGCGTGGACGGCATCGAGGCCACCCGGAGGATCCGCCAGGTGGCGCCCGACACGCGGGTGGTGATCTTCACCTCGTTCTCGGACCAGGATCGGATCCTGCAGGCGCTCGACGCAGGGGCGATCGGCTACCTGCTCAAGGACGCCGACCCCGACGAGCTGCACCGCGGGATCCAGGCGGCCGCACGCGGAGAGGCGCCGCTCGCCGCCAAGGCGGCGGCCGAGGTGCTGGCCGCACGCACGGGCTCGGCCCCCAGCGGGGGGCTCTCGGATCGAGAGCTCGAGGTGCTCACGCTCGTAGGTACCGGTTTGGCGAACAAGCAGATCGCCCGGCGGCTCGGGATCAGCGAAAAGACCGTGAAGGGCCACCTCACGCGCATCTATCAGACGATCGGTGTCACGGATCGGACCCAGGCCGCGCTGTGGGCCGAACGCAACGGGCTGCTGAGCCGGTGAGCGAGGGCGCGGCCGATGGTCGCGAGACCGAGGTCCCGTTGCCTTCGATCCGGTCGAGGCGCACCCTTGAAGTCGTGGTCGCCCCGCCGATGGCTCGTACCCGCCGCCGAGCGGGCATCGCCCTGCTCATGGGCTTCCTCGTCGGCGCTCTCGGCGCGCCCGCTGCGGCCGAGACGATCGACGAAGCCGGGCCCTCGCCGATGGCGGTGCGACGAGGCGACTGCACGGGCCGAGCCGACTGGCGACTCGTAGTGCGCCGCTCCAACCTCGGCACACTGAGGGTGCGGCTCGTCATCACCGGCAGCAAGCCCGGGCACGCCTGGAGCATCTTCATGGACCACAACGGCGAGGGATTCTTCGCGGGGTCGCGCGTCGCACGAGACACGGGTGTGCTCGAGGTACGCAGGCGGACCGACGACGGGATCGGCGTGGACCGGATCAGGTTCACGGCACGGAACCGCCGCACCCTCGAGGAGTGCCGGGGATGGGTGCCCATCAGGGGCTAGCGCGAGGCTCCACCCCTTGGTACGTTCCGCGCGTCGAACGCGGAGGTCGCATGTTGTTGATGGAAGTCACCTGCATGTGCGGGTTCCAGGCCCGCGGCACCGAGGACGAGGTCGTCGAACAGATCCAGACGCACGGCGGAGCGGCCCACGGCTCGGCGTCGTGCTCGAGCATGCGTTCCGACATCTGTCGTGGCTCGTGAAGGACGACGAGGCCGTTCGGTCGGCCCTGCCCGAGTGGGTGGGGTTCCTCGATGGGTACGAGCCCGAGCCGTTCCGCGCGTTCGGCGGCCCGCCGCCCGCTTGACATCCGTACGCCGTACGGTGAAGTATCTGGTATGGCAGCGAAGTCGGAGGCGCGGCTGGATCTTGTCTATTCCGCGCTATCGGACCCATCCCGCCGGCTGATCGTTCAGCGGCTCTCGCAAGGTGAGGCCACCGTGGGTGACGTCTCGGCGCCCCTAAGGGTGAGCGCCCCATCGGTGTCCAAGCATCTCAAGGTGCTCGAGCACGCCGGCTTGATCGGGCGTCGCGTCGAGGGCCGCAGGCACTACCTGTACCTCAAGCCCGACTCCCTGCGGACCGCCTCGGACTGGCTGAGCTTCTACCGCCCCTTCTGGGAGGGTGGTGTCGACCGGCTCGCCGACGTCGCCGCCGAGCTCGAGCGGCGCCGATGACCGGCGCCGTGGTTCGAGTCGACCGAGCGATCCCCGCCTCTCCGACCACGGTCTACCGGGCGATCACGACGCCCGATCTGTTCGCGCGATGGATGGGACCCGAGGGCACCGTGACCCTCGTCGACGAGATGGACGCGCGCGTGGGCGGCCGGATCGCCTTCCGCGTGTCGATGCCCGATGGGACGGAATCGAGCCTGGAGGGCGTCTACCGCGAGCTGTCGCCGCCGGCGCGGATCGTCCACACCTGGGGGGAGCTCGCTGGCGCCGACGTGTCCACGGTGACGTACGAGCTGACCCCAGACGGTGAGGGCACACGGCTCGTGCTCACCCATGTCGGCGTGCCGGCCGACGATCTCGACAGGGTGGACGGGGGATGGGGTCACGTGCTCGATCGTCTGACCGACCTCATGACCACCGTTTGACAATAGTTCGCTGTTTGGCTAATCTTTCACCAGACGGCAAACTATAGGAGGGGGTCCGTCATGGGAACGCTGGACGGGAAGGCGGCGCTGGTGACCGGCGCCGGCCAAGGCGTCGGCCGAGGGATCGCGCTGGCACTGGCGGGCGAGGGCGCCGGGGTCGCGCTCATCGGGCGAACACTCGCCACGCTGGACGGCACAGCAGAAGCGATCGGCGAACGGGGCGGCAAGGCGGTCGCGGTGCGATGCGACGTCACGAACTCCGATGAGGTGGCCGCCGCGGTCACCGAGTCCGTGGCACAGCTTGGCGCGCTCGACATCGTCGTGAACAACGCGCAGTCCTACGCCTTCGGCGGTGTCGCGGACATCGACCCAGCCGATGTGGAGGCCGGATGGCAGAGCGGCCCCATGGGGACGCTGCGAGTGATGCAGGCGGCATTCCCTCATCTGCGCGATGGCGGCGTGGTCGTGAACGTGTCCTCGAGCGCAACATCCGACTCCGACCCCGGAGGGATCGGCGCCTACGCCGCCACCAAGGCGGCCATCGAGGCGCTCTCGAGAGCGGCGGCGGTGGAGTGGGCCGGCGAGGGTGTTCGGGTCAACGTCGTGATCCCCCTCGTCAAGTCGCCTTCGGTCGAGGCCGTCCTGTCCTCGATGGCGGGCGCCGAGCAGCACGTGCTCTCGCAGGTTCCGCTGGGCAGGTGGGGCGACGCGGAGGGTGACGTTGGACGGGCGGTGGCGTTCCTGTGCGGACCCGACGCCGGGTTCATCACGGGGACGACACTCGCGGTCGACGGCGGCGGCACGTACCTTCGCTGATCCGAACGGCGCCCGGGCCGGGCTGCAACGTCCCGCGACCATGGTCGCGTTGCGGTCCGGACCGAGGCGCTGGAACGCTTGCTCCCAGGCCGTTCGGGTTCCCCCGGACGAGCGACCGCACGACGAAGGGAGCAGGTGATGAGCCGAGCGAAACGACTGGCGATCGCCACGGTGGCGAGCATCGGACTGATCGGGATGCTCGCGGGCCCGGCCGCGGCGGGCGGCGACGGCGGGGACGGTGGCGGGGACGGCGTCAAGGTCGGCACGCGCGGTCCCTGCAGCGGCGAGAGCCACTACGCGGCGCTGCTGACGACCCGCGGGCGACACGTGATCCGCGTCGGGTTCAAGGTGAAGTCCGGGGTCGCCGGAGAGATCTGGCGCGTGAAGATCGCGCACAACCGACACCTGGTGCTCGCCGACCTGCGGCGGACCGACGACGAGGGCGCCATCGTGATCCGTCGTCCGGCGCGCAACCTCGAGGGTCGCGACCACTTCTGGTTCAAGGCCCGCAACATCGCGACGGGCGAGGTCTGCCGAGCCCGGCTCGTGATCTGACTCGGAGCTTCCCCCCCGAGCCAGGCGAGGGGCCGGCCGCCCGCGGCCGGCCCCTCACCCCTGAGGCCGGCCGGGGATCCGCGGGCTCGCCGCGATGAGCCCGACGAGGGCGACACCGGCCAGCGCGAACGATCCCCCGATGCCGGCCGATAGTGCCGAGCCGGACGCCTGGGTCACCGCGATGATGCCGCCACCAAGCGCCGCACCCGTCGAGATACCGATCACGTCCATGAGCAGAACCGACGACACCTCTCCGGCCTCTTGGCCCTCATCCGCCGCTCGGATCGCCGCCAAGGGAATCGTTGGCCACGCGATACCCATGCCCGCCCCGACGATGCTCCAGCCGATGAAGGCAGCCCACACCGGCACGGCGGCCCAGAGCACGGCGGCCGTGATCACGGAGCCCGCCAGCACGAGGCCGGCGCCGACGCCGACGATACGACCGAGCGGATAGCGCTGGGCCCTGCCGGACTGCCAGGCGCTCCCGGACGCCCACGTGATCGATGCCAACGTGATCACCAGGCTGGCCTCGGCGAGAGAGAGTCCGCGGACGTCGGTGAGCATCAAGGTGAGGAAGGCGTCGACGCCGATGAACCCCATCGACAGCAGGAGCGCCGCGAGCGCTGCCGCCGGCAGTCCTGGCTCCGCGCGGAAGGTGCCGCGAGGAGCGACGCGCAGCAGGGCAGGGATACCGATCGCGAGGCCGGTCGCGGCCACGGGTATGGCCCACCACTCCACGACGGTGATCGCGGTGAACGTCAGCCCCGCGCCGACCATCAGCTGCAGGGGCCACCTCAAGGGGATCCGGTTCTCCGACTCCAGCGTCGGGATCAGGTCGAGGGACGGCGCGATCAGCGCCCAACCCACGAGCATGATGGGGAAGGGGACGAGGAAGGCGAACCGCCATCCGACCGCGGTCGCCAGGAAGGCACCAAGGGGCGGGCCGATCAGCCCGGGGAGGATCCACATCGTGGCGAGCAGCGCCATCACCCGTGGCCGGAGCCGGTCGGGGTAGATCTTCGCGACGGCCCCGATCGACAGGGCGTAAAGGCCGCCGCCGCCGACCCCGAACAGGAACTGACCGATGACCAGCACCGGCATCGCGGGCGCGAGCGCAGCGACGATGAGACCCGCCGCGAAGACCGCAAGCACCGGCGTCAGCACGCGCCGCGCCCCATAGCGGTCGAGCGCGGCCCCCACGACGGGGATCGACGCGATCGTGCCCAGGCCGACCGCCGTGAACGCAAGGCCGTAGAGTTCGGTACGGCCGAGGTCGTCACGCACGTCCGGCATGATCGTCGCAACCACGAGGGAGTGGGCCGCGACGAGGGCCTCGAGGATCAAGAGCCCCGCCGTCAGGCGGCCTCGGGTTCCCTGGAACACCTCACGCCATCGCGGCGGCCGACCCTGATCCATCCGCGGGACGGTACAGGCTAACGTGCGCGTGACGTCAACAGGAGGCGAGACGGATGCGCACACGGCGGCTCGGAGCGGGCGGTCCCGAGGTCGGTGAGATCGGCCTCGGCTGCATGCCGATGAACTGGGCCTACCTCGCCGAGCACAGCGACGAACAGTCCGTTGGAGTCATCCATCGGGCGCTGGAGCTCGGTGTGACCTTCTTCGACACCGCCGATGTCTACGGGCCGTTCGAGAACGAGGACCTGGTGGGGAGGGCGCTGCAGGGCCACGACGATGCGGTCGTGGCGACCAAGGTGGGCCTCGTCGTCGGTCCCAACGGCGGGTATCCGCTGGACAACGCGGCACACCCCGACCGGATCCGCGCCGAGGTCGACGCGTCCCTGCGCCGGCTCCGTCGCGAGGTGATCGACCTGTACTACCTGCACCGTGTCGACCCCCAGGTCCCGATCGAAGACTCGTGGGGTGCGATGGCCGAACTCGCCGTACAGGGAAAGGTCCGGCGCTTGGGCCTGTCGGAGGTCACCGTGGACCAACTGGAGGTCGCGACGCAGATCCATCCTGTCTCGGCGGTCCAGTCCGAGCTGTCGCTGTGGACGCGCGAGCGCCTCGACGACGTCGTGCCCTGGTGCGTCGAGCACGATGTCGCCTTCGTCCCCTACGCGCCGCTGGGGCGCGGGTTCCTCACGGGCGCCATCACCTCGGCGACGTTCGACGCCGAGGATTTCCGGCGGCGACTCCCGAGGTTCACCGACGACGCGATCGACGCCAACCTCGCGCTCGTGGAGCGCGTGCGGTCGGTTGCCGAACGCCACGGGGCGACGCCGGCTCAGGTCGCGATCGCTTGGCTCCTCCAGCTGGCCCCGCAGATCGTGCCCATCCCGGGGACGAAACGCCGGCGATACCTTGAGGAGAACGTCGGCGCCGCCGCGCTGTCGCTCAGCACCGACGACGTGGCCGAGCTCGACGCGCTGCCCGACGCTGCAGGTGCCCGCTACTAGCGGCCGGTAGCCTTCCGTGATGCCCGACCCTGAGCTGCTCCGTCGCATCGACGTGTACCTCGACGCCGTGCCGCGAGCCGCCGTGCGCACCGAGGCCGTGGGCCCGTTCACGCTGTTCATCCGCGACGAAGCCACCGGCTGGCGCTACTACGCCCGACCAACCCCCGGCTCGACGGCGTTCTCCCGCGAGGATGTCGACGCCGTGCGCGCGCGGCAGCGTGCGCTCGACCAGCCCGAGGCCCTGGAATGGGTGGACGACCTCTGCGCGGGGGTCGGGAGCGCGGCGGAGGCCTCGGGGATGCGCGTGTCGAGGATGCCGCTCCTGCACGCCGAGCCCGACATGCTCATCCCCATCGAGCCACCCGGCGGCATCGAGGTCAGGCTCGCCTCCCCCACAGACGACATCGCGATGAGCACGGCGGTGGCGATGATCGCCTTCGGGCAGCCGGTGCCGGCGGGGGCCGCCACCCCGCCCGACGATGCGGCGGAGATCGCGCGCCAGCTCGATCCGGGCGGCACCCTGTTCAACCGCCTACGGCTCACCGAGGGACACACCGTCCTCGCGCTGGCGCTCGAGGGAACGACGATGGTCGGAGTGGGGAGCCACCAGCCCTTGCCCGACGCCACCGAGATCACGGGGGTCGCCATCTTGCCGTCCCACCGACGCCGAGGCATCGGCGCAGCGATCACGTCGGTGCTCGCGCGGGATGCCGTGGCCCGCGGGATCGGTCTGCTCTGCCTGTCGGCGGGCGACGACCACGCGGCACGTGTATACGAGCGCGTAGGCTTCGAGCGGGTCGGACACGTGGGCGCGGCCGAGCCTGCGTGAGCCCACGCGACGACCTCCGTAGGGTCGGCGAGCACGACGATGGGGGTTCGAACCGATGAGCGACGATCGATACGAGCGCGGACGCGTCCGGTTCCTGGAGGTTCACGACGAGAAGGCACTTGCCGCCGTCGAGGGGCTGGGCGACCTCGGCCGCTCCATCGTGGAGTTCATCTACGGCGACATGTACGGGCGACCGGAGCTCTCGATCCGTGATCGCGAGCTGGCGGCGGTTGCGGCGCTCGTGGCCTTGGGCCGCTCCTCGCAGATCCCCCAGCACCTGCGGGCCTCGCTGAAGGCGGGCATCACGGCGACCGAGCTCGGCGAGGTCATCATGCAGACCGCGACGATCGCAGGATTCCCAGTCGCGATGAACGCGATGTCGACCCTCAAGAGCGTGGTCGCGGAGACGCAGAGGGAGAAAAGCTGAGGCGGCGCCCCCGCGTCCTGCACGGAAGCCGGCCGCCGCACCTATCCTGGGGGCATGACCCTCTATCGGTTGCAGGGCGACCTTGACGATCTCGTGGCCCCGGTGCTGATCGGGGCGTTCGACGGATGGATCGACGCCGCCGGCGCGGCGTCGGGGGCGGCGGAGCACCTGGCGAACGACGCCCCGACGGTGGCGGAGTTCGATCCCGACGCGTTGTTCGACTACCGATCGAGGCGCCCGGTCCTGGACGTGGTCGACGGCGTGCTCACGCACCTGGACTACCCGAAGCTCGAGCTCCGTCGCCGTCGCGTGGGAGGCCGTGACCTGCTGATCCTGCATGGGGCCGAACCCGACTTCCGCTGGCGCGAACTCGGTGACGACGTGATGCAGTTCGCCCTCACGCACGGGGTGGTCGAATGGGTGAGCATGGGCGCCGTCCCGGCGGCCGTCCCCCATACCCGTCCGGTGCCGGTCTTCGCCACGGCCTCGGTCGACGGCATGCTCACGCACGGCGAGACACAGGGCCCCGAGGGGCTCCTGCGCGTCCCCGCGGCTGCGCTCAGCGTCGTCGAGATGGCGGTGACGGGCGCCGGCGTCCCCGCGTCGGGCTTCTACGCTCAGGTCCCCCCTTACCTCGGCGGCCCCTTCGCCGCGGCCACCATCGCCCTCGTCGACCACGTCTCGCGACACCTGGAGGTGGACGTGCCGCTGGGCTCGCTCCCCGACGCGGCCAGCACCCAGCGCGCCGGCCTCGACGCCGCGATGGCCTCGCAGGAGGAGACGCGCGAGCTCGTGGCCCAGCTCGAGGCGCAGCTCCCGGAGGGGTCGATCCCCTCGGGCGACGAGCTCGCATCCGAGATCGAGCGCTACCTGCGCGACAACGACGACGACGCGCGCGGCTGACGCCCCCAAGCTCAGGGGATCGCCCTCCGACTAGATCCGAACTCCGCGGATCGCGTACCGCTCCGACGGTCGGTCGCACGACGTCGCCGTGAGACCGTGGGTGAGGCGCGTGCCCTCGAACTCGGTGACGACCCACGCGCCGTCGATCAGCCCGAACTCCGTCGGCTGTATCGAGAACTCGGCGACGGAGGGGATGTCGTCCCGCTTCTTCCCGCTGCCGCACCAGTAGTAGTTCGCCCAGCGTTGCGTCCAGCGGTAGCGACCGTTCACGAGCGCGGCGTCCGACGTCGAGCCGTCGCTGTCGACCTCGATCGCCACATCGCACGCACCGGTCTCACAGTCCGAGGCGATCGTCCAGCGGTCGTTCAGCCTGCCGGGGGTGCCCAAGACGTTGGTCGACACCTGGATGAGCTTGAGCTCGTAGAGCCCCTCGAGACGGGCCTCGGACGCGAACGCGGGAGGCGCAGCCGTGGGTGAGACCACGGGCCCGGTGCCGGATGGGGACGCGGACGGGTCCTGGGAGCCCAGGCTGTCCACCGGGCCGCAGGCGGCCAGAAGCATCGCCGCGGCCGCGCACGCGGACGCGATCCATCGGGGGGTCGATCTCGTCATCGCCCCGATTCAACACCTGTTCGGGCCCGTTGCCCAGCAAGCGCAGCGATCGCGTGACCGATGTGTCCCCGCAGGCACGGGTCCCCGGGTCGTGCTAGCGTCGCCTTCGCACCGCGTCGCGGAGGCGAAGCCGGTCAGATTCCGGCGCTGTCCCGCAACTGTAGGTCCACCCCGGTGGACGAGCCAGGCCGCCCTGCGCGACGCACGGCCGAACGACCCTCGCGGAAGGGGGAGACGCCGCCGGGCCACGCGCCCCGACGATCGACCCTCCCGAACGGGGGGGTCGTCCACGTTGGGCGCGAGGACGCCCGGAAAGGAGCCCCCATGGGCACGACCCTGCGACGGGTCACCATGCTGGTCACGGCGCTCGCCGTGCTGCTCGTCCCCTCCACCGCCTTCGCCGTCACCGACGCCGACCGGACGGAGGCCGCGATCGGATACCTCGACTCGCAGCAGCGAGCGAACGGGGCCATCCCCGCCTTCTCGCCGATCGGATCCACCAGCGACGCCGTCGTGGCCATCGTGGCCGCCGGGACCGGACGTCGCACGCTGCGGAAGGCGCTGGGATACCTGCGACGTCAGGTCGTCAAGGGCAACGTCACGGCGGTGGGCCTGCGGGCCAAGGTCGTGATCGCGGTTGCCGCGGCCGGCCGCGATCCCCGGGCGTTCGGCGGCGAGAACCTGGTGCGCGAGCTCCGCACGACGATCACCGACGCGGGGCGCTTCGGCACGGCGGCTGTCTTCGATCAGGCACTCGCGACACTGGCGCTCAAGAGCGCCGGCGTCCAGCCCGGGTTCGCCGTCACCGACTGGTTGCTCGGCGCGCAGTGTCCCGACGGCGGCTGGGCGTACGACGAGCCCTACGCCTCGGGCACCGACGACGAGTCGTGCTGGGACGGGTCCGAGACCGACTACTTCGCCTCCGAGTCGAACGCCACGTCCTACGCGATCCAGGCGCTCGAGGCGACGGGACGCAACGGCTACGCGACCGACCCCTTCTCCTACCTGGACACCGTCCGCGACCCCGACAAGGGCGGGTGGGCGTACTCGGCGGCGTGGCTGGCGACCGACGCCAACTCCACCGCACTCGTGCTGCAGGCCTACGCCGCCGCCGGCCTCCCCGTCCCCGCCGGCGGCCGGGCGGCGCTCCGCAGGCTCCAATACCCGCGGTGCGGGGCATGGGCGTATTCGTGGTCGGGCGACGCGCGCTCGGGCGCCGACGTCGGCGCGACGATCGGCGCGATCCCCGGACTGCTCGGGGCAGCGCTGCCGGTGACGGGACCGGTGACCGGCAACGCCGGGCGCACCCCGCCCTGCGCATGACATGAGGCAGCTGCGGACCCTCGCATTCGCACTGGCGCTGGCCCTGCCGGTTATCGGGCCCGCCGCGGCTACGTCCGGCGCAGTATGCGCCGCGTCGGACGGGCCGCACGCCGCGCTCGTGGTCGACACCGGCTCGGGCACGACCACGTACTGCGTCGCGCTCGACGCCCCGACGGTGAGCGGTCTGAGGTTGATCCAGCTGGCGGGGGCCCAGTACGGGCTCCCGTACCGGCTGGGGTTCGGCGGACAGGCCGTGTGCCAGCTCGCCGGCGTCGGCCCCAGCGGTGGCGACTGCTTCGCCCAGTACCCCGAGTACTGGGGCTACTGGCACGGGAGCGGCTCGGGAGGGTGGTCCTGGGCAGGATCGGGAGCCGCCTCCGTAGCGATCGGCAACGGCGACGTCGACGGATGGTCGTGGGGCACAGGGGACTCGGGCGGCACGCACCGGCCGCCACCCTCGGTGGCGCTCGACGACGTGTGTGAGCCGGCTCCTGAGCCATCGCCCTCGCCGCCGCCTCCCGGCGACGGCGGGGGCGGCTCGGGAGGCGGAGGCGGCTCGGGGAGCGGAGGCGGGTCCGGTGACGGTGGCGCCGGCAGCGGAACGGGGGCGGGATCCTCCCCGCCCGCGCAGCCGCCGCCGGGCTCCAGCCCCTCCCGATCGGCATCGCCAACGCCCACCGCCACGCCGGCGACCACTACCGACACAGCTTCGCCGGCGATCGTCGAGGCGAGCCCCTTGGCCGATCTCGCAGCGGCGAGCGCCGGGCGAGGGGGAGGTCCCGGAGCGGGCCTCTTCATCGTCGTGGGAGCCATCGCGGCGCTCGGAGCCGCCGGCTGGTTCCTGCGCCGTCGCGACAGGAAGGAAGCCCGCTAGGTGCATCCGGGCGCGTGGATCGTCTGGGCGACCTGCGCCGGCCTCGTCGCGTTCACGACGACCAACCCCTTCTACCTGGGGCTGCTCGTGGCGGTCTCGTGGTTCGTCTACGCGGCCCAGCGGATCCCGGGCCCCACCGCTCGCTCGTTCCGTGTGTTCGCGATCGCTGGTCTCGTCGCGATCCTCGTGCGCACCTCGCTGGCCGTCCTCGGCACGGTGAACGTCGAGAGCGCGGCATTCGCCTTCCTCGAGGGGGCCCGGCTGGCCACCCTGCTCATCGTCTTCGGCACGTTCAACTCGGTGACCGACCCGTTCGGCGTGGTTCGTCTCGCCCCGCGCCGGTTCCATGAGCCCGCGCTCGCCGCCGCCCTCGCACTCTCGATCGCCCCCCGGACGATCGCGATGGTGGGACGCGTCCGAGAGGCTCAGGCGCTCCGTGGCATCCCCACGTCGTGGCGGACCCTGCCGGCCACGGCCGTGCCGGTTCTCGAGACCGGCATGGACGAGGCGGTGACGCTGGCCGAGAGCATGGACGCCCGCGGCCACGGCCGTGGGCGTCGCACGCGCTACCGGCCGGCCCGCTGGAGCGCGGGGGCGTTGGCGATGACGGCCGCCTCCCTCGTCGCGGTGGGCGCCTTCCTGGGCGCCGCCTGGACCACCAGAGGCGGCCTGCATCCGAGCACGTCGCCGATCGAGTGGCCAACGATCGACCCCATCCTGGTCGTGGCGATCCTCGCCCTCGCCCTGCCCGGCGTCTTGCCCCGACCCGAGGGATCGCGATGAACCCGGCGATCTCGATCGACGCCGTCTCGTTCCGGTATCCGCACGGCGAGACCCCCGCCCTCGTCGAGGTCACGGTCGACATCGACGAGGGCACGTTCACGCTGGCGGCCGGGCCGACCGGTTCGGGGAAGTCCACGTTCCTGCGCCTGGCCAACGGCCTGGTGCCCCACTTCTCGGGAGGGTCGTTCGCCGGCCGGGTCGCCGTCGATGGCCGCGACACCCTGGCCCATCCTCCTCGGCAGCTCGCCGACGCCGTGGGGTTCGTGCCGCAGGATCCGGGGGCCTCGTTCGTGCTCGATCGGGTCGAAGATGAGGTCGCCTACGGCATGGAGAACCTCGGCGTGGACCCGTCGCACATGCGCCGCCGCGTGGAGGAGATGCTCGACCTCCTCGACATCGAGCCGCTAAGGAGCCGGAGCGTGCGCACGCTGTCGGGCGGTGAGCGTCAACGCGTGGCGATCGCCGCCGCTCTGGCCGCCGGTGCCCGCATCCTGGTCCTCGACGAGCCCACCTCACAGCTCGACCCGCAGGCGGCCGAGCACGTGCTGGCAGCGCTGCAGCGCCTCGTACACGACCAGGGGATGACGGTGATCGTGGCCGAGCACCGTCTCGAGCGCGTGGCCGGTCAGGTCGATCTCGCCCTCGGGTTCGACCAGGGTCGCGTGCTGGCCGGCGCGCCCGCCGACGTGATCCGCCGCCTCTCGCTCGGCCCACCGGTCGCGCGGCTCGGGCGACTCCTGGGTTGGGATCCGGTCCCGCTGACCGTGCGCGACGCGCGGCGGATCGGTGGGGCGATCCCCGCCCCCGCGGATCGCGGGCCGATCGCCAGCCCAGGTGACACGCTGCTGCGCGTGAGCTCGCTCACGGCGGGCCACGGGTCCTCGGTGGCGCTTCGAGGCGTCGATCTGGTGGCCGCGGGCGGCGAGGTGATCGCGGTCATGGGCCGAAACGGCGCCGGCAAGACCACCTTGCTGCGGGCCGTAGCAGGGGTGCACGCCCCCGCCCGCGGGGCCGTCGAGATCGGCGGACACGCGCCCAGGCCGGGCATCGAGGCGGCGCTGTGCCCGCAGGACCCTGACTCGATCCTGTTCGCCGACACGGTGGCTCAGGAGGTGGCGATCACCCTGGACGCACGAGGGATCGAAGGCGTGCGCCCGCAGGAGATCCTCGAGCGCCTCGGGGTCGCCCATCTCGCGGATCGGCACCCGCGCGACCTGTCGGCCGGACAGCGCCTGCTCGTCGCGACGGCGGCCGTCGCCGCCGGGAGGGCGCGCGTCCTGCTCATGGATGAACCGACCCGAGGCCTCGACCCCTCGGCCAAGCGCGAGCTCGCGACGTTCATGAGTACGCATGCGGCCGACGGCGGACTGGTGCTCTTCGCGACCCACGACGTCGAACTCGCCGCCGCGGTGGCCACGCGTGTGGTCATGCTGGCCGGCGGGGAGGTGATCGCCGACGGCGCCCCCGGCGACGTCCTCGGTGATTCCCACGTGTTCGCGCCGCAGATGACCCGGGCATTCGGACCTGGATGGCTGACGCCCGAGCAGGTGGCGGAGGCGCTGGCGTGAGCACGCTGGGGCACCGTTCGTGGCTCCAGGTCGCGGGGATGGTCGGCCTCAACGTCGTCGGCCTCATGGCCTTCCTGTGGCCGTTCGTGCTCCCGGCGCTGTCTGGCGGCGATCACGAACGGGTCGACGGCCCGTGGATCCTGGCGATCCTGCTCGCGAGCCTGGGTGCGCTGCTGTTCGTCGAGCTCGGGCGCGGCGGTATGGGACCGAAGTCGATCGCGCTGATCGGCGTGCTCGGAGCCGCGATGGTGGCGCTGCGCCTGCCCGGGTTCGTCGCCGGATTCAGCGCGATGTTCATCGTGGTGCTCGTCGCCGGCAACGCGTTCGGGCCGACCTTCGGGTTCCTGCTCGGGGCGGTGGGCACTTTCGCGAGCGGTCTGTTCATCGGTGGCCTCGGCCCGTGGCTCCCCTTCCAGATGGTGGCGGTGGGATGGGTGGGTATGGGGGCGGGGATGATGCCGCGCTCCGGTGCGTGGAGGATCCGGCTGGGGGCGCTCGCCGTCTACGGGATCGTGGCCGGGTACATGTTCGGCGCGCTCATGAACCTGTGGTCATGGCCGTTCCTTGCCGCTGAGACCGCGATCGCCTGGGACCCGACCGCATCGGCGGGCGAGAACCTGCGGCACTACGCGGCGTTCTACGGGATCACGTCGTTCGCGTGGGACACCTTCCGGGCGGTGGGCAACGCCCTCCTCGTGCTCGTGCTCGGGCGCCCCCTCCTGGGGGCGCTCGATCGGGCCGCGCAGCGCATGCACCTGGAGGTGGACACGTCGATCGAGCCCGCGCCCCCGGGTGACACTGTTCTGGAGCCCTCGCCGGTCGAGGCGCCCGTCGCGACCGCTAGCATGCGGTGATGTCGGACACGCCTCCCACCGATCGCACCAGGGTGCGGCGGGTCCCCGAGCGGGGCCGATACGACCCCGAACTGATCGGGCGGATCCTCGACGAGGCGCTCATCGTCCACGTGGCGTGGGTCGATGACGACGGATCGCCACGGATGATCCCCATGCTGCACGCGCGGGTCGACGACACGCTGTACATCCATGGATCCCGTGCGTCCCAGACGATGCGCGCGCTTCACGACGGCACCGAAGCCTGCGTGGCGGCCACCATCGTCGACGGCCTGGTGCTGGCCCGGTCACTGTTCCATCATTCGATGAACTACCGATCGGTCGTGCTCTACGGCCGCGCCCGCGAGGTCACCGACCGGGCCGAGTTCGACGCGATGTCACGGGCGCTCGCCGACCACGTGGCCCCAGGCCGGGGCGAGGAGGCACGCATGCCCTCGGACGAGGAGTTCCGTCAGACCCACATCCTGGCGATCCCCATCGACGAGGCCTCCGCCAAGGTCCGCACCGGGCCTCCACTCGATGACGAGGAGGACCTTGGGCTCCCGATATGGGCGGGCGTGCTGCCGCTGGGCCTCGCCGTCGGAGACCCCGAGCCCGATCCCACGCTGGCCGACGGCATCGCCGTGCCACGCTCGATCTCGCCGTACCGCAGGCCGGGGGCGTGAGCGAGCCCGGCTCCCCCACGCTCCGTGAGAACCTGCGAGGCCTCCCGCGTGAGGTCTGGATCCTGTTCGCCGGGGCGTTCATCAACCGCCTCGGCACGTTCATCCTGCCGTTCATCACTCTGTATCTGACCGGGCGCGGCTACTCGGCGAGCCAGGCCGGACTCGGCCTGGCCGCCTACGGACTGGGCGCGATCGGCTCCCAGGCGAGCGGGGGCCTGATGGCCGATCGGCTGGGACGCCGCACGACGATCGCCATCTCCACCGGCGGTGGCGGCGCGCTGGCGCTCTCGCTCGTGTGGATCGACCAGTTGGGTGCGATCGTGCTCGTCGTCCTGCTGATGGGCTTCGTCGGTGAGCTGTACCGACCGGCCTCGAGCGCGCTGATCGCCGACCTCGTCCCTCCGCACGCGCGGGTGGCCGCCTTCAGCGCCTATCGGATGATGATCAACCTCGGGTGGGCTGCCGGTCTGGCCCTCGCAGGGCTGCTGGCCGAGCGCTCTTTCAACCTGTTGTTCATCGGTGACGCCGCGACCTCGCTCGCGTTCATGTCGATCGCCCTAGTGGCGCTCCCTCACGGAACCCGGTCGTCGCGGCGGGAAGAGCGAGCCTCGAGCGGAGCCCCGGCCCTGCGCTCGATGACCCGCGACGCCGGATTCGTCCTGATGATGGTGGCCGTGCTCGCCACCGCCGTGGTCTACATGCAGAGCGCGAGCACGTTCGCCCTTCATGTGCGCGACCTCGGCTTCTCCACCACGACGTACGGACTGCTGCAGGCGGCGAACGGACTGCTCGTGGTCCTGTTCGAGCTGCCCGTCACGTCATGGACGCAGCGGCACGGCCGCACCTCGATGGTGGCCCTGGGCTCGGTCCTGATCGGCGTCGGGTTCGCCTCGTTGGCGGTGACGGCGGCCCTGCCCGGACTGGCGCTCATGGTCCTGTTCTGGACTGCCGGCGAGATCGTCGAGTCGCCCGCCACGGTCGCCTTCGTCGCCGACCGCGCGCCGCCTCATGCTCGGGGGCGCTATCAGGGCGCCCTCGGCATGATGTACGCCTGCGCTGCGGTCGTCGGGCCCCTGGCCGGCACCGCCGTGTATCAAGTGAGCCCGTCGACGCTGTGGATCGGGTGCGGCGTGCTGTGCGGGCTGGCCGCCGTGGCGGCCCTCGCGGCGGGGCGGCGACCCATGCCGGCGACCGCGGAAGCTACTCCGGCTCCTCCAGACGGAGCCTGACCGTTGCCGACTCGATCCCGGCCGCCACGTCGAGGAGCGGCAGCCGGCCCTGTCCGGTCATCCGGACCAGCAGCGCCAGCTCGTCGGGCTCGCCCTTGAGGTCGTATCCGTTGAGGTTGAGGAACACGATCGTGGCGATCAGCGCGATTCGCTCGTCCAGGCCGCCGAAGGGGCGGACACGCATGATCGCATCGAGCAGGGCCGCGGTCTTGAGGTGGATCCCGGGATAGGCGTCGCGTCCACCCTGGCGGGCCATCGGCGCGGCAGCCACCGCGGCGAGGGCGTCGGTGTCGATCAGGCCGCGGGCGCCGGCCTCGAGCTCGGCGATGGCCACGAGATCGGCCTCGGTCAGGGAGTGGATCTCGATGGGCTCCGGTCCACGAGCAGCTCGAGCGCCGCGCGGTGGCGGCTCCGTGCTCGCCGGGCGAATCCCGCCACCGCCGCGCGGTGGCCGCCCTCGGCGAGGTAGTCGCGCAGGGCCGACTGCAGGTGGGTCTGCACGTCGACGCCCGAGACAAGCGCGATCACCCGCAGCTCGTCGTACAGGTCCTGCGGCACACGGATGGGGGGCTCGCGGATCCGGTTTCACCTCCAGCCCATATCTTCTCTCTTCGAGCCGCGGACGACGAGCAAGATGGAAGATTTGACGCAGACACGCAAGTTGCGATAGATATATCGAAGCGATATATGTGAACGATATATCTGGACGGTATCCTCCCCCCGAGCCCACGAAAGGGCGTCACATGCTCGAACTACCCATACTCGGCCTGCTGAAGGAAGAACCGATGCACGGATACCAGCTATCTCGCGAGCTGGGCGACGCGTTCGGCGGATCCTGGCGTGTCTCGTACGGATCGTTGTATCCGACGCTCCGCCGCCTGGAGCGCGCGGGCGCCGTGGAGACGGTCAAGACCGACGAGCCGATCGGCGGCCGCCGCAAGAAGGTCTACCGCATCACCGAGCGAGGCGAGGAGATGTTCCTCGAGCTGCTCCAGGAGACCCCGAACGACAACGCCAACGAAGAAACGCGATTCCGGGTTCGCCTCGCCTTCTTCCGCTACCTGCCGCCCGAGACTCGCATCCGGCTGCTTGAGCGCCGGCGCGCCGCGCTGCAGGATCAGCTCGGCACGATCACGCAGTCGATGCGAACGACCCGCTCGCGCGACGACGGCTACACCCTGTCCCTGATGGAGCACGGCCGTGCTGCCACCGAATCCGACCTCACATGGGTCGACGGGCTGTTGGCCGCCGAGCGCTCCCGCACCGACACCGCCTCGACGGGCCGACGTTCGACCCGTCGCAGAAAGGAGCACTCGTCATGAGCAAGGTTCGTATCGCGATCGTTGGCGTGGGCAACTGCGCCTCATCGCTGGTGCAGGGCCTCACCTACTACCGTGACGCCGATCCCGAGGACAGCGTCCCCGGCCTGATGCACGTCGAGATGGGCGGCTACCACGTCGCAGACGTGGAGGTCGTCGCCGCGTTCGATGTCGACGCCAACAAGGTCGGCAAGGACGTCGCCGAGGCCATCTGGACCGAGCCCAACAACACGATCAGGTTCTCCGACGTTCCGTCCACCGGGGTCATCGTCCAACGGGGCAGGACCCTCGACGGACTCGGCACCTTCTACCGCGAGGTGGTCACGGAGTCGACGGCCCCCGAGGCCGACGTGGTCCAGGTGCTCGAGGACGCCAAGGCCGACGTGCTCGTGTGCTATCTCCCCGTCGGGTCCGAGCAGGCCGCGCGCTACTACGCGGAGTGCGCCCTCGACGCGGGGGTCGCCTTCGTCAACGCCCTGCCCGTTTTCATCGCCAGCGACGTCGAGTGGGCAGACCGCTTTCGCACGGCCGGTATCCCGATCATCGGCGACGACATCAAATCGCAGGTCGGTGCCACGATCACCCATCGGATGCTGGCGCGCCTCTTCGAGGACCGGGGGGTCGAGCTCGATCGCACCTACCAGCTCAACTTCGGCGGGAACATGGACTTCAAGAACATGCTCGAGCGCTCGCGCCTGAAGTCCAAGAAGGTCTCCAAGACCCAGTCGGTGCAGTCCCAGCTCGACACGCCGCTGACACCCGAGCAGATCCACATCGGGCCCAGCGACCATGTGCCATGGCTCGAGGATCGCAAGTGGGCCATGATCCGTCTGGAGGGCCGCAACTTCGGCGACGTGCCACTCAACATCGAGATGAAGCTCGAGGTGTGGGACTCCCCCAACTCGGCCGGCGTCATCATCGACGCGGTCCGCTGCGCGAAGCTGGCGCTCGACCGAGGGATCGGCGGCCCGCTGATCGGGCCCGCCTCGTACTTCATGAAATCCCCTCCGGTGCAGTTCACCGACGACGAGGCACACCGGATGGTGGAAGCCTTCATCACCGGCAAGCCTGCCGACATCGAGGCCCAGCAGGCGCACGGGCTCGTGCGCCCCGTGGTCGACGTGCGCGCGCGTCAGCCGATCGTCTGAGGCGGAGTCCTTCGGGACCGATCAGCCCACGACGATATCGGCGGGCGACGACCAACGGGACCGCCCCTGCCCCGGCTCGCGCATCCGCGAGCGGAAGCGGTATCGGCCGTCCCCGGCGCCCGTGAACGTGGCGTCAGGGAACCCAACTGCTCTGCGCCAGAACCTCCAGTGCTTGCCGGGCCGCTTGATCTGAACGTCGTAGACGTACCCGGTGTCGGCCGACGCGACGGCCCAGGTGATCCTGCGTGCCAGGCTGGCCGATCCCGTAACGGGCACGGCCCGAATGGGCACGTTCACGCGGCCGACCATCCCGGCATGCAATACACAGACGTACGGGTACCACCCCGCCGCCGGGAACGAGACGAACGTGGGCGGGCTATCCTTGTCGACCGCACCCGAGTCGAACAGGTCCATGCCCGTCCAATCCGTCGCCGTGTGATGGCCTCCCAGGTGCACGAATACCACCGTGCCTCCGCGCGCCACCTTGGCCGTGGCTGGGGTGAAGATGTCGTCCGTGACCTCGACTTCGATCGTAGCCGGGGCTGCCGGCTCGATGTGGATCCTGGGCGAGGCGGCGGGAGCGCCGGCCGTGAGGAGCGAGCCGGCAGCCACGGCGGTCGTGGCGAGGGCGATGTGGATCCTTCGTGCGCGCACGTCTCCCTATCGGCACGCGCATATGGGATCCCGTAGCGTCGAGGGTAGGCTCGCGCCGGATGACCACCGATATGGGGAACGTACGTGGAGCCCTGCGCTCCCGAGACTTCCGGCGCCTCCTCGGCATGCGGCTGGTGAGCCAGACCGCGGATGGGTTCATCCAGGCGGCGCTCGTGGCGTCCCTGGCGTTCTCACCCGAGCGGGCGACCACGGCGGCGGGCTTCGCCGCGGCCTCGGCGATCCTCGTGATCCCGTTCTCCGTGATCGGTCCGTTCACCGGGGTGTTCATCGACCGGTGGTCACGGCGATCGATCATGATCGCCGCGCCGCTCCTGCGGGCCGCCCCCGTGTTCCTCGTGCTCCTGGATCCGAGCGATCGTGCGATCTGGTTCTACGCCGGCGCACTCTGGGTCACGTCGGTGAACCGCTTCTTCCTCGCCACCGCCCAGGCGGTCGTTCCCCGGCTCGTTCCCACCGAGGACCTGCTCTCAGCCAACTCGATCGCGACGGTGGGCGGCACGGTGGCCCTGCTCGCCGGGGTGTTCATCGGCGGGCTCGCGTCCGAGAACGCCGGCAACGGCGCCATCGTGACGGCCGCGGCGATCGCCTGGATCATCACCGCCGGGATCGCGACGACGATCCGCAGCGATCTGCGTCCGCATCAGCTTCCCGAGGATCCGCAGCTGCTGCGGCACCAGTTCCGGCGGCTGGGCACCGAGTTCGCCGACGGGCTGCGTCATATCGTGCATACCCCCAGGGCGATCGGACCGATCACCACGATCTCGGTCGACCAGATCGGGCAGGGGCTGGTGCTGGTGCTGGCCATCGTCGTGTTCCGAGAGCGGTTCGGCCAGGGCGTAGGCTCGTTCTCGTGGCTGATCGCCGCGGGTGGCGCGGGGGTCTTCATCGGGCTGGCGACCGTGGGACGACTGAGCCGACGGTACGCGAGGGAGACGATCGTCGCGGGCGCGTTCGTGGCGGGCGGTATCACCCTGCTCCTCGTCGCGGTGTTCGTCGACCGATGGAGCGTCATGCTCGCCAGCTTCGCGATCGGGCTGACGTTCGCCTGGAAGAAGATCCCGATCGACACGATGGTGCAGGAGGCGGTGCCCGACGGCGTACGCGGCCGCGTCTTCGCGGTCTACGACGTGATCTACAACCTCTCGCGACTGTCGGCGGCGTTCCTCGCGATCGTGCTGCTGCCGACCCTGGGCGAGAGCGGCAGCGCGGCACTGGTCGGCGTCGTGTTCATCGCGTGGGCGCCCGTGCTGCCTAGGTGGCTCCGCAGCGTTCCAGAGATCCGGCTGCGGTTCGCTCCCGACGAGCCGACCCGACCCACGAGCGTGCGATGGGGGGCGGTCGAGGAGGCGGTCACTTCCTCGGCGCCTCGCGGCGATACCGACGTGCCCGCGTACCGGCTCGACCTGGCCGACGGCACGACGATCGACGTGAGCAGGTCGGGGTCCGACGGCGGATGGGAGATCGATCGCGAGGTGCCCGACCTGCCCGAACCCGCCCCCTGACCCGGCATTTCACCGACTCAGGCATACGTAGTGTTACTTACTACAACTGCGGTAGGCACCTTCCGCACACAACGGGTATGGCCTGACAAGCAACCGCGAGGCACCATCTTTCCCGTCAGGACGGGACGGAGGGTTCGGTGGGAGATCGGGTCGAACGGACGGAGCGGATCGACGATCGCGACGACCGGGAGCACGATCGCACCGGGCACGACGGACACCGCTCGATGCTCTCCTTCTCACCCGAGGAGCGCGCCGAGATCGTCCTCACCGCCGAGGAGGCCATCACCCCCTCGGACGACAGGTAGTCGGGCCCGTACCGATCCGGGAGGCCGCGAGAACCTTCCGGGTGCGGACCACGACTGCGGCGCACTCCGCCGCCATAGGAACACCATCCGACGCGACACCCCGGGCGGTGGGCAACTGCACACCCCCTCCCCGTGCGCGAAGGTGACGACCCCCCTCGGTCCAAGTCACCTCCGCCACCGCCCGGGGCCGTCGGTCAGACGGGCACCGCGCCGGGCGCCTCGACCCCGGCCGACGCGAGGCGACGGCGGCGAACCCACAGCAGCCCGAGACCCAGCCCCCCAGCCACCATCCCGCTGAACACGAATCCCGCCCGAGCACCGAGGTGCTCGCCGATCAGCCCGGCGATCGGAGACCCTATCGGCGTCGACCCCAAGAACACGATCCCGTAGAGGGCCATCACGCGACCTCGTGCCTGGGGTCGAGCGTTGAGCTGCAGCATCGTGTTGCCGGTGATCATGAAGCCCATCGCGCTGAACCCCAGCGGCACCATCGACACCGCCGCGAGAAACAGCGTCGGCGCCACCCCGACGACGAGCAGGCTCGCCCCCACCGCGGTGGACCAGATCGCTAGCAACCGGAGGGAGGGCGACGCCGCCCGCCCCGCCAGCACGAGCGCGCCGATGAACGACCCCAGACCCGCAAGGGCCGACAGCGTGCCGAACGTGCTCGCGTCGCCGCCGAAGGTGCGCTCGGCGAGCAGCGGCACGAACACGGCGAAGTTGAACGCGAACGTGAAGGCCACGGCCATGACAACCAGCGGGCGGCGGAGCGCATCGGTCGCCCAGACGTAGCGGAGCCCCGCCACCATGTGCCCCCGTTCCCGGTCGGTCCTGGGTTGAGGGTGCAGGTCGGCGGGCCGTATCAGCACGATCGCCGCGAGCACGGCCAGGTAGGACAGACCGTCGATCAAGAAGCAGGCGGCGATCCCGACCGTGGCGATCAGCGCGCCGGCCACCGCAGGTCCCACGATCCGCGCGCCGGTGAACGCCGCGCTGTGCAGGCTCACGGCGTTCTTTACCTGGTCGGCCCCCACCATCTCCACGAAGAAGCTCTGCCGGGTGGGGTTGTCGACGGCCGTGACGACGCCCGAGGCCAACGAGAGCCCGAAGACCATCCACAGCTGGACCGCGTCGGTGGCCACCACGAGCCAGAGCGACAGGGCGAGGACGGCGTATGCCGACTGCGTGATCAGCAGGATCCGGCGCTTGTCGAACCGATCGGCGAGCACGCCTCCCCACGCGGCAAGCAGCAGGACGGGTGCGAAGTACATCGCCACCTGCAGGCCGAGGGCGCGGCCGTCGTCGGTGAGCTCGAGGACCAGCCAGGCAGAGGCCGTGAAGTGGATCCAGATGCCGATCGCGGAGACCGTGTTGCCGAACAGGTAGCGACGGAAGTTCGCCGAGCCCCTCGCGGAGGAGAACGTGCGTGCCAATCGAGACCTTCTTGGCGTGCGGGTGGAGGTGCCATCGGGGGGCGTTGGGGACATGCGCCCAGCCTAGTGACGGCCTCCGCCATCGACACTCGAGCGGCTATCGTGGCCTTGGAGGTCAGACGATGACCGTACGCAACAACGGACACGCGGGGCCGGGCCGTAAGGCCCGGGAACGGAGGCGGCGCATCGTCGCGATCGTTGTCGTCGTCGCCATGCTCGCCGCGATCGGCCTGGCGGCGGGGGCCACCCTCGTGTCGGACGGAGCCAGGGCCGAGTTCGGTAGGCCCGGCAGCCACACGATCATCAGGTGACCCGCGACTGGAACGCCGCGGCCCACGACCGGTGCCCGCGATCGATCACGTGCGCCTCAACATCACGGCGCGTCGACGCGCCTAGATGAACAGCGAGACGGCCGCGTCACGCATCTCGGCGATCGCGGTGGCGGCGCCGATCGGCTCCTCGAGTCCGTCCAACAGGTCCTCGCGCTTGAGGCCGAGCAGGTCCATCGTCATCTGACAGGGGATCAGCCGAACACCGAGGTCTCGCGCGATCGGGATGAGCTCCTCGGGCGTGGCCACGCCGTGGTCGCCCGCCAGCTTCTTGAACATCGCGGGCCCCGCGCCGGCGAACTGATACCGAGAGAGCTTCGCCTTCTGTGCCGAGCCGGGGTTCATGGCCGACATCGCCTTCTGCATCCAGTTGTCGCCCGTGATCCGCACGTCGGGCTTCGCGATCGCGAACAATCCCCAGAACGTGAAGAAGACGTTGGCCTCCATGCCGCTGGCCGCCGCGGTCGTCGCCAAGATCGTGGTCGGCCAGATCCGGTCGAGGTCGCCGCCCCACGCGATGATCGTCATCTTGTTCTTCTTGACCACCTGGTCGGCCTGGCCGGCCTCGAGCGCCTCGACGCGCGCGAGCAGCTCGGCGTAGGCAGTCATGTCCTCGAGACGCTCCTCGGTGATCGCCACGGGTCAGGCCTTCCTGATCACGTAGCGGTACGAAGCGTCGTCGAGCTCGATCGCCTCGAGCAGCTCGTTGCCGCTCATGTTCGCCCAGCTCGGGACGTCAGACTTGGAGCCCGGGTCGGTCGCCAGCAGCTCGATGAGGTCACCGGCGGCGACGTCCTTGAGCGAGCGGGCGAGCGACACGAGCGGGCCCGGGCACGACTGGCCGCGGGCGTCGACGGTAGTGCTGATGGTCGTGGACACGGGTGCACCTCCAGGTGCGGTGAGGGACGAAGGGATCGGGCGGAGGAACGCGCGGTGCTAGGGCCGTCCTGTCAGGTACCTGGACAGCAGATGCGGTCGGGAATCATCGCCGCGACCGTGCCGAGTTCGCGTGTGCAGATCATTTGCAGGTGCAAATCCTAGCGTAGAAGTGCAGTTTCGGACAAGCGGACATGAAACTTGAGTGCCGGCCCTGTCTCGCGGGATCCCGGACGCGCCGACGGACCGGCGAAGTGCCGGTCCGTCGGCGAATCGACCGGGGTGTAGGTCAGACCGGGACTGCCTGAGCGAGCGCCTGCTCGCGCGTGACTTCCATCTGATGCACGTCCTTGCCGTGCTGCTGGATGGCGCTGATCAGGGCCTCCTCGGACCCCTGGAACGTCCACCCGCACTCACACGTGACCTTCTTCTCCATCGGGCCACCTCCTTCGTCACAGGCGATGCTAGGGTCCGCCCGTTGGCGTCGCGTTGGCGCCACGATGGCATGCGCATCTATCTGGCGGGCGATCTGTGCATCGAGGCCGGCACGACACTCGTGCGCGACGATCGCCTGCCCGGCCTGCAGGGACGCATCGTGTTCGGCATGCTCGCGCTCGAGCACGCTCGGTCCGTGGAGCGCCACGAGATCGAGCAGGAACTGTGGGGGGAGACCCCTCCGGCGTCGGCGGACGTCGCGGTGCGCGCCATCATCAGCAAGGTGCGCGCCGGTCTGGCGGAGGTTGGTCTGGCGGAGGCTCTCTCGCACGGGCTGGGCGCCTACCGACTGCGGCTCCCCGACGGCGCGTGGGTCGACGTCGCGGCCGCCGCCGATGCGATCCACCGGGCCGAACCGGCGCTGCGTGACGGCAACCTTCGTGACGCCGTCGGCTGGGGGCGCGCGGCCGCGACGATCGGATCGCGCCCGTTCCTGCCCGGCGCGCACGGCCCGTGGGCCGAACGTCGGCGCGCCGAGCTCGCCGAGATCCACCTGCGAGCGTTGGACTGCCTGGCCGGCGCCTGGCTCCAGCTCGGCCAGCCCGAGCAGGCCGCCCGCGACGCCGAGCTGGTGGTCTCGATCGATCCGTTCCGCGAGCCGAGTCACCGCCTGCTGATCACCGCGCTCACGGACCAGGGGAACCGGGCTGGCGCGCTGCGCGCCTACGAGCGATGCCGGGCGACGCTGGCCGACGAGCTGGGCGTGGACCCCGCGCCCGAGACCCGAGCGCTCTATCGGGCCTTACTGGACCAAAACTAGCCCGGCGAGGGCGTCTCGAGGCATCCGGCGCCGCGACCGAGGAACGACAGCCCTCGCAGGTCGCCCGGCCCGAAGGTGCCCACCCCCCCGCCGGAGGGCTCCATCAGGTTGCCGTACGACTCGGCGTGCCCGAGGCCCAGAACGTGCCCCAGCTCGTGCAGGAGCACGGGCCCCTCAGAGCTGAACGTCGCGAAGCCGGGGGGGTTGGGATCGGTGGTGCTCATCACGATCCATCCGCTCACATACACCCCGCCGTCGCCCCCGTAGGCGACCAACGGTGACGCGACGGCCGCTGCCTCGTCGTCGTCGTCGGTGAAGTTCACGTCCGACTCGGCCGGGTCGACCCAGTCGATGAGTACGGGCGCCCACCGATCGGGGTAGCGGCTCGGCTGATAGGCCTGCCGAAGCTCGCTCGACAACTCATGCGTCGTGCCGTCGAAGACGAAGTCGATGCCCGTCAGCCGCGAGACCTCACGGACGGCACCGTGGACGGTATCGATCGACTCCGGGGGGGTCCCCGAGCCGATCACGTAGTGGATGGCATCGCACGGGTTCCACCGGACCGGGCGGTCCGCGCTTCCCCGGGTGAGGATGAAGCTGTAGTCATCCTGGGGCGACCTGGCCGAGCGGGTCGAGCCGCCCTCCTCGAACAACGGGGCGAACCCGGCGGCAGAGGCCATGACCAGCAGAAGGAGCGTGATCACCACGCTGGCGATGAACCCCCGGGAGCGGGTTGGCCGCGCCTGGGGCGCGTCGCCGAGAACGGGCAGCGGTGGCGGTGGCATCGACCGAGACCCCAGGTCGGGTCGACGCGGGACCTGGGGACGCTGTGGACGGTGCGGGGTCGGATCCATCTGCATCAGGGTCGGAAGCTTCGGCCTGCTCCTTGACCGACACGGTACCGTCCCCCCGATGGAACGGTGGCTCGTCGTCGTCGTCGCCGGGGTGATCGCGGCCTCCGGGTTGGCGATGACGACCCCGGCACACGCCCGACAGGGCCCCGCCATGGTGGTCCTGGTCGACACGACGGCCGACACCTTCGACGGGCTCTGCGACGCCGGCGGGTGCTCGCTCCGCGATGCGGTCGCCGCGGCGCCGGATGGCGCGATCGTGCGCGTCCCGAGCGGCTACTATGCGCTGACCCTGAGGGGCGTCGGCGGCGCTGGAGTGGGCGACATCAACGTGTCACGTTCGATCACGATCGCCGGGACCGGCGAGACGGGGGCCTTCATCGACGCAAGCTCGCTCGGTCAGTGGGCCTTCTCGGTCAAGCGGGGGGGCATCGAGGTCACGTTGCGTGGGCTCACGATCTTCGGCGCCCAATCAGGCGATCTCCGCACCGCCGGCGTCTGGGTCGATGGGGGCTCGGTGCGCCTGCACGCGGTCACGATCACGTCGGGGCGAGCGAGGCGGGGCGGGGCGATCTCGGTTGGCGCGGATGGAGCGCTCCAGGTACATGACTCGCTACTCATCGGGGGCACGGCGGCGACCCGTGGCGGGGCGATCTGGGTCGCCGGCGAGGCCACGATCACCGACTCGGCACTCGTCGCCGGGCGGGCCGAGCGAGGCGGGGCGATCTGGGCGAGCCCGGCGTCCACGGTGACCGTCGACGGATCCACCCTCTCGGGCAACCGGGCCACCGGGACGGGCGGCGCGATGTGGACGGGGGGCCACGCCGCGCTCGATTCCGTGACCGTGGCGGGGAACCGGGCCGAGCATGGCGCCGCGATCGTCGCCACCGCCGGTGCCCGCGTGCGCGTGGGGCACACCGTCGTGGCGTCGAACCACTCGGGCGCGGGTGGCCAGTGCGTAGGCCGGCTCACGAGCCTCGGCTTCAACGTCGAGGACGGCCGCCGATGCGGGTTCGGCCGCCCCTCCGACCAGATGGGCACCGACCCTCTGCTCCGGCCGCTGGGATCGAACGGAGGGCCGACCCCCACTCGGGCGCTCGCCGCGGCGAGCCCGGCGATCGACGTCGGCGGCACGTGCGGTCCCCGAGATCAACGGGGGGCGCCGCGCGAGCGATGCGACGCCGGCGCGTACGAGCGCGTCCTGTGCCTCGGCCGCGCCGTGAACATCGTCGGAACTCCGGGCGACGACGAGCTCTCGGGCGGCCGCCACGACGACGTGTTCCTCGGCCAGGCCGGCGACGACGAGTTCCAGGGATCGCTCGGCTCCGACCGCATCTGCGGCGGGCCAGGCGACGACCGGCTCCTCAACGGAGGTCCGGGCAACGATCGGATCGAGGGTGGGAGCGGGGACGACCTTCTGGCGGGCGAGCAGGGTCGCGACCGTCTCGACGGAGGCCGGGGCCGAGACCGCTGTCTCGGTGGTTCCCAGCGCGACCGCGCGGTGCGGTGCGAGGTCGTGGCCGGCGTGCCGCGCCGGTAGGCCTCAGCGCACCCGGCGACGCCGGTCCCCGGGGCCGAAGACCACGACGACCCGGGCATGCAGCTCATCGGTGGTCACCGGGCCGAAGTGACGGCTGTCGGTCGAGGCGTCGGCCAGGTCTCCCTCGATCCAGAATTCGTCCGCCCCCAGCACGCGATCGCCGACGGTGTCGCCCGGCGTGCCCACGATCCGCTTGACGATCTCGAATCCCGGACGGCCAGGGTGTTCCGCGACGACCACGTCCCCCACGGCGTACGACCTCGGGACGACGGAAAGCGCCCAGTCGCCTGGCAGCAGCGTCGGCGCCATCGATGCTCCGGCCACTTCGACACGCTTCGGGCGCCAGCGGACGATCGCCCAGGCGGTCACCGCCGCCACCCACACACCGGCGACCAGGCCCGCGACCCGATTCCTACCCCGGTGGTAGGTTTCGGCTGGAAGCTCGTCCGAAGGAGGGGGAACCATGCTGGAAGCATTCCTCAGACCGCGCAGCGTCGTCCACGCCCACTGCGACCTGCCCTGCGGCGTCTACGACCCGGCTCAGGCACGCATCGAGGCCGAGTCGGTCAAGGCCTGCCAGGAGAAGTACCAGGGAAGCGATGACGACGTATTCCGCAGCCGGGCCATCTCGATCAAGGAGGCGCGCGCGACGATGGTCAAGGAGCACCTGTGGGTGCTGTGGACCGACTACTTCAAGCCCGAGCACCTGGAGCGGTTCCCCGAGCTGCACGACAAGTTCTGGACCGCCACCAAGCTCGCCGGGGAGGCCAAGAAGTCCGAGGACCCGGCCCAGGGCCAGCAGCTCCTCGACGCGATCGACGAGCTCGGCAAGATCTTCTGGGAGACCAAGTCCTAGTCCACCGCATCGACCGAGCCTGACGTGACAGAGCCCGGGGCATGGCCCCGGGCTCTGTTCGTCCGCACCGGCGTGACCGGAACGGATCGCCGGGAAGGCAGGGCCGTCGGATCCCCGCCCGCCCGGACTCCCCTCACGAGCCCGGCGGAGTGGGGCGGGTCTGGCGGCGCCCCACCCCGCCCGGGTCTCGATCAGGGCATCGGCCCTCAGACCCTGTCGGGCGCATGGTCCGAATGGCTCGACCTCGCGGACCTTCGTCGCACCGCGCATCCGACCGATGTCCGTTGCCTCGCGCCGATGGTCGCAGATGCCACGGGAGCCCCTCGGCGTGGTGATAGGCTCCGCGGCCGATGAAGGACGTGGGACTTGTGGGGCTGTCGTTCAGCGGGAAGTCGACGCTGTTCACCGCCATGACTCGCACCGGCTCACTTGGGGGGCAGGCCAACGTGGCGGTCGTCTCGGTGCCCGACCCTCGGCTGGCCGTGCTCACCGAGATGGAGCGCTCGGCCAAGACCGTCGCGGCGCAGGTCCGCTTCATCGACGTCCCGGGTGGGGTCTCGAGCGCCCAAGGGATCGCCAGGCTGCGCGAGGTCGACGCCCTCGCCGTCGTCGTGCGCTGCTTCGGAGGCGACGCCGATCCCGTCGGCGATCTGGCTGCCGTGCGGGCCGAGCTCCTCCTGGCCGACATGTCGGTGGTCGACAGCGCGCTCGAGAAGGCGACCAAGCGCGCGAAGGGACGGCCCAGCGACGAGGTCGTCGCGCTCCAGGCGGCCAAGGACGCCCTCGACGCCGAGGTGCCGCTGCGCGACGCCGGGTTGGACCCCGCCCAACTCGACCATCTCAAGGGCATCGCGCCGCTGACCCTCAAGCCTCAGCTCGTGGTCGCGAACCTGGAGGAGGGTACCGATGTGGCCGCCGAGCTGAGCGCAGAGGGGGCGGTCGGCGTCTACGCCTCGATCGAGGCCGAGACCGCCGAGATGGAGCCCGAGGAGGCCCGTGTCTTGCTCGAGGAGTTCGGGGTCACCGAGCCGGGACTCGACACGGTGATCAACGCCTCCTACGGCGCCCTCGACCTCATCACGTTCCTCACCACCGGCGACGACGAGACCCGGGCCTGGGAGGTGCGCCGCGGCGCGAAGGCCCCCGAGGCGGCGGGCGTGATCCATACCGATCTCGAGCGCGGCTTCATCCGCGCCGACGTGATCGGCTACGACGAGCTGGTCGCCGCCGGCTCGATGGAAGCGGCCAAGGCGGCCGGCAAGGTCCGCGTCGAGGGCAAGGACTACGAGGTCGCCGAGGGCGACATCCTGCATGTGCGGTTCGCCGTCTAGCCGGACGGCAGGACGGAAACCGGCACACTGGTCCCGACACCCGCGGGACCGACCGGGTTGCACCCGACCTCGATCGAGCCAACGGGGACCTGCCACAAGAGCCAGTTGACGCCGAATCCGATCGCATCATTCATCCGGTCCCCATCCCAGGTAACCGAGAACCCCTCGGCAGCGCCACTCGTGTCATCCACTTCGAAGAGGACCCCATCGGCGTGAGCAACCACTCGAGGCACGTCGATAGCCGCGCCCCCTTCGACGCATGCGACCCGGAGAATATTCGGTGCTCCCTCCTCGATCACCTCGAGCGTGAACCAGAACGTGCCAGACCCGTGCTCGCTCCCTTCACCGTCGATGTCGGCCGTCAGCTGGAGCGAGTAGCGACCCGGTTCCGATGGCATCCGGAGCATCCCCTCCGAGGTGAATGTTGCGACCTTCCTATCGCCGAGCAGGAACACGCCCTTGAAGCTCGTGGCGGGTCCAGCGATCACGAACGGCCCGGCGGCCGGCACGACGACGGCTTTGCCGCTGGGTGGGTACTCGGCGAAGTCGGCGACCATCGCGGAGCACGTGTTGTCCTGTCCGCACCACTCGTACGTGGATACGAGTCCCTTCGCCAGTTGGTCCCGATGCGACAGCGTGACGTTGGGCGGATCCTCACCCACGAAGTCGATCGTGACGGCTCCGGGATCGCCCGGCGGTGCCGGCGTCGAGTGCGGCGTGGGATCCGGCGACTCGAGCGGCGGCGCCACGCTCGGCGACTCGCCCCCGACGATCGTGATCGGGAAGAAGAAGCGAACGGCCTCGCGAGAACCGCTGGTCGTCCAGCCGACCGTCCCGTTGCTCCACACTGCGTCCAGCGCCAGGACGTGTTCCCCTGAGGCACCCGTCACCCGCGTGTCCGGATCGAGGGGTGGAAGGTGCTTGAGGCCCTCGAGGCTGGGCATCCCTTCGACGTCAGGAGGTTCGTCGACCACGCCGATGCGTACCCCTGTGGGCTCTCCCACGATCGAGACCGATGCTCCCCCGGTGACTACCAGCCGTGGTTGGCCTCCGAAGGAGGGAGCCTGTGGCGACATGACCACGACGAGGTCCGACTCCGCGAACACGGTCTGCGAGACGAACCCCTCGACTGATCTACCGTCCACCGATGCGCTCGCCGTGGCTTTCCCGAGCCCGCCACCTTCCTCGAGCACGATCTGGAGGGTTCCGGGTTCGACCACATCGACCCGGCGCGCCGTGCTGGCAGTACCGGTTCCGTAGTCGGCCTCGAACACGACGACGTAGTCGCCGGGCTCGCTGGGGAGGCGATCGACGATCGGCCACGCCTCGAAACCAGGCCACTCGTCCGGCGGACCGATACGGACCCGCGGGTCCTTCCCATCGGTCGTGAACGCGATCGAACTGCCGGCCGCAGGTCCCGGGGTCAGGGAGGCGATGTCATCGACGGACACCCAATCGACGATGGCGCCATCGGGGCCTGTGGACGTGAAGCTCTTTTCGCGGGCGTCGCCATAGGAGATGGCGGTCTCGATGCGGTATACGCCGAGAGCATTCCCGGCAAGTCCCTCCCCCAGTGGCGCACCCTCGGTGAACGAGACCACCAGTTCCGGCAACCGCGGGTCGACAGCGGCCGGCGGGGAGGTATCGCCGCCCACCGGGCCTTGCTCCGCGCCTTCGAAGGCCCGCCACGCGAACGACCCGGCGACGACGAATACCGCGAACGCCACCACGCCGGCGACCACACGCCGGCGGGCCGATGGTTCGTCGGAGATATCCCCTCGTGGGCCTCGACGCACCGCGTCATCCAGATGATCGGGCGCTCCGACCTCGTCGAGGGCATGCAGGAGGCGCTCCCACCGCTCGGTCACGCGTCCTCCTCGGCCAGCAGTTCACGCAGGCGCGTACGCGCCCGATGCAGATGCACGCGGACGGTCGGCGACGAGATGTTCATCCGCCGCGCTACCTCGCGGACGTCGAGGTCGGCGAGATGACGCAGCACCACGGCCGCGCGCTGGTTCGGTGACAGGCTGCGGAGCGCCGCCATCAGGTCGACCAGATCCGTCGTTGCGGCGGGAAGGGCCACCCCTTCGGAGGACCCGCGGCGTCCGTCGCGTCGAGTCTCGTCGATCGCGATGCGGAAGGCCGCACGATAGGTCCAGGCCACGGGGTCCCTCAGCTCTCCCCATCGCGACAACGCGCGCGCGAAGGCCTCGGCGGTGGCGTCGTCGGAGATATCGGTGCGCCCACCGGTGAACGCGAGCATCGTCCGATACAGGCCGTCCCGCTCCGAGCGGAACACCGCCTCGAAGTCATCGCTCCCTGGAGCCGGATCCACATCGGCCATGCTCCGCCCATCGTGCCTCTGCGAGCCTCACGTTGATAGACGTGCGGAGACATCGAAACGTTTACCCGCACGTCTGGAGTGGGGATACATAGATTTCTCTGGCATGAGATGCCGGTATCTCTGTATCCTCACCGGATGAACGAGAGCTATCGGATCGGTGAGGCGGCGGATCTGCTGGGCGTGCGGGTCGAGACCCTGCGACGGTGGGAGCGCGGCGGGAAGCTCACCACGACCCGCACCGATGGGGGACAGCGACGGGTGGCCGCCTCCGAGGTGGCGCGGCTGCTCGCCGAACGGCGACCCGCGCGTCCCATCGCGGCGGTGAGCCGGCGCAACGCGTTCGGAGGCGTGATCACCAAGGTCGTCAAGGACAAGGTGTCGGCCTCGGTCGAGATCCAGGCCGGTCCGCACCGCGTGGTCGCCCTCATCACCCGTGAGGCCGCCGACGAGATGGATCTTCGTCCCGGGATGGAGGCGACCGCGACCGTGAAGGCGACGAGCGTCATGGTCGAACTGCCGGGATGAGGAGGCGGCCCGCCATCGCGGCGGCCACGGCCCTGGCGCTCACCGTCTCGGCAGCGGCCGGGGGGTGCTCCAACGATGGCGAGCGCACCCTCACCGTCTTCGCCGCCTCCTCGCTGACCGCGGCCTTCACGCAGATCGGCGCCGACTTCGAGGCCGCCAACCCGGGGACCGCGGTGGTGTTCAACTTCGGGCCCTCCGACGGGCTAGCCGCGCAGATCGAGGCCGAGGGCGGGGCCGACGTGTACGCGTCCGCGAGCCAGTCCTGGATGGACGAAGTCGCAGAGCGCGTCGGGGTCGCAGGTCGTGTGGACTTCGCCCGGAACCGTCTGCTGGTGATCACTCCGGTCGACGACCCGGCAGGAGTTGCATCGCTCCAGGACCTCACCGAGGCCGGCGTGCAGGTCGTACTGGCCGCGGAGGGAGTGCCGGTAGGCGACTACGCGCGCGAAGTGCTCGCGAACGCGGGGATGCTCCACTCCGCGATGGCCAATGTCGTGTCGAACGAGATCGACGACGCCTCGGTGGTGGCCAAGGTGGCGAGCGGGGAGGCCGACGCCGGGATCGTCTACGCGTCGGACCTGCATCCCGAGGTGCGGGACCGGCTGAGGGCGGTGGAGATCCCCGGCGAGGTGAACGTCGTGGCGACCTATCCGATCGCAGTCGTGGAGGGCGCGTCGGAGTCCGGCCTCGGCGCGGACTTCGTGGCGTTCGTCCTGTCGGCCGAGGGCCGGTCCGTGCTGGACGAGTTCGGGTTCCTCGCGCCATGAGCACGCGCGTACGCCCGATCCCCGCGGCTATCTGGGTCGCCGCCGGGCTGGGCGTCGCACTCGTCACCCTGCCACTGGTCGGACTGATCGCGCGTGCGCCCTGGGGACGCGCGGTCGAGATCGCCACGTCACCCGCAACCAGGGAGGCCCTGCGGCTCTCGCTCGTCGTATCGCTCGGCTCCGCGACGATCGCGATCGTGCTGGGTGTGCCGCTGGCGTGGGTGCTGGCGCGCCGGGACTTCCCCGGACGGGCGCTGGTGCGGGCGCTCGTGGTGCTCCCTCTCGTGCTACCCCCGGTGGTGGGAGGGCTCGCGTTGATCTCCGCGTTCGGGCGACGGGGTGTGCTCGGCGGATGGCTCCACGACGCGTTCGGGATGCAGATCACGTTCACGACGACGGCGGCGGTCCTGGCGGGCGCGTTCGTATCGTTCCCGCTGCTGGTCCTCGCGGTCGAGGCCGGCCTGCGGTCGATCGATCCCGGCATCGAGGACGCGGCGGCGGCCTCGGGCGGACGGCCGTGGTACGTGGCGCGGCGGGTGACCCTGCCGCTGCTGGCGCCCTCGATCGTGGCGGGGGCGATCTTGGCGTGGGCCCGGGCCCTCGGCGAGTTCGGAGCGACGCTGATGTTCGCCGGGAACCTGCGGGGACGCACCCAAACGCTGCCACTCGCGGTGTTCGAGCTGTCCCAGGTCGACCCCGCCGGCGCGGCGATCCCCGCGCTGTTGCTGGTCGTGCTCAGCCTGATCGTGCTCGTGTCGCTCCGCCGAAGGCTCCTGGGATGACGCTGCGCGCCACCCTCGAGCTCCGCCGCAACGGCTTCCAGCTGGACGCCTCGATCGAGTGTCCGCGAGGGGAGACCGTGGCCCTGCTGGGTCCGAACGGGTCGGGCAAGTCGACGGTGGTCGCCCTGCTCGCCGGGCTCGAGGAGGCCGAGCACGGCGAGGTCGCTCTGGACGGCAGGGACCTGGCAGGCACGCTGCCCGAATCGCGGCCGATCGGGGTGATGTTCCAGGACCTGCGCCTGTTCCCGCACCTGTCAGCGCTCGAGAACGTCGCGTTCCCGCTGCGCGCTCGCGGGGTCGCGCGGCGAGAGGCGCAGTCGCGGGCAAGGACCCAGCTGAGCGATCTCGGCCTGCCCACGGACCGGCATGACACGCGGCCCGGCGAGCTGTCGGGCGGACAGGCTCAGCGGGTCGCGCTCGCGCGGGCGCTCGTCCACCGGCCGGACCTGCTACTGCTCGACGAGCCGACCTCGGCTCTCGATGTGAGGTCCAAGGCCGCCCTGCGGCCGGTGATCGGACGGGCGCTCGCGAGCTTCGACCGCGTGCGGATCCTCGTGACCCACGACCCGGTCGAGGCCATGACACTCGCCGACCGCCTCATCGTGATCGAAGACGGCCGCGTGACCCAAACCGGCTCCGCCGCCGAGCTGCGCGACGCCCCGAGAACCCCGTACGTTGCCGAGCTCGTCGGCGTGAACCTGTATCGCGGACGGCTCGAGCCGATCGAGGCGGGGGCCGGGCGGCTCGTGGTCGACGGCGGGTTCCTCGAGGTCGCATGGCCGGCAGGAACGCCCGTCGCTCCCATCGACGACGTGCTCGCGATCCTGCGGCCCGCCGACGTCGCGCTCCACACGAGCCATCCGGAAGGGTCGTCCGCACGCAACGTCCTCGCCGGGACGATCGAGGCCGTCTCGCTCGAGGGGGAACGGGCCCGCGTTCGGGTCGCCTCGACCCCCCACGTGGTGGCCGAGGTCACGCTCGGTTCGGTTCGGCGGCTCGGGCTGCGCGAGGGGGCCCACGTGTGGGCATCGTGCAAGGCGGTGGAGATCGAGGTCAGGGTGCCCGGTGACGAGGGACAACAGCCGCCGACCGGTACCCTTGGTCGGTGACAAGGATCGCCGAGCGGGACACCATCGAGGCTCCCGAGCCCGACGCCCCGCATCGCCACCGCAACCCCGTCGTTCAGTTCCTCGGAGAGCTGCCCGGCCTGATCATCATGGCCTTCGTCCTGGCCCTGTTGATCAAGACCTTCCTCGTACAGGCGTTCTTCATCCCGTCGGGCTCGATGCAGCCGACCCTGGAGCCCGGCGACCGGGTGGTCGTGCTGAAGCTCCCCTACTACTTCCACGAGCCGCGGCGCGGTGACGTCATCGTGTTCGAGGATCCCGACCCACAGCGCCAGCCCTCCCGGGGGCTCGTCGGCGGGGTGGTCCACTGGTTGTTCCAAGGCCTGGGCGCGTCGCCCCCCGACCACGATGACTTCATCAAACGGGTGATCGGCCTGCCCGGGGAGACCGTGTGGGCCAAGGACGGGGTCGTGTACGTCGACGGGGTGGCGCTCGACGAGCCGTACCTGCGCCAGAAGACCACCGACTTCCCCCGCACCGAGGTGCCGCCCGACAGCCTCTTCGTCCTGGGGGACAACCGGAACAACTCCGACGACTCGCGGTTCAGCCTGGGGTTCATCCCCTACGACAAGGTGATCGGCAAGGCCGAGCTGGTCGTGTGGCCGGTGTCGCGGGCGGGACCGATCCCCTAGCTATCTCGGCGTGGGACCCTGCGGACTCTCACCGGGGACGAACAACCGCGCGAACGACCAGACGATCGCGGCCACGCCGATCGCGGCGAGCCACACGATGGACGCCGGTGGATCGAGGGCGAAGAAGGTGCGGCCGGCCGGGGTACCGATGGCGAGCAGGAAGAGCCCGGCCATACTCCAGATCAGCGCGAGGCGCCGGCGCGTGAGCGGGGCCGCGAGGATCGACAACACGAGCAGGCCGATCCACGTCAGGGTCATGACCGCCGTGGTCTGCGCCTCCGCGAGCGTCACGCCGCTCACCTGCTGGGCCAAGATGTAGACGAGCAACGTCGCGATCGCCGCCAGGGTCCCCGCCGGGACCGAGAAGCGGAGCACGCGATCGACGAACCCCGGGCGGAACCGGTCCGCGTTCGGGGCGAGCGCCAGGAAGAACGACGGGATCCCGATCGTGAGGGCCCCGATCAGCGTCAGGTGACGCGGCAGGAACGGGAAGATGAACGTCCCGATCCCCGTGGCCAGGGAGATCAGCATCGCGTAGACGGTCTTGGTCAGATACAGGCCGCTCGTTCGCTCGATGTTGCCGAGCACGCGCCGACCCTCCGCCACGACGTCGGGCAGGGCGTCGAAGGTCGAGTCCAGCAAGACGAGCTGGGCGACCGATCGGGTGGCCTGCGACCCCGAGCCCATCGCCACGCCGATATCGGCATCCTTGAGCGCGAGCGCGTCGTTCACGCCGTCGCCCGTCATCGCGACGGTGTGACCGCGCGACTGCAGGGCGGCGACCATCGCCCGCTTCTGGCGCGGCGTCACCCGCCCGAACACCGAGTGGGTCTCGAGCGCGTCGGCGAGTTCCTCGGGGTCGTCGGGCAGCGACCGGGCATCCACCGGATCGTGGGCTCGCGGCAGGCCCACACGATCGGCGACCGCGCCGACGGTGCGCGGATCGTCCCCGGAGATGACCTTCACGGTCACCCCCTGCTCCGCGAAGTAGGCGAGCGTGGCGGCGGCGTCGGGGCGGGGCCGATCCCCGAGCATCACCAGGGCGAGCGTGGTCAGATCCGACGGAAGTTCGTCGTCGCGCAGCGCTCGCGCTCGCGCCAGCAGCAGCACCCTGTGACCGCGATCCGCGGCCGCGGAGGCGTCGGCCAGGATCTCCGTCGCATCCGTGAGGACATCCGGCGCCCCCAGCACGAACGCACCCCGCTCGCCGAAGTCGATCGCGCTCCACCTGCGGGCCGAAGAGAACGACACGATCTCCGCGGGCTCCCAGCCGCCGGGTCCCTGTGGGAACGCGTCGCCGATCGCGAGCATCGTGGCGTTGGGTGAGGGGTCGTGGGCGGCGAGCGCTGCCAGCGCCAGCTCGACGTCGTCCCCCTCGACCCCCGGGAGCGGATCTACGCGTTCCAGCGAGATGGTGCCCTCGGTGAGCGTCCCGGTCTTGTCGACGCACAGGACGTCGACGCGGGCCAGGCCCTCGACGGCCGGCAACTCCTTGACGAGCACCCGCTGCCGCGCAAGGCGGACGACCGCGACGGCGAACGCCACCGATGTCAGGAGCACGAGCCCCTCCGGGATCATCGCCACCGTGCCGGCCACCGCGCGCCGCAGCGCTTCATGCCACTCGTCGTTGACCCGGTACTGGCTGATGAACAGCAGCGTGGCGAGCGGCACGATGCCCCAGACGCAATACGTGAGGATGCGGTTGATCCCGGCCTGCAGCTCCGAGCGGGTCAGCGTGAACCGGCGGACGTCGGCAGCGATGCCGGCCGCGTAGGCCTCACGACCCACGCGCGTGGCCCGGAACCGCCCGGCGCCCGCGGCGACGAACGACCCCGACAGCACCTCGTCGCCGGGCCCTTTGCGCACCGGGTCCGACTCACCGGTCAGCAGCGACTCGTCGATCTCGAGCCCCTCGGCGGCCAGGACCTCACCGTCGACGACCACCTGGAACCCGGCGCCCAGCTCCAGGACATCGTCGAGGACGATCGCGTCTACGCCGATGTCGGTGGCCGCCGCGTCACGCACCACCCGGGCACGGGGCGCGGTGAGGAGCGTCAGGCGGTCGAGCGTGCGCTTGGCGCGCAGCTCCTGCGCGATCCCGATCGCCGCGTTGGCCACGAGCACGATCCCGAACAGCGCGTCGCGCAGATCCCCGGCCGCGATCGCGAGCACGAGCATCGTCCCAAGGATCGCGTTGAACCGGGTGACAACGTTGGCGCGGACGATCTGGCCGACGGTCCGGGTGGGCGCCGGCGGCACGTCATTGATCCGACCGTCGGCGATGCGTGCGGCGACCTCGGCGGCGCTGAGCCCGTCGACGCCCGGACGCGTGCCGGCCTCGGTCTGCGTCATGCGCGCCAGCCTAGTTGGTCGGGCCCCGGGTCCCCTGCGCTCTAGACGAGTCCGCGTTCCTTCGCCCAGGAGTCGAGCAGTTCGAACGCCTCGTCCTCGTCGATCGGACCGCGCTCCATGCGGTGCTCCATCAGGAAGGCGAGGGCCTCGCCGACCTGAGGACCGGGCTCGAGGCCCAGCCGTTCCATGACCTGCGTGCCGTCCAGAGGCGGGCGCATCGCGTCGAGGTTCTCCTGCTCGGCGAGTGCCGCGATGCGCTCCTCGAGCTCGTCCTGCAGGCGGGCGAACCGCTCTGCCTTGCGGGGGTTCCGCGTGGTGCAGTCCGCGCGCGTGAGCTGGTTCAGACGGTCGAGCAGTGGGCCCGCGTCGCGCACGTACCGGCGCACCGCGCTGTCGGTCCACCCGTCACCGTAGCCGTGGAACCGCAGGTGCAGCTCCACCAGCCTGCGCACGTCGTCGATCGTCGCGCTCTTGAAGCGCAGCTCCCGCAGCCGCGCCTCCGCCATGCGTGCCCCGACGACCTCGTGGTGGTGGAACTGCACCCCGTCATCGGTGATCTCCCGTGTCGAGGGCTTGCCGATGTCGTGGAGCAGCGCGGCCAGCCGCAGGGTCGCGTCGGGCTCGCACCGCTCGACCACGGCGTAGGTGTGGCGAAGGACGTCCTTGTGATGGTGCACCGGGTCCTGCTCGAGCTGCAGCGCCGACAGCTCGGGCAGGAACTCCTCGGACAGGCCCGTGTCGACGAGCAGCTGCAGGCCGGCGCCGGGGTGGTCGCCCATCAGGAGCTTCGTCGAGCTCCTCGGCGATCCGCTCGGCGCTGACGATCTGTAGCCGCTCGCGCATCCGGCCGATCGCCTCGACCACCCGAGGGGCGGGCGTGATCTCGAGCTGAGCGACGAACCGGGCGGCGCGCAGCATGCGCAGCGGGTCGTCACCGAACGACACCTCGGGTTCCAGCGGCGTGTCGAGGATCTTGGCGGCCAGGTGACGCACGCCCCCGAAGGGGTCGACGAACGTCCCCACGGGCAGCCGCACGGCCATCGCGTTGATCGTGAAGTCGCGCCGCGACAGGTCGGTCTCGACGTCGGGGGCGAACGTCACCGACGGCTTGCGGTGGTCGTCCTCGTAGACCTCCTCACGGTAGGTGGTGATCTCGACCCGGCGCCCCTCCTTCAGCGCACCCACCGTGCCGAACCGCACCCCCACGAGATAGGGGCGATCGGCCCAGCCGGCGCATCAGTCGCGTGGTCTCGGGCGGCGCCGCGTCCGTCGCGAAGTCGAGGTCCGGATCGGCCTGGACACGTCCCATGACGAGATCGCGGACCGAGCCGCCCACGAGGTACAGCTCGTGCCCGGCCGCCTCGAAGGCCGCCCCAAGGTCCGAGGCGAGCGGATCGACGTCGAGCGTGGCGCCGGGGGCTTCCATGACCCGACGAGGATACTCTGGGCTCCGAGCCGACCCGCGGCGCGGTAGCGTCGGACGATGCCCACCTGGCTCGGCTTCATCTGGACGCTCCCCAACACCCTGATCGGACTGGTGGCCGGGCTGCTCACCTTCCAGCGACCCCGCCTGGCCGACGGCGCCCTGATCTTCGACCGCACGCCTCGGGGCCTCACGAACCTGCTGCTGCGGATCCACCGTGCGGCGATGACCCTGGGCTTCGTGATCGTGTCGGCCGAGCCCGTATCGGGCCGGCTGCTCGCCCACGAGCGCCAGCACATCCGTCAGTACTGCGCGTGGGGCCCGCTGTTCATCCCCGTGTACCTCGCGCTCGCCCTCGTGTACGGCTACCGGCGTCATCCGATGGAGATCCGGGCCGAGCGGGCGGCCCGGGGTGGACCCAGCAGCGCTAGAAGGGCATCCCAGCGGTCTCGTCCGCCAGGGCGGTGGTCCGCTCCAGGACCCCTCGCAGCTGTAGGTCGAAGTCGTGCGGGTTCGTGGCCGTGCGTCGCGCCTCGGACTCGTCGACGAGGCCCTCCTTCACCAGCTGCACGAGCGACTGGTCGAACGTCTGCATCCCGTAGAACTCGCCGTCGTTCGAGCACGTCGACGATCGTGTCGGTCTTGTCCGGATCGACGATGCGGTCGAAGATGCGCCCCGTGTTGATCAGGACCTCGACGGCGGGCACGCGGCCCTTGCCGTCGGCCTTGGGCACCAGTCGCTGCGACACGATGCCACGCAGTGATCCCGCGAACGACGTGCGGACCTCCCGCTGCTGCTGCGGCGGGAACAGGTCGAGCACCCGGTTGATCGTCTCCATGCAGTCGATCGTGTGAAGCGTCGAGATCACGAGGTGTCCGGTCTCGGCCGCCTGGATCGCCGACAGCGCCGACTCGGGGTCGCGGATCTCGCCGATGAAGATGACGTCGGGATCCTGGCGGATCACGTGCTTGAGCGCGTCCGAGTACGAGTCCGTGTCGATCCCGATCTCGCGCTGCTGAACGATCGAGAGCACGTCGTCGTGCATCACCTCGATCGGGTCCTCGATCGTGACGATGTGCGCGCGGCGGGTACGGTTGATGTGTCCGATCATCGAGGCGATCGTGGTCGTCTTGCCGGTGCCGGTGGGCCCGGTGATCGAGCACGAGCCCTCGCGGCGAGTCGGCGAGCTCCTGCATCACCGAAGGCAGGCGGAGTTCCTCGAACGTCGGGACCTCCGAGCGGACCCGGCGCACGGCCAGGCCGACCACGCCACGCTGACGGAACACGTTGATACGGAAGCGGCCGACGCCCGACAGGGTGTAGCCGATGTCGGCCTCGCTCGTCTCGGCGAACTCCCGCGACTTGTGCTCGTTCAACAGGGCGCGCGCGTAGGACTCCGTGTCAGCCGCGGTGAGCGACTCGACGGGCAACGGGCCGAGGGCGCCGTCCACCCTGACGAAGGGAACGTTCCCGACCTTGAGGTGCAGGTCGCTGGCGCCGCGTTCCACGGTGCAGCCGCAGCAGTTCGTTGATGTCCAACTCGATGGTCCTCGTTCGGGGCGGGGCCGATGGCGGCCGCTCACGTGCGGTCCCTACTCACGTTCCATCGGCCCGTTTCCCGGCGGACCTGAGTCGCGGGCCTAGAATCGCGCCAGTGGGAACCGACGATCGCGGCGCCGACCCCGCCGCCACACCCGGCGGTGGCAGGAAGCGGCGCCGCCGACGCCGGCGGCGTCCCTCGGCAGGCGCGACGGGGGCGGCCGCCGCGGCGCAGGCAGGTGCGTCCGGCCGCGCGAAGTCGTCCGGATCCACGGAGCGATCCGCCGGGTCGGGCGACAAGGCGGCTACCTCGAAGAAGCGCTCGGGCGCGGGCAGGCGACGACGACCCAAGAAGAAGACCCCGGGCAAGGGGCCGGTCCAAAAAGAGATCTCGGCCGGGGGCGTCGTCTACCGACGCACCGAGGAGGGCATCGATGTGGTGCTCGCGTCGCGTCGGACCCGGCGTGGCGACCTCGCGTGGGGTCTGGCCAAGGGTGGGATCGAGGACGGCGAGTCGCACGAGGACGCCGCGATCCGTGAGGTACAGGAGGAGACCGGCCTGACGGCCGAGATCGAGGCAGTCGCTCGGCGACACGAAGTACTTCTACGTGTGGGGCGAGACCCGGATCCGCAAGACGGTCCACTTCTTCTTGATGCGGCACACGGGCGGCGACACCGACGACCGCGACGACGAGATGGAGGAGATCCGGTGGTTCCCGCTGGAGCGCGCGATGAAGCGCGCCGCCTACAAGGGCGAGCGGGACATGCTGGCGCGGGCCGCCGAGCGGCTCGGATGACCGAGTTCTGGAGCGCCGTCGCGATCGGACTGGTCGCCGGGGTGCTGTCGGGGCTGTTCGGTGTCGGCGGTGGTATCGTGATGACTCCTGGCCTGCAGGTACTCTTAGGGCTTCCTCCGATCGACGCGCTCGCCACGCCGCTACCGGTGATCTTCCCGACGGCGTTGACCGGCGCGGCGACCTATCGATCGGCCGGGGAACTCGACGTACGTGCCGCAGCGTGGATGGCGCTCCCAGGGATCGCCGGCGCGATCGTGGGCGCGCGGCTGACCCGGGTGATCGACACCCATCTGTTGCTGATCGTCACGGCCGCGTTGCTCGCCTACCAGGCGGTCGACATCCTGAGAGGACGACGCCGGGCAGGCGAGCCGGATCGAGACTTCCGCGGCACCGCGTGGCGCTACGCGGGCATCGGGCTGACCGCCGGGCTCGTGAGCGGCCTGCTGGGGATCGGCGGGGGCCTCGTCATGGTGCCGTTGCTGGCGGGGTGGCTGCAGGATGCCCCTGAAGCGGGCGCTCGGCACGTCGTTGCTGGCGATCGTCGTCCTCGTGATCCCGGGAACCATCGTGCACGCGGCGCCTCGGGCACGTCGACTGGCCGGTGGCGCTGGCCCTGACCGTCGGTGCGGTGCCCGGCGCGCGCATCGGGGCCCGGATCGCGCTCGGCAGCGCCGAGAGCAGCCTGCGCCTGGCCGTCGGCCTGTTCCTCCTCACGATCGCGGTGTGGTACGGGGCACGGGAGGTCGGCGAGGTCCTTCGGGCCCAGTGAGCTGTGGATACGATGGGCCGGGCATGACCACCCGACGCGCGCTCCGCGCCCTGCCGCCACTCCTGCTCGCGCTGGCCGCGTGTCTGTCGCCGGGCGGCCACGCCGGTGTCGCCCTCGCACAGGACGACCCGTCGATCGTAGTGGCCGTCTTGGTCGAACAGACCCCGTGGACCACCGCGAAGGACCCGGTCGTCACGCTCACGATCAAGGCCCGCAACGACGGGGCCGAGGCCATCGCGGACCTGTCGTACGGGGTGACGATCGGCCAGCCGATCCGTTCGCGGGAGCAGTACGCAGCCTCGCTCGAGGACGGGCCGGGATCATCGCTGATCTACGCCGAGCAGTTCCCCAAGAAGGGGGAGCTGGCGCCGGGCGAGGAGCGCATCTTCAGCGTCGACCTCGACATGACCGATCTGGCGATCGACACGATCGACTCGTCGGTGTATCCGGCCCAGCTCGACCTGCGTCGCGGCGGCGTCCAGGTCGTGTCGCTCAACACCGCGCTGATCCACCTCACCCAATCGCCGCAGGAGCCCCTGTTGCTCGCGTGGTGGGCCGACGTGGAGGCCGCCCCCGCATTCGCACCCGACGGCCGTCTCGCGGACCTCTCCCTCGAACGCTCCGTCTTGGTCAAGGGGCCGCTGCGGCTGCAGGTCGAGTCGATCCAGCGCATCCTCGGCGATCCCGATCGCGAGACGGCGATCGACCTCGTCGTCCAGCCCTCCCTCCTGCGCGACCTTCGCAGGATGCAGCAGGGGTACGAGCGCACGGATGGCACCACCGTCGAGGCCTCCGAGCCGGGGCCGCGCGGCGCGGCGGCCGTGCTGTCGGCACTCTCGGCGATCGCACGATCGACGGGGGCGGAGGTGGTGACCACGCCGTACTCCGCTCCCCAGCTGCCCGCGATCTCCGTCGCAGGACTGGGACGCGACCTCGATCCACAGTTCGCCCTGGGCCGCAGGGTGGCCGAGGGCCAGATCGGGGCGGAACCGGACCCCCGGGTGGCTCGCGCGTCACGGGACGCGCTCGACGAGAACGCTGCGATCAGGCTCGCGGGGCGCGGCGCGGACACGATCCTCGTAGGCGCGGCGACGGCGCTTCGCCCCGAACAGGTCAACGCCTTCGCCCCACCGCCGGTGGGGGATCTCGCGGTCGGCGCCACGGACGTGCGGCTGATCACACCCGACGCCGGTACCCAGGCGATCCTCGAACTCCCCGCGCTGAGAGCCGATCCGATCCGCGCGGCGCAGGTCGTCCTCGGGGACCTCGCGACGATCTGGCGCGAGGCGCCGGTCCCCGGGCCACAGCCCGACGGGAGCGATACGGTCCGAGGCGTGGCCGTGAGCCTGGGCGCCGGGCTCCCTGCAGGGATCTGGGGTCCGATCACGAGGCGTCTGGCCGACGCGCCGTTCCTCGGGACCGTGCCCGCCACCCGCCTGGCCGATGAAGTGTCGCCCACGAGCGGCGAGGCGACCCTCGTGCCGAGCCCCACCTTCTCGCGCAGCTTCGTCGATCAGATCAAGCTGGCCCGCCGACGAGCCGAGGCGACGCGGTCGATGTTGCCCACGGATTCGGCTCTTCCTGACGCGTGGCGCGAGAACCTGTTCCTGGCCGAGGCGGGCGTCTACGTGGGCAACGAGCCTGCGGGGCAGCCCTGGATCGACGAGGTCATGCGGGGCACCGAGGAGGTATTCGAGACCGCTTCCCCGGACACCAGCCAGGTCTTCACACTGACCTCACTGGAAGGCACGATCCCGCTGCTGATGGAGGATCCGGGCGACACGCCCCTAACGGTGGAGCTACAGTTCCGCTCGTCACGGTTCCGGTTCCCCGAGGGCGATCGCATGACCGTGGAGATCTCGGCGCCCAACCAGGTGGTCGAGGTGCCCGTCGAGGCCGCCGGGAGCGGTCCCGCGACGATCCAGGTCATCACCCGTGCGCCGAGCGGCCTGCCGATCAGCCAACAGGAGATGGTCGTCCGCGTCACCGCCGTCAACAGGATGGCGCTCATCCTCACGCTCGGGGCGGCCCTCGTGCTCGCCGCCCTATGGTCGAGAAGGTTGTTTCGCCGGTGGCGATGACCCCCGATCCGGCGGCGCCCGCTCCCGAGGATCTCGGAGGGCGCTACGAGCGCAACACGGCCGTGATGACGATGGGCACGTCGTTGTCGCGGTTCACGGGATTCCTGCGGCTCTCGGCCCAGCTGTGGGCTCTGGGCGTCACGGGCAGCGCGCTCGCCGATACCTACGTCACCGCGAACACGACCCCCAACATCCTCTACGAGCTGGCGCTCGGGGGCATCCTCACATCGGTCTTCGTGCCGCTGTTCGTCGACTGGAACCAACGCCACGGCCAACGGGAGGCCTGGGAGATCGGCGATCGGGTGCTCACGCTCACCGTCGTCGTGCTGAGCGCCGTCGCCCTGCTCGGCGCCATCTTCGCCCCGCAGATCATGGCGCTCTACAATTCGATCTCCGACAGCCCCGACAGGGCTGCCCAGCTCGAACTCGGCACCTTCTTCCTGCGGTGGTTCATGCCCCAGATCGTGTTCTACGGCGTGGGCGCGGTCGCCGGCGGCCTCCTGAACGCGGGCGGTCGATTCGCGGCGCCGATGTTCGCGCCGATCCTCAACAACGTCGTGGTGATCGCGATGTTCGGCGCCTACGTCTGGATCCTCCACGGAGGCGCCCCCGCGAGCGTTGCCGAGGTGACCGACTCCCAGCGACTCCTGCTCGCGGCGGGCACCACGCTCGGCGTGTTCGCCATGACCGCGGCCCTGTGGCCCTCCCTGCGGTCGATCGGCTACCGGTGGCGGCCCCGATTCGACTTCGGCCATGCCGCCATCCGCCGCCTGGGCCGCCTCGCCGGATGGGTCGCGGTCTACGTCGTCGCCAACCAGATCGCGTACTTCATCATCATCGTGCTCGCCGGCCGAGTGCAGGGGGGGATCACGGCCTACGCCGCGGCGTTCATCGTCTACTCGCTCCCCCACGCTATCTTCGCCGTCTCGATCTTCACCGCGCTGTTGCCCGGCATGTCCGCCGCCTGGTCTGACGGGCGCGTCGACGACGTCAGGGTCTCGTTCTCACGCGGGATGCGGGACACGATCGCGATCATCACCCCCGCCGCGGTGGGCCTGGCAGTGCTGGCCGGCCCCATCGTCGTGCTCCTGTTCCAGCACGGACAGACCGGATCCGAGGGGGCGGCCCTGATCGCCGACACCCTGCGGGCCTTCGCCGTCGGGCTGCCGTTCTTCTCTGCATTCCAGATGCTCACGCGAACGTTCTACGCGATGCACGACACGCGGACACCCGCGCTCACCAATATCGCGGTGGGCATCGTGAACCTCGGTGCCGATATCGTCTTCATGTTCGGTTTCGACATGGGCATCCCCGGACTGGCCCTCGGCCACGCACTCTCCTACGTGGTGGGTACGGCGATCCTCTCCCTTGCGGCCGGTCGCCGGCTCGATGGGCTGGATGGGCGCTCGATCCGAGCTACGGCCGTGCGCACGATCGCTGCTTCGACGGCGATGGGGGCGGCGGTCTACGCCGTGGCGCGGCTGCTGGACGGTCTCGAGTCGAGCCTCGGCGGACCCCTCCTGCAGGTGACGTCAGCCGTGATCGTGGGCGTGCTTGTCTTCGTCGGAGCGGCACGTATCGTGCGACTGAACGAGGTGGCCGACGTGGTCCGCGCGCTCTCGAGGAGGTTCCGCCGATGAGGTGGCACCCGCAGCTCGCCGACGAGACGGGTCTGCTGGGCAAGCTGGCGATCCTGTGGATCGTCCTGGCCGTGCTCGCAGGGATCGCCGTCATGGACACGGTCTCGATCGTGGCGGCGAAGATCCGGCTCTCCAACATCGCCGTGGCCGCCAGCAGCGAGGGCGTCGAGCAGTTCCAGCGAAGTCAGGGGTCCGTCACGATCTGTCGCGCGGCCGCCGAGATCGTGCTCATGCGGGATCCGGACGCACGCATCACCCGCCGCGGATGCACCGTCGACGCGACCACGGGAACCATCACGATCACCGTGAGGACGACCGCCGACACGATCTTGGCCGGGCGGCTGAGCATCACCAGGCCCTACACGAAGATCGTGGAGTCCGAGACCAGCAGCCCCTCCTCCGGCGTCTAGGCCGTGCAGAGCGAGGCCGATAGCGCGCTCGTCTCGCAGGCTCGAGCCGGCGACTCGGAGGCGTTCGGTCGCCTCGTGGAACGCCATCAGGGCCGCGTCTACGCCGTGTGCCTGCGCATCGTGGGCGATCCCGAGGACGCCCGCGATGCCGCCCAGGACGCCTTCGTCACGGCGTTCCGCAAGCTCGCCCAGTTCCGCGGGGACGCCGCCTTCAGCACCTGGCTCCATCGGATCGCGGTCAACTCGTGCTACGACACCCTGCGCAAGCGACGCCGCGGACCGCTCCTCGCCCGAGCGATAGGCGACGATGAGAACCTCACGCCCGATCCCGCCGAGCCCGACATATCCGACCGGGTGGTCGACGCCGTCGATGTCGAACGGGCGCTGGGTCTGGTCCCCGAGGACTTCCGGGTGGCGCTGGTGCTGGCCGACGTCGAGCAGATCCCCTACGACGAGATCGCCCGGATCCTAGAGGTCGCGATCGGCACCGTGAAGTCGCGCGTGCACCGAGGACGACTTGCGCTCGCCCGCGCGATGAACCAGTCGCATCGGGAACCGCCCGGCGGTGTGAGAGCGTCGGAGGAAGACCGATGACCCACCCCGAGGCCCTACTCGCCGACTACGTCGACGGATCGCTCACCGGCGATGCCGCGGAGGACGTCGCGCGCCACCTGACGACCTGCGCCACCTGCCGTGAGGAGGTCCAGGCAGCCGCGGCGGCACGCGGCGCGCTGGCGGTCCTTCCCCGCCCCCGGACGCCCGATCTGTCCTCGGCCGTCGCCAAGGAGATCGAGGCGGGCAGATTGGAATCGATCGACAGACGCTGGAGCCGCGTGGCGGGCTGGGCCGCGGCAGCGGCGGTCGTGGTGCTCGTCGTCGCCGCCCTGCCGAGGATCGGATCCCAGGATGATCTCCGGACGGCCGCGACCGGGGCGGCAGCCGAGGACGCGGGCGGGGCAGAGGGTGCGCCCACCGTCCCGTCTGCAGATCGAGCACTCGAAGTGGAGCTGGAACAGGTCGACTACACCCAGGACACCCTGCGAGCCCTGGCCGAGCAGCTGGCTGGCGTCGAGCTCGGGCCTGACGAGGGATTCGCGGCGGCACCCGACGCGGTGATCGGCGCGGGCAACGCAGCGGAGAAGGCGAGCCGATGCGCCGCGGCGTCGGCTCCCGGCAGGCCCGTCCGCCTGATCTCGGCGACGTTCGAGGGCACGCCCGCCTACCTCGCGATCTACCTGGAAGGTCCGGCCGAGGGGCAGGCCGCCGACACCGTGAAGATCTGGGTCGTCTCGATCAAGCGGTGCACTCCCCTCGCCCTGGCCACCGCCCGCCTGTGATGCTCCGGGAATATCGGCGCGTTTGACCTTGTGGGAGGATGCCTGCCATGACCGACGAACGTGACCTGATCATCATCGGCTCCGGCCCGGCCGGCTACACGGCCGCCCTGTACGCAGCCCGCGCGAACCTGGCTCCGCTCGTGCTCAAAGGGCTCGACGCCGGTGGTCAGCTGATGCTCACGACCGACGTGGAGAACTACCCCGGGTTCAGCGACGGGATCTTGGGTCCCGAGCTGATGGAGCAGATGGAGAAGCAAGCCGCTCGCTTCGGCGCCGAGATCTTGCCGGTGCACGTGACCCGCGTCGACCTCTCCAGTCGTCCCTTCGGGGTGTGGGCGGGCGACCAGGAATGGCGTGCCCGCGCGATCATCGTGGCCACCGGAGCCAGCGCGCGATGGTTGGGCGTTCCGGGTGAAGATGTCCTCCGCGGCCGCGGCGTGAGCGCATGTGCCACGTGCGACGGGTTCTTCTTCAGAGATCGTGAGCTGGTGGTCGTCGGGGGGGGCGACACCGCCATGGAGGAGGCCATCTTCCTCACGAAGTTCGCGAGCAAGGTGACGATCGTGCACCGGCGCGACGAGTTCCGTGCCTCGCCCATCATGGCCCGACGTGCACTCGACAACCCGAAGATCGAGGTGATCTGGAACGCGGTCGTCACAGAGATCGAGGGGGCCGACGCGGTCAAGGGGGTGCGGCTCCGCGACGTCGTGACGGGCGAGGAACGCGCGCTCGACACCGACGGGGTGTTCGTGGCGATCGGCCACACACCGAACACGGCGCTGTTCGAGGGGCAACTCGACCTCGTCGATGGCTACATCGAGGTGCAGGAGCCGCGGTCGTCGACGTCGGTCACCGGGGTCTTCGCTGCCGGTGACGTCACAGACACGATCTACCGTCAGGCGGTAACGGCAGCCGGCCAGGGGTGCAAGGCGGCCATCGACGCCGAGCGGCTGCTCGAGGACGAGGCCTCCGGCTAGCGGGGAATCCCGCGCCCGCTCGCGACGTTTGAGACCCTATCGTGTCCCGCGCTCCGCGGGCACCCGACGACATCGAGGAGTTCGAACGACATGAACATCGGCGACGTGACCGACCAGGAGTTCCAGACGACCGTGCTGGAATCCGACACCCCGGTCCTCGTGGACTTCTGGGCTGAGTGGTGTGTGCCCTGCCACATGGTGTCTCCGGTAGTCGAGGAGATCGGTCAGGACAAGGGCGAGGGCCTCAAGGTGGCCAAGCTCAACATCGACCACAACCAGGACGCTACGCGGGCCTACGGCGTGATGAGCATCCCGTCGCTCATCTTGTTCAAGGGCGGACAGGAGGTCGCGCGCGTCGTCGGCGCCAGACCCAAGGACGCGATCCTGCGCGAGCTCGAACCGCACCTGGCCTGACCCTCGGCCGGTTGCCGCGTGGCACGCTCACGCCGCAGACTCGACCCGTGCGCATCATCAGATCAGGCGACGCGGGGGACGAGGTCCTCGACATCCAGCGACGGCTGATCGAGACCGGGGCCGAGATCGATCCCGACGAGCTCGACGGCCGTTTCGGTCCCTCCACCCACGAGGCCGTGTCCGCATTCCAGGCGGCCCGGCACCTCCGCGTCGACGGGCTCGTGGGGCCCGACACCTGGACCCAGTTGGTCGAAGCCGGCTGGCGTCTGGGCGATCGAACCCTCTACCTGCACTCCCCCATGTATCGAGGTGACGACGTACGCGACTTGCAGCGCAAGCTCAACGCACTGGGCTTCGACGCCGGCAAGGAGGACGGGATGTTCGGCCCGTTGGCAGGGTCCGCCGTCCGAGACTTCCAACGGAACGTCGGAGAGGAGCCCGACGGCATCGTCGGGCTCCAGATGATCGCGACCCTGGAGCGGATGCGGCCCTCCGAGGGCGGGCCGGGTCGGGCCCAGGTGCGAGAGGGCGAGGAGCTTCGCCATCAGCGCGGGCCGTTGGTGGGGGCCGTCGTCGCGATCGACCCGGGACCGGCGGCAGGCGATCCGCTCGCCCTAGAGATAGCGGGCGCAGTCAGCGCGCGACTCGCCTCGGCCGGCGCACGTCCACACGTCACGCGCGAGGACGATTCCGATACCAGCCCGTCCGAGGGCGCCAGGATGGCCAACGAGCTCGACGCCGCAGTGTGCCTGTCGATCCGGCTCGACGAGGGGCCCACGTCGGGCGAGGGCGGTCCGACCTGCTCGTACTTCGGCAGCGCGACGTCGTACTCCCCTGCGGGCCAGATGCTGGCCACGCACATCCTCGGCGAGCTGGAGACGGCACTGGGCACCCGCGGGCAGCTCCAGCGACTCACCGGAGCCATGCTGCGCGAAACGAGGATGCCGGCCGTCCAGGTGGTTCCGATCAGCCCCGGCCATCGGGCCGAGGTGGTCCGGGCCGAGGCGCCGGGGTTCGCCCAGACGGTGGGCCGGGCGATCGCCGATGGCACAGCAGGCTTCCTCGGCGACTAGCGGCGACGGCCCCATACGACCAGGAACAGACCGAGGGCCGCTCCCAGGCCGACCGCTCGCGTCGCTCGCTGGACCTCCGTCGGCTCGCTGATGTCCTCGGCCGCAGACGCTTCGAAGGATCCGGGGTCGGCGGCCACCTCCTGCTCTTCTGTGGGGTCGTTGTCCATGGCCAGACTATGCTACGCGGCGTGCGCTTCTGCCTGATGCTCGAAGGACAAGAGGGTGTGACCTGGAACGAGTGGGTCGCGGCGGCCACGACCGCAGAGCGTCTCGGCTTCGAGGCGATCTTCACGTCGGACCACTACCTGAGCGTCATGGGCGATCGTGAGCGCGGATCGTCGGACGCCTGGACCAACCTGGCCGGACTCGCGGCCTCGACGACCTCGATCAGGCTGGGCACGCTCGTGTCGCCATCGACCTTCCGCGCCCCGGCGGTGCTCGCCAAGGCTGCCGTCACGGTCGACCGCATCAGCGGTGGTCGCGTCGAGATCGGGATGGGTGCCGGCTGGTGGGAGCGTGAGCACGTGACCCACGGATTTCCGTTCCCTCCGGTTGCCGAGCGCTTCGACCGCCTGGAAGAGCAACTCGAGATCGTCCACGGCCTGCTGAGCGACGACCAGTTCTCGTTCCAGGGGAAGCACTACGACCTCGACGACGTCTCATTCACCCCGAAGGGCGTGCAGCGGCCGCATCCGCCCATCATCGTGGGAGGCGACGGAGGTCCCCGCTTGGCCCGGCTCGCCTCACGCTGGGCCGACGAGTTCAACACGGTGTCTGGGCCGCCGGCGTCGGTGCGTGAACGGATCGCGCGAGTGCGCGATCGGGTGGAGGCCGATGGCCGCGAACAGTCGAGCCTGGTCACATCCCTCATGACGTGGTGCTACGTCGGAGCCACCGAGGACGACGCGATCGCGCGCATCCACCGCGCGCGCGATCGCGCGATGCGCGCGGGGCGGTTCGAGGACGAGCTCGTCGAGCTGCGGGACGAGTGCATCGTCGGCTCTCCACAGCAGGCGGCCGAGCGATTGCTCGAGTATGAAGAGGCGGGGGTTCAGCGGGTGATGCTCAACCACGAGCTCTTCGACGACCTCGACATGCTCGAGGTACTGGCTCACGACGTGTTCCCGCTCGTTGGAGGAACCACCAGGACCTGAGCCGCGGCCGTTGCTAGGCTTGAGGCCTTCCCATGGCCGAGTTCTCGATCGATCGATTCGTCGCGTCGTATGCGCGTCGCACGGGTGGCATGTCCGCCTCCGAGGTGCGCGCGCTGTTCGCCGTGGCCTCGCGGCCCGAGGTGGTGTCGCTCGCGGGCGGGATGCCCTACGTCGAGGCGATCCCCCACGACGACGTCCTCGACGCCATGCGCGCGGCGCTCGACCACTTCGGGCCCTCGGCCCTCCAGTACGGGGGCGGACAGGGCGACCCGGCACTGCGGGAGCGCCTCGTCGAACTGATGGCCGAGGAGGACGTCACCGGCGACCCCGACGATGTCGTCGTCACGACCGGCGCGCAACAGGCCCTCGATCTGCTCGGCAAGGTGTTCATCGATCCGGGTGACTTGATCGCGGTCGAGGCGCCCGCCTATGTGGGGGCCCTCACCGCCTTCGGCGCCTACGAGCCCCGATTCCTGCAGATCGAGGTCGACGACGACGGGATGATCGTTGGCCAGCTCGAGGAGGCCCTCGTGGCCGGCGAGTGGCCGAAGTTCGTCTACACGTGCCCCAACTTCGGAAACCCGGCGGGTGTGACTCTCTCATACGAGCGGCGGGCCCGACTCGTGTCTCTGTGTCGCGAGATCGGGATCCCCATCATCGAGGACAACCCCTACGGCCTGCTCAGATTCGAGGGTTCGCCGATGCCGGCCATCCGGACACTGGATCCCGACAACGTGATCTACCTCGGGACCGTGTCGAAGGTATTCTCGCCGGGCGTGCGCGTGGGCTGGGCGATGGCAGAGCAATCGGTGGTGCAGCGCCTCGTGCTGGCCAAGGAGGCGGCCGACCTGTGCGGATCCTCGCTCAACATGGCGATCACCGAGCGGTACCTGGCGAGCGATCGATGGCGCCCGAACCTCGCAGCGCTCGTCGATACCTATCGGTCACGACGCGACGCGATGATCGAGACGATCGAGGAAACCTTCCCCGACGGCGCAACATGGACGCATCCGCACGGCGGGTTCTACGTATGGGTGAGCCTGCCCGAGTGGGTCGATACGCGAGCCCTGCTGGCGGCCGCGGTCGAGCGCCGCGTAGCCTACGTGCCCGGGACGGCGTTCTATCCGGACGGGCGAGGCGCCGACAAGATGAGGTTGGCGTTCTGCCACCCCACGGAGGATCGGATCCGCGAGGGCGTGGCACGTCTGGGATCGCTCCTGCATGATGAGGAACAGCTCTACCGGAGCTTGAACGCATGAGGGTCACGATCATCGCGGGCGGTCACACCCCCGAGCGGGACGTCTCCATCCGATCGGGGCGACGTGTGATGACATCACTCACCGCGATCGGGGTCGAGGCCGAACTGATCGACCCGGCGGAGACCCCGCTCGTCGCCGCCCTGAAGGAGCGGCCACCGGACCTGTGCTACCTCGCACTTCACGGCAAGGAGGGCGAGGACGGCGCGGTCCAACGCCTACTGGAAACCCTCGACCTCCCCTACACAGGGACCGGGCCCTTCGACTGCCAGATCGCCTTCGACAAGGTCATGGCCAAGGACGCCCTGCATCGTGCCGGCATCCCCACCCCGGCATGGGCCGTCGTCGAGGGGCGGGCGCTGCGCGATCTCGGCGCCGGGGCCGCCTTGGACGAGGTGCTCGATCGAGTGGGCACTCCCTGCGTGGTCAAGCCCTCACGGAGCGGGTCCGCGCTGGGGGTTGGCTTCGTGGACCGCCGTAGCGACGTGGCGCCCGTGGTCATGGCCGCGCTCGCGTTCAGCGAGGCGGCCATCGTGGAGACCCGCGTCCAGGGCACCGAAGTTGCCGCCGGGCTCATCGGCTCACCCCTCGAACCGCTGCCCCTGGTCGAGATCGTCCCCAAGGAGGGCGTATACGACTACGCCGCACGCTATACCGCAGGAGCCACCGACTACTTCGCGCCGGCTCGGGTCGCCGATGGGGTGGCGTCGAGCGCCGTCGCGATCGCTCAGGAGGCGGCCGCCACGCTGGGACTCCGCGACGTCACCAGGGTCGACATGATGATCGATCATCAGGATCGGCCTTGGGTGCTGGAGGTCAACGTCTGCCCGGGCCTCACGGAGACGAGCCTGCTCCCCATGGGGGCCCAGGCCGCCGGCCTATCGCTTGAACAGGTGTGTGATCGCATCATACAGTCGGCCCGGATGCGAGCGAGCGAAGGGATCGACGGCGAGTCGGGCTGATCAGTCGGGGGCGAGCCCCGGACCCGATCCGATGATCTCTGACACGATACGCTCGAGGTCGTCCGGCGAGCCGAACTCGATCAAGACGCGACCGCGCTTCTTGCCCATCTGCACCTGAACGCGGGTGGCCAGCTGCTCGGACAGGAGCTCCTCGACCTCGGCCATCGTCGAGTCTGCCACCTTGGTTGGCGCTTTCTTGGGCTTCGCGCCGGCCTTGGGTGTGTCCAGGAATCGGCGAACCAGCGCCTCGGTCTCGCGAACGGATAGATCCTCGGCGGCTACGCGGAGGGCGAGCGACGCCTGCGCCTCGGCATCCCCGAGCGCCAGCAAGGCGCGGGCGTGGCCGGCCTGGATCTTGCCGTCGCTTAGCAGCTGCTGCACGTCGATGGGGAGTTGGAGCAGCCGGATCGTGTTCGCGATGTGTGACCGTGACACACCGACGCGGTCGGCCAGCTCCTCCTGCTTGAGCCCGAGATCCTCGAGCAGCTGACGGAACGCGTCGGCCAACTCGATGGGACCAAGATCCTCGCGATGGATGTTCTCTATCAGGGCCTCGCGCAGGATGTCGGAGTCGTCGGTGTCACGCAACACCACTGGGATCGTGGCCAACCCGGCCTGCTTGGCTGCCCGAAGGCGTCGCTCCCCCGCGACCAGCTCGTAGCCGGCGTCTCCGGATCGGCGAACCACGATGGGCTGCAGGATCCCGACCTCGCGGATCGACGCCGCCAAGGAGGCGAGTTCCTCGTCGGCGAAATGAGTCCTCGGCTGCTTCGGGTTCGGGGTGATCGCATTCACCGGAACCTCGAGCAATCCGGAAGGTGCCTCGCCGGACTCGGGGGCCCCGGGGATCAGCGCGGAAAGCCCGCGGCCCAGCCCGCCTCGCTTCGCCATCATTCATCGCCTCCCTTACGGAACAGCCGCCACCGTCGCTTCGGCTCGTCGTCGTCTTCGAGCGTCGCTCCGATGTCCGCAACGGCCGCGTGGTCGTTTCCACCGTTCGCCTGCGGCGGCGCGGGCGCGGTGGGCGTCGACACGTAGTCCGCGGCATCCTCGTCGATCACGACGACGCGACGCCCAGGCAGCTGACCGGGGGGCGGGGGGGATCGCGGAGTCGATACCCGAGCCGCGCGCTCGGCGCTCGCCTCCTGGTCTTCCCACACGTCGTCGTCCGCGGGCTCGGGCTCGGGCGCCAGCGGCTCGGGCTCGGGCGCTAGCGGCTCGGGCTCGGGCTCGGGAGCTTCGTCCAGGAGATCAGGGAAGACCTCCGCCTCAGGGGCCTGTGCGTGCTCCGGCTCGGGAGCCGAGTCCTCGGGCTCGGGCTCGGGCGCGGGAACGGCGGCCGACTCCGTAGGCGCTGAGTTGGGAAGATCGGCGTACGCAGGCATGGGACCCTCCGGGGGTGGTCGGAGCGCCACCTCCCGGGCGAGCTCACGATAGCTCTCGGCTCCCTTCGACTTGGGGTCGTACAGCGTGATCGGCTGGCCGTAGCCGGGGGCCTCGGACAGGCGCACGGTCCTCGGGATGATGACGTCGTACACGAGATCACCGAAGAACTTCCGGACCTCCTCCACCACCTGCTCCGACAGATTCGTTCGCGGATCGAACATCGTCATGACGATGCCGGAGATCTTCAGGTCCTGGTTGATGTTCTGCTGGACCAGAGAGACGTTTCGTAGGAGCTGACCCAGCCCCTCGAGGGCGTAGTACTCGCACTGGATCGGCACGATGAGTTCCTCAGCCGCCGTGAGGGCGTTCACGGTCAGCAGGCCGAGGCTCGGCGGGCAGTCGAGGAGGATGAAGTCATACACTCCCTCGGATACTTCGGCGAGTGCCTTCTTCAGGCGGGCCTCACGTGAGAACTGGCTCACGAGCTCGATCTCGGCGCCGGCGAGATCGATCGTGGAGGGGATAGCGCTGAGGCCGGGAATCAGGGTTGCCACCACGGCCTGCTGCACGGGAGCCTCCGAGACGATGACGTCATACACCGAGACGTCGCGGAACTCATGCTTGATGCCGAGCCCGGTCGACGCGTTTCCCTGAGGATCCAGATCGACCACGAGAACCCGATACCCGAGGTCGGCCAGTGCAGCCCCCAGGCTCACCGCCGTGGTCGATTTCCCGACGCCACCCTTCTGGTTGGCGATAGCGACGATCCGTGCGACGCCTGGTGTTTCCGGCGGCTTGGGTTGCTTCGGCCGACGCTTGCGAGCCGGAGAGGATGAACGAGAAGAGGCGCCCTTGGCGGACGGGGAACGCGCGGCGGTACCGCTGGGAGTCGCCTTGGTCACTTCCGGCTCATCATAACGAGCGCCCCCGACCGTGCAAGCGTCGGACTACGGAAAAGTTCGAGCTCGACGCCTTCGGGGACCGTCGCCCGGTCGAAACCGGCGCCTGCCCAGTAGATCATCCGGCCACCGGGCGCGAGGAGCGTGTCGGCAGTCAGCCAGGCGCGCGTCGGGGGAGCGAATGCTCTCGCCAAACAAACATGGAACGAATGGCTGATCGTCTCGGCCCGTGCGGCGTGCACGCTTGCGTTGGTCAACTCAAGCTCCTGCACGGCTTCCGACAGGAACGAGGAGCGGTTCCGTCGCGGTTCAGCGAGCGTGAACCGGGTCTGGGGGAGCACGATGGCGAGTACGATCCCCGGTAGGCCCGCTCCCGAACCCAAGTCACACGCCTCCCGAACCGGCGTCAGGAGTGGCGCCGCGCGGATGCAGTCAAGGATGTGCCGCTCCTCGAGCCTGTCGATGTCCCCCTTGGCCACCATCCCGCGCGGGGCCGCCGTTGTTCGAAGCATCTCGACATATTGATCGAGGCGGTCACACATGGGTCGATCGAGTAGCACTCCGAGCGCCTCTGCGGGGCGCTCCCAGTCCTCATGTTTCACGTGAAACACGCCTCACATCGCATCCGTACACAGGGTACAAGGTGCGTGGGGAATGGAGGGCAGGGAAGGAGCAAGGGCACTACACCCGGTGGGGGACGTTCAGACGGGGCGGATCACGACGTAGCGGTCGGGGTCTTCGCCTCTCGACACTGTCTCAACACCTTCGATGTCTGCGACGGCATCGTGGATCAGCTTGCGCTCATAGGCGTTCATCGCCTCGAACTCGAACTCGCCGCCTTCTTCAGCTACCCGCTGGGCCGCCTCCTGGGCATCCTCCTCAAGACGGCTCTCACGACGCTTCCGATAGTCCTCGACGTCGACGATGACCCGCACTCGCTGGTCCAGGCGTCGACCGACCGCCGTGCGGGCGAGCTCCTGTATCGCGTCGAGCGTCTGTCCATGCCGCCCGATCAGCAACGACATGTCGTCGTCGGAGCCGTCGACGATGTCCACGTAGACCTGCTCGCCGTGTCGGTTGGGCTCGGCGATCGCGTCGATGTCCATCTTCGCCAAGAGTTCGTCCACGAAGTCTGCGATGGCATCGGCCTGTTCCTCGAGGTTGTCCTCGGGGACTTCGTCGGTCCGTTCATCGTCTCGCTGGTGGTCGTCGGTTGTCATCCTGAGCCTCGCGGTTTCCTCTTGTTCTGGGATGAGCCCTTCCCCTTGGGCTTGCGTGTCGTGGAACCCTTGGGCGGCGGCTTCTTCCCCTTCGTGCCTCCCGCGCCGGGAGGGAGCTTCTTGCCGGATGAGCCCTTCGGCGCCGACATGTTTTGTCCCTTCGACTGGGACTCCCGGTTGCGTTCGTTGGTCGAGTTCTCGACCCTCTCCAGCATCGCCGCGAAGAACCCCTTCTTGGCCGGCGCCCCGTTCTCGGCGCGGGCCTTCTGCTCGGCCAGGCGCCGATCGAGCGCATCCGGTCCGATATGGCCTGCGCGGAGCAGGAACCACTGCTGTCCGATCTGGAAGAAGTTGGAGGTCGTCCAGTACGTGACCAGCCCCGTTGGGAACGTAAACCCAAAGATGCCGAACATGAGCGGCATGAACTTCATGATCGCCTGCTGCGACGGGTTCGCGGCGCCCGGCGGACTCGCCTTCGACATCTGGCGTTGCTGGAAGAACGTGCTGCCGATCATCAGGGCGAGCAATGCGAAATACGGGATCCTCGACGGCACAGTGTCGCCGCAGTCCAGCACGCCGACGGCCTTCTGCGGTAGCGGGTTGAGATCGCCGTCCACGAGGTTCCAGCCCGTCTGAACGTCCTTGTCGCCCGCCGTGAGGGTGACCTGCGAGCCAGACTGGGCGGGCGAGCACTGAAGGTTCATCGTGAGGAAGAAGGTCCCGGTATGTGTGATCACGTCGTTGAACAGGGCGCTGTCTTCCGGCAGGTGGTTGTTCGCCACGCGGTAGGTCGTCGGCTGGTCGATCGGCTCGAGGACGGGCGTCCGCAACACCTGGTACATCGCGATCAAGATGGGGAACTGCAGGAGGAGGGGCAGGCACCCGCCCAAGGGGTTGACGCCGGCCTCCTTGTAGAGGCGCATGGTTTCCTCCTGCGTCTTCTGCTTGTCGCCCTTGTACTTCTTTTGGATCTCCTTGACGCGCGGCCCGATCGCCTGCATCGCCTGCATCGACTTGATCTGCTTGATCCCCAGAGGGAACAGCAACAGCTTGATGATGAGCGTCAGGACGATGATCGAGATCCCGTAGTTCGGGATGACGTCGAAGATGCGGGCGAGGAGCCACCCGATGGCGTCGAGGAGTCCCTGCCAGATCTCCATCTACCCGCCCGCCTGGCTGGACGAGTGTATGACGGGGTCGTACATCCTGCTCTGCGGCACGTGGTCCACGCCTCCGGCCCCGAATGGGTTGCAGCGCAGGATGCGCCAGGACGCGAGGGCGGCGCCCTTGACGGCCCCATGGGTCACGATCGCCGCCTCGGCATAGTGGGAGCACGACGGATAGAACCGGCACTGACCACCGAGCCAGCCCGACAGGGTCACTCGATACAGGCGGATCCCACCGACCAGCGCGACTCGAACGGGGAACCCGAGATACCAAAGGGCGCGATGGACTGACGTCACCGGGGTCCCTCCGTCGTCGCCAGCAGCTGCGTCATCTCGTCCACCAGGTCCTGGGTCGAGGCGCCCCGGATGCCTTCTCGGGCGACCAGGACGGTCGAATATTGGCTTGTGACCTGCGGGGACACCTGACGCCAGGCCTCCCGCATGATCCGCCGGGCTCGGTTCCGGTCGACCGCGTTCCCCACTCGACGCGCAGCGACGACGGCGATGGACCCGGGCCCGGGCGCGAGCAACAGTACCACCCGGTTTCCGACGAGTCGGCTGCCCTCCCCGTAGACGCGGCGGATCTCCGCGGCACGCACGGGAGGGTGCTCAGACCGTGAGGCGGGCGCGCCCCTTGCGGCGACGCGAAGAGATGATGGATCGACCGGCCCGCGTCCGCATCCGCAGGCGGAACCCGTGCCGCCTGTGCCGGCGGCGATTGTTGGGTTGGTACGTGCGCTTTCCCTTGGCCATGGCTGAATCAGATCCTCGTGTTCTGGTCGTTGACCGGCTGCCGCCGGCCGGACGAGAGTATACGGGCCGGCGAGAGCGCTGCACAAAGGGCCTTGACAACAGAAAGAGTGTCAAGACCCCCGCGGCCGCGAGTCGTGTGGAAAACCGCCGTGCTATCGTGCGCCCCGCTTCCCCCGAGAGCGCGGCCGCGGAACCGCGTCGGCCGAGCCGCCTTCCCGGGACGGTTATCCACCATTGTGGAAAGGTCTTGTGGATTCACATATGACGCGCGCCCCCACTAGCAACGACGCCGCGGGCATCTGGTCATTCGTCATCGGCCGCGCGCGCGCCGATCTGACCGAGACCGCCGTCGTGATGTGGTTCGCCGACGTGCAGCCGCTCACGCTGACCGACGACGTCCTTGAGCTTGCCGTGCCGAGCCAGCTCGTACGAGAGCGCTTGCAGCACCACCATCTTCAGCTGATCGAGGAGGCTGCGGCCGCCGGGGCAGGCCGCCCCGTCAAGATCGAGTTCGCCGTCGACGACGCGCTGCGTCCCGAGGGAGAGTTCACAGATCTCGAGCTGCCGCCGGCGGCATACGCGCTGATCGGCGCGCCACCGGCGGTCGATCCCGGCGTGGCGGCGATGCCGAGCCTCCCGTTCCCCGCGTATACGTTCGACGCGTTCGTGCCCGGTCCCTCGAACCGGTTCGCCCACGCGGCGGCGATGGCGGTGGCGGAGGCTACGCCGTCGACCGCCTACAACCCTCTGTTCATCTACGGAGCCACGGGGTTGGGGAAGACGCACCTGCTGATCGCGGTCGGTCACCACATGCACCGGTTGAACCCTTCGTTGCGCGTCAAGTACGTGACGTCCGAGCAGTTCGTGACCGAGTTCATCAAGGCGGTCCGTGAACGCAAGGGCGACGGGTTCCGCCATCGGTATCGCGAGATCGACGTCCTGCTCGTCGACGACGTCCAGTTCCTGGCCAAGCGCGAGGAGACGCAGACCGAGTTCTTCCATACGTTCAACCACCTCCATGGGTCGGGCAAACAGATCGTGATCGCGTCCGACCGTTCTCCGAACGAGCTCTCAGGCCTGGAGGAACGCCTCGTGGGGCGATTCCGCTGGGGCCTCTGCGTCGACGTCCAGCCACCGGACCTCGAGACACGCATCGCGATCCTCCAGCTCAAGGCCGAGCGCGACGCGCTCCACCTGCCGCCCGACGTCATCGAGTTCGTCGCATCCAAGTTCGATCAAAGCGTGCGCGAGCTCGAAGGCGCGCTCGTGCGCGTCGTCGCCTGGTCCGAGCTCACGAACCAGGCGATCGACCACGATCTCGCCGAGCGGGCATTGCAGGATCTCTTGCCGCAGACCGAACATGAGATCCCACCACCGCTGATACTGGATGAAACCGCCGGCTACTTCTCGCTCTCCACCGACGACCTCGTGTCCAAGAGCCGATCACGGCCGCTCACCCAGGCACGCCATATCGCCATGTATCTGACGCGCGAATGCACCGGCCTGTCACTGATGAAGATCGGAGAGATCTTCGGCGGCCGCGACCACACGACCGTGCTGCATGGGATCAAGAAGGTCGAGGACGAGATGCGGGCCCGCGACACCACGTTCCGGCAGGTTCAGGATCTGACGCGGATCATCCGCGGGCGGGCGAGGGGGGCAGCCTGACTATGTATCCACGACGGGTGTGGACAACATCGGGGCCCGCGGTGGGTCGTTCGTGTCACTCACGAGCAGGCAGCCGGAGCGTCAAGTTGTCCCCACCGACTATCCACACGTCACACGGCACCGCTACGCTGGGAAAACACCCTGGTTACACACCTTTCCACAACGACTACTACTACCGGGTTCTTCTAGATCTCTCTAAGAGCAGAGGCAGGAGGTGGGTATGAAGTTCCGATGTGACCGCGACGCGCTGTCCGAGGCACTACAGACCGTCCAGCGAGGCGTGTCGTCGCGCCCGGGGATCCCCGCGCTGACCGGCGTGCTGCTCGAGGCGGCCGAGGAGGGCCGTCTGACGCTCACGACCACAGACCTGGAGGTGTCGGCGCGCCTGTCGACCGAGGTGCAGGTGAGCGAGGCAGGTGCTGCCTTGGTGCCGGCCCGCCTGCTCGCCGACACGGTGAAGTCGCTGTCCGACGCACCCGTCGAATTCGAGACGGACAGCTCGCAAGCCCATCTACGCTGCGCGGCATACGAAGGCACGCTCCGTCTGCTGCCGGCCGAGGACTTCCCGGGCCTGCAGGAGCCCTCTGGTACCTCGATCACAGCCGACGCAGGCGCCTTCGCGGAGGCCGTCAACCAGGTCGGCCGCGCAGCCTCGCGGGACGAGGCACGCCCGGTGCTCACCGGCGTGCTGATCGAGGTGAGCCGCGAGGGAGTGGTCATGGTGGCGACCGATTCGTACCGCCTGGCCGTGCGCGACCTCGTAGCCACGGCCGACGGTGAGGGGCGAGCGATCGTGCCCGAGCGGGCGCTGACCGAGGCGGGACGCGCCGCCGCGGCCGACGAGAAAGCCACGATGCAGGTGTTCCTTGACGAGTCGCAGGTGGCGTTCCGCATCGGTGAACTGACGCTCACGTCGCGCCTGATCGAGGGCGAGTTCCCGAACTACCGCCAGCTGCTGCCCGAGCAGCACGAGAGCCGGCTGTCGGTGAGCCGCCAGCAACTGCTCGACGCCGTGAAGCGCGTGGGGCTGCTCGCGCGCGATACGACTCCCGTTCGGCTGGAGCTCAACGCGCTCGGGGTCAAGCTCAGCAGCTCCAGCCCCGACCTAGGGCAGGCGATCGAGACCGTGGAGGCACGGTATGAAGGGGACGATCTGACCGTGGCCTTCAACCCTCACTACCTGGCCGATGGGCTCAACGTGTGCCACGGCGAATCGGTTCGCCTCGACGTGCGTGACGGCCTGAAACCCGGCGTCGTGCGCGGCGACGGCGACGACTTCACCTACCTGGTGATGCCCGTGCGCCTGCCCGCGGCGGTGTCGTAACAGGCTGGCGCGCAAGGCTTCCCCGCGATGCGTCTGGCATGGGTCGAGCTTCGTGATTTCCGGAACCACGCCCTGACGAAGATCGATCCGATGCCCGATGGGCTGTCGGTTGCTGTCGGGCCGAACGGGGAAGGGAAGACCAACCTGCTCGAAGGGATGCACGTGCTGTATGCCCTGAGCTCACCCCGAGCGTCGACGAATGGCCCGCTCGTTCGGGCGGGCTCACTGGCGGCCTACGTCCGGGGTGAGTTCGAGACGCTGGAGGGCCGCACGCTCGTGGAGATCGAGATCCCACGCAAGGGCGCGAGCAAGGTGAAGGTCAACCGCTCGCCGGTGCGACGCAAGCGCGATCTGCGCCGCCAGGTGCGCGCCGTGCTCTTCGGACCGTTCGATCTCCCGATCGTCTCGGGAGATCCAGGGAAGCGCCGAGGCTTCATGGATGAGGCCGTGACGGCCCTGTGGCCAGTGCGGGACTCGGTATTCAATGCCTACGATCGTGCGCTGCGCCAACGGAACCGGCTCCTGCGCGAGTGGGATCGACCCGGAGCGCCGGTGGGGATGGAGGCGTGGGATGAGGAGCTCGTCAGCGCGGGCGTGGCCGTCATCAAGGCGCGGGGGGAGGCCGTCGAGCGTCTGGCCCCCTTCGCCAACGCCGAGTTCGAGGCCCTCGCCGGCTACGGCCTGGCCACGACGTACGCTCCGAACGTCGCGGACGGCGAGGGGGAGGAGACCTTCAGAAGCATGTTGGCGACGCGTCGGTCGGATGAACTGCAACGCAGGACGTCTCTGGTGGGACCGCACCGCGATGACCTCGACGTGGTGGTGCGCGATCTCGGGGCGCGCGCCGCCGGCTCCTATGGAGAGACATGGGCTGCCGCGCTCTGTCTTCGTCTCGGGCTGGCCTCTGCGGTGGCCGACGAGATCGGCGAGCCCCCGCTACTGCTGATCGACGACCCGTTCAGCGCCCTGGACCCTGCCCGGCGAGACCACGTCGGCGAGCGCTTGGCCGCGCGAGGGGGCCAGGTTCTGATCACGGTGGCCGACGAGGCAGATGTCCCTACTTCGGCCCATGCCATCTGGGACGTCAAGGCCGGGACCGTCGTGCAAAGGAGGCGGTGAGACTGCCGCATTCCAAAGGCTTCGAGCGACGGGAGGATCGTCGCTCACGCGACCCCGTGTCGCTCGGCGTCGTGGTCGACGGACTGATGGCCGAGGAGGTGTTCTCGCGCGGGATGCCGGTGGCCCAGCTCGCCTCGCACTGGCCCGAGATCGTGGGCCCGAGGCTGGCGGCGGCCACCTCCCCTCTGGCCGTGGACGAGGGTGTCCTCACGGTCGGAGCGAGCAGCGGCCCGTGGGGAGCGCAGGCGACGTTCCTGCAGGCCGAGATCCTCCGCAAGGCCGACGAGGCGCTGGGCGGCGGCGCGCTGTCATCCATGCGGATCATCGTGCGAAATCCCAGCTAGAACGGCCTTTTTCACCTCCGGAACCGGGGCGGAGGTCACCCCCGTGCGGTAGGATGGGTGGGTACGTGCGACCCTTCCCGCGCACGGCTCTCCCGCATGGCGAGGGGCGTCAGCGCGGGCTCGATCAGGAGGCTCGTTGGCCACCACGACCAAGAAGACCCCGGCCAGGAAGCGGTCGGGCTACGACTCCAGCAGCATCCAGGTGCTCGAGGGTCTGGAGCCGGTCCGCAAGCGGCCCGGGATGTACATCGGGACCACCAGCGTCCGCGGCCTGCACCACCTTGTCTACGAGGTGGTGGACAACTCGATCGACGAGGCGATGGCGGGATTCGCCGACCGGATCGCGGTCACGATCAAGTCGGATGGATCGGTCAGCGTCCAGGACAACGGGCGAGGGATCCCGGTCAAGCCGATCCCCGGTGCCAAGGACCGACGTCCCGCGGTCGAGGTGGTGCTCACGGTCCTGCACGCCGGCGGCAAGTTCGGCGGTGGCGGGTATGCCATCTCGGGCGGCTTGCACGGCGTCGGCGTGTCGGTCGTCAACGCGTTGTCGGAGCGGCTCACGGTCGAGGTCCGCCGCGAGGGGTTCGCGTACACCCAGGCGTATGAGAGGGGCAAGCCCCAGTCCAAGCTCACCAAGGGCAAGGCCACGAAGCAGACGGGCACTCGCGTGCAGTTCTGGCCCGATCCCGAGATCTTCACCGAGACCCTCGAGTTCCGCCGCGAGACCCTGGCCGAGCGGCTGCGCGAGCTGGCATTCCTCAACAAGGGCACCGAGATCAAGCTGGTGGACGAGCGCGAGGAGCCTCGCTCCGTCGAGATCTTCCGCGCCAGCGGGGGGCTCGTCGACTTCGTGAAGTACCTGGCCGAGAGCAAGGACGCCGTCAACAAGATCATCTCGATCGAGACCAAGGGGGACGACGGCGAGGTCGAGATCGCGATGCAGTGGAACACCGGCTACACCGAATCCCTCTACTCGTTCGCGAACACGATCAACACCCATGAGGGCGGGATGCACGAGGAGGGCCTCAAGAAGTCGCTGACGAACGTGGTGAATCGCTACGCGCGCCAGAAGGGCCTGCTCAAGGAGAAGGACGACAACCTGATCGGCGAGGACGTCCGGGAGGGCCTGATCGCCATCCTGTCCGTGAAGCTGCGCGATCCCCAGTTCGAGGGTCAGACCAAGACCAAGCTCGGGAACGCCTCGATGCGCTCGCTCGTCGAGACCACCGTCAACTCGGCGTTCTCCACCTGGCTTGAGGAGCACCCCGGGGACGCGAAGCGCATCTTCATGAAGGCATCGAGCGCGGCCAAGGCACGGCTGGCGGCCCGCCAGGCCCGCGACCTCACTCGACGCAAGTCGTTCCTGGAGAGCGGGTCCCTGCCGGGCAAGCTCGCCGACTGCCAGCTCAGCGACCCCGCCAGCTGCGAGCTCTACATCGTCGAGGGCGACTCCGCGGGTGGCTCGGCCAAGAGCGCGCGTGACCGGGCGACCCAGGCGATACTGCCGATCCGCGGCAAGATCCTCAACGTCGAGAAGGCTCGGCTGCACAAGATCCTGGAGAACAACGAGATCCAGGCCCTGATCACCGCGATCGGTACGGGCATCGCCGACGAGTTCGATCTGGACAAGGCGAGGTACCACCGGATCGTGCTGATGGCCGACGCCGACGTCGACGGGGCGCATATCCGCACGCTGTTGCTCACGTACTTCTTCCGCTACATGCCCCAGCTGATCGACGCAGGCTATGTGTACCTGGCCCAGCCACCGCTCTACCTGCTGAAACAAGGCAAGCAGGAGTCGTACTTCTACACCGAGCAGGAGTGGGACGCCTTCCGCAAGAGCGCCAATGGCAAACGGGTGGGCGACCCCCAGCGTTTCAAGGGGCTCGGCGAGATGGACGCCGACCAGCTGTGGGACACCACCATGGACCCCGAGCGGCGCACGCTGCTGCAGGTCACGCTCGAAGACGCGGTGACGGCCGACAGACTCTTCTCGGTGCTGATGGGTGACGACGTCGCATCGCGCAGGGAATACATCGAACGCAACGCCAAGTACGTCCAGAACCTGGACGTCTGACCCGGGAGCTGATCCGAACAGATGGCGCAGGAAGGGTTGTTCGTGGGGCAGGTCCAGCCGGTCGACCTCGAGGACGAGATCCAGCGGTCCTACCTGGACTACTCGATGTCGGTCATCGTCGGCCGGGCCCTGCCCGATGTCCGTGACGGCCTCAAGCCGGTGCACAAGCGGATCCTGTGGGCGATGCTCGAGGCCGGGTACCGCCCCGATCGGCCCCACCGTAAGAGCGCGGCCGTCATCGGCGATGTGCTGAAGAAGTACCACCCGCACGGCGACGGGTCCGTCTACGACGCGCTCGTGCGGATGGCCCAGGACTGGTCGCTGCGCTATCCGCTCGTCGACGGCCACGGCAACTTCGGTTCTGTCGACGGCGACCCCGCGGCCGCCTACCGCTACACCGAGGCGCGCCTGGCCCCGATGGCGATGGAGCTCCTGCGCGACATCGAGTCCGAGACGGTGGACTTCGTCCCGAACTTCGATGGGTACGAACAGCAGCCGGTCGTCCTGCCGGCGCGGTTCCCGAACCTGCTCGTCAACGGCGCGGGCGGCATCGCCGTCGGCATGGCCACGAACATCCCTCCGCACAACCTCGGCGAGGTGATCGACGGCGTGATCCACACGATCGACCACCCCGACGCCACGCCGGCCGACCTCATGCAGTTCATCAAGGCGCCCGACTTCCCGACCGGGGCCACGATCCTGGGACGCCAGGGGATCCGCGACGCGTACGAGACGGGGCGGGGATCGCTGAAGGTGAGGGCGGTCAGCACCATCGAGGAAGGCGTGAACGGGCGGTCCAAGATCGTGGTCACGGAGCTGCCGTACCAGGTCAACAAGGCGCGCCTGGCCGAGAAGATCGCCGACCTCGTCAAGACCCAGAAAGTCAAGGACATCGCCGACCTCAAGGACGAGTCCAACCGCGAGGGCATGCGCCTGGTGATCGAGACCAAGCGCGGTGCCAACCCGCATGTGGTGCTGAACCAGCTCTACAAGCACACCCAGCTCCAGGACAATTTCGGCGTCATCCTGCTCGCGCTCGTCGACGGGCAGCCGCGCACCCTGAACCTCGCCGAGATGGTCGGCTTCTACGTCGATCATCAGGTCGACGTCGTCACCCGGCGCACGAGCTACGACCTGCGCCGGGCCGAAGACCGCGATCACATCGTTCTTGGGTTGCTGATCGCCCTGGACCATCTCGACGAGGTCATCAAGATCATCCGTGGCTCCCAAGACGCCGAGTCGGCCCGCAAGAAGCTCATGAAGACGTTCGAGCTGAGCGAGATCCAGGCCAACCACATCCTCGACATGCCGCTGCGGCGGCTCACCAAGCTCGCCCGGACCGAGCTGGAGTCAGAGCACGCAGAGTTGCTCGAGCGGATCGCCTATCTCATGTCGTTGCTGGAGGACCCGGCGAAGCTGCGCGGCGTGATCAAGGAGGAGCTCGGAGAGATCCGTGCCAAGCACGCCGACGGCCGCCGAACCAGCGTCATCGCCGACGAAGGGGACCTCGACGTCGAGGACCTGATCGCCGAGGAGGACGTGGTCATCACGGTCAGCCGCGCCGGCTATGTCAAGCGCCTGCCGCTCGACGCATTCAAGCGTCAGGGCCGGGGCGGCAAAGGCGTGCGCGGCCAGAACCTCAAGGAGGAGGACGTCGTCAAGCACGTCTTCACGACGACCACGCACCACTGGATGCTGTTCTTCACCACCAAGGGTCGTGTCTACCGCGTGAAGGCGCACGCGATCCCTGAGTCGGGTCGCACCGCGCGCGGTCTCTACGCGGCCAACCTGCCCGGCGTCGCCCTCGACGGCGACGAGAAGATCAGCGCGGTGATCGATCTCAGGGCCTACGACGACGACCGGTACGTGCTGTTCGTGACCCGCAAGGGGATCGTGAAGAAGACGGCCCTGCCCGAGTACGACTCGCCGCGCACGGGGCTCATCGCGATCAACCTGCGTGGCGACGACGAGCTGATCGACGTCAAACTTACCGAGGGGGACGACGAGGTCCTCATGGTCTCCCGCAAGGGCCAGGCGATCCGGTTCAAGGAGTCGCTCGTCGCGCCCGATGGGCCGCGCCACGGGTGGCGTGATCGGGATGCGATTGGCCGAGGACGATGTCGTATTGGCCGTCGGGCTCGTCTCCGAGGGCGAGGAGATGATCAGCGTCACGGAGAACGGGTACGGCAAGCGCTCGAAGCTGGGCGACTACCCGACCAAGGGCCGCGGGGGCAAGGGCGTCATCGGGCACCAGCTCACGGAGAAGACGGGTCTGCTGGCCGGCGCGTACATCGGGACGAAGGACCTCGACATGTTCGTGATCTCCTCGAGCGGCCAGGTCGTGCGCGTCCCCGCCGGCCAGATCCGTCGCGTGGGGCGAGCGAGCCAGGGCGTGCGCACGATGCGCGTGGAAGATAGCGCGTCGGTGGTGGCGCTTGCGCCCGTCGTCACTCAGATGGACGACGAGGCCTAGCTGCAGGCCACGGTCAGCAGGTCGAACGGGTCGACGGCACCGCCGTCGCCTGGGTACCAACCGAAGTGGTCGTGCGCGCCGAGAGCGTTGCCGGTCTCGCCGACGTAGCCGATCACATCGCCGGTCGCCACATCGCCGAGCTTGCCGTAGCCCGACAGGTGGGCGTTGTAGACGTGACCGAGCTCGCCGTACACCTTGACCTCCAGGCCTCCGAGCCCGCTCTGGGATGCGACGGCCGTGCCCGGGAACGGAGCCAGGATCGGCGCGCCCGCCGGCGCGCCGATGTCGACGCCGGTATGGATATGACGCGGGGTGCCGGGCATCTCGCGGATCACGCCGAAGTTGTCCGCGATCGAGACGTCCCCGCCTACCGGGCAGGCACGGAACACGCCGTAGACCGCGAGCCACTCTGCCAAGGTCACACGGCGCAGCCGGAGAGCGTCGATACGCGCTCGGATCCCTTTGACCAGCACCTGCTCTTCCTTCTGCAGCTGAGCGATCAGCTGGCGCTGCTGGCGCCGCCACCGCCGGTAGCGCTGGTCGGCCTTCGACACGCCGGGGCCATCGGCGAGCGCCTCGCGGATCTTGCGGACCTGGCGGTGAACCTCGACGCGCCCCTCGCGGCGGCGCTCCTGGAGCTGCTCGATCCTCGCCAGCAGGTCGACCCGCAGGGCCGTCGTGTCCTGGACCGACCCGGCCTGCGCCACGACCGCCACGGCACTGATCGCCAGCGCCCCCACGATGATCAACCCCAGTGTCCTCCGCGTGCCCCGTCCTGCCATCCTCTTGAGCCTTTCTCCCCCGTGTGGTGGGGATATCGGCGGCGGCGAGTCCGATCCTTGAGCGGCGCGAGCGATGATCCGGACATCCCTGGTCGGCATGGCATGATGGGGCCATGCGGTCCTGGGCGATCCTGGTGATCCTCCTGAGCTCGATCCTGGTGATCGCCGGCACGTTCCCGCTCCGCGTGCGTCTGCCACACCGGTGGGGGAACCTGCTGCTGGCGATCGGCGGCGCCGGCGTGGGGATCGGAGGGGTCATGCTCCTGGACGACCCCGCGCCGAACGCCTGGGTCGTCGCCCCCGCCGTCCTGGCCGGGATGACCGTGATCCACGTTCGGATGTTGTACGCGGGGCAGGGTCCCCTGCGAACGCATCGTTAGGGCTACGGTGCTTGCCTCGTCGAGGGCGTACCCTTACAACTCATCCCCGAGGAGATGTCGCACGCCATCGAGAAGACCAGCGAACAGACGCCGTGGAGTGATGCCACCTCCGAGCCGGGCGGCGAGGAGGGCGCGTCAGTGAGCGCCCAGACCGCGCCGCGGGGCCCGGTGGCGATCCCGGCCTCGGACACGACCTCCCCGATCTCGGCGCCGCCTGCTGCCTCGCCCACGCCAGCACCTGCCGCTGCCCGTGGTTCGCGGCCGGGTCGTCGTCCGGCCCGCCGAACCCGGGTTGTCGTGCGAAGGATCGGGCCGCTGTCGATCCTGAAGTTCTCCCTGATCTTCTACTTCTGCGTGATGCTGATCCTGTTCTTCGCTCTGCTGATCATCTACCTCGTGCTCGCCGCCGCGGGTGCTGTCGATGAGTTCGGCAAGGTGCTTGGGTACGTCTTCGGCAACGGCCAGCAGGGGACCCGAGACCCCACGCCGATCGCTATCGACGGGCGTGTGGTCTTCACGTGGGTGTTCATAGGCGGCATCGTGTTCTCGGTCGTCTGGTCGCTGATCAACGTGTTCGTCGCGTTCCTCTACAACCTGATCAGCGATATCGTCGGCGGCATCGACATCACGCTCGCCGAGAAGCCTCCCCGCTGATCGCGGCTCGAACCGGCTCGATTGACACCCTTTCGACGCCCTGACTACGCTGCGATGAGGGCGACACGCCCGCGCGGTACATGGGGCCTGTAGCTCAGCCCGGTTAGAGCGCTTCCCTGATAAGGAAGAGGTCGATGGTTCAAGTCCATCCAGGCCCACTCCCGGAAGGAGGACACCTCAAATGGCAGATGACACCGAGGCCACCGAGGACAAGAAGAAGGGCGGTTTCTTCAGGAAGCTGATGAAGATCGCGCTCATCGCCGCGGCCGTGGCCGCCGTCGCGCAGATCTTCAAGCGCCGTCGTGGATCCGATCTCGACGATGTGGAATGGCAGGAGCTCCCGCCGCCAGCCGGCGGTTGAGGCTGAATCGCACCGTTGGATCGAGAGGCCCGCGCGAAGCGCGGGCCTTTTGACGTCGGGGGCCCAACCGACCCCCGGTACACTCGCCCGTGATGGGGACCGCCGCCTGGGATCTCGCGCACGCGCATGCGGCCCGAGCCGGGGTCGCGCTCCGACCGCTCCTGTCCCTGGACGACATCGCGGACATCACACGGGTGATGGCGGCCACATGGGGCCCGGAGCATCTGTTCCCACGGGAGGCGCTGCTGGCGATCGCCGAGAGCGGCAACATCCCGTGGGGGGCGGAGTCCAACGGGATGATCGTCGGGTACGTGCTCGGTTGGATCGGGATGGATCCGGCCGACGGGCTCCACGTGCATTCGCACATGCTGGCGGCGCTCCCGGACCGCCGTCACCGTGGGATCGGGGTTGCGCTCAAGCTCGCCCAGCGCGCCCAGGCTCTCGACCAGGGGGTCGGCCTGGTGCGTTGGACCTTCGATCCGATGGTAGCCCGCAACGCCTGGCTCAACCTCGGCAAGCTGGGCGCCGTCGCGGACCGCTTCCATCGCAACTTCTACGGGGAGATGGAGGATTCAGTGAACGCCGGGGATCGCAGCGACCGGCTGGTGGTCCGGTGGGATCTGGCTCGCGACCCCGGACCCCGGGGGCCTCAGGCCGACGCGGTCGCCGTCCGCGTGCCGGGCGATTACGTGGCGCTGCGCGCCGGTGATCCGGCGGCCGCACGGATCGAGCGCGACCGCGTTGCCGACGATCTCGATGACGCCTTCTCGCGTGGGCTCATCGTCATCGGGTTCGAACGGGCATCGTCGTCCTACCTGCTGGAGCGTGCGCGGTGACTCGGGTCCGCGCGATCGACCTGTATCTGGTTGAGCTGCCGCTCGTGCGGCCGTTCCGCACGAGCTTCGGCACGATGACGGACAAGTCCTGCGTGCTCGTGCGGGTCGAGACCGAGGGATCCGAGGGGTGGGGCGAGTGCGTGACCGACGCGGTCCCGGACTTCAGTGCCGAGTTCAACGACGGGGTCTGGCTCGTGATCCGCGACTTCCTCGCGCCCGCGCTGCTGGGGGCTCCCGAGACCGCGGCAGACGGCCTCGACGAGCTCTTCTCGTTCGTGCGAGGCCATCCGATGGCCAAGGCGGCCGTCATCAACGCGATGCTCGATGCCGAGCTGCGAACCGCGGGCGTGTCCCTGGCTGCTCATCTGGGCGCGGTCGCCGATCGCGTGGTCTGCGGCGTGTCGGTGGGCATCGCCCCCTCGACCGCGGAGCTGCTCGACCAGGTCGATGGATACCTGGGGGAGGGCTACCGCCGGATCAAGCTGAAGATCGAGCCCGGACTGGACGTGGAACGGGTCGCGGCCGTGCGCGCGGCCCACCCCGATATCGCTCTGAGCGTGGACGCGAACGCTGCCTACACGCTGCGCGACGAGGAGGTGGTGCGTGAACTCGACGCGCTCGATCTCCTGATGATCGAGCAGCCGCTCCACCACGACGACCTGGTGGATCACGCGACCCTGCAGCGCGCGATCAGAACCGACCTGTGCCTGGACGAATCGATACGGTCTGCGGCCCTGGCGCGCTCGGCGCTATCGATCGGCGCCTGTCGGATCGTGAACATCAAACAGGGGCGCGTGGGGGGGATCTTCGAGGCCGTCCGCGTCCACGACGTCGCACGGGCCGCGGGGGCGCCCGTGTGGTGCGGAGGGATGCTGGAGACCGGAGTGGGGCGCGCCCTGAACCTGGCCCTCGCGGCGCTCCCGGGCTTCACCCTGCCGGGCGATACCAGCGGGTCCTCGCGGTATTTCCACGAGGACCTCACCACGCCCTTCCAGATGGATCCCGATGGCACGATGGCGGTCCCGTCTGGTCCCGGTATCGGCGTGTCGCCGCTGCCCGAGCGACTCGCGGGATGCACGCTGCGCCGCGACAGCATGTCCATCTGAGCCAAGGCCTGATTCCGTGGGATCGGACTTAGACTGAAGGCGAGGGTGCGTCGAGCCGATACCGCAAACACATCCCAACGAGGAGTCATCGTGGAACAGCCGCCTCGCCCCGACGACCAACTGACCCGCGTGCCCGCGGAACCCGAATCCAGCGAGTCCGTCTCGGCCGCCCCGCAGGGCCGGGGGCGGCTCGTCGCGCTCGTGGTCGCCTCGGTGATCGGCGTGGCCGGCATCGCCTCGGCGGCGTCGTTCTACTCGCTTCGCGGCTCCGGCGAGACCCTCACCGACGTGATCCCGGCCGATACCGACATGGTCGTCACCGCGTACCTGGATCCCGCCGCTTCGCAGAAGGTGAACCTGTTCCGCCTGACCAACGCCTTCCCTTCGCTCGGCGACGAGCAGGAGGTGACCGACCTGGCCGGGGGGTGGGTCGATGAGGCCCTGCGCGACACGGGTCTGACCAGCGATGACCTCGGATGGGTGGGCAGCCAGGTGGCGATCACCGTGGATCTGAACGGCGTGGCGACGCCCTCTGTGGTGGTCGTGGCCGATGTGGAAGATGCGGCGGCCGCGGACGCGGCCATGGCGACGATCCGTACCGAGTCGGGCTGGGAGTGGAGGGTCGACGAGATCGACGGCGTCTCGATGTGGACCGCGAAGAGCAAGGGTGAGCGCGTGGCGATGGCCATGCTCGGCGATCTGTTCGTGGCGAGCAACGACCCCAGCGCGATCGGTCACGTGGCGGCCGCATCGTCGGGCGACGAGCCCTCGCTCGCCGACGACCCGACGTACCAGGAAACGGTCGCCGGGCTCCCGGAGGCGCGCCTGGGCCTCCTCTACCTGAACCCCACCGACCTCCTCGAGCAGCTGCAGGCGATCTCGGCGCTGGCCCCAGGGCAGGTCGCCGTTCCCCCGATCGCGGGGACCGGTCTCGACGCCACGCGGGGCATGGCTATGTCGTTGTCCGCCGAGCCGGATGGGTTCGCGTTCGACTCGTACGCGACGATCGATACCGACAAGCTCTCCGACGATCAGCGCGCGGCGATCGAGAGCGGCGGAGAGAACGGCCTCGTGGGCATGGTGCCGGCCGATGCCGTGGCCCTGTTCGCGGTGTCCAACATCGACGCGGGCATCCAGCAGGCCCTGGATCAGGCGTCGGCGGGCGGCCTCGACCCGCTGGCCGGATCCGGGCTGGGGGACGCGCTCTCCTCGCTGACCGGTGACGTGGTCGCCGAGGTGTCGGTCGACTCGAACGACGGGTTCCCCCAGCCGGCGGGCGCGATCGTGATCGGCACGACCGACGAGGCGGCCATGGGGCAGGCGCTCACGCAGCTCAGGGACCTCGTCGGAGGCTCGATAGTCGGATCGATGACGTCGGGCTCCTGCGTCGCGCCTCCGCCCGGCTCGGGTGAGCCGACCGTGTGCGAGGACACGTTCGACGTCCCCGCCTCCACATGGGTCTCGTACGATTACCAGGGCGTCGAGATCTCCTCGCTCGATGGCCCCCCGGGCCAGCCGGCGCTCGCCTACGCCGTCTTCGATGGGGCCGCCGTGCTCGCCTCGTCGCAGGCCGCGTTGAAGGACGTCATCGACACCGCGCAGGGTGCCCCGGGGCTCTCGGGCACCGAGATGTTCTCTGAGGCTTCGTCCTCGGTGCCGTCGGGTGAGGCGCTCGCGTTCGTCGACCTGGCAGCGGTCGTAGCCGCCGTCGATGAGATGAGCCCCGGAGAGGCGGCCGAGGTGGCCTCCCTGCGGTACTTCGTGGCCGGTGCCGACAGCGACCTGGTCTCGCAGCGCGGCCGCGCCTTCCTGTCGATAGATACGGGATAGGGCGGGCCGACCGAACCCGATCGGAGGGGTCGATCACGGACGGATACTCGTCGTTGGTTGCTTGAGCCGGACCATCGGCTGCGGGACGATACGAACGACATCCATCGCCCGCGGGCTACCGGGGAGCCGAGCACATGAAGAAGCGCGTCGTTCGCGCGGAGGAGTTCGAGGTCGTCGACGCCAAGGGTCAGGTGCGCCTGCGCATCGGCCTCGCGACGGACGACGCTCCGTTCTTCTCCCTGCTCGATCCTCAGGGGCAGGTCCGTGCGCGGTTCGGGCTCAGTGAGGACGGCAGCGCCGGACTCGCGATCGGCGATGAGGGCGGGAAAGTCAGGGCCACGCTTGGCCTGTCGACGGACGGGAGCGCGAGTCTGGCCTTCGGCGACAAGAACGGCAGGATCCGGGCGAAGTTCGGTCTGGCGCCCGAAGCCTCGCCGACGATGGGGATGAAGGTCGCCGACGGCGAGGTGTCCCAGGTGTTCAGCCTCGCGGAGCAGGGCTCGCCGACGATGGGTCTCTATGACAAGGACGGCAAGGTGCGGGTGCGGTTGGGCCTTGCCGCCGCGGGATCCCCCGTGTTGCGGCTGCTTGACCCAGACGGGGAGATGCGTGGGGTGGTCGGGCTGGCCGATGACGGAACGCCGTTCATCCAGTTCCTCGATGCCGATCGGCAGCCCACCTGGACGATGCGATGACCGGATGGTGGACCGTCGCCTTCCTGGTGCAGTGGGTGCTCCTCATCGTGCTGTGCGTGATCGTCGTGGCGCTCGCACGCCAGGTTGGGACGCTCCACCTGCGGCTGGGTCCGCGCGGCGCGCTTGAGATCGACACCGAGGGGCCGCCCGTGGGCGAGGCGATCCCGCCGATATCTGCGCTCGCACCCGACGGCTCGGTCGTGAACGTCGGCGGCCCGGGCGAGCCCCGGCTCGTGTTGTTCTCGTCCGCGACCTGCAGCGTGTGCCGCGAGGTGGCGCCGTCGCTCCCGGCAGCCGCGGCGTCGGCCCGGCTCGTCCCGCAGGTCGTGCACGACGCCGAGGCCGAACGCGTACTGGATGTGCCGGGAACGCCGTACCTGATGATGCTCGACGAGTTCGGGATCGTGCGGGCCAAGGGCACGGTCAACAACCTCGAACAGGTCGAGGGACTGATCGACACCGGGCGACGCCGGATGGACGAGGAAGAGGAACGATGGGCCAGCTGACGACCACCGAGCGGATCGGGCGCGGGTTGGCCACCCGGACGAGCCGGCGCAGCTTCCTGGGACGTGTGGGTCAGGGAGTTGTCGCCTTGGCCGGCGGGAGCCTCGTGGCGAGCGCGCTCGCACCGGACCGTGCCGAGGCGTACCACATATGCGGCCATACCTATACGACGGGATCGTGCCCGCACCCCTACGCACCGCTGTCTCGCACGGACGAGTACGGCTTCCCCGTCCACCCGACCTACGGGTATCCCGTGGACGACGAGGGCGAACTCTACGAGAAGCCCAAGGGGCAGAGCCGGCGCAAGGTCTGTGAGGAAGTCGTCCCGAGCGTGTACGGGTTCGTCAAGAGGCCGCGCTATGGCGGTGGGTGGACGAGGTGCTGCTACGGCCGCCTGCGACACATCCAGGACTGCTGTTCGCGATCCAACATCCGCATCAACGGCGACTACGCGGTCCGGGGGTATTGTCAGCGAGGCCTGAAGGTGTTCTGCATCACGTACCGGGATCTCAACAAGCGGTGCTGAGCGATCCCCTCCTCGCCGCACTCGTTGCCGCCTCGGCCATCGCCGGATGGTCGGCCCGCTATGGACCCTGAGGTCTGTCGATGGTGGAGACCATCACCCCCGTCGTGTACGGGGGACGCGGGAGGTGGGCGGCGGCGCTGGTGTTGCACGCGCTCGGCGCGACGCTCACGGCCGCCGCGTTCGGGCTGATGCTCGGGCTGGCCGGCGCCGCGCTCGGTGCTCCCTGGTTCAGAGCAGGCGTCGTGATGGTGGCCCTGGCGGCGTTCGCCTATGCGGTGAACGAACTCCCCGGCGCCAGGGTGCCGGTGCCGCAGATGCGCCGCCAGGTGCCCGATTGGTGGCGAACGTACTTCGACTGGCCCACGACCGCGTTCCTCTACGGGGCGGGCCTGGGGGTCGGCTTCTTCACCTTCCTGGCTCACGGGACGCTCGTCGTGGTGACGCTGGCCGCGGCGGCGAGCGGCCGCCCGCTCATCGGGGCCGCTATCGTTGCCCCATTCGGGCTCGCTCGGGGCCTGTCGGCGGCGACCTCGATCCGAGTCGAATCAGCCCAGGACGGGACTCGGCTCGTGGATCGGCTCACGGCGCGACCGGAGGTCGCCCGCGCCGGGGCGAACTTGGCGGCGCTGGCGATCGTGGGAGGCCTCGCGGTCAACGAGGCGTCGCAGTTGCACGGAGGGTGGCGGAGTCTGGCGGCCGCCACGCTCGCGGCCCTGTTCACGTGGGCGGCGGCATCCAAGGTGATGGCAGGGCGCGGGTGGCGCCGCGCGCTGTCGTCCTACGGCCTGTCTCCGACCATCGAACGCGTCGCGCGTCGAGGCGTTCCCGCCGCCGAGCTGGTCGTGCCCTCGCTGGTCCTCGTCGGCGCTCCTCGGGCGGCCGGTGCCGCCGCCTTCGCGATGCTGATCGCGTTCTCGATCGCCGGGACGCGGACGGCGCTTCGACGCAACGGGTTCGTGGCATGCGGGTGTTTCGGGGGCCGCACGGAGGTCACGCTGGCGCACCTCCTCGCTCGCAACGCTGCGCTCCTCGTCCTCGCGGCGATGGTGGCGGTGACGGCGCCTGGTCGTCTCGTGGCGCTGCCCGCCGCCGCCGCCGGCGACGCGTTGCCGATACTGCTGGCCGCCGTGGGATTGGTGGCTGCGGTGGTCGCCCTGTGGCGCTCGCTCTCCTGGCTGGGCAGGGGACGGACGGCGTGACCCATCGTGGCCTCCTCGCTCGCAAGCTCGGCGTCCTCCTCGGCGCCATCGCCACGGTCGCGGCCGTGTCGCTGGCCGCCTCCGCGCATCATTCGGACCTCACCGACCCGAACGACACACGCGGGACGCTCGATATCCGCCAGGTCCGCCTGAGTCACGACCGAGGTGCGCCCCAATGGACGATCCGCACGTTCGCGAGCTGGAGGATCGGGCCGATGTGGGACCGGGGCTCGTTCGTGCTGTGGCTCGATACCTCGGGAAACGTGGCGCCCGAGTACTACGTGTTGGTGCGCTCGACGGGGAACGACCTGGAGGCCACCCTGTGGCGCGACGCCCGCACCGGGCGAGACCGACTGCTGCGCCACGTGTCGGCACATCGCAAGACGGGCGACGGGGTCACCGTCGGGTTCCCGCTGTCGCGACTGGAGTTCGGAGGATTCCGCACGTCGTTCAACTGGTATGTGCAGACGCTGTTCCTGGGCCCGAGATGCCGGCTGACGTGTATCGATCGAGCCCCCGACGTCGGCGCCGTGGAGCAGTGGCTCCCGGGCATGTCACCCAGCGCATCACCGTCCTAGCCCGACGGCCCCCACGACCTCAAGGGATCTCGTTCGACCGGGAGCGGAGACCGCCCTCGTAAACTGGAGATCGCTCCTCGGGGGACGTAGCTCAGTTGGTAGAGCGCCGGCTTTGCAAGCCGGAGGTCGCCGGTTCGATCCCGGTCGTCTCCACCGGGGCTACCATCGTGGACGATGCGCAAGCTCGTCCTCCTCCTCGCCCTCACCGCTGTCATGGCGTCCTCGTGGCCGGGTGAGGCGATGGCGGTCCCCGGCGTCCGTCGTCCTCCGTTCGCCTGGAACGTCTCCGAGCTCGACGCCGCAACCCGAGCCCTGATGATCGGCAGTTCCTGGCGGCCGGGATGCCCCGTGCCGCTGCGCGATCTGCGCTCGGTCCGCGTGCGGTACTGGGGGTTCGATCACCGGGCCCATATGGGACGTCTCGTCGTGCATCGCTGGTACGCGCGCTCGACCGTTCGCGTGTTCCGCCGCCTCTACGAGATCAGGTACCCGATCGAGCGCATGCGCCTCGTCGATCGATACGGGGCCGACGACCGTCGCTCGATGGCGGCCAACAACACGTCTGCCTTCAACTGCCGGTGGCGCGCAGGCGTGTGCTGCACGTGGTCTCAGCATGCCTACGGGCGTGCGATCGACATCGATCCCGTCCAGAACCCGTTCGTGTGGAACGGCGGGGTCTCGCCGCCCGCAGGGGTGGCGTACCTCGATCGGTCCCTGCGACGTCGGGGGATGATCCACACGAGGGATCCGGTCTGGTGGGCCTTCCGTGCCGCCGGGTGGGAATGGGGCGGAGACTGGCGTCCGTATCCCGACTACCAGCACTTCTCGGTCAACGGCCGCTAGCAGACCAGCGCGAGGTAGGGGTATGGGTCGACGGCGAGCCCATCGGAGGGGTGCCATTCGAAGTGGACGTGGGGCGACAGGGCGTTGCCCGTGGAGCCCACATAGCCGATCACGGCGCCGGCCCTGACCTCGCCGGTGCGGCCGTATCCCGATAGGTGGGCGTTGTAGGCGTAGCCACCGGCTCCGTACACGCGAACCTCGAGCCCCCCCAGGTCCCCGGTGGATGCGACCGCGACGCCGTCGAACGGCGCCACGATGGGCGTCCCGGTGGGGGCGCCGATGTCCGAGCCACGATGCACGTGCCGTGGCGTCCCCGGCATCTCGCGGATGATCCCGTAGTTGTCTGCGACGTCGACCTGTCCCGCAACCGGACAGGTCCGCAGCACGGCCCACTGGTCGATCCATGCCGAGATCTGGGCACGCTGTCGGCGGAGCGCACGCACGCGCCGCACGGTGAATCGGTCGAGACGAGCGATCCGGATGGCCGCCTCCCAACGCTCTCGCTTGATCTGCCGCAGCAGCCTGGTGGTCACGCGATGATCGCGCTCGGCCTCGATCCCGGGGTCGATGCGAAGGGTCCGGCTGTGTCGTTCGACGGCCCGAATGAGCTGCGCGGTAGTGAGGCGGCGGTGCACGCGGATCTCCTCGATCCGCTCCAAGAGCGCCGTGCGGTCACGCAGCTGGCGATCCAGCACGGATCGCGCTCCCGCCGGAGCCGCCATGCCGCCGATGAGGATCGAGCTGAGTGCGATGGTGGCCAGGGCCGTTCGCACCCCGAGGGGAAGAGGCAATCGGGGACCTCCAGACCGGGGACGGATGCAACGGGGGAGGTATCGACGCTTGGAGCAGGCTCCTTGAGCCCTCGAGCGCCCTCTGCTCGCGTTCAAGATGAGGCCGTCGATGACGACAATCCTTGGGTCGGATCGATGCGGCGCGAGCGCGCCGTCGACACGAGGTGGAGCGGAATGGGAGCGTTCGGTCGACTTACACGCGACGGCTCGAGCCGGTGGGCCTGGGCCATCCTGACCGTGGTCTGCCTCGGCCTCGGCCTGATGGCGATCCAGCTGGAGAGGTCTGCCGTACAGCGTGAACTGGCTGCCGCCCAGGCTCGCGCTGCGTTCTATGCCAACACGGTCCTCTTCGAGTCGCTGCCGGCAACGGGCGACCGGGCGCCCATCACGGGCGCGGCGTATCGCAACCTGATCACCGACGTACAGGGCCGCATCCTCACGGACCACCTCGTGGCACGGGTGCGCCTATGGGCGCCGGACGGAACCTTGCTCTTTTCGACGGACGAGCGCGACAAGCTCGGCACGACCAGGGACAGCGAGGATGACATCGTGGGCGCCACCGTCTCGGGGGTGGTCGTGTCCCGCGTCGCGACCGCGCCCTTCGCTCGCTCGACGACGAGCAAGAAGCCCCAGCTCACGACGATGTACGAAACCTTCACGCCCCAGCGCGTGCCCGATCGTGTGGCGCCGGTGGGCGCCACGCAGGTCGACCAGTACTACGAGCCGATCGTCCTCGCGGCGGCCGACCCTTGGCGCACGGTGCAGTTCGCGATGTTCGGTCTCGGTGCCTGCTGTCTGCTGATGCTCGTTCTCTCACTCCGGCGTCCGAAACCTCGTGCCGTGGGGCTGGCCGACGCCGACGGTGCCGCCCGTCGCGATGCCGTAGCCGTCCGGGCCGAGCTGAAGACGGCTCGGACCCAACTCGGCGAGCTGCAGGCCGAGCTTGAGGTCAAGCGCACCGAGGTCAGCGCGCTCGGCGGCCGGTTGAGCGAGGCGGAGCGTGCCCGCGACGAGGCGGCCAGGGCCGCCTCCGGGCTCCGAGACGAGCTCACTGCGGTCTCGAGCGAGCGAACCGATCTCTCCCGCCTGCTCGAGGCAGCCCAGGCCGGCGCCGCCGACGTAGCGACCGCGCGCGCGTTGGAAGTTCGCGTGCACGAGCTCGAGAAGGAGTCCGCCGGGCTGACGGCGGTCGTGCGTGAACTGCGGAGCGAGGTCCAAGCCCGGGAAGACGAGGTGGCGACCGCCCGTTCCGAGCTGGCCGCGGCACATGCGGAGCTCGAGGTTGCCATCTCGGCGGAGGACGCGGCCGCCTCGACGGCGGAAGCGCAGGTGCGCCTGGACGAGGCCGTGTCGATGCTCAGGCAGTCCGAATCCAGAGCGGCGGCCGCGGAGTCGAGAGCCCACGAGCTCGAGACCTACGCCGCAGGGCTCGAGTCCCGCGCCGCTGAACTCGAGTCCCGCGCCGCTGAACTCGAGTCCCGCGCTGAACTTGAGTTCCGCCCCGTAGAACTGGATCCCGCAACGCCGCAAACCGACGCCGACCGCGTACGCCTCGAGGAGCGGGCGTCGCTGGCCGAGCTGCGTGCGGTGGATCTCGACGCCGAGCTTCAGGCAGTCCGCAGAGAGGCCGCCGAGGCCGAGGCCGCGGCCGCTCGCTCGGCCCCCGCGCTTGAGGCTCAGGCGCTGCAGCTGCTCGAGCAGCGGCTGGCGGCGGCAGAGGTGCGCGCCGAGGAGGCCGAGCGACGACTGGCAGGCCTCAACGGCGACGGGCGCGACCCGACCGGCTCGCATCGTGTTGGGGGGGACCGCGTCGGCGAGGCGGGGGAGCTCGATCGCCCCGACGAGGAGTCCGACCCTCCCCCGTCGATCACGCCACGAGCAGTCGAGCCCGACGACGACGAGCCGCTCCCGCTCGCGATCGGGGACGAGGCCTCCGACCTGCGCGCCCGTCTTGCCCGCACGGCGGCCCGCAAGAAGCGGTCGGCGGACTAGCTCCGGTCAGATCGCGAGCGGATCGACCACGTAGGTGCTTCGAAGGCGTTGCTCGACCCTTGGCGCCTCCAGGAGTGAGCGGGGCGGCATCCCATGCACCCGCGCGGTCGCCAGGTGCTCGTCGCACATCGGGATCATCTCACCGCGTGCATACACCCCCACCACACTTGGGCGGGCGCCGAGCACGCCCCGCTGCCAGAAGCAGAACTGGCACAACAGTCGCAAGCGCTGCGGGTAAGCCACCTGGCCCCGGAAGCCCTGTTCGTGCTCGATGACTCGTCCCCACAGGGCCACGCGTCCCAGGACGGAGGGCCGCCGCGTCTTGCGGAGCAGATCGAGGGTCACCGAGCCGTAGAGACCGCAGCTGCAGCCCACCGCGGGAGCCTCGTGGAAGACCCCGGTCCGCTTGCACGTGGCCACGACCGCTTCGCGTGGATGCCAGGGCTTGGCGCGAGCCGCTACCGGCAACAGCCGAAGCTCGTCGCCAGCGGCGCTTCCCCGTAGGGCCCACGAGCGCCACGCGACGATCGGCTCCGTGCGAGATTCCGTCGCAACGCCTGGAGGATCGCGGAGGAGGGGCATCCGGTCAGCTCCTCGGCTCCGCCGGGCTCGGGGCCGGCTCGTGACTCGGCCCCGGGTCGCTGGGCGCGGGCTCGGGCACCGGCAACGAGGCCGGCTCTACCTCGATCACCCGTCGTACCGGGCCGATATCCATCCGCTCGCTCCTACCGGGAGTGTGCCCCGGATGCCTCAGCCTACTCCTGCTCGCTCGATATCGGGGCTACGTCGTGAGTCGGTAGATCGCCTCGTAGTCGCTGAAGTAGATCGTGCCATCGGGCGCCGTCTCGATCGAGTAGACGACTCCATTGGGCGGGGCCACTACCGCGATGGGCGCGCCGACCACATCGTTGCGGTTCGCGTTCAATTGGAATCGGCGGATCATGGGGTCGCCCACGGATCCGTAGAACATGTCCCCGGCGGTCCCACCTCCCAGACCGCAACCGGCGCAGAACGCGATGCCCGTGATGCCGATCGGTGACGTGAACCAGGTCTTGGGAATCCGACGGGGGGTAGGCCCGCTGTTGTTGGTGTCACCGGGCGCCGCCTGGCCTCCGCACGACTGCTGCGGTCCCCAGGCGAAGTTACCGTTCTTGACCACGAGGTTGATCTCGTCGTTGCACGAGGGTCCATTCTCGGTCTCCCACAGCCGATCTGTCTGGGAGTCGAACGCCATGCCGAACGAGTTGCGCATGCCGAACGTCCAATACTTCCTGCCTCCTGGGTTGCCCGGAGCCACACGGCCGTCGGGGCGCAGCCGCACGATCTTGCCGCGCAGGTTGTTGGAGCGATCCTGCGCGTTGGCCGGGTTGTGCCCGTCGCCGACCATGGCGTAGAGCATCCTGTCGGGGCCGAACACGATCCGACCGCCGTTGTGATACGGGCTGCCGCTCGCGGGGGTCGACAGGAGGACCTGGAGGCGCTTCCCCTTGTTGCCTTCGCCGCGGATCCGCACGACCTGGTTGCGCAGGCCCTTGGAGGTCGCGCGCGTCACGTAGACGTAGACGAACCGCTTGACCGGCCATCTGGGGTGGAGGGCGACGCCGAGCGCCCCGCGCTCACCGCTGCCGTTCACGCCCTTGATCTTGAAGAAGGTCCTGTCGAATCCCGTCGTCGGGTTGAGGAATCGCACGCGTCCCGTGCCGCGCTCGAGGTAGACGATGACCCCCTTCGGCGTGAAGGTGAATGCGGCCGGCCCGTTCAGCCCTCCCTTGACGAGCTGTGTCGACACGCCGGCTCCTGCGCTCGCGGGACCGGTCGCTCCCGTCGCCAGCGCGGACACCCCCAGCGCCAGCGCGACCAGTCCGCCCGTGATCTTCCTGCGTGACATATGTCTCCCCTCGGTCGGTACTTCCGCCGTCTCGCGCGTTTGCCGGTGTGCGAGCATGTGCGCGTGACGACGCTGCCTCCATCGATGTTCGGCGTCCCTGCCCTTCGTTCTGAAGACCCACGGTTCCTCACGGGACGGGGTCGCTACCTCGAGAACCTCGACGTCGAGGGGGCGCTCCGCGCTTGTTTCGTTCGCTCCATCATGCCTCACGCCCGCCTGGGTCACGTGGAGCTCGGTCCCGCGCGCGATGCCCCGGGGGTCGAGGGTGTCTTCTCGGCCGATGACCTCGGACTGGCCCCGCTCCCGCCGGCGGGCAACGTTGAGTCCGGCGGAGGGGAGCTCGAAGGCGTGTTCGGACGAGAGGTGCTGGCCCGCGACGTCGTGCGCTTCGTCGGGGAACCGTTCGCGATGATCGTCGCGGACTCGCTCGCGCATGCCCTCGATGCCGCCGAGCAGGTGACGGTCGACTACGAGCCGCTCGGCGTGGTCGTGGGGCCCGAGGCGGCGCTGACGGCCGACGCGCCCTTGTTGTTCCCGAGCCACGGCTCGAACGTGGCCCACGCCTTCGGGCTTAACCCCGACGACGACGTGCTGGACGAGGCCGAGGTGGTCGTGGCGCACAGGTTCGTGAACCAGCGTCTGGCCCCGGCCCCGATGGAGACGAACGGCATCGCCGTCGAGCCGCATGTCGACGGCACGTTCACCGTATGGGTGTCGACGCAGGTGCCGTTCGATGTGCGCGACGATGTCGCCGAGGCGCTGGGAGTCGACCGGACCCGCGTCCGCACGATCGCCCCCGACGTCGGCGGCGGATTCGGAGCCAAGCTCCAGATCTATCCCGAGTATCTGGCGACGGCCAGGGCCGCCCAGATCCTCGGTCGGTCGGTCCGCTGGTCCGAGCTGCGGAGCGAGAGCATGCTCGGACTGACCCACGGCCGCGCGCAGGTGCAGCACGTGCGGATCGGCGCGCGGCGCGACGGCGTGATCACCGGCCTGCAGGTCGAGATCGTCGCCGACATGGGGGCGTATCCGATCGGTGCCTACCTGCCCGTCACCACGCAGGAGATGCTGAGCGGCGTCTACGCGATCCCCCGGATCTCGTGTCGCGGCCGCAGCGTGGTCACGAACGCGACGCCGGTGGCTCCCTATCGGGGTGCGGGACGACCGGAAGCTACCGCGCTCATCGAGCGAGCCATCGACCTGCTTGCCGCCGAGCTCGCGCTCGACCCCGTCGACGTGCGGCGGCGCAATCTCATCCCTTCGGACGCGTTCCCGTACACCACGTCGTCGGGGATGACATACGACACCGGGGACTACGCGATGGCGCTCGACGTGGCGCTCGACCGGGCCGGCCTCGAGCAGCTGCGAGCCGATCAGGCGGCCCGCCGTGCGCGCGGCGATCACCTGCAGCTCGGCGTCGGGGTGTCGACCTACGTCGAGATCACGTCGTTCTCCTCGAAGGAATACGGATCGGTCGAGGTGCATGAGGACGGGTCGGCTACGGTGCTTTCGGGCGTGACGTCCAACGGTCAGGGTCACGAGACCGCGTTCGCCCAGATCGCGTCGGCGATCCTCGCGATCGAGTTCGATCGGGTCCGTGTGATCCACTCCGACACGGGGATCGTCCCCAGGGGGGCCGGCACCTGGGGGTCGCGCTCGCTGCAGGTGGGCGGCTCCGCCGTCGCCGAGCAGGCGACGGCCGTCCTGGAGCTAGGCCGCGCCCTGGCCGCCGACCTGCTGGAGGCCGATCCGGGTGACGTCATGCTGGCCGACGGACGCTGGTCTCCGGTCGGCATCCCCGATCGTTCCGTTGGCTGGGGCGAGATCGCGACGGTCTCGCTCGACCCGACCCGACGTCCGGCTGACCTTCCCCAAGGGCTGCGGGCCGAAGGAAGGTACCGGGAGCCGGGCTCGACCTTCCCGTTCGGCGCGCACGTCTCGGTCGTCGAGGTCGACGTCGAGACCGGGGCAGTGCGCCTGGTGCGCCATGTCGCGGTCGACGACTGCGGCCGGATCCTCAACCCCGCGCTCGTACTCGGTCAGGTTCACGGGGGCCTTGGCCAGGGGATCGCCCAGGCCCTGTTCGAGCGGATGGACTACGACGAGCACGGCAACCCCGTCACGGGGACGCTCTCGACCTACGGCTTCCCGTCCGCGGCCGAGTTCTGCGCGTTCGAGTGTGAGAACCCTCAGACGGTGACCCCGCTGAACCCGCTGGGGGCCAAGGGGATCGGTGAGTCCGCCTGCATCGGGTCGACGCCGGCCGTGATCAACGCCGCCGTCGACGCCTTGTCGCCGTGGGGCGTGCGACACCTCGATCCGCCGCTGGACCCGGAGTCGGTGCTGTCGGCGATCCGCACGGCGTCGGCGGCGACCGGCGCCTAGAGTGTGCGCGTGAGTTCGCCCGCGATGCCTCGATGGGAGCGCCGGTTCCGCGCGCCTGAGGTATCGCTGCCCGATTGGTCGGCGCGGGCTCCCGACCGACTCGTCTACACCGGCACCGAGAGCGGCGTCTGGCAGGTGCACACGCGCGGACCGGACGGGCGGCGCCAGGTGACCGATCACCCGGTCGGCGTCATCACCGGTGCGATCGATCCGGACGGCGAGCGGGTGCTCTACTGGCAGGATGAGACCGGCGATGAGGCCGGGCGCTGGTACTCGCAGCCGTTCGAGGGCGGTGCGGCGACGGAGCTGCTCCTCGGCGCCCCGATTGGCTGGAACGAAGGGTTCTCGATCGTTCGCGGTGTTGCGGCCGCCGGGATCAGCGACGCCGATGGGTTCACGGTCTTCGTATCGATCGATGACGGGCCCGTGAACGAGATCGCGCGGAGCGCTGAGGCGCTCGGCGTCGGGGACGGAGGCCTGACCGGAGGTCTGTCGGCCGATGGCGCGCTGCTGTGCCTGCATCACAGCGAGCACGGCAACGCGATGCATCCCGGCGTGCGGATCGTGGATCCTCGTGGGGGCCGGGTGGTGGCCGAGCTCGTCGACGATGGCATGCGCGTGGGCGCGGGGGTCTGGTCGCCCGTCGAGGGAGACGAGCGGCTCGCGATCGTGCACGAGCGAGGCGGCGAGGAGGCCACGGCCGTCTGGAGCCCGCGCTCGGGCGACCGGGTGGAGATCGACGCCGGCCTCGAAGGGCCCGTGATCCCCTTGGACTGGTGGCCCGACGCCTCGGCCCTCCTGTTGCGCCATGAGGTGGACGGACGACACCGCCTCCACCGCTTCGACCTGGAGACGGGCGTGCTGACCCCCGTCGGGCACCCCGAGGGTGAGATCTCCTCGGCGCGCGTTCGGCCGGACGGTCGTGTCTGGTTCCGCCACAGCAGCGGCGCCACGCATCCGCGGGTACTCGACGACGCCGGCGATAAGGTGCTGCCTCTCGAAGGGGACCTCGCCCCGGGCGGGCGACCCTACGTGTCGTGGTGGTTCGACAACGGCGTCGGCGACCGGGTGCAGGGGTTCTACGTCACCCCCGAGGGTGAGGGTCCGTGGCCGATCTTGCTCCATCCCCACGGAGGCCCCACGTGGTTGGACGAGGACCGTTGGAACCCCGAGATCCAGGCGCTCGTCGACGCCGGCTTCGCGGTGGCGCTCGTCAATTTCCGCGGTTCGACGGGCAGAGGCGCAGCGTGGCGCGACGCGTTGATCGGGGATATCGGCGGACCCGAGATCGAGGACCTCAACGCGGCCCTCGCCGACCTGGTCGCTCGGGGGATCGCAGATCCCGAACGCGCGGCCGTCGGCGGTTGGTCGTGGGGGGGCTATCTCACGCTGATGGAGCTATGCACGCATCCCGACATGTGGCGGGCCGGCGTGGCGGGCGTGCCGGTCGGCGACTACGAGATGAGCTACGAGGACCTCTCGCCGAACCTGCAGGCGTATGACCGTGCCCTGTTGGGCGGCCGCCCCGACGAGGTCCCCGAGCTCATGGCGTCCCGCAACCCGATCAACCTCGTCGATCGGGTCCGCGCGCCGGTGATCTTCCTGATCGGCGAGCATGACTCCCGGTGCCCTCCCCGCCAGGCTTTCGCGTTCGTGGACCGCCTGGCGGCTCGCAACCATCCCCACGAGGTGGTCACGTTCGCGACCGGCCACGGGTCGTTCGACGTCGACGAGGAGGTCCGGCAGGTGCGGGCGATACTCGCGTTCCTGGCCCGTCACGTGCCGGGCATCGACCCCGACCCGGCGTGAGGAGCCGTCGTGCTCCCAGATTGGGTTCCCTATCGCTGCAGGCGGGCCTAGACTCGCCCTCGGCTGGTCGATCGGAGATCGGGTGACCGAGTACCTGGGCAGGCTGATGGCCGACGTGACGGCCTCGGATCCGCACGAGCCGGAGTTCCTCCAGGCGGTGCAGGAGGTGACCGACTCCCTCGAGCTCGTCCTCGATCGGCATCCCGTGTATCGCGAGGCCAAGATCTTGGATCGGATCGTCGAGCCCGAGCGCGTGATCATGTTCCGGGTGCCCTGGATCGACGACGCTGGTGAGGTGCAGGTCAATCGCGGGTTCCGCGTGGAGATGAACTCGGCGATCGGTCCGTACAAGGGGGGCCTGAGGTTCCATCCCACCGTGTACCTGGGGATGCTGAAGTTCCTTGCCTTCGAGCAGGTCTTCAAGAACGCCCTTACCACGCTCCCGCTGGGGGCCGGCAAGGGAGGCGCCGACTTCGACCCCAAGGGCAGATCCGACCACGAGGTGATGCGCTTCTGTCAGTCGTTCATGACCGAGCTCTCACGCCACATCGGTCCCGACACCGACGTGCCGGCGGGCGACATCGGCGTGGGCACGAGGGAGATCGGCTACCTGTTCGGCCAGTACCGCCGGCTGAAGAATGAGTTCACCGGCGTGCTCACCGGCAAGGGGATGGATTGGGGAGGCTCGCGGATCCGTCCGGAGGCCACCGGATACGGCGCCGTGTACTTCGCCCGAGAGATGCTCGCGACCCGGGACGAGACCCTCGACGGCAAGGTCTGCCTGGTCTCGGGCGCAGGCAACGTCGCTCAATTCACGGTGGAGAAGCTGCTCGACCTGGGAGCCAAGCCCGTGACGATGTCGGACTCCGGCGGCTTCATCCACGACCCCGATGGGATCGACCGCGACAAGCTTGCCTGGCTGATGTCGCTGAAGAACGGGCGGCGCGGCCGGATCATGGAGTATGCGGAACGGTTCTCCGGCGCCTCGTTCACCGCGACCGACCCGCGCTCGGATCACAACCCTATGTGGGCGATCCCGGCCGATTGCGCGTTCCCGAGCGCCACGCAGAACGAGATCAACGCCAAGGACGCCGCGAACCTGGTGGGTGGCGGTGTACAGCTCGTGAGCGAGGGCGCCAACATGCCGACCGTTCCCGATGGGGTCGAGCTGTTCCTCACGGCACGGGTGCTCTACGGACCCGGCAAGGCCGCGAACGCGGGCGGCGTGGCCGTGAGCGGCCTGGAGATGACGCAGAATTCGATGCGGATGGCCTGGGAGCGCGAGGAGATGGACCAACGCCTGCAGACCATCATGCGCCGCATCCACGAGCAGTGCCGCGATACGGCCGAGGAGTACGGCGTGCCGGGCAACTACATGCACGGGGCCAACATCGCCGGGTTCATCAAGGTGGCCGACGCGATGCTCGCGCAGGGCGTCGTGTAGCGCCCCGCGCCGAGGCTGCTAGCGTGGCTCGATGCCGACCTGGCTGCTCGTCCTGACCGCGCTCCTGATCGGGTACGTCATCTGGAGGATCGGGATCGCCTCGCTGCGATCGTTCTCTCCCGACCCCGACGAGGACCCCGTTCCCGAAGAAGCCGAGGACGTCGAGGACCTCGAGGTCTCCTTCGTGTGCGGCGAGTGTGGCACGGAGCTCCGGGTGGCCCGCCTGGGAGAACTCCAGGTCCCCCGGCACTGCGGCGAGCGGATGCAGGTCGTGCGACGAGGAGAGGGGCCGACCGGCTAGCGCCAGAACGTCGTGCCGATGAAGCCGGCGCCGATCAGGCCGAGACCGACCCACAGCCAGGCGTTGGCGGTCCCTCCGGGCATCAGCCCGACGTAGTTCAGCAGGATGACCACGACGCCGAGCCCCATGACCCCGAGCACCGCGGGGCCGAACCAGCGCGGGCTGGCGGTTCGCTTCTTGCGCTGCTGAGGGGCGATGGAGTAGCCCTTGCCCTTCTTCGAGCGTCCCTTGGATTTCGGCATGGCCCGATGTTACCCGGGCTCGAGACGCAGCCGGTTGAGCACGGCCGCCTCGACCGCCGACTCCGACATCGGCAGGGGGTGGGTCTGGCCGGCGGCCCACCGGGGCGCCTGATCGTTCCAGTGCGGCGACGAGGGGTTCCCGCTGACCCCGGTGGGCAGGACGCCGACGCTACGGTCGAGATCGGCGAGGTCGTAGACGGCCCGCCACGACGGCACGACGGCCGCGGGATACCCGCCTCGCCCGTCGATGCCCGTCTGCATGACGGTTTGCTCGTCGCCGCCGACCTCGACGTCCGCGGCCACGAACAGCGGGCCGAACCCCGGGATGGCCGCGAGAGGATGGGCGAACCTCGCGCGGTGCAGGGCGCCCCACCGCCAGGCGGCGGGGTCGGGTCCCAGCACCTCGCGCAGCTCGTCCAGGGCGTCGCCCAGGGCGACCTGCAGGGTGGCGGCCGCGATGCGGCCGGCCTCCAGCCAGGCGGGCAGTACCTGGCATCGGAAGGTCTCTCCCCATGCGAGGTAGTGCCCGAGCAGCTGCTCGCCGAGCAGCGGGGTCAGGGTGCCCGTCGCGATGTGGCGGATCCACACGTGATAGACGGCCGCCGCCGACGAGTCGGCGCGCATGTCCGCGTCCCACGAGGCGAGCGCCTGGATGGCCCATCGCTCGTCGTCGTTTCGGGGCGTCACGCTCGTGAGCTGAGGCAGCACCTGCCGAGCCGGGATCGACAGGGTGTCGGTCTGGAGCCGGACCATGTCCTCGACCGTGCAGCGGTCGTTCTCTGTGAGCTCCTCGACGATCCGACGCACGCGGAACGGCGTGTGGAAGTCGTGGCCGATCAGGTGCGGATAGGTGTCGTCGTGGGGACGGTTGTTGGCGGTCGCGAGGAACCCGCGTGCGGGCTGAGTGGCCCACGGCAGCTCGTCGTCGGCGATCCAACCGACCCACTCATGCTCGCTCGTCCAGCCGGGGACGGGCGCCGTCCCGTCGCCGGATCGCCGCACGGGATAGCGACCGGTGCACGCGTACCCGACGGTGCCCTCGACGTCGGCGTACACCACGTTCTGCCCGGGACAGGTGAGCCCCATCAGCGCCCGTCGGAACGACGAGAAGTCGGTCGAAGTGGCCGCGTTCAGCGGGAGTGAGGGACGCACGCCGAACTCGTGCCCGGTCCAGCGCAGCGCGTACGCCTCGTCCGCACGAAGGTCGACGTACTCGGGATCGATCAGCCCGCTCACGTAGGACTCCAGGAGCGGCCCGTGGCGGCTCGCGCGAACCTGAAGGACCAGCGGCTCGTCGCCGCGCACCTCGATCACCTCTCGCTCGAGCGTGAGGGGCTCCCAGTCTCCGTCGTACTCGGCGGCGGTCCCCGTGTCGTCGAGGCGCTCGACGTAGAGATCCTGCACGTCGCCCGACACGTTCGTGACCCCCCACGCATGATGCGGCGTCGTGCCCAGGAGGATGCCGGGCGAGAACGTGAGCGCGACGCCGCGCGCCCGATATCCCGGCGCCGACAGGTGTAGCTCGATCCAGGGACCAGGCTGCAGCGTCTGCAGGTGAGGATCGTTGGCGAGGAGCGCGCCACCCGAGGAGGTGCGCTCCGGGCTGACTACCCATCCGTTCGAGCCCTGCCCGCGGTGCCGGGGCAGGGCATCGAAGATCGAGCCGTGCCGAGCGCCGGCGGCGATCTGAGGGGGATCGGCGGGCAGGGCCGGCCACAGATCGCTCGCCGCCTCCGCTCCCGCGCGTTCGGTGGTCCAGGCCCGCAGCAGTTCCGTGTCCCAGTTGCCCGACAGTCCCCACGCGAGGAGCGCGAAGGCGGAGGCCCATGCCGCCTCGTCGCTCGGTAGCGCGGGCTCGACGCCGAGCGTGGTGTATTCGAACGGCGGCGCCGGCATCGCGGCGATCCAGGCGTCGATCCCCTCACGGAACCGGCCGTGCATCGCTCGATCGTCCTCGTCCCAGTCCGCCACGGCGCGTGCCCCTGCACGGTGCAGTCCGACGACGCGGGCGAATCGATCATCGGACAGGGTCCGCTCTCCGAACCACTCGCTGAGTCGCCCGGTGGCCGCCCGCAGCGTGAGCTCGATCTGGAACAGGCGCTCGCCCGCCGTCACCATGCCCTGCGCGAACCAGAGGTCCTCGAGGGAGGCGGCCTGGATGTAGGGCACCCCCCAGGCGTCGCGCCCCACGTCCGCCGGGGCCTGGAGGCCGGGCGCCCGCAGCTCCCCCTCGACGGGGAACAGGGATCCGGCGGCGGCGTCGCGAAGCTGGGCGGTCAGTTCGTCCACGCGGCGAGCCTACCGCCGCGGCGAGGTCAGCCCGCCGTCACGTTGCCGAGCCAGCTGCGGTGCAGGCCCGCATAGACGCCACCGAGGGCGACGAGCTCCCCGTGGGTTCCCTCCTCCACCAGCCGCCCGGCGTCGAACACGAACACGTGGTCGGCCTGCTCGGCCGTCGAAAGGCGGTGAGCGATCGTCACCGTCGTGCGGCCCGACGAGACGCGCCGGAGTGCCTCCGTGATCCTGCGCTCGGTCGCGGGGTCCACCGCGCTCGTGGCCTCGTCGAGGATGAGCAGCCCGGGGTCGCCGAGCTGGGCCCTGGCGATGGCCACCAGCTGCCGCTCGCCCACCGAGAGGGCCTCTCCGCGCTCGCCCGCTCGCGTATCGAGGCCCTCGGGCAGCGCGGCCGCCCAGTCGGCGAGCCCGAGCTCGGCGAACGCGGTCTCGATATCGCGGTCGCTCGCCCCCTCCCTGCCGAACCGCACGTTGTCGCGCACGGTCGTGTCGAACAGGAAGCCATCCTGGGGCACCATGCGGACCGACGCCCGGCGAGGCCCGGGCGCGACCTGCCGCAGGTCGACGCCCTCGATCAGGATCCGGCCGCCGAGGGGATCCGCCAGCCGGGTCATGAGCTTGACGAACGTCGTCTTGCCGCAGCCGGTCTCGCCGACGATGGCCACGTGCGCGCCCGCGGGCACCGCGAGAGAGATCCCGTGCAGGACCTCGGGTCCTGTCCGATAGGCGTATCGAACGTCCTCCGCGCGCACCGAGAGCGCCCCGCCCGGCAGGTCGTCTCCGTCGACCGGCTCGACGATCTCGACCGGCAGGTCGAGGACCGCCAACACCTTGCGCCAGCCCGCGATCGCGCTCTGGGTCTCGCTGTAGACCTCGGGCAGGTCCGTGAACACGTGCAGGAACACGTCGGCCAGGAACAGGAACGCGGTGACCCGTCCGAGCGTGAGGCCCCACTCCTCGCCGTACAGCCCCCCGAGCACGACGACCACCGCCAGGGACAACGCGTAGAAGATCGTCGAGATCGGCCACAGCGTCGCGGCGCGCAGGTGGGCGACGACCTCGGCCCGGTAGCGGCGATCGATCGCCCGCTTGACCCTCGCGTCGGTTCGCTCGTCGAGTCCGTAGGCGCGCACGACGGCGGCGCCCATCACCGATTCCGACACCTCCGAGAGCATCTCGCCGACGCGGGTTCGGGCCGTCGTGAACGCGAGGTCGAGGCGCGACTGCATCCTGCTCACGATGAGGATCAGCGGCACGACGAGGAGCGCGATCGCGATCGCGAGTTGCCAGGCGTAGACCAGCATGAGCGCCATCGCCGCGAACGCCTGGATGATCGAGATGATCCACGCGAGCCCCGCCCACTCCATGAACGTCTGCAAGGCGTCGACGTCGGCGGTGACGCGAGCCACGAACACGCCGCGCTTCTCCTCGGACTGCTCGGCGATCGAGAGGCGATGGATGTGAGCGAACGCCCGGGTGCGCAGCACCATCATCGCCTCCTCCGCCGCCCGCACGAGACGCTTGCCCGCCATCCTCGCGGCGAGGAAGGCGACGGTGACGAGGGCGAGCGCGGCGAGGCAGATCCCGTACACGTACGCGGGCCGAAACTCCGGGTCGAACCCGTTGTCGAACACCTTCTGGATCAGCACGGGCGTGACGAGTGCGGTCGCCGTGACGCCGAGGGAGACGATCACCGTGAGCCCCAGCCCACGGCGCAGCTCCGGGCTCTCTGCGATCCCGCGGCGGAGCACCGCCCACGAGCCTCGCAGCTCCTCGGGGACGGGGATCAGGTCCTCTTCGGCGACCGGCGCGACCTGCGGCTCGGCGCTCATCGCTCGCCCCGTTCGTACGCGTGGATGATGGCCGCGTACCCCGGCCGGCGCTCCAGCAGCTCGCCGTGCGACCCGGTCGGCGATCCGGCCGTCCTCGAGATAGACGACACGATCGGCGAGCGTGATCGTGGACAGGCGGTAGGCGACCACGACGAGCGTCGTGCTCAGCTCTCGTCGCAGGGCCGCCAGGATGTCGGCCTCGATCGACGGGTCGACCGCCGACGTGGCATCGTCGAGGATCAGCAGCCGGGGCCGCCGCACGATCGCGCGGGCCAGCGCCACCCGCTGGCGCTCGCCGCCCGACAGGGTATGGCCCCGCTCGCCGACGACCGTGTTGTATCCGGCCGGCAGGGCGCTCGACGAACCCGTCGACCGAGGCCACGCGGGCGGCCGCGACGATCCCGTCGTCGTCCGTGTCGGCGTCCAGGGCGATGTTCTCGCCCACGGTCGTCGCGAACAGGAAGCTCTCCTGGAACACGATCGCCGCTTCACGGCGCAGCGACGCCGCGTCGATCGAGCGCAGGTCGATTCCGCCGATCGAGATCGAGCCGGCCTCGGGATCGGCCAACCGTACGAGGAGCTGGGCCAGGGTGCTCTTGCCCTCACCGGTGCGCCCGACGATCGCCACCGACTCGCCGGGCGCCACGTCGAAGGTCGCGTCGCGCAGGACCGGGGTGCCGTCGTACGTGAGCGCGACGTGGCGGACCTCGATGCCCAGCGGTCCTTCGGGCAGCACCCGCGGCTCGGCTGCCGGCGTGACGGTCACCTGCTCGTCGAACACCGCCTCGATCCGGTCGTATCCGACGACGGCCCGCGGCAGTTCGGCCAGGATCCACCCGATGAACCGCATCGGCCACGCGAGCAGACCGAACAGGGCGATGACGCCGATCAGCTCGCCCAGTGTCGTGGCGCCCACGCTCACGCGCCACGAGCCCATGGCCAGCAGGACCGTGGTCGCCAGGGCAGGCAGGGAGTCGAGCGCAGCATCGAAGGTGGCCCGGATCGTGCCGACCTTGACACGCTCGTCGCGCAGCGCTCGAGCCCGATCGTGCAGCCGGGCGGTCTCGGCATCCTCGCGACCCAAGCGTCTTGACGACGAGGGCGCCGTCGATCGACTCGTGAGCGACCGAGGAGACTTCGCCGATCCGCTCTTGAGCGGCTCGGGCCGGCACCTCCATCCGCCGGGCGAAGCTGCGGTTCATCAGGGCCAGCGCCGGGAACAGCAGCAGCCCGATCATGGCGAGCCACACGTCGGTGGCGAACAGCGAGATGAGGGCGAGCACCACCAGCAGGATCACGCCGATCGCGAAGGGAACGGGCCAGTAGACGTCGACCGCCGCCTTCACGTCGGCCTCCATGTGGGCCAGCAGCTCGCCGGTCGGCGTCTCGCGGTGGTACTGCAGGGCGAGGTCTCGGTACCGGTCGGAGATGCGGCCGCGCAGAGTCGCCATCACCCGCTCGCCCGACACGCCGCTGTAGTAGCGCCGGATCATGATGCCGAGCGCACGGCCGCACCCGAACAGCATCAGCGCGCCCGCAGCGAGCCAGACCTCGCGGGACGAGACCCCGCCGTCGAACGCGGGTCGCAGCACCTCGTCGGTGGCTCGCCCGAGCGTCGCGGCGAGCAGGAGCGACGACACCGCGAACAATGCCGCCCCGGCCACCGCCGCGGCGAACGGACGGGGGTGCAGCCGCACGTAGGAGGTCACCAGACGCATGCCCCGCGCGAACAGTCCCCGGGTCGGGGGAGCTTGCGTGGTATCCATCGGCGTTCACCTCCTCGTTCGCTGGATGCGCCCGGCATCCTACGCGCGGGATCGCCCGAGAAGGAACGAGCGGTTTGAGGAGGTTGGGGGCGGCTGCCATGATGCCCAGATGAGCGAACAGCGACCGTGGCATGCGTCGTATCCCTCGGATGTCCGACCGAGCCTGGCTCCCTACCCGTCCGAATCGATGTTTTCGCTGCTCGAGCGCGCGGCGGCGGGGTTCCCGGATCGGCCGGCCCTGGCGTTCTTCGGCCGCCATTTCAGCTATGCCTGGCTCCTCGAGGAGGTCGGGCGATGCTCGGCGATGCTCGCGGGGCTGGGCGTGAAGGCCGGCGATCGAGTGGGGATGATCTTGCCGAACTGCCCCGAGTACGTGATCACCTTCTTCGCGTGCCAGCGACTGGGCGCGATCGCGGTCGGCAACAACCCGCTCTACACGGAGCGTGAGCTGGAGCACCAGATCGAGGACTCCGGAGTCAAGGTGATGGTTGTGCTCGACCAGGTGTACGAGCGCTTCGGCAAGATCCGTGACTCGGCGGGCGTGAACGAGGTCGTGGCCGTGCAGCTGAACCGGTACATGAAGTGGCCGCTGAACCGGCTCGCGCCGATCAAGTTCCGCAAGGACGCCAAGGAGCACGGGACGTCGCTGCCCTTCGTCCCGGAGGACCACGAGGTGAGGTGGTGGCATCAGCTGATGAAGGAGGCCGGCGTGCCGCCGCCCAAGCACGTGGTGAGCGATCCCGCGTCCGAGGTGGCGGCGCTCGTGTATACCGGTGGCACGACAGGACTCTCCAAGGGCGCCATGCTGTCCCACGCGAATCTCGTCGCCAACGCGCTGCAGGCCGCCGAGTGGTTCAACGTGATCCGCCAGGGCGAGGACGGCCTCATGGCCTCGCTCCCGTTCTTCCACTCCTTCGGGTTGCTGACGATGGACTTCGCCATCACGAAGGCCGCGAAGCTCGTGCTGGTCCCACGCTTCGACATCGATCTCGTGCTCAAGGGACTGGCCAAGGAGAAGCCGTCGCTGTTCCCGGGCGTGCCCAGGATGTATATCGCGCTGAACGAGGATCCCCGCACCGCGAAGTACGACCTGAAGGACCTCAAGGCGTGCGTGTCGGGGGCGGCGCCCCTGCCGATGGCGGTGGCCAAGCGGTTCGAAGAGATCACCGGCGGCGCGAGGGTCGTCGAGGGGTACGGGCTCACGGAATGCTCTCCCGTCACCCACGCCAACCCGCTGGTGGGGATCCGCAAGGAGGGGTTCATCGGCATGCCGTTGCCCGACACCGAGGTCAAGCTCGTGGGCCTGGACGAACCCGATCGCGAGGTCGAGCAGGGCGAGCGGGGCGAGATGTGTATCCGGGGTCCCCAGGTGATGCTCGGGTACTGGCAGCGTCCCGACGAGACCGCCCTGATGATCCGCAACGGCTGGCTGCACACGGGCGACGTCGCGACCATGGACGAGGACGGCTACTTCAAGATCGTGGACCGCATCAAGGACATGATCATCGTTTCGGGTTTCAACGTGTATCCGACCGAGGTCGAGGCCGTCCTGTACCAGCACCCCGACATCCTCAAGTGCGCGGTGGCCGGGGTGCCCGACGACACGACCGGCGAGCGCGTGAAGGCCTACATCGTGATGCGCGACGGCGGCTCGGCCACCGCCGAGGAGATCGTGGCGTGGTGCCGGGCGCCCGACCAGGGCCTGACCGGCTACCGCGTCCCCCATGAGATCGAGTTCCGCGACGAGCTCCCCGAGACCCTGATCGGCAAGGTCCTGCGCCGCGTGCTACAGGAGGAGGAGCTCTCCAAGCGCGAGGCGCCGGGGACGGCGTGACCCTGCCGGCAGATCTCGGCGGGGCCACGCTGCGCCGCTACACGATGGATGACCTCGCCGATCTGTGGGCCGTCGTAGACGCCGAACGCGACCGCCTCGGCGAGTGGATGCCGTGGGTCGAAGGCACTCGCACGGTCGATGACCAGCGCCGATGGCTGTCGTCGGTCGTGGATAAGCCCGAGGGCTTCGACGGGCTCGGGGTGTTCGTCGAGGGTGACCTGGCGGGCGGTGTCGGGATGGCGTGGGACGGCCCCTGGGGGATCGCGGGCGAGATCGGCTACTGGATCGCGGCGGCATACGAGGGGCGGGGTCTCGTCACCCGGGCGGCCCAGGCTCTCACCAGCATCGGATTCGACACCGTGGGTCTCAACCGCATGGTGATCCGCGCCGGCGTTGCCAACCCCCGCAGCCGGGCGGTGGCCGAGCGCCTGGGGTATCGACTCGAGGGCGTGGCTCGCGGCGACGGCAAGGGGATCGGCGGCTTCTACGACACCGCGGTGTACGGCATGACCGCCGACGACTGGCGGGAACGGCAGGGGGCGGGCGCCTAACCCGCCGGTTGCCGCCGCTCGGCGTACCGATGCCGATGGATGCCCACGGCGACGGCGCCCAGGGGGAGCGGCAGCCAGAACGAGACCATGCGGTAGGCGAGGGTGGCCAGCGAGGCCTGTGCCCCCCCGACGCCCGCGAGCGCCAGCAGGCCGACGAGCCCTGCCTCGACGAAGCCCAGGCCGCCCGGCGTGATGGGGATCATGGCCAGCACCATCGACGCGCAGTAGGCGAGCAGCACGAGGGAGGGGCGCGGTCGGGCCCCCGCCGCGGCGAGCGCGGCCAGGAGCGCGAGATAGTCGAACAGCCAGTTGCCGGCCGAGAACAGCAAGGCCTTCCACCACGAGGCGCCCAGCGTGTCGAGGATCTCGTTGCGCTCGGCCCACAGCACGTCGGGAAGGTCGCTCCGATCAGGGCTCGATCGCCGCAGCCGGTTGCCGACCCATTGGAACGCACGGCCGACCGCGCGCAGAGCGTTCTCGTGGCGGATCAGGTACCAGCCGGTCGCGAACCCGATCGCGAACACGGTGGCCCCCAGCCACGCGGCCTGGGCCAGTCCTCCGGGAACCGGCCGGCCCAACAATGCCGCCGGAAGTGAGAGCAGCGGGAGTGCGAACAGCGTGCCGGTGCTGATGAGCGACGCGGTGGCCAGTCCCGAACCCACCCTCGCGGCGGGCACACCGGCGTCGACGAGCATCTTGAACTGGGCCGCGCCGCCCGCTGCCGCCCCCCCGGGGACGATCCGGCTGACGGCGTTGCCGCCGAGCTGGGCCGTGGCCACGGAGAACCATCGATCGCTCCGCAGTGCCACACGCTGCAGCCCCCAGGCGCATGCGAAGCTGGCGGCCTCGACGCCGAGCATCACCACGAACCATCCCGGGTTGATGCGCAACAGGTCGGGCCACGACTCGAAGACCGCGATGAGGCTCGGCCACAGAACGTAGAGCGCGATCAGGCTGACGAGGAAGAACAGCAGGCGGGGCCACAGCATCCTCAGCAGGTCGCCGGTGGTCCGACGCTCGATCACGTCGTCGGCGTCGGGCTGGGGGCGTTCCTCGTGGCTCACGCCTCAACCCTAGTGGCGTGCGCCGCTCGCCAGCGGAAGCGGCGACGCCGGGGCGATCGGTCGGACCCGGGCGTCAGCTGATGGCGCCGAGCTCCCGAGCGGTCGCCATCACCGTGGAGCGCTCGTCGTCGTTGAGCCCTCGTAGCGGGGGGCGGACGTCGGCGCGCGGCAGCACCCCGCGGGCGACCAGTATCTCCTTGAGCGCCGCGTGGAACGGGATGCCGGCCAACCGTTCGCGCAGCAGGGTGACCTGCCCGTGGGCGAGTTCGCTCCGATCGTGCACGAGCGCGGCGGTGATCTCGGGGAACGCGGCGGCGAGTCCGCTCACACATCCGATCGCACCGGCCTCCAGTCCGGCCAGCGCGAGCGGCTCCGAGCCGACGAACACATCGAGGTCCAGTCCGAGGTAGGGGACGATCGCGTCGAACGGCGCGTCGGAGACCTTCATCCCGACGACGTTCGGGGCATGCTCGGCGAGCCGGGTCACGACGACGGGCGGGATCGCATAGCCGCTGCGGCCCGCGAATTCGTACACGTAGAACGGGACGGACCCGCACGCGTCGGCCGCGCTCACCAGGTGTCGTAGCAGCTCGTCGTCATCGAGCGGGAAGTAGGGGGGCGCGATCACGGCGACGGCGTCGGCTCCCACCTCCGCGGCGTGCGCGGCCAGCGCGACCGTGTCGGCCGTCGTCTGGGCGCCGGCGTGAACGGCCACCTGGAACGCTGCGGGCCGCGAGGTGAGGAACGCCTCGGCGACGCGCCGCCGCTCGTCGACCGACAGCAGCACACCCTCGCCCGTGGTGCCACACGCGAGGACGCCGTCGACCCCGCCGGCGGCCAGGAACGCCGTCATCGGCTCGATCGCTCCCGCATCGAGGGTCCGCCCGCCGTCGGTGAGCGGCGTGGCCGACGCGGCGATGGCTCCCAGCAGACGCGCGCCGGTCACAGGAGGTTCCGCAGGGCGAGGGCCGTGTTCGTCAGGGGTTTCTCGGCGATCCGGCGCATGAACCACGGGTACCAATTGGGGCCGAAGGAAATGAGCGTGCGGACGGCGTACCCCTCCGCGGCGAGCATGAGCTGCTCGTCGCTCCGGATCCCGAACAGCATCGCGATCTCCACGGCCCCCCGGTCGCCGCCGAGGGCGTCCTCGACCCGGCGGATCAGCGCGACGTCGTGGCTGCCGAGGACCGTGCGCCTCGCCCCGCCGGTGGCGAGCTGGAACGCCAGGCGCAGGAAACTCTCGTCGACGGTCGCCCGGTCGGGGAACGCCCGTCCCGCCGGCTCGCGATACGCGCCCTTCACCAGGCGGATCGACGGCCCGAGAGGCAGGAGTCGCTGCACGTCGGACCACGTGCGGCGCAAGTAGGCCTGCAGGCACAGCCCGATCTGCTCGTGCTCGGCCAGCACGTCGGCGTAGAGATCCACCGTGCCCGCTGCGTATTCGGAGGACTCCATGTCGATCCACAGGGTGCGTCCCATCTCGGCCGCCCGGATCGTGAGTCGTTCGACATGACCTCGGCAGATGTCTGGATCGAGTTCGAACCCGAGCTGCGTGACCTTGACCGAGATCTCCGAGTCCAGATCCAGTTCCTGTACCCGATCCAGGAGCCGCAGGTACTCGCCCGTGGTCTGTGCGGCCTGCGAGAGGTCGTCGAGGTTCTCGCCCACGAGCGTGAACGTCGTCCCCAGCCCCCGCTCGCCCAGCCGCCTGGCGGCGGCGAGCGCGTCCTCGGCGTCCTCACCCGGCATGAACCGATCGACGGTCGCACGGACGAACCCGAATCGCGGGAGCCGCTCGCGCAGGGTCTCGTTCTCCGACGCCCACAGGATCGTCTGGCGCAGCGGATGCATGGGCGCGAGGTTATCGAACCGAGGCGTCGCCGTCGTTCACAGGCGTCCGAGCGTGCCGGCCCTCGCGCGCTCGAGCCCCAGTGCGACCACGACGGTGATCGCCATGAGGATCGTGCTGAGGGCGGCCGCCTGGCCGACCGAAGCCGAGCCGGGCTGTCCGAGGAGCCGCACGATCGCGACGGGGACGGTGGGATGGTCCGCTCGGGTCAGGAAGGCGGCGGCGCCGAAGTCGCCGAGGGCGATCACGAACGCGAACGCGGCGGCCCCGGCGACGGCCGGCGCGATCAGTGGCATCACGACGTCGCGGAGCACCTGCATGGGCCCGCCGCCCAGGTCCGCGGCGCTCTCGGGCAATGCCGGGTCGATGGCAGCGAGCGTGGCTCCGGTCATCCGGATCACGAACGGGATCGCCACCACGGCCTGGGCCATCGGGACGAGCCACCAGGCGCCGCGGAGCTCCAGCGGCGGTCGCCCGAAGGCCACGACGTAGCCGAACCCGACCACCACGGCCGAGACCCCCAGCGGCAGGCCGAGCAACGCCGCCGCTCTGCCACGCGTCCCGGCCGTCGACAGGGCGGCGGCGACCCCGACGACGAGCGCCACGGCCCCGGCGACCAGCGCGTACGAGAGCGAGGTGGCGACGGCATCGCCGACCGAGATCGAGAACACACCGCCGCGACGTCCCCTCCCGATGTCGGTGTATCGGGCGATCGTCAGCCCCGCCGGCCCTGATATCGAGCGCCACGCCAACCGCACGAGGGGTGCCGCGATCGCGATCGTCAGTGCCGTCGCGATGGCGGACACGAAGGCACGCTCGCCGCGCGTGCGGGGAGCGCGAGCTCCCTCGGTCGTTCCCACGATCGTGCCTCCTACGGCGCCTCGGGCCGACCATCGGCCCTCCAGCAACAAGACCGCGCCGACGACGACGATCTGTACCACCGCCAGCGAGGAGGCGACGGGAAGGTCGAGCAGCTGGGACGTCTGGCGGTAGATCTCGACCTCGATCGTGGGTCGCGAGGGTCCGGCCAGCAGCAAGGCGACGCCGAAGGACGTGAACGAGAACAGGAAGACGAGCGCCGCCGCCGCTCCCACCGCGGGACGGGCGAGGGGGAGCAGGACCCGGGTCACGCGCCGAGGCCAGGGCGCCCCCAGCGAGGCCGCCGCGTCCTCGAGATCGGGATCGAGCTGCGACCAGAACCCGCCGACCACCCTGACCACGACGGCGAGGTTGAAGAAGGCGTGAGCCGCGAACAGGGCGACGAGCGAGGGGGAGGGCCCGGCGAACGCCGTGCCCACGACGACCGTCGGCAGGACGAACGGGACGAGCAGCACGGCGCGGAGCGCCGCGCGACCCGCGAAGGCGAACCGCGACACCACGAAGGCCCCGGGCAGGCCCACCGCGAGCGTCAGGACCGTGGAGACGACCGCCTGCCATGTGGTGAACCAGATCACCTGCCGCAGATCCTCGTCGGCGACGACGTCGACGATGGCGCCCGGGGCCCAGCGGCCGTCGGGGCGCAGCCCCTGGTCGAGGATGGTCAGCAGCGGGAGGAGGAAGAACACAGCGAGGAACCCCAGCGGGACGATCGCGATCGTCCACCGCGAGCGGCGGCTCAGCGCAGGACCAGATCCGTCCAGCGATCCACCCAATCGGATCGGTGTTCCTCGATGACCTCCGGAGGAACGCTCAGCGGCTCGTCGACCTGTACCGCGTGCTCGACGAAGGCCGCCGGCAGCTCGGCGTCGCCGGCCACCGGGTACACGAACATCCGCAGCGGGATGTCCTCCTGGAACGGGCGAGACAGCAGGAAGTCGATGAGCGCTCGCGCCTCGGCCTCGTGCTCGGTTCCCCGCAGGATCCCCGCGAACTCGATCTGGCGCAGGCAGGTGTCGGTCATCACGCCGGTGGGGGCCTCGGTGAGCGGTTCCTCGGCGAACACGACCTCGGCCACGGGGCTCGTCGCGTACGACACGACGAGCGGTCGGTCACCCTCGCCCCCGCCCGCCCCCGAGAACCCCCCGTAGTAGGCCTGCTCCCAGCCATCGACCACGCTGACCCCGTTGTCGACCAGCCCGGTCCAATACTCCTCCCAGCCCGGATCGCCGAACTCGGCGATCGTGGCGAGCAGGAACGCGAGCCCCGGCGTCGACGTGGCGGGGTTCTCGACCACCAGCATGTCTCGGTAGGCGGGGTCGACCAGGTCCTCGAACGAGGTCGGCACGGCGACCCCTCGCTGGGCGAGATCGGCGGGGTGTGTGTTCACGCATACCTCGCCGTGATCGATCGGGACGAGCCGATGCGTGGGGTCGATCTCGAAGGCGTCGTCCACGGCACCGAGCCGCGGGGATGTGTAGGGCACGAATACGTCCGACCCCAGGGCGGCCTCGAGGAGGTGGTCGTCGATCCCGAACAGGACGTCGCCCTCCGGGGAGCCCGCCGTCAGGATCGCCCGGTTCAGCGCCTGGCCCGCGTCGCCCGCGGCCACGATGTCGACCGTGATGCCGTGCTCACGTTCGAACGCCGCCAGGACATCCTCGGACGCGTCGAACGAATCGTGCGTCACGAGGGTGATCCGGCGATCGGCCTCGGATCCCGCGTCCTCGGCTTCGGACCCGCCCGCGCAGGCAGCGGATACGAGGACGAGAGCGGCGAGGCCCGCGATCGCGCGCCTCATCCCGCGTTCACCGGCCCCACCGCGACCACGACGCCATCGCCGACCTCGACGACGGCGAGGGGTTGCACGAACTCGTTGCTCGTCCCCCTGCTGGAACCCGGATGGAGCGTGGCGTCGTCGAGCGCCCATCGCAGGCCGCGAGTACGCACGCCCCGAGCCTCACCCCCGAGCGCGTACAGGCTCAGGAGGTCGCCCGGCCGGCCGTCGATCTCCCGTCGGTCGCGCACGACCGCGAGTCGGGTCTGTCCGAACAAGGCGTCGATCCGCATCGAGGCGAATCGCGCGGACGCCAGCAACAGGGCGTTGCCCAGCGCGTGGTCCAGACGGCCGCCGTCGCCGCCGGCGACGAACACCTCCGCGATGCCTCGCTCGAGCGCCGCGTCCAGGGCCAACTCGAGGTCCGTCGCGTCCTTGTCCATCGGATATGCGACCACGTCGCCGCCGTCTCGGCGCACGAGGTCGACCACACCGTCGGGGATCGAGTCCATGTCGCCGATGAGCAGATCCACGCGATACCCGAGTCGCCGCGCCTCGACCGCCCCCGCGTCGGCTGCGATCACGAACGGAGCGTCGAGGTCGGGCAGGGAAGCGCGGATCGGTCCGCCTGCGCAGACCACGAGGGCGGTGCTCTGCGACATCGACTCCCTCCGCCAGCATTACCTGGATCAGGTTGTTCGGGTCGCCGGCCTCGGCCGACCTCTCAGCCCCTCGTCAGAGCTCCCCGGTGGTGCCACTCAAGTATAGGAGGCGCGGGTGTGTTCGCCGCGCTCGGCTCAGTCGACGAACTGCTCAGACTCCGTGGATCCATGTAGGGCAAGCGTCGAAGCTCGGCCGCCCGAGATGACCTCGGAGACCTTGTCGAAGTAGCCGGTGCCGACCTCCGCCTGATGGCGTGTCGCCGTGTATCCCTCGTCCTCGAGGGCGAACTCGCGCTCCTGCAGCTCGACGTAGGCGGTCATGCCCATCGGCCGCGAAGCCCTTCGCGAGCTGGAACATGCCTTCGTTCAGCGCGTGGAACCCAGCCAGCGTGATGAACTGGAAGCGATACCCCATCGCGGCGAGTTCCTTCTGGAAGCCGGCGATCGTCGCGTCGTCCAGGTGCGCCTTCCAGTTGAACGAGGGCGAGCAGTTGTAGGCGAGCAATTTGTCGGGATACATCGCGTGGATGCCCTCGGCGAACGCACGGGCCTCGTCGAGGTCGGGCGTGGATGTCTCACACCAGAGCATGTCGGCATACGGCGCGAAGGCGAGGCCCCGGGCGACCGCGGCCTTCATCCCGGGCTCCACCTGGAAGAACCCCTCGTGCGTCCGCTCGCCGCTCGCGAACCGATGATCGCGGGGGTCGATGTCGGACGTGAGCAGGGTCGCCGCGAGGGCGTCGGTCCTCGCGATCACGAGCGTGGGCACGTCACACACGTCGGCGGCGAGTCGCGCGGCCGTCAGCGTGCGGATGAACTGGTCGGTCGAGACGAGGACCTTGCCCCCGAGATGACCGCACTTCTTCTCCGAGGCCAGCTGGTCCTCGAAGTGGACGCCGGCCGCGCCGGACTCGATCATCGACCGCATCAGCTCGTAGGCGTTCAGCGTCCCGCCGAACCCCGCCTCGGCGTCGGCCACGATCGGCGCCATCGTGTCGGCGGGCGTGCCATCGCTCCATGCGATCTGGTCGGCCCGCACCAGCGCGTTGTTGATGCGGCGCACGACGGCTGGAACCGAGTTCGCCGGATACAGGGACTGGTCCGGGTACGTGTGTCCCGCCAGGTTCGCGTCGGCAGCCACCTGCCAGCCCGAGAGATAGATGGCGCGCAACCCCGCCTTGACCATCTCGACGGCCTGGCCGCCCGTCATGGCGCCGAGCGCGGCCACGTAGGGCTCGTCGTTCACCAACTCCCATAGGCGCTCGGCGCCGCGCCTGGCGATCGTGTGCTCGACGGTGAACGATCCGCGGAGCCTGACGACCTCCTCGGCCGAGTACGGGCGCTCGACTCCGCGCCAGCGCGGTGCCGTCTCCCATTCGTGCTCCAGGGACTCGGCCTCGTGCTCGATGGTGGTTCCGATCCGTCGGTCCGACATGACTGCTCCTCGGGTGGGGGAAACGAAAGGACCCCCCGCGTGCGAGAGGTCCTCGGGGGCGCCGACGCGTGCCGCGTCGGATCGGCCCCTATGCGCTCGATACGATGTTGAACGCCGATTCAAACATCAGAGGCCCATCTTGCCACAGCGCGGCGAGCTGGACAAGGCAGAGGTGTCACGAGGATGTGACGATCACTTGGCCAGGTACCTCGCGACCGCCACGCGCCGTTTCGGGCCGAACTGCGCCTCGCCGGCGACCACGATCTTCCCGTTGGCCTGTATGGCGATGGCCCTGCCCGTGTCGTCACCGCCGGCGAAGTCGGTATAGACCCTCCCGTCGTTGCCGAACGCCTTGTCGAGGCCACCCCCCGGCTTGTAACGGATCAACCCGAACTCGTTGCCGGTCTCGGGCCGGGCCGCCCGCCCGGCCACCACGATCTTCCCGTTGGCCTGGATCGCCACCCCCGAGGCGAACTCGTACGCCGTCGTCAGGGCCGTGACCACCTTGCCGTCGCCCCCGAACGTCGTGTCGAGTTTGCCGCCGGTCCGGTAGCGGACCACACCCCAGTCCGCCCGCCCTGCGTTGTCGGCCGCCCCCACTACCACGATGCGGCCGTCGTCCTGGAGTGCGGCTCCGTACGCGATGTCGGATCCGTCGGTCACGTCGGTCAGTACCCGCCCCTTGTTGCCGAACGTCGGGTCCAGGCCGCCGTTCGGACGGATGCGCGCCAAGGCGAATCGCGGCGTGAGTGATACCTCGGCGTAGCCGACCGCCACGAGCTGGCCGCCCGGAACGAACAGCAGGTCCCGGATCGACTCGTTGCTGGCGCTCATGTCGACCGTGAACTTGCCCTGCTTGCCGAAGCTCTTGTCGAGGATGCCCTTGGGCCCGTATCGAGCGATCGCCCACCGAGAACTCGACCCGTTGGTCACGAAACCGGCAGCGACGAGCTTGCCGCTGGGCGGGATCACCAGCGACGTGGCGCCCTGATATCGCTTCCCGAAGTCGGTGAAGACCTTGCCGTCGCCCCCACCGAATTCGGGATCGAGCTTGCCCTTGGGCGTGAAGCGCACGATCGCGAACAGGTTCTTGTCGGTCTTGTCACGCTCACCCGCCACGACGATGCGACCGTCGTCTTGGATGGCCACGTCGAAGGCGTAGTCCGAGCCGCCGAGGTTCGTGACCACCCTGCCGTCACCGCTGAAATCGGTGTCGGGCTTGCCGTTGGGCAGGAACCTGGCCACCACGATGTCGGGCTTGCCGCCGATCGTATAGCCCGCCACCACGATCCGGCCCTTCCCGTCGATCGCGACCGCGTAACCGGTTGCGCCGCTGGCGAAGGCCGTCTGCTTCCCGTTGCCCGAGAAGAAGGTGTCGAGCCTACCGGGCGCGGCGGCGGCGGCGGGAGCGAGCGCCACGGTCAGCGCTGTGGCGAGGAGAGCGACGACCGATCTGCGCACTGCCGGCTCCAGTTCGACGGGATGCCCTCGCAGGCTACCCCGCGGAATGGCCAGGTCAAACGTCCGCTAGGGGACGATCTTGCTGATCGGCATCTCGAGGATGTCGGTGGCCCCGGCCGCGAGCAGTTCGGGGATGAGCCGGTTCACGCCCCGTTTGTCCACCACGGTCTCGATCGCGTACCCGCCGTCGGCCAGCGGCGATACGGTCGGCGCCTTCATCGACGGGACGACCGCGAGGACGGCCTCGCGGGCGTCGTCGGACACGTTGAGCTTGATCAGGACGCGCCCCTCGGCCCTCAGGGCGCCCAGCAGCAGCGTGGTGATGTCCTCCATCGCGCCCCGCTTGAGGGGATCGGCGGCGGCCTCACGGTTGGCCACCAGCACCGGATCGGAGGTCAGCAGCGTCTCGATGATCTTCATGCCGTGGGCGCGCAGCGTGCTGCCGGTTTCGGTGACGTCGACGATCGCGTCGACGATCTCGGGCACCTTCGCCTCGGTGGCGCCGTAGCTCCAGGCGACCGTGACCGGGATGCCAAGCGCGGCGAAGTGGCGCTCGGTGAGGTGCACGAACTCGGTGGAGATGCGCGAGCCGGGCGGCATCTCGGCCGCGGTGTTCGGCAGGGTGCTCGTTGGGCACCGCCAGCACGATCTTCGTGCCGTGACCGGTGCCGGTCTTCGCGTAGCTGAGGCGACGTCAGGACCTCGACGTCGGCCTCGGTCTCGGCGATCCAGTCCTGGCCCGTGATGCCGAGGTCGAACAGCCCCTCAGCGACGTAGACCGGGATCTCCTGTGGTCGCAGGACGCTCACGCGTTCGATGCGATCGTCGTCGACGGTGCCGTGGTAGTCACGGCTCGACGAGCGGCGCACGTGCAGGTCGGCGGCCTCGAACAGACGCAGGGTCTGCTCTTCGAGCGAACCCTTGGGGATGACCAGCTTCAGCATGGGCCGCGAGTCTTCGACCGTCGGCCCGGAACCAGCGAGCCGCGAAAGAAGCAGGATGCGCTCGCCCGTGTGGCAGGCGGCGCCCTCCTGGTGCACCTGGCAACGATCGTGTCGGCGTCGCAGTCGACGCGGATCGCTTCCCAGTGCTGCACGTGACCGCTCGTGTCGCCCTTGCGCCACAGCTCCTGGCGCGACCGGCTCCAATACACCATGCGTCCCTCGGCGAGGGTGCGCTCGAGCGCCTCGCGGTTCGCCCAGGCGATCATGAGCACCTCGCCGGATGTCGGCGTCCTGCGCGACGACCGGGATGAGACCGCGGTCGTCGTAGGCCAGCGCGTCGAGGTCGACGGTCGAGCGGTCGGGTTCGTCACAGCCGCACCTCCAGTCGCTCTCGCGTCAGGTAGTCCTTGATCTGGCGCACGTGAGCTGACCGAAGTGCAGCCGGCTCGCCGCGAGCACCGCGTCGGCGCGCCCGTCGGTGAGCGCCTCGGCGAAGTGGTCGAGGTCGTCCGGCCCCGCCGCTCGCGACCACCGGCACGCCGCACCTCGTCGTCGATCGCGCGCAGCAGGTCGAGGTCGTACCCCTCGCCGGTGCCGTCGCGGTCCATCGAGGTGAGCAGCACCTCGCCGGCGCCACGGTACCGTGGTCGACTTCGACCGCCCACTCGATCGCGTCGCATCCCCGTCGGCGTGTTGCCGGCATCGACGAAGACCTCCCAACCCTCACCGTCGCGGCGCTTGGCGTCGATCGCGATCACCATGCATTGGGTGCCGAACCGGTCGGCGCACCGCTGCAGCAGCGCGGGCTCTCGCACGGCCGGCTGTTCAGCGCGACCTTGTCGGCGCCGGCGCGCAGCAGCTCGTGGACGTCGTCGTCGTCTCGCACGCCGCCGCCGACCGTGAGCGGGATGAACACCTGCTCGGCGGTGCTGGACGATGACGTCGAGGGTCGCCTGGCGCCCTTCGAGCGTGGCGGTGATGTCGAGGAAGACGAGCTCGTCGGCGCCCTCGCCGTCGTAGCGCGCCGCCATCTCGACGGGGTCTCCGGCGTCGCGCAGTTCCTGGAACTGGGTGCCCTTGACGACGCGGCCGGCGTCGACGTCGAGACACGGCATCAGGCGTTTGGCGAGGTCACGCCTCACCCTCGGATGACCTGGGCCAGCTTGAGCGTGCTTCTCGTACAGCGCCTTGCCGGTGACGACGGCCTCGCAGCCGAGGTCGCGCAGCGCCCAGATGTCGTCGGCGTCGCGCACGCCTCCGCTCGCGATCAGCGGGGTCTCGGTGAGCTTCCGTACGCTGCTCGTAGAGCTTCAGGTCGGGCCCCTTGAGCGTGCCGTCGCGCGCGATCGACGTCACCAGGTACCGCGGCACCCCCGTCTGGTCGAGCGTCGGGATCGCGTCGTCGACCGCGGGTCCCTCCTCCTGCCAGCCACGCACCATCACGTGGCCGCCGCGCACGTCGATCGCGACGACGATCGCCTCGGCGTACTCTTCGACAGCGCGGCGTGACGAACGGGTCGGGTCGGCCGCGGCGGCGGTGCCCAGGATCACCCGCTCGGCACCGTCGTCGAGCACCTGCCCGATGTCGTCGTTCGAGCGGATGCCCCCACCGACCTGCACGGGGACCTGCACCGCGCGACAGATCGCCTCGATCGCCTCTCGGTTGTCACCCTCGCCGAGGGCGCGCGTCGAGGTCGACGACGTGCAGCCGGCGGGCGCCTTCCTCCTGGAAGCGAACGGCCACGTCGACCGGATCGTCGGAGTAGGTCGTCTCGGACTCGGGGTCGCCCTGCAGCAGGCGCACCGCGCGACCGCCTCGCAGGTCGATCGCCGGGATCACGATCATGGCGAGCGACCTCCGACGAACCGCTCGTAGACGTGCAGGCCCGCATCGCCCGACTTCTCAGGGTGGAACTGGGTCGCGAACACGTTGTCGCGTGCGACCGCCGCCGACCACGTGCCGCCGTAGGTCGTGGAGCCCACCGTGTGCTCGCCGACGGCAGGCGCGAACGAGTGCACGAAGTAGAAGCGGGTGCTCGTCGGCGAGGCCGTCCAGGTAGGGGTGGGGCGATCGTCCACGTGACGGTGTTCCAGCCCATGTGGGGAACCTTCACGTCGCCGGGGAGTCGCTCGACGCGCCCGGACAGCAGGCCGAGACCGGGCTCGTCGTCCTCGTCGCTGGCCTCGAAGAGCACCTGCATCCCGACGCAGACGCCGAAGACCGGCCGCCCGGTGGCACGGAAGTCGCGATCGCGCCGTCCATGCCGTGGTGACAGATCGCGCGCATGCAGGCGCCGAAGTGGCCGACGCCGGGGATCACGAGGGCGTCGGCCGCGGCGACGTCCGCCGGCGTCGCGCGTCACGAGCGCGCTGCCGCCCACGCGCGCGATCGCGCGCGAGACCGAGTGCAGGTTGCCGGAGCCGTAGTCGACCACGGCGATCGTGTGGGTCATCGAGGTCCTCTGATCAGAGCGTTCCCTTGGTCGACGGCACGCCGTCGCGACCGCTGAGGCTGCAGGCGTCGCCGAGCGCCTTGGCCATCGCCTTGAACTCGCGCCTCGCAGATGTGGTGCGGCGACCGGCCGTACCGAAGGTGCACGTGGACGTCAGGTTCGCGGCCTGCGCGAACGCGCGCACGAAGTCCTCGAGCAGCCCGGTGTCGAACCCGTCGATCGTCTCGTAGGGCACCGGCACCTCGTGCACCACGAAGTTGCGTCCCGCGAGGTCGAGCACCACCTCGACCGCCGCCTCGTCGAGCGGCACCGTGATGCTCGCGAACCGACGGATGCCCGCCTTGTCGCCGAGGGCCTCGGCGAGCGCCGTGCCGATCGCGATGCCGCAGTCCTCGACCGTGTGGTGACCGTCGACCTGCAGGTCACCCTTGCAGGTGACGTCGAGATCCCATCCGGCGTGCTTGCCGAGTTGCTGCAGCATGTGGTCGAAGAACGGGATGCCCGTGTCGGCGGTCGACGCACCCGAGCCGTCGAGGTTCAGCTCGACCGTGATGTCGGTCTCCTTCGTCGTGCGGCTGACGCTCGCCGTGCGGCTCATGCGGACAGCACCTCCTGCAGGCGGTGAGGAACAGGTCGACCTCGTGCTCGGCGCCCGCCGTCACCCGCGAGCGCGTTCGGCACGACCGCGGTCAGGTCGCGCACGAGCACGCCCGGTCGAGCAGTCTCCGCCACACCTGTTGGGCGTCGTGGGGCTCCGGAGGCACGAAGAGCACGAAGTTGGCGTCGCTGGGGAAGACCGTCATGCCGTCGATCGTCGCGAGCGTCTGCGACGATGCGATCGCGCTGGGCGCGGATCGCATCGAGCAGCGACAGCGCCTCGCCGGTGTGGCGCAGGGCCACGATGCCGGCCGCCTGCGCGAGTGCCGACATGTGGTACGGAAGCCGCACCCGCTGCAGGTCGCCGACGACGTCGGGGCTCGTCAGCACGTATCCGAGGCGGGCGCCGGCCATCGCGAACGCCTTCGAGAACGTCCGCACGACCGCGACGTTGGGGTGGTCGGCCACGAGCTTCAGCGCGCTCTCGCCGCCGAACTCGATGTAGGCCTCGTCGACGACCACGAGCGCATCGGTGCGGTCGGCGAGCGTCGTCACCGCATCGAGCGGCTGCGCGTTGCCCGTCGGGTTGTTCGGCGAGCAGACGAAGACGACGTTGGGCTCGGCGGCCAGCGTCTCGTCGATCGCCCGATCGTCCAGCGCGAACGGGGCAGGGAGCCGGACTGGGCGACGCGGTGTGGGTGAGCCACGACAGCCTCGAGTGCAGCAGGTAGGTCGGCTCGAAGACGACCGCGCGCCGCCCGGGCCCGCCGTAGGCGAGCAGGAGTTCGGTGAGCACCTCGTTCGAGCCGTTGGCGGTCCAGGTGCCCTCGAACGGGTGTCCGTGGTGGGCGGCGAGCTCCTCACGCAGGCGCGTCATCTGCCCGTCGGGGTAGCGGTTGAGCGGCAGATCGCGGACCGCCTCTGCGAGCTCGATCGAGAAGCCGCTCCGGCAGCGGGTGCGGACACTCGTTCGTGTTGAGGCGTGCCGGGCACGTCGAGCTGCGGCGAGACGTATGGGTCGACGTCGCGCAGGCCGGCGCGGGGCTCGGGGACCGGGCTCACGGCTCGACGACCTCGGCGCTGCCCGACCGCGCGTCCATCGACCGCGCGTGGCCCGACGAGGCCCTCGGCGTTCGCGATCGCCGCTCGTGCCGGGTGCGAACGCTGGCCGCGCTGCGCTTGTCCAACTCGCACCACCGAGCTCACGGTGACGTAGTCCGACGCCCGCAGCCCGCTCGAGAACCTCGCCGTGCCGGCGGTGGGCAGCACGTGGTTCGAGGCGACGCCGTAGTCGCCGAAGGGCACGGCAGACCACGGCCCGAGGAAGACGGCGCCCGCGTTGCGCACCTTCGGCAGGAACGCGTCGGGCTCGGGCAGCAGACAGTGGCAGGTGCTCGGACGCGAGGTCGTTCACCACGTCGGCGGCCTGCTCGAGGTCGCGCACGAGCACGGCCTTCGTGTACGCCAGGGCGGCGTCGACGATCTCGCGCCGGCCCGCGTCCTCGAGCGCCTCGTCGAGGGCCTTGGCGACCCGGTCGACGAGGTCGGGGTCGGGCGTGATGAAGAACGTCCGCGCCTCGGGGTCGTGCTCGGCCTGGGCGATCAGGTCGAGCGCGGCCATGTCGATGTCGACGTCGCCGTCGGCCGACGATCGCGAGCTCCGACGGACCGGCGAGGCCGTCGATGCCCACCGTGCCGGCGACCTGACGCTTGGCCTCGGTGACGTACGCGTTGCCCGGTCCCACGATGCGGTCGACCCGCGGGATCGACTCGGTGCCGTAGGCCATCGCGGCGACGGCCTGCGCTCCTCCGGTCTTCGCGACGAAGTGCGCACCGGCCCGCGCGCGCCGCGTACAGCACCGGCGCCGGGATCGACCCGTCGGCCTGCGGCGGCGTGCACAGCACGATCTCGTCGACGCCGGCGACCACGGCCGGCACGACGGTCATGCAGACCGACGACGGATACACGGCGCGACCGCCCGGCACGTAGCAGCCGACCGACTCGAGCGGCCGGACGATCTCGCCGAAGCGGACGCCGTCGCGCTCGTCCCACCATTCGCGAGGAAGCTGGCGGGCGTGCGAGGTCGCGCAATCGCTCGATCAGCTCGTCGAGCGCGACGCGCAACGCGGGGGCGGTGTCGCGCCCGGCCGCGGCGATCTCGGCTCGTCGGTGACGAGCACGCCACCCTCGGCGAGCTCGGCGCCGTCGAAGCGCTGCGCGAGCTCGATCAGGACGTCGTCGCCCTCGACGAAGACGCGTTGGAGGATGCCGGCGACCGTGTCGGCGACGGTGGGGTCGGTCTCGAGCCGCGTGGCATCGAGACGCTCGCCCCGCTCTCGCAGGTCGAGGAGCTCGAGCATGTCAGCGCTCCTCTGGGACCTCGGGATGGTCGCCGTCGGCGCGCGGTTTCGCAGGCGACGGTCTCGTGACCAGCACGAGGCCGCTCACCCCCACCGACGAGGGCGGCGACGACGAGCATGGCGATGGCGACGAGGAGCGGGGTTTCGCGGTCCATGGAAGGGTTCCAGGGTACCGAAACCGGGGCGCGGCCTCCCGGGACGGAGCCGACGAACGGCCCGGCACGGGGGCCGGGCCGTTCGGGTCGGCTCTGTGTGGGCCTACTTCACGCTGCTCTTCAGGCGTGCGCCGGCGGTCACCTTGACCGTCGCGCTCGCCGGGATCTTGATCGTCTCGCCCGTGCGCGGGTTGCGGCCCGTGCGCGCGGCGCGGTTCACCTTCTGGAACGAGATGAAGCCCGGGATCGAGATCTTGTCGCCCTTGGCGACTTCTCCTCGATCGTGTCGGTCATCCCCTTGATGACCTCGTCGACCGGTGGACTTGGCGATGCCGGTCTTGTCCGCGATCGCGTCGACCAACTCTGACTTGTTCATGCGAACACCTCCCCAGGTGTGATCGGAACCCGGGGAGCCTACCGCACGCATCGGCGAAACCCGTGCAACGGCGCGGGTTTTCCGCGGTCGTCCCAGGTCAGGAGCCGGATCGTCCGTCCCTGAGCGCCGTGCGCTTCTCCTCCGTGCGACGCTCGGCCTCGAGCCGCTCGAGGTCGACCTCGTCGTAGCTCACGTAGTCGAACGCGCTCGCGATCGCATGGTGGCCGGCACGCTCGTCGATCAGCCGATGCATCGCCTGCGCGACGCGCCGGTACACGGGGTGGCCCGCCGGCTGGGATCGCAGCTCCGTCAGGTGCATCGCCTCGCGGGCGGTCATCTGCATCACGAACCGGATGCGGTAGGCCATCGAGACGGCGTACTGCGGCGGCGTCGAGCGGATCCGGCGTCGAGCAGCGCGCCCTCCATCTCGGCGCTCGCCTCCATCACACGGTCCCAGTCGGCGCGCAGCCCGGCCTCGTCGATCTGGGGCGGCGTCTCGTAGCCGTGCTCGGTGGTCAGGCGCTGCCATTCGATCGTGAGGGGCGGTGGCGCTGCAGGTCGCGGAGCGCGCCGTAGTCGCACAGCACGTCGAATCGGTAGCTCGGTGCGCTCCCAGGAACGGCCGGGCTTGTGCCGCCGGTTCGTCCGGTCGCCGACGCTGGCCCGCAGGATGTCCTCTCGCTCGGTCGGGACGTCATCGCGCGGGCGAGCTCGAGCAGCTGGTCGTCGGGCAGCCCCGAGGAGGCGTACAGCACCGCGGCGGCGACCTTCAGCTCGCCGTCCGGATCGAAGTCGACGAGCGTGACCTCGTCGCGGCGACTCGGGCTTGCGCCGTCGGCGAGCACCCGGTGCGTGAGCTCCTCGACGCGCTCGCGGTTGGCCTGCCAGTAGCGCGACCACGCGACGCCCGCGCTCCTCGACGTCGACCCGCTTCAGGAACTCGGGGATCACCTTGCGCAGCTCGATCTTCATCAGCTCGCCGTACTCGCGCATCTCGGCGAGCGGATGGACGGCCAGACGCATCAGCAGCTGCTCGTACGACTGGCCGGTCGCGTAGATCCCCAGGTTCGACCGGGTGCCCGCCGGCAGCAGCACGCGCAGGGTGTCGCAGGTCTTGGCCAGGATCGTCTGGCGGTAGACGAAGTCGCTGTCGCCGTCCTGCTTGGGGAACCGCTCCTTGAAGTAGGCCTCCATCGGCTCGTACATCCGACCGTAGGTCGTGAAGACCTCGTCGAGGAACGCCGCGTACCGCTCCGCGAGCCGGGGTGTCCTCGAGCTCCGGCGGGACCGTCGCGCGCCACGCGCCCGCCGGGCCGGTCGTCGTAGCGCATGTACCGCGTCGACTGCTCGAGGTAGGCGGCGAGGCGCCCCCACTCGAGGGCCTTCGCGAGCAGCTGCGAGGACTGCTCGCACGCAAGGTGCACGCCGCCGAGCTGGGCCACCGAGTCGTCGCCGTACTCCACGAACACGTTCTCGTACAGGCGGTCGGCGCGTTCGCTGCCGGCCGTGGTGACGCCGGGGCCCCGTGTCGCCGATGTCGTCGGCGAACTCGTCGAGGAACAGGCGGCGCAGCGACTTCGTCGTGCGGGAGTAGCGCGCGAACATCGCCCCCTTGACGGCCTCGGGCAGGTTCGTGAGCGCGAACACCGGGCCCTCGAGGTTGGTGAAGTGGCGCGCGAGCACCGCCCGCTCGTCGGCGGTGAACTACTCGGTCGCGAACCACATCGTCACGGCGTGGGCGGCGCGGCCGAGGCCTGGAACACGATCACGGTCGATCCGAACTGGACCTGCTCGCCCGCCTGCGGGGTCTGCGCCGACGATCCGGCTCAGGTTCGGGCAGGCCGGGTTCGCCGGCGCCGTGTCGGTGCTCAGTTCCATCACCAGGCCTACCGCGCTCAGGGCCTGACGCGCTCCGCCCACCGCCAGGCACTGCGTCGACACGTCGGGCACCGTGACCATCTCGGGCCCCGTCGAGACGACCACGTCGACCAGCGTGCCCCTGGGCACCGCCGTCAGCGGCAGCGGGCTCTGCTGGAAGATCATGCCGGCCTCGACGTCGTTCGACGGGCCGTCGGTGGTCGAGCCGAGCATCGAGCCCGGCGTCCCGCAGGGCGGTCTGCGCCTCGGCGAGCGTGAGCCCGGTCGAGGTCGGGCACCTCGACCGTCGGCGCCGTTCGCGGGCGACCGTCAGCGTGACGGTGCCCCCCTCGGCCAACTCGTCCCCGGCCGGCGGATCCTGCTCGAGCACCGTCCCGGGCGCGGCGACCTCGGGCGTCGGTGACCTTGGTCACCACCTCGACGAGGAATCCCGCGTTCTCGAGCGCGGTGGTGGCGACCTCGAGCGTCCTGGTTGACGACATCGGGCACGATCTTGACCGTGCTGGCCGTTCGTCGTCGCCCGTCAGGCTGTTCACGATCAGGTAGCCGGCCCCGCCGATGATCGCGACGATCAGGACCCCGATCAGGATGCCGAGCCAGACCTTGCGCCCGGCTCTTCGGCTTCCTCCGGCGGGCGGCAGCACGGCGGTCTGCTGGGGGCGCGAGATCACCTGGGTGGCGCTCGCCGCCCGCCGGCCAGCAGCGGGGTGGCCTCGACCTCCTGGCCCGCGACGACGCGGTCGAGGTCGGCGGCGAACTCCTCGGCCGTCTGGTAGCGGTTCGACGGGTTCTTCGACAGCGCCTTCATGATCGACGGCGTCCAGGCGCGGCGGGACGTCGGGGTTCAGCGACGAGGGCGGCGGCGGCGTCTCGTTCACCTGCTTGTAGGCGATCGCCACCGGCGACTCGCCCGTGAACGGCGGCCGCCCGGCGACCAGCTCGTACAGCACCGTGCCGAGCGAGTAGATGTCGGTGCGGGCGTCGACCGGGCCGCCCTGCGCCTGCTCGGGCGAGAGGTAGGTGGCGGTGCCGAGCACCGCCGAGGTCTGCGGGGCGGTCTCGACGCCGGTGGTCATCCGCGCGATGCCGAAGTCCATCACCTTGACGGTGCCGTCGCGGGTGACCATCACGTTGCCGGGCTTGATGTCGCGGTGGATCACGCCCTGCGCGTGGGCCGCCGCGAGCGCGCCGCAGATCTTCTGTGCGATCTCGGCGGCCTGCACGGGCGTGGGCCGGCGTCCCGTCGCCAGGAACTCGGCCAGGGTGCGCCCCTCGACGAACTCCATCACGATGTACTGCGTGTCGCCGTCGGCGCCGGTGTCGTAGACGGCCGACGATGTTGGGGTGGTTCAGGCGGGCGGCGGCCTGCGCCTCGCGTCGGAACCGCTCCACGAAGCTCTGTGTCGCGCGCGAACTGCGGCAGCAGCACCTTGATCGCGACGGTCCGGTTCAGGACGGGGTCGAACCCGCGGTAGACCTCGGCCATGCCGCCCGAACCGATCCGCGCCTCGACCCGGTATCGGCCGCCCAACACCGATCATCGCTCACGAACTCGTCTCCCGTATTCATGCCTCGTGCCAGGAAGGCCGCGATGACCTCCCGCGCGATCGGGGCGGCGACCAAGCCGCCGGTCGCCTCGTTGCCCAGGTCGCCTCCGTCGAGAACGATAACCGCCACGGCGATGCGAGGGATGTCGTTCGGTCCCGCCGGCGCGAACGCCACGAACCACGCGTTGGGCGCCCGGCCCGGTCCGTTCGTCGCCGTGCCGGTCTTGCCGGCCACCGATCGTGCCCGAGATCGCGCCGAGGTCCGCGTCCCCCTGCGCGACGACGTTCACCATCAGCTCGCGTACCTGGGTGGCCATCGTGTCGGAGACCGGACGGCCGTACTCCTGCTCGGGTCGAATTCGCGGATCACCTGGCCCTGCGGGTCGCGGATCTCGCGGACGAGCCGCGGCTCCATCATCACACCGCCGTTCGCGATCGCGCCGCCCACCAGGGCCATGTGCAGCGGGTTCGTGATCACGTTGTCGAGCCCGATCGAGGAGAAGGCCAGCAGTGGATCGTTCTGCTCGAAGTACGCTGGGGATCGGGAAGTGACCCACCTGGAACGGCACCGGAACCGCATCGTCGGCTCGATGCAGCTCGTCTCCGTCGGCGGGTCGGTGGGGCAGAACCCGAAGGCCTGGGCCTGGGCCTGCATCGCCTCGGGACCCAGCTCCAGTCCGATCACGGCGAACGTCACGTTGCACGATGCCCTGAACGCCTCGGCGATCGAGACGGTCGGCGTGCCCCCGTTGCACGTACGAGCCGCCGAAGTTCTCCAGCGTGCCCGTCGTCAGCGGGAGGTCGAGGACGCGCGGGTTGTCGAGCTGGCTCGATGGCGAGTACCCGTTCGACAGCGCCGGCGGATGCCGTGACGATCTTGAACGTCGATCCGGGTAGGTACAGCTCGTCCTTGGCCCGCGACAGCAGGGGTTTGTCCGGGTCGTCGTTGTAGTCCTTCCACGCGCGCCTGATCTGAGCCTCGGTGCCGCTCGACAGGTCGTTCGGGTCGTAGGACGGGTTCGCCACCATCGCCAACACGTCGCCGTTCCGCGGATCGATCGCCACCACCGCGCCGGGCAGGTCGTGCCGAGCGCGGTGGCCGCCGCCCGCTGGAGCGAGCTGCGGATCGACGTGACCACCGACCCGCCCTTCTTCGGCTTGCCCAGCACCAGGTCGCTGCAGGTTCGACACCGCCAGCTCCGGAGCGTCGCCGGCGAGGAACTCGTTCATCGACTCCTCGAGTCCGGTCCGCCCGTAGATCCGCGAGTAGAAGCCCGTGATCGCGGAGTAGAGCGGGCCCTCGGGATAGCGTCCGCTCGTACCGGATCGCTCCCCTTGCGCTCGCTGCTGCGCGCGAGCACCCTGCCGTCGAACGTGAGGATCGGCCCCCGGTCGACCCGGTACTCGGCGATGATCTGGCGAGTGGCGTTGGCCTCGTCGTTCTTGATGCGGTCGGCGGCCACCACCTGCACGTAGGCGAGCTGCGCGAACAGCACCGCGAACAGCGCGGTCGAGCGCGATCCCCAGCCGGCGGATCTGCCTATCCATGCGACCGCTCCCACGGGCCCGCCGAGATCCGGATCAGCAGGGCCAGCATGATGAACGTGGCCAGGCGGCTGGACCCCCCGTAGCTCACCAGCGGCAGGGGTACGCCGGTCAGCGGGATCAGGCGGGTGACACCACCGATGATCGTGAACGTCTGCAGCGCGAAGATCGTGGTGAGGCCGGTGGCCAGGAGCTTGCCGAACGGGTCGGTGCGCTCGATCGCGACGCGGAGCCCTCGGCCGATCAGCACGAGGAACAGCAGGAGCACGCCGGCGGCCCCGACCAGGCCGAGCTCCTCGCCGAACGCGGCGAAGATGAAGTCGCTGCCGACGTAGGGGATCAGCGTGGGCGAGCCCTGACCCAGGCCGGTGCCGACCAGGCCGCCGCTCGCCAGCGCGAACCAGCCCTGGGCCAGCTGCCCGTAGCCGATGTCGTGGACCTTGGCCGGGTCGAGCGCGTTGAGCCAGTAGTCGACCCGCAGCTGGACGTGGGAGAAGGCCAGGTAGCCGATCGCCGCCCCCGCGGCGAACATCAGAGCCCCCAGCACGAGGAACCCCGGGCGTCCGCTGGCCACCCAGATCATCACGACGAACACGCCGAAGAACAGCAGGGAGGCCCCCAGGTCCCGCTCCAGGAACAGCACCGCCAGCGAGGCCCCCCAGGCGAGGAGCAGCGGCCCCATGTCCTTGGCGCGCGGCAGTCCGAGCCGGCCCGATCCCGCCGCCAGCAGCTCGCGCGTGCCCGACAGGTATGACGCCAGGAAGATGACGATCAAGATCTTGCCGAACTCGGCCGGCTGGAACTGCAGACGTCCGATCTGGACCCACAGCCGCGCGCCGTTGATCTCCTGACCGATCCCCGGAACCACCGGCAGGAACAGCAGGATCAGGCCGACGAGGCCGATCGTGTACGTGTAGGCGTCGAGTTTTCGGATGTCGCGCAGCAGGACGAGTACGAGGGCGAACAGGCCGAGCCCCACGAGCAACCACACCCCCTGCTCCTTCCAGACCTCGGGGCGCAGGCGGTAGAGCATCGCCACGCCCAGACCACCGAGGAGCGCCGCGGTGGGGAACAAGACGGGGTCGGCGCGACGGGCGGTGAGCCGGATCGACGAGCCATGCGCCCAGGTTGGCCGCCAGCAGGATCGCGCCATATAGGATCGCGTCGCGTGGCGGCCGGCCCCGCAGGCCCAGTCCGGCGATCACGAAGGCTCCCACCGAGAGGGCGGTGGCCAGCAAGAGGAGCCAGAGCCCGGTGACGGCCCGCGGCCGTCGGTCGATGACGGCGGCGCTCACCCGTTGCCCTTCGCGGCGGCCTCGACGTCGAGACGGATCTGCTCGACGATCGCGTCGGCCTCCGAGCGGGAATTGGCCGAGATTCCCTCGTCCAGGTCGGCGTACAGCTCGAGCTCCTGCGCGTCGGCGGCCGACACCTCGGTCACCTCGGTCACGGAGTGCAGCTCGTACCCGAGCGGCGCAGCCGGGATCCCCTGGAAGATGGCGACCTTGCCGTCGGACTCGCCGACGTACCACTGGTTGTCGATCTGACCGCGAACGAGGGCCAGCACCCCGGCGAGGACGACGATCGCGACGATCGAGCCGGCGACCCAGCGCCGGATCGTGGGGGCGTGCTCGCGCAGGGCGCGCTCGCCGCTCGTGTACTCGATCGGCTCGGGCGCGCCGGGCGCCCTCGGGGTGACGGTGCCATCGTCGTGGGCGTCGAGGACCACGACGGTGATGTTGTCGACCCCGCCGGCCCGGTTCGCGGCCTTGATCAGCCGGTCGGCCACCTTCTGGGGGTCGGGCTCGGCCTCGCAGATCGCCTGGATCTGGTCCTCGGCCACCATCCCGAACAGCCCGTCGCTGCACAGCAGCAGACGATCGCCGTCCATCAACGCGACGAGCTCCTCATCGACCTCGACCACCGGCTCGGTGCCCAGCGCCCGTGTCAGCACGTTGCGGTGCGGGTGCACCTCGGCCTCTGCGGGGGTGATCTCGCCGGCCTCGATCATGCGTCCCACGAGGGTGTGGTCGCTCGTCAGCTGGCGCATCTGGCCGACCCGCAGCAGGTAGGCACGGCTGTCACCTACGTGGGCCAGCTGTACGCCGGCGTCGCCGATCATCACGGCGGTCAGCGTGGTGCCCATCCCGGTGACGGCCTGATCCTGCTGGGCGGCGGCGAACACCGCCTGGTTCGCCTCGCGCACCTGATCGGCCAGTGAGCCGGTGCCCGCGCGGTAGAGCTCCTCGATCGTCTCCAGCGCCATCTGGGAGGCGACCTCGCCGCCCTGGTGCCCGCCCATCCCGTCGGCCACCGCGAACAGCGGCGGATCGATCAGGTACGAGTCCTCGTTGCCTTCGCGCACGCGGCCGATGTCGCTGCGGACGCCGACCTCGATCCTCATCGCCGCAGCTCCACGACCGTCGTGCCGACGCGGATGCGGTCGCCCGGCTGCACCATCGCGGGCGCCGCGAGCTTCTGGTCGTTCACGAAGGTGCCGTTGGTCGAGCCGAGATCCTCCACGTACCAGGAGCCATTCTTGCCGAACATCCGCGCGTGCTCCTGCGAGACGTAGGTGTCGTCGAGCAGCAGCTCGCACTCGGGGGCGCGTCCCATCACCATGCTCGCCGACACCTTCACGGTTCGGGGCTTGTGGTCCTTCTCGTAGACGATGACGCTCGCGGGCCCGGGCGGGGGCGTCGGTTCGGAGGACGCCCCCTTGCCGCGGCGCTCGGATCGCGGGGTCGCCTGCTCGACGTTCAGACCCCGGACGACCCACCGCATCGAGCGCCACAGGAACAGGAATAGCAGGGCGAACAGCCCGTACTTGAGGGCGGAGAGCGCGAACGGGGTGATGCCGTCGGCGAGCATCAGGCGCTCCGGAACTCCAGCACGGTCGCTCCGATCGTGATCCGGTCGCCGTCGCTGAGCTCGCGCGTCTGGACGATGTGGCCGTTCAGCTTGGTGCCGTTCGTCGAGCCGAGGTCGGTGATCGTGGCGACGCCGTCGCGGGTGCGGATCTGGGCATGCCGCCGCGAGGCGCCCTTGTCGCGGAGCACGACGTCACAGTCGGGCATCCGCCCGATCGTGACGACCTCCTTGGCGATCGCGACGCTCCGCTCGCCTCCGTCCTCGCGGACGAGGACCGTTGCCGGAGCGGCCGCGGGAGCCGGATCGACGCCCTCGGGCCCCTCCACCAGCGTCGCGACGCAGCGAAGGTCGCCCTTCTTCATCGTTGGGCTCGCCTCGATCACGATCTCGGGCGGTCCGACCAGTCCCCAGCCGCGTTCGGCCGCGTTCTCGCGCGCCACGCGCTTGAGCTCGGCGGTCAGGGCCGCCTCGGCCTGCCCGAACCGCTCGGCGTCCACCTGGGACATCGTGAACTCGAAGTGGTTGGGGGCCCAGACCTCGTTCACGCCGACGGTGCGGCCGGCGTCCATCTCCTTGATCAGGCGCTTCGCCAGCTCGACGGGCTGGACGCCGCTGCGGAACGTCTTTGAAAAGAGCCCCTCCACGAGGCCCCCCAAACGTCGCTCGAAGTCACGAAGGTTCGGCACCGGTCGATGTGCGCGCGCCACTAGAGGGTCGCGCGTCCCCGAGCCGAGTCTACCCCTGGGTCTGCGACGAACCTGCGTCGTCGGGGTGATGGTCTTCGGTCGTCCGTCCGTGCTCGGCGAGCGGGTTGGCGAACCCGAACCGTTCGTCGGCGGGCAACTTCGAGTAACGCCACTCACGGATCTCCCAGTACGCGCGCCGTGCGAAGACCAGGATCATGACCGCCAGGAGGAAGCGTGCCGTGGCCTCGGGCGCGACCTCGAGGATGCCCGTGTAGGCGGCCACGATACCGACGACCACCCACGTCGCGAGGGCCGCGAACCCGACGATCGTCAGGTGGCGCATCAGCTCGTCGAAGTCTGGGCGCGCGTGGATGGCTCGGGTCGTCGGCATCGCTACCCATCTATCGGCAACTACCCGAAGTTGGGTATATCGGTCGTTGGTAGGGATTCCCGTTGGGCCGAGCGGGGGAGGGGGGCCGCCCCCATCGGCGCCACGCCCCGGGGCCGCTGCTACGATTCGATGTCCACTCGGGCGAGTGGCGGAATTGGCAGACGCGCAGGATTCAGGTTCCTGTGTCCGAGAGGACGTGGGGGTTCAACTCCCCCCTCGCCCACCAGCCAGACTTGCGCGCTGATCCCACGCCGCGTTTGATACGCCTCTGTCCGCAGACAAGGAGGACCCGTTCGATGTCCACGTTCGTGATCGTTCCCGGAGCATGGGATACGCCGTCCACGATGGAGCCGCTGGTCGAGCCATTGGGGTCGGCCGGCCACGCGGTGACCGTTGTCGACCTGCCGTGCGAGGACGCCGGCGCGACGCTGGAACGGTACGCGGAGGCCGCGCGCGACGCGCTCCCCGACGACCTGGCCGATGTCGTGCTGGTCGGCTACTCGTTCGGAGGCTTCACCGCCTCGAGGATCGCCGTGGAGCACCCCGACCTGCCGGTGGTGTTCATCGCGGCCTGGATCCCACGGGATGGCGTCTCGGTGCTCGATCTGTTCGCGGGAGGCGACCCGTTCGAGGCCGGCGAAGACGCGGGGCTCGCCGCCTTCGATGGGCTGATCCTGGGTGCCGGCCCTGGTCTGTGCGCCCTGAACGTCGACCGCTACGTTGCCGCGGCCGATCCATCCGAGCGGGACGCGATCCGGTCCTACCTCGAACGGACGCAACGTCCGCAGGGCATCGCCGTGCTGCGTGAGAAGTGGCGGGGCGATCCGCGGAACTCCGGCCGTTGCACCTATGTCCTGACCACCGCCGACACGTTGGTCCCACCGGAGGCCCAGCGGGTGATGGCGGCATCGGTGGGCGCGGATGTCGTCGAGATCGCTACCGATCACGGGCCCTTCCGCGAGCAGCCCGAGCGCCTCGCTGAGCTGTTGATCGCCGCGACCCGCTGACCCCGTGGCTCTCGCCGCGAGCGTGATCGCCCTCGCGCCTCCTTCACTTCGTCCTCCATGGCGACCTGGTCGCGCTCGCGGCGCGGAGTCGACTGTGTCAGCCTGGAGGTGGTGGTTGGTCGCTCGAAGGGGGATCCAGATGAAGAGGTGGACCGAGGAGATCGAGATCAACGCCCCGGCAGAGGACGTGTACTCGTATGTCAGCGACTTCACTCGTCACGGCGAATGGGCCGGACACGGCCTCGAGGCCTCGAGGGTCGACGACGGCCCGGTGGCGGTCGGCTCGAAGTTCGCGACGGTCGCCAAGCAGTTCGGAACCCAGCGCGAGATGAGCACGATCACCGAGATGTCACCCCCGCAGGAGTTCGGCTGGATATCGGAGGGCGCGCTCGGGCGGATCCATCACTCCTTCTCGCTGCGCCAGGAGGCCGACACGACGACCCTTTCGAAGGAAGCGGACATCGTCGAGCCCACGCTCCTCGCGAAGGTCACGATGTTCAAGATCTCTCGCGATATCCCCAAGGGTCTCCGTCAGGATCTGGCGAAGATCAAAGAGGTCGTCGAGGGATCGAAGAGCTGAGATCTCGCTCACGAGGCGACACCCTTGCGACTCCAGCAGTTCTTCGCCCTCGTGATGTTCGTGGTGGTGGGCTCGGGTTCGCCCGGGCCGAACAACACCCTGCTGTTGGCTTCGGGCATCACGTTCGGGTTCCGACGTACCGTCCCCCACGTGACCGGCACCAGCGTGGGCATCACCCTGCTGGTCGCGATCGCCGCCACGGGTGCGGGAGTCGTCGTGACGGCCAACCCGGGCGTGGCAACGGCCTTGAAGATCACCGCCTCGGCCTACCTGATCTATCTGGCGATCCGACTGGCGCCGGGCGTGTCGATCGGGGACGCGACAACCGCGCGGCCCTTCTCGGTGCTGAGGGGCACGGCGTTCCAGTTCATCAATCCGAAGGGATGGGTGTTCGCCCTCGCGCTCGCCTCGGTCTTCGCATCGGGTGGTAGCACCACGCTCGCGACCGGGCTCATCGTGCTGGCGGTCGTCGCCTCGATCGTGGCCGCCACGGCTGCCGGCTGGGCGGTGGGCGGTAGCGCTCTGAGTCGGGTGCTGGAGAGCGACCGATCGCGCCGATGGGCCGGGATCGTCTTGGCGGTCATGCTCGTGGCGTCGGTCGCGTTCCTGTGGGTGTAGGTGGGTCGAGCTCGACCCTTCGTGCGCCCAGCCATCGGCCCATCTCCTCGATCGCTCGGCCGACAGCCTCGCGGTCCGACCCGGTCGTCCCCGGTTGCATGTGGATCGCGTTGATCCGTAGCACGTGCTCGCGACGGTCGAATGCGGGGTCGATCCGTCCGACGAGTCGATCTCCGTTCAGCACGGGGAGCACGAAGTAGCCGAACTCGCGCTTGACCTTGGGGGTGTAGATCTCGAGGCGGAATCGCATGTCGAACAGGCGCTCGGTGCGGTCGCGATCGCTTACGAGGTCGTCGAACGGCGATAGGGCGACCGTTCGTCCGCGGAACCGCGTGTCGAGCAGGTCGCGATGCGCCACCCATCGACCCGGGAGCCCCTCGACCTCGACCGGCACGATCAGCCCGTCCCGTAGATGCCCTTCGATCGCTCGGCCATGCCCAGGCATCTCCCCGTCGAACAGGGTGCCCAGCCGCTCCAACCGTTCCAGGCCGCGCGCCCTGAGCTGGCGATCGACGAGATCGGAAGCCAGTGCGGACGAGGGCCGCTTCGGCAAGCTTGGCAACGAGCGAGACGCAACGTCCCAGAGCCGTTGCTGTCCCTGGCGCCCGACGATCATCACCCGCCCCTGGCCCCACAGAATGTCCAGCAGCTCGGGCACGGCCGCGCTCTGCCCGGTCCACCCGCCCGTGCGCCATCGTTCGGAGGCGCGGTTCTCGAGATCGCGGGCGAGCAGCGGACCCCGGCGGCGAAGCTCCGCGAGCACGTATCGGACGAAGTCCCGGTCCTCGGTCAGCCATTCGCGTGCGAGCCTGCGGTGCTTCTGGTCGCCGTGCGGGTAGCGCCGCATCGAGATCCGATGCATCGGCAGATCCTCGATCGGCACGATGTGCACCCAGTACTCGAACAGCGCCCGCTCGTGCCACAGGAGTCGTTCCAGTTCGGCGACGTCGAAGCGCGGGCCGAGCCGGCTGAACAGCACGAGATGTTCGGTGCGAGCGACGACGGAGGTCGGGTCCATCTGGACCTCACCGAGACCCGACACGACCTGCTCGATCGAGGTGGGTCGAGGCGCCGCGAGCAGCTGGCCCATGACGGCCACCTGACGGGCCCGACGACGGGAGATACGGATCGGTTCCGCCACGAGGAGCGTGACCTTAGCCGGTCGCGGCGGCCCCTCGTGTCGTCCGTTCGCGCCAACGGTCGCGGCGCGGCCTCCGATCTCTCGATCGCGGACTAGTCTGAGCGGGTGATCATCGTCTCGGGGTGGCTTCGAGTGGACACGGATGACCGTCCCTCGTACCTCGATGGCTGCCGGAGCGTTGTCGAGGCGGCGAGGATCGCCCCGGGGTGTATCGACTTCCACGTGTCTGCCGATCCGCTCGACGTTGAGCGCATCAACATCTATGAGCAGTGGGAGTCGATCGATGCGGTTGAGCGTTTCCGAGGGTCCGGCCCGGTCGATGAGCAGGCTGCACTCATCAAGGCCGCGCACGTTGAGCAACACGACATCGCCGGGACCACTCCGCTGACCTGACTTCACTCGGTCGCTGTCGTCCACGGGAGCCGCGCCGAACGTCACTCCGGGGCAACGCCCGTATGATGCGGCGATGCCGCCGGCGATCGAGATCGAGGGGCTCCGCAAGGAGTACCGGAGCCTGCGGCGGGGGAGCACGATCGCGGTCGACGGCCTCGACCTCGAGGTGCCCGAGGGTGGAGTGTTCGGGTTCCTCGGACCCAACGGGGCCGGCAAGACCACCACGATCCGATGTCTGCTGGGGCTGGTCTCGCCCGGCGCCGGGCGGCTGCGTGTGCTCGGCAACGACATACCGCGCGCCCTCCCCGAGGTGATCCGCCGCGTGGGGTCGATCGTCGAAACCCCCACGTTGTTCCCGCGGTTCAGCGGTCGACGCAATCTCACGATCCTGGGGCGCATCGACGGTATCGGCCGCTCGACGATCGATGCCGCGCTTGAACGGGTCGGTCTCGCCGACCGCGCCGACCACCTGGTGAAGACCTACTCCCTTGGGATGAAGCAGCGCCTCGGCATCGCCGCCGCCCTGTTGAAGGACCCCGCGATGCTGGTGCTCGACGAGCCGGCGAACGGACTCGACCCGGCCGGCATCGTCGAGGTCCGCGAGCTGCTCCGCTCGCTGGGTGCCGAAGGACGAACCGTGTTCGTGTCGAGCCACATCCTCACCGAGGTGCAGCACATGGCCGACCAGGTGGCGATCCTGGCTCGGGGCAAGCTCGTCACGGCGGGCCCGGTCGGGGAGGTGCTTGCCGCTCAACGGGGCACCGGCGTGATCGTGCGGCTGCGCGATGCTCAGGCTGGGCTGGATGCCCTCGTGCGCGCAGGCTTCGAGGCGACGCTCACCGACGGCACCCTGCGAGTTCCGATCCCACCCGATGAGGGCGACCGCGTCGCTCGCGCCCTGGCTGAGGCCGGGCACTACCCGGTGGAGCTGCGGCCTGACGAGATCGACCTCGAGACGGTGTTCCTGGAGCTCACCCGCGACGACCTGCCGGAGCCGCCGGCATGATCGCCCTGATCTCGTCCGAGTGGCTCCGATTCCGCTCCCGGCGGCTGAACAAGGTGCTCGTGATCGTCGCCGCAGCGGCCATCGCCGCAGCGATGCTCATCGCCGCCGCAACCTCGAAGGCTCAGGAGCCGATCAACCTCGCCGATCTACCCGGAGATCTTGGAGGGCACGGCGTTCCTCGCGATCATCATCGGGGTCGTGATCGGGGCGTCGGCCGTCGGAGCGTCATGGCAGAGCGGCACGATGACGACGATCCTTACCTGGGAGCCGAGGCGGCTCCGCGTGGCGGTCGTCCGATGGCTGGTCGTCGCCCTGGGGGTGTTCCTGGTCGTCCTCGCGCTCCTCGTGCTGCTGTCGGTGCTGTTCTGGATCGTGACGTCGGCGCGCGGCGTGACCGAGACGCCGGACGGCTGGGGGACCGATACCGCGGGCGTCGCGGCGCGCGTGGCGCTGGTGGCTTCCCTGCTGTCGATCCTCGGGGGAGCGCTCGCCATGATCGGCCACAACACGGCCGCAGCTCTCGGCGCGCTCGCGGTCTACATGGCGGTCGTAGAGAACCTCATCCGAGGGTTCCGGCCCGGATGGGTGGGGTTCATGCTCGGCGACAACATCGGTGCCGCCGTGCTGGGTCGCGACCTATCGAGCGATCTCGTCACCCTCACGCCGGAGCGCGCCTGGGTGGTGGTCGGCGTCTACGCGCTCGGGCTGGCTGCGATCGCTGCGGCGTCGTTCCGATCCCGCGACGTGAACTGATCCGTTCCCGGCCTGTGCAAGGATGACCCCATGGCTGACGTCAGCGAGACGCCGCTGCCCGGTCTTGGAGTGAGGTACGAATTCGAGACGAGAGGGGGAGCCAGGGTCGGGGTCGTCCACCGATCCGGCGGACGTCAGGACCTCGTCCTCTACGACCACGAGGATCCGGATAGCGCGTCCGCCATCGTCTCGCTCGATGCCGGCGATAGTCGGACCCTCGCCGAGCTCCTCGGGATCTCGCATGTCATCGAGGACCTCACCCGGATCCAGCAGCGGATCGAGGGACTGGCGATCGACTGGCTCCCACTGCCCGACCGGGGCCCGTTCTCCGGACGAACGATCGGCGACACCCAGTCGCGGACCCGGACCGGCGTGTCGATCGTGGCCGTCATGCGCGGCGACGACCCGATCCCGGCGCCCGGCCCCTCCCAACCGCTGGCCGACGGCGACACGCTCGTCGTCGTCGGCACGCCGCGGGGGATCGCTCAACTGACCGAACTTCTCCGCACGGGCTGACACGTTGGTCGAGCCCACGTTCTTGCTCGAGCTGGGCGGTATCGTCGTGGGGCTGGCCATCCTGGCCCGGATCGCCGCCCGCTGGCGGCTCCCGGCCGTTCCGTTGTTCCTGGTCGCCGGCCTCGCGTTCGGTGAGGGCGGCGTCCTTCCGCTGATCACCGCCAAGGAGTTCATCGAGCTCGGGGCCGAGCTCGGCGTGATCCTCCTGCTGTTCATGCTGGGGCTCGAATACTCGGCGCGTCAGCTCACGCAGGAGCTCCGCCGCCATGCCCCGGCCGGGGTGGTCGACCTCGTGTTGAACTTCACTCCTGGATTCCTCGTCGCGCTCGTGCTCGGCTGGGGTGTCGTGGCCGCGGTATTCCTAGGCGGGATCACCTACATCTCGTCCTCGGGCATCGTCGCGAAGCTGCTGGACGACCTGGGCTGGGTCGGGAACCACGAGGCCCCGGTCGTCGTGTCGATCCTCGTGATCGAGGACCTCGTGATGGCCGCCTACCTGTCGACGATCGCAGTGCTGGTGAGCGGCGTGTCGTTGGGGCGGGGCGCGGTGACGCTGGTCGTCGCGCTCGCTGCGGTCGTCCTGCTGCTCTGGATCGCGCTCCGCTGGGGCGATCGACTGAGCGAGTTGATGTTTTCTCGATCCGACGAGACGCTCGTGCTCACGGTCTTCGGCATCACGTTGACCGTCGCGGGCCTGGCCGAGCTGGTCGGCATCTCGGCCGCGGTCGGCGCGTTCCTGGTCGGTCTCATGCTCTCGGGCCCCGCGGCAGAGCGGGCCCATGACCTCGTGAGCCCGATGCGCGACCTGTTCGCCGCCGTGTTCTTCGTCTTCTTCGGGCTCGCGATCTCGCCTGCCTCGCTCGTGCCGCTCCTCGGCATCGCGGCGATCTTGGCGGTGATCACGGCCGCGACGAAGCTGCTGACCGGGTGGTGGAGCGCCCGCCGAGAGGGGATCCGTACCCGCGGCCGATTCCGGGCCGGGGCCGTCCTGATCGCGCGAGGGGAGTTCTCGATCGCGATCGCGGGGATCGGCCTGACCGGGGGCCTCGATGACGACCTGGGCACCTTGGCAGCCGCGTATGTGCTGCTGCTCGCGGCGGGCGGACCCCTGGTGGCCCGGGTGATCGATCCCCTGGTGCTTGGCACGATGAGGCGCCGGGCCGGTCGATCTCGGACCGGCTAGGCCGACGGATCCGCTCTCGAGGGGCGTCAGATCTCTTGGCCCCGTGGGATCCGGCGCTCGGGGTCGTAGAAGGGGATCGTGACCAGCTCCGCTGCCTCCGCTGCCTCGCCGACGGTGACCGTGGTCCCGGGCCAGTCGGCGGGCCCACGGAGGCTCGCGTAGCCGATCCCGCACTCCAGGTGCGGCGAGTAGGCCCCCGCGGTGATGTGACCCACCTCGCGGCCGTCGACGCGGACCGGGTCGCCGGGCACGGGGGCCGATTCCGACCGGACACCGAGCAGGCGCAGGCGCCGGTCGGCCGCATCGAGGGCGTCGCGACCCACGAACGTGTGCTTGCCGAGGTCGACGAATCGACCCAGGCCCGCCGCGTAGGGCGTCATCGTCGGGTCGATATCGGTGCCGTTGTCGAGGATGCCCGCCTCGATACGCCGGATCCCGAGCGACTCGAGGCTTTGCACGGCCATACCGTGGTGTGCGCCGACATCGATCAGTCGGTCCCACAGCGCGTCCGGGTCGACGCCCGGACGCGTGTACACCTCGAACCCGAGTTCGCCCGACCAACCCGTCCGTGTGACGACCACCCGGTGTCCCGCGATCGTCACCTCGGCGACCCCGAAGTACGGGAACGGATCGGGCGCGCCCTCGTCGCACGCGTCGCCCAGGATCTCGAGCGAGGTCGGTCCTTGGACCTGCAGCACCCACGAACCGGGATCGCCGATGTGCACGTCCATCCCCTCGGCGTGGGCGCGGAGCCATCCGACGAAGTCGCCGTCGGCCATGACGTACCAGAAGCGGTCGTCGGCGAACCGGATCAGGACGCCGTCCATGAGGATCCCGCCGTGGTGGTCGCAGGCGAGCGCGTACGCGGCGCGCCCGGGCGCGAGCGCGGTCACGTCGCGGGTGAGGACGAGATCGAGCAGCCGCTCGGCATCGGGACCCGTGATCTCGAGAGGGCGTTCGGGCACGTCGAACAGCGCGGCCTCACGACGCAAGCGCCAGTAGCCCTCGACGGGATCGTCGCCAAGGGATAGCGGATACAGCCGACCCGCGTACACCCCGAACACGGCGTCGTCCGTGACGTAACGGTGCAGGAAGGGCGAGCGGGCCAACCGTTTCGAGCTGACCCGCATGACCGGATGCGACGCCGCGTAGTTCCGCTCGCTCACAGGCGCTCCAGCAGCGTGGCGTTCGCCATCCCGCCGGCCTCGCACATCACCTGCAGGCCGAACCGCCCGCCGGTGCGGTGGAGCCCGTGAACCAGTGTGGTCATCAGCCGAGCCCCGCTGGCCCCGAGCGGGTGGCCCAAGGCGATCGCCCCGCCACTCGGGTTCACATGGGTCTCGAACCAAGCGGGGTCGACGTCGAGTTCGCGGCGCCACGCGAGCACGACCGATGCGAACGCCTCGTTGATCTCGACGATGTCGATGTCGTCGATCGACATCCCCGTGCGTTCGAGAAGCTTGCGGGTGGCGGGGATCGGCCCGGTGAGCATGACCACGGGGTCGTCGCCGACCGCGATCGAGTCGACCACGCGGGCCAGGGGCGTGAGCCCCAGCTCGGCGGCTTTCGCTTCCGAGGCGAGCAGCAGCGCCCCTGCGCCGTCGGAGATCTGCGAGGCGTTGCCGGCCGTGATCGTCCAGCCGAGTTCGCCGGGGAACAGATCCTCGTACATGTCCTGGCGGAACGGCGAGTCCAGGGTCGCCATGCGCCCGCGATCGGGCTCCATCCGGACGCACTCGTCCTGCGAAAACAACCCGTCGGGCGTGGCGACCGGGATGATCTCGCCGCCGAAGTCGCCCGCCTCGATCGCGGCCGCCGCTCGCACGTGCGAGCGAAACGCGAGGTCGTCCTGGGCCTCTCGCGAGATGTCCCACCGCGTGGCGATCAGGTCGGCCGAGATGCCCTGATGGACGAGTCGTCCCCCGTACGCCTCGATGAGTTGGTCGCTCAGCGCCTGGCGGCCCGCGGTGGAGGAGTACATCGGGACGGCGGTCATGTGCTCGAGCCCTGAGGCGACGACGAGATCGTACGCGCCGGCGGCGATCCCCTGGGCCGCGAAGGCCACCGCTTGCTGGGACGATCCGCACTGGCGGTCGATCGTCGTTGACGGGACGTGCTCGGGCAGGCCCGCGGCGAGCCACGCGTTGCGCGCGACGTTGAGCGACTGTTCGCCGATCTGGCTCACGCACCCGGCGATGTGGTCGTCGATCGTGGCCGGGTCGGCACCGGTTCGCGCGACGACGGCGGCCAGCGGCGTGGCGAGCAGATCGACCGGATGCACGCCGGTGAGCGCCCCCTCGCGCCGCCCGACGGCGGTTCGCACCGCGTCGACGATCACGGCCTCAGGCATCCTCGGCCCCGCTCGTGATCTGCTCACGCAGCTCGCGTTTGCTCACCTTGCCGGTGGCCGTCTTGGGGAGCTCGTCAACGAACACCACGCCGTCGGGCACCTGCCACTTGGCGAACCGCTCACGCAGCAGATCGAGCAGTTCCTCGGGCTCGACGTCGCCGGTCGCGACCACGACTCCGAGTGGCCGCTCGGTCCACACCTCGTCGGGGATCGCGATGACCGCGGCCTCGCGAACGGCCGGATGTTGGAGCAGCGCGTTCTCGAGGTCGAGGGAGCTGATCCACTCGCCGCCCGACTTGATGAGGTCCTTGGTCCGGTCGACGATCTTCATGTAGCCCTCGGGATCGATCACCGCGATGTCGCCGGTCCGCAGCCACCCGTCGTCGGTGAATCGGTCCTCGCCGGCGCCACCGAGGTACGACCCCGCCACCCAGGGTCCTCGGACCTCGAGCTCGCCCATCGTCTCGCCGTTCCAGGGAACGGGGCCGTCCTCGCCCCTCGCACGCATGTCGACCAGGGGGGCGGCGAGGCCCTGGGTCGAGCGCAGTCGTACCTGCTCGTCGTGGCCGGCCGTGGACGCCCTCGGCGTCAGCCTGGAGACCGATCCGATCGGGGTCGTCTCGGTCATCCCCCAGGCGTGGAGCACGGCCGGGCCGAGCTCGTCGAACGCTTCGATCAGTGACGGGGCGACCGCCGATCCGCCGATCAGCACGGTGCGCAGTCGCGAGAGGTCGGCGGCGCCAGGGTCGGCCCGCAGGGCCTCAAGGACGCGGAGCCAAACGGTCGGCACGCCGGCCGTGAACGTCACGCCCTCGCCCACGATCAGCTCCAGCAGGCGCTCGGGCTCCATCATCGGGCCGGGCAGGACGAGTCGGGCGCCCACCATCGCGGCGGTGTACGGCAGCCCCCAGGCGTTGACGTGGAACATCGGCACGACCGGCATCACGACGTCGTGCCCCGAGATGTCGAACTCGTCCGGCATCGCGGACACGATCGAGTGCAGCACGAGGGCGCGGTGTGAGTAGACGACTCCCTTGGGCCGGCCCGTCGTGGCCGATGTAAAGCACATCGACGCGGCGTCGTTCTCGGCAAGGTCCGGGAACGTGAACGCTGGATCGGCGGCCCCGAGCATCGCCTCGTGGTCGAGGACCCCTTCGGGCAAGGGATCGGTGCCGCCCGGCCAGGCGATCACGTGCTCCGGGCGCACCTCGGCGGGCAGCGACTCGACGAGGGGGAGCAGGCTCCGGTCGACGAGCAGCGCCCGGTCCTCGGCCGTGCCGACCACGTAGGCAAGGTCGTCGATATGGAGCCGCGGGTTGATCGTGTGGAGCACCGCGCCCGACACCGGCACACCGAGATAGGCCTCCAGGTGATGGGCGTGGTTCCAGCCCAGGGTCGCGACGCGATCGCCGCGCCCGATGCCCAGCGATCGCAGGGCCGATGCCAACCGCTGGCTCCGTCCATACACCTCGCCGTACGTCGTGCGGGACACCGAACCGTCGGGCTCACGCGAGGTCACCTCACGGTCGTGGAAGTAGGTGCCGACGCGTTCCAACAACGAGGCCAGCGTGAGCTCGTAGCTCATCATCAGGCCGTTCACGGCGAGGCTCGTCTCACCAGGTCGCGTGCGATCACGATCCGCTGGATCTCGGCGGTGCCGTCGACCACCTGCAGCATCTTGGCCAGCGCGATGAAGCGCGCGAGCGGGTGGTCGTTGAGCCACCCGTAGGCGCCGAGCGTCTCGCTGCAGGTGATCGCCGCGCGCAGCGCCACATCGGGGCCGAACCGCTTCGCGTGGGCGATCGCGACGGTCCCGTCGTCGCTGCCCAGGAGCTCGGCCGCGCGGCGGGTGAGCCCGCGTGCCGCCTCGAGCTCGGTCGCCACGTCGGCCAGCGCCCACGCGACGCCCTGCTGCTCGATCACGGCTCTGCCGAACACCTGCCGCTGCAGCGCATACCGTGAGGCGACGTCGAGGGCCTCGGCGTGCAGGCCGTTCGAGATGGCGGCGATATCGAACCGGGCGACGTCGATGGCGCCGAGCGCCGTCCGCATCCCTTGGCCGGGCGGCGCCAGCACATGGGCGGGGGCGTCCTCGAGCCCCATCTCGGTGATCGGAAGGAAGGCGGCGGCCGCCTTGTCGTAGGGCTCGGTGAACGAGACCCCGTCGTCGGCCGCGGCCACGGCGAACATCCCGACGTCGCGATGGCCCGGATCGTCGGTGGTCTTGGCCACCACGAGGAACACGTCGGCCTCGCCGCCCAGCGACACCCAGGCCTTACGGCCGCTGATCGCCCACCCACCGCTGTGCTGTGTGGCCCTCGTCGTGATGGCGGTCGCATCGGATCCGGCCTGGGGCTCGGTCAGGCAGAACCCACCGAGCGCCTCGCCGGTGACGAGCGCAGTCGCCCACCGGGCGCGCAGGTCGTCGTCCCCGAACCGTGTCACGGCCGAGGCGACGGCATTGTGCATGGACAACGAGAACGCCAGGGCGGCATCCCCTCGGCCCAGCTCCTCGAATACGCCGACGGCCTCGGGGAACGTGAGATCCAGCCCGCCGTCACCGTCGGGGGCGAACAGGCCGGTGAGGCCGGATCTCGAGACGGCCTGCCTCGGATATGCGGCGGTCTTCTCCCACTCCCTGATCGAGGGTCGGACCACGTCATCGACGAACGTTCGGGCGCGATCGGTCGTTTCGGTCGACATGCCCGGAGGGTCCACCGAACCGGCGCGCCGCGTCAACCTGACATCATTCATCGTCATGTCGGCCCCGTTGATCCTGTTGCCGCCCTCCGAAGGCAAGGCGCCCGGGGGGAGTGGATCTGCGTGGTCGCCCGGGACGATGGCGATCGACCTCGACCATGAGCGGGCCGTGGTGATGACCGCGCTTGGGCGGGCGATGCGCGGGAACGAGGCGGCGCGCTCACGCCTCCTCGACGTCAAGGGCCGTGCGCTGGCGGCGGCGACGAAGGCCGACCTCGAGATCGGCTCCGCACCGACGCTCCCGGCGATCCAGCGCTACACGGGTGTGCTGTTCGATGCCCTCGACCACGGTTCGCTTCCGGCCGCCGAGCGCCGTCGACTCGCGAATTCGGTCGTCATCGTCTCAGGGCTGTGGGGCCTCGTGTGTCCGGACGACGCGATCCCCGACTACAAGCTGAAGATGGGGGCGTCGCTGCCCCGGCTGGGCAGGCTCTCCACGTGGTGGCGCGACGCCGTCACCGACCGGCTGGTCGAGCGCGCTCGAGGACGTGTCGTGTGGAACCTGCTGCCGAACGAGCACGCTGCCGCGTTCCGCCCGTCCGCCGATCTGTATCAGCTGACGGTGCGGTTCCTCGAGCCCCGCGCGGACGGGTCGCTCGTGGCCGTCTCGCACGCCAACAAGCACCTCAAGGGCTCGCTCGTGCGCTTCCTTCTTGCCCATCCGTCGGCCGGACCCGACGACCTGGCTGTCTGGGAGCACCCGGAGGGGTACCGCCTCGATGACTCACGGACCAACGAACAGAACGGATGCACCGCCCTTTCGATGGTCCGAGCTGCGGGATAGTTCTCGCCGCGTCGGATCGCTTCGGCGCCGCGGCGGATCAGAAGCCGCGTGCCAGGCGTCCCATGCCGGCCGCGACGAGCGAGAACGCGAGCCAGGCGCCGCCGACGAACAGCGCGGGGCCGAGAGCCAGCCACGGGGTCGAGCTCACACAGTCGACCGCCGAGCGGCCGAACGGGTTGCATCCCCCGGCGACGTTCGAGGTCATCTCGAGGAGCCCGGCCGTGGCGATCACGATCACGCCGGCCACCGCGGCGCGGCGCGCCAGCCAACGCTCGGGATGCGAGCGGAGCATGAAACTCACCAACAGGCCCAGGGTCGCGGCGAGGATCGCCCAGCCCACGACGAGGGACCAGCGATCCGCCAGATCGCCCGCATCCAGGGTGGACAGCACGATGGCGCCGACGAGCGGCAGCCCCATCATCACCGCCAGGCCAACGAGGGCGATCGAGAGGGCCCCGATCGCAGGCTCGGATCCGTCGCCGCCTCGGGTCCTGCCGCGGATGCATCTCCCGGACAGCCAGAGCGCGGCGGGCAGCGTGAGGTACATCGACACGGTGCCGAGCAGAGCGAGTGCGAAGGCCCACACGGCCTCACGTTCGGCGAGGGGGCGGAGTCGCCTGACCATATGTCGGGTAACGGTAGTCGGTCACGGGCGACATGCGGTAGCGACGGCTAGGTGAGGCAGAGCAAGGGGGTCGCCGCGACGGTGGTCGGCGTGAAGCCGCTCACGCGCTGGCCGTCGACCGCCCGCAACCGATACTCGTACGACGCGTCGACGCCGAGGTCGGTGTCGCGGTACGTGGTGGATCGCCAATCGTCGAGGACGGCCACGAGTTCGAACTCGGTCCCGGTCGTGCCCCGCCGGTACAGCTCATAGCCGTCCGAGGGTCCGCCGGGGGTCCAGACGACGTCGACGCCCGTGGAGAGCCATCCGTCGCAGGTGGCGCTGGCGACCACGCCGCTGGGCGCCGGCAGGGGGTCCGGGCCCGTGAGTGTCGCCGTGATCGGATCGCCGATCCCGGCCAGCGACGGGACGGCGATGAGGAGTGCGCCGGCCGCCACCGCGGCGGCGGAGAGCCACGCCATCGTCTTCGCGAGGGCCCGTTTCGAGCGGCGCCGGGCGGCGGGTGCAGCGCTCGAGGCGGTCGTGTCCGGCGTGGGAAGCCGCTCGGTGATCTGCGGCGGTGGCAGAGGCACGGTGAGGGGCGCGGATCCATCCCGGACGCTGGCTGCGGATGTCGGCTCGGTCGCGGCATCGGCCACCGACGCGCGCAGCGCGCGCGCCAGCCGGTCCGAGGTCGGGTACCTGTCCGAGGGGTCTCGAGCCATGGCTCGGGCGACGATGTCGTCCAGCGCCGGCGGGACCGCGTGGTGGTCGCTCACCCGCGGAGGACGCCCGCGCCGCACCGCGTCGACCAGCTCTGCGGTGGAGTCGGCCTCGAACGGCGCGCGGCCCGTCAGCAGTTCGAACAGGACGGCCCCCAGGGAGTAGACGTCGACCCGCTGGTCGCCGCCCCCGTCGAGCTGTTCGGGGGCGATGTAGGCGACGGTGCCGCGTGCTCCGTCCGAGCCGGAGCGAGACGACCCACGGGCCGCCCGTGCCAGACCGAAGTCGAGCACCTTCACGACCCCGCCGCGGGTGAGCATCAGGTTGCCGGGCGACACGTCACGATGGACGACTCCACGATCGTGGGCATGGGCCAGGGCCTCGGCCGCTCGGGCCGTCAGCAGGGCGGCGCGCACCGGGTCGAGCCGTCCGGTTCGCCGAACGATCTCGCCGAAGGTGCGGCCCGCCACCAGCTCCATGACGATGAAGACGAGCCCCTCGGCCTCGGAGATGTCGTGGACGGCGACGATGCCGTGATGCCCGAGCCGGGCGGACGTACGAGCCTCCCGACGGAACCGGGCCAGGAACCGGCGATCGGCCGCGAGCTCGGGACGCAACACCTTGACCGCCACGGTGCGGTCCAAGAGCCGGTCGGCGGCCTCGTAGACCTCGCCCATGCCCCCGCGCCCGATCAAGGCGCGGATCTCGTATCGGGAGGCCAGGGTGCGCCCGACCAGCGATCGACGGGTATCGAGTCGCTCGGTCATGCGGGTTCAGGGTACCGTGCGGCGATCGATCTCGGGGGTGCTCCGGTCGCCTCGAGGCCCATCGTATACTTCGGTCCCTTCCGCCCGGCCTCGGCCTCGGCCGCGCGAACGAGAGATCGGACGCCGATGACGCTGTCCCAGGACACGCTGACGATCGTGGCGCTCACCGCGCTCGGGGTGGCCGTGGTCGCGCTGCTGATCGCCCTGGTCGCCGCGATGGGCCGCCGGCGCAAGGCGCCGACCGGGCCGATCCAGATGGACGATGCCCTTCGCGCCGTCCTCGACATGCAGGAGGCCAAGATCGAACGCCTCGAGCAGGCCGTCCGCATCCTCAACGCGACCGACAAGAAGCAGCAGGTGCTGATCGAGGGCAGCGTGCGGCACGTCGCCCTGCTGCGCTACGACGCGTTCGAGGACGTGGGTGGGCGGCTTTCGTTCTCGTGCGCGATGCTCGACGATCATGGCACCGGCGTCGTGCTCACGTCGATCAACGGACGACAGGAGACGAGGGTGTATGCGAAGCCGGTGACCGAGCGCACCAGCACGTACAACCTGTCCACCGAGGAGGTCGAGGCGATCCGGCAGGCGATGGCGGCGCCGAGGGCCGAACCGGTGGAGGCGCGATGATCTTCGAGCGGGACGATGATGAACCGAGCGCGATCGAGGCGACCGCCCCGAGCGCCGCACGACGGGAGGGGACGATGGCTGACCAGAACGATGAGGTCACGATCGTCGGTGCGGGTGCGCGCCTCGAGGGCAACGTCGTGTCGGCCGGCATCCCTGCGGATCGACGGGCAGGTCAAGGGACAGATCAATGCCGACGGCGACGTGACGCTGTCGCCCGCAGAGCCAGGTCGAGGCCGACATCCGCGCGCAGAACGTCAGCGTCGCCGGCAAGTTCAAGGGCAACGTCATCGTGAAGGCGAAGGCGCACCTCGCCCGCGGCGGGCGGATCGACGGCAACATCACGTCGAAGACGCTCGTGGTCGAGGAGGGCGGCGTCTTCCACGGCCAGAGCATCATGGACGGCGGGGCTCGAACGGGCCGGGCCAGCACGTCGCGAAGCGGGCAGACTCCCGAGGCCGAGGCCAAGGCGGCCGAGGCCAAGGCGGCCGAGGGGCACAAGGTGCCGTAGCACATGCTCGACATCAAGGCGATCCGGGAGGACCCGGAGCCGTTCCGGGTCGGGCTCGCTCGCCGCAACCTGGGCGAGCCGTCGACGAGCTGCTCGCCGCCGACGAGCGCCGTCGCTCGCTCACCACGAGGGTCGACGAGCTCAGGGCGAGCAGAACAAGGCGTCGAAGGCGATCGGGCGGGCCGAGGGCGACGCGAAGCAGCGAGCTGATCGACGAGGTGGCGCGCGTGACCGCCGAGCTCAAGCAGCTCGAGCCACAGCTCGTCGAGGCCGAGGAGGCGATGAACGCGCTGCTCGCCGCGACCCCGAACCTGCCGCACGAGAGCGCCCCCGACGGGTTCACCGACGACGACGCCGTCGAGGTCCGACGACACCTGGAACCGCCGACCTTCGACTTCGATGCGCGCGACCACGTCGCGCTCGGGGAGTTGCTCGGCATGCTCGACATCGATCGCGGGATCACGCACGAGCGGCTCGCGGTTCGTGTACCTGCTCGGCGACCTCGTGTTCGTGCAGTTCGCCCTGATGCGACACGCGATGGACATCCTGGCCGACAAGGGATTCATGCCGGTGATCCCGCCGGTGATGGTGCGCGAGGAGGCGATGTACGGCACCGGGTTCCTGCCCGCCGACGAGGCGCAGCTCTACGTGACGCGCGAGGACGACCTCTACCTGGTGGGCACCGCCGAGGTGCCGCTTGGCGGCCCTCCACATGGGCGAGATCGTCGACGAGGCCGACCTGCCCGCTGCGATACGCGGGCTACTCGACGTGCTTCCGGCGCGAGGCAGGCACGTACGGCAAGGACATGGGCGGCATGTTCCGGGTGCACCAGTTCGACAAGGTCGAGATGTTCGAGTTCACGACGCCCGAGGCCAGCTGGGACGAGCACGAGTACCTCGTTCGCGTCGAGGAGGAGATCATCGGCAACCTCGAGGTGCCGTATCGGGTGGTGAACGTCGCGGCAGGCGACCTCGGCGGCAGCGCCGCCAAGAAGTACGACATCGAGGTGTGGCTGCCGGGTCAGGAGCGCTACCGCGAGCTCACGACGTGTTCGAACACGACCGATTACCAGGCGCGACGCCTGCAGGCCCGGGTGCGCCGCGCGGACGGGCGCGTCGAGGTGCTGCACACGCTGAACGGCACGGCCACGGCGATCGGCCGCACGCTCATCGCGCTGCTCGAGAACCATCAGCAGGCCGACGGTTCGGTCGAGCTGCCCGAGAAGCTGCACCCGTATCTGCCCGAGCGGGCGAGGGTGCTGCGTCCTCCGGCTGCTCCCGCATGACCTCGATCGTCAGTCCCTGCCACACCTGGAGGGCCCCGGTGGGATCCGGGTCACGAGCGGCCCGTACGTAGAGCCACACGATCGTCCCGTCGCGCGCGATCGCACGATATGAGTCCTCGTACGGTGCCCCCGTCCGGTTCACGCGCTCCGTCCGCCGGTTCACTCGCTCCAGGTCGTCGGGATGCACGAGCCGAGTGAAGTGTTCGGGCTCGCCGAGCAATTCCTCGGCGGTGTAGCCGAGCACGCCCATCACCTGGGGGCCGACGTAGGTGAGTCGCGAGTAGCCCGTGGCCTGATCGACGACCTCGGTCCACGCGATCGCGGGCATCCGTTCGAGCACCGATCGCATCGTGGTCGCCTCGTCGTGGGCGGCGCGCACTGCCTCGCGTTCGCGGGTCGCATCGATGAGGGCGCCCTGGAAACGGGTCGGCCGGCCTTCGTCGTCGTGGGCGACGGTCCTGCCGGTGTCGTGGATCCATACGATGGTGCCGTCGCCCCGTATCATCCGATAGTCGGTGGTCCAGGGCTCGCCCGTATCCCAGGCCCGCCCGGCCACCGCCGTCATCGATTCGCGGTCGTCCGGGTGCATCATCTCGAACCACCGCAGCGGATCATCCTTCCAGCGGTCGATCGGATACCCGACGATCTCGGCCGCCTGAGGGCTGATGTACACGAGAACGAGGCTCGCGGGATCCGTCGATCGATCGAGCTCGTAGACGTACGACACGACCGGGCCCTCCTCCACCAAGTTCCGGAACAGGCCCTCGACGGCGGCGGCCTTCGCCTCGGCGGCCTTGAGCCGGGTGATGTCGATCATCACGCCCTGCATCAGTTTGGGGCGGCCATCGCCGTCGCGCGACAGGAGCGTCGCTCGATCGAGCACCCACACGATGCTCCCGTTGCGATGCAACAGCCGGTACTCGACGTTCAGCTCGCTCCCGTCGATGGCCGAGGCGGCGAACGCGGGCTCGGCCTCGAGCCGGTCGTGCGGATGCAGCCGCGCCTTCCACAGTTCGTCGCGGGTCCACTCGGTGGGTCCGTAGCCGAACGTCGTCAGCACCTGGGGGCTGACGTAGGAGCGGTCGGGCTCGCCGTCGCGGCCCGGACTGAGGTCCCAGACATAGGCGACGGCGGGCATCTCCTCGACCAGGTGGCGGTACTGACCCTCGGCCTGCGAGAGCTTGGTCTCCACCCGGCGGCGCTCGCCTATCTCGAGCGCCATCATCTCGTTCGCCTCCTCGAGCTCGGCGGTGCGCGCGAGCACCCGGAACTCGAGCTCGTCATAGGCCAGACGCAGCCGCTCCTCCGCCTCCTTGCGCGCGGTGATGTCGAGCATCACGCCGTGCCAGGTGGGGGGATGCCCCTCGATATCCACGAGCTTGGCCTGGTCGCTCACCCATACGACGCGGCCGTCGTTGGCGATCAGCCGGTACTCACGTGCCCACGGGCCGCCCGTGGCCGCCTGTTGATCGTGGGCCGCGAGTTCGGTCTCGCGGTCGTCGGGGTGCAGCAGCTCCACCCAGATGTCGGGTTGATCGAGCCACTCGTCGCGTGTGTAGCCAAAGATCTCCTCGACGTGGGGGCTCACGTAATAGGTCCGCCGCCCGTCGTCAGGGCCCATCTCGTAGACGATCGCCGGCACCTGCTCGACGAGGGCCCGATAGCGCTCCTCGGACGTGCGGAGCTGCACCTCGGCCTCATGGCGCTCCGTTACGTCCTCGATGACCCCCTGCCAGCTGGTCACCCGGCCCTCACCATCGAGCACCGGCATCGAGTGATCACGGATCCAGACCGCGCCTCCGTCGGGACGCACCAGCCGGTATTCGCGGCGGAAGGGCTCACGGCGGCGCACCGCCTCTGCCCATTCCCCGAGCACGCGGTCGCGGTCGTCGGGGTGCATCGACCGTGGCCACAGGGTCGGGTCGGCCAGGTAGTCCTGGGGCTCGTAGCCGAGGATGCGCCCGGAGTTCGGGCTCACGTAGACGCTCTGGGGCTCCTCGTCATCGGAGTCGATGTAGACCAGAACGGGGAGCTGTTCGACGAGCGAGCGGTAGCGGAGCTCGGAGTCACGCAGCGCATGCTCGGCCTCGCGCATCTGGGTCACGTCACGCAGGACCCCCTGCCAGTACAAGGCGCGCCCCTCCTCGTCGCGGCACAGACGCGAGTCGTCGCGCAGCCAGACGACGTCGCCGCCGGGTCGCACCATGCGGTACTCGCCGGAATACGTGTCCGCTCCCCCGAGCGCCTCGACCCATGAGTCCGCGATCGGGACGCGGTCGTCCGGGTGCATGGCGGCGCGCCACAGGGCGTTGTCGTCGATCAGGGCGGCGGGGGTGAGGCCGACGAGGTGTTCGACCTGCGGGCTGACGTAGAGGGTGTCGGGCGGATCGTCGTGGGAGACCACGTAGACCACGGCGGGGACGTGCTCGATCAGGCTCCGGTAGAGGTCGTCGCCCGGTGGGCGCAGCGAGGGCTCGGGGGGCTCGACGATCATGCGCGCCAGACTAGTGTGGCGCGGTCCGAGTGGGAAGGGCGGTGCCGTTTGCGCTGGAGGGTAACCGGATCGCCGGCCGGGATAAGCTGCGATGACCACCCGGGCGTCGGGAGCGGAGCGGAGGGCGTGGCGTGAAGAAGTGCTCGCAGTGCGGCGCCAGCAACCCGAACGAAGCACGCTATTGCATGCGGTGCGCCGCCCCGTTGTCGGGAGATCGATCGCGCGAGGAGCGCAAGGTCGTGAGCCTGTTGTTCTGTGATCTCGTCGGTTCGACCCGCGCGGCAGCATCGAATGACGTCGAGGACATCGCGAAAATCATTCGCGACTATCAGCACGCGGCTCGAGGTCTGATCGAGCGGCGTGGGGGAGCGGTGGAGAAGTTCGTGGGCGACGGCATCTTCGCCGTGTTCGGGATCCCGGCAGTGCGGGAGGACGATGCCGAGCGGGCGGTGCACGCGGCGCTGGAGATCGCCGAGGCGGCCGAGCGGTTGGCGGGGTTCGATGGTGGCTCCCTCCACCTTCGGTGCGGCGTCACCACCGGCGAGGTGCTCCTGCAGGTCGGGGTCGATCCCGCGTCGGGAGAGAGCTTCGTGACCGGCGATGTGGCGAACGTCGTCTCCAGGATCCAGGAAGGGGCTCCCGTGGATGGCGTGGTGGTCGATGCGGCCACCCACGCGCTGACCGAGCGCTCGTTCGCCTACGAGGCACGTCCGCCCATGACGGTGAAGGGCAAGGCGGAGCCGCTGGACCTGTTCATCGCGCACGCCCCGGTCGGGACACAAGGGGAGCACTCATCGCGGGATCATTCCGCTCCCTTCGTGGGGAGGATCGACGAGCTGCTCGAGCTGGAGGGCGCCTACGAGGAGGTGGTGTCGTCCGGACGGTCATCGTTCGTCACCATCGATGGAGAGGCTGGATCGGGGAAGTCCAGGTTGCTCGCCGAGCTCCGATCACGTCTCGGCTCTGTGCGCGAACCGCCCGTCTGGCACGTGGGTCGCTGCCTGCCCTACGGAGACGGCGTGACCTACTGGGCGCTCGGTGAGCTGGTGAAGAGCTCGGCCGGGATCCGTGAATCCGATGCCCCCGAGGTCGTCAGAGACAAGCTGGCGGCATCGATTCCCCCGGTAGCCGATCGCGCATCGATCCAGGAGCTCGTGCTTCCCATCCTCGGCCTCGAAGGACTGAGGGCCGAGCGGGAAGAGCGCTTCGCCGCCTGGCTGCGCTTCTTGAACACGCTCGCCGCTCGCTCACCTGCTGTCCTGGTTCTCGAGGACATCCATTTCGCGGATGAGTCGCTCCTCGGGTTCCTGCGATACGTCGCCGAACGCCCTCAGGACACCCGCTTCCTCGTGCTCGCGACGATGCGGCGCGAGCTGATGGATCGACATGAGAGCGACGTGCCGGCGGTTCCGGCCATGGCCGGGCTCAGGGTGTCCCTCGGCCCTCTGTCCGACGACGAGATCGCCTCACTGGCCTCCGAACTCCTTGGCGGAGTCGACCTCTCCTCGGATCTGCGGGAGTTGGTCGTGTCTCGTTCCGCGGGCAACGCGCTGTATGCCGGCGAATTCGTCCGGCTGCTGCGCGATCGGGAGATGCTCCAGACCGGTCGCCGGACCGCGACGCTCGTCGAAACGGCTGAGGTGCCCCTCCCTGGTTCGGTGCAGGCGTTGATCGCCGCTCGGCTCGACCTTCTGGCGCTCCCGCTCAAGGCGATGATCGGCGACGCGTCGGTCGTCGGTCGGTCGTTCTGGGTGAGTGTGGTTGCCGCGGTGTCGGGCCGGCCGAGGGAGGAGGTAGAGGGGGCGATGGCCGAACTCGCGATGCGAGGACTGGTGGAACCGGTCGAGCGCTCGACGCTGCGCGGCCAGATCGAGTTCAGGTTCTCGCACATCCTTCTGCGCGACGTGGCCTATTCGCAACTCACCCGCCGTGCTCGAGCGAACAAGCATGCCGACGTGTTGCATTGGGTCGAGACGGGGTCGGGTGAACGCGTCGAGGATGTGGCGGAGATCCTCGTCTACCACGCCGAACGTGCCCTCAAGCTCGGACCACCGGGGACCCCGGACGAGGAACTGCGCCACACGACGATCCGCTATCTGCGCTTGGCGGCCGAGCGGACGTTGCCGTTGGACACCGCCGGCGCGAGGGACTACCTCGATCGCGCCCTTGCATTGGCGGAGACGGACGACCCGGTTCGGGCTGATCTCATGGTGCTCGCGGGACAGGCGGCCCTCCAGGGCAATCGACTCGATGACGCGGTCGAGCTGCTGGAAGGCGCGATCGACGCCCTGCTGCGACGAGGCGATCCTCGGGCGGCCGTCAGGGCGATGATGCCGCTGGCGTTCGTCTATGAGCATCTCGGCAGCGCCCGCGGCCTCGAGCTTGCGGATGAAGCGGTCGCGTTGCTCGAGCCGCTCCCACCCGGTCCCGAACTCGTCGGTGCCCTGGCGCTCAAAGCCGCGACGAAGTCGGCCAGCGGCGAGCCGGGGGAAGGGCTCCGCTGTGCGGATCGTTCCCTCGAGATCGCTGCCGAGCTCGGTCTGGAGGCGCCGACGATGGCGGTCGGGTTCCGTGGGGTCGCCCGGGTCAATCTCGGTGACGAGGAAGGGATCGAGGATCTACGCGCGTCCGTCCAGCTCGGCACGGAACGAGGTGAGAGCCGTGATGCCGGGATCGCATACGCGAACCTCACCTCCCTCCTCTTGCCGACGGAAGGCCCGCGTGCGGCGCACGAGGCATGTGTCCGAGCGATCGAGTTCCTCGACGAACGTGGTCTCGACGAACTCGCGCTGGTGTGTCGAGCGTATGACCTCGATCCGCTCCTCGATCTCGGACGACTCGATGACCTCGATGCGTTGGCCGGCGAGACGGCGCGCCGTGCCGAGGACGCCCACGCCACCTACAGCCTGATCTACACGCGTCAAGCCCTCGCGCGGGCTTCGGTGCTGCGAGGTCGAGTGGACGACGAACAGGCTTCATGGCTGGAGGAGTCGGCCCGGGTCACAGGAGCTCCAGAAGACATGCTGGCCGCTCTCAGCGCGGTCGCGATCGTTCGTGCCGCGGTGGGTGATGCGGCGTCCGCGAAGGCCCTCATCGAAGAGATCTGTGCTTCCAAGCTCATCGGCGTGTGGAACGCGCCGCCGCGGGTGCCCCAATTGGTGCGGTCGGCGATGCAGATGGGTGAACAGGGACTGGCTGTGAGCCTGCTCGAGGCCTTCGAGCCGCGACACCGCTACGGATACGCGGCGCTCGACGCCTCGCGAGCCCTGGTCCTCGAGGCCGCCGGCCGGATCCCGGAGGCGATCGAGCGATACCGCGCAGCGGTCGATCGCTGGAGGGAGCTTGGGGTCGTTCCGGAGCGGGGTCTGTCGCTCCTCGGCCTGGGTCGAACCCTCCTGCTCGAAGGGCGCGACGGCCAGGCAAAGGATGCTTTGACGCTGGCGCAGGGGCTGCTCTCCGGATGTGGTGCGGAGCCTGCCCTTGCGGAGGTGACAGCGCTGCTCGGTCAGTCCGCCGCGACGGTCTCGAACGGGACATCGAGGACGCCCTCGAAGTAGGCGGAGAGCACGTCGGGGTCCCATGCGCCTATCCAGAATCTGACCGACCAGGGGTGCTCGGCGCCCTCAGCGAGCGTGCCGCCGAGCACGCCTGTTTGGTTCCCGTCGATCCTTGAGTCGCCGAGCATGTCGAACCCGAAGCGCTCGACGTAGTACCGAGCCACGATCCGCCGATCCGTCGGGTCGCCGATCCCGATCTCGAGCTCGGAGATCCTCGCGCGAAGCGCCGTCTGCTCGGGCGTGCCGTCCGGAACCGTCGTGACCATCTCGAGGTCGCCTCGAAGTCGGGCCAGCCGCTCCTTCGCGATCTGCAGAGAGTCCCATATCCCCGTCGCCCGGCCCACGGTCTCGGGCTCGAACTCGACACCGTTCGCTCCCTGTGCCTGCAGCAGGTTGGGCTCGAGCGCCCACAGCGGTGCGTCCGGATGTGCCGGGTCCAGGGGAGCCCGTCGGCGGATCCTGAGCTCCTCGTTGGCGATCTGGAGGTCGAACGGCACGATCGGTTCGTACCCGGCGGGGGTCAACGTCCAGTTGCGATTCTCCAGCCTCGGCTCGCCCAGGAGCTCGACCGAGGCGCCCACGAGACCAGGGATCTCGTGATTGACTCCTGCCTCCTGTCGGAACGCGTCGCGAACCGATACGCCGATCGGCCATCCATGGGAGCGGACCGGCACGGTGTCGCTCGGCTGCAGGCGGACGATGCGGTCAAGATCGGGCTCGCCCGCGAAGGCGAAGGTGTAGCCGCTCGCCCCGCGAGGCTCATCCGTCGGATCGGGGTCCGTCGGCAATCTGATCTGACACCAGCCATCGAACTGCAGGATCAGCCTGGCGGACGTGGCGGGCGCGGTCACGGCGACACCTCCAGCGCCATCGCTCGTTGGAAGTTGAACCGGATCCTGGCGACGTTCTCGAACAGCATCTGCAGGCGCGGCACCAGGGCCGGGGGATAGCTGTCACCGGCGGCGACCGCCTCCGCGCTCCGCGCCTCGAGCAGGGCCAGCTGAAGGTCGATGTTGCGCCACGCGGCCTCGCGATGCGGCAGCATCGCGAGGCGCCGTGGGAAGGCGAACGACGGCCCGGCCATCGGATCGGCCGCCTCTTCGAAGGCAGGGAGCTGCGTGAGGATCTCCGAGAGCGGTCGGATCACCGTCGTCATGAGCGGGAAGAACGCGACGCTCTCGAGGCCGGCGATCTCGGCGTCGGTCTCGTCGGTGTGCGCGAACAGACGCATCAGCATCTGGATCATGACGCCGTAGCCGAGGTCGAACAGCTCCGAGATGCGGGCCGTCGACGGGTTGGTGATGATCGTGCCGAACTCGCCGGTCCCGGTGCGCGGATCGCTGACGACATCGCGCGCGGGCTCGAAGTCTGGATCTCGCTCGAGTTCGGCCACGAGCTCTCGATACATCATCAGGAATCGCGCGAAGTGGCTCGATCCGTCGTCGTCGCTGCTTCCTTCCCCTTCATCGACGATCTGGCGGACGGCGGCGATCGCCGATGGCACATCCGTCACGGCCGGGAGATCGATGTCATAGATGTTCTGTGGGGCCGCGGCGTCCTTCGGGAGGGTGATCCCTCGGGCCGCCACGGAGTTCCCGCCGGAGACGAACTGAGCTGACGCGGGTCCGATCAGGAGATCGGTGGGCTCGATCTCCCCCAAGAGGGCCTCGACCTTCGAGTAGAGGCGGAAGATGCCGTCATATCCGCCAGGAGTGAAGCCCGGGATCTGTGTCTCGAGGAACGCTCGGTTCGTCGCCGACAACCTGGCCGGCATCTCGAAGCACACGAACCGAAGGAGCGTCTTCCGCGAGAACGGGAGCAAGATCGACTTCTGGTCGATCCCGAGGACTCGCGCGCTGACGGGGAAGTCGGGTCGGTCGAGCCTCGGCGCTTCCCCGACGGCGCTCAGCAGGTTCGTGACGATGCCCAGATGTTCCATCTCCTGACGAGCGACCTGCATCAGGGTCGACTTCCATCCGCGCATGAGCTCGAGTTGGGCCCACGTCACGCCGCCCTCGTCGGGTGACTGCTTGAACGTGGCGGCGGCGAACAGGTACTGACACAAGACGTCGTGCTCCACGGTCGCGGCCTGGTCGAGTAGATCCGCGAGCTCATTGCGAAGGGCGACGTTCTCGACACCCCCCTGCGCCGTCGCATCGCCATGGTCGTTCCTCGTCACGCGCGGCCCCTTCCTACTTGCTGAAGCGAAGGCGCCAACCATACGCTGGCTGCCGTGTATACATCCAGCGCAAGGATCCTGATCCTCGTGAGCATCGTGACCACCGGCGCGGTGGTCGTCGCGATCTTCGCGTTCACCGGCGCTCTTGGATGGACTCCGCTGTTCGAGGCGGGGGTGCCCGAGCGGGCAGACATGGCCGCGGCGATGGGAGCGACGCTCGCCCTGATGCTCGACGCGATCCTCCCGGTCCCCGCCAGCCTGGTCATCATCGGTGTGGGTGCTGTCTTCCCGCTGGTGCCGGCGCTCGCGATCGCGTTCGTCGGTCGGGTGGCGATGGGGTTGTTGTGCTACGCGCTGGGGAGCGGTGGACGCCGCCTCGTCCAGCGTGTCGCGCCGCCCGCGACCCTCGCCGCGGCACAGGGGATGGTCGAGCGACAGGGCGCTCGGGCGATCGTGTTCTCGCGGCCAGTCCCGGTGCTCGCCGAAAGCGTGATCTTCGTTGCGGGGGCGACGGCGCTCACTCCTCGCCGAGCGGTCGTGGCCATCGCACTCGCCGCCGGCGTCGAGAGCGTCGTCTATGTATCGGTGGGACGTCTCGCGGCTGAGGTTCCGCTGGCCGCGGCCCTGTGGGCGGCGCTGCTGGTCGCCTCGGTGGCGTACGCGATCGTCGCGAGCCGACGCTCGGACCGCTCGACGCCGGGTCGAGATCGTGCCGCTTGCGCGAGAGGCCATCCGGGTGGTATCACGCGCCGAACGGCACATCGGAGGGTGGATGAACCACGCGCGTGAGCCAGAGCCCCACTTCACCGTCGGTCGGCGTCGCTTCTTGCAGGGCAGCGCCGTGGCCGCCGCCGCCGCGAGCCTTCCGCTCGTCCGGACGGGCGCGGCATGGGCAGGCGGCGCCTGCGACCCCTTCTCGACCCCACCATCCTTCAGGGGGATCGTGCCCGACCCTGAGTCGGTCCTCGGGTTCCCGATCGGCATCGACCGTGAGGTGACCTACGACGAGATCGTGACCTACGTCGACGTCGTCGGTGCGGCGTCGAACCGCGTGATCGTGGGCAACGCGGGCACGTCTCACCGCGGTCGTGATATCCGATACGCCATCGTCGGGCGTGCCGCCAGCGTGTCACCCGGCGGGCTCCTGCAGGTCCAGCAGGACATCGCCGCGATCCGCGATCCCTCGACGCCGCAGGACACGGTCGACGCCTTGGCGAGCTCGACCCCGATGTTCCTGTGGATCGTCGGGAACCTGCACGGCGGAGAGGAGAGCGGGGCCGACGCCTCGCTCCAGCTCCTGTACGAGCTGGCGGATCGCGACGACTGCGCGGTCACCGACATCCTCGATCGTGCCGTGATCGTCATCATCCCCTCGCAGAACCCGGACGGGCGCGAGGTGGACTTCCGGCGGAACGCCTTCTCGTTCGATCTCAACCAGGATCACCTCGTGCGCACCCAGCCGGAGACGGACGGGAAGCTCGACCTGATGCACGCCTATCCGCCGGTGGTACTCACGGATCACCATGAGTTCGGGTACTACCGGTCGTTCTTCCCGCCCAACGACGACCCCGTCTACCACGAGACGCCCGAGGCCGTCGTCCGCCAGATCAACGAGCTGTTCGGACCGGCGTTCGGACGTGAGTTCCGCCGCAACGGTTGGCCCTACTTCAACCGGGGGTACGGGTACGACCTGTTCGCCCCCAGGTTCACCGACACGTTCGCGGTCATGGCGTTCGGCGCGGCCGGGATGACGATCGAGGTCTATGACGGTGCCCCGCTCGATCGCCGGTTCGACCGTCAGCTCACCGTGATGTGGTCGATGCTGGCGACCGCCTCGTCGCGCCGCCGAAAGCTGCTGCGCGACCTGCACCGGACCTACGTCACGGCGCTGCAGGAAGGACGGCGGGGGCAGCTCCAGCCGAACCGGACCTACGAGCCCCGCTCCAGGCCGGTTCGGCCGGTGGACGACCACCGGGTCCGCCACTACTTCGTGCGAGACGAACCGGCGAAGCGCCGCGAGATCAGGTTGCTGATCCGCCGCCTGCAGGCGATGGAGGTCGAGGTGTACCGCCTCACGTCGTCGCTGCCGGTGCCCGACCTGCGACCCCTCCTGGAGCGGCCCCGGCACGCCCGCCTGGACTCCGGGACCTACTGGATCCCGATGGCCCAACCACAGAAGCGGTTCATCCAGGCGGCCATGAACGAGGACCCGTTCAATCCGACGAACTCGGCCTATCGCGTCAGCTCATGGAGCCTGCCCCTGGCATACAACCTGGACGCGTACATGTCGGGAGCCAGACTCCAGCCCGAGGCAGATCTCGTCGCGCCGGTGAGCGAGCCGGGTGGACCCCGCCTTCCGTCGAAGCTGCCGAACGTCGCGATCCTGCACCTGTCGCGCGACTTCACGGCGTACGAGGCGATCGGGCACGCGAGGTGGCTGTTCCGTCGCCAGTGGAGCCTGCCTTTCACCGAGATCAACTCCGATGAGGTGGCGGGAGGTCTCGCCGGGATCGACGTCCTGGTGGTGCCGGCGGGCGGCATCAACGAGGGGCTTCGCAAGCTGGGCCCCGACGGCCAGTGGGCCCTGATCCGGTGGGTGAACCGGGGCGGCCGGTTGATCGCGTGGCGATACGGAGCGGCGCGGCTCGCGTACGCGCTGGGCATCTCGCGGGCGGTCTACGACTCCGTGCCGGGATCGATCGACGGCCCCATGGTGAAGGCGTTCGTCGACCGAGAAAGCCCGTTGCGCGCCGGCGTCGGCGGTAGCGTGTGGGCGCTGGTCGACACGGCCGCGATGCACGCGCCGAAGGGCCGCTCGCCGGTGCGGTTCCCGACCCAGCGCAGCGGCAACTTCCGGGTGTCGGGGGTCCGACGAAGCACGCATTGGCTGCAGGGATCGACGGCGGTCGCCGACGAGCCGGTCGGGAGGGGCCGCTCGATCGTCTTCTCGTTCGATCCGACCTACGGCGGTGGATCCGAGGGGACGCAGAAGGTGCTGTTCAACGCGATCTTCGGGCCCGACCCGGCAGGGTTCGGCCATGCGACGCCGGTGCGCTTCGATCCGGACGCGATCGCCCGCCGATGGGCGGCGACGACCACGTGGGTCGACGAGCCCGATCCGGAGGTCCACTAGGTGGATCCCGCGGCCCACCGGATCGATCACCTTGCCTTGTCGTAGCGGTCTCGCCTGGCCGCGCGGCTGAACGGCTCGGGCCTCACGTCCGGGAGGGTTCGCCACACCCGCAGGACCTGGTTCTCCGGAGTGCGCCCGATCGGGTCCTCGGCGCGGGGCCAGCGGATGTCGCCGAGCGCGATCGCCGCCAGGATGAGGAACAAGGAGGTCAGGGCGAGTCCGGCGCTCACGAGGAACAGGAGTGCACCGAGCAGGCCTGGGATCTGCACGCCGAGGGCGAAACACACGAGCATGCCTGTCGTGACTCCCAGGAGATCGCCGCGTTCCGTCATGCCCTACCTGCCGATCCGACCGAGCGAGCATAGTCCAGGCATCTCGACACGGTGATGCCGGTGCGTCCGATCGCTTCCAACGTCGGAGCGCCGACGCGGCGCGGCCGCTCGAAGTTCCATGATTCTCGCGGCAACTACACTCGACCCCGGGAGGATGGCCGAGCGGACGAAGGCGACGGTCTTGAAAACCGTTGGTCGGGGCGACGGGGCTCGTGGGTTCGAATCCCACTCCTCCCGCTTCAGTCGGCGGACCAGTCGATGGAGACGATCCGAACGGCCTCGGAGAATCCCTTGAGGTCGACCTCGCGGGCCGTCGACACGGTCACGCCGCCCAGCCCGTGCGACCGTGTCGTGGCTGGCTAGGATCTCGCCCCCTCCCGCGAGCGCTCCGATCCTCGCGGCCGCGTGGACGCCTCGCCCGGCGAACCCCTCGCCATCCTCCGTGGCTTCCGCGGCATGCAGGCCGATCCGGACCGATGGCGCGAAGCCGTGTTCCCGACGGTGGGCGACGAGACGCTGTTGGATCTCGATGGCGCACGCCACGGCCGATGCGGCATCGGGGAAGGACACGAAGAAGCCGTCCCCGGCGTGATCGACCTCGTCCCCGTCGTGGCGTGGGAAGCACGCGCGTAGTGTGTCGTCGTGCCAGCGTCGGACGTCCTGCCAGGCGTCGTCTCCGATCGCATCGAGGAGCGACGTGGATCCGACGATGTCGGTGAATAGGAACGTTCGGAGTACGCGGCGCCGGTTCGTCTCCGGCGTGAGGTCACTCAGCATCCGGACGGCCCGCTTCGCGTCGGGGCCGGCACCGAGCGCCTCGAGTGCGGCCTGCGCCGATTCCGCCTCCATCCGCGCCGAGTCCGTGTCTCCATCACGGGTGTAGACCTCGGCGAGCATGAGTCCCGTCATCGCGGCCTCGTGCGGCGCTCCTACCTCTCGCCACAGTTTGGCCGCCCGACGCAGCGTGCGGATCGACGTCGCGAGGTCGCCCGCGGCGGTCGCGGCGATCCCTGCGGTCCATGCGGCGGCGGCCTGGATCGCGCCGGTGGGGAATCGCTCAGCGATGGCGGCCATCTCCTCGGCCGCCTCCTCGGCGGTGGCCGCATCCTGGCGCGACCAGGCGATCTCGGCCTGGAGCGGCAACAGCTTGGCGCGGGTGAGCGGCGCCTCCGTGGCGTCGTCGAGGCGACGGGCGATCGACGTGGCCGCGGCCTGTGGGTTCCCCCTGGCGAGCTGGAGCCTCGCGAGCCCAGGCTGCGGATCCACGCCGAACCCGTGAGCCTGCCGGAAGGCATCCTCTGCGCCGCTCAGGTCGCCGACGCGCAACCGAACCTCCCCCAGCTCTGCGAAGGCCTCGCCGGCGAATGCGGGACTGAATTCCTCGAGCTCCACGCACGCCCTGCTGACTTCGGTCTCGGCTTCGGAGAGCGAGCCGACCAGGCGGAGCACCTCCGCTCGGCGAACGCGACAGATCCCGGGGAACCCGGCGATCGATTGACGATCGCACCATCGTGCGGCCGCCTCCGACCACTCGCTCGCGCGGCGGAACTCAGCGAGCTCGCAGCACACGCTGATCACGTTGCAGAAGACGGCTCCGGTCGTGTAGGCGCCAAGTTCCCCGCCCACGGCCGCGGCACAGGCCTCCTCCATCAGATCCCAGCCGGCCTCCAGTCGACCGTCCGCGACCAGCGCCATCCCCTCGCGCATCGCGGCCCAGATCGCAAGATCGCGAGAACGGAACCGCCCCGCGATCTCGGCAGCGTGTCGGAAGCGCTCGATCGCCACCTCGGGGCCGTCGTTCGAGAGCTCCCCGTGGGCCAGCTCCAGGAAGCCGTGGGTGGGTGAGTCCGGCACCCCGTCGAGGAGCCGCTCGGCGGTTCGGAGCCACCCCTTGGCCGCGGATGAGTTGAGCTTGGCCGCCTGCTCACGACGCAGCGTGAGCGCCAGGAACGCCGCGCGCTCCCGGTCACCGCCCTCCAGGTATCCCGCGTACGCCCTTTCGCGAGCCTCGATCGACGCCGTGGAATGCCCCGTCCACCAGGCAGATTTCGCCAGCGACTCCAGGTCGTCCGGCTCGAGCGAGAGCTCCGCGTCGAGAGCGCTCAGTGACTCATGGGCCTCGGGCCACCTCCGGGCTTTCGCGGCGTCCCGCGCGCGTTCGAGGCGAGGATCGACGTCGACAGGCGACATGGTCACCCGATTGTGCCGGACCTGTCAGCTCGTGACCAGGGCGCCGGCCACGCACACGTCAAGCTGCGGTGCCGAGCCAGGTGGTGGCGGCGTAGAGCGCCCAGTAGACGCCCACGCCGACGGAAGCGATCACGGCGATGCCGCGCCACAGCCGAGGCCGCGCGTCCACGGGGCATGCTCGTGCGCGGCGTCGCTGGATCCAGATCGCGATCACGGCGAACGTGACCCCGGCCGTCTTGAAGGCCCATCCCCACTCGTCGAACAGGCGGTTGCCGAGGTCGAGTGCGGCAGCGGCGGTGGACAGGCCGAGCAGTACGAGCACGACGGGGTAGACGCAGCAGGAGATGCCGATCAGACCGGCCAGGGCCCCGATCGTGATCGATCGCGCTCGAGGGGCGTCGTCGGTGGGGTCGAGCCGTTCGCCGGCGTCGGTCGTCACGCCGGGAATACCCGGCTCGCGGTCCGCGCCCGTTCGGCGACGATCAGCGCGTAGCCGATCACCCCGTCGTGGGCCGCGTCGAGCGCCACCCGGGCGATCTCGCGTGCGGGAGCGGGATCGATCCCAGCGATCGTGCCGCCGCCCGCCACGGCCAGGAAGGCCAGGCGCGCGTCGACGCTTTCGATCATGTCGACCACGGCGTCGTCATGACGTTCGATCCCCTGGACGCGCAGCCCTGCGTCCTCCATCTCTCCGACGTACGCGGCAACGGGCCGTGCGGCCGCCACGCAGGCGATCGCCCCGGCGACCCCGGCGAGCTCGTCGGGGAGCCGGTCGCGATCGATCACCACGTCGGAGATCGCCACGCGGCCTTCCTCGCGTGTCGCGCGCACGAAGCCGCGGAGCGCCGCCGCCTGATCCGGGAAGGTGCACAGCGCGCACTCGCACACGACGACATCGACCTCGTCCGAGGCCGGGAGGCGTTCGGCGTCGCCGACCTCGAAGATCACGCGGCCGTCGAGGCCCTTCGCGCCGGCCAGCTCGGTGGCTCGCCCCACGAGCACAGGGGACAGGTCGACCCCGCGCACCGAGGCTCCGAACTCCTCGGCGAGCAGCACCGCCGTGGTCCCAGGCCCGCTGGCGACGTCGAGCACGCGATCACCAGGACGCAGGCCCGCCATCGTTGCTAGTCGTCGCGTGAGCCGCGCGCCCCCCGGATGGAAGCTGCGGCCGAGCACCGCCTGGGCTAGGTCACTGCCGTACGCGTCGGCGCAGCAGGCCTTGAGCAGGTCGGGATCGGCCGGACTCACCGACGGCTCCCGACGTTGCGGGCGTCGCGACCGCCGTTCGCGGTCGACGATTCCGCGGCGACCCTGGACCCGTGCGGACCGGTCGCCAAGATCGGCGCGAGCGGGATCGCGTTGGGCACGACGGTCCGCACGCCGACGCCGGTGAGTTGGGCGCGGACCTCCTCGCGGTAGCCCACCGAGTTGTAGGCGCAGAACGGGATCATCCGCCCGTCGGGGGTCAGCTGTTCGACGCAGCACTTCATCAGCTGTTTCACGTTCAGCGTGTAGGGGTCGAGGAAGTCCTGGATCACGACCATGAAGGCCTTCGCCGACAGGTCCTCGGCCGCGGCGGACAGGTCGATCGAACAGGTGGCGCAGGCGATCTGCTCCGCGGTCGCCTCGGTCCCCGGCATCGCCGACGCCGACCACAGCCGCTCCAGCGCCTGCTTGATCGAGGGGTCGGGCAACGCCCGGTTCGTCACGTAGTCCAGGTGCTGCTCCACGTCGAGGATCCGTGGGATCGGCACGACCTCGTCCCCGTCGATCAGGAGGTACGTGACGCTGCGGCAGGTGGGGAAGCAGCAGGGAACAGGAAAGAAATCGTCGGCACGGAACGTCTCGGGCATCTGATCGACGATCGCGTGGATCACGTCTGAGTTCGTGAGCCGTTGCAGCGGGTCGAACTCGAGGTGGCGGCCCGCGTTGGTGACGGGCTGGAACACGACCGACCGCACGGCGGGATGGTCGAACCCGAACCGTAGGATGTCGCCAACCTCTGCGAGGTTGGTGTCCCGATCGACCGCGGCGACGAGCGAGGCCGTCAGGCCCTCCCGCTCGCAGGCAGCCAGGGCAGCGCCTTTGATCTCCCGCAGATCCCGGTCGCGCATCGCGAGGTGCGTGTCCTCCCGCAGGCCGTCGAACTGCAGGTAGATCCCGGTGGCATGCTCGGCGAGCTCACGGGCGAATGAGGGATCGAGCGCCAGGCGGATGCCGTTGGTGTTGAGGACGACCTGCCGGATCCCTGCCCCCTTCGCCATGGCGATGAAATCGACGATCCGCGGGTGGATCGACGGCTCGCCGCCCGAGAACATCAACACCTCGGGCTCGCCCTCGGCGCGGACGAACGTGTCGATCATCCGGGCGACCTGCTCGGTGTCGAGCGAGAAGCCGTCAGGCTGGTGGCCCGAGTCGGCGAAGCACACCGGGCAGTCGAGGTTGCAGTTGGAGTTGACCTCGATCAGCGCCAGGCAGGCGTGCTGCTTGTGCTCCGGGCACAGCCCGCAGTCGAGCGGGCATCCGTCGACGACCTCCGTCTGCGTCTGGAGCGGCAGGGTGCCGGGTTTGTTGAAGCGCAGCGACTCCATGTACATCTGCGCGTCGCCGTAGGTACGAGACCTCGAACGAACCGTGTTCGGGGCATCGCTTGCGAAGGAAGACGGCGTCGTCCCTGACGTTCACCTCGCCGTCGATCACCCGCTTGCAGACGGGGCAGATGCTCTTGGTGACCTCCAGGAACACCTCGTCGCGGTCGACCCGTTGGGGCATGCGACCTCCAGTCGCTCGTCGTGTACCCGTGGGGACGTCCGGATCGGGGGACGATTCCCTACGGCTCGACGGCGAACGACGAGCTGATCAACTCGCACCCCTGGCTCACGTCGGCGCGGTGCGATCCATCGGATTGGCACTGGATGTTCCACTGCTGTGTGTCCCGGAAGACCACCGTGATCTCGGTCTGATGCGGGGTGCCGTCGACCTCGCCCGTGAACGCGACGTGGAACGCCGGCAGCCCGTCGACGGTGACGGATGTCAGGGGAGACGTGATCTCGCCGCCCTGCTCCTGGACCACCGAGGCGAACAGGGTCTCTAGCTCCGCGGCGACGGCGGCGCTGTCGGCCTCCGTCACGGCCTGGCCGAGCGCGTACTCAGAAACGATCACGGCATTGGTCCCGGGCTCCACGCCGAACCCCTCGGTCCACTGCTGGTCCCCGGTCTCGGCCTCGAACGAGGCCTGACCGAGCGACACCCATCCGGGGGGGACCGTGAACGTCACGCCGTGGCCGCGGTAGACGCCGGCCTCGACACCCGGGGCGGCCCGCCGGTTGGCCAGGGCGTAGGCCGTCACGAGGAGGATGACCGCGAGCGTGACAGCGATCGCGACGCGGGCGCCGGTGCGGGACGGTTCGGGGACGGGAGGCGGCGCGGGTATCGCCGGCCCCTGGGCGGCACCCGCCGGCATCGGAGGCGTCCCCGTCCGATCGATCCCGTCGTGTTCCATCACGTTGCTCCTGGCGAGCGGAGGAAGCTCCCTCGCCGCGTTCGTCCAGCATCCTACTTCGGTCGGCTCGCTGGTCCGTATCCTGACGGGCGTGAGCGAGGCCACCTCCGACGACCGGTTCCTGCGCGCCTGCCGGCGCGAGCCCGTCGATCGCACGCCGGTGTGGTTCATGCGACAGGCGGGCCGTTACCTGCCCGAGTATCGGCGAGCTGCGCGGCGACCGCGACATCCTCGATGACCTGTCGGATCCCCGACGCAGGTGGTGGAGATCACGCTGCAGCCGCTGCGCCGCATGGAGGTGGACGCGGCGATCGTGTTCAGCGACATCATGGTGCCGCTGGCCGGGGTGGGAGTCGACGTGCGGATCGAGCCGGGGCGCGGACCCGTCGTGGACACGCCGATGCGCACCGCCGCCGACGTGGACCGGCTGCGGCCGCTCGAGCCCGAGGCCGACGTGCCCGAGGTGCTCGAGGCGATCGGGCTCCTTCGCGACGAGCTCGCGGTCCCGCTGATCGGGTTCGCGGGCGCGCCCTTCACGCTGGCGAGCTACCTCGTCGAGGGCGAGCCCAGCAGGAGCCACGAGCGCACGAAGGCGCTGATGCACGGCGATCCCGCGACCTGGGACTCGCTGATGCGGGCGCTGGTGGCGATCGTGGTGCCGCACCTGCGCGCGCAGGCTGCCGCCGGCGCCCAGGCCCTGCAGGTGTTCGACTCGTGGGTCGGCGCCCTCGACGCCGACGACTACCGGCCGTCGAGTGCAGCCGTACATGCGCGCCCTGTTCGCCGAGCTCGAGCGATCTCGAGCGTTCCCGTGATCCACTTCGGTGTCGGCACGGGCGAGCTGCTCGGCCCGATGGCCGCGGCCGGGCGGCGACGTGATCGGAGTCGACTGGCGCACGCCGCTCGACGCCGGCTGGGACCGTGCCGGGGGGGCCGAGCGGGTGGCCGTGCAGGGGAACCTCGATCCCGCGGTGCTTGCTCGCGCCCTGGGAGTCGGTCGAGGCCAAGGCGCGCGAGGTGCTCGCGCGCGCCGCCGGGCGCGGACGGGCACGTCTTCAACCTGGGACACGGCGTGCTGCCCGCCACGCCGCCGGACACGCTGCGCCGGCTGGTGGACCTCGTCCATTCGAGCACCGAACGGAGTGCGGCATGACCGACGACCCCACCGTCGGCGTGCTCGTGATGGCCTACGGCACCGCCAGCGGAGTCCGACGACATCGAGCGCTACTACACCGACATCCGCGGGGGTCGGGCGCCGACCCCCGAGCATCTGCGGGAGCTGACGGACCGCTACGCGGCGATCGGCAACGTGTTCCCGCTCGCTCGACACGACGCGCGCGCAGGCCGAGGGCATCGTCGACCGCCTGAACGCCGACGCCCGAGGCGTCGTTCCGCGCCTACCTCGGGATGAAGCACTCCGCCGCCGTTCATCGCCGACGGGGTCGAGGAGATGCGCGCCGACGGGATCGAGCGCGCGATCGGGATCGTGATGGCGCCCCACTGGTCGGGGATGTCGGTCGAGACCTATATCGAGCGCGTGCAGGCAGGCCGCCGCCGAACTACGGCGCTCCGACCCGGTTCACGTTCGTCCGCTCCTATCACGACCACCCCGCGTTCATCTCGTTCCTCGCCGGGCGTGTCGAGGACGCCCTCGCCGAGATGCCGCCGGAGCGGCGCGAGGGCGTGGCGGTGATCTTCAGCGCGCACTCGCTGCCGGTGCGCACGCTCGAAGGACGGCACGCAGCGCTGCAAGATCTGCGACTGCGACGACCTCGTGCCGGTATCGGGACGGTCTGCAGGAGACGGCCGACCTGGTGGCCGACCGCGTCGGGCTCGAGGACTACCTGATCGCCTGGCAGAGCGCGGGTCGCACGGCCGACCCGTGGTGGGGGCCGCCCGTCGAAGACGTGATCCAGCAGCTGGCGCTCGCTCGGCCATACGGCCGTGCTGGTGTGCAGCGCCGGCTTCGTGGCCGACCATCTCGAGATCCTCTACGACCTCGACATCGAGGCGGCCGACATCGCCGAGCGAGGCGGGGATCGGCTTCGCGCGGACTCGCATGCCCAACGCCGACCCCGCGTTTCTCGACGTGCTCGCCGACGTCGTGCGCGACCATCTGGCGGACGAGGACCGATGATGCCGACCGGCGGCGGACCGTCGTCGTCGTCGGGGCTGGCATCAGCGGGCTCACGACCGCCTACCGGATCCGCTCGGCCGACCCGTCGATCGAGGTCACCGTGCTCGAGGCGACCGACGCGGCTCGGGGGCAAGCTCCGCAACGCCACGGTGGGCGGCGTCGAGCTTCCCGCCGGCGCCGACTCCTTCGTCGCACGCAAGCCGTGGGCCGTCGACCTGTGTCGCGAGCTGGGGATCGACGGTGAGCTCGCCCCGCCCGGCGCCACCGGCGCGTTCCTGTGGACCGACGAGGGGCTCGTCGCCATGCTGCCCGACACCCCGTTCGGGATCCCAGGCGACGTCGGGCGACGTCCTGCGATGGCCGGGGTTGTCGAGGGCCGGACGCCGCCGTGCGCTCGGCGACCTGGTTCGAGCCAAGCGCAAAGACGACGCCGACGAAAGCCTCGGGGGGCTGCTTCGCCGGCGGCTCGGCGACGAGGCCACCGATCTCGCGATCGGACCCCTGCTCGCGGGCCTGTTCGCCGGCGACGTCGACCGGCTGTCGGTGCGGGCAACGTTCCCCGAGCTGGCGGCGTGGGAGCGCGAGCAGGGGAGCCTGATCCGAGGATCGCAGGCCGCACGGCGGCGAGCACGAGACGGCGCCCCGCCGGGGCCGATGTTCGTGCGGCCGCGCTGGCGGAGTGGAGCGGCTCACACGCGTGCTCGCCGACCGACTCGCCGACGCCGTCCGGCTCGGTGCACGCGCCGACGACGTCGAGGCGAACGGAGCGGGATGGCGACTCCGCGTCGCCGGCGAGTGGATCGAGGCGGACGTGGTGGTCTTCGCGGTTCCCGGTCCGTCGGCGGCCCCGGCGCTCGCGTCGGCGGCCCCCGACGTCTCACGGGAGATCGCGGCCATCTCCCACGTCTCGACCGCCGTGATCGCGATGATCTATCCGCCGGAGACGACGCGCGTGCTCGCCGACGGGACCGGGTTCGTCGTCCCCCGCGGGCGGGCGCCGATGACCGCGTGCACGTGGCTCAGCAGCAAGTGGCCCGACGACGCCTTCGGTACCCGCGCCGTCGTCCGGTGCTACGTGGGGGCCGCCGGCGAGGACGACGTCCTCGACGCCGACGACGCCGACATCATCGAGGCGTGTGCCCGACACCTCAGTGCCGTGGTGGCCTTGCCCGATGCCCCCGAGGAGGCCGCCGTGATCCGGTGGCCGGCGTCGATGCCCCAGTACGACGTGGGCCACCTCGAGCGGGTCGCCCGCATCCGCGCCGCGCTGCCCCCGGGTATCTTCGTGGTGGGCCAGGCCTACCGACGGCGTGGGCATCCCCGATTGCGTCCGCGGGGCGGGCGAGACGGCCCGAGGCCGTGCTCGTCGCACCTGGCGGACGCCCCGAGAGACTCAGGAGACGAGATGAGCGACACGATCTACGCCCTCTACCCGGTGTTCAGGTCGGGTGCCGCGCTGCGCTCGACGCTCGTCGACGCCGACGACCGGCGCGACGCCGCCCAGGAGGTCGAGAACCTGTTCAAGTCCTGGGATGGGCGCGTCCAGGTCCGCGGCACGTACTCGACGGTTGGGTTCCGCGCCGACTCCGACCTGATGCTGTGGCTCGTCGGGTCCTCGCCTCAGGACGTTCAGCGCGCCCTCGTCGAGTTTCGCCGCACGAAGCTCGGCGGCCTGGTGGAGGTCGCGTGGACCTTCATGGGGATGGTGCGGCCAGCCGAGTTCACCCCCGATCATCAGCCGGCGTTCGTCAAGGGCACGCCGCCCGAGGCCTTCCTGTGCGTCTACCCGTTCGTGCGCACGCCCGAGTGGTACCTGCTGCCGAGCGAGGAGCGCGGCGAGCTGCTGCGCGAGCACGGCATGCTCGGCCGGGAGTTCCCCGAGGTGCTGGCGAACACCACGAGCGGCTTCGGCCTGGGCGACTGGGAGTGGATACTGGCCTTCGAGGCCGAGCGTGCCGACTCGCTGGTCGGGGTGATCCGCGCGTTGCGCGACACCAAGGCTCGGCTCTACACGAAGGAGGAGATCCCCTTCGTCACGGGGATCCGCAAGCCGATCGCCGAGGCGATCGAGGACCTCGTCTAGGCCTCGAGCAACGTCGCGGCGTGGTCGGGCACCAGGCTCGACGGATCCTGGGGCGGCCGCCGGTAGCCGTCGTCCGGCTGCCGAGGGGGGAGCGTGACCTCTTCGATCGATCTGGGCTCCCACGGGATCTGCGACAGCAGATGGGCGATGCAGTTGAGTCTCGCCCTGCTTCTTGTCGTCGGCATCGATCACGTGCCATCGGGCCTCGCGGATGTCGGTGTGGACGAACATCTCGTCCTTGGCGTGGGAGTAGTCGACCCAGCGGGTGCGTGAGTACAGGTCGGTGTCGCTGAGCTTCCACCGACGAAGAGGGTCGTGGCCCGCGCCTGGAACCGACGCTCCTGCTCATCGTCGCTCACCGAGAACCAGTACTTGATCAGCACGATGCCGTCGTCGACGAGCAGTCGCTCGAAGATCGGGCACTGCCGCAGGAACCGGCAGGTACTCCGCGTCGGTGCAGAACCCGAGGACCCGTTCGACGCCGGCCCGGTTGTACCAGCTGCGATCGAACAGGACGATCTCGCCGGCGGCGGGCAGCTCGGCCACGTAGCGCTGGAAGTACCACTGCGTCGTCTGGCGATCGGTCGGCTTGGGCAGCGCGACGTGGCGCGTGAGGCGCGGGTTGAGGTGCTCGGTGACCCGCTTGATCGTGCCGCCCTTGCCGGCGGCGTCGCGCCCCTCGAATACCACGACGATCCGGGCACCGGTCTGCGCCACCCATTGCTCCATCTGCACGAGCTGTTCCTGCAGGCGGACCAGCTCTCGCTCGTAGAGCTTCTTGGGGAAGTGCTCGGTCTGCATGGCCGAAGTGTAAGGCGTCAGCAACGTGCTGCTCTAGTGTGGATAGGTCATGACGCAGACCACGATGACGCTCACCGAGGAACGGCCGCGGCTGCGTGGGCGCCTGCACCAGGTGGCGTTCTTCGTCACGATCCCCGCTGGCCTGCTGTTGATCGCGGTGGCGCCGGGGAGCGCCGCTCGCCTGGGCGCGGCGATCTACACGCTCACCCTGCTCGCGCTGTTCGGAGCCAGCGCGTCCTACCACCTGGGGGAGTGGTCCGAGCGGGCGAGGGCGCGGATGCGTCGACTCGACCACTCGATGATCTTCGTGTTGATCGCCGGCACCTACACGCCGTACTGCATCACTGGTGATCGGCGGCACGACCGGGCTCGTGATCCTGGTGCTGGCGTGGGCCGGCGCAGCGGCGGGCGTCGCGACGAAGCTCTACCGGGTCGATCTGCACGTGGTGTCGGGCTTCATGTACGTCGGGCTCGGCTGGCTGGTGGTCGTCGCCTTCCCGTCGCTGGCTGCGCGGGCTCACCGACGTGCGAGACGGCGCTGATCGTCGCGGGGGGTCTGCTCTACTCGGTAGGTGCGCTAGCGCTGGCCACGAACATGCCCGACCCGTGGCCACGCACGTTCGGCTACCACGAGGTCTGGCACGCGGCGACGGTTGCGGCCGCCGCCTCCTTCTACCTGGCCATCCTGCTCGTCTACCTGTCGGCCTAGAGCAGCGCCGCGAGGTCGTGGATGACGCGGTACCCGTCGGAGTCCGCCGGCGGGCCCTCGCCCGACTCCTCGGGGCGAAGGATCAGGTACGTCCACATCCCGGCGACGGTAGCCCCGTCGCAGTACGAGGCCTGATCGTCGACGAAGGCCACGTGGTCCGCTGCCGGGCTGCCCACCCGTTCCAGCGCGATCCGGTAGATCGCGGGATCGGGCTTCATCACGCCCTCGTCCACGGACAAGATCACCGCGTCGAACTCTTCCGCGAGTCCCAGCCTGGCGACCAGGTCCCGGGTGTTGTGCGAGCAGTTGCTCACCACCGCGGTCCTCACGCCGCGCGCTCGGAGCTCGCGGGCGGTGGGCAGCGAGTCGTCGTAGAGGCGGACCCGACGCGCCATCCAGTCGTGCTCGAGGGCGCGGAGCCGGACGATCAGCCCGTGCTCGGGATCGCGTCCGAGCGCCTGGACCACGGCGGCGAGGTCGGCGTCGGCGTCGGCATAGGCTCCGGTGGAGCGGGCGGGTCGGGTCATCGAGAAGGCGCGGCCGACCTCGTCTCGGCTCGTGTCGAGAGCCTCGGCAAGCCGGCCCTGCCATCCGAGCCAGTCGCTCCAGACCAGGGTGTCGTACAGGTCGAACAGGACCGCGTCGATCGTGGGCATCGTCGGTCAGCCTACGGGCTCACTCGGCCCACAGGCCGGCGAGGAACCGATCGACCTCCACCGTGCCCGTGAGGTCGACGACCGCCTGGGGCTCTGGATCGACCGGCGGAGCGATCGGCTCGAACGTGGTCCGTACCGGGTCCGGCTCGATGAACCTCGAGAGCTGCGCGTACGTGTGTGGATCCTCGAGCCCTCGTGGTCGGCGGTAGTACCGCATCGGGAAGTAGACGTGAAGGGCGTCGCGGGGGCGGGTGAGCGCCACGTAGAGGAGCCGGCGCTCCTCCTCGATCTCGTCGTCGTCGCCGGTGGCCAGGTCGGAGGGGATCATCCCGTCGGCGGCGTGGATCAGATGGACGACATCCCACTCGAGGCCCTTGGCCGAGTGGATCGTCGACAGGATCAGGTAGTCCTCGTCCACGAGCGGTGGGCCGGCCAGGTCGCCCGTCGATGAGGGCGGGTCGAGGGTGAGTTCGCTCAGGAACCGCGAGCGAGTCTGGTAGGCCGACGCGAGCAGCTCGAGCTGCTCCAGGTCGCGCAGTCGCGCGGCCGGGGCATCGTAGCGTCGGGAGAACACCGGCTCGAGGAACTCGCGCAGTCGTTCCACCTGTCCGGCAGGGGCGAGGATCGATCCGTCGGCGCACCCTTCGAGGGCGTCGCGCAGCTCGCGGATCCCCTCGACGGCGGCCGTGGGGACCTCGAGGGGCGTCTCGAGGAATCGCACCAGGGGCGAGATCCGGTCGCCGTCCTCGGAGCGGACACCCATCGTGGCCATCAGGCGGCGGGAGGTGGCCGGACCCATCCCGTCGGGGAGCTGCAACACGCGGAACCACGCGACCTCGTCGAAGGGGTTCTCGAGCACCCGCATCAGCGAGAGGGTGTCCTTCACGTGGGCGGCCTCCATGAACTTCAGGCCACCGAACTTCACGAACGGGATGTTGCGGCGGGTGAGCTCCACCTCCAGCAGATCGCTGTGGTGCCCGGTCCGAAACAGCACAGCTTGCTCCTTGAGCGGCACGCCCTCCTCGAGGTGCGCGAGTACCGCCCGGCATACGGCGTCGCATTGGTCGGCCTCGTCGCGACAGGTGCGCAGGGTGGGGATGCGGTCCCCTGATCGCTCGCTCCACAGGGTCTTGTCGTGGCGCTGGGGACTGAGGGCGATGACCGCGTTGGAGGATGCGAGGATCGGCGGGATCGAGCGGTAGTTCTGTTCCAGCCGGACCACCGTGGCGCCCCCGAAGCGCTCGGGGAACTCCAGGATGTTGCGCACCGTGGCGGCCCTGAACCCGTAGATCGACTGCGCGTCATCGCCGACGACCGTGAGATTGCGTGGGGTATCGGGAGGGCGCAGGCCTTCGAGGATGTCGGCCTGCAGGGCATTGGTGTCTTGGTACTCGTCGACCAGCACGTGGTCGTACATGGCCGCCACCGGGCCCCTGGTGGCGTCGCTCGTGGCCAGGGCCTTCCAGAACAGCAGGAGGTCGTCATAGTCGAGCACGTGCTGCTCGCGCTTGCGGCCGACGTAGGCGCTGAAGATCTCGCGCATCCCGTCGGCCTCCTCGAGGCACCAAGGGTAGTGGCGCTTGAGCACCTCGCCCAGGTGCTCGCCGGCGTTGACGGTGCGCGAGTAGATACCGGCCAGGGTCTCCTTGCGCGGGAAGCGCCGCTCGCGGGCGCTGAACCCGAGCTCGTCCCGCAGCAGGTTGAGGACGTCGGCCGCGTCGGACTGGTCGAGCACGGTGAACTCGGGCGACAACCCAAGCGGACGTCCGTGCAACCGGAGCAGGCGATTCGCGACGGCGTGGAACGTGCCGCCGACCACCTTGCCCGTGTCGGCGCCTGCCAGGCGCTCGGCCCTCGACAGCATCTCTCGAGCGGCCCGGCGGCTGAAGGTGAGCAGGAGGATCCGCTCGGGGCGCACGCCGCGCTCGATCAGGCTCGCCACGCGCGCTGCGAGGGTCATCGTCTTGCCGGTGCCGGCGCCCGCTACGACGAGCAATGGCCCCTCGCCGTGCGTAACGGCGGCGCGCTGTGCCTCGTTCAGATCATCGAACATGCGTTCGAGCAGTATAGGGTCAGGCGTCGTGCGGGGCGAGCACCCCGAGTCAGGGTCGTTCGGCGGCTCGTCGAACCGCGTCGATCGCCGCGGCCCGGTCGGCGCCGAGGTGTGCGGCGCGCCGCAGGTATCGCCTCGCCGCCTCGTCGAGGGAACGATCGGTCGGACTCGGCGGGGCCGCGGCGACGAACGTGCCAGATCGGCCCCGGCCCTCCAGATATCCGGCGGCCTCGAGCTCGCGGTAGGCGCGTGCCACCGTATTGGGCGCGAGCCCCGCATCGACGGCCATCCTCCGTACCGGGGTCAGCCGATCGCCCGGGACGAGCGAGCCATCGTCGATGGCCGATCGGATCGCTCCAGATAGCTGGCCGGATGCCGGCAGGGGATCCCCAGGATCGACCGCGAACCCGTCGAGTCCCCGGGTCATCCCCCGGGCAGGAACGTCAGGAGGTCCGCATGAGTGTTGTTGGTCAGGCGCTTCAGTCCGGTGCCGTTGGTACGGATCGAGTAGATCTCGAGGCTCGAGGGCTTCTCCCGCACGAACAGGAGCCGCGTCCCGTCGGTGGTGTACTGAGGCGGCGACAGGATCAGGACGTCGTTGATGACCGGCACCGGCGCCTTCCCGTTCGGCTTGATGGTCCACAGGGTTGCGGTCGCCGCACCTCCGCGCCGAGCGGGCGGTGCGAACTCCGGAACGATGATCGCCAGCCGGCTGCCGTCGGGCGACCAGTCGGCGAAGAGCACGGTGCCGCCCTCGTCGGTGACCTGACGCTCGTCGCTGCCGTCGGCCTTGATCGTGTAGACGTCGATGACGCCGGGACCGGTCTGCTTCGCGTACGCGATCCGGTTGGAGGTCGGCGACCATCCCGGCCCGTAGATGGATCCATCCAGGATCGAGTGACGACCGGACCCGTCGACCTTCATCACGGTCAGGTCGACGGCCGGACCGACGCCGCGGAAGGGAACCGGAGCGTCGACCGTGGGTCGGAGCCCGGCCGCCGCGCGGACGAACACGATCTGGCGGCCGTTCCGAGACCAGCTCGGTGAGTAGTTGGTCTTCGTCGAGGTCAGCCGCCGGCGGTGGGACCCGTCGGCCCAGGCGGAGTAGATGTGGGTTCCCGCAGCGGAGCTTCCCATATACACGACGCGGGACCCGTCGGGGGACAGGTGCCCTCCGTACTCGAGCACTGCACCTGTCTTGGCGAGCCGCTGCTGCGCCTTGCCGTTCTGCTTCATCGTGTACAGGTCGAGCGAGCCCGACTTCACGGAGCGGGCGATCAAGACCCGGTTCCCCTGGCCGGGGAACGAGGCCCACGCCGGCGCCGTGATCAACGCCGATGTCGTGAGCACCGCACACAAGATGAGGACGCGTTTCATCGTTCGCTCCCGGGTCGATGTCGATCGAGTATCACACGGGCTTCATCTGGCCCCGGGGACGTGGCGCGAGATACCGTGTGACGGATGGATCCCTCGATCGAGATCGTGGCCGGCGGCCCGATGATCGTCCGCGGCGGGCTCGAGCTCAGGCGGATCGAACATGGCCATGGGACCGAGCCCTCGTGGCGACTCGGCGATCCTCTCGCGACGGACGACTCCTACCTGCTGTGCCGATGTGGTCGTTCCTCGACCATGCCGATGTGCGACCGGACCCCGCCATATCGGTGCTTCGATGAGGAGGCCCCCACCCGTGACCTCGCGAAGCCGCCGATGTGGGATGTGCCGGACCCGGCCGTCGCGGTCGTCGCGCTCAAGCCGAGCGGGCCGATCAGGGTCGCGGGCGCCGTGCCGATGACCGGCCCGTCGGGCGAGGCGGTGGGTGACCACGGAGGGCGTCGATCGCTCTGTCGCTGCGGCGCCTCACGGAGTCAGCCGCAGTGCGACGGCTCCCACAAGTTCGCGCCGCCGATCGACGACCCGGCAGGGTAGTCGCGATCAGGCGAGGAACACCAACGCCGTGAGGTCCACGAAGTTGAGGGTCTCCGAGGTCTTGGTGAGCCGAGCGTAGGGTCCGCGGTTCGCCGAAACGGCGTACATGTCGAAGCTGTCGTGCCTGATGCGGGTGAGCACGAGCATCTTCTTCGGACCCCACGTCACCCGACCGAGTCCATTCGTGTCGCCCGTGATCGCGCGTCGATGCGTTCCGTCGGCACGCATCGTGAAGGCGTCACCGAACGCGGGGACCCCGCGTCGAAGGCGCTGCCACGCGATGGTCGAGGCGTCCGGCGTCATCCGGGGGGCGATGCTCACGTGGCGCATGTAGGAGATCTTGCTCCCGTTGGGCGACCAATCGCCCATGTAGTCGTCGAACCCGGCGTTGTCGGTGACCTGGTCGACCGTCCCCCCATCCACCGTGGTGGTGAAGATCTCGCGGTCGCTCCCATCGCTCGTCGAGAAGGCGATCAGCGACCCGTCCGGCGACCACACCGGGTAGGTCATGTAGTCGATGCCCGAGAATTGGACCGGCGTAGCGCTCGACATGTTCTTGGGGCGCGCGACCATGATCGCGCCGTACGAGGCGCGATCGGTCTCGGAGTAGACGATGCGCTTGCCGTTGGGGGACCAGGTGGGCGAGTACTCGTAGATGCCCTCGCTGTTCGTCAGCCGTGTCGTGCCCCCTCCTAGGGTCTTCAGGAACAGGTCGGTGTTCGTGTCGCTGAGCCGCTTCGTGAACACGATCTGCTTGCCGTTGGGCGACAGACTGGCCGACAGGAACACCGGGCCGCCGGCACCCAGGCTCTTCATCGGGGTCTTCACGCCCGACCCGTCGAACCGCATCGTGTGCGCGGACGCATCGCCCGAGCTCGATGCGTACCGTGCGAACGCCAGTCGTTCCTGGCCCGGGAACGAAGCCGATGCCGGCCCGGCGAGGCCGAGCGAGATCGCGACCGTGGCGGTCGCCGCGATGACGAGACGGTTCCTGGCGGTCATGTGCGTGCTCCGATCAGGATGGTGTTCGCGCGAGCATGCCACGCGCGAAGCGCCTGATCGGGGACGTACGAGGGATCCGCTTGTGCTGCTCGTCAGCGTGTGGCCGGCACCAGGCCGAGGTCGGATAGCAACGTGGGCGGGATCGCGTGGCAGTACGGCTCGTGTCCGGTCTTCTCGTAGTAGCGCTGGTGGTAGTCCTCGGCGGGATAGAACGTCTCGAAGTCGCTGATCTCGGTGGCGATCGGACGGTCGAACCGAGCCTGGGCGTGCGCCTTCGATCGCTCGGCCTCCACGCGTTGGTCGGGGGTGTGGGTGAAGACCGCGCTGCGGTACTGGGACCCGACGTCGGGACCCTGGCGGTCGACCTGGGTCGGGTCGTGCATCGCCCAGAAGACCTCGAGGATCTGCTCGTAGCTCACGATGCCGGGGTCGAAGCTGATCTGGACGACCTCGGCGTGTCCCGTCGTCCCAGAGCACACGTCGCGATAGCTGGCGTTGGGCACGAAGCCGCCCGCGAACCCGCTCACCACGTCGATCACGCCGGGCACCTGCCGGTACACGTGCTCGACACCCCAGAAGCAGCCGGCCCCGACGGTCGCGGTCTCGTTCGTCATCTCATCCTCCTTCGGTCGATACCCCATGGTCTCGCGTGGGGGGCGGAGCGTTGCACCGCCGGCAACGGGAGTTCCCACCGTATCCCGGGCCGGTGTACGCTTCGGCCACCCGACTTTGAACGGAGATTCAAGGTGAGCCAGGAGCTGCCCAACCGCTACGACGCCATCGTGATCGGGGGCGGGCACAACGGCCTCGTCGCCGCCGCCTACCTCGCCAAGCACGGCGCCCGGACCCTCGTGCTCGAGAAGCGCCACAAGACCGGCGGGGCGGCCGACACGATGGAGCCGTGGCCCGATGAGCTGCCGGGCGTGAAGGTCAACACGCTCAGCTACACGATGTCGCTCATGCCGCCGTCGCTCCGCCGCGAGCTGCAGCTCGAGCGCTTCGGCTTCAAGCTCCTGCCGCTGGGACAGGGCTACATGCCGATGTCGAACGGCGGGTCGATCATCCAATCCGACGACGAGGCCGTGACGCGGGCCTCCATCGAGCGGGTGTCCAAACGCGATGCCGACGCCTACTTCGACTTCTACGCGTGGATCGGTCGCATCGCCGACATCCTCGGGCCGATGCTGATGCAGACCCCGCCACATGTCGGATCCAAGCGGCCGGGCGACCTGTGGGATCTGGCCAGGCTCGGCTGGTCGCTTCGCAAGCACGTCGACGAGGCCACCGTGGCCGACATCACACGCCTGTTCACGATGAGCGCCACCGATCTGCTCGACCGCTGGTTCGAATCCCCCGAGATGCGTGGCTTCATGGCGGTGAACGGGATCATCGGCACGTGGGCAGGCCCCGACTCGCCCGGCACCGCCTACGTGCTCATGCACCACTCCGTCGGCGACATCGGCGACGGCGAGGTCGCGAGCTGGGGGTTCGTCGAGGGGGGCATGGGGGCGGTGTCGGCCGCGTGCGAGGCCTCGGCGAGGTTCTTCGGCGCCGAGGTTCGCGTGGACGCGCCGGTCGCCACGATCGCTACGGCCGAAGGGCGCGTCACCGGCGTGGTGCTCGCCTCCGGCGAGGAGATCTCGGCCCCGCTCGTCGTCACGGCGATCCACCCGAAGATCACGTTCCTTCAGCAGCTGGACCGTTCCGATCTTCCGGATGCGTTCGTGCACGATATCGAGCACTGGAAGACCCGCAGTGGCACCGTGAAGGTGAACCTGGCGATCGATCGGCTGCCCACCTTTACGGCCGACCCCGAGTTCGACCCCGAGATCCACGGAGGCGCCATCGAGCTTCTCGATAGCGACGAGCAGTTGGAGGAGGCCTATCAGCAGGCACGCTTCGGGCAGGCGGCGACGCGCCCCTTCAGCGACACGGAGATCCCCACGGTGGTCGACTCAACGCTCGCTCCCGAGGGCATCCACACGGTGTCGATGTTCACCCAGTGGGTGCCGGCCGACTGGGCCGACGACGAGGACGATCATGCCGACGAGCTCGACGCCTACGCGGATCGTCTGATCGGTCGGCTCGACGAGGTCGCGCCCGGGTTCAGCGACTCGGTGCTCGCCAGGCAGGTGATCGGTCCCAAGCAGATGCAGGAGGGCTGGGACCTGATCGGCGGCAACATCTTCCACGGTGAGCTGACGGTCGATCAGCTGTTCCACATGCGGCCGGCGGTCGGCTACGCGGACTATCGCATCGCCGATCCGGGGGCTGTATCAGGCCTCGAGCGCCACCCATGCCGGTGGCGGGGTCACGGGTCTGCCCGGCCACCACTGCGTGCGCGAGATCATGCGTGACCGCAAGAGGTCGCGGAAGGGCTAGACCTCGAGGGCGCGCAGGAACCGGGCCAGCTGCACGCGTTGCCGGCCCGAGTCGCGCAAGCGCATCTCGTAGTCCCACAGGGCGTAGTCGATCGTGGTGGCGAACGACCACTCGCGCACCCGTTCGCGATCGCAGCCGAGCCGCTCTGACAGTCGGTCGAGCCGGCGCTGGAGCCGGGACACGGGATCGTCGTCTGCCAGCACGTCCTCGATGCGGTCGCGCATCAGGGAGGCGACGTCGAAGGCGCGTTCGCCGGCGAGCGGCTTGGGGTCGATCGCCAGCCAGGGCATGCGCTCTGCCGCCAGGAGATTGTGGTGCGCCAGGTCTCCGTGCAGCAGGAGCCGCTCCGCCTGCGAGCCGGCCAGCTCGCGGAGCTTGTCGGCCGCTAGGTCGGCCAGCGGGCGCTCGAAGGGCGACATGAGCTCGATGAACCGCAACGGGATCGACTCCGCCCAGCGCCCGACCTCGTCGGTCACGTCGGTGAAGCCCCCATCGGGGGCGGGCTGCCAGAGCTCTTCGAGCACCTCGGCCGCCGCCTCGTCCCCGTCGGACTCGTCGAGCTCGAGGGCGTTCGTCCCGGGCACGGCGCGTTCGAGCAGCAGGGCGCCGCGCTCGTCGTGGTCGATCAACTCGACCACCCCGCGGCCGTCGAACTCGAGCAGGGCTCGGGTCTCCTCCTCGAACCACCCGTCCGGATAGGAGATCCGCAGGACCACCGGATCGCGACCCCCGCGGATCGCGGGGGTGGTGTAGGCGGTCGCGCCGCCGGCGATAGGATCCTCCAGCTCGAGCTCCCAGCGCGCGGTGAGCTCACGCTGAAGCGCCGCCACCCGACCGAGCCACGGGCGGGCCTCGTCGCCGATCCGTGCGCGTGTCGAGTAGATGAACTCGTCCAGCGGGGTGGCCATCGTGCGGATGAGCCTACCGGGGGCGGTTGGTCCTAGGCCGGGCGCCGTCGTCGGGGCCCCCGGTCGGCCGACCCCTTGAATTCGGGCGAAGGTCCGATGTGCTGAACCCCTCCCGTTACCCGAAATCAGGTAGCGAAGGTCGTCGACCCAGGAGGGGTGAGCACCATGCGGCAGTGGGAACTCATCGGCATCACGGATCAGGTACCGGCGCCACCGCCGCCGCGTACGCGCTTCGTGGGTGCCGATTCGATCGCGAGCGTATCGGCCGGGCACCCGGTCTTCTTCTGGTCCACGGATCAGGCGCTCGTGCTCCGGACCGTCACGGGGGCGGCTGCCGAGATCATCGGCATGCCGTTCGCCCGGTGCGAGGGCCGGAGCTTGCTGGACCTCTTCGGGATGGAGGGCAGCAGCCTCGCGATCCTCGAGGCGCACGTCGCCGCGCTGAACGGGGAGACCGCCGGCTTCGTGCTGCGCGGGGCTCGCGGCAGCGTGCGATGCGAGGCGGCGCCGACCCATGATGAGCACGATCGCATCACGGGGACGTTCTGCCTCGCGGTCGAGGTCGAAGACGTCGACGTTCGGGACCACGTGTCCCTGGGCGCCGGCGTGCTCTCTGCCGCCTAGTTCCGCCTAGTCGCGGAACGAGGCGGCGGCCTCGATCACGCGTTCGACCTCGTCGGGGCCGTGCGCCGCGGACAGGGTCCACAGCTCGTACCCGCTCGGTGGCAGCCAGACGCCGACGGCGAGCATGTGGTGGAAGAAGCGGGCGTATCGCTCGTGGTCCGCGGCCCCGGCCCCGGCGAGGTCGGCGACCTCGCCCCCGGTGAAGAACACGCTGAACAGCGACCCAGCCCGGTTGATCGTGGCCGGGATGCCAGCCGTGGAGAACCCGGATGTGAGTCCGTCGATCAGCTCGTCGGCCGTGCGCTCCAGGCCCGGGTACGGGTCGACCGCCGCAGCCAGGTCGAGGGTCGCGATGCCGGCCGCCACCGCGACGGGGTTCCCGCTCAGCGTCCCCGCCTGGTAGATCGGTCCGGTCGGCGCCAGCAGCTCCATCAGCTCCCGGCGTCCGCCGAAGGCGGCACATGGGAACCCGCCGCCCATCACCTTGCCGAGCACCGTGATGTCGGGGGCCACGTCGTAGTAGGACTGGGCGCCGCCGAAGTCGATCCGGAAGCCCGTGATGACCTCGTCGAAGATCAGGAGGGCGCCGACCCGGTCGCACACCTCCCGCAGCCCCTGGAGGAACCCCGGGGCAGGGGGCACGACCCCCATGTTGGCGGCAACCGGCTCGAGGATGATGGCGGCGACCGAGTCGTCGGCGAGCGCCTGGACGGCCGCCAGGTCGTTGAACGGCGCGGTGAGCGTGTCTCGCGCCGAGCCCTCCGTCACCCCGGGCGACGACGGGATGCCGAGCGTGGCGAGGCCGCTCCCCGCTCCCTTGGCCAACAGGCTGTCCGAGTGACCGTGGTAGCAGCCGTCGAACTTGACGATGCGGTCGCGTTCGGTGGCGCCGCGCGCCAGGCGTAGGGCGCTCATCGCCGCCTCGGTCCCGCTCGAGACCAGGCGGACCATCTCGATCGACGGCACCGCCTCGACGATCCGATCGGCGAGATTGACCTCGGCCAAGGTGGGGGCCCCGAACGTCGTGCCGCGGGCGGCGGCCTGCGCCGCGGCGCCCACGATCTCGGGGCGAGCGTGCCCGAACAGCAAGGCGCCCCAGGATTGGACCAGGTCGACGTAGCGGTTCCCGTCCACGTCGACGATCCATGCGCCCTCGCCGTGGTCGGCGAACCGGGGGGTTCCCCCGACGCCACCGAACGCCCGAACGGGGGAGTTCACCCCGCCGGGGATCAGTTCCCGAGCCCGTTCGAACGGTTCATCCGAGGAGGTCATGGACCGGATGGTAGCGAGCCGCGTGGGCGCGCACCCGCGGAGCCGCGGATCAGCCTGGACAGCGATCGACGTGGAGGAACTCCCGGCACTCCTCGTCGGTCAGGGTCCGCGTCACTTCGCCGTGGGCGATGTCGATCAGAGAGTCGAGGTCCACCGCCCAGACGCGGACCGCCCCCGATCCCTGCGAGGCGAGCATCGAGCCATCGGGGCTGAAGTCGACGCTGCGTACCAGTCCCTCGTATCCGCGGAGGACGAGCCGGTCGGCCCCGGTCGCGGCGTCGACGAGCCTGACCGTCCCGTCGCCGCCGGCCACCGCCATCAGGGCGCCGCCCGGGCCGTACTCCATGTCGAGCACGCCGAACGGCGTTTCCCTGGTCCACACGACGGTTCCGTCCGTCGTGTCCCAGACAGTCAGCGTGCCGTGCAGATCGCTGATCGCCAGGCGGACCCCGTCGGAAGCCCACTCGAGCGCGAAGGCGTCGGAGGGGATCGTCCGCTGGATGCGCGCCGCCCGCCAGTCCCAGATGGCCACGCCCTGGTCGCCGTCGAACGTCGCGATCAGTCGGCCGTCCGGCCCGAAGGCCGCCGGGTGAGCTCCACCCTCGAGCACCTGGACCTCGTGCCCGACACGGTCGAGGATCCGAAGGCCTGACTGGTCTCCGACTATGACGTGAGAGCCGTTGGGGCTCAGGTATCCGCCGTCGACGCAGCCGTGAACCCCTGCGTCATCCTGGAAGAGGCGAGCGACGGTCGTCAGATCCCATGTGGAGACGCAGCCGACCGCGAGCGTGCTCCCGTCCTCGCTCACGTCGAAGTAGGTCTCCCGGATCAGCGGTCCGAACGCCGGTCCGGGGCGTCCGCTGGCGACGTCCCAGATGGCGATGCGACCGTCGCGAGGGTCGTCGGACCGAGCGGTCGAGGGGGCTTCGGGGCCGGCCGCGATCAGATGGCGGCCATCCTCGAGGAACTCCACCGACCCGTAGTACCGCACCGCGGGGAGGTTGACGACCTCGGCGGTGCCGCGCAGGCCCACGTCCCAGATCGAGACCGCCTCTCCAGCCTGGTCGCTCGCCATGACCTGCTCTCCGTCGGCCGAGAAGGCGACGTCCAGCATTCCGGGCGTCGCGCTCGACGTCAGCTGGATCCCGGGCTGACCGATCGCGTCGACCTCCCAGACCGTCACGGTTCCGTCGTCACTTGCCGCGGCGACCCTGGTCGAATCGGGGCTCCACGTCACGCTCGGGATCGGCCCGGTGCCGCCGTAGAGGGGCGCCCGCAGCTCGCCGGTGTCAGCCTCCCAGAGGAACGCCAGCCGATCGACGCCACCTGTCGCGATGTATCGACCGTCGGGGCTCCACGCGATCGACCCCACGCCGTAGGTGACCTCGAGCGGCGGATAGACGTCCGTGCCCGACCTGAGATCGATCACGTGTCCCTTGCCACCCATCGATACCGCGATCCGGTCCCCGTGGGGGCTGAGGGCCGTCTCGTCTGCCCATCCATCGATCGCCCGCACCAGGCGGCCGTCGGCCACATCGAATATCCGCGCGACGCGCTCCTGGGGCCATGCGGCGGCGACGCGTGAGCCATCGGCGCTGAATGAGACCCCGGAGGCCCCGTCCTCACCGGCGCGCTCCCACAGGAGCGCGCCGTTCGAGGGGCTCCACATCTTCAACGCTCCCTCGCCGCCCGTCGTCGCCAGGAGCGAGCCGTCGGGGCTGAAGGCAGCGTCGCTCAGGCCGCCGGGGTGGCCGAAGAACGACCGAAGGATCCGTCCCGTTCGATCGTCTCGGATCTGGATCGCGCCGGGGTCGAGTGGATCCTTGGCAACGAACGTACCCTCGGATCCCCACGCGATCTCGCCGCCGACGCCCGGGACGGTGATCACGATCCTGGACGCCAGCACGGCCTGGTGGAGCGCCTCCTCGGCCTCGCGGAGCACCGATCCATCGACCGAACGCGTGGTGTCGATCGCCTCCATCGCGAGCAGGATGCTGAGCTCGGGGTCGGTATCGCGGTTCGCGACGGACGAGGCGGCAAGCTCCCTCGCTGTCGCATTCCTGGCCGCGGCGCCCGCGCGTTCGCTCTGGTCGGTCGCCACGATCGTGAGCGTCCCCGCGACCAGCGCCGCCACCGCGAACACGGCGACGAGCGCACGCAGCCTCGCGCGGGAGCGCCGTTCGGTGCGGGCCTCCTGCGCATGGCGCCGCGATTCCTCCGCCTCGTCCTCGCCTCGCTGGCCGACGCTGGCCTTGACGTACGCGCGCTCGGGCGTGCCGATGGCCAGGCTCGTCGTCGAGACCCATGCCACGACCTGGTCGAGACGCGATCCCCGCATCAGGAAGCTCGGATCTCGCCCCGAGCCCTCCCACTCCGCGCTCGCCCGGTCCAGCCGTCGCTCGAGCCTCAGGTCCTCCCGTGCCTCGTCGATCCAGCCGCGGAGCCGTGCCCAGGCACCGAGCAGGGCCTCGTGGGCGATCTCGACCGTCGGCTCCCGCGTCGACGGCTCGCGGTCGAAGGTCACCAGCCGATGCCGTCCGAACACGTCGAGCACCTCGTCGATCGTTCCGGGTTCCTCGTGGAGCCCGTCGAGTTCGCTCCGCGCGACCCGGCGACGCGTGTCCTGCGTCCCCTCGCCGAGGGTGACGAGGCGCAGGAAGACCTGGCGCACCGCTCCCTGCCACGGCGCGTCGCCTCCCCCGAAGATCCGTTCCGCCCGGGTCGAGAGCGCCCCCGCCACGCCGCCGGTCGCACGGTAGGACTCCAGGCTGAGCAGGTCGTCGGTGCGCCGCTCGAACAGCTCGGTCAACGCGTACTGCAGCAGCGGAAGCGCGCCCGGCTGGTGCGCGATGTCGGCGACCATCGCCGCCTCCAGGCCCGGTTCGGGACGGACGCCGATCAGCTCGGCCGGGCGTCGGATCGTCTGCTCCAGCTCGTCCGGGTCGAGCGGTGGGACGGCTTCGATGCGCGCCGTGAGCAGCTCGCCGAACCGGGGGTAGGCGAGCGGCGGGTCGAAGAAGTCCGCTCGCAGGGTCGCGATCACGCGAACCCGGCCGGCGGGATCGACGCATGCGACCCTGAGCTGTTCGAGGAATAGTTCTCGTTCGCGCTCGCTCGAGGTGAGCGTGAACAGCTCCTCCAGCTGGTCGATCACGAGCACGACAGTGGCGTCCTCCGGCAGGACGAGGTCGACGGCCTCGATGAGCCCTCGTGACCCGGCCTCGAGCAGATCGCGCAGGCGAGTCGCGGGGCGGACCGCGATGCGCAGGAGCGCCGCCTCCATCTCCTCCAGCGGATGCGCGCCGGGGAACATGTCGGTGACGAACGGCTCCGACGCCTCCTCGATCGCGCCCCGGCGGATCGCCGGGACGAGCCCGGCCCGCACGAGGGAGGACTTTCCGGCTCCACTCGGCCCGACGACCGCGAGGAAGTGAGCCTCGGGCCCGGGCTCGTTCATCCTCGACACCATCTTCGCCACCAGCTGGCCTCGCCCGAAGAAGTCGGGCGCGTCCGCCTCGGTGAACGGTCGCAGGCCCTTGTAGGGGTTCCGCTGGACGGCCGGTCGCCGTCGTGGGTGCACCACCGGCTCGAGGATCTGTCGGACGACCTCGGCGAACTCCGCTGCCTCGACCCCGTTCGCCTCCACTCGGGCCACCAGTTCGTCGAGTTGCGCGGGCAGGCGGTCGTCGAACAGATGGCGTGCCAGCTGCGCGAGGGCGCGGACGTCGTCGGCCGCCTCCCCCGGATCCGATGCCCGAACGCAGAAGTCGGCGAGGTAGGCGGCCCCCTCGCCGTCCAGCAGGACGTTCGAGGCGCATACGTGCCCGTGGACCACGCCCTGACGGTGGGCGAAGGCCAACGCGTCGGCGACCTGTTCCAGGGCACGCAACCCGCGATCGCGTTCGATCCGTTCTCCGCGATCGCGAAGATCCTTGAGGCTCCCGCCCCTGAAGTACCTGGACACGACGTAGGCCCGGCCGGGCTCCCGCCAGTAGTCGTAGACGAACGCGATGTGCGGGTGCTCCAGGCCCGCCGCCGATCCGGCCTCGGGCTCGAATCGCTGGACGAACGCCGGGTTCCCCGCGACGCCCTCACGGAAGACCTTGACGACGACGTCGCGTCCCACCCGTGGCTGGATCGCCCGGAAGACCGCCGCGTCGGGACCGTCGCCCAGCTGCTCCAGGAGCCGGTACCCCCTCAGCGGCTCGCCCTCGAGATCCAGGCCCGGGTCCTGACGCAGGATGCGCTCGTGGAGCCGGGCGACCTCGGGTGAGGGGTCGATGCCCAGCTCGTCGGCCAGGACCTCTCGGGCGCGCTGGAAGGTATTCAGCGCTTCGGCCTGGCGGCCCTCCCGGTACAGCGCCAGCATGAGCAGCGCCCACAGGCTCTCCCGCAACGGATGGTGTGAGAGGATGGCCTCCAGCTCTCCCACGGCGCGGGCCTGGTCCCCGCCCGCCAGCAGCCCCTCGACGCGACCCTCCTGCGCCTCGAGCCGGAGCTCGTCCAGCCGGGCCGCCTCGGCGACGAACGAGGGCCGGTCGGCGAGGTCGGCGAGCGCGGGGCCCCTCCACAGCCCGAGCGCGTCGTCCAACGTCGCGACCGCCACGCCGGGATCGATCGGCAGCGCCTTCTTCGCATCTCGCACGAGCGTGTCGAACTGGATCGCGTCGAGCTCGAACGGCTCCAGGTTCAGGATGTATCCGGGAGGACGGCCCTGGAGCCGGCGATCGCCCAGCGAACGCCGCAGGTTCGAGACGTAGGTCTGTAGCGTGTTGCGCGCCTTCTCGGGCGGATCCTCGCCCCAGATCTCGTCGATCAGCCGATCGGCCGGCACCACCTGGTTCGCGCGGATCAACAGGTTGGCGAGGACGGCGCGTTGCTTCGGCCCGCCGAGGGGGATCGGACCATCCCCCGCGTCGACCTCGAGAGGTCCCAAGACGCGGAATCGCACCTGTCGACCGTACCTATCGCCGTGGTTCATATGCAATGCAACAACCTGGCGGATGCCGGTCAAGGGATGCGCAAGACCGCGTTTGCGCTCCCCTTGACCGGGTTCCACTCGCGTTCCGAGGGGCGTGGATCAGGGTCGTGTCTGCAGGTCCCACGGTGGGACCGCGGGAAGGGGAGGACGATGCGACGCAACGTTGGCATCGGAGGGCTGATCGCGGTCCTCTTGCTCACCGGAGTGCTCGTCGGCACCTCGCAGGGAAGGTCCGCCAGGATCGCCGGGCCGGAGACGATCGACCTGGTGGCGGGAGGGGTCCTGCGTGAAGTCTCCAAGGGACATCACACATACCTCAGCGAGAAGGCCGTCGATGCGGCGGGAGTTCGTGTCGGCACGATCCGTTGGAGCTGCGTGGGGGTTGGTGACTGGCCCTGCACGGTGATCATCAGCCTGAAGGGCAGGGGGTATGTGGTCACCTCGGGGCTCTTCCGCGGATTCAACGGTGAGTCGCTGGCCGTCACGGGAGGCACGGGTGACTTCGCGAACGTTCGGGGGACCGTCACCCTTTCGGTGATCGACGGCTTCGCATACACGCTCGAACTGATCCCGTAGGCGAATGGCCGGCGCGGATCGCAACGGCAACCACCCACCCCGAGGCCGCGCTGGCCTCGGGTGGGGGTTGGCCGTGGTCACCCTGGCGGCGGTCGTCGCGTTGATCGTGATCGCGGTGATCCGACTGACATGAGTCCGGAGACAAGAGGAGGACGACATGAATAGGCATGCACATGCGCCGCGAGCCAGGACCCTGGCGGCCGCGGCGGTCGTGATCGCGACCCTGATGATCGCGGGCGTGGCATCGGCCCACGGGTTCGGAGCCTGGGGTGCTCCCGTGAACGCGGAGTCTCAGATCCCCGGCACCAGCCCCGAGCTCAACACCACCGCCACCGAGGGGTGTCCGATCCTTTCCCCCGACGGGCTGGATCTCTACATGGCCTCGAACCGCACCGGTGGGCTGGGGGGCCTGGACATCTGGGTGTCCCACCGGGCGAACTCGCACGCCCCCTGGGGAGCTCCCACGAACCCCGGCGCACCCATCAACAGCACGGTGGATGACTTCTGTCCCACCCCGACCCCCGGTGGCGGGCTGTTCTTCGTGAGCGCTCGCGTCGTCACAGGGGCGTGCGGGGGTGCCGACATCTACTTCACCCGCCGCCACTACGGCACATGGAGCGAACCCAAGAACCTGGGGTGCAACGTGAACAGCGCCGCGGGCGAGGCGGGACCCTCGTTGGTGCTCCAGGGACACTCGCTGGTGCTGTACTTCTCCAGCACCCGGCCGGGCGGGTTCTCGGCTGAGGCCGCCGGTGCGATCCCGGATGCCGACATCTACTCGAGCCGGCTGACCTTCGCCGGGTTCGCTCCGGCACAGCTGGTGCCCGGTCTCAACACGGCCGCCGACGACGCACGGCCCAACGTGCGTCACGACGGCAAAGAGATCGTGTTCGACTCGAACCGAACCGGAACGATCGGGGGCAACGACATCTACTCGGCCTCACGCTCCAGTTCCTACGGGGCCTGGTCGACACCGGTGAACCTGGGTTCGCCGATCAACACGGCTTCGAGCGAGTCACGGGCCTCGTTGTCGTGGCGTGGCGACGTCATGGTGTTCGGCTCGAACCGACCCGGGAGTGAAGGCGGTTCCAACGACATCTACGTGACGACGCGATCCGGCGCGTAGAGATCGGGATCAGGAAGCGGATCTGCGGCCGGGCCCTGCCAAGGGCCCGGCCGTCAGGCCGCCCGGAAGCCCAGCTCGCCGTCGGGTCCCGTGATCGTGAGGAAGTCACCGGCGTTCGCGTAGTTCGTCGCGCTGCTCATCAGAGTGACGAAGGTCCCTTCCAGGTCAGAGATCTCCGGCTCGCACGCGATCTCGGTCATCCCCATCGCGTCGATGCTGATCGAGGCGCCGTCCGTCGCGTAGTCACCGAAGTAGCTGTTGCAGCCTGTGGTGCCGTTGACCGTCCCGTGGCCGAACTCGGCCGTCGGCGCGGACCCGGATGCGACCGCCGTCCCGTCGACGTCGCCGGCGTGAGAGGAGTGCGACAACACCCAGCTCGTGCCGTCGAGGCGGTCTGCGGACGCCTCGCCGAAGATCCCCGCTACGACGAGGGTTACCACCGCGACGACGAGGGCGATCCACACGCGCACTCGCGGATTCTGGCACGGGCGCGCGGCCTCGCGATACCGTGCGACCATGGAGCCGAAGAAACGATGGGACGGCTACCGGTCGTTCGACTATCTCGAGCCGGGCCGGGACGACCGCGGATTCGAGCTCTCTCCGCAGATCGGCCGGGTCGAGCCGTTCGTGGTTCCCCTCTCGTCCGAGGACGACGCTCGCGCCGAGCGGCTGCTGCACGAGTGTGTCTGCATCTCCCTGCACGATCACGCGGGGATCACGCCGGCTGACATGGCCGACAACGACGCCTACATCCGCGAGGGCCGCGAGTGGTACGGGTTCGAGGGGCTGGCGGCGTCCGGGCTCGATGCCGTGTTCGAGAACTTCCAGGACGGCACGGCCACGATCACGTCCAAGAGCGGCTGGAAGTGGACCGACGTGATCCACGACCTCGGCATGCACCTGGCCGATGTCGCGCATCAGTCGGTCGTGACCGTCGCCGCGGCGGTCGCCGACATCGAGCGGGCCCACGAGACCGGACGGATCGCGATGGTGCCCTGCTTGGAGGGGGCGGCGCCGATCGAGAACGAGCTGGATCGCCTCGACGTCCTGTTCGGGCTCGGCGTTCGGATGATCGGCGTGGCCTACAGCGAGTCGAACGCGCTGGGCGGCGGCGTCCGCGATCCCGGTGACGGGGGCCTCACGGCGTTCGGACGCGCCGCGGTCCGTCGCATGAACCGGCTGGGCCTCGCGGTCGACCTGTCCCACACGGGCGACGTCACCGCCATGGAGACGTGCCGGCGTTCGGAGCGCCCCGTCTTCCTCTCGCACTCGGGCGCGCGCGCCCTCTGGCCGATCGCCAAGCTCAAGTCCGACGATCTGCTGAAAGCGGTGGCCGACACCGGTGGCGTGGTCGGCATCGAAGCATCGCCGCACACGACGATGACCCAAGCGCATCCTCGCCACTCGCTCGAGTCGGTGATGGAGCACGCCGAGTACTGCATCGACCTGGTCGGGATCGACCATGTCGCGTTCGGCCCCGACACGTTCTTCGGCGATCACGTCGGCCTGCACCTCGCCTACGCGGGCGCGCTGGATGCCGGCGATGAGCCCGAGCACGAGTGGGTCGACTACGTCGAGGGTCTCGAGAACCCGGCCGAGTTCCCCAACGTGATCCGGTGGCTCGTCGGGCACGGCTACTCCGACGAGCAGGTCGCGACGCTGGCAGGTGGGAGCGTGCTGAGGGCCCTTCGCGAGGTGTGGATCTAGGCGACTAGCTGCTCGCGAGCCAGGGTGCCGCGTCCTTGGCGTGGTACGTCAGGATCATGTCGGCGCCGGCGCGCCGGATCGAGGTCAGGGTCTCGAGCACGACGCGCCGCTCGTCGATCCAGCCGTTCGCCGCCGCCGCCTTGATCATCGAGTACTCGCCGCTCACGTGGTACGCGGCCACCGGGAAGCCGGTCTCGTCCTTGGCCCGACGGACCAGGTCGAGGTAGGGGACCGCCGGCTTCACCATGACGATGTCGGCGCCCTGGTCGATGTCGGCGCGGATCTCGCGAAGGGCCTCGTCGGCGTTGGCTGGGTCCTGCTGGTAGCCGGTGCGGTCGCCGAAGCTGCGGCGCGCCCTCGGCGGCGTCGCGGAACGGGCCGTAGAGGGCGCTCGCGAACTTCGCGGCGTAGGCCAAGATCGCGACGTCGGTGTGCCCATGCGCGTCGAGGGCCTCGCGGATCGCCCCCACCTGTCCGTCCATCATCCCGCTGGGTCCCACGATGTGGACCCCGGCCTCGGCCTGCGCCAGGGCGATCCGCCGGTAGACCTCCAGGGTGGCGTCGTTGTCCACCTCGTTGCGCTCATCCAGCAGGCCGCAGTGCCCGTGGTCGGTGTACTCGTCCAGGCACAGGTCGGCGATCACGACGGCGTCGTCGCCGAACTCCGTGCGCAGGGCGGCGATCGCTTGCTGTCCGATGCCCGTCGGGCTCCACGCCTCGCTGCCTTCGGGGTCCTTCCTGACCGGGACGCCGAACAGCATGAAGGCGCGCACGCCGGCCTCCGCGATCTCGACCGCCTCCTTGCGCAAGGACTCGACCGTGTGCTGGTACTGGCCCGGCATGGATGCGATCGGCGCTCGATCGTCGATGCCCTCCTTGGCGAAGAGCGGCGCGATCAGCTGATGCGGCGCCACGGCGGTCTCGCGGACCAGGTCGCGCAGGGCGGCGGTGCGGCGCAGTCGCCGGGGGCGCTGGGCAGGGAAGCTCATGCCGGTCAGCGTACCGGTCGATGGGCGCGGTGGGAACGCCGGGCGAGGGCCCGCTCGACCGCGTCGACCAGGCCGTCGATCGTGTGAGGCCGGGCCACCGTGTGCACGACGAGACCGTGGGCGCGCGCCTCCTTGGCGGTGACCGGCCCGATGCACGCGACACGAGGCGCGCCCGTGACGACGTCGAGCGCGCCGACGAACCCCCGAACCGTGGAGGCGCTGGTGAACGTGATGGCATCGACCACCCCCTCGCGAAGGGCGTCGCGTGCCCGGGGAGGGAGGGAGCGGGGAAGCTTCGTGCGATACGCGTCGACGCGCTCGGGCGACCAGCCCTTGCGGGCGAGCGCCTGCTCGAGTCCCTCGGGCGCGATGTCCGCGCGAGCGCACAGGACCCGACCGTCCCCTCGAGGGAAGGCACGCGCGAGCCCGTCCGTGGTGAAGGTGCTCGGCTGCAGATCGACCTCTCGGCCCGCCCAGCCGCGGAAGGCCGTGGCCGTGCCGTCGCCGATCGCGGCCACCCGGGCCCGAACCTCGTCGGACGAGGCGAGGCGCGAGGCCAGCGTCTCGACGGTCGCCCGGCTCGTGAGCGTGATCCATGCGTAGCGACCCGCGGCGAGGTCGCGCAGGGCTCGGGTGAGGGCCGCCGAGTGGATCGGGGCGATCTCGATCGCCGGGGCGTCGACCACCTCGGCTCCGAGGGCCGTCAGCCGCTCGTTCAGGGTTCGGGATTGATCGGCAGGGCGCGTCACGACGATCGTGCGATCGGCGAGCGTGCGCCGGGCCGGGCTCACGCGTCCGGGCTCTCGGCCAGCACCTCGGCCAGGATCTGCTCGGCTCCCTCGGCGATCAGCGCCTTGGCCACCTGGGCCGCGGCGTCCTCGGCGGTGGGCGCCGTCGCCTCGGATCGGATCACCCGGCCGCCGTCGGCGGTGGAGATCAGCGCCTGCAACGTGACCCCGTCGCGGCCCGCGATCGCGAATCCGCCGAGCGGGAGCGCGCACCCGCCGCCCAGCCGCCACACGAGCGAGCGCTCCGCCATCAGCGCCCGATGCGAGGGCTCATGATCGATCTCGCCGAGCACGGCCATCGTGTCGTCGTCGTCGTCTCGGCACTGGATCGCCAGGCATCCCTGGCCCGGCGCCGGGACCATCTCGGTCACGTCGAGTGGACGGGCGTGCTCCGGCTCGATGCCCAACCGCTCCAGGCCCGCCGCCGCCAGGACGAGCGCGTCCACCTCTCCGTCGGCCAGCTTGCGCAGCCTCGTGTCCACGTTGCCGCGCATCGGCATCACGCGCATGCCCGGGAACGCCGCCAGCAACTGCGCCGAGCGACGGATGCTGGAGGTGCCGATCGAGGCGTTCGGCCGCATCGTCCCGTCACTCATGACCAGCACGTCGCGAGGATCTGCCCGCTCGGGGACCGCCCCGATCACGAACCCGTCGTCCTCGTCGGCGGGCAGGTCCTTGGCGGAATGAACGGCCACGTCGATCTCGCCTGACTCCAGGGCGTCGAGGATCGTGTCGGTCCACAACCCCTTGAGGCCGCCGGGAACGCCTGACGGAGGAGCGGCGCCCTCGTCGCCGGACGTGCTCATCTCGACGATCTCGGTGGCGGAGCCCTGCGCGCCCAGCAGGCCGGCGACCAGCTGGGCCTGCGCGACGGCCAGCGACGAGCGGCGGGTCCCGATCCTCAGCGCGCTCACTCGGTCTCGGGATCGACGTGCCACAGCTCGGCCAGCAGCTCCGCGTACCGCTCGCCCTCGCCCGACGCCGTGCGTTCCTTCAGTTCAACGAGTGGGTCGTGGAGCAGCTTCGCGACGATCCCGCGGGCCACGGCCTCGACGGCTGCGCGCTCGTCGGGGGCGAGCTCGCGCAGTCGGGACGCGTGGCGCTCCAGCTCACGGTCGAGTACGTCGTCGCCACGACGCCGGAGCGCGCGGATCAGCGGGGCGAGCCCGTCGGCGGTGCGGCGGACCACGAAACGTCGCACCTCTTCGGCAACCAGCTCGTGCGCCCGAACGATGTCGCTCGCCGTGGCCGGGTCGTGGGCGGCGAGCCGGTCGCGCAGGGTGACCACGTCGATGACCCGTACCCCGTCGAGGGTACCGACCCCCGCCTCGACGTCGCGGGGCACCGCGAGATCGAGCAACACGAGGGTTCGCCCCTGATCCCGGTGGCCGATCGCCGAGGCGACCATGTCGCGCGGGATCACCGTGCCGGCGGCTCCCGTGGCGCTCACCACGAGGTCGGCGTGCCCGAGGGCTTCCGGCAACGCGTCGAGATCGCCGTGGCGGGCGTTCGTCCGCTCGGCGAGGGACCGCGCGTGCTCGAGTGAGCGGTTGAGGATCCGCACGGGGCCGACGCCGCGCCGGCGCAGGTGCTTGACCGCGAGGGCGGCCATCTGGCCGGCGCCGACCACCACCACGTCACGATCCTCGAGCCCCCCGAGCGAGGACTCCGCGGTGTCGGCGCCCATCGCCACGAACGCATCGGGGGCGGCGCCCAGCGCGGTCTCGCTCCGCACCCGCCGGCCCGCGCGTCCCGCCGCGTGGAACAGCCCGGTGAGGGCCGGCCCGACGGCGCCCTCGGCCTCGGCCCTCCGCAGGGCCTCGCGCACCTGGGCGTAGATCTGGGTCTCTCCCACCACCATCGAGTCGAGCCCGGCGGCCACCGCGAACAGGTGATCGGCAGCGTCCCGTTCCCAGTGGGAGTACAGGGGCTCGTCGAGCTGGGCGGGCACGACCTCCCGCGACTCGACCAGCAGGCGCTTGAGCGCCATGAATCCGCTGTGGTAGTTCGCGACGCTGGCGGTGACCTCGACCCGGTTGCAGGTCGACAGGATCACCGCCTCGTCGACGCCCTCCAGATCCGTGGCGAGCCGATAGGCCTTCGCCAGATCGTCGTCGGTGAAGGCGAGCCGCTCCAGCAGTTCGATCGGGGCGCGGCGGTACGAGATGCCGAGTGTGAGGATGGCCATGGGCTGTAGGGGGGCCAGTCTAGCGGCGATGGCGATCGTGGAACATGCCCGATCTGCCTCGTCGCCTCACCGGCCGGCGGTCGGTGTTGATCCCCGGAACGCCTTGACGGCCTCGTTGATCGTGTCGAAGAAGCCGTCATCGCCGACGACCTGGGTGACGCCGAGGCGATCCAGCCCGGCCCGCACGTCGGACGACACCTCGCACATCACGAGGCGCACGCCGTGGGCGTCCAGGTCGCCCTGCAGTTGGATCAGCGTCTGCCCGGCCGTGAAATCGACGCCGGCGATCGCGGAGGCATCGAGGCACACCCATCGAAGGGGTGGGTCGGCCTCGGCTTCGGCGAACGAGGCCACCTCCTCGAACAGGTGGTTCGCGTTCGCGTAGTAGAGCGAGCCGGCGAACCGGTACGCGACGAGGCCCGGCAGGCTCCGAGCGGCAGGATCGTGGTCGACCCAGCGCCAGCTCCCGTCCGTGCGAGCGAGCACGGTCGTGGAAGGCCGGTACGAGCGGCGCAGGTGCGCGATCACCGACGCGATGATCGCCAGCAGGATGGCCTGCTCGACCCCGATCACGATGACGGTGAGCCCCGTGAGGGCCGCGACGACGAACTCGTCGGGCGCCGTCCGCCAGATCTTGCGCAGGCCCGCCACGTCGACGAGCTCGATCCCGATCAGGAGGACCACTGAGGACAGGACCGCGTTCGGCAGGTACTGGAGCGGCTTGGTGAGGAACAGCAGGACGATCAGCACGACGAATCCGGTGGTCAGCTGCGCGATCTGGGTGCGTCCGCCGGCGTTGTCGACCATCTGTGTCTTCGTCGGGCTGCCGTTGACGCAGAAGGTCGCCGACAGTCCCGCGGCGACGTTGGCGCCGCCGAGCCCGACGAGGTCGACGTTCTCATCGAAACGATCGTTGTAGCGAGCCGCATAGGCGCGCGATGTGGCGGCGCTCTGCGCGAGGATCAGGATGAAGATCGAGCCCGCCGTGCCCAGCAGTGAGACCGTCTCCGACCACGTGACGTCGGGGAACCCGAAGTCGGGAAGGCCGCCGGGGACCTTGCCCAGGATCGTCACGCCGTGGTCGACGAGATCGAGCGCCCAGCTGAAGAAGATCGCGCCGAGCACGGCGATCAGGGCGCCGGGGATCTTCTTCGTGACGTACTTGGCGCCCAGGATCGTGACGATGACCGCGGCGGAGACGGCGGTCGTCGTCCAGCTGATGTCGGCGATGCCCGAGAGCGTGTCGAGGAACTTCGCGATCGAGCCGGTGAACTCGTGGCCGTCGATCGTGATCCCGGTCCCGTCCGGGATGCCCAGTACGCCGCCGACCTGTCCGAGGGCGACCTGGACCCCGACGCCGCTGAGGAACCCCACGAGCACGGTCCGCGACAAGAAGTCGGCGATGAAGCCGAGCTTGATCACCCGAGCCAGGAACAGGAACAGCGCCGCCAACAGGGCCACCATCGAGGCGAGCGCCACGTACTGGTCCGATCCCGTCGCGGCCATCCCGGCGAGGCCCGCGGCCAGGACCGCGGCGGTCGCCGAATCGGCTCCGACGACGAGGTGCCGCGACGAGCCCAGGAGGGCGAAGACGGCGATCGGGACCAAGATCGTGTACAGACCGGTGATCACGGGCATCCCGGCGATCGCCGTGTACCCCATCACCTCGGGGATCGCGAGCGCCGCCAGCGTGATGCCGGCCACGATCTCGATCGTCACGCGGGATCGATCGACCGGCACGATCCCCTGGAGGAACGGCGAGCGGTGGGCGGTCGTGTTCGGATCCCCACCCTTCATGCCGCGGCTCCCCCGGATGCGCATCCGGGTATCCAACCACATCGGGCAGGACGCCGTGTCGCGCGAGCGGCGTGTGCTCGATCTACTCGGAACCGTTGTACCGCAGTGGTTCGAAGGGCGAGGCTTCGAACGGCGGCTCCTCGCCGAGGTACTGCGACGCCAGCAACTCGGCGGTGCCGGCCCCCAGGATCACGCCCTCGGAACCGTGCCCGGTGGCGACGAACAGGCCGGGTCCGACCCGGCCGACGAAGGGCCGGTCGTCCGGAGACAGCGGCCTGATGCCCCACCACGACGAGCGTACGGGCGATGTGGCCAGCTCGGGCACCAGCGCGATCGCGGAGATCAGCAGCTGCGAGACGGCGTCGGCATCGGGCGGCTCGGGGGTCAGCCAGGTCTGGCGGGACGATCCGACCAAGACCGTGCCGTCGCGTGCGGGATGCAGGATGGTGCCGACGGCGCTGCCGGGCGGGCCGTCGGTCGCCACCTCGACGGCCGTCGGGAAGCCTCCGAGGTGCTCACCGCGCAGCGCGCCGTGAGGACCCGGGAGCTCGATCAGGTGACGGAGCAATCCGGGCCGCATGTCCAGGCGTACGAGCCAACCGCGGGCCCCGACGATCGGCAGTCGCACCCCGACCGGCTCGAGCAGCCGGTCCGACCACGGGCCCGCCGCGACGACCGTGGCTCCCGCCTCGATCACACCGTCATCGGTGACGACCCCGATCACGGTGTCGCCCCGAGTGGCCAGGGCCCTCGCATGCAGGTGGTGGCGGATGTCGGCACCCCGATCTGCCGCGGCCAGCGCGAGCGCGACCGTCAGCGCGCCCGGATCGAGGCGATGCCCCTGGTCGACGAGCCACGCGCCGGCGATCGAACGGGCCAACGCCGGCTCGACCTCCTCGATGGCCTCGGCGGTGTCGAGGGCCTGGACGCGCACCCCGTTGGAGGCCGCCGCGTCGACGCTGGCTCTCACGGCCGGCAGCTCATCCTCCGTAGCGGCCACGGCGACCAGGCCGACCCGATCGGGATCCAGGCCGATGTCGATGGAGGAGGAGGGCGCCAGTTCGAGATAGGCGGCCAGGCTCGCCTGCGCCATCGCGAGGTTGGCCTGGTCGTCCGGCAGGACCCACAGCCCCTGGTTGCGCCCCGAGGCGTGTGCGGCCAGGTGGTCTCGTTCCACGAGCGTGACCGAGACCCCGCGCGTCGACAGCTCGTGCGCGCAGGCGGCGCCGATCACGCCGCCTCCCACGATCACGACATCGGGCATGCGCCAAGCCTAGCCGGGGACCTGTTCTGACACCCAAGTAGAATCGTCCGCGGAGACGTGCCTGAGTGGCCGAAAGGAGCCGCCTGCTAAGCGGTTAGGGGGTGAAAGCTCCCTCCCGGGTTCGAATCCCGGCGTCTCCGCTGGTTAGAGGGCATGTCGGAAACGGCAGCGGGCAGTTCGACCACGGTCCCTCGTGCTGGAGGCACCGACTGGCCCCTGGGTGGCGGCGTCGCGATCGATCACCTCGATCCCGCCGCCCCCGTCGATCGCCACCCCGACCGGCCCCTCATTCAGCGCTCGACGAACTCCCGGTCGGGGAGGAACTTCGGGGCGCGGCGGGCCTGCACGGCATGCTCGAAGGCGGACGCGTATCGGATCAGCTTCGGCTCCTCCCATGCATCCCCAAGGAACGAGATGCCGATCGGCAGCCCGTGTGAGAACCCGGCGGGCACCGTGAGGTTCGGATAGCCGGCCGCATTGGACGGCCCCGATACCCCGTTGCCTCGGTAAGGGTCCGCGTCGAGCAAGTTGATCGGCCACGCGCGAACGAACGTGGGCGCGATCATCACGTCCAATCGGTGTCGTCGCATCGTCTGATGGAAGCCCTTGCGGGCGACCCGCTCCGAGTCGCGAAGGGCACGCAGGTATTCGGGGTCGTTCAGCGGGGTCACGTCCGTGCCGCCCTTGACGGACCCCTGCAAGAGGGCCTGGTTGTGCCACCGAAGCTCCTTGCGTGGGTGCGCCTCGTTGAAGGCCACGACGTCGTCGAGTGTTCGCATGTCGGTATTCGTCAGCTCCGCGAGGTATCGGTTGATCCCGTGACGGAACTCGGAGAACATCACGCCGACGTGATCGCCTGTCGCGTCGATCCAGCGGGGCCAGTGCACGGGATCGACCAGCGTCGCGCCGAGGTCCTCGAACACCGGAAGGACGCTCTCGATCACCTTCCCGGCGGCCTTGACGTCGGGGTTGCCGATCCCGTCCCACAGCCTGGGACCACCGTCCCATAGGTCCGGTCGACGCCAGACGCCGATCCGTACGCCGCGCAACCCTCCGCGTGGCGTGAGGAAACGCGTGTAGTCGTTGGGGACCCGTCCTCGGCTCGTCCTCGTGATCGGGTCACGCGGGTCGATGCCCACCATCGCGTTGAGCAGCGCGGCGACGTCGGCGACTCGCCGGGCGATCGGACCCGTTGCGTCCCGGCTGAACGAGATCGGGATCGTCCCCGACCTGGTGATGAGACCGCGCGTGGGCTTGAGGCCGACCACACCACAGAGCGACGAGGGCATCACGATGGAGCCGTACGTTTCGAGTCCGACCGCCCCGGCCGCGAGGTTCGCCGCGACGGCCGCCGCCGAGCCCGAGCTCGAGTCCCCGGTGCTGAAGTTGAGCGCGTAGGGGTTGAGCCCGATCCCCGCGCGTCCGCTCCAGCCGCCCAGGCTCGGAAAGCCGCGGAAGGCGTTCCACTCGGACAGGTTGGCCTTGCCCAGCATGATCGCGCCTGCATCCCGCAGGAACCGCACGATGCCCGCATCCCGGGGAACCTTCGACCCGACCAAGGAGAGCGATCCCGCGGTGGTCTCCATGCGGTCGGCCGTCGCCACGACGTCCTTCAGGACCATGGGGATCCCGTGCAACGGTCCCCGGACGTGTCCGTCGGCCCGCTCTTGATCCAGCGCCCGCGCGATCGCCTCCGAGTCCGGGTTGACCTCGATGATGGAGTTGATCTGCGGTCCGGACCAATCCACGCGCTCGATGCGATCGAGGTAGTCGCGGGTGAGCGAAAGCGCGGTGGCTTCGCCGGACTCCATCGCCGCCTGCAGTTGGGCGATCGTCTGTTCATTCCAGCGGAACGGAGGATCGACCGCGCTGATGGGGCCCGGGGTCGCGTGTGCCGGCGCGACCGATCCAACCATCGCGGTTGCCGTCGCCCCGGTTGCGGCCGCGGCCGTGTACTTGAGGAAGGCGCGTCGGTCCAGTTGTGAGGTCATGTCCGCAACATGCGCGCCTCCGCGCAAGACGGACGCAAGGGTGTCTCAAGAGACTCGCAAGCTGCTCAGACCCGCACCGTGCCGGCAACGCCCTTGATCTGTTCGGGACCGGTGTCGGCGAAGCAGATCGCCGGGAGTCGCTCCAACTCCGCGATCCACCAGGCCGCCTTCTGTTCGGTGATACGCCGAGCGCTCTCTTCCCAGAGCCGCTCCTGAAGGAGCCGACTCAGTAGCGCTTGCCCTTCGGCTACACGGGTTCGAGTTCGGGCGTCTCTTCCTCGAGCGCGTGGCCCTCGACCGCAACGCGAGGCAGGGCCCGGTCGAGCCACTTCGGCAGCCACCAGTTGGCGTCGCCGAGGAGCTCCATCGTGGCCGGGACGAGCAACATGCGGACGATCGTGGCGTCGAGGAACACGGCGCTCGCGAGGCCCACTCCGAACAGCTTGACGATGCGGTCGCTCTCCCCGATGAAGCTGCCGAACACGACCACCATGATCGCGGCGGCCGCCGTGATCACCCGGGCCGTGGCGGCGAGGCCGTCGGCAACCGATTGTCTGCTGTCGCCGATACGCAGGTACTCCTCCCTGATGCGCGACAGGAGGAATACCTCGTAGTCCATCGACAGTCCGAACACGATCGCGAACATCATCATCGGAACGAACGGCTCGATGGGTGCGGGCTCGATGTTGATCACGCTCCCGAACCAGCCCCACTGGAAGATCGCGGCGGTGACGCCGTAGGCGGCCCCGATCGAGAGCATGTTCATGATCACCGCCTTGAGCGGAACGAGCAGCGACCTGAACACGAGCATCAACAGCAGGAATGACAGCGCGAGCACAACCCCGATGAACAGCGGCAATCGCGCCGTGAGGTACTCGGAGAAGTCCACCGCGGCCGCCACGCTGCCCGACACGGCGACGTCGAGTCCGGTTCCTTCGGTAGCCGCCGGCACGACCTCGTCGCGCAGCCGGTAAACCAGGTCGGTCGTGGCCTGATCCTGTGGTGCGGTCGTCGGGTAGAGGCGCCAGAGAGCGGCCGTCGGTGCCGTTGGATCGTTCGGGAACGCCGGGCTGACGAACGCGACACCCTCGGCGGCGGCGAGCGCCTGGGTGGTCGCCTCGAGCGCCGCGGGGTCGGTGCCCTCGGGGATCTCGGTGCTCAGCAGGAGCGGGCCGTTGAAGCCCGGCCCGAATCCGAGGGCCAGCATGTCGTACGCCTGGCGCGTCGTGGTCTGCTCCGGATAGTTGCCTTCGTCGGAGAACGCGAGTCGCAGACTCAGGAACGGCACGGCCAGCATGAGGAGGATCAGGGTGCCGGTGATCGCGGAGACCCAGGGTCGACGCTGGATGAATCGGCTCCACCGGTAGGGCACCGTCTCCCGCAGCGGGCGCGGCGTGCGACGAGGCACTTCGCGTCGCATCGGGGCGATCGCGAAGCTCGCCACGATCACCACGACGGCGAGCGCCACCCCGCCGATCGCGAGCGGAGGTATGGCGAGCGCCACGCCGACGAGGCCCACCGCGATCAGCAGCGCGCCGATCAGCCCGCGCCACCTGGTGACCTCGACCCGCTCTCCCGCGAAGCCGAGGAGTGCAGGGAGCAGGGTCAGCGAGGCCACCGCGGTGATGGCGACCACCGTGGCTGCGGACGCGGCGAGTCCGGTGATGAACGAGAGGTTCATGAGTGTCATGCCCAGGAGCGAGATGACGACCGTCGTGCCCGCGAACGCGACCGCCCGCCCGGCCGTGTCGAGCGCGACGACGGTGGACTCCTCCACGGAGGCTCCGTGGTGGAGGTTCTCTCGGTATCGAGTGACGATGAACAGCGCGTAGTCGATCCCGACGCCGAGGCCCAGCATCACCGCGACGGTCGTTGCGAAGTCGGGGATCGACAGGATGTGACTGAGCATCCCGGCGAGGATCGTCCCCACGCCGATGCCGGCCAGGGCGATGCCGATCGGAAGCCCCATCGCCAACACCGACCCGAACGCCAGGATGAGGACGATGATGGCGAAGGCGAGTCCGAGCAGCTCCGAACTCGGCACCTCGAACTCGGCCAGGATGGCTCCGCCGATCTCGATCTGCACGCCGGGGATCTCGGGAAGCAGGTCCTTGATCTCGGCGCCGATCACAGCGGATTCTTCCAGCGTGATGTCTCGGGGCAGGCCGATCTGGGCGTAGGCGATGCGCCCCGCCTCCGGGCCCTGCGCGGCGATCTGCTGGGCGCCTTCGGGCGTGTAGGGGCTGACGAGCGTGACCTGCTCGATCTGGCTCACCTCGTCGAAGAAGGCGGTCATCGTCTGCTGAACCTCGGGGTCCGTGACGCCCTGCTCGGCGCGGAACACGATCGTCCCGCCCTCGCCACCCGCTCCCGAGTCGGCGAAGTGCTCGTCGAGGATGTCGAACCCGCGCCGGCTCTCGACGTCGGGAAGTGAGAACTGGGAGCTATAGGCGGTCCCGATCGCTCCGCTCGCAGCGCCCCCGACGACCAGTGCCACCACCCACAGGATCGCTACCTTTCCGCGGTTGCGGAAACACCAACGCCCGAGCCTTGCAAACATCCCCACTCCTTGATCGCCGTTCCTAGGACCCTAACCGGACATGGTTGATTCAACTTCCCACGGACGCTTGGGGCCTGCTGAGCAAGCCAGGAAGGCTAGCGTCTTGTGCCGCGCATGTCAGTGGCATCGGTCGAGGCAGAGGTCATTCGCCGCCACGAGTGTGGGTCAGGACTCCGCAGGTGCCGGGTATGCTGCGCGACATCGTGCAGGCGGAGCAGCAGAAGATGCGTTGGGGCACCCTGACGGCGCTCGCTGCCGCGCAGTTCCTGATGGTGCTCGACCAGGCCGTCATGAACGTGTCGATCAGCCAACTCGTCGCCGACTTCGACACGACGGTGGCCGCGATCCAAGGCATCATCACCCTCTACGCGCTCGTCATGGCGATGTTCATGCTGACGGGAGGCAAGATCGGGGACATCGTCGGCCGCCGCCGGGCGTTCGTGATCGGCCTCGTGATCTACGGCTGTGGCTCCGCCGTCACCGCGATGGCGCCGACCGTGACGGTGCTCGCCCTCGGATGGTCGGTCCTCGAGGGGCTCGGGGCGGCCCTCGTGCTCCCGGCGCTCGCCGCGCTGATCGCCGGCAACTTCGAGGGGCGTCAGCGGGTCGTGGCCTACGCGGTCATCGGCGGTGTCGCCGGGGCGGGTATCGCCGTCGGGCCGATCATCGGCGGATGGGCGACCACCGAGCTGAGCTGGCGCGTCGTCTTCGCGGGCGAGGTCGTCATCGTGATCATCATCCTGGCCATGACCGGACTCATCGCGGACGCGCCGCGGGAGGGCCCCGCCCCGCGACTCGACTACGTCGGCTCCGCGCTGTCCGCGCTCGGCCTGGGCGCGATCGTCTTGGGGATCCTCCAGGCGGGGACCTGGGGGTGGTTCACGCCGAAGGATTCACCGATCACGCCGTTCGGGTTCTCGCTGGCGCCGTTCGTCGTGGGTGGTGGGGCGTTGCTGATCTGGATGTTCGTGCGCTGGGAGCGTCGACGTGAGCGCCGTGGCGAGGACCCGCTGGTCCATCTCGATCTGTTGAAGATCGATACCCTGCGAGCCGGGTTGATCTCCCTGCTCAGCCAGAACCTCGTGCTCATGGGGATCTTCTTCGTCGTACCGCTGTACCTCCAGTTGGTGCTGGGCCTCGACGCCTTGGAGACAGGGCTCAAGATGTTGCCCGTCTCGGTAACGATGCTCGTCACGTCGGCCCTCGGGTCGCGGCTCAGCTTGAGGTTCTCGGTGCGGTCCATCGTTCGGACCGGCCTCGTGGTCGTCGCGGCAGCCATCGTCGTGTTGCTCATCACGATCCGGCCCGAGCTCGAGGGAGCCATGTTCGCCCTGTCGATGGCGCTCCTCGGGGTGGGCATGGGGCTCCTGGCCTCGCAGCTGGGCAACGTCGTCCAGTCCTCGGTCGACGCCTCGGGCCGAAGCGAGGCGGGAGGACTCCAATACACCGGGCAGCAGCTGGGGTCGGCGCTCGGTGTCGCTCTGATCGGCGCGATCGTGCTGGCCGGCCTGTCCAGCGCCTTCCTCGACAACATCTCCGAGGACGAACGGGTCAGCGACCAGGTTGCCTCACAGGTGGGCGTGGCGCTCGACGGGAGCATCGACTTCGTCTCCGACGAACAGGTCGCGGCCGCGGCCGGCGAGGCTGGCCTCGACGCGACCACCACCGCCGGGATCGTCGATGGGTACTCAGAGGCTCAGCTCCAGGCCCTGAAGGCGGGTCTCCTCGCGGCCGCGGCGGTCGCGCTCGCCACCCTGTTCTTCACGGGCGGCCTGCCGAGCACCGTGCCCTCCAGGGATCCGCCCGAGATCCTGGCCGAAGCACCCGCCGAGCCGCCATCGGAATCCTAGGCCTCGGCGGGGGTGCGGCCGAGCCGGACGTAGATGATCTCGAGCGCCCGGCTGGCCACGAGCATCGCGATCACGATGGCGGCTACCTCGATGAAGTGGCCCAGCTCGACGTGCTCGCCGAACACGAAGTTCACGACCTCCAGGATCAAGAACTTGCTGAGGAACAGGATCGAGAACACGACGACCGCTCCGAGGACACGGTAGAGGCCGCCGGCCTTGCCGGCGAAGTAGGCCCGGACCCGGTGCTCGAGCCCGACGACGGCGTCGAGCATGAGCTTCATCAGGACGGCCGCGAGGATCGAGATCGAGAACGAGTCGATGACGACGGCGTCGGCATGTTCCACGAACAGGTTCAGCACGACGATGTCGACGAGCACCGACGACACCCACGACGCGTACCGCTGCTGTCGCCGGGTGACCGTTACGGTCTCTCTATCCGCCGGCGGCCGCATCGTTCCCTGGCTTGGTCGGCCCGCTAGCGACCGAGTCGCTCGTCCGCCGCGGCGTCGATGCGCTCGGCCACCAGCGGGATCGAGTGGCGCAGGGTGTCGAACTCTCGTACTGCGGTGACCGCTAGGCGCGTGGCCGTCGCCGAAATGACCGAGGCCGTCCGTCGCTCCTCCCGGATCAGGGCGATCTCTCCGAAGAAGTCTCCCGGCCCCAGCTCGGTGAGTACCGTGCCGTCGTGCTCTACGCGCACGCTACCGTCGAGGACGATGAAGAACTCGTGGGGGAACCTGCCTTCGTCGAGCAGGTTGTAGCCGGCCGCCACGTCCACGACGTCGAACCAGTGCGCCGCCCGCTCGAGGTCGGATCGGCCGACCCCGTCGAACAACGGAACACCCGCCAGTTCCTTCGCGTCCATCGGATCCTCCCGGAGTCGTCGCGCGTGATGGTCCCACGCAGGGCGTTCGAGGTCCACCCGGCAGCCGACGCCCACCGCGCCGGATTCGACGGGGGTTCGGCCTTCCCGATAGCCTCAACGCCCACGTGAGCCCGTCGTCGACCCGAGAGGGCCTTCTCGCATGATCGATCTGGCCACCTATGTACCCAAGGGTGACAAGAAGAACTCGGACTTCTTCGAGGAGTATCTGCCGAGGGTCTACGAGCGGCGTGCCGACTCCGGGTTGCCCGACATCGTCGGCGACATGTCGGGCGTCGTCATCCAGGTCGACCACGGCGACGCGCGTCAACTACCTGGCCGAGCTCGCGGTGATGGGCCCCTACCGCCTGCAGGCGACGTCCGGCTGACCGACGACCCACAAGGTCTACCTGCTCCGCTCGCAGCCCGAGTTCCCCCGGCTGATCGTGCTCGAGCCGCTGAGCCGCCGGCTACGAGGACGAGATCACGCGCTGGAACCTGCTGTACCCGCTGGCTCGAGCCGCAAGCCGAACGCGCGCTACATCGGGGAGATCTACCAGGCGTCAGTCGGTCGGTGCCGTGCGCGAGGCGCTCGAGCCGCAGAACATCCGGTTCGTCTACCCGGGCGACACCGCCGAACGCGTTCTACGCGCGCGAGCACCTGACCTTCACGTTCCTCTCGCGACTTCACCTACAACCGGGTCGGCTACGTCGACGTCGACCTCGACGACCTCGACGCGCTCGGTCTCGGCGAGCGTGTCAGCGCTGCCGGCCGAGGAGCAGGGCAAGCTCGACCGGGCGCACGCGCTGCAGGAGGAGCACGGGATCACGGACCTGGTGCTCGGGCTCGACCACATGGCCACCCGGATCCTGGCCGGCGACCGCGAGGACGCGATCCTCGAGTACCTCACGATGGTCCCGTACTACTTCTGGGGCGCCTACAACATCACGGAGATGAACTCGTCGACCAACGTCACCCGCCACCCCGAACATCGACGACGACAAGAAGTCGCCGGCCCGGGTGTTCACGGCCAACAACACGCCGTCGTATCGTCAACTCGTTCGACAACCTGCCGATGCCGACCGAGGACTTCGTCCGCAACTTCGGGCGACGGATGCACCACATGGCGGTGGCGGTGATCGACGGGCACGTCGCCGACGAGAAGAACGTCGACTACGTCGTGCGCAAGCTCGCCGAGATGGGGACGCCGTTCCTCGCCCACGTCGTCGGCGAGTGCAAGGACGACCCGAACCTCAAGCAGATCTTCTCCAAGAGCTCGCCGTACTCGCTGCTCATCACCGAGTACATCGAGCGCTGCCACGACTACGAGGGCTTCTTCACGCGCGACAACGTCGCCGCGCTCACCGAGGCCGCCGGCGCCGACGAGCGCTACGAGCACGGTCACGTCTTCGACTGATCGACGGGGACCTGCCCCGCGGAACCGACTAGGAGATCACAGGACGCATCCGGACCAAGGTGCTCTGGGCGGTGATCGTCCTCGCCCTGCTGGTGACGCTCGGCTGGCGATCTGGTCAGCCCGTGGTGGTGGCTGCTGGAGATCGTCTTCGTGCCGTTGGTGCTCCTCGGCATCTACGACTACTTCCAGCCGCGGCACAGCATCCTGCGCAACTATCCGCTGGCCGGCCGGCTGCGGTTCCTGCTCGAGGACATGGGCCCGGAGCTGCACCAGTACCTCGTCGAGAACGACACCGACGGGCGCCCGTTCGACCGCGACACCCGCTCGCTGATCTACGAGCGGGCCAAGAGCGTCGGCGGACAAGAAGCCGTTCGGCACCGAGCACGACGTCTACGACGACGGGCTACACGTGGATGATCCACTCGATCGCGCCGCGGCCGATGGTCGAGCGATCCCGAGACGAACCTCCGCGATCACGGTCGGCGGCGCCGCAGTGCGCCGCAGCCCTACTCCGCGTCGGTGCTCAACATCTCGGCGATGAGCTTCGGCGCGCTGGGCAGGCAGGCCGTCCGCGCCATGAACCTGGGCGCCAAGATGGGCGGACTTCGCCCACGACACCGGCGAGGGCGGCCTGTCGAGGTACCACAAGGAGACACGGCGGCGACCTGATCTGGCAGATCGGCACCGGCTACTTCGGCTGCCGCGACGCCGGACGGCGACTTCGACCCGGATGCTGTTCGCCGACGAAGGCCACGCTTCCACAGGTCAAGATGATCGAGATCAAGGTGTCGCAGGGCGCCAAGCCCGGCCACGGCGGCATCCTGCCCGGCGCGAAGGTGACCGCGGAGATCGCCGAGGCCCGACTCGTGCCGGCGGGCCAGGACGTGTTCTCGCCGACCTACCACAAGGCGTTCTCGACGCCGCTGGAGATGGTCGGCGTTCATCGCCCGGCTCCGCGAGCTCTCCGGCGGCAAGCCGGTCGGCTTCAAGATCTGCATCGGCGACCCGCGCGAGTTCATGGCCATCGTCAAGGCGATGATCGAGACCGGCATCTACGCCGACTTCATCGTCGTCGACGGCGGCGAGGGCGGCACCGGTGCCGCGCCGCTCGAGTTCTCCGACTCGCTCGGCACGCCGCTGATCGAGGGGCTGATGCTCGTCCAGAACACCCTCGTCGGGCGCCGGCATCCGCGATCGGTTCAAGATCGGCGCCAGCGGCAAGATGGTGACGGCGCGTCGGCGATCGCGCAGTCGATGGCGCTGGGCGCCGACTGGTGCAACTCGGCTCGAGCGTTCATGTTCGCCGTCGGGTGCATCCAGTCGCAGCGCTGCCACACCAACAAGTGCCCGGTCGGCGTCACCACGCAGGACCCGAAGCTGCAGCGGGCGCTCGTCGTGCCCGACAAGGCCGAGCGGGTGCACAGTTCCACCGCAACACGGTGCACGCGCTCGCCGAGATGATCGCCGCGATGGGCCTCGACCACCCCTCCCAGCTCACCCCGGACCACGTCGTCAAGCGCGTCAGCCAGACGAAGGCGATGACGTTCGGCGAGATCTACGGCATGTGGCCGCCGGGCATGCTGCTCGATGGGGCGGGACCCGAGCGCTTCCAGCGCCTGTGGGAACGCGCGACGCCGGAGTCGTTCCGGCCTTCCGGGAGCCGCCTGACGTGACCCGATCCTTCTCGATCCACCGAGGCCCCGAGGGTGCCGCCTCGATCCAGATCCATGCTCGCGGCGAGGACGTCCTCGACGATCCCCAGATCAACCGCGGGACGGCGTTCACCCTCGCCGAGCGCGACCACCTGCGGCTGCACGGGCTCCTGCCGGCCACGGTCGAGACGGTCGACGAGCAGGAGGCCCGCTACTACGAGCAGTTCCAGGCAACCGAGGACCGACGTGTCGCGATGGGAGTTCCTGACCCAGCTCCACGACAGCAACGAGGTGCTGTTCTACCGGCTGGTCGGCGACCACGTCGACGAGATGCTGCCGATCGTCTACACGCCGACGGTCGGCACGGCCATCGAGCAGTTCAGCCATCTGTTCCGCCGTCCACGCGGGGCTCTTCCTGAACGTCGACGACGTCGACGGGATCGACCGGACGCTCGACGCGACCGGGCTCGGCGCGGACGACGTCGACCTGGTCGTGGCCTCCGACGGCGAGGCGATCCTCGGCATCGGCGACTGGGGGGTCGGCGGCATCGACATCTCGATCGGCAAGCTCGCCGTCTACACGGTGGCGGCCGGCATCGATCCCGTCGCGGGTCCTGGCGGTGGGTCTGGACGTCGGCACCAATCGCGAGTCGCTCCTCAACGATCCTCGCTACCTGGGCGTGCGCCGCTCCCGCGTTCGCGGCGAGGAGTACGACCGAGTTCATCGACGCCTACGTCGACAGCGCGAGCCGGCACTTCCCCAACGCCATCCTGCACTGGGAGGACTTCGGCGGCGCCGCAGGCCCGCGGGATCCTCGACCGATACGGCGACACGTTGTGCACGTTCGACGACGACATCCAGGGCACCGCCTCGGTCGGCCTCGCGTGCGCCCTGGCCGGGGTCCGGGTGTCCGGGTCGCGCCTGGTCGACCAGCAGATCGTGGTCTTCGGGGCCGGATCCGCCGGAGTCGGCGATCGCCGACCTGATCGCGCTCGGCCATGACGCGAGGACGGACTGGATGCCGAGGAGGCGGCCGGGCGCATCTGGCTGCTCGACCGCCCCGGCCTGCTCACCAGCGACATGGACGGACCTCTACGACTACCAGGTGCCGTACGCGAAGGATCCCGACCAGGTGTCGCCGGCTGGCGTAGCCGACGACGGCACGATCGGCCTCGCCGAGGTGGTCGACAACCTCCACCCGACGATGCTCGTCGGCACGTCGGGCGTCAGCGGGGCCTTCACCGAGCGGATCATGCGCTCGATGCACGCCAGTGCGCGCGGCCGATCATCCTGCCGATGTCGAATCCCACCGCCGCTGGCCGAACAGACGCCGGCCAACCTGCTGGCGTGGACCGACGGCGCCGCTCTGGTCGCGACCGGCAGTCCCTTCGACCCGGTCGAGCTCGACGGCGACGACGTACCGGATCGGCCAGGCCAACAACGCGCTGATGTTCCCCGGTCTGGGTCTCGGCGTCGATCGTGAGCCGCGCGGCGACGATGCCGCCGAGCCGCTGTTCCTCGCGGCGGCCCGGGCCCTCGCCGGTCTTGCCGATCCCGCCGATCCCGCGCAAGGGCCTGCTGCCCGACATCGGGCGGCTGCGCGAGGTGTCGGCGACCGTCGCGGTCGACGTCGTCTCTGCGGCCGTCGAGGCCGGGATCGCCCAGGTCGAGACGTCGCCGACCCGATCGAGGCCGTCCACGAAGCGATGTGGTGGCCCGAGTACCTGCCGATCGCATGCACTCGACCCGAGAAGGAGCGAGCATGGCGCAGACCGTGGCGGAGATCTTGGTCGACCAGATGGTCGAGGTCGGGATCCGCAAGGTCTACGGCATCGTGGGCGACTCGGCCAACCCGATCGTCGATGCGATCCGTCGGCACTCGGACGACATCGAGTTCGTCCATGTCCGCAACGAGGAGGCGGGCGCGTTCGCGGCGGGCGCGGACGCCCAGATCTCGGGGCGCCCGATCCGCCGTGCTCGGCTCCTCGGGGCCGGGCAGCCTCCACCTGCTGAACGGCCTGTACGACTGCAAGCGCAACGGCGCCCCGGTGTTCGCGATCGCGACCCACATCCCGAGCACCGAGATCGGGACGCGGCTACTTCCAGGAGACCGACCCCGAGGCGATCTTCGCCGATTGCTGCGACGTACGTCGGCGACGATCACGTCGTCTCGGTCAGATGCCGCGCGTGTCGGAGCTGGCCCTGCAGGCGGCGATCCTCGAGCGCGGCGTCGGCATGGTGATCCTGCCCGGCGACGTGCGGCGCCGCCGAGATCGAGCATCCGATGCTCGCGCACCCGATCGTGACCGAACGGCCCGTGATCCGGCCGACCGACGAGGCGCTCGACCGAGCAGCAGAGCTCATCGGCGCCGCCGAACGGATCGCGATCTACGGAGGCGAGGGCACCCGGACGGCTCGCGATGAGGTGCTGGAGCTCTCGGAGGCTCTCGGCGCCCCCGTCGCGTACGCCTACCGGGGCAAGGACGTGCTCGAAGCACGACAACCCGGCGGCCGTCGGGATGACGGGGCTGTTGGGATGGGGCGGCGCGCACGCGGCGCTCGGTCGGTGCGATCTGCTCTTGATGCTGGGGACCGACTTCCCTTACACGCGTTCCTGCCCTCGGACGCCACGATCGTCCAGGTCGACGACAGCCGGTGCACCTCGGGCGCCGGGCGAAGATCGATCTCGGGCTGGTCGGTGACGTCGGCGAGACCTGCGGGCCCTGCTGCCGCGGCTCGAGCGACGCACCGACTCCGCGTTCCTGGATGCCATCGTTTCGGAGCACCAGCATGCCGTGTCCAAGCTGCAGACCTACGTCGAGCATCAGGGGAGCGGCGACGGGCTCCGCCCGGAGATGGTGGCCGCCGCGCTGAGCGATCTCGCGGACGACGACGCGGTGTTCACCGTGGACACCGGCATGTGCAACGTGTGGGGTGCGCGCTACCTGCAGATGCGCCGGGCCGTCGGCTCCTCGCGTCGTTCGGTCACGGGTCGATGGCCAACGCGATGCCGCAGGCGATCGGCGCGAAGATCGGCCCAGCCCGACCGGCAGGTCGTCGCCCTGTGCGGCGACGGCGGCTTCTCGATGCTGATGGGCGAGCTGCTCACGCTGGCCGGCCTCGATATCCCCGTCAAGCTGATGGTCTTCAACAACTCCACGCTCGGCATGGTGCGGGCCGAGATGATGGTCGTCGGATACGAGCCGTTCGGCACCGATGTTCGCAACCCTGACTTCGGGGCGCTCGCCCAGGCGGCGGGCATCCACGGCGAGCGCGTCGAGACCGCCGCCGACATCCGCCCGGCGATCGAGCGGGCCTTCGCTCACCCAGGGCCCGCCCTGATCGACTTCGTGACCGACCCTCGCGCGCTCGCGATGCCGCCCGTCACGACCTTCGACGAGGCCAGGGGGTTCGCCCTGGCGACGAGCAAGCTGGTCTTCAGCGGGGAGTTCTCCGAGGCGTGGGGGCAGGTCAGGTCGAACGTCCGCGATGTCGGTCAGGTCCTCTAAGCGCGCGCCCTCTCCAGAGCCTCGCCAAGTCCGTTAGTCTCGCCGGGAGCGAAGACGGAGGGGGTCCCTGATGCATCGCAAGGAACGAACCGACGGGAAGTCGGAGCAGTCGCTGGCGCCGGCGTATGCAGGCCGGTTCGGCATGGGCCCGATCCCGAGGTACGCGATGCCCGACGGCGAGGCCTCGGCCGACGCCGTGTATCGCGCGATCCACGATGAGTTGCTGCTCGATGGAAGCTCGCGACTGAACCTCGCGACCTTCGTCACCACGTGGATGGAGCCAGAGGCCGAGCGGCTGATGGCCGAGGCCTTCGACAAGAACATGATCGACAAGGACGAGTACCCGCAGACGGCCGAGATCGAGCGTCGCTGTGTCAACATCGTTGCCAACCTGTTCCACGCCCCCGACGAGGCCGAGACGGACTCGATCGGCGTGTCGACGATCGGCTCGAGCGAGGCCGTCATGCTCGCCGGCTTGGCGATGAAGTGGAGCTGGCGCGCTCGCCGTGAGGCCGCGGGCGCCTCGACGGATCGGCCCAACATGATCATGGGCTCCAACGTCCAGGTCGTGTGGGAGAAGTTCTGTCGGTACTGGGACGTCGAACCGCGCTACATCCCCATGACGCATGGCCGCTACGTCATCTCCGCCGACGAGGTCGTGGCCCAGTGCGACGAGAACACGATCGGCGTCGTGGCCATCCTCGGCACCACCTACACGGGCGAGTTCGAGCCCATCAAGGAGATCCACGATGCCGTCGTCGCGCTGAACGCCGATCGCGACCTCGACATCCCGGTGCACGTCGACGCGGCGAGCGGCGGATTCGTCGCCCCGTTCCTCCACCCCGATCTCGAGTGGGACTTCCGCCTGCCCAACGTACGTTCGATCAACGTGTCGGGACACAAGTACGGCCTCGTCTACCCGGGGGTGGGGTTCGTGGTCTGGCGTCAGGCGAGCGACCTGCCGGAGGATCTCGTCTTCCACGTCAACTACCTGGGCGGCGACATGCCCACCTTCACCCTCAACTTCTCGCGTCCGGGCAACCAGATCGTGGGCCAGTACTACAACTTCCTTCGACTGGGACGGGCCGGCTACACGGCGATCATGGAGCGTCTGCGCGACGTGGCGCTGGACCTGTCGGGCCGGGTCGATGCGACGGGCAAGTTCGACATGCTCTCGGACGGATCGGCGATCCCCGTCTTCTCGTTCGCGCTGAAGCCGGGGGCGGCGTACACGGTGTACGACATCTCCGAGAAGCTTCGCTCGCACGGCTGGCAGGTGCCCGCCTACACGATGCCCGAGGACACGACCGACGTGGCCGTGCTGCGGGTGGTGCTGCGTGAGGGGTTCAGCGTGGACCTGGGCGACCTGTTCATGGAGCACCTCACGGAGGTTCTCGAGCACCTGGAGGCGAACCCGCCCACGGTGTCGACCGAGAAGGCCGGTTACGCCCATACCTGAGCCGATGGCCCGCGATCGTCGCGCGTTCGCCTCGGCGCCCTCGGACTGGGAGGTCGTCGAGCGTCACGGCGTCGGCCGGTTCGTCACGGCCGAGACCTACCGGCTCCCCGACGGTTCGACGCGCACGTGGACGTCGCGACGCCACCGCAAACAGCTCGAGCTTCGGGAGCGCCTCGAGGCCGACCGACCCTCGAAGTGGCTCGCTATCGCCTGGGCGCCCGGTCGGGCCACGTGGTGGATGGCCATCCTGTTCATGGTCGGCTCGGCCGCGTTCATGCTCGGTTCGTTCCCCCCCTACTCCGATGCAGTTTCGGCCGGAACCGACGCCGTCACGTTCTTCGTCGGGTCGCTCTTCTTCACGACGGCCAGCTACATCGCCTATCTGGAGGTCATCGACGCCGGGCGAACCGTGGGGGCGCCCACGCGGGCCGAGCGGTTCCGATTCTTCGGCTGGGAGCCGAGCCGCATCGACTGGTGGTCGACCTCGGTCCAGTCGATCGGGACCCTGTTCTTCAACCTGTCGACCGGGGCCGCGATGATGTCGGACCTGAGTCAGCAGCAGGAGGAGCGGCTCGTGTGGGCCCCGGACATGCTCGGATCGATCTGCTTCCTCGTGGCGAGCACGCTGGCCTGGCTCGAGGTGTGCCACGGATGGTGGCGGTTCGATCCTCGCGACGTGTCGTGGTGGATCGTCGCGCTCAACCTGCTCGGATCGATCGCCTTCCAGATCTCGGCGCTCGCCGCGTTCATCCGGCCCTCGACGGGGGAGATCGCCAACGTCGACGTGGCGACGCTGGGCACCTTCATCGGCGCCGCCTGCTTCTTCGTCGGGGCGTACCTCCTGATCCCCGAGATGCGGGGCGACTGAGCGGTTCAGCCCTCCGTGGAGCCGGCGGCCTCGGTGCCGTCATCGGGCGACGGCGTGCCCTCGATGTCGAGATGTGGCAGCCATCGGTCGAGGAGCCGCGGCAGCCGGAAGAGCGCCTCGCCGGACAGACTGAGGAGCGCGGGAGCCAGGAGGACCACCATGATCCCGGCGAGCATCACGGCGACGGCGAGGCCCACGCCGAACTGCTTGATCGTCGGGTCGCCGTTGATGATGAAGCTCGCGAACACCAGGAACATGATGAGCGCGGCCGAGGTCACGACGCGCCCGGCGTCGCCGAGCCCCGCCGTCACCGATGGCCGCGACGCTTCACCGCCTGCGTGGTGTTCCTGGATCCTGCTCACCAGGAACACCTCGTAGTCCATCGACAGGCCGAACAGGACGGCGAACATCATCAGGGGGACATAGCTCGCGATCGGCACCGTGTCGTTGGGTGCGTCCAACCCGACGAACGACAACCCCCAGCCCCACTGGAAGACGGCGGTCAGGACCCCCAACGCGGCCCCCACGGTGAGCAGGTTGGTGATCGCGGCCTGGGCGGGCACGACGAGCGAACGGAACGTCACGAGGAGGAACACGAAGCTCAACGCCAGCACCGTGACGATCACGATGGCCATGCGCGAGGCGATCTTGCGCGCGAGGTCGACGTACGTGGCGGTGGTGCCCCCGACGTGGGCGGTGACCCCGTTGGCCCCCGTGACGGGCGGAAGTGTCGACTCGCGGAGCACGGTGACCAGCCTCGCCGTCGCATCGGATGAGGGAGCGCGCTGGGAGATCGCGCTCATGATGACCGCGCTTCCCGGGTCGTTCACCAGCGGCGGTGAGATCCCCACCACGTTGACGGTGGCGAGCAGGGCGTTCTGGATGTGGACGATCCGGGGGTCGGTCGCCGCCGGATCGCCGCCCGCCTTCGTGAGCATCTTCGTGAGCTGGTTCTGGAGCTTCAAGGCCTCCTGCTTCTGTTGTTGGGCGGCGTCGGCCTGTGTCTGCAGCGCGTCCGCCTGGGACGTGAGTTCGTCGGCCTGGCGGATCAGGACTCGGCGGCGCTGTCGCAGCGCCTTGGCTTGCGCCTGGAGCGATCGCTTCTGCCGTTCGAGGTCGTCGGCCTGTGTCTGGAGCTCCGCCTGCTGTCGGGCGAGCGCGGCGGCCTCCCGCGCGATCTGCCGGGCCTCCTGCACCAGGGGCGCGAGGCGGGCGCGTACCCGACCCTCTCGCTCGCGCAACCTGGCCAGCCTGCGCTGGAGCCGCTCGAGCTCGTCGGGATCGGTCTCGTTCGCGATCCGCTCCTCGAGGACCCGCTCTCTCGCCTCGATGATGATCAGACGCGCGGCCAAGGGGGCGATCCTTCGTGCGAGCGCCTCGGCCTGCTGCTCGAGCGCCTGAGCCTGGACCTGCAAGCTGGCCTCCTGCCGCTGGAGGGCCGCGGCCTCCCGTTCGAGCGTGGCGCGCTGGCGCTCCAGCGCCTCTGCCTGACGCTCGAGCTGCGCTTGTTCCTTCTTCAGGGTCGACTCCTCGGCCTCGAGTTCGGCCTGTTCGGCCTCGAGCTGCTTCTGCGTGCGCTCGAGCTCCTTCTGAAGCGAGGTGGCCTCGTCGTACTTGTTCGTGTAGGCGTTGCTGGGCGTCGCGACCGGATCGAGGCTGAGCGCGATCAGCAGGGGCCCGTTGTATCCGACGCCGAACCCACGAGTGGTGAGGTCGTATGCCTCCCTCTGCGTCGTGGACGTCGGCGAGACCCCGACATCGGGCTGCCCGAGCTCGAGCGTGAACAGCGGCACGATCAGCGGTAGCAGGATCACCGCCGACATCGCCACCGCGATCCATGGATGGCCGGTGACCCATCGGGCCCAGGCGTCCCAGCGGCGCTGCCCCGCAGTTCGTGGCGTCAGCCGCATGAAGCCGGGGACCCGTAGGCGGTTCACGCCGTGCCCGACGAGCGACAGAAGCGCCGGGAGCAGCGTGATCGCGGTGAGGACGGCCACGAAGACGGCGATCGCCGCCGAGAACCCGAGCGTGCTGACGAGCGGGATCCCGGCGACCGCGAGCGAGGCGAGGGCGATCACGACGGTCCCCCCGGCGAACACGATCGCCATGCCGGAGGTCGCGACCGCCCGCGAGATCGATTCCCTGACCTCGACGCCCTCGGCCAGCTGCTCCTGATGCTTGGTCATCAGGAACAGGGCGTAGTCGATCCCCACCCCGAGCCCGATCATCACCGCAAGGGTGGGCGCCACGCTGGGCACGCTCGTGAGATGGCCGACCAGCCCGATGATCGAGGTCGTGATCGCGAGTCCGAATGCCGCGTTGACGATCGGGATTCCCATCGCAACGAGGCTCCCGAAGACCAGGGCCAGGATGATCATGGCCGAGACGTTGCCCAGGATCTCGCTCTCCCGGGTTTCGGGAGCCGACAGGACGCTGCCGATCGATCCGCCGACCGCCACCTCGATCCCGGCCCGGGTGGCGGGTGCCGTAGCGGCCAGCACCTTGCTGGCGAGCTCTTCGGTGATGAATCCGCTGCTCACGCTCAGGAGCACCGGCATGATCCCGGTCGTGCCGTCGGAAGAGATGATCCCGGCCGCCTCGGCATCCTTGCCGACCGGGTTGCGGACGCTGTAGACGTCGGGTGAGGCCTTGATCGCCTTGAAGGTGGCGTCCATGGCCGGCTTGTAGTCGGGATCGGACAGCGTCCCGGAATGGACGTAGAAGACGACCGGGTTCGTTCCGTTCTGCTGCGGGGGGAACTCGCGAGCCAGCAGGTCGAACGCCGCCTGGCTGTCGGTGCCGGGCAGGGTCAGGGTGTTGTCGGTCTTGGCCCCGGCGATCCTCACGGCGCCGACGGCGACCGCGACCAGGCAACACCAGACGGCGATCGTCAGCCATCGGTGTCGCGCGGCGAACCGACCCAGCGCGGCGAGCGCTCTACTCATCCCCTGCTCCGCCCGCAGGTGGTTCCGTCGTGCGTGACGGACGGCTCCACGCTAGGTCCGGCTCTCCCGCATGAAGCCGATCACGGCCCACGCGATCAGCGGCAGGCCGACGACGAGCAGGATCAGCCCGTAGATCAGGCTGGCGCCGGTGAGCACCACGCCCGACACGAGGAAGATCGGCCATACCGAGGCGGCGGGGAAGGTCCCGAGATCCTCGCCGGGGTCGTCGGTGGGGGAGGCGTCCGGGTCGTCTTGAGGACTCGGCGTTGAGAGCGCCCCGTGGCGCGTCGCGTACACGGCGATGATCAACGGGGTGAGCGAGAAGGTCCAGAGCAGGATCGAGCCGGTCCACTCCTTCGTGATCAGCCAATAGATCGTTCCCAGCACCAGCCCGAAGGCGAACAGGACGTAGAGATAGCGAGTGAGGGTCCTCACGGCGTCAGCTCCGGGTGGCGGGCATCGAACGCGGGGCGTTCCGAGCGGATCCGCGGCAGTGCATCGAAGTTGTGCTCGGGTGGCGGGGAGGTGGTCGCCCATTCCAGCGAGTGGCCGCCCCACGGGTCGTCGCCCGCCGGCACGCGGCGCCGTAGCGACACCACCACGTCCACGAGGAAGGCGATCACGGCGACCGCCATGACCAGGTATCCGATCGACGACACCAGGTTCGGGGCGTCGAACCCGATGCCCTGCGGATAGTCGACGTATCGCCTGGGCAGGCCACGCATCCCGGCGACGAACTGGGGCCAGAAGGTGAGGTTGAAGCCCACGAACAACGTGACGAACACGAAGCGACCCAGCCGCTCCCTGAGCATCGCCCCGGTCATCTTCGGGAACCAGAAGTAGATCGCCGCGAAGATCCCGAACACCGACCCGCCGACCATCGTGTAGTGGAAGTGGGCGACCAGGAAGTAGGACTCGCTCAGTTGGTAGTCGAGCGCCGGCGCGGCGAGCATCACGCCGGTCACGCCCCCGATCAGGAAGTTCAACAGGAACCCGACGGCAAAGAGCATCGGCGTCGCGAACCAGATCCGCCCGCCCCACATCGTCCCCGTCCAGTTGAAGAACTTCACCCCTGTCGGGACGGCGATCAGGAGGGTCATCGCCGCGAAGAAGGGGTTGTCGACCACGCCCGTGATGAACATGTGGTGTGCCCACACGCCGACCGAGAGCGCCCCGATCGTGATGGTGGCAAGGACGAACCCCGTATAGCCGAACAGCGGCCTGCGCGAGAAGACCGGGATGATCTCGGTGATGACGCCGAAGAACGGCAAGATCAAGATGTAGACCTCCGGGTGGCCCAGGAACCAGAACAGGTGCTGATAGATCGTCGGGTCGCCTCCTCCGAGCGGGTCGAAGGCGTGTCCCCCCAGCCGCCGGTCGATCAGCAGGAGCGAGAACCCGGCGACCGCGGGCGGGAACGCCACCAAGCCGAGGATCGCGACGACGACCATGTTCCAGCTGAAGATCGGCATGCGCCACACCGTCATCCCCGGGGCCCGCATCAGCATGACGGTGACGAGCATGTTCACGGCGGCGAGCACCGACGAGATCGCGAAGAGCGCGAGCCCGAGGATCCACAGGTCGGGTCCCACGCCGGGGGAGTGCGCCAGCCCCGACAGGGGTGGGTAGGCCGTCCACCCCATCGCGGCGCCGCCGCCCGCCGCCGCGACCCCCGAGAGCAGGATCAAGATCCCCGCCGCCAGGAAGAACCAGTACGACATCAGGTTCAGTCGCGGGAACGCCATGTCGGGCGCGCCGATCTGCAGCGGCACGAAGTAGTTCGCCAGCCCCGTCGCGAACGGCGCCACGAACAGGAAGATCATCACCGTGCCGTGGATCGTGAACAGCCCGTTGTAGGTCTCGTTCGAGACGAACTGGCGGCCCGCCTCGGCCAGCTCGAGTCGGATCACGCCGGCAAGCGCCCCGCCGACGAGGAAGAACGTGAACGCCGTGACGCAGTAGAGGACCCCGATGTTCTTGTGGTCGGTGGAGGTGAGTCGATGCACGGGCCCGCGCGTCATGGGGTCGTCGCTCCGGCCGCCGACCCGACCCAGGTCCGGTAGTCCTCGGGGGATACCACGCGCACGCTGAACGTCATGTAGGCGTGGTTGAGGCCGCAGAACTCCGTGCACTCGCCGTAGAAGACCCCGGTCTCGGTAGGGGTGAGGTCGAACTCGAACGTCCGGCCCGGGATCGCGTCGTGCTTGTACAGGAACATCGGCACCCAGAACGCGTGGATCACGTCGTGCGAGGTGAGCACGATGCGAACGGTCGCCCCCTTCGGGAGCACCATCTCCGGCCCCGGCACCCCTTCCCCGCTCGGCTCGCTCGCGATCGTGATCGACTCCTCCGGATACACGAAGCGCCAGCCCCATGAGAACGCCTGGACCTCCACCCGGACGTCCGGGTCGGCGACGACCTCGTCGACCGTCGCCCCCGTTCGCATCGCAGCGACGAACAGCCCGACCACGATGAGGATGGGGATCACCGTGTAGACGATCTCGAGCAGGCGGTTAGCTCGGAACTGGGCCCCCAGCGCCTGCGGGTCCTCGCCGGCACGGCGACGGTAGCGGAAGGAGGTCCAGAAGATCAGCCCATACACGATCGCCGCGACGGGGATCGCCACGATCACGAAGAGCTGCCACAGCTCGAACGTCGCACGGCTCTGCTCCGTGGCGCCCGGCGGCATGCCGAACGAGGACGAGCAGGCCGTGCAGACCGTCGCGAGGACCACGCCCAGCCCGATCCACGAGGGTCGACGTGAGGTCACGAGCCCTCCTCCTCTGCCCCGACCTGGTCGTCGGGAGCCTCGCGCACGAAGCCCCCGTCGGCCGAGCGCGTGAAGCGGATCCGCTCCGGGGTGGCGACGGGATGGTCGTCGCGTCGTCCCAGGTCGCGGCAGATCCAGTACGTCGCGGCGCCGGCCGCCATCGGTCCGAGGAGCAGCGCGAGGCGCAGGACGATGTTGAAGTTGTCGACCTCGATGTCCAGGTACTTGGCCACCACGTCGTTGCCGCCGGCCACGGCCAGCACGGCGAACCAGGCGATGCCGGCGGCGCCGATCGCGCTGCGCACCGGCGCCTCCCTGGGCCGTTGCGCGAAGTTGTGCCACCCGTGATCACCCGTCACCCGCGCCTCCAGGAACGGCCATGCGCCCACGACGGCGAAGATCAGCCCGGGGACCACGACCCCGGGCAGGAACAACTCGCCGACGGTGTGTCCGAGCACCGTGAACTCCCAGTTCGGCCACAGCCGGAGCAGGCCCTCGAGCCACCCCACGTAGATGTCGGGCTGGGACGGCGCCGCCGTGGTGTAGGGGACGAACGGGCCGTTGAGCCACACCGGGTTGATCTGGAACAGGCCGCCCAGCAGGGCGAGGACGCCGAACGTGACGAACGCAAGGCCCGTGGCCTTCAGCGCGAACTTCGGCCAGACCGGCGTGCCGTCGACGGTGTCCTCCGTCCGCCCCGGCCCGCGGAACTGCGTGTGCGTCTGGTGCCATACCACCGCCAGGTGCATCCCGAGCTGCGCGAGGAGCACCAGCGGCAGGATGAACACGTGCAGGATCAGCAGACGGTTCAGGATGTCGCGCCCGGGGAATTCGCCGCCGAAGAACAGGCTGGCGACCCAGGTTCCGATGAACGGGATCGACAGGACCACCGAGTAGGCGATCCGCAGGCCGGTCCCCGACAGCGCGTCGTCGGGCAGCGAGTAGCCCGAGAATCCCGCCCCGATCCCCGTCACGAGCAGACCGACTCCCAGCACCCACGACAGCTCCCTGCGGACGGCGGAACGCCCCGGTGAAGAACACACGCAGCAGGTGGCACAGGATCGCGGTCATGAACACGAGAGCCGCCCAATGGTGGGTCTGGCGCATCACGAGCCCCGCGTCGACCTCGAAGGACAGCCGCATGACCGAGTCGAACGCCGTGGACACCGTCTGCCCCTGCAGCGGCGGGTACGGGCCGTGGTACACGGTGGGCTCGGCGGACGCGATGTAGAAGAAGGAGAGGAACGTGCCGGTCAGCACGAGCAGCAGGAACGAGTAGAGGGCGATCTCGCCCAGCATGAACGACCAGTGATCGGGGAACACCTTGTTGAGGTTCTTGTCGATGAACGAGGAGCCGTCGAGTCGCTCGTCGACCCCCTCGACGAACCGCTTGACCATCATGAGGGGTAGTCCCAGAAGCTCGGACCGACCGGCTCGGTGAAATCGCCCAGCGCGCGCAGGGTGCCGTCGTCGGCGATCTCGATCGGGAGCTGGGGCAGCGGACGGGGTGCGGGTCCGTAGACGGGCTTGGCCCCGTCCAACACGTCGAACGTCGACTGGTGACAGGGGCAGCGAAGCTCCTGCACGTCCGCGAGATACAGGCCGAGGGCGCACCCCGCGTGGGTGCAGACCTTCGAGTACACGACGTACCCATCGGGGGCCCAGGCGAGCCGGTCAGGCGGCAGCTGCAGCGTGTCGGGCGCGACCCGGATGAGCACCGCCTGTGAGTCGGCCGAGCCCTGGGCGTCCTCGGGGAAGACCGTGGTGAACGAGCCGATCTCCAGCGTGTCCACGGTCACGACGTTGCCCTCCACGTCGATCATCCGCGAGCCGCGTCGCCACTCCGTGTGGAACAGGGAGCCGCCCGGGGCGCGTCCGAGCGAGCGGATGGGGAAGATCGCGGCGAGGCCGAGCGCCGCCGCCGCCCCCAGGAGCATCCGATACAGGAAGCTGCGCCGTCGCACCTCGTCGATGCCGCCCACGACGGTGTCCGAGGCGTCCTCGAGATCGGACTCCGGCCGAGGTCCGTGGTGGCGCGGCTGGCGAGCGTCCTGGATCTGCGGCATCAGATACCTGGCCCAGATCATCAGCCCCGCGCCGAACCCGGTCAGGGCCACGAACAGCAGCGCGCCCTCGGCTTGCGGCTGGCCGCCGGCGATGTACACGGCGCACAGCCCCAGCGCCCCGAGGATGGCAAGCGTGAACGACACGCCGACCCAGCGAGCGGGCCCCCTCACGTCTTCTTCCCCGTGAGCCGGATCACCAGGAAGAGCAACCCCATGCCGATCGCCGCGGCGACGAGTCCCTCGGCCACGGCCCCGACGCGTCCTAGCTGGAACCCGCCCTCGCCGCCGTGGTCCCGCAGCCAAACGAGGTAGGCCGCGATCGAGTCGACGTCCTCATCGGACAGGTCGCCCTCGCCGAACTTCGGCATGACGCCGGGCCCGATGCGGATCGCCTCGCCGATCTGCGTCGGCGTGACCTCGTTCAGCGACGGCGCGATCTGTCCACCGCCGACCGAGTCGCCGACCGCGGCCGCGCCGTGGCAGCCCGAGCAGTTGTTGAGGAACAGCTCGTTGCCCAGGGACAGGCGACCGTTCGTCGGGTCGACGTCGGGGATCGCGGGCCCTCCGGGCGCGATGGACTCGATGTAGGCGATCAACGCGGCGATCTGTTCGGCCGTGAAACGCGGCGCCTGCCGCACGGGCTGCTGGCTCGGATCGCCCAGCGGCATCCGCCCGCGTGCTGAGCATGAAGTCGACGGCGGCCGGGCCAACCCCTTGGAGCGACGGGCCGTTCTCGGTGCCCTCGCCCCCGACCCCGTGACACGTCGAGCAGCTGTTCTCGTAGAGGGTGCCTCCCTCGGCCTCCAAGGGGGTCTGCGCGTTCGTCGGTCCGGGTCGGAACGACCATGCCACCTGGAGGAGGACGGCCACGAGCAGCCCGATCCGGATCACTCGGGAGAAGACGATGGCGTCGCGTGCCGGCGTCATCGGAGCAGGAAGATCACGGCGAACAGCACGATCCACACGACGTCGACGAAGTGCCAGTAGTAGCCGACCGCGGTCGGGCCGTCGAGGACGCCCGTGCGATACGCGCCCTGGGCGAGGCGCCCCAGCAGCACCAGCATCAGCACCAGCCCGGCGAGCACGTGGAGGCCGTGCACGCCGGTGAGGGTGTAGTACATCGTGCCGTAGGCGTGCGACGAGATCTCGAAGCTCAGGTGCGTCCAGTCGTACACCTGCATCGAGAGGAAGGTCGCCCCCAGGATCAGCGTGGCGACGACCCAGCGCGTGAACGCCGTGAGCGCGCCTCGCGCGGCGGCCCGCTCGCCCGCGATGAAGGTGAAACTGGAGGCGATCAGGACCAGCGTCGCGACCGCGGACAGCCGCGTGTCGAGCACGGCGCCCTCGGGTGGCCAGGGCGACGTGGCTCCCCTCAGCGCGAAGTAGGCGGCGAACAACCCGCCGAACAGGAGCAGCTCGGAGGCGAGGAAGACCATCGCCCCCAACCGGATCGGGGACGCATCGGTGGCGTGCGGGCTGGGGTGGATCTCCCGAGCGAGCATGCTCGCTCTGTCTATCGCAGCCGCTCGTTCACCGTCAAACACGACCCGCGATCGCCGGAACGCCGGGTCGACGGCACATGGTCGCTGGGCCGGTTCCTCGCGCAGGTCGATCCGAGGGCTGGGCGATCAGATCGAGCAGTTCAGGCGCTGCCCTCGGCGAGCGCTTCGATCGCCTTGCCGACCATCCGATCGGCCGGCACGCGATACCACGCGTGCGCCACGACGCCATCCGTGTCGATCAGGAACGCCGACCGAGTCATGCCGATCACGATCTTGCCGTAGACGTTCTTCTCGCCCCAGGTGCTCCACGACTCCGCGACGGCGTGATCGACGTCGGCGAGCAGCGGGAAGCCGAGCGAGCACTTCTCGTCGAACGCGAGCAAGGCCCCGGGCTCGTCCGGCGATATGCCCACCACGTCGCACCCCAGCCCGGCGAGCTCGACGCGGTGGTCCCGCGCGTCGCACGACTGCGTGGTGCAACCGGGCGTGTCGGCCTCAGGGTAGAAGTACACGAGCAGTCCGCGCCCCCGGTAGTCCTGGAGCCGGACCTCGTTGCGATGCTGATCGAGCAGGGTGAAGGACGGGGCGTTGTCTCCGGGCTGAAGTCGAGGCATGGCCCATAGACTTAGCAGTACCTGCCCCGCGCGTCAGCCGCAGCCCGAGGGCGCCTCGACCCCCATGCTAGGCTTTCGGCCCTGCGCCCCTAGCTCAGTCCGGATAGAGCGTCTGACTACGGATCAGAAGGTCGGGGGTTCGAATCCCTCGGGGCGCGCCCGGCTACGTTCTTCACGTGCACCCTCCCGACCGCGCGACCAGCGATACTCCGCGATGTGAGATCGCGTGAATCGGCGGAGGAGCGACATCCTGCCGTCAGGCCTCGGCATCGGTATCCCCTGTGGCGGAAGGCTCCTGCCCGCCTTGTCCATCGCCCGGGCCTGTTCGTCGCCCTCTCGATCGCGGCGCTCCTCGTCGTGGTGCCGGCCTCGGCGTACCCGATGTTCGTGTCGGCCTCGCGGAGCGAACTGCTGACTTCGGCGATCGACGCGATCTCGGTGTCGCGATATGCGGCCGGGCTGACGTACCGCAGCACGGACATCCCGTTCGACGCGGTCGGACCGGGCGGCGGTCTCCTGTACGAGGAGCGGGGCGCCGCCTTCGCCGACGCGGCCGTGTCGCCCGAGCTCGACCCCGTGATCGCCCAGGTCTTCGGGGCCACCGTCGACGTCACGCTGCCGGGGGGCGACGATCCCGCCTCCGGGCCTGTCGGCGGCCGGCTGTTCGCCGGGGACGGGATCGTCGGCGAGCTGCAGATCCTGGCGGGGGGGGACGGCGACGGCGTATGGATCCCCGACATCATCGCGGAGCCGACGGGCGCCGGGCCGGGCGACCGCTTGGAGCTCCGGGTCGGTGGTCGCTCCGTCGCCGTCACGGTGAACGGGATCTACCGAGGGCTCTACGCGCTCCCACACCAGGGCTACTTCCAGCCGTTCAATGACGACTTCTACAAGACCCGCTGCGCCGACTGCCCGATCCCGCCGCAGCCGATCATCTTGGGGGCCGACCGCCTCGTCGAGATCTCGACCGCGCTCGGTGAGCCGTCGGCGACCTTCGCCTGGCAGGCGCCCGCACGCGCAGACCCCGCGCTGACGCTGGAGGAGGCGCGGGCGATCGGACCGCTCTGGGACGACCTGCGCGATCGGATGGGACGCCCCGACTCTGCCCTCGGTCGTCGTGCCCCCTGCTGCGGGCGGGTTCCAATCCCGAGTCAAGGCTTCGTCCCCAGGTACAGCGAGAACGTCCTACGGACCGCGATGCCGGGCATCGTGCGCACGGTCGAGGAGCGGAGCGCGGCGGCCCGGGCTCCTCGATCTCCTGGCCGTCGACCCGGACACCCTGTCTGCTTCCGCCTTCTGGGACGCCGCGTTCTCGGATGCTTCCTTCCAGGCGCTGCTTGACGGGTTGTCCGGCGCCACGGGAGAGGCCCTCCCGATCGTCGTGTCCAACGAGCGATCGTCCTTCGACTCGATCGACCTCGCCGATCGCACGATCGATGTCGGTGTCGTCGGCACGACGTCGAGCTTCCCGGGGACCTCGTCGGGGGATCGTCCGCTCGTCGTGGTGTCTCGCGTCCTCCTCGAGGCTGACTTCGCTGCGGCTGGGCGGCCGAACCCGCTGAACTCCGCGCGGGCCACCCACGAGCTGTGGATCGACGGCCCGCCGGAGGCGGTGCTCGCTTCCCTCGACGACCTCGGGGTTTTCCCCCTGTCCACCCTGACTGCGGACGACGTCAGGGACATCCCCTACATCGACGCGGCGATCGACACGTTCACCGTGCTGAACGTGCTCGGCATGGTGGCCTTGATGCTCGTCGTGGTCGTGGCCATCGTCTACCTCCAGGCGCGGCAGCGAGATCGAGCCCTCGGCGCCGTCCTGTCCGCACGGATGGGGATGACGATGGTGATGCTCCGCCGCTCCCTCGTCGCCGAGCTGGCGGCGGTGTTGGGGGTGGCCCTCCTCATCGGCGGCGTCGTCGGCGCGGTGTCGGTCGGCGTGGTCGTGCCGTCCGTGGATCCTCTGCCCACCGTGCCGCCGAACCCGCTGATCCTCGGCCCGTGGTGGGGGCTCCTGACCGCCGGTCTCCTGCTCGTGGCCGCATCCTGGGTGGGTGGGATGCTCGCCGCCCGAACCGCGCGCGCGCGTTCCGTCGGGGAGGTGATGCGAGCTGAGGAATGAGGGAGTGGACGAGGCGGTCCGCGTGGATCATGTGGTGCGGACCTATCGCACGGTCAGTGGTCAGGTGCACGCGCTCCGGGGCGTGTCGGCGACGGTCCGCGCCGGTCACATCACCGCGCTCGTGGGACCTTCCGGCAGCGGCAAGTCGTCGCTGCTCCGGTTGATCGCCGGCCTGGACGCGCCGACGGACGGCAGGATATCCGTGCACGGTCGTGAGATCGGGCATGCGTCCGGCCGAGCGCGCCGCCGGCTTCGGCACGGCCTCCTCGCCTACGTCTATCAGCGTCCGGCGGACAACTTCATCGAGTACCTCACGGTCGCCGAGCACCTCGAGGTCGCGTCGCGGGGCGGCATGAGCGGGGTCGACGGAGCCCGCCTGTTGGAGGAACTGCAGATCGGCGATCGCCGCGATCACCTTCCGTCCGAACTGTCGGGCGGGGAGCTTCAGCGGGCCGCGTTCGCTCAGGCGGTGGCGACCGGCGCTCGCCTCGTGCTGGCCGACGAGCCGACCGCCGAGCTCGACGTCGCCTCCGCCGACAGGGTGCTCGAACGCATCGGCTCGCTCTGCGATCACGGCGTGGGATTCCTCATCGGGACCCATGACCCCGACGTGATGGCGATCGCACACGATCGACTCGAGCTGGCGCACGGAGCCGTCGCGGGTGAAGGAACCCCGGAGCACCCGGCGGATCTCGTCGATGCGACGCCGATCCGTTGGCCCGATGGCTCGCCGACCTGGTTCGACGACGGCGAGCGGCCCGCGACCGTTCGGGTGGACAACGTCTCCAAGACCTACGGGCGGGGCGACGACGCAACGAGCGCCGTGAGGGGAGCCACCCTCACCCTGCGGGCAGGGGAGATGGTGGGCGTGATCGGCCGCTCTGGCTCGGGGAAGACCACGCTGCTCAACCTCGTGGCCGGCTGGGAGGCGCCCGACTCGGGGACGATCGAGATCTCAGACGGGTCGGGTACACCCTGGTCCGTGCTCGGCGTCATGCCCCAACGGCTGGGGCTCATGGACGAGCTCTCCGTCGAGGAGAACGTCCGATACCCCGCGCGACTCGCGGGCTCGCTGCCACAGATGGCGGGTCTGGCCGACGACCTCATCGAACGGCTCGGCCTGGGTGGGCTCCGCCGTCGCTACCCCAGGGAGACCTCGCTAGGTGAGCAGCAGCGCACATCGCTCGCACGAGCGCTCGCGCTCGCGCCCCGGGTGCTCGTGGCCGACGAGCCGACCGCTCATCAGGACGCCGGATGGGCGACCAGGATGATCGACGTGATGCTGGAGGCCTCCGGGACCGGCACGACCTGCCTGATCGCGACCCACGACCGGACGATCGAGTCCGTCCTCGACCGTATCGCGTTCATGTCGGACGGACGCATCGCGGAGGCGTGACCCCTTCACCGCCGCGCTCGGGTCCTATCCTTCCGGGGTGAGCGACCAGCCGATCCCGCCTCGCTCCGCCCGTCTCGGCGTCATCAAGCCGTTGCGGCTGCGCGACTTCCGCCTGCTGTGGACGGGCATGTTCGTATCGATGGTGGGCGACGGCATCTACTACGTCTCGATGGCGCTGCAGGTCATCGAACTTCGCAACACTCCCTCGGCGCTCGCGGTCGTCGGCATCGCGTGGAGTCTTCCGCAGGTCCTGTTGCTCCTGCTCTCTGGAGTGCTCGCGGATCGGATCGATCGGCGTCGTCTCATGATCGCCGGCGACCTGGTCCGCCTGGTCGCGATCTCGACGATCGGGGTGTTGTCGATCTCGGACGTCCTCACGATCCCGATCCTGATCGCCCTCGTGTTCGTGTTCGGGGTGGGACAGGCGCTCTTCCAGCCTGCCTTCAGCTCGATCGTGCCCGACATCGTCCCCTCGGATCTGTTGGTGGAGGCGAACTCCCTCGATCAGTTCGTCCGGCCCCTGGCGCTGATGCTCCTGGGCCCGATGCTCGGAGGGTTCCTGGTAGGCGTATTCGATCCAGGTGTGGCCTTCCTGATCGATGGCGCCACCTTCGCGTTCTCGGCGCTCATGATCGCCAGGATGCGGGCGCGGCCCCCCGTCGACAGGAGCGAGGAGGCGGCCTCCGTGTGGGCCGACGCCCTCGCCGGCCTTGCGTACGTGCGGCGAACCCGCTGGCTGCTGATCACGATGACCGCGTCGATCCTCAGCCTGTTCGCGGTCTGGGGGCCGTGGGAGGCCCTCGTGCCGTTCATCGTGAAGAACGAGCTCGGGAGCAGCGACGTGGAGCTCGGTCTTGTGTACGCGGCCGGCGGGGCGGGCGCCGTCACGGTCGCGCTCACGTTCGGGCAGCGCGGGCGGCTGCCTCGGCGCGCGATGACCGCCCTGTACCTGACGTGGGCCGTCGGGATGTTCGCCACCGCCGGCTTCGGCGTCGTGACCGAGCTGTGGCACGCGATGCTCGTCGCGGCGGTGGCGGAGGCTTCGATCACCGCGCTCGTCGTGATCTGGATCACGGTGATCCAACGGCTCGTGCCGAGCAACCTCCTCGGTCGGGTCATGAGCCTGGACTGGATGATCACGATCGCGGGCGTGCCGCTGTCGTTCGCCGTGGTGGGCCCCATGGCGTCGGCGATCGGTGCCGACGCCACGATGCTGCTGGCGGGTCTGGTGGGCGGCGGCGTCACGCTGGTCTTCATGTTCGTGCCGGGCTCCCGCACGCCCGAGCGTGACGGCTCTCTCGAGCGTGCCTCCGCGGCAGACGACCCCACGGGATCGGCCGATGACGTGCCGATCGGTGGGTAGACTCGAACGATGGAGTACACGCACGTCGGGCGCCTCGGCCTGGTGGTCAGCCGCATGTGCTTGGGCACCATGAACCTCGGGCCGCACACGTCCGAGGCCGACTCGTTCGCGATCATGGACGCCGCCTTGGCCCACGGCATCAACTTCTTCGACACGGCCAACGTCTACGGACGGCACCTGGGTGTCGGCGTCACCGAGGACCTCATCGGCCGCTGGTTCGCCCAGGGCGGCGGACGGCGCGACAAGGTGGTCCTGGCCACCAAGGTCTACGGAACCACGGGCGACTGGCCCAACGAGGGACGCCTGTCCAAGCTGGCCATCCGCACGGCGTGCGAGGCCTCGCTGCGCCGGTTGCAGACCGATCGCATCGACCTGTATCAGATGCACCACATCGATCGCGAGGCATGGTGGGATGAGGTCTGGGAGGCCTTCGAACAACTCAAGCGTGAGGGGAAGATCCTCTACGTCGGGTCGTCGAACTTCGCCGGCTGGCACATCGCGCGTGCCAACGAGATCGCCAGCTGGCGCCACTCGCTGGGCCTGGCCACCGAGCAGTCGATCTACAACCTGAACCAGCGCACCGTCGAACTCGAGGTGATCCCCGCCGTGGCCGAGTACGGCATGGGGTTGATCTGCTACAGCCCGCTCGACGGAGGCCTGCTGGCCGGAGCTCTGCAGAAGGTCACCGAGGGCCGGCGCTCGCAGCAGTACATGGTCCAGGAGATCGAGCAGCTGCGGCCCCAGCTCGAGCGATGGGAGGCGCTGTGCGACTCGCTCGGCGAGCGGCCCGCCGACGTCGCCCTCGCCTGGTTGCTCCATCAGCCCACGGTCACGGCCCCCATCATCGGGCCCCGGACACAGGAGCAGCTGCTGGGGTCCTTGCGGGCGCTCGAGATCTCGCTGTCGAACGAGGTGCTGGGCCAGCTGGATGAGATCTTCCCGGGCCCGGGCGGCGCCGCCCCCGAGGCCTACGCCTGGTAGCTGGGCGTCGCGTCGTCGTCGGGCAGGACGATCGTCTCGTCGGCTCCCGTTTTGATCACCTTCGCGGCCTCGACGACGTCGATGTCGGCGTCGATCGCGATGTCGTGGCGCAGTCGGAGCCACAGGTCGCGGAGGAACCACACGAGCAACGCGATCAACAAGGGATGCCCGATCGGCAGATCGATGTGCATCCATTCGGGCAGGCGGAAGTTCTCGGTGGTCAGCTGTGATGTGGTGAGTGCCAACAACGCCAGCTCGAGCGTGCGGCGCGGCACGCGCGGCAGGGCCCAGGCGACTGGGAGAACCCAAGCGAAGTACCAGGGGAACAGCGTGGGCGAGAACAGCATCATCAACAGCAGCGCCCATCCCCAGGCGGCCGCGAGGTAGGCGGTCGAATCGACGAGGGGCGCACGCCGGACGACCTGGCGGAAGATCATCCACAGGCCGCCGGCCATGGCCGCGAACATCCCGATCCTCGCGACGACGACGCCGACCGCGCCGCCGACGTCGCCCGCGACGATCCGCCCGACGGTCTCCAGCGTGCGCTCTGCCAGCGCGGGCGGGGCGATCCACGAGCCGTGTTGCACCAGCTCGACCATGCCGAGCGTCGGGTTGGCCGCCTGAAGGAATGGCCACGCGGCCGCGAATGAGATGCCGACCGCCAGGCCGATATGGCTTGCCGCCGTTCGGAGCCGTTGCGGGCGTGGTGCGCGCGCCACGAGGTAGACGATCAGCAACAGGAGCGGCACGGCCGCGGAGACCTTGATGAGCGCCCCGAGGGTCAGGATCGCCGTGGCCGGTAGTTCACGCTCGGTCGTCACCAGGTAGAAGGCCGCCGCGACGGAGAGCATCACCAGCGCGTCGACGTGCCCGCCCCCCAGCGTGTGGAACAGCACGATGGGGTTGAGCCCGATGATGGCCATCGCGTAGGCGCGGCGACCGGGACGCAAGCGCTCGACGGCGGCTCCCACGAACCAGATGGCACCCAGGCTCGCGCCGACCGCGACGGACTGGAACGCGGCGATCGTGTCGGGGATCGAGCGGAACATCGAGGTGATGGCCGCCGACACCCAGACGAATACCGGCCCGTACACCGACGGAGTATCGCGCCAGCCTGGCCAGGTGAATCGCCACAGGTCGTTGGCCGGGTAGTTGGCGGGCGTGGCGACGAACGGGTTGTCGCCGTAGTTGCTGAGGATCCGTCCGTAGTAGGCGTAGCTGAAGACGTCCCTGGACAACAACAACGGCAACGCCAGGATCACGAGGTGGTACGCCACCGTGAGCGTGACCACCGTTCGTACCGAGATGTCGCCGCGTTCGCACGCACGCAGTATCAATAGGAAGCAGGCCCCGGCGGCGACCATCGCCACGAACCCCAAGCCGATCATGACCCCGCTCGGAACGTGTCCCAGGAGCAAGAACGTGGCGAGCGCCCCGATCGGTCCCCTCCCGGCGCTCTGGGGGAGCACGGGATGGAACGGCGAACCGGGGGCCGCCGCGATCATCGCGACCGCGGCGGTGGAGGCCACAGAGGCGGTGATCGCACGACGTGGGGTGAGCCACGGGTCGACGACGCGCGTCACCGGTGCCAGCAGGGACATCGGGCGAGGATACTGCGCGGGAGGGATTCCCCGCATCCTCGGATCAGGCGCCGAGGGACGCCTCGAGGCGTGCCGCCGCCGCCACGACGGCACCGGTGAGCGCTGCGGTCGCCCCCCGTCCGAGCCGGCGCTCGGGGCCCGAGATCGATACCACGGCGCGCAGCTCGCCGTGGGCGTCGAGGACCGGTGCGCTGATCGAGCCGACTCCCTGGGCGCGCTCACCCAGGCTGTACGCGCTGCCCGTACGCCTGATCGAGGCGAGTTGGCGCCGCAGCGCGTCTCCGGTGGGCGTGGCCGCCGTGGGTGCCTGCATCGACTCGATCAGCCGTTCTCGGTCGTCATGCGTGTCCCAGGCGAGAACGACCTTGCCTGCCGATCCCGCGGTCAGGGGGAGGGCCGAACCGACCGCGACGATCGTCCGCAGCTCGCTCGAAGACTCCACCGAATCGACACAGACCCGCTGATCCGCGACCCGGACGTACAGCTGGGCGCTTTCTCCCGTCGTGGTCGAGAGATCCTGGAGGACCGGGTGTGCGATCGCCCGCAGGGGATCCTCGCGGAGCCCGGCGGCCGCCAGTCCCAGGATCCGAGGTCCGATCCGATATCCGGCGCGCTCGTCGAGGGCGAGCAAGCCATGACCCTGGAGCGCGCGGATCAAGCGGTGGGCGGTGGGCCGCGGGAGCCCCGTCGCGCGCGCGATCTCGGTGAACGATCGTGCACCCTCCTCGACGGCCCGCATCACCGCCATCGAGCGGTCGAGCACTCCGACTCCCGTGTCGGGTGCGGAGCGCTCGCGCGGTGTGTGTGCTACGGTCATGTCCGTTGGATGATACATGATTCCGATATATGGAACTCCAGAAGGCGACGGTCAAGGGAACGAGGATGCCGCAGACGCTTGCTGAGAAGGTGTGGGAACGCCACGTCGTGCATCGGACCGACGGCGAGCCCGACCTGCTCTACGTCGACCTTCACCTGGTGCACGAGGTCACGAGCCCGCAGGCGTTCGATGGGCTCAGGATGCATGGCCGATCGGTTCGGCGTCCGGAGCTGACCGTCGCCACGATGGACCACAACGTGCCCACAACGGCCGGACCGGTCACCGACGAGATCAGCCGTCGCCAGATGGAGGCGCTGCGCGCCAACGCCGACGAGTTCGGCGTCACGCTGTATCCCTGGGGCTCGGACGGACAAGGGATCGTCCACGTGATCGGGCCGGAGATGGGCTACACCCAGCCCGGGATGACGATCGTGTGCGGCGACTCCCACACGAGCACCCACGGCGCGTTCGGAGCGCTCGCCTTCGGCATCGGGACGAGCGAGGTCGAACACGTGCTTGCGACCCAGACGCTCCCGCAGACCAAGGCTCGGACGATGGCGATCACCGTGGACGGCGAGCTGCCGCGCGACTGCAGCGCCAAGGACATCATCCTGGCCATCATCAACCGCATCGGGACCGGCGGCGGCGTCGGCCACGTGGTCGAGTACCGTGGCTCGGCGATCCGCGCCCTCTCGATGGAGGGGCGCATGACGATCTGCAACATGTCGATCGAGGGCGGCGCGCGCGCGGGGATGGTGGCGCCCGACGACACGACGTTCGCCTACGTCGAGGGTCGCGCGTTCGCTCCGTCGGGCCGCGCCTGGGAGCGAGCTCTCGACGAGTGGCGGGACCTGCCGTCGGACCCGGGTGCGATCTTCGACACCGAGGTCGAGATCGACGCCTCGGCGCTCCGTCCGTACGTCAGCTGGGGCACGAACCCCGCCCAGTCGGTGACGATCGACGACGCCGTGCCGGATCCCGAGAGCCTCGGGTCGGCGGAGCGCATCGAGTCGGCGACTCGGGCGCTCGCGTACATGGACCTGGAGCCCGGAACCCCGATCCGCGAGATCGCTCCCGACACGGTCTTCATCGGTTCGTGCACGAATTCGCGCATCGAGGACCTGCGAGTGGCGGCCGAGGTGGTGGCGGGCCGGACGATCGCCCCAGGACTGCGCGGCCTCGTCGTGCCGGGCTCGGTCGCCGTGAAGATCCAGGCCGAGCGGGAGGGGCTGGACCGCGTCTTCGCCGAGGCCGGCTTCGAGTGGCGGGGCGCCGGGTGCTCGATGTGCCTGGGGATGAACCCCGACATCCTCAGGCCGGGCGAGCGCAGCGCCTCGACCTCGAACCGCAACTTCGAGGGTCGCCAGGGCAAGGGCGGGCGGACGCATCTCGTCAGCCCCGTCGTGGCCGCGGCGACCGCGATCGCCGGCCGCTTCGCGACGCCCGAGGAGCTGAGCTGATGGACCCGGTGCGCATCGTCGAGGGCACGGCCCTGCCGCTGGATCGATCCGACGTCGACACCGACCAGATCATCCCTGCGCAGTACCTCAAGCGCGTGGAGCGGACCGGCTTCGGGCCGTTCCTGTTCGACGAGTGGCGCCGGGACCCGTCGTTCGTGATGAACGACCCTCGCTACGACGGCGCCTCGATCCTCATCGCGGGACCGAATTTCGGGTGCGGTTCCAGCCGAGAACATGCTCCCTGGGCGCTCGAGGATGCCGGGTTCCGGGCGATCGTGGCCCCCAGCTTCGCCGATATCTTCCGCAACAACTGCACCAAGATCGGCCTGCTGCCGGTCGAGCTCGCGGCCGAGTCGGTTCGCGCGCTCATGGACGCCGTGCTGGATGACCCGGCGACCCGGATCGTCGTCGATCTTGACGCGCAGACCGTGCGCGCCCCCGGACTCGAGGAGACCTTCGCGATGGAGGAGTTCGTTCGGTGGCGGCTCATGGAAGGGCTCGACGAGATCGCCCTATCGCTGCGTCACAACCACGAGATCACGGCGTTCGAGAAGGCTCGCGCCGCAGCCCGCGACGAGGCGAGCCCCTAGCCGGACGTCGGGCCGTCCGGTGGAACCGGCTCCATCGGGGCCGACGGGAGCCAGTACTCGACCCGGCTGCCCTCGCCCGGAGCGCTCGTCACCGAGACCCGACCTCCAGCACGTTCGACCTGGGCCACGATAGATGGGAGGCCGAGATGGCCGGGACGCGGCGCCAGGGCCCGGTCCACGTCGAATCCCACGCCGTCGTCTCCGATGAGCACCGAGATGCCTCCGGCCACATCGGCGACCTGCACGTCGACCCGGCCCGCGCCGGCGTGCTTGCGCACGTTCATCAGGATCTCCTGACCCACCCGGTAGGCGAGGGTGCGCACCACCTGCGATGGCTCCGCCGCCAGCTCGCCGTCGACCCGGCCGCGCACCCCTTGCCCCGCGAGCGAGCCCTCGACGAACTCCCGCAGACCTGCGACGAGCCCGTGCTCCTCCAGCGAAGTCGGGCTCAGCTGGAACGTCAGCTCGCGCAGCCGCCCAACCGTGTCGGAGATGTCGCGCGCGAGCCGAGCCAGCTCCTCTCGGGAGCGCTCGTCCTCGATCCGCCCTGCGATGACCTCCGTGCGCAGCCCGAGCCCGATCATCCCCTGGATCGCGTCGTCGTGCAGGTCCTGCGCCAGCCGCCGTCGCGCCTGTTCCTCGGCGAGCACGATCTGTTCCATCAGGTCCCGTCGCTCCTCCGCCAGGCGCACCATGGAGTCCGTTCGTCGCTGCACGAGCGCCCGGGCCTCGTGCTCGTCGGTCACGTCGAAGAAGACGCCCTGCCAGGCGATGGGGGTTCCGTGCTCGTCGTCGACGATCGTGCAGAGGTCGTGGATCCATCGCACCTGTCCGGACTTCGTATGGATGCGATACACCTGATCGAACGGGATGGACCGGTCGCGCTCGGTGCGAAGGGTCGCGTCGTCGGTTCGCGGCAGGTCACGAGGGTCGATCATGCCGAGCCACACGGTGGGCGAGTCCTGCAGGTCGTCGGCCGAGTACCCCGTGAGCTCTTCGAACCGCGGGCTCACGTACAGCGGCCGCCGATCGCCCGCCACCGCCTGGCTGTACACGGCGCCGGGCAGGGTCTCGACCAATGTGCGGAGCCTCCTCTCGGCGTCCTGGAGTTCCCGGCGCCGCTCGAGCTCGTCGGTGATGTCCCGCGCCAGGCCCACCACTCGCGCGGGTCGTCCCTCGGCGTCCGCCTCGATGCGCGAGCGGTCCTCGAGCCATCGCCAGCCACCGTCCGGGCTCCGGATGCGGAAGCGGCGCGTTATCGACGAGCGATCGCTGCGCTGCTTCCTCAGCGATTCCAGCGCGATGGCGGCGTCCTCGGGATGCAGGATCGCGAACCACCGGTCGGGATCGGCGATGAACTCGTCGCCCGTGAGGCCCGTCAGCTCGAGGACGGCGCCGTCCACCAGCGTTGGGCGCGGCGGATCGGTCGTCATGTCGAGGACGTAGACGATCTCGGGCATCGCGTGTACGACGTGCCGGTAGCGGCTCTCGCTGCGGCGGTGGCGTTCCTGAGCCGATCGAAGCTCGCTGACGTCGCGAACGATCACCGTCCTGATCCCGCTCGCCTCGTTCGCCATCCGCGCCGATACATGGACCGGGATCGCGGTGCCGTCGCGACGGAGGGCGGAGACGCGCTCGAGCTCGATGCCGTTGTCACCCGCGCGCCGATCCGCGAACAGCGTCGGTGCCTCGTCGGGATCTATCACGTCCCGGATGGAGCGGCCCACGAGCGCATCCTCGGGCCAGTCCAACATGAGGTGGGCCTGGCGGTTGGCGAGCAGGATCGTGTCGTCGTCGTCGATCACGATCATGGCATCTGGGGCGGTCTCGATGAGCGCTCGGAGCCAGACCCGCTCCCGGTCGACCTCCTTGTTCACCAACCCGAACGCGACCACGATGAGGAAGCCGGCGGCGATCTCGACCCCGATGCCGGCCGGGTCGGTCTGGGAGCCGATCGGTGACCCCGGCAGGGGTTCGGTCGCGACGAAGAACACGGCCGCGACGGCCCATGTGCCGATCCCTCCCCACAGTCCGAGCACGATGACGGCCTCCACCTCCACCACCAGCAGGGTGACCCAGGCGAAGTCCCGCGGATCGAAGCGGTAGAGCAGGATCAGGGCCACGACGACCAACGCGTCGGCCGCAAGACACGCGACCGCCACGGGCCGGGACCGCCGCCAGATCAGCTGCACGGCGGCCGAGGCCGCGAGCACGATGGATAGGACGAGCGTGGATCCCCGCACGTGTGCGGGCGCCGGGAACCCGGGCACCGCGCCGTATGCGAGCGCGTACGACGCCACGACCAGGGCCGCGCCGAACCGGAGCGCCGCCAGGGGTCCCCATCCCACGAAGAACGAACCGCCTCGCCACGACGAGTTCGGCAGGCTGGTCGACTTCGTCACGAGCGAGCGAACCACGGGATCCTCCCGAGGGCCTTTCGGCACCCGGGGAGGTTGTACCCCCGGACAGGCAGAGGGGCAACTCGGACTCAGAGCGCGTCGAGGAAGGACCGCACGTGGACCGCGTAGCCGTCCGGGTCTCGGTTCCAGCAGGCGATGTGTTCGGCCTTCTGACAGCGGACCAGGGTGACGAGTTGAGGACGTAGTTCGGCGAACTCTTCGCTCGTGGCGATCGGCACCGTGGTGTCGGCGGTCCCGTGGAACACGAGGAACGGCACCCGATATCGCTTCGGGGTAGCGAGGTAGTTCAGCTCGTCCCAGCCGATGTCGAACCGCATGTCGGCGATCCGTTTCGCCGTCGCCGTGAGGGACGAGGGGAGCGGAAGCCCGATCACGGGCAGGGTCTCCCTCGAGGCGTTGTCGTCGACCGTTTCCGAGAAGTCGAGCATCGGCGCGTCCAGGATGACCGCGTCGACGAGCGACGACAGCTCCGAGCGTTGCAGGAACGCCATCACGATCCCGCCGCCCATCGAGTACCCCACGAGCACGACGCGCCGTGCTCCCTGTTCGACGGCATATCGGACGGATGCGTCGAGATCCTCCCACTCGGTCAGGCCGTACTTCAGCCTGCCGCTGGGGTCCTCTGGCCCACCTGCGTCGTTGCGGTACGAGATCACGAGCGTGGGATAGCCGAGGTCGGCGAGGATCGGCGTCATGCGCAGGCCGTCGAGACGCGAGGTCGAGTTGCCGTGGACGACGATCGCCCACGTGTCGCGATCACCCGGGACGAACCAGGCAGGTTCCGAGCCCAGCGGGGTCTCGATGCTGACGTCCTCGGAGGTGACACCGGCGGACTCGGGATCGGGCCAGGCCCGCACCTCTAACTCGGCCGGAGTCCCCTCCGACGGTGGCGACCCAGAGACCAGCGAGAATTCGCGCTCCACCTCTCCATGGCGCTCCTTCACGATCGCCCCGATCTGGCCGTATCCTCCTTCCCACGTCAGGCCGTACACCCCCTCGTCGGTGAGAAACCCGGGGTCGTCCTCGGGCGAGAGCGTGATGCGCTGACCGTCGATCTCGGTGACGACGAGGTCGTAGACGGGATCCAGCGAGGCCCGTCGCGCTGCACCGTCGAGCGCTTCCTCGTTCAAGACACCTGAGAAGTAGAAGCCCCCCCCGAGGTAGAACACCACCACGAAAGAAGCCACGCCGATCACCACGCGGCGGAGCCAGTGGCGTCGAGGAGCTTCGCTCACTCGGCCGGCTCCACGCGCCGCATGGCCCGTTCGCGGGCCTTGTCGGTGAGGCGTTGCAGCGCGTCGGACCTTGGCACCTGTGTGCGGATCGGATCGACGAGCATACGGGCGCCGACCGGCACACCCGGCAGGTCGGTTTCGAAGCGACGCCTTGAGTCCGAGATGGTCGGGGCAGCTTCGACCCGGACCCCATCCCGCATCGCGATCTCCAGCAGGGGCTCGGCCCCCGGTGGCCCCGACTCGTCCCGGAGCCCGATCAGGTCACCCTCGGATCCCCGCCACACCTGCTTGCGTCCTGGGGCGCTCGCCTTGGCGGCCGACAGCTTCATCGTGGGGCGGCCGTCGTACTCCGACAGCTTGTACACGAATTCGGTCAGCGGCGCGTCGGCGCTGACGCCGAGTTGTCCTCCGACGCCGAAGGCGTCGACCGGGGCCCCCAGCTCGAGCAGGCGCGCGATCTCGTGCTCGTCCAGCCCGCCGCTCGCGAAGATCCTGCCGCGCTGCAGCCCCGCGTCATCGAGAAGTCCGCGAGCCTCGGCCGCCAGGTCGGCGATGTTGCCGCTGTCGAGCCGGATCCCGAATCGCTCGCCCGGGATCGCCATCGAACGCGCGGTGTCGATCGCCACCCGCACTCCGGTCACGGTGTCGTAGGTGTCGACCAGGAAGATCGCTCGCTCGGGGTGATCCTCGGCGAAGGCCCGGAAGGCTTCGCCTTCGCTCGCGAAGGCCTCGACGAAGGAGTGGGCCATCGTCCCCGCGACCGGGAGTCCCAGCTGGCGGGCGGCGTCCACGTTCGATGTCGCCACGAAGCCGACGATGGCGCTCGAGCGCGCCACGGCGAGCGCAGCGTCGAGGCCGTAGGTGCGCCGGAGTGCGAAATCGACGAGGTCGCGTCCGCGGGCGGCGATCACGTATCGCGCCGCCTTGCTGGCAAGGGTGGAATGGACGTTGATCTGGTTCAGCAGGTAGGACTCGACGAGCTGTGCGACCGGAAGGCTGGCGGTGACCTCGAGTAGCGGCTCGTCGGCGTAGACGATCCGCCCCTCCGGCACGGCCCACACGTCGCCCTCGAATCGGATCGCGGCAAGGTCGGCCAGGGCGCGGTCGTCGAACCCGATCGTCGACAGGTACGCGAGATCGTCTTGTGAGAAGGAGAGCTGCTCGAGGAACGCGAGACAGGGCTCGAGGCCGGCGCTCACGAGGAACCCGCGTTCGGGGGGCAGGCCGCGGACGTACAGGCTGAACGTCGCCGGAGCGATCATCCCGCGACGCAGGTAGCTGGCCGCCATGTTGAGTTCGTAGAGGTCGGTCAGCAACGCGCCCGGCATCGTGGTGCAAGCCTACGCGAGCGTTCGGCTCGGTCGCGACTACGCTGACCCGATGGTCGACGAAGAGGCCTTCTCGCACATGGTCGCCGACGCGATCGACGCGCTGCCCCCGTGGGTAGCGGGCTCGATCTCCAACGTCGAGTTCCTGATCGAAGATCGGGCGGCCAACGGCGAGCGCCTGCTCGGGCTCTACGAGGGCGTGCCGTTGGTGGATCGGGGGGCGGGATACTCCAACGTGATGCCCGACCGGATCACGTTGTTCCGAATGGAGATCGAGGCCCAGGCACGAGGTGACGAAGATCGTCTTCGCAGCGTCATCTCGCACACCCTCGCCCACGAGATCGCGCACCACTTGGGCATCAGCGACGAGCGGTTGCTCGAGATCGACGCCTACTAGTATGGATAAGACTACTGGCGACGACGCGTTCATGCGCATGGCGCTCGACGAGGCCCGCGCCTGCTCTGGCCACGGTGACGTGCCGGTCGGCTGCGTGGTCGTGAGGGACGGCCGCTCGGTGGCCTCTGCCGGCAACGCGCGTGAGCTGGAGGGCGATCCTACGGCTCACGCCGAGATCCTCGCCCTGCGTCGCTCGGCGAGTGCCCTCGGATCGTGGCGGCTCGATGGCTGCACCCTCTACGTGACCCTCGAGCCCTGTGCGATGTGCGCTGGGGCGATCGTGCTCGCCCGCGTGCCTCGCGTGGTCGTCGGGGCCGCCGATCCGAAGGCCGGCTTCGCGGGGTCGCTCGGCGACCTGTTGCGCGACGATCGCCTGAATCACCGGGTGGACGTGACGTCCGGCGTGATGGCGTCCGAAAGCTCCGAGCTGTTGCGCGTCTTCTTCCGCGACCGTCGCTAGGGGATCACTGGGTCCGAGGGCGCACCTCGATCACGCCGTCGGCGACCCGCGTCTCGTACGCCTGCACGGCCGTGCGTGCCGGGCCGCGTAGCACCCGGCCGTCTTCGAGACGGAACACGCTCCCGTGGAACGGGCACGTGACCGTCACGTCTGACCCGGCGGTCGCGACCGGGCCCCGATCCAGGGGTGCCCCCTGGTGCGTGCATCGGTTCTGCAGGGCGTAGACGCGGGCGCCGATCCGGTGCAGCATCACGCGCTCGTCACCGGCCGTCGCCTTGACGGAGCGACCCTCGGGGACGTCGTCGACCGAGGTCGTGGCGATCCAGCCATCCGATCCCATGCGCGCATCCTATGGCCCGGCCGGCCGTGGGGTCATGACCGTCGGCTAAACTCGCCGGCGGAGGCGTGCCAGAGCGGCCGAATGGGACCGCCTCGAAAGCGGTTAGGGGCCTAATCCGTCTCTCGCAGGTTCAAATCCTGCCGCCTCCGCCATTCCACGCGGTGGGGCGGTGCGCACCTCGAGTGCGCACCGCCACCCGCCGGCATCCGTCCTTCGCACGACCTGGTGGTGCGTTCGATGCGTGAGCGGCGCTTCAGGCCGCTTCCGGTGGTTCCGTCGGTGCGGGCCCGCTCGTGGCCTCCGATCTGGCGAACAGCTTGTCGACCACGACGTAGGCCGTGACGACCCCGACGATGATCAGCGGCGTCGCCGCCAGGCCTGCGCTCGAGGTCAGCAGCAACGTGATCACCGATGCGGCCAGGGGAAGTCGCAGCACTGCAACGAGCATGGCGCCCATGACCGCGGGCACCGCCGCTCCCTCGGGGAACCCCGGGAGGTGTGACGCGAGGATGCCTCCTACCGCACCCATGAATATGGCGGGGAACACGAGGCCGCCGCGGAAGCTGCCCATGGACGTCGCCCACGCGAACCCTTTGAACAGGAACAACCACGACACCGTCGCCACCGACAGAGTGGCGGCGTCGCTCACCACGGGGTCGAGGGCACGCGATCCCGAGAACAGGATCGCGTAGAGGTCTTCTCCGGTGATCTCGGCGAACGCGATCGCCATGCACGCCACGAGGACGCCGGCGAGGGGGATCAGGATCATGGGGCGGTGCTTGACCAGGCGCTCGGTCGCGCGTCCGAACTCGACCACGAGGTAGCCGACGATCGCCGCGAGCACACCCACGACGATGGCCCAACCGAACTCGCCGAGTGTGAGGTCGCCGATCGGTGGCAGCGAGAGCGGCTGGAGCGAGTAGGCGGCGGTGCTGAGCCCGGTGATGTCGCCCAGACCGAGGTAGACGAGCGAGCCGATCGCGCCGGCCATCAAGCCCGGCAGCACCACCAGCGGCGCCTTCGGGCCGCCCAGCCCCGCGGCCTCGACCAGGATGATGGCCGCGATGATCGGCGAGTTGAACACCATCGCGAGAGCCGCGAATGAGCCCGCGGCTGCGACGATCCCCTGGACCTGCTCCGGGATGTCCTTCCTGGAGAGCCGAAGCACCAGGAGCGACACCCCGGTGCCGAGCGCGATGACCGGCGACGACGGCCCGAGCACCAGCCCCAACCCGAGGGTCGCCAGCGCGGCGAGGATCACGCCCGCCAGCGCGTTGGGTCGGGTGATCCCCGACGACAGACCCTCGGCGGGCACGCCTCCGCCCCCGCCGGTCATGTGCACGATCGCGAACGCCGTGAGAAGGCCCGCGATCGCGAGGATCGGGATAGGCCACCAGGTCGGAGTGCTGGAGAACCCGAGCGCGCTCGGCAGGTCGGTGTACACCGTGTCCTGGATCCACGGGACCAGCGTGAGGAAGCACCAGGCGACGAGCGAGACGACGAACCCGACCACCCCCGCCAGCACGAGTAGGCCGCGGTACTCCTTGCTCCGGATGATGGCAGACGGGTCGATCTGGTCGGCCGGCGTGTTGCTCATGTCGACAGCCTCCGTTCGTGCGCGGGTCGGTCGTGTCGGCGCGAGCCTAGCCCACTCCCGACCACTGAATCGGCCCTCAAGGCCCCTTCGTGGGACGCCGTTGTCTCGAGCATGGGTCGTCGTCTGCTCACGATCATGGTGGTCGCTTCGGTGCTGGTGCTCCAGGGCGCCGCGTTCGCTGCGCGAGCCGACGTCCCCGCCGGCCGAGTCGGGGTGGGGGACTCGATCATGGTGTCGGCCAGGGACGAGCTCGTTCGCCTCGGGGTCACCGTCCAGGCCAGGGAGGGGCGTCAGTTCTCCAAGGGCGTGTGGGTTGTCCGCGACCTGTTGCGTCGCGGCCTCCTCGCGAAGCGGGTCGTCGTTCACCTGGGCACGAACGGCCCGATCGATCCCACCGACTGCGAGAGGATCGTCGCGCTCGCCGGCCATTCCCGGCGCCTGTTCCTCGTCACGAACAAGGTGCCGCGCGAGTGGCAGGACTCGAACAACGCGATCCTGAACGCGTGCGCCAAGGGACTCGCCAAGGTCCACGTGATCCGGTGGTTCGGGTTCAGCACCGGGCATCCGCATTGGTTCGCGGCCGACCGGTATCACCTGTCGGCACAGGGGCAGGAGATGTACGCGTCGTTCCTCGATGGCGAGATCGACCGCATCCTGGCGAGCGCCGCCGCCCACTGAGCCGTTCTCTGCCTTCGCTAGACTCGTCGCGGTGGCCTGCCCGAGCGGCCGAAGGGACACGCCTGGAAAGCGTGTAGGGGGGCAACTCCCTCGAGGGTTCGAATCCCTCGGCCACCGCCGACGCGAGCCGAGCTACAGGGCCTTCGTGTACCGCGTGTAGCTCGACCGCACGTGCATCCCTAGGTGTTCGTACAGACCGAGGGCTCCCGTCCTCGAGTCGGTCGACAGGCCGCATTCCGTGCGTCCCGCGTCGCGGAACCGACGGAAACTCTCGCCGAGTAAGGCCGTGCCGATCCGCTTGCCCTGATGCTCGCGTGCCACCGCGAGCTGTTGGACCCACCCCTCCTGGTGGTCGCCGTAGTCGTACCCGATCGCCACGCCGACGATCGACCCTCCGGCGTCGACTGCGAGAGGGACGATGTCCGGTCTGACCTCGGGGCGCGCCAGCATCTGGGCGCGCCAATTGTCGAAGCCCTCGGACTCGCGGTCCTCCCACGCAGAGAACGCGGTGTCGATGACGTCGAAGACCTCGCGGTCGTCGGCTCCCGGCAGGAAGTCCCTGAAGGCGTACCCCTCGGGGAGTGGGGGCGCCTCGGTCCCGCCGGCGAGGTCGATCCGCAGGATCCATGCCGTGTGGGATATCGAGTAGCCGTGGGCCCCGAACAGGGCGATCGCGTCTGCGCGCGCGTCGCTGACGGTCTGCCCCACCGTAGGGTTCCCCGCGTCGCGGGCGATCTCCCACGACCAACGCATGAGCGCCGAGCCGATGCCGCGATTCCTCGCGTCGGGGTGTACGTCCACCTCCGAGCGACCGCGGAACACCTCGCCGAAGGCGAGCATGCTATCTCCCTCGAAGACGGCCGTCGACATCGTCTCGAGGTCGAATCCTGGACGGGCCCAGCCGGTCTCGATGTCCGAGGGGTCGATCTCGGGCGCCCCGGTCTCGGCGATCTCGCACGCGGCCGCGATCTCGACGGCCTCCGCCAGGTCTTCGGGACGGAGGGGGCGGGCCCGCAGGCCATCGGGAAGCGTCGGCTCGATCGGCATCCGGAGAGCCTACCGACGATGACGGCGTCGGTCAGGCGTCGCCTCCGCCGTCGACGATCTCTCGCCCGGCCAGGAGCTCCTCGAGGACGAGCACGACCCGCTTCTCCACCGCGATCTCGATGCATGCGACGTCACCGGCGGCTGGATCGCTGCCCTCGAACAGCGTGATCGTCACCGCGTCGTCGCCGAAGTCGACCTGCACGTGATCGAGCACCGCACATGGCTCGATGCCGCTCCAGAAATCGATCGTCACGGTGCGGTCGTCGTCGGCGACCGTCGCGGTATCGAAGGGTCGGGCACGCACGTTGGTCATGCCGGGCATCGGCTTGACGACCTGAGGACCATCGGGCACGAGGGTCGCCGTCGGGTCGTCCGGGCACGGAGTGAACGTCACCGTCGCGTCGGGGCCCGTGCCGTCGACGTGCTCGCCACATGTGGGAACCGGATCGGCGAGTGAGGCGGCGACTCCCGCCGTGACCAGCACGGCGAGCGACAGAAGGGTTGCGATGGTGACGCGACGTTGCACGTTCATGGGGCCTCCTCGTCGGTCGATTCGGTCGTCCGGGTTGTTGACCGTCCTTGGACGCACGCGAGGGGCTGGCGGTTCCCACCGCCGCCACGCTGGGGCGTGTGAGCAACCTACCTCGGTTCGCTTGGGCCTGATCCACGCGTCGGCCGCTCTGCTCCTCCCCCTGCTCGCCGTCTGGCCCTGGACCGCAGGCGCGTGGTGGTTCGCGACGCTCAACATCGCGGCCGTCGGCGTGCTACTGACCCCTTCCATGCGACCGGACCGATCCCTGGAACGCCCGCCGCACGGCGCCTGCTGAGGTGTCGGGCGCCCCGCGTATACTCCCGGCGTGGCCGTGCTAGGCGGGGAGCCAGCGGTGCCCTGTAACCCGCGATCCGCTTCAGCGGGGCTGAATCCCCGCCCGAGGCCCGGATGGTCCGGGGCAGCCCTTATGCCACGGAGCGTTGAAGGTCGGGTCCTACGCGACTCCAGACCGCGAACCCGGTCAGGTCCGGAAGGAAGCAGCCGTAAGCGGAGCCTGGTGGGTGCCGTAGGGATGCCTGGCTGGAGCTACCGTGCGAGGAAGCGACCGAGTCGTCCGTGGTCGACGGCGGGTGCACGGCCACACTACGTTCCCTAGGGGAAGGCGCGCGAGGCGCGAGGAGGAGCGAGTGGCCGACGAGACGCAGCACCAGGCGCTGTATCGGCGATACCGACCACAGACGCCGACCGAGGTGCTCGGTCAGGACCACGTCGTTCGGGCACTGACTGGGGCGGTGCGAGAGGGCCGGCTGCACCACGCCTTCCTGTTCTGCGGGCCCCGCGGCACGGGCAAGACGTCGACCGCCCGGATCCTGGCCAAGATGGTCAACTGCGAACAGGGTCCGACCGCCGAGCCGTGCGGCGCCTGCACGCAGTGCGTCGCGATCCGCGCCGGCTCGCACCTCGACGTCGTCGAGATCGACGCCGCGAGCCACGGCGGAGTCGAAGACGCGCGCGAGCTCCGCGAGAAGGCGCCGACCGCCCCGGTCCAGGGCCGCGAGAAGGTCTACATCATCGACGAGGCTCAGCGCCTGTCGCGTGAGGCCTTCGACGCCCTCTTGAAGGTGTTCGAGGAGCCTCCCGTCGGCGTTCGGTTCGTGCTCGCCACGACCGAGCCGCACAAGATGCCCGCGACGATCATCGGCCGCTGTCAACGGTTCGACTTCCGGCGTCTGTCGATCGAGCAGCTGGCCGATCACCTGACGAAGATCGCGGCGAACGAGGGCGTGACGCTCACAGACTCCGCTGCCCATTCGATCGCGCGCCACTCGGAGGGCTCGGCGCGCGACGCCATCTCGCTCCTCGATCAGGCCGGCGTCCTGGGCGCGGCCACGATCGACGACGACGTGATCCGAACGCTCCTGGGCGCTCCCCACGAGGAGGTGCAGCGGGAGTTGGCCGACGCGGTCGCGGTCGGCGACGCCCGGGGTGCCTTCGAGGTCGTCGACCGACTCGTTCAGGACGGCCAGGACATCCGCAACGTGACGAACGAGGTGCTCGCCCACTTCCGCGACCTGCTGCTCGCCAAGGCCGCGCCGGGCCAGCCCGATCTCCTGGATGTGCCCGCCGACGCGTACGAGGCGATCCGGGTCCAGGCCGAGCGGTTCACGCCCGGCGAGCTGTCGCGGGTCATCTCCCTGATGATGGCCGCCCAGCAGGACATGCGATGGACGACGTCGCCCCGCATCTCGTTGGAGCTGGCGCTCGTGCGCGCCACGCTTCCGGACACCGACCCGAGTCCCGCTGGCCTGCTGTCGCGCCTCGAGCGTCTCGAGCGGCTGGCCGACCTCGAGCCTGGTTCGGTCGTGCCGGCCGCCGGCGGCCACGCCGTGAAGGCTCCGAGCCCAGCCGACGATCTCGAGATCCCCGAGCCGGCCGCGCCTATCGTGACCGACGTCCTCTCGACCGAGGTCGCGGAGCACGAGTCGAAGTCCGAGGCGGCCGAGGAGCAGGAAACGGTTCACCCCACCGACCCCTCCGAGCCGGAGGCGACCGGACCGGCCGAACCGGTCGAGCCCGCCGCGGCCGCGCCCCACGCCGCGAGCGCGGGCAGCGTCGATGTCACGATGCTCCGCCGGTCATGGCCCACCTTGATCGAGCATCTGGGCACCAGCCGCCAGATGATCCTGAAGGCGATCTTGGAGTCCGCGACCGTCTCGGCCTACGACGGCGACGAGCTCGAGCTCGCGTTCCCTCCCGACCGCAAGGTCGGCCCGCTCAAGGTGGAGGAGAAGCAGGACGAACTGCGCGCGGCGCTGAACGAGGTGTTCGGCATCTCGCCGCGGGTCCGCTGCGTCGTTCGCGAGGCACGCGATCCCGCCGGAGGCGTGGCGCACGTCGAGATCGTCGACGAGGCCGACGTGCCCGACGAGGCCGAGGCCCTCCGTAGGGTGCAGGAGATGCTGGGCGCGCAGGCCGTCACCCCGAAGGAGGACTGACGGGTGGCCTACGAAGGACCGATCCAGGAGCTGATCGATGAGCTCGCTCGTCTGCCCGGCGTCGGGCCGAAGTCCGCCCAGCGCCTGGCGTTCTGGCTGGTCAAGGCCCCGATCGACGACGCGAAACAGCTGGCGGAGGCGATCGTTCAGGCCAAGGAGCGCATCTTCTTTTGCCGCGAGTGCGGCAACGTGGCCGAGGGTGACCTGTGCCGCGTCTGTCGTGACGAGTCCCGCGATCGCACGCAGCTGTGTGTGGTGGAGGAGCCGAAGGACGCGGCCACGCTCGAGAAGGCGGCGCTGATCCGCGGCCGGTTCCACATCCTGGGCGGCGCGATCAGTCCCCTCGACGGGATCGGTCCCGAGGACCTGCGGGTGCAGGAGTTGCTCGATCGGGTGGAGCGCGACGGCGTCGCGGAGGTCATCCTCGCGACGAATCCCAACCTGGAAGGCAACGCCACCGCGATGTATGTGGCGGCGTTGCTCAAGCCGCTCGGGGTGCGCGTCACGCGGCTCGCGAGCGGCCTTCCGGTCGGCGGCGACCTCGAGTACGCCGACGAGGTGACCCTGTCGCAGGCCCTCGAGGGCCGCCGCGAGATGTGAAGCACGTGGTCGCTCCGACCCCACCCACCGTCCTTGAGGTCGCCGATCGAGCGCTGGTGCTCTACGCATTCACGCGCCGCGGCACGATCGAGCTCGCGCTGGGCGAGTTCGGCTTCCAGCCCGATCGCGTGGCGCAAGCAGAGTCGGCCCGGGCCGAGACCGACCGATGGGTCGAGCGTGAGGGGCTGGGACCAGCGGTCACCGATCAGGAGCGGATGATGTTCCGGGCCGAAAGCGGCGCCTGGCCGGCCCCCGCGATCGACGATGCCATGTGGCGTCGCGAGGCGCTTGGCGTGCTCCTGTGGGCGATCCAGCACCTTGACGAGCTCCCGCCATACGGAGAAGAGTTCGCGCCCGGGACCCTCGAGGGGGCGATCACGAACTCGGGCTCGGTCGACTCGTTCCGATCGTCGGCGCGGTTGCGATCCGACGCTCAGATCGAGCGGGCCTGGATGGAGGCCGACGCTTGGTTCGGCGCTACCGAGGGCCGCGACGGCGAGGACGCCGCGGTCGCCTCGACGGCCGCCGAGCGGTTCCGCGCGCTCAGCTGGCTGCGCGACGCCTCGTCCGCACCAGCGTGACCACGGCCCACGCGGCGAGCGCGATCGCCGCGAGCGGGATCAGGTACCCCATGCCCACGATCACCGCGCCGGCCACTCGGAGGAAGCCCTGCACGCCCAGCCGGAACGAATCGATGAGGCTGGGGTTATCAGGATCCGGCGGTGGCGGCGGCGCGTGGGCGTCGGCTTCGCGCAGTTGGACCTCGATCGTGGCGAGCGACACCTGGTTCTTGAGGTAGCGCAGCTGACCCTGGATCTGCTCGATCTCGAGCTGGGTCTGCCCGATCAGATCGGCGAGCCGCAGGATCTCCTCCGATGTCGTCGCCTCGGTCTGCAGATCACGGAGGAGCGCCCGACGGTCCAGCAGGATCGTGAGGCGAGCCTGCAGGTCGATGAACTCGGCGGTGACGTCGTCGGTGGTCACGCGCTCGGCGCGGACCTCGCCGATGGCCCGTAGGCGGGTCATCGCGGCGTCGAACCTCTTGGAGGGGATCCGCAGGACGAACGTCCCGGTGCTCTGGTCGTGCGAGGACGACTCGACGACGATGCCGCCGAGGCCGTCCGCGATCTGCGTCACGGCGGTGACCGAACTCGCGAACGATCCGTCCTCGACGATCAGGACGACCCGCCCGTTGCGGATGATCTTCGTCAGATCGCCCTGGGGGATGGTGGACCGCACGACGTCGACCCCCACGAACGAGCCGGACTCCTCGACGACGGCCTCGTCGCTGGCGACGCCTGCGGCGTCGGCTGGGGCGATGGCACCGGTCGCCGCGCTCGCCCCTTGAGCGCTCCCGGCCGTCTGGGTGGCGAGGTCGGCACGCTGGCTCAGGAAGCCCACGGCGCCTGCCAACACGAGGAACGCGACGGCGCCCGCGACGATGCCGGGCCATCTCCCCTCACGACCGGGAAGGCGCCGCGAGGGGCGGTCGGTGAGTGGCCTGGACAGCTCCGTGCTCATGGTTGCCTCCGTGTCGGTCGCGTTGGGCCTTCGACGCCGTGGGCGGCGGGATGGTTCCCGCTCGATGTCGCGTGTCCGGTGCTAGCGTCGGTGCGTCCGCGAGCCTGGGGGTGCCGTGACCGAGTCCTTCCCGCGTCAGTACGCGCGTACGCGCGGCTTCAACCTCGGACTCCCCCGTGCCTTCTCGATCGCAGCCGACGGATCCCGAGTCGCGTTCCTGCGCACCGTGTCCGGGGTTGACCCGCTGGCCTCGCTATGGGTGCTCGACGTCGCCGAGGGACGCGAGCGCGCCGTCTACGGCCCGGAGTCCGAGACGGCCATCAGCAACGAGGAGCGCGACCGGAGGGAACGCACCGGCGAACGGCAGACCGGCGTCGTGAGCTACGCGACGGACCCCGATCTGCTCCTGGCGACGTTCACCGTGGGCGATCGGCTCAAGGTGGCCGATCTCACAGGCGGCGGGGTTCGCGATCTCGAGATACCCGATCTCCCTTTCGATGCGCGTCCGGATCCGACCGCGCGTCGCATCGCGTATGTGGCAGAGGGAGCCCTCCACGTGGCCGACCTGGACGCAGGCGGGTCCACGCGGGTTGCCCACGACGACGATCCCGACGTGCACTGGGGCGTGGCCGAGTTCGCGGCGGCCGAGGAGATGGAACGTCGCCGCGGCTACTGGTGGTCGCCCGACGGCGAGCGCGTGCTCGCCTGCAGGGTCGACGAGCGCGAGGTCGCGACCTGGCACATCGCCTCGCCGATCGATCCCTCCGCCGCCCCACGGGCGGTGCGCTACCCGCAGGCCGGTACCGCGAATGCCGAGGTCACGTTGCACGTGCTAGGCGTGGATGGCTCGCGCGTCGACGTCGACTGGGATCGCAAGGGATTCGAGTACGTGGCGGCGGTCTCCTGGACGGACGAGGGTCCGCCCCTGCTCCTCGTCCAGTCCCGCGACCAGCGCGACCTCGTGGTACTCGGGCTCGACCCGGACACCGGGCACACCGAGATCGTCGCCGGGTATCACGACGATCGCTGGACCGATCTCGTGCCGGGGGTGCCCGTATGGATTCCCGGCGGACGCCTCCTGACCGGGGGTGTGGTCGACGACACTCGGTGCCTGTCGATCGACGGGGCGTCCGCCACTCCCGCCGGCCTGCAGGTCGACCGTGTGGTCGATGCAGGCGATGACGTGGTGTTCCTCGCGACCGAGGACCCGACGGAGCGCCACGTCTGGCGACTGCGAGCCGATGGCGGCGTCGAGCGGATGAGCGCCTGGTCGGGCGTCCATGACGCGGTCGCAGAGGGCGAGCTGGCGATCCTTGTGTCCGAAACCGAGGCCGCCCCGCTTCCGGTGGCGACCCTGATGCGTGACGGAGTGGCGCTCCACACGTTCGAGCGGCTGGCGGAGACCTCGGTGCTCACGGCACGTCCCTCGTTCGTGTCGCTGGGGAGCCGCGATCTGCGTGCTGCCGTGCTGACCCCCGGCGGCGTCGAGCCCGGCGAGCCCCTGCCCGTCCTCCTGGATCCGTACGGCGGCCCGCACTTCGGCCGCGTCGTCCGGTCCCAGCGGGCACATCTCGAGTCGCAGTGGTTCGCCGACCAAGGGTTCGTGGTGCTCGTCATCGACGGTCGCGGGACGCCGTTCCGCGGGGTCGAGTGGGAGCGGTCGATCCATCGCAGATACGTGGACCTCGCCCTGGAGGACCAGGTGGACGGCCTGCACGCCGCCGCCGAGCGGTTCGGCTTCCTGGACCTGTCGAGGGTCGCGATGCGCGGATGGTCCTACGGCGGCTACCTGACGCTGGCAGCGCTCCTGCGCCGGTTCGACGTGTTCCACGCGGGCATCGCCGGAGCGCCGGTCGTCGACATGGCCTTCTACGACACTCACTATTCGGAGCGATACCTGGGCACACCCGAGGGCGATCCCGAGGCCTACGAACGGGCGGACGTCGTCAAGGACGCGGCGGAGCTGCGGGGAGAGCTGCTGATCGTCCACGGGATCGCCGACGACAATGTGTACGTGACGCACTCGCTGCAGATGTCGAAGGCCCTGATGGAGGCCGGGCGGCGCCACACGATGATCCCCCTGAGCGGGATCACGCACCGGCCTACCGACGAGGCGGCGGCGGAGCACATGATGCAGATCGAGGTCGAGTTCCTGCGGCGGGCTCTCGGCGTTGCGCCGCCGGCCGCCGCCGGTTCCCCGGGCTGAGCCTGGCCGCCCGATAGAATCGGACCGTTCCCGCACCGGATCCGGAGCCGCGCATGCCCATCATCGTCCAGAAGTACGGCGGTACGTCGGTCGGATCCGTCGAGCGGATCCAGGCGGTCGCCCACCGCGTCGTTGCCGCGCGAGAGGCCGGCAACGACGTGGTGGTGGTGGTTTCTGCGATGGGCCACACGACCGACGAGCTGATGTCGATGGCCCTCGAAGTCGCTCCGATCCCCGACGCCCGCGAGCTCGACATGCTGCTGACGGCCGGTGAGCGCATCGCGATGTCGTTGCTGGGGATCGCCATCAACGCCCGAGGCTGTCGCGCTGCCAGCTACACCGGGTCGCAGGCGGGGATCATGACCGACCACCAGCACGGGTCGGCCCGGATCGTGGAGATCCGGCCCAAGCGGATCCTCGAGGCCCTCCAAGGTGGCAACGTCGTGGTCCTGGCGGGGTTCCAGGGCCTATCCGTGAGCCAGTATGAGATCACCACACTCGGCCGCGGTGGATCCGATCTCACCGCGGTGGCGATGGCCGGGGCGATCGGGGCGTATGCGTGCGAGATCTACACCGACGTCGCAGGCGTGTACACGGCCGACCCTCGCATCGTGCCGACGGCCCGGAAGGTGGATCTGATCTCCTTCGACGAGATGCTGGAGCTGGCCGCCTCCGGGGCGAACGTGCTCCAGCCACGCTCGGTCGAGCTGGCGCGCCGGTACGGCGTGAAGCTGCACGTGCGGTCCTCGTTCGACGACGCGCCCGGGACATGGGTGCAGGAGGTTGACGACGACATGGAAGCAGTCCTGATCTCGGGCGTGGCGCTCGACGCCGATGAGGCCAAGGTGACCTTGATCGGTGTACCGGACCGCCCGGGGGTGGCCGCATCCGTCTTCAAGGCGATCGCCGACGACGGCATCAGCATCGACATGATCGTGCAGAACGTGTCGCACGAGGGGGCCACCGACCTGTCGTTCACCGCCCCGTTGGCCGACGTCGAGCGCGTCCGCGCCGTGATGGAGCGCCTGGTCGCCGAGATCGGTGTTGACGGCTTCACGCTGGACGAGGACATCGCCAAGGTCTCGCTCGTAGGAGCCGGGATGAAGAGCCATCCGGGTGTAGCGGCCGACATGTTCGCCGCCCTTGCGGCCGAGGGGATCAACATCGAGATGATCTCGACGTCGCCGATCCGCGTGTCGTGCGTCGTGGAGCGCGGCGATGGCGAGCGAGCGCTGGCGGCGGTCCACGGCAGATTCGGACTGGACGAAGCGTCCGGGATGGCCGATAACTGAGCGGATGGACGACCAACTTCCCACGTCGTCGACCCCGCCGCGTCCCGACCCGATCGAGCAGGCGGAAGCCCCCGCCGAGCCGGCCGCGCCTGCGACGCGGCCGGGCGTATCGCTGGTGGTCGGCATCGGGCTCCTCGTCCTGCTCTTCGGGTTGGTCGCCGCCGTCGGGACGCTGCTGGTCCGGATGGACGCCTGCGATTCGGTCACGTTCCGGTCCGAGCGCTTCGGCTACTGCCTGATCGCTCCCAGCGGCTGGGAGGCAGCGCAGTCCACGCTCGGGAACGTCCCCGCCGATCGCATCCAGCCGGCGTCGCGGGAAGCCGCGGTCTACATCCAGGCGATCCGGCCCGACGCGGGTGACGACCTCGAGGAGTTCGCGACGAAGCTACGCGAGCTCGACGAGGACGCGGGCGCGACCACGGGCGAAGTCGCCCGGACCACGGTCGCCGGCCTCCCCGCCCTCACCTGGGAGGTCACGCCGCCCGCGGAGCAGGCCGACGGCTCGCGCGTGATCGAGGTGGCGTTCCTCAGCGGCGCCGTGGCCTATCGGGTGCACTTCGAGACCAGCGCGGCGACGTTCGACCGGACGTCGCCCCAGCTCCAGCGCATGCTGGATTCCTGGGCCTTTACCTGATCGGTCGGTTCCTCGGTCGGCGCCGACCCCACTGGTAACGTGACCCGATGAAGGTCGCGGTGATCGGAGCCACGGGAGCGGTCGGTCGGGAGATGACCCGGATCCTCGTCGAGCGCTCGTTCCCGGTCGATGAGTTCGTGCCGCTCGCGTCGGCGCGGAGCGCCGGCCGGGTCGTCTCGTTCCGAGGGGCCGATGTGGTCGTGGGCGAGCTGTCGCTCGAGGCCCTGCGCGGGGTCGACGTAGCGCTGCTGAGCGCAGGGGCCGCCGTGTCGCGTTCCATCATCCCCGAGGCAGCCGAGTCGGGGGTCACCTGCATCGACAACTCCTCCGCGTTCCGCATGGACCCCGACGTGCCGCTGTCGATCCCCGAGGTCAACCCCGAGGCGCTGGAGGGATCGCCCCGGATCGTGGCCGTTCCCAACTGCACGACGATCACGGCCATGCTCGCCGTCGCGCCCCTGCACCGAGTGGCGGGCCTGCGCTCGCTGTCGATGTCGTCGTACCAATCGGTCAGCGGCGCGGGACACACCGGTGTGCGGGAGTTGCTCGAACAGGTCGAGAAACTGCGGGGCGAGGAGGAGTCGCTCGCGCGGCCCGAGCGCGACGCGCTGCCGAGCGGCTCGACCTTCGGGGCGACGATCGCCTACAACGTCCTACCCAGGATCGGCCCCTTCGAAGCCGACGGGTTCACGGGTGAGGAGTCCAAGATGATGGCGGAGCCTCGCAAGATCTTGGGGCTGCCTCACCTGCCGGTGGTCGCGACGTCGGTGCGGGTGCCGGTGCTCGTCGGGCACAGCGTCACGCTCGTGGCCGAATTCGATCGGCCGATCGACGCGGTCGAGGCGCGCGCCGCGATCGAGGAGGCTCCAGGTGTCGTCCTGCGGGACGATCCCGAGCACGATGTGTTCCCCACGCCGCTCGAGTCGGCGGGCCTCGACGTCGCCATCGCGGGGCGGATCCGTGCCCTCCCCGAGCGCGATGACGCGCTCACCCTGTTCGCGTGCGCGGATAACCTGCGGATGGGCGCCGCGCTCGACGCGGTCCACATCGCCGAGCGTCTGTTCGGCTAGGTCACGGTCCGTCAGTCCTGGTCGATCGGCTGGCCGCCCGGCCCGACGGAATCGTCGAGCGGCATGACGAACCAGGTGCCGAAGTCCCGCCAGCCGGCCTTCTCGTAGAACTCGAGGGTGTCGCCGCGCCACGCGGCGGTGACGAGCGTCATCCTGAAGCAGCCGCGCTTGCGTGCCAGCGACTCCGCCGCCGCGAGCAACGCGGTGCCGGCGCCGCTCCCGCGCGCGCTCTCGGTCACGACGACGTCGTGGACGCGCGCCTGCGGCCGGTGGTCGCCCAGCCGTTGGTGGTACTCCATGTCGACCACGCCGACGACCCCCGTCGGGTCCTCGGCGATCAGGGTCACGCTCTCGAGCCGCCGCAGGTGCCCGGCGAACTGCATGCGGTGGGTCGGATCCCCGGCCGTGCCCTCGGCCACTCCGCGGCCGAGCTCCACGAGCAGACCCGCGACCGCGGGCCAGTCTTCGGGTCGAGCGAACCGGATCGAGGTCTCGCCGCCCATCTAGAAGAAGATCGGCGACCAGGGGTCGGGGCCGCGCCACAGACGGCCGGCCGCCTCGACGAATGGGTCGTCGGCGTCGAGCCATCCCAGCCGGACGGCGTCGGCCGGCGAGAGGTAGCCGCTGTACATCGACGCGAGGATCCGCACCGGGACCGGCCGCCGGTCGTGCCGGTGGGCCGGTGTGACCTCGATGCGGCCGTCATCGTGGCGCAGGCGCCACGGGCCCTCGTTCGCGGGTCGTTCCGGGTCGTCCACGGCCAGCGTCACATCGGCCGACCCCTGGGGCCAGCCGCGAGCGGCCAGGGCGCTCGGCACGTTGAGGAGGGCGAGCATCCAATCGAGCCTCGAGGGGTGTTCGAGTTGTCCGTTCTCGAGCACGAGCCCGAAGGCGTCGGCGGACGGACCCTCCCAGCGCAGCCAGCGGCCGAGGCCCCGATGCCCACGGAAGTAGGCCGTCAGGGCGCGGCGAGCCGGATCGCTGATGGCGAAGAGCATCTCGCAGTCGATCCCGTATTCCACGTCGCCGGGCGTGAGCGTCGTCCGGGTGAAGGCCGCGAAGCCCGTGACCCGTCCGTCCTCGCGGACCACGACGGCCCGGAAGCTCTCGTCGAGGGGGTGTCCGAGGAGCCGACCGTTCCAGAAGGCCTCGCGGCGAGGCTCGACCGGCCCGTTCTCGGTGCGGATCCATTCGCGATACGCCGATCGGATGCCCTCGAGGTCTCGGTCGGCCTCGGCCAGCTCGACCGGTGGGGTCTCGGCCCCGACGGCTGGGATCGCGTCCAGGTCGACCTGGTGGCTCTCGTGGGCGCCGGCGAGCTCGAAGCCGAGTCGACGGTAGGGGCCCAGCACGGCGGGGTAGAGGGCTGAGATGACCGCGCCTCGCTCGACGGCGGCGTCGATCACCGCGCGCACACACGCGGAGGCGAGCCCCGCGGAACGAGCCTCCGGAAGGGTCGCCACCGCCCAGATCCCGCTGCAGGGGACCGCCCGCCCGCCGAACCATTGATCGAATCCGTGCTCGGCCGCGCAGGCCAGCACGCGGTCGTCCTCCATCGCCACCCTGATATCGGGGAGGTGCCACTGCGGTACCCGGACCGTCGCGAGCGACCGCGGGATGTTGATGGCCGTCGCGATGAGGTCCGCGAGCTGGGGCCGGTGCCGCTCCTGTGGGATCGCGATCGTCGGCGTCACAGCGGGCACCGACAGGGCCGCGCCGAGCACTTGGGGCATCCGTTCGCGTATCGGGCCATCGCCTCCTCCAGGTCGATGTCCTCGAGGTTGGCGAGCGACGCCACCCACGCCATCACGTCGGAGAACTCGAGCTCGAGGTTGGAGCGGTCGCCGCGCCGCAGCGCTCGCGCGAGCTCGCCCACCTCCTCGGTGAGCCATCGGAAGGTCGCATCGGCCCCGCGCGTGCGATCGCGCTCGCCGTACGTGTCGCGCATCAGGGTCTGGAGCTCGCGGAGGTCCATCAGGCGGACGAGTCTAGTGGGCCCGACTTGTCTACCAAGTGGTAGAGAGCGCATACTGCCGCCCATGACCGACGCCGCGACGCCGACATACGGCTCCATCGTCGAGCGCCTGGCGGGCTCGCGCATCCTGCTGACGGGCGTCACGGGCTTCCTCGCCCAGGTCGTCTTCGAGCGGCTGCTGGCCGACTTCCCCGAGACCCGTGTCGTCCTGCTGGTGCGCTCCCAGACCGGCGCGACCAGCCGAGCGCGCGTCGAGTACATGCTTCGCAAGCCCTCGTTCGACGGCCTGCGCGAGCGGGTGGGCGACGACGGGCTGATCGCCATGCTCGACGAGCGCGTCGAGGTGGTCGACGGCGACTTCGGCCGCGGCGAACCCGACATCCCGGGCGACATCGACGTCGCCTTCCACTCGGCGGCCACGGTCAGCTTCGACCCGCCGATCGACGAGGGGTTCCAGACGAACGTGCAGGGCGCGATCAACCTGTACCGGGGCGTGCTCGCGGGCGGGTCGACGCCATCGCTCGTGCACGTGTCGACGGCCTACGTCGCCGGCGTCCAGAAGGGCGTGATCCCGGAAGGTCCACTCGATCACAAGGTCGACTACCGGCTCGAGCTCGACCTGGCGCTGCAGGCCCGCCGCGACGTCGAGATCGCGTCGCGCCGGCCCGAGATGCTGATCGTCCTTCCTCGAGCGGGCCGGCAAGGAGCACTCGAGAGCGGGCCCGACCACGGTGGCCGAGGACGCCGAGGAGCGCCGCCAGCGCTGGGTGACCAAGCGCCTGGTCGAGTACGGGCGGATGCGGGCGCGCTCGCTCGGCTGGCCCGACGTGTACACGTTCACCAAGGCGCTGGGAGAACGCGCGGTCGAGGAGATGGCCCGCCGAGGCGGACCTGCCCCTGTCGATCGTGCGGCCCTCGATCATCGAGTCGGCGCTGTTGCATCCCGTTCCCGGGGTGGATCGACGGGTTCAAGATGGCCGATCCGATCATCAGGGCCTACGGGCTGGGGCAGATCCCCGAGTTCCCGGGCATCCCCGAGGGGATCATCGACATCATCCCGGTGGACTTCGTGGTGAACGCGCTCCTGGCGGTGGCGGCGAACCCACCGCCCGCCGGCGAGGCCCATCACTACAACGTGAGTTCGGGGTCGCGGAACCCGCGTGCGGTTCTTCGAGCTGTACGAATGGATCAGGGGCTACTTCGAGGAGCATCCGCTGCCCGAGCGGGGGCGCGGCGAGCACAAGGTGCCGGAGTGGAACTTCCCGGGGAACCTGACGGTCGAACGCATGCTGCGTCGCGCCGAGCGCTTCACCGACGTCGCCGAGGCCGGTGGTCACCCACCTGCCCAAGTCGAAGGGGATGCGCGAGGCCGTGCGCCGTGTCGATCGCGATCGCCAGCGGGTCGACTTCGTCAAGCGCTACAGCGAGCTCTACGGCATGTACACCGAGACCGAGGTCGTCTACACCGACGACCGGACCCTCGCGCTCTTCGAGTCGATGACCGCCGAGGACAAGGCGCGGTTCCCGTTCGACGCCGCGATGGTCGACTGGAAGTACTACCTGGCCGACGTGCACACCCCGGCGGTGACGCAGTCCCTGCGCGAGCTGTCGAAGCGCGATCGCGAGCGGCCCGCGGTGAAGATCAAGCAGCGCGACGACACGGTCCTGGCCGTGTTCGACATGGAGGGCACGATCATCACCTCCAACGTCGTCGAGTCCTACGTATGGACCCGGATGGCCGACCTCGAGCCCGACGACTGGCCCCGCGAGCTTGCCAGCGTGTTCGGGCGCATCCCCGGTTACCTCCAGGTCGACCGGCGAGACCGGGGCGACTTCCTGCGAACGTTCTTCCGCAGATACGAGGGCGCCAGCGTCGAGGGGGTCGACCGGCTGGTGGACCGCCACGTGGGCGAGTTCATGCTGCAGAAGGCGAGCGCCGCGGCGATCCGACGGATCCGGGAGCATCGGGCGGCCGGGCACCGCACGGTGCTGATCACCGCCGCCGCCGGACCGTTCGTCGCGCCGCTTACGCCACTGTTCGACCTGGTGCTCGGCGGCCGAGCTGGAGGAGCGTGACGGGCGCTACACGGGATTCATGTCGGCGCCGCCGCTCGTGGGGGAGGCGCGCGCCGCCTGGCTCAAGCGATACGCCTTGCTCGACGACATCGACCTGCGTCACTCCTACGCCTACGCGGACTCGTACTCCGACCTGCCGCTGCTGCGGGCCGTCGGGAACCCTGTGGCCGTATCGCCCGACTCGGCCCTGTACCGGCACGCCCGGCGCCGCCGGTGGCCGATCGAGGAGTGGGCCATGACCAAGGGGATGCCCCGGGTCCGCTTCCCGAGGCCGGCGATGCGATGAGGGAGCCGAGCTGATGGCCCAGTCGCTCGAGCTGTTCCGCAGCGCTCCCCGGTACCTGAGCGCGCGCGCCGTGGGCCGGCGGGCTCCCGGTCTGGTGGCCGGGCCCCTCGCCCCCCTGCGCCTGGTGACGAAGGCCGACCCGGAGCCCTCGGCCGACGGGTGGGCCCGCGTCAAGCCGATCCTCGCCGGGATCTGCGGCAGCGACCTGTCCACGATCGGCGGCACGTCGTCGTTCTACTTCTCACCGTTGGTCTCGATGCCGTTCGTGCCGGGCCACGAGGTCGTCGGAGAGCTGCTCGACGACTGCGGCGACCTGCCGGCCGGCCAGCGCGTGGTGCTCGCCTCGGTGCTCGGGTGCGCCGCCCGCGGCCTGCCCGAGCTGTGCGCCAACTGCGCGGCCGGGGAGTACGGGCGGTGCGATCGCGTGACCGTCGGCGACCTGGCCCCCGGCCTGCAGACCGGCTTCTGCAGCGGCACCGGCGGTGGCTGGAGCCGCATGATGCTCGCTCATCGCTCCCAGATGTGGGCCGTGCCCTCGGAGGTCAGCGACTCCACCGCCGTGCTCGTCGAACCCCTGGCGTGCGCGATCCACTCGGCGCTGCGAGCGCGAGTGCCCGACGGCGCCACCGTGCTCGTGATCGGGGCGGGCACGGTGGGGATCCTGACCCTGATCGCGCTGCGACGCTTCACGAACCCGGGTCGGATCATCGTCGCGGCCAAGCACCCTCGACAGCGGGCCGCCGCCACGATGGCCGGCGCCGACGACGTCGTGCGTCCCGAGCATGCCCTCAAGGCGGTTCGACGGTCAGTCGCCGCGGTCAAGCTCTCGCCCGAGCGCGGCCAGGACTTCCTGCTCGGCGGCGTCGACATCGCGCTCGAGTGCACCGGGTCGCGCAGCGCGCTCGACCTCGCGCTCCGCACGACGCGAGCGGGCGGGCGGGTCGTCGTGAGCGGCATCCCATCGTCGGGAGCCGACCTCACGCCGTTGTGGTTCCGCGAGCTGGAGCTCGTGGGGGCCTACACCACCGCGATGGAGGAGGTCGAGGGCGGACGGCGACATTCGTTCGCGCTCGCCCTCGAGCTCGCGACCGGCCTGCCGATCCTCGAGGACCTCGTGGGTGCCACGTATCCGCTCGACCGGTGGCGTGAGGCCATCGACCACGCGATGTCGGCCGGGCGGCTCGGCACGTTCAAGGTGGCGTTCGCGCCGCAGACATAGGAGATCGAACAGATGCCCAGACCCGGTTTCGTGTTGGAGGTCGACGAGCGGACGCCGCCGCTCCTGGTCCATCGTGGCGAGGGCTACGGGATGCAGAAGTTCCCGCTGGGGACCCGTGTCGTGTACCCGCCGGATCCGCTGCCGGGGATCCGCGACGTGGGGGCGGCGATCCGCCAGGCGCTGCTGAACCCGGTCGATGCCGACCCGCTGCCCGAGCAGCTGTTCGCCGGGATGAAGCTCACGATCGCGATCGACGACATCTCGATCCCGCTGCCGCCGATGGTCACGCCGGACATCCGCCAGCGCATCCTCGAGCAGGTGATCGAGCTGGCGGCTCGCTCGGGTGTGGACGACGTCGAGATCATCGTGGCGACCGCGCTGCACCGGCGGATGACCGCGGCCGAGATCCGGCGGGCGGTCGGGGAGCGCGTCTACCGCTCGTTCTGGCCGTCGCGCCTGTACAACTTCGACGCCGAGGACCGCCAGGCGCTCACCCACATCGGCAAGACCGACCAGGGCGAGGACGTCGAGATCTCCAAGCGTGCCGCCGAGTCCGACCTGATCGTGTACGTGAACGTCAACCTGGTGGCGATGGATGGCGGCCACAAGTCGGTCGCCGTCGGGCTGGCCAGCTACAAGAGCCTCAAGCACCACCACAACGTCCACACGATGATGCACTCGAAGTCCTACATGGACCCGCGCGAGGGGCGCAGCGCGATCAACGACTCCGTCGTGCGGATGGGCCGGCTACTCGCGGCCAGCGGCGTGAAGATCTTCCAGATCGAGACCACGCTCAACAGCGAGACGTTCCCGTCGTCCATGGGCTTCCTGAACAAGCGGGAGTGGGAGTGGTCGGCCTACGACCAGGCCCTGATGATGGCGGCCAAGAAGGGCAACGATCTTGCGCCGCCGCGCGTGCGTCGCGAGTTCTTCCGCCGGATCGAGGCGCCGTACAAGCTCACGGGGGTCAACGCCGGCGAGGTCGAGGCGGTGCACGACCGGACCCTGACCAACCTGCATCGCCAGCAGCTGGTCGAGGTCCAGGGCCAGGCCGACGTCTTGATCATGGGCGTGCCCTACCTGGGCCCCTACAACGTGAACTCGATCCTGAACCCGATCCTCGTGCACTGCCTGGGCCTGGGCTACCTGTTCAACATGTACCGGAACAAGCCGCTCGTGCGCGAGGGCGGCGCGATCATCCTGCACCACCCGGTGCCGTGGGAGTTCAACCAGATCCACCACCCGTCCTACATCGACTTCTTCGAGGAGGTCCTGGCCGAGACCACCGATCCGGCCGAGATGGAGAAGCGCTTCGAGGAGCGCTACGCGACCGACCCCTGGTACGTCCACCTGTACCGGACCTCGAACGCCTACCACGGGGTCCACCCGTTCTACATGTGGTACTGGGGCGCGCACGGCCGCGATCACGCCGGCGACGTGATCTTCGTCGGCGGCGCGCCCAAGACGGTGTCGCGGTTGGGCTACCGGCGCGCCGATAGCCTGCGCGACGCGATCGAGATGGCCAAGGACACGGTCGGCTCGAGTCCGACGATCACGTACTTCCACGCCCCGCCCGTGATGATCGCGGACGTGCGGTAGGGGGGAGCGATGACCGGTATCCGCGACGAGTTGAAGAGCATGGCCGAGGGCTTCCGCTGGGGGCGGCGGCCCGCTCGTGCCGCGCTCGGCCGAGGAGCACGCGCTCGAGCCGCGCGACGACACCTTCCCCACCGACTGGGCTCGCGGCGAGGTGGCGACCGCGGCCCGCCAGGTGATCCTGAATGCCGCGATCGGGCCGATGCTGCGCAACGAGGTCTCGCTGCGCGTCCACGGGCTCGACCACCTCGACGAGGTCGAGCGGGCCGGTGATCTTCTTCTCGAACCACTCGAGCCACCTCGACGCGCACGATCATCCTCACCGCCCTCCCCGATCGCTGGCAGCACAAGACCGCGGTCGGGGCGGCCCGCGACTACTTCTTCGACGTGTGGTGGCGCAAGACCTTCACGGCGCTCGTGTACGGCGGCGTTCCCGATCGACCGGGCCCGCGGGGCCGGGGGTCGGTCTCCAAGGCACGCGAGCTGCTCGACGAGGGGTGGAGCCTCGTGGTGTTCCCCGAGGGGACACGGTCGCCCGACGGCCACATGCAGCGGTTCCGCCACGGCACCGCCCGGCTCGGCATCGAGGCCCAGGTCGGGGTCGTGCCGATCGGCGATCCGGGGCGCCTATCAGGCGATGCCGAAGGGGGCGAACTGGCCGAGTCGGGGCCGCCCGCCGGTGAGCGTCCGCTACGGCCGCCCGCTGTTCGCCGATGAGGGCGAGACCCACCAGTCGTTCTCGCTACGGATGACCCAGGCGGTCACCCAGCTGATCGACGAGGATCGCACGACGTGGTGGGAGGCCCTGCAGCGAGCCGAACGCGACGAGACCCCCTCGATGCAGGGCCCCGACGGGCCCGAGTGGCGCCGCCGCTGGGAGGGCCTGCGGCCGATGCCCCGCCGACGGTCGTCGACCTGGGAGTGACGGGGTGCCTCGGGCCACCGGCGAGGAGCGTCGGACGACGATCGTCGAGGAAGCGATCCGTCAGTTCGGCCGCGACGGGTACGCGGGGCGAGCCTGGACCGGATCGCCGCCGAGGTCGGGGTGCGCAAGCAGACGCTGCTCTACTACTTCCCCAGCAAGGACGCCCTGCTCGAGGCGTGCCTGGCCTCGGCCGGCCGAGCGCCTGGGCCGGAGATCGCGAACGCGCTCGAGGGGCAGGAGACCTACTGGGATCGCGCCGAGGCCGTGATCCACGCGGTGTTCGGTCTGGCGGCCGAGTGGCCGGAGTTCCCGATGTTCGTGCGCGAGGCCGGCCGCCTGGGCCCCGACGCGTTCGATCGGTTCGCCGACGTGCTCGACCCGATGCGACGTGCGCGCGATCGAGTTCCTGCAGGCGGGGATGGATCAGGGCGAGATCCGCAAGCAGGATCCGGCGATGCTGCTGTTCACGCTCTACACCGCGGTGGTCGGCTCGCTCACCGAGGCGAGCGTGCTGAACGCCGTGGTCGGGGAGGACACGGGACGGGCATCGCTGCGCAAGCGGGAGCGCGAGGTTCTGATGTTCGTTCGGGCGGCGCTGCGTCCCGCCGAGCCCCTCTAGGAGTAGAACTCGACGATCAGCCGCTCCTCGACCTCGACCGGGAGCGGGATCTCGTCGCGTTCGGGGGCGCGTGAGAGCGTGCCCTCCACGGAGTCCTTGTTCCGGTAGAGGTAGACCGGCGGATCGGCGGTGATCTCGACGGCCTCGCGGACCGAGACGAAGTTCTTCGCCTTCGGCGTCACGTCGATCGTCTGGTCCGGCTTGACGCGCGCGCTCGGAACGTTGAGCCGCTTGCCGTCGACCGTCACGTGGTTGTGCGAGACGAGCTGGCGGGCCTGGCGGGTCGTGAGGGCGAAGCCGAGGCGGAGCACCACGCTGTCCAGGCGGGTCTCGAGCAGGCGAATCATCTCCTCGCCCGTGACCCCTCGCGAACGCGAGGCGCGGTCGTAGTACGAGCGCATCTGGCTCTCGCTCACACCGTAGATCGCACGGAGCTTCTGCTTCTCCAGCAGCCGCGTCTGGTACTCGGAGAAGCGCTTGCGGCCGCGGCCGTGCTGGCCCGGCGGGTACGGCCGCTTGTTCGACGGGCAGTTAGGGCGCCCGCAGAGAGGAGCGCCCACCCGCCGACACGTGCGGTGTTTGGGTCCGATCTTGTCCACGTCTATCCCATCCATCCGACCCACGACGACCGGGTGTCCCCGCTGGTCAGGGCGATGGGTCGGCGACCCCTGACCGTGAAGTCTCGCCGGTTGAACAGCCGGCGGCTGCGAGAACTCGTACCCTTGTGGTGCCGTACGAATGTACCAGTGGCCGGGCTAGGGTAGCCGGCGTGGGTGGCCAGCGCGATCGGGCGAAGGGGGCGGTGCTCGGCCTGGCGCTCGGGGATGCGTTGGGAGCGCCGTTCGAGTTCCGGCGTGCCGCCGAGATCCCCGATCCGCTGCCGGCGTTCGAGCGTGAGTGGATGGGGCTGCGGCCCGGCACGTGGACCGACGACACGGCGCTCGCGCGGAACCTGTGGCGATCGCTCATCGCGCACGGCGGGCGGCTGGCGCTCGACGACGTGCTGGTGCGGCATCAGGAGTGGCTGGCGGGCGGCCCGCCCGACGTGGGGAACCAGACTGCGGCGGCGCTGCGGGAGCACGCGCGCGGCACGCCCGATGCGGCGCGGGCCGTGTTCGAGCGCCGAGGGCCCGAGGTGAGCGCCGGGAACGGGAGCGTGATGTACTGCGCGCCGCTGGGGGTGGCGCGCGCGATCGATCCGAGGCGGCTGAGGGCCGAGGCGCCGGCGCTCTCGGCGCTGACACACTGGGATGGGCGGTGCCGTACGGCCTGTCTCGCAGTGACCCTCGCGGCGGCGGGCCTCGTGCGGGGGGAGGAGGCCGGTGGGGTCGTTTCCTCAGCGCTGGAGGCGGTGGCCGACCTGGAGGGCGGCGAGGAGCTCGAGTTCCTGGCGGCCGAGGCGGGCCGCTCGCGCCCGCTCGACGGCCCGGACATGGGGTTCGCGTTGTTCTGCGCCGGGCTCGCGCTGCGCGTCGCGGTCGAGGCGGCGTCGTTCGAGGACGGCCTGCGCACGGTGGTGGGCCTGGGCGGCGACACCGACACGAACGGGGCGGTCGCCGGGGCGTTGCTGGGCGCGCGAGAGGGCCACGGGGCCCTGCCGCCGTCCTGGCTCGAGCGCCTGGCCGATCGGGCGGCGCTGGAGGACGAGGCCGACGAGTTGGCCGAGATCGCTGTAACGATGGGGGCGGGAACCGGGACCCATACGGAACACGACCACGGAGCGAACGATGAGTGAGATCGAGATCTTCGGCGCCACCTGGTGCCCCGATTGCCGCCGGGCCAAGAAGTTCCTGACCGACCAGCGCGTGCCGTTCGTCTGGCACGACATCGAGGTCCGTCCCGAGCTGGTCGAGGAGGTCGAGCGCCGCAACGAGGGCAAGCGGATCATCCCCACGATCGTGTTCCCCGACGGGTCGCATCTGGCCGAGCCGACGAACGAGGAGATCGCCGACAAGCTCGGGATCCCCCGGGTGGCCGAGATGCACTGCTACGACGTGATCATCGTCGGGGGCGGGCCGTCGGGACTGACTACGGCGATCTATGCCGCGCGCGAGAACCTCGACACGCTGGTGATCGACTCCAAGGGCCTGGGCGGCCAGGCCGGGGTCACCGAGAAGCTCGACAACTACCCGGGCTTCCCCGAGGGGATCGGGGGTGCCGAGCTGGCCGATCGGTTCGTGCGACAGGCCGAGCGTTACGACGTGGAGATGCTGCAGGCCGTGAGCGTCACCGGCATCGCCGAGACCGACACGCACCTGCTCGAGGTCCGGACCGCGACCGGCGACCACTACGACGCCCGGGCCGTCCTGTTGGCCACCGGCTCGTCCTACCGGCGCACCGGCGCCAAGGGCGAGGAGGACCTGATCGGCGCGGGTGTGCACTTCTGCGCCACCTGCGATGGCCCGTTCTACAAGGGCTCGGACGAGCTGCTCGTGATCGGCGGCGGCAACTCCGGTCTCGAAGAGGGGCTGTTCCTCGCCCAGTTCACCGACAAGGTCACGGTGGTGGAGTTCGCCGACAGGCTGCTGGGCTCGCAGATCCTGCAGGACAAGGTCATGAACCACCCCAAGATGGAGGTGTTCCTCAACCACTCCGTACAGGAGTTCGCGCCCAAGGACGACGGCTCGGGCAAGCTCGGGACGGTGCGGATCGAGGACCGTGAGACCGGCGAGGTCATCGAGCGGCATCCCGGCGGCGGCGTTCGTCTTCATCGGGCTCGATCCCAACACCGACTTCCTCGAAGGGATCGTCGGGCTGGACGAGCGCCGGTTCGTCACCACCGACGCCACGTTCATGACCGACCGACCGGGGGTGTTCGCGGCCGGCGACGTGCGCGGCGGCTCGACCAAGCAGCTGGCCTCCGCCGTGGGCGACGGTGCGGCCGTCGCGATCGCGATCCGCGGCTACCTCGACCGGGTCGACGCCGAGGAGGCCGTGTGATGACCGCGGATCCGGACGAGATCTTCGAGCTGATCCTCAAGGCCGACGAGAAGCTGAAGTACGCGACCGCGGCCACCGGCGACGTGCAGGGCGCAGCAGGCGGCCGACCTGTTGACCCGGGCGATGCACGACGCCGAGGCGATCGGGAACGAGGGTCTGGTGCAGCAGGCGCGCGTGCGGCTGGCCGACCTCGAGGCGATGCTGATGGCGGCGGATCCGCCTGGCGGATCCGCCTGACTAGGCTCCCTCGTCCCGCCACGCTCGGAAGGCCTCCAGGAGCGCACCGCGCTGGTCGGCGGGCACCTGCTCCTCGGTAAGGGTCCCCGCGATCCGCGACGTGGCTCGCAGCTGCTCCAGTGCGCCGGTGCACCCGGTGCAGCCCGCGAGGTGCGTCTCGAGCCGCTCCCGCTCCGGGCCCACGATGGCGTCGTCCAGGTAGTCGGTGAGGAGTTCGACGAGTTCCTTGCAGGTGATCTCCTCGTTCGTCGTCATCCCTCATCCCCGAGGTAGTCGTCGAGGGCCCTGCGCAGTTTCGCGCGGGCCCGGTGCAGCAGCACCCGTTGGTTGGTCTCGGTGAGGTCCAGGGCGTTACGGACCTCCTCGGCGCTCCACCCGGCCACGTCTCGCAGCCGCATGACCTCGGCCTGCATCGGCGGGAGCTTCGTCGAGCACCCCGGCGATCGACCACGAGGGTCTCGGCCCCGAGCAGCCGGTCCTCGGGCAGGCCGCGCCAGTCGCGGGGCACGCTCGACCAGTGACCCGGCGTTGTCGGTGCCCTCGGGACGGAACCACGCCTCGTCGAACGAGGGCGCCTCGAGGTCGTCTCCCGCGATCGAGGCGAACGGCACGCTGCGTCCCTCGCGCTGGCCGCGCGTCTTCGCGGTGTTCGTGAGGATGCGGAAGATCCACGTCCGCAGCGACGAGCGGCCCTCGAAGCGGTCGAGGCCCTGGAGCACGCCGAGCCAGGCATCCTGCACGACCTCTTCGGCGACGGCGAGGGTCGATACGTACATGCGGGCGACGCGGAGCATCGAGGGGCTGCAGGCGGTCGACGAGCGACATGAACGCGACCTCGTCGCCTGCGCGGAGGAGTTCGATCAGCTGCCGGTCGGCATCCGAGGCGACGGTCGGCGTGTCACGATGCGGAGCCTATCCGCGACGCCGCTGAGGCGGGAGCGCCTAGCCCGGGCGGGCGGCGGCGGTCACGGGCGTCCCGTATCCGGCGACGCTCTGGATCTGCACGGCGCCGCCGGGGCCGGGGTGGCGGGCGTGGATCATCGATGCCGCCCGCCGATGTACATCGCGACGTGGCTGGTCGGCGAGTAGAAGAAGAGCAGATCGCCGGGCTGGATCTGATCGATCGGCACGTGGGGCACCGAGGAGTACTGCGAGTACGAGGAGTGCGGCAGGTAGACGCCGGCCTGCGCGTACGCCCAGGACGTGAGGCCCGAGCAGTCGAACCCGACGGACGGGTCGGCCGCTCCCCACACGTACTGGGTGCCGATCACGGATTTGGCGGCCGCGATCGCCGACGCTGGCGCCCGTCGCGTTGGGCGGCGGAACGAACCCGCCGCCCCCTCCGTGCGTCGCCGCCGCCGCTCGTGCCCGGGTCGTTCGCGCGTCGGCGTCCTCGGCGGCCGCGGCGGCCGCGGCTTGGGCCGCCTGCGCGTCGAGGTAGTCCTGTACTCCGGTGCCGAGCTGGTCGGCCAGGGCCTGCTGCTCGTCGAGCATCCCCTGGATCTCGGCCCGCTTGGCGGCCATCGCGTCGAGCTCCGCCTGTCGTCTCGTCGAGCTGCTCGTCGTAGCGGTCGGCGGCCCACTCGGCCTGCTGCTGGGCGTTCTCGGCGGCGGTCGCGAGGTCGGCGTCGTTCTGGGCGATCGAGCCCCATGAACTCGAGGCGGTCGGAGAACTCGGAGAGGTCGGGGCTCCGAGTAGCACGTCGATCTGGGAACCGAGCGCCCGTGTACGCCTCGACCGCGCGGTCCGCGAGGCGTTCGGTCGCCTGGCCGCCATCGCCTCGGCGGCTCCCTTGTCGTCGAGGGCTTCGCGGAGCTTGTCCTGGACGAGCGCAGAGCTGGTAGCGGGCCTCGTTGTAGCTGCTCGATCACGACTTCGATCTCGTGACCGAGCTCGCTGCGCCTTCGGCCTGGGCGGCCTCGACCTCGTCCTTGGTGGGGGTGCCGCGGACGAGACCGTGGGCGAGGAGCGAGGCAGGGGACGACGAAGACGACGGCGACCGCGATCCGTGCGATTCTGCTTGGCGTGCCCTGCTCATCGATCCTCCGGGCTGTCTGCCTACCGTACGGCAACAGGCCCCGGTTCGCCGGGGCCTGCTCCACCGAGGCTAGCGAGCCGCCCGGGGGTCGTCAAACCCCGTCGGTGCATAACCGTCGCGATGACGTAGAGCGGAACGACGGAGGGCGGACCCCGTCGCGCGGGCCCGCCCTCCGGTGCCTCGAGTCGGGACGGCGGGATTTGAACCCGCGACCTCAGCGTCCCGAACGCTGCGCGCTACCAAGCTGCGCCACGTCCCGAGGAGCCCTCAGTGTAGCGACTCGGACGGCGCCGCCAACAGCGTCGGCGCAGTTCCAGGACGGTGGCCTCGGGGCGGCACCAGAACCGGAACGGCGCGAACTTGCTCGTGCCGAGGCCCGGGGAGGTGTGCAGCACCGAATCGCCCATCCGGATCAGGCCGCTGACGAGCCGGCGGGGCATCGAGCAGTTGGTCACGAGGGCTCCGACGATCGGCAGTCGCGACCTGGCCGCCGTGGGTGTGTCCCGCCACGATCAGGTGGTATCCGAGCGCCGCGGTCTCCGGCGCCGAGTCGGGTGAGTGCATCACCGCGATCCCGCAGCCGGTCGGGATGATGCCGCGGCGCGACCCTCGAGGTCGTGCCAGCGGATGTGGGCGTCGTCGAGCCCCAGCAGCTCGACCGGCAGCCCATCGAGGTCGAGCGTCCGCCGGGAGTTCGTCAGATCCTGCCACCCGTCCGCGCCGAGCTGGGCCACCAGGTCGGACGCCCGCCCCTTCGGAGCCTTGCGTCGCCTGCGATGGCGGCGGAAGTAGGCGAGATAGTTGAGTGGCCGCGGCACGAAGTAGTCGTTGGACCCCAAGCACGAACCATGAGGCGAGCCGGCCCCGGACCGCGTGCACCGCCTCCACGGTGGCCTCGACCGCCGCGGGCTCGGCCAGGAAGTCGCCCGTCACCACGGTGACGTCGGCCGCTGGGAGCGACGCCAGGAAGCGCGCCTTCTTGGGGTCGTCGGCGACGAAGTGCAGGTCGGACAGGTGGAGCACCGTCAGGGCCTCGGGACCGTCCGGCGGTAGGATGTCGAGGCGGTAGCGGCGCAGGCGATACCAGGAGTGCTCGATCAGCGCGCCGTAGCAGCACGCAGCCGGCCCCGACGATGAGCACCGCGAGCACGATCAGGGGAAGCACCGGAGGAGTGTACGTGGGCGACGACACGCTCAAGACGCAGATCCGCGAGCAGATGACCGACGCGATGCGCAGCGGCGACAAGATCGCGTTGGGCGCGCTCCGCATGCTCACGGCGGCGATCGTGAACCGCGAGAAGGAGATCGGGCACGAGCTGTCCGACGATGAGGTGCGCGAGGTGGCCGGCAAGGAGGTCAAGAAGCGCGTCGAGTCGATCGAGGCCTTCGACGCGGCCGGGCGCACCGAACTCGCCGACAAGGAGCGGGCCGAGCGCGCGATCGCTCGAGCCGTTCGCCCCCGATGCAGCTGTCGGACGAGGCGACCGACGCGCTCGTCGACGAGGCGTTCGCCGCGACCGGAGCACAAGGTCCCGGCGACATGGGCAAGGTCATGGGCTTCGTGATGGGCCGGGCCAAGGGCCAGGTCGACGGCGCGGCCGTCCAGCAGAAGGTGCGCGAGCGGCTGGGTGCCTAGCGGCGCCCGGTCGGGGTCCCCGCGGCTCCTGGCTCCACGCCCACCGTGATCGTGACGGTCGTCCCCTGCTCGGCCTTGGTTTGGCCGCCCGGGGTTTGGAATAGGACGATGCCCTGGCGGCTTGGCTCAGGGATCTCCTTGTCAACCACGGCGACGACGAAGCCGGCCTCCTCCAGCGTCGTTCGCGCCAGATCGGGGGCCATGCCCACCACCCGCGGGACGACCACGATGTCGGGCACGCCGCTCGAGACCTGGATCGTCACCGAGAGACCGAGGTCGACGACGCTCCCCCCGGCGGGGGACTGGGCAACGACCGTGCCCTTGGGCAGCGGCGACCCCACGACCTCGACGACGGACCCGAAGCCCGCGTCGCCGAGCGTCTGGACCGCGGCCGGCTTCTGCATCCCGACGACATCGGGGACCTCCCCCTTGGGGAGCTCGGGCGGGGACGGGAAGCCCAGGATCTGCTGCCCCGCCATGACGCGCGACATGTAGGCCCGCCATATCGGCGCCGCGACCGTGCCGCCGAAGACCTGTCCCATCGAGTAGGGCTCGCCGGGCGAGCCCACCCACACCGCCGTCGAGACTTGGCGCGTGTACCCGACGAACCACACGTTCGTGTTGCCGTTGGCCGTGCCGGTCTTGCCGGCCACCGGCCAGCTGCCGAGGTTGGCGGCGGTGCCCGTCCCCTCGCGGACGACGCTCGTGAGCATCGAGGAGATCTGATGGGCGATGCCCGGCTTGATGGCGGGCGCGCACTGGTCCTGGTGCACGAACAGATCGCCCTGGTCGCCCACGATCTTCTCGACGGCATACGGTGGGCAATGCTCGCCGCCGTTGGCCAGGGTCTGATACCCCGAGGCCATCTCGAGCGGCGTGACGTCCACGGACCCCGTCGCCAGCGCGTCGACCGCGGGGATGTCGGTCGTGATCCCCATGCGGTGCGACGTGTCGACCACCAACGAGGCGCCGACGTCCTGGATCAGCTGGGCGAACACGACATTCACCGAGTTGGTGGTGGCCTGATACAGGTTGATGAAGCCGCGGCTCCCTGGGCCTTCGGCGTTCTGCACGCAGTTGCAGTCGCTGCCCGGCCACCCGCCCGGCGGGTGGTACGGCGAGGTGCTGTCGTAGGTCGTCGTCGGCGGGATCCCCTGCTCGAAGGCGCCGGCCAGCACGAACGGCTTATACGAGGAGCCGGGCTGGTGCGCGGTGGTTGCCAGGCGCAGCTGATCGCGGCGGTAGTTGCGCCCAGAGAGCATCGTGCGGATGGCGCCGGTCGAGTTGTCGATCGAGACGATGGCTGTGTCGGGCTTGAGCTTGCCCGGAGGCGTGTAGATCGCGGCGGCGTAGGGGGCCTGGGCGGCGGCCTTCGCGTAGGCCTGCCACGCGGGGTCGAGCGTCGTGTAGATCTCGAGGCCTCCCTCGAATAGCGCGCGCCGACGCGCCTTCTCGCTCTTGCCGAGGACGTCGAACTGACCGTCCGGGTTGTCGACGATCTGCTCCTGGACGTAGGTCACGAAGAACGGCGGACGCTTGAGCTTCAGCTTGCCGGCTTCTTCGGAGAGCCCCAGTGGCGACTGCTTGATCCGTTCGGCTTTCTGTTCGCTCACCCACCCCAGCGACAGCATCCGGTTCATCACGTCGTTGCGCCGCTTGCGCATCTTGACCGGGCGGTCGAGGGGGTCGTAGTACTCGGGGGCGCGGATCATCCCCGCGAGCGTCGCGCCCTCGAGCAGGTTCAGCTTGCGGGCGGGCTTCCCGAAATAGAACTCGGCTGCCGTGCCCACGCCGTAGACGCCGTTGCCCATGTACACCTGGTTCATGTAGAGCTCGAAGATCTCGTCCTTGGAATACTGCTCCTCCACCCGAAGGGCCAACGCCAGCTCCTGGAACTTGCGTTCGAACGTGAGCGACGTGTCGCCGCCGACCGTGTTCTTCACCAGCTGCGTGGTGATGGTCGAGCCGCCCTGCACCACCTCGCCGGCCCGAGCGTTCTCCACGAGGGCCCGCATGATCGACGACCAGTTGAGCGCGCCGTGCTCGTAGAACTGGTCATCCTCGATCGCGAGGATGGCCTGCCGTGTGGGCTTGCTGATCTTCCTGAGACGCACGATCTTGCGGTTGTCCAGATACACCGTGGCGAGGACCGTGGTCCCGTCGGCCGCGTAGATCGTCGAGCGCTCGGGGAACTTGGGGATCTTGGTGAAGTCGGCGCCCAGCGTGTCCAGCTTCGCGGTGACCCGTGAGACCCCGAACGAGGCGCCCATGAACGGCGGCGCAAGGATCACCGCCATCAGGAGCGAGGTGATCAAGATCACGGGCACCAGCAGGACGACCGCGAACGGCTTGAACACGAGTCGGTCGTTCAGCGGACGCTGGTCCGTACGAGGTCGGGAAGCGGGAGCCATGGGGTTCGCGCCAAGGATACCCTTGCTCGCCCGCAGGTACGATGGGCAGATGCGCCGCCTGGCCCTGTTCCTGTGCGTCTTCGGCCTGCTCGCCCTCTGGGCATGGCACGGTCGGCGCGCAGCCGTCGTCGAGCCCGGTCACCGTGCTCAGGGTCGAGGGCGCGATCGATCGGCCGCTCCTGTCCTATCTCCGGACTCGGCTGGCCGAGGCGGAGGCCGACGGCGCCGTGGTCGTGTTGCAGATCGACACGTCGGGCACGATCGACCAGGACGGTGTGGCCCTCGGCCAGGCCGTGGTCGACCTCGAGGTGCCCGTGATCGCGTGGGTCGGACCCGCGCCGGCCAAGGCGGCCGGGGCGGGGCTCCTCCTGATGTACGCCAGTTCCATCGCCGCGGTCTCGCCGGGGTCGCAGACGGCTCCACGGAGCCCCATCGATCTGCTGTTCCCCGATGAGTCGTACCCGGGGATCGACGCGACGATCCAGGGGTGGCTCGACGCACGGGGCAAGGACACCGTGTTCGACGACGACGAGCATGCGATGCCGGCACAGGAGGCGATCGACCGTCGGATCGCCACCGTCGCGGCCGTATCGGTGACCGATCTGCTCGACGAGATCGACGGCCTCACCGTGATGACGGCGCGGGGTCCCGTCACGCTGCAGACCCGCATCGCCACCGATGACCAGGAGGCGGGCGAGCGGGTGGTGGCACTGCGGTTCGACAACATGGGGCCCATCGAGCGGATCGCCCACGGCGTGGCATCTCCCACGATGATCTACGTCCTGCTGGTGCTCGGCCTGGCGTGCCTCGCGTTCGAGCTGACCCAGCCGGGGTTCGGATTCGCGGGGTTCGCCGGCGTCGGGATGCTCGGGCTTGCCGCGTACGGGCTGTGGGTCGTCCCGCCGTCGTGGCTCGGGATGGCTCTGATCGTGCTGGGGATCGGGCTCATGGTCCTCGACGTGCGGCTGCGCAGCCTGGCATGGGCCACCGCCCTCGGGATCGTGGCGTTCGGTGCCGGCTCGGTGCTCGCGTGGGGCGGCGTGGCCCCTGCGATCCGCATCTCCCCGTGGCTGATCGGCGGCGCGATCGTCGCGAGCCTCCTCTACTACGGGTTCGCCCTCACGGTCGCGCTCCAGTCTCGCGATCGCATCGTGAACACTCAGCGAGGACTCATCGGCCTCGTCGGCGAGGCCCGGGGCAAGCTCGCGCCGGAGGGCCCCGTCTACGTGAAGGGCGCGATGTGGCGCGGCCGGAGCACGGGCGACGCGATCGCGCCCGGTACGCCCGTGCGCGTGCGCGGCGTCGACGGCCTCATCCTGCGCGTCGAAGAGGACCCCGGCGCGACCCCGACCCCTCGCGACCCGGAACCCAGCTCGGCCTGAGGCTCGCGTCCTTGGCCGTGGGGAATCCGCAGCGGCCCCGTTCTACGAATCACCGGGTGAGGATGATCGAGGATCTCACCACTCGCTGGCAGCATCTGGCCGCGTGCCGGGGCGACGACTCGACGTTCTTCTTCGCCCCCGGCTACTTCGAGAAGCGAAGCGAGAAACGAGCCCGGGAGGCCGTTGCCAAGGCGATCTGCGCGCGGTGCCCGGTTCGGGTCGAGTGCCTCGAGTACGCGATGTCGGTGCGCGAGACCCACGGCACGTGGGGCGGGCTCAACGAGGCGGAGCGCCGCGCGCTCCTGCGCGAACGCACCCGCAAAGCCGGCTGAGCGAGGTGGGGTGGCCGACGAGGCCGCTAGGATGCGCCCCATGAACGACGCTGAGATCGACGACCGACTGTCAGAGCTCGGGATCGAGCTCCCCCCGCCGCCCGCTGCCCTCGCCTCCTACCTTCCCGTGCGGATCGTGGGAACCACCGCCTACGTCGCCGGGCAGGTCCCGAGTGCGGAGGGATCCCCGATGTCCCCCGGGCGCCTCGGGGACACGGTGTCGTTGGAGGAGGGCGCGCTCGCCGCGCGGCGAGGGGCGATCCAGGCGCTGGCCGCGCTGAAGGAGGCCCTGGGCGGGTGGGGGCGGCTCGCCGGGATCGCGCAGGTGACCGTGTTCATCGCGTCGACTCCCGAGTTCACGGGACATCCCCAGGTGGCCAACGGCGCGAGCGATCTGCTCGTGGAGGTGCTGGGTGAGGATGGGAGGCACGCGCGCGCCGCGGTGGGGATGTCCTCGCTGCCGCTCGGCGCATCGGTCGAGGTCCAGGTCACGGCGCACCTGCGCGAGGCCTAGCGGGTCACGCACCGCGGGAGAACCGCAGGTCGCCTTCTCGGCGGGTCTCGCCGCGCTGATCGAACCACTCGAGCAGGGGCAGCGCGAACCTGCGTGTGGTCCCCAGGGCGATGCGGAACTGGCTCACGGTGATGCCGTCCGCTTCCGTGACGATCGCCCGCGCGCGATCAACCAGGGCCGGGGTGAACACGAGGTCGCTCGAGACCTGGATCACATGGCCTGCGCGTGCGGCGGCCTCCACCACGTCACGCCCGACGCCGACCATGCCGAGTTCCTTGACGGTGGGTGGAGTCGCCTCGTGCTCGCCGCCGATCAGCAGCAGCAGGCGCTCGACGTCGGTCGACCGGGTGTCGAGCTCGACCCGGTGATCGGCCAGCCGGACCGATCCGGCCGTCACCGCCACGAGGTCGCGACGTTCGAGGTCATCGATCAGCTCGTCGACGAGGTCGGCGCTCCGCGAGACCCTGGAGGCGCTCAGCACCCCTGACACGACCGCGCGCGCCTCGCCCAGCTCCATCCCCTCGACGAGCGGCTGCTCGGCGTGGAAACGCGCGAGCGCCCCCGTCAGCGCGCTGTCGACCAGGTCTCTCAGCGCGGCGCTGAGGAACCAGGAGCCGGCCGTGAGCGGCGCGGTGGCGTCGCTTCCCGTGAGCAGGGCGGCCTCCGCCGCGAGGACGGCCCCCCGCTCGTCGGCGAGCAGTCCCGGGAGGTCATCCCGAGAGGCGGCCGCTCGCTGCTCCAACCGCTCGACGGCGTCGGGACCCGGCCGGCTCGGCGGTGCGGGATCGAGCACGGTCCCGCCCGCCACCGTCTCTCGGCGCCCGGCGTCGCGCAGCACGAATCGGTCGAACACGTCGAGCGGCAGCGGACGTGCGGTCCGCACCCGAACGAATGCCCGTCCCTCGGGCTCGAGACGTGCCGCGCCGAGGAGCCGAAGCGTGGCGTCGACCTCGGCCGCGCCGACGTAGACCTTGAACGCGCCCCGCGCCGTCACGGCGTGGGCCAGGCCGCGGACGGGCCGCAGCTCGGCCTCGAACACGCGGGTCTGCGGCCACGCCCCGCGTGGGGCGAGCACGTCGCCCCGAGCGATATCGGTCCGGTCGATGTTCGACGAGGTTCGCGGCCACTCGGGTGACGGGGAGCGCCTGATCCTCAGCCTGCCGATGCGTCTGCAGACCCCGGATACGGGCGGAGCCGCCCGGCAGTACGTGAACCTCGTCGCCGACGGCGAGGCGGCCTCCGGCGAGGGTGCCCGTCACGACCGTGCCCGCCCCGCGGATGGTGAAGACCCGGTCGATGAAGAGCCTGGCCCGGGTGTCGGGCGGAGCCTCGACACGTGCCAGCAGTTCGCCCAGCGATGCCCGGATCTCCTCGATCCCGTCGCCCGTCGTCGATGCGACCGGGACGATCGGCGCGTCCTGCAGGCCCGTGCCGGCGACCCGCTCGGTCACGTCGTCGATCGCCATCTGGAGGGTCTCCTCATCGACGATGTCGGACTTCGTCACCGCGACCACGCCTCCCTCGATGCCCAGCACGTCGAGGATCTGCAGATGCTCCTCGGACTGCGGCTTCCACCCCTCGTCGGCGGCCACCACGAACAGGACGAGCCGCACCGGACCGACGCCGGCGAGCATGTTCGTGATGAAGCGCTCGTGACCGGGAACGTCGACGAACCCCACGTCGCGGCCGCCCGGCAGTTCGCACCAGGCGTACCCGAGGTCGATCGTGAGACCCCGCCGCTTCTCCTCGGCGAGCCGATCCGGGTCCATGCCGGTGAGGGCGGCGATCAGCGTCGACTTGCCGTGGTCGACGTGGCCGGCGGTGGCGACCACCCGGAGCTCGCCCACGTCAGTCCTCGTCGAGGTCGTCGCCCTCGAGGGCATAGAAGATGGCCCGGGCGAGCTGTGGCTCCTCGGCGGGGGCCACGGTGCGTACGTCGAACAACACCGAGCCGGACTCGACCCGGCACATGACCGCGGGGCGCTGCCCGCGAAGGCGGGCGGCGAACGCCGGAGGATCCGCGACCTGAAGACGGATCCCCCATGAAGGCAGCGCCGTCCCCGGCGTGGACCCGCCGCCGATGACCGACTCCGTGCGGTGGACGTGGGCATGCTCGAGATCGCCCCCCAGCGACTCGCAGATGCGCTGTGCCCGACGGTGAACAGATTCGGCCGTCTCGCGCAGCATCCTGTGCACCGGGATGTCGTCGTCGTGCCCTGCCGCGATCGTGGCGAGCACATGCTCGAGGGCCGCGACCTGCATCTTGTCGACCCGGACCGCGCGGGCGATCGGGTGTCGTCGCATGCGCTCGATGAGATCGGCCCGGCCGAACGCCAGCCCTGCCTGCGGCCCGCCGAGCAGTTTGTCGCCCGAGCACATGACGATGTCGGCGCCGCTCCCCAGGGCCTCGGCGACCGAGGGTTCGTCCGGCGGCATCCCGTGGCCCGGCGCGAGGAGCCCAGAGCCGACGTCGTAGAGGAACGGGACGTCGTGACGGCGGGCCAGGCCGGCGAGGTCCGCGGCGGGCGCCTCGGCGGTGAACCCCACGACGCGGTAGTTCGAGGGGTGCACCTTCAGGATGGCGCCGGCGCGCGGAGCCAGCGCGGCGCGGTAGTCGCCCAGCCGCGTGCGATTCGTCGTTCCGACCTCGACGAGCTTCGCGCCCGAGGCCCGCATGATGTCGGGGATCCGGAACTCGCCCCCGATCTCGATCAGCTCTCCTCTCGAGACGAGGACCTCCTTGCGCGCGGCCAGCGACGCAAGCGCGAGGAGGAGCGCCGCCGCGCAGTTGTTCACCACCATGACGTCCTCCGCCCCGGTGAGGGCGGCCAGCATGGCCTCGGCGCGCGCGCGCCCGTCGGCCGCGCTCGCCCGTCTCGCGGTCGAACTCGAGGTCGGAATAGGAGCGAGCGGCGCGCGCGGCAGCGCGCGCCGCCCCGTCGGAGAGCGGTGCGCGGCCCATGTTGGTGTGCAGGATCACGCCGGTGGCGTTGATCACGGGGACGAGCCCGGTGGCGATCCGTGAGGCGCGCCCGATCGCCTCGGACAGGATGTCGTCGGACGTCGGCGGATCGACGCCGTCGACCACGGCCGCCCGCGCCTCGGCGAGTGCGGCGGAGAGCGTGCGCTTGAGCAGGGGGCGGCCGAGCGCCGTGGAGGCCCTCCGCCCGGGTTCTGATCGAAGGAGCGAGTCGACGGACGGCATCGAGCGGCGAGCGTCGGTCATCATCGGAGCCTACCCGGTGGTGAGGGGCCGGGGAACGACGGCCGCTGGGCACCCGCCTCGGCGGCCTGGGTAGGATATGGCCCCATGGCCGATACCACGCAGCGCCCGGCGTTCCAGCACCAGGTCACCTCGATGATCCGCGGCGGCGGCCTCGACGTCGAGATCGCGGGCGCCGGCGATCTGACCACCGAGGAGATGATCCTCAACATCGGCCCTCAGCATCCCTCGACGCACGGCGTGCTGCGGGTGGTGCTCGAGTTGGACGGCGAGGTGATCCAGCGCGCCGAACCCGTGATCGGATACATGCATCGCGCCGCCGAGAAGCTCTCCGAGTACCGCGACGCCCGCCAGGTGCTGGTCCTGATGAACCGTCACGACTGGATCAGCGCCTTCAACAACGAGCTGGGCTGGACGATCGCGGTCGAGCGGCTGGCCGGGATCGAGGTGCCGGAGCGCGCCCAGTGGATCCGCACGATGTTCGCGGAGTGGAACCGGATCTTGAACCACCTGATGTTCAGCGGGTCGTATCCGCTGGAACTGGGGGCGATGACCCCGATCTTCTACGCCTTCCGCGAGCGGGAGATGATCCAGGACCTGATGGAGTCGGCGACGGGCGCCCGGATGCACCACTCGTACTGCCGGGTGGGCGGGTTGAAGGACGACCTCCCCCGAGGCTTCCTCAAGCGCAGCGCCGAGGTGCTCGCGGTCGTGCGGAAGTCCATCAAGGAGTTCGAGACGCTCATCATGGGCAACGAGATCATCTTCGCGCGCACGCGCAACGTCGGGATCATCCCGACCGAGATGGCCGTGCAGTACGGCACGTCCGGGCCGGTGCTCCAGGCGAGCGGCGTCGACATGGATCCGCGCAAGGACGAGCCCTATGAGAAGTACGGCGAGGTCGAGTTCGACGTGCCGGTGGGCCAGACCGGCGACTCCTACGACCGGCTGTGGATCCTCGTGGAGCGTATGAAGCAGTCGTGCAACATCATCGAGCAGTGCATGGATCGGCTGCCGGCGGGTGCCTTCCGGGCGGACAAGCTGCCCAAGAAACTCGCCCTCGAGGGCGAGGTGTACGTCCGCACCGAGAACCCGCTCGGCATGATGGGGTACTACGTCGTGGGCGACGGGTCGAAGAACCCGTATCGCGTGAAGATGCGCACGGCCTCGTTCTCCAACGTGAGCGTCCTGCCGGCCATGCTGCCCGGCACGCTCCTGCCCGACCTGATCTCCGTCCTCGGGTCGGTGTTCTTCGTCGTCGGCGACGTCGATCGCTGACGGCGGAGGCGAGGAACCGCCCGCCGGGCGCGCCGACGTGACGGATCCCACCCCCACAGGACCCGTCTCCTGGCCAGGCCAGGTGCCGTGGGTCCGGACGCTCGCCGCGCTCGGGTTCGCGATCGTGTTCGTGCTCCCGGTCGCCGCCCTCCTTCTTGGGTCGCTGCGCCCCACGGGGTTGCCGCCTCCCCGGGGCATCGAGCCGATCCCTCATCCGTGGGCCTTCGAGAACTACGCCGACGTCTTCCGGATCGTCCCGATGGATCGATACCTGGTGAACTCCCTGATCGTGGCTGCCGTGGCGGTCCCCGTCAGCGTCGTCGTGGCGTGGTGGGCGGGGTACGCGATCGCGCGGTCGTCGCGGGCCGCACGATCGATGTTGATCGGCGTCTGCGTGGTCAGCCTGATGATCCCGGCCACGGCGCTGTTCGTCGGGCGCGTCGCCGTGTTCCGGACGCTCGGCCTCACCGACACCCTGATCCCGCTCATGGCTCCGGCCCTGGTCGGCATGTCCCCCCTGTTCGTGCTGCTGTTCGCCTGGGCCGTTCGGCGCGTTCCCGATGAGCTGTTCGATATCGCGCGTGAGGCGGGGTACTCACCCTTGGCGACGTGGTGGCGCGTCGCGGCTCCGCTCACGACGGGGACCGCCGGCGTCGTGGCCGCGCTGGCATTCGTGGTCTCGTGGAGCAACTTCTTGGATCCGCTGATCTACCTGACGGACGGCCGCCGCTTCACGGTACCGATCGGCATCCGCTCGCTCGCATCGCTACCCGCGACCGATCAGCCCGTGATGCTGGCGGGCGCCGTTATCGCGCTCGCGCCCGTGCTCGTGGTGCTCGCCGTCATCCAGCGGCGCTTTCTGAGCGGCCACTCGAGAGGGTCGGCGTGATGCTCGCGCGCGCGATCGCCGCCGCGCTCGCGTTGGTGATGTCGGCCGCCGGCTGCGGCGGCGCGCCCGGTACCGAGGAGGTCTCGGTTCTGGTGGCGGGCGACCCTGCCGAGCTGCAGGCGTATCGCGACGTGGTAGCCGGCTTCCACGCGGTCCAAGACGAGGTGACGGTCAACCTGATCGAGCTGACCGATCGCGACGAGCTGATCTCGAGGCTGTCGACCTCGATAGCGGGGGGGAGCCCGCCCGACCTATTCCTCATGAACTACCGCTACTACGGGCAGTTCGAGTCGAAGGGAGCGCTCGAGCCGATCGAGCCGTACCTCGCGGGCTCGGAGGCGCTCGATCGGGCCGCCTTCTACCCGCGGGCGATGGAGGCCTTCCAGGACAACGGCGAGCAGACGTGCCTGCCGCAGAACGTGTCGAGCCTGGTCGTCTACTACAACCGAGATATGTTCGAGGCCGCGGGGCTCGCTGCGCCCACCGCCGGCTGGACGTGGGCGGAGATGGTCGCCCTGGCCACCCGTCTGACGGTCGACGACGACGGTGACGGCGAGATCGATCGGTACGGCCTCGGCGTCGACCCGGAGCTGATCCGGATCGCACCGTTCATGTGGTCCAACCTGGGGGAGTTGACCGACGACCCCGAGGCGCCCACCCGCTTCACGCTCGGGTTCGTGAACGACCTCCAGGCGATGCAGGCGTTCTTCGACCTGCGGACCCGGCACGGGGTCACCCCCACGGACGAGGAGGCCGAGGCCGAGGACTTCGAGTCGCGCTTCGTGCACGGCACCCTGGCCATGTTCATGGACTCCCGCAAGGTCGTGCCCACACTGCGCACGATCGAGGGGTTCGAGTGGGACGTCGCGCCCCTGCCGCAATGGGTGCAGCCGGCGTCCATCCTGCACTCCGACGCCTACTGCATGACCGCGGGTGCGGCCCACAAGGACGATGCCTGGTCGTTCCTCGAGTACGCCCTCGGCCCCGAGGGCCAACGGCTGGCCGCCGAGACCGGACGGACCGTGCCCTCGATGCGCGACGTGGCGGAGTCCGAGGTGTTCCTCGATCCTTCGAAGGCGCCGGCGGCCTCGCAGGTCTTCCTCGACAACATCGAGGTGGCCCGGTCGGTGCCCCACATCGCCACCTGGCCGGAGATCGAGGACGCCGCGAACGGGCTGATCGAGGAGGGCTACTACTCGGGCGCCGAGGCCGCCGAGGTCGCGGCCGAGATCATCGCCCTCACGGCGCCGATGTTCGAGCGAGCGCGGGCATGATCCGCGACCGAGAACGCCTGGGGCTGTGGCTCATGGCGGCGCCGTTCTTGGCAGGGATCGTCGTGCTGGTGGCGGTCCCGGCCGCCCTCACCTTCTCGATGTCGCTGTTCGAGTGGGACCTCGTGCGCGCCCCAAGGTTCGTGTGGTTCGACCAGTTCCGCGAGCTACTCGGCGACGAGGTCTTCCGCGTGTCGATGCGCAACTCGCTGCTCTACGTGGCGACGGCCGTGCCGATCCGCCTCGTTCTCGCCGTCACGCTCGGTCTGCTCCTGGCGCGCCGGGCGCCCGGCGCGGGAGCCTTGCGCGGCTCGGTCGCCCTGCCGACCGTGATCCCCGACGTCGCGTACGCCCTCCTGTGGCTGTGGATCCTCAATCCGCTCTACGGGCCGCTGAACCTGCTGCTGTCCGGCCTGGGCCTGCCCACCCCGGCGTGGCTGACCTCCGGCGTCGCGGCTCGATGGGGCATCGTGCTGATGGGAGCATTCCTCATCGGCGAGGGACTGCTGATCGCGATCGTGGCCCGACGTGCGGTCCCCGACGAGCTCTACGAGTTGGCGGCCGAACAGGGGGCCGGGCCACTGGGCCAGCTGCTCCACGTCACCCTGCCCCTCATGGCGCCCGCGTTGCTCCTGCTGGTGGCCCGCGACACGATCATGACGCTCCAGGCCACGTTCGTGCCGGCGCTCGTCGTGACCGAGGGAGGCCCGCCTCCCTACGAGACGACCTATCTGCCGTTGTTCGTGTATCGCAACGCGTTCGAGTTCCTCCGCTACGGGTACGCCGCCGCGGCCACGACCGTGATGTTCGTGCTCACGGGCGCCATCGTGTACCTGCAGTACCGCCTCTTCGACCGGCTCCGGCGCGGACGCCTATTGAACTAGCGGGCCGCGCGCACGAGCCAGTCGGGCGGATCGAGCCCGGGCGTCGCCAGCACCTGCCAGCGGAACCTTCCCAGCGCCGCTGGATCGGCCAGGAGCGTGGCCCGGCTCCGGCCGGTCCACGCCCGCACGGCGCCCAGCCCGTCCCGCGCGTCGAGCAGCTCGGCCTGTCGTGCGAGCTCATCGCGGACCCATTCCTCGAACCCGAGCGCCCTCAAGGCCCGGTGCTGGGACACGGACGGGAACGCCGTGAGCCCTGCCTGGGTCGCCCGACGGGCGATCAGACCGAAATCGACGCCGCACGTGATGTCGTGTGAACCGGGGTCGGCGAGCAGGTCCTCGACCAGGCGGTGTCCGCGGTAGCCATGGACCTCGCCCCCGGCCGACCCCACGTCGCCGTAGTCGATCAGCAACGCGTAGCCCCGCTGCAGGAGGGCGGCGACGTCGTCGACGAACGCGAACGCGCCGTCGGGCACCGTGGCCTCCTCGTCGAGTTGAAGCGCCGGGAGTCGGTCGACCGGTTCCGGCTCGACGAGCACCTCCACGAGCCGGTCGCCGGCGAGGCCGATCCGCAGCTCCTTGGTCCCACCCGTCGTGCCGCGGAACCGGCGGAAGGCCAGGTTGTCGAGCAGCTCGTGGGCGAGGACCAGATGGGGCGCGCCCTCGAGCGTGGACGCGACGGTGACCCCGCGGACGGTCTCCAGTCCGGCCCGGGCGCCCGGACTCCGCTCCACGGCCACGTAGGCGAGCGGCAGATCCGAGAGCCCGGTCGTCAATCCGGCGGCGAGCGCGCCGTCGCCGGCGCCGACCTCGGTGAGGCGGAACGGGTTGGGCGTCCCGAGCGCCTCGTGCATCGGGCGGATCGCCCGGGCCATCAGATCCATGAACACCGGGTGCACGTGGGGGCTCGTGACGAAATCACCGTCCGCGCCGACCGGATGACGCTCGTAGAAGCCGCCGGCCCCGTAGAGGGCAAGCTCCATGTACTCGTCGAACCCGATAGGGCCCCGCTCGCGGACGGCGGCGATCACTGCGTCGCGGACCGGCGCGCTCATGGGGGCAGTATCTAGAATCCGGGCGTGGGCGACGAGGGTTCGATCCGTGAGGCCGCGTCGGTCGTGGCGGTGCGCCACGGCGACGACGATCCCGAGGTGCTCGTGCTCGAGCGTGGCGCGGGGAGTCGGTTCCTGGCCGGCTACGTCGTCTTCCCCGGGGGAGCGGTCGACCCCGGGGACTCGGCCCTGGCCGGCCGGTGGTTCGGCGACGCGCGCGAGGCCGCTCGGGCTGCGGCGGTGCGCGAGCTGGTCGAGGAGGCGGGCCTGGCCCTGACGCGGGCGGGGCTCGTGGACGCCGGCACGCCGGACTCGCTCGAGCCGGTGCACGCCGATCCCCCGTCGGCCGGACAGCTCGTCGAGATGGCGCACTGGGTCGCTCCCGAGGACGTGCCGGTCCGGTTCGACGCTCGCTACTACACGATCGCGGCGCCACGCGGCCTCCTGCCGGCCCCTGACGGGGCTGAGGCGGAGCACGCCTGGTGGGAGTCCGCTGGCTCGGTCCTCGCGGGCTGGGCGTCGGGCACTCGCCGGCTGTACTGGCCGACGTACCTGACGCTGAGTCGCATCGCCGGGTGTGCCAACGTGGATGACGTGATGGCCCTCAGCTTCGAAGCCAGGGAACCCGACGACGAGGAGGTCGCGCGTCTGCCACGTTCGGTCTTCTGGGAGGACGGATGAGGATCCTACGTGTGCTCGCGCCCAACCCCAGCGTCTACACGCTGGAGGGCACGAACACGTGGATCGTCGGCCAGGATCCGGCGATCGTGATCGATCCGGGGCCCGAGATCGAGCGGCATCTCGAGGAGGTCGCCGCACTCGCCGGGCCGGTGGGCGCGGTGCTCGTCACACACGATCATCCCGACCACGCGCCGGGCGCCGCCCCGTTTGCCGCTCGCTTCGGGGCGCCGCTGTACGCGTTCCGGCTGCCGGGCTCCGAGCACCTGCGGGACGGACAGACCGTGACGGTAGGCGGGGTGTCGGTGGCGGCCGTCCACACGCCGGGGCACACGTCGGATCACGTCGCCTTCCACCTGCCGTCGCACGATGCCCTGTTCACCGGCGACACCGTGCTCGGTCGGGGCACGAGTTTCATCGACCCGCCCGACGGCGATCTGGTCCAGTACTTGCGGTCGCTGACCCGGCTGCAGGAGCTCGGCGCGCGCACGCTCTATCCGGGCCACGGTCCGACGGTCTTCCGTGCCGCCGAGACGATCCAGGGTTACGTCGATCACCGGGTCGACCGGGAGCGTCAGGTCATCGAGGCGCTCGGTCAGCAGGCCCATCCGATCTCGGAGCTGGTCGAGACGATCTACGCCGACTACCCGCCGGAGGTCTGGTCACTGGCGGCGCGGTCCGTGCTCGCCCATCTGATCAAGCTCGAGAGCGAGGGCCGTGCGGAGCGGCGGGGAACCGGAGACGAGGCGGTGTGGGCGGCCATCGCCCCGCGCGAGTGCGCCCGATGCGGGCGACCGGTCAAGGGGCGAGGACGGTATTGCGCGACGTGCAGCTTCATGATGCTGCAGGAGGTCGAGCGAGGAGGGGCCGACGAGGACTCGGCTCAGCCCGACGACCCCGACGGCTCGACGACTCGGAGCGCGCGTCCCACCACGTAGCGTCCTCTCCCTGCCGGGGCCAGTCGTCCCTGCGCGATCAGGTGCTGCACCGCGCGATTGGCCGACTCGCGCGAGGTGCCGGCCATCTGCGCGATGGACTCTTGTGTCAGGCGGACCGTGATCTCGACGCCGTCCGGGGTCGGTCGCCCGAATCGGGAGGCCAGGTCGTCCATCCTGCGCCACACCCGTTCGGGAACCTCGAGCCACGCCAAGTCGCTCGCCAGCGCCTCGCGGCGGCGCGCCCGCTCGGCCAGCGTCCGGACGAGTTCGTCGCCACGAGCCTGCCGCAGCCGGGCGGGTCCGTCCGACCGCACGGTCACGGCCGATTCGGCACCGGACGGCTCGCCGATCACGTCGCCGGGTCCCACGACGTCGACGATCAGCGATCGCCCCTCGGTGTCGGTCGTCGTCGCCCGCAGGATCCCGGCCTCGATCCGGAACATGCGGAACCCTCGCTCTCCCTGATGGATCACCACCTGACCGGGCCGCACGAGCACAAGGGGGAGCGGCTCGCGCGACCGGAGCCCTCGCTCGGCCATCCTCGCCACTCCATTCCGGGGAACGCCGAGGGTATCGGGCGCCGCCGACAGGGAGCGCTCCGCCGTCGCTGCGTGGCGCAGGGGAGTGCCTGCTCGACCCGCTCCGGCTAGGCTGCACCAGTACCCGTCCAAGGAGATCGTCGTGGGCAAACCGAAGCTCGATCCGATCCTCGCCGCTGTGCCCCTGTTCGAGGGGCTGTCGAAGCGTCAGCTGAAGGACCTCGCGTCACTCGCCGAGTTGGCGCAGTACCTGCAGGGACACTCGGTCGTGCGGCAGGGTGATCCCGGCGATAGCTTCTTCGTCGTGGTGGCGGGAGAGGCCACCGTCCGCGTCAAGGGCAAGGTCGTGCATCGCCTCCTTCCCGGCGATCACTTCGGCGAGATCTCGCTGCTCGACGGTCTCGAACGGACCGCCAGCGTGGTCACCGAGACCCCGATGACCCTGCTGATCATGACGCGCCCCGCCTTCATGCGGGCCCTCGAAAAGGACCCGCCCTTGACGATGGCGCTCCTGGAGAACCTCGCCCGCATGATCCGGCGCGTCGACCGCTCGCTCGATCGGTAGCCGTCGACTCATGCGCGCAGCGTTCTATCGGCCGGACGCCCCGGACGAGGTTGTGGCTTCGGCCGATTGGGCCGCCGGCGCGGTGACGGTCGAGGCGACCGACGCGGTGCTGCAGGCCGGCCTCGAGCGCTCCTTTCGCAACGTGCCCGTCATCACCGACGACGCGGCGTATCGGCGACAGGGCACCTCGGGTGAGGTGCTCATCGCGCCCGGGTCCCTGGAGTGGTTCCGGGCGGCGGCTCAGGTCCGAGCTACCGTGGAGAACGGGCTGTCGGCCCGGCTCGAGCCGGGCGTCGACGAGGGCGGTTTCGATCCGGCCGCGGGCTACCGGTCCTTCTCCGACGCGATCGAGCGGCTGTCAACCGCCGAGCGATCCGATGGGTGAAGCGATAGGGCAGCTGCTTCCGTTCGCCATCGGGACGGCGCTCAGCCCGCTGCCGATCGTCGCCGTGATCTTGATGTTGTTCACGCCGAGAGCCCGATCGAACGGGATCGCCTTCGTCATCGGGTGGTACCTGGGGATCGTCGTGGTCGGCGCCATCGCGCTGGCACTGGGAGGTGTCGCCACCGACGATGGGTCGTCGTCTACCATCACGGCGTTGATCGAGCTGCTGTTGGGCGTGGTCCTGATCGGGCTGGCCGTTCGTCAGTGGCGCGGTCGGCCGAGGGGAGGGGAGCCCGGCGAGATGCCCGGTTGGATGTCCGGGCTGGCGTCGTTCTCCGGCGCGCGATCGTTCGCGGTTGCCGCCGCGCTGTCGGGCATCAATCCCAAGAATCTCGTTCTCACGCTTGCGGCCGCCACGACGATCGCGTCGATGGGCCTGTCGACGGGCTCGGAGGTGGCAACGCTGCTGATCTACGCGGCGCTCGCGAGCGTTACCGTGGCCGCTCCGGTCGCGTACTACCTGATCCGAGGGGACGCTGCCCAGGCCACGCTTGGCGAGATGAAGGCGTGGCTGGCGCAGCACAACTCGGCTGTGATGGCGGTGATCCTTCTCATCTTCGGGGGCAAGCTCATCGGCGACGGCATCTCGACCCTGAGCGCATGACCTTTCGCGCGGCATGAACCTCGGCCCGGTCCGCCGCTGGTACGCCTCGACTAAGCCCGAGCCGCGCACGCTGACCCAGGAGATGGTCGCGGGTCTCCCCGGCGCGATCGGCAGCGTCCCCGATGGGATGGCGGCCGCCCTGCTCGCGGGGGTCAATCCCATCCACGGCCTCTACGCGAGCATGGCCGGGCGCATCACGGGCGGCCTGTCGTCGAGCACGAAGATGATCGTCGTCACCACGACGAGCGCGGCGGCGCTGTCGGCGGGCTCATCCATCGCGTCGCTCCCCTCATCGGAGCGAGCGTCGGCGCTCGCGCTCCTCACCGTGATCGCGGGCGCCGTCATGGTCGTGGCCGGCATCGCCCGTCTCGGGCGGTACACGCGGTTCGTATCGAACTCCGTGATGATCGGCTTCCTCACCGGCGTCGCCGTGAACATCGTGCTCGCCCAGATCCCCACGGTCCTCGGTGTCGAGGGGGACGGGAGCACGTCGTTCACGAGAGCGGTCGACGTCCTCCTGCATCCCGCGACGTGGGACACGACGACGCTGGCGCTGGCGGCCACCGCCCTCGCCGTCGTCGGCCTTCTTGGCCTCACCCGCCTCCAGCCGGTGGCGGCCCTGCTGGCGCTCGCGATCCCCACGCTCATCGCCCAGGTGTTCGATCTGAGCGTGGCCCTCGTCGAGGATGTCGGAGATATCCCCACCGGGGTCCCGCTCCCGGCGCTGCCCTCGCTCGACGCCCTCTCCTTCGACATCGTGTTCGGAGCCCTCGCCGTGGCGGTGATCGTGCTGGTCCAGGGCGCCGGCGTGAGCGAGTCCGCGCCGAATCCCGACGGTTCGCGCTCCGATCCCAACCGCGATTTCGTGGCCCAGGGCATCGGAAACGTGGCGGCCTCGCTCCTGCGGGGCCAGCCCGTCGGCGGATCGGTGGGTCAAACGGCGCTCAACCTCGCCGCCGGGGCCAGGAGCCGGTGGGCATCGATCTTCTCTGGGCTGTGGCTCGCCGCGATCCTGGTGGCGCTGTCGGGTGTGGTCGGCGAGATCGTCATGGCGACCTTGGCCGCCGTGCTGATCTACGCGGCCGTCCGATCGGTCGATCGCCGCCGGATCGACCTGGTGTTGCGGACGAGCGCGATCTCGCTGATCGCGGCCACAACGACGTTCATCGCCACGCTGATGCTGCCGGTGGCGGCCGCGGTCGGGTTGGGAGTGGCGCTCTCGCTGCTCCTGCAGGTCAACCGCCAGGCGGTCGACATGCGTCTGGTCGCGCTGCGGCTGCGGGAGGACGGCCAGATCGAGATCACGGAACCCCCTACGACGCTCGAGGACCGTGAGGTCGTGGTCCTCGACGTGTACGGGAGCCTGCTGCTGGCCGGGGCCCGCACGTTGGAGGCGAAGCTCCCCGATCCGGGGCAGGCGATCCGCCCGGCCGTCGTGCTGCGCCTCCGCGGGCACACCACGCTGTCGTCGACAGCCATCGAGGTTCTCGCCCGCTATGCGCGCCGACTCGAGGAGCGGGAGGGGCGCCTGTACCTGAGCGGCGTTGAACCCCAGGTGGAGACCCATCTGAGAGCGCGGCATGGGCTCGAGGCTCTCGGGCCCATCGAGGTGGTCACGGCCACCGAGATCATGGGGGCCTCCAGCCGGACGGCATACCGCCATGCGAAGGAGTACGTCGAGGGAAAGGACCCGACGTGATGGGCTGGACGTTCGTGGGCGTGACGCTCCTCGGGTCGACCGGGGCTCCCGCCTGGCAGTGGGTCCTGCTCGCCGCACTCGTCGTCGCCGCGCTTGCCGCGATGGCCCTCGCGCGGGGTCGTCCCCCGACCGTCGACCATGCCGAGAGCGCCCCCGCCCTCCTGGCCCAGCTGCAGCAGATCGCGACACGTTCCGGGTCGACCGTGCCGACCAGAGAGGAGGTGAGCTACCAGCTCGCGGCGCTCGACTCCCTGGCGTCCGTCCTCGGGGACGTCATCGATGCGACCACCGACACGGACCGTCGGATGGCCCTCGTCGATCTTGACGACGCCGTGGGACGGCTCAGGGGCGCGCTGGAGGCGGTGGCCGCGTATCCCGACGCCAAGCAGGGACGGGTCGACGTGCACACCGCCGCGAACGTCCTGAGCGATCGGGTGTCGGCGATCCGCGATCGCGACGCGCCGGAGGACTAGCCGCCGTCGGCTGCTAGCCAGCTCCGGCCGGGCTCGCAGAACGCTCGGAAGTCGCAGTGGCGACACGAGGGCCCTGGGGTCGGCTCGAAGGCCCCTTCCTCGATAGCGCTCAGCGCGTCGATCACACGCGAGCGGACCGCACCGGGGATGCCCATCGGGTGACGCACCTCCTCGCCGCTGGCGAGGTACACGTAGGTCAGCTCGATCTCCTCGGCCGCCTTGCCCCAGATCTCGACCGCGGCGAGTCCGTACAGGTCGAGCTGCAGCCCGGCGGAGGGATCGTCGTCGGGCGGGCGCCGCCCCGTCTTCCAGTCGACGATCTCCCACGGCCCATCCGCCTCGCCGTAGATCGCGTCGATACGCCCGCCGACCGTCGTGGCACCTAGGCGCAGGAGGAACGCCCGCTCTGCGTACAGGGGGGTCACGTCCGCGAACCGGCTATCGAGGAACGCCTGACGGAGTCGCTCGACCCTGCCGGGGTCGCCCGCCAATTCCTCGTCGGTCAGGTCCGGCGTGTCGGAGATCTCCAGGAGCTGCCCTTGGCCACGAGCCCGCCGCTCGATCCATCGGTGGATGTCGGTGCCGATCCGCGCGGCGGGTCCTGAGAATCGCGGTAGCGGTCGCACGCTCGTCCAGTAGAAGCGCTTCGGACACTGCGAGTACGTGATGACGCCGCCGACCGAGATCGTACGTGGGGCGGCCTCGGCAGCCGGGAGCGTCTCGGCGGCCTCGCGTTCGCGCAGATGCCTCGCGAGCTCGCTTCTGCGGCCGGCGAGACGGTCGAAGGACGCCCGCTCCTCGCCGTCGAGCGCCTCCAGCAGCGACGGTTGGAGCTCAGGTCGGCCCGCCGCCTCCACCGCGGCGGCGCGCCATCCTTGGGGGAACAGGCCATCCGCGTCGTCTGGACGCGCGGGCCCGGGCCATTCCTTCACGAAGCGGGCCCTGAACCCGAGCATCGGGTTCTCGTCGCCCCCGTCGTCGGGACCTCGCTCGACCGCGACCGAGTCGGAGGACTCGCCCCACTCGAACAGCTCGTTGAGGAACAGGCTCTCCCGCTTGGGGCGCTGGTTCTCGCTGTACCAGAACGATCCTGAGACGTGAAGCGACCGACGTGCCCGCGTGAGTGCCACGTAGGCGGTCCGTCGCTCCTCCACGATCTCTTGAGTCTTGAGCGCATCGCGGAATGCCGACAGGTTCCCCTCGAACCGGGGGAGGATCTCGGCGTCGCCCCGCAGCTCGAAGTCCAGGGACTTACCCCGTTCGGCCGGGTTCTGCGGCACGGTCGGGTTCGGGAGCAACTCGTGGGCCATCCCCGGCACGAACACGTGATCGAACTCCAGGCCCTTGGCGACGTGGATCGTCATCACCTTGACGGAGTCTTCATCCGAGGGCTGCACCGGGGCCCACTCCTGCTTGTCGAGCTCCTCGATCGAGTCGACGTGATCGAGGAACGCGCGCAACGTCAGCTCTCCCTCGAGCGGCTCGAAGGCGTGCACCTGGTCGAGGAACGCGGCCAGGTTGCGCCGCGCGGACGCGGCCCGCACCCGATCGACATCGGCGTCGAGTTCGGCGAGGATCCCCGTTCGCCTGATCACCTCGCCCATGAACTCGCCGACCGGTCGCCGCGCCTCCACTCGAAGCTCGGCCAGCTCGTCGCGGAACTCGCCGAGTCGGACCCGGCCTTCCTGAGACAGATGCTCGACCTCGTCGAGCTGCTCGAGAGCCTCGGTGACCAGGAATCGCTCGTCCTCGTCGAGGTCGAGCCGCTCGCGCAGCTCCCGGGTCGCGCTCCCCGCCGCCCGCGCCAGCTCCGCGAGATCCTTGAACCCGACCCGGTAGCGGGGGCCCATCAGGATCCGCGCGAGCGGAACGGAGGCCGTCGGGTCGTGGACGGCCCGTGCGTAGGCGAGCACCTCGACGATCTCGGGCTGCGTGAGGAGCCCTGCGAGGCCCAGGAACTCGACGGGCACGTCGCGGGAACCGAACGCCTGTTGAAGGAGCCCGAACAGGCGGCTCGTCCGGCACAGGACCGCGATGTCGGACCACGCCGCCCCCTCGCCGTTCAGCGTCGCCGCCCTCGCGGCGATCGAGTCGGCCTCGGTCCACTCGTCGGTGTGTCGGGCCAGCGTGACGCTGCCGTTCCCATTCGGTGGGTGGGGGACCAGGCGCTTGTCGGCGTCTGGGCGCAGGCGCGCGGGGATCGGATCGATGATCGTGTCGGCGGCCTCGAGGATCCGCGCCCCGGATCGGAAGTTGGTGTACAGAGGGAGGCGCTCGGACTCCGAGCCGTCGGAGCGAGGGAACTGACGGGGGAAGTCGAGCAGGTTGTGCAGCGAGGCGCCGCGCCAGGCGTAGATGTTCTGGTCGGGATCGCCCACCGCCGTGACGGGATGCCCGTGGCCGAACACCGTCCGCATCAGCTTGGCCTGCGCCACGTTGGTGTCCTGATACTCGTCGAGCAGGACCGCATGGTATCGGGCGCGATGGTCGGCCACGATCTCGGGATGGCGCTCGACCACGTCGATCGCGCGCTGGATCTGGTCGCCGAAGTCGATGACCCCGAGATCGCGTTTCAGCTCCCGATAGCGGATGGTCGCGCGCGCCAGCTCGAGCCGCTCTTGGGCCGCGAGGTAGGCCCGGTCGGAGCGCGCTCCCTTGAGGGTGTCGAGCCGCTCGCCCAGCCAATCGATCAGCGTCGCCGGTTCCACGAGGTGGTTGGCCATCTGGTCGTCCAGCTCCAGGATCTTGGAGATCAGTGTGGGCTGCCATGTGGCCGAGACGTGCTCGAAGGTCACGTCGTCGAGGACCCTGGCACACAGCTCGACCCGCTGGGCGCCCGAGAGGACGCGAACCCCCGGCTCGAAGCCGGCCAACATCCCGTAGCGCTCCAGGAGCGAGGCCGCGAATCCGTGGTAGTTGGCGATCTCGGGTTCCTCGCCCTCGTCGAGGTGGAGGCCGGACAGCGCCGATCGCACCCGCACGCGCAGGTTGTCGGTGGCCTTGTTCGTGAAGGTCAGCGCGAGCACGTTGCCCGGCATCGCTCCGTCGTGATCCGCCTCGAGCCCGTGGGCGGCGACGAGGGCGAGATAGACGACGCGCGCGGCCATCACGGAGGTCTTGCCCGATCCCGCGCCGGCGATCAGCACGTATGGCTCCATCGGCATCGAGATCGCGCGCCACTGCTCGTCGGTGGGCGGCGGCGCCCATCGCGGCCACGATCTCGTCGGGGGTCCGCGTCATCCCCGTACCTCTTCGATCGGGAAGAGGGCTCGACCCTGCGGGTACAGCGGACACAGCGACTTGAAGTCGCACCAGTGGCAATCGGCCGCCGGGTTCGGCCGGTAGGCCTCGCTCATCGTTGAGCCGCCGCTTGTGGTCGATCAGCTCCGACAGGGTCTGCTCCACACGCGCCTGATACTCCTCGTGCTGGCCCTGTGTGACCTGCCACGACTTCAGCTCAAGCTCGCCCGTGCGCCAGTGGCCCTTGACGAATGAGAGCTCGATCGATCGGACGGGCCGGAACTCCTGTAGCTCCTCCGAGCGCTCGACGGCCAGGAAGTAGATCCCCAACTGCAGGCTGTCCTCTGCCTTGGGCTGGTTGCCCGAGCTGCCGGTCTTGAAGTCCGTGATCCTCGTGCCGCCGGAAGTGAACGGGCCGATGCGGTCGATCACTCCGTTGATCGTCACGCCGTCGTGGTCGAACTCGAAGTAGCGTTCGACCGCCAGGGACCGCGTCTCGCCGTAGCCGCGCCACCAGTTGGGCAGCATCCGTTCTTCCACCAGGCGCCGGAACGCCGTGCTGACCGCCCGCGAGGGAAAGACGCGCTCCTCCCAGCGCTCGTCGACGGCCGCGAGGATCTCGTCCTTCGTCCGGCCGAGGTCGCCGGTCTCGCACTCCTCGATGATCCGGTGCACGAGCTTGCCGACCCACGCGTGGTACCCGGCGTCACGGCCGAGCCCGAGCTCGTCGCCCAGCACGTGCTGCAGTTCGCAGTTCTCCAGGTTGCTGACAGCCGTGAGTACGACAGCCGCAACGTCTCGTAGCAGCGGCCGGCCGGTGTCGGTCCACTCTCGCTGGAACCACCACGAGCGCGGATCGATCCCGAGCGAGCGAGAGCCCCTCCAGCGCGGCGAGGCGTCGCCAGGACGGGATCGACGTGTCGGCGAGCTGGCGGCGCCAGGTGGCGTGTGCCTCGCGTATCGAGACCGGCTCGTCGAACGGGCCCTCGACCGCGGGTGTCCAGCCGATGCCGTGCTCCTCGACGAAGCGCGAACGCGTCGACAACTCGTCGTCATGCGGATGCGTATCTGCGCACACCAAGACGACGCGGCGACGTGCCCGTCCGAGTCACCATTTCGAAGAGGCGCCGCTCGTCCTCGATCCGCGTGCGGGCCCGTTCAGCGTTCGAGATCGCTTGCTCGCAGGACCGCGAGGTCGAACATCGGCTCGGGGCGCGACAGGCTCGGGAAGTTGCCCTCGATCGCGCCGGCGACCAGGACCGAGTCGAACTCCATGCCCGACTGCCCCGTGGGCGGTGAGCACCTGGACGGCGTCGCCGCCCGCCCGTTCCCACGCGGAATAGCCGGGCCCGTGTTCGCCGGCATCGAGTCCCTCGAGGAACGCGGCGACACCCGCGTCGCCACCCTCTTCCGCCTCGGCGATCGCGTTCGCGAACGCGACGACCGTGTCGAGCTCGCGCCGCGCCTGCGACGAGGAGGCCGCCGCCTCGACGAGGCGTACCGAGGAGGGGAGCTCCTCCCACAGGATCCGGAACGTGTCCTGCACCGACATGCCGGCGAACAGCGAAGCCTTGGCCAGGGCCTCCCGCGCGCCCGCGATCATCGCGGCTTCGTCCGGAGCCAGTCCTTCTTCGACGTCGAGCGCGTTGGTGATCGAGCCCGTACGAGCGTGCGCCGTGCGGAGCAGGCCGCGGGTCGCCGCCGGGGAGAGCCCCACCACGTCGCTCGTCAGCAGGGACTCGACGAGTTCCTCGCGATGGGCCTGGTCGGCGACGAGCCATCGCAGGGCGAGGACGTAGGGGCGCGTGGCGGGCTCGGCGGTGAGCGACAGCCCCCGCTCGGGAACGGCCCGTGGAACGCGGGCGTCGTCGAGGGCCCTCAGCAGCCCACCAAGATGTGTTCCCTGGCGGCGGACGATCACCGCCATGTCGGCCCAGCCGACGTCCTCATCGACGTGCAGGCGACGGAGTTCGCGGGCGATCGCGGCGTGCTCCTCGGCCGTGTGCGGTGCCACCCAAGCCGCCGTCGTGGGGGGCTCGGGGGAGCGATGCCGGGTGGCCAGAACGACGTCGTCGGCGCCCTCGAATGAGGCCGCGAACCGCTCGAGCGGCACCATGGATGTGCCCTGGAACGAGAACACGTGGGCGCCTCGGTCACCGGCCACCACGAGGTCGGGGACGTCGAGGGCCACGAGGATCGCCTCTGCGGCGAGGGTGGTGTCCTGGTAGTCGTCGAGCATCAGGTGGTCGAACAGCTGGTCGCCGTCGGCGGCGACGCCTGCCGCCCGCTGGAGGAGCGCGGCGAAGTCGACCGCGCCGAGATCGTCCAGCACCTCTTGATATTCGCCCAGGAATCGCGCCAGTTCGTGCCATCCCGTGAGCCCCCTTCGGTCGGCGGCCTCGACGATCGACTCGGGTGTCACCAGGGCCTCCTGGGCCCGCAGTAGGAACTGGCGGACCTCGTCGGCGAACCCGCGGAGTTCGAGGAGGGACGCATACGCCGGCCAGTCGGCGGGGTCCTGCCCCGTGAGCAGTTCCTGCACTTTCGCGAACTGCTCGGCGGCCGATAGGACCTGCGGCGGTTCGCCGAGGCCCATCGAGTCGTAGCGATCCTTGACGATCCTGAGGGCGAGGCCGTGCGCGGTGACGACCTGTAGCCCGGGCAGGGAGTCGGGGAGCATGGTCAGCAGCTGCGCTCGGGCCGCATCGCGCGCCCGCGCCGACGAGACGACGAGGGCGGTGCGCTCGGGGTCCGCGCCGCCTGCGATAAGTCGAGCGAACCGCTCGCGCAGCACCCAGGACTTGCCGGTTCCCGAGGCGCCGGTGACGAGTAGAGAACCCGTCCGATGGTCGATGATGCGTTGCTGGGCGTCGTCGGGGGTCGATCGGGAGGGGGCCTCGTTCACGGTCGGATGCTACTCGGCGCCAACGACAGCCGCGCCCGCTCTCACTCGTCGGGGCGTGGCGGGGGCTCGTCGGGGGTGGCGACGACTCCATCCCATGGGTCGACTCCTGCCCCGAACTCGGGGCGGCCCTCGATGACCCGCTTGTACCAGCGTTCGACGTCCGACGTGTCGAGGGCACCCACGGCTCGGCCCTCGTCGAGCACCAGGCCCTCACGCTTGCCGATCCACGGAAGGGCTGTGTCGAGCGTCTCCTGCGGTGCGAGCCACGGGAGGTGGCTGAGCGGGACGACGGCATCAGCCACGGGTCGCATCGGGTTCCTCGCGCCGACCCTGCGGGCGCTCGCCATCGACACCGTGCCGATCACCGCTCCGTCCCGAGCGACCGGGAACTCCGTCGTCCCGGAGCCACGCAGGTACTCGTCCAGCGCCTGCGTGAGCGAGAGTTCGGCGGCGATCGTGGGGGGCGGAGGCCGCATGGCGTCGGACACCCTCCCCTTGGCGAGCAGGTCTGTGAAGGCGATCTGCGCGCCCACCTTGCGTCCGCTGTTGGCCAGAACGAAGCCTACGTACCCGAGGAACAGCCACATCCCCTCGCCGTCCAGGAACATCCTCACGGCCACGACGAGCATCACGACCCCCATCGCGAGGCCCGTGTATCCGGCCGCCCGCATGCCGATTCGCCGATCGTGCGCCAGGGCCCACACCACGGCGAGGAGGACCCGACCGCCGTCGAGGGGGTAGCCGGGGAGCGCGTTGAACGCGGCGAAGAACACGTTGAGCAGAGCCAGGTCGCGGAGTATCTCGTGCACGAGCCCTGCCGTGGTTCCGGCGATCGCCCATAGCGCGCCCGCGACGGCCAGGGTGCTGAGCGGGCCGACCACGGCCACCAGGAACTCGCTCCCCGGTCCCCGGTCGTACGCCTTCGTCTCGGTGGCGCCGCCCCAGAACACGAGGGTGACGCCGAGCACGGGCAGATCGAGCAGCCGGGCGGTGACGGCGTGGGCGCCCTCGTGGAGCAGGATGCTGCCGAAGAACACGGCGGTGGCGAACACGCCCAGCAGCACTCCCTGGGATGCCGTCGCGCCTGCGGCGGTCAGTCGATCGAACTGGAGCCACACGTAGAGCCCGGCGACGAACACCCATGACGTGGCGATGTAGAACGGGATCCCCGCGATCGAGCCGATCTTCCAGCGGTTGCCGATGCCCATCGCACGAGCCTACCGCCGCCTGCCCCCTCTCTCGACGATGGCCGAGCGTTACCCGGCAGCGAGGTCGATCTCGAGGATGTCTCCGAGCTCGCGCGCGTTGCGGACCGCGAAGTCGCGGTAGCAGTTGTTCATCAGCACGTGCGTCTCGCGCGCCTGCGATGCCAGGCCCTCGATCTTCGGGGCCCACTCGCTCAGCTCGTCCGCGGAGTAGTCGTATCGGAAGCGCTGGGAGGCCGACTCGCCAGACGTCTCCCACGACTCGAGGTTGCGCCCGTGGAACCGGACCATCGCGAGGTCGTCGGCGGTCACGGCGCTGACGGGGGGCACGCTCGACTCGAATCCCTGCGGCATATCGACGCACACGTATGGGAGCCTTCGCTCCTCGAGGAAGCCGAGGGTGTCCTCCACGTTCTCGGGCGCCATCCACGATCGGTGCCGGAACTCGATGGCGATCCGATAGTCGGACAACCTGCCCGCGCATTCCTCGATGTAGGCGCGGTTGGCCCGGCTCCTCACGAACCACTGCGGGAACTGGAACAGCACGGCGCCGAGCTTCCCCGCGGTGTGCAATGGCTCGATCGCGTCATGGAACCGCTGCCACACCTCGTCCACGGCCTCATCGGGTAGCTGCTCCCGGTACACGAACCGCTTCGTGATGGGTGACAACGACTCGCGCAGGTCGGCGTAGAGCGAATCCGGACGCGTGGGATGGTTGGTGAGCAGGGAGTAGGCCTTGATGTTGAACGTGAAGCTCGCGTCCGTGCGCTCGACCCATCGAACCGAGTTCGCTTCGCTCGGCGGGTAGTAGTAGGTGGCGTCGACCTCGACGAGGGGGAACCGGGAGGCGTAGAACCGCAGCCGCTGCTCGGCCGAGCGAGCCTCCCGCGGGTAGAAGTCAGACTCCTTGATCAACGTGGGATCGGTCCACGACGACGTCCCGATCCGGATCCGACCGGTCACTGGGGCCGTGCGTCGTCGCCGTTCTGCGCCTTCTTGCGCAGGACCTTGTCCTTGGCCTGTTCGGCCTTGCGTCGGGCTGTGGTCAACAGGCGCTTGGCCCACACGTACTCGGTCGACAAGATGGCGAGGCCCGCGAAGATCAAGAGCCATCCCGGACCCGGCAGCACGAGAAGTGCCACCCCGACGAGGAGGACGACGGCGCCCGCGATCGTGATCCCGATCCGCCGTCCGTTGCGGCCGAGGAACATGACCACCGCCTTGAACGGGACGACGGCGGGGTGGTCGTGCCAGCGGCGTGCGGCATCCGGATGGATGGCGGAGAACTTGGCGACGACGGCGTCGGCGTCCCGTTCCTCTGGGTCGTCTCCCCAGACGTCGCGACGGTGAGAGTGTTCGCTCATGAGGCCACATCTTCCCACGCCTGCGTTGTCGGAGGGAACCGGTGGTCGCGGGGCTCAGTCGTCCTCGGGATGGTCGTCCCCGCCATGACCCGAGTCGTCGCGACCGTTGCCCCCGTGGTCGTCCTCGCTGGGCGACGAGGATGGGGTGTGGTGCTGACCGGGCGTCGTGGCGCTCGGGGAGGGCTTGGTCACAGGAGTCAGGCTCGAGGTGGCGATGTCATCTCCCACCGAGTGTTGCACCTGCGGGGCGGGTCCTCCGATCTGCCGGCCAGCAAGGGCGAAGGCACCGAGCGACATGAGGGCGGCGAGGACCAGCCCTCCGAGACCGTAGCTGACGATGAGTATCCAGCGCTTCATGACGACAACGTATGCCCGTCAAGGATAAGAGCCGGCTAACTGGAGGCGGAGCCATCCGTCGATCGGGGCATTCGATCCGAGGCGGGCAGCCGCACGTCGATCCGCGCCCCGCCGCCGTCGGCGGCCATCACGGTCAGCGAGCCTCCCCACCGCTCGGCGATGTCTCGCGCGATGGCGAGCCCGAGTCCGGAGCCGCCGCTCGGGACCCCCCTGCCTCGGTAGAACCGCTCCGTGACTCGCTCCAACTCCAGGCCTGAGAACCCCGGTCCGTGGTCTCGCACGATCAGCGTGACATCGTCGCCGGCGCGTCTGGTCTCCAGCTCGATGGGGCCGGCCGCGTAGGCGAGCGCGTTGTCGATCAGGTTATCGACGAGCTGGTCGACGTCGTTGGCATCTGCGAGGGCGGGGGCGGGGATCCCCGTAGAGCGGATCTCGGTGTCCAGCGTCGCGGCTCGATCCGCCCACCGCTCGACCGCGCGTCGGGCGCAATCGGCCAGATCCATCTCGACCGGATCTCCGCGCTCTACCCGTGTGGCGAGCACGAGCATCCTGTCGACCGTCTCTGAGAGCCGATCGACCTCGAGGTCGGCGGCGTCGAGTTGGCGCGTGATATCTGGGTCCTCCGTGCTGGTCCTCGCGTTCTCGATCCGCAGCTTCATGCCCGTGAGCGGGGTGCGGAGCTGGTGGCTCGCGTTCGCCACGAACTCCCGCTGGGCCTGGACAGTTCGCTCGAGTCGTTCGGCCATGTCGTCGAAGGATTCGGCCAGCTCCTCGATCTCCCGTGCGCCGTGGAGCTCGCCGGCACGCGCGGTGAGGTCGCCATCGCGGATCCGATGTGCGGCGGACGCCAATCGCGACAGGGGGCGTGCGAACGAGCCGGCCAGACCGAACGCGATCAGGAGTCCGGCCACGAGGCCGGCGCCGCCGATCACGAACAAGCCGACCGTAGTGGCGCGGATGGCATCGCTCACGTCCTGCACGTTCCGGGTGATCCGGATCGCACCGAAGAGCCCCTCGTCCTGGATCGGCGCTGCCGCCACCAGGAGGTCGGCTTGTTCGGTGGCGGAATAGCGCGTGATCGCGGTCGCCGTCGGGCGAACGGGGTCGAGCGCCGCCGCGATCTCGGGCCGGAGCCCGTTGTTGAAGTTCTCGCCGAGTGATGTGCCTTCCGAGTCAGCGATGACGATCCCGTCCACGTCGACGACGACGACGCGGCCGTCGACCTGGACGCTGTAGCTGGCGACGGCCCTGTCGAGGGCAGGGCCCGGGATCGCACCCTCACCGCCGATCTGGGCCGCGATCGTGAGGGCGCTCACCTTCGTGTCGGCCTCGATCTCGGCGCGCACCCTGCGGGCCAAGTTGATGGCGAGCGGGATAGAGAGGGCGACGATGACCGTGACGAGGATGTAGGTGAAGGCCAGGACGAGGCGGCCGCGGACCCTCACGTCGCGGCTCCGGATTCGTCTCTCATCCGAGGTCGTCGGGCTCGACGAACCGGAACCCCACACCCCTCACGGTGGTGATGAATCGGGGCGTCGATGGGTCGTCCTCGATCTTCTTGCGGAGCCAAGAGATGTGGACGTCGAGCGTCTTCGTGGCTCCGAACCAGTGGGGATCCCACACCTCGTCCATGATCGATTCCCTCGTCGCGACTTCCCCGGCGTGCGCCATCAGGAAGTGCAGGAGGTCGAACTCCTTGGCCGCCATGTCGATCACCGCTCCGTCCTTGGTGACCGTGCGGCTGGCCGGGTCGAGCACGATGGTTCCGATCCCGATCGTCGCCTTGCGCGGGGTCGAACCTCCCCGACGCATGATGGCGCGCATCCGAGCCACCAGTTCCCCCGCAGAGAATGGTTTGACGACGTAGTCGTCGGCGCCGATTTCGAGGCCGACGATCCGGTCGACCTCTTCGCCGCGGGCTGTCAACATGATGATCGGAAGGTCGGACGAGCGGCGCACCTCGCGGCACAGATCCCTTCCGTCCCCGTCGGGCAGCATCACATCGAGGAGCATCAGGTCTGGCGCCTGTCGCTCGAGCGAGGTGCGGGCCGCTGCGAGCGTCGCGGCGACCTCGGCATCGAAGCCCTCGCGCTCGAGCCGGTCAGCGAGCGGCTCGGAGATCGCGACCTCGTCTTCGACGAGCAGCACCCGCGGCTTCATGGGGCGATGGTAGCCCCAGGAGATTTGTCAGTCTTGTGTGCGCGCCCCCCGTTCAGGTAGAAACCTCCCCATCTCGTTGGATCAGCCCGGTCGCATGCCCGCCGACCTGGAACCAGGGTGTGGGGAGGAAGCATGTCGACGACCGCTAGCACCACGGGGAACCGTTTCTTTCGCAGTGGGTCCCCGGAGCCCCAGCTTGCGCGGATTTACTTCTGGGTTGTAACCCTCTTCTTTGGTGCGACCATGCTCCTAGTCCTCCCACCCCACGGGCAGGTCTTCTCCGCCGGCTGGGGCGCGATCTTGGCTTGGATTTGTCTGATAGCCCTGGCTGATTCAGTTCCGATCAGGTCCTGGGGCCGGATCACGATGGCTGTGTCCATGCCGATTACCCTGGCGGTGGGGCTGTTGTACGAACCGGCCGTCGCTGCCGCCATCGTCTTTGTGGCTTCCTACGATCCCCGGGAACTCTCGGGCGAAGTGACGCTCGCTCGCGCCCTCTACAACCGAAGCCAGATCGCCATGTCGATCCTGGCGGCCTCATTTGTGTTCCATCTGTTTGGCGTGAGTGTCACGGAGTGGCCCATAGCGCTGCTAGCCGCTTTGGCTGCCTTGGCCGTCGACGTGCTGGTGAACACCGTCCTGGTTGTGGCACCCACGACCTTGTCCCAGGGCGGATCCCCCTACGGTGTTCTTCGTCGAGTAGTAGAGATGTCTTCCTCCTACCAGCTACTCGGCTACGTGGCCCTGGGCATGTCGTCCATACTTATTGCACTCGTCGCCTCGGCTGTCGGCGTTGCCGGCGCCTTTCTGTTCGTCGCCCCGCTTGTCCTTGCACGCGAGCTCTTTGCTCAAACCTCAAAGCTTCAGGAGTCGGTTGCCCTGCTGGAGGTTCGTAGTCGGGCCCTTGTGCAGTCTCTAGAACAGATCGCCGACGAGCGGAAGGATGAGCGCATGGTCGTGGCGGGTGAGTTGCACGACGAGGTGCTCCCCCCGCTCTTCAAGGTTCACTTGATGGGTCAAGTGATCCGCCAGGACATCGACTCAGGCAGACTGCTTGATCTCGATGCCGACTTGCCCGAACTGCTCTCCGCAACCGACGCCGCCCAGGTTGCCGTTCGCGAGCTTGTCGGTGATCTTCGGAAGTCTTCTCTTGGCCCCGGCGGCCTCGAAGGTGCTCTGCGCAGTCTTTCCTCAAGCTTGGAGGCCGCCGGCTCCCCTAGGATCGGATTGAGCCTAGGGGCGGTGGAGGGAAGCAAGCTATCCCAACTCCTGGTCTATCAGGTGTGCCGTGAGGCCATGAACAACGCCGCCAGGCATTCACGAGGTACAACTGTTCGGGTATCGACAAGAAGCGAGGGGGACGGGATACGCGTCGTCGTTGCGGACGATGGCGTTGGGTTTGATAGCCAAGCAGTCGATCGAAGCCAGCATTTCGGTCTCCAGCTGATATCCGAAAGAGTAGAGGCTGCTGGCGGTCGTTCCTCGACTCACAGCATCTTGGGAACCGGGACGACTGTCTCGGCCTGGATCCCCAACGATCTTCAGAAGTGAATCTGGACACAGCGAAACCCCGGGCTAGGCCCGGGGCTTCAGCCAGTAGGTGATTTGGTTGCTCAGGCCTTCCAGTGGGCGCCGCCCGCGAGGGCGATGGCCATGAGTGAGCTGAGCGCGATAGCGATCCTGCGAGCCAGCTTCATGGTTCCTCCTTCATCCGATGCCTGTCGCCCCCGATAGGGGGACCACCTGGCGATTATCGGGTGACCCCCACCCGGGGGACAATCAGGAACATGCGGCTACTTCGCTTGCTGTAGGCGGCAAGGTGACTTGCCGTACCTGCTTTCAAAGTGCGGGCCGAGCGTCGAAGATGATTGGGTGGACGGGACCGAGGCCGAGGCGCCGCGCGACAACAGACGAGGCTACCTTCTGGCGTTTGAGCTGCTTGTGATCGTCCCAACGCTCGGCGGCCTCGCGTATCTATTGGTGTCGGATCCCGGGGTACTCACGCCGACGCTACTCTTGTGGGCGGCCTTGATTGCCTTCGTTGAGCTTCTCCCCGTCCCGGCGTGGCGTGGCGTTCATCTGAGCCTGGGTCTCCCTCTACTGATGGCCGTCGCCGTCTACTTTGTGCCAGGGGCCGCAGCCGTGACCGCCTTGGTCGGGGCCTTTGATCCACGGGAGCTAAGGCGGGAGGTGTCATTCCTGAGGGCGTTGTTCAACCGCTCCCAGGTGGCTCTCTCGGTGCTCGCTGCGAGCTTCGCGTTTCATTCGATGGCCGATCTCACGTCCCCTTGGTGGGTCCTGATTCCAGCAGCCATGGTGGCATCCGTCGCGGACTACTTAGTGAACAGCACACTCGTAACGGCCTTCACGAGCATCCGGGTGGGACTCCCCCCCTTGCAGGTCATGAGGGAGCTGAAGATTGGGAGGCTGAGCGAATTCCTCATCAGCTATCTGGGTCTTGGGGTTCTGGGTTTGACTATCGCCGTCTTCGCCGACCAAGTCGGGTTTTGGACCATTCCGGCGTTCTTGGCGCCGTCGCTACTCGCCCGCCAGATGTTCTTCAGGTCCCAGGCGCTCGAGGAGGCGCACAAGGAGCTGCAGGAGCGCGAGCAGGTGCTGCGCGTGCTGTCGAATGCGATGGCCGAGGAGCGCGCCGACGAGCGTCTCCAGATCGCGGGCTACCTGCATGACGACCTGGCCCAGGTCCTCTTCCGCCTCTCGATCCAGGTCGACGTCGCTCGCAAGCTGCTCGACAAGGGCGAGATCCCCGAGGTGGCCGAGCAGCTGGAACGGATCCGGGAGTCCAAGCAAGACACGTCCGACCGGATCCGTGCGCTGATCCGCGACCTGCACCGGTCCCCGCTCGGCGCCAAGGGGCTCGCGGAATCGTTCGAGTCGTTCACCGACGAGGTCGGCCGTGACTCCGGTGTCCGGTTCCACCGCGATGTCGAGGACATCGACCTGCCCGCGCCGATCGCGCTGCTGATCTTCCACATCGGACGCGAGGGTGTGATGAACGCCCTCAAGCACGCGCAGGCCACCGACTTCTGGATCTCGGTCCGGGAGATCGACGAGAACATCGAACTTGAGCTTCGAGACAACGGCCTCGGCTTCGACACCAGCGCGCCCGGGCCCGAGGGGCACTTCGGCATGGCGATGATGAAGGAGCGGGCGCAGGTCGGTGGCGGTCGGCTCGATGTCGCGAGCGAGCCCGGTCAGGGAACGACGATCACCGTGCGCTTCCCGGTGGCCCTGCTGCAGCAAGAGAACGAGGCGGGAGGGCCCGCGCCTGCCGAGGGAATCGGCGCTCTCGGGGCAGATGCTTCCCCCGATATCCCTGCAACCACCGAGCCGGAGGACGACGGTTCTCGCCCGCGTGTCCGAGCGTGATCATCACGAGCAGGATCGCCGTCCCCAGGTAGAGCAAGATGTCGCCCACCGAGATCACGATGCCGATCGGCGCCCGTACGGGTATCACGTCGGCCAGGGGGCGGAGGACGTCCTGATCGGTCATCAGGTGGTGTTTGCCGGTCGCCACGTCGAGCACCGCCGCCGAGCCGCCGGACGCCTGCAGCGCGCTCGCGCTGACGGGCATCCCTCCGTTCGGCAGGATCACCACGATGTTGAGGACCACGCCGACCAGCATCAGCGGGACGGCAGGCAGACGCCGGTTGACCCATAGGAACATCGCCAGCAAGACGTAGCTCGCCGCCAGCATCGCCGAGCCCAGTCCGCGGCCCGCCACGACGGGCGCGGGCAGTACCTGCAGCATCAGGCCCGCGAGCGCCACGCCCCACCAGTGGATGGTCACGTGCTCGAAGGAGCGGAGGCTGCCGCCGGCCGCGAGGCCGACGGCGATGGCGATGATGACGAGCACGGCGATCAGCATGGGAGATGTCCGGCGCTCGAGGCCGGGTGAGGATTGTCCGACGCCCTCGCATCGAAGTCCAGAGGGGCTGGACTAGGCTCGGCGGATGGCTCGCATGGTCCCGTTCCCGATGCTGCCGACCGAGAGCACGGCCGAGCGCCGGTTGTACGAGGGATTCCTCGAGCAACTCGACGAGAGCTATGTCGTGTACCACTCGGTGGATTGGGTCCTGGCCGGACGGGACGGTCCGGAACAGGGGGAGGCCGACTTCGTCATCGCGCATCCCGAGGACGGCGTACTCGTGATCGAGGCAAAGGGGGGGACCATCGCCTATGACCCGAAGACCCGGCGGTGGGCGCAGGGGGGCAGGAGCGGCAGTCACCCGTTGAAGCGCGATCCGTTCCACCAGGCGCGGGGCGAGATGCACTCGCTCGTCAGGATCCTCGAGGTCCGTCGAGGCTGGGATCGATGGCGGCCCTCGTACGGCTACGGCCTCGCGTTCCCCGATGGCATCTACGATCGCGACGCGCATCCGGGCGCACCTGCCGCGTGCGTCATCGACCGGGACGATCTGGATGACCTCGCCCGGCGCACGGTCGAGGTCATGCGTCACTGGCGCAGGGGCGGCCGGTCGTTCGGCGCGGAGGGCATGGAGGCGCTCTCGGAGGCGCTGGGCTTCCGGGTCGAGATCCGGACCCCCCTACGGCTGCACTTCGACGAGGAGGACAAGAAGATCGTCGAGCTGACCGAGGAGCAGTCTTGGATCCGGTCCTACGTCCTGCATCGCACACGCGCCGCGGTGTCAGGCCCCCCCGGCGCCGGCAAGACCGTGCTCGCGCTCTCGATCGCGCGGCATCTGGCGGAGTCGGGTCGCCGCACCCTCATCACGTGCTTCAACAGGCGGCTCGGCGCCTACTTGGCCGAGTCGGTCGCCGGGATCGCGGGGATCGACGCCGGTCACTTCCACGGCGTGGCGGTGGATTGGGCGACTCGCGCCGGACTGTCGGTGGCTCGGCCCGACGACGTCGACGAGCGCGACTGGTTCGAGCACCGGCTGCCCGAGCTCCTCGAAGAGGCAGCGCGCGCCCTCGGTCCTCGTTACGACGCGATCGTCGTCGACGAGTCTCAGGACTTCCGCGCCTGGTGGTGGCCGGCGGTGCTCGCGACCCATCGCGAACCAGATGACGGGGCGTTGTACCTGTTCGGCGACGACAGCCAGAACCTCTACGGGGGCGAGGGGCTGCCGGTGTCGCAGGACGATGTCGTGCCGGCCTTGCACGCCAACCTGCGCAACACCCGGGCGATCCACGGCTTCGTGTCCGTGTTCTTCGATGCCGACAGCGCAGGCGCCGGCCAGGCGAAGGGTCCGCAGGGCCGAGAGGTGGAGATCCTGGACTACGAAGACGAAGACGGGCTCGTGCGTCTGGTCGACGTGGTCATCACGAACCTGCTCGAGGAGGAGGGCCTGCGCCCCGATGACATCGTCGTGCTGACCCCCGGCGGGTCGACCCGGAGCCGCCTGTGGGCGAGGCGCGAGCTCGGTCGCAATCGCCTGTCCGACCGGATCGAGGAGGGCGCCGTGCTCTGGTCGACCGTGCACGCCTTCAAGGGGCTGGAGCGAGCGGTCGTCGTCCTCGCCGAGATCGAAAATCGCCCGCGCGACGAGCTCGCCCCGTACCTGCGTGTCGGGGCCGCCCGCGCCCGGAACCACCTGATCCTCGTGGCCGAGGAGACTGCGGCGAAGCATCTGCGAGCCTGGGTCCGCGGGCCCGTGGCAGACTCGACGCCATGAACGTGGACGGCCTGCTCCTCGACATCGACGGGGTGCTCTCGGTCTCGTGGGAGCCCATCCCGGGCGCGATCGAGGCGATGCGATGGATCCGGGGTCGCGGGACTCCGTTCCGGCTCATCACGAACACGACCACGCACACCAGGGTTGACCTGGCTGCCACCCTGGGTGGGGCCGGCTTCGACGTGCGACCCGATGACATCGTGACGGCGGTCGTTGCGACCGCGAGCTACCTCCGCGAGCACCATCCCGGCGCACGGGTCGCGCTGATCACCGATGGAGAGGGTCACGAAGACCTCGAGGGCGTCGACGTCGTGGGCGTCGACGACGAGCCCGACGTCGTCGTGTTCGGCGGGGCGTGCGAGGACTTCACGTACGGCGCCGTCAACGGAGCCTTCCGCCGGGTCATGGGGGGAGCCGCGCTGGTCGGCATGCACCGCAACATGTACTGGCGCACGGCCGACGGCCTTCAGATGGATAGCGGTGCCTACCTGGCCGGCCTCGAGGCGGCCAGCGGCGCGACGGCGACGATCTGCGGCAAGCCGGCCCCGGCGTACTTCGAGGCGGCGCTCGCCTCGATCGGGGTATCGCCGGAGCGCGCGGCGATGGTCGGCGACGACATCGTCAACGATGTCGGCGGCGCTCAGGCGATCGGGATGACCGGGGTGCAGGTGCGCACCGGAAAGTTCACCGAACGCGACCTGGAACGTGGAGCCCCCGATCACGTGATCGACTCGCTCGCCGACCTGCCCTCGCTCCTCGGAAGGTAGAGATGTCCGATCGCGACGTGGCCGCCTCGATCTTCGGCGGGATCGCTCGGCAGTACTCCTGGATGGGCGCGGTGCTCTCCCTTGGCCAGGACGTTCGCTGGCGCCGCTACATGGTCGGACGCCTTCCCGAAGGAGGGACCGTGCTCGACGTGGCGGCGGGGACCGGCCTCGTGTCGAGGGAGCTGATCCGCTCGGGCGCCGTGGGGGTCGTCGCCTTGGATCCCAGCCCCGAGATGACGACCGTCGCGATGCGTGAGACCGAACGGGTCGGCGTGGCCGACCGGATCGCCGGCGTGCTGGGCCGAGCGGAGCAGCTCCCGTTCGGGGACGAAACGTTCGACGCGCTCACGTTCACGTACCTGTTGCGGTACGTGGACGACCCGGCGGCGACGCTCAGAGAGCTCGCTCGCGTCGTGCGGCCGGGGGGCGTCGTCGCCTCGCTCGAGTTCCACCGGCCTCAGGCCGCCCTCCTGAGGACTGGGTGGCATGCCTACACGCGCTTCGCGCTGCCCACGATGGGACGCTTCGTCTCGAAGGCATGGGGCGACACGGGGTCCTTCCTCGGCCCGAGCATCGACCGGTTCGTCGATCGTGCTCCCCTGCCGACCCAGGTGAGGTGGTGGCACGACGCCGGACTTACCCGGATCCGCACCCGCGTGATGTCGCTCGGCGCCGGGGTCGTCATCTCGGGGGAACGTCGATGAGTGGTCGCCCGGCGTTCTACTCCCTGGCTCCGGGGGGGTGGCGCGACTACTGGTCGCTCCTGCACCCGCCCTACACGCTGTGGCATCTGTCGTACGTTGCGATCGGGGCATCCCTCGCCCCCGTGTTCGTCACCACCTGGTGGCTGGAGACGACCCTCGCCTTCTTCCTTGCGATGGGGGTGGCTGCCCACGCGCTCGACGAGCTGAACGGCCGACCGCTTGGGACCCGGATCCCCGGGGGCGTGCTGGTCGGCCTCGCGGTGGTCGGCCTCGCGGGAGCGCTCGCGATCGGTCTCCACGGCGTCGTGGTCTCTACGCCGTGGATCCTGGCGGTGATGCCGATCGGCGTCTTCCTCGTGATCGCCTACAACCTCGAGATCGCGGGCGGTCGGTTCCACTCAGACGTGTGGTTCGCTCTCGCGTGGGGTGGGTTCCCCGTGATCGTCGCCTACGTCGCGCAGTCGGGGCGGCTCGCCGCCGCGCCGATCGCCGCCGCGGCGGGCGCCACGGCGCTCTCGGCGGCGCAGCGGACCCTCTCGACACCGGTGCGCCGCCTCCGGCGCGACGTCGCGTCCGTGGAGGGCACGATGACGGGCCGTGACGGGACGCGCGAGCCGCTCGGCGAGGGCGACCTGCGAGCTGCGCCCGAAGGCGCGTTAAAGATGCTGTCGGTGGCCGTGCCGCTGCTGGCCGTGGCCATGGTGCTGGCTCGGCTCGGCTGAGTCATCCGGCGGCGACGATCTTCAGCACCTCGTCGGCGTAGCGCTCCAGCTTCGCCGGGCCTACACCTGGCACGTCCGCCAGATCGGCCCAGTCAGAGGGGCGGCGGTCGGCGATCTCGGCGAGCGTCGAGTCGTGGAACACGACGTAGGCGGGCACGCCGTCGGCCTCGGCTCGCCGCCGCCGCCACTCGCGAAGCCGGTCGTACAGCGGTCCGCCTGTCGTCGTCCCGACCGGTCGTGCGACGCGCTTGGGCGCGCGCGTCGTCGAGGGCGTAACACCCAGGGTCACGAGGAACGGACTCGGCTGGCTGCGCGGTTCCTTGGGCCACGAGAGGTAGAGGTGGCGACGCGCGCGGGTGATCCCCACATACATCAGGCGACGCTCCTCCTGGGGATCGGCGGTCGACTTCGTCGAGCGGAACGGCATCTCGCGATCGAGCAGCCGAGGCAGGAACACGGCGTCGAACTCGAGTCCCTTCGAACGGTGGTACGTGAGCAGGTTCACGCCCCGGCCGCTCTGCTCGGTGTTGAAGCGGCGGGCCAGCTCCGCGATGAACCCCGCGACGTCGCCGTCGGGGTGCGCCGCAACGTACTCGCCGGCCAGCACGCGAAGGCGCCCGAGGTCTGCCTGGCGCGTGATCTCCTCCGTGTCGTCGGGCTCGGCCTCGGGGTCGAAGCCGAGCGCCGTGGTGGCCCCCTCGACGGCGACCTGTGCATCGACGCTGTCGGGTGAGCGCAACGCGGCGAGCACGGCGCGGGGTCCGGGTCGGCGCAAGAAGGCGCCGTCGCGCACCTGATAAGGGATGCGGGCCTCGGCGAACGCCTCCTCGTACGCTTCCGATCGGGCGTTGATCCGGTAGAGGATCGCGATCTCTTCCCAGGCCAGGCCATCCTCGTTGAGCCGACGTGCCTCCGACACCACGAAGTCGACCTCGGCGTCGGCGTCGCCCAGGCCGCGCGCGGTGGGCGCCGGGCCGTCGGGCGAGTTGGAGCGCAATTCCTTGTGGAAGCCGCCCAGCGATGGGGCCATCGCGTTCGCGACCGCAAGGATCTGGGGCGTGGACCGATAGTTCTCTTCGAGCCGTACCACGGTGGCTACTGGGTAGCGATCGGGGAACCCGAGCAGGTACTCGGGCGAGGCCCCCGTGAACGAGTAGATCGTCTGGTAGTCGTCGCCCACGACGCAGATCTCGTCCCGTTCGCCCAGCCACCGCTCGAGCAGCGCTTGCTGGAGCGGATTCACGTCCTGGTACTCGTCCACGGTGAACGCGTGGAACCTGGCGCGCAGCTGCGCGGCCGCCTCGGGGTGCTCGTCGTAGAGCACGATCGTCATCCCCAACATGTCTTCGAAATCGATGGCTCGCGCCCGCTCGCGGCGACGTTCGTATCCCTCGTACACGCCGGCCATCAGCTCCGCCGGGATCGGCGGCGCGTGGTCGAGGCGCTCGATCTCGTCGAGGTAGCGGCGCCAGGGTATGAGCCGGTTCTTCGCCCACTCGATCTCCCCGGCCAGTTCCGCGCGGGGCATGAACCGATGCGGCGGGGGTAACCCGTTCGCGAGTCCCGCGATGATCGGGGCCTTGGAGGGGAGCACCTCGGGCAGCCGTTCCCCCGTGTGGCGTTCCCAGAGCCTGCCGAGCTGTGAGAGCGCCGCGGCGTGGAACGTGCGCGCCTCCACGCCCGTGACCTCGAGCGCCGCCAGCCGCTCCTTCAGCTCGCGCGCGGCCTTCTCCGTGAAGGTGACCGCGAGGAGGCTGCGAGCCTCGAACTCGCCGCTCGAGACCTGGTGGGCGATCCGGCGGGTGATCGTCGTCGTCTTGCCCGTGCCGGCCCCGGCCAGGATCGCCACGGGCCCATGCAACGCCGTCGCCGCCTCGCGCTGGGCGTCGTTCAGCCCCGCGAGGATCTGCTCCGACATGCGCGCGACCCTACCAGCGGCCCGCGACACGTTCGGGTCCGCGGGCACCCGTGGATCGTAGGATCCGAGGCGACATGAGTTCCGTCCACACGTTCATCGCGTTCGCCGTCGTCGCCCTGTTCGCCGTCGGCTGGCTCTGGGGCCTCGTCGCCTGGATCGGCAAGCGTGACGTCGGAGCGGCGTTCTGGGTGTGGCTCAGCGTGGCCCAGGTCGTCATCGGGATCCAAGCCGTCGTGGGGACCCTCCTCTTGCTGATGGGGCGTCGGCCGACCGACTGGCTGCACCTCGTGTACGGCTACGGGCCGCTGTTGGTGCTCGTGGCGGCCCACTGGATCGCGAGGGAGGGCCGGCACGGCAAGCCCGGCGTCGAACCCCTCAAGCCGTGGGTTCCCTTCGCGTGGGCGGCGTTCATCTGCTTCGGGCTGACGCTTCGTGGACTGATGACCGGCCTCGGCGTCGGCTGATGCCGAGCCGGAGACGACGCGGGCTCCGGATCGCGGTGTGGATCGTCGTGTTCGCCGCGTGCGCCGGAGTGGGGGCGTTCATCGCCTCGCGGACCGATCCCTTCCCGCCCGGCGTCGAGGATCCCGGGGCTCGACCAACGACATCGAACTCGCCGCAAACGGGTACGACGAGCCCTGAGCCCGAGGGCGAGCGATGGGCGGCGCTGATCGACAGCCGGACATGGCACGACCTGCCCGTCGGGGGTCGGTGTGTGAGCCTGTGGCGCAGCGAGCTGGAGCTCCTGGTGGATGCGAACGGGGCGATCACCGGCGACGGCGCGGCGACGCTGAAGTCGGACCTGACCTGCGACTTCGACGTCTCGCAGCTCCAGGCCGAAGAACTGCGGCTCGTCGCGACCGGCAGGGTCCGGGGTGACGAGCTGGTCTTCACGGTGTCCGAGCAGGGGCGTACCCCACCAGGGTCGAAGGACTATGGCGGGCTCACGAACACGCTCAACTTCTTGAAGTTTCGGGTTCCCGCGGTCGACGGCGAGGCGATCACCGTGAGCGTGGCCCGGCCGGCCGATGCGGGGCGGGGGGAATACGGTTCCGTCAATCACCTGCGGCTGACCGGTCCCACCACAGCGTGACGACGGCCTGATCCGAGGGCCCCACGGACCACAGGCCGTCGTGGGACTCCAGCCGGTCGCCGAGCGCCTCGCGGAGTTCGGTGTCGCGATCCGAGGTCAGGCCGAGCCGACGCCGAACGAGCGCGACCGCGTCCTCCGCCCTGACGAAGCCGCCTCCGTGGGGCTCTCGTGGACGGGTCTCCTGCGATGCGATGATGCCGAGCTCACCCAGGGCGGCCACGCACGTGTCCGCCGTCGGTCCCTCGGGCCGATCGAACCCCTGGAAGCGCAACCACAGATCCGACATCCATGCCAGCGGGTGACGCTCGGTGAGCTCGAGGACGATGCGGAACCGGGCGCGATCGGCGAGGGCGAGGGCGAACGGCGCAAGATCGGGGACGTTGTAGACCACGTGCCCACACACCACCACGTCGACGATCGGAGTCCGATCGACCGAGTCGGGCCAGGCACCGTGGATCGCCTCGGCCGAGACCCGGGCTTCCGCCGCGGTCTCGAGGAATGCCGTCAGGAGGGGCTCCTGCTGGTCCACGCCGACGATCCATCCCGCGCGCCCGGCCAGGGGCAGCGAGGTGGCTCCGCCGCCGACGCCGACGTCGAGCACGGACCCGCCCTCGGGGAGCGCCTCCAGCGCCCGAAGCGTGGTGGGCGATGGCTCCGTACGCGCGGCCGCCGCCCGGCCGCGGCTCACGAATAGCTCGGTGGGGAACCCCCATGGGGACTCGGGCGCCGCGTCGAGGATCGCCTGCGGTATCGCCATCGCCGCGAGCCCCTCGGACCAGTCAGCCTGTGCCGTCATGGGCCCAGGACCTCCGCGTCGTGCTCGCCGAGAGTCGGTGGCCTTCGGACGACGGGGAGCGTATTCCCATCGAACCGGATCGGGTTGGCCACCAGCCGCAGGACGGCCGAACGGCGCTCATCCTCGATCTCTTGGACGAGCGCGGCACCTTCCGGCGAGGCGAAGACCTCGTCCATCGAGCGGATCGGGGCGCATGGAACGGACGCCGCGGCGAGCGCTGCCTGCCATCGGGCGGCCGTGCGTGTCACGAGGACCTCGGCCATGAGGGGCACGAGGGTCTCGCGGTGCTCAACGCGGGCCTCGTTGGTCGAGAACCGCTCGTCGTCGGCCCATTCTGGATGGCCGAGCACCTCACAGGTCCGACCGAAGATCCGGTCGTTGCCACCGGCGAGGATGAACGGGCGGTCGGAGGCGTGGAACACCTGGTACGGAACGATGTTGGGGTGCTCGCTGCCCATCGCCCGGGGGACCAGCCCGCCGATCAGGTAGTTGGATGCCTGATTCACCATCGCGGCGACGGCCGCGTCGAACAGGGACACGCTCACATGCCGTCCGGTCCCCGTGCGCTCGCGCTCGTGCAGCGCCGCCAGCACGCCGATGGCCGCCTGCAGGCCGGTCACCACGTCGAGGAGAGCGACGCCCGCCTTCGTCGGCTCTCCGCCGCGCTCGCCGGTCACGCTCATGAGGCCCGACAGGGCCTGCACGATGATGTCGTAGCCGGGCCGGCTTGCGTCGGGTGCCTCGGCTCCGAACGCCGTCAGCGAACAGGTGACGAGCCGCGTGTTCGCCTGCCGGAGCCGGCCCAGCCCCAGGCCCAGCTCCTCCATCAAACCGGGCCGGAAGTTCTCGATCACGACATCGGCGCCCAGGGCGAGGGTTCGAACGGACTCCACCCCCTGAGGGGTCTTCAGGTCCACGGCCACCGAGCGCTTGTTGCGGTTCAGGCCGAGGAAGTACGCGGCGTCCCCGCCGGCGAAGGGGGGTCCCCAATGACGGGTGTCGTCGCCCTCGCCCGGACGCTCGACCTTGATGATGTCGGCGCCCAGGTCTCCGAGCGTCATCGTGGCGAGCGGGCCCGCGAGCACGCGCGACAGATCGATCACACGCAGTCCGGCGAGCGGGGCCGGTGCCGCCGCATCAGTCATAGCGCCAGCCTATCGTCCTGCAGGGATGCATCGGAACGCACCGTATGCAGGGGGAAGCGCAGTGTTCCATGATGAGGAGTCATGAATGACGAATCCCTGGCGCGAGTGAACGCGTTCCTGGCTGCCGTGGTCGAGCGAACCGAGGTCGGCGAGGTACTGCAGGTCACGCCGGCCGAGATCGGCCGCGAGCTCGGCTTCCCCGACGCCCTGTCCACCGCGCGCGCTGTCCGGGCTCTCACGTCTCGTCGCCGGTTGCAGCCGGCCATGGGCTCCTACCGCCTCCTGGATGCCGCGCCGGTCGACGCCAGCGAGCGCGAGGCCATCGAACGCGCCCCCCGACGTCGTCGTCTCTCTCCCGCGTCGCCGCCCGCCGACCTGGATTCCGCGCGGTACTCCGATCTGGGACGAGCGGCGATCGACCGACTGATCCAGCTGGGCGGCGAGGTGGGGGAGCTCCGCGCGAGCGCGAGTCAGGCCCGCGAGGAACTGCGGGAGGCGCGCCGCGCCCGCGACGCGGCCGAGCAGGAGGCGCAGATGTACGCGGCTCGAGCCCGCGACCTCCAGGCGCGTGCCGAGATGGCCGAGTCGAACCTGCGTTCGCTGCTCGCGACGGCTAAGACGCCCGGCTCGTCGTCCGACGCCGTCTCCGATTCCGAGATGGAAGCGATCCTGGGGGTGCTCAAGGGGAGCGACGAGGACGAGGGCTCCGTATCCCCCGGACAGGCCCCGACCCCGATCCGAACGGAGTCAGTGCCCGAGGTCTCCCCCGAGGGCGGCGCGTCTCAGGACTGAGACGGTTCCATGTCGGCGGCGTGGCACGCCGCCCAATGCCCCGGCCGGAGCTCGCGAAGCGCGAGGTCCTCTCCCTTGCACCGTTCCTCGATGCCCAGCTCGGCCGCTCGCCCCGATGCGACGACCGGGCAACGCAGGTGGAACCGGCATCCCGGCGGGATCCGGGTGGGGTCGGGCGGCTCGCCGCGAAGGATCGGTCGCTCCGTGCCTCCAGCCTCGGGCACGACGTCGAGCAATGCCTTCGTGTACGGGTGGATGGGTCGCAGCAGCACGTCCTCGGTCGGGCCCGACTCGACCACACGTCCCAGGTACATCACGACCACACGATCGGCGATCGTCCATGCGAGCCCGAGATCATGAGTGATGACGAGGATGCTGATCTGGAGGTCGGCGCGCAGGTCCATCAGGAGCTTGAGGATCTCACCGCGCACGGACGCGTCGAGGCTGGACACCGGCTCGTCGGCCACGATCACCTCGGGATGGAGCGCGAGAGCGCCGGCGATGACCACTCGCTGGCGCTGGCCGCCTGACATCTCGTGCGGATACAAGAGGTAGAAGCTGTCGGGGGGACGCAGGCCGGCGCGCGACAGCGCGCTGGCGACATGTTCCTCCTCGTTGCCCGGGACCTTGTGGACCCGCAGGCCCTCGGCGACGAGCTCGTAGATCGTCTTGCGGGGGTTCAGTGACCCCGTGGGGTCCTGGAACACCATCTGCACGCGCCGACGGTATTCACGGATGTTGCCGGACCGGATCGACAGGCCCTCGTGGAGCACCTCGCCGCTCTCGGGCGTGAGAATCCCCATGATCGCGCGCGCCAGCGTGGTCTTGCCGCAACCAGACTCGCCGGCGAGCGCGACGATCTCACCCTTGCCGAGCGAGAAGTCGACGCCGTCGACCGCCTTCGCGCTCGGCGCCGTCTTCCCGCGGAGCGAGTCGAACATGGGCTGGCGTCCGGCGAAGTTGACGTGGAGGTTCTTGACCTCGAGCGCCGGCACCTCCGGAGGCTGCGCGGCGACGATGTCGGCCTCGGTGCTTGTCATGGGGTCGGCTCCGCGAGCGATTCCGCTTCTTGGTCGGCCACGGCGCGATCGTGTTCCGCTTGCTTGTTCTTGGCGCGATCGAGCGCCCCGTCGACCAGGAGGCATGCCGCCCGGCGCCCATCGCCTGACGCGTACAGGTCGGGGTTCAGCTCCTTGCAGTCGTCGAACGCCTCCGGGCAGCGCTCGTGGAAGCTGCATCCGTTGGGGATGCTCCGCGGGTTCGGCGGGTCGCCGGGGAGGCCGGAGGGCTTGCCGCGGAACCGTTCGTCGCCGATCGCCGGGAACGCGGCGGCCAGCGCGGCGGTGTAGGGGTGCGCGGGCGACTCGAACACCGTGGCTGCCGGTCCTTCCTCGACGATCTTGCCGGCGTACATGATCGCGAGGCGGTCCGAGACCTCGACCAGGACCGACAGGTCGTGCGTGATGAACATCATCGCCAGGCCCAGGTCGTGTTGAAGCTCCTTCAGGAGTTTGAGCACCTGGGCCTGGACCATCACGTCGAGCGCGGTCGTCGGCTCGTCGGCGATCACGAGGCTTGGGCCGCAGGCGAGGGCCATGGCGATCATCACTCGCTGCTTCTGGCCTCCCGACAGCTCGTGGGGGTAGTCGTCGATCCTGCGGGCGGGGAGTCCCACCTGCTCGAGCAGGGCGCCCACCCGGACCCTGGCCTGTTTGTCGTCGGCCTGCTTGTGCACGACGATCGGCTCGGCAAGTTGCTCGCCGATCCGTTTCACAGGGTTCATCGCATGCATCGCGCCCTGGAACACGATCGACGCCCCCGACCAGCGCACCGCGCGAAGCCTTCCAGGCGACATCGTGAGGATGTCCTCGCCGTCGAGCAGCACCGTGCCCTCGATCTTCGTGCCCTTCGGGTGCAGGCGCAGTAGCGCAGATGCGATCGTGGACTTGCCGCAGCCGGACTCGCCGGCGAGCCCGAGGACCTCGCCCTTGTCGATCCGCATGTCGACGCCCCGGACGGCCGGCACGCCGCCGGCCATCGTCGAGTAGGTGACGCGCAGGTCGTTGACCTCGAGGACGCTCATCGCTTCCTCAGCCTCGGGTTCATGACCTCGTCGAGGGCGAACCCGCACATGGTGAACGACAGGGTGACCACCACGATCGCGATACCGGGTGGGATCAACCACCACCAATACCCGGCCGACAGGGCGCCGGCCTCGAACGACTCGTTGATGATCGTTCCCCACGAGATCGAATTGGGGTCGCCCAGTCCGAGCAGCGCCAGCGTGGTCTCCGACAGGATCGACAGTGCCACCGTCAGCACGGTGTTGGCGAAGATGATCGGGAAGACGTTGGGCAGGATGTGGCGGGTGATCATGTGCCAGTTGCTGGCGCCGAGCGCCTCGGATCGTTCGACGAAGGGCCGCTCCCGAACACTCAGAGCCTGCGCCCGCACCAGGCGCGCCGTGCCCGCCCACGACGTGATCCCGATGACCATGATGATGTTGAACAGGGACGGCCCGAGAAGCGACGTGAGAACGATCGCCAGCGCGATCCACGGGATCACCAGGAACCAGTTCGTGAACGCGTTGAGTACCGAGTCGATCCTGCCGCCGTAGTAGCCCCCATATATGCCAACTCCCGCTCCGAGGGTGATCGTGACGAAGGTGGCGGCCAGGCCGACGAGCAGGGAGATCCGGGCGCCGTAGATAACCATCGCGAAGACGTCTCGACCGAAGTTGTCGGTCCCGAGCCAGTGCTCGAGGCTCGGGGGTGAGAACGGGACGCCGGTCGCGAGCGCGGGGTCGAGGTCCGTCGGGTCGATGATGAACGGAGCCAACAGAGCAAGTAGCACGATGATCACGAGGATGATAAGTCCCGCCATCCCCATGGAGTTGCGTCGGTAGACCGCCCAGAATCGCCGCAGAGCGATCCGTCGTCGCTTCCACGCGATCGACCGGGCGCTCTTGACCACTGGATCCCTCGGTTCGGGCGGGGTCGGCTCCTGCGGCGGGGCGGTGGGCGTCATCGTCATCGGATCAGGCCTCCCGGATCCGCGGGTCGACGTAGCCGTAGAGGAGGTCGGCGAGCAGGTTGAAGAAGATCACTGCCGCGCTGAACAGCAGGAAGATCCCCTGGATCAGCGGGTAGTCCAGCTCCTGGATCGCCTGGTACGTGAGCTGGCCCAGCCCCGGCCACGAGTACACCGTTTCGACGATGATCGACCCCCCGAGGACGAACCCCAGGCTGTAGAAGACCAGCGTGAATGTCGGCAGTAGCGCGTTCGGCACGGCATGGTAGCGACGCACCGACTTGTCGCGGAGCCCCTTGGCTCGGGCCGTCTGGATGAAGTCCTCCTCCTTGACCTCCAGGAGGGAAGATCGCATGAAGATCGCGTACTCGCCGATGTAGCCAAGAGTCAGCGTCAGCATCGGTAAGAACAGATGGTTCAGCACGTCGGCGATGTAGGCCAGGCCGGTCTCGTCACCGCCAGAGGAGTAGCCACCGGCGGGGAACCATCCCAACGTGCCGGCAAACACGATGAGCAGGATCATGCCGAGCCAGCCCTCCGGCATCGAGTACAGCACGAGGGATCCCATCAGGGATGACGTATCGAACGTGCTCCCGCGCCGCCACCCGCCCTTGATCCCGATGAGGATCCCGAACAACGTCGAGAAGAAGGTGGCCGTGCCGACGAGGAGGACCGTGGGCCACACGCGGTCTCGGATCAGCTCGGTCACCGGCACCGCCGACTGGAGCCCGACGCCGAACTGCCCGGTCAGCGTGTTCCCCATGTAGATCACGTACTGCTCGACCATGGGCTTGTCGAGGCCGAGGTTCGCCTGGAGCTCGGCGACGTCGGCGCGGCTGAGGCGCTGGCTGCGGGCCAAGAGCGTGACCGGGTCGCTCGGCATGACCCGGAACAGGAAGAAGTTGAACGTGAGGACGAAGATCAGGGTGCTGATCGCTTGGAGTATCTTGCGTACCAAGTACCTTCGCGATCCCATCCCCGATCTTCGCCCTCCTCCCTCGTCTTCGATCGTCCGTGTGGCCTAGATCTCCTCGTCGTCCGCGCCGCCCCTACGACGGGACAATATGACAGCGCCGATGATCATGATCACGCCAACAAGGATCGCGGCCCAGACCCAGGGCGGGATCCCCGTGCTCGAGGCCTCGGCCACTTCGGCAGCCTTCTCCTCACTCACGGGGACCAGGTTCATGTAGGACTCGTTGTTCCATCCGAACAGGAGGAGTCCGTTCTCCACCGCGGGCGAAAGGACGTAGCCCTCGAACCGGTCGGCACGATAGGCCTGCAGGTCGGACCAATAGTTGAGGACGATGCTCGGCAACTCCTCGGCGATCATCTCCTGCATCTGGTCGATCGTCGCCTTGCGCTCGTCTCGGTCGATCTGGGTCTGCTGCAGCTTGTAGAGGTCGTCGTACTCGGGGTTCGAGTAGCACCCGTCGCTCCAGCCCAGGCACTGGTCGGTGGTGAACACCGACAGCATGAAGTCGGGGTCGGGGTCGGGACACCAGTCCCACACGGACACGTCCCACTCGCCCGTGTACCACAGGTCATAGGCCTTGTTCGTGTTCACGGTGATGAACTCGACCTGGATGCCGATCTCGGCGAGGTTGCTCTTCAAGAGCTTGCCAGTGTCGACGGATCCGGTGACGTCGCTGATGGTCAAGAACTCCCAGATCAACGGGTCGGAGCCGTCGGGCATCTCTCGGACGCCATCGCCGTCGGTGTCGAGGTAACCCGCGTCATCGAGCATCTGGTTGGCCTTCGCCGGGTCGTAGGCGAATTCCAACTCCGGCGGGATGTCGTGATACCAGAACCCGTTCGAGCCGGGCATCAGGACGCTGTCACCGAGGGTGGCGGTCCCCTGGTACACCTTGTCGACGATGGCCTGCTTGTCGATGGCGGTGGCCACGGCCTGTCGCACGGTCACGTCCTGCATCGCCGGGTGGTTCGTCTCCGTGCCTCCTTGACCACCGAAGTTGAAGTTGATGTCGCCCCAGCACCCTCCGTCCGCGACGTGGGTGCCGATGGTGGCATCGCCTTGCAGGCTGTTGAACAGCGACGGCGTCAGGCCGTCGGCGAAGTCGATCTCTCCCTGCTTGAGCGCCTGCGTCATGGCCTCTTGGCTCGAGTAGAAGCGGAGGTAGACCTCATCGATCGACGCGGGGGTCCCGCCCCAGTAGTCGGGGTTGGCCTCCAGGCGCAGGTACTGGCCCTTCTTCCACTCGACGAAACGGAACGGGCCCGACCCGATCGGCGGGTTGTTCTTGTACTCCTTGACGGCCTTCTTCGTCTCCTGGGCGTCGCCCTCGGTCACGAACTGCTCCCAGATGTGCTTCGGCACGATCGGGATGTAGGGGGGAACCTCAGGAGCGAACGTGGGTTCGGTGCTCGTCCAGAGGATCGTCGTCTCGTCCACCACCTCGAACGTCGGATCGAACGGGAGGTAGTCCTTGTAGAAGGGCATCTTGTTGTCAGCGATCAGGCTGAACGAGAACTGGATGTCCTCGGCCGTGACCGGCTGTCCATCGTGCCATACGGCGTCGTCGCGGACGGTCAGCGTCCACGTCATGCTGTCCGCGCTGGGCACCCATTCCGTGATGAGCTCGGGGGCCGGCGATAGGTCATCGCCGAATCCGATCGCCAGGTCGTACACGAGGCCGAGGTACTCGTAATCGGGTCCGCAGCACAGGTTGTACGGATTCAGACTCGTGATGTCGGAGTCCACCCCGACGTTGAACACGACCTTCTCATCGGTCGTGGCCGCCGACGGCGTCTCGGACTGGGCGAGCACCGGTGTGACCGCCCCCATCACGAGCGCGGCTCCCACCAGCGCGGCCATCGCGACCCTCGTGCGGGTCAGTTGCATGGGTTCTCCCTTCCGTTCACTGCTCAATCCTCTTTACGTTGGGGCGCGTACGCCCGGTTCATCGATCACGAGCGTGCGGGCGTCCGCGTCGAGCGTCGCCTGCACGCCGAGGGGCACGGTGGCCAGATGCTTCCCGTGCCCCAATGGGAGCTTGTATAGCACCGGGACCCCCAATGGCGCTAACTGGCGCTCGAGAGCGTCCTCGAGAGATCGGTTCCTCGGGGCCTCAGGTTTCTCCTCGCTCCAGTCACATCCCTTCATCTCCGCCACGACGATCCCCGCCACGCCATCCAGCTTGCCCGCCAAGCGAAGTTGATCCAGGTGCACCTCGAGCACGTAGGTCGGCGTGTCCACCTCTTCGATCAGCAGGATCGCGCCGTCGAACACCGGATCCCAGGGCGTCCCGATCAGGTGAACGAATGTGAACAGGTTCCCGCCGACGAGCGGCGCGCTCACCCGGCCCGAGGCGATCGTGCCCACGTAGGGGTCGTCGGGATCGCGAGGCACCTCGCCCGGGGCTCCTCGAGCGAATCCATCGATCGCGGAGTCCCACGTGAACGCGGTGCGCTCGGGGATGCCCATCGAGCCGAACCCCGGCCCGTGCAGCGTCGCCAACCCGGCCCGCTGTCGGATCGCGACGTGCAGGTTCGTGATGTCCGAGTAGCCCATCAGCGCCTTGGGGTGCTCGGCGATCAGGTCGTAGTCGAGGAACGGGAGCACCTGCATGGCTCCCGTCCCGCCCCACAAGACCTGGATCGCGTCCACCTCGGGGTCGGCGAACAGGACGTTGAGGTCCTCGGCCCGGTCCTCGCCGGTGCCCGCGATGTAGTCGTCCTTCGCCCACACGCCGTCGGTGAGCTTGACGCGGTACCCGCGCGACTCCCACCACTCTTTCGGGCGGGTGATGTCGCTCCGGTTGTAATACGGGCCGGAGGGCGCGCACACGCCGATCGTGCCGCCCTCAGGGAGCGGCGGGCCGAACCGGGTCGCCCTGACCTGAGCCGGCGGGGTGTCCCGGATCATGGTCGCACGCCCGACACGTCGATCTCTTCGTAGGGGCGTTCGCAGGGGTTCCCCGGGGCGACCCACATCCGCTGGGCCTCGACGTCGACCACCATCGAGAATAGGCAGGCGCTGGCCTCCTCGCCCTCGTCGGGGTCGGGGTGCAGGCACACCGCCTGCGGGGTCGACCCATGGTCGGACATGAGTTCCATGAGCTGTTCGGGGGCCCTCGGCTGGTGCTCGTCCAGGAGCTCGGAAAGCCGCGCGAGCCTGACCCGGCTCCCTTCGGACGGCTCAGGGGCCAGTGCGGACAACGCGCTCGACCGATAGTGGTTCGTGTGAGGCCCGGCGCCCTCGATCACCTCGTGACGTGCGCCGGTGGTCTCGACCGTGAACGTGTCCCCGCCGGGGAACGCGAACACGTGCCCGTATCCCCCGGCCCGCCCGGCCATCGCGGCACGCGCGATCGCATCGTCGCGATCCCGGGACTCGAGCGAGCTGCGTGAGACGAGGACCCTCGGCACTCCGACGCCGTCGTCGGATGCGGTGAGCGATCCGATCCCCTGTGCCGTCCCGTGTGCGTTCATCCCCACGGCCGGCAGGCAGCACACGACGGTCGGCGACGCCACGGCGACCCGGCCGTCGTCGGGGATGTCCACCACCACCGCCACGTTGTCCGCGTCGCCTGCCAACCAGTGCTCGTTGTGCGCGAGCATCGTCGTGCCCGGGACGCTCACCGTCAGGCTGGAGCAGCGCTCCGGTGGGGTCGTGTAGCCCTCCTTCTTCTGCAGGAACAGCAGCTCTCCCTCCGGCTGTTCCAGGAGGGGCTCGAGTTCCTCGAAGGCGTTGATCGCGAACAGCTCGAGGATCGGGACCATGGCGCCCACCGACATCCCCTTGAGCACCGCCATCGAGTCGGGGTACGCGTTCTCGGCCGCGACCAGGTAGGGCATGAGGAGGTCCTGGAGTCGCTCGGACGTGACTCCGCGCCGTTCCAGGTACCGGTGGTAGAACCCGATCGAGTCGCGGATGAGGTCCGTCAGCTGTTCACCGACCTGCGTCCCGCGGGCGAACCCGTCGCCCCTGGCGTAGACCACCTTGATGGGCTTTCCCCTCCTTCGCGACCGGGCACAGCCTAGCGGCGACGTGGCCGGCGCGACCGTAGCGAGTTGCTCGTTCTTGTCGGCTACTCGGCGCGACGCGCTCGAGCCCGCTCCACGACCGTGTCGAACAGGCGCTGCTGTGATGGGTCGTGGGAGGCCGTCTCCTCCGGATGCCATTGGACACCCAGCAGCCACCCACCGGTCGCATCCTCACGCGCGGGCTCGATCGCCTCGATGAGTCCGTCGGGACTCAGGCCGCTCGCGACGAGGTCGTCGGCGAGGATGTCGATGCCCTGATGGTGATGGGACGAGCATTCGAGATCGCCCGACGTCGTGGAGGCGGCGAGCAGGGTGCCGGTCGCCGGCGACACGCGGTGCATCGTCACCGTGTCGTCGAGGGGGACCCCGTGCTCGATGAGTCCCGGCAACTCCGGCAGATGTTGGTGCAGCGTGCCGCCGAACGCCACGTTCATCACCTGCATGCCCCGGCAGATGCACAGGGTGGGAACGCCGAGGGAGCGAGCGGCGCGCACCAACCCGATCTCGAAGGCGTCGCGGTCGATTTCGACCCCGTAGTTGTGCTCCAGGTCCGGCGCGGCCCCGTAGGCCGAGGGATCGACGTCGCCGCCGCCCACGAGGACGAGGGCGTCGAAGTATCCGAGGATCTCTGCGGGTTCGCCGGGCTCGCCGGGCGACACGATCGCTGCGCGCCCGCCCGCACGCCACAGCGCCTCGATGTACGGCGCGGGCACGCCGTAGCCCCCGTTGGGCCACCGTGCCACCCGGTCGTCTCCCAGGTGATAGGCGACGACCGCGATCAGCGGTCGTCCGGTCATCCCGTGCGTTCCCGAGTCAGGCGCCCGAACCGGCGGAAGATCTCGGCGCCCTTGTCCTGATGCAGCGCCAGATACGTCCGTGCCTCGGCACGAACCTGCTCGTTCGTCTTGCCCCAGGTCTCGAGCAGATCGGCCTCCTTCGAGAACTCCTCGAGCCACATCTCGATCTCGAAGTCGTCGATCTCCAGATGGAATTGGATCCCCCAGGTCAGCTCACCGACCCGGAAGGCCTGGTGGCGGATCCGGTCACCCGTGGCCAGCAGGAGGGCCTCATCGGGCAGATCGAACGTGTCCATGTGCCACTGGAAGACCATGTCACCGTCCACGTAATCGGCCAGCAGGAGGTCGTCGGCGGCTGCGGGCTCCGGGCGCAGCGGCTCGAACCCCACCTCGCGCACGTCGCCCTTGGTCACCTCGGCGTCGAGCGCCCATGCGAGGACCTGGGCGCCGAAACAGATCCCCAGGAGCGGTATCTCGCGCTCGATCGCGCTCCTCGTGAGCTCCGCCGCTTCCTTGATGAACGGGTGCTCATCCGCATGCTCGACGTTGTAGGAACTGCCGAACAGCACCACGCCGCCGATCTCGCCGATGTCGGGCGGCGGGGCGTCGTCCACCGCCTCCCAGATGCGGACCGGCACGCCCTCGGTCTCGAACGTCGGCGTGGCGATGCCGAAGGTCTCGAACGGTTCGCAACGCACGAGCAGGACCGGCTTCATGGCCCCGAGTGTAGCCATCGAGCCCCGCCGCGCGGTTGGCCTCAGGGTGCTACCTTCGACGACATGTGCGCCGACCGAACGCCTCTCAAACCGACCGATCTGCTGGAGCTGGATCGGCTGCTGAGCGACGAGGAACGCCAGCTGCGCGATCTGGCGCGCCGGTGGGTGGCCGACCGGATCCTGCCCGACGTCGAGGATTGGTACGAGCGAGGCGAGTTCCCGGCGAGAGAGCTGGCCCGGGAGCTGGGCGAGCTGGGATTCCTCGGTATGCAGCTCGATCCAGAGGACGGGGTCGGCCCGGTCGGCTACGGGCTCATCGAACTGGAGCTGGAGGCAGGTGATTCGGGTCTTCGGAGCTTCGTGTCGGTGACCAGCGCTCTCGCGATGTACGCGATCCACGCATTCGGGAACCAGGAGCAGAAGGATGAGTGGCTCCCGCGCCTGCCGCGCCGGGGAGGCGATCGGCTGCTTCGGGCTGTCAGAGCCCGACAGCGGCAGCGATCCCGGCTCGATGCGCACGTTCGCCAAACGCGACGGGGACGACTGGATCGTATCGGGGACCAAGATGTGGATCACGAACGGCAGCGTTTCCGACGTCGCCATCGTGTGGGCCGACACGGACGACGGCGTCCGGGGGTTCGCGATCGCATGTGACTCGCCCGGGTTCTCCGCACCCGACATCCACAGGAAGATGTCGCTGCGCGCGTCGGTGACCTCCGAGCTCGTCCTCGACGACGTCCGCGTGCCGTCGTCCGCCATGCTCGAGGTCGAGGGGCTCAAGGGGCCGCTCTCCTGCCTGAACGAGGCGCGGTTCGGGATCGTGTGGGGCGTCATGGGCGCCGCCCGCACCTGCTTCGAGACGGCCCTCGAGTACTCGAAGACGCGCGAGCAGTTCGGCAAACCGATCGGGGCGTTCCAGCTCACCCAGCGCAAGCTCGCCGACATGGCGATCGAATTGCACAAGGGGACGATGCTCGCATATCACCTCGGCCGTCTGAAGGAGGAGGGGCGCTTGCGCCCCGAGCAGGTGAGCATCGGCAAGCTCAACAACACGCGCGAGGCGATCGAGATCGCGCGCACCTCGCGAGGGATCCTGGGTGCCAACGGGATCACCCTCGAGTACCCGATCATGCGGCACATGACGAACCTGGAGTCGGTGATCACCTACGAGGGCACCGAGGAGGTCCACACCCTCGTGATCGGCGGACTGCTGACCGGCCAGCGCGCCTTCGTCTAACCCTTCGGGCCCTCGGGTCCGAGCGTGGCCTCGGCGAGTAGCGTGGCGACGTCTGCGACGCGCACCTCGCTCGCCACGTCCTTGGCCGCATCGTCGAGCATCACGTAGCAGTACGGGCACGCGGTGGCCACCGTATCGGCGCCGGTCGCGGCCGCCTCCGCGAACCGTGCGCCGTTGATCGGGTCGCCGCGGGTCTCTTCCATCCACATACGGGCGCCCCCCGCGCCGCAGCAGAACGAGCGCTCACGGTTGCGGGGCATCTCGACCGTCGACGCCGACGAGGCCTCCAGGACGTGTCGTGGCGCCTCGAACTCTCCGTTGTGGCGGCCCAGATAGCAGGGGTCGTGTAGGGTCGCAGCGCCCCCGGCCCGTGCCGGATCGAGACGACCCTCGCGGATCAATCGGGAGAGCAGCTCGGTGTGATGCACCACCTCGAACGTGCCGCCGTAGTCGGGGTACTCGTTGGCGAGCGTGTTGAAGCAATGAGCGCAGCTGGCCACGATCTTCGTGACGCCGGCCTCGCCGAGCGTCTCGACGTTCTGCTCCGCGAGCATCTGGAACAGGTACTCGTGACCGATCCGCCTCGCCGGGTCGCCTGAGCAGCGTTCCCGTTGACCGAGGACCGCGAAATCGACCCCGGTCGCCTGGAGCAACCGCACGATCGAACGCGTGCCCTCCCGGGCGCGCTCGTCGAACGCGCCGGCACATCCCACCCAGAACAGATATTCGGGGGCGGGGTCGCCCGGCTGCAGCACGCGGACATCGAGCCCGTCGGCCCACTCCATGCGGGCGCTCGCCGGCTGCGACCACGGGTTCTCCGTCGTCTCGATGCCGCGCAGCAGTCCGCCCGCCTCGGTCGGGAACCGGGACTCGGCCATGACCAGGTGGCGTCGAAGGTCGATGATCGTGTCCACGTGCTCGATGTCGACGGGGCACTCGCGCACGCAGGCGCCGCACGTGACGCAGTCCCACACGACCTCGTCGGATACAGCGGCGGGCACCAGCGGCTGCAGCTCGACCTCGCCGCCGCCGCGCGCCGACAGGACGGCGGGGGCCTCGGCGGTCACGTGATCGCGGAGGTTCATGATCAGCAGCTTCGGACTCAGCGGTTTGCCGGTGTTCCATGCAGGACACACCTCCTGGCAGCGCCCGCACTCGGTGCACGAGAACAGGTCCAGCACCTGCTTGCGACTGAGGTCGGCCGCGGTCGCCGCACCGAACCGCAGGTCCTCCTCCGGGCCCTCGAGATCGATCTCGAGCCGCTCCAGGTGCCCGGTGGGGCCGGTCTTGGCGAGCCAGACGTTCGGTGCGGCCGTCAGGACGTGGAGATGCTTGGAGCCCGGAAGGTAGACGAGGAACCCAAGGACGATGAGCAGGTGCGTCCACACCAGGACCCGTTCGGCGACCTCGGTCGCGTCGCCTCCCGAGAACAGCCCGCTCAGCGCGTTCGAGACCGGGGCGACGGCGGGGTGGTCGGCGTACCCGAGGGCGATCCTCGAGGCGTTCCACAGCAGGAGGCTCACGACGATCGCGAGGATCGTCAACAGGATGCGGTCGGCCTCGCCCATGTGGCTGCCCTCGAACCGTGAGGGCCGCTGGACCTTGCGGATCCAGAACGCGGCCGCGACGCCGAGGATCACCATCACCGCGAACAGATCGACGACGAACGCGAACCACGCGGCATGCCCGAGGTAGGGGAGGGTCCAGTCCGGATCGACGATCGCCAGCATGGCCTCGAGGATCGTCGGAAGGAGCACGAGGAATCCCCAGAAGATGAAGGCGTGCATCAGGCCCGGGGTGGTCCGCTGCAGGAGCTTGCGCTGCCCGAGGACCTGCACGAGCTCCCGGGAGGCCCGGCGTTCGGTCTCGCCCGATCGGCCGCTGGGACGCGAGGTGCGCACGAGCTCGGCGCGCAGCCGCGCCCGGCGCCCGAACGCAACCGCGGTGATGGAGAGGACGACGAGGAGGGCGAGCGCGCCTAGGAGCCGGTCCGTCGTCTGATCTCCTCCGTGAGGGCCGGCACGACCTGCGCGAGATCGCCGACGACGCCGAGATCGGCCATCCGCATGATCGGAGCGTCGGCATCCTTGTTGATGGCCACGATCCGGCCGGAGCCCCGCATCCCCACCACGTGCTGGAGTGCGCCACTGATACCGATCGCGAGGTACACGTCGGGCTTGACGGTCCGTCCGGTCTGGCCGATCTGATAGCTGTACGGGACCCAGCCGGCGTCGACGGCGGCCCGCGATGCGCCGACCGCGGCGCCCCCGATGGCGGCGGCGAGGTCGTCGAGGATCGAGAAGGCGTCCGGGCCGCCGAGCCCACGACCGCCCGAGACCACCACCCTGGCGTCATCCAGCGAGGGACCGCTCGAGGCCTCGGCGTGGCGCTCGATGACCCGAGTGTCCGCCAGCCCTTCCGGCAGGTGCGCGTCGAGCGGCACGACCTCGGCCGGCGAGCCGCCCGACGGCTCGGCCTCGATCGAACGGGGCTTCATCAGGACGAGCCGCGGGGTCGGTCCCTCGAGGTCGACCTCGACGATCTGCGTCCCGCCCAGGATCTCGGTGCGCGCCCGTCCGAGCGAGACCAGGCCCGTGGCGTTGCTCATCAGGGTGGAGCCCGTTCGGGCCTGGAGGCGCCCTGCGACGTCACGGGCGTCATAGCTCGTCGTGAAGAGCACCAGCTCGGGGGCGCGCTCGGCGACGAGCCCGGCCAGCACGTGCGCGGCGGCCCGTGATGCCCCGACCACGGTGTCGGCCTCGTACACGAAGAGGGTGGATGCCCCGTGGGCGCCGACGATCGGGGCGATCCTCGAGGCCGCCGGTCCCATCGCCACCGCGGTCACGTCGTCGCTGACCGCGCGTGCCGCCGTCAGCAGTTCCAGGGTTGCCGGATCAACCCCGTCGGGGGTCGTCTCGGCGGATACGAGGATGCTCATCAGATCACCTTCGCCTCGACCAGCAGGTCGGCGATCCGCGCCACGGCGCCGTCGTCGGCACCGATGACCTCGCCGCCAGCCGCGGGCGGGGCCGCCGTCACGGAGGCCACCGACTGGGTCGGGGACACCGCGTCGGCGTCGAGGCCGATATCGGCCAGGCCGAGGCGCTCCAGCGGCTTGCTCTTGGCCTGCATGATGCCCTTGAGGCTGGGGTATCGAGGCTCGGTGGCGCCCGCCGTCAGCGTGACGAGCGCCGGGAGCGGGCACGCGACGACGTCGTAGCCGCTGGCGGTCTGCCGTTCGATCCGCACCTGCCCGTCGGCGACCTCGAGGCGCCGGGCGAACGTGGCGCTCGGCAGGCCGAGCAGCTCGGCGACGGTGGCCGGCACCGTGCCCGTGTAGCCGTCGGTCGACTCGACGCTGCCGATCACGAGGTCGAACGGACCGCGACCGACGGCGGCCGCGAGCGCCCGTGCGGTGCCGAGCGCGTCCGCCCCGGCGAGCGAGTCGTCGGTGATCAGCACGCCGCGGTCGGCGCCCATCGCGAGCGCGCGCTGCACGGCCGGCAGCGCCTCGTCCGGCCCCATCGACACCGCGACGACCTCGCCTCCGTCACGCTCGACCAGCTGGATCGCCGCCTCGAGCCCGTACTCGTCGCCTGGGTCGAGCGCGCCGTCGACGCCGGCGCGGACGAGCCGATGATCCGGCCCGAGCTCGGGCGTTCCCTGGGGTGCCGGAACCCACTTCACGAGCACGACGACGTTCACGGCATCACCTCCACGCTCTCGAGCCTGTCGAGGCCCCACAGTACCGGGCGGGGCCCGGGCCTGACCGACTCAGCCGCGCTCGAAGTAGCGCTTCATCTCCCAGTCGGTGATGCTCAGATTGTCGAAGATGACCTGCTCCTGAACGGCGGTGTTCAGCAGGTGTTCGAAGACGAAGTCTCCGAAGATCTCGCGCGCGGTCTCGCTCTCGCGAAGGGCGTCGATCGCCTCGTGCATCGAGGAGGGCACGCGCGCGACCCCCTTGGCCTCGTACGCGTTGCCCTCGTACATCTCGGGCGGCTCCACCTTGTTGCGGATACCCCACATCCCGGCGCCGATCGTGGCGGCGAACGCGAGGTAGGGGTTCGCGTCGGCCCCCGGGATGCGCGACTCGACCCGGAAGCTCTTGTGTTCGCCGACGGTCCGGTAGCCGCAGGTGCGATTGTCACGGCTCCACACGATCGCGGTCGGCGCCCACGAGCCGAGCTGGTAGCGCTTGTAGGAGTTCACGAAGGGCGCGTAGAGCCAGGCCATCTCGCGCGCCGTCGCCATCACGCCGCCCAGGTACCAACGGAACTCGTCGGTCATGTGACCGACCCCGTCCTCGCTCCACGTGAGCGACTCGGTGCCCTCGAGGTTCCAGATGCTCGAGTGCAGGTGGCACGACGAGCCCGCCTCCTCCATCGTCCACTTGGCCATGAAGGTGGCCGCCACGTCGTTCATCGCGGCGATCTCCTTGACCCCGTGCTTGTAGATCGAGTGGTGATCGGCGTTGGACAGGGCGTCGCTGTACGTGATGTTGATCTCGTGCTGGCCCTTGCCGAACTCGCCCTTGCTGAACTCGATCGGGATGCCGGCGCCGTACATGTCGTTGCGGATCTGACGGATGATCCACTCGTCCTTGGTGGTCTGGAGCATGTGGTAATCCATGATGTAGCTGCTGGAGGGTCGAAGCTCCCGATAGCCCGTCTCGGCCGCGTGCCCGTAGGAGTCCTGGAACAGGTAGAACTCGAGCTCGGACCCCGTCTTGACCTGGTACCCCATGTCCGCCGCCTTGGCGATCTGGTCTCGCAGGATCTGGCGGGGCGCCACGGTCACGGGACTTCCGTCGTCCTCGTCGGCGACGTCGCACAGCACCATCACCGTCTTCTCGAGCCAGGGGACCCAGCGCATCGTCGCCATGTCCGGCACCATGCGGAAGTCGCCGTAGCCCGTTTCCCAGCTCGCGTACTCGTAGCCCGGCAGGGGCTCCATCTCCATGTCGATCGCGAGGAGGTACAGACAGGCATGCAGACCCTCCTCGCCCAGGATCTCCTCGAGGAAGAAATGGGGGAGCACGCGCTTGCCCACGAACCGGCCTTGCAGGTCGGTGAACATGCACAGGACCGTGTCGACCTCGCCGGCTTCGGCGAGCGCCTCCAGCTGTGTCGCGTCGAGCAAGCCTTGATGCTCCATCGGGCCCTCCCTGGCTCTAGACATGGATGCGGCGGCCGTATTCGGCCGCCGCATCCATGGTTGCTACCTACCTGATCGGATCAGCTGGAAGGCGTGTCGCTCGATGAGCCGCCGCCTCCTCCCAGGATCTCCTCCTGCTCTGCCGCGGACGTGTGGTATCCGGCCTCATCCGGCACGCCCTTCTCACCCTGCGTGAGTGCGAACTCCTCCTCCGGTGAGAGCACCAGGCGGTGTCGTCCGGCGACCGCGAAGTAGACGATGCCGAACAGGAAGTAGACGATCACCCCGTACACGCCGGGTCGGTAGTCCTCGTTGAGGAAGATCGACACGAGGGCGACCAGCGCGATGACCCCCGCGATGTAGGCGCCTGCGACGCCCCAGGGGCTCTTGTAGGGCCGTTCGATGTTCGGCAGCTTGTGCCGCAACAGGATGAACGACACGCACTGCAGCGTGTAGGCGAGCACCGCGGCGAAGACGGCCATGTTCAGGACCGCCGCCACGACCTGTGCGCCCAGGTCGCCTTCCTGTCGTCCGAGGTACCAGATGATCCACAGCACCGCGAACCCGACGACCGCGCCGGCGATCAACGCAACGTGCGGGGTCTTGCGCGTCGGGTGGGTCTTCGACAGGAACTGCGGGAAGTACCCAGCACGCGACAGCGAGTAGGTGTTGCGGCCGTATGCGTACATGATCGTGAAGAAGCTCGCGACCAGGCCGATCAGGCCGATCAGGCCGAGCAGAGCCGCTCCCGTGCCTTCGCCGAAGATCCCGATGAACCCGTCGAACAATGGGGTGCCGGACTCGCCGATGACCGCTGCGCCTCCGCCCAGACCCGAGTTGATGAACAGGGTGAAGACGCTGGCGATCAGCAGGGTGTGCATCCCACGGATCGTGCCCTTCGGCACGTCGCGCTTGGGATCCATGGACTCCTCGGCAGCGAGAGGCACTTCCTCGATCGCGAGGTAGAACCAGATCGCGAACGGCAAAGCCTTGAAGATCCCGGCTACGCCGAACGGAAGGAACGGACCACCACCGTCGGGCAGCGGGTCGCCGCCTCCGGCGGGGATGTTGAACCATGAACTGGGGTCGATGTTGCCGGAAACGATGGCGGAAACGTAGAAGAAGATCAGGATACCGAGCGCCGCCACGGTGATGGCGATCGTGAATCGCATCGTGGCCTCGATGCCGCTGATGTTGATGGCCAGGAACACGATGTAGAACACGGCCCACCAGAACGGCTCGCTGTTCCACCACGGATCGCCGGTGATGTCGAGCAGCTCGGCGAGCGTCGACTGGGCCAGCAGGGCGATCGCGCCTCCGACCACGGCCGTCGTGATGACGTACTCGGCGTTCTCGGCGAGACCCGTCAAGAACCCGCCCCATGGTCCCATCGCCGAGCGAGCGAACGAGTACGCGCCGCCGGTGTGCGGCAGCGCCGGCGACATCTCGGCGATGCTGTAACACAGTCCGTAGTACATGACCGCGATGACCGCGGTGGCGATCAGCAGACCGCCGAACCCGCCCGTCGCCAGGCCGAAGTTCCATCCGTAGAAGTCGCCGGAGATGACGGCGCCCACCCCGAGGGCCCACAAGGACCACACGCCGGCGTGTCGCCGCAGCCCCCGCTCCTCGAAGTAGTCGTCACCTACCTCCTTGTACGTGACCGACCCGACCTTGCGTTCGGACATGCGCCACCTCCCTCGCGCCGCTCGATCCCCCGCCGAACGACCAGGCGGTATCGAGCCACATCCGGGGTTTGTCTGTCAAACCTGTGGGTTACCCACTCGACGCAACGCTCCTCGGGTCAGGAGGGCTGCCGCCAGCATCCCCGCGAGGGTCATCAGACCGGGGATGACGCCCCACGACGCCACCGCGTCGGCGAACACCAGCCCAGCCACGACTCCCCCGATGACGACGCCCAGGCGTCGCGGAAAGCCGAACCAGCGCAACGTGATGATGAGGATCAGGGGGATCCCCAGGACGGGCCACCAGTTCCAATCCATCGAGGGGGCTGACAGCACCGGGACCCCGACGGCGATCTCGCTCATGCCTCGAGGATAGGGGGCAGCCGAGTTTGACGCTATTTGTCAGACAAACTAATCTCGGCCCCGTGAGGACGGAATGAAGAAGCGCCTGTCGTTCAGGGTTCGCGAAGAGATCGTGTCCCGTCTCGAGTCGGGCGATATCCGACCCGGGACCAAGTTCCCGGCCGAACCCGAGCTCGCCGCGGAGCTCGGCGTGTCGCGGCCGACCCTTCGCGAGGCCCTGCGCTCCCTCGAGGAGGACGGCTTCGTCACACGGACGAGCGGAGCCGGCACCTATGCGACGCGGCGTCCGCGGCTCCGGAACAACCTGGACGTGAACTTCGGCGTCACCGAGGCGATACGGGCCGCCGGGATGGAACCGGGAACCCGGGACCGGCTCGTGCGCACGGCCGCTGCGGGGCCGGACGAGGCCGAGGCCCTCGACCTCCCGGAGGGTGAGCCGGTCGTCATCCTCGAGCGAGTCCGCACGGCCGACGGCAGACCGGTCGTGTTCTCGAGCGACGTCGTCTCGGCGGCGCGCCTTCCGTCGTCGGCCATCGAGAAGATGGCGCCCGAGGCCTCGCTGTACGACCTCGTGAGCGATCACCGGGAGCCCATCCTGCACGGCATCGTGACCATCGAGCCGGTCAAGGCGGCCCGCGACGTGGCCAAGCGTCTCGGGGTGAAGACGGGAACCCTGATGTTGCACCTGAGCCAGGTGGACTTCGGACGCGAGGGGCAGCCGCTCCTGCTGTCGTACGAGCACCACCTGGCCGACGCGTTCGAGTTCACCGTCGTTCGGCGGGGACCGGGAAGGAGACAAGCGTGAGCGATGTAGGCAAACGGATGCGACTCAAGCGGGTGATCGACCCCGACGGCGTCTCGGTGATCTGTGCGCTCGACCACGGGATGACCTCGCCCGTGTTCCTGCAGCCGCTGGCCGATATCACCCAGCGGACCCGCGAGGCCGTGGCCGGCGGCTCCAACGTGATCATGATGAGCAAGGGGATGATCGGCATCGCCGAGGAGGCCTTCTCGCCCACCACGTCGCTCGCGCTGCTGCTGTCCGCCAGCGCCTCGCCCGACGGGGAGCGGCCTCAGATCGTGCAGATCGCCGAGGTCGAGGAGGCGTGTGTCCTGGGCGCGGACGCGGTCGTGCTCTTCACGGCGCTCGGCGGCGACACCGAGGCGGGGATGATCGAGATCCTGTCCGGCGTGGGGCGGGAGTGCGCGGCGCTCGGCATGCCCTTCATCGCGGAGGCGGAGTTCCCGACGACCTACGCCACCGTGGAGGAGCTCAAGCAGCAATACGGCTTCGACTACCTGCGTCGAAACGTCCGTCTGTGCGCGGAGCTGGGCGCCGACATCGTCAAGACGAACTGGCCCGGCGACCAGGACTCGTTCGCCCGGTGTGTCGAGGCCGCCAACGGCGTGCCGGTCGTCCTGGCCGGCGGGTCGCGGTTGTCCGACGAAGAGCTCCTCGGGCGGATGGAGCAGGCCATGGCGGCCGGCGCGATCGGATGCTCGGTGGGCCGCAACATCTTCATGCACGATCGGCCCGAGTCGATCACGCGAGCCCTTTCCAGGGTGATCCGCGAGCGGTGGCCGGCCGACAAGGCCCTCGCTGCCCTGCAGGAGGAGCCGGCGTGATGCGTGCCGCCTACATGACCGCCATCAACGAGGTGGAGGTCCGCGCCGATGCGACCGAGCCGGACTGCGAGGTCGACGGCGCCATCCTGCGGGTCGAGGCCTGCGGCATCTGCGGCACCGACGCCCGGACCTTCTTCAACGGCGACCCGAAGGCGCCTCCCCCTTGGCAACTCGGGCACGAGCCCGTGGGGGTGCTGGAGGAGGTCGGTCCAGGTGCCGTGCTGCCCGACGGCGTCTCGGCGGGCGACCGGGTGTTCCTCGGCTCGATCCTCACCTGCGGGGAGTGCCGGTGGTGCATCGAGGGCTTTCAGAACCTCTGCGAGCATCACCTGCTGTACGGCTACGACCCGTATCCCGGGGCCTATGCCGAGCTGGCCGGCGTGCCGGCCATCGCGACGAAGAACCTGATCAAGCTGCCCGACGAGCTGCCGTCGGACCTGGCGACCGTGGCGGACCCGTTCGCCTGTGCGCTCAACGGGATCGAGCAGCTCGATATCCGACTGGGCGACGTGGTCGTCATCCTCGGTACCGGCCCGATCGGCTGCTGGCAGGCCGTGATGGCCCGCGACCGCGGGGCGAGTCGCGTGTACATGACCGACGTGTCGGCCGACCGGCTGCAGCTCGCGCTCGATGTCGTCGGCCATGTGATCGACGACGCATGGACGGCGGGTGAGGACAACGGGGTGAGCGAGTTGATGTCCCGCACCGGCGGCCAGGGGGCCGACCGCGTCAGCGTGGCCGCTCCCGCCAAGCCGGCACAGCAGGCGGCGCTCGAGATGGCGGCCAAGCGGGCCGTCGTCGTCTACTTCGCAGGCCTGCCCAAGCACGATCCTGTGAGCCCGCTCGACATGAACCAGCTCCACTACAAGGAGTTGTCGATCCTGGGGGCGTACGGAGCCACGCACCGTCAGTACCGGATCACGATGGACTACCTCGACCGCAAGCAGGACGAGCTCGCGAAGGTCGTGACGCATCGGTTCGGGCTCGAGCAGATCGCGGATGCGTTCGACACGATCCGTTCGGGCACGGGCCTCAAGATGGTGATCGTGCCGTGAGCGGTCCCTATGTGATCGGCTGCGATGTCGGGAGCCAGGGGACCAACGCGGCGCTCTACGGCGTCGACGGCGAGCTCGTCGACTCCGCGTACGAGGCCTACGACCTCAGCTTTCCGAACCCTGGGTGGGCCGAGCAGGATCCCGATCTGTGGACGGCGGCCGTCGAGTCCGCCTGCCGACGGCTGGTGGAGTCGTGCCCCGACGGCGCGAGCGGGATCAAGGGTCTGTCGTTCGGTTCGCAGCTCGACGGCATGGTGGTGACGAACGCCGCGGGACGTCCGGTTCGGCCGGCGCTGATCTGGATGGACCGGCGGGCCGAACCCCAGGCGGCGGCGGTGGCAGCGGCGATGTCGCCGGCAGCGTTCTACGACGCCACCGGGGCCAACCTCGATTCATCCCACGCCGTCTTCAAGGCGCTGTGGGTTCGCGACGAGGAACCGGAGCTATGGAACGAGGCGGCGCACATCATGCCGCCGGGGTCCTACGTGCTCGAGCACGTATCCGGCGAGCTGGCTGTCGACTTCTCGAACGCCTCCTCGCTGGCGCTGCTGGATCCCCGGACCCGAGGATGGTCCGGGCCGGCCCTCGAGGCCACGGGCATCGACGCGGCGATGCTGCCGGCGCTGGGCGGAGGCGCCGACGCGGTCGGCCCGGTGACCGCCGCGTTCGCCGAGGCGTCGGGACTCGACCCCTCCACGGTGGTGGTCATCGGGTGTGGAGACGAGATGGCGGCCACCCTGGGCGCCGGCGTCTACGCGCCGGGAGAGGTCTGCGACGTGGTGGGCACGGCGGAGCCGGTCTGCGCCGCGAGCGCCGAGCCACGGAGCGACCCCACGATGCTCGTCGAGTGTCATCCGCACGCGGATCCCGCGACGTGGCTTCTGGAGAACCCGGGATTCGTGTCGGGCGGCAACCTTCGCTGGTGGCGCGATCAGTTCGCGCCGATCGAGCGCGACGCAGAGGCGGTCGGCCTGGGCGATGCGTACGACTTCTTATCGACCGAGGCCGGCCACGTGGCGCCAGGCTCGGAGGGGCTCGTCTTCCTGCCGTGCATGCAGGGCGCCATGGCTCCCGAGTGGAACGGCGCGGCCCGCGGCGTGTTCTACGGGCTCACGCTCGCGCACACCCGTGACCACATGACCCGAGCGATCCTCGAGGGCAGCGCCTTCGGGCTGCGCGACATCCTGGAGGCCATGACGGCGACGGGCCTCGACGTGCGACGCCTCACGATCGTCGGCGGCGGGGCGAAGGGCCCCCTGTGGCGTCAGATCAAGGCCGACGTCTCGGGGCTCCCGGTGCGCGTGCCCGAGTCGGTCGAGACGACGGCGACCGGCGCGGCGATCCTGGCGGCCGCAGGGTCGGGGGTCGTGCCGTCCATCGGCGACGCGGTGTCGGCGTTCGTGGCGTACCGTCCCGAGTCGCACGATCCCGATCCGTCGACGCGCGACGCGTATGACGAGGCATACGCCAGATACCGGGCCGTCTACGACGCGCTGCGGCCCGTGTTCGGCACCGACTTCGCTGCGGCCGGTTCGTCCTCGGGCGTGACGTAGGCGGCGGTGATGCCCCCGTCGACGATGAGTGATGTGCCGGTCATGAAGCTCGAATCGTCGCCTGCCAGGAACATGGCCGCCTTCGCCAACTCATCGGCCTGGCCGAGCCGCCCCATCGGGATGTGGACGAGACGTCGTCGCCGCTGCGCCGGATCCGAGAGCAGCTCGGCCAGCAACGGTGTGTCGATCGGGCCCGGGCACAGGGCGTTGCAGCGGATCCCCTTGCGCGCGTACTCGACGGCGATCTCGCGGGTCATCGCGAGCACGGCCCCCTTGGACGCGGTGTAGGCGGTCTGGGACGTCGCCGCCCCCAACCACGCGACGAACGACGCCACGTTGATGATGGATCCGCCGCCCGAGGCGATCATGGCCGGGATGCCGTACTTGCATCCGAACGCGACGCCCTTGACGTTGACGGCGAGCGTGAGGTCCCAGACGGACTCGTCGGTCGTATCGACCGAACCGTCGGCCCCGAGCATGACTCCGGCGTTGTTGTAGAGGACGTCGAGGCGACCGAAGCGCTCCACGGCGGCGTCGACCATCGTGCGCGCGTCGTCTTCGACCGAGACATCGGCGTGCACGTAGTGCGCCTGACCCCCGGCCGCCTCGATCTCGCCTGCCGTCCCGGCTCCGGCGTCGTCGTTGAGATCGGTGAGAACCACGCGAGCGCCCTCGCGCGCGAACAGTTTCGAGGCGACCATGCCCATCCCGCTGGCCCCGCCGGTGATCAGCGCCACCTTGCCTTCGAGCCTCATCGTTCCTCCCACGTCGGACGTCGGCGGAAGGGTACGCGCAACCGCTCCGGAGTGCCCGAGGCCGAGCGGCCGTATCATCCCGGAGGTTCGCGGTCGGGAGGAGCCAGGCGATGTCCGAGCAGTTGATCATCGGCGGGGAGCGCGTCGCCGCCGCCGAGGGCGCAACGTTCGAGGTGGTCGAGCCGTCAACGGCCCGGCCGATGTCCGAGGTCGCGCGCGGCGGCGCCGAGGACGCGCGCCGGGCGGTCGACGTGGCGACGACGGCCTTCGAGGACGGCGCCTGGCGCCGCCTGAGCGCTCGGGAACGAGGGCGGCTGCTGACCAGGGCGTCCTTCGTCATCAGGGAGCGTCAGGAGGAGCTGGCGCGGCTCGAGGCGCGCAACGGCGGCAAGCCGATCGGGAGCGCCCGCGCGGAGATCGACATCGTCGCCAACGTGTTCGAGTACTGGGGCGGCGCGGCGAACAAGATCATGGGGGAATCGATCCCGGTCGTGCCGCCCGGGCTCGATATCACGTTGCGCGAACCGGTGGGCGTCTGCGCGCTCATCACGCCGTGGAACTTCCCCGCGGTGATCGCGTCGTGGAAGATCGCCCCGGCGCTCGCGTGCGGGAACACGGCCGTCATCAAGCCGGCATCGCAGACCCCGCTCACCGCCCTCGCCCTCGCCGAGATCCTGTATGAGTGCGGCCTGCCCGAAGGCACCCTGAGCGTCGTCCCCGGGCCCGGGTCGACCACCGCCATGGCGCTCGTGTCCGATCCTCGGGTGGCGAAGGTCTCGTTCACCGGGTCGACAGAGGTGGGGACGACGGTGATGCAGGCGGCCGCGGTCAACATCGCTCGCGTGTCGCTCGAGCTGGGTGGCAAGTCGGCCAACGTCGTGTTCGACGACGCCGACCTGGACGCCTGCGTGCCCGCATCCCTGTGGTCGGTGTTCGACAACGCGGGCCAGGACTGCTGCGCGCGGTCGAGGACGCTCGTACAGCGAGGGGTCTACGACGAGTACGTCGAGCGGTTCGCCGAGGCCACCTCCGCGATCGCGGTGGGAGAGCCACTCGATGAGGCGACGCAGATGGGTCCGCTGATCTCCAGTGGGCAGCGGCAGACGTCCTTGGACTATCTGGCGCTGGGCCAGGAGGAGGGAGCACGACACGTCGCGGGCGGCGACGTCCCCAGCGGCGACGGTTTCTACATGCGCCCGGCCGTGCTCGCCGACGTGTCGAACGACATGCGCGTGGCGCGGGAGGAGATCTTCGGGCCGGTGGCGTGCGTGATCCCGTTCGACACCGAGGAGGAGGCGGTGATGATCGCGAACGATTCGCCCTACGGCCTCTCGGGCTCGGTGTGGACGAGGGATATGGGCCGGGGGATCCGTGTCGCCAAGGGGATCCGAACCGGCGTCATCTCCGTGAACTCCTCTTCGAGCGTGTTCACGGAGGCGCCGTTCGGCGGGTACAAGCAGTCCGGGATCGGTCGCGAGATGGGGATGCACGCCGCGACCCTGTACACCGAGGTCAAGAACATCTTCCTGTCGGAGGCGTGAACCGGGCCGGACGACGCCCCCGATAGACTGCGCGCATGGCTGAACTCCCCGAAGAGCTGCTGCACCCGTCCGCCCCGCAAGCAGGGGCAAGAGCCGACGGCGATGCTAACGCTGGACGCCTACCTGCGACTGAAGGCCGAGCTCGAGGTCCTCACCACAACGGGGCGTGAGCAGATCACCGAGAAGATCAAGATCGCCCGCGAACACGGTGATCTGAAGGAGAACGCCGAGTACCACGCCGCCAAGGACGAACAGGGCCTGATGGAGTCCAAGATCCGCAAGCTCCAGCACATGCTGCGTGACCCCGAGATCGTCGAGGCGCCGGTCGATGCCGACCTCGGTGGCCGCGGGCATGCTGGTCACCATCCGGCCCCTCGACGAGGACGACCCCGATGACGAGACCTATCTGCTCGCCGAGCACGCCGAGGAGATGGCCCCCGGGGCGCGGACGGTGACGACGACATCGCCACTTGGCACGGCGTTGATGGGCGCGACGGACGGCCAGGAGGTCGTCTACGAGGCGCCCGGCGGCAGTTTCAGATACTCGGTCGTGTCGTTCGAGCCGTTCTCGGGCTGAGGGCGCCGGTGAACCCGTGACGCGGTCGCCGCACCCGGAGCGTGAGGCCCCGCGTGTGCGGGACCTGCCGCCCCCTCGTCGCAACGAGAGCGCCGCCGGCGGCCTGATGCAGCGTGTGGGGGCCTGGCCCTACCGGGCGATCCTCGCCTTCTTGATCTGGACCCGGATCCGGCCCTGGCAGCTGACGTTGATCTCCCTGACGCTCACCATCGTGGCGGGGGCGCTGATCCTGGTCGGCGAGTGGTTCGCCGCCGCCGTGGTCTTGACCCTCGCCGGGATGAGCGACGTCTTCGACGGCTCGATCGCTCGCCACTACGGCGTCGCGGGGCGATCCGGCGCCTTCATGGACTCGGTGCTCGATCGGGTCAGCGACATGATCATGTTCTCCTGCCTGTTCTGGGCGCTGGCTTCCGACGGCGAGGTGGCCCAGGCGCTGCTCGCGCTGGTCGCGCTGGTCCTCAGTTTGTCGGTCAGCCACATCCGGGCCGAGGGCGAGGCGATCGGAGTCGAGATGACCGAGGGATTCTTCCAGCGATTGGAGCGGTTCATCGCCCTGATCTTGGGGCTGGCGATCCCCGGCGCCATGCCGTTCGTGCTCGTTGCGCTGGTGGTGCTGGGAGGCATCACGGTGCTCCAGCGGGCCTTCACGGCACTCACGAACGCCTGACGGTAGGCTGCGCCCACGTTCTCACGCCGAGGAGGTTCCATGGGCTTCATTCGCGTCGGCGCGTCCGCCGAGATCCCCGAGGGCGAGGTGCGCGCCTTCGACATGGACGGCGGCCGGGTTGCCGTCGCACAGATCGAACACCACCTCTACGCCTTCGGAGACGAGTGCACCCACATGGGATGCTCGCTCACCGAGGGCGGAACACTCGACGACCGTGAGGCCACGATCGAGTGCGAATGCCACGGCAGCGTCTTCGACGTCGAGACGGGCGAGCCCGTCGAGGGACCGGCGGCCGATCCCGTGCCGGTCTTCGCGGTCCGCGAGGTGGACGGCTGGGTCGAGGTGGCGTCGCAACCGATCGAAGGCTAAGCGCCGTTCAGTTCGTCGGGCCGTGTGCCGATGCCTGTGTTGGCATGCTCAGGCCAGGTTCGACCGTCGGACGCCGCGTGGCGGGCACGGCAGCGCTCGTGCTCGCTGTTTCGGCATGCGGTGGTGGCGGGGGCGACGCCCCCGAGGCCGCGTCGACCACGCCCGCGGTGCGTCTCACCGCGTTGCGAGAAGGAGTCGTCGCGTTCACGCGTGATTTCGGCGCGGGCCCGCGTGTCTATCTGCTGAGCATGGACGGCACGGGAGCGACCCCGATGTTCGCGCCAGGGCGCGCCCAGAGCGCTCCCGACTGGTCGCCGAGCGGTGAGCTGCTCGCCTTCGATATCGGCTGCGGCTCCAACATCGCTGCCGTCTACCGGGTGGCGCCCAAGGGCAAGAAGGCCGTGTCGCGTGCGATCCCCAAGGGGATGGACGGATGCGCGGGCTCGTGGTCGCCCGACGGCGAACGGCTCGCCTTCGAGGGCACGACCGACGGCTACGACTTCGACGTGTGGGTGGCCTCCGCGGACGGGAGCTCGGGCCACAGCCTCACGGGCGGCCCCGGATCAGATCGAGATCCCGACTGGTCGCCTGAGGGCGATCGGATCACGTTCGTCTCGGATCGGGGCGGACAGGACGACCTCTACGTGATGGGCGTCGACGGTCGCGGGGTCCACGTCCTGTACGCGGGCCCGGGGACCGAGCGCTCGCCCGAATGGTCGCCCGACGGCTCTCAGGTGGTGTTCGCGAGCTCGGGCGACGATCCCTGCGAGCCCGCTGCCTCGGGGTGCTTCGACGTCTACGTGATGGACGCCGACGGCGGCGACGTCAGCGTCCTGGTCGCGGGCGAGGGAGACGACCTCGATCCCACCTGGTCGCCCGATGGCTCCCGCATCCTGTTCTCCAGCGACCGCGACGGCGACTTCGACCTCTACGTGGTGAAGGCCGACGGCACGGGGACGACCCAGGTCACGAACGACTCGGGCGACGACCGTTCACCGTCGTGGGGAGTTCGGGTTCAGGCCTGAACTCGCTCAGTCGCAAGGGGTCTGGACCGGGCTTCGCGACGTGCGCTAGGCTCGGTCGCTCCAGAGGTAGGAGGGACCACGATGAGCGACGTTCGGACCCGATTCGATCTGACCCCCGAACAGGTCCCGACCGCCTGGTTCAACCTCGTGCCGGATATGGTCGGGGCGGGGATGACGCCCCTGCCACCGCTCAGCCCCCAGACGATGCAACCGATCGGCCCCGCCGATCTCGCTCCGATATTCCCCGAGGCGCTGATCATGCAGGAGGTGTCGACCGACCAGTGGATCGACATCCCCGGCGAGGTGCTCGACATCTACCGGCTGTGGCGCCCCTCACCGCTCTTCAGGGCTACCCGGCTCGAGCGGGAGCTCGACACCCCAGCGCACATCTACTTCAAGTACGAAGGGGTCTCCCCGGCCGGGTCGCACAAGCCCAACACGGCCGTGCCGCAGGCCTTCTACAACAAGCAGGCGGGGATCCGCCGCATCGCGACCGAGACCGGCGCGGGCCAGTGGGGATCGTCGATCGCGATGGCCTGTCGGTTCTTCGGCCTCGAGTGCACGGTCTATATGGTCAGGGCGTCGTTCGAGCAGAAGCCCTACCGGCGCATCTTCATGGAGACATTCGGCGCCGAGGCGATCCCGTCCCCGTCGGACCGAACGAACAGCGGCCGGGCGATCCTCGAGGCGCACCCGGACTCGACGGGGTCGCTCGGCATCGCGATCAGCGAGGCCGTCGAGGACGCGGCGACCCACGACGACACGAACTACTCGCTGGGGAGCGTGCTCGGTCACGTGCTGCTGCACCAGTCCGTGGTCGGCCTGGAGGCCCAGGCCCAGATGGAGATGGCGGGCGAGCGGCCCGACGTGGTGATCGGCTGCGTGGGCGGCGGATCGAACTACGCGGGCCTCGCGTATCCGTTCATGGCGGAGCGGTTGCGCGGCGACGCCTCGACCAGATTCCTCGCCACCGAGCCGGCGGCCTGCCCAACGCTGACGAAGGGCCGATTCGCCTACGACTACGGCGACACGGCGAAGATCGCCCCGATCGTACCGATGTACACGCTGGGGCACGACTTCGTGCCCGCCCCCGTTCACGCCGGCGGGCTCCGCTACCACGGCGACGCTCCCTCGCTGAGCATGCTCGTTCGCGACGGTCACATGGAGGCGCGCGCGTACAGCCAGAACGAGATCTTCGAAGCCGCGCAGACCTTCGCGAGCACCCAGGGGATCGTGGCCGGCCCCGAGCCGGGTCACGCGATCCGAGGGGCCATCGACGAGGCCGTAGCGGCGCGCGAGGCCGGTGAGGAGCGCGTCATCCTGTTCAACCTGTCCGGCCACGGGCACTTCGACATGCAGGCGTACGACGACTTCAACCACGGCCGCCTGCCCGACTTCGAATTCGACCCGGCGGCCGAGGAGGAGGCGCTGGCCTCCCTGCCCGAGGTGTCGATCCAGGTCTGACGCGGTTCGCTAGTCGCGTCCGGCGACGCGCGGGGTGAGGTCGAACTCCTCGACGGCTTCCGTGATGGCATCGGCGGCCACGATGTCGTACCCGGTCCCGTTGAAGTGGAATCCATCGGTGGCGCGCACGAGGGTGGGCGATCCTCCCTCCCACAGGAACGGCGAGTAGGCGCCCGTCGCGGTCGCGAACCGGTCCCACGTGTCGACGTACTCGGCGTTGGGCATCGTGGCCACCACGGCCTCGTAGATCTCGTTCTGGCGACGCATCACGGGCCAGCGCGCCTCTTCCTTGACGATAGGAAGGCCGACCCACACGACGTGGGCACCCCCGTCGACCGCGATCCGGGCGAACTGGTCGACCCGGTCCGAGTAGGCCTTCGGCCACTCGAACGTGCCGATCGACGTGTCCGTCTCGCCCCCGGGGGTCTGCAGCGGCTGGTTGTCGTTCGAGCCCAGCATCACGATCACCAGGTCGGGGTGGAAGGCATCCATGATGTCGCGCATCGCGGCCATCCAGTTGAAGTAGTCGGGCCGCGCCAGGCCCGTTGAGATCTGCCCCTGTCGCACGACGCGGCTCAGGGCCGGGCGGAACTCGCGCTCGACGTAGACCCCGAGCCCGGCCGCCAGGGAGTCTCCGACGATCACCACCCGCAGCTTGTCCGAGGGGCTGGGCTTGCGGATCGGCGTATTGACGAGGACCGGCTCGGTCGGTGTGGGCGACGACGTCGGGGCCCCCGTCACGGTAGGGAGCGGCTCGGGCTCGGGCGCGATGACCCCTCCGGGGGCGCCCTCGGGGTCCCGCCCCAGCGCGCGCGACACCGTATCGGCGATCCGTGACAGCTGGGTGGCGCGGCTGAGGGATGCCAGCGGCGACAGAACCCAGAGCGAGACGGTGCGTCGCGTTCCGATGGGCTGGGCACGTGAGGCGCGTTCGAGCACCGGGGCGTAGAGGAGCGTCCACACGAGCAACATCACCAGCATGAGGATCAGAACGCGCCCCGCGGGCATCGTCGCCCGGCCCTCCGATGAGGGGTGGTCGCCTCGTTCCTTCGGTGCTGACTCGGCCATCAGAATTGGAAGTAGATGAACGGCGCGACTCCCTGGGGACCCAGGATCGCGATCACGAACAGCATCGTGGCGGCCACGCCCCCGAGGGCCCACGGGCTCATGCGCGAGGCGCGGTCCTTGAGGGCGTCGGCCGGCTCGTGGGGAGCGTATTGCAGGGCGAGCATGCCCGCGACCGTGGCGACGACCAGAGGCGTCACGAGCTCGGGTGCCTTGCCCCAGCCGTCGAGCATGCGGTCGAACATCGAGAAGGCGGTGGCGATCGAATCCGAGCGGAAGAACACCCATCCGACGCACACGAGGTTGAAGGTCACGACCCGCTGGAGCCAGATCCGCCAAGGCTCGTCGCTCGTCTCGATGCCGCGAGCCGCCATTCGCGAGCGCCGCCATGCCCCGATCGACTGGCCGGCGCCGTGATAGGCGCCCCATACGATCATCGTCCAAGCGGCTCCGTGCCACAGGCCGCCGAGCAGCATCGTGATGAAGATGTTGACGTAGGTGCGCAGCTCACCCTTCTTGGAGCCGCCGAGCGGGATGTAGAGGTAGTCGCGCAGCCAGCGCGACAGCGTGATGTGCCATCGGCGCCAGAAGTCCTGCAGCGAACGGGCGCTGTACGGGCGATCGAAGTTCTGAGGGAACCGGAAACCGAGGAGCTTGGCCACGCCGATCGCGATGTCGGTGTACCCACTGAAGTCGGCATAGATCACGATGGCGTAGGCCCACACGCTGACGATCACGTCGATCGCGCCGAATCGGGAGGGGTCGGCGAACACGGGATCGACCATCGTCGTGGCGAGGTAGCTCGAGATCACGACCTTCTTGAAGAGGCCGCCGAGGATCAGATAGCCGGCCCCGGCAACGTCGATGTGGCGGGGATCGCGGCGGATATCGAGCTGGGGGATCAACTCGTCGGGACGCACGATCGGCCCCGCCACCAGGTGCGGGAAGAACGACAGGTACAAGAACGTGTCGATCCAGCTCGCCACCTCGAAACGCCGTCGATAGACATCGACGATGTAGCTGATGGCCATGAAGGTGAAGAACGAGAGCCCGACCGGGAGGACGAGCTGCACGAGCGGGAGTCCCAGGCTCGAGCCGGACGAGTCGAGCGCCCTCGTGAGGTTGAGCGAGAAGAAGCCGTAGTACTTGAAGTACAGGAGCGGCATGAGGGTCGCGCCCACGGCGGCGGCCATGACCCACCGCCGCCGCCGCTCGTCGCTCTGGCGGTCCACCGCGACGGCGCCGAGCTGGGCGAGGACGGATACTCCGGCCAGGAGCCACACGAAATGAACGTCCCACCACCCGTAGAAGAGGTAGCTCGCAGCCACCATGAAGACCTTCCACGGCAAGGGATGTGGGTTGAGTAGCCAGTGGCAGAGGAACACCACGCAGAAGAAGAGGGCGAAGTCGATCGTGGGGAAGAGCATCGACGGCCGAGTCTAGCCGAGGTCCTGCAGCCTTCGTTCGAGGAAGGCCAGCTCCGTTGGATTCGAGGCGAGCTCGAGCGCGCGCCGATACGAGATGCGTGCCTCCTCGTCGCGACCCAGACGTCGAAGCAGGTCGGCGCGCGTCGCGTGGAACAGGTGATAGCCCTCGAGCGCGTCCGTCACCGAGTCGACGATCGAGAGTCCGGCCGCCGGGCCGTCGGCCATCGCGATCGCCACGCCGCGGTTGAGCTCGATGACGGGTGAGGGGGTCACACGCCCCAGCGCGCCGTAGAGCGCCGCGATCTGCGGCCAGTCGGTGTCCTCCGGGCGGGGGGCGCGGGCGTGGAGCGCCGCGATCGCTGCCTGCAGCTGGTAGGCGTCCGGGTCGCGGCGAGCGATCGCGCGGTCGAGCGTGGCGAGTCCTTCATCGATGAGGTCGTGGTCCCAGCTCGCGCGGTCCTGATCCTCCAGCAGGACCAGCCCCCCGCCGGCGTCGGTCCTCGACTCCCGCCGCGCGTGATGCAGCAGCATGAGGGCGAGGAGTCCTTCGACCCGGGGCCGTTCGGGGAGCAGGCGATCCAGGACGCGAGCCAGCCAGATCGCCTCCTCACACAGCTCGGTTCGCACGAGCTCCCCCTCGGTCGCCAGATAGCCCTCGTTGAAGACCAGATACAGGACGGCGAGGACGCCCTCGAGGCGTTCGTCCAACAGGTCTCGTGGCGGGATGCGATACGGGATGGCGGCCTCGCGGATCTTGCGCTTGGCACGCACGAGTCGCTGAGCGACCGTGGGCTCGGAGATCAGGAATGCGGCGGCGATCTCGCGCGTGCTGAGGCCGCCGACGGTGCGGAGCGTCAGGGCGACGCGTGCCTCCATCGTCAGGGCCGGGTGGCAGCACGTGAAGATCAGCCGCAACCGTTCGTCGGGGATGTCGCTCATCTCCTGATCGATCGCCATGAGGGCTTGCTGCTGCTCGGCGCTCCGCTCCTTGCGGGTTCCCACGTCGCGTCGACGGATCCGATCCAGCGCACGATTCCGTGCCGTCGTGGTGATCCAGGCGGCGGGGTTATCGGGCACTCCCCGGGCGGGCCACGTCGACAACGCCGTCTCGAATGCCTCCTGGACGGCCTCCTCGGCCAGGTCGAAGTCCCCGATCGCGCGGATCAAGATCGCGACCGCTCGTCCGGATTCGTGCCGGAAGAGCCGGTCGACGACGTCGTGAGGCAGTTCGGCGGGCGTCGGGTCAGCCCCCCTGGTCGAACACCATGACGGGCCGCACCTCGATCGTGCCGTAGGCGGCGCCGGGGCAGCCCGCCGCGGCCTCGATCGCCTCGTCCAGATGCTCGACGTCGATCACGTAGTACCCGCCGAACTGTTCCTTGGTCTCGGCGAAGGGTCCGTCCGTCACGATGTGCTCACCGTCGCGGACGACCACCTTCGTCGCCTGGCTGACCGGATGGAGGGCTTCACCCTGCCGCATCCAGCCTTTGTCCGACAGCCATTTCGAATAGTCCATCCACGCTTGGAAGTCCGTGGCCCGCTCGGTCTCGCTCAGTTCCTCACGGGCGCGCTCGTCCCCGTAGATCAGCAACGCGTACAGCATCTGCCGGCTCCTTCCTCAGCGGCGCACTCGACCGTCCCATCATGACGACGCACGACGACGGTCGATTTCGACATCCTGCGGGCAACTTGGTCGGCGACGGCCTCAGGTAGCCTTTCGTCAGAGCGATCCCGACGAGCGACCCCGGAGGTAGTGGATGTCCCGCGAGAGCGACTGGCACGTGTTCGACAAGGCCTGCGAGATCACCGCGTCGGCGGTGCGCGGCGCGATGTCGGGGGCTGACGGGCAGCAGGCGAGCTTCGTGTCCGACGTGTTCCGCGACGTGCATGCGGCCCTTCGACAGGCCGCCGACGAGATGCCGTCGCATGAGACGAAGGCCGGCTTCTAGGTGGACCGCATCACGTCGCGCATCGACACGATGCCGACCACACGGCCGTCCTCGACCACCGGCAGGTGGCGGAACCCGAACGCGAACATCGACTCGAGCGCCTCGGTGGCCGGGGCGTCGGGGCCGATCGTGGACGGGTCGGCCGTCATGAATCCCGACACGGCGTGATGCTCGGCGTCGAAGTCGGATCCCACGGCCCGCAAGGCATCGCGTTCCGTGAAGATGCCGACGAGCGTCTCCCCGTCCATCACGAGCGCCGAGCCGACCTGGCGGGTGCTCATCACCGTGGCCGCCTCCGCGATCGTCGCGCCCGGCGTGATGCTCAATATCTCGGTGCTCATGACATCTCGGATCGTCGCCATCGCTCCTCCCACGGTCGAGACTAGCTCCCGCGCTCCGGCGCGCATAGCGTTGATCGAGTGGGATCGGGCGCACCGGGTTCCCTACCCGTGGCGTCGCACGCAGTCCGACCCGTACGCGACCCTCGTGTCGGAGGTCATGCTCCAGCAGACCCAGGCGTCGCGCGTTGTCGATGCGTTCCCTGCGTTCCTGGCGCTCTTCCCGACCGTGGGCGATCTCGCGGCCGCCAGCCGGGCCGACGTGATCACGGCGTGGGGAGGTCTCGGGTATCCGCGTCGCGCGGTCGCGCTCCACGAAACGGCGAGGATCGTCGTGCGCGACCACGAGGGCGAGCTGCCGTGCGATCCCGCCGAGCTGCGTTCGCTGCCGGGCGTGGGGCCGTACACGGCCGACGCCGTCGCCTCGATCGCCTTCGGGGTGCCGGTGGCGGCTGTCGACACGAACGTGCGCAAGGTGGTCGCCCGCCTCGACTACGGTCTCGAGCGCGACGAGGTGACGCCCTCCCAGGCGGCCTCCTCGGCGGAGGCATGGCTCGACCGCGAGCGTCCCGGCGAGTGGACCCAGGCGATGATGAACCTCGGGCGCGAGGTCTGCCGCACGAGTCCCCGATGCCACGAATGCCCGATGTCGACGTGGTGCAGGTTCCGGAAAGCCGGCCGTGCGGGCCGCGCCTCGGTGCGACGTCACCCCGCGTTCGAAGGGTCCCTTCGTCAGGCGAGGGGCGCCGTGCTGGCCTCGCTCCGCGCTCGCCGGCGGGCCACCGTCTCGGCGTTGTCGGCCGATACCGAGCTCCCGATCGAGCGGGTCGCCGCCGCGGTCGAGGGCCTGAGCGCCGACGGGATCGTCGTCGCGTCGATCGCGGCCATCTCCGGCCGGCCCCGCGGACTCGTCCGCCTTCCCGAAGCGTAGGTTTGACCCCCACGGATCGCATCCGGTATCGTCGCTTTCGGTAATGAGAGCGATTATCATTCTGATAACGATGATGACCGCGGTCGTGTCGGGGTGTGCGCCACGATCGTCCGAAGTCGGCGACGGCCGGGTCCGTGTCGTGGCCGGCTTCTACCCGCTCGCCGAGGCCGCCGAGCGGATCGGCGGAGCCTGTGTGGACGTCACGAACCTCACGCCGCCCGGCGTGGAGCCCCATGACCTCGAGCTTGCCCCCGACGACGTTGCCGTCGTGGCCGAGGCGGACGTCGTCCTCACGGTCGAGGGCGTCCAGCCCGCCCTGGACGACGCGGCGTCGCAGACCGCGGGCGTCGTGGTGGATGTCGGCGGGCTCGCGCCTGACACGGATGCGACCTCCGCCGATCCCCATGTGTGGCTCGATCCGGGCGGCTGGGCCTCCCAGATGTCGGCGATCGAGCGTGCGATCACCGAGGCCGGCTGCGAGGCATCTGAGGGCGCGGGCGCGTACGTGCGGGAGCTCACCCTCCTCGATCGGGAGTTCGTGCGCGGACTCAGCAGGTGCGATCGCGACGTCATCGTCACTTCGCACGCGGCGTTCGGCCATCTGGCCGTCGCCTTCGGGCTCGTCCAGGAGTCGATCGCGGGTGTGGACCCGGCCGCCGAGCCCACGGCCGAGCGGATCGCCGAGCTGCGCGAGCTCGTCGAGAGCGAGGGCGTGACGACGATCTTCGCAGAGGAGCTCGTGGCTCCCGACCTGGCCCGGACCCTGGCCGACGAGGCCGGGGTGGCCCTCGCAACCCTCGACCCGCTCGAAGGGCTCACCCCCGACAAGGTCGCCGCGGGCGAGGACTACGCGTCCGTGATGCGAACCAACCTCGAGACCTTGCGGGGTGCGCTTGGCTGTCGGTGAGCCGGTCGGGACGAGCGGGCCCCTGCTCGAGGCAGAGGGCCTGTCGTTCGCGTACGGTCGGGCCCCCGTGCTGGACGGGGTCGACCTGCGGATCGAGCCGGGCGAGTTCGTGGCGCTGGTGGGTCCCAACGGCTCGGGCAAGTCGACGTTGTTACACCTGTTGCTCGGGGAGCTCACGCCTTCGGCGGGCCGCGTCTGGCTGTTCGGGGAGGCGCCCGATCGCGTCGGCGATCGCGGTCGTCTCGGATACGTGCCGCAGCGGCCCTCGCTCGCGTCCGAGGTGCCGGCCACCGTTCACGAGATCGTCGCCACGGGACGCCTGGCCCGCAGCGGATGGTGGCGACCGACGTCGGCGCCGGATCGCGCCGAGGTCGACCACGCGCTCGCCTCGGTCGGGCTCGAGGGGCTGGCGGACCGGCCCGTGAACCAGTTGTCCGGCGGACAACAACAGCGTGCGTTCATCGCGCGCGCCTTCGCGAGCCAGCCCGACCTCCTCGTGCTCGACGAGCCGATCGCCGGGGTCGACGCCGAGTCGCAGCGCCGGTTCCGTGACGCCCTCGCGCACCTGATCGAGGACCACGGCGCCGCGGTGCTGCTCGTGTCGCACGAGCTGTCCGCGGTGGCGGCCGATCTGGATCGGGTGGTCGTGCTGAAGGGGTCGGTGGTCTTCGATGGGCCGCCGTCGGCGTTGACCGCCGAGGGCGTCAGCCTGGGGGTGCATCGCGAGGACCTTCCGCAATGGCTCGAGGGGCTGAGATGAGCGCGCTCGCGCTGCCCTACCCGTTCGAGCTTGGATTCATGCAGCGAGCCCTGCTTGCGAGCCTGGTCGTCGGCGTGTTCGCCCCCATGATCGGCACCTTCCTCGTGCAGAAGCGGATGTCGCTGATCGGCGACGGCATCGGCCACATCGCGTTCGCAGGGGTGGGCGCCGGTCTGCTGGCCGGGATCTGGCCGATCTGGTCGGCGCTCGCCTTCGCCATCGCGGGCGCCCTGGGCATCGAGTGGCTACGCGCGCGCCGCCGTGCCTCCGGCGATCTGGCGCTCGCGCTCTTCTTCTATTCGGGCATCGCCGCCGGCGTGGTGCTCGTGAGCCTGGGCGACGGACTCAACGCGAGCGTGCTGACGTTCCTGTTCGGCCAGCCGCTGACCGTGACCGCCGGCGAGGTCGCCGTCATCGCCGGCCTCGGGGTTGCCATCACCGCGGCCATGTTGCTGCTTCGCCGGGTCCTGTTCTCGGTGGTCACAGACGAGGAGTGGTCCCGCGTCGCCGGCCTCCCGGTGGGGGGGCTCAACACCGTGCTCGCGGTCATCACGGCGGTCGCCGTGGTCGCGGCGATGCAGGTGGTTGGCATCCTGTTGGTGGCGGCGATGATGGTGCTGCCGGTGGCCAGCGCCCAGCTGCTCGCCCGCTCGTTCGGCGGGACGATGCGCTGGGCCGTAGCGATCAGCGTGGCGTCCGTCGTTGCCGGGCTGGCGGCGTCTCGTGCGTGGGGGCTCGCACCGGGGGGGACGATCGTGCTGCTGTCGGCGGGCGTGTTCGCACTGGTCGCGGCGATCAAGCGGGGCATGGCCACCCGGCTGCCGAGATCGGGTGTGGAGCGGGGGGAGGTCGCGGAGTGATGATGACGCGCGCCGAAGCCGGGCTGCACGACACGATCGCATCTCGACTGGGGCGGAGCGGTCAGCGCTACACCGCCCATCGCGAGTCGCTGGTCCGCACGCTCGAGCGATCCGGCAAGCCCCTCACCCTGCCCGACATCCTCGACGAGACACCCGGCCTCCCGCAGAGCTCGGCGTACCGCAACCTCGTCGTGCTCGAGCACGCGGGGGTCGTGCGCCGTGTTATCACCGACGAGGGGTTCGCGCGCTACGAGCTCGCCGAGGCCCTCACCGAGCACCACCACCACCTGGTCTGCTCGGCCTGCGGGCGGGTCGAGGACCTGATGCTGCCGGGTCAGCTCGAGGGCACGCTCGACCGAACGCTCGACAGGTTGGCCCGTCGCGCGGGCTTCGCTCAGGTCGTCCATCGGCTCGACCTCATCGGTGTGTGTGGCGATTGCGTGGGGTCCGCCTGAACTTCGGCGTCGGCGGCGGTCGGCGCCGCAACACGTCTCGTATGGTCGAAGCCATGTTCCGCCGCGTCCGCGTCCCGTTGCTGCTGGCCGTCGTCACCGCGTTCGCCGTGACGTTGATCGCGTCCCCCGACGAGCGAGCCGTCGGCGCCGAGTCGGATGCCGACCTTGCCCAGATCGCCTGCTCCCTCCCCAGGGAGTACCTCCTTCGGACGTGGCGCGGGTGGCGACCCGATCGCGGGGCCCAGATCAGCTTCATCGCCAAGGAGCCCGACTTCGTGGGCTCGGGGCTGCCCCACGTCGGACCCTGGCCCTACATCCAGGACGTGCCGATGTTCTGGTACGGACCGGGATTCATCCAGGCGCGGGGAGAGGTCGACCGACCGGTGACCGTGGCAGGCATCGCGCCGACGGCAGCCGAACTGCTGAAGTTCGACGGCTTCACAGCGCCCGATGGCCAACCGATGACGGAGGCCCTCGAGGGCGGCGTGACGACGTCCCCCAAGCTCATCGTGACGATGGTGTGGGATGCGGGAGGCATCAACGTCCTCGAGTCTCACCCGGACTCGTGGCCGTACCTGAAGTCGCTCATCCCCGAGGGGACCTGGTTCACCGACGCGACGGTGGGGTCCTCCCCCTCCAGCACCGCCCAGATCCATGCGACGATCGGGACGGGGGCCTTCCCGAACCATCACGGGATCGTCGGGCACACGATGCGGATCGGCGCGAAGCTGACGTCGCCGTGGAGCCAGGGACCGACGTTCCTGATCGAGCCCACGCTCGCCGACGTCTACGACCGTGCGATGGACAACGAGCCGATCGCGGGCATCGTCGCAACCGTCGACATCCATTTCGGCATGCTGGGTCACGGCGCTTTCTTCAGCGGAGGGGATCAGGACATCGCGGTCACCCGATCGGTGATCGATGGAGAGACCCTCACCGACGAGGGGTTCGAGTGGAACCTGCCCGAACGCGAGGCCGGCTACTACCGGCTGGCCGAGTACGCGAACGACGTCCCCGGCTTCGAGGCCGACGTCGAGGCCGTCGACCGAGCCGACGGCAAGCTCGACGGCAAGTGGCGCGACAACGAGATCGAGCCGCTCCTCCAAGGGTTCGACACGCCGGCGCGCACGCCGTACCAGGAGCGTGTGGTCGAAGAGATCATCCGGCGCGAGGGGTTCGGCGCCGACGACGTGCCCGACCTGCTGTACCTCAACTTCAAGGAGATCGACTACATCAGCCATGTGTGGTCGGTGAACAGCCCCGAGATGCGCGACGCCGTCGTCGAGCAGGACCGAGCCCTCAGGCGTCTGGTCAAGACGCTGAACCACGACGTGGGCCGCGGGGAGTGGGTGCTCGCGATCACCGCGGACCATGGGTCGATGCCGGATCCGGGCGTGTCGGGCGCCTACCAGATCTCAACGGCGCCCATGCAGATCATGATCAACGAACGGTTCGACGACGGCGACGACGTGCCGGTCGTCGAGTTGATGCAGCCGACGCAGGTGTTCATCGACGAGGCCGAGTTGGCCGAGGTCGGCGCCACGCTCGGCGACGTGTCGCGTTTCATGATGACCTTCACGCAGCTGCAGACGGAGGGGAGCGGGGTCACCGCCCAGCCCGGCAAGGAGAACGAGACCGTCATGGCGGCCGTGTTCCCCTCCGCGCTGATGCAGGACATGGCCTGCCTGCCCGAGGCGGTTCCCGAGTAGAAGGCACGCAACGGTCGGTCGTCTATCCTGTGGCGACCCCGCGTTCCTCCTCCAGAGCTGCGGGCTGCCCGGTGACCAGAGGACCCAGATGGCTGTGACCGAGAACGAGCACGCGGCGACCTCCTCGCCGGCCCCCGGCGCCGGCTGGCTGGGGTCCTGGTGGATGGTCGGCGGGCTCATCCTGTTGATGCTCCTGGTCTTGGGATGGGAGTTCCTCGCCGACCCGAGCCTGTCGGCGCCCACTCGAGACCCCGCCTGGTACACGTGGCGGGCCCAGGTGATCCTCGAGGGCAACCCGGCGCGCGTCGTGCAGGAGTGGGGTCCCAACGGCCTGTTCGCCGGTGGATATCGGGTGACGGTGCCGCTCGCCGGGGCGCTACTGCAGCGGGTGGTCGGGATCGACCGCTACACCTTCAGCGCCTTCCTGATGATCGGCATCCCGATCCTGACCGGGCTGGCGTTGGGGGCCGCGCTCCTGAGGAGTCGACGTGACCCGCTCGTGGTCCTCACCACACTGCTCGCGACGGTGGCGCTCTTCCTGACCACGCCCTACGTCGGCTACCTCGACAACATCACCGTGCTGTTCCTGCTGGCGCTCACGATCCCCTTCGTCCACGAGGCCAGGACGTCGTGGGGAGCCCGCACCGCGTTGTTCCTGATCGGCATCGCGGCGGCGTTCACGCATCCCACGACGTGCGTCATCTTCGGCGTGGTCCTGATGGCCGTGTTCGGGTTCCACTTCCTCACCAGCCGGCTCTCGCTGGGAGCCGCGCTCAAGGCCGACGCCCCCATGCTGATGTCGGTGGGGTTCGGGATGATCGCCGGGCTCGCGTGCTGGGTGATCGGGATCTGGGGATCGAGCGCGAGCCTGGCCGAGGCGGCCCTGCCGCCGCCGTACACGGCTGATTTCTTCGCCGCGCGTCTGTGGGAGTGGATCTGGTCGCTCCAGCCGATCGTCGTCGTCCCCTACATCGTGATCGCCGTCGTCTCGACCGTCCTGCTGTCGAGATCGTCGCGGCAGCCCGCTCGCACCGAGGACCAGGTGTCGATCTGGTGGATGCTGGCATTCGCCGGGATCGCCACCGTCCTCACGGGCGCCGCGATCCCGTACTACCGCTTCATGAACGCCTCGGCCGCGCCGATGGCCCTCGTCGGGCTCGGCTCGTTCGTCGCGATCCGATGGTGCCTGCGCCGTCGGGGGCCCGCCCTGATCGCGGGGATCGTCGGCGCCACCCTCGTGGTCGCGTCGCTGGGGTTCGTGCTGCTGGACGGGGTCCAGAACCGCTGGGTGAGCGAGTCGAACCAGTGGGCGAACCAGGACGTGCGCACGTCGCTGGCCGCCGCGAGCGAGGTGGTGGCCGCCGCCGGCGATCGCGCGAACGTCCTCGTCGTCAACTTCGGCGACACGGACGATCCGCAGACCGGTACGAACACCGGCTACGGCTGGTCGAAGACCTTTTCGAACGTGTTCCGCACCGGGCTCCCCGGCGACGCCGTGAAGCGATCGACCACGTACTTCGGGACCGTGGACGATTTCCTAGCCGGCGACGTGACGACCTCCAGCGCGGGGAGCGACGGGTACGACGACATCGCCGCGGCGCACTACTGCGAGACGTTCGGTGGCCCTGACTCCCTGTGCGACCCCGACGACAAGAGGACGGCCGAGGTGGTGCCGCGTCTCGAGGAGTATCCGGCGGAGCCGGTCGTCTTCCTGATCGGCCAGTACTACGGAGGTCTGTGCAACGGCGTCGAGGACTGCGACGAGGCGACACAAGAAGAGGTCCTCGGCCAGGCCATCTCCCACGGCGTCGAGGTGGGGCCCGACGTGTACGTGGTGCAGGGTGAGGGCCTCTGGAGCCCGCCCGACGACGTGATCCAGCGGGCCCAGGCGGCGGCCGAGGCCGAGGCGAGCAAGTTCGAGGACCACCCCGGAGCCCTTGCCAACCTGCCCGCGAACCTGCTGGTCGTGGCCCTGTTGGCGCTCCTGCTGATCGTGCCCGGCTGGCTCGCCGCCGGATGGTTCGGCCTGAGGACGACGGTCGACCGCATCGCCCTGATCCCCGGCATGTCCATCGTGATGCTGCTGCTGGCCGGGATCGCCACGCTGGCCGTGTGGCGTGGCTCGCTCACCACGACCAAGGGGTGGGTCGTCGTGGCGCTCGCGCTCGGGCTGGGCGCCGGCCTGAGGTTCGCCGACGCATGGCTGCGACCACCCCTCGATGCGCTCGCCGGGTTCTTCAACGGCCTGTTCGGGGTCTTCTCCAACCGCGACTTCGCGGTGCTGATGGGGGTGCAGTACCTGGTGCAGGGGGGCCAGGGGATGATCCAGGGCGCCGTCGCCAAGTCGATCGCCTTCGGCGGCGAGCCGGGCTTCGACATCTCCAACGTCCCCTCGGCGGATTACCTGCTGACGGTCGTGCTCGCGCTGTATCTGCCGTACACGTTGATCTCACCGTTCATCGGCGTCACGATCGACCGGTTCGCCCGCCGCCGGGTCGTGTGGTGGAGCAACCTGGTAACGGCGGCGATCACGAGCGTCGTGGCCGTGGCGGTGCTGTTGCCCCTGGGGGCCGAGACCTCGGAGGGCCGGCTCGGTGCTACCACCGCGCTGATCGTCGGGCTCCTCGCCGCCCAGGCCGTCGTCCGTATCGCGCTCGCCGTGAAGTCGGCCGCGTTGCCCGACGTGCTCTTTGGCAAGGATCTCCTGCAGGGCAACGGCCTCTCCCAGGCGGGAGGAGCACTGTTCCAGGTGTTCGGGATCGCCTTCGGCACCGTCGTGGCGGGGTTCGTGGCTGCATGGGTGGGCGTGGTGATCGGTGCCGCCGTGCTCGTGATCGGGGCCTTCGTTGCCCAGCAGATGCGCCACGTCGAGGCGCGGGCGCACGCCGCCTCGTTCGCCCGCGAGGCGTCGAGGGTGCTCAGGTCGATCGCGGACGGCATCAGGGAGGTGATCGCGCGTCCGGCGGCGGCCCTGGGGTTGGTCTCGTTCCAGATGCTCCGTTACCAGTTCTACGGATTCGGCCTGTTCGTGTTCGCGCTCTACGGGAAGAACCTGGTGCAGGGGGGGAGTGCGGACACGCTGGCGCTCATCCTGTCGGGTATCGGGGGGCTGATGGGCGGCGCGCTGGGGCTGATCGTGGCGCAGAAGCTCAAGGACCGCGTGGCGCCGATCCGCCTCCTCCTGTCGTCGATGCTGGTGCTGGGGGCCTCGTCGATGGTCTTCGGGTGGACGGTCTCGGTCCCCGGCTTCGCGGCGCTGCTGTTCTGCGGGTTCTTCGCGTACTTCCTGGGCAAGATCTCCTCCGACACGATCACCCAGCAGGCGATGCCCGACGACTTCCGAGGTCGTGCCTTCGCCCTGTACGACATCGCCTACAACCTGGGGTTCATCGTGCCCGCCTTCATCCTCTCGGTGCTGTGGATCGAGGGGAGCCAACCCCGAACGCGCGCGATCCTCGTCGTCTCCGGTGCGATGTTCCTGATGCTCACGTTCCTGGTCGCCCTGTGGGCCCGGGCGATCAAGGACCGCTTCGCGCCGCAGGACGACATGGTCGAGACCGACGGCGAGATCGTGCTCCCGTCCCCCCGGTAGCGGACGGGGTCGAGCACGGTGGCTCGTAGGCTCTGCTGATGTCAGCGCGCGCGAACGGCGATCGTCGCGCCACCGACCGCCGGGGAGAGGTCATCGGCTCCACGATGTCGGTCGCGATGGCGATGTCGTTCGCGGCGGTCGTCATCCTCGGCAAGCAGGTGGCGGCGGGCGAGCTCCCCTACGCGATGCTCGCGATCCGGTTCGCAGGTCAGTCGATCCTGCTCGGGCTCCTGCTCGTGGTCACGGGCCGCCCGCTCCTCCCGGAGCGCGGCGAGCGGCTGGCCCTCGCCCTGGTCGGCATCCTGGGCTACGGCTCGGAGTCGGCGCTCTACTTCACGGCCCTCAACCACGGGTCGGCCGCCACGGTCACGCTCTTGTTCTACACGTACCCGGTGTGGGTGATGCTCGCGACGATCGCCCTGGACCGCAAGGGCCCGCCGGCGATGCTGTTCGTCGCGCTCGGTATGGCACTGTTGGGCAGCGTCCTCGTCGTCGGCGGAGGCGACGCCGACATCACGACGCTCGGCATCGTGCTGGCGCTCTGCACGTCGGTCGCGTACACGGCCTACCTGCTGGCCACCGACCGGCGGGTGAAGACGACCGACCCGCTCACGGCCGCCACGTGGCTGGGCGTGGGGGCGGCGATCGCCAACACCATGTTCGCCGTCACGTTCGACGCCGCGATCCCCGGGCCCGGGTCGTGGTCGCGCCTGGTGGTGATGATGCTCTTCTCGGCGGGCGCGTTCGCCGCCATGCTCGGAGGCCTCCAGCGGATCGGAGCCGTCCGCAACGCGATCATCGGGGTCATGGAGCCGTTGACCGTCGCCGTGCTCGCCGCGCTGTTCCTGTCCGAGCCGATCACCGTCGCCGTGGCGGTGGGGGGCACGCTGATCCTCGTGGGTGCCGTCATCGCGTCGATCGTGCGCACCACCCGCACGGCCGAGCCCAACGTGTGACCTGCCGCCCGCCGCCCGCCTGCGATAGCGTCGGACCATGACCGAGGAACTGTGCTCGCACGATGCCTACCTGACCACCTGCGACGCGATCGTTACTGAGGTCCGCGACGGGGCCGTCGTCCTGGACCGCACGATCTTCTACGCGCGCGGCGGCGGCCAACCCGGCGACACCGGTGAGCTGGCATGGGACGGGGGATCGTGCCAGGTGCTCGACACGACGAAGTCGCGTGAGGACGGCGCGGTGCTGCACGCGATCGATGCGGAGGGTCCCGCTCCCCCGGTTGGTTCGGCGGTCGTCGCGACGATCGACTGGGATCGTCGGCACGAGCTCATGCGGACCCACACGGCGCTGCACGCCTTGAGCGGCGTGGTCTTCACCGAGTTCGGCGCGAAGGTCACCGGCGGCAACATGGAGCCCGGCGGCGTCGCTCGCATGGACTTCGAGCTCGACGCGATCAGCCAGGAGTTCGGCCAGCGGATCGAGGAGCTGCTGAACGCTCGTCTGGCCGAGGACGTGCCGGTGCACGTGAGCTTCCTCGCCCGCGCCGAGGCCCTGTCGGATCCCGACCTGATCCGCACGAAGGTGTCGCTGATCCCCGAGTGGGTCGACCCGATCCGAGTGATCGATATCACCGGCATCGATAAGCAGGCCGACGGAGGGACCCACGTCGCGTCCACGGGCGAGGTCGGCCCGGTCCGGGTCGTGAAGACCGAGTCCAAAGGGAAGGCGAACAAGCGGATGCGGATCGAGCTCGCCCGGTGAGTGGAGGATCGTCGTGCTTGCGCCGATGAGCGTCGCTAGCCCCCGAGCAACGCGGCCAGCCCCGAGATGACGAGCACGCAAAGCGCGCCGCCCACCACGAGCATCAGCCGGAGCTGTCGTGGGATCGGGGAATGGCCGAACGCGTAATAGAGGATGGGGCCGGCGAACGGGACGAGCACGACCACGGCCATCCACCGGGCGCGGTGCGTGATCGCGACCTCCTCCTGGCGGATCAGGTCCCACAACGCGATCGTCAGCCAGGCCCCGTAAAGGAACCCCGGCAGGGCGTATCCATAGAGGGCGATCAGCAGAGCCCACCACGTGGTAGCGAGCGGGATCCCGAACACGGTGATCTCCTTTCCGATGGTGAGCCGCGGAACCGGCTGGATGTCCGCGACGTCGCGAACACGGTAGGGCCGCGGGACGACGACCTCGGGTATGGCGGGGTGCGGCGGGGCGATCATCGCGTTCGGCATCTCGGGTTGGGCCGGGGGCGTCGGCTGCTCGCGCCAGTCGCCATGCGGGAAGTCACCGTCCAAGGCGTCGAGGAATCCTGTGCCGAGATCGACGGTGGGAGCCGGGTCGCCGCCGCCGACGGCGGCACCGATCGAGTCGCACCCCTTCAGGAGTTCGATCGCGGGCGGGGCGCTCGTGGCGGCGACGTTGTCGAGGAAGCAGTCGCCGCCGGCTGCCGGCGCCCCCATCGCCAGGTCGGCTCGTCCGGACGCCCGGACCACGTTGCCGCGGACCTCGTTCCCCGATGTCACCCACAGGTTGGCGTCGAGGTTGGGGAGCAGGGCGATCCCGTAGCGTTCGTGGTTCTCCACGAGGTTGCCCTCGATGAGGTTGTCGCGTCCGCCGGCGACGAGGATCCCGGTGCCCCAGGTCGGGTACGTGAGGTCCTTCGAGTCGGCCGTCTGGGAGTTGTTGTCGTGGACGTGGTTGCCGGCGATGTACGCCTCGCGCTGGGGAGCGAGCGCCTCGGTGTCCAGTGTGTTGGGGACGATTCCGGCGAAGTTGGATCGCCATTCGCTGTTCACGATCGCTAGGTCGCCCCCGGCGTTCGTCCCGCTGTAGCCGAGGGCGTTGTGCTCGGCGAGCACCTCGGTGACGACGGCATGGCACGGGAAGCACTGGCCGATGTAGAAGCCGCTGTCGGGGGACCCACTCGCGTACGAGTGCTCGATCTGCCCCCATACCGAGTCGTACGCGAACAGGCCGTAGTCACCGTTGTTGTAGGCAGTGAGATAGGAGCCGAGGTAGCCGAACACGCCGGTCCACTGGAACCCGCTGAGGAGGTATCGGCGCGCGGTCAAGTTCTCGATCGATACCCCGTCGGCCTCCACGACGTGGATCCCCGTGGCGAGCTCGAGCCGCCCGTCCAGGATGACTCGGTTTCGGTCCTCGCCCCTGATCGTCAGGTACGGCGTGGTGACGGTGACGTCCTCGCGGTACACGCCTGGGGCGATCAGCACCATCCCCCCGGGGTCGGCGGCGTCCACGGCCGACTGGATCGTCTCGGCATCCGCGGGCACGCGGATCGTGTCGGCGAACCCGTCGGGCACCGGCTCACGACCGGGGCCCACCCCTTCGGTCGCTCCCGGGGCATCGACGTCGCCCACGAGCACCGTGCCTGACATCCCACGCCCGGGACTCCCGTGGTAGCTGCAGAAGAAGGCGTAGACGCCGGGCTCGTCGAACGTGCGGGAGAACGTGTCGCCAGGGTCGAGGTTGCCCGAGGTCCAGGAGCCGTCGTCGGCGTCGACGGTGTGCATGCTGTTGCCATCGAGCGACCACGTGACGCTGCCCCCGGGCTGCAGGCGGACCAGGTCGGGGGAGAAGAGGTTCTCGATCGCGCCGACGTGCGCGTCCTCGGCGACGTCGTCGACGGCCGCTCCCGCGGCGCCCGCCAGCGGGAGGACGAGCAGCGGTATCACCCACGCTGCCACTACCCCCCGCCTCATGGCGCCGCACCCTAGCACCGCCCGCGGTTCCCGGGTGCCTGAGCGATAGGGTGTCGCCCGATGGATCCCGAGCGGCTGTCGAGCCTGGACGCGAGCTTCCTCTACCTCGAGCGACCCGCCATGCACATGCATGTGGCCGGGGTGTCGATCTTCGATCCCCGCGACGACGGGCCCCTCACGTACGACGACGTGCTCGGTGTGGTCCGCGCCCGGATCCATCTCGCGCCTCGCCTGCGGCAGCGCGTGCTCCGGGTGCCGGGCGAGCTCGCACGTCCGCTGTGGGTCGACGACGAGCGCTTCGACCTCGACTTCCACGTGCGGCGCTCGGCCTTGCCCTCGCCGGGTGGTCGCGGTCAGCTCGAACGCGCCGTCGGGCGCGTGCTCTCGCGGCCGCTCGACGTCTCGAAGCCGTTGTGGGAGCTCTACGTCTTCGAAGGCCTGGAGGACGACCGGACCGCGGCCCTGCTGAAGCTGCACCACGCGAGCGCCGACGGCATCTCGGGGATGCTGATCGCCTCGGCGTTGTTCGATCTGGATCCCGACGCGCCCGTGGGCGAGGTCCATCCCTGGAACCCCACGCCGGCGCCCTCGGGGCAGGATCTGATGGGCGACGCGGTCGAGGACCTGGTCATGCACCCGCTCGAGGCCCTCGGCCGTGCCGTGCGCGCGCCGGCGAGCGCCTGGCGGGCGATGAGCGAGACCCTGTCGGGGGCCGCCCGGATCCTGGGCATGGGCGAACGCCCTCGGGGTCCGTTCGACGGCGAGATCGGCCCGGCCCGCAGGTTCGCCACGGCCGAGGTCGCCTTCGAGCGGCTGCGGACGATCAGGGCTTCCCTCGGCGGCACGATCAACGACGTGGTGCTGACGGTCGTGGCCGGCGGACTGCATCGCGTGCTGACCGAGCGAGGTGAGCCGACGCGAGGCAAGGATCTGCGGATCATGATGCCGGTGTCGGTGCGGTCCAGGGCGGAACAGGGCGACGTCGGCAACCGGGTGGCGCCCGCGTTCATCGATGTCCCGGTGGGCAGGATGAAGGCCACGACGCGGCTTCGACGGGTTCGAGCCGCGACCGAGGAGCTCAAGAGCTCGGGGATGGCCGTGAGCGCCGATTCCATCATCGGGCTGGGGGCCTACGCGCCACCGGCCCTGCACGCGATGGCCGCGCGGCTCGTGTCGAAGGGGCGCTGGTTCAACCTCGTGGTCTCGAACGTCCCCGCGCCGCAGGTGCCGCTGTTCCTCGCGGGTGCGCGGCTCGTGGCCAGCTACCCGGGGATGCCGCTGGGGGAGAACTGCGGGCTCTCGATCGCGTGCACGAGTCTGGGTGGCACGATGGCCTTCGGCCTGACCGCCGACTGGGATCTCGTGCGTGACGTCGACGTCCTCGCGAGTGCCCTCGGCGAGGCCGTGGATGAGCTGGAGCGAGCCGCGAGGCCGTAGGTCAACGCTCGAGGCTCGCGAACCAGTCGGCCACCTCGGCGAGCCAACGGCCCGGATCCTCGAGCATCGGCACGTGTCCGAGATCGGGGAAGAACCGTCCGCGCCAGGCCGGCTTCGTACGCAGGGCCTCCTCGGCCCACGATGCGGGGACGAGCGGATCGCGGCGTCCGTGCATCACGAGCGCCGGCGCAGCGATGTTCCCCAGGATCCTGGATGCCGTATCGTCACGTCGTTCCAGCGACATCAGCGACCGGGTCGCCTCGACGAACGCGGCGCCGGCGTCGGGGTCGGCGGCGCGGGCGCGCACGACGTCCTCGTGCAGCCGAAGGACCCCTTCCGGGATCGATCGCGAGTCGTGGCAGATGAACCGCATCCCCAGCCGCACGATCTGCTCGGGGTCGAGTTCGCGCGTGCGCACGCGGGCGAGGACCTCGCCGAGCCCCGGCGTCGCGTAGGCCCCCAGGCCGAGCCAGACGAGCGGATGCGGGCGATTCTTCCCCGAGGGGGGAAACGCCGCCCCCGTGAGGATGAGCGCGTGGATGCTGTCGGGCTCAACCGCCGCCTGGATCATCGAGATCGCGCCGCCCATCGAGTTGCCCGACAGGACGACTTCCCCGGTCGCGACCTCGGAGATGAATCGGGACACGAGCCGGCGCTGGTCCATCAATCCAGATCCTCGTCCCGCCCGCGCCGTGCGACCGAACCCGGCCAGGTCGAGCGCCAGCACACGTCCGAGCCCCGCGAGGCCCGGCGCCACGCGCACCCAGTTCTCGATCGAGCCGCCCAGCCCATGAACCATCACGAACGTGGTCTCGTCCGGCCCCTCCCACTCGCGGTAGTTGACGGGACCGTCGAGATCGATCTCGCGGGGCTCAGGCAGTTCCACGGCCTCTCCTCGTCCGCCCGGCTAGCCCGCCGGCAGCACGTTGATCGCCCGGGCGATCACCAGGATGGCCGTGATCAGCGAGATCACCGACTCGGCCATCATCGCCATCTTGGCCCACGTGCGAACCGGCAGCGTGTCGGTCGGACTGAACGCGGTGGCGTTCGTGAATGAGAGGTAGAGGTAGTCGGCGTACTGTGGGCGCCACCCGTCCGGGACGAGCTCGGGCATGGCCTCCTCGGGGAAGCCGAAGCTCGGGGGGATGCCCGACCCGGCGGCCCGCTCGGCGGCCCCCCCTCGATCGAGTTCCCAGAACCACAGGCTGAACACCAGCACGTTCGTGATCCACAGCGCGGCCCCCCGGCCCAGCAGGGCCGTCGCCGGCACCGAGAAGTCCGCGTCCACGACGTCCAGCATCAGGACCCCGAGTCCGGCGATCGTCCCTATCGACATGAGGCCGATCAGGAACAAGGTGGCTCTTCGCGCCTGCTTCGTCCGCCGGTCGATGCGCCCGGGGTCACGCAGGATGATGACGGCGAGTCCCGCGAGCTCGACGATGGGGAAGAACCACCAGGGAGCGAGGCGCCCCGCGTGCGGCGCCGCGATCTGCAGCGCGATGACGAAGAGCACCGCCAGCGCCATCGGCCAGCGTCGCTCCGGACGACGAGCCGCCCCCTTCGTCTCGGTGCTCCCGTCGGCGCCACCCATCACGTGCCTTCCTCCTCGTCGTCCGGCATCCTATGCCGCCGGGCCTCCCGTTGGAACGGGAACATCCGCGGCAACCGAGGCGTTCTCACCCATGCGGTGTGCAGATGGGGAGGGAACATGTCCCGAGGGAGGACCTGGATCGACCCCCGCCTTGTGCATTCCTTCACAAGACCTTCACATGGCCTTGTCTTTACAAATGGGGGTGGCCGACCGTACCATCGGTACTCAGTGGCCACCGGGGCGTTGTCTCGCCGCGCCCAGGCTTCCCGAGCCATCGACCGAGGAACCCGAGTTCCCGAGGACCGGCGGTGCTGCACGCCTGCAGCCGATCGGCCTCGAGGAGGAGCGTGATACGAAGTGCCGGAGCCAGCGCGTCCCCTTGGGACCGACGACGCTGATGATCTTCGCCTCTACCTGGAGGCGGCGGCCCGCGAGCCGCTGCTCACCAAGGAGGAGGAGGTCGAGCTCGCCATGACCATCGAGGCGCGGCAAGGAGGGCGAGGAGCGCCTCCGCGCCGGGCGTCTGCGGTCCGAGAAGAGCATCGCCAAGGCCCGCCGCGACGTGCGCAAGGCCGAGGCGGCGCGCCAGCGATTCATCATGGCGAACCTGCGTCTGGTGGTGTCCGTGGCCCGCAAGTACCAGGGTCAGGGGCTCCCGCTCCTCGACCTGATCCAGGAGGGCAACATCGGCCTGATGCGCGCCGTCGAGCTGTTCGACTGGCGCCGAGGGTTCAAGTTCTCCACGTACGCCACGTGGTGGATCCGCCAGGGCATCACGCGCGCGATCGCCGATCGCTCGCGCTCGATCCGTCTGCCCGTCCACATCCACGACCGGCTGCGCAAGCTGAACCGCACGCGGTTCCAGTTCGCGCAGTCGATGGGTCGCGAGCCCTCGCGCGAGGAGCTGGCCAAGGCGCTCGACACCACGGTCGAGGAGATCGACGACCTGACCGAGATGGGCCGCCGCGAGCCGCTGTCCCTGCAGTCGCCCGTGGGCGAGGACACCGAGCTCGGCGACCTGATCGAGGAGGTCGACTCGGATGCGCCGCGTTCAACGAGGTCGAGGACGCGCTGCTCCGCGAGGAGATCGGCGACGCCGTCGACCGTGTGCTCGACGAGCGGGAGCGCCACGTGGTGGCCCTGCGCTACGGACTCGAGAACGGCCAGCCGCTCGCCTGCGAGAGACCGGCAAGGTGCTCGGCCTGTCCGGCGAGCGCGTCCGCCTGATCGAGCGCGAGGCGCTGCGGAAGCTGCGCGACTCGAACCTGATCAACGCGGTGGCGCTGGGCTAGTCCCGCGGACCGCAGGATCGTCAGAGGCCGGCCCTTCGGACCGGCCTCTCGCGTTGCGGGGGCGTCCTCCGGCGGCCGACCGGCCGCCCGCTTCCCGCTATCACCCGACCCCGCCCGGCGGCGCCTCCTCGTCGGCGGGAGCGGGAACGGCGGCCGGCGCGGGCGGGGCCATCGCGCGGGTTGCGGCGACCTCCACGCCCTCGGCGAGCACGGCCACGTCGCGGCTCAGGGCATCCACCACGAAGACGGTCACGTCCTCATCGGCGCAGCCGACGCTCGATACGACCAGCGTGTGGTCGTCGACCCAACCGACCACGGTGGTCGGGCGATCCTCGTCGGGGACGGCCGGCAGCGCGATCTTGGTCGAATAGACGATCATCGCGCGCCGCTCGGCGCAGGTCGCTCCCTCGTCGACGGCCATGAGGTCGCCCGAGGGCGGGAGCACGAGGTGACCGGCGACCTGGTCCTGTTCGGTATGCCATCCGCTCGAGAATCCGGTGCGGTCGGCTAGATCCATCGAGTGGATCTGTGAGAAGTCCCCGGCGTGGTCCGCGGTCCACATGAGGTGGGTGCCGTCGGGAGTGAACGCGATCGACGTGAAGGCTGTGCCCTCGCGCCCGAACACGAGCCGGGTCGGATCGAGGCCCTCGTTGGTCGATATCCATATGGACGACCGGTCGCCCCGCTGAAGGATGAACCCGAGGGCGAGCCCGCTCGGGTGGTAGACGATCTGGGTGTAGTCGCCCTGGGGCATCTCGAGGAGCGTCTCGGTCCGGCCGTCGTCCATGAAGCGCTTGGCGGGCAGCGCGTGGGGCTCCGCATACGCGATCGCCAGGCCCTGCGGGTGCCCCCAGTCGAACGTCTGGGGGGCCACGACGGCCCGTCCGTACCGGAAGGCGTCGTCGCCGATGCCGCGGACGGCGAGGTCGGCGAACGCCACCCGGTCGGCCCTCGGCCCCCAGGCGATGGCCTCGGTCTGCCTCGTCGTGAACAGGCAGACCGGGCTCCTGCCCATGGGGGCGACGGCCCACATCCGCCCGTCGGCGACCAGCGTGACGGTCTGCGCGGGCTTCGGGGCGGCGGCGTCGCAGCCCGCGGGGAGCGGTGTACCGCGGACCATGGGGGCACCCGGATCAGGCCCTTCGGTCGAGCTGGGCGACGGGGGCGTGGACGCCGAGGCGTCTGCGGGGCCCGTGCCGGTTGGGTCGCCCGGGCCCGACGTACATGCGGACACCGCCAGCATGGCCACGAGGGTCAGCACCGCGCGACGGTGTTTCATCAGGACGAACCTACACCCGACTCGTCGCCCTGGCTGTGAGCGAGGAGTGCGATGGGCGTCAGAGGCTCATCCGGGAGAAGTCGCGCGTATCACGAGCGTCGATGGATACGATGCGCTGGTGTCCAGCGAGATGATCGACGCGATCCGCGACTCGGTGATCGGCGAGGACGAGGCGATCATGACCCCGTTCGGCCTGCGCAGGGTCACCTACGCCGACTACACGGCGTCGGGACGCTCGCTATCGTTCATCGAGGACTTCATCCGCGACACGGTGCTGCCGCTGTACGCGAACACGCACACCGAGTCGAGCGGCACCGGCCTGCAGACCACGCGGTTCCGCGAGGACGCCCGCGCGATGATCCGCGAGGCCGTCGGCGCCGGGGACGAGCACGTCGTGCTGTTCTGCGGCTCCGGATCGACGGGCGCGATCGCCAAGCTGATCGACTGCCTGGAGCTGCGCATCCCCGCGGGGCTCGACGACCGGTACGACCTCCTCGATCGCATCCCGCCGAACGAGCGTCCCGTGGTGTTCGTGGGCCCGTACGAGCACCACTCCAACGAGCTGCCATGGCGCGAGTCGATCGCTGACGTCGTGACCGTGCCCGAGGATCACGACGGACGGATCGATCTCGACGCGCTGGGTCGCGCCCTTGGTGAGCATGCCGATCGTGCGACGAAGATCGGCAGCTTCTCCGCCGCGTCGAACGTGACGGGGATCCTCAGCGAGGTCCACGCGATCTCGGCCCTTCTGCATCGTCACGGCGCGATCTCGTGTTGGGACGTCGCGGCCGCGGCGCCCTACGAGACGATCGAGATGACTCCCTCGGGTGACGACCCGCTCGACTACATGGACGCCGTCTTCTTCTCGCCGCACAAGTTCGTCGGGGGCCCTGGAACACCCGGCGTGCTCGTCGCCCGACGCGATCTGTTCGCCAACCGTGTCCCGAGCGTTCCGGGGGGAGGCACCGTCGCCTACGTGAACCCCACCGAGCACCGCTACCTCGACGACATCGAGCAGCGTGAGGAGGGAGGGACGCCGGCGATCATCGAGTCGATCCGGGCGGGGCTCGTCTTCGGGCTGAAGCAGTCCGTGGGCGCCGAGGCGATCCGCGCGCGCGAGGCCGCGTTCACCCACCGGGCCATGCACCGGTGGGAGGAGAACCCGGACATCGAGATCCTGGGCAGCCACGACCTCCCGCGGCTGTCGATCGTGTCGTTCGTGGTGCGGCACGATGGCCGCTACCTGCATCACAACTTCGTCGTGGCGCTCCTCAACGACCTGTTCGGGATCCAGTCGAGGGGGGGATGTTCGTGTGCCGGCCCGTACGGGCACCGCCTGCTTGGGGATCGACATCGACACCTCACACGAGTTCGAGCGCGAGATCGCCCGAGGATGCGAGGGCATCAAGCCGGGATGGGTCCGCGTCAACTTCAACTACTTCATCAGCGAGCGGGTGTTCGAGTACGTGCTCGACGCCGTCGATCTCGTGGCCAGCGAGGGCTGGCGACTCCTGCCTCGGTACCGGTTCGACGTGGCGAGTGGGATGTGGAGCCACGTCGACGGTCAGCCCGAGCCCCCGATGTCCCTGCGCGATGTCCGCTACGAGAACGGCCGGATGGTGTTCGACGGGCATCACCATCACGAGCCCGAGGAGCGGCTGGCCGCCTATCTCGACGATGCCCGCTCGCTGCTTGCCGAGCCCCCTGTCGACGCGCCCGGATCAGCGTTCCAGGTGAGCGAGGACTTCGAACACCTGCGGTGGTTCTGGCTCCCCGAGGAGATCGGCGCGGGCTGATCAATCGGCCGCACGCGTGCGAGCCAACGCCAGCAGCGCAGTCTGCGTCACGACGTCATGGATCTCACCCGAGTCGACCATCGCGAGGGCGTCCCCGAACGATTCCCAGCGCAGCTGGAGCTCCTCGGTGCCGTCCGGGTTGGCCGTGCCCGGCGTGAGGTCCGTGGCCATGTAGGCGATGCCCTCCTCGTCGGTGATCGAGTTCGAGATCGTGAATCGGCTCAGCTCGTGCCAGGTCGCGGCCGTGTAGCCGGTCTCCTCGGCGAGCTCCCGCTTCATGCCCTCGAGGGGATCCTCTCCCCGGGGGCTTCCGCCCTCGGGGATCTCCCACGAGTACCGGTCGAGGGTGTAGCGGAATTGACCCACGAGGAGCACTCGATCGGCCTCGTCCAGGGCGACCACGCTGACGGCGCGCGACCGGAAGTGGACCACGCCGTAGATGCCGGGCTCGCCGTCGGGGCGCACCACGTCGTCGTGCCAGAGCTCGATCCAGGGGTTCTCGTACACCGAGCGGCGGTTCCGGCGGACCCAGGGGTTCCGCTGTTCGGGGTCGTCGGGGCGGCTCATCCGTCACCCGCGGCGACCTGGGCCCGCCGCACCTGCACGTCGAGGGCGGCGGCGAGCCGGTCGCGGAAGTCCTCGGGATCCTCGTCGGCATCCGGCGCCAGCGGCTCGCCGAACACGACCCCCACGCGCGCGCGGCGCGGTACCTGCCCCCACCTGACCCCGGAGCGTGGGAAGACGACGTGCGTGCCCCAGATGCCGACGGGAACGATCGTCGCGTCGGTCGGGTAGGCGACCCTCGTGATGCCCGAACGCATGCGCTGGAGGCCGGCGAGCGCGTCCTCGTTCACCCGGCCCTCGGGGAAGATGCCCACGCAGCCACCTTCGTGCAGCGCAGCGAGCGCCTCGTCGAGGGCGTGGCTATCGCCCTCGCCCCGGCGGATCGGGATCTGGCGGGCCTCGCGAAGGATCCATCCCACGACCCCTCGGAACATCTCGGCCGCGATCAGGTTCCGCGTCGCCCGCCGCCCGGTGGTGCCGACGATCGCCGACACGATCGGGCCGTCGAGCATGCTGATGTGGTTGGGCGCGATGATCGTCGCCCCCTCGCCCGGCACCCGCTCGATGCCGATGACCCGCACCCGGAACAGGATGGCCATCACGACACGCACGAGCGGCGCCACGACGCGCCAGATCAGGTTCCTCTCGTTCACGCCGCGCATGCTACCGGGCGCCCGCGCTGGTCTCGTCGATCACGACCACGGTGCGGATCACCTCGCCCGCCAGCATCGCGCGGAAGGCCTCGTCGATCGACGCGGCGTCGAGGGACGCCTCGCAGGTCACCATGGTGTCGAGGTCCAGCCGGCCGTCCAGGTACCAGCCGGCCATCTCGGGGAAGTCCTCATCGGGGATCGGGTCGCCGCCGTCGGTGATCAGGATGCGGACCTTGTTCGGGTACGCGGCCCGGGGACTCCGCCCCACGCCAGCACGACCTCGCTCGGCACCGGGGGGACGCCGACGGCGACGGCGGTGCCCGGCGAACGCGAGCATCTCGACCGCCTGGCTCACGCAGTCTGCCCGGCCGACCGCCTCGATCGCGACGTCGACGCCGCGACCTCCGGTCAGCTCCCGTACCGCGGCGACCGGGTCGCTCGCGCTCGCGTCGACCACGTCGGTGGCGCCGAGCGCGCGCGCCCACTCCAGCTTGTCGGGCACCACGTCGACGCCGATGAGCCGCTCGGCCCCGGCGATCGGCTGCGCCCTGCAGCGCCGCCGAGACCGATCCCGCCCAGCCCGATCACCGCGACGTGCGCCCCCGGCCAGACCTCGCCGGTGCGGATCGCCGCGCCGACCCCAGTCGAGACCCCGCACCCCAGCAGGCACGCGCGCGACAGCGGGATCGCGTCCGGCATGCGGATCGCCTGGGGAGCCGTGACCACGGTGTGCGTGGCCATCGTCCCGCACCACAGCGTTCCGGTGAGCGACGCCGCGTCGCGCGCACGGCGCATCCTGGGCGGCTGGGCCAGCTCGTGGCCGCATCGACGCGGCATCCCACGCCGGCACTGCGGGCAGGTCCCGCACGGCACCGCCCACGACAGGACCACGCGGTCGCCGATCTCGACCGAGTCGACCCGAGGCCCGACGGCTTCGACGACCCCCGCTCCCTCGTGCCCCAGCAGCATCGGCCAGGGTGCGCCGAAGTTGCCGTTCTCGATGGCCCACAGGTCGCTGTGGCAGACGCCGCTCGCTGCCAGGCGCACGAGCACCTCGCCGGCTCGGGGTCGTCGATCAGGATGGACTCGACCGACACGCGATCGGTCGCTCGGTCGACGATCGCGCCGATGCCTTCCCGCGTCACCTCCGCCCTCCTGTCGCCGTCGTGGCGGCCATGCTAGCGTCGGCGCGTGGACGCGAGGGCCCTCCTGGACATCGCCGAGCGCCGCTACGAAGAGTTCGTGGCCGACCTCGAACGCATGGTCAACGTGGACTGCGGTTCGTACTCGCCGCAGGGCGTGAACGCCATCGCCGACATGTGCGTCTCTCGCTTCGAATCGGCCGGATGGACGGTTGAGCGACGCCCACACACGCCCGCCAACGGCAGCCCGCAGCTCGGCGATCTCCTGCTGGCGACGCTCGAGGGCGGCGGCGGCCCCTCGATCCTCATGGTCGGCCACATGGACACCGTGTTCGACGACGGCACGGCCGCCGAGCGGCCGTTCTCGATCGACGGTGACATCGCGCGCGGCCCCGGGGTGTCGGACATGAAGGCCGGGCTGCTCACCGGGATGTTCGCCGTCGAGGTCCTCCAGGAGGCCGGCGTCGACTCGTGGGGGCGGATCACCTACGTCTGCAACCCCGACGAGGAGATCGGGTCGCCCTTCTCCGGCGCGACGATCAGGGAGCTGGCGCCCCGGCACGACGTCGCGTTCGTCCTGGAAGGGGCGCGCGCCAACGGCGACATCGTGAGCGCTCGCAAGGGCATCACCGACTACTCGATCGCGTTCCGGGACGCGCCGCGCACGCCGGGGTCGAGCCCGAGAAGGGGCGCAACGCCCTGCTCGAGGCCGCGAACAAGATCATCGAGCTGCAGGCCCTCAACGGGCGGTGGCCGGGTGTCACGGTCAACGTGGGCGTGGCGCGAGGCGGCACTCGGACCAACGTCGTCGCGGAACGCTGCGTGATCCAGGTCGATCTGCGGTCACCCGAGCTCGAGGCCCTCGAGGCGGCGGAGGCCGAGATCGAGCGCATCTGCGCGGAGCACGCGGTCGAGGGCGTTGAGACCGAGGTCGTCGGCAACGGGTGGCATCGCCCGATGGAGAAGAAGCGGGGCGCGGCCCGACTCGTCGGCTTGGCCATCGACGTGGCCGCCGAGCTGGGGTTCGAGCTCCACGATGCGGCGACCGGCGGGGCATCCGATGCGAACACGACCACCTCGGCCGGCACCCCGACGATCGACGGGCTCGGACCGATCGGCGGCGACGATCACGCCCCGGCCGAGTGGCTCGACCTCACGAGCGTCGCGCCCCGGATCGCGCTGCTGGCCGGGATCATCTCCCGGGTGTGACGCCCTCCGAGGCCGGCACGATCACCAGGCGCTTGCCGAAGACACGAGCGAACCGCCTCGCGACGCCTCCCGGTTGCCACCCCGGCTGCACCGGCGCGCTCACCTCGAACGAGCGCGTCGTCCATCGCGACGACACGTCGAGTTCGGCGTCGGGCTCGACGCGGCGATTGAGGGAGTCGGCCAGGGCGAGGGCGGTGGCCGCCTTCAGCACCGTGGGCCGGTCCTCGCGCGGGATCAAGCGGCCGTAGGGACCGAGCGTCGTGTCGTCGTCGGCCTGCAGCAGGATCGCCGTCAGGGCGCCGAGGTCCGGATGCGAGAACCCCGCGAGGTCGGCGGCCGTCACGATCATGGCCGCGTGCTCGAAGCGCTCGTAGTAGTCGATCGCCCTGCCGACGTCGAGCATCGTCGCCGCGTGCTCGAGCATCTCGCGGACGCGCGGTGACCCCTCGGGGTCGAGCTCGTCGTGCAGGTGAAGGGCGATCCGCGCGCGGCGTTCCGCCGCGCGCGGCTCCCAGGTCGCGAACCGCGCGGCGAGCGTGGCGACCGAGATCGTGCGTACCCACGCGGGCGTGGGGACCCCCCCGCCGGCGGTCGTCGCGAGCGCGAGTCCCTCGCGGATCCCGCGGCTCGATACGACGAGCGAGGAGGCCCCCACGTGGCGCATCACCTCGAGCACCACGGCCGCTCCGCCCACGATCGTGTCGACCCGGTCCGGGTTGAGACCCGACGACCTGGGTTCGGCGCCCCATCGGCCGGCCGGCGATGTCGGTCAGGATGGATTCGAGCCGGGTGGCCTCCAGGCGGTAGCCGTGCAGCAGCGGCATCGGGTAGTCGGTGCGGCGTAGATCGATCTTGGCCAGGTTGCGGACGGTGCCGCCGATCCCGATCAGCGACTCATCCGCGCGCAGAGGGGCGACGCTGGCCGTCTTCAGCTCGCCGCGGGCGGTCCGGCCCAGCGACTTGAGCTCCCTGGGGGTGGGCGGGTCGGTGAGCAGGAATCGGTCGCTCAAGCGCAGCGAGCCCAGGGCGAGCGACCACGACCGGACGAGCCGGCGCTCGTGGAACCGCGAGACCTCGAGGCTCCCACCGCCGACGTCCATCGTCAGTCCGTCGCCCACCGGGAGGTCGTGCACCGCGCCGAGGAACCCCAGGCGGGCCTCGTGATCGCCGTCGATCGCCTGAAGCGTGATCCCCAACTGCCCGGCCTCCTCGACGAGGAGATCGCCGTCGGAGGCGTCGCGAACCGCCGAGGTCGCGACCGCGATCATGCGATCGGCGCCGGTGGCGCGGGCGACCCGCAGGAAGTCGGCCAGGGCCGCCAAGGTGCGTCCGCGCGCCTCCGGTCCGAGCTCGTCGGAGTCGCGGAGGTCGCGGGCGAGCCGAAGCGGGACGCGAGCGTCCTCGATCACGTCGAGGTGCTCCCCGGCGCGCAGACGGAACACGATCATCCGCCCGGAGTTCGAGCCGATGTCCACGACCGCGAACGGCCGGTCGTCTCCGGCTCCCGGCGTCGCTGTTCCCCGCTCGGCTGGAGGCGGCTGCACGCCGGGCAGCCTAGCCGACGGCGACATCGAGGGCGGCAGGACGCGTGTGTAGGCCCCTCTGCTTGGGGAGTCCGGCCAACGTGGGGAGTCCCGCTTCCGTCGGGCGACCCTAGCGGACCACCTTGATCGTGAACATCGGCGTCTGGAGTGCTCCCCACAACCGAGCCCAGAGCGGCAGGTACATCTCAGGGCCGCGGGCTGTCGTGATGTCGCCGAGGTCGAGCACGTCCGTCCAGCCGAATCCACGCAGCAATTCGACCACCGTGGCTTTAGCGTCGTCGTCGTTGCCGGAGACGAATGCGGCGTGATCGCCGCCGGCCAGCTGCCTCGGGTCCACCATGAGGTAGGCGTTCATGGTGTTAAGCGACTTGACCACCTTGACTCGCGGGAAGCGACGCTGGATCTGCTCGCCGAGCGAGTCGGTGTTGGACACGAACAGGCTAGGTGGCATCCCCAGGGAGAAGTCGAGCGGGTTGCTGATGTCGAGCAGCACCTTCCCATCCAGATTGGCCTCGCCCGCTGCCTCTAGGGCTGCCATCGACCCGGCGCCGTTGGTGGCGTTCACGATCAGCTCGGCTCCGGCTGCCGCCTCGTCCATCGTCGCCAGCCCCACCCGGGGGTGCGCCTCGAACCAGACGCCGAACGCCGGGTTCCCGAATGTGTCGGGTTTCGAGCGCGCGAGGGTCTCGTCCAGATCCCTGGTTCCCACGACCACCCCGTGGCCCAGGTCGGCCAACCCTCCAGCCACTGCCTGACCGACCGGGCCCGTACCCAGCACCGCGATCCTCATGGAATCATCCTCCGTCCGTCATCCATCCTCCGCCTGCGAGCCTGGGCGATACAGACCTGTCTACTCCGCCCTCGGGGACAGACTAAAGACAGGTCGGTATCGTCGTCAAATGGATGCCGAACGGGAACTGGCCGCGAAGGATGGCTCGGCGCGCGAACGGATAATGCGGACCGCCGAGCGCCTCTTCTACCGGGACGGCTACCGTGCCGTCGGCGTTGACACCATCGTCTCGGAGTCAGGGGTCGCGAAGATGACACTGTACCGCCACTTCCCTTCGAAGGACGACCTGATCGCCGCTTACCTCGAGCGGACGAATCGTCGTTTGCTCGAGTGGATCGACGGCCTGGCCGCGCCTCATCCGGACCCGAGGGCAGCGCTGGAGGCCGTGTTCCAGGGCGTCGCCGAACTCGCGTCGAGTCCCGAATGTCTTGGATGCGCTTTCGTCGGTGCGGCTGCCGAATTCCCCGAGCCAGACCACGCGGGGCATCTGGCAGCGTTCGACCACAAGCGCGCCGTCATCGAGTCGCTCCGCCAGCTCGCCGATGCGGCGGGGGCACGCGATCCTCAAGGCCTGGCCGAGCAGCTCCTGCTCGTGATGGATGGTGCATGGAGCGCGGCGAGGGTCTTCGGGCCTGGCAATCACGGGAGGCGTGCATCAGCGGCCGCAGATGCCTTGATCGCCGCAGAGGTGGGCAGGCGTTCCCAGGACGATTCGCCTGGTGGCTGAACCGTGCAGCCTGCCTCGAAGCGTGAGCTTCGCGTTCCTCGTGGAGTTGTTCTGCTTGGCGGAGGCGGACGGGAATCGAACCCGCCTGGGGACTCGCGCCCCCACGATGGTGTTGAAGACCACGGGGCCCACCAGGAACCCTGACGCCTCCGCCGTCGAGCATACGGCCCGCGTTCGCCGGCGACCGCCGTAGGATGGGCGGGTGCTGGCGGCCATCCCCTACAGGACCTTCCCGGTCATCAACCTCGGTCCGATCCCGATCCGGGTCTTCGGGGTCATGGTGGCCGTCGGGATCTTGGTGGGAACCTGGGTGTTCCTGCGCTTCGCGCGTCAGCGCGGCCTGGACCCCGAGGAGCTGACGTCCCTCGCCTGGCGCGTCGTCATCTTCGGGATCATCGGCTCACGGGTGCTGTTCGTGCTTACGCACCTGTCGGAGTTCTCCGACCGTCCGCTCTCGGTGTTCGCGCTGTGGGAGGGCGGGCTGCAGTTCTCCGGGGCGTTCCTGATCGCGATCGGCGTGATCGTGTGGTGGCTGCGACGCCACCCCGACGTGCCGGGATGGACGCTGTCCGACGGCATCGTCCTGGGACTGGTTCCCGGGCTCATGATCGGGCGGATCGGCTGCTACGCGGTGGGCGAGCACCTCGGGACCACCACCGACTTCTTCCTCGGGGTGAAGTACCTGGGAGGGGAGACGCGTGAGGGACCGATCGAGGTCGGCTCCGTGATCCACAACACCGCCCTGTACGAGTTCGTCCTGCTCGCCCCTCTCGCCGTGCTGCTGTTCGCCCTGGCGCGGCGCCGGGCGCCCCGAGGGATGATCACGGCCACGTTCCTGATCTGGTACGGGATCCAGCGATTCGCCACCGACTTCCTGCGGGCCTACGACGACACGGTCCTCGGACTCACCGGCGCGCAGTACATCAGCCTGGGGATGCTCCTGGCCGGCGTCGTGATCGCCCTGCGGGTGCGGCGCGGCCCGTCCGATGTCCCGGTCGCCGCGCAGGCCGACGCCGAGCCCGCCTGATCGGCGAACTGGCCTTTCGGCCGAGGTGTGGGGCCGGCGCCCGTCCTAGGATGTCCTCGACGTAGCCCGCATCGTCGATCCCTTGAGGGAGGGGACCCCCCCGATGTCTCGTGTCGCCCGCAGCCCCGGCGTGGGCCTGTTCGCGATGCTCGCGATCGCCGCCCTCGTCGGGGCGATCATGCCCACGATAGAGGCGGGCGCGGCCGACCCCGTCCTCGTGGGGGCCGGCGACATCGCGAACTGTGACCGCACCGAGGACGAGGCCACGGCAACCCTGCTCGACTCGATCTCCGGCACCGTGTTCACCCTCGGCGACAACGTCTATCCCAACGGCACCGCGGACGAGTTCGCCGACTGCTACGGACCGACCTGGGGCCGGCACCTGGCACGAACCAAGCCCGTGAGCGGCAACCATGATTACGACACGAGCGGCGCCGCCGGCTACTACGGGTACTTCGGCGCCGTTGCCGCGCCGCCTCGCGGCTACTACGCCTACGACCTGGGCGCCTGGCGCGTGGTCGTCCTCAATAGCGAGTGCGGCAAGGTGCCGGGCGGGTGCGGCGCCGGCTCGCCGCAGGAGCGCTGGCTGGAGGCCGACCTCGACGCGCATGCCGCCTCGAACGTGATCGCGATGTGGCACCGGCCACGGTTCACCTCGCAGGGCGCCGGTGGCAACACGGCCCTGACGGCGCTGTGGGACACCCTGTACGACCATGGCGCCGATCTGATCCTCACCGGTCACACGCACAACTACGAACGGTTCGCCCCGATGCGGGCCGACGGGACGCTCGACACGGCACACGGCATCCCGTCGATCATCGTCGGCACGGGCGGGGCCGATTCCGCTCCGCCGATCTCCAGGCGGGCCCCCAACAGCCTGCGGCTGTTCAACGACGCCTACGGAGTGCTCAAGCTGACCCTGCACGCCACGACCTTCGACTGGGAGTTCGTGCCGATCCAGGGTCAGTCCTTCGCCGACTCGGGCACCGGCGCCGTCCACGACGCCCCTCCGGCCGGCAACGGGCCGCCGGTCGCGAAGGGCGACTCGCTGGTGGTCCGCCGCAACGGCTCGCTCGGTGTCGACCTGGGTGCCTCCGATCCCGACGGGGATCCGCTGACCTACGCGATCGTCTCTCAACCCGAGCACGGCGCGCTCACCGGGTCGGGCGCGGCCCGGACCTACACGCCCGAGGCCGGATTCCGGGGGGACGACGCGTTCTCGTTCCGAGTGTCGGACGGGACCACCACTTCGGCGGCGGCTCGCGTGCGCCTGACCGTGGCGGGGGTCGTGCCGGTGCGGGTGGGCGCGTCCTCCCTCTCCCCGAAGAACCGGCGCGCTCCCCAGGGCGCCCGGGTCCGGTGGTCCTTCTCCGCCGGTGGCCGGCATCGGATCTTCGACGACGCGGGCCTCGGTCTGTTCGACTCCGGCATCCGAGCGTCGGGATCGTCCTACGCCGCCGCGTTCCCGCTCGCCGGCGGGTTCACGTATGCGTGTCGGCGCCACCCCTCGATGGCCGGCAGGGTCCGTGTGCCGTTGAAGGTGACGCCTACCTCGACGGCGGCATTCGAGGTGACGTGGGCATCCGCCCGCCTCGGGGGCGCCTACCGGCACGACGTCCAGGTCCGCCCGCCGAGTGGCGCGTGGGCGACGTGGCGCGACGGGGTCAAGGCCCTCAGCGGAACGTTCGTCCCCGACGGTGGAGCGGGCCGGTATCGGTTCCGGGCGCGAGTGACCCGCGCATGGAACGGCGGGGTGTCGGGCTGGTCTCCCGTGAGCGTGGTTCGGGTCCAGTCGTCGAGCTAGACTCGACTAGTCCATATCAGACTAGTGAGGTGGCCGGATGGTCTCGAAGGTCGAGGTGGTGGTGCTGGGGCTCCTGGCTGAGGGGCCCGCGCACGGGTACGACCTGCTTGAACGAGCGCGCGAGCGGAGCCTGGGGTTCTGGGTGGAGGTCGGCACGGCGTCCGTGTATCAGGCTCTGCGACGCCTGGAGTCGGCGGGGGCGGTCACCGGGCGGGCGCAGGAGGGAACCGAGGGACCCGACCGACGGGTCTATCGGATCACGAGCTCGGGTCGGGCCCGGCTCGCGGCCGGGCTCGACGAGCGGTTCGGCGAGCTGGCACCGTACGAGACCGAGGCCGGGCTCGCCCTGGGGTTCCTCCACCGGCTGACGCCGGCCCGGCGCCGTGCCGCGCTCGAGGCCCGCGAGCGGGCGGTGCTCGACCTGGTCGACGCGCTGACCACCGAGCGGGAACGGGTCGCCGGGGTCAGGGGCGCCGAGCGGGCGATGGGCGACGCGATGCTCGAACGCCAGCTGTCGCTCGCCCGCGCCGAGCTGGCCTGGATCGGCAGGCTCCGTTCATCCGGCGCGCTCACGCGCCGATAGTCACACGAGGGCCGACCGTGTGGGCGGCCGGCCGTAGGATGGGAACCGTGGAAGCCGCGTTCTTCGACCTCGACAAGACGATCATCTCGCGGTCGTCCTCGCTCGCCCTGTCGCGACCCCTGTATCGGGCGGGCATGGTCTCGCGATCACAGCTGCTGCGCGGAGCGTACGCTCAGCTCGTGTACCTGCTCGTCGGAGCCGACGAGCACAAGATGGACCAGCTCAAGGAGGGCCTGCTGAGCCTCACGAAGGGCTGGGACCGCAGCGAGGTCGAACAGCTCGTTCGCGAGGTCATCTTCGACGTGATCGATCCGTACGTGTATCAGGAGGCGCTCGACCTGATCGCGCTGCACCGGAGCGAGGGGCGCGGGATCTACATCGTGTCGTCCTCACCCGAGGAGATCGTGCGCCCTCTGGCCCAGCACTTCGGCGTCAGCGGGGTGATCGCCACGCGAGCGGCGGTCGACGAGACCGACCACTACACGGGCGAGCTCGAGTTCTACGCGTACGGCGAGCAGAAGGCCCTGGCGATCCGCGAGATGGCCGAGCGGGGCGGCATCGACCTCACGGGCTCCTACGCCTACAGCGACTCGATGACGGACCTGCCGATGCTCGAGGCCGTCGGACACCCGATCGCGGTGAATCCGGACAAGGAGCTGCGCCGCGAGGCCGAGGAGCGCGGATGGCAGGTGCGCAACTTCCGCCGCCCGGTCCGGATGCGAACTCGTCTCGCCCAGGCCGTCCCGCCGCCGCGTCCCACGATCGCCGTCGCGGGCGCCGTCGTGGGCATCGCGGCGGTGCTGGTGTGGGTCATCGCGCATTCTCGGGGATCTCGCTCCCGGGCCTGACGAGGTCGGTTTGCGCCCCCTCGGGGGTCGGGTGTAGCGTCGAGTCGGTGCCGAAAGGCACCGGCGAGGGAAGCAGAACCCACGCGCGAGTCATGCCGCGGGAGGCATGCTCAGGACCCTGGGGGCGGTTGGTTCCCCGGCTCCCGAGCAAGTGCAGACGAGACGCTTGATACCTGCTTCTCTCGCTTTTCGTCCGGGTCGAGCGCGTGAGTTACAGCGCCGCAGGGTGTTCCAGGAGGTCGGCCAGCCGTTCGGCGCGCTCGGCCGCATCTCGTGGTTGGCCCGCCGACACCGTGTGAGCGATCGCGGCCAACTCACGTTCGACCGCGGGGGTGAGCCGGCCGTCGCGGCCCCGGATCAGCGGATCGAGCCGCGCGATCGCGCCGTCGAGCCTCGCCATCGCGATGGCGAGAGGGCTGCGACGGGCCCGATAGTCGTCGAGCGAGATGACCTGTGCCATGCGGCCACTATGGCGGGAGGGTCTGACAAGAACGGTCAGCGCCGTGTGGGCCGTTCCCCCTACGACACGCGAACGCTGGTGACGGGGGCGAGGCGCTCCTGCACCGCGAACCACGAGGCGCCCGCGTCGGGTGAGCCGAACACCGCACCGCTGGTGGCGCCGAAGTAGAGCTGCTGGTCGGACCCCTCTCCGTGCGCCCCGAATGCCTGCCGCAGGATCGTCAGGTAGGCCCGGTCGTCCGGCAGTCCGTCGCCCAGCGCGTGCCACGAAGCTCCGCCGTCGCGGGTCCCGTGGACGCGAACGCGACCCTCGGGGGTGACCCGATCGACGTCGGCCACCAGCGGGATCACGAAGGCGCTGTCGGGATCGGCCGGGTCGACCACCAGCGGGAAGCCGAATCCGCTCGGAAGGCCCCCGGCGATATCGATCCACGAGGCGCCCTCGTCGTCGCTTCGATAGACGCCACCGTGGAACTGCATGAACAGACGCTCGGGTCGCTGGGGCGCGCGATGCATGTTGTGCACGCAGAGCACGTTGGTCCCCTCGCGATCATCCTCGGGGATGTATCCCGGAACGAGACCGTCGAAGCCGCTGGACCAGGAAGCGCCCCCGTCCTCGGTGCGCCACACCCCGGCGGCCGAGACGCCCACCGCCAGCCGCTTGGCTTCACCCGGCCAGGTGCAGATCGAGTGGAGCGCCAGGCCGCCGAGGCCCGGTTGCCAGTCGCCGGCGACCCGTTCGGCCCACAGGGCCTCGTTGAGCGCCCACGTCTCGCCGTCGTCGCGACTCTCGAACAGGGCGGCCGGGTCGACGCCCGCGTAGAGGACGCCGTCCTCGATCCCGGGTTCGATCCGCCAGATCCGCTCGACGGAGGCGTCGGTGCCCTCGGGGAACGATGGACCCGCCTGGGTCCATTCACCCATGGGGTCGTCGCAGAAGAAGATCCTCGGGCCGTAGAACCCCGACGTCACGCCCGCGAAGTAGCGGCCGGTCCGACCGTCGCGGATCGCGTACTCGACCACGTCGCCGGGAAAGGCACGCGTGACCAGATCGAACGCCCGACCCGACGACGGGTCGCCCTGCAGCACGAACAGGCCCTTCTTGGTCCCCACCAGCAGCTCGGTCATCCGGCTCCTCCCGAGATCGACGGGAGCACGTGCAGGATGTCGTCGGGGCCGACGGCTCCGTCCTCCCGCATCCGCTCGCCGTTCACGAACACGTTCACGTGGGCGCGCACGCGGCCCCGGTCGTCGAGGATCCAGCCCCGGATCGGGGGATGTTCGGTCTCGAGGCGGCGGATCACCTCTCCGACCGTCGCGCCGTCGAGTCGGTGCGTCCCCTCGCCGCCGGCGCGCTCCCTCAGCGGCGCGCGCAGTCTCACCTCCGCCATGGGGCAAGCGTACCCGGGCGGGCCGACGGGCATTCAGCCGGCGGGCGGCGACCCGTACTCGAAGTGCATCCCGTCGGGGACCAGGAACGCGCCTCCCCAGACGAATCCCCATCGGCGGAAGATCTCGACGATGCGTTCGTCCATCGTGGGGGTGGCGCCGAAGGCGTTCCGAGGGGCGTTGATGTCGACGGCGGCGCCGTACGCGTGTTGTGAGGGCGGCGCGGTGGGGCTGCGCGCCACCGTTCGAGCCGCGAAGCACCCCGAGTTCGTGTTGATCAGATGCCCGAGCCCTTCTCGCTCGATCTCGCGGAGGGCCCCGAGCAACGCCGGGAACAGCGCATCGTTGCAGGTGATACGCCCCAACAGCGGCACGGCCCGCGTGCGGATGTGCTGGTCGAGCCAGGCGGGCTCGATCGTGAGGAACGCCGGGTTGCCGGGCTCGGGCGTGGCCGCGAACTCTCCGAACACCCCCTTCATCACGATGGGCGGATTGACGGCGCTCGCCACGCGTACGTAGGGAACGCCGTCGGGCTCGGAGACCCTCAGCGGCACGTCGGGTGGTACGAGGGGCTCGATCAGCCGGGCGAGTTCGTGCTGGGTGAGCTCGCCCTCCGCCAGGGCCAGCAGATAGCGGTCGGTCGAGATGCCCAGGGGTTCACCCGTCTCGCGCGACACGAGCATCTCGCTCCACCCCACGACCTCGTCCGGGACGACCGCCCCCACCTCGACGGTGCGATCATCGAAGACGAGCGTGCCGCCCACGCCGAGCCGACGCAGGTCGGCCGAGCTCGCGCCCAGCACGGCCTGGCCCGCGTCCAGGGCCCCGATCACGTCCTCGGAGAGCTCGGCCGGGACGAACGGCTCGAACTCGATGGGGTTCACGGAAAAGGCATCGATCGGGAACGCGAAGGGGGGCCGTGGATGGTCGACCACCGCTCCGTCCGGGTCCCTCGTCGAGGTGAGCCAGATCGTGTCGCCCGCAACCACCAGCGTGTCGGAGAACGCCTCGATCGTGCGGACCTGGGCCCGGAAGCCCTCGGTGAGCCCCCCCGGCGTCCAGGCCAGGTAGGCGGGAGGGACCCTGGCGGTCTTCGGCTCGACCGACTGCGAGGGGGTCTCCGTAGCCGCCGACGCGGCCGGAAGCGGCTGGGCGTCGGGCCATCGCAGCCACAGCGCCACGACGCCTGCGAGCAGGGCCAGGACCAGCGCGGCGAACGCCCGGCGAGTCCAGGCGTGCGGACGGGGGATGGCCATGGCCGACAAGGGTACGCCTCGGAGGCGCGGCGGGTGTCGGAGGTGCCCTGTAGGGTCGCGTTCCTCCCTCTCCCGACCGAGGAGGGCGCCGTGCGCGCGGTGGCAAGGGTGGTGCTCGCGATGGAAGAGCACGACGTGGCCGAGGAGGTGATGCAGTTCCTCGACCGCAGCGGGGTCGCCCGCGTGGTGGCCACGGCGGCCGACGATCGCCAGCTCACCGAGGCGGTTCGGCAGTTGGAGCCCGACCTCGTGGTCGCCCAGCCGGCGCTGTCGGACGGGCTGGTGGGGAGCGCCCCGGTGCTCGCCGTCGACACCCGCGAGACGGTGGCGTCGCTCCGCGGCGCGATCCGGGTGGGCGCCCTCGGGTTCTTCGTGTGGCCGGGCGAGCGTGAGGCGCTGGTGGGCGCCGCCGCCGCCTCGATGCCATCGGACGACGAAGGGCAGCGGCGGGCGGTCGTGGTGGCCGTCCACGCCTCCAGAGGTGGCGCGGGGTGCACGTTCGTCGCCACGAACCTGGCCGCCGCGCTGGCGCGAAGGGCCCAGTGCATCCTGATCGAGGCAGATCCCGCATTCGGCGACGCGACGCCCGCGATCGGGGCGCCGCCCGAGGGTGTGCGCACCTCCGGCGATCTCGCGCCGCTGGGTGATGAGATGAGCCCCGAGCACCTCGACGATGCGCTGTGGACCCATCCGTCGGGGTTCCGCGCGCTCCTGGCTCCCCCGGTGGAGGAGGCCCCGGGCGTCGACGCCCGTTTGCTGGGCGCCGCCGCCCGGGTCGCGGCGACGCAGGCCGACGCCGTCGTGCTGCATCTCCCGCGTGCGCTCGAGGGCTCGACCTCGTTGCTGGGTGCGGGGGCCGACCGGTGGCTCGAGGTGCTGTCGCTCGACGTCGCCTCGTTCCGTGCGACACAGCGGGCGATGGATTCCCTGGATCGCGAGCGCGTCGAGCTGGTCGTCAACCGGGCGACGACGGGGCGAGGTCACGCCGGGCGACGTCGTGCGCGTGTTCGGCGAACCCCCGGTCGCGGTGTTCCCGCTCGACCGTTCCGTGGGTCGGGCCCAAGACCGCGGTCGACTCATCGGTCCCAAGGGCCGGCTGGGCAGGATGTTCGAACGACTGGCCGCGCGGGTGCTCGAGCCGCCCTAAGCTTCGCTGGGTGAACTCACCTGCCGACCTGCTGATCGTCAACGCCCGCGTGCACACGGTCGACGACGACCTGCCCACGGCCGATGCGGTGGCGGTGTCGGGGGATCGGATCTCCTGGGTGGGTGACGACGACGGCGCGCGCCCGCTCGCCGGCCCCGACACGAACGTGATCGACGCCGGCGGCGCGACGGTGATACCCGGCATCGTCGACAGCCACAACCATGTCCGTTTGGGGTCGAACCCGTTGGAGGTCGATCTCGCCGGCGCCCGCTCGCTGGACGAGCTGAAGGCCCGCGTGCGGGCACACGCAGACGACCATCCCGAGCACGCATGGATCGAGGGCGTCGGCTGGAACTACGGTGCGATGCCGGGCGGCCGACTCCCGACCTGGCAGGATCTCGAGGGCCTAACGGGAGGGCGGCCGGCGTTCCTGTTCAGCTACGACGTCCACAACGTCTGGCTCAACCGCGAGGCGATGGCGGCGTTCGGGATCCGCCGGGGCGTCGAGCGGGTGCCGTTCGGGCACGTCCAGGCCGGCGCCGACGGTGAGCCGACCGGATTCGTCACCGGGTTCGCCGTGATGGGCATCTCGCGTGCGGGCGAGGCGGCGCTCGAAGGCGTCGTGCCCGGATACGCACGCGAGCTCCAATACGAACGCACGCTCGGCAGCCTCGACATGGCGGCCGAACTCGGTATCACCACCGTGGTCGAGCCGCAGAACTCGCCCGACGACATGTGGATCTTCGAGCGTGCCCGCGACGAGGGGCGACTGCGCTCGAGGCTGGTCGCCGCGATGTTCCATCCCGTGGGTACCACCGATTCCGAGCGCGAGGAGTTCTCGGCTGTCCGGGAGCGTCTCGACGATGACCGCCTGCGCGTGGGCGCGATCAAGCTCTACATCGACGACGTGATCGAACCGTGGACCGCCGCGATGCTCGAGCCCTACGCGAACCGGCCCACCGAGCGCGGCGAGCTGTTCTGGCAGCCCGACGAATTCGCCGACGTGATGATCGACCTGGAACGGCGCGGCTTCCAGTGCCATATCCACGGGACCGGCGATCGAGGGCTGCGCACCGCGCTCGATGGCATCGAGGCCGCGCGCCGGGCCAACGGTCCGGGGGATCGCCGGCACCTCATGGTCCACACCGAGTGCCTGCACCCCGACGACGTCCCCCGTTTCGGCGTGCTCGGCGTGATGCCGTGCATGCAGCCCCGTCACTGCGCGCCCGAGATCGTGGAGGACTGGCGGGCCAACGTCGGCCCCGAGCGGTGGCGATACGCCTGGGCCTTCCGCTCGCTCAGGGACTCGGGCGCGGAGCTCGCGTTCTCCAGCGACTGGAACGTCGCCGAGATGGACCCGTTCGTCGGCATGTACTCGGCCATCACCCGCGCCGACCTCGACGGCGGTGAGTCGTGGATCCCCGAGGAGACCGTCGACCTGGCCACCGCCGTACGTGCCTACACGATGGGTGGCGCGAGGGCGTGTTTCGCCGAGGACGATCGCGGCTCGATCACGCCGGGCAAGTACGCGGACCTCGCGGTGCTCTCGGAGGACCTGTTCGCGCTCGAGAGCGAGCCGCGGCGGATCCTCGACGTGCGGGTAGCGGCGACCGTCGTCGGCGGGCAGGTGGTCCACCGTGCCTGAGGCGTGTCAGTCCCTCCTGGGCTCGCCGGCGACCTTGGCCCGGATCCGCGCGGCCGGGACGTCGAGGTAGGCGAGCGCGGTCTCCTCGACCCAGATCGTCTCGATCGTCGTCGGGTCGGCGCCCGCACGGACGGCCTCGTCGCGGGCTTCCTTCGTAACGCCCGCGATCGCATCATCGCGATCGGTCAGCGGCCCCCACACGAACACGCGGTCGGCCTCGCCGGCGATCCGCGCGAGCGCGGCGCCGACGGCGTTGGCGACGTCGAACCCGTGCGGTCGCAAGACCTTGCCGCCGCCCAGGTCGTCGGTGAGGATCACGGCCCCGCCGCCCACGAGGATCGTGGGCTGAGGAGCCGGGGATACCCGGACGCGATCGACGGCGTCGGCGACGGTGGCTTGGGCGCGGGCGAGGGCGCGCGCGAAGCGCGCGCCCTCTTGCAGACGGTGGGAACCGATATCCGCGCGGCCGGCGGCGACGGCCGCGTCGGTGAGGGTTGGGGTCGCCCCGCCGAAGACGAGGGCCTCCTGGGTCAGGGCGGCCCCGACGCTCCGGGCGCCGAGCTCGCCGGCCTCGTCGATCACCGTGCCGCCGCCGACGGCCACGCTCACCACGTCGGGCATCCGGAAGTTGGTGGCGACTCCCCCGATCGTCGCTCCCACGCCGGACTCGCGGGGGAACCCGCTCGCGACTGCGCCCACCTCGGTGCTCGTCCCCCCGACGTCGATGACGATCGCGTCGGTCACGCGGGCGAGCGCCGCCGCCCCGCGGATGCTGTTGGCCGCCCCGCTGCCGATCGTGAGTACGGGCAGCTCACGCGCTCGATCGAGGGGCACGATCGTGCCGTCGTTCTGCGCGAGGAAGGCCGCGGCGGACAGGTCGTGACCGCGCAGGGCCGACTCGAACGCGGTCGCGACGGCGCGAGCCACGGGCCCGAGCGCGGCGTTGAGGACAGCGGCGTTCTCTCGTGCGAGGAGCCCGAGGCCCCCGACCCGATGGCCGAGCGAGACCGGGATGTCGGGGCCCAGTACCTCGCGAGCCGTCTCGAGGACCTGTTCCTCCTGGCTCGCGTCGAGCAGAGAGAACGTGCCCGTCACCGCGACCGCCTCGCAGGGTGCCGACTCGAGAGCCCGGCGCACCTCGTCGAGATCGAGGGGGTGCAGCCGGCCGTCGATCTCGACCCCTCCCCTCACGATCGCCGTGCTGGCTTCGACCGCCTCGCGGACGTCGTCGGGCCACCCGGTAAGCGGGGGCACGCTGCGCGTCGCCGGGGCGCCGATCCGGACCACGGCGACGTGGGCGAGGTCGCGGCGCTCGAGCACGGCGTTGATCGCGTGGGTCGTGCCCAGACACACGCGTCCGACGGTTCCCGGCTCCTCGGGCAGCACCGCGCCGAGCGCGGCCTCGATCGCGTCGGCCGGGTCGGGCGTCGTCGGTCGCTTGGCCGAGGCGACGATCGTGCCCGAGGCGTCGATCAGGACGGCGTCGGTATTCGTGCCGCCAACGTCGATCCCGATCCGTAGATCAGCCACGGCCGCGTTCCTCGATCGGTTCGTACGCGTGCGGGTAGCCGAACGCCGAGGGGCCCGCGAGGCGCAGCCCCTCCTCGGTCCGCCATACGGGGGCGCACGGCATCGCGATGACGACGACACGATGTCCGAAGCGCACGCGTTCCGTGGCGATCGCGTCGCCGGTGGCCTCGTCGACGATCACGATCAGGTCGGGCACCGACGCGACCACCTCTCCCGGTTCCTCGATCGCGACGAGGTTCTCATTCTGAACTCGCACGCGCATCGTGCGCCCGGTGTCGCCGCCCGTCCCCTCGATCGTCACCTCGCCGCGGGCGAACCCCCCCGTCGTGCGCCGGTCGACGTCGACGACCTTGCCGCTCATCAGCCGGATCGCGCCGGCCGCCTCGATCAAGGCGTCGAGGCCGCCCGCATCGAGCGCCCGCCCGAGGGCGAGCGCCTGGGAAACGGTGCCCGGCACCACGCCGCCGCGAGCGGTATCCCCGTCCATGAGGTGGTCGACCCCCATCGCGGTGCCCCCGAACGCCACGATCGCCGAGCGGGCCAGCCGCTCCAGCCAGGCGGTGTCGGTGGGCTCGAGGATCACCACGTTGCCGAAGTGGTCGACGAGGAACGCCGGCGCGGGGTCGATACCTGCGACGTGCATCGCGACCTGGTCGCCTCGGGGGAACGCGCGCCCCATCCCGTCGGCGTCGAGCAGCGGGAGCCCCGACTGCGCGGCGTAGGCGACCGGCGTCACGCCGTTGCCCCCGCCGATCTCGCCCGGCATCACGACGTCGATCCGGCGCCCGACCCGCTGCTCGACGGCACGGGCCAGCACGTCCATCTCGTCGCCGCTCTCGAACCGCTCGATCCCTACGGTCGGCGCGCCCCAGCCGCCCACGGGCGCGATGAGCGCGTCGCTCGCGACCTCCTCGGGCGCGACGACCTCCACGGGGCCGTGGGTCTCCAGCGCCGCCCGAGCCTGCAGGAGGGGCACGTCGACGTCTCCGCCGCCTCCCGTCCCCAGGATCGCGCAGCCGCGCGCATACGCCGCGAGGTCATCGATCGTGAGCGTGAACACGGCTGGATGGTAGGGGCTGGAGCGACCGGCCTACCAGCTGTCGCCTTGCGACGAGCGAGGAGGCTCGGGATCGGCGGCCTCGTCCTTCGTCGCGTCGTCGTCGCTCGGCCAATCGCTCGGGAAGACGACGCCGCCGGTCAGACCCTCGGGCTCGTCGTCGTCATCCTCGTCGTCCGCTCCCACGGGATCGGCTTCGGACCCCTCGGAGCCGTCGTTCTCGTCGACCTCGTCGGGTACCGGTTCGGGCGGCTGGACGAAGGCCTCGGGCGCCACGTCTGCCGGCGCAACTGCCGGGGGCGCGTCCGCGGGTGCGGCCGCCGGCGCCGGCTTCGGCGTGCCGCCCTCCGGTGGCATGACCTGCAGGGCCTCGAGACGGCCCATGAAGGTGTCCTGGGCCACGCGCAACAGCGAGTCGGCCCGTTCACGCAAGGAGTCGCATGTCTCGGCGAGGTCGGCGCGTCGTCCAGCGTCGATGATCGCGAAGGCGTTGATCTGCACGCTCGCGAGACACGCATACGTGGCCGCGTTGAGCGCGGCGGCGGCGCTCAGCCCGTCCGCCGCGGCGTTGGGGTTGCCGTCGCGGGTGGCCTCGTCGGCCAGGCCCATCAGATAGACCGCCTTGCGAGCGATCTCGAGCTGGCCGTCGATCGTGACCTCGAGCGACTCCTGCAGCACCCGCAGGCGCGCCGTCCGGCCGTCGTCGGTCTCGTGCGGCATCCTGTGAGCGTCCAGGAAGGCCTGGAAGGCGTCGGCGTTCATGTCGGCCAGGCGCAGGACGGTGATCCGCGTGCCGTCGGCCTCGTCGGCGATCTGCTGCATCCGGGCCCGCCCGTAGTCGAGGCCCAGGCTCTTCATCGACTGCCGGGCGACGGCGCCGACGAGGCTCGCTCCGGAGGCCGCGGCCAGCGCAGAGAACGCCTCGCCGCCAGGGTCGAGGGACTCAGAGGCCAGGGCCTCGAGCCACATGTCCATCGGCTGTCCGGTGATCACCTGTCGGGCCGTCATGGTTCCACCCATCGGACGATGGCGTTCGTCGCCTGAGTCGACATCGCAGCCAGGGTCCCCCGGGGAGCGGGACGGGTCAAGGAGCCCGACCCGATACGTATCGCGGGCAGACTATCCATGCGACGGGTTTGACATGGTCCGCGGCCCGGGGGTATCGAGTGGGCTCGGGCGCGACCGCGCTCGGGGCCGACAGGGGGAACGATGACCAGCCAAAGCACGTGGACCCACGAGCCGACCGGATCACGCACGCGCGCCGCTTCGCAGCGACGGATCAAGGAGCAGGCGGAGTTGCTGAGTAAGGTCCCCTTGTTCGCGGGCCTGTCCCGGCGCCACATGCACGAGATCGCCAAGGTGAGCGGCAGCCGTACCTGCGCGGTCGGTGAGGAGCTCGTTCACGAGGGCGCCGCCGGCTCGGTGTTCTTCGTCTTGGTCGAGGGGACAGCGAAGGTGGTGCGCAACGGCCGCACCGTGAAGCGACTCGGCCCGGGCGACTTCTTCGGCGAGATGTCGCTGCTCGCCGACGTGCCCCGATCGGCGAGCGTGCTCGCCCAGGCCCCGGTTCGATGCCTCACGCTGTCGGCGAAGGGCCTCAGGTCGGTGCTGCGCGAGAACCCTCCGGTCGCCATGCGCCTGCTCACGACGATGGCCGAGCGTCTCGCCGAGACGGACAAGCGCCTCTTCAGCTAGGGCTACCTCGCGCTCCTGGCCGCCATGGGTTCGGCTGATCTCGGCGGTCAGGTGAGGCGTGGCGCCTCGTCGAACAAGCGCATCATGATCTGCTGCAACGGCCAGCTCGTGGCCGAGCGACGCCAGTCGCCGTTGGCAAGCACCACGACGCCCACGCCCTCACGCGGATCGAAGAACGCCTCCGTAGCGACCCCGCTGTCGCCACCGTTGTGGCCCCACAGCTCGCGGCCCCGCAGGCGGAACCGATACCAGATCAGTCCCTGGCCGGGCGTGATGCCCGCGAGCTGCGGCCGCAGCGATTCCCCGACCGACGCGGCATCGAGAACGCGCGCTCCGTGCCATCGACCCCCGTGCATCATCATCCCCAGGTGGGTGGCGACCGACCGCGCGGTGGCACGCAGCGCGCCGTCCGGGTAGTCGGGGTATCCGTACTGGCCGATCGCCTCGAACCGGTCGTCGGCGCGTGACCAGTGATACGGCATGGCGACCTCGGCCGCCGGCAGGTCGGCCAGGTGCCAGCCCGTTCGCGCCATGCCGAGGGGTCCGAAGATGCGCTCGTCGCACCATCGGTCGAACCCCGTGCCGCTCGCCACCTCCACGACGTAGGCGGCCAGCGCGGCGCCCACGTTCGAGTAGGCGTACTTCGAGCCGGGATCCCGCCGAGCGAAGTTGGCGCGTCGGTAGTACCGGCGACCCCGCACGAGGTAGTCGCGAAGGAAGGCGCCGAGCGGCACGCGAGAGTCGCCCTTCGAGTACAGGTCGTCCCAGACCGCCCACCGGTCGAGGATCCCCGAGGTGTGCGTGAGCAGATGACGGATCGTGATCGGCATGTGGGGGCGGGCTGGCAGCCGCACCGGGAAGGCGAGGAGGTCGTTGATGTCGTCGTCCAGGGCGAACAGGCCGTCTTCGACCGCCTGCATCACGGCCGTGCAGATCACCGTCTTGGAGATCGAGGCGAGCATGAAGGGGGTGTCCGGCCGCACCCTCTGGCCCCGCCACACGTTCGCCAGTCCGTAGCCACGCGTCCACCCGACGCTTCCTCCCGACACGATCGCCGCCGAGAGTCCCGGCAGGCGACCCGCCTTCATGCGCTGGCGGATGAAGTCGTCCAGCTCGACCCTCGGTGTCGGCGTGCGGGGTCGGGTCAGACGCGTCGATGCCGCCGAGGTTGTGGTGCTCAGCACGACTCCCGCGCCGGCGATCGACCCGGCGATCAAGAGCTGACGGCGAGTGATCGTCGCCGGTTCGTTGCCCACAGGAGGGGTGGACTCGTGCATCGGGCAAAGCCTACGGCCTCATCCGATCGGTCTGCCCACCAGCGGATCCGTAGCGTGCCATCACGCTCGCTACACTCGCGCCCATGAGCCGGGACGACGTCAGGACGAACCTCGTCAGCTGGGAGGCCGACAGCGCCGACTACCAGGCGCGGAACGCCTCACAGCTGAACCGGTGGGACGCGGTGCTCTGGGGCACATGGGCGATCCCCGAGGACGAGATCAACGCGCTCGGAGATATCGCCGGACTTCGGACCCTCGAGCTCGGCTGCGGTGGCGGACAGTTCGGGATCAACCTCGTCAAGCGCGGCGCCGACGTGGTTGGGCTCGACTTCTCCGCGAACCAACTCGCCGTGGCGCGGGCCAACGTGGCCGAGACCGGCGTGCGGTTCCCATTGGTGCGCGCCAGCGCCGAGGAGCTTCCGTTCGACGACGAGAGCTTCGACCTCGTCGTGTGCGACCACGGCGCCACCTCGTTCACCGATCCGCGGGTGACGATCCCCGAGTGCGCCCGCGTGCTCCGATCCGGGGGCGCACTCGCGTTCGATATCGCGACGCCCTGGGTGGCGGTCTGCTGGCCCGACGACGACTCGCCACCCGATCGCGAGCTGCACCGCCCGTACTTCGAGCTCGGCCGCACCGAGTACCCGGAGGACGATCAGGTCAGCGTCGAGTGGCACCTGACCTACGGGGAGTGGATCCGGGTCTTCCGCGACGCGGGCCTGATCATCGAGGATCTGATCGAGCTTCGGCCTGCCCCCGACTCGACCTCGACCTACACCACCTTCACCACGCTGGAGTGGGCCCGCGACTTCCCGGGCGACCACATCTGGAAGCTCCGCAAGCCCTGAGTCGATTCGGTCGTGTCCCTCGCGAGTCGTTCGCGGCGGGCCCGGCCGCTTCACTCGGCCGCGATCAACGCACCGAGGACCGTTGCGGGGTGGGTCAGCGGGAGCATGTGGTCGGCGTCGGCGATCGTGCGGGGCGTCGAGTCCGGGATCCGCTCTGCGAGCGATTCCGCCCAGCGGCGGGGGATCAGAAGGGTCGAGCTCGCCCCACCACACGTGGACGGGGCCGGCGATGTCCTCGGGCCGAAGGGAGCCCGTCAGGACCGTGCCCACGGCGCGATATTCCTCGACCATGCCCTCGGCGCTGCGGAGTGCGGGCGCGAAGGCGACCGCGATGCCATCAGCCCGGGACGGAGCCGGCCGCGGCCTTCGACGCGGTGGCCATGCCGTACAGCACGCATCCGGTTCAAGACGTGGATGTGTGGATCGTCGACCTCGGCCAGCGCCTCGAACTTCACCTTCGCTGCGACGGGGTGGTACTACGCCAGGAGCGGTGAGCTGACTGCTCGGGTCGCGTTGCTCACCGAACGTCACCGCATCATCGAGCGGGGGAGCGCCGGCGAGTACGGCGGTGGCGATTGATCCGATCGCCCGCACCGGCCGCGCAGGCGAGCGCGTACTGGCCTCCCATCGACCAGCCCTCGACGTGGAACCGATCGAGCGCGAGGGCGTCGGCGAGCTCGACGACGTCGGCCGCCCAGTCGCCCGTGGTTCGCTCTGCTCGAGGTCTTCTCGAGCGCAGCAGGCCCGGTCGGTCCGGCGAGATGATCCGCACGCCGAGGTCATGCGCGGCCGCATCGGCCCATGCCGCGTCGAGCCCACACACGAGTCCACCATGCGCGTGGATGACCGGTGTGCCAGAGGCGACCCCGTACTCTCCGGTTCCGAGCGTGGACCGTCCAAGGATGATGGTCGACGTAGCCGTCGGTCGATGCGCCATAGCACCGTTCGTCGTGGTGCGCGACTTCACCGGCGATCACGTCGGGCGGTTCCCACGCCGTTCAGTCGGGGGCTCTCGTCTTGGGGACGGTGCGACGAGAGCGTGCCGTCCTCGGGCGGGGACGCGGTCGGATCGTGACGGCGGCGAGGACCTGCCGCTCCAGGGGATCGCGGCTCGGAAGGTCACCCGGACGACGGCGCGCACGTCCCCCGACAAGAATCGCGAATCGGTCGGGCTGGGGATTCACCCGCCCGCGACCGCCTTGGTACCGTTCGCATCCCTCGCGGGGTGCGGTTCACCGACACCGAGCAGGCATCTCGCGCCTCCTCTCCCTGGCATCGCCCTTGATCGACGACGTGTGGAGGAGTCCCGGTGGAGGAACGCGCGCGGCATCCGGCTCAGCTGAGCGCCGAGGCGCTGGCGCTCGTGCGTCGACAGGTGCGGGACGAGCTGCGCCAGCGGGTCGATGCGCGAGGGCTCGCCGCGGCGCCGCGGACCGAGCGTCGGGTCCGGGTGCGAGAGGAGGCGCTCGGCCTGCTGCGGGCCAGCGGCACGATCCTGCCGCAGCGCGAGCTGACCCGGGTGGTCAACCAGGTGTCGGACGAGGTCGTCGGGTTCGGTCCGATCGAGTTCCTGCTGAAGGACCCGGACGTGACCGAGGTCATGGTCAACGGACCCGACGACGTGTACGTGGAGCGAGAGGGGCGGATCGAGCGGGCGGGTGACGGTCTATTCGAGGGGGAGGAGGCCGTCATCCATCTGATCGAGCGCATCGTGGGGCCATTGGGCCTCCGGGTCGACGAATCATCGCCTTGGGCGGATGCGCGACTACCGGACGGTTCGCGGGTCCACGCGATCGTCCCGCCCCTCTCGCTCCGCGGTCCCGTGCTCACGATCAGGAAGTTCTCGCAGGTCCCGATCCGACCCGAGGACCTCCTGAGCGGCGGGAGCGCGGGGCCGCGCATGCTGCGGTTCCTTGCCAGCTGCGTTCGCGGCCGGCTCAACGTGGTCGTGTCCGGCGGTACCGGGAGCGGCAAGACCACGCTGCTGGGGGTGCTCAGCGGCTACATCCCCGACGGCGAGCGGCTGGTCACGATCGAGGACGCCGCCGAGCTGCGGCTGGCCAAGCCTCACGTGGTGGCGCTGGAGTCGCGTCCCCCGAACGTCGAGGGGCGGGGCGAGGTGACGGTCCGCGACCTCGTGCGCCAGGCCCTTCGGATGCGCCCGGATCGGATCATCGTCGGCGAGGTCCGCGGTGGCGAGGCCCTCGACATGCTCCAGGCGATGAACACCGGCCACGAGGGATCGCTGTCGACGGCCCATGCGAACTCCACGCGCCACGTGCTCTGGCGCCTGGAGACGATGGCGATGATGTCCGACGTGGACCTGCCGGCGGCTCACGTCCGCCATCAGGTCGCCTCGGCGATCGACGTCGTGGTGCACCTGGCGCGGCTCCGCGACGGTCGACGGGTGATCTGGGAGGTCGCGGCGGTCGAGGGAACCCGCCGGGCGGAGCCGGTGATCTCGCCGCTGTTCCGGTTCCGACCGCGTCAGGGAGCCACCGGAGGATTCGACGCCACCGGGATCGAGCCCGAGCAGGCTCCGACGCTCGTCGAGCGCGGCGAGTCGGTCGAGGGCCTGTTCGACAAGGGGAGGACGCCTCGTGACGCTGCTCGTGGGCGTCCTCGCCTGCGTCGGGGTGCTCCTCGTCGGCCTGGCCCGGCGTTCGGCGCGGCGGGACCAATGGCTGGCGAGGCTGCGGCCTCCGAGCGCGGAGCACCCGAGGGCGCTGCGCGTCTCGTGGCCACCGTGGCTTCCCTGGTCGGCCGGCGGCGGGGCCGTCGGGGTCGTCCTGGGCGGCTCGTGGATCGGCCTGCCGGCGGGCGTGGGTCTCGGGCTTGTGGCCCGGCGGTGGTGGGGGCGACGCGCCGCCGCGCGTGAACGCGCTGCGATCGACGAACATCTCGCCGACGTGGTGCGAGCGATCGCGGCGTCGCTGCGCGCTGGCCTGTCCGTACCGCAGTCGATGGAGTACGCGGCGGCCGAAGCGACTCCGCCCCTCGACCATTCCCTGGCTGAACTCGCCACGGATCTCGAGATGGGCGTCCCGATCGAGCGCGCCCTGCGGGGGTGGTCCGACGAGGTGGACACGGAGGATGCCCGCCTGCTCACGGGCGTGCTCGACCTGCATCGGCGAAGCGGCGGCGACCTGCCCGCCGTGCTCGACCAGGTGGCCCAGACGTTGCGGGAGCGCCGGGACGCTGCCGCCGAGGTCAGGGGGCTGACAGCCCAGGCGCGTCTGTCGGGCACGATCCTGGGCGTCCTGCCGCTCGGGTTCTTCGCGTTCCTCTGGCTCACCTCGAGGAGCGAGATCCAGTCGGCCGTGGCGACCCCGGCCGGCCTCATGGCCATCGGCGTCGGCCTCACCCTGGAGGCGCTGGCCTTCGTGTGGATCAGGAGCCTGTTGGAGGTGCGCTGGTGAGCCCGGCGCTGCTCGCCTCGCTGCTCGCCGGTTGTGCCGCGGCCTTCGCCGTTGCGGCCATGCACGCGGCCCGCGACAACGTCGTGGTGCCGTTGATCCCACCGGGGGGGCGCGAGGCAACGGCGAGGCACCGGCCTCGACCGGCGCTGCTCGCGGCCGTACCCATCGTCCTCGTGGCGCTCGTGGCTCCCGTCGTGGCCGCGGTCGTCGCGTTGGTGGCTGGGCTGCTCGCCTGGCGGCTGCCGGGCTGGAGGCGAGCCCGTGCCGAGCGCCGGGTACGGCGGTCCGTCGACGAGGACGTCCCCCAGCTCCTCGACCTGTTGGCCGTCGGTTCGTCAGCGGGCCTGTCGGCCGAGCTGTCGCTCCGCCGGGCGCAGCCGGCTCTCCGGGGGCCGATGGCCGAGGAGCTGGGGCGCGTCCTCGAAAAGGTCGACCTGGGCGCCCGGATGCAGGACGAGCTGGCCGCGCTCGCCGAGCGGCTCGACCTCGCCGACCTGCGCCGCGCCGCCGCCATCGTCGGGCGGACCGAGCGGCTGGGGTCGTCTCTGGCCGAGGCGACCGCCGAGCTGGCGGCCTCGGTTCGCGCCGACCGGCGCGCGCGCATCACGGAACGAGCTCGCACGGCGCCGGTGAAGATGCTGTTCCCGCTCGTGTTTCTCGTCCTCCCCGCGTTCCTCCTCCTGACGGTGGTGCCGGTCCTGCTCACCACCGTTCGGTCGATCTAGGGAAGGAAGTGGTGCGGATGCTGTTCCTGTACGGGCTGTTGTTCCGTGCGCGGTGGTCCGCTCCGCCGCGAGGAGGGTCAGACCACGGCCGAGTACGCGCTGGTGATCCTCGCGGCGGCGGCGGTGGCGGTCGTGTTGATCGCGTGGGCACGGTCGTCGGGACGCCTGCCGGCGTTCTTCGACCAGGTGATCGACAGCGTGATCGGCGATGCCAACGCGGCCTAGCCGACCGACCGAGCGTGGGGCGGCGGCGGTCGAGTTCGCGCTCGTGCTGCCGCTGCTCCTCGTCGTGGTGCTCGCGTTCGTGCAGGTGGGGCTCGTGATCACCGATCGGATGCTGGTCGAGGGCGCGGCGCGTGCCGGGGCCCGAACCGCGGCCGTCGACCCCGACCCGGGTGCCGTCGCCGACGCGGTGGCGGCGGCGGCACCCGGACTCGACCCCGGCGCCAGGACGGTGGACATCCAGCGAGCCGGCACCCAGGGCGACCCGGTCACCGTCGTCGTCGGCTACACCTCGCCGGTGCGCGTGCCGTTCCTGGGTTGGCTGATCCCGGGCGGGGTCACGATGTCGGCCAGCGCCACCGACCGCCAGGAGTTCGCCGCGTGAGGCGCCTTCGATCCCAGCGCGGTTCCGTGACGCTGGTCGCCGCCGCCACGATGGGGCTCATCGTCGTGCTGACGCTCGGTGCCGCGGATCTCGGTTCCGCGCTGGTCGCCCGGGAGCAGGCGCGTTCGGCCGCCGACGCAGCCGCGCTCGCGGCCGCCCAGGAGTTGGTGCTGCCGACCGGCCGGCCGCCGATCGACGTGGCGCGGGACTTCGCCGAGGACAACGGCGCCGTGCTCGTCGCCTGTGCCTGCGAGCCTGGCACCGCCGAGGCCGTCGTCACGGTGAGCGTGACCACGCGCCCGTTCTTGCTCGTCACCGGTGTTCGGGATGTGGAGGCCAGCGCCCGCGCCATGGTCGGCGTCCCATAGCTGGCGCCGCCGGGGACGTGCGGGCTCACGGCCGAGGTTCAGTGGCCTTGACCTTCGGCTCCCGGATGAACTGCCAGGTCCGACCGATCCGGTCGAAGCCGAGGCGCCCATACAGCTCCTTGGGCCAATCGTCGTCGTCGGCCACGATGAATATGTCGCGAGCCCCAGCTTCGCTGGCGGCTTCGATCGCCCGAAGGACGACGGCGCGGGCCACGCCTCGACCCCGGAACTCCTCAAGCGTCTCCACGTACTCGATCTGAGCGTCCGAACCGTCGATGTAGAGCTCGCAGTTGCCGGCGAGATGGTCGCCCAGCCGGACGGCGAAGAACCTGGCTCCGATCACCCGTTCGTTCTTCCCGTGCTGCGCCGTGAACAGCCGCGTGATCGTGTCTGAATCGTTCCAGGGCTCACGCCGATACACCTCGAGGACGAGGTCACTGACCTCGGCGAACGAGACCTCCTCGACGGGCCGCCCGCCGTGTCGTCACGAACCACCACGCATCGGTGCTGGTAGCCAGCCTCGCCGAAGACCCGATCGACCGCTTCGAGGAGCGCCTCACCCGGCACTCCGTCGGGGGGTCCGTCGGTGAGCAGGAAGTTCGAGTTGTACCGCTCGCGGACCTCCTCGTCGAAGAACACCGTTCCAAGATCGAGATGCTCGACCCGCGTGCTGAGCCGCTCGAGCAGTCGCTGTTCCAATCGGAAGAATCGAGCGAGGTCCTCCACGGACGCAAGGCTATGACCTGATCCCCGCCTTCGCCTGACGTACCCGAGCGTGCGATCGTCGATCAGGGCTGGTACTCGCGGTGCAGCATGCGCATGTGCTGCTCGACGAGCTCGATCATCGCCTGCGTGCCGGGCGAGAGGCTCGAAGCGTCGCGGGTGATCACGGCGAACGTCTCGATCAGCGGAGGATCGAGGCTCACCGACGTGAGTTGCTTCGTGTAGCCGAGCGCCTCGGCCACCGGTACGGACGCCACCGCGCCGGCGACGCCGCTCGCTGCGATCGCCAGGGCCGCGGCGCCGGTCTCGACCTCGATGTCCGGCACGAGCGCGCGACCGAGCTGCTGCGCCCGCTCGCTCAGCTGCCGGCGCGTGGGATCGGTCTGCGCGAACCCCGACTCCGGTAGCACGAGCGGACGCTCAAGCAGCGCCTCGATCGAGACTGGTGCGGTCGTCGCGGCAGGATCCACGTGGAAGTAGGCCACCTCGCACGACCACAGCACGTCGCCGATGCTCAGTCCGCGCGCGTCGATCGGCAGCGCGACCACACCGGCCTCAAGACGACCCGATCGGACCGCGTCCGCCACCTGCGCGGAGTTCGCCCCGATCACCCGGACGGCGATGTTCGGATGCGCCGTGCGGAAGGCGGGGATCAGCCCGGACAGCACGGTCTGCCCGCTGTTGAACATGCCGAACTCGACGGAGCCGGCTTCCAGGTCGCGGATGCCGGAGGTCGACGAGATCGCGGCCTCGATGTCGCGGGCGACGGTCTGTGCGTGCGGCAGGAACCGCCGCCCCGCTTCGGTGAGCGTCAAGCCCTGCGCCCCACGGGTGAACAACGCGACGCCGAGGCTCCGCTCGAGCTTGCGGATCTGCTCCGAGAGCGTCGGCTGGGCGATGCCCCGCTCCTCGGCCGCCCGTGTGAGCGAGCCCGCGGCGACCGCCGCCAGGAAGTAGTGGACCTGCGTGAGCGTCATCGCGGACGCGTTGTCCGCCCTAGCCAACACCTATGCCACCCCAGGCGAGCACCGTCTTGTGAGATAGAGGCATCGCCGATTACTCTACCGGTTGTTCAAGGTTCAGCCTATGGCTCAGGAGAGGTCGTCGAGGAGATGCCCGAACGGATCGCGCTCATCACCGGAGGCGCTCGGGGTCAGGGCGCAGCGCACGCCGAGGCGCTCGCCGCCGCCGGCGTCCGCGTCGTGATCGCGGATGTCCTGGACGAGCAGGGCGAGGAAACGGCCGCCTCGCTCGTCGAGCGAGGGTTGCCAGTGCGATTCGCCCACCTCGACGTCACCGACGACGACGCGTGGGGCCAGCTGGTCGCGGACATCGAAGCGCGCGAGGGAGGGCTCGATGTGTTGGTGAACAACGCGGGCATCATCCGGGTCGCGTCTCTCCGCGAGATGCTCATGGCGGACTGGGAGCGGATCCAGCGGGTCAATGCGACCTCCGTCGTGCTCGGGATCCGCGCGACGGCGCCCGCGATGATCCGTCGCGGCGGCGGCTCGATCGTGAACGTCGCCTCCACCGCCGCCCATCGCGGTGCCGAAGGCTACGCGGCCTACGCCGCGTCGAAGGCCGCGGTCCTGGCCATCACCCGCGCCGCGGCGCTCGAGCTCGCATCCCACGGGATCCGAGTCAACGCGATCAGCCCCGGCGGTGTCGACACGCCGATGAACGACGACGAGCCGACCGGCGGCACCTCGGCGGCCGCTCCCCTGGGCCGGCGTGCACGCCCCGAAGAGATCTCCCCGCTCGTCGTCTACCTCGCGTCGGATGCGTCGTCGTACGTCACGGGGTCGGACGTCCTGATCGACGGCGGGGTGACGATCCGATGACCGCAACGCGTGTCGCGCTCGTGACCGGGGCCGGCAGCGGCATGGGCCGCGCGACGGCCGAGATGTTCCTCGAGCGGGGCTGGACGACCCTCGCCGTCGACATCGCGCCGGTGGACCTCGCCGCGACGAACGGCAGGCTCGTCCCGATCACCGCGGACGTGCGCGACCGGGCGACCCTCGATGCCGCGCTCACCCAACACATCCCCCAGGTCGGCGGCGCGATCGACGCGGTCGCGAACGTCGCCGGCATCTATCCGCCGTCCACGCTCGAGACGGTGACCCCCGAACTGTTTCACCAGGTGTTCGACGTGAACGTGCTCGGCGTGATCAACGTCATGGCCGCGTCCTTGCCCTACCTGCGGGAGGGCTCCGCGATCGTGAACTTCGCGTCGGTCGACGGGTTCGTCGTGTCGCCGGGCCAGCTCGTCTACGGGGCGTCGAAGGCCGCCGTGATCATGCTCACGAAGTCCGCGGCGCTCGAGCTCGCACCCCGTCGCATCCGGGTGAACGCGATCGCGCCGGGCTGGGTCGACACCCCAGGCAACGCCGCGACCGGGCGCATGGAGGCCGCGGCCGCGTCGATCCCGCTCGGGCGCGTCGCGCACCCGTCGGAGATCGCCCGGTGGGTCTGGATCCTCGCCGGTTCCGATGCATCGGACTACATGACCGGTGAGACCGTCACGCTGTCCGGCGGCGACGTGATCCGATGAGAGACGGAGGAACGAGCGGCATGACCCGCTATTGCGTGATCGGAGCCGGCGCGGCCGGCATCTCTGCCCTCGAGCAGCTCCGGTCGGCGGGCTACGAGGTCGACTGCTACGAGAAGACCGATCGGGTGGGCGGGCACTGGCACACCGACTACGACGCGCTCCACCTGATCACCTCGCGGGACACCACCCTCTTCGAGGACTTCCCGATGCCGGCCGAGTATCCCCACTTCCCCCGTCGCGACGAGGTGCGCGCCTACATCGAGGCGTACGCCCGCGCGCACGGGCACTACGAGATCATCCGGTTCGACACCGCGGTCGAGTCGGTCGTGCCGATCGTGACCGATCGGCCGGTCGGGGCGGCGGGGTGGACGGTCACCCTGAGCACGGGCGAGCGCATCGACTACGACGGGGTGTTCGTCGCGAACGGACACCTGTGGGATCCGTACGTGCCGGACGTGCCCGGCGCGTTCACTGGTCCGCAGATCCACTCGGGCTCCTATCGCAACACCGACGACATCTCGGGCGAGCGCGTCCTCGTCGTCGGAGCGGGGAACTCCGGCTGCGACCTGGCCGTCGACGTGGCACAGCACCGGTACGACGTCGACATCGTGATCCGTTGGGGCGTGCACTTCCAGCCGAAGGCGTACTTCGGCGTGCCGCGTCAGCAGGTGCCCTTCCTCGCGGACTTCTCGCCTCAGGAGCAGGACCTGATCGCCCGACTGCTCGCCCGCGTCTCGATCGGCGAGTGGAAGGACTACCCGGGCTTTCCCGAACCCCAGTCGCCCACGCTCGCCGGTGGGCGTGTCGTGGTGAACGACCTGCTCCTTTACTGGATCCAGCACGGACGGATCTGCGCGGTGCCCGGCATCGACCGCTTCGACGGCACGACCGTGCACTTCACCGACGGCACCGAGCGCGAGTACGACACGATCCTGTGGGCGACCGGGTTCCTCCCGACGCTCCCCTTCCTCGACGAGTCGCTCGTCGAGCGCCGCAACGGGGTGCCGCTGCGGTACGCGGGCGGCATCGTGCCCGCGGGGCTCGAGAAGCTGTACTACATCGGGCTCGCCGCGCCGCGTGGCCCGCAGATCCCGGTGTACGGGGTACAGACGAAGCTCGCGATCCGGATGCTCGAGTTGCACGAAGGGGCCGGCGACGGCGGGGCCGGGGTCGGCGCATACCTGTCCTCGCTCCAGGAGCCCGAAGACCGGATCGACATCGTGCGAGCCGACTGGGACGCCCAGATGGCCGACACCGAGCGCCTGCTCGACGCGTTCGTGCACGCGCGATCGGGGGAAGAGCTCGGTGCACTCGAGAGGATCGCGCACCGGACGTGAGCAGCTCCACGACGATCGCGACGATCCAGCAGGCAAGGAAGATGAAGCCCGACAGCAGAGCGCACGCCGGAGCTCACCTTCTCCGGCGGGGACGTGTGGCGAGCACGCTTCCTCCTTGCACTGGAGCAGGGCGGGGTGCCGTTGCAGGCGGTCGGCGCGGCGGTCCGGAGCGGCGACTGTTCCGGAAGGACCGTGAACCTCGCCTCGCGCGTCGCCGCGTACGCGACCGCCGACCAAGTCCTGGTCGGCGACCAGGCGACCCTTGCGACCGCGGATCAGAACGTGGCGTTCGACGAGATCGGGCCGGTGGAGCTCAAAGGAGTCGCGCGGCCCGTCAATCTATCGGAGGCTCGGCGCCTCACCTGATCGGGTCTGCGTTGCGGCCTCAGCGTGACGAGGAGTCGCGACCGCGCCGTGCCCGCTTCGCGATGGCGATCGCGGTTCGGCCGTCCCTCCTCAGCCGCCGAAGATCCGCGGCGTCGAATCGCAGCGCGCCGTATCGGACCTTCTCGTAGGCGCGCGTGAGCGAGCCGAGGCTGGCGGCGATCTCGGGCATCACCGCCGTCGTGGATCGCTCGATCTCCGCCGGGGTCTGCTCGCGGGTGATCTCCACGCCGGCCCTCTGGAGCTCGATCAGCACCTGGGCGTACGACCGTCGGATGCGGTCGCCGGGCAGGCGCGGCGTTCGACGCGGGATCTCGTCCGGCCGCGCGTCAGGGATCGCGGACTCGCCGACGACCGTGCCTCTGATCCCCGGGTCGTCGGTGCCCCGACTCACGTCGGCGGGGCGGATCCGCCGAGCGATCCGGATAACGAGGACCACCAGGGCGACCACGAACGCGACGAGCATCAGCCTGGCCGTGGCAGACGACGATGCGACCCCGGCCGCGTCGGCCGCCCTCCCTTGGTTGGTCGCGGGGTCGGCGCGCAGGTCGTCGATCGCCTGTTGCACGGCAGAGGGGTCGAGGCTGAGACGGTCAGCCAGCCAGAGGATCGGCCTCGCCGCCTGCGCGACGACGTTGACGAACACGGTCTCCAGCACGTCTCCGACCGGGCCGAGGAGCCCGCCGATCCGGTTGAGCCCCTCTCCCGGGAGCGCGAGCATGCCCGCGGCCAGCGCGGCGCCGATCGGGATCAGGGCGGCCAGTCGGGCGGCCCGCTCGCCGTCGTCGCGGGTCGCGGGTTCGAGTTGGACGGCATCGCCCTCGGACCACACGTTGGCCGCACGCCCCGCCAGAGCGACCGCGAAGAACCCGGGCACCAGAAGGGCCAGCGGCGTCGTCCACATCGGCTGCACCCCGGACGCGAGGAGCGCTTCGACCCCGAGCGCAACCGCGCCGAGGGTGAGTGTGCCCTCGGCTGGATTCCTCCAGTCCCGGTATGCCAGGCCGAGCGCTCGCAGCCCGATCGCGGCCGCGAACAGCGCCGATGCCACCGCGGGTTGGAGCTTCGGACCACCCGCGAGGAAGCCCGCGACGGCCGCGACGCCGATCATCGCCACCCCCGAGTTCGTCACGTGCTTGAGCCTGAGCGCGCCCACGGTCGCCGCGGTGAAGGCGGCGACGAACGCCAGACAGAACACCAGGAGCGCCGCGCCGCCTACGTGCTCCACGAACAGCAACGATGCGGGCAACGCCCACACGCAGCCCTCCGATGCGGCGACGAAGACCGCCGCCTTGGCTTCGCTCCTCGTCCACCCGCTCACGGCCCACCGCCGATGTGGTCGGGAGACAGGTGAACCACGTCGGCGCCCCGCCGCTTCAGTACCTCGATCTCGTGCAGAAGCGAGTCGCCGGGATCGGCCGAGATCACCACGATCGTCGTCCGTCGGGCGAGCCTTCGACCCTCCTCACGCAACACCGGGGCCAGATCGTTGGTCGGCTGAGCGGGCATGCGGGCAAGGGCGGTGAACAGCGCCGCCTCCTGTCCGGCGGAGGTGGCCGAGGGCACGCGCATCGGCCCACGTCCTCGTCGCATGTGCGTGTTGGCCACCAACCCCGTCCTCCAGCCCGCCGAGATCGCCTGCCGGGCGAGCAGGCTCGTCCAGCCGATGACGTCCTCAGCGGCCTCCGGGCTCACCGCTCGCCAGAACGGTTCGCCGCGCGACAGGTCCAGGGCGAACAGGACCTCGGCCGACCTCGTGGGTTCGAAGCGCTTGGTCTGCAGCCCACCGGCGTGCGCCGACAGGCGCCAGTGAACGTGATGCATCGGATCTCCGGGGACGTAGTCGCGCACCCCCGCGAAGTGCTCGCGGTCCTCGAACAGGCGCGCCCCCGAAGCGGGCGTCCCGAATGGGAGCCACCGCTTGATCCGCAGGGGAACGCCGATGCGTGGAGACGGCATGACCAGCAGCGGACCCGACGTGTCGAATCGTCGAGCCACACGCACGATGTCGAGGGCGTCCGACAGGGAGACCTCGAGCGACCCGAGCCAGTACTCGCCGCGCCCACGAGCCTGCAGGGGGAGCAGGAGGGTGGCTTCGCTCCGCGCACCGACCCTGATCCGCCGCCGGTAGCCGCGCATCGCCGTCGGGTCGTCCTCACCCGCCGGATCGAGCCGCTCGGGGAGCTCAGTCTCCACGCGAACGATCGGGAGCGGGCGACGGCGCGGGTTCGTTATCCGGATCCGCAGGTGGGTCGGTTCGTCGACGAAGGCTCTAGCCGGTGTGAACTCCGCCTCGACGACGACCCCGCTCCAGGCGGTGGCGGTCCACCACCAGGCCGCCGCGGCGATGGCTCCGACCGACGCGGACCACACCAGCAGGGCGGTCTCGTCCCACAACCCCGCGAGGAACAGCCCCCCGCCGGCGGTGAAGAGCGCGACCCGTCGATGGCTCGGGGTCGTGGCGGTGGCCTCCCTTCACATCTCCGTCGGCACCGGCACGGATCGCAGGATCTCGGTAAGGATCTCGCCCGCCGTGCGCTCTCGGATCCTGGCATCGGTCGTGGGGACGAGGCGGTGCGTGAAGACCGGGGCGGCGAGTGCTTTCACGTCGTCGGGGATCACGAACGCCCGGTCTTCCAGCGCCGCCGCGGCCCGGGCCGCATCGCCCATCTGTTCGACCGCCCTGGGGCTGACGCCGACGGCCAGCTCCGGGTGGGCACGAGAGCTCGCGGCGATCGAGACCACGTACCGGCGGACCGGCTCTTCGATCCGTACCTCGTCGACCAAGGCGCGCAGGTCCTCGAGCGACGGAAGGTCGTCCATCGGGGTCGCCGGAGTGTCCCGGTTCCGGCTCGTGACCTGCAGTATCTGCTGCTCGTGCTCCTCGTCGGGATAGCCGAGCCGGACGCGCAGGAGGAATCGATCGAGCTGGGCCTCGGGCAGGGGGAAGGTCCCCTCCAGCTCGATCGGATTCTGGGTCGCCAGCACGAAGAAGGGCTCGGGGAGTGGGTAGCTCTCGCCGTCGACCGTGACCTGGTGCTCCTGCATCGCCTCGAGGAGCGCGGCCTGGGTCTTGGGGGTCGCTCGGTTGATCTCGTCGGCCAGAACGACCTGCGCGAAGACCGGCCCGGGACGGAACTGGAACGAGTCGGTGCCCCGGTCGAGCACCGAGGTACCGGTGATGTCGGTCGGCATCAGATCGGGCGTGAACTGGACCCGCTTGTACGTCAGACCGAGGGATCCGGCCAGCAGCCGCACCAGCGTGGTCTTGCCCACCCCCGGGACGTCGTCGATCAGGACGTGTGAACCGGTGAGGATCCCGATCACGACGAGCCTGAGCGGCTCGCTCATCCCGAACAGCCTCGTGCCCACCCGGTCGTCGAGCGCCCGGTACAGCTCGCTCGCGGTCGAAGGCGCGGACATAGGTCGAAGGATATGACGCCGGCGGTCGAGGCCACCCGCGACCCGCCTCGGGCCGAGCTCGGCGCTTGCTGCCACGCAGCTGGCAAGGGTCACCTTAGCGAGGCGTCGCTTCCGGTCGGCTCGGGGCGTCGTTCTTCGGCGCCGTCGTGGCGGTCGGATTCCTGGGCCTGGCGGTGTCGATCAGCTCCCTGATCTAGGGAACGAGCGATGCCGAGGCCGGTCCCTCCGCTGTGGCGCCGTGACTCGTCGACGTCCGATGAGCCACGAGGTAGGCCCCGAGGATGATCCATGCGGCGCCCAAGATGACCGCGCCGCCCTGGCTGTTCGCCGCCCAGAACGAGATGAACCCGATCACGAGGCCCCACGCGGACCACGTCGGGATCCATGACACCCGGGTCAGGGCCAGCGTGAACGGGAGGAAGAACCACGTGAGCAGGAGTCCGAGGATGTAGGGGGAGGGCTCTGAGAAGCCCCTGAACAGTGGAAGCGGCAACGCGATCGAGCTGACGAAGCAGTGCTCCATCAGATTGGTGACCCCGGCCATGGCGAAGCCCACCGCCGCGATGGGCCCTGTCACTGCGAGCCAGCTATTGCCTGATCGTCGATACGCGGCGTACAGCCCGAGGAGGGCCGGGATCAACGCCAGGTAGGCGATGGTCTCGACGGCGTTCATGGCACGCCCGAACGTCGAGGCGCACGCCATGTAGTCCTCCGATGACAGGCGTCCTCCGACGACGAACGCCACCCAGGCGGACCCCGCGACGAGAGCAGCGATCCCCGTGCCGGGCCAGATCTGGATCGGCGCCGCCCTCCCGTTCGGTGCTCGTTGCCTCTGCTGAAGACTCATCTTCACTTGACCTCGGCCCTCGCCGACGGGGGTTCCTGCGATGGCTCGATCGCGCCGACGACGCCTGCCCGGGGGACACCTGCCGGGTTGTCGATCACGCCGTCGTCGACCTGGACCAACCACACCTGCGGCTCCTCGTAGCCCGACACCCAATCGGGCCGGGTCACGTTGAGGTACAAGCCGATCCCGTCGACGCCACGGACCACCGCGCCGCCCTTGCAGCGCTCGCCGACGACCTCGGCACAGAGCCGGACGAAGCCGTCGGGTTCGACGAGCAGCGTTCCGTGAACCGCGATCCAGCCGGACGGGGCCGCGGCGACGGCCTCGGCCGGCGATCCCCACACCTTGGCGCTGTCGAGCCGGTGGCTGAGGACCAGGCCGGTCTCGCCCGTGTACCCACCCGTCACCTCGATCAGCCCGGCATCCGATCCGGCTCCGCCGGCCGGACAGAACGGAGGCCGTTCGGGACCCTCGCCTCCTCCGGGGGAGAAGTCCCTCATCTGTCCAACCAGGATCGAGCTCGGGTCACCCGCGGCGTCGGTGGCGGTCACCTCGAAGTCGAAGGTCGCGATGCCGCCGGGTGCGGGCCCGGCGGCCCATTCCCCGTACTCGTCGAAGTGCGCCTCGTGTGCGCCCTCCACGAACATCCGGGTCGCCGGGCACCAGACGTTCAGCTCCTCGACACCCCATGCGCGGTGGCTCGAGAAGCCGTCCACGACACTCACGGAGCCGTCCTCGTGATGTACGACGAACGCCGGACGCCCGTCGGCGAGGAACACGGGTGCGACCTCACCCCTGGCCGGCACGTCGACCGGCCCCCCGCCTCCCGAGAGTGATCGGTCGCCGACGTCGGACGAGCCGACACGACTCCATACGAGGCCAGCCACGAGCGCGAGCACGAGGAAGGCCGCGATGCCGACGCCCCGAGGAGCGGGATCGCGTGGCGGCAGCGACGCCATCCGCGGGCCCTGATGGGCCCGCGCCCACAGATCGTCGGGCAGCTGGGCGCGGCGGAGTTTCGTCAGTTCGTCCTGCACGCGGTCGGTCATGACGCGTCCTCCTCGGTCAGCAGTGATCGCAGGTGTGATCGGCCCCGGAACAGATGCACGCGGACCGTGGCGGCCGAGATCCCGAGGAGCCGCCCCGCCTCCGGCGCGGTGAACCCCTCCTGGTCGTGCAGGATCACGGCCGCGCGCTGGCGGCTCGAGAGCGTGCCGAGGGCGCGAACGATGTCGATGACTTCGCCTGGATCGATACCGGGCACCGCATCGGGCACCGGCGGCGGCCGGCGCCGCTCGGCCTTGAGCTCGCGCGTGGCGAGGCGGAAGGCCGTGCGGTAGATCCAGGGAAGTGGCTGGCGGATCGTTCCTTCGTGCTCCAGCGCGAGGGCGAAGGCCTCGGCGAGCGCATCCTCGGAGAGCTGACGTCGCCCGCCCGTGTACCCGTAGAGCGACCGCCACAACTTGGGTGCGGCCTCTCGGTACAGCCGCCCGAGTTCGTCCTCGAACGACGTCGTGACCCGCGGTACCCCGACTTGATCGTCCACGATCCGTTGCACCGTACGCTCCCGTCTCGGCGTTCGCGTGTACAGAGCGATCGAGGCTCCGGATCGTTTACGTCATCTCGTGGATCGATCAGGAGGATCGAGCGAAGTGCCTCTCCCGGATGGCCCCGAACGAAGGCGGACCTTCGGCCCCTGTGGTCGCATGGTTCGCGCGAGACGCTCGTGGCATGAGGATCGCGATCGCCCTGTTGCTGACTACGCATGGCCTCATCCATCTGATGGGGTTCCTGGCGACGTGGGGCCTGGCTCGTCCGGACTCGGTGTCGAGGGCCCCGACGAACTTGGTTCACGCGTCGGTCGATTCGCCGTTCGCGCGCGCTCTCGGCCTCGCGTGGTTGCTGGCCCTCGCCGCCTTCCTGGCCGCCACGGGCCTCCTGCTGGATGGCGAGTCGGCCTGGCGTGCCATCGCCGCTATCGGCGTCGCGGTGTCGATGCCGCTCATCGGCATGTGGTGGCGCGACGCGCGCGCGGGCGCCCTCGCCAACGCGCTCGTGCTCGCTGCCGTCGTCGTGGCTCCTGCCCTCCAGGGGGTGACGCCATGATCGCGTCGACGAACGGGGCAAGGGGGCGATCCACGGCCTCGGCGCCCGTCGCGTGGCTGTGGATGACCGTCCCCATCGCCGTGCTGGCCCTGGCTGCGAGCCTGGCAGGCATCTTCTTCGACAGCGTGTATGCGCGCGAGACGGAGAACTGGGCCGCGCAGGGGGTCGGACAAGACATCGCCAATCTCATCGCGTTCCCGGCGCTGCTGCTGTTCGCATGGCGCGCCGGTCGTGGCTCGATCCGTGCCTATCTGGGATGGCTCGGCGTGCTCGTGTACAGCGTCTACAACTTCGTGATCTACGCGTTCGACGTGCGCTTCAACGCGCTGTTCCTCGTCTACGTCGCCGTGCTCGGGATGTCGATCTACGCGCTGATCGGCGGCCTCGCCGCGATCGATGCACGCCGGCTGCGGGGAGCGTTCGGCCCCCGGACCCCGGTGCGCTCGACGGCGGTGGTGTTGATCGTGATCGGTGCCTGTTCCTACGGGCTCTGGCTGGCCGGCGATCTCCCGGCGATCATCGGGGGCACGGTCCCGCCGGAGGTGCTCGACGCGGACGTCCCCACCAACCCGGTGCACGTCCTCGACATGGCGGTGCTCCTGCCGGCGGTCCTGGCGGCCGGGATACTCCTGACGAAGCGTCGTCCCTGGGGCTACCTGCTCGCTCCGGTGTTGCTGAGCGGGCTCACGCTGATCGCGATCGGGATCGCCTCGTTGATGCTCGTGATGGACGCCCGAGGCATCCCGGACGCCTCGGTCGGGCTCGGGGCCGCCTTCGCCGTGATCGCGGTCGTGCAGTTCGCGCTGGTCCTCCGATTCACGCGCGATCTCGACCCCGCGCTGCGAGTCGACGACGTCGTCGCAGGCAGATCCGGCGCCATCGGCGATGAGGATCGATCGCGGCCCGTGCTCACTCCGTGAGGGCAACGGACGGTCGCCCGCGCGTGGCCTCTCGCCCTGCCTAGCGAACCGGCGGCACGTCTGGACCCTCCGGGATCTCGGCGGCCGCGTCCTCGTCGATGCGGAGCTCCGGGTCGATCTCCTCGGGCGCCAGCGTGCCGACCGACCCGCGCTTGATCGCCCGCGCGTAGAGGAACAGCGCCGGCAATTGGAGGAGTCCGGAGACGACCAGCGCGGTCGGGACCGAGATCGAGCGGGCGATCAGCCCGATCCCCGGCCCTCCCGCCGCTTGTCCGATCGCGTCGGCCTGGGATCCGACCGAGTTGACCGTCGCCCGGGTCTTCGGGTCGAGTCCCTGATTGATCCATGCCGTGAACACCGGCTGTCGGACGCTCCTGAGTGAGCCGACGACCCAGAAGGCTAGGACCGCCCACCAGAAGCTCGCCGCTATCGCGAACCCGATGACGGTGACCGCGAGCACGATGTCGATCACCGCCAGCACCCGGGCCACCGGCGCCTGTCCTCGCAGGTGCACCCGCCGTTTGACCAGGGCGAGCGCGCCGATGCCGAGGATGAGCGCGCCCCCGTCGAGGATGCCGAACCACACCGGCAGCGCGAGCCGGCCTGAGGGCAGTCCGATGTCCTCGAGCAGGTGCAGGTCGGCGAGCCGATCGAAGCCCTCGGTCGACATGCCGTGGAGCGCGGCGGTTCCCAGGATCAGCAGGAGCACGTGGTGGGCTCTCACCGCCGCGATGCCCTCGCGCGCGGTGGCGGCCAGCGATCCGCGGAGCCTGGCGCCCTCGCGGCGCTCGGGACGGAACCCCTCCTCCCGCATGGACATCGCCATGAACCCCCCCAAGGCGATCGATCCCGACCCCCGAGACGATGATGGGCGCGCGCAGCGTCGAGAACGACGCGATGCCGACCCCGAGCGCGATGCCGGCGAGCGAGCCCGCCTGCCACCACTGCTCGGAGCGCAGGTACATCGGCTGCCGCGGCCTCCTCGCCGATCTCGTCCGTGATCCAGGCGACGTCGGCGCCGCTCTGGAACGTGGCGAACACGCCCCCACATCGCCTGCGAGATCGCCGCGACGAGGAAGGATCCGGCGAGCCCCAGCACGATGAACGCGATCGCCCGACCCGATCAGACCGATCACGACCGAGAGCCGGCGGCTCACCGTGTCGGCGACGACGCCCGGTTGGCACCTCGAAGAGCAGATACGTGGCCTCGAGCACCGTGCCCAGGAGCAGGAGCTGGAGCGGTCCCAGGCGCAGGTCGATGATGAGGAACACGCTGAAGAGCACCGACATCACGTGGAACAGGAGGCCGTCGAATGCCGAGTACACGAGGTAGGTCGTCTCCGGTCGCAGTCGCATGGCCTCCGGCACCGCCTATCGCGGCTACTCCAGCTCCCTCGCTCTCGGATCGCGCCGTGTCGGCGGATGGTAGTCCGGGGAGGCCTGCAGGATGAGGAACTCGATCGCGGCCCAGACGCTCGTCGAGCGCGGATAGAACCACAGCGGCACGGCGACGAGCACGACGATGCTGCCGACGATCAACCCGGGTACGGGCACGTCGGGCACGGTGAACGCCAGCACCACCACGAGCATCGTGATCCACGCGGCGAACGCGACCGCGTAGTTGATGACCATCGCGCCGAGGAACCCGCCGTCCTCCCTCTCGAAGCGGAGCTCACAGCGCGGGCAGATCGACCTTGAGGTCGAACCATCCGGTGAAGATGCCCGCCACTCCGCACCGGGGACATCGCTTGCGGAGGCCACGCCACAGGGCGCCGGCGGTGCCGATCGGCGGATACAAGGACTCGGCGGCGGCGGATCGAGGTCCCGGTTCGAGGGAACCGAACGGGTCGGCGTTCACGGCCCGCTCACGGATCGTAGATCGCGTAGAACTTCACGATCGTCTCGTGGATGTGCCACGTGCCTCGGGATCCCTCCGGCGTGATCAAGCACGTCGCCTGGCCCGACCGGCAGCATCTGTCCGTCGTCGGTCTCGATGTCGGCCGACCCGGACAGGATCAGGGCCACCTCGTCGTAGGGGCGCTCGAACGACCAGGTGTCGGGCTCGCGCTCCCAGAACCCGGTCGTGAAGGGCCCGTCCTCGCTCGTGAACAGGTCGCGCTCGCCGCCCGCCGACGGGATCTGACCGGGCGGGTCCACCAGCGCCGACCATCCCTCGCGCCCCGCAGAGTGCACCACCCGGATCTCGCTCATCTGCCCACCGCTCCCCATCGCCCGCCTCGGCGCCAGGCTACTCGCGTCGGCTCGTCGCCGCCGAACGGGGGAGGTCCTTCGGCCGATCCCATTGCGTCCGGGACCGGGGGTACACTTCTCGACCATGGCGAAGCAGCCGACACGCACGCCGCTCGGGCGCAACCGCCGGGCAGAGCTGGGGGTCATCGACTACACCCTGGCCAAGCGGGCGCTGCTGCGCGAGGCACGCCTCGGCGTCATCGGGTTCACGGATATCTGCGACGCCCACCCCGAGCTGATCCGGGCTGCGCGCCACGTGGGCGAACGCACGTCGAAGGACTGCCCGGTGTGCGGCAGGGCCAAGCTCGTCCTCCTCGCCTACGTCTACGGCGAGGGTCTGCGCGACCAGAACGGCCGTGTCTGGTCGATCCACACCGGCCTGAAGATGACCGCCGCCAACCCGGGGGCCTCGTGCTACGTGGTCGAGGTGTGCACCGACTGCCACTGGAACCACCTGCACGAGTCGTTCACGGCTCGACGCCGCGCGGCGGGCTGAGCACAACCTCCATCGCATCGTCACACGCCCCGTAGGCCCGTTGGGTTCCCTCCGACGACACCCCCGGTAGGATGGAATCCTTGTCGACCGACGCCCCCGCCAAGCCCAGTGGTGGTAAGCACGCTCCCAGGCATGCCGCACGCAAGGGCAGGAAGGCCACCAAGAAGCGCGGATGGCTTCCGCCGCTACTGGTGGGTGTTCCCGCTCGTCCCGCTGCTGCTCGTCGTCGGCGTGGTCGCCGCCCTGTACGTCTCGTACCAGCGGATCACGTTGCCCGAGGCCTTGCCGCCGATCCGCTCGACGTTCATCTACGACCGTGACGGCAACCAGATCGCCTCGCTGCACGGCGCCGTCGATCGCACACTCGTCGGGTCTCGGCGGGATCTCGCCCAACCTGCAGCACGCGGTGCTGGCGACCGAGGACGCCGGGTTCTACGAGCACCCCGGCTTCGACCCGGTCGGCATCTTCAGGGCCGCCTACACCGATCTGGTGAAGCAGGAGACCGTGGTCGGCGCCTCGACGATCACCCAGCAGTTGGTGAAGAACGTGTACGCGGGCCAGTACATCGAGAACCCCGACGGCACCGTCGAGTACGTGGTTCCGCCGCGCACGATCAAGACCAAGGTTCAGGAGATCCTGCTGGCGATCAAGCTCGAGGACGAGCTGACCAAGAACCAGATCCTCACCAAGTACCTCAACACCGTCTACTTCGGGCACGGCGCCTACGGGGCCGAGGCGGCGGCGAAGACCTACTTCGGCAAGGATGCCTCCGAGCTGACGATCCTCGAGGCCGCGACGCTCGTCGGCGGTCCTGCACGCGCCCACGCTCTACGACCCGATCGACAGCCCCTACGACAACGAGTTCCGCCGGGACTACGCGCTCGACCAGATGGCCCGGTACGGCTACATCACCCGGGCCGAGGCCTCCGTCTTGAAGGAGGAGCCCTGCTGCGGCACGATCGCGGACGCCCAGGCCGTGATCAAGGCGCCGGCCGGCTCGGCCTACTTCGTCGACTACACCCGTCAGGAGCTGATCGACCGATACGGCGGCTCGACCGTATTCGGCGGCGGTCTCCGCGTCACGACGTCGATCGATATGGAGCTCCAACGCGTGGCCCTGGACGCGGTGAACACCTACCTGCCCGACACGCCGGAGAACCCCGACGCCGCCGTCGTCACGATCGATCCGGCGACGGGGGAGATCTTGGCCATGGTGGGCGGGCGCAACTTCAACAAGAGCAAACTCAACCTGGCCACCTTCAAGGGCGGGACCGGTCGCCAGGCAGGCTCGGCGTTCAAGCCCTTCACGCTGGCCGCGGCGATGCAGCAGGGATTCGACCTTCGCGCGTACTGGGAGGGGCCGGCACAGATCACGATCGACGATCCGCAATGCGACGGCCCCGAGGGCCCGTGGGAGCCCGTCAACGCGGGAGACTCGTCCGCGGGCACGGTCTCGCTGGCAGGGGCGACCGCCGGATCGGTGAATACGGTGTTCGCGCAGCTCGTGACCGCAGGTCAGGCCCGCAGTCCGTGGTCGACATGGCGCACCTCCTCGGGATCCGGTCCAGGCTCGAGCCGCTGTGCTCGATCACCCTGGGCAGCGTCGCCGTGAACCCGCTCGAGATGACGAACTCGTACGCCACCCTGGCCGAGCGGGGGCTGCGTCACCGTGCCACTCCCTTCGTCGAGATCACGACCCAGAGTGGTCGTGAGTTCGACGACGTGACGGCCAAGGCCAAGCAGGTGATCCCCGAACCAGAACGACGTCGATCTCGTGACGTACGCGCTGGAGGGCGTGATCAGCGGCGGCACCGGGTCCTCCGCTTCGATCGGGCGCCCGGCAGCGGGCAAGACCGGAACGGCGCAGGACAACGTCGACGCCTGGTTCTGCGGATACACGCCGCAATTCGCCACCTGCGTGTGGGTCGGGTACCCGGCCGGCGCGATCCCTCTGGAGAACGTGATGGGCGTATCCGGCCGTCTACGGTGGCACGATCCCTGCGTCGATCTGGCGCGACGTAATGCTCTTCGCGACCCGTAACCTCGAGCCCGAGGACTTCGTGACGCCGTCGTTCGAGGGGTACACGCTCGGGCCTGAGGCCCCGGTCGCGAGCCCGGCACCGAGCCCGACCCCAACGCCCTCCGAGTCCCCGAGCGCGACGCCGAGCGAGACTCCCTCGCCCACGCCGACCCCGACGCCCACTCCTTCGCCCACGCCCACGCCGACCCCAACCCCGACCCCGACGCCCACGCCCGTCCCCACGGCGGCCCCGGAGGTTCGCGCCAGGTCGCGTCCGGGTTAGGAGACCGGCTCGACGGTCAGCTCCTGGCTCCCGGGGGCCGCGGCCACGGGCAGGCTCGCCTGGATCTGCGTGCCCCGCCCGGGTGAGGAGCGGATCAGGAAGGTGCCACTCGCGAGCTCGACGCGTTCGCGCATCGAGGCGAGTCCCACCCGCCCGTCACGCAGGAACTCGCGGGCGTGGCGCGCTGTCGAAGCCCACGCCCGTCGTCCTCGATCTCGACCCGCAGGCTGTCCTCGTCGGACTCGACCGACGATGAGCACGCTGTCCGCGTTCGCGTGCGTGCCACGTTGCCCAGCGCCTCCTGCACCACGCGGTAGGCGAGCGTCTCGAGGTCCTCGGGAAGCGGCACGTCGAGGCTGACCGACGAACTCGGTGTGCACCAATGCTCGGTGCCGAAGCGCATCCATCGTCTCGCGCAGCGCCGGCAGCGAGCCCGCGCTCCTCGAGCACCGGCGGCCGCAGGCCGGACATCAGCCGTCGCAGCGCGTCCGCCTCTTCGGCCAGCTCCTCGCGGATCTTGGTGAGCACCTCGAGGCCCTGATCGACGTCGCCGCCGCGGATCATCAACAGCGCCGCCTCGAGCGACAGCGACGCCGCGCTCACGCCCTGGACCGGACCGTCGTGCAGGTCGCGCGCGATGCGGTTGCGCTCGGCCTCGATCGCGGTGTTCGTCCGACGCAGCAGGCTGCGTGCGGTCCTCGTCGCGGTCCTGGAGGAACTGGAAGAGCGAGCGGATCGTCTGGTCGGCCACCTGCGCCGCGGTCACGTCGCGGATCACGATGCAGGGTCCGGGGTGGGTCCAAGGGGATCCGCGAGACGCGCGACTCGAGGAACACGGACTGCCCCTCGGGGCGGCGGACCTCGGCGACTGCCCGCCGGCCGCAGCGCCGCGAAGTCCTCGTCGGCGCCGACGACCGAGGCCGCCACGGCGGTCCAGGGCTCTCCCTCGAGCACGGCCCTGTCGAGGCGGACCATCTCGGTGAACGCCTCGTTCACGCGTGTGATGACCCCGTGCCCGTCGAGCTCGACCGATGCCGTCCTCGGCGCTCTCGAAGATGAGGCGGAGGTGCTCCTCGGACTCACGCAACGTGTCGTTCGCGTCGCGGACGCGGTCGAGCGCGTCGGCGGCGTCCCGCAACGCGCGTGTCCTTCTCGTCGAGCGCGCTCGCCATCTCGGAGTGAGCCAGGGTCGAGGCCATCTGGTTCGACGAGGATGCGGGCCGCCACACCGATGCCCAGCACGCCGATCATCAGGGTGGATTCGCACGTCGCCGCGAGCCCGCGGGGATCGTCGAAGATCGCGAGCAACGCGAGGGCGGTGCACGCCGACACGACCGAGACGCTCGTGAGCACCGAGCGGGCCCATCGCAGCGGTGTCGGCCGGCTCGACATCGGCGCCGCCGCGCGAGGACACCGCGGCCACTGCGAAGCGCGAGCGGGCCAACGATGAAGGGGAGGTCGATCCACGTCTGGGTCCCGTCGAACGGTGCCGCGGGCCCACTCGCATCCGAACGTGGCGGTCGCGGCGCCGATCGCCACGAGGATCAACGAACATCGCGACGTGCACGCGCGAGGGGATCCACAGGAGCAGGACCCCGAACAGGGTGGCGGGCGCGACGGCGAGGACCGCGAAGACACGCCGAGGACACGGCCAGCTGCGTACGGTCGGGGACGGGGCGCGGATCACCAGATACATGAGCACCGCCGACCGACGCGGCGATCAGCAGCGTGTCGACGGCGATCTCGCCCCGTGCGGATCGGGAAGTGGGCGCGGTAACTCGTTCCGCGCCAGCGAACAGCAGCGGGAGCACGAGCAGCAGGAGACGCGACGTCGCCCGCCCGCGGCCCATAGGCTCCCGGTGTCGAGATCGTCGGTGGCCAGGAACACCAGCGAAGACGAGCGCCCAGGAGGAGCATGAGGACGGCCATCGGCGTGGCGCCGTCCCAGACGCGGCCACGGTGCGAAGAGATCGATCGCCAGCGCCGACAGCGAGGCACGCGCCACGACCATGACCTTGGAGGCGAGGCCGAGGTCGCGCGACCCGGTGGGGCAGCACGAGGTACGTGATCGCCGCCGCTGCCGCGAGCACGACCAGCAGCGCCCCCAGCCAGCGAGACGATGCGCGATCGGCGACATCATCCATGCCCACACATGATGGCGGGTCTCCGCCGACTTCCATCACCCGTTCTGCCGCATCACGCATCCGAAGGTCCTAGCCCGCAACCGGGAGACGGCGGATACCAGCGGGGGATGCGGGGACTACTCGATCAGGCGACGGCGCAGCGCCTCGGCGACGGCCGCCGTGCGGTCCGACGCGCCGAGCTTCTCGAAGATGTGCTCGAGGTGGGTCTTCACCGTGTCGGGGGAGATGTAGAGGCGCTCGGCGATGTCGCGGTTCGTGTGGCCGAACGCGAGCAGCTGCAGGACCTCGATCTCGCGCGCGGTGAGCGTCTCGGCCTTGCGGTCGCGCTCCTTGGCCGTCGAGAGCTCTTCGGCGAGGGCCACCACGAGCTGGGGGTCGATCACCATGTTGCCGCCCGCCACCAGGCGCACGGTCTGGATCAGGTGCTCGGCGTCGCGAGCCTTCAGGACGTAGCCGCGGGCACCCGAGCGCACGGCCTCGACCACGAACTGACGGTCGTCGTAGGCGGTGAGCATGATCACGCCGATCGTCGGGCCACCGGTCGCGGATCTCGCGGGCGGCCTCGAGGCCGTCCATCTCGGGCATGCGGATGTCGACCAGCGCGATGTCGGGGGACGTCGGCATCCGATCAGCTCGAGCAGTTCCTTGCCGTTGGAGGCCTCGCCGACCACGTCGATGCCGTCGGCCATGTCGAGGTAGCGACGGAGGCCCTGGCCGCACGAGCGAGTGGTCATCCGCGATCGCAACCCTGATCGTCACATGTCCCCTCCGAAGCGCCCGGTTGCGGACATCCTAGTACGCTCGAGGGGAGGCGATGCGATCCCGGTCGGCTCGACGGTCCGACACCTAGAAGATGTGCCACCAGTTGATGAACAGCACGCCGAGCAGGGCGTATCCGCCCGCGAAGCTGGCGGTCACGAGGCCGGCGGGCAGGCGTCGTCGCTCGACCGCGTCGGCGATCACCCAGAAGGCCGGGAAGATCACGACCACGAAGCGCGGCATCGACAGCATCGGTCGGTCGGGCAAGGCGGAGACAGCAGCGGCACGGAGCAGGCTCGTCTGCGCGTAGGCGACGTAGGACAGGCGCATCCGTCGGACGCCGAGGATGACGGCCAACGCCACGACGCTCACGACCAACAGGTCGATCAGCCAGTAGCTCGAGAAGCGGGCGGCGTGCTCGAACGCCTGGAAGACCGTCGCGTACGGCGGCGCCAACTCGCGCAGCCACTCGCGCTGAGCCCGGATCGGCGCCCAGGCGTCGCCGTGGGCGACGCCCCACCAGCCCAGGTACAGCAGCGGGGCCGCGGCGGTCGCGCGCCGCGGCCCCGACCCCAGGCCATGCGGAGCGCCCTTCCTTGCGAGCCGCCCGCGCCTCCAGCAGCAGGGCGATCGCGAGCACGATGCCGATGCTGCGGGTGAGGGCAGCCAGGAGGCCGAACGTCGCCGCCGATCCCCATCGGTCGCGTCGGGCGAACCAGAACGTCGAGACCGCCAGCAGCAGGAATGGGGCCTCAGAGTACGGCGCCATCATGAAGAACGCGGTGGGGAAGATCGCTAGGAACAGCAGAGTGCGACGGGGCTGTCGTCGTGGCCCGGGAACTCCAGGCGCGTCAGCCCGTGCAGCACCACCAGCGCGCCCGCGAAGCAGGCGTTCGCGATCAGCAGGGCCGCCCCCAGTGGGCGAGACGCCGGGCAGCCAGGCCACGGCGCGCACGGCGAGGGGATAGAGCGGGAAGAAGGCCGCGCTCGCGTCGTTCAGCGAATATCCGTCGGTGGCGATCCGCAGGTACCACAGGGCGTCCTGGCGCACGGGGCGTCCCACACGTTGTGCCACCCCGTGGTGGGCAGGGTGGCCGGCCATCCCGGCACCGAGACCGGGGCGAGCGGCTCGATCAGGTGCACGCCCGTCACCGACAGCAGCGACAGCCCGATCCGCACCGCGAGGAACACCAGCAGTCCGTCGCGCAGTCCGTCGCGGAGGCGGATCTCGGTCATGCGTCGACCGTCTCAGGCTCGGGCTCGACCCCCGGCTCCGTCGGCGTGTCCGGCTCCACGTCGTCCCGTAACGGCTCGGGTGCCCGGAGCACCCACGCGAGCACGCACGCCACGAGGACCAGGCCCCGCAGCAAGACCATCCACTCGAACGGCGTCTGCGATCCCTCGCGGAGGCCGTCCAGCTCGCCGAACCAGGAGAACCGCGTGACGAACACCCCCACGTCGACGATGCGAGAAGGCGACGAACAGCCGCAGGTCGGGCAGGGCGAGGGCGAACAACGGGACGAGCCACAGGCTGAACTGCGGCGAGTAGACCTTGTTCGTGAGCAGGAACAGGACCACGAACGGGAAGACGAGGCTCCATCGAGGAAACGCCGGATGGCGACGGGCCTTCCATGCCCACGCGCCGATCGCGAGGACCGCGGCCATGCCGGCGCTGGCCAGGTTGATCGTGCGCGTCGACCGGCATACCGCGTCGAAGTGCTGACACCCGACGTACCAGAGCGAGTCGAAGTCGGCCGGACGCGACCCGTTGAAGCGGAAGAACTCGAACCAGCTGGAGGGGCCGCCCACTGCGAATGGCAGGTTGACGATCGCCCAGGTGCCCACGGTGATCCACCCGAGCGTGATCGCGCGATCGGGTCGCGCCCCCGCAGCCGATCGGCGATCAGTGGGATCAGGAACAGCGCGGGGTAGAACTTGGCCGCGACGGCGAGCCCCAACAGGACGCCCGCCCAGCCGTCGCGACGCCGGAGGAAGGCGAGCAGCGCGGCCGTCGACAGCGCCACGGCGAACAGGTCCCAGTTCATCGTTCCGTACACGAGCAGCGTCGGCGACAGGGCGAACCAGAGCGCACGGCCGCCGACCATGAGGTAGAGACAGGCCGCGGTGGCCCCGGCGCAGGCGACCAGGAGCGCCGCGTTCACACCGTAGAAGCCCGGGAACGAGGGCCCCGAGACCCAGGCGGCCGCCCGCATGAAGTACATCGTCGCCACCGGGTACTCGTCGCAATTCTGGCCCGGGACCGGCACGCACTCGTCGAGGAACGGCAGCCGGCCGGCGGCCAGCTGCTCGGTGGAGGCCAGGGGGACGATGTCGGAGTAGCACAGTCGCAGGTACTGGCGGCCGTCGCTCCAGTCCCCGCTCGAGCAGGGGGCCTTCAGGGCGATCCCGACGAGCATCGTCGCGGCCGTACAGACCAGCGATGACCACGTCAGGGTCACCGCGGGTCGCGCACCTTCGGTGCTCATCGCGGGCATCGTATCGCCGGGACGTCGGCTGGATGCTTCGAGTGCGCACTCGTAGAGTGCTGGTCATGAGGTACCGGGTGGAACAGCTCGCCGCGACGTGCGACGTGTCGGTCGACACGGTCCGCTACTACCAGTCGCTCGGGCTGCTCTCGCCGCCCGAGCGCGAGGGCCGCGTCGCCTGGTACGGGCCCGAGCATGTCGAGCGGCTCGCCGAGATCCGTGACGCTGCAGCGCAAGGGCCTCACGCTCGCGGCGATCCGCCGCGTCGTCGCCGGCGAGCTCGGTGCCGCCGACGCCGACCTCGCGGCCGCCGTCGCGGCGGCGCGCGGCGAGCCGGGCGAGGAGGCCGAGCTGCTCGACCTCGACGGCTTCGCGGCCGCGCAGCGGCGTGCCTGCATCGCTGATCCAGGCGGTGGAGCGCGAGGGCATCCGGCTGGGCCGAACCGTCGACGGCGAGGTGCGCTACACGTCGTCCGACATCGAGGTCGTGCGCACGGCGCTGCGCCTGCTGGAGTTCGGGTTGCCGTTGCCCGATCTGTTGGGGCTGGCCCGCGACGCGGACGTGGCCATGCGGGGGCTCGCCGAGCGGGCGGTCGACCTGTTCGACGAGCACGTGCGCAAGCCGATCCGCGACACGGCCGGCGACGACGAGGCCGCCTCGGCCCAGATGGTGGAGGCCTTCGGCGAGCTGCTGCCGGCGGTGACGCCGCTCGTGTCGCATCACTTCCGCCGGGTGCTGCTCGAGACGGCCGAGGAGCACATCGAGGAGACGTCGTGACCGCCGACGCCCCGCTGCCGCAGGGTGACGACAAGGCCGCCGTCGTCCGCGGGCTGTTCGACACGATCTCGCGTCGTTACGACCTGGTGAACCGGGTGATGACGTTCGGGATGGATACGGGCTGGCGCCGCCGAGCGGTCGGCGAGCTGCGCCTGCCCGGCGGCTCGCTCGTGCCTCGACCTCGCCTGCGGGACCGGCGATCTGTGCCGCGAGCTCTCATCGCAGGGGTACCGGGCGGTGGGGTTCGACTTCTCCCACGGGATGCTCGAGAACGCGACGCACGGACGCCCCGCTCGTCGAGGCCGACATCCTCCGCCTGCCGATGCGCGATGCGAGCGCCGACGGCGTGACGTGCGGGTTCGCCCTTCGCAACGTCGTGTCGTTGCCGGACTTCTTCGCGCGAGCTCGGCCGCGTCGTGCGTCCCGGCGGGCGCATCGCCCTGCTCGATGCCAGCGAGCCCGATCACGCCGTGCTGCGAGCCGGTCATCGGCTCTACTTCCGCCGGATCGTGCCGTTGATCGGCGGTGCGCTCTCGGATCGCGCCGCCTACGAGTACCTCCCGCGATCGATGGCCTACCTCCCACCGCCCGCCCAGATGCTCCAGATGCTGGCCGACGTCGGGTTCCCCGACGCCCGCCGGCTCCAGCTGTCGGGCGGACTCACCCAGCTGCTCGTGGGCACCCGGGCGTGAGCGAGCCTCGGCGGTCCGCGCGCCTGGGTCCGGCGTTCGACCTGCTGGCCGCCTACCGTGCGCCCGGCGGGTTCTTCTTCGAGCGCGACGGGCTGGGGGTGGCGGCCTCGGCGACCGGCGAGGTCGTGGAGGCTCCCGACGTCGCCGAGCTGAGCTCGGCGGTGCTCGAGCGGCTCTCGCCGACCTCCGGGGACGGATCGCCACCCTGGGTCGCGTTGGGAACCCTCCCGTTCGCCGAGGGCCCCGTCTCGATGACGATCCCGGAGCGCGTGGTGCGGCGGACCGAGGACGGCGAGACCTGGCGACTCGAACGCGGCGCCGCGGACCGTGCGGATTCGCGCGTCGTCGGGTCGCTGCCTCACGAGGTCTTCCTGCCCGCCCAGCTCAGCGAGCACCCCCCCGTCGATGAGTATCGAACGGCCGTGGCGACCGCCGTCGAACTGATCCGTGCGGGGACGCTCGACAAGGTGGTACTTGCGAGGACGCTCGAGGTGGAGGCCGGCCGCCCGCTGGATCCGGCGCGGCTCCTGCACCGGCTGCGCGCCGTCGAGCCGCAGGGCTACACGTTCGCGGCGCCGACCGGCCGTGGGGTGATGGTCGGGGCCAGCCCCGAGCTGCTCGTGTCGTTGCGTGGTGGCCGGGTGCGCGCCCGCCCGCTCGCGGGCACCGCCCCGCGGTCCGGCGATCCCGAGGAGGACCGGGCCTTCGCCGACGCGCTGACCGCCTCGCACAAGAACCGTTCGGAGCACGCGTTCGTGGTCGAGGCGGTCGCGGCGGCCCTCGACCCGCTCTGCGACGATCTGACGCACGACCCCGAGCCCGTGCGATTCGAGACCGCGAACGTGTGGCACCTCGCGACGCGTTTCGACGGCACGGCGCGCCCGGGCGTCAACGCGCTCGATCTGGTCGCGGCGCTCCACCCGACCCCCGCGGTGGCGGGCACGCCCCTCGACGCGGCCCTCGCGGCCATCGCCGGTCTCGAGCGGTTCGACCGCGGCCGCTACGCGGGACCCGTCGGCTGGATCGACGCGAGCGGCGACGGCGAGTTCGCGATCGCGCTGCGATGTGCCGAGCTGGTGGGAGAGCGGGCGACCCTGTACTCGGGCGCGGGCATCGTGGCCGAGAGCGTTCCCACCGACGAGGCCGACGAGACCGAGCGCAAGTTCAGGGCCTTCTTGGATTCGCTTCGCTGGGGCTAGGCGGACGACCGCGACGACCCAGTACCAGGGTCCGTTGCGCATGCTGGCATCATCCACCGGCCGGTACCGGCGGCTAGAGCTCGAGGACGAGCGGGGCGGGCGGTCGCAAGAAGCCGGCCCGTTCGTAGAACGGATACGAGCGATCGCTCGGCCACACGATCAGCATCGAGAGTCCCTCCTCGCGGCTGGCGGCCACGGCTCGGTCCAGCAACCGGGCGCCGAGCCCCTCGTCTCGATACCGCGGCTCGACGTAGGTGCTCGTGATGTAGCCGATCGAGCGGGGCTCGGGGCGGTCGGGCGCCGGGACGCGGGTCACGACCTGTCGCCAGATCGCCCCGATCAGGCCGCCCATGTCCTCGGCGACCCAGGCGCACCAGTGCTCACCGGAAAGGGCCGCCGTGCCGAACTCGCGGAATCGCTCGAGGTAGGTCTCGTACGGCTCGCGGGCCTCCTCGATCTCGGTCATCAACTCCCACCGCAGCCGCGCCAGCTCGTCGATGTCACCGAGCGTCGCGAGGCCGATGTTGATCTCCATCTAGAGCCCCTGCAGGGCGTCGTCGACCGCGTCCTGGATCGCCGCGCGCTGGATCCGCCCGGTCTCCGCATCGGCGCCGACCTCGACGACCGACACGCCGTCACCAGTGAGCGCGTGCTCGATCGCCGGCGCGAACGCCCACGTCTCGGTCACCCGCGTGTGCGAGGCTCCCGCCGCCGCGCAGAGCGAGGCGAGGTCGAGCCCGTGCGGGGTGGTGAACAACTCGCTCAGCTCGGGCAGGTCGCGCTGGCCGAGCATCGAGAAGATCTGCCCGCCGCGGTTGTCGACCACTACGAGGGTCAGCCGGGCGCCGCGGCGCGCCTGCCACAGCAGCGCGCCCACGTCGACCACGAACGACAGGTCGCCGAGCAGTCCGACGGTGAGCCCGTCGCCGCCCGCCGCGACCCCGAGGGCCGTCGACACGAGACCGTCGATCCCGCTCGCGCCGCGGTTGGCCATCACCCGAAGCCCGTCGCGCGGTGCCATCACCATGTCGAGATCGCGCACGGGCGTGGAGTTGCCCACGAACAGGTCGCCGCCGTCGGGGATCGCCGCGGCCAGGTCGCGGGTGAGCTGCGGCTCGGTGGGAGCGTCGCTGCGGTCGAGGACCTCGTCGAGCACGCGCCGGGCCGAGACGTCGGCCAGCCTCCAGTCGTCGAGCCACGCTCCGGGAGCGGGCCGGAACCCCTCCGGGTCGAGTGCGGCCGCGAGCGCGTCGGCCGACGCCGAGAGCCGCACCGCGGCCCGGCCCTCGACGTCGGGGTCGAGGTGATGGTCGTCGACGACCACGAGGCGCTCCGTTGTGCTCACCAGATCTTGGACCCGGCGGGTCGTGGGTGCGGCCCCGAGCTGGAGGACGGCCTGGGGCCGGTGCTCGTCGATCCACCCGGCGGATCCCAGGAGGTGGAGTCCGGCGGCGAGCGCACGACCCGGCGTGCGCACCCCCGACAGCGGCTCGGCGATGAGGGGCCACCCCAGGCGCTCGGCGATGGTCGCCGCGCCGGTCAGGGGCGCCGGTGACGCGCCCGCCAGGACGACGCCGCTCCGCCCGCTCAGCGCTCGGATCGCGGGGCCCGGGTCCGGCGGTTCGGCCGTCTCCGGCTGGGAGGGATCGACCCCGTCGGTCACGGCGTGCGTCTCCGGCTCCTCGCCCTCGGGCACCAGCGGTTCGTCGAAGGGGAGGTTCACATGAACCGGCCCGGGCGGACGCCCCGTGGCGCTCCGCGCCGCGCGGGTCCCGGCCTCGGACCAGGCGGCCGCGTCGGAGCCCTCCTCGGGAACGGGCGGCTCGATCCAGTCGCGCGCGTAGCCCCCGTAGAGGCCGACCTGATCGATCGTCTGGTTGGCGCCGGTGCCCCGAAGGCGCGGCGGCCGGTCGGCCGTCAGCAGCAACAGCGGCGTGCGTGATTGCGAGGCCTCCACCACCGCGGGGAAGCACTCGGCCGTCGCCGTGCCGCTCGTGGTGGCCACGGCCACCGGCACGCCGCTCGCCTTCGCCAGCCCGAGCGCGAAGAACGCCCCCGCGCGCTCGTCGAGGAACACGTGCACCTCGATGGTCTCGTGGCGCCACAGCGCGAGCGCCATCGGCGTCGATCGCGATCCGGGAGCGACCACGGCATGACGGATCCCCGCGGCGGCGAGCGAGTCGACCATCGCTCGGGCGCACGCGAGCGAGATATCGCCACGGTTCATCACACGGTCCTCGACAGGACGAGCCCCAGGGCCACCAGGAGCCCGAAGGCGGCGTGGGTGGCGGCGGTGCCCACGAGCACGGGGATCAGGTCACGACCGGTCGATGTCCCCACCGCCTCCATCGGCCTGATCGCGGGGACCCAGGCCACCAGCCCGATCAGGGCCCACTGCGGTGATGCCGCGCGTCTCGTCGCCCATGAACGCCAGCACGCCGACGACGATCGTGGCGAACGCGGCGATCACGCACGCCCGGTACAGCCGGCGGGTCGCCGCGTCGCCGATCCGGACGGCGAGCGTCCGCTTGCCCGAGGCCCCGTCCGTCGGGATGTCGCGCAGGTTGTTCGCGACGAGGATCGCCACCGCGAGCCAGCCGATCGCCGCCCCGGACCACCACGCCCCCGCCGGCACGGTCTCGACCATCACGAAGGCCGACCCGCAGGTGGCCATCAGGCCGAAGAACGCGAAGACCATGACCTCTCCCAGCCCGAGGCCCGCGTACGGGCGTGGGCCCCCGGAGTACAGGAGGGCGGCGATCAGCGCGAGGGCCCCCACCGCGAGGATGAGCGCGGGCGCGGTCGCCAGCGCGAGCGCCAGCCCGGCCACGGCGGCGGCCCCCAGACACAGCAGGGCGGCGACGAGCACCGCGCGAGGGGAGGCCGCTCCGGACTGGGTGAGGCGGGGCGGTCCCAGCCGCTCGTGCGTGTCGACGCCTCGCACGCCGTCGAAGTAGTCGTTGGCGTAGTTCACGCCGACCTGGAGCCCCGTGGCCACCACCAGCGCGGCGGCGAGCCTCCACGCGATGACCTCGCCCGCCGCGGCGGTCCCGAGCACGACCGGGACGAGCCCGGCCCCCAGGGTCCGAGGGCGAGCCCCGCGCCACCAGACCGCCGCCGTGCTCACGGCCGCTTGGGGAACCTCGAGAAGTCGGGGTCGCGCTTCTCCTTGTAGGCGTCGCGCCCCTCCTGCGCCTCCTCGCTCATGTAGTACAGGAGGGTGGCGTCGCCGGCCAGCTGCTGCACCCCGGCCAGCCCGTCGACCCCGGCGTTGTATCCCGCCTTGAGCATCCGCAGCGACAGCGGCGAATGCGCGAGCATCTCGCGGCACCACTCGAGCGTGGTCGCCTCGAGGTCGTCGAGCGGGACGACCGCGTTCACGAGTCCCCACTCGAGCGCGGTCGCGGCGTCGTACTGGCGGCACAGGAACCAGATCTCCTTGGCACGCTTCTCACCGATCTGGCGAGCGAGCAGGCCGATCCCGTAGCCGCCGTCGAACGATCCGACCCTCGGACCGGTCTGGCCGAAGCGCGCGTTGTCGGCGGCGATCGTGAGGTCGCAGCAGAGGTGGAGCACGTGGCCGCCGCCGATCGCGTACCCGGCCACCATCGCGACGACCGGCTTGGGAAGGCGGCGGATCTGGATCTGCAGGTCGAGCACGTTGAGTCGCCCGATGCCCTGCTCGTCGACGTAGCCGTCGTCGCCGCGGATGCTCTGGTCCCCGCCGCAGCAGAAGGCCAGGGGGCCCTGTCCGGTGAGGATGATGACGCCCACCTCGGGGTCGTCGCGCGCCACGTCGAAGGCCGCGATCAGCTCGCGGGTCGTGCGCGGCCGGAAGGCGTTGCGGACCTCGGGCCGGTCGATCGTGATCTTGGCGATGCCCTCGGCCGTCTCGTAGCGGATGTCGGTGAACTCGCCGGAACGCTGCCACTCAACCATATGACCTCTGACTCCTAGAGCGTTCACTCAAACGGTCCATCAGCTTATCGCGGCCCGGCCGTGCGGTGAGGGCAACGCCCGGCTACCGGACCCCGGGGGCCCCATGCTAGCGTCCGGCTCTCATCGCGAAGGAGGACACCGTGGCTCGCCCCAGGCTCGTCGCCGTCACGCTCGTGGCCGTCACGCTCGTGGCGACGGGACTCGCGCCCGCCGCGCCCGCTGCACCCCTGCGAGGTGTCCCGGACGTCACGTTGCGGGTGCTCACCCTCAACATCGAGTACGGCGGCACGGTCGTCGACCTGAACAAGATCGTCGCCGCCGTGCGCCGGGCCGACGCCGACATCGTCGGCCTGAACGAGGCGTACGCGCACACGCGCCGCATCGCCCGAGAGGCCGGCTACGACTTCGTCGACCGCTCGATGGACGTGATCTCTCGTTACCCCCTGCTGAAGCCGCCCGCCGCCCAGGGCGACTACCTCTACGTCCAGCTCGCGCCGGGCCAGGTGGTCGCGATCGCGAACATCCATCTGTCCTCGGCCGCCTACGGGCCGCGCAAGGCGCTCGACGGCTGGTCGCGCCGACGACTGCTCGACAACGAGCGCGCCGTGCGGCTCCCCGAGCTGCGACCGTTCACCCAGGCGCTCGAACCCGTCGCCGCCGCGGGCGTCCCGTCGTTCATCATCGGCGACTTCAACGCGCCCTCGCACATGGACTGGACCGCCGCCACCGTGGGGCAGCGCCCGCAGATCCGGTGGCCGGTCGCCTGGCCCACCAGCCGGCTGATGGAGCGCCGGGGGTTCGTCGACACCTTCCGGGCGGTGTTCCCCGATCCGGTGACCCACCCCGGGCTGACATGGCCGGCGAACCGCCCGTGGTCGCCCGACAGCTGGAATCCTCCGCCCGACGCACCGAAGGACCGGATCGATCAGGTGTGGGTGGGCGGCCCGGCCACGACGCTCGACAGCCAGCTCGTCGGTGAGTCGCGTCGTCCCGGGGTCGACATCGGTGTGCGACCGTGGGGGTCGGACCATCGGGGCGTGGTCTCCACGGTGCAGGTCACGCCCGGCACGCCGCCCGTGTTCGTGGCCGCCACGCCCGACCTCGTGAACCTGGGCGCCGAGGTCGAAACCGTCTATCACGCGCCGGGGGGCGCCGGCGAGCGCGTGGTGATCGTGCCGGCCGGCGGCGACCCGGCGACCGACGAGGTCGACGCCGCGCCCACGCCGGGAGGGGCTCCCGTGGACGGGAGCCTCGCGTTCGACACCACCTCGTGGGCGACCGGCGGCTACGACGCCGTGCTCGTCGACGCATCGGACGCGGAGCTCTCTCGCTCGTCGTTCTGGGTCCGCGAACCCGGCGCCCCGCCGACCGTGTCGACCTCGAGGTGGCGCTACGCCGTTGGGGAGCCGATCGTCGTCGCGTGGCAGGGCGCCCCGGGTCGAAGGTTCGACTGGATCGGCGTCTACCGGCGCGGCGCGAACCCGCAGGTCGCCTACTACCTCGGCTACGTCTACACCGGGGCCACCGTGACCGGATCGGGCGTCTTCGATGAGGACGCGCCGGGCGGCTGGCCGTTGCCGGCCGGGCGTTACACCGTCTACTACCTCGTGAACGACAGCTATCGCCAGATCGCGGGGGACGACTTCGTCGTCGCGGACTGAGTAGCCTGCGGGCGTGAGCGCCATGCGAGCCCCCGCGGCCGGTCCCGGCGAGCTGGTCGCGATCGACCTGCCGCCGGGCGAGGCCTGGCTCGAGATCGTGTCGCACCTATGGTGGCGCGGGATCGCGTTCCTGCCGCTGGATCCCCGTTGGACCGCCGCCGAACGGGCCGCCGTCATCGACCGAGCCCGTCCGGCGTCGGTCTGGAGCCATGTGGGCGAGACCGCCTACGCGGGCGCGCCGGTGCACGAGAGCCTCGGGGCGATCGTGGCGACATCGGGAACCGGCGGGGATCCTCGTCTCGTCGAGCTGTCGCGCGCGGGGATCGAGGCCGCCGTGGCGGGATCGACGACGGCGCTGGGCGCGCAGGACTCCACGCCGTGGCTCGCATGCCTGTCGCCTGCCCACATCGGCGGCCTGATGGTGCTGCTGCGCGCGGCCGTGATGGGGGCGCCGGTGATCGTGCACGAGGGGTTCTCACCGTCGCGGCTCGCGGCCAGCGTGGAGGGCGAGGCGCTCGTGGCGCTCGTCCCCACGATGGTCGCCCGGTCGTTGGAGCACGGTGCGCGCCTCGAGGGGCTGACGATGCTCGTAGGCGGGGGCGAGCTGCCGGCCGAGGTGGCGGAGGGAGCCCGAGGGCTGGGGGCGCGCATCGTGACGACGTACGGGCTCACCGAGTCCTGCGGCGGGGTCGTCTACGACGGCTGGCCTTGGGCCGACCTCGGCGTGCGCGTGTCCGACGAGGAGGTCGAGCTTCGGGGCCCGACGATCATGCAGGGGTACCGTGAGGACCCCGCGGCAACGGGCGCGGCCTTCACGCTCGACGGGTGGCTGCGGACGGGCGACCTCGGCGGGCTCTCCGAGGAGGGGCGCCTGGAGATCTCCGGGCGCGCCGACGACCTGATCCGCACGGGCGCCGAGAAGGTGTGGCCCGCCGAGGTCGAGGCCGCGCTCGCGACGCATCCTAAGGTCGGCGATTGTGCCGTGGCCGGCGTGCCGCATCCCGAGTGGGGTGGCCAGGTCGCCGCCTGGGTCGTGCCGCGCTCGATCGACGATCCGCCCGGCCTGGAGGAGCTGCGGGACTGGGCGAGCGAGCGGATCGCACGCTTCAAGACTCCGCGGGCGCTGCATCTGGTGGGAGAGATCCCCGCACGGCCTCGGGCAAGGTGCGCCGCGGGTTCCTGCCTCGGTAGCGGCGGTCAGCGCAGCAGGAAGCCGGCTCCGATCGGGTCGCGTGGGTCGAGCACGAACGTGTGGCTTCCCGTGCGGAAGGCCGATCCGGAGACCTCGGTGATCACGGCCGCCGTCCCCGCGACCTCCGCGGATCCCACGACTCGTCCCGTGAACCGCGTGCCCACGATGCCGTCGTGGTGCAGGGTGGCGCCCGGCGGCATGCCGTCGTCAAAGAGCAGCGCCAGCCGGGCCGACGTGCCGCTGCCGCATGGCGACCGATCCACCTCGCCGTCGGCGAACACGGTCACGTTGCGTTGATGACGCTCGCCGTCGACCGGCTCGAGTTCCTCGTGATAGATGACCCCGTAGATGCCGGACAGCTCGGGCTCGTCGGGATGCTCGACCCGCATCGCCGCATGGATCGCGTCCTTGACCTCGTAGGAGAGGTCGACGAACCGACGCAGATGAGCGGGCGTCACCTCGGCCCCGATCGAGTCCGCCGACACCGACGCGTAGAAGGCGCCGCCGTAGGAGATATCGGCCCTCAGGATGCCCACGGAGGTGTCGAGGCGCACATCGCGGGCGACGACGAACGAGGCAACGTTGCGGAACGTGACGGTCCCGACACCCGCGTCGGTGACCGCGGCCGTCAGGTGGAGCCGTCCGCTGGGCACGTCGATCGTCATCTGCTGCTGCTCGCCGTCGACGCGCGCCACGGCACCGCTGTCCAGGGCCCAGGTCCCGAGCGCGATCGTTCCGTGTCCGCACGCGGTCGAGTAGCCCTCGTTGTGGAAGAAGACCACCCCGAGGTCGGCGCCCTCGTCGTCGGGCTCGACCACGAAGCACCCGTACATGTCGGCGTGGCCGCGCGGTTCCTCGACGAGCATCCGGCGAACGTGGTCGAGTCGCTTGCGGGCGAACCGTCGCTTCGCCAGCACGTTGTCGCCCTCCAGCGGGGCGACGCCACCGGTCACGATGCGGAACGGCTCGCCGCCGGCGTGGTAGTCGACGGTGGTGATGCCGTGGTCCATCGACGCGAATCTACCCTGCATGTGGTCTCGATGCCCCCGGTCGGTTTGCGCGGCAACGATCCCTGTGGAACGATCGACCTACCACAACTGAAGGAGGGGCTGATGAGAACACCGCGCACCGGGCGATGGGCGCTCCTTGCAACGCTCGTCCTGGCGATGAGCATGATCATCCCGCCAGGGGCCGCCACGGCGAGCCACGGTGGGTACCTAACGGGGCAGGGGGCCTACCTGACCCTCGACGCGTCGGTACCGGCCGGGTCGTCGTTGCTGCCGATCATCAACAGCGGCGACACGATCGGTGGATTCACCTTGTCGGGCCTGCCCGACGGCATCGGCGTGAAGCCGGGCCGCCACGGGAAGGTCGAGGTCTACCTGAACCACGAGGAATCCCGGGTCCCGTTCCTGAACGAGGCCGACTTCGTGGACTCCTCGGTGTCGAAGCTGGTCCTCAACCGGCACACGGGCGGAGTGCTGAGCGCCGGCGTGGCGCTTCCGGACAGCGCCGGCTTCATCCGGTTCTGCTCGGCCAACATGGTCGGTCCGGCCGAGGGCTTCAGGAACTACACGCTCGTCACGAACGAGGAGTCGAACGACAAGCTCGCCGTCCCGGCAGGGGCGACGTACGGGCCCGATCCCTCGATCACGCCCCTGCGGCAAGCCGGCTACTCGGTCCTGCTGAACCCGAAGACCGGCGACTACACGCAGGTAGCGGGTCTTGGTCGAATGAACCACGAGAACTCGATCGTGGTACCGGGCGGCTGGAGAGGCATCACGATGCTCACCGGCGACGACACCTTCACGGCGCCGTCCTCGCAGCTCTACATGTTCCGCACGTGGAGCGAGAAGGCGCTGTGGCAGGATCGCGGGAGCCTGTGGGCGTTCCAGGTCACCAAGAAGAACGGGACCCGCGTGAACCCGTGGGACGCCTTCAACCACGCCAACGACTACGGTGACATCGCACTCGGTGACAACCTGCAGGGCCGGTTCATCCGCGTCCCCGACGACATCGCTCGCGGGACGAGCGCGGGCGAGCCGCAGCAGGCACTCGAGGACTGGTCAAACGCGAACAACGTGTTCCAGTTCGTGCGTGTGGAGGACCTCGACTACGACCGCAACAACAAGCGGATCGTCTACTTCGCCGATACGAGCACCACCCGGTTGGAGGAGGATCCCGCCACCGGACGTCTCGTGAGGCGATCGTCGCCGTTCGTAGGCCCCTACAACAACGGTCGGATCTTCCGGATGGAGTTCTCGGCCAAGAACCCGAAGTACGTCAAGAGCTTCAAGATCATGCTCGACGGCGACTCGGGCGGCCCGAACCTGTCGGGCATCGCGGCGTTGACCAATCCCGACAACCTGGCCACAAGCAGGCACAGCCTGATGGTGCAGGAAGACACCACGTCGATCTTCTCGCGGGTGTGGAACTACGATTTCGCCTCGCACACCTGGTCGGTCGTGGCCACCGTCAACGACCAGCAGTGGGAGTCCAGCGGCATCGTCGACGTATCGAAGTGGTTCGGTCCCGGCGCATGGTTGCTCGACGTTCAGGCCCACGGGTCAGCGTTCTGGATCGAGTCGTACCTGGACACGTCGGTCACCCCGAACGTCACTTACAAGACAGAGGCAGGCCAGGTTCTGCTGCTGAGGGTGCCGGGTAGCTAGGCAGGCGCCTCGGAAGTCGTACGGCCCCGCCGCGCCGAAGGGCGCGGCGGGGCCTTCCCGTGTCGAGCCTCAGGCGTGTGGTGCGCATTGCGTCGAGCGCCACTCAGGCGGTGTCGGCGGCGATGATCTGCGCGGCGACATCCGTCAGATCCGGCCCGGCGATGTCGGGGCGGGGGAGCCCCGCGCGGTAGACCTGTCCCGGGCGGGCGATGAACGCCCCGCGAGCTCCCGCCGACAGCGCGCCCGCGATGTCCCAGTCGTGGGCCGCCAGCATCCGCACCGCTCCGATCGCCACGCCCATCCGCCGGGCGGCCATCGCGTAGGGCTCGGGCGCCGGCTTGTAGCGCTCGACCTCGTCCACCGACAAGATCTCGTCGAAGCGGTCGTCGATCCCGGCGAACGCCAGCTGCGCCCGGGCGGCGTCGAGGGAGGTGTTCGTGAGGGCGGCCGCGGCGAACCCCGCCTCGCGCAGCCGGTCCAGCGCATCGGGGACCTCGGGGTGCGGCGGCAGGCGCCGGATCCCCGAAGCCAGCTCACGGGCCTCCTCCTCGGCGAGCGGCACACCGCGCCGTTCGGCCACGGCCATCAGCGCGCCCATCCCGATCGAGCCGAAGTCCAGATGGTCGCCCGTCAGCGTCGACACGAGCGAGCCGTGCAGGAGTCGCAGGAACCACTCGCCGGGGGCCTCCGGCGAGCCGAGGCGGTTCGCGATCGCGATCCGCAACGGTGCGAGGTCGAGCAGGGTCTCGTTGACGTCGAACACGAGTACGGTGTCCGGCGGCATCTGGGGGCTAGCCGCGTCGGGCGTAGCGGATCGCCCAGCGCACCTGCCACTCCCCGCCGTCGGGCGAGAACTCCCATCGCCAGAGGAACGTATCCTCGGTGATGTCGGAGAAGACCATCCGCTTGAACACCGACTCCTGGTCGACGGGCCACGGCGTCGCGAACGTGAACGTGCCCTCGCCGGCCGACCCGACGAAGTTCCAGTGGTTCCCGGTCGAGTCGACCCAGGTCTGCTGCCAGATCCCGTGCCGATCCTTGATCGAGACGCTGAACCCGGTGAACGGATCGGGTTTGTCGGCCTGGAAACGCTCGATGACGACGCGCCCGTCCATCTCGGTCGTCACCTCGCTCGTGCCGTGGCCGGCGTCCCACTTGCCCGCCCACGACCCCACCCAGAAGCTCAGATCGTTGTCCATGTCGCGAGCCTAGTCCCGGAGTGCGACTCCCGTGCGCTCCCGGGGTAATCTCGCCTCGATGGCCTACGACGAAGCCCTCGCCGACCGCGTCCGCGCCGCGATCGCGGACGTGGCCGACGTCGCCGAGATCAAGATGTTCGGCGGCCTGTGCTACACGGTGCATGGCAACATGGCCGTGGGCGTCAACGGCGACGATCTCATGGTGCGGCTGTCGAAGGAGGATGGTGACGCCGCGCTGGCACGCCCGGGCGCTCGTCCGATGGACGTCACGGGCCGGCCGATGCGCGGGTTCCTGTTCGTCGATCCGGCCGGCACCGCCGACGACGACGTCCTTCAGACCTGGGTCGACGACAGCGTGGCGTTCGCGGCGGCCCTGCCGCCCAAGAAGCCCAAGCCCAAGCCCCCGAAGGCCTGAGCGCCGTGCATGGATGACCTCCTGGTCCTGGGGCGCGACGAGCTGGTCGCGCTCGATATCTCGCTCCTCGACGTCGTCGACGTGCTCGACGACGCGTTCGCCCAGAAGGCGCGGGGCCTCGTCCAGAACCCGCCCAAGCCGGCCGTGCACCCGCGAGAGGACGCGTTCATCAACGCGATGCCCGCCTACCTCGGGGGATCGGACCGGGTCGGCATCAAGTGGGTCGCCGGCTTCGAGCAGAACCACGCGAAGGGGCTTCCCTACATCTACGGCGTCTTCATCCTCACCGACGCCGAGACCGGGCGCCCGCTCGCGCTGATGGACGGCGGGTGGATCACCGAGATGCGCACCGCCGCGGCCTCCGGCGTGGTGCTGCGCCACGTGCCCGACCGGCCGCGCACCCTTGCGATCGTGGGAGCCGGCGTTCAGGGCCGGCGCCACGCCGAGCTGATCCTGCAGATGCGGCCCGACGTCGAGCAGGTGCGGGTGTTCGATGCCGTTCCCGCAGCGTCCGAGCGCCTGCTCGAGGGGGCCGGCGACCGGCGTGGGATCGTGGCCGCATCCGCGGAGGAGGCGCTCGACGGCGCCGACCTCGTGGTGACGGCCGTGACGGTCTCGCTCGACCCGACGCTGACGGCCGCCAACACCCAGGGTGACGCGCTCCTCCTGCCGGTCGACTACGACGACGGCCTGGGTGCCGAGGCGATCAACGCCGCATCCTTCTACGTGGTGGACGACCCCGGGCAGTATGCCTCGGTCTCGACCGAGCACTTCGACGGCTACCGAGCGCCCGACGGCGAGCTCGCTCAGGTCGTTGCGGGTGAGCTCGCGGTCCCGGCGACCGGCCGGAGGGTGTTCCTCAACATGGGCATCGCGATGGACGACGTCGCCCTCGGCGCCCTGTGCCACGACCGCGCCGTCGAGCTCGGGGTGGGCCGCTCGATCGCGTTCCCCTGAGCCCCGCGGGGGCCGGGACCTTCGGCCCGCCCGGGTGAGCGCCCGAGGGCTAGGGTGGAGATGCCCGAGGAGGTGTCCCATGAACGACATCGTCGACCTGCGGGACGTCCGTGACCTGAGCGAGCGCGTGAGCGACCCCTCGGTCTCGATCTACCTGCCCACGCACCGTGCCGGTCCCGAGACCGAGCAGGATCCGATCGTGTTGAAGGGGCTGCTCGCCGATGCCGAGGAGCTACTGGCGGCCGAGGGTCTTCGTTCGCCCGAGGTGGCCGACATCTGCACGCCGGCCCGGGCGCTGCTGAGCGACGTGGAGTTCTTGCGGCACGCGAGCGACGGCCTGGCGGTGTTCCTGTCCGAGGACTTCCACCTCACGCTGCGCGTCGCGATCGACGTGCCAGAACTCGTGGTCGTGACGACCCGGTTCCACGTGAAGCCGCTGCTGCGGCTGTTCTCGCCCGAGGGGCGGTTCCACGTGCTGGCGCTCAGCCGGGCGATGGTGCGCCTGTTCGAGGCCTCCCGCCAGGAGATGCGGGAGCTCGACCTGGGCGGGACTCCCCGGAGCCTGGACGAGGCCCTCGATCTCGACGTCCCGGAGCGAGCCACGCAGTTCCACGCCTCGGCGAGCGGGAGCCGGGGGGCGCCCGCCATCCGGCACGGCGCCGGGATCGGCGGCGAGGTCGACCACGAGCACACCGACCGGTTCCTGCGCTCGGTGGACGAGGGCGTCGCCGCCGTGGTGGGCGGTCACCCGGCGCCGCTCGTGATCGCGGCGGACCCTGCGCTGGCGGCGCGCCTTCGATCCCTCACGCGGCTCCCAGGCGTCCTCGACGAGGGCATCGCCGGCAACCCGGATCGCTCGCGTCCCGACGAGCTGCACGAGCGGGCATGGCCGATCGTCGAGCGGATCCTCCTGCGCGACCGTCGGGTGGCGCTGGCCCGATACGCCGAGGCGACCGGGCGCGGCGAGCCGTCCACCGACGAGCTGACCACCGCGGTGCGGGCGGCCTGCGAGGGACGGGTCGACACCCTGTTCGTGGCCGCGGGCGTGCAGCGCTGGGGACGAACCGAGCCGACGGCCACGATCGTCCACGACGTCGCGGAGGCCGGCGACGAGGATCTGCTCGATCTGGCCGCCGTGCGCACCCTGCTCACGTCGGGCGTCGTCCACGTGCTCGAGCCCTCCGACATGCCGACCCCCAGGTCGATCGCCGCGATCCTACGGTTCTAGGGCTACTCGACGTCGTCGTCGGCCGCGCGACGCGACCGCACCCCGATCGCCACGACCGCCGCCACCGCGACCGCCACGATCGCGATCCAGACCCAGGAGGGGACGCCGCCACCGGTCGACGAGGTGGTGCCGGCTTGGGCCGCCTCCTCCTCGGTCACCGGGCGTACCGCGACGAGGCCGTCGTAGTTGTAGCCCGGGATCAGGTAACCGCTCTCGCCCGGGGCCGGGATCCATCCGGTGAACCGGTCGTTGCGGTAGGCCTGGAGCCAGCTCGGATAGGCCAGCGCGATCCCGGGCACGTTGTCGTAGAGGTACTGCTGCGCCTCGAACACGACCTCGCGTCGCGCGTCGCGATCCATGATGCCGCGCTGCTCTTCGTACAGGGCGTCGTACGCGGGATCGGCGAAGCAGCCGTCGCTCCATCCGCCGCACTGGCCGGTCGTGAAGATCGACAGCTGGAAGTTCGGATCGGGGTCGCCGCTCCAGTACCAGATGTACGCGTCGAAGTTCCCGGTCCCCCAGTAGTCGTTCATCTTCGCGTCCGTGACCGCCTTCAACTCGACGTCGATGCCGACCTGATCGAGGAAGCCGACGACGAGTTTGCCCGCGTCGACGGCGCCTGTCGTGTCGGTCGAGGCCGGCATGCGCAGGACGAGCGGTTGCCCGGTCGCGGGATCCTCCCGCACCCCGTCGTCGTCGGTGTCGGCGTAGCCCGCCTCGTCGAGCAGGGCGTTGGCGGCGTCGGGGTCGTAGGCCACCAGCTGATCGTCGGGGATATCGAGGTGCCAGTAGGCCGAGGCCTCACGCACCACCGTTTCGCCCGGGTTGGCCTGACCGACGTAGACCTTGTCGACGATGACCTGCGTGTCGATCGCCATGCGGATCGCCTGGCGGAGCTGCAGATCCTTGAGCGCCGGCAACGGGTCGGCCCCGGCCCCCTGGCCGCCGAAGTTGAAGGCCAGGTTCAGCCACCAATCCGATACGACCTTCTGCGTCGTGACGTTCTCGAGCCCCTCCAGGGAGTTGACGAGCGCCGGCTGGAGCCCGTCGGCGAAATCGATCTCGCCCTGGCGCAGCGCCTGGGTCATGGCCTCCTGGTTGGAGTAGAGGCGGAAGTCGAGGCGGTCGACCACCGGCTCGTCGCCCCAGAACGCAGGGTTGCGTTCCATGGTCCACCCCTGGCCGCGATCCCACGAGGTGAGGATGAACGGGCCGCTCGCGACGCTCGGCACGTTGCGCACGGCGCGGATGTCCTTGAGGGACTCGCCGTCGTACTGGCTCCACACGTGCTCGGGCACGACGTAGACCCACGGCGGCATGTCGGGGGCGAACGTCGGCTTCTCGGCCGTCCAGATCAGCGTCGTGGCGTCGGGTGTCTCGAAGGTGGGGTTGAACGGGAAGTAGCTGCGGTACTGAGGCACCTTGTTGTCGATCACGAACCGGAACGAGAACGCGACGTCCTCGGAGGTCAGCGGCTCGCCGTCGCTCCAGGTGATGTCGTCGCGGATCTGGCAGGTCCAGGTCATCGAGTCCTCGCTCGGCTCGCAGCCGGTGGCGACCGACGGCGCGGGCGACAGGTCCTCGTCGCTGAACTTCAGCATCAGGTCGTACTGGGCGGTCACGGTGATCCAGTCGCTGCCCGAGCTGACGCCGAACGGGTTCGCGGTCGTCATGTCCGAGGTCGTGCCGATCCGCATCACGACCTCGTCGTCGGCCGGGGTGGGGCTCTGGGCGTGGGCGGTCGCGCCGACGCCGATGGCCAGGGCGGTCGCCGCGATGACGGCGCGGATCGCGTGTCGCATGCCGGAACCCCTTCGTGTCACGAGCGTTCGCTCGTGTGAGGACCGTAGCCGCCGCCCGGCGAAACGCAAGGTAGTGGGTTGCCGCTGGGGCAACGGTGTTGCTCTTGTGCCGCCTAGGTCGCGATCGAGTCGGCGACCTCTCGGGCCTCGTCGAGGCGCTCCTTGTCGACGAACAGCCACACGCCACGCTCCCAGATCTGGCTCACCCACCCCGGCTGCTTGGTCCACCACACGATGCCGCGCACCTCGAGCCGCTCGACGATCAGCTCGGCGTGCTCGGCCGTGAACTCGCCGAGCTGCACGGTGCGCACGTCGGCCGGGACGTTCGACATCCGGCCCGGCAGCTCGCCGAACCATCGGGCGGCCCGGTCCTTGCGGAACAGTGCCTTGGCGATCGCCAGGTCCTCGGAGGGCTCGACGAAGGTCCCGGTCGGGCTCGGGCCCGAGAAGAAGTCGACGTCGACGCGCGCCACCTGCAGGTCGCCGAACTCGATGTAGCACGAGCCCGTGCCGTCGTAGGCGGCGTCGCCGTCACGCCCCCGGATCTGCGCGATCAGGTTCGCGGCGAGCACCCTGGCGGCCCCTTCGGCGAACACGCCCGCCTTGGGGGTGCCGACGCTCGTCACGTCGCCCACCGCGTAGACCCCGGGGAAGCTGGTGGCCAGGGTCGACGGGTCGACCGGGACCCAGCCGTCGACCGTCATCCCCGAGGCCGCCACGACCTCGGGCACCCGATGCCGCGGGACCCCGAGGAACAGGTCGTAGGGCATGCGCGTGTCGTCGTCGAGGACGGCTTCGTGGGCGTCGGCGTCGAGCGAGCGGACCAGCCGGTCCGGCACGAACGTGATGCCGCGGTCGGCGAAGCCGGCCACGATCGCCTTCGAAGTCTCGGGCGACGGCGGGATGGGCATGCCGAACGGGATGACCACCGAGATGTCGCAGGCGTCGCGATGCCCGTGCTCGCGCAGGTACGCGTCGAGCAGGAAGGCGGCCTCGCTCGGCGCCGGAGGGCACTTGAACGGCGCGGAGGTGACCCCCACCACGGCGTGACCGTGCGTGAACGTCGCGATCACGTCGCGCAGCCGCTCGGCCCCGGCCACCGTGTAGAACTCGTTGCCCGCCTCGACGAGCCCCGGCGTGTCGGCGGGATCGAGGTCGGCGCCCAGCGCGACCACGAGCACGTCGGCCTCGTAGGTATCGAGGTCGGTGACCACGGTCCGCGCCTCGGGGTCGATCGACGTGACCGTCTCCTGGCGGAAGCGCACGCGCGGGGCGGCGAGGTCGCGGTAGTGGAGCCGGACCGCCTCGGGGGAGCGCTTGGCGAACATCACGTCGAGCTTGGAGAACCCGAACACGAACGAGTCGGCCTTGTCGATCAGGGTGATCTCGACCTCGTCGCTCAGCGCCTCCGCCAGCGTGGTGGACAGTTCGAGCCCGCCGAAGCCGGCTCCGAGGATCAGGACACGTGTCGTCATCCGCTCAGGATAGGCCCTGCCCCGCGCGGAGCTCGACGAACCCCGCGGCGGCGAAGTCGCCGTCGAACGCGAGGGCCTGCCGGATCTTGAGCGACCGCATCAGCGCGAAGCTGCCGGCATCGACGAACGAGTACTCGCGCTCGTCGTGGCGTCGGAGCCACGAGAGCGCCCGCTCCTCGAGCTGCGGGGTCACGTGCTCCACGCGCACGTGATGCGAGCGGGCCAGGCCGTCGAGGAACCCGACGGCCGAACCGTGACCGGCCCGCCTGCGTAGGAACGTCCACGTCTCGCCCCGAACATGGTTGGAGGTGATCAGCTGCTCGCGGTCGGTCTCGCGGAGCAGCGCGACCGCCTCGTCGTGGTGGGCGTCGCGACGCATCCGCAGGGCGACCCAGTACGAGGTGTCGACGTAGATCACCGCGGGTAGACGACGTCGTCCACGCCCGCCGGCTCCGCGTCGTCGGCGGCGATCATGCTCCACAGCGCGTCGTCCTCGATCGGCGGGAGCGGCCGGACCCGTTCGCGGACGAACCGCCGGATGAGGGCGGCCTTCGAGGTGCCCTCGTCCCGCGCCATCCGGTCCAGGATCTGGTCGAGGTCCTCGTCGATCATGATCTGCAGCCGCTTCACGTCTGCGATATTACATCACTCCCTGGAACTGACGTAAGGGTCGAACACGAGGATCGCACACCACACCGTGTCCCACGGTGACGGCCGCCACATGCGGGTAGGCAGCGGGGTCACGCCTCGGTACCCTTCGCACGATGTCGACGTCGAGCAAGGCCGTGACCGCGTACGACGCCGACCGGGGGGCGTGAGGCAGTTGCCGACCGACCACGACACCGAACCCCGCACATCGTCGGGCCGGATCCACTCGCTCGGCGAGCTGCTGCACGGCGGACCGGTGACCCGCGAGGACCTGGACGACCTCGCCGGCAAGCTGTGGTTCGGCCTGGAGGGGACCAAGGATCCCTACGTTCGGTTCGGCGTGCTGCTCGTCTTCTCCGTGGTGATCGCCACGGGCGGCGTGCTGAGCGACTCCACCGCCACGGTGATCGGCGCGATGATCGTCGCTCCGCTGATGACCCCGATCATGGCGAGCGCCCTGGCGGTCGTGACGGGCAACAGCGGGCAGCTGGGGCGGTCCCTGCTGATCGTGCTGATCGGGGTCATCGTGTCGGTCGGCCTCTCCTTCCTGATGGCGCTGGGCTCTTCGGTCGTCGTCGACGCGACGACGAACGGTCAGGTCGCGGGGCGCGTAAGCCCCCGGCTGTCGGACCTGCTGGTGGCGTTGGCGAGTGGTGCGGCTGGCGGGTTCGCACTGAGCCGTCGCAACGTGTCCGACGCGCTGCCGGGCGTGGCCATAGCGATCTCACTCGTCCCGCCTCTCTGCGTGGTCGGCGTCATGTTGGCCAACGCCGACGCGGGGGCGTCGGGGGGCGCTTCGATCCTGTTCCTCACCAACTTCATCGCGATCATCGTGGCCGGCGGCGGCATGCTGGCGATCATGGGATACGGGCGCGTCGCGATGGCCGAACGGTCCACCGGGCGTCGACGGGCCACGGTGGTCATCGCGGTCGCCACGCTGGCGCTCGCGATCCCCCTGGCCGTGTCCGGCCTGCGGATCGGACGCGACACCGCCCTGGAGTACTCGATCAGGTCCCACGCGAACCAGGCGCTGGGCGGCGGCGACGTGCAGCTGTCCTCGGTCGATGCGAGGGGCTCGACCGTCGAGGTCGTCCTCGAGGGCCCGCCGGAGGACGGCACGAGGATCGCGAACCAGGTCGCGAACGCGATCCACGAGCAGCGTCCCGAGCTGACCGTGAGGGTATCGGTCCTGCAGAGCGAGGTCGTCGAGATCTCCCCGTCGGGGTAGCCGGGCGCCCGTCGTTGCGGCCCAACCACCTTCACATCAGGTAGGATGGGCGACGTACCGCGCTTCGATCTCCACCGGAGATCACGCGCGACGAAGTATCGCGATCCTTCGCACGCACCGCCCTTCCCGGGCGTTCCCTGCGCCAGACGCCATCCCTCGACGCGCAGCGAACACGGCCTTCGAGGCCACGATCAGGGAAGGAACTTCTCCTGTGCAACGCACCACCGCTCCATCGATAGCACCTGTCCAGCCGACGTTCGCCGAACTCGGCGTCACCGACAAGGTCGCGAAGACCCTGCGCATGCGCGGCTTCGAACGGCCCTTCGCGATCCAGACGCTCGTGATGCCCGACGCCCTTGAAGGCAGGGACGTCCTCGCACGCTCGCGCACCGGCTCGGGCAAGACCCTCGCCTTCGCCGTCCCGATGGTGGAACGCCTGCAGCCCAACGGCCGTAGCCCACTGGGACTGATCCTGACTCCCACGCGTGAGCTGGCCGGCCAGGTCACCGAGGAGTTCCGCGCGATCGCCGACGTGCGCCACCTGCAGGTGGCCTCGGTCTACGGCGGGGTCGGCATCGGGCCGCAGGCCAAGCGCGCCCGCCACGCCGACATCGTGGTCGCGACCCCGGGGCGCCTGATCGACCTCGTGCAGCGCAAGCTCCTGCGCCTGGACAAGGTGCGCATCTGCGTGCTGGACGAGGCCGACCGCATGCTCGACATGGGCTTCCTGCCCGACGTGACGCGCATCCTGGAGATGCTGCGTCCCGAGCGCCAGACGATGCTGTTCTCGGCCACGCTCGACGGAGAGGTGGGCCGGCTCGCGAAGCGATTCACCCACGACCCAGTGCTTCACGAGATCGGCGACTCGCGGCCCGACATCACCCACATGTCGCATCGCTTCATCGCCGTCGAGCATCCCGACAAGACCCGCACGCTCGTGCGCGAGCTGGCGGGCGACCGCGGCCTCGCGCTGATCTTCGTGCGGACCCAGCGCGGCGCCGACCGCCTGGCCCGCAACCTCAAGAAGGACGGGTTCAGCGCCGGGCAGCTGCATGGCGGGATGAACCAGAACCAGCGCGAGCGGGCGCTCGGGCGATTCGCCTCGGGCCACCTCGACGTGCTGGTCGCCACCGACGTCGCGGCCCGCGGCCTGGACCTCGAGGACATCACCCACGTCATCAACTTCGATGCACCGGCCGACGAGAAGGCGTACGTTCATAGGGTGGGAAGAACCGCGCGTGCCGGCCGAGGGGGAGACAGCGTGACGTTCGTGACGCCCGAGCAGCGCCGGGATGTCGGTCGTATCGCCGAGCGCCTCGACCTGCGGGCCGAGTTCGGCCGGGCCCGATTCGGCACCGACCGTCCCAGGCAGGGCCAGCCGCCCGCGCGGCGCGGCGCCAACAACCGCCGTCGGCATCGTCCGGCGGGTGCGAACTCAGGGAGGCGACGCTGATGGCGGCACCGAAGCCCCTCGATGTGGTCCGGCTGCAGGAAGCGCTCGACATGATCGAGGCGGGAAACCTGGGGGATGCGGCGCAGCAGCTCGCCCCCCTCGTGCGCGCCAAGCGCTTCACGCGCCCCAGCCGCATCAACCCCGAGGCACTCGAGGTCGACGAGGTCAAGGGCTGGCTGCAGAGCGCGATCGACGATCCCGCCGGCGAGGATGCCCGCTTCTACGTGGAGCGCGCGTACTACAAACTGCGGACGCAGCGCAGCGCAGACGCCTCCTAGGAAATTCCTTCGGCCGAGGTCGGATGGCCGATGCCGCCGGGCCCCCGATAGGGGGACACTGTCGGCATGACATCCCCGTGCGAATTCATCGACATCGCCCTCACCCTGCAGCAGGCCGTCCGCGACAAGGGAGCGTCCGAGCTGGGGTTCGGCTCCAGCGTCGCGATCGGCACGCCCTGCGGGGAGCCCGCCACCCTCACCCAAACCACCGCCGGCGGCACCGTGATCAGCGTGTGCGAGCTGCACGCGAGGTTGCAACTCGTCAACCTGTGACGTCGCTCGCTCTGCGGGGTTTCCCGATCGGGCCTACGATGGGGACGTCGTCGATCGAGGGGAGAACGTCATGTCCACCTATGTCAGCTTGTTGAACTGGACCGACCAGGGCGCCAAGACCGCGGGGGAGTCGGTGGCTCGCGCCGAGGCGGCTCAGAAGCTCGCCGCCGAGATGGGCGGATCGATGCAGATCTACTGGACGATGGGTCAGTACGACATCGTGGCCGTGTCGGAGTTCTCCGATGACGAGACGGCGGTCGGTTTCCTGGCCAAGGTCGCCTCGCAGGGGAACGTTCGATCCCAGACGATGCGGGCGTTCAACGCCGACGAGGTCACCGGGATCATGTCCAAGATGTGAGGCCGGTCCGGCGCTCGGCGCCGGGTCTCATTCTTCCGCGGTGTTGCGCCGGATCCGCTCCTGAGTGATCCGGCGCATCTCCCGCACCACCTCGGGCATCTCGTCGGCCATCGTGTCCACGTCGGCGGTGGCCAGCGAGATGGCCACGACCGGCGTCACGGCCCGCACCGTTGCCATCCGCCGCTCTGCGGTCAGCACCGACATCTCGCCGACGAGCGTGCCCGGGCCAAGCCGTGCGATCGGTTCGTCGTCGCGCACGACCTCCACCTCGCCGGTCTCGATCACGAATAGCTCGTAGGGAAGGCCGCCCTGCTCGAACAGCGCCTCGTCGGGGTCGGCGCGGACCTCGCGGACCCACTTCGTCACCCGCGAGAGATCGTGGTGATCGAGCTCGCCGAACAGCTCGAGCGCCATCAGGCGGTCGACCGTGACGGGCGTGCCGGTGTGCTCCATCGGTCCCAGTATCCACGGTCCGACCGGACCTGTGGGCGGCGAACCGACAGCCAGTACCGAGGTGGTGTAGACGCCACTTGGTTTACACATCCTGCCCAGATATGCAGCCGGGCATCCCCGCTAGCTGCGCTGGTCGATGATCCCGCGGACCCTCTCGATCACGTCGCCGACTCGGGTCTGGATGCTGTGCCTACGAGAGTCCTTGATGATCACGGTCGAGGCGTTGCGTCCCGGCACGGCCATGACCCCGCCGCCCGGATGGGTGCCGGCGCCGCACAGGTAGAGGCCCTCGACCGGCGTGCGGTGGTCGCCGTAGAACGGGATCGGGCGGAACGAGAACATCTGGTCGGGCGTGAGCTCGCCCTGCATGATGTTGCCGCCCAGCAGGCCGAAGCGGTCCTCGAGATCACGCGGGGTGAGGACCTCCACGTGCTCGACCAGGTCCGCGAGGCCGGGCGCATGCTCGCCGACCGCCTTGATGATCTTGTTGGCCCAGGCGTCGCGGGTCCGCTTCGTGTTCGGCGCGTCGAACGGCATGTACTGGGTGAAGGCCATCATGATGTGCTTGCCGTCGGGCGCCAGGCCGTCCTGGTGGGCCGTGGGGAACATGATCTCGGCGTAGGGATGCGTGCTCGGCTTGCCGTACTTCGCGTCGTCGAACGCGCGCTCGAGGTAGGTCATCGAGGGCGAGACGGCCATCAGTCCCTTGTGCACGTCGCCGTCCTGGTCCCAGGCCGGGAACTCCGGCAGCGCCGACAGCCCGAAGTTGACCTTCACGCTGCCGCTGCGGGTGCGGAACCGCTCGACGTCGCGCACGACGTCGTCGGGGAGGCGGTCGCGCCCGACCAGGTCGAGGTACGTGGTGATCGGGTGGGCGTTGGACACCACCTGCTTGGCGCGGATCACCGAGCCGTCCTCCAGCTCGACGCCGACGGCGCGGCCGTTCGAGTTGATCGCGATGCGGGCGACCGGCTCGTCGGTGCGGATCTGGGCGCCGGCCTCCCGCGCGGCGGCCGCGATCGCGTCCGAGACGCCGCCCATGCCGCCCTTGACCCATCCCCAGGCGCCGAAGTGGCCGTCGATCTCGCCGATCCAGTGGTGCATCAGCACGTACGCCGAGCCCGGGGTCATCGGCCCGCACCAGGCGCCGATGATCGCCTGGGTGGCCAGGGCGCCCTTGACGCGGTCGTCGTCGAACCACTCGTCGAGGAAGTCGGCGGCGCTCATCGTGAACAGGCGGACCAGCTCGTGGATGTCGCGCCCGGTCCAGCCGCGGAACCTGGCCCCCGTGCGGATCCAGCTCACCGCGTCGCCCAGGGCCATGTTCGGCGGGACCACGAACAGCAGGTCCTTCATCAGCCCGGCGATCCGCTCGAAGTAGCGGTCGAACTCGACGTAGGCCTCGGCGTCGTGCTGGGAGAGCCGGGCGATGCCCTCGACGTCGCGCTCCATGTCGCCCCAGAGCGTGAGCGACGAGCCGTCGGGGAACGGGACGAAGTAGTCGGGGGAGATGATCGAGACCTCGTACCCGAACCGCTTGAGCTGCAGCTCGTCGACGATGCGGTCGGGCATCAGCGACACGACGTAGGAGGCGCTGGAGATCCGGTAGCCGTCCCACATGTCCTCGGTGGCGGCGGCCCCGCCCGAGGATCTCGCGGCGCTCCAGCACCAGGACGTCGAGCCCGGCCTTGGCGAGGTAGGCGGCGCACGCGAGCCCGTTGTGCCCGCCCCCGACGATGACGACGTCGCGTTCGGTGGTCATGGTGGGACCCTAGCAATCACCCCAGGCGAAGCGCAGTTCGTCGCGGATCGAGTGCAACTGGCTCGGCATCACCGAACCGGCGTCGGGGGGTCTCAGGGCTCGATCCGGATGGAGTCCAAGATGACGTCCTGCTCGACGACGTCCTTCGGTGGTGAGCCGGCGGACCGTTCGGCTGCGATCATCAGCCGGGTGCCGTCGACGTCGAGGATCCAGAACTCCTCGGTGTAGCCCGCGCCGGTGTAGCCGTAGAACGCGTCCCCCGGTTCCGTGTCGAACGGCGCGACCCAGCTCATGAGGTTCCCGCCGACACAACGTGAGAGATCCAGGTCGGGGACGGTCAGTTCCAGATACGTTCCGCTGTACCCGTAGATGGTCACGTCCTTCGGGGGCGACGTGACGCGGAACGGTGCCAGGTCCGCAAGGGCGGTCGCCAGATCGTCCACGCTCGGCCCGACCGGCGGCTCTGCCCCGGCGTGGTCGCGGCAGCCATGGCGCACCAGGTTGTCGACCGTGGTGATGCTCACCCCGACGTGCCCGTCACCCGCGAACTTGACCGCGCCGGTCCACGACGACCATCCCTCGACGGGGACCTCATATGTCACCCGGAGCGGGGTGGACGGGTCGTAGTCGGGGTCGACGAAGTAGGCACCGGGCTCGATAGGCGTTATGTGCTGGAACTCTGAGATGTCCTGGGCCCCCGGCGTGGGACTCGCGTCGGTCGATGTCGCCCGGGAGGCGTCCGCCGCGCCCGTCGCCTCCGGGCTCGATGAGCACGCCCCCACCGTCAGCAGCAGAGCGATCCCGAATGCGCCGACGTGAGTCTTCATCTGGATCTCTCTCCTGTCCGATCGCGCCGACGGGCGACGATCACCGTCAGATGTGTCGGAACTCGAACGAGTCCACGATGGGTGCTGCCGCGTCCACCACGTGCGGGAATCGCTCTTCGGGGGCGATGATCGCGATCGCCAGGGTTCGTGCCGACGACCCCTCTGGAAGGTCGAGCAGGTAGAGGCGCATGCGTTGCCCCTCGGCCACGATCAGGGGATCCTGCTCGCTGGGGTTGGGTGGGACGCCGTCCGCTACCACGCCGACGCCTTTGAAGTTCCCGTTGCAGATCCTCGCTCCAGGGGCCGGGACCACGTCCATCCGCAGGGCGTCGATCCCCCCGACGCTCACCGCCACCGGAGCGGTGGCCTCGAGGTCGGGGTCGGACCGGACGTGGCTAGCGAGCGCCTCCGCGTCGGCGAGAGCGGGGTCCATTCGGCAGCCGGCGCCGATCGGCAGCGCATCAGCGATCACGTGGAACCGCCCCTTTCGGCTAAGGCCGTCGACGACCAAGGCCGGTGGGAACGGCGAACCGAACAGGAAGTCCGTCCACGGCGGGCCGGCGGAGTAGGTCACCTCTCCGTCGAGGATCGAGTACGGCTCGGTTACGGCCTGCTCGTTCTCGGTGGTTCCGCGGATGTACTGGATCGTCAGGCGGTCGGCCTCATCGCGCTCCAGGAGGAATGACTGCGCCACGACGGCCGAGCCACCCTCGGCGAACATTCGAACCCCGAACCGCATCATGCCGGGCAGTCCAACCGCGAGGCGTTCGAGCTCGTATCGCTCGTAGGGAGCCCCGGTGGTCGTGGCGTACAAGTTCGGGATCTCCTGGCCCCGGAGGTAGTCCTCTGCGCCCTCACCGTCCACCCGCGCCTGGAGGAAGGCGTTCATGAACTCGGTCGCCTCCGCGGTGGAGGGCGGCGGCCGGTCGAGCACCGTGGGCGCCGAGCGGAACTCCCGCGCGCCCCAGACGGCACCCGCGAGCACGATCAGTGCCACGACCGTGTAGGCGCCCAGGCGCCGGTTCCGTGCCTTGCGGTCGCGCCGCTCGAGGACGCGCCCGTATGCGTCGACCCCGGGGGTGAAGTCGCCCACCCCGCGCTGAAGGATCTCGCGCGTGTCATCCATCGTTCGTGCCTTTCAGCTGCTCTTTGAGGGCCGCTCGGGCGCGGTGGAGGCGGACGCGGACCGCGTTCGCCGAGATGCCCAGCAGGCCGCCTGCCTCGGCGGCATCCATCTGCTGCCAGTCGACGAGGACGAGCGCCTCTCGCTCGGCTCGTGAGAGCCTCGTGAGCGCGAGACGCACGTCCTGCTGATCGCCCACGGTCGAGCTGTGGTCGGGGACGGCCGGTCGTTCGCGGAACAGGCGGCGAGCGCGGGCCTGGATGCCGCGGACGCGATTGCGATTCAGGTTCATCGCCGTGCGGAACAGGTAGCCCGTGGGAGTATCCATCTCGCTGACGCGATCCCAGCGCTCCAAGACCCGGGTCATCGCCTCCTGGGCGAGTTCCTCCGCCTCGAACGCATCGCCCGTGAGGAGCACCAACGCCTGGCAGAGTCGCGCGTACTCCGCCTCGAAGAACTCTTCGAACGGGACCCGCACGGTGTTCACCAGGGAGCTCGGCATCGATGCTGATTCACTCATGACGACCCATGAACACCTTGCAGCCCGCGGACGTTACATCGCAAGAGCCGACGGCCGGGCGGCGTCCGGGCAACGAGGTGTGCGAGAGTGAGGCGCTGAGATCGCTCGATCTCGCACGGAGGCTCACATGGCCAGCAAGGACAAGGGCGGCGCCAAGAGCTCGAAGACCGCGGCGAGCAGATCGCTGAAGGAGAAGCGCGCCGCCAAGAAGATGAAGGCGGCGGGCGGCTCGGGCTCGACGACGTCGTCCTGGAAGCTGAACGACAAGTAGTTCGCCCGTTGCGGGCTCCGCGCGTCGCCCCTAGGGTTCGAAGGTGGCTCCTGACGCGCGGACGCCGATGCCGACGACCGACCTGATCGTCGGCCGAGCGGACGAGCTCGGTCGCACCACGTCGTTCCTCGATCGGGTCCCGTCGGGGCCTCGCGGGCTCGTCATCGAGGGCGATGCGGGCGTCGGGAAGACGACCCTGTGGCGGGCCGCGACGGAGGCGGCGGCCCAACGAGCCTTCACCGTCCTGACCTCGCGTGCCGTGGAGAGCGAGTCGGAGCTCGCCTTCACCGCGCTGGCCGACATCCTCGACCCCCATCTCGACGGGTTCCTGCCCGAGTTGCCCGACCCTCAGCGGGTCGCGCTCGAGGTGGCGTTGCTTCGGCGCGAGCCCGAACGGCTCGGTCCGGATCCTCGGGCCGTCTCCGTGGCGACCAGGTCGGCGCTGCAGATGCTCGCGGAGCGGTCGCCGGTGGTCATCGCGATCGACGATCTCCAGTGGGTGGATCCGTCCTCGGCGCGGGTGTTCTCGTACGCGTGTCGCCGGCTCGGTGCCGCGCCCATCGGGATGATCGGGGCGCGGAGGCTGGGGATCGGCCCGGACCAGCCGCTCGACATGCGAACGATCTTCGGGGACGCGCTCGATCCCATCACGCTGGGTCCGCTCGACGACGACGGGGTCAGGGAGCTCCTGGCGCATCACGGCGTGGAGCTTCCCGTCCCCGTGCATCGACGCGTCTGCGCCACGTCGGCGGGGAACCCGTTCTACGCCCTGGAGCTCGCGAGGGCCCTTCCGCGGGACCTCTCGCCGAGCGAGCCGCTTCCCGTCCCGGGGTCCCTCGACGAGTTGCTCGACTCCCGGCTGCGGGCCCTGACGCCGCCGACCCGCCGACTCCTGGCGATCTCCGCGGCGTCGGCGTCTCCCTCGCTCGACCTGTTCCGTTCCGCCGAGCTCGTCGACGACCTCGATCCGGCGGTCGAGGAGGCCACGGCGGCGGGGGTCATCCAGGTCGAAGGCGCGAAGGTCCGGTTCACGCACCCGTTGATCGCGGCGGCCGCCTACGGGGATGCGGGCCGGGAGGGCATCCGGGCGATCCACGCCCTGCTCGCCGACGCCGTCCACGACCGCGAGGAGCGCGCCCGGCATCTGGCGCTGGCCGCCGAGGGCCCGGACGCGGAGACGGCCCTGGAGCTGGATGCGGCCGCCACCCGCGCCTCGGCGAGGGCGGCGCCCGAGGCGGCCGTGTCGCTCTCGCACCTGGCCGAGCGGATGACGCCGCCCAACGACCGGGCGGAGCGCGTTCGCCGGACGATCCGCACGGCCCGGTTCCTGTTCGATGCGGGCGATCTGGGGCGCTCGCTCGCGCTCCTGCGCGAGGCCATCGAGATCGCGCCGTCGGGTCGAGAGCGCGCGTCGATCCGGTACCAGCTCGCCACGCTCAGCTGGATGGACGTCGAGACGATCGAATCGCTCCTGCGACTGGCGATCGACGACGCGGGCGGCGATCGGGAACTCCTCGCGGCGATCCACGTCGAGCTCGCGTGGTGCGAGCTCTACGGCGGTCGGCTGGCCGAGGCCCGGGACGATGCCCTCGCGAGCGTCCGGTTCGCCGAGGAGCTCGGCGCGCCCATGCGATCCGAGGCCGACATCGTCTCCACGGTGGTCGCGTTCCTGCTCGGGGAGTTGCCGGGGGAGGCCGTGCTGGACGCGAGCCGGTCGAGGGAGAAGATGCTGGCCGACGAACGGGGCCTGGACCTGTCCCCGTACACGCCCCCGGCCGATGCGATGGGCCTGATCCTGATGTGGGCCGGTGAGCTCGACGAGGCGCGGTCGGTCCTCGAGCACGAGATCGCGGACTACGACGACCGTTCGCGCCTCGTGATCAGGGCGGAGGCGCTCGGCTACCTCTCCGAGATCGCCAGCCGATCCGGCCAGTGGGACGAGGCGCTCATCCAGGCGCGGCAGGGCTACGACCACAGCGCCGACACGGGTCACGAGGCCGGGCTCGGGTTCGCGGGGTTCATGGTCGCCCTCGCGGAGGCGCTCGCGGGCGATGTCGGCCCCGCTCGAAAGCACGCGCTGGAGGGGATCCGGCGCTCACAGAACAACGGGGACCTCTTCTACGAGCACTGCCACCGGGCGGTCCTCGGATCGCTCGAGCTGTCGCTGGGCCGTGCCGCCGAGGCGCACGAGCAGCTGGGCAAGGCGGTGGCCTTCCTCGAGGAGATGGGCACGCCCGAGCCGGGGGTCATCCCCTGCCTCGGTGACGAGATCGAGGCGCTGGTGTCGCTCGGCGAGCTGGAGCGGGCCGAGGCGCTCACGAGCCGCCTCGAGCGCCAGGCCCGCTCCCAGGACCGGCGGTGGGCGCAGGCGATCGCCGCTCGCTGCCGCGGCCTGACCATGGCCGCACGAGGCGACCCGGCCGGGGCGCTCGCGAAGCTCGACGGGGCCATGGACATCCACGCGTCGCTCGACCTGTCGTTCGACCGGGCCCGCACGCTCCTCGTCCGCGGCACCGTCGAGCGGCGGGCGAAGCGCAAGCGTGAGGCTCGGTCGTCGATCGGCGAGGCGCTGCGGGTGTTCGAGGAGCTCGGCGCCGCCAGGTGGGCCGATCGGGCAAGGGCCGAGATCGAGCGCGTCGGAGGCGTGACGGCCGGTCCGGACGCGCTCACCCCCACGGAACGCCAGGTGGCCGCGCTCGCCGCGGACGGCAAGACGAACCGGCAGATCGCGAGCGACCTGTTCATCAGCGTGAAGACCGTGGAGGCCAACATGACCCGCGTCCTGCGCAAGCTGGGGCTCGCCTCCCGCCGGGAGATCGCCGGCCGGCTTCCGGCGATCCCCGCCGCCGAGGGCGAGGGTGCCTCGACCGACCCATAGGGTCGTTCCCCGATTCCGACTCCCCCCGTGCGGCCTACGGTCGCCCCATCGCTCGACGACGAGAAGGGAGGAGCGATGGACACGACGACGATCGCCGATGGGGGCTTCACGGTCCGGCGTCGGTCGCGGGGGATGCTGCTGGGCCTCGTCACCATCGTCACGCTCGCCACGGGAGTCATGGTGGGGCGGGCCACGGTCGACGAGCCGGCACGAGTCGTCCCTCGCCAGGAGGTCGCGCCCGATACGTACTCGGGTTCCGTGGCCGGACACATCGGCCGCGATCGCCTCGAGAACGGCTGCTTCGTCAAATGGGGATGCGGGAAGCGATAGGCCGCAAGGGTCGAACCGTTCCGCACCAGAAGGAGGAGTTCAAATGCCGGAGTTCATGGACGTGCATCACGGCATGACCGGGATCACCACCGAGCAGCTGGGGGAGGCCCACCAGGCCGACCTCGACATCCAGGACGGCGAGGGCGTGAACTTCAAGCACGCCTGGGCGGATCCGAGCAGCGGACTGGTGTGGTGCCTATCGGAGGGGCCCGACGCCGACGCGGTGCGGCGGGTGCACGAACGCGCCGGTCATCCGGCCGTCGAGGTCTATCCGGTCCCCGTCCAGGCCTGAGCCAGCGGGCCGTTCGGCCCGAGTCGTTATCCCCGTCCTTGTGGTTCGATGGGTGCATCGGCCGAGACAGGGGAGGTCGCACCATGGCTGACGTGAGTGACGTGCAGCAGACGATCGAGCAGGCCAAGGACGCGATGACCGTTCGCAGGGTGTTCGGTGATCCGCTCGAGAAGAACGGTGTCACGGTGATCCCCGCGGCGCGCGTGCAGGGCGGCGCCGGCGGCGGCAGCGGCGAGGGTCCGGACGGCGAGGGCAAGGGCGGCGGCAGCGGCTTCGGGCTGAACGCCCGTCCGGCCGGCGCCTACGTGATCCGCGGCGACGAGGTCGACTGGCGGCCCGCCGTCGACCCCAACCGGGTCATCATCGCCGTGGCCGCGATCGCGGTGGCGGCCCTCATGGTCGCCCGGTCCGCGATCAAGCTCCGCGCGCGCGACGGGTCCTGACGGCCGCGCGGCGCGCCCCATCGCCCGCGGGGGGCTGGCTCCGTGCCATCGCCTTGATGGCAGACTGCCCCCGTGGACGACCGGGAGCTGCTCGCGCGGGCCGAAGAGGCCCTGACCGAGATCAAGGTGAACCAGGGGCTGTCCGAGGAACACGCCTCGGTGCTCGCCGCGCTGCGCATCCGCCTGACAGGCAGCGACACGAAGTCGCTGGAGGAGATGCTCGCCGCGGCGGGCGACGAGCGCCCCGACGCCCTCGCGCAGAAGATCGCGGAGGCCGAGGCGGCGAAGAAGTCCTCGCTCGACGACCTGCTGGCGACGGAGCCGAAACCGAAGCCCGACTGGCCCTCGTAGGGGAGGGGCCCGACGTTCACGTGAGGCCGGCGCGCCACTCCCGGTCGAGGATCGCGTAGACAACCTCGCTGTGCCACTCGTCCTTGGCCCACTCGTTCTCGACCAGACGGGCCTCGCGGCGCATCCCGAGCTTCTCCAGCACGCGCGCGGAGGCATCGTTGCGCGCCTCCACGCAGCCGAAGACGCGGTGGAGCCCCAGATCCTCGAACGCGATCCGCAGGAGCGGCCGGCAGGCCTCGGTGGCGTAGCCGCCGCCCTGATGATCGGGGTCGACGATGTAGCCGATCTCCCCCTGCCGGTGCTCGCGACTGACCCACTCTAGGGTCACTTCGCCCACCACGACTCCGGCGTCCTTGGGCTCGATCGCGAACGCGAGGGAGTCGCCTTCTTCGCGGATCGACGTCTGCCCGATCCTGCTGTTGGAGGGCACGCCGGACCTCGGCCTCATCGCGAGGTTCCCAATACATGTAGCGGGCCACGTCGGGCCGTGACTCGTACGAGTACACCGCGCGGAAGTCGTCCTCGGTGAAGGCTCGCAGGCGCAGCCGGTCCGTCTCGATGGGAGCGGTGATATGAGCGAGCGGGATGGCATCGGCGGCATCCATCCCGCAACAGCCTATTCGAGGGCTCGGACCTTGCTCAGAGATTCAGGCCGATCTGCTCGGGGACGTTCTCGGGGACCGGCGAGACGGGATCCTCGGGCGGCTCGAGGAGCGCTTCGACCGTCTCGATCGGCCGCGCGCCCTTCGCGGCGAGCGCGGCATTGCCCGGCCCCTCGCCGTCTCCGCGCCACACGCTCACGTGGCCGTACCCGTGGCGCAGCGCCTCCGCCGCGCCCTCCCAGGTCCCGCCCTTGCCCTCGTCGGTCGCGACGACCAGCGTCGTCCGCGCCGAGGCGTAGATCAGCTTGTTCCTGGCCATCGCGCTCCCGACGGAGAACGGGGCGCTCGGACCGAAGGGCGTCGCCAGGCACACCGACCCTTCGAGGATCACCCGCCGGGTGTCGGGGGCGGCGACCCGCTTCTCGAGCGACTCCGCGAGGAAGCCGATCACGGCTCCTCCGGCCCGGTACGTCGCCGCCATCGAGCGCTGGTCGACCCCCCGTGCCCCGCCCTGAGACCACGGCGAGTCCCTGCTCGACGGCCGTTCGCGCGGCCGCCTCGGCGACCTCGGAGCCGGCCTCGCCGACGTCGCGGGATCCCACGATCCCGATCGCCTCGCGGGTCAGGAGCTCCACCGGGCCCGCGGTGACCAGCACCGGGCGGCGCCTGGCCGGCGAGCCGCTCGCGCAGCCGCTGCGGGTAGGTGTCGTCGAACGGGGTGATCGCCGAGAAGCCCTGCGCCTCGAGGCGCTCGAGCGCGAACGCGAGCTGGGTGGACGCGTCGAGCAGCGTCAGCACCCGGTCGGCGCGCGCGTCGTCGCCCACCGCCGCGACGACCTCGCGACTCCCCATGCCCAACAGGCGACCGGGTTCGCCCACGGCCTCGACCAGATCCCAGAACCCCTTCGGGCCGAAGGGTTCGCCGGCCGTGTCGGTCAGGTGGTTCGTGAGCAGCAGCGTCGCGAGCGAGTCGTCGGTTCGGGGTGCCATCCGGTCCACCTTACGCCCCTAGGCGCTCACGGCTTTGGCGAGCACGAAGGGGAACACGGGGCCGCTCCCCGCGAGTCGCAACGCCCGTCCGATCACCGTGAGGGTCCAGCGTGAGTCGTAGATGTCGTCCACCAGCAACACGGGATCGGGAGAGACGTCCCCCACGACCTCGAAGGCGTTCCACACGTTCCGGAGCTGCTGCGCGCTGTTCTCCATGAGCTTCTGCGGCTGGTTCTGGGCCACCTTCACGACGACGTCGCGGAACGGCAATCCGAGCGCATCGGCGAGCCGTGCCGCGAAGTCCGGCACCAGGGTGGGATGGATCATCGAGGGCACGCACGCCACCCACGTGGGCGCCGGAGCGATCGCCCACCGGTCGCGGATCAGGGCCGCCGCCGCGCCGACCAGCTCGTCGCCGTAGTGGTCGTCCTCGTGCTTGCCCTGGCTCACGAGACGGCCCCAGCCTCCGTCGTTGTAGACCGAGAGCGCACGCCCGGCCTGGAGCCGCTCGTCCTCGGCGATCGCCCCCGTCGGTTCGGCGAGGTTCGTGGGCCATCGCAGGCGGGGCTCGATCGGCAGCTCGGAGCCTCGTAGGTGCTCGAGGGCGGCCAGGCGCAGCTCGTCGTCGACCCGCACCTCGAGCGGATGCCCGTGCAGTTCATGCAGCGCCCGCACGGGGCCGCGCCCGGATCGTCGAGCTCGCGCCGGAGGAACTCCATCAGGCAGCCGTCGGTCTCGGCGAACTCGCGCATGGCCCGCTGCTCGTCCCTGCGGAGCCGGGTGATGTGCTCGACCCGTTCGGCCGGGTACTGCCACGGAGCCAGCGTCCGCAGATACTTCCCGCCGTCGCGCTGGACCGCCCCGTCGACCTCGAGGATCTTGAGCATCGCGGAGAGCCGCCCACGCCGCACGTTCACCTCGGTCTCGATCGCCGCGATGCTCACGGGCTCGCCGCGTGTCTCGAGGAGGGCGACCACCTGCTCGGCCTGCCGCTGGGGTGGGAACGCCACCTCGATGAAGTAGTCCTGGATGTCCTTGTCCTCGGTGCCCCGGAGCAGGATCGCGGGCGCGTGGTCGAGCGCCCTTCCGGCCCTGCCCACCTGCTGGTAGTAGGCGATCGGCGACCCGGGGGACTGGTAGTGGATGACGAAGCTGAGGTCGGGCTTGTCGAACCCCATGCCGAGCGCCGAGGTCGCCACCAGGACCTTGATCTCGTTCGCGAGCAGCGCCTCCTCGAGCCGGATGCGCTCCTCGTGCTCGGTCTGGCCGCTGTACGCCTCGGCGTCGATGCCCTGGTGACGGAGGAACGCCGCGACCCTCGTGCTGTCGGCGATCGTGAGCACGTACACGATGCCCGATCCCTCCAGCGTCGGGATCGTCGTCGCGAGCCACGCGAGCCGGTCGGCCTGGCTCGGTACCTGGGCCACGGCGAGGACGAGGCTCTCCCGGTCGAGCGAGCCTCGGAACGTCTGCAGCCCGTGGCCGAGCTGGTCGGTGATGTCGGCGATCACGCGGTCGTTCGCGGTCGCGGTGGTGCACAGGACCGGCACGCCCTTGGGCAACGCCTCGAGCACCCGGACGATCCGCCGATAGTCCGGCCGGAAGTCGTGTCCCCAGTCGCTGATGCAGTGCGCCTCGTCGACGACCAGCAGTCCGACCTTGCGCGCGATCACGGAGAGCATCTCGTCGCGGAAGCGCTCGTTCGCGAAGCGCTCGGGGGAGACGAGCAACAGGTCGATCTCGTCGTCGACCAGGCGCTGAACGATCGGCCCGAACTCGTCGGGGTTCGTGCTGTTGATCGTCTCGGCGCGCACGCCCAGTCGCGTGGCCATGTCGATCTGGTTGCGCATGAGCGCCAGCAGCGGCGAGACCAACAGCGTCGGACCGGCGCCCTGCTCCCTCAAGAGCTTGGTGGCGATGAAGTAGACGGCGGACTTCCCCCAGCCGGTCCGCTGCACCAGGAGGACCCGCCCGCGCTGGTCCGCCACCGCCTCGATCGCCTCGAGCTGCCCGGGCCGGAAGGTGGCCTGCGGCCCGAGCATGTGCCGGAGGCGGCGAGGGCCTCGGCGGTGGAGTCGCTCACGGGGGACTGTAGCGGGAGGGTGTGACGCGTTCGGAGGCGATATGGCCTCGAACGCGCGCACCTTGGGCCGTGAAACAATCCGACGAACCGACGCATCTCGACTCTGGATCGAACCGAGGACTTCGTCGCTGATGCGGTTAGGGGCGCGGATCGCGAAGAGGCTGGACGACGCCTTCTTCGACTACTTCCGGTACGAGCCGGGGCAGAGCGAGGTCAACTCGTGGCAGAACTCGCTCCGCGCGATGTCCGACGTGATCGAGCTCGCATCGCTCGACGACCACGGGATCGTGGTCGAGCTGCAACTCCCTCTCTCATCGAAGCGGCTCGACTGCCTCCTCACGGGGCACGACGGTGGTGGGAAGTCCAGGGCGGCCGTCGTGGAACTCAAGCAGTGGACGGCGGTCGAACCGTCGTCGATCGAGGACTGCGTGACCGTGTTCGTGGGAGGGCGCAAGCGCGACGTGCTGCACCCCTCCGCGCAGGTCGGCGGCTACCAGCGCTATCTCCTGGACGTGCACACGTCCTTCAGCGAGGGCGTCGATCGGGCTGGCCGCGTGCGGGTTCGCCCACAACGCGACCTACCGGAAGGAGGACGTGCTGTGGGCCGACTCACACGCAGGGCTGCTTGGGCGCTGGCCCCTGTTCGCAGGCGACCAGGTGGACGATTTCGCGAGCTTCCTCACCGAGCAGCTCGAGGGCGGGGACGGACGCCCGGTCCTCGATGAGGTCCTGAAGGGTCGTTATCGACCGCACAAGCGCCTGCTCGAGCACACCGCGAAGGTGATCAGGCGCGAGCCCGCGTACGTCCTTCTCGACGAGCAGCAGGTCGCCTTCAACCACATCCTCGGACGCGTCCGTGACCGGACGGCCAGCACCGAGCAGAGCGTCTTCCTGATCCAGGGCGGCCCCGGCACCGGCAAGTCGGTGATCGCCGTGAACCTGCTCGCCGAGCTGTCCGGCGACGGGTTCGTGACCCAGCACGCGACCGGCTCGAAGGCCTTCACCGAGAACCTCCGCAAGACCGTCGGCCCGCGCGCGAGGGCGCAGTTCAACTACTTCAACACCTTCTCCTCCGTGGAGCCGGAGGCGTTCGACGCGCTCGTGTGCGACGAAGCCCACCGGATCCGCGAGAACAGCAACAGCCGGTACACGAGGAAGTCCGAGCGCTCCGACCTCCCGCAGGCAGAAGAGCTGATGCGCGCCGCGAAGGTCAGCGTCTTCTTCATCGACGATCGCCAAGTTGTGCGCCCCGGCGAGGTCGGGAGCTCCGAGCTGATCCGCTCCACTGCGCAGCGCCTCGGCTACCCGGTCTTCGAGCACGAGCTCGAGACGCAGTTCCGATGCGGTGGTTCGGACGCGTTCGTCGGCTGGGTGAACAACACCCTCGGGATCGAGAAGACGCCGTTCCAGATGTGGGATCCGAACGAGGAGTTCGAGTTCGACATCGTGGATTCACCGCAGGAGCTCGAGATCCTGATCCGCAACAAGGCGGCCGAGGGCTCCACGGCGCGGCTCACGGCGGGGTTCTGCTGGCCCTGGTCCGATCCCGCGTGACGACGGGACGCTCGTCCGCGACGTCGAGATCCACGGGTGGTCGATGCCCTGGAACGCGAAGCCAGACTCCGGACGCCTGGCCGCCGGCATCCCGAAGTCGAACTACTGGGCGAGCGACCCCGGCGGCCTCGAGCAGGTCGGTTGCGTCTACACGGCCCAGGGCTTCGAGTACGACTACGCGGGCGTGATCTTCGGCAAGGACCTCGTGTGGCGCCCGCGCCAGGGATGGATCGGACAGCCGGAGCATTCACGCGACGGGATCGTGAAGCGCGGTGCGAAGAAGATCCGGGGAGTTTCACCGAGCTGGTGAAGAACACGTACCGGGTGCTACTCGACGCGCGGGCTACGAGGGTGCACGTGTACTTCGAGGACGAACAGACCAGGGATTTCCTGCTCTCCTGAGTCGAGTGGCCAGAAGAATAGTCGCGTTTGCGATGTCGCTAGGGGAATGCCCGCGGCCTGTCCGAAGAGCCTCGACGATCAACAGCTGACTTAGCTGCCACAAGACAGGTCACGCTCACAGTCTGATCAAGCTTTGCATGAGCTGTTCCGAGGCCACGCTGACCGGCTGACCGGCAAGGGCCTCGAGCCGCGTGCCCTCGCTCTCGCTACCTGACCTCTGGGAGAAGGGGCAAGTAGTTGGTGCCAAGCGGCATCGATTTCAAGACATAAGTAGAGGTCCCTACCCGGCGATTCATACCCTGTCGCTGTCAACTCACCCCGGGTCGATCACTCTCTGGCGATCCGGTCGCTCGCCATAATTCGGGGTAGGCAGATGTCGTCCGTATAGAACCAGGAATTGGGACGCGAGCTCTGAGCTCCCAACTCGATCGCGCCCCGTCGGGTGCCCGGTACGCACGTCCACCGGCAACAGCGACACTCTGCAAATCGACGAAAGCTGGGCGGGCACTTCGGACATAGGCCAGCAGCACGTGAGCGTCTGCGGGGGCGGGGAACGCAGCCAGGAAGTCGGCCGCCAGAGGCCGGTCTTGAATCGGGGCGCTGGCGTGGGACTCCTTGATCCAGTGTCGCTCCCGCTCGTGCTGCGCGAGCCGGCCGGCGAAGCTGGTCGATGACTCGCTCGAGGAACGTTCTGCAAGGCTTCCGGATCCCTCGAAGTTGCCGTATTCGGTGGGGCTGAAGCACGAATGCCCCCAGGCCGGTAGAATCTCGTCGTACGGGTGAAGCAGTTCTTGTTGATCCCGGGGAGAGAGCACATACGCAGCTGATGAGCGCCGAATCGTGTCGCGATACGCGTGCATCTGCGAAGTAGATCTGAGCGCTTGACGCCCGAGTCTTCCGCGATCGAAAGGCAGACCGCCCGCCCTGTTCTCCTCGTCCAAGACCGTCGACGGGTCGCCGATGAGCTCGTCAGCCCCTCAAGCCGGTACTTGGCGTCGAAGTGGAGTCAAGACTGCTCAAACGCCCTCGATCGACACACGAAGCGATACATCCGGTCGCATGGTTCGACTCGACGACTCGGGTTGTGACCCTGCCCAAGAACGTCTTCGATCGAACCAAAGCTCCAGCGTGACGGGCCGGTCCAGTACTCGTGACGGCACCGGCGACCAGCCTCGCCGCGAACGAGGCCGATCTGGAGACCGTCGGGCGCGATCTCGATCAGCGCTGAGGTCCGTGGCTGGCGGTACCTGCTGGACGACGGCGGCCATCTGAAGGAACGCCCAGAAACCGTATAGGGCAACAACGTTCTCTGGCCTGCTGAGCAGCTCCTCCCCGACCCGGCCATGATGTTTCGCAGGTCTCAGCTTGGATGTAGGCGGCGAGACGTCCCTGTATCCTCTTGCTGCTCGGTGATCCCATCGACCTGGAGGTATCGAGGGTCCGAACCACCTGATGAGCGGCTCCGGAGCAGAGCGTCGAGGCGGTCAACGAGTGTCGCTGACCTCTGAGACCACGTCCCACAGGGGCGGTGTCTGATCCAAGGGAGAGCACAGCGTGAACGTTCGATGCAATGTCCCTCCAGCTTTCCAGGGCGAATCTCACAAACCGATTAGGAGTGTTGTCGATTGTCGCCTCGTTGGTCGAGACAGCGAAACGTGCTGGAGTGATCCAGGCGCCCCACCCGGCCACTCCACGGGTGCGTACGCCCGCAATCTGTCGAGCAACTTGGCTGGAAGCTCGCACTCCCGACCCGGGAGCCCGATACTGAGTATGACTAGCCCACTGCACGTAAGGGTTCGCCAGTACCTGATGCAACGACGCATCGAACTCCTCGGTGGATAGGAGTGCTTGCAGGAACTCGAATCGCTGATACAAGCTCCGTGCATCGCGAGCGTCGTCAGGCGAGAAGTACTGCTGAGCTGCTGCGAAGCTCTCCTGACCAGTTCGGCTTGTTCGAGATGTCCGCAGGGATCCATCGGTGTGGCGGGTGTACTCAAGTTTTCGAGACCGCACCTCAACGGCTGCTTCTCCGAGTCTGGCTCCAGACCCGTCGACAAGTTGAATCACAACCCGTCCTGTGGCCAGTCCGGTCCTCAACCTCCCACGAAGGCCCTCGTCGTCGTCAGTCTCGAAGAGTTCCCGCGGTTCAAGGTGCGTATCGCCAAGGTCGCCCTGACCTCTGAGGAAGAAGACGTAATCAGACCCCTCGAGGAGTTGAATCGCCTCCATGCCGTCTTCCTGGTCTGGGGCATCGGTGCGGTCATGAAGCGGATGCGGCACCTGGTCGCGGTTCCTCGGGGGCACTCGCAGGAGCAGCTCAGCCGAGCGGACTCCGGCCTGTGTGAGGAGGGGCAACCTAGCCTCGTCGATTGCTGCCATCTATTCCGTGAAACTGGCGAACTGGTTTGCGCGCACGGCCTGCGTCATCCGCTTGATCTTGTCGAAGCTTGCCGGGAGAGATGGTGTGCTGTCCGTCGGCTCAAGTGGGTCGAAGGTCTGCCGCCTCTCTTGCATCTGTCCTCAGGGGGAAGGCAAACAGTTCAAGCGACCTCACGCTGGCTCGCGACCACGTCGGGACCCGTGGAGCCGAGGGCGGATCTTCTGCATGACTTGACGGTCCAACGCGATGAGCTCGCCCGAGTTGCCCGCGGCGGCCAGGATTGCGGCGGAAGCGAGCCGGCTTGGAACAAGCACGCGAACCGAACTCGAACGAGTCCCTGGTTAGCATCTCGTGGATGTCACGAAGGAAGGACGCAAAGGACTCCTGAGCGGGGGCGGGATGCTCCTGTTGCCATTGATCGTCGGTGGCGATGCCCAGGAAGGTAGCGACTAGGGCTTGTCCCCTGCCCGACAGGCGACCGGCTTGCGAAGACCAATCTGCAGGTCGCTGCTTGAGACACACGGAACTCGAACACGTTGGCACGGTCTAGCACCTTGGGCGAGAACATGTAGGTGGTTTCGTCCACGTTGACGGTCCCCACCACGAAAGAGGTTTCTCGGGAAGGGGCAGGCGCCGATCCCCTTCTGTGACGAGTCGCCAGCGCCCGTCCTCCTCCGGTAGGAGGTTTGGCAGGACTGAGGCCCCGGATTCCATCCCCGATAGGACGTCCGCGAAATAGCGCTCTACGTGCGCGAGGTTCATCTCGTCAAGGATTAGGAGATATGGATGATGCGGGTCTGCAGCGGCCGTCAGCATGAACTCCAATGCCGCGGGAACGTGCCAAACCAGCCGCCCATCCGGCTTAGCTGGCTGCAGGGCGTCCTCAAAGCCGAACAATGCCTCGCTGCCGGTCCAGTCCGGCCGGACAGGGATGAGTCTGGTGCGCTCCTCGCCTAGCCAGTCGCCGAACCTCAGCGCAATCTGTGTCTTGCCGGAGCCCTGATAGGCCGGTGAGGATAACGAATCCCTTCGTCGCGAGACTGGTGACGAAGAAGCGTGCGAGGTCCTCGTGGGCGTCTCCAAACGAGACATGGGCCTCCTCGAGCGCCTGAGCAAAGTCAAAGACCACCTCTTCGAGATTCCCGACAAGCGATCCCTCTGGGCTGGCTGGCTGAGCACCGAACGACTCGCCTGACTCGAGATACCGGTAGTACGCCCGGAGCAAGGGTTCGAGGTCGCGGAGCAGAGCGCTATCGTCGGGCGCTCAACCGGCCTCATATAGCCGATATGCGATCGTGGAGTTCTCGTACTGCGCTACAAGGCCGGTATCGGCGCGCAGATCGATCTGGTCGTCCAACACGAAATCGTTGCCGAGTAGGTCTTGGGAATGCTCGCCCAACTTCTGTGCGCGCTCTCGAAGCACGAGTCGAGCCCTTTTCGCGCCGACCTCCTGACCCAGCATGGTCACGCCTTGATTGAACGTTAGATAGACACCGCTCATGTCCTGTCGGAAGAGGTAGACGCAGTAGACCCCATTCCTGATGGTTGTGGTCTCGCGAACATCGAAGATAGAAATCCAGGGAACCCTCGCCCAAGTGCCCTCGCCCAAGGATGCCTTGACACGTAGATTGGGCCGGCTACGTACTCGGCTCGCTCTCCTGGAGCGCGTTTGCGGCCGAGGCAGCTGCTTTCCACAAGTCGTGGACCTTGCCGAGAGTGATCCTGGAGCCTCGCCCTGGCGTAGTCTGCGAGGATGCTCTCTACGGCCTGTCGGATGCTGTCTTTCACCATGTCTGTGACCGACTCTCCTTTATCCTCGACCGTGAAGCCAAGTTGCCCGCAGGCGACCAGCGGCGCCGCGTAGACCACCACTGAACTCCGTGCTGGCGAGCACGCCTCGCTCCGGGTGCTGATAGCCGAACGCGACGCCCGCGATTGCCTTCGAGTGGTACTCTCGCGTGCCATCGGTCAGGAAGTAGCGATCCGACTTGCCGAAGCCGTCGCTTGGCGAGGAAGGTCTCTCGCCCGAGATCGTCATACTCCGCTATCGCCTGGACCACGGCGGCGGGATCGGTCAGTTCGCTAAGCGGCATGTTTCGCTCCGCGGATCTTGGTTCGAAAGACAGTAGACCACTCCGCCTCGTTGGCTCTGCAAGCCGGTCGCTGCACACACATGTGCCGGCCGCCTGAGTGTGGCCAGGCTCAAGACTTCCGGCGGGGTGATCGTTCGAATCCCTGCAGTCGAACAGAGGAGGGTCGCGTGCGAGATTCCTGGCTGCTGGTCATCACAAGGGGCCTCCGTGTCTGGATGCCTCCAGAGGTCTATCTGGAACCCACCATGGCTTCGCGAGAGGCCAGGCGCTGGGTCTCGGTGTTGTCGCCTCGTCGTCGGATGGCTGACGTCGCGAGTGGTTCCTGTGTCGTGCTGCCACGACATTCGGCGCTCCATCTCGGTCGAGAAGCAGTTCCCAGAACCGTGGCGAGCGTGCCCACTTTGGGTGGGTGTTCGCTGGTCGTCCAGGGAGGGGGCGAAGCTGCAGACAGAGTTGCTGGCCATGGATCCTGACGAAGCTGCAGCCTGGGTTGAGACACATTCGAAGGCTGTGTCCGATTCAGGGTCGGATCCGCAGCTCCGCGTCGAGGCGACGTGGAGTCGTAGGGGAGCCCAGCACTACGTGGCTGCGACAACGCCTCAAGCGCTTCGTGGGCTTTTCGATTGTGCCCGAGTCTCAAGCGCCGACCTCGGCGTGATGGATCGTCGTCGAGGGAGATCAGCGCCCGGAGCGAGCCCCGCTCCAGTAATCGTTGCGCGACCGCGCGGTAATTGTCGCGGGAGCGTGACTATCCACCGACAGGCCTTCCCGGCGGTGCCTCGCCGGATGACACTTCGAGCATGCTGATGGAGGCGGAGATCTCGCAACAGCTTTGGCCCACGATCTGGGTGGTCCTCATCTTGGTTGCCCTGGCGGCACTCGGCTGGGTGGCGGTGCTGATGCCCGTGACGGCGATGGCCGCGTTGGGATCGTTCATGGGCGCCGTCGCCGGGATGTTCATAGCGGTCTCTCGTCCCGACAGCGCTCCCGCGGATATCCCAGGCGGCCTGGCCGTCGGCGCGGCCGTCGGTCTCGTGATCGGGCTGGTCGCAGGCGCGGTCCTCTTTGGGCGTCCGGGCTCGCGCGGGCACGACCTCATGGGCCGATGGTTCCTGCTGTCGGGGATCCTCGGCGGGGGCGTCGTCGTGTGGACGATGGGCGTGTGCTGGAGCGGCTCGTGCGCCTGGCCCCGTTACTGGCTCGGCCTCGCTCTCTTCTTGGGCGTGACGCTCGCCTACGCGACCGGCCTCGCCTTGAGATCTCGGCACCCGACCCTGGGGCTGATCCTCGTGCTCGGGGTCGATGGGTTCGCCCTCGGGATGTTCGTCTCGTCCCTGATCATCCAAGACTCGTGGGGCGTCGAGGCCGGGGCCGTCATCGGCGCTTCGGTCGGGATCGTCAACGGCGCGCTCGTTGGGTGGCGGCAAGCGGGGCCCTCCTCGGATGCCTCTCTCCGTGCTCCGGCACAGCCCGGCACCCCCGCCGGAGCCGCATAGCGCGTTATGGAGCTGCCATTTGCCTTCCCCGTTGCATCGGCGTAGCGTCCTGGGTCAACGGCTACCGGATGCCCTGACGGGCTCCGCCCGCAAGACGCCAAGGCGTGCGGCAGTCGCTGGCGGTTCTCAGCTCGAACCGCCCGGCTGGTGCACGAGGTCCGTTCCCTCGTGTCGCCTGACAGGGGGAGGCACCATGGATGGGCTATTCGAGCGCCGTCGTTCGTCCCGGCGTACCGTGATCGGCCTGCTCGCCGCGATCGCCCTGGTGCTCCCGGTGGTTCTGGCCCTGCCTGCATCCGCGGGCGCTCCGCCGGTGTATCCGCCGGGTTCATCACCAGATGGGATGAGCTACCCCGAGTGGCAGGGCTCCTATATGACGTGGCTGCAGGAGATACCGCGAGGTAGGAACCCGATCAACCATCCGGACAGCCCGAAGAACTGTGAGCTGGTCGGCGGCATGGTCTTCCTCGGAGGTGCCGGAGCCAACTGTGGCGTCCCCACCGGCACGCCCGTGGCCTTCAGCCCGGCGGTGGGGTTCTGGGAGTGCTCGACGGCCGAGGGACTCGGCAACACATACCGCAAGCTGCGGCGATGCGCGACGGGTCGCTTCTGGCGCGACATCAACCCGAGTTCGTACCGACAACGGATCTTGATCGATGGCATGAAGCTCATGAAGAACCGCCGTTGGATCTTCTTGAGCCCGGGCGAGATGGTGGACCTCCCGGAGTACAACATCTGGCACACGACTCCAGGGCCGACCAAGTCGGTGACGAAGGGGTTCTTCTTCATCCTTCAGCCGCTTGATCCCGGACTCCACACGATCCGCGTGAGAGCCAATGACGCCGTGTTGGGCAAGTTCTTGTGGGTCTTCAAGCTTCACGTCTCATAGCCCTCGAGTGCCACTAGATCCCTTAGCCGCCGTGTAGTTCGTTCGCGCGGGGCTCAGCGGGGCGGCGAACCAGGCCAGACACTAGGAAGTTGGCCGTCGCATGGTCAGTGAGGTAGGAGGCGGATGGATAACGCAGCGACGTTGCGGCGCGGCTACGACCTGATCAACGCGGGTGATATCGATGGGTTCCTGGAGCTGCTCTCAGAGGACTTCGTGGAGCATGAGGAGACGCCCGGGATCTCGCCCACCAAGGCGGGGGTCAGGGACTTCTTCAGGGCGAACCTGGCCGCGTTTCCCGACATGCGATTCGACGCGCTCGACGTGCTGGCGAGCGGCGACAAGGTCGTCGGTCGGATCAGGGTCACCGGGACCCATCGAGGCGCGTTCATGGGCATCGCCCCGACCGGGAACAGCTTCGACGTGCAAGCCATCGACATCGCGCGCTTCGGCGACGACGGTCTCGTGCACGAGCATTGGGGGGTCGTCGACTCCATGGGGATGATGCAACAGCTCGGCCTCGGCCCGGGGGGCCCGCCGGGCTAGGGAGTCTGCGCGGCCGATCCACGCCTGAACGGCTTCGCCCGGCTGGGTGCTCACCCGATGGGCAGCGGTTTCGCCTGGGCGGCGTTCCTGAGGCGGGGGACGCCGAACCGGTCCTCGAGGCCGGCGAGCAGGCTGTAGTGGTTGAAGACCGCCGAGCGGGTCGACGGGGCGATCCCCGCGCCCACCGCGACGGTGTAGATATGGCCACCGACCCCCGCCTTGGTCGTGCCCTCGTCGAAGGTGATGATCACGATCGCGCCGGCGTCGAGCCATGCCGGCACGTGTGCGGCCAGCCAGGTGTCGCCCCGCGTGATCAGCGCCTCGGTGTTGGTCTGGCAGTCGTCCGGGTAGCTGGGGTCGTCCTTCACGCCGTGCATGTCGTTGCAGTAGCCCGGCGTCACGAAGCTCAGGTCGGGGAGCGGGGTCGTCATCTGGCTCAGCGGCCGGATGCGGTTGCACTGGGCCGACCGGAAGACGTTCCTGAACACGATGGCCGGGTTGTGGCCGATCGCGTACCGAACGGACTAGCATGTGAGGACGACGCAGACCCCAAAGGGTCGGATCAGGCCGGGCCCGAGGTCCGGTGGTCCGCGACCTGGGACACCCGTCGAACGTGGAGGCCCCCGGGCCTTCGGCTCTCAAGTGGTGCACCGCAGACCGAGCCCGGACCCCCGGGGGTTACCGCGTTGGATCCCTCCGCTCACCTCGATTTGACCTCAGGCGCCAACGGGCGTATGCCGGTGGGGTCGTCGAGACGAGGAGGGGACGTATGGCCACCGATCTGACGATCACCGTCGAAGACCGGCCCGGTGGGCTCGCGGACGTGGGCGAGGCGCTCGGCAGCGCGGGCATCAACATCGAGGGCGTCTGCGGTCACGGCATGGAAGGGCGCGGGATGATCCACGTCTGCGTCCAGGACGGCGCGGCGGCTCGTCAAGCGCTCGAAGGCGCCGGCGTCAAGGTGGAGGGCGAGGCCGACGCGATCCTCGGTGAGCCCGTCCCCGGTGCCGACCAGGCCGGGACGATGGGAGCGATGTCGCGAGCCGTCGCGAACGCCGGGATCAACGTTCGCACCGTCTACGTGGCCACGGATTCGCGTGTCGTCATGGTGACCGACGACAATGCGAAGATGATGGAGCTCATGGCGAACATGTAGTTGCCGGGTCCGGCCGAACCCTCATCAGCGGGCCTGTGGGAACGCCAGCAGTTCGAGAACACGGCCGAGCAGCTCGAGTTCCTGTTCGATGAGGTCGGGGTGCGCCGGCGGGCCGACCATGCGCCCGAGGCGATCGTGTCTGCGACGCGACGGCGTCGGGCACGGTGACCGCGACCCGGTCCGTCGCCGATCTCACCCCCGAGCTCGCCTGGACGCCGATCGGCGAGGCCGCGCTGAGGGGCGTGCCCGACCCCATGGAGCTCGTCCGCTCGACGCCCGTGCCTGCGGCGACCTGAGCGTTTCCGGCGGCCGCGCGCGGACCCGCGCGCTGGGATCACGACCCTCGGGCTGCAGGATAGGATTCGGCGTCACGTAGGGTGAGGTCCCCACTGGGACCAGGGGCTGCCGGGCAGCACCAGCATGATCCCGAGATCCGGGAAGGGCGTTGCGTGCTCGAAGTCTCCAGCCTCACGAAGCGCTACGGCGATGTCGCCGCTCTCGACGGTGCGACCTTCCGCGCCGCGGAGGGGCGGATCGTCGGCTTCCTCGGTCCGAACGGCGCCGGGAAGACCACGACGATGCGGGCCATCTTCGGGCTCGTGCGTCCCGATAGCGGCGAGGTCCGGTGGAAGGGAGCGCCCGTCGGACCGAAGCAACGTGCGCGCTTCGGGTACATGCCGGAGCAGCGCGGGCTGTATCCGAAGATGCGGGTCGGCGAGCAGCTCGCCTTCTTCGCGGAACTCTCCGGGCTCCAACGCGCCGAGGCCCGAGTGGCTGCCGACGGCTGGCTCGCGCGGCTGGGACTGGCGGACCGCGCCGAGGCTCGCCTCGAGGAGCTGTCGCACGGGAACCAGCAGCGCGTCCAGTTCGCCGCGGCGCTCATCCACGACCCCGAGCTCGCCGTCCTGGACGAGCCGTTCAGCGGGCTCGATCCGCTCGGGGTCGAGGCGCTCGCCGCACTGCTCCAGGAAACGGCGGCGAGCGGCGTGGCCGTCGTGTTCTCCAGCCACCAGCTCGATCTGGTCGAAGACGTGTGTCAAGACGTCGTGATCATCGACCATGGCCGGATCGTGCTGGACGGCGTCGTGGAGGAGCTGAAGGCCGCGTCGGACCGCCGATCGTTGCAGGTCAGCGTCGATGGGGAGCCGTGGATGCCCACGCCGGAGAGCGACGCCGTCACGAGCGAGCACGACGACCGGGTCCGTGTGCTGGTCGACGCCTCGACCGACCTCGCCGGGATCCTCTCGGACGCGCGCGCCGCCGGCGAGGTGACGCGGTTCAGCTTCGAGCCGCCCTCACTCACGGATCTGTTCTTGGAAGCCGTGTCGAAGGAACGACGCGGATGAGCGGCGCGCGACGCGTGTGGCTCGTGGTCAGGCGCGAGTGGACCCAGCGCGTGCGCTCGACGGCGTTCCGCGTGTCCACGGTGATCGCCGCGGCGATCGTCATCGCGATCATCGCGATCCCGCAGATCTCCGGCGGCGGACGGACGCCCCCGAAGGTGGTCGGGGTCGTGGGCACGAGCTCGCCGCAGCTCCGGGACGCGCTGCCCGCGGTGGGCAAGGAGCTCGACGTCACCGTGAGCACGCGTGAGTTCGACGACGAGGCGACGGCGCGCCATGCGCTCCGCTCGGGCGACGTGGACGTCCTGCTCGTGGACCAGCGCGCCCTCGTGTGGAAGGTGGATGTCGACGAGCAGCTCTCGGCGGTCGTCACCTCGGCGGTCCAGCTCGTCGAACGGCAGCGGGCGATCGACGAGCTCGGTCTCACCTCGGAGGAGGAGCAGCAGCTGAGGCCGGTGCCGCTCTCGTCGAGCAGCCTCGAGCCCATCACGGAGGAGCTGTCGGCGCGCATGTTGCTGGCGACGATCGCCCTCCTGCTGCTCCTGATGTTCATCAGCTTCTACGGTGGCTTCCTGCTGGTCGGTGTGATCGAGGAGAAGTCCAGCCGCGTGGTCGAGGTCCTCCTGTCTCGCCTGCGGCCGACCGAGCTGCTGACCGGCAAGATCGCGGGGATCGGACTCGTGGGGCTGGCGCAGTTCGGCACGGTAGCGGCCGCGGCGCTGATCGCGATGGCGGTGTCCGATGACTCCAGGTTGCCCACGACCGCGCCGGGGACGATCGGCTGGGTCGTGTTCTGGTTCGTGCTCGGCTACGCGTTCTACGCCGTGCTGTTCGGGGCATCGGCCTCGCTGGTCTCCCGCCAAGAGGAGGCCCAGAGCATGACGTTGCCGATCACGGCCCTGCTGATCGCCTCCTACATCTTCGCGAACGAGTTGGCGCGATCGCCGGACTCCACGGCGGCGGTGATCGGGTCGTTCGTGCCGCCGACCGCCCCGTTCGTGATGATCGTGAGGATCGCGAACGCATCCGTCCCCTGGTGGCAGATCGCCATCTCGGTGGTGCTGATGCTGGCGACGATCTACGGGCTGGTCCTGCTCGCCGGCCGGATCTACGCGGGCGCCGTTCTGCGGACCGCAGGCCGCGTGAGGCTGCGAGAAGCGTGGCGCGGCGACGAGGTGTCAGGCTAGCCAGGCGCCGAGTCCAGAGGGGTCGCGGTCCAAGTGGCGTGCAGCTAGGCGTCTGCCGGCTTCCAGTGGCGAAGCGAACCTCGCGCGAGCGCCCGCTCGAGGTAGCCGCCGTCGGGCCGGACCCCCGATACGCCCCCCCGCTCAACGAGCTTCTCCAGGAGCGGGGCGAGCAGGTCGCCGTACAACTGCATGCACTCGCGGGGGTGCACGCCCGGCCACGAGTAGCACGAGACCGTCGTTCGACGATGTGAATGGGGGACGCCGCCGGGGACGGTCGTGTCCCACGCCGGGTCCTCGGGGGGAAACACGTACCCGTCGAGGGTGCCTTGCGGGATCCCCTCGATCCCCCGGACCGTGGGGGGCTCGGCGTCGAGTTGGTACGGGTCCACCACGCAGTCGCAGATGACGGCGTGCTCGGGGAGGAGCGCGATCCAATGGTTCGGCACGAGCGGTCGGCTCGGATCCGACCGCTGGGTGGCGTCGACGAGCACGTCGGTCAGACGCAGGCGCTCTTCCATGTAGCGCGGGTCGTTCGTGAGGTTGCGGCCGAGCGTGACCACCTCGACCCCGGGCACGCCGGCGGCGAGCAGGCGGGCGGCTCGGTCGAGGTCCCCGTACTTCGTCGCCGCCTCGACGACATGACGACCGATCGCACCCGCGCCCATCACCGTGACGCGGATCGGCGGTCGCTCGAGGTCGGCCATGAGGGGGTAGGTGCGTTCGAGCTCACCGAACCCGGCCTCGAGGGCGTTCCAGGCGACGGCGCGGCTGTCCTCGACCAGCCGGTTGCCTGCGTCGTCGGAGATGCAATCGAGTGCGATCGCCTCCACGGCCGCGCGACGCAGGCGTGCGACGCGCTCCGGCCGGGTGGGGAAGTGCAGCATCGAGACCAGCGCGGTTCCGGCGGGCACGAGGTCGAGCTCATCGCGATCGGGGCAGCGCAGCACGACGATGACGTCCTGGTCGAATGTCTCGGCGTGCGAGACGACCCGGATCGATGGACCGATCGACGTGTAGTCGTCGTCGGAGAACCCCATCCCGCTGCCGATCCCGTGCTCGACGGCGATCGTCGCGTCGTGCCGGGCCAGGCGCGCGAGGAAGGACGGCAGGAAGTCCCGCCGCTCACCAGGCTCCTTGCGCATGCGAGGGAACCCGATCGTCAGCGTGCGAGCGTCGATCGCCATCGTGCCAGCCCCCCTCTCGCCGCGGCCCGCATGTCGTTCGGCCCATCCTGCTCGTCCCACGCTGTCGTCGGGGTCGTGAGCACGAGCGTCATGAGCGGCTCGATCTGGAAGCCGTACACCTCCATGCAGCGGCGGGGATGGATCCCCGGCCAGGCGTAGCACGAGAGCGCCAGCCTCCGATTCGTCGTGTCGATCGCGGGCGGCTGTTGATCCCAGGCCGGGTCGTCGACGGGGAACACGTAGCGGTCGAGATCGCCGTGTGGGATCCCTTCGATGCCCTTGACCATGGGAGGGTCGGCCTCGACGAGGTACGGATCGCTCGACAGATCCAATACCACGGCGTCGTCGGGGAGCGCGGCGATCCACGGATTCGGAACCACCGGCGCAGATGTGTCGAGGCGACCCGTCGCGTCGATCAGGAGGTCGGTGCGCTCGAGCCGGCCCAGCATGTAGTCCTCGTGCCATGTGAGGTCGTAGTCCACCACCGTCACCTCGACCCCCGGGACGTTGTTGGCGAACAACTCCTCGCGCGTTCGATGGTCGCCGTAGCGTGTGGCCGCTCGCACCGCATGGCCGCCCACGGCCCCAGCCCCCAAGCACGTGACCCGCAGCGGCCGCCGGCTGGGGTGGGAGAAGTTCGGGTGGATCTTCGCGAGTTCCTTGAACGCGGCCTCGACGCCGTTCCAGCCGACGGCCTCAAGGTTCTCGACCAGTCGGTGGCCCGTGTCGTCGACGACCGAATCCAGACTGAGGGCGTCGACTCCGGCGTCCTCGAGCATGAGGATCCTCCCCGGACGGGTCGGAAAGTGCAGCATCGTGACGAGGATCGCCCCGGGACGCATCCACCGGATCGCCTCCTCATCCGGACACCGCGTGACGGCCACGACATCCTGATCGAAGACCTCTCGATACGACCCCGATCGAACGCAGGGAGAGGCGTCGAGGTACTCCGCCGGGTCGACATCCATCCCGGAGCCGTACCCCTCTTCGAGCACGACCGCCTCGGCGCCGTCACGGCAGAGAGCCGCCACGAAGGAGGGGAGGAAGTCGCGGCGTTCGCCGGCCTCCTTGTGCATGCGTGGCAGCCCCACCCTCATGTGCCCAGCCTGTCACATCCGCACGCGGCGCTCCGAGTTGCAGCATCTCGGCGGTGACCCCGTTGGTCGAAGAGGCGCCCTGGTCGTCAGTCGAGGGTCTTGAACACCTCGTAGACCATGTAGGCCGGCCACAGCAGGCCCTGGAAGAACACCCATATGTACTGCCAGAACGAGTCCGCCTGCTGCCAGTAGTAGACCCAGGCGCCGAGGATCCCCAGGCCGTAGATCGCGCCGCCGCCGGCGGCCGCACCGGCGTTCTTGCTGCTCATCTCTCGCGCCCCTCGCGTCGACGGTTCCTCACGGCGATGATGGCACACGCGCCATGCCGCCGTTTGCTGTAGGACGCTCGTCGGTTAGGGTGAAGGGCATCCGGCTCGGCTCGGGAAGGCGACAGTGGTGAAGAGGCTCACGGCGGCACTGGTGGTGATCGTCCTTGCGGCGACGCCGGCGCTCGCGCGAACCGATCGGTTCTCCTCATCCGATCTGTCGGGCTTTACGTCGGGAGGAGCCTCGGGCTGGTACGTGGAGAGCGAGCGCCTCGCCCACACGTACACCTCGACGACGGGATACGTGGAGCTGGTCCGCAGGGCGGATCTACCACGGGCCGAGGCCGATCTGACGCTGTCGTCCGGGCGAGCCAACGCGGGCCTCACGGTGCTGTGGAAGGACCATCGCAACCATCTTTGGGCCAAGCTCGAGGTCACGCCGGGCAACAACAACGGGCTGATGACGATCGGCCGCTGTCGGGCCGGACGGGTCAAGAGCCTGCTCGCGCGATCTCGCGGTGGGCTGCAGGCCGGCGCGACCTATCACGTCGTCCTCGAGGTCGTGAACGGGGTGGCCAGGTTCACGGCCACCGGGGTGGGCATGTCGTACTCCAAGACGATCACCTACCGGCTGTCCCCCGAGGATCTGAGCGCGTTCGGCTCGGGAGCGTACGCGGGCGTGCGGGCCAAGTACCTGTACGACGAGGACGACGGCGGGAGCCGCTGGGACTCCCTGGTGGTGTGACCCGCGGAGCGCGGCCCCGCCGTAGACTCCATCGGGATGGCTGAGCTCACAGACCACGAAGTGTCGCTCGGGCCCCTCGGCAACGTCATCGGCGTGGGGATCCTCGTCGCGGCGATCGCGATCCCCTACATGGGCGAGCGCGCCTACCGCCGGTGGCTGAAGAAGAGCGACCTCCTGGCCGGGTTTCGGGCCGGGCTCAAGGTGCTGAGGACCGGCTACGAGGACAGGCTCACCAACATGAGCGACGTGGCCCACATCATCGGGGACGTCGTGGTCGAGGTCGATCGGATCTCGGCCAGACGAAGGCGCTAGCTCCCTACGGCGGTGGCCGGCCGGGTGGGGGACGCCAGACTCGGCTCGTGGTTGCCTTTCGGGCGACGTTGGCGCACCATCTCCGGTACGAGAGGGAGGAGGTGGTCCAACTTGCATAGACAGCTTGAGACCCTCGAGGTGACTGGCTGCTGAGCCGTCCCTCGCGGGCGGGGCCACCACCCGCGCCCGCTTGCCGGGAGACCGGCAGAATCCACACCAGTTCACCGACCTCACGAGTTCCGGTGTGGTCGACCGGACGACGCCTCCGTCTTGGGGGCCGACGCGCTCGTGAGGAGATCGACGATCGGTCGGGCTGGGCCGCAGGGCCCAGCCCGACCTCGATCGAGGCCTGCCCGCTAGCTCGAGTAGGGCAGGGACGCGATCTCTTTGGGTACCGGGACGCCGAGCCGGTCCATCACCTCGATCGCGGCCCGCTGGCCGCTCTCGACGCCCCCGTTCAGGTATCCCTGGCTGTAGGTCGACGTGTGCTCGCCGGCGAAGTGCACGCCCTCCTCCGGGAGCAGCGTGTATCCCCAGAGCGTGCTCATCTGGCCGGGGCCGAACGCGGCGTACGACCCCTTCGCCCACGGATCGGCCGGCCAGAAGTCGACCCAGGCCCGTCCGTTGTAGCCGCCGGAGACGCCCGGCACGACCTGCTCGATAGCGGCCAGCGTGTCGTCGACCATCGCCGCAGGGGCCTGGGCGTGGGGCTCCGGCGACGCGAAGCTCGCCGCCCCTGGCCCTCCGGAGAAGACGGTGATCACGCTCGACGCGCCACCGTCGGTGCCCGAGCTCTCCCAGGTTCCGAAGACCGGCGTCGGCGTGCTGCATCCCGCCGCTCCAGGCGCGATCGCCGACGCTCCAGGCGTCGGGGTGCGTGTCGAGCTGGAGCAGGAGCTTGGTGTTCTGGCCCATCGCCTGCGCATCGATCGCGTGGATCCGTTCGGGGCTCAGCCCGGAGTCCTCCAGGTCGACGTCGCGAAGGGTGGTGGGAGGGAGCGTCATCACGACGAGGTCGGCCGTCACGGGCTGACTCGATCCGGTGAATCGGAGCTCGTACGTGTCGTCGGGCAGGCGCCGAAGCGACTCGAGCGCGCTCTCGAGGACGAGGGCCCCGTCGGGCAGTCGCTCGGCGAGCGTCGTCGGCACCTGATCGTTGCCCCCATGGATCGTGTAGCGCTCGTCGGCGCCCTTGGCCGGGATCACGTAGTAGTCGAACCAGGTGGCGGCGGACAGCCCATCCATCCCGAGCCCGTACCAGCCGCTCATCCGCTCGTCGAGCACCTTGCCCAGCGATGAGCCGGTGACCCCCGGCACGGCAGCGTCGAGCCACTCGGCCATCGACATCGCGTCGATGTCACGGCCCTCGTCGGTGGCCGTGCCGTAGGTGTAGACCTCGTCGCTGACGCCCGAGTCCCGGATCACGCCGATCCGGCGGGCCTCGGCGGTGACGGCCTCGACGACCGGCGCTTCGGCCGCGCGCCACCGGCAGCCGGACGAGACCTCGCCGTCGACGTAGGTCGGCCACGCCGATCCATCCACCCACACGCTCCACAGGTCGTCGAGCCGCAGCCCCAGCTCGTCGGCCAGGCCCCGCAGGTGGACGTGGCGGGTGTCGACGAACTCGCCTCCGTGCTCGGCGACCTGCCCGTCGTTCCAGTCCCTCGAGCTGAAGCAGCGGCCGCCGACGCGGTCGCGCGCCTCGAAGCATCGGACCGGGATGCCGGCCTGCGCCAGGCGGTAGGCGGCCGTGAGGCCCGCCAGCCCGGCGCCGACTACGACGACGCTCGGGGCGTCGAGTGTCGTCGAGGCCGAGGGCGAGGGTTCATCGCTCCTGTAGCCGCCGGTGCAGGCGGCCAGGGCGAGGCCCGCGCCGAAGACGCCGCCGGCTCGCAGCAGGTCGCGCCGGGACACCAGCCGAGGGTCGGCCATGGCCGACGACTCGTCGGGGGATAGGCGCCGGCCCTCGAGGGCGAGGGCCTGCGCGTAGGCGCGGCTCGCGGCCTCCTCGGGTCGCCGGCGTCGTCCTGGCATGGCCCATTATGGGGTCAGCGTCGAGTTCGGGGGTCTCGGCGAACGGCTGAGGCGAGGCCAGGCCGTTCGGCCGATGCGGGTCGTCCCCCGGATGCCCTACCGTCGAGCGATGCAGACGTCCCTGCCAGTTCAGGCCATGCTTCGCCGCCCGTACGACCCGCGCCGGGTCTTCTGCGAGTCGTGCGAGCACTCCGAGTTCATCCACGGCGATATCGATGTTCGCCGCTGCCTCTACTCCGAGTGCCAGTGCAGCGGCTTCACGAAGCAGATCGCCTCGTAGTTCTGCGCTGGGCTTCCGTTCGTCGTCCGGCTTGCGCTATCCGCTCGTGGCGGCCGAGGATGTGCGCGCGTCCTGGATCGTGAGGACGACGACCCGATCCTCATCCCCGCGGTACTCGTAGACGATCAGCATCCAGCGCCACGGGCCGAGCACGAACCGCAGCCCCCGCCATCGTCCCTCGAGCTCGGCGCCCAGGAGGGGGAATCGTTCGAGGGGCGCGATGCTCGCCTCGCACCCGATCTCGCGAGGTCGTCGGCAGGCTCAGGGTCGCGACCAGGCGGTCGAGATCCTCGAGGGCGACGCGGGCGATCTCGACCCGGGCCACGCCGCTACAGGTCGCCGAGGGCGACCGTGTCGCCCGAAGCTGCCTGCCCACGGGCGATCGTCACCCGGTCCCACGCGCCGTCGATCCCATCGAGGACACCGACCACCGTCGCGGCATCTGGGTCGGAGTCGTCGATCGCGGAGGACAGCAGGGACCGCGCGAGCGTGCCCTCGTTGACGTGGATCCGCGCCGCCAGCCGCGCGAGCTTGGCGGCTCGTTCCTCGTCGAGGGTGATGTTGAGCCGTTCGCTCGCCATAGGGTCGATACTACACGGTTCAGCACGCCACGTGTATTGGCTCAACCCACCCGGTCATCCCTCGTCGCTCGCCTGGCCCCGGAGCCGCTTCGTCTGCGCGCGGCGTCGCTTGTCGGCGAGCCGGCGCTCGACGGCTCCCTTGCGTGCCGTCGTCGGCTTCCGTGGACGGGGCGGCGGAGCGACGGCCGCCGCGAGCACCTTCGCCAGTCGGTCTCGGGCGGCCTCGCGATTGCGCACCTGCGATCGATGCTCGGAGGCGGTGACGGTCAGCACGCCATCGACGACCCGAGCCGACAGGCGCTCGAGGGCGCGCGCCCGCAGTGTCGGGCCGAGGGCGGTGGTCGTCGTGAGGTCCAGGCTCAACTCGACCCGCGAATCGGTCGTGTTCACCGACTGCCCGCCCGGCCCCGACGACTTGCTGAAGCGCCATCGGAGCTCGGTCTCGGGCACGATCACGGACTCGGTCACGCGCAGGGACGCCATCGGATCGAGTATCGCGCCGGAAGGCTATCGTGTCGCGATGGACACCTGGGATGCGATCCGAGCCCGACGCAACGTCCGGAGCTACGAGGACCGGCCGATCCCGACGGAGCATCTGGACCGGATCCTCGAGGCCGCGTGGCGGACGCCGTCGTCGATGAACGGGCAGCCCTGGGACTTCGTCCTCAGCACCGACCGCGACGATCTCCGGCGACTGGCCGAGTCGTGGCGCTACGCCGAGCATGTCGCCGCGTCGGCCGCCACGGTCGCCCTGATGGCGCCCGACTCAGCCGATCGGGACGCGCGCGACTGGATCTTCTACGACATGGGCCAGGCGACGATGAACATGATGCTGGCCGCGGCCGACCTCGGCATCGGGAGTTCGCACGCGGCCGTCGACGATCAGGCGCTCGTCCGGCAGGTGCTCGGCCTGCCCGACGATCGCGTCTGCGTGGGGCTCGTGGCGTTCGGCTACCCGGCCGGACGTCCCCTGCAACCGGTGACGCACCCCGACCGGCGTCCGATCGAGGGCGTCGTCCACCGCGAACGGTGGTGACCGTCGAGGCGTGAAGCGGGAGTCGGTTCTCGCTACCGGCTGGCCTCCGGGAGGGTGGAGGGTCCGACGTGGGCGTCCAGCCAGGCGCGCACCGGACGGGCCGCCTCGAGAAAGCCCACGATTCGATCCTTCGCGCGTGCGGTGCCGAGCCACGCCCCGGCCGGCCATTCCTGCCACAGGGCGAGACCCTTGTACCGGAGCAGCTCGATGCGCGGGTGATCCTTCGGGTAGCCGCGCGGGGCGGTCTTGAGCTCCCCGTGCGACATCACCTCGAGGCCCTTGTCTCCGGCCTGGGCGATCAGCGACTCGAGCTTCCCGCCGGTCGGGTCGTCGTCGACCGCCTCGCGGTACCGCTCCAACTGATCGCGCGCCATCTCCCACATGCCGGCGCCCGCCGAAAGCCCGTCCTTGGTCACCTGCACGTACCCGCCGGCGACGATCGCCGCGATGTTGGTCTTGTACGGCGACTTGTCGTTGCTGAAGCGGATGTCACGGTACGGGCGGAAGATCTTGCCACCCTCGGGCTCGAGCTCCTCGATCAGGGCTTCCATCGGCGCGCGGACGAGCTGTTCGTAGTCCGCCTTGTGGGCCTGCCAGTACGTCTTGGAGTTGTCGGCCTCGAGTCCCTCGAAGAACTCGAGCGCCTCCACCGGCCATCCTCGGAACGCCATCCGGTCCCCCCTACGTCTTCTCGAAGACAGCGAGCCGCCAGGTCCATCGAACGCGACCAGCGTGCGCGAGCTCGAACCCGGCCGCCCGGATCGTGCGCTCCACCTCCTCGAGGTCATGCACGAACACGCGGAACCCGCGGAACTTGCGACGCCGCAGCGCGTACCAATGGTTGGCCGACCAGACCATCATCCGGTTGTAGACGCCTGCCAGTCCCCGGTCGACGGGGGCCGTGAACGCGAACAAGGATCGGGCGGCACCGGTGGTGTTCTCGATCAGATCGTCGGCGTTCGGGTAGCAGCAGAGCACCCGGTTGAGGGTCACGATGTCCGCGGGCTCGAGCGGCTCCCGCGAGCCGTCGCCCACCACGAACGTCGCCCGGTCCGACAGGTCGCGCGATCCGGCGAGCTTGCGAGCCTCCTCGATGCCGCCGGGCCCGAGGTCCATGCCCGTTCCCGAGCTTGCGCCGTGGGAGAGCATCGCGAGCATCAGGTCGCCGACGCCGCACCCGACGTCGAGCAGGGTGCGGCCCTCCAGGTCGTCGCTCAGCGCGCTCAGGAGTGCCTTCGAGGTCCCGGCCACCGTCTCCTTCGACCGGGCTCGGCGGGCATTGCTGGCCGCCCAGTCGTCGAAACAGCAATCCGGGCGATCGTCGGGGTCCTTGGTCGTCATGCAGTACCTCCAGCTGCGTCCGCGAGCTCAAGCTCGAGGGCATCGACGTGGGGGATCCACGCGAGGGCCTGGCTCGTAGTGAAGATCTCCCGAGCTTGAGCGAGCGTCGGGCTGGGGTCGATCCGGCATCGCACCTGCGCCTTCGCGAGGTCCAGAAGCGCCCGTCCTTGTTCGGGGCGGGCTGGGATGTCGCCGAGGCGCGCGACCGCCTCCGTCAACGCGTCGATCGCAGCGGCCGGATCGGACTCCAACAAGCCGTCGATGACCCGGCCCAGTGCCTTGCCTAACGGGGTGATCGCCCGCCCGGTGAGAAAGTTGTAGGACTGAGCGGCCTCTAGATCGCCCAGCGCGAGGAGAGCGCGAACGAGCGGCGCGTATACCTCTACGCGCTGTTCGAGACGCAGCCCGTTGACGTCACTCGCCGAGCGGAGATGCGTGATGGCGACGTCGAGGTGACCCTGCTGGGTCGCAAGGAGTCCGAACCCGATCTCCAGTAACACCTCGGCTTGCGGTTCGGGCTCGATCTGAACGTCCCTCGCCCGCTCGAGCGCGAGCAGGGCCTCGTCGGTCTCTCCGCGCTCGGCCAGGATGATGCCGAGCCCGGCGAGGCGCATCCCAAGGACCGGCTCGTCACCGGCGGCCTCCGCGAGCTCAACGGCCTCGAGCGCCATGTCCCGAGCTTCATCGAGCGGACCCAGCTCCATCGCCGTGTTGTCGGAGAGGTTCCCGAGGAGCCACGCGAGCATGTGCGTCGCGCCCGCCTTCCGGGCAAGTTCCACGCCCTCGGCGGTCACCCTTCTGATCCCGGCGAAGTCCGATGTCCAGAACAGCGCGGCCGCGGGGTAGTTGATGTACACGCGCATCAGCACGTTGAAGTCGCCGCACTCCTTGGCGAGCCGGTAGGCAGCCTCCATCGTGGAGACGCATTCCTCCGTGCGCTCCTTGATCGCCAGCGTCACGCCGAGGTCCATCGTGGCCTCGGCCAGGATGATCGGAGCGTCGACATCGGTTGCGATCTCGATGGCTCGTCGCAGCACCGGCTCGGCCCCGCTGGCATGGCCTCGGCGCCATCGGTACCACCCCAGGGAGCGGAGTGCGTCCGCGAGCTCGACGCTGTTGCCGAGGGGCTCGAGCAGTTCGATCGCCGCCTTTGCCTCTGCCTCCGCTTCCTCGTCGCGCCCCAGGTCGAACAGGACCCGCACGAGCTTGGTGTGCGCGAACCCGGCCGCGTAGGGGTCGTTCGCGAGCTCTGCAAGCGCGCCCATGTGCCGACACACTCGCTCGTCCTCTTCCAGAGGTGCCGTCCCCCAGGCCGCCTCCACATAGGCTCGGGCGAGCGTCAACCGGTCGGCGACGGACGCCTCGACGATCTCTCCGAGGCGACTGGCCTCCGCGTACCAGCGGATCGCCTCCGCGCGGAGCCAGACGGCGGCCGTCCGATCCCCGGCCGCACGCGTCCACCGGTAGGCGGACTCCATCGCGGCGCCGAGCGGCGAACCGGTCTCGCCGAGCTCCTGGCGATACCGCAGCGCCGCCAGCGCATGGGAGGCGATCAGCTCAGCCATCTCGTCGGCGCGATTCCCGGCTCGCTCGGCGGCCCATGCGGCCACGCCGGCATGCTTCTCGGCGCGCAGCTGCTTGGGGAGGGAATCGTAGGCGCCGTCGCGCAGCAGCAGGTGTCGGAACGAGAACTCGGCCTGGCCGCTGAAACTTGACGTCTCGTGCGGGACGATCAGCTCCTTGACCCGCAGCCGGCCGAGCACCTCCCGCGCCGCTGTCAGGTCGAGCCCGGACAACTCGACCACCGAGCCCAGCCAGAACTCGCGGCCGACGACCGCGGCGTCCTGCAGGACGAGCTTCTCGTCGTCGGGCAGGCTGTCAAGGCGTGCGGCGATCAGCCCCTGGATCGAGCGTGGAACGTCGACGTCGCCGATCGTTCCTGCGACCTCCCAGCGGGAGGCGTCGGTCGCCCGCAGCACGCCGCGGTCGATCAGCATGCGCACGATCTCCTCGGTGTAGAGCGGGTTACCCTCGGCATCGCTCGACGATCATCGTTCGCAACTCGTCGGGCATCTCGCCCGGCACCAGCTCGTCGACCATCGTGGCGTCTTCCTCGGGCGTGAGCGCGTCGAGATAGATCGAGTTGGCGTTGCGCTTGCCGCCGCCCCACGTCGGTCGTCGTTCGAAGAGCTCCGGACGCGCGAGGGCGACGACCATGATCGGGCCCTGTGCCCAGTCGGCGACGTGCTCGATGAAGTCCAGCAGGCCCTCGTCGGCCCAGTGGATGTCTTCGAGCACCAGCACGAAGGGGTAGCGGGCCGCCATCCGCTCGAGGAAGCGACGCCATGCCTCGAAGAGGCTCTCGCGCGAGAACGTGCGATCGCTCGTCGCCATGAGCGCCCGGATCTCGGGCACGAGGTCCAGATCGCCGAACAGCTCCTCGACGACGCCGTCGATCTTCGCCAGCATGACGTCCACTGGGTCGTCGTCGAGCACCTCGCACTGCGCCTTGATCGCGTCGGCCAGCGCAGAGTACGACGTGTTGCCGTAGGCCAGGCATCTGCCGACGCGCCAATAGAAGACCGACGGCAGGCCCTCGGCGTAGTCGGACAACTCGGTCACGAGCCGCGACTTGCCCACGCCGGCGGGCCCGACGATGGTGACCAGGGCCGGGCGTGCGGCGTGCTCGATCTGCTGCATCGTCTGCTTGAGCACGGTGAGTTCCTCGTCGCGGCCGATCAGCCGGGCCTGCATCCCGAGCGCCGGGCGCTCGCCGCGGCGCTTGGCGGTCACCCGCAGCGCCTCCCACGCCGGCACGGGCTCCGACTTGCCCTTCAGCGTGAGCGAGGGAAGCTCCTTGAGATCGATCACGTCCTTGACCGATGCGAACACCGTGGGGCCGACCACGACCCTGCCGGGGTCCGCGGCGGTCTGCAGCCGGGCCGCGGTGTTGACCGCGTCGCCGGTGAGCATGCGGTCGTGGGGGCCGGTGGCGCGCTGCAGGTCGACCAGGACCTCGCCGGCCTCGACGCCGATCCGCATCGCCAGCTGTGGCTTGCCCTCCTCGGCGAACGTGCGGTTCAGCTCAGACAGCACCGCCTGCATCTCGAGGGCCGCACGCACGGCGCGCTCGGGGTCGTCCTCGTGGGTCTTCGGGATGCCGAACACCGCGAGGACGGCGTCGCCCATGAACTTCTCCAGGTGACCGCCGTAGCGGGTGATCTCCTCCGATAGGCGGTCGAAGGTGCGGCCCACGACCGACTGAACGACCTCCGCGTCCTCCTGCTCGGCCAGGGTGGTCGAGCCCACGAGGTCGGCGAACAGCGCCGTCGCGAACTTGCGCTCCATCCGCCCCGGGGCGGGTTCGGCCTCCAGGGGCGTGGCACAGGCCAGACAGAACCTGGCCCGCTCGGGATTCTCTTCGCCGCATGAGGGGCAGGTCCGCATGGAGGCGAGCCTACCCGTGTTCGATCAGGTGAGTCGGCCGATCTTCCCGCAGGTCCTCCCTGTGTTCAGGCAGTCGCGAACGAGTTGAGAGAGCTTGCCGTTCGCCCACGCCGGGAAGAGGTCTCCATGGCGAGGCAGCATCCCGTCCGAGCTCATCCTCGCCCCGACGAGCGAGCTGACCCGGAACTTGTAGTGGACATGGACATCGGGGAACTTCTTGTGGAAGAACCGGACGTTGTACTGGGCTTGGCCCGATCCGCAGTCGCGCGGTTCCCTCGACGTCGACCCTCCGCATGAGTAACGGACGTCCTCGGACTTCCGAGCGAAGCCGGCGGGGAACGGCTGGCGGTCGCGGCCGTCGGCCACGTAGTAGACGCTGATCTGATACGGCGTCAGGCGCTTACCGTTCTTGTAGAACACCGGCGCCCAGTACGAGCTGCGATCGTCGGAGGTCGAGCACTTCGTCTTGCCACGGAGCAGGGAGCGATGGGTGCTGTTCTTGGTGACGCCCTTGTTCCCGAAGAACATGTGCAGGTGCGAGGACGGGTAGATGCCGTGGGCCACGATCGGGTCGATCCGCCTGAACTTGACGAAGTCGCAGACCACGAGGAAGGAACCGCCGGGGAAGGCCCGGGCGGGGGTGGCCTTCACGAGGCCCGCCGTCAGCAACGTGACGGCGATGAATCCGATGATGGTGCGTCGCGAGATAGTGCTCGAGAGCATGACGCCCCCCCTTTGAGCTCGAAGCCGGTCGGAGGTCCCTCTGGCGCCCCGGTTCTGCGCCGTTGGACCGGCTCGACGGTCATCCGGGTAGGTCCTGGCTGTTTACCACCCCCTGCTGCAAACGACGAAGGTCCCGGGCACCCGTGAGGATGACCAGGACCGGAAGTTGGGCCCCATGGTCCCGGGTGGGGTGCCAAGTGTCAAACATCCCGGTCAGGGCACGGTTTTCGGCGATCGACCGGCCGATCACGGAGCCGAGGTTCGGTAGGCGAGCGCGGCCGCCCGAAGCGTGTCGACGAGCTCTTCGAGCGGCGCGTTCTTCTCGACGACGGTCGCGGCGCCCATGAACTCGGCGGCGACGCGAGCGTCGTGCTCGGAGAACGCGGTGAGGATCACGACCTGGGTCCGGGGCTCCTCGGCCTTGATCAGCACGGTGGCCTCGATGCCGTCGACCTCGGGCATCCGCAGGTCCATCAGGACGACCTCGGGATGCAGGCCGGCCACCTTCTCGCCGGCCTCGACGCCGTTGCGGGCGCTGCCGACCACCTCGAAGCCGAAGGCCGGCAGGCTGTCGCGCAGCACCATCGTGGTGCGAGCGTCGTCGTCGGCGATCAGCAGGCGGATGGGGTCGTGGAGCAGCTCCTCATCCGAGGGCTCGTGGAGTATCTCGATCCCGTGGAGCAGGTCGGTCTTCATGGCGACTCCTCGCCTCCCGCTGCTGGAACTGCCTGACCAGGCTGGAATCGGCGTCGATGCATGCCTCCTTTAGCCCTAGGCCCGGGGTCGGTGCCGGGCCCGGGAGCGGCTCGGCAGCTCTCCCAGGCCGTAGGCTGATGGGATGGCCGACTTCCCGGAATGCCCGTGCCGCGGCTACCGCGAGTGTCCGATGTGCCACGATCTGCGACCCTGCGGCCACTTCGGCACCAGCCGGTGGTGTCCGCCGTGCCAACGGATCCGCAAGCAGGGGATGCGGCCGACCGCTCGGCGAGCCGCGCCCATGCCGTCCGGACGGGTCTGCGCGGGTGAGGGCTGCCAGACACGACTGAGCGTCTACAACCGCGACGACGTGTGCTCGTCCTGCGAGCGCTCCGGCGCCCCGATCGAGGTCGCCGGCTCCGCCTAGCTCCGGGTCGTTTCCTCGAGGATCCGTCGGAGGACGGGGAGCACCAACCGGTCCTTCTCGCGCCCTGCGGCTTCCTTGGAACGGATGACGTCGGCGAGCGAGGCCACGTCGACCTCTGCCCCCAGGATCGAGAGGTGCGCGGCATCACGGGATACGTCTGCGTAGCCGGAGGTCCCGCTCGGCTCGAACGTGATGTCGAGCCGCCCGTGGTCGGTGACCAGGTTCCAAGTTCGCGACGCGGCGAGCGATGCCGCGTCGTGGGAGACGGGAACGCCGTTGGGCTCGGTGTCGGTCCAGACCCGCGCATCGAGCTCGTCGAGAGCCGCCGAGAGCCGCTCCAGATTCGTCGGTGCCGGATCGGGAACCACGTCGACGTCCGTCGTCACGTACGGCGAGCCGTGGATCACGCCGGCGAACCCGCCGATCAGCACGTGGCGAACGCCATGGCGCGCGAGCGCCTCGAGGATCGCCTCGGGCCTGAACTCAGGCTCGTGCATCGGTCATCGCCCGTCGGCCGGCCCGGGCGAACCGCAGGGCCGCCTGGTGACGCCGGACACGTGTGTCGGGGTCGGCCGCCAGGTTCACCGACGCCACCGACCAGTCGGCATCGTCGGCTGCGAGCAGCTGGGGGACGAGGTCGAGCCCGCAGGCCCCGACCGCCTCATCGACCCGCTCGTACGAGGGCTCGGTGCCGCCGCGCTCCAGGCGCGCGATCGCCGACTGCGTGGTGCCGAGCCGCGCGGCGAGGTCGGCCTGGGTGAGCCCGGCCCGTCGGCGTGCCTCCCGGATCAGGTCTCCCGCACGCATAGGTAGTAACATAGCAGAAACGCTATGTCACGCTACGCAGACGGCACCTTCTTGCTGGGATCGATGAAGGGGATCGATACGGTGACGCCGCCTCGGGCACCGTCGTCGGTCTCCACATCGAGGCGGGTGCCCGGAGCGGCGAGCGCGATCGGTACCCAGACGTAGCCGATGTTCTTGTCCAGACGCGGCGACCAGCAGGCGTCGGTGACGTGGCCCACCTCCGCGCCGTCGTGGGTGACCGGCCAGTGCTGCCTCGGCTGGTCGACCGGGTCGCCTTCGATCTCGATCCCGACCAGCTTGCGGTCGACGCCCTCTCGGCGGATCCGCTCCAGTGCCCCCTTGCCGATGTAGTCGGCGTCCTGCTCCTCGACGAGGCGCTCGAGCCCCGTGATCTCGAACGGGTTGTCCTCGAGGCCGATGTCGGAGCCCCAGTCGAAGATGCCGGCCTCGATGCGCCGGATGTCCGAGGACGGAGTCACGCGGATGCCGTACGGCCTCCCGGCGTCGAGGATCCGCTCCCAGAGGTCGTCGCCCCGGCGCGGGTCGCGGAGGTAGATCTCGTAGCCGACCACCGCCGTCCAGCCGGTGCGGCTGATCACGACCGGGATGCCGTCGAGGTCGACCTCGTCGCACCAGTAGTACTTCATGTCCAAGATCCGATCGCCGAACAGGTCGCGCATCGTGTCCTTGGCCTTGGGACCCTGGACCTGGACGGGGTAGACGTCGGGGTGGGTGACCTTCACGTCCATACCGGAGTTGACGGCCACGCCCATCGCGTACAGGCCGGCATCGGAGTCGGCGAGGGCGAGCCACCATCGATCGCGCTCGATGCGCAGCAGCACCGGGTCGTTCACGATGCCGCCGTCCTCCGCCGTGACGAGCATGTACTTGCCCTGCTTCACCTCGCACCGTGTCAGGTCGCGGCAGGTGAGGAGGTTGGTGAACGCGCTCGCGTCGGGACCGGTGATCTCGACGATGCGCTCGACGCTCACGTCCCACAGCGTCACGTCGTTCACGAGCGCCCAGTACTCCTCGACCGGATCCCCGTACGTGTTCGGGTGGTACATGTGCTGGTAGACGTCGTAGGCGCTGCACCCGGCGCGCAGCGTTGCCTCGAAGTAGGGCGACCGGCGGTACCAGGGCCCCCAGTTCAGGGTGGTGTGCTCGGGCAGCGTCATCGCGTCCTCCTCGTCGGGCATCTGGTGTCGGAGTCTAGGCCGCGCGCGGAACCCCGCATCTTGGATCGCCCCTGGATCTCGGCGTCACCGTTCCGTGCTCGGCGGTGGGGCGACGATCCAGTTGTCGACCGTGAGGCCGGGCACGCGGGCGAAGTGGCGGACGTTGCCGGTGACCAGCGTGAGGTCGCGATTCAGGGCGATCGAGGCGATGCGCAGATCTGGCTCAGCCAAGCGCTTGCCGTCGGCCTCGAGCGTGGCCCGGAGCATCCCGTACACCTCGGCGGCCGACGCGTCGAACGGCACCACCCGCACCGCGCCGTCGATCAGCTCCCTGACGCGACGCGCGAGCCGATCGCTCCCCGCCTTCGCCGCGCCGTAGACCAGCTCGCCCAGCGTGATCGACGTGATGCATTGCTCGTTCGCGGGTGTCGATGCCAGACGCCTGATCAGGTGGAGTGGCGGATCCCGGCGCATCGTCGCCGAGAGGACGTCGGTGTCGAAGCAGTAGATCGTCACCGCAGGTCGGGGACTGTCCGGTCGCGGGCGGAGCGTCGCGAGCGGACGACCGCGCGCAGGTCGGCGTCGATCTCGGGCCAGTCGGCGAGCACACCGGCCAGCGTCGCGAGCCCGAGGGGGGCTCCTTCCTGTTCGAAGACGGCGTCGGGCGGGGCGAGCACGGCCGCGGCACGACCGCGGCGCGACACCACGATCCGTTCGCCGCCGGCGACGCGCTCCAACAGCTCGGACAGCTTCGCCTTGGCTTCCGCCACCCCCACCGTATCCTCGGTTCTGACCATGATGATCATCATAGTCATTCAAGAGCGACCCTCCGTACGGGCTAGGAGCAGGAGTCGAGGCCCTTCCGTGACGCCTGTCACGCCCGTAGTCGATGAGCCCTCCGGCTCGTGGTCGCGGCCTCTATGCTGCGCCGAGGGGAGCGATGCCCGTGGACTATCTGGTTCCGGACGATGTCGCCGCCGCCGTCGAGATGCGGGCAGGGGGCTGTGCCGTGCTGGCCGGCGGCACCGATCTGTATCCCCAGCACGTCGGGCGCCCGATGGTCGCGCCGCTGCTCGACATCGCGGGGCTGGATGAGCTCCGCGGCATCGAGGCCGGCCCTGAGGGGGTGCGGATCGGGACGCTCACGAGCTGGGCCGACGTGGCGACCGCCTCCCATCTTCCGTCCGCGTTCGACGGGCTGCGCGCCGCCGCCCGCGAGGTCGGGTCGGTCCAGGTCCAGAACGCCGCGACGCTGGGCGGGAACCTCTGCAACGCCTCGCCGGCGGCCGACGGGATCCCGCCGCTGCTGACGCTGGACGCCTCGGTGGAGCTGAGGTCCACGGCCGGAACTCGCTGGCTGAGGCTCGAGGACTTCCTGACCGGGTATCGCGAGACGGCGCTGCGTCCCGACGAGCTGCTGACCTCCGTGCTGATCCCGGCCGGCCTCGACGGCGCCCGCTCGACCTTCCTCAAGCTCGGGCTGCGCCGCTACCTGGTGATCTCGGTGGTGATGGTCGCGGCAGCGGTGGTCCTCGATCCCGAGGGCGGCGTGGCCGAGGCGCGGATCGCCGTCGGGGCGTGCTCGCCGATCGCGCAGCGGCTGCGATCGCTCGAGGCGGCGCTCGTCGGGCGGCGCACGGACGTGGAGCCCGACGAGATCGCGGAGCACCTGGCGACGCTCAGTCCCATCGACGACGTCCGGGCCACCGCGGACTACCGACGCGAGGCGGCGGCCGTGTTGGTGAGCCGCGCGCTCGCGACCTGTGGGGCGGACGCGTGACGGTCACCCTGACCGTGAACGGCGCGCAGGTGGAGGCGGAGGCCTCGCCCACACGCCTGAGCGACCTGCTGCGCGACGACCTCGGCCTGACCGCCACCAAGGTGGGATGCGACGCGGGCGACTGCGGCGCGTGCACCGTCCTGCTCGACGACCGGCCCGTGAGCGCGTGCATGACGTCGGTCGGCGGCCTCGACGGCCGCAGGGTGGACACGCTGGAGGGGCTCCACGCCGCGGGGGAGATCGGCGGGCTGCAGCACGCCTTCCTCGCCCACGGCGGCGCCCAGTGCGGCATCTGCACCCCGGGGATGCTCGTGGCCGCGGCGGCGCTGCTGCGGTCGACCCCGAACCCCACCGAGCCGCAGGTGATGGACGCGCTGGGGGGCGTCCTCTGCCGATGCACGGGGTATCGCAAGATCATCGCGGCCGTGATCGGCGCTCGAGTGGCCGAGACGGTGGAGCCCGCGCCGCCGACCGGCAAGGCGGTGGGCCGGCGCGTGCGGCGGGTGGACGGCGAGCGCAAGGTGAACGGCACCGACGTGTTCGGCGCCGACGAGGCTCCCGAGGGTGCGCTCGTCATCCGGATCGTTCGCTCGCCCTATCACCGGGCCCGATTCGAGCTGGGTGACCTCGATGCGTATGTCGCCGATGATCCGGGCGTGGTCGCCGTGATGACCGCGGACGAGGTGCCGGGCCGCAACCGGTTCGGCGTGCTCCCCGCGACGGCCGACCAGCCGGTGTTCGCCCAGCACGAGACCCGCTTCCGGGGCGAGGCCGTCGCGATGGTCGTGGGCGAGCCCGCGGCGATGTCGAGATGGGACGACGCGACCTTCCCCATCTCGTGGCAGGAGCTCGAGCCGGTGATGTCGCCGGCCGATGCTCTGGCGCCCGACGCGCCGAGGATGCACGGTCGAGCGCGAGGGCAACGTGCTGATCCGCGGCAACGTGCGGAGCGGGGACGTCGAGGAGACGCTCTCGACATCCGACGTCCGAGTCGAAGGGACGGTCGAGACCGCCTTCGTCGAGCACGCCTACATCGAGCCCGAGGCGGGCTGGGCTCAGCGGGTCGGCGATCGCGTCGAGGTCGCGGTCACGACCCAGTCGCCGCACATGGATCGTTCCGAGCTGGAGGGGATCCTCGGTCTGTCCGAGGGCTCCGTGCGCATCCTGCCCACCGCCGTGGGGGGCGGCTTCGGCAGCAAGCTCGACCTCTCCGTCCAGCCGTACCTGGCGCTGGCGGCATGGCGGCTGGACCGACCCGTGCGCCTCACCTACACGCGCCCCGAGTCGATGATGTCGACCACCAAGCGGCACGCCTCCCGGATGACCGTGAGCGTGGGCGCGATGCGCGATGGGCGCCTCACCTCGATGGACTTCGAGGGCGAGTTCGACACCGGCGCGTACGCCTCGTGGGGACCGACGGTGGCCAACCGGGTGCCGGTCCACGCCGGCGGTCCGTACGTCTACGACGCGTATCGGGCGCGCACGGTGGCGGTTCACACGAACGCGCCGCCCTCGGGGGCGTTCCGCGGGTTCGGCGTGCCGCAGTCGACGATCGCGACCGAGAGCCTCCTCGACGAGGTCGCCGACGCGGTCGGCTTGGATCGGCTGGAGTTCCGGCATCGCAACGCGCTCACCGCCGGGGTCTCGACGGTCACCGGGCAGGTCTTCGAGGCCGGCGTCGGCTATCGCGATTGTCTCGATGCGCTGCGGCCCCACTGGGAGCGTGCGCGCGAGGCGGCCGAGTCGGCCAACTCAGAGGGCGGCACCGCCCGGCGGGGCGTCGGGCTCGCGGGCATGTGGTACGGGTGCGGCAACACGGCGATGCCCAACCCGTCCACGATCAAGGTCGGGCTGCGTCGTGACGGGCGGATCGTCCTGTACCAGGGGGCGGTCGACATGGGGCAGGGGGCCAACACCGTGATGACCCAGATCTGCGCCGACGCCCTGGGCGTCGACATGGCGAACATCGCGACGCTCGGCGCCGACACCGACACCACTCCCGACGCGGGCAAGAGCTCGGCCTCGCGCCAGACCTTCATCTCCGGCAACGCGACGTTCGCGGCGTCGACCGACCTGCGTGGGCAGCTGCTGACGCTCGCCGGCGCCTCGCCCGAGGCGCACCTCGAGCTCGACGGCGACCGGCTCATCGCCCACGACCGCGGCGAGACCACCGAGGTCGAGCTGCACGATCTGGAGGCCGACGCGGACGGGCTCGTCGCCGTGGCCGTCGCCACCTACGACCCACCGACCACGGCCCTCGACGCCGACGGCCAGGGCGCGCCGTACGCGCAGTTCGGCTACGGCGCCCACCTGGCCGAGCTCGAGGTCGACATGGAGCTCGGCACCGTGCGCCTGCGCCGGATCACCGCGGCGCACGACGTCGGGCGCGCGGTCAACCCCACCCTGATCGAGGGCCAGATCGAGGGTGGCGTGGCCCAGGGGATCGGGATGGCCCTGATGGAGGAGTACGTGCCCGGGCGCAACGAGAACCTGCACGACTACCTGATCCCGACGATCGGCGACGTGCCCGAGGTCGTGAGCATCCTCGTGGAATCCGGCGATCCGGTCGGCCCGTACGGGGCGAAGGGGATCGGGGAGCACTCGCTGATCCCGACGGCGCCGGCGATCCTCAACGCGATCCGCGACGCGGTGGGGGCCCCGGTGCGCCGCGTCCCGGCGACGCCCGATCGCGTGCTCGAGGCGATCCGGCGAGGGGGACGCCCGTGATGGCCGAGCCCGCCACCGATACCGTCGTCTGCGACGCCTGCCCGATCCGGTGCGTCATCAAGCCGGGACGGACCGGCTCGTGCGACCGCTACGGCAACGTGGACGGCGAGCTGGCCAGGCTCGATCCGCTGCTCGTCCTCGAGCGCACCCAGGAGCAGGGGGGCGCGCTCGTGCCGTTCGCCACGGGATGGGATGGAGGGATCGTCCCGACCCCGGACCTGTTCGTCACCGGCGTCGGATCGACGACGACCTACCCGGACTACAAGCCGGCGCCATTCATCGTGTCGTCGTTGGTCGAAGGGGTCGACACGGTGACCGTCGTGACCGAGGCCATCTTCAGTTACTGCGGGGCCGAGGTGAAGATCGACACCGACCGTCATATCGGCGCCGAACGACAGCTCGTCCGCGCCCAGGGCGAGGCCGTCGGGCACGTGACCACCGGCCAGTACGGGTCGCAGATGCTCGCCCTCGGCGGCGTGAACCACCTGACCGGCGGGTCCAAGAAGGAGGGCCTCGCGACGATGCGCACGCTGCTCGACCTGTGCGGCGGCGAGCCGGTCGAGCTGTCGGTGGACGAAGGGGCCGAGCTCCTGCTGCAGGCCGGGAAGCCGCCGGTGATCAACGGCGTGGTCGAGGAGCGCATGCGTGTGGGGTGCGGCTCGGCCACGATCGGGATGTTCGCGATGCAGTGGTACGAGCACGTCGACGAGGTCGTCGTGGTCGACGACCACATCACCGGCGTGCTGAGCGAGCATCAGGCGGGCCGCTACCTCGACATCCCCCCGACGGGGATCAAGGTCAAGGGCCGCCGTTCGACGCCGGGGCGCTACTTCAACGTCGCGAACCCGGGCACGGGCTGGGGCGGCACCGACATCGAGGACCCGCTCGAGATCGTCGCCGGCTTCGACCCGAAGGTCGCGCGGCCCGGGCTGACGCTCCTGATGATCGGCACGACGGGGGAGCACCACGCCTACTACGTGCTCGACGACGACCTGCTGCCCGCCGAGGCGCCGCTTCCCGACGACCTGCGGGTCTCGGTCGAGCGGATCTCGGACAACTGCGAGCCGGCGATGACCTCGGTGCTGTTCATGGCCGGCGCCGGAGGGTCGCTGCGTGCCGGGGCCACCGAGAACCCGGTCGCCCTCACCCGTTCGGTGTCCGAGACGATCACGCGGGTCACCTGCGGTGGCGCTCCCGTGTTCGTGTGGCCCGGCGGCGGCATCACGTTCATGGTCGACGTGACCCGCGTTCCCCGCGGGGCGTTCGGCTACGTCCCGACCCCGGCCCTGGTGGCGCCGCTCGAGTTCACGATGCGCCGCGACGACTACGCCGCCCTCGGCGGTCACGTGGATGCGATCGTCAGCGTGGACGAGGTGCTCGCCCGGCCCGACGTGCGCCGCGGATGAGCGGTCCGGTCGCCGCGACCACGCCCGACGGCTCGCGCCTGCATCTGCAGCACGGGCCGATCGACCTGATCGTCGAGGCAACCGGGCCCTCCGAGGCCGTGGCCGCCGCGTACCGGCGCGCCTGGGAACGGTTCCGGCCGCTGCTCGACGAGCTGGTCGACGAGCTGGCCCTGCTCAGGCGGCCGCTGGAGCCCGGATCCGCACCGTCGGGGGCGGTGGCGCGCCGGATGGCCGCCGCCGTCGCGCCGTTCACCGACCGCTTCATCACGCCCATGGCGGCGGTGGCGGGCGCGGTGGCCGACGAGATCGTGTCCGTGGTCGCGGCGGAGGATCTGTCGCGCGCCTACGCGAACGACGGCGGCGACATCGCCCTGCACCTGGCTCCCGGCGAGTCGTTCCGCGTGGGTCTGGTGCCGGTGCCCGAGCGGCCGGCGCTCCTCGGCGCGGCGACGATCCGCGCCGGGGAGCCGGTGCGCGGGATCGCGACGAGCGGACGGAGCGGGAGGAGCTTCTCCCTGGGGATCGCCGACGCGGTGACCGTGCTGGCTCCCGACGCCGCGCGCGCCGACGCGGCCGCGACGCTGATCGCGAACGCCGTCGACCTCCCGGGGCATCCCGCGATCACCCGCGAAGCTGCCGACGCCCTGCAGCCCGACTCCGACCTCGGGGGCCGCCGGGTCACGACCCAGGTGGGTGAGCTGACCCCTGCGGAGACCGCCGCGGCGCTGCAGGCGGGTCGCGCGGAGGCCGAGCGGATGCGCGCCGCCGGGCTGATCACCGCGGCCGTCCTGTGCCTGAACGACCAGGTCGCGAGCCTGCGGACGGCCGTGCTAGCGTCGGCCGGCGAGGGGTGATGGCTTGGACATCCGCAAGGTCGTCTCGATCGTCGACGACATCCGCATCGAGGCCGGACGGCCGGTCGACCCGCCGATCCGGCGTGTGGTGACCGCCGCGGTGCTGCGCAACCCGTTCGCGGGTCGCTACGTCGAGGACCTGACCGAGCTGATCGACGAGAGCGTCGAGCTGTCCGGGATGCTCTCGGGGATCGCGGTGGACTTGCTCGACGGCCGGCCGGTCCACAGCTACGGCAAGGGCGGCATCGCCGGTACGAAGGGCGAGCTGGAGCACGTGGCGGCGATGCTGCACCCGAAGTTCGGCGCGCCCCTGCGCGAGGCCTGCGGCGGCGGGACGGCGATCATCCCGTCGGCGAAGAAGCGAGGGGGGCCCGGCGTTCCGCTCGACGTCCCCCTCCACTACAAGGACGCCGCGTTCGTGCGGACCCACTTCGACGCCGTCGAGCTGCGGGTCGTCGACGCACCCGACGACGACGAGCTCGTGATCGCGGTCGCCGTCACCGACGGCGGCCGGCCGCTGCCGCGCGTGGGCGGCCTCGAGGTGTCGGAGATCGTCGGGGACGACGGCCTGCGGTGAGCGACCTCGTCATCCGCAACGTCGGGATCCTCGTCACCGGCGACATCGACCGCCCGACGAGCGAGGCCGACACCGTGGTGGTGCGTGACGGGCTCATCGCCCCGCCCGACGACGACGGGTCGGGCATCGACACCGCGATCGACGCCGGCGGCGCCACCGTCATGCCGGGGCTGTGCGACAACCACACGCACCCGGTGATCGGCGACTACACACCGCGCCAGCTCCAGGCGAGCTTCATCGATTCCTACCTGCACGGGGGGACCACCACGATGGTCTCGGCGGGCGAGCCGCACACGCCGGGCCGCCCCACCGATCCGGCCGGGGTGAAGGCCCTCTCGATCCTGGCCCACGCCTCGTTCGCCAAGCTGCGCCCCTCCGGCGTGAAGGTGCATGCGGGCGCGGTGCTGCTGGAGCCCGGGCTCACCGAGGCCGACTTCGACGAGATGGCAGCGGCCGGCGTCGATCTCGTCGGCGAGATCGGCATCTCGGGCGTGAAGGACCCCGAGGTCGCCGCCGAGATGACCGGGTGGGCCCAGGCGCGCGGCATGCGCGTGATGGTGCACACGGGTGGCGCCTCGATCCCGGGCAGCGGCGTCGTGGGCGCGGACTTCGTCGCCCGGGTGCGGCCCGACGTGGCCGCTCACGTGAACGGCGGCCCGACCGCGCTCCCGCTCGCCGACGTCGAGCGGATCCTCGACGAGACCACCGCGCGCGTCGAGGTGGTCCACAACGGCAACGTGAAGGCGGCTGGCGAGGTTGCCGCCCTGGTGGCGCGCAGGGGCGAGCTCTCCCGCCTGGTGGCGGGCACCGACAGCCCGGCGGGCTCGGGCGCGCAGCCCCTCGGGATGCTGCGAGTGATCTCGTGGATCGCCTCGCTCGGCGGGGTGGACCCCGCGTCGGCGATCGCCGCCGCGACCGGCAACGTCACCGCGATGCATGGGTATCCGACCGGGGTGATCGCGCCCGGACTCGAGGCCGACCTGCTGCGTGGTCGACGCGCCGCTGGGCTCGCAGGCCGACGACGCGCTCGGGGCGCTCGCGATCGGCGACACCCTGGCCGTGGCCGGGGCGATCATCGACGGCGTGCCGCGGTTCACGAAGAGCCGCAACACGCCGCCCGCCCAGCGCCCGATCTCCTTCGGGTAGGGATCCGATGGGCGCGCTGGAGGACGCCGTCGACCGTGCGGCCGAGCGCACGATGTTCTCCGGCGTCGTCCGCGTCGAGCGGGACGGTGACGTCGTGCTCGAGCGCGCCTACGGCCTGGCCGATCGCGCCCACGAGATCCCGAACACGATCGACACGCGATTCGGCATCGCGAGCGCGACGAAGGGTCTCACCGCCCTCACGGTCCTCAGCCTGGTCGGGGAGGGCCGACTCGACCTCGCGACGACCGCGCGGTCGCTCCTGGGCGCGGACCTCCCGCTCATCGATGATCGCGTGACCGTCGAGCACCTGCTGTCGCATCGTTCCGGTATCGGCGACTACCTCGACGAGGAGGCGGTCGACGACATCGCGGACTACGTGATGCCGGTCCCGGTCCACGAGCTGGACTCGACCGAGGCATACCTCCCGATCCTCGACGGTCACGAGACCGTCTTCGAGCCGGGCGAGGGGTTCGCCTACAACAACGGGGGCTACGTCGTGCTCGCGCTGATCGCCGAGCGCGCGGGCGGGGCGCCGTTCGACGAGCTGGTTCGACGGCGCGTGTGTGGGCCGGCGGGGATGGCCGGCACGGAGTTCCTGCGCTCCGACGAGCTCCCCGGGGACGCGGCCCTCGGATATCTCACGGCCGACGGCCCGAGGACGAACGTGCTGCACCTGCCGGTCCGCGGCAGCGGCGACGGCGGCATCTTCTCGAGCGTGGCCGACATCGAGGCCTTGTGGGAGGCCCTGTTCGGCGGGCGGATCGTCTCGCGCGAGCTGGTCGCGGAGATGCTTCGGCCGCGCCACGAGGCGACCGAGCGATCGCTGGGCTACGGCCTGGGGCTGTGGCTCCACGGGCCGAGCGGCGTGGTCGAGCTGCACGGTTACGACGCCGGCGTCTCGTTCCGCAGCGTGCACGATCCCGGGTCGTCGAACACGTGGACGGTGGTGTCGAATACGAGCGAGGGGACGTGGCCGATCGAGGAGATCCTCGAGGAAGCGCTTCCCGACCTGACGCGCCGGGTGGGTCCTAGGTCCTGATGCCCAGCGCGAAGCGCAGCGCTCGGTCGAGCTCCGGCATCTCGTCGGTCGTGAGACGTCCGAGGCGCCGGCGCAGCGCGGCCTTCGGGATCGTCTGGAGCGAGTCGCAGTTGGCCACCGACGTCGCGCGGAGCCCGTGGGAGCGACCGAGGCGCAACTCGGACGGGATCTCGCGGATCGTGCGCGTGATCGGAGCCACCGTGACCGCGGTCCGCACGCCGATGGCCGTCGTGCGGGTGACGAGCAGGACCGGCCTCGCCCCCGCCGGCTGCGGGAGTTCGGCGAGGTGGATCTCGCCTCGTCTCAACGTCAGCCGTTCGGCCAGGCGGCGCTCGCCCTGAGGGCCGCGAACTCGTCGAGATCCTCCGGCGTCCGCTCGTACGCCCGCGCGTATCGGACGTCGGCCACCGCCTGACCGACCGCTTCCACGTAGAGATCGATCGCCCGGCGGATCAGCTCGCTCCGGCTCTCTTCGGATGTGTCGGCGAGGAGATCGAGGGACGTGACCTGCTCGTCGTCGAGCTGCACCAGGACCTGCTTACGCACCATGCCGACCATCATGCCATATGAACTACCATATGAGATGGACACACGGGGTGACGGCGATCACGATCGGCGGATGGAATTCGGACGCTACTCGTTCGGATCGATCGAGATCGACGGCGTGACCTACGACCACGACGTCGTCATCGACGACGGTCGCATCCGGGCGAGGAGGAAGGGCCCGTCCAAGCCGCTGCGCGCGAGGTACGGCCACACGCCGCTCTCGGTGGCCGAGGACATCCCGTGGGGCTGCCGCAGGCTCGTGATCGGAACGGGAGCGTCGGGCTCGCTGCCCGTCCTCGAGGAGGTGGAAGGGGAGGCGGCCCAGCGTGGAGTGGAGCTGACGACGGCACCCACTCGCGAGGCGATCGAGCTGCTCCGAGCGCCGGCCCCGAGACCAACGCGATCCTGCACCTGACCTGCTAGATCGGTGCGGCGGCGCGAGCCCCCTAGCCGCTGGGGCGAGCGTCCCGCCGCCGGCCACGACCTCGGCGAGCGCCCGGTCGCCGTCGCCCGGCGCCAGGTCGACGGCGCGCACCGCGTCGGTGAGGACCGTGACGGCGAACCCTTCGGCCAGGCCGTCGAGCGCCGTCGACTTCACGCAATAGTCGGTGGCCAGCCCTGCGATGACGATCGACGTGACGCCCGCGTCGCGCAGCAGCTCCGCCAGCTCGGTCGGGGCCCGCAGGTCGCTCGCTGGATGGTGAGTCGAGAAGCCGGAGTAGCCGTCGGCGCCGTCGACGCCCTTGCGGACGACCGGTCCGTCGACGACCAGGTCGGGATGGAACTCCGAGCCCCACGTCTCGCCCACGCAGTGGACCGGCCAGATCCCGCCGTCCTTGGCGAAGTGCGGGGTCGTCTCCGGATGCCAGTCCGCGGTGTAGATCACCGTTGCGCCGCCCGCCTGAGCCCGTGCGATCTCGGCGTTGACGACCGGCACGACCGCCGCGCCATCGTTCACGTGGAGCCCGCCGGCCGGGTCGGCGAAGTCGTTCTGCACGTCGACCACGACGAGCGCGGTCTGCCGGTCGTACGAGACTCCCATGACCGGCCGATGATACCTACGGTCGCGGCTCGGCTAGCTCAGGAACGCGTCGACCCCTGCCGGATCGTCCGACATGAGCCACATCTCCGCGATCTTGCCGTCACGGAAGTGGCAGACGAACGTGTCGTTCGTGTCGAGGGACTCGTCGCCGCGCCGGTAGTGCGAGCGCTGCAGGATGACCCCGTGCTCGTCGTCCGCGAAGTAGGCGTGCGGCTCGAACGTGTAGTCGGGAGCTCGCTCCATGAAGCGCTGGAACACCTCCACGAACTGCTCCTTGCCCTTGTAGTCGCCGGCCAGACCACTCGTGCCCGGCATGTGGGCGACGATGTCGTCGGCGATGGCGCCGAGGAACCCTTCGACGTCGCCCGCTGCCTGCGCCGTGTCCGCGTCACGCAGGACCTGCTCGTTCGGATGCATGTGCACCCCCCCTTCCGCTCTCACGACCGTATATCCGCCCCTCGATCGGGCGCAAGGGCCCCACGAGCGTCCGGCGGATCTCAGCCGCCGAGCGACAGGCTCCCCCCGTAGGAGTTGATCGCCGCCAGGGCGGCCTCGCTGCTCGGGCCGTGGCCGCTCACCGCCGCGACGAAGTCGTCGCCGTCCAGCTCGAACAGCTCGCAGTCGCCGATCGCGATCGCGCTCGCCTGACGGGGCACGTCGCGGAGCAGGGCGATCTCACCGAACGAGTCGCCGGCTCCCAGCAGGTTCGCGCGCTCCCCGTCGACGAGGATGTCCATCTCGCCTGAGGCGATGACGTAGAAGCGGTCCCCGATGTCGCCCTGCGCGAACACCTGGTCACCGCCGGCAACGCGCATCGGCCGAGACGGCCCGCGAGGCCCTCGAGGACGGGCCCGGGCAGCGGTGCGAAGAACGAGATCCCTCGCAGCAGCGATAGCTCGTGCGAGTTCGTACCTGTGCCTTGGCGTCGACGGCCATCAGCTTGCGCCATGTGAGGGCCATCACCACGGGGAGGAAGCACCCGACCGCGACCAGCGCCGTCTGATCGCCGAGAACCCGCACCAGCGACGGGCTCATCGCGGCGCCGATAGGCCACCGAGAGCAGGAAGACGGTCTCGAGCACGCCGAACACGCGGGCCAGGACGTCGTCGGGGACCGCGCGCTGCAGGAGCGTGAGGCCGGACACGTCGACGAGCGTGTTGCCGATCCCCATCGCCACCATGGCGACGATCGCCACCGCCGGATGCGGCCAGACGCCGATCGCGATCAGCGGCAGCCCCCAGCAGCAGGTTCCCCACGCCGAAGTCCGTCGCCAGGCGCGCCCGCCCGACGAGGGCGCCGGCCGCGAAGGCCCCGATGATCCCGCCGATCCCGAACGCCGACGCGATCACCCCCACCCACGCCTCGCCCTTGTCCAGCAGCTCGATCGCGATGACCACCTCGAGGACGACCAGGCATCCGGCGATCAGGGTCTGGGCGCTGAATAGCGCCGATCAGCAGCCGGGGGTCGGGCTCGCCCAGGATCGTGCGGAACCCGCCCGTCGCGTGCTGCCAGAACGAGGGCTCGTCCGCCGACTCGGCGGCGACCTCCTCCTCCTCGCGGACCTCCTCGACGACGTCGACGCGGAGGCGGGAGATCATGAAGGCCGACCAGGCGAACGTCACGGCGGCCAGGATGAAGACCTCGCCCACCCCGCTCAGCGCCAGCACGACGGCGCCGATCGCCGGTCCCACGAACATCCCGAAGCTCTCGACGGAGCTCGCCACCACGTTGGAGGCGGTGAGCTCCTCCGGCGTCGTCACGAGGGTGGGCGTGATCGCCGCCTGGGCCGGTCGGAACGCCGTCGCCATCACCACGCCGATCGCCGCGAGCGCGTAGACGACGCCTGGGCTGGCGTCGACGAACACGGCGAGCGCCGCGAGCGTGATCACCACCACCCGACCGAGGTCCGACAGCACCATCACGTGCTTGCGCGGGTACCGGTCGCCGAGCGCGCCCATGAAGGGGGCGGCGATCGCCGCGGGGATCCACCGCAGGAGCGCCACGAGCCCCACCGCGGCCGCGCCGCCTTGGTCGTAGGCGTACACGGCGAGCGCGATGCCGTACCCCCACGTCCCCAGGTTCGAACCGGCCCACGCGAGCTGGAGCCTGCGAAGGTTCGGGCTGCGGAAGACCGCCTTGAGGGCATCGATCGACCCGGACGCGGATCCCGTCGCTTCGCTCACGTCGCTCATGCCGCGCGGAGTGTGCCACGTCCGTCACCTCCTCGTATCGGCAGCGGTCCTCGTCGGGGCGGGCGCCCGGGAGCACGGTCGAGCAGGCGTTCACGTGGGGTTCGGAGCGAGCACTCACGCTGAAGGGGAAGGCCGAGCCGGTGCCTCGCGGTCACCGGTCCGCGGGCGTGACGTCGGCGCGTCGCCGCGCGCCGGCCACGGCAGGAACGACCGTGCGCGATGGTCGGGCGCGACGCCGAGCTCGCCCGAGTTCGGCGAGGCGAGCGGACGGCCGCGCTCGCCGGCTCGGGATCGGCGGATCGCTGTTCGTGACGGGCGAGCCGGGGATCGGCAAGACGCGGCTGACTGAGCGAGCTACAGCAGGTCGCTTCGTGTCGACGACCGGCCTACGGGCCGTCCTCTCGTGGCTCGAAGGCCGGTGCATGTCAGTACGGCGAATCGCTCCCGTACTCGCCGTTCCGCGACCTCTTGCGGTCGTGGCTCGGCGATCCACGGCGACGAGCCACGAGCTGCGTGTCCGCGTCGCGCTCTCGCAAGCATCTCGACCGAGCTCTTCGCCCGATCGGGTCCGCTGAGCTCCTGCCCCTACCTCGCGGCGCTGCTCGAGACTCGACCTCGAGCCCGACGTGGCGGCGAGGCTCGGCGAGCTGTCGCCCGAGGCCCTCAGGTTCCGGACCTTCGAGGTCGTGCGGACCCTGCATGGCCCGCCTCGCGCGAGGACGGTCCGGTCGTGGTCGCGCTCGAGGATCATGCACTGGGCCGACGCGACGTCGCTTCGAGCTGCTGGACGCAGCTCGCGCGCGACACCGAGCGACGCATCGCTCCTGCTCGTCGTGCACGATGCGTCCCGAACGCGACCACCCGTCGTGGCGGGTCCGCGAGGAGATCGCGCACGCCCGTTCCCGCACCGAACGCGACGGAGCATCGCGCCTCGAGCGCGCTGTCGGGACGACGGCGGAGCGCGAGCTCCTAGCAGCTCGCTGGTGCGGGACCGACCGCTGACGGACGAGCATGCAGCGAGCGGATCCTCGCGAGCCGGCCGAAGGGAATCCGTTCTTCCTCGAGGAGACTGGTCGCGCTCGCTGGTCGACGCGGGCGCGCTCGTCCACGACGACGACGGGGTGGCGGTTCGACCACGACCGTCGCCGCTCGGAGATCCCGCCCGACGGTGGAGAAGGTGATCCTGGCGCGGATCGACCGCCTCGGCCCCGATGCCAGCAGGGCCGTGCTCGCGGCCGCCTCGGTGCTCGGGCGGTCAGTTCCGCGCAGCCGCTGCTCGAGGCGGTCTGTGCACGGAGCCGGGAGACGTCGGCGACGCGCTCGTCCGAGCTGATGCGGCTCGATCTCGTGCGCGAGGGGCGCCGGTGGCCCGAGCCCGAGTACCGCTTCAAGCATGCGCTGATCCAGGAGACCGCCTACCGGACGCTCGTCGCACGACGATCGCGATCGGCTGCACCGCCGTGCCGCCGAGTGGCTCGAGCAGCGAACCGCGGGCAGGGAGCGACGAGGTGCGCCGGTCTGCTCGCGTACCACTGGCTCGGCGCGGAGGACGAGGACAAGGCGATCAGGTACCTGACGCGTGGCGGGCGACCGGGCGCGGCAGGACGTACGCGCTCGACGAGGCGATCGCCGCACTACCGCGAGCTGCTGCCGATGCTCGAGCGGCGCGGTCGGACGCCAGGAGATCGCCCTCGTCCTGTTCAAGCTGGCGCTCGCGCTGCACATGTCGCTGCGGTTCGCGGAGGCGAACGACGACGTATCAGCGAGCGTTCGATCTCTGGACACCCGCCGGACCCGCCGGATGGACCGGCGACCGCCACGCTGCGGGTCGCGACCGAGCTTCCTGCCCGAACGACCCGGACCCGCGCTCGGCGATCGCGTGGCCGAACATCCAGCTCTGCATGCAGCTGTTCGACCGGCTGGTGGAGCAGTGGCCCGAGCGCACGATCGTGCCGTCGCTCGCCGAGCGCTGGGAGATCGCCGACGACGGCCTGCGGTACGTCTTCCACCTGCGCGAGGGTCTCACGTGGTCCGACGGAGAACCGCTGACGGCGCACGACGTCGAGTTCGGGATCAGAGCGCGTGCTGAATCCGCGCGCGCCCGGCTCGTCGGTCGCGATCTACTTCGTGCTCGAGCGCGGGCAGGAGCACTACCTCGGCGAGCGAGACCGACGGACCAGTCGAAGATCGGGGTGCGGGCGCTCGACGACCGCACGGTGGAGTTCCGGCTCGCCGCGCCGGCGCCGTACTTCATGAGCGTGATGAACCGTCCCGACGGCGGGCCCGCAGCCGCGGCACGCGATCGAGACGCGCGGGCGACGGCTGGATCGAGCCGGGCGCCAGGTCGTCTCCGGCGCGTTCCGGATCGACGGAGCGGACGCCTGACGCGCTCACGCTCGAACGCCGGCGGACCACGTCGGGCGCGCGGTAGGGCAACGTGGCGTCGGGTCGAGTACGTGGGCATGCTCCGTCGCTCGACGCTGGCTCGGCCCGTACGAGCGCGGACGAGCTCGATCTCGTCGCGGTCCTGCTACACGCCGCGGCTGGCCGACCTCGCGCCGGCGTCGGCGGCGGAGGCCAGCCGTCGGCCAGCGCGTCCTGGTCGCTCTACCTCGGCGTTCGACCACTCGCATCCGGTGACGTCCAGCCTCGAGCTGCGTCGGGCGCTCGCGCACGCGATCGACCGCGAGGCGCTTCGACGAGGCTGATGCCCGACGAACATCGTGGTCGCAGCGGGCGGCATCGTCCGCCCGCGCGCTCCAGGGTCACACGCCCGACATCGTTCTCGAGCGCGACATCGATCGTGCGCGCGACCACCTCGAGCGCAGCGGGATGGACCCGGCTGCAGTCGCGTGACGGGGATGGGACACTGCGACATCGAGTGAGAGGAGTCGGGTGATGGCGGAGGTTCCATCGGATGCGCGGGTGGTGGTGATCGGGGCCGGGATCGTCGGCAATAGCCTGGTCTATCAGCTCGCGCTCCATGGATGGAAGGACATCGTGCTCCTGGACAAGGGGCCGCTGCCCAACCCCGGCGGCTCCACCGGGCATGCCTCGAACTTCATCTTCCCCGTCGATCACTCGAAAGAGATGACCGATCTCACCGCCGACAGCGTCCGCCAGTACCAGGAGCTGGACGTGTTCACGCGGAGCGGCGGCATCGAGGTCGCGCGGACGCCCGAGCGCATCGAGGAGCTGAAGCGCCGCATGACGTCGAGCGCCTCGTGGGGGATCGACTCAGAGCTCCTCACCCCGGCCGAGGTCGCCGAGCTCGTGCCGTTCGTTGACCCCGGGGTGATCCTGGGCGGCTTCCACACGCCGAGCGTAGGTGTCGTCGATTCGCTGCGCGCCGGCACGCTGATGCGGGAGAAGGCGATGGAGCTCGAGGCGCTGACCGTCGTGGCGGGCGCCTCGGTCACCGGGGTGGACGTGGAGCACGGTCACGTCCGGGGCGTGCGGACCGATCAAGGTGATATCGCCGCCGAGACCGTCGTGATCGCGTGCGGTATCTGGAGCCCGCGCATCGCCGCGATGGCCGGTGCGAAGATCCCGCTGACGCCCGCGGTTCACCAGATGATCAGCGTGGGCCCCGTTCCGCTGTTCGCCGACACCGTCGGCGAGATCACCTACCCGATCGTGCGCGACGTCGACACGAACATGTACGAGCGTCAGCACGGAGGCGACCTCGAGGTCGGCTCCTACGCGCATCGGCCGATCCTGATGCGGGCCGACGACATCCCCTCGATCGAGGAATCCAAGCTGTCGCCGACCGAGCTGCCGTTCACCCAGGACGACTTCGACCCGCAGATGGAGCACGCCCTCGAGCTGATCCCGAGCGTCCTGGAGGACGAGACGGTCGGGATCCGGTACGCGATCAACGGTCTGCTGTCGCTCACCCCCGACGGCATGCCGATCCTGGGCGAGACCCCGGAGGTCAACGGCCTGTGGTCGGCGGCCGCGATCTGGATCAAGGAGGCACCCGGGATCGCCCGGATGGTCGCCGAGTGGATGACCGACGACGCCCCTGAGATCGACCCGCACGGCACCGACATCGCCCGCTTCTACGATCACCAGACGACCTCGTTCCACGTGGACGCGCGCAGCTCCGAGGGCTTCAACAAGACCTACGGCATCGTGCATCCGATGGAGCAGTGGTCCTCGAACCGCGACGTGCGCCTCAGTCCGTTCAACGAGCGCGAGCGCGCGCTCGACGCCGTGTTCTACGAGGCGGTCGGCTGGGAGCGGCCCTTCTGGTACGGGTCGAACGAGGGGCTGCTCGGCGAGTACGGGGAAGCGGTGATGCCACGCGAGGCCGAGTGGGAGTCGCGCTGGTGGTCGCCGATCATCAACGCCGAGCATCTGGCCCTCCGCGACCGGGTGGGCATGGTCGACCTCACGGCGTTCGCGATCCTCGACATCACCGGCCCTGGGGCGCTCGACTACCTGCAGGGGATGGTCGTGTCGCAGATGGACGTGGCGGTCGGCCGGGTGGTGTACACCCCGATGCTGAACGCGGCCGCCGGGATCAAGGGCGACATCACGATCATGCGTCTGGACGAGCAGCACTTCCGGATCGTCACCGGTGGCCACTCCGGGATGAGCGACCGCAAGTGGTTCACCGACCATCTTCCGGCCGACGGCTCCGCGCAGCTGTTCGACGCCACCTCGACGCTGTGCACGCTCGGACTGTGGGGTCCGAGGGCCCGCGACGTGCTGGGCGCGATCACGTCCGCCGACGTCTCGAACGAGGCCTTCGCGTTCGCCACGTGCCGCTCGATCGAGGCGGGCCCGCTCGACGTGCTCGCCTCGAGGATCTCCTACATGGGCGAGCTCGGCTGGGAGCTGTACCTGCCGATGGAGCAGGGCGCGCGCCTGTGGGATCTCGTGTGGGAGGCGGGCCGCGAGCACGGCCTCGTGCCCGTCGGGATCGGCGCTTACGCGGGGACCGCCCGGCTCGAGAAGAGCTACCGCGCGCACGGCAACGAGCTCGACCTGGAGCACGACCTGGTCGAGGCGGGGATGGCCCGGCCCAAGGTGAAGGACGCCGACTTCGTCGGCCGAGACGCCTACCTGCGGCAGCGCGAGGAGGATCCGGTCCGGGTGCTCTGCACCCTCACGCTGGATGACGCGACCTCGTCGAGTGGCGTGAAGCGCTACATGATGGGCCGCGAGCCCGTCCTGGCGCCCGACGGCGCGCCGCTCACGGACGCTCGGGGTCGTCGCTCCTACGTCACGAGCGCCGGGTCCGGCCCGTCGGTCGGTTCCCACCTGATGATGAGCTACCTGCCTCCCGAGGAGGCCTCGGTGGGGACCGAGCTGCAGGTCGAGTACTTCGGTGAGCGCTATCCGGTCACGGTCGCCGTGGCCGGCAGCGCCCCGCTGTTCGATCCCGACGACGCGCGGATGAAGGGATGACCGAGTGAACGTCCTCGTCTGCGTCAAGCGCGTGCCCGCGACGGGGTCCAGGATCGCCCTGACCGACGACGCCCTCCACATCGACACGAAGTTCCTCGGGTTCACGGTCAGCCCGCACGAGGAGTGCGCGGCCGAGGAAGCGGTTCGGCTGGTCGAGGCGCACGGCGGCACATCGGCCGTGCTGACCCTGGGACCCGAGGCCGCGATCGAACAGCTCCAGGATGCGCTTGCCATCGGGATCGAGCGGGGGATCCTCCTCGAGGTCGGATCCGAAGACCAGGCCGACGGATGGGGCGCCGTCGCGACGGCCGAGGCGATCGTCGAGGCGGTCCGGACCGAAGAGGCGGCCGGCGCCTCATTCGACCTCCTGTTGTTCGGCAACGAGTCGGCCGACTCGGGCGAGTATCAGGTCGGCGTTCGGGTGGCCTACGGCCTCGGGCTCCCGTGCGTGACCGCGGTGAAGTCGATCGAGGTCCACGCCGACGGGATCAAGGCGCGGCGGGAGGGCGCGGGCGGCGCCGAGGTGTTCGACGTCTCGCTGCCGGCGGTCGTGACCGTGAAGGAGGGCATCAACCTGCCGCGGTTCGCCTCGGTTCCCGGCCGGATCAAGGCCAAGAAGAAGGAGATCGCCCGCCGCACCCCGACGCCCACGGACTCGGGGATCCAGACGCTCCGCCTGCGGGTTCCGCCCGAGCAGCGGAGCGAGGTGCAGATCCTCGGGCAGGGACCCGAGGCCGCACCCGCGATCGTCGATCTGCTCGAACAGCTCGGGATGGTGGAGCGATGATCCTCGTCGTCGTGGAGCACGAGAACGGGACGATCCCGGGCACGACGGCCGAGGCCCTGACGTTCGCCCGAGGGCTCGACCCGGACCTGCACGGCGTCGCCTTCGGGGAGGGGGCGGTCGAAGCGCTCACCGCCGCGAGGACCTACGGGGTCGGCGCGGCGACCCAGGTGACCATCGGCGACGGCTACGCACCCGCGGCCTGGGCCCAGGCGATCGTCGATCTGTCGTCTCCGGCCGTCGCGGTCGTCGCCGCGGGGACCGACCGGGGCAGCGAGCTGCTGGCTCACGTCGCCACGAAGGCCTCGGTGCCGTTCGTGGCCAACTGCGTGTCGGCGGAGCCGGGCGCCGACGGCTGGTCGGTCACGCGGCAGCGATGGGGCGGGAGCCTCCTCGAGGACGCCGCCGTATCGGCGTCGCTCGTGGCGATGTCGGTGGCCCTGCACGTGGTGGAACCGGCCCCGGCGGTCGATCCGGCACGGGGGCCACCGAGGAGATCAGCCCTTCGGCGTCGAACGACGACCTGCGCGTTCGCGCGACCGTCGTCGACACCGCGGACGACGACACGATCTCGCTCGCCGAGGCGCGCCTCGTGATCGGCGGGGGCCGGGGCGTCGGCAGCGCCGAGGGGTTCGCGAGCCTCGACGCGCTTGCGGCGTCGCTGGGCGGTACCGTCGGCGTCTCGAGAGCGGTCACGAGCGCGGGGTGGCGTCCCCATGCCCAGCAGATCGGGCAGACCGGCGAGCGCATCGCCCCGGATCTCTACATCGCCTGCGGGATCAGCGGCGCGAGCCAGCACATGGTCGGATGCCGCGGCGCCAAGAAGCTGTTGGTCATCAACCGCGACCCGGACGCTCCGATCGTCGCCAGGGCGGACTATGCGGTGATCGCGGACCTGCACCAGGTCGTGCCGGCGATCTCGGCGGAGATCGAGCGTCGGCAGAGCTAAGTGCCTTCGGCAGCGCGCGCCATCCCTCTCGCTTGCGCGGAACGCCGGCCGTGTACAGACTCCGGTTGGATGAGTCAGCTGCCCACCACCCGATATGCGACGACCGCGGACGGCGTCCACATCGCGTATCAGACGTTCGGCGAGGGGCCGGTCGACGTCGTCTTCGTCCACTCGTTCGCGTCCCACGTGGAAGTGTTCTGGGAGCTGCCCTCGTTCGAGCGTTTCATGAGGGCGCTGGGCTCGTTCGCGCGGGTGATCATCTTCGACAAGCGAGGGGTCGGCTTGTCGGATCGCCTGCTGCAGGTCGCCACGCTCGAGGCGCGGATGGACGACCTCCGTGCGGTGCTGGACGCCGTCGGATCGGATCGAGCGGTGATCTTCGGCGACGGAGACGGGGGGGCGCTCGCCTGCGTGTTCGCGGCCACCTACCCGGAGCGGACGCTCGGGCTCGTGCTGTTCGACTGCGGCGTGCGTCTCGCCTGGGCCCCGGACTACCCCTGGGGTATGCGCCAGGAGGAGTTCGAACGGCGCCTCGCGCGGCGAACCGAGATCTGGGGCGACGAGGAGTTCGGCGTCGAGACCACGCGGATGACGTTCCTCGTCGCCGGGGAGACCTTGGCTCGGGATCCGAGCTTCGTGCGATGGCTCACGAAGCTGCAGCGATACGCATCGGCGCCCGGGGATGTCGCCACCTTCAACCGCATGTTCTTCGAGACGGACGCGCGCAGCGCCCTGGCTGCGATCCAGGTGCCCTGCGCCGTGCTGTACCGCGAGGGGTGGGCGGACGTCGAAACCCAAGAGGCACGGTGGACGGCCGATCAGATCCCCGGCGCCAAGGTGGTGATCCTGCCGGGCGACGACGACGACCCATATCTCGGGGACGTGGGGGAGGTCGCCCGAGTCGTCGAGGGGTTCGTCGCGTCGGTGCGGGAAGAGGAGCTGGTCTTCGATCGCGTCCTCGCGACGGTTCTGTTCACCGACATCGTCGGATCCACGGAGCATGTGGCCGCGATGACCGACCGCGGCTGGAGGGAACTCATCGAGCAGCACCATTCGCGCGTGCGTGCGTTGATCGCGCGGTTCCGTGGCAACGAGATGGACACCGCCGGCGATGGCTTCTTCGCGACCTTCGACGGGCCCGAGCGTGCCGTGCGATGTGCCCGGTCGATCACGGAATCGGTGAAGTCACTCGGGATCGAGGTGCGGGCAGGCCTGCACACGGGCGAGGTCGAAACGATCGACGGCAAGGCCGCCGGGATGGCCGTCGTCATCGGGGCCCGGATCGGCGCCCTGGCGGGCGCGTCTGAGGTGATGGTGTCCCAGACCGTCAAGGACCTCACGGCTGGATCGGGACTCACCTTCGAGGACGCCGGCGAGCACGAACTCAAGGGCGTGCCCGACCGCTGGCGTGTGTACCGAGCGACTCAGGTCGGGGTCGGCGGTGGGGAGCCGACGATCCGCTCGTAGGACGCGGGATCGGACGCTCCCTCGGTCATGAGGAGCAGCACCGAGGTCGTGGGACCGAGCCCCAGGCGCTGGCCTGAGTCGAGCTCGATCGCCGCCACGAGTCCTGCGAGCGCCGCCGCTCCGGTCTCACCGGCCACCAGGCCCTCGTCCGCCAACGACCGCATCGCGCCTTCGGCCCTGGCATCCTCGATCGCGACGAAGGCCGAGAACCGGCGGCGAACCCGATCGAACGCGATGGGAGAGGGCAGTCCGCAGTTGAGGCCCGCCATGATCGAGCGGTGGGGCCCTGGCACCTGCGTGAGCCTTCCCGCCGCGACCGATGCCATCACGCAGTCGGCGCTGTTGGGCTCGACCCCCAGGAGCCGGGGCGTGCCGTCCTGCCATACCCGCTCGGCGAAGGTGGCCGCGGCGGCGCCGAGCGCCCCGACCCCGAGGGGCACGACCACGACGTCGGGTGACGGCAGGCCGCGAGCGGCGAGCTGCTCTTCGATCTCGGTGAAGATCGTGTCGTATCCCTCGATGACCCACTCCGGGATCTGCCGATAGCCGTCCCACGACGTGTCCGAGACCACGAGACCCGTCGATGGATCGGCGGTCGCGGCGAGGGCGACGGCATCGTCGTAGGTGCCGTCGACGAGCTCGACCGTCGCGCCTTCCGATCCGATCGCATCGATGCGCGCGGAGGCGGTGCCCGCCGGCACGAGGATGTGTGCGTTCAGCCCGACGAGCCGTGCGAACCGGGCAACCGCGCGCCCGTGGTTGCCGTCCGTGGCGGTCGTCAGGGTCAACGGTCGCAGGGGTGCCATCGCGTCCCCGAGCTCGCCGATCGACGACCACGAGGGCTCTTCGCCCAGCCGGTCGCACAGCGCTCGGTAGCTCGCCCAGGAGGCGCCGAGCATCTTGAACGCCGGCAATCCCAGGCGCGACGACTCATCCTTGACCAGGAGCCTGCCCACCCCGTGGCGCTCCGCGAGCCGGGGCAGGTCGTGTAGGGGCGTCGGGGCGTAGCCCGGGAGCCGGCGATGGAAAGCGAGGGCGCCTCCGTGTCGCGGCGCGCCATCCGGCGGGGGAGCCGCCACCGGGTTCGCCAGGAACCGCTCTCGCGAGGACACCGTCGGAGTGTAGGCCGAGGCGGGTAGCCTCCCGGGCGATGCACATCGATCTGGATGCCGCCGGCCGCGTCCTCTCGGCACCGCCGCCCGGGTTCACCCGCGCGCGAGCCGAGACGATCGCGCGCGACACGTTCGGTGTGGAGGGGCCGGCGACGCAGCTCGGCAGCGAGCGCGACCAGAACTTCCGGATCGACGCGATCGGCGGGGAGCGGTTCGTGCTGAAGATCGCGAACGCGGCCGAGGACCCGGCGGTCGTCGATCTTCAGGACGCCGCGGTGCGCCACGCGCAGCTCGCCGACCCCGGCCTGCCGCTGGGGGACCTGGTGCCGAGCCTCGAGGGACCGTTCGTGGCCGCGACCCCCGACGACGCCGGGATCCCACATCTCGTGCGGCTGATCACGTACGTGGAGGGGCGGGAGATCGACGACGACGAACCCGTTCCCGACGAGGCCCTCCGGAGCCTTGCGAGGGTGACCGCCCGCATGGGGCACGCCCTACGAGGGCTGTTCCACCCGGCCGCCGGCCGCCCCCTCCTGTGGGACCTCAAGCGTGCGCCCGGCCTTCGACCCCTCCTCGTGCATCTGGAGGACCCGGACCGCCGCGCACTCGTCCGGGGGGTACTCGACCGGTTCGAGCCGCTCATGCCCGAGGTCGAGCGTCTACGGGCTCAGGTGGTGCACAACGATCTGTCGCTCAGCAACGTCCTGTTCGACGAGCGCCACGAGGTCAGCGGCGTGCTCGACCTGGGGGATGTCGCCCATACCGCCCTCATGTGCGACCTGGTCGCCGCGATGACGTCGGTCCTGCGGGGCCGTCCCGATCCCTTCGACAAGGCGGCCGCCTTCGTCGACTCGTACCAGGCGGTCGCTCCCCTCGAGGACGAGGAGCTTCGCCTGCTCTTCCCCCTCGTCACCGCGCGCCTGGCCACCACCGTGCTCGTCTCGGCGTGGCGCGTGAAGAGCTACCCGGAGAACGCCGAGTACATCACCGGCTGGGACCCGGGCTCGTGGGAGCTGCTCGAGGCGTTCGAGGGCATGGGCTTCGATCACGCCGAACGCCGGTTCGCGCAGGCCTGCGGCGTGCGCCTCCCCGTACCGGACGGCGAGCTGCTCGCGCGGCGTCGCCGCGCGATGGGCGGCGACATGTCACCCCTCACCTACTCCGAGCCGCTCCACCTGGTCCGCGGGGAGGGTGCCCACATGTTCGACGCCCGGGGGACGCCGTACCTGGACGCCTACAACAACGTGCCGGTGGTGGGGCATCAGCACCCGCATGTGGTGCAGGCGATCGCGCGTCAGAACCGGACCCTGAACACGAACACCCGCTACCTCCACGAGGCCGTGGTCGAGCTGTCCGAGCGGCTGACCGCCTCGATGCCCGACGGGCTCGACACCTGCATCTTCGTGAACTCGGGGAGCGAGGCGAACGACGTCGCCTGGCGCCTTGCCACGCAGGTGACCGGCCGCAGCGGCGGGATCGTGTCCACGTTCGCCTACCACGGCGTGACCGCCGCGGTGGACGCGCTCACGCCGGAGCACTGGCTCCCCGGCGAGCGGCCCCACCATGTCGAGACGATCGGCCCTCCCGATCCCTACCGGGGTGGCGATCCGCTGGAGCGAGCCACCGACGTCGAGACGGCCGCTCGTGCGCTCGCCGCCCGGGGCGTCGAGCCGGCGCTCGTGCTGATCGACTCCGGGTTCACCAGCGACGGGATCTTCCCCCTGCCCCCCGGCTACCTGATCGACGTGGTCCGGCACACGCACGAGGCGGGAGCCCTCTTCGTCGCCGACGAGGTCCAGACAGGTTTCGGCAGGACCGGGTCGATGTGGGGGTTCGAGGCGCCCGGCGTCGTTCCCGACATCGTCACGCTCGGCAAGCCGATGGGTAACGGGTTCCCGGTCGCCGCCGTGGTCACGCGCGCCGACATCGTCGAGCGGTTCGCCAGCGACCGCCATCTGTTCAGCACGTTCGGGGGTAACCCCGTGGCGGCGGCGGCCGCCCTGGCCGTGCTCGACGTCGTGGAGCGGGAGGAACTGCCGGGCCGCGCGACCGCGGTCGGCGACCATCTACGAGCCGCGCTCGCCGCCCTGGCCGATCGACACGTGGCCATCGGCGACGTGCGCGGCCGGGGCCTGCTCATCGGCGTGGACCTGGTGCTCGACCGCGAGACGCGCGAGCCCGCCACCGCGCTCGCCTCCGAGGTCGCCGACGGGATGCGTCACCGACGGGTGCTGGTCGGCACGACCGGACCATCCGACAACGTCATCAAGATCCGCCCGCCGCTGGTGGTCTCGCCCGACGAGGCCGACCACGTCGTGGCGGCGCTCAACGAGACGCTGGCCGCTACTGCTCGATCTTGATGTAGTCGATGTCGCCGGTGAAGTAGTCGCAGCTCGTCTTGATCTGATCGCAGTTGTACTTCCCGCCGATCGAGACCGGACGGTCGTTCCAGATGTTCCCGCTCGTCCCCTTGGCGACCCTGACCACGACCCCGTCGACGGTCAGCGAGAGAGTCTTGCCGATCCGCTCGCAGCGGACCGTGTGCCACAGATTGTCGTTCAGCGGGGTGGGCGAGGCGACCCGCTTGCGCTTCCACGCCCCGGTCCCGTCGACGCCGCGGAACACGCAGGTGAGGAAGCCCTTGGGGTTCTCGAGCTTGAAGTATCCGCCCGTGGCCCCGCCCTGGGCCTTCTGGACGATGTTGCCGAACGGCTGCTTGGTCCGGTAGCGGACCTCGACGGCATAGTCCCCCGTGCCCGGGTTGAGGCTGTTGTCCCACACGAGGATGATGCGCTCGGGCTTGGCGGGAGGCAGCGTCGGGCTGGCGAAGGCCCAGCGATAGGCCTGAGCGCCGTCGTACCAGACGCCGGTCTCGATGGCGCTGCCGATCGACCCGTGGGCGCCGTTGCCGCTGCTGTCGATCATCGTCGTGGCGCCCGGGCCTTCGTCCATCTCCCACGACGCGCTCGTGCCGCTGACGGCCGCGCCGGCGGGGAGCGTTGCCCCCATCGTCATCAACCCGGCGCTCGCCGTCGCGAGCATGCAGGCGGTCAGGATCCTCTTTCCACGAGTCATCGTGCTCGGCCCTCCCAGGGTGTGCGACTCCGGTGCGTCGAAACGCACCCTACACCCGTTCCCGCCTGTCGTACAGCGTTCTACGTACTTCTTCCGGGGGCGTGCCGAGTGTGGCTCAGTTCTCGATCTTGATCCAGTCGATGTGGCCGGTGAAGTAGTCGCAGCTCGTTTTGACCTGATCGCAGTTGATCTTGCCGCCGATCGAGATCGGGCGCGTGTTCCAGATGTTCCCGCTCGACCCGTTCGACACCTTGACGACCTTGCCGTCGACGGTGAGGGTCAGGGTCGTTCCTGCGCGCTCGCACCTGATGGTGTGCCACTGGTTGTCGTTGAGCGGCGTCGGCGACTGCGCGACCTTGCGCCTGAACCCGCCGCCCTCGGTTCCCCGGAACACGCATTTGATCTGTCCGTTCGGGTTCTCGATCTTGAAGTACCCGCCGGTGGCCCCGCCCTGACCCTTCTGGATGATGTTGCCGAAGGGCTGCTTGGTGCGGTACCGCATCTCGACCGCGAAGTCGCCCGAGCCAGGGTTCAGGTCGTTGCTCCACACGAGGACCAGGCGCCTCGGCTTGGCGGGCGGGTTCGTGGGGCTGGTGAACCGCCATCGGAAGCCCTTGGCGCCGGCGTACCAGACGGATCTTGCGATCGCCTTGCCGATCGTTCCGTCGATCCCGTTGCCGCTGTGGTCGTGCAGGACCGTCGCCCGGCGGTTCTCGTTCATCCACCAGTCGGCCAGCGTGGTCGTGGCGGCTCGATCCGCCGGGACCGCCGTCGCCGCCGTCGCCCCGGCGGTCAGCAATCCGGTGCCCGCGACGACGAGCAGGCACGCCGATGCGATCCTCCCCGCACGGCCCATGTGGCTCACCCTCCCTGGGTCGTCTCGGTGTCTGCCCTCCACCCTAACGCGGCGGCGGGCCGGGCGTACAACGAACGCCGTATGGCACCCCCGGCAGTTCTGAGGTCAGCACGCCGCCGCGCCTGAGGGTCGTCCTCGCTTCGCGTGGGCCGACGGGCTATCCTCGCGTGGGAGCGAGGAGGCCTCGGATGGAGTACATCAGCGTCGGACGCCGTGCCGGCGCCATCATCTTGGACTCGATCCTGCTGTGGATCGTGTTCTTCATCGTCATCGCGGCCACGGGCGATACCACGACGACCACGACGTCCTCCGGCGCGTCGGTCAACGCCAGCGGCGGCGGGACCAGCCTGGTGCTCATCATCCTGATCTTCTTCGCGTACTTCGTCGTGCTCGAGGCCACGATCGGCGCCACGGTGGGCAAGCTCGCGGTCGGCATCAGGGTCGTGATGGCCGACGGCTCGAGCCTCACGTGGGGCGCCTCGTTCGTGAGGAACCTTCTGCGGATCATCGATGGGCTGTTCTTCTATCTGGTCGGCGCGATCCTCGTGTGGAACTCCGACATCCGGCAGCGGCTGGGAGACCGGGCGGCGCACAGCGTCGTGGTCTCCAAGCATTCGGTCGGTCGCGCGCCCATGGCTCCCGGCGTGCCCGGATCGGCCCCCCCGCCTCCACCGGTCCCGCCGACGCCGCCCCCTCCGCCGAGCGCGGGCTAGCGAACCTCAGACCGCCTCGAGGATGACGACGGGGATCACCCGGTCGGTGCCGTCCTGGTAGGCCTGGAACTGCGGATACAGGGCGGCCTGACGCGCGAAGAGTCGCTCTCGCTCGTCGGGGCCGGCGACCGCCGCCCGGGCATCGAACCGCTCGCGGCCGACCTCTACGCTGACCCTCGGGTCGGCCACGATGTTGTGGAACCAGTCGGGGTGCGAAGGCGCGCCGCCCTTCGACGCGAAGACGACGTGGCGCTCGCCGTCAGGCAGGTACATCAACGGGTTGACGCGCTCGGCGCCGGACCTGGCCCCGGTCGTATGGAGCAGCAGGAGCGGAGCACCATCGAAGTGCCCTCCGACCCTGCCGCCGTTGGCTCGGAACTCCTCGATGATGGGCTCGTTGCGATCCGTCATGGCTCCATGCTCCTCGTTCGGGTGTCGGTCGTGTTCAACACGGGGAGGGGATCAGGGATTCCCCATAGCGACCCGGTCGAGCCAATCGGCGACCGTCGCGCAGAACAGTTCGGGGCGCTCGATCCTTCCCAGGTGATGTCCCGCGAGATCGGCGGTGCCGTACGTAGCGCGCGGGAACTCGTCGATCAGGGACCACGCGCCTCGGTAGCCGACCCGTGCGTCCTGGCGTCCGGTGAGGATCAGGCTCGGCCCCTCGAACCCAGGCCCGGGTTCGGCGTCCGCCCCTTCGAACACGTAGTTGCGCTCGAGCCGCTCGAGGAACGCACCGTCGCACGACCGATACGCCGGCATGTCGTGGGCGCGGATCTCGGCGAGCATGCCCGGGTCGTGCACCACGAGCGCCTGCGGGATCCACTCCTCGTCGGGCTCCAGATCGGTGAAGATCGATGGATCGGGGAACAACGTGACGGGATCGGGAAGGTCGCGTGTCCCATCGGCGCCCGGCACGTCGGGCACCAGCAGCGCGACGCCTCGAAGACGCTCGGGGATCGTCCGCACCAGGCCCAGGGTCAGGTAGCCGCCGTAGGAGTTGCCGGCGACGGCGAACGGGCCGTCGCCCATCGCGGCCTCGACGAAACCGTGCAGGATCGAGAGCATCTGCGCCTGCGTCGCGAGCCAGTCCGGGGCCGGCGTCTGGCCGTGGCCCGGCAGGTCGAGGTAGGTCCGCCGCCATCCCGGGCGTGTCTCGAACACCGGCTCGAGGTCGGCGACCATGTAGCGGTGGTCGGCCGACCACCCGTGGATCAGCAGGATCGGGGTGCCCTCGCCCCGTGTCTCGTACGAGATGGGGATCCCCTGGATGTCGACCCGGTCCACGCCGCGAGCGTACCGGGCGGTCGGATCGGCGCGGGGCGAACGCCCGCACAAAGTGAGAAACCGCCGGAACCCGGGGGCCCCAGCGGTCTCTCACGGCGCAATGTATGGGCTCGACGGTCCCATGGTCAACTCCGAACCGAGGGTCTTGTCACTCTTTCTCGTGCGGTTCCCGCCGCTCGTGGCCGATACTCATCGGATGAGACGACTCCGGCTTGCGTTCGCCCTGTGCCTTGTCCTCGCCGCCGTGCTCGCCGCCGCGCCCCAGATGGCCGCGGCGGGCGGCGGTGTCTCGCTCTCGGTCACGAAGAAGGGGCCCGGCGGCGGGCGCGTGACGAGCGTGCCCGCGGGCATCGATTGCGGGTCGACGTGCGTCTACGACTTCGGTCCTGGGGCCGGCGTCACCCTCAGTGCGGAGCCGAACGCCGGATCGACCTTCGTGGGTTGGAAGGGCGCCTGTTCGGGGGCGGGCGGCTGCGATGTGACGATGTCACAGGCACGCTCCGTGCGCGCCGTGTTCGTCCCCTCGTGGCGACCCGACGCCTGGATCAAGCTGTGCGGGCTCAGCACGGGGTGCACGATCAACCCGCTCCCGCATCCGTGGAAGGGCAACGGCGTGTACAACGCGAGCGGGTGGAAGCAGCGCATCGCCGTGCGCTTGAACAACGGCGAGGGCGTCCGGTTCTGGCTGGCGTTGCAGAACGACGGGGCCCTGGGCGACACGATCCGCGTGCAGGGGTGCAAGGGCACGCCGCGGTTCCTGATCAACGCGGTGTTGATCGGCAAGCACAAGCGCCCGAACTGGAAGGCCGTCAACATCACGAGCGAGTTCAAGAAGGGGACGGCCGAGTTCGATTTCCCGCCCTCGTCGGCCGGGAAGAAGGTCTACATCACGCTCAACTTCGTGACGCCGACCCCGGCGGTGGGGGTCAGCTACTCGTGCCGGGTGACGATCAGCTCCGTGGATCGTCCGGGCAGGAGCGACACGGTCGTCGCCAGGATGTCCACCTACTGAGCTCCTAGTGGCCTCCGCAGGCGCAGGCGCCCCCGCAGGCGCACCCTCCGCCGGAGGCTGAGGGGCCCGCTCCGAAGCCGCCGCCGGTCGCGAACAGCGAGAACCGCCTTCGCACGCGGTCGCTCCCGCACGACGGGCAGCCGACGATCGTGTCGACGCCGGCAGAGATCGGACGCCGCTCCTCGAAGGGGTGCTCGCACGCGAGGCAGACGTACTCGTAGGTGGCCATGGGTCAAGGATAGCGGTCCCTCCCGACGCCGTTGTTAGGCTGCCCGGAGACCATCGACGAGCGAGGGGGCCGATCATGGCAACGACGCGGACGGCCGCGGGGGAGTGGCATGGATCCTGCTGGAGGGCGCCGGACAGGTAACGCTGGAGTCGAGCGGGCTGGGCACGTTCGACGTGACGTGGGCCTCGCGCGCCGAGGAGCCGGATGGTCGCACGAGCCCCGAGGAGCTGATCGCCGCGGCTCACGCCGCGTGCTTCTCGATGGCGCTGTCGAGCGGCCTCTCGAAGGGCGGTACGCCCCCGACGACCCTGCGCACCCGCGCCGAGGTCGACTTCCAACCCGGCGAGGGGATCACCGGCGTCCGCCTGTTCGTGTCGGGCGACGTGCCCGGCCTGGACGACGCCGGGTTCCGCGAGGCGGCCGAGGCCGCACGCACGGGCTGCCCGGTGTCCAAGGCCCTCGCGGCGGTCCCCATCAGCCTCTCGGTCGGCTGACGCGCGGGCGTTGCCGGGAATACTCCGTCCCCGTCCGGTTGTTCGCATACCCCGTGGGGTATCAGACGAACGAGGAAGGGATCCGCTGATGAGCACCGTGACATTGACCGCAGACAACTTCGAGGAGACCGTGACCGCCGACGGCATCGTGCTCGTCGACTTCTGGGCCGAGTGGTGCGGGCCGTGCCGCACGTTCGGACCCACCTTCGAGCAGGCGTCCGAGTCGCATCCTGATCTCGTGTTCGGCAAGGTGGACACCGACGCCGAGCAGGGGCTGGCCGGTGGGTTCGGGATCAGCTCGATCCCGACGCTCATGGCGTTCCGCGACGGCATCATCGTGTTCGCGCAGCCCGGAGCGCTCCCTGGACCGGCCCTCGAGCAGGTGATCACCGCCGTGCGCGAGCTCGACATGGACGATGTTCGTCGCAAGGTCGCCGACGCCGAGGCCGCCCACGAGGCCGGCCATGGTGCCGCCGAGGAGGCCGAGGAGGCCGTCTCGTGAGCGCGGGTGAGCCGCTCGCTCTGTCTCCCGACGAGATGGGCGCGGTGACGCGCCGGCTCCGTCGTGCCCAGGGACAGATCGCCGGCATCGTGAAGATGCTGGAGGAGGGACGCGACTGCCGCGAGGTGGTCGTTCAGATCGCGGCGGCATCGCACGCGCTGGATCGTGCCGGGTTCGCCGTCATCGCCTCGGGCCTGCGCCGCTGCCTCGAGGACCCCGACCCCAGCGATGCGGCCGAGCTCGAGCGGCTGTTCCTCACCCTGGCCTGATCCCCCGCACGAGGCCTTCCCGGAGGCCGATCGGCGGCCGGGTATAGGGTGGACGTACCGGCAAGGGAGGAGGTCCCGCATGTTGCAGGTGACCGAACGAGCCGCGGACGTCTTCAAGGACATCTTGTCCGAGGGGGACGGAGAGGCCATCCGGCTCGGCCACGAGATGCTCGACGGCCGTCCGGCGGGGATCGAGATCGTGGCGATCAGCTCCCCGGGCGAGACCGACATCCAGACGCAGGCACCCGGCGTGTCCGTGTACGTGACGCCCGGTCTGGCCGACGAGCTCGACCACATGGTGCTCGACGCCGAGCCGAAGGACGACGGCGCCGAGTTCTTCGTGCGACCTCAACGCGACTGAGTTCAAGAAATCCGCGTCGTTCCGCCGATATCCCCCACGAAGGGGGAGATCGAGGTGGAACAGACCTTCGAACCGCTTCGCGTGCTGGCGGGCCTGCGCGCGCGCGGCGTGCACTACGTTTTGGTGGGGGACCTGGCCGAGATGGCGCACGGCGCCGCCCCGACCGCCGATCGCGTCGAGGTCTGCGTGGCCGCGGACGACGACGACATCGACAAGCTCGGGGTCGCGCTCATGGCGCTGGGCGCCGAGCCCATCGGAGAGCCCGACGACCCGCACAAGGTCACGTTCAGCACCACCGCGGGCGTCGTCGAGTGCATGGAGCTGTCGCGCGACGAGGGCTACGCGGACATGGAGCGTCGCGCGACCGAGATGCACCTGGGCCACGGCGTGATCGTGAACGTGGCCGCGCCCGAAGACCTGAAGGTGCATCTGCTGGCGAACGACGACCTGCAGGGTGCGGTCCGAGCGGTCGCGTTGGCCCAGGGCCGGGCGGACCCGGCCGTGCGCTCCCAGGACGAGTTTGGTCCCGAGTCCGACGGCGCGAGCGGATTCAGGGCGCCACTGCGGCGCGTGTGGAAGGCGTTCGAGGACGTCGACCGATTCATGAACGACCTCAACGATGGTCGGGCGGGTCGCCGGCGCGGCACCGAGTAGCCGTCGCGACTCTCGCTCCGCCGCCCTGCCATAGCGTCCGTGTCGCGCGGTTCCCCCGCGCTCGATACCATGCCCGTACAGACGCGCCCGTGCGCCGAGTGCGTTCGCCCGGCGTGGGTCCGACCGAGGAGGGCATGCGATGTCGAGGATCGTGAAGGCCGCACTGCTGCAGACCGACTGGGCTGGCGAGAAGGAGGCCATGACCGACAAGCACGAGGAGGCGGCCCGCGAGGCCGCCGCCGAGGGCGCCCAGGTCATGTGCTTCCAGGAGCTGTTCTACGGACCCTACTTCTGCCAGGTGCAGGACGCGGAGTACTACAGCTACACCGAGCCGATCCCCGACGGGCCCACCACACAGCGGTTCCAGAGCCTGGCCAAGGAGCTGGGGATGGTGCTGGTGCTGCCCATGTACGAGATCGTGCAGCCGGGCCTGTACTTCAACACCGCGGCGGTGATCGACGCCGACGGCACCTACCTGGGCAAGTACCGCAAGCAGCACATCCCGCAGGTCAAGGGGTTCTGGGAGAAGTTCTACTTCGCCCCGGGCACCGAGGGATACCCGGTCTTCGAGACCGCGGTCGGCAAGGTCGGCGTCTATATCTGCTACGACCGCCACTTCCCGGAGGGGTGGCGGATGCTCGGGCTGCACGGCGCCGAGATCGTGTTCAATCCCTCGGCCACCCACCGCGGCCTGTCGGAGTACCTGTGGCGGCTGGAGCAGCCCGCCGCAGCGGTCGCGAACATGTACTACGTGGGCGCGATCAACCGCGTGGGGATCGAGCCGCTCGGCGACAACGACTTCTACGGCCAGAGCTACTTCGTCGATCCCGAGGGCGCCTTCGTGGGCGAGGTAGGCGACGCCTACAAGCCCGAGCTCGTCGTGCGCGACCTCGATCTCGACAAGATCCGGCAGGTGCGGGATCGGTGGGCGTTCTACCGCGACCGCCGGCCCGACGCGTACGACGACATCGTCGCCCGCTGACCGGCGGCAAGGAGGCGGACATGGCACGGACGCTGATCAAGAACGGCAAGGTGATCTCGCCGACGGGCGTGGTCGACAACGACGTGCTGATCGACGGGGAGACGGTCTCCGCCGTGGGATCACACGGGTTCTTCGGCGAGGCGGAGCAGGCGGCCGACAAGGTGATCGATGCGGCCGGCAAGTTCGTGATTCCGGGCGGCATCGACGTGCACACGCACATGGAGCTGCCGTTCGGGGGCACCTTCGCGAGCGACACGTTCGAGACCGGCACGCGCGCGGCGGCCTGGGGCGGCGTGACCACGATCGTCGACATGGCGGTGCAGCGAACCGGCGAGGACGTCCAGGCCGGGCTGGCCGAGTGGCATCGCAAGGCCGAGGGGCAGTGCGCGATCGACTACGGCTTCCACCAGATCATCGGTGGGGTCGACGACGAGTCGCTGAAGGCGATGCAGTACCTGACCGAGCACGAGGGCGTGACGAGCTTCAAGCTCTTCATGGCCTACCCCGGCGTGTTCTACAGCGACGACGGACAGATCCTGCGTGCGATGCAGACCGCCGCCGACTGCGGCGCGATGATGATGATGCACGCCGAGAACGGCATCGCGATCGACGTGCTGATCGGCCAGGCCCTGGCCCGTGGCGAGACCGACCCCAAGTACCACGGGTTCACCCGGCCCTCGCCGCTGGAGGCCGAGGCGACCCACCGGGCGATCGTGCTCTCGCACGTGGCGGGCAACGTGCCGCTCTACATCGTCCACATGTCGGCCAGCGACGCGCTCGCAGAGATCACCGAGGCGCGCGATGGGGGCCGCAACGTGTTCGCCGAGACGTGCCCGCAGTACCTGTACCTCACGCTCGAGGAGACCCTGGCCCGACCCGGATTCGAGGGCGCCAAGTGGGTCTGCTCGACGCCGATCCGCTCGTCGAACGACGTCTTCGATCACCAGGCCGATCTGTGGCGTGGCCTACGGACCAACGACCTGTCGATCGTGAGCACCGACCACTGCCCCTTCTGCATGAAGGATCAGAAGGACATGGGGATCGGCGACTTCTCGAAGATCCCCAACGGCATCGGGGGGGTGGAGCACCGCATGGAGCTCCTCTATCAGGGCGTGGTGGCCGGCGAGATCACGCTCGAGCGCTGGGTCGAGACCTGCTGCACGACGCCGGCCCGGATGTTCGGGATGTATCCCAGGAAGGGGATCATCGCGCCGGGAGCCGACGGCGACGTCGTGGTGTGGGATCCGAACACGCAGACCAAGATCGGCATCAACGACAAGCACCACATGAACATGGACTACTCGGCCTGGGAGGGCTGGGTGATCGACGGCAAGGTCGACACCGTGCTGTCGCGAGGGACCGTGGTGATCGAGGACGACACCTACACCGGACACACTGGGCACGGACGGTTCGTCGAGCGCGGGCTGTCGCAGTACCTCGTGTAGGGAGGACCCATGGACATCGGCGTAGTGCTGCAGACGACACCGCCCGCATCGCGCGTGATCGATCTGGCGACCCGGGCCGAGTCGTACGGGTTCAGCCACGTCTGGACCTTCGACAGCCACATCCTGTGGGAGGAGCCGTATCCGATCTTCACGCAGATCCTGGCCGCCACCCGCAACGTGGCGGTCGGGCCGATGGTGACCAACCCCGCAACTCGCGACTGGACCGTGACGGCCAGCCTGTTCGCGACGCTCAATGAGATGTTCGGCAACCGCACCGTGATCGGGATCGGACGAGGGGATTCGGCGGTCCGCGTCACCAACGGCAAGCCCACGACGATCGCGACACTGCGTGAGGGCATCCATGTGATCCGTGAGCTGGCGAACGGGCGGGCGGTCGACTACAAGGGGTCATCGATCAGATTCCCGTGGGCCGGCCGGTCGTGTGTGGAGGTCTGGGTCGCGGGCTACGGCCCGATGGCGCTGCGGCTCACCGGCGAGGTGGGCGACGGCTTCATCCTCCAGCTGGCCGATCCCGACATCGCTCGATGGACGATCGGCGCCGTGCGAGAGGCCGCCGAGGCCGCCGGACGCGAGCCCGACGAGATCACGATCTGCGCCGCGGCTCCGGCCTACGTGACCGACGATCTCGCGCACGCCCGGGACCAGACCCGTTGGTTCGGAGGCATGGTGGGCAATCACGTGGCCGACCTCGTCGAGCGGTACGGCGACACGGGGGCCGTCCCCGGCGCGCTGACCGACTACATCGCCGGCCGGGAAGGCTACGACTACAACGAGCACGGGCAAGCGGGCAACGTGCACACGGCGTTCGTGCCCGACGAGATCGTGGACCGTTTCTGCATCCTCGGCCCCGTGGAGGAGCACGTGCGCCGCCTCCGGGAGCTGAAGGACCTCGGCGTCGACCAGTTCGCCGTCTACCTGCAGCACGATGCCAAGGACGAGACCCTGCAGGCGTACGGCGAGAGGGTCCTTCCCGCGATCGCCGACATGGTCCAGGCGAAGTCCTAGAGCGACTGGATGACGTCGTCGCCGGGGCGTTCGAACGGGCTGGGCCGGAGTGCGCGGCGCGCGTGGATGTTCGGCCTGTCGCTCCTGTGTCTGGCGGTCCTGTGGGAGCTCTACAAGCTGGTAGGGCCCGCCGCCGGCGGCAGCGTCCTCGGCGTGCAGGTCCTGCCGAAGTCGACCGACCTCGCCATGCCGCACACCTGGGACATGGTCGCGCGCTACGCCCGTGCGGATCGCCGCGGCTCGAGCGTGCCGATCATCGTCGTGGTGTTCCAGGGGGCGTGGTTCTCGTTGCGCCTCGCCCTGGCGGGCTTCGTCATGGGCACGTCGGTGGGGCTCGGTCTCGCGGTGCTGATGGCCCGGTACAAGGTGATCGAGCGAGGACTGCTTCCCTATCTGGTGGTGTCCCAGACCGTGCCGCTGATCGCGCTCGCCCCGCTCGTCGTCAGCTGGGGCGGACGGCTGAGCGTCGGATCGTTCGAGTGGCCGAGGTGGCTCTCGGCGGCGGTGCTCGGCGCGTTCCTGGCGTTCTTCCCGGTCGCCGTCGGCACGCTGAAGGGCCTCACCTCCACCCCGCCCGCGTCCCTCGAGCTGATGGATTCCTACGCCGCGCCGTGGCGAACGACGCTGGTCAAGCTACGGTTTCCCGCGGCCGTGCCGTTCATCATCCCCTCGCTTCGGCTGGCGGCGTCCGCATCGGTCATCGGGGTGGTCGTGGCCGAGATCTCGACCGGACTGGCCGGCGGCGTCGGGCGGCTGATCATCGAGTACGCGCGCGAGGTGACGGGCGACCCGCCGAAGGTGTACACGGCCGTGTTCGGCGCCGCGCTGCTGGGGATCATCATGGCCGGCCTCGTCGCGGTGATCGATTCGATCCTGATGCGACATCGACCGAAGGAGGCGCCCGCGTGAGCGCCGTCGAGGTCCGCCGGGTGTCCAAGGTGTTCAACGCCGGTCAGCCGGACGCCGTCGAGGCGCTCGTCGACATCGACCTGACGATCGAGCCGGGGGAGTTCGTGTCCCTGATCGGACCGTCCGGCTGCGGGAAGTCGACCCAGCTGCGTCTCATCGCCAACCTCCTCGAGCCGACGACGGGCGACGTGCTGGTGAACGGCAAGACCGCCCGTCAGGCGCGGCTGGACCAGGACTACGGGATGGCGTTCCAGCAGGCAGGCCTGTTCGACTGGCGCACCGTGACCAAGAACGTGGAGCTCCCGCTCGAGTTGAAGGGGTGGGGCTCGTCGGATCGCAGAAGCCGGGCGCTCGAGATGCTCGATCTCGTCAAGCTGGACGAATTCGCCGACCACTACCCGTGGCAGCTGTCGGGGGGGATGCAGCAGCGCGTCGCGATCGCCCGCGCGCTGGCGGCCCATCCGCCGCTGCTGTTGATGGACGAGCCCTTCGGGGCCCTCGACGAGATGACCCGCGAGCACATGCAGACCGAGCTCCTGCGGATCTGCGCGGAGACCTCGAGCACCGTCGTGTTCGTCACCCACTCGATCCCGGAGGCGGTGTATCTGTCGACGCGGGTCGTCGTCATGTCGCCGCGACCCGGACGCATCAGCGCGAGGATCGACGTCGACCTCGGCCCGGCTCGGGACGACGACACGCGGGAGGACGACGTCTTCTACGCGAAGATCACCGAGGTCCGCGAGGCGTTGCGAGGCGTCGAGGGCGCGGCCAGGGGCGGCGTGGACGACCGATGAGACGCGCCCGGCGGACCTTCGACAACGTCTGGCCGCCGGTCGTGTTCGGGCTGGGGTTCCTGCTGATCTGGGAGGCCGCCGTCGTCGGCTTCGATCTCAAGCCGTACTTCCTCGCCCGCCCGTCGCAGATCTGGTCGGAGTTCGTCGCCAACTTCTCCCTGATCCGGGACGCGATGACGGTCTCGGGGACGAACGCCCTGGTGGGCCTCCTCGTCGGGACGTTGCTGGGCATCGCGATGGCGTTCCTGCTCGCGCGATCCCACCTGCTGAACGATCTGCTGTCCCCACTGGCCGTCGCGCTCAACGCGATCCCGATCTTCGTGCTCGTGGCCGTCCTCAACAACATGTACTCGATCACCAGCGAGAGTCCGCGGCGGATCATGGTGACCCTCGTCGTCTACTTCATCGTCCTCGTGCACGTGGCGCGGGGGCTCCGGGAGGTCGGCGCGATCCAGCTGGAGCTGATGCGCTCGTACGCGGCCAGCGAGACGGCGGTCCTGCGCAAGGTCCGGGTGCCCAACGCGGTCCCGTACCTGTTCGTCGCCCTGCGGATCGCCGCGCCGGCCTCGGTGATCACCGCCTTCGTCGCCGAGTACTTCGGTGGGTCGCAGAACGGGCTTGGGGCCAGGATCGTGAGCAACATCGCGATCTCCTCGAACGCGGCGGCCTGGGCGTACGTCCTGGGGGCCTGCCTGCTGGGTCTGGCCTTCTTCGGAGCCGCGATCGCGTTGGAGCGGCTCGTCACTCCGGGTGGCGTGAGCGCCCGAGCTCGGGATGCGGCATGATGCACCGGTCGTCAAGGAGCTGTGGGGGCGATCGGCCCCCGGGGGGAGGAACGCATCGGATGAAGGGCTATCGGTTGAGGTGGTTGATCGCGGGCGTGCTCGCGCTATCGCTCGTGGCCGCCGCTTGCGGCAGCGACGATTCCGGGGGCAGCGGGACGACCGGGGGCGGCGACGAGTGCGCGTCGGTCGATCAGGTCAAGCTCCAGCTCCAGTGGTTCATCCAGGCGCAGTTCGCCGGGTACTTCGCCGCGCAGGACAAGGGCTTCTACGCGAACCAGTGCCTCGAGGTGGAGATCGTCGAGGGCGGCGTGGACATCGTGCCGCAGACGCAGCTCGCCGACGGCGCGGTCGACTTCGCCCTGGCCTGGGTGCCTAAGGCGCTGGCCAGCCGCGAGGCCGGGGCCGACATCACGAACATCTCCCAGGTGTTCCAGCGCTCGGGCACGCTGCAGGTGTCGTTCCTCGACAAGAACATCACGACGCCCGCGGACTTCGCCGGTCAGAAGATCGGGAACTGGGGGTTCGGCAACGAGTACGAGATCTTCGCGGCGCTCACGGAGGCGGGGCTCGATCCGGCGTCCGACGTCGAGCTCGTCCAGCAGCAGTTCGACATGGTGGCGCTGCTCGACGGCTCGATCGACGCCGCCGAGGCCATGACCTACAACGAGTACGCCCAGGTGCTCGAGGCCGTGAATCCGGACACCGGCGAGCTCTATCAGCCCTCGGACTTCAACGTCATCTCGTACGAGGACGTGGGCGTGGGCATGTTGCAGGATGCGATCTGGGCCGACGCCGCCAGGCTGGCCTCCGATGAGGCGTACCGTGACATCGCCACCCGGTTCGTCGCCGCGTCCCTGCAGGGGTGGTCCTACTGTCGGGACAACGTCCAGGAATGCGTGGACATCGTCCTGGCCAAGGGCTCCAAGCTGGGGGCGAGCCACCAGCTGTGGCAGATGAACGAGATCAACCAGCTGATCTGGCCGGCGGACGCCGGCGTGGGGACGCTGGACACGGCCGCATGGGATCGAACGGTCGAGATCTCCATGAGCACGCAGAACCTCGAGGGCACCACGGTCCTGACTGAGCCGCCGACGGACGGGGCCTACGTCACCGATATCAACGAGGCGGCGCTCGCCATCCTCGACGATCTTGGGGTCGATACGACCGGCGAGGGCTACGAGCCGCAGGAGGTCACCTTGAACGAGGGCGGCAACTAGCCCTTATGGTTCCACCGTTCCGCGTGAGGGGCGGGCCGCCTGCGGCGGCCCGCCCCTCGTCGTTCACACGGGCTCGAACGAGCCGTCGGGCGAGCTCTCGCCCGACGGCGGCACCGGCGTGTGACGGGCGAGCGCACCCACGTAGACGCCTGCCAGGACGATCGGCGTGCCGATCAGCACGGCGAGCGTGAGCGGCTCGTCCACGATGGCCGCGCCCAGCAGGATCGTCGTCGGCGGGAAGAGCACGAACTGGTAGGAGGCTCCCGTGACGGTCCATCGCTGCAGGACCGTGACGTACAGGATGAACAGGACGGGCGAGCCGACGAGCCCCAGGTACAGCAGGGCGATCCACACCGACGTCGAGGTGGGCGCCGTGTGGGATTCACCCGTGGCGAACGACAGCCCCAGCAGCAGGGTCGCGCCGATCGCCATGGCGATCGCGTTCGTGGTCACCGGGTGGGAGTCGGGGATCTTCTTGACGACGATCCCCGACTGCGCCGACGTGGCCGCCGCGCCGAAGATCGCCAGGACCCCTCCGATCGCGATGCTCCCGCCCGGGGGCTCGGCGACGATCACGATGATCCCGACGCCGGCCACGAGCGCTCCAACGAGGGCTCGCAGGCTGAAGGGCTCGACGCGCTCGGCGCTCGAGAGCAGCACCGTGAGCAGCGGCACCGACCCCATGATGACCCCGGCGATGCCGGCCGGAACGCCCACTACCCCGCGGTAGAAGAGCGCGTACGCCACGCCGAACGCCATCGTCCCGTAGATGACGGCGCCGACCAGCGAGCGGCCCCGAGGCGGCGACAGCCGGCGGGCGAGCATGATGCCGAACATCGCGGCGGCCGCCATCGTGAACCGTGCGCTCGCTCCCCAGAAGGGGTCGAGCTCCCGGTTGCTGATGCGTACCGCGACGATGTTGAGACTGCCGATGAGCACGACGCCCGCGAATGCCGCCATCGTGGTTCGGTCCGGCCTCGGCGTCGGCATCGCCCAAGCGTATCGGGCCGCTCGTTCACACCTCGGACCGGTATGGTCGCGACGGCACGTTTCGACGAGAGGGGCTCGTGGCAACCGCACGCTTCGACGACGGATCCGGCCTCGTGCCGGACGGAGCCACGCCCGATATCGGTCGGGTGATCGTCGTGGGCGCGGGCATCGCCGGGTTGGCGGCGGCCAACGCGCTGGTGCACGGAGGAGTGGAGGTGGTGGTCGTGGAGGCTCGCGACCGCATCGGGGGCCGCCTGCATACGGTCGACCTCGGTGGGTCGGCGGTCGACCTCGGTGGCTCGTGGATCCACACGCCCGAGGGCAACCCGATGACGGCCCTCGCCGACCTCTTGGAGGTGTCGACGACGCCCGTCAACCCCTTCGAGGCGGCCGTGCACGTGGACGCCTCCGGTGCGAGGCGTCCGCTCGACCCGATGTTCCCGTTCTTGGAGGGGTTCGCTGGATGGCTGGAGATGAGCCGCGGCTCGCTTCCCGGCGACGCCTCGCTCGCCGAGGCCACCGACCGGTTCCTCGACGAGCACGGTCCGGCCGATCCGGACGAGCGTGCCTGGACCCGCCGTGTGATCGGCCTGGCCCAGTCCTCGGACTCGGCCTGGCCGTCCGAGGACGTATCGGCGGCGGCGTATCCGCCCAACACCCTCAGCTACGGCGGCGACGAGCTCGGGGTATTCCCCGACGGTGGGTACCGGCGCATCATCGACGGGCTGGCCGAGGGTCTCGTGGTTCGGCTGGAGTCGTCGGTGGTCTCGATCGAACGCTCCGCGGCCGGGGTCGGGGTACGGCTTCTCGACGGCGAGACCCTCGATGGCAGCCATGCCGTGGTGACCCTCCCGCTGGGCGTCCTCAAGGCCGATAGGGATCTGATCGCCGACCTGCCGCCCGCCAGGGTCGCCGCGGTCGAGCGTCTCGACATGGGGCAGTTCGAGAAGGTGGTGGTGCGGTTCGATCAGCCGGTGTGGGATGAGCCGATGCCGCACGGTTTCCTGGTGGCCGATGTGGGATCCGGCGTCTGGACGTTCATCCTGCGCACCGACGTCTTCTCGGGCGCGCCGATCGTGTATGCCTTCGCCATCGGTCAGGCCGCCGTGCGTGCTAGAGCACTCGACCTCGGGACCGCCGCCGACGAGGTGATGGACATCCTTGCCGTGACGACCGGGAGGGCGCCACCGACGCCCACCCATGCGGTCATGAGCTCGTGGGGGACCGACCCCTCCTCGCGCGGCGCTTACGTATGCCTGCCGATCGGAGCTACCCACGGCGACCTCGAGGAGCTGGGCCGTCCCGTGGACGGGCGACTGCTGTTCGCGGGCGAGGCGACCGGATCCGCCCGTGCAGGGTATGCCGACGGGGCGCTGTCCACGGGGATACGGGAAGCCAAGCGGCTCCTCGGGGTTCCCGACGTCGTGCTCGGGCGCCTCGCGTAGCGGCCGGGTCGAGCTCGGCGCAGCCTGCGAAGCTGACCTCGTGGCATCTCGACTCGAGGGCAGGTGGGCGGAGCGCCCATGGGGGCGCCAGCGTATCTGGGAGTCGGGCTCGGGTCCGACCCTGCTGGCCGTGCACGGTCTCGGCGGTTCCGGGCGCTACTGGCAGGGTCTGGCCGAAGCGGTCGGAGACCGGTTCACGATCGTGGCTCCCGACCTCGCAGGGTTCGGCTCCTCGGACAAGCCCGACATCGACTACGCCCGCGCCACGCACCTCGACGACCTGACCGCCGCGGTCGACGGCTCGGACGAGGGCATCGCGGTCGTGGGGCATTCCCTCGGAGGGGTTCTTGCCGCGCTATGGACCACCGGGCGGAACGACGTGACCGGCGTGGCGCTGGCGGCGGTTCCGTATCCGGCCGGCGATGGACCGGACTACCGGCGGCTGGCGGACCCGCCACGTACGGCGATGCGCCGGCTCCTGCGTCGCTCCCTGCGGGCGGCGGTGCCCGCCGTCGCGTATCCCGTCGGGCTGGCGCGTGGGTACCCGATAGCGGTGGTGCAGGACTTCGCGCGCCAAACCCTTCGATCACGTGGTCGCACGATGTGGTCGCTGTTGACGGACCCCACGATCGAGCATGACCTGGGCAGGGTGCGCGGGCTCGACGCCGTGCCGACGCTGTTGGCCCATGCCGCCGACGACCGCACGGTCGGCCCCGAGGATCACGCGCGCTGGCAGGCTCTGCTGCCCGCCGCCGAGTCCTTGGTCGTGCCCCACGGTGGGCACCAGTTCCTACTGCGCAGCGGCTTCGAGCCCCTGGCCTCGTGGCTCAGCTCTCGTACTTGAACGAGATGTTGACCCGCGCCCGGTACAGGGCCACGCGCCCGTCGTCGATGGTCAGGTCCAGCTTGACCACCTCGCCGATCCGCAGGTCGCGCACCGTCTTGCCGGCCGTCTCGACTGCGTTCTTCGCGGCGTCCTCCCAAGAATCCGTGCTCGTGCCGATGACCTCGGTGACTCGGTACACGCTGTCCGTCATGTCGTCCCACCTCCGAGGCGAGGCTATCTCTGCCGGCGCTCGTCGCGCAACGCGGTCGGCGGTAGGCTCGGCCTCCATGCGCATCGACCAGGGCTTCGCTGGGCTCGAGACGGCGCGCCTTCGTCTGCGCCGTTCGGTGCCGGCCGATGCCGAGACGATCTCGGCCTACCGGAGTGACCCCGAGGTGCATCGCTTCCAGGGGTGGGAGCGGACCGACGTCGAGGGGGTGCGTCGCGAGATCGAGGACATGGCGCCGCGGGCGCCCGGTGAGCCCGGGGGGTGGGTGCAGTTCACCGTCGAGGCATCCGAGCGTGGCGAGATCGTCGGCGATGTGGGCCTGAGTCCCGACGAAACCGAGCCCGGCGTGATCAAGGTCGGTTACACGATGTCGCCCGCTCACCAGGGCAACGGATACGCCACCGAGGCGATCGGGGCCCTGGTGGATTACGCGTTCGAGGTGCTCGAGGCCGACGTCGTGCGGGCCTTCGCGAGCGCCGAGAACGTGCCCTCGACCCGCGTGGCCGAGAAGGTCGGCATGACGCTGATGGAGACGTTCACGCGCGAGTACGAGGGCGAGACCTGGCATGGCGTGCGATACGAGCGCCACCGGCCGTAGCCGCGGTGAGTCGTGCGGCTTGCTCCGCTCAGCGCGGGCGACGAGCATCCAGGGCGGGAAGGCGCGACACTCCCATGAACCGATCCGTGCCCTCATCACGACAGAGAAGACGTGAGCGAGCCCCTGGAACAGGACGTCTCCGACGAAGAGCTGATAGCCGCCATCCGCGAGCGGCGGACCTCGGCGCTGCGGAGCCTGTACGACCGCCACGCCCCGTGGCTGGCCGTTCGTCTTTCTCGGCGGTGTGCCGATCCCTCGGTCGTCGAGGAGGTACTTCAAGACACGTTCCTGGCCGTATGGAACGGCGCGGGCCGCTATCGGGCCGATGGCGAGGTCGCGGCGTGGATCTGGGGCATCGCGATCCGGCGGCTGATCGATCGACTCCGACACCGCCGCTCGCCCTCACCCCTGCCCGTCCAGCCGGAGCCATCCGCGGAGGAGCTCGTGCTCCTGGGGGTCGAGCATGGGAGGCTCGGGCCCGCGCTGGATCGGCTCTCACCGGAGCTGCGCGCCGTCATCCAGGCCACCGCCCTGGATGGGCTCACGACCCGCGAGGCCGGCCGGTTCCTTGGGATACCGCAGGGCACCGTGAAGTCCAGGCTCGTTCGGGCCCGGCAGGAACTTCGGGAGGCGCTGGCATGACCTGGCATCTGGAGACGACCACGATCGACGCCTACGTGGACGGTCGTGTCGACGAAGCGACCGGCTTCTCGCTCGAGGCCCACGTCCTCGGCTGTGCCGCTTGCCGGACCTCGCTCGCTGAGCGAGCCGACGCAGGGCGTCACGAACGCGTCTGGAGCGCGGTGGTGAGCGGGGTCAACCGACCTCGCCCGGGGCCAGTTGAGCGCGCGCTCGTTGCGATCGGATTGCCGGGCGCGACCGCACGGCTCGTCGCCCTGACCCCGTCCCTTCGAGAGCCCTGGCTCGCGGCAGTGGCCGTGAGCCTCGTGCTCGCCGCCACCCTCCCTCAACTCACGGCCTCGGGCCCCTTGCCCTTCCTCGTGCTGGCGCCGATGGCTCCGCTCATCGGGATGGCGATGGTGTTCGGCGGAAGGTCCGATCCGGCGTGGGAGGTGGCGGTGTCGTCCCCCTTCGGCGCCTACCGATCGATGCTGATTCGGACGGCGTCCGTGCTCGCGGTCTCCGTCTTGATCGCTGTGGCCATCGCCCTCGTCACGCCGGGGCGCGAGTGGGGCGTCGCGATCTGGTTGCTGCCGGCGCTCGCGCTCACCCTTGCGACATTGGCACTGTCGTCGACGGCGATGTCGTCGATGACGGCCTCGGCGATCGTGGGGTCCGCGTGGGTGGTCGGCGTCGTCGTGATCGAGCGCGTCACCACCGTCCCCCTGGCCGCCTTCACGGTCGCGGGTCAGCTTGTGTTCGCCGCGATGGCCCTGGGGGCCTGTTCGATCGTCGTGGCACGGCGCTCCGCTCTCGACTGGCCGGGCCGCATCTAAGCGCACCTGAGGAGGCGACCATGGGACAGCTCGCGATCGACATGGTGGACATCGACAAGCGATTCGGCGCGGTGCTCGCGCTCGACGGGATCCGGCTGGGGATCGGTCCCGGGATCACGGGCCTGCTCGGGCCGAACGGGGCGGGAAAGACCACGATGATGCGCCTCCTTGCCACGGTGCTCGCCCCCGATCGAGGCACGCTGCGACTGCTCGACCGCGACCCCGGGCGCGACGGGGATCGGGTCGAGATCCGTCGCCGGCTCGGCTACCTGCCTCAGGAGCCCGGCTTCTACCAGCGCTTCAGCGCCTTCGCCTTCGTCGACTACGTGGCGATCCTCAAGGAGATGTCGAGAGAGCGCGCCCGCCACCAAGAGGTTCAGCGGGTGCTCGACGTCGTCGGGCTCGGCGAGCACGCGTCCCGCCGGATCAAGGACCTGTCCGGAGGCATGCGGCGGCGCCTCGCGCTCGCCCAGGCACTGCTCGGCGACCCCGAGCTCCTGCTCCTGGATGAGCCCACGACCGGACTCGATCCCGAGCAGCGCCTGAAGTTCCGGTCGCTGATCTCTCAGCTGCCCAACCGCCCCACGGTCCTGCTCTCCACCCACCAGACCGAGGACGTCACGGCCTTGTGCGAGCGCGTCATCGTCCTCGCCGAGGCGGCCGTCCGCTTCGACGGGAGTCCGCGCGACCTGGCTGAGACCGCTCGCGGCCGGGTGTGGATCGGTGACGAGCAGGCGGAGGGGTCCCGGTTGACCTGGCGCTCGGGCGACGGGGCGTATCGGCACATCGGCGATCCCCCGCCCGGAGCCGCGGTCGTCGATCCGACGATCGATGACGCGTACCTGCTGACGGTAGGTCGAGGGGACATGAAGCAGGGAGCGGTGGCGTGATGACGCCTCCCACACACGGCACCGCGGTGGTACGAGCCCTCGCCCGCGCCGACGGTCCTCGTCTGCTCACCCACCCGATCTTCGTTGCCGGCGCGGTCATCGCCCTGGCCGGCAGCGCGTTCTTCGTCTCCGCCGCCATCGGGCGGCCGTTCACCACGTGGGATGAAGAGGGCTGGACGGTATGGGTCGGCTTCGCGCTCTTCGGGGTCCTGACCATGGTCGCGACGAATCGTGCCGCATTGCGGGACCGACGTGAGCACACGGAGGAGCAGCACCGAGCGCTGCCGGTCCGCCCGGATACGCGGACCGGCGGACTGATCGCCGCGGTGCTCTGGCCGACGACGGCCACCGGCGTCCTCCTCGTGGCCGTGGTCGTCCTGGCTTCCACTCAGGGGCTGACACTCGACACGACGGCGAGCGTGGCGCTCGTCGAGCGCGTCGTGGCGGTGTTCATGCTCGGCGCGATGGGGATCGCGATCGCCGCCTGGGTCCCGAATCCGTTCGTGGCCCCCCTCGTTGCGTGGGCGTTCGTGTTCGTGACGCCCGGCGACCCCCCTCACGCGTGGCACAGCCTGGCGCCGCTCGCAACCCCGACGAGCGACCTCGATGTCGCGGTGGCGCACCTGATCTACGTGCTCGTGCTCGGTGCGGTCTTCGCCGTGGCCGCGATCGCCCGGCGCCGATCGTTCCGGTCGATGCTTGTGCCGGCGCTCATCTCGGTGTCCATCCTGGTGGCCTGCGCCGTGTTCATGCTGATGCGGGCATGTCCCGACGTGTGCCGACTGTGATCGTCGCCGCCCTGCGACCGACTGTCCGCTCGCAGCCGTGGGTGCCCTTGGCCATCGCGATATCTGCCTCGACCGCCCTGGTCGTCGCCATGCATGACCGGACCGGACCCGTGTCGCTCCAGGTGTCCGCGATCGTCTTGGCGAGCGGGCTCGGCTACGCGTTGGACGATCCCTCATTCGAGGTGCTCGCCCCATCACCAACCTCGCTCTTGAGGCGGCGATCGCTTCGACTGGTGTCCCAGCTCGTTCTCGTGGTGGCCTGGGGGTCGCTGCTCATGATGTGGCAGGGGACCGCCTCCAACGAGGAGACCTGGGCCCTCGTCCTGCTGTTCGGCGGACTCGCCTCGATGGGGTTGGGGATCGCCGGCCTGGCGGCCCGTCGGTCACCCTATGGCCGAGGCGGCGCGGTCGTCGCCCCCGCGCTGTTCGTCCTGATCGTCCTGTCGTCGATCGTTTCCCCCAGGTGGCGGCCGCTCCCGCTGGGCGACGTCCCGGGGGGCTGGGCGGCGATCTATCTCAGATGGGGGGCTGCCGCGGTGGTCGGCGCCCTCGGGTTCATGATCTCGTCGCGCGATCCGGCGATGCGGTGGGTCGCCGGCAGGCGCGCGCGGGGCTACCAGTAGCGCGCGCCATGGCGAGCATCGCCACGAAGATCGGGTTCCGAGCCGAGCGTCAGAGCAGCGCGCGGAGCGCGGCGAGCGCGGTGTCGAACTCCGTCAGGCGCAGGTGCGCGGCGTCCCGGGCCGACGCCACGTCGGCGGCCGCCGCGTCGTCACGGTCCAGCAGGGCGCGAAGGGCGGCGGTGGCCGATCGGACCCCCCCGAGCATCATGACCGCGCGCTCGGCCGCCTGGCCGGCCGCAGCCGAGGGGGGTGCGGTCTGCAGCAGCCGCAGGGACGCATCCAGCTCCCCGATCGTCTCGTCGCTAGCCAGCTGCGTCGGGGCGAGCCCGATGGATACCCGCAGGCCGTCGGCGAGCGACGTTCCCTTCGCGCAGGCCTCCAACGCCTGAGTTCGCCACGCCGCTCGCTCGTGGGCCCGGGCTCTCGCCCGCATGATCACCGCCGCGATCACTCCGAGGAGGATGAGTCCGCCGACGATCCACGGCCACGGCGAGGTCTGGTCTTCGGTCGCTTCGGGGCTGGCCGCAGCCGTCTTCGTGCGCGTCTGAGTCTCGGTCTCGGTCTCGGTCTCGGTCTCGGTCTCGGTCGAGGGCGGTGCCGACGTGGGGGTAGCCGTCGAGGGCTGGTCGGTCGGGTCGGTCGCTGTCGGGCTCGTGTCGACCGGGCCCGACACTCCGCCAGGTGGCAGGGACAGGCTCGGGGCGATGCTCTCGACGGCGTCGCCGATCTGACCGTCGCAGGCCGCCAGGCTGAGCACGAGCGCGACTCCGAGGGCGAGACCGGCCCGTCGGCGCGGGCGGCGAGCGTGATGGGTCGGGGCGTCAGAAGTCGTTACCGGGTGTGCGGGCATGCGCTCGACCCTACCAAGGTCGTGGCTTCTGCCACCTCACGCATCCGAGCGGCCGGGCGCCCAGCCGGTGGTCTCAGCCCACTCCTCGGCCGCAAGGTTGATGAGGTCACACGCCGCGTCCTTCACGTCGGTGTAGCGGTCTTCGTCGCCGCGGGTGAGTTCGGCCAGATCGAGCTTCAGGGTCGCGTAGGCCCGGGCGCTCTCAGGGTGGGCACGCAGGTAGTCGCGGACGACGAGTGGGTAGCGCTGGTTCGGCCGGCCGAGGGTCCTGATGTGCACGTTCACGCGACGCCCCCCTGCGGGCTCCCGCATCAGTGCCTTGGGACCTCCGCCGTCGGGCGGCCACCCGGGCACTAGGTGGTCGTCGTGGATGCCGCGTCGCGGGGTCCAGCCGGCTCGTCCCAGCAGCTGGGCGGTCTCGTCCAGCCGTGCTTCATCCGTCACTGAGACCTGCACGTCGATAACGTCCTTGGCGGACAGACCGGGGACCGCCGTCGACCCGATGTGGTCGATCCTTGCCACGAGGTTCCCGAGTGCCGAGCGCACGTCCTCGCCGATCCGGCGGAACTCTGTCGGCCAGCTCGTCCGGTATTCGACGATCCGCACCTCATCATCCGTGGGCGCCATGGTCGTGATTGTCGCAGGGGGCTTCTCGACATGGTCGCAGATGCGTGATTCGGCCCTCGAGGACTGGCACGATTGCGGGTACCCTGCCTCGTCATGGCCCGGGCCCGAGGAGCCACGTTGGAGCCGCGCGAGATCCACGAACGCTTCAAGGCCGTCCTGTTCGACATGGACGGGGTGCTCACGACGACCGCCCGCTTGCATTCGGCCGCATGGCAGCAGACCTTCGACGCCTTCCTCGACCGATGGGACGCCGAGCACGGCACCCGCATCCCGAGGTACGCACCGCCCGAGGACTACGTGCAGCACGTCGACGGGAAGCCGCGCTACGACGGCGTGCGCGACTTCCTGGCCTCCCGTGGGATCGAGCTTCCCGAGGGGACTCCCGAGTCTCCGCCCGACGAGCTGAGCGTCGCCGGCATCGGGAACCGCAAGCAGCTCCTCGTCGAGTCCGAGTTGCACACCGGCGGGGTTGAGGCGTTCCCGGGGTCGGTGGCCTGGGTGCGCGAGCTGCGGGCGCGTGGGCTGGCAACGGCCGTGGTCTCGTCGAGCCAGAACTCGGTGGAGATCCTCGATGCGGCCGGCATCAGCGACCTCTTCGACACCCGCGTCGACGGGGTTGTCGCCGTCGAGATGGGCTTGCCCGGCAAGCCGGCGCCCGACACCTACCTGGAGGCCGCGCAGCGGCTCGACGTCGACCCGGCCGACGCCGTCGTGGTCGAGGACGCCCTCGTCGGGGTCGAGGCCGGCCGTGCCGGCGGCTTCGGCCTCGTGATCGGGGTCGATCGGGACGACCTGACGGACGAGATGCTCCGCTTGGGCGCCGACATCGTGGTCAAGGACCTGGGCGACCTCGTCACGGAGTCGGCCCAGGTGCGGCACCCGGCCGGCCCCAAGGCGCACCGGCTACGGGCCGCGGCCCTGCGACTGCTCGCGGCCGACGAGGAGTTCCCCGTCGAGGAGTTCCGCCTGGTGGAGCGCGGCTTCAACCGTGAGAACGTGCCGCAGCTCGAGACGGTCTTCGCGGTAGCCAACGGCTACCTCGGGATCCGCGGGACCCACGAGGAGGGGCGCCCGGTCCACCAGACGGGAACGTTGCTCAACGGCTACTACGAGACCTGGCCGATCGTGTACCCCGAGCGCGCATTCGGCTTCGCAGAGACCGGGCAGACGATCGTGAACGTGACCGACGGCTCGGTGATCAAGCTCTACGTGGACGACGAGCCGTTCGACCTGGACCACGCCGAGGTGCTCGAGTACGAGCGCATGCTCGACATGCGGGCCGGCCTGATGGAGCGGCGGGTCGTCTGGCAGGCCGCCGACGGACGCCGCTTCTCCGTGCGGTCGCGCCGGCTCGCGTCGCTCGAGCACCGTCATCTCGCCTGCATCGAGTACGAGGTCACGTCGCTGGACAGGGCGGCGGCGCTGACGCTGTCGTCGGAGCTGGTGACCCACGCCGGCGCCGACGCCGGCGCCGCCGACGATCCCCGCAAGGGGCGGGGCTTCGAGCCCGGGGTCATGATGGCCAAGTCCGGGGAGGCCAAGGGCTCCCGGGCCGTGCTCGGCTTCCGCACCCGATCGAGTGGGCTGCCCATGGCGTGCGGGATGGAACACGAGACGAACCTGGACGGCGAGGTCGTGCCCGTGTCCGAGGTGAGCGGGGACTCGGCGCGCGCGGTCTTCCGCGTCCGGGCGGAGCCGGGCCGTACGGTCCGGCTCGTGAAGTACCTGGCGTACCACCACGGCGCCGACACGCCGATGGGTGAGCTCACGTTCCGCGTAGGCGAGACCCTCGACCGTGCCAAGTCCGACGGCTTCGAGCGCATCGTGAACGAGCAACGGACCCGGGTGGATGCGTTCTGGGACGTCTCGGACGTGCGGACCGAGGGCGCGCCGCTGCTACAGCAGGCGGTCCGATTCAACCTCTACCAGCTGCTCCAGGCCACCGCGTCGGTGGAGGGGTACGGCGTGCCGTCCAAGGGGCTGACCGGTCAGGGATACGAGGGCCACTACTTCTGGGACACCGAGATCTACGTGATGCCGTTCCTCGTCTACACGCATCCCACGATCGCGCGGAGCCTGCTGCACCACCGCTACGCGATGCTCGACCAGGCCCGCTCGCGCGCCAGTCAGGTCGGGCTGCGCGGCGCGCTGTTCCCGTGGCGCACGATCAACGGCGAGGAGGCCTCGGCGTACTACGCGGCCGGGACCGCGCAGTACCACATCGACGCCGACATCGCGTACGCGCTCATGCAGTACGTGAAGGCGACCGGCGACACGGGGTTCCTGGCGCGGTACGGGGTGGAGATGCTGGTCGAGACCGCCCGCATGTGGGCGAGCCTGGGGTACTTCTCCGACGCGAAGCGGGGCCAGTTCGTGATCAACGGCGTCACCGGCCCCGACGAGTACTCCACGGTGGTCGACAACAACGCCTATACGAACCTGATGGCGCGCCAGAACCTGCGGGCGGCGATCGAGACCCTGGACTGGCTCGCGACGAGCGAGCCCGACGCCTACGCGACCTTGACGGAGCGCACGAGGCTGCGCGCCGATGAGGTCGAGGGGTGGGCACGGGCGGCCGATCTCATGTACGTCCCGTACGACGACTCATCCGAGCTCCACCTGCAAGACGATGGCTTCCTCGACCGTGAGGTCTGGGACTTCGAGGGCACGCCCCCGGAGAGCTACCCGCTGCTGCTGCACTACCACCCGCTCGTGATCTACCGGCACCAGGTGATCAAGCAGGCCGACCTCGTGCTGGCCACCTTCCTGGCCGGCGACGAGTTCTCGGCTGATGAGAAGCGAAAGATCTTCCGAGTACTACGACCCGCTCACCACGGGCGACTCCTCGCTCTCGGAGAGCATCCAGAGCGTGATGGCCGCCGAGATCGGCGACCTGCGAGCGGCCGAGGAGTACTTCATCGATGCGGCCGCCGTCGACCTGGCCGACGTGGCGACCAACGTGCGCGACGGCGTGCACGTCGCGTCGGCCGGCGGCACGTGGCTGGCCGCCGTGTACGGCTTCGCGGGGATGCGCGACGCCAACGGAGCCCTCTCGTTCAACCCCACCTTGCCCGAGCGGCTCACGGCCCTTTCGTTCTCGCTCCGTATCCGAGGCCAGCTGCTCGACGTCGAGCTGCGCGATGGGACGGCCACCTACCGACTCCGCGACGGCGAGCGTCTTCCGATCGTCCACTGGGGGACGCCTATCGAGGCGACTCCCGACGGCATCACCCGACCGCTGGGCAGGCCCGCCGGGGGCCACGAGGCGCCCGCCGGCGACCTGTCTGCCTGAACGCCCCGGCGCCCCGCGGCCCGGGTTTCGCGGCCGCTAGGTCGCCGACCACCCGTCGAGCGCCACGATCGTCCCCGTCGAAGCCGACCGCCGGGTGCCGGCGACCACCACCCGCACGGTGTGGACCCCGTCGCTCAGCCCGCCGACCGTCATCTGGACGCCGAACGTGCGCGCGGGCGCGTACAGGTCCTCGACCGTGACGAGCGCCCCGTCGACGAAGACCTTCGCCCGGCCGCGATCGGGGCCCAGCACCGCGGTCCACGAGATGCCCGTCCCGCGGAACGTCAGGCCTGCCGAGGCGCCGGATCGGTCGCTGTGGATGAAGCTGCCCGCGGAGGCGGCCGCGCTTCGCGCGGCCGCCCAGGTCATCGAGGGATCGGGGTTGACCCTGAGGCGCTGGACGTCGAACGCGTCGATCGCGATCCCGGCCCCGGCCGAGGCTCCCCGCTTCGTTCCGGTCACCGTGATCCGCACGACGTGAGACCCCGCCGTCAGCCCCGAGAACGTCCGGCGGACGTCGGTGCGCAGACGCGACGCGTACTGGTCGAACGTCCCCCGGAAGCCGCCATCGATCGACACCCGTGCCCGTCCCATGCCGGGTCCCGCGACGGTGAGCCAGGTGATCGACCTGCCCGAGAACCTGAACGATGCCGTGGCTCCGCGCCCGCCCTCGATCAGGTACGAACCGCCGAGCGCTCGGGGCGACGCCACCCGCGCCCATCGCGTCTCGACACCCGGCCCGGCCTGTCCGATCGACGTGGCCGCCCGGAACCGGCTGATGGTCCTGGGCGCCGCCTTGCCGACCCGATCTCGGATCTTGCGGGACGCGCCCGACGGGTTGGCCGTTGCCGCGTAGCGTTGTCCGATCATCAGCGGCGACGTGGGGTGGATCCTCGCGGTGATCACCGGGCCGTCGTCGCACGGGACCCGCCGGCCGTCCGCCGCTCGACATGTGAGCGATGACCTCACGAGGCGCGAGGTTCCCTGGACCCGCAGCCGCAGGTTGTCGGGCCCGATCCCGTGGACCGGCTCGCTGAACGTGGCGACCACCGGGCCGCCGAGGGTCGTGGGCGCGGCGAAGACGACCTGCGGGGGAGCCAGGTCGGCGAACCCGGCCGACACCTTGTGGGGCGCGTTCATCGTCAGGACGCACGTCGACGAGCCGCCGCAGTCGCCCGCCCAGCCCGCGAACTCGGAGAGATCGTCGGGATCGGCCCGCAGCGTGACCACCGTGCCGGTGGGGAATGCGGCGTCACACGTCGCGCCGCATGCGACCCCGGCCGGAGTCGATCGCACGATGCCCGAACCGGACCCCGGGGTCGTCACGGTGAGGGGGTAGCCGAACTCGGCCGTCGCCTTCTTGTTGCCGAGCGTCGTCACCGAGCACGTCGGGGTCTTCCCCGCCGCCGCGCAGGCGCCGGACCACCCGAGGAAGACCGCTCCGGGATCGGGCTCGGCGTTCAGGACCACCGACGTGCCGGGATGGAAGACGGCCTCGCACGAGGACCCGCACCGGATCCCCGACGGGTCGCTCACGATCCGCCCGCCCGCCGACGTCTCGACGCGCAGTCGAGGGATCGTGACGCGGGTGAGGTCGAGTCCGTGGAAACGGTCTCCGTCCACACACCCGGAGATCCCCGCGACGCTTCGGCAGTTCGTCCACTGCCAGAACGTCCAGCCGTGACCCCGCCAGTTGCCGGCCGGGACGTCCGGGCTGGGTGTGAACCAGTGGGCGACCCACAGCACCTCGTACCCGCGGTTGGCGAAGAACCGGGTGTCGCCCATGGCGGTGCGCCAGAAATAGGGACCCGAGTAGATCATCGGCCGCACCCCCGTGCGGGCGGTCACGCGTTGCAGCCAGCGCCACGTCCACTGCCGCAGCTCGTCGGGGTTCAGTCCGTTCGACTCCTCGAGGTCGAGCGCCGGCAACAGGTTGCCGGATCCCAGGCCGGCCGTGTCGACGAAGTGATCGGCCTCGATGCGCGCATCGTCGTCGGCACGGTTGGGCCGGGCGTAGTGATACGCGGTGAAGGGGATCTCCTGTCCGGTCGCCCCGCCCCGGTTCGCGAGGTACTGGGGGTCGACGAAGGCCTTGCCGTCGGTGGCCTTGGCGACGACGAACCCCACGTTCGTTCTGGCCACCCGTGTCCAGTCGATGTCGCCCTGCCAGTGGGATACGTCGATGCCCTGCGTGCGCGGCGCGGCCAGGAGCGCCGGGGCGAGGAGTGTGACGAGCGCCACGGTCAAGCCGGCCACGGTCGCCACGCGACGCCGCGATCCGACCCGGCGAGGGACGTGGACGATCGTCGCGATGGTGGGGAAGTCGGCGGTCACGAGGTGAGTCAGTGTACGGACGCCACGGCGGTCCGGTTCGAAAGTTGGCGAAGAAATAGCCCTTCCTCCGTTGCCTCACCCCCATGCGATATGGGTAGGGTGACGGCACTCGGCCGAACGGTGTAGGGAGTCTTGGGGATATGATCAGTCGTACTCGTTCCAGAACGGTTGCATTGCTATCGATCCTGGCGATAGTGGGGGCGGCATCGTTGGTGGTGCTCCCCGAGGCCACGGCGGTGAACGCGCAGCATCCAGGTGTCGCCAGCGAGGATCCAGCGGCGAACACCCCCGACATCGAGAACGGTCGTGTGAACGCGATCACGCAGGTCGGGAACCGGATCATCGTCGGCGGGACGTTCTCGACGATCCAGAATCCGGGCTCGAACACGAACATCGCCCGGACCAATGTCTTCGCGTTCAACGCGACCACGGGGCTCGTCGACACCGGGTTCACCCCGAACCTCAACGGCACCGTCGAGTCGCTCGCCCCCGGGCCCGACGGAACCTCCGTGTTCGTCGGTGGATCGTTCACCAGCGTGAACGGGACGGGGACGAACTACCGGCGGCTCGTCGAGCTCGACCTCGGCGCGGGCGCGATCGTGCCGGGCCTCCAGCCTCGCCCGAATCGAGTGGTGACCGACCTCGTCGTCCGAGGCGGATGGCTCTACGCCTCGGGTGAATTCACCGTGACGGAAGGCCCCGATCGCGTCGGTCTCGCCCGGTTCAACGCGAGCTCGGGAGCGATGGACGCCAGCCTCGACATCTCGTTCACCGACGCGAACAACGTCCCCGAGCGCGATCCGGCCAAGGACGGACTGATGCAGGTGTATCGGATCGACGTCACGCCGGACGGCTCGCGATTGATAGCGACGGGCAACTTCGGCACCGTGGGCGGTCTACCCCGCCAGCAGATCGCGATCCTCGACGTGGCGGCCAACCCCCCAACGGTGACCACGTGGCAGACGAACGTGTTCCCATTCCTGGCGGCGCCCGGCGCCTCCTATTGCTCGGCCACGTTCCCGATGTACCTGCGTGACGTCGACATCTCTCCCGATGGCTCCTACTTCGCGATCGTGACGACGGGCGCGAACCGACCGAACCGGCTGTGCGACTCCCTCACGAGGTGGGAGATCGGTCCCACCGGGCCAGGTCAGCTCCCGACCTGGGAGATGAAGACCGGTGGTGACTCGATGCATAGCGTCGCGGTGACGGGGTCCGCGATCTATGCCGGCGGCCACCAGCAGTGGATGAACAACCCGTTCAATCCGACGAACTGCGGTCGCTGCACCGGCCCCTTCCCCGGCGGGATGGCCCGCCCCGGGATGTCGGCCCACGATCCGATCAACGGGATGCCGTTCAGCTTCAACCCGGTCCGGAATCCACGCGGGAAGGGCGTGCTGGCTCAGTACGCGAACAACCTGGGCATCTACTTCGGCAGCGACACGGACAACATCGGCGGCGAGACCCATCGCAAGATCGCCTTCATGCCGCTGGCCGGCGGCGTCGTGGTGCCGCCGAATAACCCGTACACACTGCCGGGCGACCTGTACCGGATGGATCCGGGGACGGGCAACCTCGTCCGGTACGACTTCAACGGCACCACCGCCTCGGGCGCGACGACCGTTCCGACCGGCGTCAACTGGACGAATGCCCGTGGCGCGTTCGCATTGAACGGCGTGGTGTACACGGGGTGGAGCAACGGCACCCTGACCTCTCGCGGGTTCGATGGGACGTCGGCCGGAGCCGTCTCGACGATCGACCTCTTCGGTCTCGACGTGGCGCCCGACCCGGTCGTGTTCTCGATGCGTGGGGCGAACCTGCCGATCCCGGCGCTGGACGACCACCTCGCCGCGATGACCGGGATGGCGTTCGATGAGGGGCGCGTCTACTACACGGTCGAGGGCGATCCGCGTCTGTACTCCCGCTACTTCACGCCGCAGAGTCAGGCCGTGGGCGCGGAGTTGTTCGTCACGAGCACCGGCGATGGCGTCGATTGGGCCAACGTGCGGGGCTTCACGATCGCTTCGGGCAACCTGTACTTCGCGCTGGCCGATGGCAGCCTGAACCGGGTCGCGTGGGGCGACGACGGGCATCCGACCGGCTCGGTCACCCAGCTGAGCGCGGCCGGAACGGGCTGGCAGTCCCGGGGACTGTTCGTGTTCGACGGCTCGGGCGCTCCCCCGCCCCCGCCACCCCCCCCGCCCCCGCCCCCCCCGCCACCCCCGGGCAGCATCTTCAGCGATGACTTCTCCGGCGGACTGACGGCCTGGGACTTCGTCACCCGGATGACCGTGGACGGCACGCGAGGCGGAACGGCCCCACCGAGCGCGCGCGCCGCCACGAGCAACCAGAGCGGGTGGGCAGCGGTGCTCCTGCCGACGCCCGAGAGCTCGCTCTGCGCGAGCTTCGCCGTCAACGTGCAGGGCGCGACGACATCGATCGATCTGATGCGGATGCGCACCGCCGGCAACGGCGGAATCGCGAAGATCATCCGACACAACAACGGCACCCTACGGTTCCGAAGCGACGTGACGAACCAGATCACGAACACCGGGGCGACGCTGCCCGCCGGCTGGCACACGGTGGAGCTGTGCGGCGAGGTCGGGCCGTCCTCCTCCTGGGACATGTATCTCGACGGCGGTCTCATCCTCGACGGGCTCGTCCGCGACACGGGGACGACCGACATCGGGCGCATCCAGATCGGACACAACGCCGCGAGTACGTTCACGGTCAACTTCGACGACGTGGTCGTCGACATGGCTCCGGGCTAACCGCCGGCGACGTAGATCGTAAGAAGGGCCCGACTCCGGGAGGGGTGGAGTCGGGCCCTCAGTTGTCGGGTCGCGGCCGAGGGGGTGGCCGCTCACCGTCGTTCACGCAAGTTGTCGTCCTCGGGTCCGCGCGCCTGCATACCCGTTGTGGGGTATCTCGGCAGGTGAGTGCCCGCCGCTGAGCGTTCGTCAGACGGTGATCGCGCCGTTCCGCACCGCGAAGGCGACGGCCTCCAGCTTGGAGTGGACGCGGAGCTTGCCCAGGATGTTGCGGACATGCGTCTGCACGGTCTGCGGGCTGATGAACAGCTGGGCCGCCACGTCGTCGTTGCGCTTGCCCTCGGCGAGCAGCTGGAGGATCTCCCGCTCGCGGTCGGTGAGGTCGTCGAGGAGCATCATGGCGTCGCGCTCCTGCTCGCGCTCGCGGGCGACCTGCGCCAGAAGCCTGGGAAGGGTGACGGGGTCGATCAGCACCTCTCCGTCGGCCGCGGCCTTGGCTGCGGCCAGGAGCTCGTCGGCCGCCTCGTCCTTGCCCAAGAAGCCCGAGGCGCCCGCCTCGACGGCCTCAACCAGGAGGCGATCCTCGTCGTGGGCGGTCATGATGACCACCTTCGTGGACGGCGAGGCCTCCTTGATGGCGCGTGTGGCCTCGATCCCCGACATCCCGCCACCCTTGAACACGATGTCCATCAGCACGACGTCAGGGAGGTGCTCCGTGCACAGCTTGACCGCGGTCTCGGCATCGTGGACGGGCGGGGCGATCATCTCCAGCTCTCCGTCGAGGCCGACGACCGTGGACAGAGCGTCGGTCAGCACCTTGTGGTCGTCGCAGATCAGCAGGCTGACGTGCCGGTCGGTGGACATCCCCTACCCCTCGCTCGGGAGTCGGACTCGCAGCATCGTACCGCCTCCGGGTGCGTCCACGACGGAGATCGAGCCGCCCATCCGTCCGGCGAGTGTCCGGCTGATGAACAGGCCGAGTCCGGTGCCGGGCTGGGTCTCATAGCCTGCAGGCCGCCACCTCACGAACCGCTCGAATACCGCGTCCCGTTCATCTTCGGGGATGCCGGGTCCGGCGTCGGTCACCTCGATCGCGACACCTCCGTCCTGGGCGCGAACGAACACCGATACCGGCGCGTCCGCGGGCGAGAAACGGACCGCGTTGGTCAGGAGCTGTCGAACGATCTGCGCGACGTGGTCGGGGTCGATCGGCATGACGAGGCCGGGTGCGGCGTCGACGTGGACCGGGTGCTCGCCCGTGTCGACCCGCGCCGCGCCCGCCGCGACCGCCACGCCCAGGTCGGCGGACCGCATGTTCGTCGCCACCGTTCCGGCGTCGAGCTTGAGGGCCAGCGAGGTCTGATCCACGACCTCCAGCAGCCGCGCGGATTCGATCTCGATCATCCCGATGAACTCGCGCCGTTCGTCGTCGTTAAGGCGCTCGTAGTGGGCGAGCGTGGTCCCCGCGAGTCCGCGGATCGAGGCCACCGGCCCCCGCACCTCGTGCGCGATCATCCCGGCGATCTCGGCGCGAGCGCCGAGGACATCCTCGGCGCGGTCGGTAGCCCGGCGGGCGCGGAAGGCGTCGGTCCTGGCCGACGACACGAGCTGCGCCAGCAGCGCGATGATCACGGCCGGCTGAAGCAGATCGGCCCACTGGACCAGTGGCAGGCCCTCGGTCGGACGGAAGAGCACGGCGATCAGCAGCGGCACGGCCGCGATGAGGGCCGCGGACGCCCACCGGTGTGCGCGCCCGGACTCCCGCACCGCCGCGACCGTCACCGCGGCGATCGCCGCCATCGCGAATAGCCAGCTCACCGCCCCGAGCATGCCGGGTGCGGGCACGGCCTCGGCCACGAGGCTCCGGTAGTCCGAGGAGGTGAGTGACGGTCCCCAGGTGAGGAGGGCGGCGTCCAGCAGGATCACCGCGGCGGCCACCACCCCCGCCACCGTGACCCACGACGTCGGGCGTCGTCCGCGCCGCTCGCCTCGGGCCGTCGCCAGCGCCAGGCAGACCCCGGCGATGACCCATCCGCCCTGCCAGGCGAGCGGCGGCACGGCGCCGCCTTCCGGGCCGAGGATGCCGAACGCATCCGGCGCGAACGCCGAAGATCGGATCTCGAGCGGGTCCAGCTGGGCGAGCACGACCCCGAACGCGAAGGCCTGGACGGCGAGGACCGCCAGCCCGGCGGCGAGGAACAGGTCGTGCGGGTCACGCTCGTCCCGGTATCGCACGGCGGCGACCGCGGCAACCGTGCCCGCGAGGATCGCCACGCCTGCTTGCAGGCCGAAGGAGAGCCCCCGCGAGGCGACCGGCCAGGCGGCGACGCAGATCGCCGTGACGATGACGGCCCCGCCGACCAGGGGCCAGGGAAAGGAGGATCGACGTTGCGATTCCACGGGGCGAGTGTAGGGCGCGTCCCCGTGCCCCCCGGGAGCCCGAGCTACGAGGAGCTATGAGTAGGTGTGCTCGTCGCCGGGGAAGTCGCCCGCCGCGACGTCGGCCTGGAAGGCCTCGATCGCCGCGCCGATCGTGTTCCTCAGATCCGCGTAGGCCTTGGCGAGCCTGGGCGGGCGTTCCGTGAGCCCGAGCAGGTCGTTGATGACGAGCACCTGCGCGTCGGTGCCCGGGCCCGCACCGATGCCGATCGTCGGGATCTCGATGCTGGCCGTGATCTCGGCGGCAAGCTCGCCGGGCAGGGCCTCGAGAACCATCGAGAACGCCCCGGCCTTCTCGAGCTGGTGCGGCCTGCTCCAACACGCGTTGGGCCGCCTCGCCGCGGCCCTGCACCTTGTAGCCGCCGAGCCCGTGGACCGACTGGGGCGTGAGTCCCACGTGCGCCATGACCGGGATGCCGATGTCGACCAGGCGCTGCACGAGGTCGAGCTGTGGGCCCTCGACCTTCACCGCGTGGGCGCCGCCCTCCTTGACCAGCCGTCCCGCGTTGCGGACGCCGTCCTCCACCGAGGCCTGGTACGACATGAACGGCATGTCGCCGACCACCATGGCGCGTTCGACGGCACGGGAAACGGCCTTCGTGTGATGGAGCATGTCGTCCATCGTCACCGGCAGCTCGTTGGCATAGCCGAGGTGGTTCGAGCCGACCGAGTCGCCCACCAAGATCACGGGAACACCCGCTCGATCCAGGATCTGTGCGGTCGGGAAGTCATATGCGGTGAGCATCACCCACCGCGTTCCCTCGTTCTTCAGCGTCCGTAGGTCGCCGATGCGGACCGTCATCGCTCGCGCCTCCTTACAAGTGCACGGCCTGGGTTCGTGGTGGCCCAGTTTACCGGCAGCCGAGGCGGGATGATCCAGGCGAGCGTCGGTATCGAACACATGTTCGAGAAGCGTGTCAGAGGGGCTCGGTACGGTTCGAACGTGAACACGACAGGAGGCATCCACATGACCACTCCCCGTGCAGACGTCGTGACCTTGGGCGAGGCCCGGTTCGGTCACCTCGAGGGCGGGCCGTTCGACGGCCGCTGCTACCCCCTGCTCGACGGCACACCCCCGGTGCTCGACGTGCCGGTCGACACGGGCATCGGCGGTGCCGACCGGACGATCCGGTACGTGCTGCGCCGCGGCCGGTACCGCTACGCGGGAGCCGAGCGCCCGGCCTCCGCTGCCTAGCACGACCACCGGCCCCGGCGGGTCCGCGGGTGTCAGACCTCGCTGCTAGCGTTCGCCTCGTTCCCGTACACTGCTGGACGACCCTCATCCCTTCTGCTCCCCCTCCCGGGGGGGCCGTCCAGACCAGGGGAGGTGAGATTTGAGGGACTACGAGATCATGCTCATATTGTCCGCCGAGGCCGACGAGTCGGTCGTCGGCACAGCGGTGGATCGCATCGCCAACGTGGTGAACGCCACGGGCGGTGAGGTCGGCGACATCGACCGCTGGGGGCGCCGGCGCTTCGCCTACGAGATCGATCACCAGCACGAGGGGTATTACGTGGTGGTGCGGTTCACGGGCCAGCCGGACACCCAGGCCGAGCTGGAACGCCGGCTGAACCTGGCCGACGAGGTCATCCGGCACAAGATCATGCTCCTCCCCAGCACGCAACTGGCTTCTTCCCCCGCATCGGAGTGAGCCTCCGACGCGCACACTAGGAGAGGTGACGCCGACATGGCGAGCGACAACCAGATCACGGTCGTGGGCAACATCACCGACGACCCCGAGCTGCGCTACACGGCCAACGGAGCGGCGGTGGCCAACTTCACCGTTGCCCACAGCACGCGGATCCGCGACGCCGCGGGGAACTGGACCGACGGAGACACGTCGTTCTTCCGGGTCAACGTGTGGCGGGGCCTGGCGGAGAACGCCGCGGAATCGCTCACGCGCGGAACCCGCGTGGTCGTGACCGGACGGCTCAAGCAGCGATCCTGGGAGAACCAGGAGGGCGAGAAGCGCACCGTCGTCGAGATCGAGGCCGACGACGTGGGACCGAGCCTGAAATGGGCGACCGCTACCGTGCAGAAGACCGCACGCTCCAGCTCGACGAGCTCGTCGGGCGACTGGGGCGAGAAGGTCGCAGCACCGGTGGGCGGCGCCCCGGACGAGGAGACTCCACTGGATGGCGGGTAAATCGAAAGGCGGGTCGCGACGGCCTCGCAAGGACAAGGAAGAGAAGGCCTGGCAGAAGAAGGGCAAGCGCAAGTACTGCGTGTTCTGCAAGGAGAAGACCGAGTTCATCGACTACAAGGACACGGTGACGCTGCGTAAGTTCACCTCCGAGCGGGGCAAGATCCGCGCCCGCCGCGTGACGGGCAACTGCGTGCAGCATCAGCGCGACGTGGCCATGGCGGTCAAGAACGCACGGGAGATGGCCCTGCTCCCGTTCTCGACGCGATGAAGATCATCCTCCACAAGCCCGTCGACAACCTCGGGGTCCCCGGCGATATCGTCGAGGTGGCCGACGGCTACGCGCGCAATTACCTGGTGCCTCGAGGGATGGCGGTCAAGGCCAACAAGGGCGCGGTCCGGCACGCGGAGTCGGTGCGCCGCGCACACGAGACCCGGCTGTCGGCCCAGAAGGGAGACTTCGAGGCCGTGGCGACGCAGCTCATCGCGGCGGGGCCGATCACGATCTCGGCGCGAGCCGGCGAAGAGGGCAAGCTCTTCGGATCGGTCACGGCCGAGCAGATCTCGGCCGCCATCGCCCAGTCGTTCGAGCTGACCGTCGACAAGAAAGACATCCACCTCGACGAGCCGATCCGTTCGGTCGGCTCGCACGAGGTCCGGCTCCACCTGTTCCACGAGGTCGAGCCGGTGGTCACGATCGAGGTCGTCGCGGAAGCCTGAGCAGTGCTCTGGTTGGACATGAGGCCGGGGCGTTCGCCCCGGCCTCATGTTGCCGGATGGTTCCACCCGATTTCCCTGTCCTGGCTTAGTCCGAAGGCCCGACGTGCCGACAACCCCAGGTATGACCATGGTCCGTGGACTCGGCGCGAGGACCCCGCTGCACTGGGCGGCGGCGTCGAACAACGTCGGACGTCTCGAGCAGCTGCTCGTCGATCGTGCCGATCTGGAGGCCCGCGATCGCATGGGCTTCACGGCCCTGCACGTGGCGGTGGGCGGCTGGAACGTCGAAGCGACCGGCATGCTCCTTGCCGCCGGCGCGGACGTCGAGGCAGAAACCACCCAGGGGGCCACGCCGCTCCTCCTCGCGGTCAACAACTCTCGTGGCCGCTGCGACCTCATCGACCTGTTGGTCGCGCACGGTGCCCGGGCGACCCACGCGAACCAGCTCGGCCAGACCCCACGGTCGATCGCGCACGGCTACTCCGACCCGGCCGTGGAGCGCGCGCTTCAGCCGGCGTCTCACTGACGCCCCCCCAAGGGGTGTCAGAGCGGCTGTTCACACTTATCCACATGACTTCCCACATGGTGGAAACGCAGGTCAGGGGCGGAGTGACAAGGAATCTCGGAGCGCGACCTGCAGGTATGGAATCCACAGCGGTTATCAACTGTCGGTGTGTCTCCCCCGAGCGTAGGGTTCGGGCGAGTGGGGTCGGGTCTGGGAGAGGGGCTAGGTGGCGCGCACGATCGAGGATGTTGAGGACCTCTCGCGACGAACTCCGCGTCCGCCCCAGCAACGTCGAGGCAGAGGAATCCGTCCTCGGCTCGATGATGCTGTCGGGGGAGGCCATCGCCGACGTCGTCGAGCTGATCGAGCCCGACGACTTCTACCGCTCGGCCAACGGACGGATCTACTCGACCCTGCGGGCGCTGTACGCGCGCGGCGAGCCCGTCGACATCATCACGGCCATCGAGGCCCTCGAGCGCGATGGCATCCTCGATCAGGTCGGCGGGCAAGCTCTACATCCGCGACCTCGTCGACCAGGTCCCCACCCCGGCCTCGGCCGGCCACTACGCGGCGATCGTGGCCAAGGCCGCCCTGCGCCGCCGCCTCATCGGCGCCGCGGCCGACATCATGGAGATGGCGTACGCCTCGGTCGACGACGCGGAGACCGTGGCCGACGACGCCGAGCAGCGCATCTACGATGTCGCACGACGCGAGGACCGCGACGAGATGGCGATCCTGCGCGACCTCGTCGACCAGGCGATGTTCGACCTCGAGTCGATCCAGAACCGCGAGTCGGCGTTCACCGGGCTGCCCGACCGGGTTCCGCGATCTCGACGTGCTCACGTCGGGGCTGCAGGCCGGCAACCTGGTCGTCATCGCGGCGCGGCCCGGTGTGGGCAAGTCCTCGTTCGCGACGAACCTGGCGCGCAACGTGGCCGTCGACGAGCAAGCCCACGGCGATCTTCTCCCTCGAGATGTCGCGCTGGGAGATCGGGATGCGGCTGCTGTGCGCCGAGGCGAGGGTCCCCTGGGATCGGATCCGCAACAAGCGCGTCGGTCCGAACGACTGGACCCGCGTCGTGCAGGCGGCCGAGATGCTGCATGACGCCCCGCTGTCCATCGTCGACTCGGGCAACATCAACATCGTCGACATCCGGGCCAAGGCCCGTCGCATGAGCTCGCGCCGCGGGCGGGCTGTCGCTGATCATCGTCGACTACCTCCAGCTGATGAGCCATCCGTCGATGAGTGGGCGCCGTCCCGACTCCCGGCAGCAGGAGATCGCCGAGATCAGCCGGTCGTTGAAGATGCTCGCCAAGGAGCTCGACATCCCGGTGATCGCGATCAGCCAGCTGAACCGCGACCCCGAGCGCGCGCCAGGACAAGCGCCCGCAGCTGTCCGACCTGCGCGAGTCGGGCGCGATCGAGCAGGACGCCGACATCGTGATGTTCATCCATCGCGACGACACCGACCCCGAGAAGAAGAAGCAGGCCGATCTGATCGATCGCCAAGCACCGCAACGGGCCGACCGACACGGTGCAGCTCAGCTTCCACCCCGTCGCTCACGCAGTTCCGCAACGCCGCGCGCGACCAGCCGTGAGCCGGCGCGCCGACCGAGCGCGGCGCCGACCGCGACGGCTCGCGTCGCATCCGGGCGATCGCCGCCGACTCGAGCAGCGCTTCGGGCCGCTCAGCCGCCTCGCGCGTCGCCGATCCCTCGACGAGCTCGTGCTCACGGTGCTCTCGCCAGCACACGAGCGACCTGAACGCCGAGCGAGCGTTCGGCGATCTGCGGCGCGCGTTCCCCGGCGGCTGGGCCGCGGTCGTCGACGCGCCCACGACGACGGTGGCCGACGCGATCCGCAGCGGCGGGCTCGCGAACTCGAAGGCGCCACGCATCCAGGCGATCCTGCGACGAGGTGCGATGAGCGAGAAGGCGACTACGATCTCTCGAGGCTGCGCCGATCATGTCAGCGACGCCGAGGCACGCGACTACCTGATGAGCGCTGCCGGGCATCGGTCCCAAGACGGCGGCGGTCGTGCTCAGCTTCGCACTCGGTCGCGACGCGATGCCGGTCGACACCCACGTGCACCGGGTCACGAAGCGCCTCGGGCTCGATCCCCGCCCCGGCCAGCGCCGAGCGGGCCGACCGCCTCCTGCACGAGTCTGATCCCCGACGGCCTGCGCACGCCGCTGCACGTGGGCTTGATCCGACTCGGCCGCGAGATCTGCAAGGCGCCGACTCCCCGGTGCGCGGATCTGTCCGATGAAGGATCTCTGCCCGACGGCTCCCCGGTACCTGGGCCGGGGGGTGACCGCCACGACGGCGCGCGCCGGGTACGGTCATCGGAGCGGGTGAGGGGAATCGAACCCCCGTTTCAAGCTTGGGAAGCTTACGTTCTGCCATTGAACCACACCCGCAGGGCCCGGACCGCTGGGGCCGCCGCGAGCTGTCAGCGTAGCGACCTGCTCGGCAGGTTCGGCACCGCCGGGCGGCGACTGCTAGCGTCGGGCGCCATGACGCAGCAGGCGCGCGACCTCGACCGGAGCTTCTGGCCGCACGACGCTCTCCCGACTCGTGCGCACGAGGATCTGAACGCCGACGAGGCCGCCGAGGCGATGCGCGCGATCATGGCGGGTGAGGCCACGCCGCGGGCAGATCGGCGGGTTCCTCATGGCGCCTGCGGACGAAGGGTGAGACGGCCGACGAGGTCGAGGGTCTCGCCGCACGATGCTGGGGTTCGCGACACCCGGTCAGCACCGTGGCGCCTGCGGTCGACGTCGTGGGTACGGGTGGCGACCGCAGCGGCACGTTCAACATCTCGACCGTGAGCTCGATCGTCGTCGCGGGGACCGGCGTGCCGGTCGCCAAGCACGGGAACCGGCGCCGCGAGCTCGCACTGCGGGTCGGCCGACGTGCTCGAGGCGCTCGGCGTGCCGATCGAACTCGACGCCGCGGGGGTCGAGCGGTGCCTCGCCGACGCGGGCGTCGCGTTCCTGTTCGCGCCCGATGTTCCACCCGGCGATGGCCCACGCGGGGCCGGTGCGGCGCGAGCTGCGGGTGCCGACCGTCTTCAACTTCCTCGGGCCGCTCACCAATCCGGCCCGGCCCGTTCGCGCAGGCGGTCGGGTGCTCCGACGCGCGCATGCTGCCGCTCATGGCCGAGGTGCTCGCCCGGCGCGGCACGCGCGCCGTGCTGTTCCGCGGCGACGACGGGCTCGACGAGCTCACGACCACCGGACCCTCGACCGTCTTCGAGGTGCGCGACGGCGCGGTGCCGAGACGCACATCGGATCCGGCCGAGTCTCGGCTTCGCCCGGTCGATCGGTCGACGACCTGCGCGGCGGCGACGCCGGCGCCTCGGCCGACATCGTCGCGCGCATCCTCGCGGGGGAGCCGGGCCCGCGGCGCGACGTCGTCCTGCTCAACGCCGGCGCCGCGCTCGAGGTCGCCGGCGCGGCGGAGACGCTCGCCGACGGCGTCGCGATGGCGGCCGCGACGATCGACTCCGGGGCCGCGTCGGCGACGCTCGATCGCTGGGTCGAGGTCGAGCCGGAGCGGGTAGCAGCGTGTAGCATCCGCCCGATGATCTTGTCCGACCGCACCATCCGCGAGGAGATCGACGCCGGCCGCATCGTGATCGACCCGTTCGACGCGCGAGGCCGTCCAGCCGTCGTCGGTCGACCTGCACGTCGATTCCCAGTTCCGCGTGTTCGCGAACTCGCGCTATCCCGTACATCGACGTGAAGCAGGAGATGCCCGACCTCACCGAGCTGGTCGAGACCAAGCCAGACGAGCCCTTCATCCTGCATCCGGGCGAGTTCGTGCTCGGGTCGACGCTCGAGCGGGTCGCGCGTGCCCAACGACCTCGTCGCGCGGCTCGAGGGCAAGTCGTCGCTCGGGCGTCTCGGCCTGCTGATCCACTCCACCGCGGGCTACGTCGACCCGGGGTGGGACGGCTACCTCACGCTCGAGCTGATCGAACGTCGCGAACCTGCCCATCACGCTGTACCCGGGATGAAGATCGGACAGATCTCGCTTCTTCCGGCTGACGACCGCGGCCGAGTCGCCCTACGGCGGCAGCGGGCAACAAGTACCAGGGACAGCGCGGCCCGACGCCGAGTCGGTTCTATCGCGACTTCGGCTAGCGGTAGCGCGCTCAGTCGTTCATCGCGAGGGCGCCGGGGATCGGACCGACACCCATCTGCACCGCCATCATCGCCGCCTGCGTGCGGTTCGTGACCCCGAGCTTGCGGAAGATCGCCGCCAGGTGCGCCTTCACCGTCTTCTCCGACAGGAACAGCGATTGCGGCGATGTCGCGGTTCGACCGACCCTCGGACAGCTGCGCCAGGATGTCGTTCTCGCGCTGGGTCAGGCTGTACTCGTTGCGACGGTCCGCGCCTCGCTCGTGTCCGAGCCGACCAACTGCTCGTCGAACAGGTTCTGGATGACGCGCGGGCTGACAAGCACGTTGCCGCTGCCCGACATCGCGACGTTGATCGCCTGGGACAGGTCCTCGGGCGTCGCGTCCTTCAACAGGTAGCCGGCGGCGCCGTCGGAGAGCGCGCGCTTCACGTACGGCGCGTTCTCGTAGGTCGAGAGCATGATCACCGGCACCTCGGCCCACTCCGCCTTGATGGCTCGCAGCAGCTCGAGGCCGTCGAGGTCCGGCATGCGCACGTCGACGAGCGCGCAGGTCGTACGTTCGTGCCGCCTGCAGCACCTCGAGCGCCTGCGCGCCGAGCTGTCGGCCTCGACGACCTCGGCGTCCGGGAAGCCTTCCTTCACGACGTAGCGTCATGCCACGCCGCACGAGGGCGTGATCGTCCACCACCATGATCCTCATCTAGCTGTCACCTCGCCCTCCGACGGGGAGGGTCGCGACGATCACGCGAACGCCGCGTCCCGGGCGTCGACTCGAAGGAGATCGAGCCGTCCAGTTGCTGGTGTACGGTCTCGAAGCAGACGCAGCCCGAAGTGCGGGTCATCGTCCGTGACGGCGCGTGATGCCGCGTCCCCGGTCCTCGATCTCGATGCGAAGTCGTCTCGCGACGGACGCGACCTTCACCGAGACGTCCGGGGTGCCCGAGTGCTTCGCCGCGTTGGCCAGCGCCTCGGAGACGATGCCCTGAGCGGTGTCCAGCACCGGCTCGGACACGAGATCGATGGCGCCCTCGACCGAGACGCGGGCGTGCAGCTTCCACCGCTCCACGAGCTCGGCGATGAATGCTCCGAACCGCGGCTCGTGGGCCACGCGACCGCCTTCGAGCTCGAAGATGCACCTCCCGGATCCGTGTGAGATCGTTGCGGATCGAAGCCTCGACCTCGTCGATCGAGGCGGCCGCGGTCTCGGGATCGCTCTCGATCCGGCGGCGCAGCGTCTGCAGCTCCAGCACCGCGCTCGTCACCGATTGGGTGAGCCCGTCGTGAACGTGCATCGCCCATCGCGTGCGTTCCTCGAGCATGCGGGATTCCACCGTCCGTTCGACGGCCGATCGCGAGCGCCCTGAAGCGCCGGCACTGCGGCTCTGCATACGTTCGTCCCTTCGTTCCGGGCCGTTGGGTCTAGTTCCTTTTCGGTTCGAACGGGCCCGAGCTTTACCTCCAGCTTTCCCGGATCCGAGATCGTTCGCGAACCTTGCGGCTGACATGCGGGCAGGTGATGAAGTCGAGCAGAAAACTTGTCAACGCAGCACTCAGGTTCTATGATGTCTGGACGTTTCGATGGGCGTCATACTTGCCCCTGCCACTTGAGCGAAGGAGGAATCACCGCATGGCACGAGCTGTGGGGATCGACCTGGGCACCACCAACTCCGTGGTGGCCGTGCTGGAAGCCGGGGAACCGGTCGTGGTGCCGAACGCCGAGGGAGCGCGTACCACGCCCTCGGTCGTCGGGTTCTCGAAGAACGCGGAGATCCTTGTCGGTGAGGTGGCGAAGCGCCAGGCCATCACGAACCCCGACCGCACGATCCGCTCAGTGAAGCGTCACATGGGCGACAAGGACTGGTCGGTCGACATCGACGGCAAGGATTGGACCGCGCAGGAGGTGTCGGCGCAGGTGCTCCTCAAGCTCAAGCGTGATGCCGAGTCCTATCTCGGCGACACCGTGACGCAGGCCGTCGTGACCGTGCCGGCGTACTTCGACGACGCGCAGCGCCAGGCGACCAAGGAGGCCGGGCAGATCGCCGGCCTCGAGGTGCTCCGCATCATCAACGAGCCCACGGCCGCGGCCCTCGCGTACGGCCTGGACAAGCAGGACGCCGAGCACACGGTGCTGGTCTTCGACCTCGGGGGCGGCACGTTCGACGTCTCGCTGATGGAGATCGGTGAGGGCGTATTCGAGGTCAAGGCGACCCACGGTGACACCCAGCTGGGTGGCGACGATTGGGACCAGCGCGTCATCGATTGGCTCGTGAAATCGTTCAAGGACGGCCACGGCGTCGACCTGTCGACCGATCGGATGGCGCTGCAGCGGCTGAAGGAGGCCGCCGAGAAGGCCAAGATCGAGCTCAGCCAGGTGGCCGAGACCACGATCAACCTTCCGTTCATCACCGCCACGGCCGAGGGCCCGCTGCACCTCGAGCACAAGCTCACCCGGGCCGAGTTCGAGCGGATGACCGAGGACCTCGTCGCACGTTGTGCGTCGCCGTTCGAGCAGGCCATCGCCGACTGGGGCAAGGACGCGAGCGGCATCGACGACGTGATCTTGGTCGGCGGCTCGACCCGCATGCCCATGATCCAGGAACTCGTGACGAAACTCACCGGCGGCAAGGAGCCCCACAAGGGCGTGAACCCCGATGAGGTCGTCGCGGTCGGTGCCGCGGTCCAGGCGGGCGTGCTCAAGGGCGACGTCAAGGACATCCTGCTCCTCGACGTGACGCCGCTGTCGCTCGGGGTCGAGACGAAGGGCGGGATATTCACCCAGCTGATCGAGCGCAACACGACGATCCCTTCGCGCAAGTCCGAGATCTTCACCACGGCCGACGACAACCAAACGACGGTCGAGATCCACGTCCTGCAGGGCGAGGCCGAGACGGTCATGTCCCCCGGCGTGAAGTCGCTGGGCCGGTTCCACCTGATGGGGATCCCGCCCTGCGCCCCGCGGCATGCCGCAGATCGAGGTCGCATTCGACATCGACGCCAACGGCATCGTGAACGTCAGCGCCAAGGACCTTGCCACCGGCAAGGAGCAAGCGATGACGATCACCGGTGGCACGGCCCTGGGCAAGGACGAGGTGGAGAGGATGGTGGCCGACGCGGAGAAGTTCGCCGCCGAGGATCACCAGCGCCGCGAGACGGCCGAGGCCCGCAACCGCGCGGATCAACTCGTCTATCAGGTGGACAAGTTCATCGCCGACGACGGCGAGAAGATCTCCGAGTCCGACACCACCGAGCTGGCGGCCGCGGCCGACACGCTGAGGGAGGCCCTCAAGGATGAGGCCGCGGAGGCGGAGCCCCTGACCAAAGCCGCCGACGCCCTGATGGAAGTCTTCCAGCGGGTCGGCACCGCCCTGGTCCAACAGCAACAGGAAGCGTCCGCAGCCCCCGAAGAGGCTGCGGATGGTACCGCGCCCGAGGACGACGAAGAGGATGTCGTCGAGGGCGAGATCGTCGATGAAGGAGGTGCGTCGTGATGCTCACGAGATGGGATCCCATCCGTGATCTGCGGTCGGTCGAGGCCGAATTCGACCGGCTCGCCGGCCAGGCGTTCTCGAAGAACGCGTGGGTACCGGCGTTGGATATCGCCGAGACCGAGGACGTGCTTCGAGGTGACGCTCGACCTCCCGGGCCTGGAGCCCGATCAGGTCGAGGTCACGTTCGAGGACGGGATGCTGACGGTTCGAGGCTCGCGCGAGTTCGTGCGGAAGAGCGATGAGGAGGGCCAGTACCACCGGATCGAGCGCAGCTACGGTTCGTTCGCCCGGTCGGTCCGGCTGCCTCGAGTCGCCGACGGCGAACGGATCGAGGCGTCGTTCGATCGCGGGGTGCTGACGGTATCGGTGCCCAAGCGTGAAGAGGCCAAGCCCCGCACGATCGAGGTCAAGGCCACGTGACCGACGACATGGAGCACGAGGACCAGCCGAAGATCCGGATCACGGACCGGCGACGGTTCGCGAACGCGGGCGACGAGGACCCGGCCCCCGCGGCCGGGTCCTCGCCCGCGACACCGGGAGCGGCCGACGACGCCGACGACGTGTATGAGGCTGACCAAGACGCTCGCGACCTCGACGCCGCCCGGGCCGAGGCCGACCAGTACCTCGATCACCTGCGCCGCCTCCAGGCCGAGTTCGACAACTACCGCAAGCGGGTCGTCAAGGAGCAGACCGAGTTGATGGAGCTGGGCGCGATGCCCGTGGCCCGGCGCCTGCTCGAGGTGATCGATGATTTCGAACTGGCACTGATGTCGGCGGGCGACGCTCCCGAGTTCGAGCGGTTCCTCAAGGGTGTCGAGTTGGTGTACGCGAAGCTGCTGGACGCCGTGAATTCCGAGGGGCTCGAGCGGATCCCCGCCGAGGGGGCTGCGTTCGACCCGGAGCTGCACGAGGCGCTGATGCAGACGGGAGAGGGAGACGGCGAGCCGGTGGTCGCCGAGGTACTTCGGCCTGGGTACACGCTGAAGGGGCGGGTGCTCCGCCCGGCCGGCGTGCGGGTCGAGCGCACCGATCGATCCTGAGCGGGGAGCGAGATGGCTGACGACGTGCGCCGTGAGTGGTTCGAGAAGGACTACTACCAGGCCCTCGGCGTGGCCAAGAACGCCTCGGCAGCCGACATCAAGAAGGCCTACCGCCGCCTCGCCCAGCAGTTCCACCCGGACGCGAACCCCGGCAACGCCGAGGCCGAGTCCCGGTTCAAGGAGGTCTCGGCGGCCTACGACGTCCTCGGCGACGAGGACAAGCGCGCGCGCTATGACGAGGTCCGCGAGATGGGAACCTCCGGTTTCGGGGGCTTCGGGCCCGGCGGGTTCGGGGACCGGGCGAGCGCCGGCGGCTGGCCGGGAGGCGGCACCCAGTACGTGAACGCCGGCGACATCGGGGATCTGTTCGGCGGGCTCTTCGGCGGGGCCTCCCGGGCTCGCGGCGGTCGCGATCCCCGCCCTCAGCGCGGCGCAGATCTCGAGACCACGGTCAAGGTGACGTTCGAGCAGGCGATGAGCGGGATCACGGTCCCCGTGAAGATCACCGGGCCGACGCCATGTCGTACGTGCCATGGTTCCGGCGCCGCCGCGGGGACGACACCCGTGATGTGCCCCGAGTGCGGGGGGCTCGGCGAGGTGGCGGTGAACCAGGGGGTCTTCTCTATGGCGCAGCCGTGCCGACGGTGCAACGCGACCGGTCGGATCGTCGAGACACCATGCGCCACCTGCCGCGGAGCCGGCGCCGAGCGGCGCACGCGCACGCTGCAGGTCAAGGTGCCCGCGGGGGTGAAGGATGGAGCCCGCATCAGGCTGAGCGGCAGGGGAGAATCGGGTCCCACGGGTGGACGCCCCGGCGACCTGTACGTGCGAGTCGAGGTGGCGCCGCATCGGATGTTCGGACGCAGGGGCGATCACCTCACGTTGACGCTGCCGGTGACGCTGCCCGAGGCGGCCCTAGGTGCCCAGGTACAGGTGCCGACGCTCGGCGACCCCGTCACGCTCAAGATCCCCGCCGGCTCCCCGGGCGGGAAGACCTTTCGCGTGAAGGGCAGGGGATCGCCGAAGGCGAAGGGCGGCCACGGTGACCTGCTCGTGACGCTTGCGGTCGACGTGCCGGGCAAGGTGACGAAGGAAGAGAAGCGGCTGCTGCAAGAGCTCCAGGAGGTCAGGAAGGAGTCGCCGCGACGCCCACTCGGGGTGTCGTGAGCCGAGGATGACCATGAGCGAACGAGAGCGACGCGACGAACGGGCCGTATACATCATCAGCGTGGCCGCCGAGCTGGCGGGCGTGCACCCGCAGACCCTTCGGATCTACGAGCGCAAGGGCCTCGTGCACCCTCAGCGCACCGCCGGCAACACCCGCCGCTACTCCGAGGCGGACATCGAACGACTCCAGGCGATCCAGGAGCTGACCGACGAGGGCGTGAGCCTGGCCGGCGTGAAGCGGATCATGGAGCTGCGCAGCGAAGTGGCGCGGATGCAGTCCAAGCTCGACGAGCTCCAAGCCCAGCTCGATCGGCGGCGTGCGATCGCCATGCCGGGCCGGCGTGTGAGCGCATCGATCGTTCCGCTTCGCACGATCCGCCGATTCCCGTGGGAGGACCGTCCGTGACGATCATCGATGGTCCGACCGTGCGCCTGCGCCCCTACCGCGAGGACGAGAAGCCCGCCCTCATGGAGCACTGGCGTGACGCCGAGTGGTTCGCCAGGGGCGCGGAGCCTCAGGAGCTGGCCGCCCGCGTCGCCAAGCGGGTGGAGGGGTCTGGCACGTTCGCGAACGGTGCCGTCAACTACGGCATCGAGCATGAGGGCCGTCTCGTGGGCGAGATCAACGCTCGCCAGCCGGTGAACGGGTTGCCGCCAGGCGTCTTCGAGATCGGGATCGAACTGTTCGACGAGATCGACCGCGGGCGAGGCATCGGTTCGGCCGCCGTGGTGGCCCTCACGTCGCACCTGATGGACGAGGGCGCACACCGGGTGCAGCTCACCACCGACCTCGAGAACCGTCCGATGCGCGCCACGAGCGAACGGCTCGGATTCTCCTTCGAAGGGGTGCTCCGGTCGTTCATGCCGTCGGCCGATGGACCCCGCGACTACGCGATGTACGCCCTCACCTGCGATGACTACGAGGAAGTGAAGCCCCGATGGACCTCGACAAGCTGACGATCAAGTCGCAGACCGCCCTTGAGGAGGCCCACCACCAGGCCGTGGCCCGCAACCACCAGACCATCGAGCCGGAGCACCTGCTCTTCGCTCTGCTGGGCGATCCCGAAGGGCTGGTGTTCCCGCTCCTGCATCACCTTGGGGCAAACCCCGGACAGCTGAGGAACCGCGTGGCCGAGGCGTTGGATCGCATCCCCAGGGTGTTCGCCGAGGGGGGCGAGGTGCGGATCTCGCCGGCGACCGGGCGCGTGCTCGAGGCCGCCGCGACCGAGGCCGAAGCGCTCACCGACGAGTACGTGTCGACCGAACACCTGCTCCTGGCCCTGCTGGTCAGCGGCGATACGCCCTCCGCACAGGTCCTCCTCGACGCCGGCCTGTCGCGTGAGTCGGCCCTGGCGGCCCTCGCCGAGGTGCGAGGCCGCCGCCGGGTCACCGGCCGCTCGCCCGAGGACACGCTCCAGTCGCTCGAGCGGTACGGTCGTGACCTCACCGAAGCGGCTCGGTCGGGCAAGCTCGATCCTGTGATCGGCCGAGACGAGGAGGTTCGCCGCACGATCCAGGTGTTGTCGCGTCGCACGAAGAACAACCCCGTGCTCATCGGCGAACCGGGGGTGGGCAAGACGGCCATCGTCGAGGGGCTCGCGCAACGGATCGTGGCCGGCGACATCCCCGAATCGCTCAAGCGCAAGCGGGTCATCGCGCTCGACCTCGGCGCCATGGTCGCGGGCGCGAAGTACCGAGGTGAGTTCGAGGAGCGTCTCAAGGCGGTCCTGGCCGAGATCGCCGAGAGCGAAGGCCAGATCGTCACCTTCATCGACGAGCTGCACACGATCGTCGGGGCCGGAGCGGCCGAAGGGGCGATGGACGCGGGGAACATGCTCAAGCCGATGCTCGCCCGGGGTGAGTTGCGCGCGATCGGCGCCACGACGCTCGACGAGTACCGCAAGCACATCGAGAAGGACCCTGCGCTCGAACGACGCTTCCAGCCGGTCCTGGTGTCGGAGCCGAGCGTCGAGGACACGATCGGGATCCTGCGAGGTCTCAAGGAGCGCTACGAGGTGCACCACGGCGTTCGGATCCAAGATCCGGCGCTCGTCGCGGCCGCGGTGCTCTCCGACCGGTACGTGACCGCCCGGTTCCTTCCCGACAAGGCGATCGACCTGATCGACGAGAGCGCCTCGCGGTTGCGGATCGAGATCGATTCGATGCCCGTCGAGATCGACGAGATCGAGCGGCGGATCCGCCAGCTCGAGATCGAGAAGGCGGCGCTGGGCAAGGAGAACGACCCCGCATCGAGGGATCGTCTCGAGCGGCTGGAGCGCGAGCTCGCTGACCTGGGCGAGACGTTGGACGGGATGCGAGGTCACTGGCTGCAGGAGAAGGAGCTCATCGACGCCATCAGGACCCTCAAGTCCGAGATCGAGGAGGCGCGCGGTGTGGCCGACCGGGCCGAGCGCGACGGCGACCTGGAGCGCGCCGCCGAGCTGCGGTACGGGACCCTGGTCGACCTCGACAAGCGTCTCGAAACGGAGAATTCGGCGCTCACCGAATTCCAACACGACCGCAAGTTCCTCAACGAAGAGGTCACCGAGGAGGACGTCGCCGAGGTGGTGTCGAAGTGGACCGGGATCCCGGTCAGCAAGTTGATGGAGGGCGAGATGCAGCGCCTCGTCCACCTCGAGGAGGCGCTCCATGAACGGGTCGTCGATCAGATGGACGCGGTGCAGGCGGTCGCCAACGCGATCCGCAGGTCGCGCGCGGGCCTGTCCGACCTGAACCGCCCGATCGGGTCGTTCTTGTTCCTCGGGCCCACCGGGGTCGGCAAGACCGAGCTCGCGCGCGCCCTCGCCGAGTACCTGTTCGACGATGAACGGGCCGTCGTTCGCGTGGACATGAGCGAATACCAGGAGCGCCACACGGTCTCCCGCCTGGTCGGCGCGCCTCCCGGATACGTCGGCTACGACGAGGGGGGGCAGCTCACCGAGGCGGTCCGGCGGCGGCCGTACTCGGTCGTCTTGCTCGATGAGATCGAGAAGGCCCACGGCGACGTGTTCAACGTGCTGCTGCAGCTGCTCGACGACGGCCGGCTCACGGACGGCCAGGGCCGCACCGTCGACTTTCGCAACACGATCGTGATCATGACCTCGAACCTGGGCGGCGGGGTGTTCTCCGACCCGTCGATCGACCCGGACAAGGCCCGCGAATCGGTCCTTGCCGACGTGCGAGGCTTCTTCCGCCCCGAATTCGTCAACCGTATCGACGAGCTGCTGGTCTTCGAGCCGCTCGGACGCGACGAGATCGCGCAGATCGTCCAGATCCAGCTGCGCGCCCTCGTGCGCCGCCTGGAGGAGCGATCGATCACGCTCGATCTCTCCGAGCGGGCGCAGGCGTATCTGGCCGAGGAGGGCTACGACCCACAGTTCGGCGCCCGCCCCCTCAAGCGCGTGATCCAGCGCCAGGTGCAGGATCCGCTGGCCATGCGCCTGCTCTCCGGCGAGATCCACGAAGGCGACATCGTGACCGTGGACGCGGACGACCAAGGTCTTCGGTTCTCGACCGGCTGAGCGGGCCGTCCGGGTCAAGGCCCAGGTCGCCCGGGCCGACGACAGCTATATGAACGCGCTCGTGTGGTTCGTGGTCGCGATCGTCGCCGCGGCGGTGATCGCGTGGCGCGCGATCCGCACGCGGAACCGTCAGCGCCGCCTGATGCTCCTCTGCATGGACGCCGGCCTGAGGTTTTCGACCTTCGACCCCTTCCCGGACACAGCTTGGCAGCCGTTCGCGTTGTTCGCCCCTCACATGAGGGGCAGGTTCGAGAACGTGATCTGGGATCCGCGGACCGAGGGTGAGGTCAGGGTGTTCGACGTGAGATTCCAGGCGCCGGCGGGAGACGGCTCCGAGCCCGTCGACCTGATCCGCGCGCTCACGGCTCGCGGCCGCCCGTGGGAGGCTCGCGTCCCGCTCACCTGCGCCATCGTGCCCCTGCCGTTCACGGTGCCGCGGATCGAGATCGCGCCGCGCGACGTTGCACGGGCCGCCATGGGTTCGATCACCGGGCGCGAGCTCGACCTCGAACTCGAGTCGTTCAACCGGCGGTTCGACGTTCGTTGCGACGATCGGCGCTTCGCGGTGGCGTTCCTGGACCAGAGGATGATGCGCACGCTACTCGGCCTGCCCGGCAAGATCGTCGTCCTCGCGAACGAGGATCGGATGCTGATGGTGAGCGAGCGCCTCGACCCCGCGCAGATGCTGCTGCTGTTGGAGGCCGCGCGGGTGACCGGCGAGCGCGTGCCCGCGGTCGTGGCGAGCCTGTACCCGCCGCGCCCGGCGCGGGCGCCCCAGGAGGCCCGCTGGCTCCAAGGGCACTGGTCGCCCGACCCTTCCCAGGCGGTGGCTCCGCCCGAGCCCCCGCGCTAGGCTTGCCCCGGCCCGTATGGGCCCCAAGGGAGGACGGCGACTATGTGGATCTGGATCGTGTTGGGTCTTGCGGTGCTGCTCGCGGTGTTCGGGGTCGTTTCGTACAACCGGTTCGTGTCGCAGAAGACGCTCATCAAGGACGCGTGGGCCAACATCGACACCGAGCTACGTCGCCGATACGACCTGATCCCCAACCTGGTCGAGACCGTTCGCGGATATGCCACACACGAGCGCGAGGTGTTCGAGAACGTCACCAAGGCTCGCGCGATGGCGACCGCCGCCACCGGCTCGCCGGCAGAGCAGGCCGCGGCGGAGGGTCCATTGATAGCGGCGCTGCGGCAATTGCTGGCCGTCGCCGAGGCCTACCCAGATCTCAAGGCCAATCAGAACTTCCTCGCCCTGCAGAGCGAGCTCACCAACACGGAGGATCGGCTCCAAACCTCCCGCCGCTTCTACAACGCCAACGTGCGCGACTTCAACCGGCGGGTGAAACAGTTCCCGTCGATGATCGTGGCAAGCCTGTTCAAGTTCCACGAGGAGGAGTTCTTCGAGGTGGAGGACGCCCTGCGCGACGCCGGCGCGCCGCAGGTGAACTTCTCGGGTTCCGGCCCCGCAGTGTCGTTCGAGGGTGGCGAGCCGGCCGCCCCCGCCGCCCCCACGGCGGGCGGGGAGCCGGCCGCCCCCGCCGCCCCCACGGCGGGCGAGGAGCCCGCGAGCCCGCCCGCGGCACCCGACCGGCCAGACGACTAGGAGCCGGGCGGATCCGAGTCGTCGAACGGCTCTCGTCGGCGCACGCCCGCCGTGAGCACCCACCAGGCCCCCGCCCAGGCGACGGCCATACCGCCGAGGAGCGCCGCGGCAACCCGGGGTCCTACAGAGTCGGACACCGCGGCCGCCGCGAGGCTCGATAGGGCGAGCGAGAGTGTGATCAGCGCGTAGTCGGCCGCGAAGATGCGGCCGCGGATCCGGTCGGGCACCAGCTTCTGGAGCCCGTAGCTCGACAGCACCCACTGCGATCCGCCTCCCAGATGGGCGACGAAGACGATCCCCGCGGCGGCCGCGAGCGAGGGGGCGAGCCCGAGGGCCGCGTAGCTGAGTCCGAAGACGGTGATCGCCACTCCGATGACGCCGTACAGGCGATGGTGCCCCTTGCCCGCCAGGCGGTGGCCGATGAACGGACCCACCAGGGCGCCCAGACCACGCGCCGCCATCAGCACGCCGAACGCGATGTCGGTGCCGTGGAAGACCTGGCGACCGAACACCGGGATCAGCGCCAGGGCTCCGGCAGCGAACCCGAAGCCCGCCTTCACCCCGAGGAGGGACATCACGCGATCGTCCTTCCGTGCGTAGCGAACGGTCTCGATCGTCGCCTCCATCACGCCGGGGTGCTCGTGGGTCTCCCGTGGCTCGGCGAACGGACGGTGGATCCGAGACAACAGGGCCGCCGAGACCAGGAACGAGGCGGAGTCGACCAGGAAGGCGACGTCGCGTCCGAAGACGGTGGCCACGAGGCCGCCCAGGGCCGCGCCGACCGCGAGCATCGTCCCCCACAGCGACCCCCCGAGCGCGTTGGCGGTCGGGAGCTCCTGTGGGGTCACCAGGTTGGGCATCGCGGCGGACGAGGCCGGATCGAACGGGGCGGCGAACACCGACATGAGGGCCAGCAGCGGGAAGGCCAGCCAGATCGTGGACGGACCCACGAGCAGGAACGCGACACAGATCCCCGCGCGCGCGAGGTCGCATCCGATCATGAGCCTGCGCCGGTCGAGCCGGTCGGCGAGGGTCCCCGCCCACGGTGATGCGAGGAAGAAGGCCATCTCCTGCGCGAGGATCGCGAAGCCCACGTCGATCGCGCGACCGGTGGTGTCGAGGATGAGGCCGTTGATCGCGACGAACAGGAACCAGTCGCCACCCAGTGAGATCACGGACGCCCCGAAGAGCCGGCGGAAGTCGCGGTTGCGCCGTAGCAGGTGATAGCTCGCGCGCGCGCCACCCTCGCGGGGCTGGGCAACGCCGGTCGGTGCCTCGGTGGGTTCGCTGTCGGCCACGGCGCGCGTCAGACTAACGGCCCTGGCACTGCGGGAGGCAGGCGTGCTCGAGCGGGTGACGTGGTTCCGACAAGCGGCGTTCCGGTGGTCGAGCGAGCGAGTGGTGTACGTGGATCCATGGGGGACGCCTGCCGATGCACCGCCGGCGGATCTGATCCTGATCACCCACGCACACTTCGACCACTTCCAGCCCGAGGAGGTCGCGCGGCTGCGTCGCAGCGACACGGCGGTGGCCGCCCCGCGCGACGTGGCCGATGAGCTGTCGGGCGCGGTGACGGCGGTCGCTCCGGGCGAGCGCTACGAACTCGCCGGGGTCTCCTTCACGACGGTCCCGGCATACAACACCCGCGAGGAGGCGCTGGAGTTCCACCCCAGAGTGAACGGCTGGGTGGGCTACGTGTTCGAGTTCGAGGGAGTCACGTACTACCACGCCGGCGATACGGACCACGCGCCGGAGCTGGACGAGATCCGCGCCGACGTCGCCATGGTGCCGATCGGCGGGCACTACACGATGAATCCCGAAGAGGCCGGAGGACTCGTGCGAGCCATGTCGCCGCGGGTCGCCGTGCCGATGCACTTCGGCTTCGTCGTCGGCTCGCCCTCCGACGCCGAGCGGTTCCGATCCGCAGCCGATCCGGTGACGGTCGAGGTGCTGAGTCCCGCCGACCCGTTCGAACGACCCTAGCGAGCGATAGCATCCTTGGAGTCGACCAGGAGAGGCGCTATGTACGGCTACGACGGCGAACTTCACATCCTCGCGTTCGATCACCGCGGCTCGTTCCAGAAGAAGTTCTTCGGCATCGAGGGGGTTCCCGGGCCCGATGAAGCCCACAGGATCATCGACGCCAAGGACGTGATCTTCGAAGGGTTCCAGCGCGCGCTCGCCGACGGGGTCGACGTGTCGACGGCCGGTGTCCTCGTCGACGAGCAGTTCGGCGCCGACATCGCGATGCGTGCCAAGGAGGCGGGCGTGGTCCTCGCGATGCCGGCCGAGCGATCCGGACAGGACGAGTTCGACTTCGAGTACGGCGACGCGTTCACCTCGCACATCGGCTCGTTCGACCCGACGTTCACGAAGGTGCTCGTGCGGTTCAACCCCGAGGGCGACGGGGCGACGAACGCCCGTCAGGCCACTCGGCTGCGTCAACTCTCCGACTGGCTCCACTCGACCCAACGCCTCTTCCTGTTCGAGCTGCTCGTGCCGGCCGAGCCGCACCAGCTGGCCTCGGTCGACAACGACGTGTTGCGCTTCGACCGCGAGCTGCGGCCCGACCTGATGAGGGTCGCGATCTCCGAATTGCAGGCCGCCGGGGTGGAGCCCGACGTCTGGAAGATCGAGGGGATCGACGACCCGGTCCGCTGCGCGATGATCGCCGACCAATGCCGGATGGGCGGGCGCGACCATGTCGCCTGCGTCGTGCTAGGACGCGGGGCGGACGAGGGCGCCGTAGACGCCTGGTTGCGGGCGGCTCGCGGCGTGGACGGATACCGTGGCTTCGCGATAGGCCGTTCGATCTGGTGGGACCCACTCAGGTTCTACGTAGAGGGCGCGATATCACGCGAGGAGGCGGTCCTCAAGATCGCGCTCGCGTATCGCCGGTTCGTCACGGTGTGGCAGCAGGGCTGAGTCCTCAAGACTCGATCAGCAGACCACGCTTGCGCTTGATCCGCCGGTCGAGGCGCCCGAACACCAGATAGTCGACGGCGACCCCGATGACGACGATGACGGCGAGGGCGGCGAGCATGACGGGGACGTCGTCCTGAGCCCGCGCCAGCAGATGGCCCAGGCCTGCCGCTCCGACCGCAGCCACGAGGAGCTCGCCGGCCGTCAGCGCCTTCCAAGCAAATCCCCACGCCTGCTGGAGGCCGATCATGAATCCCGGCATCGCGGCCGGCAGGATCACGTGCCGGTAGAGGGCCCAGCCACCTGCGCCGAGCGTCCGACCTGCCTTCGTGTATAGCGGCGGCACCTGTCGCATCGAGGCCATCACGGCGAGCGTCATGGAGGGGAACGCCCCCATGATCGTGACGAACACCACGGCTCGCTCGGTCGCGCCGAACCATACGACTGCGATCGGTAGCCAAGCGATGAACGGGGTGATCTGGAGCGCGACGATGATCGGACGGACGGCACGGCGAGCGAACTCGTTCAGTGCGAGTCCGACGCCGATCGACGTCCCGATCCCCACCGCCGCGGCGAAGGAGAACGCTAGACGGATGATCGTCTTCAGGGCGGCCTCGGGGATCGATCCGTCGGCCATACCCTGGACGAATGCCTGCCACACCTCATACGGCGAGGGGATGGAGGATGAGTCGGTGAGGGCCGCAGCGATGGCCCACACCGCCAGCAGCACCGCGATCCCGAGCAGGGGCGGCCCGAGTTCCCTAGCCAGCCATCTCGCGGGCGGCACGGCTCACCTCCCGCATCAGCAGCTCGTGGATCTCGCTCACGACCCGCGCCACGAGCACATCTTCCAGCGCGCGTGGACGCGGCGCGTGGATCCGAACCTCCTCCATGAGACGCCCGGGTGCCGCCGACATCACGAGTACACGATCCGCCAGGAGCGCGGCCTCCCGGACGTTGTGGGTCACGAACACGAACGTGGTGCGTCCCTCCCGCTCGCCCCAGACCCGCTGGATCTCGTCTTGGAGCAGCTCGCGAGCCTGCGCGTCGAGTGCCCCGAAGGGCTCGTCCCCCAGCAGGGTTTCAGGGTCAGCGGCTAGGGCTCGCGCGAGCGCTGCACGCTGCCGCATCCCGGCGGACAACTCATGCGGATGGGCGTCGGCAGAGCCGTCGAGCCCGACGGCGCGCAGCGCTTCCATGGCCATGGGCCGTCGCTCCCCGGCGGGTGTCTGGGTCAGCCGAAGGGCGAGCTCCACGTTTCCGGCCACCGTCAGCCATGGGAACAGGGCGGGTTCCTGGAACAGCACCGCACGGTCGGGACCGGGCTCCCTCAGGGGCTGGTCGTCGAGCAGCACATGCCCGCTCGTGGGCGACTCCAGGCCTGCAAGCACGTGCAGGATCGATGTCTTGCCACAGCCCGAGGGACCTAGCAGGCAGACGAATTCTCCGGGGCCCACGTCGAAGCTCACATGATCGACGATGGTTCGCCGCTCGCCCGTAGAGGCCGTGCGGTCGACCACGAGATCCCGCACCTGGAATCGCGGCGGCGTCGCATCGCCCGGGACTCCGAAGCCGGCGTGGTCGAGAAGGTCGTTCATCGCAACCTGAACTTTTCTGCCATCTCGATCTGCACGACCTTTCCGTCCTGGATCACGAGGACCACAGTCCCGTAGTCGATCCGCCGGACGATCTCGGCGACACGATCCAGCACCTCGCGCTCCTCGTCGGTCAGCGAGGCGAGCCGGTCGTCGATGTTCGGTTCGGTCGGGGTCTCGTCCATGTCAACGGCGACGTTCACCGACTCGCACGTCGGTTGTCAACCGCCCGGCCGGTACATCAGGCCGGTCGCCAGGAGGGCGATGGGCACCAGGAAGAGCACGCCGACGAATACGGCCAGGCGGTGGTTGCTGGCGACCAGGAAGTCGTCGAGGCCGATCACGGCGCGCTTCACCGGCCGGTAGCACACGGCCAATATGAAGAGGGACACGATGGTGACGCCGATCGCCTCGGCCAGCACGACCTGCGCGGCCACGGGCGTGGGCTGCAGCATCGCGACCACCAGCGTGTCGGCCAGCGTCGTGATGTTCGCTCCCATGATGTAGGGCAGCGCCTCATCGCGTTTCACGTATCCCTTCGCAGCCAGGGGAACGAGTACGGTGAGCGCCACGGAGACGGAGAGCGTGAGCATGGCGACGAGGCAGCCGAGGGCGAACATCGTCCACGGTCGCCTCAGCCATGCGGATCGCTTCGATGCGGTGGCGTCGCTGCTCACCTGGGGCAGCACGCGGTCGATGAGGTTGAAGGACACGAGGATCACCCCGAGGCCGAGGAGGAACAGCGCCCATCCCGGGAGGCTGGACTTCGCCAGGTCGACGAATGGGCCCCACAACTTCGCGAGTACCGCATCGAGCTCCGCGGAGGCGTGCAGCTGCAGCCCGTCGAGCCACCCGGCGCGCATGATGAAGTAGCCGATCATCATGCCGGGGATGTAGGTGATGGCGGTCATCGTCATCGCCTGGATGCCGATACCGATCGAGTCGCCCCGCGGGCGATGTCTGTGACGCATGGCGTAGATGAAGCCGGTGACCAGCACGATGAATGAGGCCCCCAATCGCGAGCCCGACAGCATCGTGAACGCCTGGAGCTTGGTGATCGTGCCCGCCCCGAACAGGCTGATCGCCGTTGCCGCGACGGGCGAGCCGGACAGAACGAAGTAGGCCCCGAGCCAACCCGTTCCCAGCGTCGACATCCCGTTGGCGAAGGGGAACTGACCCTGGATGGCTGGTCCGACCGCGGTGGCCCCCGCCTTCATGAGCTGGATCGCCAGGATGAACAGGAAGAGCGCCGGGATGACCAGCAGGATCCTGCGGATGACGAACCAGGGACCCCGATCGACCTCGAACGGCCCGAGATCGATGACGTGACGACGCTGCCCGGCCTCGACGGCGACACAGAACTCACCGTCGACCTCGATGAGCGCGTCCGGCGCCACGAACTCGGTGTCCGTCTTGGCCACTGCGCTCCCCTCTGGCACGAAAAAAGCCTCTGGCACGAAAGAAGCCGCGACGCACGCTTTGCGTCGCGGCCTCCAGTCGTCTGGTCAGCTGCGGAGCGAAGGTACCAACGTGCCGCAGGGACGTCAATCAGCCGAACGGGGCGCTCAGTGATGTGGTCCTTTGGCCTATTGACCGCGGCAGCAACCTCCGGGTAGACCTCTGGGCGCTAACTGCTAGGGGCCGGCGGCAGCCGGTGGAGGGGGGATACAGGCATGAAACGAACGTTGGGAGCCGTGCTCGCTGCTGTGGTCGTCAGCTCGGTGTTCGTGCATACGGCCGGCGCCCAGCCGGCGATGGACGGGGCCGCTGACAACGGCCGGAGGGCCGTGGGAGATGCGAAGCCGCTCCCGCCGTTCGTGAAGAAGTGGCAGGCCAACAAGGAAACCGCCGCCGATCTCGTCGCGCGCGGACTGGCTCGCCCGAACCGACGCGGTGTCGTCCGGCTCCCGAACGGGCAGTTCGTGGACTACGCCTTGGAGGATACGGACCACATCGTGACGATCTTGGCCGACTTCACCGATCCCCGCCACGGCGAGATCGCGAAGCCGGATCGCAGCGTCAACAACAGCCGATACTGGGTGCCCAACTTCAACCGGCGCCACTACCGCCAGATGCTCTTCAAGCTCGGCGGCGGCGACTACGGCAACCCCTCGATGCGCGACAACTACCTCGAGCTGTCCTCCGGTCGCTACACGGTCAAGGGCCAGGTCTCCAGGTGGGTCCACATCAACAAGCCCGAGTCCGCCTACGGCGCCAACGGTCCGTCGGGCGATGGATCGGACAACCTCAACGGGCCCGTGTATCGGGTCGTCAAGGCGGCGTTGAAGGCGACGAAGGGCAACGCCGAGGACATCGATTGGTCGCAGAGCAAGGTCGACAACTGGGACCGCTACGACTGTGACGGCGACGGGAACTTCGACGAGCCCGACGGCTACGTCGATCACTTCCAACTCGTCCACGCGGGCGAGGGTGAGGAGGCCGGCGGCGGTGCTCAGGGCGGGGATGCCATCTGGAGCCATCGGTGGTACGCCGGTCAGGAAGGGATCTTCGTTACCGGCCCGAAGGGGTGTCCGCTCGGCGGATACCGGGTTCCCGGAACGAAGCTGTGGGTCGGCGACTACACGATCGAGCCCGAGGACGGCGCGACGGGTGTGTTCACGCACGAGTTCGGCCACGACCTCGGTCTTCCCGACCTCTACGACGTGATCGGTGCCAACGACAACTCGACGGATTTCTGGTCGCTCATGTCGTCGAGCTGGCCGTCCGACAGCAAGAACGCGATCGGCGACCACCCGTACCACATGGGGGCCTGGGAGAAGCTGGTGCTCGGCTGGATGGATCTGGCCGAGATGAACCCCGGTGAGACGGGCAAGGTCGTGATCGGCCCAGCCGAGGGGGCAAACTCCTCGGGCGTTCAGGCGCTTCGGGTCCGCCTGCCGAACTACATGCGCACGGAGGTGATCTTCGCCCCCGAGGGCGGCGACCCGAACTACTACTACTCCGACATGGGCGACGCGATCCAGACGACGATGAGTCGTTCGCTGGGCGGGGCGCTGAGCGCGCCGGGCACGCTCGATTTCCGTGCGAACTTCGATATCGAGCTGGACTGGGACTATGCCTACGTCGAGTACTCGACGAACGGGGGCGCGAGCTGGCAGAACGCCTCGGGCAACCTGTCGACGAACGCCAACCCCAACGGCCAGAACGAGGGCAACGGCATCACCGGGACCTCGGGCGGCTGGGTCGACGGGAGCTACGTGCTGCCCGCCGGCACGACCGACGTCGGGTTCCGCTACTGGACGGACGGGGCCGTGGTCCAGAAGGGGCTCGCGGTCGACTCGATCCAAGTGAACGGCGGTCCCGTGGACGACGCGACCGATCCCTCGGCGTGGACGTTCGACGGGTTCACCGTCCTCACCGACGGTGAGGTGACCACCGATAACTTCCACTACTACCTGGTCGAGTCGCGCTCCTACGTCCGCAACGACTCGAGCCTGTGCGGCGTCTATCAGTTCCTCGAGGGCGACTGGCTCGAGAAGTGGTGCAACGCCGACGGGCTCGTGGTCTGGTATCGCGACGGGGGGTACCCGGACAACAACGTGTCCGTGCACCCCGGCCACGGTCAGGTGCTCGTCGTGGACAGCCACCCGGAGGCCGTGGTGCAGCCGGGGACCGGGGGTGCGTTCTGGCGCGAGCGGATGCAGGCCTGGGACGCGGCGTTCGGGTTGGACGACCACTCGATCACGGTGCACTACTTGCAGGGATACGAGTTCAAGCCGTTCCAGTGGGACGCGGCGGCCGTGTCGGTCTTCAACGACAACGTGCCGGGCCGCTACTACGATCCGGCATCGCCGTACGCCTCGGTGATCACGCCGGGGTCAGGACTGAGGATCAAGATCCTCAAGGTCTCGCCGAACCGCACCACCTACAAGGTGCGGGTGAGCTGGGCGGTATGACCTAGGAGCGGCAAGTGGAGGGCGGGCCGGCGGGCCCGCCCTCCGTCGCGTTCGAGACCCGGCGACGGCGTTGCCCTTCGGGCAACACCGTAACCCTCCGTGCATCACCCGCTGCTAGGCTCCGTCCGACGGGCCGGCGGTGCCCGCGTCACCGAGGAGCGCGTGTGGTTCCGGAGGCCGAGCGCCAGGCCGCGGAGTGGATGAGCGACGAGCGCTCTTTCGCGCACGAGCTAGCCGACCTCGCTGCCGACGTCGCATCCCGGCATCGGGGATCGCGACCCTTCGTGCGGGACAAGCCGGACGGCACCCCCGTCACCGCGGCTGACGAGGAGATCGAGGCGGCGATGCGGTCGGCGATCTCGGCGAGGTTCCCCCTGGACGGGGTCGAGGGCGAGGAGGGGGCCACCAAGGCGCCGGGTCACGGTGACCGGACCTGGGTCATCGACCCCATCGATGGGACGAAGAACTTCGTCGAGGGGCTTCCTCTGTGGACGACCTTGATCGGGCTGCGGATCGGCGCGGAGTCGGTGCTGGGGGTCGTGAGCGCCCCCGAGCTCGGCGAGCGATACGTCGCCGTCCGAGGTGACCGCGCCACCCTGAACGGCGCGCCGATCCGAGTCTCCACGACCGGGTCGCTCGGCGAGGCCTTCGTCCTGCATTCGTCCATCAAGGAGTGGCTCCCCAGCCCCTACCGCGGCCGGCTCGAGGCCATCGCGGGCGCCGCACGGCTCACCCGTGGCATCGCCGACGCCTGGGGGCACATGCTCGTGGCGCGTGGTTCGGCCGACGTCACCCTCGAACACGAGCCGTGCGCGGCGTGGGACTGGACGGCGGTTCGCGTGATCATCGAGGAGGCGGGCGGGCGGCTCAGCGCCTTCGATGGTCGCGAGCCGTTCGACGGCTGCACGCTGGTCTCGACGAACGATGTGCTGCACGGCGAGGTGCTCGACGCACTGGAGGATCGATGACGAGGACGAACGACGGCGTCGAGCGGGTGGTCGACGTCTTGGAGCTGCTGGCCGACGAGGGGGCCGACCTCGGTGTTACCGAGATCGGTGTTCGGATCGGCGTCCACAAGGCCACCGCGTCGCGGCTACTCGGCACGCTGGCCGGCCGGGGACTCGTGGCCCAGGACGCCGATACGGGGCGATACCGGGTGGGCCTGGGGCTCGTGCGCCTGGCCGGGGCCGCCCTGGCGGACCTCGACGTGGTCCGCGCCGCTCGTCCCGTGCTCGAGGATCTTTCCGCTCGCACCGAGGAGACGACGAACCTCGGGGTGTTGGATCAGGGCGAGGTCGTTTACGTGGATCAGGTGTCCGGGCCGCACGCGATCACGATGGCGAACTGGATCGGCCGAAGGAGCCCGGCGCACGCGAGCTCGAGCGGCAAGGTGCTGCTCGCGTTCGGCGAACCAGAGGTCCGAGGGAGGCTGGTGCGAGGCCGGCTCGCCCGGCTCACCGACCAGACGATCACCGACCACGCGGCACTCGCCGTGCAGCTCGAGGAGGTCGCCAGGCGCGGCTATGCGCAGACGGTGGGTGAGCTGGAGGAGGGGCTGAACGTCGTCGCCGCGCCGGTGTTCTCCTCGAGCGGTCGCACCATCGCGGCGGTCAGCGTCTCGGGGCCGGCGTTCCGGTTGCCGGCGCGCGAGCAGCCGCGGCTGGGGAGCCTCGTGCGGGACTCGGCGCTCGAGGTCTCGCGCCGCATGGGCTACCGGGGCGATGTGCGCCGGCCGGCGACCGGAGCCTCCGGTTGAGCGGGAACCCGTTCGAGCTTCCCGGTGAGTGGTTGCGTGCGCAGCTTCATGCGCACTCCACCGAGAGCGACGGCGATCTGCCTCCGACCGAGCTTGCGGCCGCGTACGAGGACATCGGCTTCGACGTGCTCGCGATCACCGACCACTGGCTGCTGACCGAGGTGCCCTCGACCGAGCGCCTCACGATGGTGCGGGGCGCCGAGCTGACCTTCGACCTCGCGCGCCCCGACGTCGGAGAGATCTTGGTCTTCGGCATCGACGAGATCCCCGATGACCCGGGGGGCGACCGTGAGAACTGGTACGCGAACGAGGAGGAGCATTGGTTCCAGCGCACGTTCCCCACGCTGAGCGACGGGGGCCGCTGGGCCGAGAGCCGAGGGGGCGTCGCCTACGTCGCGCATCCCTACTGGAGTGGCCTGGATGCAGGGGTGATCGCCGCGGCCGAGCATGTGGCGGGCCTCGAGGTGTTCAACGGCACGGCCGAGCTCGAGTGCGGGAGGGGCGACTCCTCGATGGCCTGGGACAGCGTGCTGGAAACCGGGCGCCGTCCGTTCGCGATCGCGACCGACGACGCCCACGTGCCGTTGCACGACATCGGCCACGCATGGACCTGGATCCGTGCCGCGGAACGCTCCGAGTCGGCGGTGGTCGAGGCCCTGCGCTCGGGCGCCGCCTATGGCTCGGAGGGTCCCGTTCTTCGCGACGTGGCGCGCGACGGCGTCTCGGTCGAGGTCGCGTGTTCGCCCGCGCGGGCCGTGCTCTTGCAGATGGAGCACGAGCGCGGGTGCAGCGTCACCGCCGGCGAACGGGGGCTCCGGTGGGGCGAGATCCTTCAGACCGACGACGACGGACTCATCACCCGGGCCCGGGTCGATTCCCCGTGGCCGGATCCCGCCTACATCCGGCTGCGCGTCGTCGACGCGGCCGGCCGCTCCGCCTGGACCAACTGTCTCTAGCTCACCACCCGTTGCGGTGGATCTGCTCGGCGAGCGGGCGCCGGACGCGTGTGGTGGACGAGCCCACCGGTTCCTCGTCGTCGGCGCGATAGCCCAGACCGATGATGCCGATGGGCCGCAGATCTCCCGGTACCCCGAAACGGTCCAGGAGGTCGCGCTCGCCGTGGGTGATCCCGAAGAACCAGCCGCCGAGACCCTCGTCGACCGCCGCAAGGAGCATCAGCATCGAGGCCATCGCCGCGTCGATCTCCCAGAACTTGACCGGCCAGTTGGCCGCATCGTCCATACCGAACTCGATCTTGTCGCTCTGGGAGTAGCGGTCGACGTAACGCCGGGCGTCGGGCAGCGGCAGGACGATCACCGTCGGGCCCACCGCCACGTCGTCGAGATCCCACCCGTGCTCGGGGTCGCGGGTGATCTCCCAGAACTCGGCCACCGCCTGGGCTGAATCGAGGACCAGCAGCTCCAGTCCCTGGGAGAACCCCGCCGAGGGGGCACGTCGCCCGACGTCGATGATCCGGTCGATAACGTCGGCGGGCACGGGCCGCTGATCGAACCGGCGGATCATGCGCCGGCGCCCTACGAGCTCGGAGAACTCCATCCGAGGCACCCTATCGCGCCCTGTAGACTGACCACCTCATGCCGGCCTCCATCGTGCTCGGGACCCAGTGGGGAGACGAGGGGAAGGGCAAGGCCGTCGACTTCCTCGCGGACGCGATGGACTTCGTGGTCCGCTACCAAGGCGGCAACAACGCCGGGCACACCGTGATCGCCGAGGGCCGCCTTCTCAAGCTCCAGCTCATCCCCTCGGGCATCCTCTATCCGCACATCACGCCGGTGATCGCCGCCGGGGTCGTCGTGGATCCCCGTCACCTGATCAAGGAGATGGATCAGGTACGCGAGACCGGCGTCGACGTGTCGCGGCTCGTGGTGAGCGGCAACGCGCACATGATCATGCCGTACCACCTCGAGCTCGAGAAGGTCACTCAGCGGTTCCTCGGCAAGAACGCGCTCGGCACCACCAAGCGGGGGATCGGACCCGCCTACGGCGACAAGGCCGCCCGGATCGGGCTGCGGATCCAAGACCTGTTCGACGAGCAGATCTTCCGCGAGAAGCTCGACGTCGTGCTGCGGGAGAAGAACCTCATCCTGTCCAAGATCTACAACCGACTGCCGCTGGATGCCGAGCGGATCGTCGACGAGTACATGGCCCTGGCCGAGCGACTCCAGCCCCATGTGGTCGACACCGGCGCCCTCCTCTTCGCGGGGCTCCGGGAGGGCAAGCACGTGATGCTCGAGGGCGCCCAAGGAACGCTCCTCGACCTCGATCACGGCACCTACCCGTTCGTGACGTCGTCCAACCCGGTCGCCGGGTTCGCGCTGGCGAGCGCCGGCATCGGTCCGCAACACGTCGAGCGCGTGATCGGCATCGTGAAGGCCTACATCACACGAGTGGGGGCGGGTCCGTTCCCCACCGAGCTCCTCGACGACGTCGGCGACCGGCTGGGGACTCGCGGCAACGAGTTCGGGACCGTCACGGGACGCAAGCGCCGATGCGGATGGTTCGATGCCTGCCTCGGCCGCTACGCTGCCCGGCTGAACGGCCTCACCGAGCTCTTCGTCACCAAGCTCGATGTCCTGTCGGGCCTCGAGTCGGTGAAGATCTGCACCGGGTATCGCGCCTACGGGCAGGAGTTCGACGACATGCCCCCGCACCAGTCGGTCCTCCACGACGCCGCTCCCATCTACGAGGAGATGGAGGGGTGGCATGAGGAGATCGACGAGATCCAGACGTTCGACGACCTGCCCAAGCAGGCGCGGTCATACCTGCGGCGGATCGAGGAGCTCGTCGGCGTGCCGGTCTCGGTCGTCAGCGTCGGCCCGGCACGGGATCAGAGCCTGCGGGTCGCATGAGGGTCCTGGTCGTCGGTTCGGGCGGCCGGGAGCACGCGCTCGCGTGGGGCCTGTCGCGGAGCCCGCTGGTGGATGCTCTCATCGCGGCGCCCGGCAACGCCGGTATCGCTCAGGTGGCCGAGTGCCGGGACGTCGCGGCCGACGACGTTCGGGGGCTGGTGGAGCTGGCGGTCGCGCTGGACGTCGATCTGGTCGTGATCGGTCCCGAGGCGCCGCTGGTCGCCGGCCTGGCCGATGCGTTGCGCGACCGCGGCGTCGCGGCCTTCGGCCCCGACGCCGCCGCCGCGCGCCTGGAGGGATCCAAGGCGTACGCCAAGGAGATCATGATCCGCGCGGGGATCGCGACCGCGGCGAGCGGCACGTTCACCGAGCTCGGACCCGCGCTCGCGTTCGTCGACGAGCTCGGGGGTCGCGCGGTGGTGAAGGCCGACGGCCTGGCCGCCGGCAAGGGCGTGACGGTCGCGCCGGACCGGGCGAGCGCGGCCGAGGCCCTCGAGGCCTGCCTGACCCGCGGCGCCTTCGGCGCCGCGGGCGCGACCGTGGTCGTGGAGGAGCTGCTCGAGGGGCCCGAGGTGTCGGCGTTCGCCGTGGCCGACGGCGAGACCGTCCTGCCGCTCATGCTCAGCCAGGACCACAAGCGCATCGGCGACGGCGATACGGGCCCGAACACCGGCGGGATGGGGGCCTACTCGCCGCTGCCCGGCGTGGACGAGCGTACCGAGGCCGCGCTGTGGGACGTGTGCCGCCGCACGGTAGCGACGATGTCCGAGCTGGGCGTGCCGTACCGCGGCCTGCTCTACGCCGGCTTCATGCTCACGGCCCACGGGCCCCGAGTACTGGAGTTCAACTGCCGGTTCGGCGACCCGGAGACCGAGGTGGTGATCCCGCGGTTGAGCACCGACCTGGCGGAGCTGCTCGTTGCGTCTGCTCGAGGGGAACTTGGCGACGCGAAGGTGGGCTGGCGGGGCGAGGCCGCCGTCACCGTGGTCCTCGCCAGCGGCGGGTATCCGGGTCCCTACGAGACCGGCTTGACGATCGACGGGCTGGAGCGGGCGGCGTCCCACGAGGGCGTCATGGTCTTCCACTCGGGCACCTCGAGCGCGGGCGATAGAGTGGTCACCGCCGGAGGCCGGGTCCTGGCGGTCACCGGCCTGGGGGATTCGATCGCTCGGGCCCGAACGCGCGCGTACGAGGCGTGTGACGAGATCGGGTTCGAGGGCAAGACGTATCGGAGCGACATCGCCGCGAGGGCCGCCCTCGTGGCCGACAAGGAGACAGCGAGATGAGCGACGAGACGCCCCGCGTCGGGGTGCTGGCCGCCTCCCCGTCCGAGCTGGGGATCATGCGCCAGTCGGGGCTGATCCTCGAGAAGTTCGGGGTGGGCCACGAGATCCGGATCATGTCGGCCTCGCGAAATCCCGATCTGGTCGACGAGTATGCGCGCACCGCGTTCGAGCGCGGCCTCAAGGTCGATGATCTGTTCGACCGGCATGTCGGGGCACCTGGCCGCCGCCGTGGCGGCACGCACGGTGCTGCCGGTGATCGGAGTGCCGATCTCGGGAGCGCCGCAGATGGTCGGCAACGAGGCGTTGGCCATCACCGCTCAGATGCCGACCGGCGTGCCGGTGGCCACGGTCGGCGTCGACGCGGCCGTGAACGCCGCGGTCCTGGCCGCCCAGATCGTCGCCGTGGCCGACGACGAGGTGCCGTGCGGCCCTGTGGCGGTTCAAGGACGACCTGGCGGAGGGCCTCAAGCTGTGATCGATCGCTACGACGTGCCGGAGATGTCGGCCCTGTGGTCCGACGAGGCGCGGTTCGGGCACTGGCTCGAGATCGAGCTGGCGGCGGTCGAGGCCTGGGCCGAGCTCGGGCGCGTCCCGCCGGCCGACGCCGAGGCCTGCAGGATGAGCGCCTCGTTCACGGTCGCCGACGTGCTGGAGCGCGAGCGGGTGACCCGGCACGACGTCGCGGCCTTCGTCGACGTCGTGGCGGCCTCGGTCGGCGAGCCGGGGCGCTGGATCCACTACGGCATGACCTCCAGCGACGTCCTCGACACCGCGTTCGCCCTGCAGCTGCGAGCAGCGGCCGATCTGTTGCTGGCTGGTCTGGAGGGGCTCCTCGCCGCGGTGAAGCGGCAGTCGCTCGCGCATCGAGCAACGCTGATGATGGGGCGCTCGCACGGGATCCATGCCGAGCCGACGTCGTTCGGCCACAAACTCGCGGTCGTGGCCTTCCAGCTCGATCGCGATCGCGATCGCCTTCACCGAGCCCGAGAGACCGTGAGCGTCGGGCGCCATCAGCGGGGTCGTGGGGACCTACGCGCAGCTCGATCCCAGGGTGGAGGAGCTCGTGTGTGCCCGCCTCGGGCTCCGCCCGGCCGAAGCCAGCACCCAGGTGATCCAGCGCGACCGTCACGCCGAGTACATGACGACCCTCGCGATCGTCGCCTCGACGCTCGATGCCCTCGCCACCGAGATCCGGCACCTGGCGCGCACCGAAGTGCGCGAGGTGCAGGAGCCGTTCGCCGCCGGGCAGAAGGGCTCGAGCGCGATGCCCCACAAGCGCAATCCGGTGGTGAGCGAGCGCGTCTGCGGCCTGGCGCGGGTGATCCGGGGCCACGCGCAGGCCGCGCTCGAGAACGTCGCCTTATGGCACGAGCGCGACATCTCGCACTCCTCGGCCGAGCGCATCGTCTTCCCCGATGCGACCGGGCTGCTCGCGTTCATGCTCGCCGACATGACCCGGGTGATCGACGGCCTGGTCGTGTTCCCCGAACGGATGGCGGAGCAGGTGCGGTCGTGCGGCGGCATCGCCTTCAGCCAGTCGGTGCTCCTGGCCCTCGTCGATGCCGGGCCTGGCCCGCGACGACGCCTATCGGATCGTGCAGCGCGCCGCCGCGGCCGCCTGGGACGAGGACGCGAGCTTCCACGATCTGGTGGCGGCCGATGACGAGGTGGCGGCCGCGTCGAGCGCCGACGCCGCTGGAAGCCCTGTTCGACGCCGCGGCGGTACCTCCGCTACCTCGACGGCGTGTTCGACCGGCTGGCGAAGGTGCCGGTCGAGGGAGCGTGAGACCGTGACGCTGACCGGCCGCCTGCATGCCCGTGGCAAGGTCCGCGACGTCTACGAGGCCGGATCCGACACGCTGTTGCTGGTGGCCACCGACCGCATCAGCGCGTTCGACGTGGTGCTGCCCGACCCCGATCCCGGACAAGGGACGCGTGCTCACGGCGTGTTCGCTCCTGTGGTTCGAGCGGACGGGCGACCTCGTGAACAACCATCTGGTGACGGCCGACCGGGGCGCCGTTCCCGGCGCCGTTCGTCGACGAGCCGGTCCTCGCCGGTCGCGCGATCGCTCGCCCGGCGCGCCGAGGTGATTCCGATCGAGTGCGTCGCCCGTGGGTACCTCGTCGGGTCGGGCTGGGCCGAGTACCGTCGCACGGGAACCGTGTGCGGCCTCCGGTTGCCCGAGGGCCTCGAGGAGTCGTCCGAGCTGCCCGAGCCCATCTTCACGCCGACGACGAAGGCCGACGGAGGGTCACGACCTGCCGCTCACGTTCTCCGAGGCCGCCGATCTCGTCGGCCGGGGCTTAGCCGAGCGCCTGCGCGAGCTGACCGTCGCGATCTACGAGCGCATCGCCGCCCAGGCGCTGGCGCGCGGCATCATCGTGGCCGACACGAAGCTCGAGTTCGGGTTCGCGGGGGGCGAGCTCATACTGATCGACGAGGTGGGGACGCCGGACTCCTCCCGCTTCTGGCCGGCCGATCGCTACGCACCGGGTGGAGGGCAGCCCAGCTTCGACAAGCAGTACGTGCGGGACTGGCTCGACGTCTCGGGGTGGGACCACGAGCCGCCGCCGCCCGCGCTGCCCGTCGAGGTGATCGACGGCACGGCGGCGCGGTATCGCGAGGCGTACGAGCGCCTGTCCGGGGAGCCCTGGGACGACTACGAATCGCGGATGGGCGTCGCGGGTGCCACCGGCGACACCGAGGCGCTCGAGCGCATGCGGAAGGAGCGGGGATGAGGTTCAGCTTCGAGGTGCTGGTCTCGCTCAAGCCCGGGCTCGCCGATCCACAGGGTGCGGCCGTGGCGTCCGCGCTGCCCGCGCTGGGGTGGTCCAACGTGGGCGCGGTCCGTGTCGGCAAGCACATCGCTCTCGAGGTGGAGGCCGACTCCGCGGCCGCCGCCCGTGCGCAGGTGGAAGAGATGGCCGCGCGGCTCCTGTCGAACCCCGTGATCGAGGAGTACCGGATCCTCGAGGCCGAGGAGGCCTAGATGGCGGACCGGGCACCCCGCATCGGCGTGATCACCTTCCCCGGCTCTCTGGACGACGGCGATGCCCGACGGGCGGTCGCGACGATGGGCGCGGAGCCGGTGGCGCTCTGGCACGCCGACGCCGACCTGCGGGGGGTCGACGCCGTCATCCTGCCCGGGGGCTTCAGCTACGGCGACTACCTGCGGTGCGGGGCGATCGCCGTACACGCCTCGATCATGGGTGAGGTGCGCTCGTTCGCCGAGCGAGGCGGGCCGGTGCTCGGCATCTGCAACGGCTTCCAGATCCTGTGCGAGGCCGGGCTGCTGCCCGGCGCGATGATCCGCAACCGATCGCTGCGGTTCATCTGCCGTCAGGTCGATCTGCGCGTCGAGACGTCGCAGAGCGTCCTGACCTCCGACCTGAGCGTCGGCGAGGTCGTGCGGATCCCGATCAAGAACGGCGAGGGGCAGTTCGTCGCTCGCCCCGACGAGCTCGACGAGATCGAGGGCGAGGGGCTCGTGGCCTTCCGCTACTGCGATCAACGCGGAGTGACCGACGACGCCCACAACCCCAACGGATCGGTGCATCACATCGCCGGCGTGCGCAATCGCGGTGGCAACGTGGTGGGACTGATGCCGCACCCGGAGCACGCCGTCGACCCCGATGTCGGCCCCACGGGTGGTCAGCCCTTGCTCGCGTCGCTGCTCGCCGCGGCGATGTCCGGAGTGGGGGCATGACGGAGGGCTCCGAGCCGGTGCATCGGAGCCTGGGGTTGGCCGACGACGAGTTCGATCGGATCGCCGAGTCGCTGGGGCGTCGAGCCGCGTCCTGCCGAGCTCGCGATGTACGGGGCGATGTGGTCCGAGCACTGCTCGTACAAGTCCTCGAAGATCCACCTCAAGACGCTGCCCACCGAGGGGCCGGCGGTGCTCGTCGGACCTGGGCAGGACGCCGGCGCCGTCGACATCGGCGGCGGGCTCGCGGCGGTCTTCAAGATGGAGTCGCACTCGCACCCCAGCGCGATCGAGCCGTACCAGGGAGCGGCCACCGGGGTCGGGGGCATCGTCCGCGACATCGTGTCCATGGGGGCACGGCCGGTGGCCCTGCTCGATCCGCTGATGTTCGGGCCGCTGACCGATGAGCGGAACCGATGGCTCTTCCAGGGGGTGGTCGCCGGGATCGGTGGCTACGGCAACTGCATCGGCGTGCCGACGGTGGGCGGAGAGATCCGGTTCGCCGAGCCGCACAGCCAGAATCCAACGGTCGACGTGATGTGCGTGGGCATCGCCCGTGCCGACAAGCTGGCGACCTCGCAGTCGCTGACCGCGCACGTGGGCTCGTTCATGGTGCTGTACGGGGCGCCCACGGGCCGCGACGGGATCGGGGGCGTCAGCATCCTCGCATCGCGACCCTGGACGACGGCTCCGTCGCATCGCGGCCCGCCGTCCAGATCGGGGATCCGTTCGCGGAGAAGCTGCTGATCGAGGCCTCGCTCGAGTTGATGGAGCGCGGTCTCCTGGAGGGCCTGCAGGATCTGGGTGGCGCCGGCATCACCTGCGCGGTCAGCGAATCGGCCGCGCGTGCGGGCCTGGGCGCCCGAGTCGACCTCGACGCGGTGCCGCTGCGCGAGGCGGGGATGGAGGCGTTCGAGATCCTCACGTCGGAATCGCAGGAGCGCATGCTGGCGATCGTCCATCCGGACCGGCTCGACGACGTTCGCGAGGTGTGCACCCGCTGGGGGCTCGCCACCGCGGTCATCGCCGAGCTGGTGGAAGGCGATGACATCGACGGTGATCGCTCGGCGGCGAGGTCGTCGCCGACGTGCCGGCGCGCTCGCTCGCCGACGAGGGTCCCGAGTACGACCGGGAGATCCGCGAGCCCGCAGCTCGTCCCTCATCGGCCGACGACCCGGCGTTCCTCCCGTTCGAGGGGGACCTGTCCGACGCCCTGCTGACCGTGCTCGGCTCCCCGAACGTGGCGAGTACCGAGTGGGTGCACCAGCAGTACGACTCGCTGGTCGGGGGCCAGACGGTGGCCGGGCCGGGGAGCGACGCCGCGATCGTCCGGGTCCCCGACACGATGAAGGCCCTCGCGCTCTCGAGCGACGGCAAGGGCCGGTTCGGGTCGCTCGATCCGTACCTGGGGTCGGCGCATGCGGTGGCCGAGGCCGCTCGCAACGTGGCCGTCAGCGGCGCCGTGCCGCTCGCCGTCACGAACTGCCTGAACTTCGGCAACCCCGAACGGCCCGAGGTCATGTGGCAGTTCTCCGAGGCGATCCGGGGGATGCGCGACGCCTGCGCGGCGCTCGACACGCCGGTCACGGGTGGCAACGTCAGCTTCTACAACGAGTCCGCCGATTCGGCGATCTGGCCGACCCCGGTGATCGGGATGCTGGGGCTGCTCGACGACTACCGGCTACGGGTGCCCAGCGGATTCCCTCGCCCGGGGCTGGGTGTCTATCTGCTGGGCGAGACGCAACCCGAGCTCGGCGGATCGGAGTTCGCCGAGGTGGTGCTCGGAGTGATCGCGGGTCGTCCACCGGCGCTCGACCTGGTGGCCGAGGCGCGCCCTGATCGGGTTGCTCGTCGATGGGGCCGCCCGGGCGTTGATCGCGAGCGCCCACGACTGCTCGGAGGGCGGCCTGGCCGTCGCGTTCGCGGAATCGGCCGTCCTCGGGGGCCACGGGTTCGCCGTGAGCGTGCCCGGCGACCTGCCCCCGCACGTGATGCTGTTCAGCGAATCGGCCTCACGCGCCGTCGTGAGCGTCGCGCCCGAGCATGCGGCGGCGTTCGAAGAGCCTCGCCGAGGCGCATGGGAGTGCCCTGTCGTCGCCTCGGGGAAACGGGGGGGCCGCGCGCCGTCGTGGCCGGTCGATACGAGCATCCGCTCGACCGAGCTTCGCGAGGTTCACTCGACGGCCATCCCTCGCCTGCTGGGCGAGACGGTCTGACGACCGCATGATCGAGGCCGTCACCTTCGACTTCTGGGAGACGCTCGTCAGCGAGCGACCCGGCCAGATGCGCCGTGCGCAGACCGAGCGGTTCGCCGCCACCCTCGCCGAGGCGGGCGAGGTCGTGGCCGACGAAGCGCTGACCGAGGCCTTCGCGGCGAACTGGGCGAACTTCGAGCGCCACTGGCATGACAACCTCGGGCCGTACTCGGCCGCCGATTCCGTGGCCTACGTCTGCGAGCGCCTGTCGATCGTCCCCGACGGCTCGCTGGCCGAGCGGTTGATCGACGGGTTCCGAGTGGTGGGGGAGACCGTCCCCCTCGACGTCGCCCCGGGGATCGGGGAGTGCCTGAGCGTCCTGCGCTCCGCTGGGATCCGCGTGGGCATCGTGTGCGATGTGGGGCTCACGTCCTCGCCGACGCTGCGTCGCCGGCTGCAGGGGTTCGGCCTGCTCGACGCCTTCGAGGCCTGGGCGTTCAGCGACGAGACCGGTTGGTTCAAGCCGGCTCGGCGAGGCGTTCGCTCCCGCCCTGACGGCCCTCGACGTCGTCGACCCCGGCCGGGCCGCTCACGTCGGCGATACGCGTCGCACCGACATCGCCGGAGCGAAGGCGCTCGGCATGACCGCGGTCCGATACACGGGCCTTCGCGCCGGCTCGTCCTTCGGTGAGGGCCATGGCGGTGACGGGCCTGAGGGCGACGTCGTCCTGGCGGACCACCGCGAGCTCCCCGCGGCGCTCGGCATCGGGTAGGGCTTTCACGGGCGTGCGGGATCTGGCCGTTGTTCGGGGTGTGGTTCGATCGCGAGATGACGATGGGGGACTCGTGAGCGGACGCGTGGCGCCCGTGCCGCCGTTCGCCGAATTCCTCGAGGAGCAGCGGACGATGGTGTACCGATTCCTGACGGTGGCGGTGGGTCCCCACGCGGCCGACGACTGCTTCCAGGAGACCTTCTTGTCGGCGCTCAGGGCCTATCCACGGCTGCACGACGGTTCGGCGCTCGACCGCTGGGTGCTCAAGATCGCTTCGCGCAAGGCGATCGATCATCATCGCGCCGCCGCCCGAGGCGCCCTGCCGGTCGACACCATGCCCGAGGCCTCCCCCGCCGCTCCGCCCGCGGATCCGGTCGATGTCGGCGACCCTCTGTGGAAGGCGGTGCGGGACCTGCCGCCCCGGCAGCGGGTGGCCGTCGTGCATCGACACGTGCTCGATCGCCCGTACGCCGAGATCGCCGAGATGATGGGCACGACGCAAGAGGCCGCGCGAGCCAACGTCTATCAGGGCACGAAGCGGCTCAGGGAGCTGATCGCATGACGAGCGAGCTGAAGCGCCTCGCGAGCGCCGCCGAAGCCGATGCGCGATCCCGCGACGCGGCCGCGCGCGTCGCCGCCGCTGGCCGCCGAGCGGGACCTGCTCGACGTCGCCGTGGCCACGATGTCGTCCCCGATCGGGGAGCTGTGGCTCGCCGTCACGCCCCGAGGGCTGGCATGCATCGCGTTCGAGGGCGAGGACCGCGACGAGCTGATGGACCGGCTGGCCAGGGAGATCTCGCCACGCGTGCTCGAGCACGCTCCCGCCACCGACGAGGTCCGTCGTGAGCTCGACGCCTATTTCGTCGGTGGGCGCACGACGTTCGATCTCGCGCTCGACCGCCGGTTGATCCATGGGATCGCCCGCGACGTGCTGGCCGCCACGGCGCGGGTCCCGTTCGGCGACACGACCACGTACGGCGAGCTCGCTCGGAGGATCGGCAAGCCGAAGGCCGCCCGGGCGGTGGGCAACGCGCTGGGTTCTAACCCGATCCCGATCGTCGTCCCCTGCCATCGCGTGCTCCGGGCCGGTGGGGCGCTGGGTGGCTATGCGGGAGGGGTCGCGCGCAAGGAGCTTCTGCTGCAGTTGGAAGGTGTCCTCCCCTCGGCCTGAGCGCCCGCGATGCCCGCTACACTGAGGCCCTCGTGGGCGCCGAATCACCGAAGGAGGAATGCGGGCTCTTCGGGGTGTGGGCGCCCGGCGACGACGTTCGCGCCTCACCTACTTCGGGTTCTTCGCCCAGCAGCACCGCGGGCAGGAATCCGCCGGCATCGCCGTCAGCGACGGCCACGACATCCTCGTCTACAAGGACCTCGGGCCTCGTCAGCCAGGTGTTCTACGAGGCCACGCTCACCACGCTGCACGGCGACCTCGCGATCGGCCACACGCGCTACTCCACGACGGGCTCGACGACCTGGGAGAACGCGCAGCCCGTCTTCAAGACCGACGGCGCCCACTCGCTGGCGCTCGGCCACAACGGCAACCTCGTCAACACCCAGGAGCTGGCCGAGCCGTCGTGGGACGGCGGGGCCGCGCCACGACCGACTCCGACCTCGTCACCACGCTCATGGCGAACGAGATGGTGGCGAGCGGCGGGCTCGAGGACGCGGCGCTGCGGGTGCTGCCGACGCTTGGCCGGGCGCGTTCTGCTTCGTGATGATGGACGAGCGCAGCGTGTACGCGGCCCGCGATCCGCACGGCGTGCGACCACTCAGTCATCGGTCGCCTGCCCAACGGCTTCGTCGTGGCGTCGGAGACGTGCGCGCTCGACATCGTGGGCGCGGTCTTCGTGCGCGACGTCGAGCCGGGAGAGCTCGTGCGCATCGACGACCGTGGACTCCACTCGGTGCGGTTCGCCGAGTCCCCGCGACGAGCGATGTGCATCTTCGAGTATGTCTACCTCGCGCGACCCGACTCGCGCCTGCGTGACGTCACGGTCCACGAGGCCCGCCGCGAGATGGGCCGGATCATGGCCCGCGAGACCCCGGTCGAGGCCGATCTCGTGATCGCGGTGCCCGACGACGGGACACTCTGCGGCGCAGGGATACAGCGAGGTGAGCGGGTATCCCCTACGGCGACGGGCTCTACAAGAACCAATACGTGGGGCGCACGTTCATCCAGCCCTCCCAGACGCTGCGCGACCGCGGCGTGAAGCTGAAGCTCAACCCGTTGCCGGACTCGATCCGCGGCAAGCGGCTCGTGGTGGTCGACGACTCGATCGTCCGCGGCACCACCACCAAGCAGATCGTCGCGGCGCTGCGCGAGGCCGGCGCCACCGAGGTGCACATCCGGATCACGTGTCCGCCGGTGAAGTGGCCGTGCTTCTACGGGATCGACATGCCGACCCGACAGGAGCTGATCGGGGCAGATCTCACCGTCGAGGAGATCCGCGCCTACGTGGGCGCCGACTCGCTCGGCTACCTCTCGCAGGAGGGGATGATCGCCGCGACCGATCGGCCGGCCGAGGACGTTCTGCGCGGCATGCTTCGACGGGCAGTACCCGATCCCCGTGCCCGAGCACGCCGGCAAGTTCATGCTCGAGGACCAGCTCCGCCTGCCGACGCCGTGAGCGAGGCGTACCGGCGCGCCGGCGTCGATCTCGAGGCCGCCGCCGAGGCCGTGTCCCTGATCGGCGACCTGGCCGCGCGGGCGCGCCGCCCCGAGGTGGCCGACGAGGTCGGCGGGTTCGCGGGCCTGTTCCGATCGGCGAGGACCGATATCTCGCGGCGGCCACCGACGGCGTCGGCACCAAGCTCGAGATCGCGCGGGAGATGGACCGGCTCGACACGGTCGGCATCGACCTCGTCGCGATGTGCGCGGACGACGTCGCGTGCACCGGCGCGGAGCCGCTGTTCTTCCTCGACTACCTCGCCGTCGGCAGCGTGGTGCCCGAGCGGGTGGCCTCGATCGTGGAAGGAGTCGCGGAAGGGTGCCGACGGGCGGGCTGCGCGTTGCTGGGCGGCGAGACGGCCGAGCACCCCGGCGTGATGCCTGCCGACCAGTTCGACCTGGCGGGGTTCTGCGTCGGGATCGTCGACCGAGGCCGAGCGACTGCATCGTGGCCGACGTGCGCGAGGGCGACGTGCTGATCGGCCTGGCCTCGAGCGGCCTGCACGCGAACGGCTTTTCGCTGGTCAGATCGGCGCTCCTGGGTCGCTTCGGGCTCGACGAGGTGCCGGCCGGTCTCGATCGAGCGTTGGGGGACGAGCTGCTCGAGCCCTGCGCGATCTACGCCACCGACGTCGTGGCCTTCGCCCGCGCGGGGCTCCTTCGATCGGCGGCCCACATCACCGGCGGGGGCCTGCCCGAGAACCTGCCTCGCGCGCTTCCCGAGGGACTCGGCGCGCGGGTCGAGCGCGGGAGCTGGTCCGAGCACCCCGTGTTCGAGCTGGTGCGCTCGGCGACATCGGTCACCGCGGACGACATGTTCGCCACCTTCAACATGGGGATCGGGATGGTGCTGGTCGTCGACCCCTCGAACGTCGACGAGGTCATCGCTCGTTCGCGCCACGAGGCCTTCCGGATCGGCCACGTCGCGTTGGGCGCAGGCGCGCAGATCGCCTGAGGACGTTCGAAGCGGACCCTCCTCGGCCTATAGACCTTCGACGGGGTTCGATGGGGTCCGATCACGCTCAGAAGCAGCCGTGCGGCGGATGCGTGCACCGTCGCGTCGCCGTACGCTCGCTGGATGGTCGATGCGACGCGCTCGCGTGATGCGCTCGACGCCGAGGAGGCGCCCAGCATCCTGGTGGTCGACGACGAGCCGCAGGTGCTCTCGGTGCTGCGCTACAGCCTGGAGACCGAGGGCTACCGGGTCATCACCGCCACCGATGGCATCGAGGCGATGCTCGCGGTCGCCGATCACCGTCCCGCCGTGATGCTGCTCGACATCATGATGCCGACGATGGACGGCTGGGCCGTGCTGGACGAGTTGGTGAAGATCCCGAGCGAGCGCCGGCCGGTCGTGATCGTGGTCTCGGCGCTGTCGTCCCTGCGTGACCGAGTGCGGGCGGCCGAGCTGGGAGCCGACGCCTACATCGCCAAGCCGTTCGAGGTCGACGAGCTGCTTCAGGTGCTCGGGGGGCTCGAGGCTCGCCGTCTAGCGATCAGTGGGCGAAGCGTTGGTGCTCGTACGGCACCACCGTGGTGCCGACCGCCTTGAGCGTGAGGATCGGCTCGTCGAGGAACTCCGCCGCACTCTCGCTGATGTCGGTGCGCGCCGCGCCGACCTTGTGGATCTCGAACTCGCAGCGCCGGCTCGTGTTGCCGGTGCCGACGATCGCGCCGCGCGCCTCGATCCAGTCGCCGGCGTACAGCGGTGCGAGGAACTCCACGGACTCGTACGCGCGGAACAGGCCCTCGTCGCCGTCGTACTTCATCGCGAGCTCGGTGATCAGGTCGCCCACGATCTTCAGTTGGGTGGCGCCTGCGACCAGGTTGCCGCCGTAGTGGGCGTCCTCCTGGCCGAGGCGGAGGCGGATCAACGCGGTGGGCAGGTCGGCCATGGTTCCTCCAAGTCGGGCTAGGCGCTCGCCGGGGCGTCGGGGATGACCTTGCCGTGGCGCACGCCCCGAGCCGGCACGCGCACCTCGGTGCCGTCCCGCTTGCGGACGAAGTAGGTCTGCGCGTCCTCGTCCCATCGCTCGAAGACGCCGACGGCCTCGCTCAGGAACCCGTTCGGCAGCTCGAACTGGAACGTCACGCGGCGTCCGACGTCGCCGGGAGCGACCAGGTTCTGGGGTTGCATGGCCGGAGCTTACCGAAGCCTCAGCTCGGCGGGAGACCGAGGACCGCCTCGATCGCCAGCTCGAGCAGCAGGGTGCGCCCGCTCACGTGCTCGTCCCAGCCACGTGCGTCCCAGTCGTCGCCCGACAGGTCGTCGCCCGCGTACAGCAGCTGACCGAAGGACACGCCCCGGAAGGCCGCGACGGCGAACAGCGCGGCGGCCTCCATCTCTACGGTCAGGCACCCCTCGGCTACCCGCGCGGCCATCTTGTCCCGCGTCTCACGGTAGAGCGCGTCGGTCGTCCACGTCGAGCCCTCGACGTGGGGCACGTCGTGGCGGCGAAGGGTCTCGAGGATCGCCTCCACCGCTTGGCCGGTTGGATACGAGACGCGCCCGGGCGCGAGGTAGTGGTACGAGGTGCCCTCGTCCCGGACCGCCGCCGTCGGCACGATGACGTGGCCCAGTGCGACGTCGGGCACCAGCACCCCGGCGCCTCCGCAGGCCACGAAGGCGCGCCCGCCCTTCGCGATCATCTCCTCGAGGAATCCGGCCGCGAGCGGCGCGCCCACGCCGGGGTGGACCAGGGTGACCCGACGCTCGTCCACGCGCATGTCGTAGACGGGATTGCGGCCGATCTCGGAGATCACGTGGTCGATCACCGTGGCGCCTCGACGCTCGACCGCCTCGGCGATCGCGTCCTGGAAGAAGCACATGACGACGTGGGGAGACATGTCGATCGGCTCGATCACCCGAGAGGGTTCGATGACGGCCTCCGCAGCCGGGTCGAACTCGAGGATCGGTGCCTCGTCGGTCACCGGATCCGCGCGATCGCGTCGGGCGGGGGGGCTGGGTAGGCCTCGGGATGCACCGCCCAGGCCAAGATCTCCAGCCCGTCGACGACGCGCGGACCGGGCCGTGAGAAGTACGAGGAGGCGTCGACCGCGAACAGGTTCCCGTTGCGGGCCGCGGGGGTGTCGGCGATCTCGGGATGGGCGAGCAGCGCCTCGGCCTCCTGCTCGGCCTCCTCGAGGTAGTAGCCGCACGGCATGAACACGATGACCTCGGGGTGGGCGTCGCGGATCTGACGGTGCGTGACCTGGAGCGACGGTTCCCCCTTCCCGCTCAGCAGGCTCACGGCGCCGACCGCCTCGACCATCTCCGGGACCCAATGGCCGGCGACGAAGGGTGGTTCCCACCACTCCACGCAGCACACGCCGATCGTGGGCAGACGGGCCGCCGTGGCCTTGACCGCCATCACGCGGTCGCGCAGCCCCGTTGCAAGCTCTTGGCCCTCCTCCGCGCGATCGAACCGGGCGCCGAGCACCTCGGCCTGCCCGATCACTTCCTCGAGCGTGTGGGGGTCGAGGGAGATCACCTCGGTGGTCGCGTCGAGACCGATCGCGGCGAGCGCCTCCTCGACCTGTCCCGCGGGAACCGCGCAGACGCGGCAGAGGTCCTGGGTCACGATCACGTCGGGTCGCTCGCGGCGCAACAGTTCGGTGTCGAGGCGGTAGAGGGGCTGCCGGGCATCCATCCGCTCGCGCACCGCCCGGTCGATCTCGAGCGATGAGAGGGGGCGACCCTGGGGGAGCGCGCTGCGGGAGACGACCGGCTTGGTGACCGCGTCGCCCGGGAAGTCGCACTCGTCGGTCACGCCGATCAGGTCGTCGCCGAGTCCGAGCGCGTAGAGGAGCTCGGTGGCCGAGGGCAGCAGCGAGACGATCTTCATGCGAGCCCCCGCATGCGGTCCTCGTCTCCGAGCAGCTCGATCAGGAACGTGAGCGCCCGCCCCGCGGTCGCGCCGTCCATGAGCCGGTGATCGAAGGACAGCGACAGCGTGCAGGCCGGCCGCGCCACGACATCGCCGCCGACGACCAGTGCCCTCGGCGCGATCGCGCCCATCGCGATGACCGCTCCCTGACCGGGCGGGATGATCGGCGTGCCGGACTCCGAGCCGTACGACCCGGTGTTCGACACGCTGATCGTGGCGCCGGTGAGCTCGTCGGGGGTGAGGGAGCCCTCGCGGGCCGCGGCGGCCAGACGCCGGATCTCGGCGTCGATCTCGGCGATGCCCGAGCCCGCGGCGTCCCTGAGGACCGGGACGGCGAGGCCCTTGGGCGTATCGGCGGCGATCCCCACGTGGCAGGCGTGCGGGACGTGGATCTCGCCCCGGTCGCCGTGCCAGCTGGAATGCAGGACCGGGTGCTCCCGGCACGTGACAGCCAGCGCCTTCACGAACAGGGGAAGCGGGGATAGATCCAGCTCCGTGCGCACCGCGGTCAAGGCGCTGCAATCCAGTGTCCTGAACGTCGTCACGTGCGGGACCTCCCGGACCGACGCCGTGAGCCGCTCGGCGATCGTCCGCCGCGCGATCGTGATCGCTTCGACGTCGAAGTCCCGCTCGATCCCGATCGCCAAGGTGCCGTCGCCCGCCGCGGCCCGCCCGACGTCGTCGGCTGTGATCCGGCCGTCCGGCCCGGTGCCGGCGACCTCGGACAGGTCGACTCCGTGCTCTCGGGCCAGTTTCCGCACCGCGGGGGTGGCCGCTGTCGGCGTCGCGACGCGGGCGAACGTGACGAGCGGCGCGCCCACCGCCACGCTCTCGCCGACGTCCCCGTGGAGGGTCCGGATCGTTCCCCCGAACGGGGACGGGATCTCGACCGTCGCCTTGGCGGTCTCGATCTCCGCGAGCGGCTGGTTGAGGACGACGGCGTCGCCCTCCGAGACGAGCCAGGCGACGATCTCGCCCCCCTCGAGCCCCTCCCCGAGATCGGGCATCGCGAACACCCGCTCGGCCATCAGTAGGTCACCACCTTGCGCACCGCCGACGCGATCCGGTCCACGTTCGGGAGATACCGATCCTCGAGCGATGCGGGTGGGTACGGGACGTCCCATCCCGTGACGCGTTCGACCGGGGCCTGGAGGAAGTCGAAGCCGACCTCCATCGCCCGAGCGGCCACCTCGGCTCCCATCCCGAGGCTCTTGGGAGCCTCGTGCACCACGACCATCCGCCCGGTCTCGCGCAGGCACTCGCCCAGCAGATCCTCGTCGAGCGGCGAGAGCGAGCGCAGGTCGACCACGCGCGCCTCGATGCCCTCGGCCGCGAGCGCCTCCGCCGTCTCCAGGACCCGCGCGATCATCGACCCGTAGGCGACCACCGTGCAGGCATCGCCTTCCCGAAGGACCCGTCCGCGCCCGATCCCTTTGCCCTCGGTCGTCAGCTCACCCGTCTCCTTGCCCCAGTACCGCGACTTCGGCTCGAGCACCACGACCGGGTCGGGGTCGGTGATCGCATGCCGGAGCAGGGTGTAGCCGTCCAGGGGCGACGAGGGGACGACCACCTTCAACCCGGCGGTGTGGGCGTAGTAGGTCTCGGGGCTCTCGCCGTGATGCTCCTTGCCGCGGATCCCACCGAACGCCGGGATCCTGATCGTGATGGGCATATCGACGCGCCCGCGGGTGCGCTCCCGCATCTTGGCGACGTGATCGATGATCTGCTCCAGCGCCGGGTAGGAGAAGGCGTCGAACTGCATCTCGATGACGCTCCTGTATCCGGCGAACGCGAGGCCCACCGCCGTGCCGGCGATCCCTGCCTCGCTGATCGGGGTGTCGAAGACCCGGCGCGGTCCGAAGGCATCCTGCAGCCCGTCGGTGACGCGGAAGACGCCGCCGGAGCGCCCGACGTCCTCGCCGAACAGCAGCAGCCGAGGGTCCTCGGCCAGCGCGTCGTGCAGGGCCCGGTTGAGGGCGCCAGACAGGGTCCAGGCCTCACTCACCGAGCGCCTCCGCCCGCTGGCGTGCCCAGGTCCCGCCCGGCGGCTCGGCGTAGGTCCAGTCGAACATCCACTCGACGGGCGGCGGCTCCGTGGCGATCACCCCGGCCCGCACCTCGAGGGCGAACGCCTCGGCCTCCTCGGCGCACGAGTCCACGAATGCCTGGTCGACGTGCCCGTCGGCGCGCATCCATGCCTCGAACCGAACGACGGGGTCGTGCGCGCGAGCGGCCTCGACCTCGGCGTCGTCGCGGTAACGACCGGGGTCGTCGGCCGTCGAATGCGCGCCGATCCGGTACGTCATCGCCTCGATCAGCGTCGCGCCCTCGCCGGCCCGCGCCCTCGTCACCGCGTCACGCATGCTGGCGTAGACGGCGAGCACGTCGTTCCCGTCGACCCGCACACCGGCGATCCCGTACCCCTCGGCACGACGCCAGATCTCTCCCGCCGTCTGCTGCGTCGTCGGGAGGCTGATCGCCCAGCCGTTGTTCTGGCAGAACAGCACGGCGGGCACCTTCCAGACCCCGGCGAGATTGGCCGCCTCGTGGAAGTCCCCCTCGCTGGTGCTGCCGTCGCCGAAGTAGGCGACGGTGACGCCATCGCCGCCGTCGAGCGACGTTCCCAGCGCATGGCCGACCGCGTGCACGATCTGGGTGGCGATCGGGATGCAGATCGGACCGAACCGCGTCGCCCGCGGGTCGTAGGGACCGCCGTGCCAGGTGCCGCGGTGGTACTGCAGGTACTGCACGACATCGACTCCGCGCACCATCGCCACCGCCAGTTCCCGGAAGGTGGGGAAGACGAAGTCGTCGGGTCCGAGCGCCCACGCGCTGGCGATCTGGGCGGCCTCCTGACCCTCGAACCCCGGGTAGACCGTAAGCTCGCCCTGGCGCTGCAGCGCGATGCACTCGCGGTCGAGTCGTCGCGCCACCATCATCTGCTGCAGGATCGCGCGCAGGTCGTCCGCGGAGAGCCCGACGTCGGTGTCGCCCACCGGTGTTCCATCCGGCGCAAGGACACGCGCCGGCGCGGTGCCCCCCCAGTGTGCCGGTGCGTCCCCCACTTGACTCCCCTGACAAGAACGCCGAGAGCATAGGGGATGACGGGGCACGCTAGACTCGGCTCGATGGTCCCCAGCGCCTATCTGCGCGTGTTCCAACCGCTGGACGCCTTCGACCTCGAAGAGCGCCTGCACTGGGAGCGATACCTGGTCGGCATGCGTCCCGACCCGGCGATCCGTCACCGCTACGTCGATCGTCCCACGACCGGGAAGCTCGGGCTGCTGGCGCCCGCCGACGGGGAGGGCGCGGAGGTGCGCCTGATCGACGGCCGTACCTTCGTGAGCCCATGGCGGATGCGGATGCGGGTCCTCGCGGCGATGCTCGCCTTCCGCGAGTCCGAGCCGATGGAGCTGTGGGACGAGTTCGTTCCGAAGAAGACGGCTCGTACGGCCCGTCGCGAGCTCAACCGGATCCGTCGCCGGGACCCGCTGACCGTCTCGTGTGCGCACCAGAGTCCGTGGCACGTGCCGATCCGCTGGTTCGTGCTGTTCCGAGACGAGGAGCGGTGGTTCGGCGAGGACGAGCACGGCCGCTCGCGGATCCGCTACCGCACCACGGTCCACAAGGCGATGCGCCGGGCCGAGGACATCGTCGGGCCGCTCCGGCGCTCGGACCTCGGCCCGATCAGCGACCTGATCGTCGACCTGCACCAGTGGATGGCCAACTTCCCCTCGACGTCGATGCTCGAGCTCGACTACGCGAGCCTGTGCGACCTGATGCGGTGGGACGAGCTCGACGACGACCGCAGCGCCCGCGACGTGATGGAGGCGATGGACGCCCTGGAGCGCGGCGAGTACCCGCGGAGCGCCGACATCTACCAGGCGGTCCTCACACGCTGGGCGGAGGTGCGCAGCCGCGAGGCGATGAACTAGCGGCCGCCCGCGAACGGACGGCCTGAGTGGCCAGGGGCAGAATCGAACTGCCGACACCGCGGTTTTCAGCCGCGTGCTCTGCCAACTGAGCTACCTGGCCCGGGCCGGTAGAGAACCTGGCAGAAATCGCCACCGAGGTCACCACCAGCGCGTTGAAGTGTAGCGAGTGGAGGTGGGTCCGGGATCGGTAACGCCATCTCGGCCTTCGGGATGTTTCCGGGACAGCCTCGATGCTTACCGGGATGGTGCCGGAAGTGGAGCGAGTCAGGCGGCCGCTTCGAGGTCCTCAGTGGCTCTGTGGCGGGCCATCGTGAGGGCGTTGACCATCACGGCCCAGCCGAGCATCTCGACCTGCTGACGGCGCCATCCCAGGCTATGAGCCCTACCGAGGAACAGCGTGTCCTCCAAGGACCGGTTGAGTGATTCGGAGTCGTTCCTGCGTCCGTAGAGGCGCGGGAAGTCCGGGTCCGAGGGAGGGATGGGCCGGACGTTCTCGGTCCGATTGAACTTGCGCTTGCGATCGACTTCGTTTTGGTGGAGGCGCACCGTGATCTGCCCTCCGCCGATGTGCTCGGGGAGCCGGTAGTCGTTGTACCAGCGGTACAGCCCTGAGTCTGTGGCCCTCGTCCTGTGCGTTCTCTTGCGGGTGAGGGGGGCGAACTCCAGCTCACCCGCTTCCGTAGGGCGCATGAGGCCGATCGCGCCCGCTTCGGAGAACAGACGGAGCGTGACGGTTGAGCCGTCGGGGAGCCGGACATCCTTGTCCTCGACATGCACGGTCTTCTCGCGCCGCTTGATCTTGCGCTTGAGGGTCTTGCTCGCGATCGTCTCGGCGGCCGCCACCATGTTGACCGGCACGATCCCGAGCTCCCTGAGGATCTTCTGGTGGTGGACTCCCCGAAGCGCGGTGTCGTAGACGATCGCCTGGGTTCCGGGGACATGCGGTGCGAGGCGGTCGAAGCAGGAGACGGCGACCGAGGCTTCTGACCCCGGATCTGGCACGCGCTCCACGTCCAGGATGAACCGACCGATCGGCGAGCGCGTGGCCACCATGACGAACTTGGTCCCCCACGCAGCTTCTCCGTCACCCTCGAAGCCGTTCGACAATCGAACCGCCCATGGCCATGTAAACCGTTGCCTCACAGTATAGCTCAGCGCGACTCTAGGGGCTCGAGAACGTCCCCCGGGCCGATCACCCCAGGTAATCATCTGCGGCCCGGAATGATGCGGTGACCCGTCTGACGCCTCACGCACCAAAGCCCGCCCCGACGAGAAGGGTGGGTCGGGACGGGCCAATGCCCGGCATGAGCGACCGGCTCGTGCTCGCGCTCAACCGGGCGAACCTCGGTGAACTCCCGAGAGCGCAGATCTAGGTGATGTGGGTCGAAGGGAGCCGGACGCCCGGCTCCCTCGACGTTCGTTACCGAGCCCGCCGTCACGCGCAGGATCGCGTCGAGGCGTTCCACGTGGAAGCCCGCGTGTCCCTCGTAGCGGACGAGCGTCGTGTTGGTCGCGCCGTCGTTCTCCTCGAACGCCTGCAGGCTCACGCCCGAGATGTAGAGGCGACCGGCGGCCTGTGGGTCGATGAGGTACGGCGACCCGTAGCCGACGACCGGCGTCTGGCTCAGAACCGTGGAGGTCTTCAAGGGTGTTGGTGGATGGGTGGTGCTCGTGGAGTACAACGCGGACGAGAACCTCTCCAGCGGACTGACCAAGGATGGGATCGAGTTCGAGATGATCGACATCTACGAGACGATCTTCACGTCCGGGGAAGACATCAGCTATGGGGCCGTGTCTGCCTACCTGCCGCTCGTCGACCAGTTCGGCAGCGAGTCGGTCGACGTGGCCTACGAGACGCGGCTCGACGGGAAGGTGGGCGCCCGGATCAACTGGGAGAACGCCATCGGGCTCGACTTCGACCAGCTCTGGGACGTGCTGTTCGCCATCCAGGAGTTCCAGTAGCCCGCTGACCAGCGCCTTGACTTGCTCTCTGAGCCACCAGGCGTACCGTAGCTCTGACGAGAAACGGGCGGCATGGTCACACCTGGTCCGCTCGGCGGCATGAACCCAAGAGCCGACTTGAGGCAATAGTATGGAGAGACGAGAGGTGCAAGGGAGGCCCACGATGAGGGTCAAGGTTGCCGGGCTCGCGCTCACCGTCGCAGTCATGCTTCCAATCCTGGTTCCGGCTCCTGCGCTGGGAATCCCCGACCCAGACTGCGAGAACGCGAGCTACAACGTTCAGATCACGCAGGGGACTCAGGCCGGCAACCACCAAGGTGTGAGGGGCAACACATGGTTCGGGGCATTTGACAACGACTGCAATCGAATCACCAGCATGGGCGTCCTGAGCAGCTCAGGCAACGGTTTCGTGGAGTGGGGCTGGGTTCTGGGGTATTCGTCGTGCGACGGGAACTACTACAGCAACCCCAGGACCTTCACTTGGTGGAAGCCCGACGGCGGGGCGAGCAACTGTCAGGTCTGGGGAAGCGCAGCGCAGTCGACATGGTACGACCTCTCGATCGCGGACGGGAACTCGGACACCATCTGGCTAGCCAAGCGCGAAGGGAACCAAGTCGACTCGATCAACGTCAACTTCGATCGCGGGGATCTCTACGTCATGGGCGAACGAGACTGCACATGCGACAGCGCATGGGCGGACTTCAAGCAGCTGGACTTCCAGAGGGTGGCGGGCGGCACCTCTTGGTTCGAATGGACTGATCCCGACCTCCAGGTGGACACCGATCCCGACTACCACTGGTATCAGGTCACGGTAAGGCACGTCCAGGTGCTCCACGACTGAATGGCGAGAGGAGGAACGCGGTGATGACACGGGCGCGGATATCGACGATGGGAGTTGCGGTCGCGGCCCTGCTGCTTGTCAGCGTGGTGGGTTGTGCCCAACGAAGTGATCCGGGACAGGCCTCGGGTGGTGCTGCACCTGTCGGCGATGGACCCCAGCGGATGGAGCATTGCGGGGGCGAGCGGGTGAGCCTATCCGCTGCACTCGACCAGGCGCCATACTCTGTTGCCCTACCCGAGGAGACACTCGCCAACGGGAACGACCTCGTCGCCGCCTGGGACTGCCCGGGTGACGCCACCCTGCTCGAGTTCTCAAGCGGGGTATCACTCCAGATGAGTGAGAACACGATCGTGGATCCGAAAGCATCCTGGGAGAACCTCGCGAACGAGAACCCAAAGATCTACTCGGTGGGCACGATCGGTTCCAATCCGGCGAGTCTAATCGACCCGGACGGCGACCCGAAAGACGACGCTGAGGGCGGCGTCATCTTCGTCGTCGACGGCGTCCATGTGGTTCTGCTGGGGAACGGAGAGATCCCCCTCAAGGACCTTGTTGTAGCCGCGGAGGCCTTGGCAGTCTCATCCAAGTGACGGAGCTGCGGTGGAGACTTGGCAGGTTCACGGTGAGCTGGTTCTCAACAATGTTGGGGGGCGATGAAGAAGCGGTCGCCATCAAGGAGCTGGATGACCGACTAACCGCGCGCGGGTGGGGCTCGGCGCACTACGCCGCCGGGATGGTCGTCTTCGACTTCGCTACACCGGAGGCCTACACGCAGGAGGATGCGCACCGCTCGGCTGTCGAGATGATCGACCACGCATTGGACGACTTGGGTCTGGACTCATACCGTCGCCGATGGACGCGGGTCGAGCCGTTGCCGGTGCTGTCGGACTCGGGCATCTGGCATCACCGCCAGGTGATTGAGACACGCGTCGGGTCAACCCTCTGCCTGTCGCACGGTGGGTGCGCTCGAGCAGCTCGAGAGCACCCGGTTGTCTGACGCCGGCCTAGCGCCCGAGGTGCTCCCCGACGTGGGCAGCGTCATCACCACCGCGCTGTCTGAGGTTCTGCCCCCGATCGCGAGGACGGTGCTCATCTCGGAGGTGAAGGTGCGCTGGGAGTCGGCCGCCCGCGGCGTGCCTGTCTCGCAGATCGATCGCGCGACCGCAGGGGATATCAAGAGTTGGAAGGCGCTCGACGGTTGGACGCCGCTGTGGAACAACGTCCGGCCGATCGTGAACGACCCCCGACGAGGTGGAGGCCTGCTTCAACACGCTCCAGGGCGACTACGAAGCGAGGAACGCCGAGAAGCAGCTCGAGCGGTCCAGGCGGGCCACCTTCGATCGTCTGATCGACGCTGCCGGAGCCGCGGCGGGGGTATTGGGTGCCACCGAAGTCGATCCGAACCCGGAGCTGGCCGTCGCCCTGGAGGAGTTGGAGGCGTTCGAGGACGGTCGGGCCGAACGGGAGCGGCAGATGCGGATACGGATCGACCGCGAGGCCCCCGCGATCGCCGAACGTGAGGTGATGATGTGGCTCGACAGGAAGGGGCTGAGGCTGAAGGCGTTGGAGGAGACGTACCGCGCCCGTGTACTCCGCGAACGCACGGACTCGGTCCGCAGTCGTCTCCAGGCGGAATTCAACGGACAAGAACGGACAAGAAGGGAGGAACTCCTGCGCGAGGTAGAAGCGGCTACATCCGAGATGTCAGTGCGTGGAACGAACGTGACGAGCATTCCGGCCTGACACACGGTGGCCAGGGTCACGCCTGCAGAGGTGGGGTTCCGTTACCGAATGGGCGGAATCCGTTACCGGGGCATCGCAGCGACCACCGATGACCTCGGCGGTTGGCGATTTCTACCGCCCCGACCTGGCCCTGGCCCGGGCCGGTTGAAAACCTGGCAGGAATCGCCACCGAGGTCACTACCAGCGCGTTGAAGTGTAGCGAGTGGAAGGGTGGTGTGGTCGAAATGGGCAGGCCTCCGGACCCCAATCAGGTGAGGATCCGGAGGCAAGCTTGATTCGGCTAGAAGGGCTTGTTGAACATGTAGCTGGCGATCTTCCATGCTCCGTCTCGGCGGGCGAGGACGAAGAGCTCACGGTTCTGCTCGTCTTCGACCACAGCGTCGTCGGCGAGTACCGTGAGCTTGCCCTCGGAGTGGGTCCGGGCCACAGCGAGGTCACCGTGGACGGAGATCTCGTCGTAGTGGAACTCGACGGCGAGCTTGATCGTGTCGAATATCTGGACGTAGGCGCCCCGGATCTCGGTGCCGCTGCTGGTCTTGATGTGGTCGGGCATGAAGACCCCGTCGGTGGCGTAGACGGATGCCGCAAGGTCAGCGTCGGAGGTGTTGAGCGCCTTCCGATACGTGTCGAGCACCTGCCGGATCGCTTGTTCGTCGGTAGTTGTCATCGCTTTCTGTCCTTTCGTGGTTCTTCTGCGAGAGAGTTCTCTCCCTCGGATGTCCTACGGAAGCAGCCTCCAAGGGATGCAACCGACTCGAGCTAGAATTGATTCCATGGAATGTAAATCCGCGTCTCGTGCGATTCCACGGGTCGATCTCTCCGCGCTGTTCAGTGACCTGGTGAGGTTGGAGACCGAGCTCTGGGACCTGGTCGATGGTCGGCTTCTCCGCGATCACGACCTGCCGTTGTCGTGGTTCGAGCCGATGCAGGTCATGGACCGTCGGCCCGACTGTCGAGTCGCCGACATCGCCCGGTCGCTGTCGATCACGGTGGGCGGCGTGAGCAAGCTGGTCGATCGCATCGAGCGAGCCGGCTGGTGTGGCCGTTCGCCGAATCCCGAGGACGCTCGATCGTCGGTGGTCGCCCTCACCCGCGAAGGATCGCGCGTGCTCCACGCAGCCCAGGGCTCCTTCGATGAGGAACTTGCGACCCGGCTCGGAGCCGCGGTGTCGCCGGAGCAGCTTGGTCTGGTTGCGTCGACCGTACGAGACGTGCGCCGTGGGTTGGTACCGAAAAGGGAGTGAGGCAAGCGGTCGACGGTCGTGTCCGACCGACCGTCCCGAGTCCCTCTGAACGGACCTTCCTCTCACCGACTGGATCTCCGAGAGTGGAATCGAAGTGACGGAAGGAGCACCAAGTGAGGGTCGAATACGTCCACGCTTCGAGGTACGGGAACGGGGCCACTGTCGCCCAGGAGTTCGCGCGGGCTCTGGAGGCCCGCGGTGCTGAGGTCAGCGTGCGCCATATCCACGACGTGGCGCCGCGGGACCTGCCCGCGGCCGACCTTACCTGTTCAGCTCGCCGGGACGCATGGGCAAGCCGATCCGCGGGATGCGCAAGTTCCTGACCGGCATGCGGCTCCCCCCAGGCACTCGGTACGCGCTCTTGACGACCGAGATGGCCCCGAGGCCCGACAAGCGGACCGGCCGGATGCCCACCGAGGAAGATATCTCCCGGTTCCAGAAGGTACGTCCGATCATGAACGAGATGCTCGAGGCTAAGGGGTTGGTCGCGGTGGCGGAAGACAAGGTCTACGTGACCGACGTCAAGGGCCCCTTGGAGGACGGCTGGCAGCGCAATGTGGAGGCATTCGCAGCGCGGGTCTGGGACCTGGCGACCGCGAGCATCCCGCAACGTTGAGGCGGCCGGTGCGCGTTGGATGTATTGATCGAGCTGACCTATGCAGGCGAGCCGGTGATGTTCACCATCCAGGAGATGCCGAAGCGGTCGACGCACATGCCGAACTGGTCGCCCCACATCTGTTGCTCGAGAGGCACCAACACGCTGCCGCCATCGGAGAGCTGGTCCCAATAGCCGCGAAGCTCGTCGGCGTCGTCCCCGCTGAGGGAGATCGCGATGTTGTCGCCGACGGTGAGCTCGGTGCCGGGAGGACCGTCCGACGCCATCAACGTGAAGCCGTTCTCGGACTCGAGCTGCGCGTGCATCGTCTTGTCGGCGACCGCGGGGTCGGGATTCCCGAACTCGCCGAACGTGTTGATCGTGAGCTCGCCTCCGAAGACGTCGCGATAGAACTCCATCGCCTCCCGGGTCTTGCCATCGAAGTTGACGTAGGGGTTGAGGCGGGACGGCATCGCGAACCTCCTTGATCGGCGTCGTGAGGAGCCCCGACGCTAAAGGGCGGCGCGACATCGGTCAATCCGGGCTTCCGCCCCTCATGTCGCGGCGGCCCTGCCGCTATCCTCCCCGCATCCGTGCCGTGAGGAGAGCGCCGTGGGAACGATCCGAATCGCCGCCGTGCAGGCAACGCCCGTGTGGATGGACCGCGACGCGACCGTGGAGCGCGCCGTTGGGCTGGTAGGCGAAGCCGCCGCGAACGGCGCGGGCTCATCGTGTTCACCGAGGCCCTAGGGACTCCTCGATGACCGGCCATGGAGTGGTGATCGCCGGTGGTGGTCCCACCGGGATGATGCTCGCGGGCGAGCTGGCGCTGGCGGGGGTCGATGTCGTTGTCGTGGAACGCCGCGTCAGACAGACGCTCGAAAGCTCGCGTGCCGGCGGTCTCTACGCGCGCACCATCGAAGTGCTCGACCAGCGCGGGATCGCTGACCGTTTCCTCGCGGAGGGTCAGGTGATGCAGGTCCAGGGTTACGCCTACATCCCTTTGGACATCAGCGACTTTCCGACCCGCCACAACTACGGCCTGGCGCTTTGGCAGCGAGACTTCGAGCGCATCCTCGGCGGCTGGACCGACGAGCTCGGGGTCCGGGTCCTTCGAGGTCAAGACGTCGTCGGGTTCCGCCAGGACGATGACGGCGTCGACGTCGAGCTGGCCGATGGCTCGACCCTGCGGGGTGCCTACCTCGTCGGCTGCGATGGCGGACGAAGCGCGGTCCGAAAGGCCGCCGGTATCGAGTTCGCCGGATGGGATCCATCGATCAGCTTCATGATCGCCGAGGTGGCCATGGCCGACGAGCCTCCGGTCGGGGTCCGTCGTGAAGGTGGCGGGATCGGACCCGTCGATCCGCAGGCGGGCGGTAGCCCTTATCGGGTCGTCCTCAAGGAGGATCGTGTCGACCAAGGCACCGAGCCCTCGCTGGCCGACCTGCGCGAAGCTCTCGTCGCCGCGTACGGAACCGACTTCGGCGCACATGACCCCACCTGGATCTCCCGCTTCAACGACGCGACGCGCCAAGCAACGTCGTACCGAGCCGGACGGGTGCTGCTGGCTGGGGACGCAGCCCATATCCACTCCCCGCACGGCGGCCAAGGCCTCAACACCGGTGTTCAGGATGCCGTCAATCTCGGATGGAAGCTCGCCCAGGTCGTGAACGGCGATTCGCCGGACAGCCTCCTGGACACCTATCACGCCGAGCGGCACCCGGTCGCGGCTCGCGTGCTTCAGAACACCATGGCGCAGGTCGCACTCACTACCCCCGATGACCGGCATGAGGCGCTGCGTGGCCAGTTCGCCGAACTGCTCGCCATGGATGAGCCCCGCAGGCACCTCGCCGCGATGCTGACCGGTCTCGATATCCACTATGACCTCGGCGACGGGCATCCGCTGCTCGGGCGTCGCATGCCGGATCTCGAGCTGCAAACCGCCGACGGTCTCACCCGCGTCTACGAGCTCCTCCACGAAGCCCGACCCGTGCTCTTGGACCTGACCCGACTCAGCCGTCCCGACCGCGCTCCGTGGGTGGGTCGGGTCCGGGTGGTCGGGGCCGGCTACGAGGGCTCGTGGGACCTCCCGGTCATCGGCGAGGTCGCAGTGCCCTCCGCGGTGCTGATCCGTCCCGATGGACACGTTGCCTGGGTCGGCGATGTCGAGGATCGGACGCTGTCCGAAGCGCTCTCGACCTGGTTCGGCGTGCCTATACCTGCCGGGCACGGGGGATGAGGGGCTGAAGCCGGCGGCGTGATGCCCTCGCCTATCCTGTTGCCTCCAAGAGAGGGAGGCGTGATGGACATCGACAGCATGCAGGTGGATGGCGTGGTCATCACGCCGACCCACGACGACTACGACGACGCTCGACAGATCTTCATGGGCGGCTTCGATCCACGACCCGCGGTGCTCGTGCGGGTTCGGCATGCAGCCGACGTGCAGACCGTGGTGGGGTTCGCGCGCGATGGGGGGCATGAGCTGGCCGTTCGGGCGGGCGGGCACAGCGGTCTTGCGCACTGTTCGGTGGACGGAGGCGTGGTGATCGACGTGCGCGACCTCACGAGCCTGGACTTCGATGGCGACACGGTCTGGGCGGGCGCGGGCCTCAGTGCGGTGGACTTCACCACCGCGGCGGCCGAGCGCGACGCGGCGGTCGGCTTCGGCGACACCGGCTCGGTGGGGATCGCGGGTCTGACCCTCGGCGGCGGAGTGGGACTGCTCGTACGCAAGTACGGCATGACGATCGACAGCGTGCTGGCATTCGAGCTGGTCACCGCCGATGGCCGATTCCTGACGGTCGATGCCGAGCAGGAGCCCGACCTCTTCTGGGCGCTCCGTGGTGGTGGTGGCAACTTCGGCGTCGTCACGCGGATCCGCTACCGCACGGTGCCGATGGCACAGATCTACGGTGGCATGTTGTTCCAGCCGGCGACACCCGAAGCCGTCGAAGGATCGATGGCATCGGCGGCCGAGGCGCCGGAGGAGTTGTCCACGATCGTCAACGTCATGACGGCGCCGCCGATCCCGTTCCTTCCCGAGGACCTGGTGGGCACGCCGATCATCATGTCGTTCATCGTGTACGCGGGTGCGCCGGACGCCGGCGAGGCAGTAGTGGCGCCGATCCGCGCGCTCGCCGAGCCGCTGGCCGACATGGTGCGGCCGATCCGCTATCCAGAGATGTATCCACCGGAGGAGGAGGACTATCGGCCGACCGCGGCGAGCTACACCGGCTTCTGTGGCCCCACGTCCGCCGCCGATGCGGCAGCTATCGTCGACCGAGTCTCCCAACCTGCCGGGATGATGCAGGCCGTGCAGCTACGAGTGCTCGGCGGGGCGATGGCGCGGACCGCGCCCGAGGCCACCGCCTTCGCACATCGAAGCGAGCACGCGATGGTCAACGTGGCTTCCATCTACACGGAGGCGGAGGGCGAGACCGCCTCGCAAGGATGGGTGGATACCACCGTCGACACCCTCGGTCTGCGGGGAGGCCCCGCCTACGTGAACTTCCTGGGTGACGAACCGAACGGGCTCGCAAGGGCGTACCCACCCGCGACCTTGGAGCGGCTGTCTGAGATCAAGCGCCGCCACGATCCCGACGATCTGTTCCGCCACAATCACACGATCCCGCGCTAGACGGCGGGGGTGGCGGAGCCCCAGGACACGAACGCCGCGCCGACCTCGAGGGTCGACGCGGCGTCGATCGCGCGCCCGACGGGCTTCGATCCCGCGATCTCCGCCTTGACAGGGCGGTGAGGACGGCCGGACTCCTCTACGGGCGCGTGGTATTCGGTTGTGCGGTGGTGCCGTGCCCCCAACGGGGTTCGAACCCGTGTTTCCGCCTTGAAAGGGCGGCGTCCTAGGCCACTGGACGATGGGGGCGTCAACTCCCGAGCGTACCGGGCCCCTAGGGGCAGCCGACAGAGTATAGCCGCGGGGGACGGGGGCCTATCCGACCGTGAATCGCTCGCCGATCGCGATGTCGGCGTCGGCCGGGGCCTCGAGGACGTGGCGGGCGCGCAGCCGGGGGCGGGTCAGCCGTCGCGGGGGCACCACCCTGACGTCGATGGCGCGACACGAGCCGTTGAGGAACGCCACCCTGATCGGTTGGGACATCCCGAACGTGTGGACCGAACGGCATCGGCGCAACAGCATGGCGGAGCCCGGGGGGAGCGGGCCTCGATCTCGAAGGCCACGCATCCGCTCGTGGCGCGAGGTCGGGACCTCCACGCGCCAGCGGCGACCCCGCCCATCCAGCGCCCATGTGGATCTCATGGGATCACCCTAGCCACAGGCTCCGACCCGAACGGCGCCGACCCCACGAGTATCATCCGAGCCATGGACGAGGATCGCTCGTACATCGAGGAGAACACCCGCGAGCGTGACCGGTTCCGCGGGCTGGTCGAGCGCCTGGACGAGGAGGAACTCGGCATCCCCGTCAACGAGTACTGGACGGTTGCGGCCGTGTTCGGCCACATCGCGTTCTGGGATGCCCGCGTGCTCTCCCTCGCCGACAAGCTGGAGCGAGGCGTGCCGTTCGCCGCCTCCGACACCGATCCCGAGGACGTCGACTGGATCAACGACGCCTCGCGGGCGCTGATCCACGCGGTTCCTCCGCTCGAGCTGGCTCAGCTCTCGTTGCGGATCGCCGAGGAGACGGACGCCCGAGTGGCGACCCTTCCGCCCGCCCGGTTGTGGCCGCAGGATCCCGATAGCCCCCTGTATGCCGTTCGTGCGACTCATCGTGGCGAGCATCTCGATGAGGTCGAGGCGGCGCTCGCTCGGTGGGCCCGGCAGGATTCGAACCTGCGACACGAGGGTTAAAAGCCCCCTGCTCTAACCGAGCTGAGCTACGGGCCCGCGGCCTTGGATTCTAGGCGTCAGCCGGAGTATCGGTTCGTGATCGGCATCCGGCGATCGCGCCCGAACGCCTTCGGGGTGATCTTCACGCCCGGCGCCGCCTGACGGCGCTTGTACTCGGCGCGGTCGATCATCGCCACGACGCGCTCGGCGAGCGCACGGTCGATGCCGCCGGTCACCATCTCGTCGATCCCGAGGTCGTCCTCGACGTAGGCCTCGATCACGGGGTCGAGCTCCTCATAGGGCGGCAGGGAGTCGGTGTCCTTCTGGTCGGGCCGCAGCTCGGCCGAGGGGGGCTTGTCGATCGTGCGTTGGGGGATCGGCGGCGTGCCATCCTGGGCGTTCCGCCAGGCCGCGAGCTCGTAGAGCAGGGTCTTCGGAACGTCCTTGATGGGCGCGAACCCGCCCGCCATGTCGCCGTACAGGGTCGAGTAGCCGACCGCGTACTCGGACTTGTTCCCGGTCGCCAACACGATCGAGCCGAACCGGTTCGACATCGCCATCAGCAGGTTGCCGCGAACGCGGGCCTGCAGGTTCTCCTCGGCGATCCCCTCTTCGGTGCCGGCGAACTGGCTCGCAAGGGCGTATCGGTAGGCGTCGAACACCTCGTTGATGGGGATCGTGTCGATACTGCACGCCGAGGGCGTCGGCGCACGCGGCCGCATCCTCGAGGCTGTCGGGCGACGAGTACGTGGAGGGCATCGCCAGGACGCGCACGGCGCCGGGGCCGAGCGCGTCGACCGCGAGCGTGGCGACCATCGCGGAGTCCACCCCGCCCGAAAGCCCGATGACGACCTCGGAGAACCCGTTCTTCGTCACGTAGTCGTGCAGGCCCAGGACGAGCGCCGTGTACACCGCCGCGATGTCCTCGGCCCACTCGGGGCGCGGATCGGCGAACGAGACATCGCCGTGCATGTCGACGATCAGCAGGTCCTCGGAGAACCGCGTCGCCCGGTGCCGCACCGAGCCGTCGGGGGCCATCACCATCGATCCGCCGTCGAACACCAGCTCGTCCTGGCCGCCGACCGCGTTGACGTACACGATCGTCGCCCCGGTCTGCCGGGCGCGCTCGCGCAGGATCGACTCGCGCTCGCCCGCCTTGCCGTGGTGGTAGGGCGAGCCGTTGATGTTGACGACGATCGGCGCGCCCGCGTACGTGGCGAACGGCACGGCGTCGTGCCACGCGTCCTCGCACACCGAGAGCCCCACCCGAGTTCCCGCCGTCTCGCAGATCAGACCCTCCTCGCCGGGAGTGAAGTAGCGGCGCTCGTCGAACACGCCGAAGTTCGGCAGCTGCACCTTGTGATAGCGAGCATCCACGTCACCGCCGGAGATCAGGGCGGCCGCGTTGTGGATCCCTCGGTCGGAGCGATCGACGAAGCCGGCGATCACGGCGCAGCTGGTCGCGGTCTTGTTCGCGAGGCTCTGCACGGCCTCGAGGTTGTCGTCCACGAACTCGGCGCGCATCACGAGGTCCTCGGGCGGGTAGCCGGTGATCGCCAGCTCGGGGAAGCAGATCAGGTCGGCGCCGGCCTCGGTGGCGCGCTTGGCCGCATCGGTCATGCGGTCGACGTTGCCCGTCAGGTCGCCGACGGTGGTGTTGATCTGTCCGAGCGCGATGCGAGGCATGCGAGAAGCCTACGCGGCGCGCGCGTCGACGGTCGGGCCGCTACTCCGTGCCGCCGATGTCGACGTTGTACGCCTCCCAGACCAGGTCGGCGCCCTTCTGGCGATGACGGATCACGGTGCCGATGAATCGCTGCAGGTCATCACGGGCGTCCTCGAGCGGCCACTCCACGCCGCCGATCTCGACCGCCTCGATGCGGTCCAGCATCTGCTGGATCGCGGCCGTGATGTCGGGGTGCTCCTGAGCCAGGCGCTCGATGGTCGCGGTGAGCCTCGGGGCGCGGCCGCCGATCTCCTCGTAGAGCCCGCCCGGCTTCTCGGTGACCAGCACGTGCTGCTCGAACGCGTCGCGGACCGCGATCATCTCCTTGCGCACGAGTTCGGTCCAGTCGGCGACCCGGCCCGCCGCGGGCGAGGAGATCGCCACCTCCAGGTGCACGAGCGAGTCGTGCAGCGTGGCGCGCCGTTGGCGCGCCTCGGATAGCGCGGGTGTGAGCTCGTCGCCGGTCGTCATGCGGGCACGGTAGCCGTTGGCGGCAGCGGCCCGCAAGCCCCCGGTCCGGTCGTCGCCGGGGGGTTCCTTGCTCCGATCTGGCAGCGCTTCGGGGCCGGACGGGGTAGCCTGTTCGCGATGCTGAAGCGGAGCGAACCAGCACGCGAGCGGCCGAGGTCGAGGCGGTGGCAGGCCGTCGTCCTCGTGGTCGGACTCGTCGTGTCGATGTGGGCGGCTGCCGGACCCGCCGATGCCGCGACCGTGATCAAGGGCCGGGCGCAGCGCTGGCGCCCCGGCGTGGCGCGCATCGAGCTCGGGACGGCCATCAAGTGGCGGGGGATCGACGTCTACCACACGATCCGCAGTCGAGGGATGAACTGGGCCTTCTCCAAGGGCCTCCGCGTGGGGGCATCGAGGACCCGGCGCTTCAGTGAGGCCGGGGTCTTCCGGTTCTACTGCTCGATCCACGGCGACATCGTGGGCGGGAAGTGCACGGGGATGTGCGGCCGCATCGTGGTGAGCTGACCCGCGCGAACGGGTCGGGGCCGGCGGAATAGACTCGAAGGGTGTCGTCTCCCCACCTGACACCCGAGCCGTCGATCCACGCTGTCGAGCCTGGCTCGTCCCTGCGCCCCTACCTTCCGCGCCTGCTCATCGCCTGGCACGTCGAGCAGCCCGGGACCACGCTACGCGAGCTCGACGGATCGGTCGTCTTCGTGGACATCTCCGGCTTCACGAAGATGGCCGAGCGGCTGGCCCGCCACGGGAAGGTCGGCGCCGAAGAGGTCACCGACGTGCTGGGAGCCGTGTTCGCGCGACTCCTGGCGGAGGGGTACGCGGAGGGCGGCGGCCTGGTCAAGTTCGGTGGGGACGCGCTCCTGCTCTTCTTCTCCGAAGACGATCACGCGATCCGGGCGGCCCGGGCCGCGTTTCGGATGCGCGCCGAGCTCCGCTCCATCGGCCGGATCGAGACCTCCGCGGGGCTCGTGACGCTGCGGATGTCGGTCGGCGCTCACACCGGTCGCTTCCACTTCTTCCTCGTGGGACGCTCGCATCGCGAGCTGGTGATCACGGGACCCGCGGCCAGCAGGACCGTGCTCATGGAGAACACCGCGAGCGCCGGACAGATCCTCATCAGCCCGGAGATGGCTGCGGAGCTTCCTCCCGACACCGTGGGGGCAGTGCTCGGGGAGGGGCGGCTCCTGCGCCGGCTCCCGCACGTGGAGGTGACCGTGCCGGCCGAGCTGATCCTGCGAGATGAAACCGGGTTCGCATCGTACGTGCCGATGGCGGTGCGCGAGCATCTGATGGAAGGGGCCGGCGAGCCCGAGCATCGGCACGTCACGGTGGCGTTCATCCACTTCGAGGGCATGGACGACCTGCTCGTGCGCGAGGAGGGCCCGGTCGGTGCGTTCGCCCTCGACGAGCTCGTGTCGCGGGTTCAGGAGGCGGCGGATCGCAACAGGGTCACCTTCCTGGGCACCGACGCCGACATCGACGGCGGCAAGATCATCCTGATCGCGGGCGCCCCCGACGCCGGCGGCGACGACGAGGAGCGGATGCTGCTGGCGGTGCGTCAGATCGTCGATTCGGCCCCGGCGATCGAGATCCGGATCGGCGTGAACAGCGGCCCGGTGTTCGTTGGTGACGTCGGGCCGCCCTATCGCCGTACCTACACCGTGATGGGCGACGCCGTGAACCTGGCTGCGCGTGTCATGTCCAAGGCGGAGCCGGGCGAGATCCTGGCCACCGGCCCGGTACTGGACGCCTGCGACGTGCGGTTCGCCACCGAGGCCCTCGAGCCCTTCATGGTGAAGGGGAAGAAGCACCCGGTCACAGCATTCCGCATCGGCGAGATCGAGGGGAGCGATCGCACCGACGACCTGGCCGACCTCCCGCTGATCGGCCGCGACGCCGAGCTCGACACACTGCGCGCCGCCTTCAAGGAGGCGTCGGCGGGCCGGGGCACGATCGTCGAGGTGGTCGGCGAGGCGGGGATCGGCAAGACCCGACTGCTCCAGGAGATCCGATCCCTCGAGCCGGCCGCGCCCTGGCACGAGACGTCCTGCGAGCCCTACGAAGCCTCCACCCCGTACTTCCCGTTCAGAACGTTGTTGCGAGAGCTCCTCGGCCTGGCCTCTGAGGACCACGACGACACCGTTGCCGAGCTGGATGCCCTGGTCCGTCGGGTGGCCGACGAGCTTGTTCCATGGCTGCCGCTGATCGCGGTTCCCATGGATCTGGAGATCCCCGATACGCCGGAGGTGGCGGCGCTGGACCAGCGGTTCCGTCGTGAACGGCTCGAGGCCGTCGTGGCCGACCTGCTGGAGCGCATCGACATGGGTCCTTCCGTCGCCGTGGTGGAAGGCGCGCAATGGCTCGACGAGGCCTCGGGAGACCTCCTGCGCGCTATCGCGTCGCGGCTCGCCTCCGTGCCGCTGCTGCTCCTGGTCGCCCATCGCGACCCCGAGGCCGTCGAGGATCCAGACCGGTCTGCACGCGTCGTCACGCTCGCGCTGGGGCCGCTGGCGTCCGACGACTCGACGGCGCTCGTCCACGCGGCGACCGAGCAGGCGCCGCTCACCCCCCACGCCGTGGATCTCCTCGTGCGTCGCGCGGGGGGCAATCCGCGGTTCCTCAAGGCCATGCTGCACGCCGTGATGGAGGCGGGCGGATCGGTCGACGACCTGCCCGGCTCGATCGAGGGCCTGGTCATGTCGCAGATCGACCGGCTCTCGCCGCGAGATCGGGCCCGGCTGCGCCATCTGTCGGTTATGGGGATGAGGTTCACTGAAGCCCTCGCGACCGAGTTGCTGTCGGACGAGGGACTTGAGGCGGGACCGCAGGACTGGGCCCGGCTGTCGGGGATGCTGGTCGCCGACGAGGAGGGCTACCGATTCCGCAACGACCTGGTCCGCGACGCGGCCTACGAGAGCCTGCCGTTCAGGACCCGGCGGGAGCTGCACGCGCGCGCGGGCGAGGCCATCGCGTCGGGCGCCGGCGAGGATGCCGACGACGTCGCCGAGCTCCTCTCGTTCCACTTCCTGAACGCGCAGCGCTTCGAGGAGGCGTGGCGCTTCTCGCGGATCGCCGCGGAGCGTGCGGCATCGATCTACGCCAACGTCGAGGCCCGGGACTTCTACCTGCAAGCCCTCGAGGCCTCTCGACGCCTTCCTGATACCGAAGACGCGGAGGTGGCTGCGGTCGCAGAGGCGCTCGGCGATGTCAGGATGCTGCTCGGGGAGTACTCCGATGCCAAAGGCGCGTATCGCCTCTCCCGCAAGCGGATGCAAGGGGACGGCGTCAGCCAAGGGCGATTGCTTCTCAAGGAGGCGCTCGTCAGAGACATCGAGGGGAAGTACTCAACCGCCCTGCGAACGCTGACGCTCGGCAGACGGGCCGTCGGCGATGCCGAGGATGTCGACTCGACGCGAACCCGCGCACAGCTCGCGGTCCACTACGGGTCCACCCTCTGCGCCCAGGGACGGTACGCGCAGTCGATCGAGTGGAGTCGGCGGGCCCTGGAGGAAGCGGAGATCGGCGGCGACAAGGATGCGATGGCTCACGCTTATTACTTGCTCGATCTCGCGCAGGTATCTATGGGGTCGTCGGAGGGCGGTCTGTCCGTTCGGGCGCTGGAGCTGTACCGAGATATCGGGAACAGGACCAAGCAGGCCGACGTCATGAACAACCTCGGCGGCTACGCCTACTACGCGGGGCAGTGGAGCCAGGCGAGATCGTGGTACGAGCAGGCCCGCGCCATCTATCTCGAGACGGGGAACACGGTGGACGCAGGGTTCGCAACGGAGAACCTGGGCGAGATCCTCCTTGCCCAAGGACACCTCGTCGAGGCGGAGGAGGCGCTGAGGGAAGCGCTCCGCGGCTTCCGAGCCTCGAGGGTCCCCTCGCAGATCGCCTTCGTGCAGATCCTCCGAGCCGCCGCCGCCGCTCGCGTACATCGCTTCGACGAGGCGGACGCGTTGTTCGAGGAGGGGTCGACGCTCGCCGCTGAGATCGGCGACGCCGCGCGTATCACGGAGGGTGAAGCGCTTGCTGCAGAGTCTCTCATGCTGCAGGGAAGGGCGGCCGACGCAGTAGTCGCGGCCGAGCGCCTCCTAGAAGCTCATCCGTCGGATCCCACGACGCCGCTGCTGCTTCGGGTTGCCGGCTACGCGCGCGCGTTCCTCGGTGAGCGTGAGGTCGCGCGGGCGCTGCTCTGCCGCGCCTTAGGGGTGGGTCAGGACGCGGAACATGAGATCGCGTTCACGCTCGAGGCGCTGCTGAGGGTCGGGCTGACGGATGGACGGCCCCGGAGCGAACTCGAGGCTGAGCGTGACGCCCTGTTCGGGCGACTCGGGATCGTAGCCGTGCCCGTCGTGCCCCTCGCCACCTCGGACTGAACTCTATGCGCTTTTGCCGGCAGTCGCCGAATCCGGAGCTGCGGAGCGGCCCTGTGTAGGCCACTCCGCAGTCCAGGGTTTGCGTCACCGCTTGAACGACGGGTCGACGGGGGAAATCTTCACCTTCGTCACGAGGTCAAGGCTGCCGATCTGGAAGTACTGATCCTCGATGCACGGGACTGCCTTCACATCGCACCGGTGCGCCGGCACCCCGTAGTCCAGGGTCGTCTCGACGGCTGAGTTGTCGTCGCTCTTGCACACCGGGTAGGTCACCCCCGGCTGGGGGAACGGCTCGGTGCTTGGCGCGCTTCCCGCCGGGTCCACCCAGGTCAGCAGCACATCGGCGCTCCCAGAGGGGATGACCGTGACGGTTCCCGCGATCACCGTTGTGATTGACGAGCAGAAGTCCGGGTCGTCGTTCTCGACGATGAGCGTTGTCCCAGCGGGAGCGGTCAACGTGCTCCCGTTCGGGTACGTGGCGGTGCAAGGGTTGCACGCGCCGGCCACCGCGTTCGCGATCGCGAACTCATCGCTGAGGATGTCGTCGCCGTCGATCGACGCAAGGAGCTGGTAGCCGGAGCTCGTCACCGAGTCGTCCGGGCCGATGCTGAGTCCTGGGAACGTCGCGACCCCGTTGGCCCCCGTCGAAATCTCAACGTCACCGCCGAGCACGCCGCTAGCCGGGTTCGTGCCGATCGACATCGTGACCGTCGCTCCCTCGATGCCGGCTCCACCCACTCCGTCCGAGACCTTGACCGAGACCGCGGGAGTGATGCTCATGCCGAACTTGGTGGTGGTGGGCTGCTGGACGAACTCGATCGTCGCTGCGGTGATCTGGAAGCTGCCGCTGGTCGACTGACCGCCCGCATCCTCCTGCGCCGTGAGGGAAGCGTTGGTCTTCGGCGTGTGGGAGACCTTGATCGACGTGAACGTTGCGATCCCGGCGGCGTTGGTGGAAGCGGTGTTGCCTACTGACTGGATGTCACCCGTCAGCGTGACGACGTCGTTCGCGATGGGCACGTTGCTCGCGTTGGTCACCCGCACCTGGACCTCGTCCATGACGCCACCTGCCGTCGTGTTCGACGGGCCGAACATGCTCACGAACGAGATCTGGTTGATGCAGGTCCCGGCCGCCGAGGTGTTCTGCGCCGAGCCCGGATTGTTCAAGGAGAAGGTGGAACCGGTGGTCGACTTCGTGGCTGCCGTCCATGTGCCGCCGGTGGCCGCGCAGTCGACGGACACGGTCATCGACACCGCGAGTGTCTTCCCGAGCGACACGCTGAATCCGGTCACGGAGACGCTCTTGCCATCGGCCGCGACGGTCGTGGTGCCCGCGGAGGCCGAGGCGGCGGTGATCGTGAGGCCGTTTGGCGCGCCCAGCGTCGTCGAGCCGATCTTGTACAGGCTCTTGTTCGTCAGTGTCGCCGTGAGCTGACTGGACGTGCCCACCTGCACGGACGACGGTGAGAAGTTGAGGTTGTACTTCTTGGCGAACGTTGCTCCGCCCGGCGTGGCGAACAGCATGATCGCCACAAGTGCGACCGTCGCCGAGATAGCGACCGCCTTCCACGTTCGGGCAGCAGAACTCCAGCGACGCGCCATGGATGTGCCTCCTTCTCCGGGGGAAATGCCTAGGGCGAAAGGTAGGGGCAACGGTGCCATCCGTCAACCCGAAGTCTGCCCTTACGCCCTAGGGGAGAGCGGCTATCAGGGACTTACTGAATCGGGCGAGGTGCGCCGGCTCGTACGGTGACACGAAGCCTTTGAAGGACCCTCAGAGCTGAACTTTGGAGTTTCCACTTCGGCGATCGCTTGGTCCGGAGCTGCGGAGCGACCCTGGGGGCCGCTCCGCAGTCCAGGTTCGCGTCAGCGCTTGAACGATGGGTCCCTCGAGACGTAGTAGCTCTCGGTCACCTGCACCAGTTCGAAGCCCACGATCTCCGCGCTCTGGGTGAGCAAGCACGCAACCTCGTCCGCCGGAAGGATCGTCGGGTCGGTCCCGGTGCCCAGGCACCACTGGATGTCGTGGAGGTCGAGGAGTGTCGGCCCAGTCTGCGTGGCCGGCAGCGGGTTGACCGCAGCTTCGGCGTTCCACGAGTTCATCTCGATCTCGAACTGCGCATCGGGGTCGAGAGAGTCGTTCTTGATGAACTCGAACTCGTTGCCGTCTCGTTGGAGGATGTACGGCAGGAGCGTGCAGTCGGTCCCCCCGACGTTCTCGAGTCGGGTGACCGTCACGGTCTCATCGTCCGTCATGGCGGTGTTGTTGGAGGAATCGCAGCCCAAGATCCCATCGCTGATCCTGAACGTTGCCGACGGGTCGCTGGTGAGTCCGCCCCCGGCCGCTTCGAGCTGGTAGTCGCCGGCATCATCGATGAACAGGAGGTCGAACGTCGCGACGCCGTTCACCGCGTCTTCGCTCCCGCCCGACAGATCGCCCGTGCCTGTCGAACCCGAGCCGATCGAGAGCGAGATGTTCCCGCCGAACCAGGCGGCCAGAGATGGGCCGACGTACATGCCGACTCGCACGGGGTCACCGCTCGGGTCGTTGTCGACACTCGTGATGACGCCGTCGCCGACGATCGCGTCTGCAGGCTCGTCGATGAAGCGGAGCTCGCACTCGACGTTGACATCCGTCTGGCGATCAGCGCTTGTTGGGTCGGTGGTCAGACGGAATGTGTCGCCGCTGAACGACGACCCGGTCCATGCCTGGGCCGACCAGGCGATCGTAGAGCCTGCGCACGAACTCGCACCCAGCACGTCGAGCGTCAGGGTGAACGTCTGGGACTTGCCTGGTTTGATCGGAGACAAGCCGGAGATCGACACCGAGAGGCCGCCGTCGGTCACCGTGGGCACGCCGGCCCCGGAGACCCCGGTGATTACGGTGCCCGGCGGCGCCGACATCGTGACCTTCGCGGAGTTGATCGACGAATTGCCGTTCGGGGTGGCGTTGCGGATCGTTGCCGTGAGCGTAGCGGTGGTCCCGGCGGTCACGGTTCCCGGGGCCATCTTGAGCGTGAACACCTTCTCCGGCGCGGCGCTCGCCAGCGTGACGGATGCGACGGTGGCGGCGGTAACGAGTGCGAGTGTGACGAGACTGAGCGCGATGCGTCGCTTGGTGCTCATGCGATGACCCTCCTGGGGGTGTGCTGCCATAGGCTTGGAGGCCGAGAGTAGGCGCAAGCGCCGTACGCCGTCAAAGCGAAGCGTAGGCCCTTCGACCTAGACCCTTCAGTCGTTGCCACGCTGGGTGTTTCCGCGGTCACAGGATCGGCAGGTAGCGCTCCAGCTCGTACGGGCGACACGTATGCCTTGAACGCGTCCCACTCCTCGCGCTTGTTGCGGATCAGGAACTCGTGCACGTGATCGCCGAGCGCCTCGCGAAGCACCTCGCTGTGCTCGGCCAGGTGGATCGCCTCGACCAGGTCCTCGGGCAGCGACATGATGCCCGCGGCCTCGCGCTCGTCGTCGGCCATCTCGTAGATGTTGTTGCTCGCCTCGGGCGGCAGTTCGTACTCGTCCTCGATCCCCGCCAGGCCGGCCGCGAGCATCGCCGCGAACGCGAGGTAGGGGTTGCAGGCCGGGTCGGGCGAGCGGTACTCGATCCGCGTGGCCTCCTCCTTGCCCGGCTTGTACTGGGGCACGCGCACGAGGGCGCTGCGGTTGCGGCGGGCCCAGCACACGTACACCGGAGCCTCGTATCCGGGCACGAGCCGCTTGTACGAGTTCACCCACTGGTTCGTGAGCAGCGTGATCTCGGGGCCGTGACGCAGGAGGCCCGCGATGTAGCGACTTCGCCGTCGTCGACAGGTGGTACTCGTCCGACCGCGTCGAAGAACGCGTTGCGGTCGCCCTCGAACAGCGACTGATGGGTGTGCATGCCGCTGCCGTTCACGCCGGCGACCGGCTTGGGCATGAACGTCGCGTAGATCCCGAACTCCTGGGCCGATCTCCTTCACGGTCAGCCGGTACGTCATCACGTTGTCGGCCATCGTCAGCGCGTCGGCGTAGCGCAGGTCGATCTCGTGCTGGCTCGGCGCGACCTCGTGGTGCACGTACTCGACCGGGATGCCCATCGCCTCCAGGTACATGCACGGTGCGCCTGCGGTAGTCGGTGCGCCACGTCGAGCGGCGTCTCGTCGAAGTAGCCGCCGTGATCGAGGAACGAGGGGTCGTCGGACGCCTTGAAGTAGAAGAACTCGAGCTCGGGCCCGACGTAGAAGGTGAAGCCGAGGTCGGCGGCGCGCTGGACCTGGCGCTTCAGCACGCCCGCGCGGGTCGCCGTCGAAGGGCAGCCCCGTCGGGCGTCCAGATGTCGCAGAACATCCGAGCAACGGGCAGCCTCGAGCTGCCACGGGATCACCTGGAACGTCGACGGATCGGGGATCGCGATCATGTCGGATTCCTGGATCCGGCTGAAGCCCTCGATCGAGGAGCCGTCGAAGCCCATGCCCTCGGCGAACGCGCCCTCGAGCTCCTGCGACGTGATCGTGAACGACTTCAGGAACCCGAGGACGTCGGTGAACCACAGCCGGATGAATCGGATGCCCCGTTCCTCGACGTGCGCAGTACGTACTCGGCCTCGGCGCTCAATGCCATGCGTTCCAGCGTAGGGCCTGATGCGTGTGGTCCGGTTACGTCCGCGTAACGTTCCCAACGCCGCGGCGCGGGCATGGCTGGGAGCCTGCTGACGGGTGCGATGATGCCTGCGTGCTGACGCCCGAGATGCTCGGCCGCACGTTCGCGGCGGCGCCCGACCCCGAGCTCGCCCGCGTGGCCTTCTCCCGTGTGGGGGACGACCCGATCGCCCGCGAGGCCCTTGCACGGCCGGAGATCACCGACGTGGCGGCACGCCTGTTGGGGTTCTCCACGGCGGCCGCCGACCTGTTCGTGGCCCATCCCGAGGAGGTCGACGCCCTGGCCGACGTGGGCTCGCGCCGCGCCGTCGGAGCTCTCCGACGAACTCAACGCCGACGTCGAGCGGCTCGGAGCCGCGGCCGGCCTGCGCCGGTTCCGCCGCCGTGCGATGGCGCGCGTCGCCGCCCGCGACCTGGGCGGTGCCACCCTCGAGGATGTCGTCGCCGAGATCAGTGCGATCGCGGACGCCTGCATCGCACGGGCGCTCTCCCTGGTACCCGGCGGCGACCGGCTGGCCGTCATCGGCATGGGCAAGCTCGGCGGGGCCGAGCTGAACTACGCGAGCGACGTGGACCTGGTGTTCGTGCACGAGGGGACGGGCCCCGAGGCCGCGGGGTCGGCCGAGCGCGCCGTGGCGACGTTCTCCGCGCTGCTGGCCGACCCCACCGAGGAGGGCGTCGCCCTGCGCGTCGATGTCGATCTGCGTCCCGGCGGTGGAGCCGGCGCGCTCAGCCGCTCCCTCGACGCGACGCTCGCCTACTACGAGCGGGAGTCGGCCACGTGGGAGCGGCAGGCGCTGATCAAGGCCCGGCCCGTCGCAGGCGATGCCGGACTCGGCGCCGCCTTCATGGCGGGCATCGAGCCGTTCGTGTACCCGCGCGAGCTCGGAGCGACGACGATCGACGACGTTCGCCGCACGAAGGTGCGGCTCGAGGAGTACATCCGCCAGCGCGGCAAGGAGCTCACCGAGGTCAAGCGCGGCCGCGGGGGCATCCGTGACGTCGAGTTCGCCGTGCAGCTGCTGCAGATCGTGCACGGTCGTCGCGACCTTCGGCTCCGCACCCCGAACACGCTCGCCGCCCTCAAGGCGCTGGCACGCTGAGGGGTTCGTGGCCGACCGGCGACGCCGACTCGCTGGCCGACGCCTACCGGTTCCTGCGTCGCCTCGAACACCGCCTGCAGATCGTCCGCGACCTGCAGACCCACGAGCTGCCGCCCGACCGACACTCCCGAACGACCCTTGCCCGCTCGCTGGGTCTTGCCGACGCCGACGAGCTGGCCGTCCGGTACGAGGGCACGACCGGACTGGTGCGCACGATCCACGAGCGGCTGTTCTATCGCCCGCTGCTGGAGGCGTTCGCGGGGCCGGAGCCATCGCACGGCACGGATCGCGCCGCCACGGAGGAACTGCTGGGCGGTCTCGGGTTCGCCGATCCCGCGCGGTCCTACGACGTGCTGGGACGGTTGTTCACGCCCGAGCGCCGGATCGGCAAGGTGCTCGCCCACCTGTTCCCCGTGATGGCGCCCGCCCTGGCCCTGGCACCCGACCCCGACGCCGCGCTCGTGCGCCTGGAGCGCATCGCCGAGTCCGTCGGCGACGACCGAGCGGTGGCCGACGTCCTGGCCACCGACCCGCCGGCAGCCCGCCGCCTCGCCCACGTCGCGGGCGCCAGCTCGTTCTCGACCGACCTGCTCGTGGCCGATCCGACGCGCATCCTCGGCCTGTCGGACGGCCTGCTCGGCGCCGACACCGATCCCGCGGGCGACCTCGTGGACGCCGTGGCGCGGGCCGCGGGCCGCGAGCTGGGCCCTCGCGAGACCGGCGAGGCCCTCACCGAGGTGGCCCAGCGGGTGGTCCGCGCGGCCACCGCCGATGTCTCGGCCGACCTGCCGTTCGCCGTGATCGGGATGGGCAAGCTCGGGGCGCAGGAACTGAACGTGGCCAGCGATCTCGACCTGCTCTTCGTCTACGAGGGGGAGGGCGCGGCGGCCCAGCGCCGGGCGGCCGAGCTGGCCGAGGGCGTGATGCGCGGCGTGCGCGACCGCGGGCTGGGATCCCGACGCTGACCTGCGGCCCGAGGGACGCAACGGCCCCTTGGCCCGCTCGATAGCCGGCTACCTCGAGTACTGGGAGCGCTACGCCGAGACCTGGGAGTTCCAGGCGCTGCTGCGAGCTCGCGCGATAGCCGGCGACGCCGATCTGGGCCGGCGGTTCGAGCTGAACGCCGCCGACTTCGCGTACCCGCCCGACGGCCTCACCATCGACCGGGTCGTCGAGATCCGCGCGATGCGCGACCGGATCGAGCGCGAGCGCGTGAAGCCCCCCGAGGCGGCGAAGTTCCACTTCAAGCTGGGGATCGGGTCGCTCGCCGACGTGCAGTTCGCGGTCGAGCTGTCGCAGATGCGATACGGGGGGCGAGAACCTGAGGTGCGCTCGCGGCGTACCCTCGAGGCGATCGACCGACTGGCCGGGGCGAAGCTGCTCCCCGGTACCGCGGCCCGGGACCTGGGGAAGGCCTTCGTGTTCTGCTCGGACGTGAAGAATGCCCTCGAGATGGATCGGCGGCTACACGCCGAAGCCGTGCCGGCTTCGGCCGACGATCAGACGGCCCTGGCTCGTCGACTCGGCTACGAGGAGCACGCGCGCCAGAGCTTCATCGACGACTACCTGCGGATCACGCGCCGCGCCCGCCGCGCGATGGAGCGCGTCTTCGCGGCCGACGGCGCCTAGTCTGGGTCAGACTACTTCGTCACCTACACGTCGTAGTACATCGTGAACTCGTACGGGTGTGGTCGCAGCGCGATCGCGTCGTGCTCCTCGAGGCGCTTGTAGTCGATCCAGGTGTCGATCACGTCCTGCGTGAAGACGCCGCCCTCGAGCAGCCACTGGTGGTCCGACTCCAGCTCGCCGAGCACCTCCAGCAGCGAGCCCGGCACCTGCTTGACGGCCGCGTGCTCCTCGGGCGGCAGGTCGTACAGGTCCTTGTCGATCGGGTCGGGCGGCTCGATCTTGTTCGTGATCCCGTCGATGCCGGCCATCAGCATCGCGCTGAACGCCAGGTACGGGTTGCACGACGGATCCGGGGTGCGGAACTCCAGGCGCTTGGCCGCCGGGCCCTTGCCGCCGAGCGGGATGCGCACGCAGGCACTGCGGTTCCGCTGGGAGTACACGAGCTTGATCGGGGCCTCGTAGCCCGGCACCAGCCGGCGGTAGGAGTTCGTCGTCGGGTTCGTGAACGCGAGCAGCGCGGGCGCGTGCGCGATCAGGCCGCCGATGTACCAGCGGGCCGTGTCGCTGATGCCGCCGTAGCCGACCTCGTCCCAGAACAGGTTCTCGTCGCCGGTCCACAGACGACTGGTGGGTGTGCATCCCCGAGCCGTTGTCCATGAACAGCGGCTTCGGCATGAACGTGACGGTCTTGCCCGCCTGGTACGCCGTGTTCTTGACCACGTACTTGTACTTCATGACGTTGTCGGCGGTCGTCAGCAGGGTGTCGTAGCGCATGTCGATCTCGGCCTGGCCGGCGGTGCCGACCTCGTGGTGGTGCACCTCGATCGTGAGGCCGACCTTCTCCAGGTTCAGCACCATGTCGGTGCGCAGGTCCTGGTACTTGTCCATCGGCGGCAGCGCGAAGTAGCCGCCCTTGTAGCGCGGCTTGTAGCCGAGGTTGCCGCCGTCCTCCTCGCGACCGCTCGTTCCAGGCGCCCGCCACCGAGTCGACGTGGTAGTAGCCCTCGCACTCGTTCTGGTCGTAGCGGATCGAGTCGAAGATGTAGAACTCGGCCTCCGGGCCCCAGTACGAGCGGTCGGCGATGCCGGTCTGCTTCAGGTAGAGCTCGGCCTTCTTCGCGATGTTGCGCGGGTCGCGCGTGTAGTCCTCGCCGGTGACCGGGTCCTTCACGAAGCAGGTGATGTTCAGCGTGGGGTGCTTCGGTGAACGGGTCCATGTACGCGGACTCGGGGTCGGGCATCAGGAGCATGTCGGATTCCTGGATCTCCTGGAAGCCGCGGATCGACGAGCCGTCGAAGCGGCTGCCCATCGGAGAGCTTGTCCTCGGTGAGCTCGTGCGCCGGCACCGACAGGTGCTGCACCTGACCCGGCAGGTCGGTGAAGCGGAAGTCGACGATCTCGGCTCCCTGCTCGCGGGCCATCGCGATGACGTCCTTCGGCGTGGTCAACGCCCTTCCTCCCTCGTCGGCGGTCCCATCGAGACTAGAGGCGTCGTGTCGCACCGACGTGACCTCGCGGTTAACTCTGGGTTACGAGCGCGACAGCTACGACAGGTGGTCGGAGACCTCACCGGCAACGACGGCGGCATCCTGACCCACGCCGCAGAGCAGCGACGACCTACGGGTGCGCAGGAAGTGGATGCCGACGAAGAACAGCCCTGGGTTCGCCTTGCTCCTCCCGTCGCGCTGCACCGGAAAGCCCATCGCATCCAAGGCACCCGGGACCTCGATCCATCCGAAGTCCGGCCGGAACCCGCCGGAGAAGATCACCGCGCCGAGCGACGCCATGTCGACCGCCTCGACGCCCATTCCCCTGAACGGCTCGAGCCTCGGAAGCTCGGGGATGGGCGTTCCCTGCGCCTCGCACGTGCGGCTGATCAGCCCGTAGAAGTCCTCGCAGCGAGCGTCTGACCACGCCAGGCTTTCGGCGAGGTCGTCGGCGAACCGGACGGAGCCTCCCGACGGCCCCTCGAAGTGGCCCGCGAGCTTGACACCCTTGTCCCGTAGGAGGCGGGCGTGGAGGTCGTGACCCCCGTCGGTTCCGCTGACCGTCACGTTGGCGGCGAGGCGAGCGCCGGGCGAGGGAAGTTCATCTGGGGTCTGATCCAGGAATCCCGTCTCGAGCGCCCACCACACGGCGTCGTGGCCGCCGATGCGACGGGGTGACCAGGCCGCCTTCCCGCACGACAGCACGACCTCCCGTCCGTCGTCGACGAGCTCTTCGGCGATCTGGCAGCCCGACTGCCCGTTGCCGACGACGAGTACGACCCCATCGGGAAGGACGCCCGGGTTGCGATAGGTCCGGGTATCGACCGCGACGAGATCGCTCGGCAGCTCGCCGGCCCCGGGCGGACGGAAGGCGCGCTGATACGCGCCCGTGCACACGATCGCGGTGTGCGCGTCGAGGGCGCCTGAGGAGGTCTCGATCCGGAAGCCTACGTCGCTGGGCAGGATGGAGGTGACGCGAACCCCCTCGTGCAGCGGGGCCTCCAACGTCGCGGCATATCGCCCGAGATACTCCACGGTCTCGACCTTGGTCATGAAGTCGTCCGGCTCGTCGCCGTCGTAAGGGAGTCCGGGCAACCGCACGCTCCAGTTCGGCGTGTTGAGCCGGAAGCTGTCCCACAGGCCGGCCCAGCTCGAGCCGATGCGATCGGCCTCGAGGATCATGTGGTCGACTCCCGCCCGCGTGAGCTCGTGGCTCACGGACAACCCCGCCTGTCCGCCGCCCACGACGACGACGGGCGCATCGGTCGGCAGGCCGTTCCTCACGTCTCGGGCCCAGCCGCCCGGTAGCCCACGCCGCGGACCGTCTCGATCAGCTGTTCGTGCTCGGGGCCGAGCTTGGCCCGGAGGCGACGGACGTGCACGTCCACCGTGCGGGTACCGCCGTAGAAGTCGTACCCCCACACCTCGCGGAGCAGGGCCGGTCGCGTGTATACACGACCCGGGTGAGCGGCCAGGAACCGCAGGAGCTCGAACTCTTTGAAGGTCAGGTCCAGAGACCGTCCTTGGGCGGTGGCCCGGTAGGTGTCGAGGTCCAGTTTCACGGGTCCCAGCCGCACGGTCGATGAGGCTCCACTACCCATGCGACGCCGCAGCATCGCCAGTCGGATCCTCAGCTCGGCCGCGGGCGTGCCCGGATAGAGCAGCTCGTCGGCGATCTCGTGCCAGGGCGCGCGATCCAGCGCGTCGCGCTCGACCACGACGACGCGTGGGATCCGCGGCGCGCGCTCGTGCAGCGCGGTCAGCACCGACCAGCCGTGCATCGGATGCTCGGCGGCGTCGACGATCACCGCCTGAGGTTCGACGGAGGTGACGTGGTCGATCGAGGTGACCGACAGGGGCTCGACCTTGAGGTCGCCTCCGACCTCGGGTAGCGCGGCGAGCACCGCGAGCGGTGATCGATCGCTGAGCATCACGAGGACGGTCATGGGCGGCTCCACGATATCCGGTCGGCTCCGGTCCCGGTACCCTTGACCTGCGATGACGACGCTCCAACACGTCACGTCCCACCGATGGCGCGTGTCCGCGCGCCCGTTCACCGTGGTCACCTCCGACGAGGTCCGCCTCGAGGGCACGCGCCTGGGCCCGCCCGGACACGAGCTGCCGGCGATCGTCGCGGTTCACGGGCTCATGGGTTGGCACCGCAAACCGCAGTTCGCCCAGTTCGCCGAGCGGCTCACGCCGTGGTTCACCGTCTATGCGTTCGACACCCGGGGTCACGGTGACAGCGAGGGCATCTCCGACTTCGGCGGCGAGGAGATGCACGACGTCGAGGCCGTCGTCGACATGGTCCGCGACGTCGGGCACCCCGCCCTGATCACCATGGGAACCTCCATGGGGGCGATCGCCGTCCTCCGCCACGCCGGGCTCATCAAGCAGCCCGACATGGTCGTGAGCGTGTCCTCGCTGGCCTACTGGGACTGGCACGGAGGGGCCGACCCGGTGGCGCGTCGCAACTTCCACGCGCGGGTGGGGACCTCCGCGGGCCGCGCCGCCCTCAGAGCGTACGGGGTCCGGCTGCCCGACTCGTGGGAAGAACCCGAGTCGCCCGAGGATATCGTCGCGGCGATCAGCCCCACGCCCCTGGTCATCGTGCATGGGAGCGACGATCGTCTGTTCTCGGTCGACCATGCCCACCGGTTGTTCGACGCCGCGCTCGAGCCCAAGAAGCTCATGATCGGCGACGGCTTCGGCCACGCCGAGGAAGGGCTCACCTCGGCGTTCGCGCGGCGGATCTCGGGTGAGATCCATCGCACCCTGGAGCTCCCGTGGTCCGTGTGAGGCTGTTCGCTTCGCTGCGTGAGATCGCCGGCGACTCGCATGTGGAGGCCGACGGGCGCACCGCCGGCGAGGTGGCCGACCGGCTGGGGGAGCGCTACGGCGACCGTTTCGCCAGCATCGCGGGCGTCGGGTCGCTCGTGGTCAACGGAGAACGAGCCGATCGATCCACCGTGCTCTCCGAAGGAGACGAGGTCGCGATCCTGCCGCCGGTGTCCGGCGGCGTCGGTTCGACGGCGGGCCGGACCCTGCGATACTGACGCCTCGATGCGATTCCATCGGCTCCTCCTCATCGTGAACCCCGTGGCCCGCACGGTGTCCAAGCCGACCCTGGCGGTCATCGAGAAGGCCCTGTCGGCCGACTTCGTGCTCGAGGTGGCCGAGACCAAGGAGCGGGGTCATGCCAACGAGATCGCGGCTCAGGCCGTTCACGACGGCGTCGACCTGGTCGCCGTGTTCAGCGGCGACGGCACGATCAACGAGGTCGTGAACGCGCTGGCCGGCACCGAGACGGCTCTTGGCGCCCTGCCGGGTGGGGCGACGAACATCCTCGTGCGCGCCCTGGGTCTGTCCACCGACCCGGTCGAGGCCACCGGCGAGCTGATCGGCAAGGCGCTGGACGACTCCGCGTTCAAGCTCCACCTGGGTCGTGCCGACGGCCGCTACTTCGCCGTGAACTGCGGGGCGGGGGTCGACGCGGCGGCGATGCAGCGCATGGAGGAGAAGTTCCCCGCCACCAAGAAGGAGTTCGACCGGGTGGCGTTCCGCTCGGTCGCCTGGGAGCTCATGGTCGGCTACGCGGGCAAGTCGCCGGGGATGTCGCTCAGCATCGACGGCGAGCCGGCGAGTCCGTCGCTATCGGTGATGGTGGGCCGCACGGATCCGTACACCTACTACAAGGACCGCGGGATGCGGATGACGCCCCAGGCATCGCTCGAGACGGGCCTCGATGTACTGAGCATGACCCGGCTCAACCGCCGCAGCATCCCGCGCGTCGCCTGGCAGGTGTTCGGCTCGGCGCGCCACGTGCGGACCCGCGACGTGGAGTACGCGCACGATGCCTCACACGTGCTCGTGACGGCCGATCAGCCCTTCCCGGTACAGGTGGATGGTGACCCGCTCGGCGATCACCGCCGCCTGGAGGTCGAGCTGGCCCGAGAGGCCTTGTGGGTCGTGGCCTGAGTCAGGGCTTCGGCTGTGACGCGGCCTCGTCCGTGTGGATCCCGCATTCCCACTTCGACAGGCCGGCCCATCGTCCCGCGCGCTCAGGTTCACCGGCGAAGCGCAGCCGCGTGCACGGCGCGCAGCCGATCGAGGCGTACCCCAGGTCGTACAACGGGTTGTGCGGCAGGTCGTGCTCGCTGAGGTATCCCCACACCTGGGCCCTGCTCCAGGCCGCCATCGGGTTGATCTTGACGATCCAGCGATCCTCTACGACCTCGTAGCGTTGCACGAACGGCGCGTCGGCTCGCGTGGGCGACGAGTCGCGGCGGAACGCAGTGATCCAGCCGTCGAGGTCGCGCAGAGCGTCCATCATGGGGCGCACCTTGTTGATCTCGCAGCACCGGTCCGAGTCGCGCTCGTACAGCCGGGGCCCGTGCTCGGCCGCCTGGGACTCAACGGTGTGCTCGCCGTAGAGGTCGATCACCTTGAGCCCGACGAGGTCGGCATATCGTTCCTTGAACGCGAGGGTCTCGGCGAACTGATAGCCGGTCTCCAGGAACAGGACGGGCACGTCGGGACGGATCTGCGCCGCCATGTGCATCACCACGGTTCCGTCGGCCTGGAACGCCGAGGCGATCGCGACGCGCTCCAGGCCGGAATCGCCCAGCGCCCACTCGATGATCTCGCGGGGATGGGCCTGCTCGAATCGGGCATTCAGCCCGACGATCTGTTCGTCTGAAAGGAGCGTGTCCACGGATCTCGCCTCTCGCAGGGCGGGTGGTTGGCCGTAGCCGGTGGCCGGATGATACCGCCCGGCCCGATCACGGGCAGGGCCCAGGCCCGCCTCGTTTCCGTACACTGCAGACCGAAGTTGCCCCGCGTCCGCGGGGAGCCACGAGTCACCTACGAGGAGCTGAGCCATGTCCGATATGTCCCCGATCGCCCCGCACGGCGGGGTGCTCGTCGACCTCCTGGCCGACGAGGCCACGGCGAGCCCGCTGTCCGCCGAGGCCGCGAACCTGCCGAAGATCGTCCCCAACGAGCGCGAGCTGTCCGATCTGGAGATGCTGGCGGTGGGCGCCCTGTCGCCGTTGCGTGGGTTCCAGGGCGAGACCGACTACCACGCGGTGCTCGACACGATGCACCTGGCCGACGGCCTAGCGTGGGCGATCCCGGTCGTCCTGTCGGTGACCGAGGAGCAGGCGCACCAGCTCGGGTCGGGCGGCAGCGTGGCCCTGTTGCCGGCCGAGGGCGCCTCGCCGATCGCCGTGATGCGTGTTGGCGAGACGTTCAAGCGCGACAAGCAGAAGGAGGCTACGAGCGTCTATCGCACCGACGACGCCGAGCACCCGGGCGTGGCGGCCGTCTACGCGGCGGGGGACTACTGCGTGGCGGGCGACCTGGAGGTCATCTCGCTGCCCGAGCACGCCGACTTCTCCGGTTACCGGCTCACGCCGGCGCAGACCCGCGCCGAGTTCGCCCGGCGCGGCTGGAACACCGTCGTCGGCTTTCAGACCCGCAACCCGATCCACCGGGCGCACGAGTACATCCAGAAGTGCGCGCTCGAGATCGTCGACGGCCTGCTCGTGCACCCGCTGATGGGCGCCACGAAGTCCGACGACGTGCCGCCCGACGTGCGGATGCAGTGCTACGAGGCGCTGTTCGAGGACTACTACCCGAAGGACCGCGCGCATGGTCTCGATCTTCCCGGCCGCGATGCGCTACGCGGGTCCGCGCGAGGCGATCTGGCACGCGATCTGCCGCAAGAACTACGGCTGCACCCACTTCATCGTGGGCCGCGACCACGCGGGGGTGGGCAACTACTACGGCACGTACGACGCCCAGCAGATCTTCGATGAGTTCGCGCCGGGTGAGCTCGGGATCACGACGCTGAACTTCGAGCACTCGTTCTGGTGCGAGGCGTGCGAGGGCATGGCGTCGCCCAAGACGTGCCCCCACGGCGAGGAGACCAGGATCAGCCTGTCCGGCACCAAGGTCCGCGAGATGCTTCGATCGGGCGAGCGTCCCCCCCAGGAGTTCTCGCGTCCCGAGGTCGCCGACATCCTGATCGCGGCGATGCAGGAGGCCTGACCGGTTCGCGGGGTGGCTCGCGACCACCCCGCACTGGTAGCCTCGGACGCGTTCCCCCAGACCGGAGGCGACGATCCCCACAGGCACCTTCCTTCGACGCACACTCGTGGTGTTCGCGGCCCTGGCGCTCGCCGTCGTCGCCGTCCCCGCGAACGCCGACACGTCCAGCCAACTGGACGACGCCGAGGCGGCCGCCGATGCCGCCCGCGCCGACCTCAACGCGACCATCCAGGAGTGGCAGCGCGCCGAGGCGGATCTGGCCGTGGCCGAAGACGAGGCTCGGGACGCCCAGCGCCGGATCGAGCAGCTCACCGACGAGATGCGTTCCGCCCAGGTCCGGCTCAACCGTCGCGCGGTCGCCCTGTACATGGCGGGTGGCGACCCGACGCTCGTGGCCCTGCTCACGTCGGGTGCTCCCTCCGAGGTCGCCGACCGGCTCCAGTTCGCCGACGCCGTGGCCCAGCAGGACGCCGACCTGGCGGTCGAGGTCGCGGTCCAGGCCCAGGAACTGGACTGGGAGAAGGAGCGTCTGGACGCCGCGCTGGAGATCCAGCGCAACGTGGTGCAGTCCCTGGAGTCGCAGCAGGCACAGATGGGCGACCGGCTCGCCGAGTACGAAGCGAAGGTGGCCGATCTCGAGGATCAGCTCGCCGCGGAGCAGGCCTCCGCGCCCGAGGACACGTCGGCCGGGACGACGACCACCGGAGGCGGCAGCCCTCCCGTGATCGGCTCCGGGTGGCTTCAGACGTGCCCGGTGGCCGGGCCGAACTCGTTCGTCGACTCGTTCGGCGACCCGCGACCCGGAGGTCGCAGCCACGAGGGGATCGACATGATCGCCGCCTCCGGGACGCCCGTGGTGGCGACAGCGCCGGGGCGGGTCCACCACACGGGCAGCAGTGTCGGAGGGCTGGGCACCGTCCTGTTCCACGACGGCAGTGCCGACTGGACGTTCTACACCCATTTCAGCTCGTACGGCGGCCCGGGCGAGGGGGGCCACGTGAGCGCCGGCGACGTGATCGGCTACGTCGGGAACACCGGCACGACGGTCTACCACCTCCACTTCGAGTACCACCCCGGCGGCGGCGCGGCGATCAACCCGTATTCGGCGCTGTTGGGCGTGTGTTGAGCCGCGCGTCACGGCGACGCCCGGCCCGTAGAATCCGGTGACATGAGCCAGGACCTCAACCGCCGGATCGACCACATCCGCGCCGACGACTACATCGTCGGGCTGTCGGATCTTTCCCTCGATGACCTTCGAGCCCGTCGTGACGAATGCCTCGCCGAGCGCGAGTACCTGTCGCTGCTTCGTCGGCTCGTCCAGGGCCGCGCGGAGATCCTGCAGGCTGAGCTCGGCGGACGCGCATCCGGGGAGACCGCCCCCCTGGTGGACCGACTCTCAGAGATCTTGGCGGGCGACGAGCCGAACGGGACCGGCCGGGGCGAGGCCGTCAAGGTGGGCGTTCCCGAGGAGGAGATGCTCATGGCTCGGCGCCGCGTGGAGCGGCTGGTCGCCGACGCGGGGATCTCCGATCCGGGGGAGCTCGACGACCACCAGCTCGCGATGGCGGTGGACACGTTGGCGGCCGCGGAGGAGCAGGTCTCGCAGGACCGGCGCGACGTGATCCGCATCCTCGACATCGTGCAGGACGAGGTGAAGCGCCGGTACAAGGACGACCCGACGCTCGCTCTGCGCTGAGGACCGGTGCGCCGTGCCGAGGTCGTTCGCCGTGGCGGAGGTCGTCCGATCGGGCCTCGTCGAATCCACGCATCGCGCCGACGTCGCGGTCACGGACGCGGCCGGCCGGCTCCTGGCCTGGGCGGGCGATCCCGCTCGGATCGTGTACGGACGATCATGCACGAAGCCCCTCCAGGCCGCGGTCTCCCTCGAGGCCATCGGCGACCTCCCGCTCGATGAGCGGCAGGTCGCCATCATGTGCGCCTCGCATAACGGCGAGGCCGTCCATCTGAGGGCGGTTCGCTCGGTGCTCGGCCGCGCCGGGCTCGACGAGACGGCGCTCCTGACCCCGCCGGGCTGGCCGGTCGATCGGGCGGCACGTGCGCGGGCGCGCGTACGGTCGTCCTTGCGCCACAACTGCTCGGGCAAGCACGCGGGGATGCTCTTGGCCTGCACGCAGGCGGGGTGGGATCCCGCAACGTACCCAAGTCCGCGGCATCCCCTGCAGCGTCGGGTCCTCGCCGCGGTTCGCGCCGCGACCGGCGTTGACGACGTGGTCGTAGGCGTCGACGGATGCGGCGTGCCCGTGCACGCGGTGCGGCTGCGCGAGATGGCGACGATGTACGCGCGCCTGGTGCGTCCCGAACGGCTCGGAGGGCTCGAGTCGATGACCCGGCGGGCCATCGGAGCCATGACCGCGGCGCCCTATCTGGTGGGGGGCCACCACCGCCTCGACACCGACGTCATGCGCGTGAGCGGGGGTGCCATCGTGGTCAAGGAGGGTGCCGAGGCGCTCGTGTGCGCGGTGGATGAAGCGCGCGGGATCGGGGTCGCCATCAGCGTCGCCGACGGAGGCGATCGCGCGACGGGCCCCCTACTGATCGAGGCGCTCGTCGAGCTCGACGCCCTCACTCCCGGGCAGGCGCGCTCACTCGCGGGTCACCGGTGGCCCGCGGTGAAGGGCGGCGGCGCGCCGGTCGGGCGCATCGCGGCCCGTGTCGCACTTGCGGGACCCTTCGTTCGCGCGCATCGGTCGTAACATCCTCGCATCGGCTCTGGAGGGTACGAGAAGGGCCGTAGACGATCCGGAGGGGAGCGCCGATGAATGCTGCGCCGCGTGTGGCCGTTCTCTCCGTGCATACCTCCCCGATGGATCAGCCCGGCACCGGCGACTCGGGCGGCATGAACGTGTACGTGCGGGCCGTGGCGGAGCGCCTGGCGAGGCAGGGGGTCGAGGTCGACCTGTTCACCCGTTGCCGTGGCGGCGACACGCACCAGGTCCGCGAGATCGCTCCCGGGATCCGGGTCGTGAGCGTGAAGGCCGGTCCGTGCCTACCGATCCCGAAGGCCGACATCCCACGGTTCTTGCCCGAGTTCTTAGGGGGCATCCTCAGAGTCGTCCATGACGACGGCCGCGGGTACGACATCGTGCACAGCCACTACTGGCTGTCCGGCTCGATCGGCCGTAGCGCCAAGGAGGCCTGGGGGATCCCGCTTGTGGCGTCGTTCCACACCCTGGGCAAGGTCAAGAACTATTCGCTGGCTCACGGCGAACCCTCCGAGTCTCCGGACCGGTTGGCGGGCGAGGAGCGCGTCATCGCGGCCGCCGATCGGATCCTGGCGCCCACCCCGACCGAGGCCGCACAGCTGGTCGGCCTGTACGGCGCGGACCCCGCGCACATCCGGCTCGTGCCGCCGGGCGTGGATCACACGATCTTCGTGCACGGGGACCGCGCGGCGGCGCGCGAGCGGCTGCACCTGTCGGGGCTGCGGTTGGCGCTGTTCGTGGGCCGGATCCAGCCCCACAAGGGCCCCGACGTCGCGGTGCGCACGCTCGCCGAGGCCGTTGCGCGCGACCCCTCCACGGCCGGCGACCTCGTGCTCGCCATCGTCGGCGGTCCCAGCGGGGCCGATCACGGCGCCGAGATGACCCGGTTGATGGATCTGGCGGCGGCGCTGGGGGTCAGCGAGCGCGTGATCCTCTTCCCGCCGCAGCCTCAATCCAAGCTCCCGGACTTCTATTCGGCCGCCGACGTCGTCTTGATGCCGTCGCGCTCCGAATCGTTCGGTCTGGTCGCGCTCGAGGCGCAGGCGTGCGGTACGCCGGTCGTGGCAGCGGCCGTGGGAGGCCTGCGCTACGTCGTCGATGACGGCCGCACGGGCTACCTGGTCGAGGGGCACGACCCGGGCGATCACGCCGAGCGCCTCCTGCAGTTGCTGCGCGACCCGGTTCTTGCCGAGACGATGGGGGCGACGGCCGCGCGACAGGCCCTCCGATTCACCTGGGACGCCACCGCGACCGAGCTCCTCGGCGTGTATCACGAGGTCCTCCGGGGCGGCTGACCTGCGGTGATGTGACCTACATCACATCCCGCACGAAATTGTCACTCTTTCAGTCAGAGCTGTGACCTGCGCATATACGGTCTGACCTGCGGAAACTCCGAGTTGACGCCCATCCCCTGCGTCCCATATCTTCACCTCGCTCCAAGCAGTCGAAGTGATCGACGCGAGGAGGCCGGACGACGCGAAGGCGAGCCGCAAGGGGAGCCGGAGCGGAAGACCCGCTGAAGGCCGCAAGGCCGGAACGGGTCGGCGCTGGGGAAGCCGCAAGGCGGAACCGGCGGCCCGTCGGGAGTCCCTTCGGGGGCACCGGGCGGGAGCCCGTCAACGGGGGAACGCCGCAAGGCGAACCGTCGGAGACAGGTGGCCGGAGCGCCGCAAGGCGAACCGCCGCTGGGCAACGACCGGTCTCGCGTGGCGGCTGCGGAGGTTGCTTGGAGCACCTGAGCCCGAGAGGCTGATGGTGGCAGGGAGCTTCGGTTCCCGGCGAGCCGGAGGTCTCTCGGGCTCTTTCTTTGTGCGGCCAGCCTCTACGACGCAACGCTGCTCGTTCGACTAACGTGGCCGTGTGACCGAGGCACGGGATCGACGCGCCGCGGAGGCGATTGCGCGGCGCGAGCGGATCGTCGAGACCGCGATGCGCCACTTCGCCGAGCATGGCTATCGCGGCGTGCGCGTGGAAGACATCGCGTCGGAGGTCGGGGTGGCCAAGGGCACGGTGTTCCTCGACTTCCGCTCAAAGGAGGGCCTGTTCCTCGCGGTCTATCAGGCCGCGGTGTCCAGGCTCCCCGGCTGGCTGGACGCTCCCGACGAGGTGCTCGAGCTCGGCTTCTGGGCCACCCTCGACTACTGGCTCGAGCGCACCGAGGAGTTCGTCGCCGACGATTGGGTCTCCAACCGCGTCGCCATGATGGGGCGCTACGACACGGGGCTCGGCCTCCGCCGACCGATCGACAGGTTCATGCGGAGCGAGGATCCCTACGGCACGCTGGAGTTCGTGGAGTTCGGAGTGGCTCGCTCGGAGATCCGCGACGACGTGGACGTCGAGATGATCGCCTCGATGCTCGACTGGGTGGCCGAGCGCTTCCAGGATGCGTTGGCCTCGGCCGATCTCGATCCGGGCCTGATCCACCGTCGCCCCGAGCGCCGGGGGATGCGCATCAAGGAGTTCCTCGAGCTGCTGCGTCACGGGATCGAGCCGGGTCCCGACTGAGCTCGGGGCGCGTGCGGTACCGTGTGTCCTCGCCCCGGGAACCGCCCTGGGGAGCGACCACCGGGAGACGTCATGAGCACGGCCCAGGCCCGACGCATCGCCTTCCTCGGAGGGGGCAAGATGGCCGAGGCCCTCGTGTCGGGGCTGATCCGCTCGGGTGGGAGGTCCGCCGACGAGATCATGGTCACGAACCGGCGCGAGGAACGGGCGCTGGAGCTCGCGGGCAAGTACGGGATCACCGCGACGCTCGACAACGCGGAGGCTTCACGCTGGGCCGAGGTGCTCGTCCTCATGACCAAGCCCCAGGACATCGAGGTCCTGCTGTCCCAGATCCGCCAGGACGTCACCGACGGCGACGTGGTCGTCAGCTTCGCGGCCGGGGTCCGCACGTCGTTCGTCGAGAAGCACCTGCCCGAGGGCGTGCCCGTCGTCCGCGTGATGTCGAACGTGCCGGTGATGGTCGACGAGGCCATGTCCGTGATCGCCGCCGGCGCCAGGGCATCCGAGGGCCACATGGAGGTCGCCGAGGAGATCTTGGGGTACGTGGGCAAGGTGCTGCGCCTGTCCGAACAGCACCTGGACGCGGTGACCGCCACGAGCGGTAGTGGCCCCGCCTATTTCTTCTTGTTGGCCGAGGCGATGATCGAGGCCTGCATCCTGCTGGGGCTCTCGCGCGACGTGGCGACCGAGCTCATCATCCAAACGATGCTGGGGTCGGCCAAGATGCTCCGCGACACGGGCAAGCATCCTGTCGAGCTCCGCGAGATGGTCACCTCGCCCGGTGGAACCACGATCGCCGCGATCCGGCACCTGGAAGAGGCCGGGGTGCGCGCGGCGTTCCTCAATGCGATCGACGCCGCGCGGCACCGCTCCCTGGAGCTTGCCCAAGGCGGCGACGACGACGACGAATAGGAGAGTGTGACGATGGGTCGAGGAGATCTCGCGAAGGTGCGCGACGCCAAGGATCGCCAGCGGCGGAAGAAGGAACGGGAGGCACGCCAGGCGGTGGAACGCGGCGCCGAGCGCAAGGCCGCCAAGAAGAGATAGGGCTTTCGGCGGAGGCCGCCGAGGGGACAGATAGGGTCGGTCGTTCCCTTACCCCGGGCCCCGTTCCGGCCGACACTGACCCCATGAAGCGTTCAGTGCTCGCCATCGCCACCATGGCCTGTATGTTCGCCCTCGTCGTGCCCGCGCACGCCAGCAAGAAGATGGCGACCGTCGACGCCTGGGTCTCCGGGGGTTCGGGCAAGGTGGGCGTGGGCGTGATCAGCCCCTCGGGTTCCTGGCAGGTGCTGTCGAAGACCAAGAAGGCGCCGGCCACCCTCACGCTCGACATCGGCGCGGAGGTCATGGGCGCCCGCTCATGGGTCGAGTTCGCCGGCTCGAAGGGGATGGACGGCTTCGTCGTGAAGTACCTGTCGGCGAGCGGCAAGAACATCACCGGGCTAGTGACCGGCCACGGCTATCGGGTCGGGGGCGTGAAGAAGGGCGGGACCGTCACGATCGAGATGGTCGTCAAACTAAGACCGTGGGCCGACGGAACGGCCGAGTTCTCCGTCCTCGTGTCCACGTCCGGAGGCGCGGACAGGGTCATCGCCTCCCTCACGGCCACCTAGCCGCCGGAGCGAGCGACCCGGTTGCGCAGGGTTCCGATGCCCTCGGCGGCCAGCTCGACGAGCGCTCCCGGCCACAGGCGGCGCGACGGGTCGTCGTCGTCGTTCGACATCCGGAACGGCCCGAGGGCGAACGCGTCACCCCGTTCCAGCGCGCCGTAGGCAGACGCCGAGGCGATCAACTCGTGCAGCGCGCCGACGGACCCGTTCAGCGTGCCCCGGAGCCGCTCCTCGTCGTCGATCGTGACCTGGACCAGGGTCGAGGCCAGATCGAACTCGTCGGCCGTGACCACGCAGGGACCGATGGCGAGCGGAACCCCGTCGGCCGACTCGACCGGCGCCCCGTCCTCCGAGCGCGCCCGCCAATCGCTGACCAGGGTGTAGCCGAAGATGTCGTCGGCGACGTCGGCGGTCGAGGCCTGGGAGGTCTCGTTCCCGATCACCGCGGCGATCATCGGTTCGTAGTCGAGCCAGGCGACCCCCGGAGGCCAGGGGACGGGTTGCTCGGGTCCGACGATCGTGCGGTCCACGTCGAGCGAACCGGGCGACAGGAGCGATCGGGGGAACAGCGGTGGCAGGATCCGGGGACGTGGCACGCGCCAGTTCCACGCGTCGTCGCGCTCCAGGGCGGCACGGGCGGCGTCGAGGACGGTGCCTCGGCTGCTCGAGACCAGACCCTCGAGGGTGCTCGGGAAGGCCGGGTGCCCGATCGCGTCGGGCAGGTCGACCACTTCCCCCTCGAGGATCGCCCCCAGTCGCCGGTGCCCCCCCCGGTCGTAGGTCACGAGCCTCATCGGGAGCCGCAGCATACGCCCGCTTCGCCGCCATTTCCGGGTTTCGACCCGCCGATCTGTTCCGTGTCACTCTGAATCGCCGTTCAGGCCTCGATGCGGGGCCTCGGCCTGCGCAGAGGCCCCTGGCGGGGGCGATGGGCGGGTGCGGATGCCCTCGGTTAGCATGGCGCTCCTGGACACCCGGCCGTCCGTGTTTCGAGGAGGGGGACCCCGATGCCTGAGAAGTTCCGGATCACCTATGCCACCCTGTCCGCCGACAACGAGGACCTGCAACGCGCCTACGACGAAGCCGTCGAGCAGGCGCGCGGCGAGCTCGACCGGGAGTATCCCGTCGTCGTGAACGGTGAGGAGCGCTGGAGCGGTGAGCTGTACGCCGAGCGCTCGCCGATCGACCACGACATGGTCCTGGGGCGATTCGCCCAAGCGACGATCCAAGACGTAGATGACGCCGTCGCCGCCGCCAAGGCGTTCGCGATCGAGTGGGATCGCATGGGCTGGAAGCGTCGCGTCGAGATCCTCCGCAACGCCGCCGACATCATGGAGGAGCGTTTGTTCATCACCTCGGCGCTGATGGCCATGGAGATCGGCAAGAGCCGCCTCGAGGCCCTCGGCGACGTCCAGGAAACGGCCGAGCTGATCCGATGGAACTGCGACGAGGTCGAAAAGCATGACGGGTTCCGCGTTCCGATGAGCGGGCTCGGCGCCGCCGGCGACTACTACGACGTGCTGCGCCCCTACGGGGTGTGGGCCGTCATCAGCCCGTTCAACTTCCCGATGGCGCTGTCCGGCGGCCCGTCCTCGGGGGCGCTGGTGGCCGGGAACACCGTGTGCCTCAAGCCCTCCAACGCCGGGGCCCTCCTGGGCTACAAGCTCTATGAGATCTACCGCGATGCCGGCGTGCCGGCGGGCGCGTTCCAATTCCTGCCGGGCCGAGGCGCCGTCGCCGGTGACCACCTGGTCCACCACCCCGACGTGGGCGGCGTGACGTTCACGGGGTCCTACGAGGTCGGGATGGGCATCTACAACACCTTCGCGACCGAGTTCCCCAAGCCCGTCGTGTGCGAGATGGGCGGCAAGAATCCCACGATCGTCACGAAGCACGCGGATCTGGACAAGGCGACCGACGGGGTGCTGCGGAGCGCCTTCGGCCTCAGCGGGCAGAAATGTTCGGCCAACTCCCGGGTGTACGTCGACCGCGAGGTCCACGACGAGTTCGTGAGCCTGCTCAAGGACAAGACCGACAAGATCAAGGTCGGCGATCCGCTCGAGCGTGACGTGTTCATGGGTCCCGTCATCAACGACGCCGCCCTCAAGACGTACGAGGAGGCCTCCGAGGAGGCCCGCAAGAACGGGACGATCGTCACCGGCGGCGAGCGGCTCGTCGACGGCGACATGGCGCGCGGCAACTACGTGCGGCCTACGGTCGTGGCGGTGCCGCTCGACAACTGGATCTGGAAGAAAGAGCTGTTCGTGCCCTTCGTAGCGGTGGCCCCGGTCGACTCTCTCGACGAGGCGATCGAGCTATCCAACGACTCGGAGTACGGCCTGACCGCGGGTCTGTTCAGCGAGGACCAGGCCGAGATCGATGAGTGGCTCGACCGGATCCACGCGGGGGTCGTGTACGTGAATCGCCGCGCCGGATCCACGACGGGCGCCTGGCCGGGCGTCCAGCCGTTCGGCGGCTGGAAGGGCTCGGGGACCAGCGGCAAGGCGGGAGGCGGTCCGTACTACGTCCTCCAGTACATGCGAGAGCAATCGCGCACGGTGATCGCCGAGTGAGCGTCGAGGGCTCGACGCTGACGTACGACGGGCTGGCCGGCCGCAGCGGGCCGACCCTGATCACCGAGGTGCCGGGTCCCGAGGCGATGGCCCGGATCGAGCGCGATCGAAGGGTCACCTCGCCGTCGCTGCCCCGGGCCTACCCGTTCGTGCCCCGGCGCGGCGCGGGGTCCATCGTGGAGGACGTCGACGGCAACATCTTCGTGGATCTCAACGCCGGGATCGCCGTGACGTCGACCGGTCACTGCCACCCTCGGGTGGTCCAGGCGATCGAGCGGCAGGCGAGCGAGCTGCTCCACTACTCGGCGAGCGACTTCTACCTGCCGATCTATTCCGACGTGTGCGAACGCCTCGACGCGATCGCCCCGTTCGGCGGCAAGGGGGCGCGGTCGTTCCTCACGAACTCGGGCACCGAGGCCGTCGAGGCAGCGATCAAGCTCGCCCGCTATGCGACGGGGCGCCAGTACCTGGTCGGCTTCTACCAGTCGTTCCACGGCCGCTCGATGGGCAGCATCTCGCTCACCGCGAGCAAGGCGAAGTACCGCACCAACTTCGGGCCGATGCTTCCCAGCGTCTACCACTCGTTCTACGGCGACTTCGACTACCTCGAGCAGGTGCTGTTCAAGCGCATGGTGTCGCCGACCGAGGTCGCCGCGATCGTCGTCGAGTCGTGGCTGGGGGAAGGCGGATACCTCCTCCCGCCGCCGGGCTGGTTCGCGTACCTGCGCGATCTGTGCGACCGACACGGCATCCTGCTCGTGTGCGACGAGGTCCAGTCGGGCATCGGGCGCACCGGGACCATGTGGGCGATCGAGCAGGAAGGTGTGGCGCCCGACATCATCACCGCCGGTAAGGGCATCGCGAGCGGCCTTCCACTGGGAGCGATGATCGCTCGCGACGACCTGATGCGATGGGAACTCGGCGCGCACGGGTCCACCTACGGTGGCGGTCCCGTGTCCTGCGCCGCGGCGCTGGCCACATTCGACGTGATCGACGACGAGGGGCTCATCGCGAACGCGCGCCAGGTCGGCGATGTGTTGCTCGGGGGTCTTCGAGACATCGCCGAGCGCCACCCGATCATCACCGACGTGCGGGGCCGCGCCCTGTGGATCGGGATCTCCTTCACGAGCCACGACCAGTCGATCGCGGTGGAGCAGGCGGCCTTCCGCAAGGGGCTGCTGATCCTCGGGTGTGGGGACGATGCGATCCGCATGTCGCCGGCCCTCAACATCCGTGAGGATCAGGTGCGGGTCGCCCTCGCGCTGTTCGAGGAGGTCGTCGCCGAGGTCGAAGGCGCCTAGATGGGCCTGGCGCCCGACACCCTCACGTTCGACTGCGCATCTCCGCTCGCCGTGGCAACGTTCTGGTCGCAGGCATTGGGGTACGAGCTCGATCACGACCCGGACGACCCCGACGACGGTGCGTTCCTGCGTGATCCGTCGGGGCGCTCGCGGGGCATGTACTTCCAGTCGGTGCCCGAGCCCAAGACCGTGAAGAACAGGGTCCACCTCGACGTGCGACCGACCGAGAGGATGGCCGGCGAGGTGGAACGGCTCGTGGGGCTCGGCGCGTCGGTTCGCGGATACATCGAGGAGGACGGGTCCTTCTGGACCCAGATGCGCGACCCTGAGGGGAACGAGTTCTGCGTCCTGCGCGGCCCGGGCGACGGGTGGTCGCCGGATGAGCTCTAAGGTCACCTCGATGAAGGATGCCGTGGCGGACCTCGTCCGCGACGGCGACACGGTCGCGATCGAGGGCTTCACCCATCTGATCTGCTTCGCCGCGGGGCACGAGATCATCCGCCAGCGCAAGCGCGACCTGACCCTGGCCCGGATGACCCCCGACGTGGTCTACGACCAGATGATCGCGGGCGGCGTGGCGACCAAGCTGATCTTCAGCTGGCTGGGCAACCCCGGCGTCGGCTCGCTCCACGCGATCCGGCGCCGCATCGAAGACGACGACCCGTCGCCGCTGGAGATCGAGGAGTACTCGCACTTCGGCATGGTGTGCCGCTACGTCGCCGGCGCGTCCAACCTGCCGTTCTTCCCGATCCGCAGCTACTACGAGAGCGACATCCCCACCGTGAACCCGAACATCCGGTCGATGACGTCGCCGTACGAGGACGCCACCGAGGTCTACGTCGTGCCGCCGCTTCGTCCCGACGTCGCGATCGTGCACGCGCAGCGAGCCGACGCCGAGGGGGACGCGCAGATATGGGGCCTACTCGGGTGCCAGAAGGAGGTCGCCTTCGCCGCCGACAAGGTCATCGTCGTCGTCGAGGAGGTGGTCGACGAGGCCGTCATCCGCCGGGATCCGAACCGCACGGTCATCCCGAGCGCGATCGTCGATGCCGTGGTGGAAGAGCCGTTCGCCTGCCACCCGTCGTTCGCCCAGGGCTACTACGACCGCGACAACGCCTTCTACCTCGAGTGGGACGACATCGCCCGCGAGCCCGACAGGCTGGAGGCTTGGCTCGACGAGTGGGTCCACGGGGTGACCGACCACCGCGAGTACCTGGACAAGCTGGGTGACGCCCGTCTGGACTCCCTTCGCCCCGAGCCCGCCTGGTCGGGCGAGGTCGACTACGGGAGGTATGCGTGAATACTCCCGGGTACTCCAAGTCCGAGATCATGATCGCGGCCAGCGCCCGGCTGCTGTCGGGCATGACCAACTGCTTCGTGGGCGTGGGGCTCCCCAACATCGTGTGCAACCTGTCGCAACGAACGGTCGCCCCCGATCTCCAGCTGATCTACGAGTCGGGCGTCTACGGGGCGCGACCCGAGCGCCTCCCGCTGTCGATCGGCGACCCGACGCTGGCCACCGGCGCCACGGCCATCACCTCGATGTACGAGCTGTTCGCCTACTACCTGCAGGCCGGGCTCGTCGATGTCGCGTTCCTGGGGGGAGCCCAGATCGACCGGCACGGCAACCTCAACACGACGGTGATCGGCGGCTACGACCACCCGAAGGTGCGCTTGCCGGGCTCGGGCGGGGCCTGCGAGATCGCGATCCATGCCCGGCAGGTGCTCGTCATCATGCGGCAGGCGCAGCGTTCGTTCGTCGAGCGGCTGCACTTTCGCACGTCGCCCGGGCACAGCGGGAACGCGGCGCACGACGCGGCACGGGGGTGGTCGGGCAGTGGCCCCACGAACGTCGTCACCGACCTGGGAACCTACGGATTCGACGGCGCGAGCGGCGAGATGACCTTGCGCACGCTGCATCCGGGGGTTTCGCTCGACGACGTGCGCTCCAACACGGGGTGGGACCCGGCGATCGCCGACGACCTGGGTGAGACGCCCCCGCCGAGCGAGCTCGAGCTCCGGCTGATCCGTGAGGAGCTCGATCCCGGCGGGGTCTACACGAAGTAGTGGACGCCGGGGCGGTCGTGCTGGATGAGCCCGTCTGGTTCGCGAGCCTGAGGTCGCCGCGCTGGCTCATCCCGGATCCCTCTCCCGAGTCCTCGCGCGTGCTCGTGGCGTGTGCGGACCTCGCCGGCACAGGTGACGACCCGGTACTGGGCGTCGGCGTGGCGATGATGCTGGCTGAAGGACTCCGCATGTCGAGCGCGGCCGTGGCCCGGTCCGCGACGAGACCGATCCCACTGGCCCGGCTCGCGGAGCTGGCCGTGGAGACGGACGCGACCTTCATCGTCGCCGTCGCCCTGTCCGCCGAGGACGAGGGACATCGCGTCTGGGTGCGCGTGACGGATCGTGATGGCGGATCGCTCGCCGACCTTGGGTCGCGGGCGCCCGACCGGACTGCGCTCGACTCCGTGCTGGCCGAGATGCCCGGTGCGGTGGGGGCGACCCTCGCCGAACACGGGATCGCGCGAACGTGGGCTCCGGCATACGCGATCCCGTCGGCCACCACCGATTACGCCCGGGCCCACCGCACCTGCTACGAGCTCGGGTCCTCCGATCTGTACCCGGGCACCGGCGATGTGGAGATCCTTGCCGCGCGTCATACCGTGCAGCTGGCATACCTGCGTGAGCTGGCCGATCTCGCGCAGCGATCCCATAGTCGCTTCGCCGCCCTCCTGTACATGGCGGGCCTCGCCACCGCGCACGATGCAGGCTCGGACGCGCACCTGGAGTTCCGGCTGCAGACCAACGCGCTCTGCACCGAGGCGACCGACCCACGCGATCTCATGTTTCGCATGTCGCCGCTCGTGCTCCGTCTACAGGGCGACCTCCAGATGGCCGAGCGCCGCACCCAGGCCCTGCGGGCGGCGAACGACCCGCTGCTCACGGAGTGGCTGGACCGCGTGCAGGCGGTACGGTGATGGGCATGTCCGCCCCCGAGCTCCGTGCGATCTTCGAGTCGTTCGAGCATCGTCGTCAGGAGGATCCGCCGAGGTGAGCCACGTGTTCCCTCGGGTCTCCCGCGACCTGCCCACCGCCGTGCGCGCCGAGGGGGCCTGGATCGAGACCGCGACGGGCGAGCGGTTCCTCGATGGCTCCGGCGGGGCCATCGTCGTCAACGTCGGCCACGGCGCACGCCCGGTGATCGAGGCGATCGAGCGCCAGCTGCGCACGACCCAGTACGTGCACGGCACGATGTTCACGACCGCTGCGGTCGAGTCCTACGCGGACACGCTTGCGGAGCTCTTGCCGATGGACGATGCGCGGCTCTACCCCGTGAGCGGGGGCAGCGAGGCCGTCGAGACGGCGCTCAAGATGGCGCGCGCTTATCACCTGCAGCGCGGCGAGCCGAGTCGCGTCGCCGTCATCGGCCGTCGCGCCGCATATCACGGCACCACGATCGGGGCGCTCGACGTGGGAGGCAAGGAGCCCCTCCGCAAGCCCTACACTCCCTGGCTCGGCCGGTTCCCGCACGCGCCTGCGGCGTACGAGTACCGCTGCCCGAACCCGTCGCACCCGCAGAGGTGTGGAGCGTGGCACGCGGCCGAGCTCGACAGGATCATCGCCCAGGCCGGCGAGCGGGCGATCGCCGCCTTCATCGCGGAGCCGGTGGCGGGCGCCACCCTGGGGGCGGCGGTCCCGTGCGACGACTACTGGAGTGAGGTCGTCGAGGTGTGCCGTCGCCACGGCGTGCTCGTGATCGCCGACGAGGTCATGACCGGCTTCGGGCGAACGGGACGGATGTTCGGTGTCGAGCACTGGGGGGTGCGGCCCGACATCGTCACGGCGGGCAAGGGCGCAACCGGGGGCTACGTCCCCTTCGGGTTCGCTGCCGCCAGCGGCGAGGTCTTCGAGGCGGTGTCCTCGGCCGGGTTCGTGCACGGGTTCACCTGGTCCCACAACGCCCTCGGCGCGGCCGCGGGCTCGGCGGTGCTAGAGATGCTGGCCCAGGACGGGCTCGTCGCACGTGCACGCGATCTGGGGGCCTCGCTCCTGACCGAGCTGACCGACGGCCTCGCCGACTCGCCCTTCGTCGGCGACGTGCGTGGTCTCGGGATGATGATCGGCATCGAGCTCGTGCGCGAGCGTGAGACCGGTGAGCCGTTCCCTCGCACCGATCAGCTAGCCGAGCGGGTGCTCGCCGCCGCGCGGGATGCGGGGCTGCTCCTGTATCCCTCCACGGGCCACGTCGACGGAGCGAACGGCGACATCGTGATGCTGGGGCCCCCGTTCACGCTCACCGACGATGAGGCCGCCGAGCTCGTGACCCGCACGGTGATGGCCGTGCGCTCGATCGAGTGAGCGACCGCGTCGCCCTCGTCGTGTGCCCCGAAGCGCGCATCTACGACCACGGCCCCGAGCACCCGCTCCGCCCGGAGCGCGTGCTCCTCACCTGGGATCTGATCGAGGCCTACGGGCTGGACGTCGCCCCCGGAGTGTTCCGACTTGGGGCGGGGCCGGCGACCGAGGAGGAGCTCTCGCTGATCCACACGCCCGGGTTCATCGAGGCGACCACGCGGGCCGGCCATGGCGAGGACGGAGACTGGCGCCCGTTCGGCTACGGTCCAGGTGATAACCCGATCTTCACCGACATGCACGAGGCGGGTGCACTCGTCGCGGGGGCGACGCTGGAGGCCGCGCGGGCCGTGTGGAGCGGCGACGCGGATCACGCCTTCAACGCGGCCGGCGGGCTCCACCATGCCATGCCCGGCCGCGCCTCCGGTTTCTGCGTCTACGACGATCCGGCGATCGCGATCGCGTGGCTGCTCACGCAGGGGGCCGAGCGCGTCGCGTACGTCGACGTCGACGTGCACCATGGTGACGGCCCGCAGTTCTGCTTCTGGAACGAACCCAGGGTCCTCACGTTGTCGATCCACGAGTACGGCCCGATGTTCTTCCCCGGCACCGGAGATGCGAGCGAGCGAGGAGGTCCCAACGCCGAGGGAAGCGTCCTGAACGTCCCGCTCACCGCGGGGACGGCAGAGGACGGATGGCTGGCCGCCTTCCGCCATGAGATCGTGCCGGCGGTGCGCGCGTTCACGCCCGACGTGCTCGTCACCCAGCTGGGATGTGACACGCATCGATCGGATCCGCTCGCGCACCTTGGCCTGACGACGCGGGCGTACCGGGAGACGGCCCGCGAGCTGCACGGGCTCGCCCACGAGGCAGCCGGGGGACGCTGGATCGCCACCGGGGGCGGCGGATATCGCTGGGCGCACGTCGTGCCCCGCGCCTGGACCACGTACTTCGCCGAGATGACCGGGGTCGGCGTGCCCGACGCCATCCCCGAGGCGTGGATCGCGCGCGCCGAAGCCCTCGCGGACGGTCCCGTGCCGGTCACGATGTCGGAGACGCCGTGACCGCCCGAACCAAGCTCGTGTGCACGCTGGGGCCGGTGTCGTCGACCCCACGGCTCGTCCGGGCGCTGGCGGAGGCGGGGGCCTCGGTGTTCCGGATCAACATGTCGCACGGCGCTCCCGAGGCCCACGCGCGCGCGATCGAGCTCGTGCGGGCGACCGAGGACGAGACGGGGCGCTCGCTGGCGGTCCTCGCCGACCTCCCGGGGCCCAAGGTGCGGCTCGGGACGGTCGAGCCCGACCCGATCACCCTGACGTCCGGCCAGCGGTTCCGGCTGCGACCGGGCCCTCCCGACACGGACGGCACGTCGACCACGTACGAGGGGCTCGCGGGCGATCTGGCCGAGGGCGACCGTGTGCTGTTGGCCGACGGCGCGGCCGAGCTGACGGTATCGGTGATCGACGGGGACGCCGTCGAGCTCACCTGTCTCCGCGGCGGCACCGTGCGGTCGGGCCAAGGGGTCAACGTGCCGGCGGAGCGACTGGGCCTGCCCGCGGTCACCGAGCGTGATCGGGTCGCCCTGGCCCGGGCGCTCGAGCTCGGCGTCGACCTGGTCGCCCAGTCGTTCGTGCGTGATGCCGGCGACGTGAGTGAGCTCCGGGCGCTGATGGGCGATCGGATCGTGCCGATCGTCGCGAAGATCGAGACGAAGCCTGCCGTCGATCGCATCGACGACATCCTCGGCGTCGCCGACGCCATCATGGTGGCGCGCGGCGACCTCGGTGTGGAGCTGCCGATGGAGCAGATCCCGCTGCTGCAGAAGGATCTGATCCACGCGGGCAGGGCCGCGGGGCGGCCCGTGATCGTGGCGACGCAGATGCTCGAGTCGATGATCCGTGCGCCGCGGCCGACCCGCGCCGAGGCGTCCGACGTCGCCAACGCCGTCTTGGACGGCGCCGACGCCATCATGCTGTCCGGGGAGACCGCGATCGGGGATCATCCCTTCGATGCCGCATCCGCGGCGACGAGGATCGCCGAGGCTGCGGAGAGCCGGGGCGTCGAGTATCGGGCCGCCCAGCCGGATTGTCGGCACACCGGCGAGGCCGCCGCCGTCGCGCACGCGGCGGCCTCGGTGTCCGACGATGCGCAGGTCGCCGCGATCACGTGCTACACGGAGACCGGCCGTACGGCACGGCTCCTTTCTGCCGAGCGCCCGGCCTGCCCGATCTACGCGTTCATGCCGGACCCGGTCCTGCGCCGCGCCAACGCCCTGCTATGGGGCGTGACGACCCTGCCCGCCACACCGCCATCCGACACCGACGACATGATCGAGCAGATGGATCGGGGACTCCGAGAGGCTGGCGCGGCCGGCCCGGGCGACTCGGTGGTGATGGCGGCCGCCTCGCCGTCGGGGCGCACCACGACGAACATGTTGAAGATCCACGGCATCGGGAGCGAGGTCCGCTAGTCAGGCGATCGCCAGCGCGTCGACGATCCCGTCCTCGAGCCAGGTGAGATAGGCGTAGAGGGCGAACGTGCTCCGCTCCGGTTCGTCGGGGTAGTCGCGATGCGTGGTGTCTTCGTTGAGGTCGAGGCGCGTTCCCAGCACCAGTCGCATGGAGTTCACGGACCCGAGCCAGGCCAGGACCTCCTCCTCGGTCAGCTCGCTCGCGTCCGCCGTGCGCCTCAGGGTGTCGAGGGCGGCCAGCTTCGTCGCAAGGAGGTCGGGCGCGGCCGTGCGTTCGAAGTCGAAGTTGCGGAGCGGATCGTCCGGATAGGCGGGAGGGAACAGCCGAGCAACTCCCGTGTCCGAGGAGGGGTCCTCCGCATCCAGCAAGGCGCGTAGCTGTCCGCACAGCTCGCGCAGCACGTCGCGCCCCTCCTCGTCGAGCCGCACCTGGAAGACGTCGCCCCGGCGCCGGACCGGGCGTCGAGCCACGGTCAGCGGTCCTTCTGCATCGTGGCCCACAGCCCCTTGGCGTGGAGGCGCCCGACGTCGAACTCGGCGCGCTCGCGGGTGCCGCTCGACACGACGGCCTTGCCCTTCGTGTGGACGTCCATCATGAGCTTCTCGGCCTTGGATCTGGGGTAGCCGAACAGCGTCTGGAACACCCAGGTCACGTACGACATGAGGTTGATCGGATCGTTCCACACGATGACGATCCATGGGACGTCGACCTCGATCGTCTCGTCAGAGCCGGGTTCTTGCACCTCGACCGGCGCGGTGGCGGTCTTGGCCATCGTCGTTGAGGCCCCCGCCGTGGCGGGTTCGTGGTGAGGGCTCGTCGGGTCGGTCATGGGCTCGCGTGGGTCGATCGGTAGCCGGCCTTGCGAACGGAGCGGACCCCCCAACGGTACACCGGCGGCGTCAGCACCCGGAACGTCTGCAGCGGGCTGAACCAGCGTGGCACCGAGTACTCGGGGGCGATCCCGTCCCTGACGACCTTCACGATGGCATCGGCGACTCGCTCGCGCCTGACCATCAACCACGTCGGCGCCGACGCGTTGGGGAACCCCTCCGTCGCGGTGAGCCCGGGGTTCACCGCCGTGACGTACACGGTTCGGGACTCGGTCTCGTAGTTCAGCGCCTCGGAGAAGGCCACGACCGCGTGCTTGCTGGCCGAGTACACGGCCGCGCCGGGGATCGCGAACCGTCCCGCGAGCGAGGCGACGTTGACGATGTGCCCGTGGCCGCGCTCCAGCATGCCCGGAAGGAACGTCCGCGTCCCGTACATCACGCCCAACACGTTCACTTCGATGATCCGACGGATCTGCTCGATCTCCAGCCGGGCGAACGCGCCACCCCCCGGGATGCCCGCGTTGTTGATCACCGCGTGCGCGGGTCCCCACGCCTCCTCGACCACTCCCTTGAGCGTCCGCAGGGCATGCGGGTCGGATACGTCGCACCCCACCGCCAACGCGTGCCCTCCCGCCGCCTCGATCCGCCCGGCGAGGTCGTCGAGGAGTTCGGTCCTGCGCGCCGCGAGGACCACCCGTGCGCCGCGGCGGGCGAACGCGATCGCCGTGGACTCGCCGATGCCGGCGGAGGCCCCTGTCACGACGACGACCGCGCCCTGAAGCTCCATGCACCTCCTCTAGGATGGCTCGATCCATGGACGTTACCGAAGGCCACGCCCGCCGTCTGCCACCGCTGGACCACCGTTGGATCCCGCGGCCGTTCGACCGTGCGACCCTCGAGACGGCGCTGATGGAGGGCGGGGTGGCGGGGGTGGCTAGCCATCCCCTCGACAACGTCCGGGACAACATCTCGATGATGCTCGATGGCGATCCGGACAAGCAGTTCGGCCTCCACGCGATCGCGGGGGATCTCGACCTGGACGGCGTCCTCGATCTGGTCGCCGCGGGCGCCGGGCGCCCGATCGATCGGGAGGCCCGATATGGGCCGGTCGAGATCGCGGCGGCGCCGGTCCTCGACGCCTGGGGCGACGTCGGCACGGCGCTGGGACGAACGGCTGCGCGAGGTGGATCGATCGTCATCGCGACGGGCCACCCGATCGGTCTCGGCCTGCTCTATCACGCCGTCGAACGCCTCCTGAGCGAGCGCGGTGCCCTCGTCGACATGCCGGCCGCCGGCGACAGGTGGCGGGAGTCCCACCTCGATCACGACTGGGTCGTCGCCTACTTCGGGCGGGTCGGCATGCTCGCCGACGGGATCGAGCCGCGCCACACGCACAGCCCCGAAGCGATGCACCGCGTGCTCGACGCGCGGCGGCCCGACCTCGTTCTGGCGGATCACGGCTTCGCGGGCGCGGCGATCCAGGCGGGCATCGAGACCCTGAGCGTCGCCGACGTGAACGATCCGGCCCTCATCGTGGCCCGGGCGCAAGCCCGCACCGAGACGGTCGTCGTGATGGACGACCACGTGGCCCCGGACGCCTATTGGCCATGCTTCCAGGCGTGCGCGGCCGCCCTCGTCGCCGCGTGGGACGGCTGAGCCGAACAGCGGGCCGAAGATGGGGGCTATCGGTACGAGGGCCGACCCCCTAGAATCGCGCCCATCGTGTACAGAGAACCCTTCACCGAGGCTCGACTGTTGACCGTGAACGAGGTCGCCGACCTCCTGCGCGTATCGAGGATGACCGTCTACCGATTGATCAAGACCGGGGAGTTACCGGCCCTGCGGGTCGGACGCAGCTATCGGCTCCGGGAGGAAGACGTCCACACATACTTGAGGGAGCGATACACCGAGGCCGGCTAGCCCGGCTCGCTCGCACACGGGATGCACGGGCCTCCGTGGGGGGATCACGGGGGTGCTGACGTTGAACGAGCACGACCGGCTCGTGGATCGAGCCGCCCGCGAGGCCCATACCGTGGTGTTCCTGGGCGGGCTCGACGCGGGTAAGAGCACGCTCGCCCGAGCGACGGCGGCCTACGCGCTTCGGGTCGGCCGCACGGTCGCCTACCTCGACGCCGACGTGGCACAGAAGACCGTGGGCCCGCCGGCCACCGTCGGTCTCAAACACATCCGAGAGCCCGACGACCTCACCCTCGAGCGACTGGCCGATGCCGATGCCCTCGGGTTCGTTGGATCGACCACCCCGCAGGATCATCTCCTGGCGCTCGTCGGCGCCCTGTCGCGGCTGCGGGACCGGGCGCACGAGGAGGGCTCGGACCTCGTGGTCGTGGACACCAGTGGTCTCGTGAGCGGCATCTGGGGCCAGCTGGTCAAGTACTACAAGGTCGACCTGCTCGAGCCCGACCTCGTGGTGGGGCTGCATCGGGGCGAGGAGCTCGAGCCGATCCTCGGAGTGATCGAGCGGTTCTTCGGGATCGACGTGGTGGCGCTGCCGGTGCACTCGGCGGTCGAGACCACGAGCGTGGAACAGCGGATGCTCGCACGCGAGCGCGCCATGGCCCGATACTTCGAGGGAGACCTCCAGCGCTTCCGGGTGCGTCCCACCGTATTCATGCCGAGCCTTCCGCCGCTGTTCGACCTGGCCCAGCTCGACCGGCTTCTGGTTGGGCTGTCCGACGGCCGGGGGGGATTCACCGGCCTGGGGTACCTCGAGTACGTGCCCGAGGATGCGGGGCTCCGGCTCATCTGCCCCGTGGCAGAGGCTCCGAAAGCGCTTAGACTGGGCTCGGTACGTCTGGAGCCGAGTTTTCGCGCCAAGCGCGTCGACCTCCGGAACCTCTTCGGAACCGAATGAAAGGCTGGACACCCTGGGTTCGCTCGTGAAGAAGCGCCGCAAGAAGATGCGGAAGAAGAAGCACAAGAAGCTTCTCAAGCGCACCCGCCACCAGCGCCTCAAGCTGGGCAAGTAAGCGGCAACCATGCGCGTCGCGGTCCGCCGCGTGACCCGAGCTGCGACTCGGTCGGTGACATGCCTCCTGCTGGTCGTCGTCGCGTGCAACCGCTCCGATGCGATCCGCGCCGATGCCCTGGCACGGTCCGAGCCCGTGTCGGTCGAGACCTCCGACGGCGTGCTTCTCGAGGGTCGGATCTTCGGCGCGCAGGGGGCCGAGGCCGGCATCGTCCTGACCCATCAGCTCGGTGGCGACCAGAGCGGCTGGTTCGACTACGCGCAGCGCCTGGCCGACGAGGGGTACCGCGTCATCACGTTCAACGTCCGGGGCACGTGCCCCGGCGGTGACGGTGGATGCTCGCAGGGCATCGCCGACGTCGGGACCCTTCCCGTCGATATCGCTGCGGCCGTGGGGTTCCTGCGAGACGACGGCGTGGATCGAGTGGGGCTCGTCGGGGCGAGTATGGGCGGCACCGGGTCGCTCGTGGCCGCGGCATCCGACGACATCAACGCGGACGCGGTGATCGTGCTGTCGGCTCCTGCATCGATCGAGGGCCTCGACGCCGACGTCGAGGTCCTGGCCGGCCTCGACGCCGCCACCCTGTTCGTCGCGGGCGATGGCGACGTGGCGGCCGCGGACGCCGCCAGGACGATGTACGAGCGGAGTCCTCAGCCCAAGCGCCTGGAGATCCTCACCACCTCAGATCATGGGGTCGACATCTTGTCCGGGAACCAGGGGGAGGTCGCGAGATCGCTCCTCGCCGTGTGGCTGGCCACGCACCTGCCGGTCCGGGGATAGGATCGGCGCTACCCGGGAGTCGCGGTGGAGGACGAACTCGGCAGCTGGCCCGGGCTGGCGGGGCCCTCGAGTACCGGCCGATCTCCAGACGCGATCACCAGCTGCACCGCGGCCGCCGCCGCGATGAGGATGAACAGGACGATGATCATGATGAGGGTGGGCCGTCGCACCGGCCGAGGCTAGCAGGAGGATCCGTGGACCCATCGGACGCACACCCGATCAGCCCCCAAGAGGTCGGCCACGTCGTGCTCCGCATCCGGAGCCTGGCCAGATCCACGCCGTTCTACGAGATGCTCGGCTTCACGAAGGTCGGCGAGATCCCGGGGGCGATGGCGTTCTTCAGCGCCACGGGCGAACACCACCATGATCTGGGCCTGCAGCAGGTCGGCGAGGACGCGCCGGCGCCGCCCGCCGGCGCCGTGGGCCTGTACCACGTCGCGATCCGTCTCCCGTCCGATGACCACGTGCGCGCCGCGTTCCGCACGCTGCGAGCGGCGGGGGTCGAGCTCGTGGGTACGGCCGATCACGCGGTGTCGCACAGCCTGTACGTTCGCGACCCCGACGGCATCGAGCTTGAGCTCTACGCGGACGTCGATGGCTGGCAGGATCTCGACGAGCAGCTGGCCGTGCGTCGCTGGGACCCTCGCTAGCGACCTGCGAGTCGCGCGTTCACGCGCTCTCGCATGTCGACCATCACGCGGTGCAGCCGCTGGTCGTCGGTGAGGTGACGGCGCAGGTCCACCTCGAGGGAGATGCTGCCCTCGTATCCATCGCCGGCGAGGTCGTCCAGGAACGCGTCGAGATCGAGGACCCCCTCGCCCGGAGGCAGGTGTGAATCCCATCCTTTGCCGGCGTTGTCCGACAGGTGGATGTGGCGCACCCGATCGTCGAAGCGCCGACGCACCTCGATGAGGTCGTGCCGCGCCACCGCCGCGTGGCTCGTATCCAGCACGAGGTTCGGCAGGCCGTCGAGCTCGTCCAGATCCTGATTCGAGTGCAGGGTCACCCCGCGCTCGCCCATCCTCACGGGGAACATGTTCTCGAGCGCCACCGTCACGCCGGCGCGCCCGGAGAGATCGGGGAGATCGTCGGTGAGCCAGCGCCGATAGGCCATCTGCCATCGGTACGGCGGGTGCATGACCACGAGGGGGATCTCGGCGTCATGAGCGACCGCCATCGCGCGGTCGATCTTGCCGATCGGGTCGGTGCCCCACACCTTGCGCGTGAGCAGCAACGCGGGGGCATGGAGCGCCCCGATCGTGAGGCCGAACTCCTCGGCGAGGCGCCGCATCCGTCCCGGATCCTGGCTGGCAGGGTCCTTCGTGACCATCACCTCGACGCCCTCGTATCCCGCCTCGGCCGCCACGCGGAACGTCTCGGACAGCGGACGGGCGAAGAACGCGGCAGACGAGAACAGGATCGGGGCCGGGACCATGACGCCATCGTAGGGCGTGGGCCGGCGCCGGTGCCCGGACGTCGGCCCCTTATGCTGGGGCCATGTGGGTCTTCCCGCTGGTTGCCGCGTTCGTCGCGTTCGCGTTCGCGGCCCGTCTCGGGCGCCGATACGCGTCACGTCGCAGCGGATACCTGCTCGCGTGGTCGATCTCGCTCACGATGTACGGCCTGGCCTCGCTGATCGTCGCCCTTGGCGCGATGAACGGCTGGGGTGAGGTGGGGTTCCTCGTCTATTGGGCCCTGGGCGCGGTGCTCAACGTTCCGTTCCTGGCCGGCGGCGAGTTGATGCTGTTGATCCGCGGACGCAGCGCGGAGGTGGTGATCTGGCTCGCCCTCGGGCTGACGACGGTCGTCACGTTGATCGTCCTTCGAGCGGCCGACCTCGATCTCGGTGAGCTGTCGCACGGTCTCCCGTCCGGCAAGCACGTGTTCGGCGCCGGGACCGATGCTCACCGGTTGCCCCAGCTGATCTCCATCCCCTCCTACCTGATCCTCGTCGGAGGGGCCCTGTGGTCGGCCGTGCGGATGCGGGGTCACGCCGAGATGCGGGACCGGTTCGTCGGCACGTTGTGGATCGTCCTGGGAGCGACGGTGATCGCGGGCGTTGGGTCGTGGGCCGCGGCAACCGGGCGTCTCCTGTGGTTCTCGGTGGCCCTCCTGGCCGGGGTATCGGTGATGTTCGCCGGGTTCCTCCGGGCGTCGCGACCCCCCGCGAGGGCGATGGATCCGGCCGCTTCACGCGGCTGATGCCTGCCACACCACCTCTCCGGGCGCGGCGCCCGGCGTGGCATCCTCTGGTTCTGCCGTGATCATCAGGTCCTGCACGGTCGCCGGATCGGCATCCACGATGAGGAAGATCGTGCCAGCGTCATAGGCGAGGTCACCGGCGTAGGTCACGGTGTCGTCGACCACGAGCCACACGCGATAGGTCATGCCCGCACGCGGAGCGGGAACGCCGCGGCCGTACAGGTAGAAGTGCCCCTCCCCGGGGGCGCTGATCTCCGTCATCGGGCCGACGGGCACGAGGCTGGCGTCGGGGCGACGGGCCATGTCGAGGGCGGCCGCCATGTCGGCGGCCCTCGCCTCGCGATCACCCGCGCGTCGGCCCTGCGTGAGCGCGACGCCGGCGAGCCCCACGATCAGCGCGACGCTCGCCGCGACCGCGGCGACCTGCATCGCTCCCGTTCGGCGCGACGGCCGTGGCCCGAGTTCGCGATGGAGCCGGGGGAGGAGCGTCTCGGGCGGAACGAAGGGGTCCGTCGCGACGGCCAGCTCTCCGGTGAGTTCGCGGAAGTCGTCGAGCGTCGCACGGCACGGACGGCACGCGGGGACGTGATCGCTGAGCAGCCGGTCGGCTTCGACGGCGTCGGCACCCGACAGGGAGCGAAGGACGTAGCCGGCGAGCAGCTCGTCGATGCGATCGTGATCCGCCGTCACTCGACCTCCCCGTCGAGCGCCGACCGGAGTTTGCGCATCGCGGCCAGCGTCCTCGTCTTCACGGTGCCGAGGGGGATCGACAGCTCCTCGGCGATCGCCGCCTGTGTCTTCCCCTGGAAATACGCCATCTCTATCACCTGTCGTTGTACCTCAGAGAGCGCCGACAGCGACTCGCGAACGCGGGTGCGTCGCAGGCCGAGCATGTCGTCCGCGACGACGCCCTCCGCTACGTCTTCGCTCGTCGCCGGCTCGAGGTTCGCTGCACGGTCCTGCCGATCGCGCAGGCGCTGCTCCCGGCGGATCGTGTCGACGGCCCGGTGATGGACCAGAGACAGGAAGAATGTTCGGAACGCCCCGCGTGAGGCGTCGTAGGCCTCCGGCGCGCGCCACAGGGCCATGTAGGCATCGTGGACGGCGTCCTGGGCAAGCGCCTGCTGGCCGGTCAGCCGGTAGGCCAGCCCGTACGCGGCGGACGCGTAGCGCCGGTAGAGGTCGTCGAACGCCTCGCGATCGCCGCCGGCAAGGCGACGGATCGATTCGATGTCATCGTAGCCGTCATCTGGCACGCACCCTTTGTAGCAGAGGCAGGGTGGAAGGAGCCGGGCCACGGGGTCGTAGGATTCGCGGATGCACGCGATCGTCCTGTACTCGAGAGCGGGCTGCCATCTGTGCGACGTGGCCCGGGCCGTGATCGAGGCCGAGCGTGCTCGAGCCGACTTCTCGTTCGTCGAGATCGACATCGATCTCGACGATGAGCTGGTCAAGGAGTACGGGGTTCGGGTCCCGGTCGTGACCGTGGACGGCGAGGAGATGTTCGAGATCGAGGTCCCGCCCGGACCGTTCGCGACGGCGGTCGGCATGCCCGTGAGCAAGGGCTTGTGAACTCGAGAATCCGGCGGCTAGGCTGCATGCACATGCGACAGGAGTTGCACGATGATGCGTGACCGGTCGATCCCCGAGGCTACCGTCGCACGGCTCCCCGTCTACCTGCGCGCCCTGGTGGATCTCGCCGAAGCGGGGGCCGGCACGGTCTCATCCGAGGCGCTCGCCGAGGCGTCAGGGGTCAACTCCGCGAAAGTGCGCAAGGACCTGTCTCACCTGGGGTCGTACGGCACGAGAGGGGTGGGCTACGACGTCGCGTACCTGATCCATCAGATCCGGCGCGAGCTCGGGCTCACCCAGCACTGGCCGATCGTGATCGTCGGGATCGGCAACCTCGGCCAGGCGCTCGCCAACTATCGGGGGTTCGCCGAGCGTGGGTTCGAGGTGGCGGCGCTCGTCGACGTCGATCCCCGCAAGGTCGGGCGCCGTGTCGACGGGCTCACGATCCGCGGCGTCGAGGAACTGTCCGACATCGTTGCCGAGCACGGCGTGGCGATCGGTGTGATCGCGACGCCCGCCTCGGCCGTGCAGGACGTGTCTGACCGCCTGGTCGCCGCCGGTGTCCGCTCGATCCTCAACTTCGCCCCCGCGACGATGAACGTGCCCCCGGGCGTATCCGTGCGCAAGGTCGACCTGGCCGTGGAGTTGCAGATCCTTGCCTTCTACGAGCAACGCAAGGCGACGTTGGCCGAGGTCAAACGCCGCGGGCGGGCCGTGGCGGAGGTCACGGGGGGCTGACCGATCGCCTTACTTGGCGATCGTGATCCAGAGCAGGGCCAAGATGGCGAGCATCATGATGCCCAGCAGCACGAAGTGGATCCCACCCTGTTCGAGCAGCGGGAGCTCCGAAGCGCCGATCATCCCTGCCTCCTTCCTATGCCGGGCCGTACCACGATGGGGCCTCGCCGCCGACGAGGAACGCCTTGCGGGAGCGCTCCGCTCGATCGAGCAGCGGGAGGTGGATAGCGAATATGACGATGGAGAGCACGAGGAACATGATCGAGTACCGGGGGACGCTGCCCGAGTCGTAGTAGAGAGACACCGTCCACAGAGGACCCCCGCCGCTGTAGGCGACCTGGGCCACCGCGAGCTGCTCGTCGTCTTCGCCCGTCGCCAGCGACACCGAGCTCACGGTGAAGGCGGGTGGCTGCACCGCGGTCGGATCGAGATGGTCGATCCCGAGCTCTTCGTTCGCCTGTTCGGCCATGAAGACCTGGACGACCCCTTCGATCGAGGTCTTCTCTCCCTCCTGTTCCTTGGTGGGCGTCACCCAGGGAGCGGCCGGATAGTCGGCATACGTCGCATCGTCGCCCGCGGCGCCCTGGGTGCTGGCGGAGGTGACCACCCACGCGGGCTCGGAGCCCTTCGGGCCCAGGTTCGTGGGAGTCTCGACGCCCTGAGACCAAAACCCGAACAACCAGAGCGCGGACTGGAGGATCATCCACCCCGACAGCGCCACGACCGTGACGAGATAGGCCATCCATCGCCCGAACAGCGCCGTCAACAGCAGGTAGATGCTGCCGATGAACAGGATGACGGCCATGATCGAGACCGCGATACCGACCCAGAGCGTCTGGCAGTCGATGCCGAACCCGAGGCAGGATGGTGCGCCCTCCACGGTCGCCGCCTCCTGCGCGAGGACCCTCGCGAGGCCGATCACGGGCGCTCCAGCACGGTGCCGGCCTCGATGGCCTTCGCCTCTGCGCGATCCTGCGCCTCCGGGTTGAGGCAGACGTTGTCCTCGAACGGCACGTTCTCCGAGCTCATCTCGACGAGGTAGACGACCAGGTCGTTGATCTGCTGATCGTTGAGGGCGCCCTGATACCGGATGCTCCACGACGGCATGGCCCCTCGGCCCTCCTCGATCACCTGGTAGATGTCATCGGTCGAGGTGATGAGCGCGTGGCTTCCGAGGTTGCCCGCGCAGATGTCGGTCAGGTTCGGTGGCTGCGCGAAGCCCTCGCCCGACTGGATCACGCCGCCGCGGAGCTCCGGCCCGTGACAGCGAACGCAGCCGACGCCGCCCTGGTTCTCCTCGGAGAACGCCAGGACGGCGAGCTCGCCGCGCTCGAGCGCCTTGGTCTTGAACTCCGCCTCCTGGGCGGCGTTGACCGAGGGTTCCCGAAGCCAGGTGAGCGGTATCCAGATCACGAAGAACGCCACCAGCACGAACCCCCACCCCTGCAGCTTCTGGAGCAGGTTGGTCTCGAGCGCGGGGTCCGACGGCCCGGGCGCCATCCCTGCGGGGATGTCGGGGCCTTGCTCGGATGTACGCCGGCGGGAGGCGAACGCGAAGGCGGCCGTCAGGACGAGGGCCGCTCCGAGGGCGAGCAGGACGATCCCCCAGGTATTCGCCGCCGCGACCATGTGCTCGGCTCCCCCCATCATCCCGCCGCGACGCAGAAGGCGCCCTGCGGTGGCTGATCGGTCGTGTCGGTGCCTCGCGGCGGGCCCAGCACGACGGCCGAGGTGTCGACCGTCACGGTGCCGTCGCCGCCGATCGTGACCTTGAAACGGTCCATGCCGCGCGGCGCCGGTCCGAGCTTGTACTCGCCGGCCTCGTTGTACTTCGAGCCGTGACAGGGGCACTCGAACCACTTCGACGAGCCGCAGAACGGCACGCGGCAGCCCAGGTGCACACATCGCTGATATAGGGGCATGATCCCGTCGGCCGTGAGTCCGTTCACGGCGTACGTGTCGTCGCCCGTGACGGATTCGTACGGCACGATGTAGAAGCGCCCGGTTCCGTTGTAGACGGGCAACCCCGTGTCGGCGATCTCGGCCCTGATGTCGTCGATGTTGCCGGCGTTGATGACCGAGCCGAACCCGCCCTTCAGGTTGGGCCACAGGAAGGCGATCGTCGCCCCGCCGAACTGCGCGGTGAACACCAGGAGCGAAACGAGGAGCGAACCACGGAAGAAGTCACGGCGCGACATCGACGCCGTCGGCGTCGGGGCCTCCTCGCCGGCCCGCGTGCGACGCGCCTGCTTGCTCTTCCGCAGGAACCCGAGTCCGAGAACGAGCGCGAACACGTTGATGGCCAGCAGCACGATGATGGCCGAGGCGAGTCCTGCGGAGACGGCGAGGGTGGTCATAGGTCGAAGAACACCCCTTGCGCCCACGGCCAGACCCAGTTGTATCCCGGTCCGCGGAAGAAGGAACCGATGATCGTCAACACCGAGCCGAACATGAACAGCATCGTGAACATCATGATCGCGACCTTGCGGTCGCCGGGACGCGTGCTGGGATTGCGGTCGACGAACGGCACGGCCGCCAGCCCCACCAGGATGAAAGTCGGGATCGTGATGCCCGCGATCATCGGGTGGAAGTAGCGCAGCAGCTCCTGCAGTCCCATGAAGTACCAGGGCGCCTTCGACGGGTTCGGCGTCAGGTTGGGGTTCGCGAGCCCCAGGAGCGGCGCCTGGACGAAGGTCGAATATAACGTGAGGGCCGCGAGCAGGATGAACATGGCGACGAATTCCTCGATCAGCAGGTGCGGCCAGACGTTCACGCGGTCGCCCTGCTCACGCTCGACCCGCTGGATGCCCTCCGGGGGAACCAGCGCCAGGAGCCGGTGCTTGTCGTCGACCCCCTTCTTGGGGGTGGGCAGATTCCCGGTCGGCAGGGGCGCCTCACGCACCGGCGCGGTGACCGCGGCGGCCACCGCCACGGCGGCGCCACCGGCCGCCGGCTGCGCGGCCGCGACCGCCGCCGGCGCCCCGACGTCGGCCCCCGCCGCCGCGCCGGCACCCTGGGCGACGGGTGCCGCCGCCGCGTGACGGGCGGCCTCCTCCGGGTTCGCAGCCCGGAAGGTGCGCACCGCCTTGGAGCGCGCACGACCCTCGGCGATCCGACGGTCCACGCCCGCAGCGAGCTGCGAGTCGAGGGAGGCCTGGTAGGCCTCGAGGTCCTTGGGTGCTTCGTCCCAGCTCATGTCGTCATCGGCTCCTTACAGCGGCCCCGAGATGCCGCCGTCCTTGCGGATCCGCCAGAAGTGGACCGCCAGGAAGATCACCAGCACGAACGGCAAGGCGAGCACGTGCAGCACGTACCAACGCAACAGGGTCTCCGGTCCCACGACGACCCCGCCCAGCAACAGGAAGTTGGCCTGCTTCGCGATGAAGGGGGAGTAGCCGGCGAGCGACGTTCCCACCGTGACCGCCCAGATCGCGAGCTGATCCCACGGGAGCAGGTAGCCCGTGAACGACAGCCCCAGCGTCAGGAACAGCAAGATCACGCCGACCACCCAGTTGAACTCCCGCGGCGGCTTGTACGACCCGGTGTAGAACACCCGCGCCATGTGCAGCGCCACGGAGAAGACCATCAGGTGGGCGCCCCAGCGGTGCAGGTTGCGGACGAGGTCGCCGAAGAACACCGACGTCGTGATGTTCTGCATGTCGGTGTAGGCCTGCGCCCCGCCGATGTCGGCCACCGGACGGTAGAAGAACATCAGGTAGATCCCGGTGATCGTCAGGAGGATGAACAGGAAGAACGACAGCCCACCCAGGCAGAACGTGTACGTCAGCTTGAGCCCGTGCCGCTTCACCTTCACGGGGTGCAGGTGATACAGCACGTTGTTCATCGTGGCGAGCGCTCGATCGCGCGAGGTGTCCTTGTAGCCCCGACGGAAGATCGACCCGGGCCGGAAGATCGATTTCCAGACCTCGGTGTCCCGCAACCGGTCACCCAGTTCGCTCGGTGACGGTGGCTTCAGCTTCACCCCTCGTGCCCCTTCCCGTCCGCTACTCGTTCGCCGCTTGCGACACCGGCACCTGCGCCATGTTGCGGCGCCCCCCCGCATCCTCGGGCAGTCGCGCATAGTACAGGGTGTCGGTGGGGCATCGGTCGACGCACACGGAACATCTCGTACAGGCGTTGTCGTCGACCACGAAGATCGCCGTGGCGTTGCCGACCTCCTCGCCGACCGAGGCCTGCTCGCTCTCCTCCACGATCCCGGGCGACAGCATGAAGATGCAGTTCCACGGGCACACGTCCTCGCATGCGCGACACAGGATGCAGTTGTCGGGGTCGAGCATGAGGTGCTTGGGCGACTTCACACCCTGCGCGAGCCACGCCGCGTCGACCGGCGCCACGACGTAGTCCTCGTGGATGTCCACCTCGGTCTTGGTGTAGGGCATCCCAGCGTCCCCTACCGGTACCCACCGGTCGGACGGGTGTCGGTCTGGCTGCGGAGCTTGCGGCGCCAGTTCTGCATGATGGCCGCGACGACGAGCACCGTGATGAACGGGCCGGTGACCAGGCCCATCGCCACCGCGTCGCGCAGCAGCAGCAGCCACAGCCCGTCGGGCCCGGATCCGTCCCACTTGAGCGTCTGGTCGGCGAAGTACAGCCAGAACGACGGGATCACCGAGGTCGAGACCATGATGAAGAAGACGAGCCCGACGGAGAAGAGGACCGCTTTGGTCCAGTTCCACTCGAAGTCGCGAAGCCGTGGTTCGACGCCGGTCTTGAGCTGGTGGAGCTTCGACTTCGGCGCCGTCTCGGCCTGACTCATCCGCACACCTTGGTTGCTCGGGCGGGGCGATTATAGACATGTGAGGTGGGACCCGGGCGGGCGGCTCTGCTCGTGAATCGATTCACAAGCGAGCACTATGCCGTCGGTCCGACCACCCCGCAACCCAACTGGTCAGGGGCGGTGGAACCCTCGCTTCCACGCCGGCGTCCCTAGACTCGATGGATGAGGTGCACGTGCTCTCGCTGATCGCGCAGGCCCCCGCCGGGCTCTCGCAGTGGTGGGCGCCGGCGCTGGCGTTCGTGGCGGGGGTGGTGTCGACGGCCAGCCCGTGTGTGTGGCCGCTGCTGCCCGGCTACGTGTCGTTCATCGCCGGCGAGTCGGCGGTCGATGCCGCGACCGGCCGGCGCCGCGCGCCGCTCCTGCCGATCCTGCTGTTCATCGGGGGCTTCACGCTCGTCTTCGTGCTCCTGGGGGCGTTCGCGACGACCTTCGTCCAGCTGTTCAAGGGTGACACGGGCCAGCGGATCGCCGGCGTCGTCGTGGCGGGGCTCGGCCTGCTGATGATCGGCTATGCCTATCAGCGCGGGACGATCTCGCTGTACACCGAGCGTCGACCGTTCCTGGCCAAGATCCGGCCCGGCAGCGTGGGCGCGATGCCGCTCGGGATGGCGTTCGCCGCGGGCTGGACCCCGTGCATCGGGCCGGTCCTCGGCGGCATCCTGGCGATCGCGTCGACGGGAGGCACGCTCCGCGGCGTCGTCCTGCTGCTGTGCTACTCCCTGGGTCTCGGTCTCCCCTTCCTGCTCGTCGGGCTCGGCGTCAACTGGCTGACCGGCACCTTCGAGTGGATCGAGCGGCACTACAAGGCGATCGCCGTCGTGTCGGGGACCCTCATGGTCGCGATCGGCATCTTGTTGTTCACCGGCGCCTTCACGCGGTTCTTCGCCCCGCTCGCACGGTTCGCCCCCGGCCTGTAGCGAACCCCACCGGGCCGGGCCTCAAGTACCATCGGTGTCCCTCATGGCTGCCGCATCCCGCCCGACCTTGGGCCGCTCGATCGCCGTCGTCTGGCGCACGCTGCGCTCGATGCGCACGGCGCTCATCCTGCTCCTCATGCTCGCGCTGGCATCGGTCGCGGGCTCGCTGATCCCGCAGTGGCCGAACACGCCGGAGCGCGTCCAGGACTACCTGCGCGCGCACCCCGTCGTCGGGGAGATGTTCCTGCGCGCCGGCCTGTTCGACGTGTTCGGCTCGTGGTGGTTCGCGCTCGTCACGACGCTGCTGTTCGTTTCGTTGATCGCCTGCTTGATCCCGAGGACGCGCGCGGTCTGGCGGTCCGCGCGGACCCGCCCGATGCAGGCGCGCGAGATCGACTCGTTCCGTCATTTCGCCCGGGTCGAGACCGGCCTCGAGCCCGTGGCGGCGATGCGTCTGGCGCGCGCGGCCGTGCGTCGTCGCGGCTGGCGGGTCGCCGTGGCCCCCGATGGTGAGGCGTTGGCCGCCGAGAAGGGGCTGTGGCGCGAGGCCGGGAGCCTCGCGTTCCACTGGGCCATCATCCTGATGCTCGCCGGGGTCGTGTACGGCAAGGGGACGGGCTTCAGCGGATACGCGCTCGTCGTGGAGGGAGACACCTGGATCGACGCGGCGGCCAACTACGACGGGCAGATCCGCACCGGGCGGTTCTTCGATGGAGACTTCACGGGGATCGGGATCCACCTGAACGAGTTCGAGAGCGCGTTCAGGGAGACGGGCCAGGCGATGGACTTCGTTTCGCGCGTCGAGCTGTTGGATCGCGACGGAGCCGTCGTGCGCGATCAGGATATCCGTGTGAACCACCCGGCCACGATCGAGGGGCTCACGATCTACCAGTCCTCGTTCGGTTGGGCGCCGGTCATCGAGATCAGCGACGGCGAGGAGGTGCTCTTCTCCGACGCGGTGCCCTTCTCTCGCCAGCCGGCGCCCGAGGGGGTGCCCGAGCTGGCGATGCCGTGGCGCGGGGTCGTCAAGCTCGCTTCACGTGATCCGCAGGTGGCGATCGACCTCGAGCTGTGGCCCGACAGCCGAGCCTTCTTCCAGCAGGTCGCGACCGGCGAACCCGTGGCCATGCTCACCTCGTTCGATCCGTTGATCCGCTACACGGTGTACGAGGGGACGCTCACCGACCCCTCGCCCGTGAGCCTCGACACGCGGTTCATGGAGCCGACGATGACGGGGGTCCTCGGCGGTGGCACGTCGAGCGACCTGTCGACCGGCGAGCTGCTCGAGGGCGCGAGCGAGCAGAGCGGCTTCACGATGTCGTTCCTCGATCTCCCGCAGTACAGCGTGTTCCAGGTCGCCCGCGATCGCGGGGTGCCACTCGTCTTGGCCTCGGCCATCCTGATCCTCGTGGGACTCCTCCCGGCGCTCTACTCGTCGCGGCGCAAGGTGTGGGTGAGGGCGCACTCGAGCTCCGGGGGAACGGCCCTCGAGGTCGGCGGGTTCGCGCTCCAGCGCAAGACGCAATTCGCGGATGAGTTCGACCGGCTGGTGCGGGCGCTGGGCGACGGCGAGCCCGGGGACCGCGCCGAACCGTTCGTGAGAAGGTGGGGTCGCGATGAGCACGCTCGAGTGGGCCCGGCTGTCCAACGACGCCTTCAACGTGGCGCTGTTCGCCTATATCGCGGCCATGGTGGGGTACTTCGCCCATCTGGCGTTCCGCCGCGACTGGCTCTGGCGGGCGGCGAGCCTGACGGCGTGGGTCGGCCTCGTGGCCAACGTCGTGTCGATCGTGGCCCGCGGGTTCGCGGCCGATCGCACACCCTGGGGCAACATGTATGAGTACTCGACCCTGTTCGCATGCCTCACGGTGGCCGTGTACCTGGTGCTCGTCGAACTCGTGTACCGCCAGCGGGCGCTCGGCGGATTCGTGATGATGTTCGCCGTCCTCACGATGGCCGTCGCGGTGTCGTTCTTCTACGTCGGCCCCGGGCCGCTCGTGCCGGCGCTCAACTCGTACTGGATCAAGATCCACGTGCAGGCGGCGATCTGGGGCTCATCGCTGTTCGCGCTCGGCGGCATCGCGACGATCCTCTACCTGGTTCAGGACGGCCGCGAACGGCGCCGCGCGACGGGCGACCCGGCCAGGCCCCCGATCATGGGTGGGGCGATCGATCTCGACTCCCCCTCCGACCTCGTGCCCGACGCATCCGACGAGTCCGCGGCCGTCGAGCCGAGCCCCACCGGGCGTCTCCCGTCCGCGGCCACGCTCGACCGGCTGGCCTATCGCATCATCGCCTTCGGGTTCCCGATCTGGACGTTCGCCGTGATGGCCGGGGCCATCTGGGCGCAGGAGGCATGGGGTCGGTACTGGGGCTGGGACCCCAAGGAGACCTGGTCGTTCATCACGTGGACGATCTTCGCGGGGTACCTGCACGCGCGCGCGACGTCGGGCTGGCGTGGCCGCCGCGCCGCCGTGATCGCCCTGGCCGGCTTCGCCTCGTTGCTGGTCACCTACTACGTGGTGAACATCTGGATCGTCGGCCTGCACTCGTACGCGAAGTGATACGTCGCCGTGACCGGTGGCTCGGTGAATGGTGGTATCGTGCGCGCGTTCTCCGCCCGCGGGCGGCGTGGCGGCGCTCCGAGGAGAGAGGAAGCGTGCGGAAGAAGTCGTTGTGGGTCCTCGGCCTCGCGGCCGTGACGCTGCTCCTGGCCGCCTGTGCATCGAACCCCTCCCAGGACCCGTTGGACCCCGCGGGACCGACCGCGCAGGCCGAGAAGGATCTGTTCGTGCCGGTCTTCTGGGTGGCCGTCGTGGTCTTCGTCGTCGTCGAGGGCGCGATCGTCTTCATCGCCGTCAAGTATCGCCACCGCAAGGGCCGCGACCGCATGCCCCGTCAGACCCACGGCAACACGCGTCTCGAGATCGGGTGGACGATCCTGCCGGCCGTCGTGCTGGCCCTCGTGATGATCCCCACGGTCGACCTGATCTGGGATCTCGCCAGTCCGCCGTCGGGGGACGCCCTCAACGTGACGGTCAAGGGGTACCAGTGGTGGTGGGGCTTCGAGTACACCGACGAGGACATGGCCACCTCGTACGACGCCCAGATCGAGACCGCCGACGTCCTCGTGATCCCCGCCGACCGCGAGGTGTATCTGTCCCTTGAGGCCGAGGGCGGTCTGATCGTCGGCGACGATGCCTACACCACCGACTACCAGGTGATCCACTCGTTCTGGGTGCCGCGATTGTTCGGCAAGCAGGACGTCGTGCCGGGTCGCACGAACCACATCAAGTTCGCCGCCGACGAGCCGGGGGTCTACCAGGGACAGTGCGCCGAGTTCTGCGGGCTGCAGCACGGCCGCATGAAGCTGAGGATCGAGGCGCTCTCGGCCTCGGATTGGGAGGCCTGGGTGGCGAGCCACCGGGCACCCGGCGTCACGCCGACCGATCCGCTCGCCGCCGAGGGCATGCAGCTGTTCCTCAACCCGCTGTCGGACGGGCGCGGCTCGTGCACCGCCTGCCACGCGATCGGTGGCACCGACGCCGGGGCCGCGGCCGGGCCGAACCTCACGAACTTCAACGACCCGACCCACTCCTGCTTCGCCGGCTGTATCTGGGAGACCGACGACGTCGGGGCCCTCGAGGCCTGGCTCCGCGACCCCCAGGCGGTGAAGATGGGCTCGAAGATGCCCAATTACCAGCTGACCGAGGACGAGATCGACGCCCTCGTGGCCTACCTGTACAGCCTGACGTGATGGAGGCTCGCTAGCCGATGTCGAGCGTGACCGTGACCGAGCCCGCGACGCGCGGCGTGCTTCGCCGACCCTCCGCGCTCACGGGATTCGGGAGCTGGTTCACCACGGTGGACCACAAGAAGATCGGCATCATGTACGGGGTCTCGGCCTTCGTCTTCTTCCTGATCGGCGGTCTCGAGGCGCTGCTGATCCGGGCCCAGCTCGCCCAGCCAGACGGCGTGATCCTCAACGCCGACCAGTACAACCAGATATTCACGATGCACGGCCTCACGATGGTGTTCCTGTTCGTGATGCCGATGTCGGCCGCCTTCTTCAACTACCTGCTTCCGCTGATGATCGGTGCGCGCGACGTCGCGTTCCCGCGCCTGAACGCCTTCAGCTACTGGGTGTTCATCCTGGCGGCCCTGTTCCTGTACTCGAGTCCCTTCCTCGGCGGCGCTCCGAACGGCGGATGGTTCGGCTACGCCCCGAACTCGACGACCGATCCGTCCGTCGGGATGACCTTCTACGCGATCGGGCTGCTCATCGCCGGCATCGCCTCGACGGCAGGCGCCGTCAACCTTGCGGTGACCATCATCAACATGCGCGCGCCGGGGATGTCGCTGTTCCGCACGCCCGTGTTCGTCTGGATGGGCCTCGTGGTGCAGCTCCTGTTGGCGTTCTCGCTGCCGATCATCACGGTGGCCCTGTTCCAGTTGCTGTTCGACCGGCGGTGGGACACGGCCTTCTTCGATCCGACCCGAGGCGGCGATCCCGTCCTGTGGCAGCATCTGTTCTGGCTGTTCGGCCATCCCGAGGTCTACATCTTGATCCTGCCGGCGTTCGGGATCATCAGCGAGATCATCCCCGTCGGAAGCCGCAAGCCGCTGTTCGGATATCAGTTCGTCGTCTTCAGTGGGATCGCGATCGGCTTCATCGGCTTCGGCGTGTGGGCCCACCACATGTTCGCGGTCGGGCTTGGACCGGTGGCCAACACCGCCTTCGGCCTGTCGACCGCCATCATCGCGATCCCGACCGGCGTCAAGATCTTCAACTGGATGGGGACGATGTACGGCGGCGATCTGCGCTTCCATACGCCGATGCTGTACTCGATCGGAACGGTGACGATGTTCGTGATCGGGGGACTATCCGGGGTGACGCACGCCATCGTGCCCTCGGACTACCAGCAGACCGACACGTACTACGTCGTGGCGCACTTCCACTACGTGCTGTTCGGCGGGGCGGTGTTCGGCCTGTTCGCCGGGATGTTCTTCTGGTGGCCCAAGGTCTTCGGTCGACTGCTCAGCGAAGGGTGGGGCAAGGTCCAGTTCTGGATGATGATCATCGGGTTCAACCTTGCCTTCGGCCCGATGCACATCCTCGGGCTGCAGGGGATGATCCGACGCGAGTACACCTATCCGGAGTCGCTGGGTCTCACGTTCTGGAACCAGGTGTCGACGATCGGCGCCTTCATGATCGGTGTCTCGGTCCTGATGTTCATCGTCAACGTCGTCATCACACAACGAAAGCCCAAGGGGCTCGAGAACGAGGATCCATGGGACGCCCGCACCCTCGAGTGGATGACCTCCTGTCCGCCCCCCGTGCACAACTTCGACGAGATCCCCACGGTGCACGCCCTCGATGAGTTCTGGCACCGCAAGTACGTGGAGGACCACAAGACGGGCAAGCTCGTCCCGGTGCAGGCCGGCGCCGCCGACCCGGGCGAGGGCGTTCAGGAGGGCGGCGGCCACGGGATCCACCTGCCGAGCCCCTCGTTCTGGCCCCTGGTGGCCTCGGTCGGCCTGCCGATCATGGGCTACGGGGTCCTGTACTCGTGGTGGATGATCGGACTGGGCGCCCTCGTGACGCTGGTCGGGTTCTTCGGGTGGGCCCTCGAGCCCTCGGTGGCGGAGGAGTAGCCGTGGCCGACGTCGCGATCGAGCACCACGACGAGCACGCCACCACCACCGGCCTGCCGAGCACGAAGCTGGCGATGTGGCTCTTCCTGTCGTCCGAGTGCCTCCTCTTCGGGGCCCTGATCACGACGTACGTGCTCTACCGCGGCAGGAGTCTGGTGGGCCCGTATCCCGCCGACGTCTTCGATATCCCCTTCACGTCGGTGTCGTCGTTCGTGCTGCTCGCGTCCTCGGTGACGATGGTGCTCGCCCTCGCGGCCGCTCAGAAGCGGGACCCGGCGCGGATGCGCCTGTGGCTGCTGACCACGGCGATGCTCGGGATGGTGTTCGTCGGTGGACAGGTCTACGAGTTCACGACCTTCTACAACGAGGGCGTCACGATCTCGGGGAACCTGTTCGGCACGACCTTCTACGTGCTGACCGGCTTCCACGGCGTGCACGTCACGGTGGGGATCCTGATGCTCCTGTCGCTGGCCGGCATGTCGACGGTGGATCGGCTGCCCGACGACGCCGCGTTCCCGGTCGAGATCGTGGGGCTGTACTGGCACTTCGTCGATATCGTCTGGATCATCATCTTCACGGTCGTCTATCTGATCCCGACCGGCTCGCCGGCCGCCTAGGAGGAGTCCTCGATGTCAGAGAGCGCGTTCCAGGAGGAGCTCGGCACCCAGGGGATGGCGGACCCCCGTGAGGCGGGGGCCCCGCACTCCGAGCACCCCAGCGCCAAGGAGTACATCCGGATCGGGATCATCCTCGCGGTGTTGACCGCGCTCGAGGTCGCCACCTACTACGTCGAGGTGGAGCCGAAGATCCTGATCCCGTCGCTGTGGATCCTGTCGTTCATCAAGTTCGCGATGGTCGTGATGTGGTTCATGCACCTGCGGTTCGACGCCCGCATGTACGCCCGGTTCTTCGTCATGGGGCTCGCCGGCGCCTGCACCCTGTACCTGATCGTCCTCATCACGTTCAAGACGTTCGGGGTGACCTAGCCGCCGTGGCGCTGCCTCCCTGGACGGCTCATCCGGACGTGTGGTTCGTGTTCGCGTCGGTGCTCGCCGCGTACTTCATCGCCGTGCGCCGACACGAGGCGCGCACGGGTGAGCCCGTGTCGCGGCGTCATCGACGCCGGTTCGTGCTGGCCGTCGGGATCCTGTGGGTGGCCTCCGACTGGCCGCTGCACGATCTATCCGAGGAATACCTCTATAGCGCCCACATGGTGCAGCACATGCTGTTCACGCTCGTGGCGGTCCCGATCGCCATCTCGGGGATGCCCGCCTGGATGTGGCGCGATCTCCTGGCGCCCCGCGCGCTCCGCGCATCATGGAGGTTCCTGACCCGCCCCGTCGCGGCGCTGATCGTCACGAACGCCGTGCTCTTGTTCACGCACTGGCCCGCCGTGGTCGAGCTGTCGGTGGGGTCGGCCGCCGTCCACTTCACGCTCCATGTCCTCGTCGTGGGGACGGCCGTCGTGTTCTGGTGGCCGGTGATGTCGCCGTTGCCGGAGATGCCCTCGCTGCCCGCACCGGGCCAGATGCTCTACCTGTTCGTCCAGTCCCTCGCGCCGACGATCCCGGCCTCCTTCCTGACGTTCGGGCACCAGCCCCTCTACGCGATCTACGCCACCTTCCCCCGGATCTGGGGGATCTCCGCGCTCGACGACCAGTTGATGGCCGGCCTGATCATGAAGCTGATCGGCGGCATGATCCTGTGGGGCTGGATCGCCGCGATCTTCTTCCGCTGGGGCGCCCGCGAGGAGCGGGAGGGGTTCGACGCCCTGGCCTACGGGGACGTCCAACGAGAGATCCGCTCGGAGCTGGGTCGATGAGCCAGCGCACCAACCGTGAGAGCCTGATCGCCCCGATCGTCATCCCGTTGATCGCCCTGTTCGTGATCGTGGTGTCGTTGTTCGCTCTGTCCCGCCTGCTTCTGGCCGTGTCCCATTCGGCGGCGACCTTCGTGGCGCTCGTGGCCGCGGCGGCGGTCGTGGCGGTCGCGGCGTTCGTGGCGGCGCGCCCGCGGGTGACCGGCGCCTCGTTGCTCTCGATGGCCGGTCTCGTCGTCGGGGTGGTCCTGCTGGCGGGGGGTGGCGCCCTCATGGTGTCGCCGGCCCATACGGAGGAGGAGGGGGGCGAGGGACAGGTGCTCGCGATCGCGGCCCCGCCCAACGCCGCGGTCGACGGGTTCGACCCGACCACCCTCTCGGCGGTGGCCGACTCGCCCATCACGATCGAGTTCGACAACGCCGATCCCAGCGTGCCCCACAATGTCGTGGTGAACGAGGGACCCACCGCCGAGGACGCGATCCTCGTCGAGGGCGAGATCGTCACCGGGCCGATCAAGACCACCTACGAGGTCGGCGCGCTGGCCGAGGGGAGTTACTTCTTCTTCTGTTCGGTGCACCCGACGTCGATGACCGGGACGATCGAGGTCGCGGCCGGCGGCGGCGGCGCCACCGGCGGGACGACGACGGCGCTCGCGGCGAACGGCCAGCAGTTCGACACCGACCTGATCACGCTGGCCGCCGATACCGAGTCGACGATCGCCTTCGACAACCAGGAAGCCTTGCCGCACAACCTGGCCATCTATGCGGACGATACGTTGGCGGATACGCTGTTCAAGGGCGAGATCGTCACCGGCCCGATCTCGGTCGACTACGCCATCCCGGCCCTTGCCGAGGGCGAGTACTACTTCCACTGCGACGTCCACCCGCCCATGCAGGGCACGGTGGTGGTCGGTGGAACCCCACCCGACGAGGGCGGCTAGCCCCATCGTCATGCGGAGGCCGGTCGCCCTCGGCGTCGCGCTCGGACTGGGGGCACTCGCCTTCGCGATCGTCGTAGCAGCATGGCCGCGTGGCGAGGATCAACCCGGCCCCGTCGCGATGTCGACGCCGTTGCCGCGGATGACCGGCGTGTCCCTCGACGGTGAGGCCGTCGACACGGACGATCTCCGGGGCACCGTCGGCGTGATCAACGTGTGGGCCACCTGGTGCGACCCCTGCCGCAGGGAACAGCCGATGCTCGTGGAGATGTCCCGGGCCTACGCGGGGCGAGGCGTGCGGTTCATGGGCCTGAACTATCAGGACGACCTGGATGCCGCCCGCCAGTTCGTCAAGGAGTTCGACGTCCCGTACCCGAGCCTGGCCGACGAGCGAGGCGCCTGGGCCGACGACCTCGGCTTCCCCTACCTGCCGGACACCTACGTGATCGACCCGCAAGGCACGATCCGGTGGGCGATCTATGGCGAGACGAGCGCGGAGGAGCTCTCGGGCCTGATCGATCAGGTGCTGGCCGAGCCGGAGCCCCGGTCCTAGGCCCCGACGAGCGCGTCGAGCGCCACGGCGCCGAACAGCGCCGCCAGATAGACGATCGAGTACTTGAACAGCGCCCATGAGCGGTCGTGCTCGGGGTGCTGCCACAGACGGAGGGCCCGGTAGACGAACACCCCGCCGAGCACGGCGGCCGATACCGAGTAGATCGGGCCCATCGGGGCGACCGGCACCAGGAGGAGCGTGGTCGCGAACAGGAGCAGGGAGTACAGGAAGATCTGCCGGCGGGTCTCGTCATCGCCCTTGACCACGGGCAGCATGGGCACGCCGGCCGCCGCGTAGTCGCCCGAGAAGCGCATCGCCAGCGCCCAGAAGTGCGGCGGCGTCCACACGAAGACGATCGCGAACAGGATCCAGGCGGGGGCCGCGAGCGATCCGGTCACGGCCGCCCAGCCGACGAGCGCCGGCACCGCGCCGGCGGCGCCGCCGATCACGATGTTCTGCGTCGTCGACCGCTTCAGCCACATCGTGTAGACGAAGACGTAGAAGGCGATCGCCGACAGGGCCAGGGTCGCCGCCAGCACGTTCACGGCGGCGGCCAGGAACAGGTAGGACACGGCGCCCATCACGAACCCGAACCGAAGGGCATGGTCGGGGCTCACCGCGTGGGCCGGCAGGGGGCGCTGTCGGGTCCGGCCCATCAACTCGTCGATGTCGCGGTCCAGGTACATGTTGATGGCGTTCGCCGATCCCGCCGCGATCGCCCCGCCGAAGAGGGTCGCGGCGATCAGCCACCACGACGGCATCCCCCGGTCGGCCAGGATCATGGCCGGCACCGTCGTGATCAGGAGCAGCACGATGATCCGAGGCTTGGTGAGGCGCACGTACGCCGTGATGGTGTCGCGGACCGAAAGGGGGTCGGCCGCGGTCTCGTCCGCGGCCGCGCTCGAGGGATCGGCGTCCCTGACCTGGCGAGCCCGGGCGCGGGCCACCGAGGCGAGCAGGATCGCGCAGGCCCAGATGAGGACCGCGAACGCGACATGCAGGACGATCGACCAGGGCTGGAGCCTGGAGAGCACGTTGGCCGCGCCGATGCCGATCTGCATCACGAACAGCACGACGCCCAGGGTGGACCATGTGACGAAGGTCGCCGATCGCTCCGACATCGTGCGGGCGCGAACCATCACCCACGCCGACACGAGGAAGGCGGCGAGCGCGAGCACGCGGTGCAGGAACATCGGCGTCGTGACGCCGCCGAGGGTCGGCACCAACCGCCCGTCCATGAGCGGCCAATCGTCGAACGCCAAGCCCACGCCGGGGCCGCGGGCCCTGATGTAGGTGCCCACGAGCAGGAGCGCTCCCGTCAGCACCGCCGACCACAGGGTAAGGCGGGCGAACCCCTTGGCCTGGGCGCCGGTGGGACCCTCGCGCCCGGCGTCGTAGTTCGCCGAGGCGGCGACGTAGACGGTGTCGGCGATCAGCGCGAGGGCGGCGACGAAATGCGCCGTCACCCACCACGGATCGAGATCGGTTCGCACGACGATGCCCCCCAAGACCGCCTGCGAGAGGACCAGCGGAAAGGCGAGGAGCGAGGGCCACAGGAGCCGTGATCCCTCTCGGCGATGCCGCCAGGCGAGGATCCCGAGGCCGGCGGACAGGCAGATCACGAGGAAGGCGAGGCCCCGGTGCGAGAACTCGATCAGGGAGTGCGTGGCGCCCGTCGGGAACAGCCGGCCGGGGAAGCACTGCGGCCACGTGGAGCAGCCTAGGCCCGAGCCCGTCCCGCGGACCAGCCCGCCGACCGCGAACAGCACCACGGTCACGATCGCGGTGGCAAGGGCGATTTGGGAGAAGCGGGTGCGCATCCGGGCCCATGATATCGGCCGCCGGCCGCGGCCCGCTCGACGCGCCCCGAGGCCTTGCCATACTGGGCCGATGACCGCCGAGCCGTCGACCGTCCCCGCCGCGTCGGACCTCGCGCCCGCCGTCGACGGGGCGATCCGAGAACTGTTGGAGGTCGTACGGGCCGAGCTGCACCTCGAGGATCCGGCGGCGACGCCCCTCGTCGAGGAGATCGAGCGGTTGATCGACGCCGGCGGCAAGCGCCTTCGGCCGGCGTTCTGCTACTGGGGCTACCGGGCGGCGGGGGCCGCCGACGGCGTAGAGATCGTCCACGCGGCCGCGTCTCTCGAGCTGTTGCACACGATGGCCTTGATCCATGACGACGTGATGGACCGCAGCCCAACGCGTCGAGGCGTCGACGCGGTCCATGTGTCGATGGCACGCGCGATGGGTCCGCGATCCGATGCCTCCCACGCCGGGATGGCCGCGGCGGTGATCGCCGGCGACCTCGCGGCCGTGCTGGCCGATCGGATGATGCTGGAGTCGGGGATGCCGAGCGACGCCCTCGAGCGGGCCCTCGGCAGGTACCACGCGATGCGCATCGACATGGCCGCCGGCCAGTTCCTCGACCTCTCGGGTGCGACCGGCGACGCGACGCGAGCGCGCCGCGTCGCCTCGCTCAAGGGGGGTGGCTACACGGTGGAGGGCCCGCTGCTGATCGGGGCGGCGCTCGCGAGCGCCGCCCCGGACGTGACGGCCGTGCTCTCCGGGTACGGGGCCCCGCTGGGCGAGGCGTTCCAGCTCCGTGACGATCTCGAGGACCGTGAGGGCGTCCACGGCGCGACGCGGGCCGATATCGAGCGGCTGGTGGCGGACGCGCGCGGGGCCCTGTCCGGGGCGATCGATCCCGAGGCCGCGGCCGCCCTCGACGCCCTCGCGATGGCGGTGCGAGACGCATGAGCGACGACCTCGAGGCGATCCGGCGTGCGTTCCGCGACGTGCCCACGTGTCGCGTGGCGACGATCCGCCCCGACGGCGGTCCCCACGTGGCCCCACGCTGGTTCGTGTGGCGCGAGGACGCCCTGTACGTGTCGACGCCTGTGGGCGACGCCAGCTGGCGACACGCCACGCGCGACGCCCGCGTCTGCGTCGTGATCGACCTGGGAAGGGACTGGAGCGAGCTGTCCGGCGTGCGCATCGAGGGGGTCGTGGAGGCGCTGCCGGCCGAGCACCCCGACCTGCGAGAGCCGATGTCGGCCTGGCACGACAAGTACCGCTCGATGCTGTCGGGGGACGGATTCGAGCGGCTCACGGCATCCGTGGAGTCGCTGGGGTTCCTGCGCGTGGTGCCGTCCCGCATCGACACCTGGGATCACCGCTGATCGCAGGGGACCGCGCACGGGCAGGGATTGCGCGCCCTCTCGGCCCGGCGTAGCCTCGCTCGTGAAGGTTTTCACGAGTGCGGTACGCTGTGGGGGTTCGCCTTGTGAACGCTTTCACAAGCTCGAGGGGGAGCTGTGGGACCCACGATCGAGACCGACGTGCTGGTGGTGGGAGCCGGCCCGGGAGGGTCGGCGGCCGCGTACCACCTCGCGCGCCACGGCGTCGACGTGACCCTCGTGGACAAGACGGCCTTCCCCCGGGAGAAGGTGTGTGGCGACGGCCTCACCCCCCGCAGCGTCGCCGCGATGCTCCGGCTGGGGATCGACCCCGATGCGGAGCCGGGGTTCGAGAAGATCAAGGGTCTCCGCGTGTACTCGCGGACCGCGACGGTCGAGCTGCCGTGGCCCGAGCTCACCGACTGGCCCAACTACGGCCTCGTGATGCCCAGGATCGACTTCGATCAGCTGCTCGTGCAGCGCGCTCAGAAGGCGGGCGCCCGGCTCCTCGAACGGACCGAGGCCGTCCAGCCCGTGTTCGAGACGGGGTGGATACGCGGCGCCTCGGTCCGGCCGGCCGACGAGCGTGATGCCGAGCCGTCCACGATCCGCGCGCGCTACGTGATCGCGTCCGACGGGGCGGCCAGCCGGTTCGCGAGCACGGCCGGCGTGCGGCGTGACGACTCCCGTCCCCTGGGGATCGCCGCGCGCCGCTACTATCGGACGCCCTACCATCCCGGCCCCTGGTTCGAGTCGTGGCTCGACCTGTGGGAGGGCGACCTCTTGCTGCCGGGCTACGGATGGCTCTTCCCCGTCGAGGGAGGCCGGATCAACCTGGGCGCCGGGCTGCTGAACACGTTCAAGGACTTCCGGGAGGTGTCGGCGCAGCGCCTGTTCGACGCCTTCGCGTCGATGCTGCCCGCCGCGTGGGAGATCGACGAGGAGCACGCCGAGGGCCGGGTGCTGTCGGGCCCGCTGCCGATGAGCCTGAACCGGACGCCGCAGGCCGTCCCGGGGATGCTCCTGATCGGCGACGCCGCCGGGGCCGTCAACCCGTTCAACGGCGAGGGCATCGCCTATGCGATCGAGACGGCCGAGATCGCCGCCGAGCTGATCCACGAAGCGCTCGTGATGGATCGGCCCGGGATCACGATGTCGTACCCCGCGGCGCTCAAGGCGAGGTACGGCCCGTACTTCACGATCGGCCGGGGGTTCGCCAAGATCGTGGGGCGCCCCGCGATCATGGGCGCCGCGACGAGGTACCTGCTTCCGAACCAGCGCGTGATGGGGTTCGCGATGCGCGTGATGGCCAACCTCAGCGATGGGCCAGAGGGCGACCGGCAGGACCGCCTCTTCCACCTGTTGCAGCGGATCGGGAGCCTTCGATGACGCGAGGATGCCGCCCGTGCTAGGCGAGTACGTGCCCATCGTCCTGCTGGGGGGGCTCGCGATCGTCTTCGCGGTGGCCTCGTTGGCGGCCTCCTCGTTCCTGCGCCCCAACCGCCCGACAGCGGTCAAGCTGTCGCCCTACGAATGTGGCAACGACCCCGTGCGGCTCCCTCGGGGAGAGCGCTTCAGCGTGAGGTTCTACGTCGTCGCCATGCTGTTCATCATCTTCGACATCGAGGTCATCTTCCTGTTCCCGTGGGCCGTGACCTTCCGTCGGCTGGGGCTGTTCGGGCTCGCCGAGATGGGCGTGTTCATCGGCCTCGTGTTCGTGGCCTACGCCTACGTGTGGCGCAAGGGCGGGCTGGACTGGGCCGGGTCGTCGCTCGCGGCCGACGCGCCGGCGACCGAGGAGCCCGCCCCGGCGGACGAGCCGATCGTGAAGGAGGTCGCCGGTGCCCGTTGAGCGGATCGAGGGCGTGCAGCTGGGTTCGACGCCCGAGGAGATCGAGGAGGAGGTCCGCCGGGGGGTCCTGCTGACCTCGCTGGACCGGGCGGTCGGCTGGGCGCGCAAGCAGTCGATGTGGCCGGCCACCTTCGGCCTGGCCTGTTGCGCGATCGAGATGATGTCCACCGGCGCGGGCCGCTACGACCTGTCGCGCTGGGGGATGGAGCTGTTCCGCGCCTCGCCTCGTCAGGCCGACCTGATGATCGTGGCCGGCCGCGTGAGCCAGAAGATGGCGCCGGTCCTTCGCCGCGTCTACGACCAGATGCCGGAGCCGAAATGGGTGATCTCGATGGGCGTGTGCGCCTCGGCGGGCGGCATGTTCACGAACTACGCCATCGTCCAGGGCGTCGACACGATCGTGCCCGTCGACGTCTACGTCCCCGGTTGTCCCCCCAAGCCCGAGATGCTGATGCACGGCATCCTGACGCTCCAGCAGAAGGTGCGAACGGCGGAGACGTTCAAGTGAGCGACGGGCTCGACGCCCTGGCCGAGCGGATCCGCGCTCGATGTCCCGACACGCTCGTGGCCCGTGGCGAGATCACGGCGCTCGTCGACCGGGACGATCTGCTGGACACCCTCGCATGGCTCGGCGACGGATCCGGGCTGACGTTCCTGTCCAGCGTCACGGCCACCGACCACCCCGGCGCGACGCCGCGGTACTGGGTCGTCTACGAGCTGCGAACCGTCGACGCATCGGCTCGCCTGCGCCTGAAGGTCGGCCTGCTCGAGGACGATGCCGTGGTGCCGAGCGTCACCGCGATGTTCCCCACGGCCGACTGGCACGAGCGCGAGACCTTCGACTTCTACGGCATCGTGTTCGAGGGGCACCCCGGGCTCACGCGGATCCTGTTGCCCGACGACTGGGAGGGCCATCCGCTCCGCAAGACCGAGGAGCTCGGAGGCGTGAACACGCGGTTCCGCGGGGCGTTCATCCCTCCCGTCGACACGAGGACCACGACCTGATGGCCGAGACCACGCCGCCACCGGTGCGCGACGCCTCGGGCGAGATCCGCCAGGAGACGATGATCATCAACATGGGGCCTCAGCACCCCTCGACCCACGGCGTGCTCCGGCTCCTCCTCGAGCTCGACGGCGAGACCGTGGTGAGCTGTACGCCGATCATCGGCTACCTGCACACCGGGATCGAGAAGAACACCGAGTACCGCACGTGGCCCCAGGGCATCACGTTCGTGACGCGCGCCGACTACCTGTCGCCCTTCTTCAACGAGCTCGCCTACTGCCTGGGGGTCGAGCGGCTGCTGGGGGTCGAGGCGCCGCCGAGAGCCCAGGTCCTGCGGGTGCTGTTCAACGAGCTGAACAGGATCTCGTCGCATCTGGTGTGGCTGGCGACGGGGAGCCTGGAGCTTGGCGCGGTGAGCATGATGCTGTACGGCTTCCGCGAGCGCGAGGTCGTGCTCGACATCTTCGAGTCGGTCACCGGTCTGCGGATGAACCACAACTACATCCGGATCGGCGGCGTGATCATGGACATCGACGACGACGGCGAACGCAAGATCCGCGAGTTCCTCGACGAGATGCCGCGCCGCATCGACGAGTACGAGACGATCCTCAACGACAACCCCATCTGGCGCGAACGCAACGTGGGGGTCGGCATCTTGTCGGCCGAGGACGCGCTCGCCTTCGGGGTCACGGGCCCCGTGCTCCGCTCGGCCGGCGTCCCCGCCGACCTGCGAAAGGACGCCCCCTACAGCGGATACGAGACCTACGACTTCGACGTCCCGGTCCGCACCGAGGCCGACTCCTACGCGCGCTATCTGATCCGGCTCGAGGAGATGCGCGAGTCGATGAAGATCGTGGCCCAGTGCCTGGAGCGGCTCGAGGAGCCGGGGGACGTGATGGTGGCCGACCCCAAGGTGGCCTGGCCCGCCAAGCTCAAGGTGATGGATGACGGGATCGGCAACGACCCCGAGTATCTGCGCCACATCATGGAGGAGTCGATGGAGTCGCTGATCCATCACTTCAAGCTCGTGACCCAGGGCATCGAGGTCCCGCCCGGCGAGGTGTACCAGGCGGTCGAGTCGCCGCGGGGAGAGCTCGGCTTCTATCTCGTCTCCACGGGCGAGCATCGGCCCTACCGGGTGAAGATCCGCGACCCGTCCTTCGTGAACCTTCAGGCCACCGAGCGGATGATCCGGGGCCAGCTGGTGGCCGACGCGGTGGCCGCGATCGCCAGCCTGGATCCGGTGATGGGCGGAGTGGACCGCTGATGACGGTCTTCGAGGGCCTCGCGCTGGAGGAGGCGACGGGCATCGTCGAGCGCTATCCCGAGGGCCGCGAGCGCTCGGCCGTCATGCCGCTGCTGTACCTGGCGCAATCGATCGAGGGCCAGGTCACGCGCGAGGGGCTCCGTGAGGTGGCCGTCCTGCTCGGACTGACCACCGCCGAGGTCGAGGCCGTCGCCACCTTCTACACGATGTACCGCCTGCGCCCCACGGGCGAGCATCTCGTCAACGTGTGTACGAACCTGTCGTGCATGCTCCGCGGCGGCAAGGACGTCTACGAGGCGGCCCACCAGGCGGCCGAGATGGCGCACGGCCAGGAGATCTCCGAGGACGGGCTGCTCACGCTCCATGAGGAGGAGTGCCTGGGCGTGTGTGACTTCGCTCCGGCCGTCCAGATCAACTTCGCGAATCACGACGCGGTGACGCCCGAGCGCATGGCCGAACTGATCGGCGTGCTGCGGGCCGGCGAGGTGCCGGAGCCCTCACGAGGCCCCGCGATGACGAGCTTCCGGCACGCATCGCGGGTGCTCGCCGGGCTGGAGAAGGTGGACGCGTGAGTGTCGACCCGCAGGCCCGCCTGACCCGCCATTGGGACGAGCCGGATGCGATCGGGCTGGAGGGCTACGTCGAGCGGGGCGGATACCAGGGCCTGAGGACGGCCCTCGCCATGTCGAGCGCCGACCTGATCCAGGTGGTCAAGGACTCGGGCCTGCGCGGGCGCGGCGGCGCCGGGTTCCCCACGGGGATGAAGTGGTCGTTCGTGCCGCAGGACTCGGGCAAGGACACCTACGTGACGGTGAACTTCGACGAGTCCGAGCCCGGAACCTGCAACAACCGCGAGCTGGGCGAGCGGGAGCCCCATCGCCTGATCGAGGGGACCGCGATCGCGGCGAGGGCGATCGAGTGCCACACGGCGTTCATCTACATCCGGGGCGAGTACCTGTGGCAGGGCGTTGTCCTCGCCGAGGCGCTCGAGGAAGCGTACGCCGCCGGATACCTGGGCCGAGGGATCGCCGGGAGCGACTACGACCTCGACATCGTGCTGCACCGGGGGGCCGGCGCCTACATCTGCGGCGAGGAGACGGCGCTGCTCAACTCGCTCGAGGGGCTCCGCGGCCAGCCCCGGCTCCGTCCGCCCTTCCCGGCCGTCGAGGGTCTCTACGAGTCGCCCACCGTCATCAACAACGTCGAGACCCTCATGAACGTGCCCGACATCGTCGTGAACGGCGCGGACTGGTTCCGCTCGCTCGGCACCGAGAAGTCACCCGGCACCAAGATGTTCACGATCTCGGGCAAGGTGGAGCGCCCCGGCAACTACGAGATCGCGCTCGGCACGCCGTTCAGAACGCTCCTGGAGGACCTCGCCGGGGGCGTGCTCGGCGGCGCGTCGCTGAAGGCCTTCACCCCGGGAGGCTCGTCGACGCCGATGCTGACGGCCGAGCACATCGACGTGGCCTTGGACTATGAGTCCGTGGCCGAGGCGGGATCGCTGCTGGGGACGGGCGCGATCATGGTGATGGACGAGAGCGACTGCGTCGTGGCCGCGGCCGAACGCATGGTCCGCTTCTACGCGCACGAGTCGTGCGGCAAGTGCACGCCTTGTCGAGAGGGCTCCTGGTGGGCGACCAGGGTGCTCGGCCGCCTCGAGGAGGGCTACGGGCGTCCCGACGACATCGGCCTGATGCACGACATGGGCACGAACATCATGTTCCGGGCGTTCTGCGCCCTCGCCGATGGGACGGCCTCGGTCATCAATTCGAGCCTGCAGCACTTCGCCGACGAGTACGCCGAGCACGTGCGCCTGGGGGCGTGCCCGCTCGGGGCCGTTGCCGGCGAGGGAGTGGCGTCGTGAGTCGCGCGCCGGTCACCCTCACGATCGACGACAAGGAGGTCATGGTCCCGGCCGGCACGCTGATCATCCGTGCCGCCGAACAGCTCGGGGTGGAGATCCCGAGGTTCTGCGACCACCCGCTGCTCGAGCCGGCCGGCGCCTGCCGCCAGTGCTACGTGCAGATCGAGGGCCAGCCCAAACTCGCGACCTCGTGCACGGTACCGGTGGCGCCCGGCATGGTCGTGCGAACGCAGAACACCGACGACACGGTCCACGAGGCCCAGGTCGCCAACCTCGAGTTCCTGCTGCTGAATCACCCCCTGGACTGCCCGATCTGCGACCGGGGTGGTGAGTGCCCGTTGCAGGACCAGGCGCTGGCGTTCGGCCCGGGCGACAGCAGGTTCACCGAGGCCAAGCGCGTCTTTCCCAAGCCGGTGAAGCTGTCGCCGCTGGTGAACCTCGACCGTGAGCGGTGCGTGTTGTGCGCGCGGTGCACCCGATTCTGCGATGAGATCTCGGGCGATCGGTTCATCGAGCTGTTCGCCCGCGGCGCGGGCGAGCGCGTCTCGATCTCGCCGGGCGAGGACTTCGACAGCCCGTTCAGCGGCAACACGATCCAGATCTGTCCGGTCGGCGCGCTCACGGCCTCGCCCTACCGGTTCGTCGCGCGGCCTTTCGATCTGTCGACCGTCGACTCGGTCTGTCCCCAGTGCAGCGCGGGATGCAACATCAAGGTTGACGTCCGCCGCGGCGAGATCGTTCGCCAGCTCGCGCGCGACAACCTCGAGGTCAACGATGCCTGGCTGTGCGACAAGGGGCGGTTCGCCTTCCGGTTCCCGGATGATCCCGGGCGGATCGCGACGCCGCTGATCCGTGACCGCGGGCTCGAACCCGCCTCGTTCGGCGAGGTGCTCACGCGCGTGGCCGAGTGGACAGATGGGGCCCGCGTCGCGGTCCTCACCGGCGGACGTCTGATGGACGAGGACTACTACGCCCTGTCCAAGCTCGCCCGGACCGTCTTCGGCACGAACGACATCGACCATCGGCGTCAGGTCGGCGGGGAGACCGCCGAGCGATACGCGGCGGCCCGGCCGATGTCGGTGACCAACAAGGACATCGAGCGAGCCGAGGCGATCGTCGTCGTGGGCCTGGACGCCGAGCAGGAGGTGCCGATCCTGCACCTGCGTCTGCGCAAAGCGGCCGCGCGAGGCGCGAGGATCTGGGTGGTGCATCCGCGCCGCACGCGGCTGCACGATGTCGCGACGCACGTGCCGTGCGCCCCTGGGGACGAGGCGAACCTGCTCGCCGGCGGCGACGCCGCGATCGATGAGGCGCTCGCGGCCCTGCGGGCGGCCGGGGATCGCGGCGTCGTGATCGCGGGGGAGCGGCCGGGGGCGGCTCACGCCGCGATGGACGCCGCCGCCTCCGCGTCGGCCCGGTTCTCGTATGTGACGCGGCGGGCGAACGACCGAGGAGCGTTGCGGGCCGGGGTGCACCCGGAGCTGCTCCCCGGCGGTCGGCCGCTCACCGACAGCTCCGAGGTCGAGACCGTCTGGGGGCCGATCCTCGATCGTGAGCCCGGGCGCGATGCGGTCTCGATCCTGCGGGCGTGTGCCGACCGTGAGATCGACGTGCTGTATCTGATCGGCGTCGACCCGCTCCGCGACATGCCGGACGCCGAGCTGGCGTTGCGCGCCATGCGCAACGTCCCCGTCGTCGTCGTGCAGTCGCTCGAGCTGGGGTCGCTCGAGCCGTTCGCCGACGCGTTCCTGCCGGCGGCGGCCTTCTGCGAGAAGGACGGCCACCTGACCACGTGGGAGGGTCGCGGGCAGCGGATCGCTCCCGTCCGCGGCCCGGCGGGCATCAGCCTTCCCGACTGGGAGATCTTCGCGAGCCTCGCGCTGGCGTGCGGGGGCGATCTGGGGTTCGAGCGCCTCGACGAGCTGCACGAGGAGATGGGTCCACTGCTCGCGCCACGCGACGGCGCCATCGATCCGCCGCCCGTGGACACCGGACGTCGCCGCCCCAGGGGACTTCGCCTGGTGACCTACCCGCTCCTGGTGGACGAGGGCCGGCTCTCCGAAGGGGCCGGCGAGCTGAGGGCGGCGCTGTCCCGAGAGGCCTTCGTCGAAGTTCATCCCGCCGACGCGACCCCGCTCGGGCTCGTCGACGGGGCGTCCGTCATCGTGCGCACGGAGGTGGGGGAGGCGACGCTGCCCGTCGTGCTCTCCGAGCACATCGCGCGTCGGACGATCTTCGTCCCGTTCAACCAACCTGGCCTGGCCGCCAACACGCTGCTCTCGGGATCGTTCGTGACGAAGGCATCGCTCGAGCCCGTGACGGCCGACGCCACCGGCGATGGCCCCGTTCCCCAACCGATGCCCGTGGGGGGCGAGGCCTGATGGACTGGATCGACTGGGGCCTCATGCTCGCCCGGGTCGTGGTGGTCTTCTTCGCCCTGCTGATCGCCGTGATGATCTACATCTGGGTGGAGCGCAAGGTCATCGCCGACATGCAGACGCGCACCGGCCCCCTGCGCGCCGGTCCGCGCGGCGTCCTGATCACCCTCGCCGACGGCATCAAGCTGTTCTTCAAGGAGGGCATCACGCCCACCGAGGCCGACTCGCGCGTGTACATCATCGCCCCCATCATCGCGATGTTCCCCGGGTTCCTCGCGTTCGCCGTCATCCCGTTCGGCACCTCGGTGGAGCTGTTCGGCCGCACGGTCGGATTCCAGCTGGCCGACCTCAACATCGGCCTGCTGTGGATCCTGGCGATGACCTCGATCTCCGTCTATGGCGTCGTCCTCGCCGGCTGGTCGAGCGGATCGAACTACCCGCTCCTGGGGGCCGTGCGCTCGTCCGCCCAGATGATCTCGTACGAGGTCGGGATGGGCCTCGCGTTGGTCGCGGTGATCATGTACTCGGGCACCCTGCAGATGTCGGAGATCGTGGCGGCCCAGGACACGGTGTGGAACGTGATCCCGCAGTTCCCGGCGTTCCTCATCTTCTTCGTCGGGGCGCTCGCCGAGACGAACCGTCCCCCGTTCGACCTGGCGGAGGCGGAGTCCGAGCTGGTCGCGGGGTTCCACACCGAGTACTCGGGCATCAAGTTCGCGATGTTCTTCTTGGGCGAGTACGTGAACACCGTGGTGGTGGCCTCGGTGGCGGTCACGCTCTTCCTCGGCGGCTGGCGCGGCTACTGGCCGTTCGACGGGGCGTGGGCCTGGGTGGGGCCGCTGCTGTGGTTCCTGCTCAAGATCACCGCGGTGATCTATCTGATGATCCTCGTGCGCGGGACCCTGCCCCGGATGAGATACGACCGCCTGATGAACTTCGGCTGGAAGGTCCTGATCCCCTTCGGCCTGGTGTGGGTGATGGTCACGGGGGCCGTCGTCGTCTTGCCCGATGAGTTCGGCCGGCGCAGCGCCCTGATCGCGGGGGTGGTGATCTTGGGCGTGGCGCTCCTCGCCTCCCTGATCGCCCCGGTCTTCAAGCCGGCGGCCCGGGAGGAGGTCGGGACATGAGCGACGGAACCGACCCGAGCGTCCCTCCCGAGAGCCAGGGGTTCGTCGACGGCGCCTGGGCGATCGCCAAGGGCATGGGCACCGTCTTCAAGCAGACGTTCCGTGCCGACACGACCGAGCGGTACCCCACCGAGATCGCCCCGATCCCCGAGCGCTCACACATCGGGCGCCACCTGCTGAACCGCCACGAGAACGGGCTGGAGAAGTGCATCGGTTGCGAGCTGTGCGCCTACGCGTGCCCGGCCGACGCGATCTGGGTAGAGGGCGAGGACAACGACCCCGAGCACCCCGTGAGCCCGGGGGAGCGGTACGCGAAGGACTACCAGATCAACTACCTGCGCTGCATCATGTGCGGCCTGTGCGTCGAGGCCTGCCCCACCCGCGCCCTCACGCTCACCGACTACTTCGAGCTGTCCTTCACCAGCCGTGAGGACGCGATCTGGGACAAGGAGCAACTCCTCACACCTCCTCCCGAACTTGGCTCCGACCCCGTGGACGAGGAGGGCTAGCCTCGGGTGCCGCTCGACAACCTCGTCTTCTGGGTCTTCGCGCCGATCTCGATCGGCTCGGCGATCGCGATGCTCGTGATGCGCAACGCCGTGCACGCGGCCCTGTTCCTGGTCGTCAACTTCTTCACGATCGCCGTCATGTATCTCCTGCTCGACGCCCCGTTCCTGTTCGCCGTCCAGATCGTCGTGTACACGGGCGCGATCATGGTGCTGTTCCTGTTCGTGATCATGCTGCTGGGGGTCGACCGCGGCGACGACCTGCGTGAGCGGCTGTGGGCTCAGCGGTGGATCGCGGTGACGCTGGCCGTGGCGTTCGTGATCGAGATCGGTCTCGCGGTGCGCGCCGCCGTCGGCCTGTCGACACGGGTGCCCGCGGCCGTCGGGGGCGCGGCCGTCCGGGGCGATCCCGCGCAGTTGGCCGAGATCTTGTTCCGTGACTACTTCTTGCCCTTCGAGGTCACGTCGATCCTTCTGATCGTGGCGGCGATCGCGGCGATGGTGCTGGCGCAGCGTCGGGCGCCGGCCCTCACGCAGGCCGAGATGGATGCCGCGGCGGAGGCCCCCGAGTCCTCCGAGGTCACCGGATGAGAACGCCGATCGCCTACTTCCTGATCCTGTCCAGCGTCCTGTTCGCGATCGGCACGGTGGGCGTGCTCACGCGCAGGAACGCCCTCATCATCTTCATGTCGGTCGAGCTCCAGCTGAACGCCGTGAACCTCACGCTCGTCGCGTTCTCCCGGCTCCACGCCGACCTCACGGGCCAGGTGCTGGCGTTCTTCTCCATGGTGGTGGCGGCCGCCGAGGTCGTCGTGGGGCTCGCCATCATCGTCGCGGTGTTCCGCCGACAGCGCTCGGTCAACGTCGACGACGCGAGATCGCTTCGATGGTGATGTCGACGGGCGCCGAGCTGGTCGCCGTCCCGGCCTCGGGCGCGATCTCGCTGCTGTGGCTCGTGCCCGTGCTCCCGTTGCTGGCCGCCGCCGTGAACCTGTTCTTCGGGGGTCGGCTGGGCCGATGGGCCGGGTGGCTGGCCGTGTCGGCCGTGGTCGCCTCGTTCGCCCTCGCCGTGGCCGTCGTCGGGGAACTCATGTCCGCGCCCGCGGAGTCGCGGCTCGTGATCCAGCACGTCGCCGAGTGGATCACGGTGGGGGCGTTCCGGGTCGCCTTCGACCTTCGGCTCGACGTGCTGTCGGCAACGATGATCCTCGTCGTCACGGGCATCGGCGCGCTGATCCACATCTACGCCGTCGGCTACATGGAGGGGGACCCCAGGTTCGGGCGATTCTTCGCCTATCTGAACCTGTTCGTGTTCTTCATGCTCATGCTCGTCTTGGGTGCCAACTACCTGGTCCTGTACCTGGGCTGGGAGGGCGTCGGCCTGTGCTCGTACCTGCTGATCGGATTCTGGTTCGACTCCACCGACAACGCGAACGCGGCCAAGAAGGCGTTCGTCACCACGAGGGTCGGCGACACGGCGATGCTGATCGGACTGGCCCTCATCGTCGCGAAGTTCGGCACGCTGGATTTCGAGGTCGTCTTCGGAACGGCCGCGGCCACGATCTCCCAGACGACGGCCACCGTGATCGCCTTGCTGCTCTTCGCGGGCGCCGTGGGCAAGTCGGCCCAGGTGCCGCTGCACGTGTGGTTGCCCGACGCCATGGCCGGCCCGACGCCGGTCTCGGCGTTGATCCACGCGGCGACCATGGTGACCGCGGGGGTCTACCTGATGCTCCGGTCGTTCCCGCTGCTGGAGCTGAGCGAGACCGCCCTCACGGTCGTCGCGATCGTCGGCCTCGTCACGCTGCTGTTCGCAGGGCTGAGCGCGATCGGGCAGGACGACATCAAGCGCGTGCTCGCGTACTCCACCGTGAGCCAGCTCGGGTACATGTTCGTGGCCGTGGGTCTGCGCGCCTACTCGGCGGCACTGTTCATGCTCGTGGCCCACGCCTTCTACAAGGCCCTGATGTTCCTGGGCGCCGGATCGGTCATGCACGGCATGCACGACGAGACGGATATGAAGCGGATGGGCGGCCTGCGGCGGCGGATGCCCATCACGGGATGGACGTTCATCGTCGGCTCGCTCGCGTTGGCCGGACTCCCGCCGCTTGGCGGGCTTCTTCGCCAAGGACCACATCCTCGAGGTCGCCAACCACACCGGGAACCAGTGGGTCTACGTGATCGGCACGATCGGGGCGTTCATCTCGGCGTTCTACATGGGCCGGCTGATCTTCCTCACGTTCTTCGGGACGGCGCGCACCGAGGAGGCCGAACACGCGCACGAGTCGCCGTGGGTGATGACCGGCCCGCTGCTCGTGCTGGCGGCCGGCGCCGCGGGACTGGGCCTGGCGTTCCAGCGCTCGGTCGAGGGCACCTTCACCGTCTGGTCCGAGTCGGCGTTGCCGGCTCCGCCTCACGGCGAGCAGGGGTTCGCCCTGTGGGCGCTGAGCTCGATCGCCACGCTCGTGGCCGTCGGGACCTTGGTGGCCGCCTGGCTGATCTACGCCTCGGGCCGGGTCGACTGGCTCGCCCTTCGTGAGCGACTGGCGCCGATCCAGCGGCTGTTCGCGAACGGGTTCTACGTCGACGAGTACTACTCGACGATCCTGGTCGGGCCGGGCAAGGCCACCGCTCGGTTCATCGCCTTCGTGGTGGATGCCCGCCTCATCGACGGCGTCGTCGACGGCGTCGGAGCGGGGACGCGGCGCCTGGCCGATATGGCACGCAAGCTGCAGACCGGGTACGTGCGAACGTATGCCGCCGCGGTGTTCCTGGGCGCCGTCTGCGTCCTGGCCTTCGTGGGGTTCCGGCTGTGACCCGCCTGCTCACGGTCGTGACGTTCCTGCCGTTGCTCGGGGTGGCCGTCCTCGTGGTCGGCGGCCGAGACATCAGGCCCGACCTCGCCCGCCTCATCGGGTTGGTGACCGCGGTGGCAACGTTCATGGTCTCGCTCATCGTGCTCGGCCGTTTCGATCCCACCCTTCCCGGGTACCAGCTGGTGGAGCAGGCGGCGTGGGTGCCGAGCGTCGGTCTCAACTATCTCGTCGGGATCGACGGCATCAGCATCTGGATGCTGATGCTCACGACGTTCCTGTTCCCGATCGCCCTGCTCGCATCGTGGCGGATCGACAAGGACGTTCGCCTCTACGTCGGGGCCATGCTCGTCCTCGAAACCGCCGTGGTCGGCTCGTTCCTCGCGCTCGACCTGCTGCTGTTCTTCCTGTTCTTCGAGGCGATCCTCGTGCCCGATGTACCTGCTGATCGGCGGGTGGGGCGGCGAGCGGCGGATCTACGCGGCCGTCAAGTTCTTCCTGTTCACGATGGCGGGCTCGGCGTTCCTGTTGGTCGCGCTCCTGTTCCTGTACTCGCGCTCGGCGGGCGTCCTGGGCACTCCCAGCTTCGACCTGCGTCAGCTCGAGGCGGTGGCCGCGAGCCTTCCCGTCGCGACCGCGCGGGTGCTCTTCCTCGCGTTCTTCGTGGCCTTCGCCGTGAAGGTGCCGATCATCCCGCTGCACACCTGGCTGCCCGATGCTCACACCGAGGCGCCCACCGCGGGGTCGGTCCTGCTCGCCGGCGTCCTGCTGAAGGTCGGAACCTACGGGTTGCTGCGGTTCAATCTGACCCTGTTCCCCGAGGCGAGCGACTACTTCTCGACGTTCGTCTCGATCCTCGCGGTGATCGGGATCGTGTACGGGGCCGTCGCCGCGCTGATCCAGACGGACATCAAGCGGCTGGTGGCGTACTCGTCGGTGTCGCACCTGGGGTTCGTCGTCCTGGGGATCTTCGCGTTCACCCTGCAGGGCGTGACCGGCGGCGTGCTGCAGATGGTGAACCACGGCCTGGCCACCGGCGCGCTCTTCCTGTTGGTCGGCATGGTCTACGAGCGCACCCACACGCGCGATCTCGGCGAGATGGGGGGCCTCGCCTCCGTGATGCCGTGGCTGATGGGCACCTTCCTGTTCGCGGTGTTCGCCTCGGTCGGGCTCCCGGGTCTCAACGGCTTCGTCGGCGAGTTCCTCGTGATCGTCGGCACCTTCGGCGTGAACTACTGGTTGGGCTCGATCGCGGCCCTCGGTGTGATCCTGGCGGCGATCTACCTGCTCTGGTCCTACCAGCGGATGGCCTACGGACCGGTCCGCGACGAGCATCGGGTCCTGCCCGACCTATCCCTACGCGAGGTCGCGGTGCTCGTGCCGGTCCTCACGCTGCTGCTCGTGTTCGGCGTGCGGCCATCCCTCCTCACCGATGCGATCGACCCGGCGAGCGCCGCCGTGGTCGAGCACGTCGATCCCCAAGGCCAGCCGGTCGATCTGGGCGCGGTCGAGCTCGAGGCGTCGACCACGCCCCAAGACGCCGACGAGGAGCACGGATGATCGACACCCCCACCCTCGACTTCTGGCCCCTGGCGCCCGAGCTGCTGCTGGGGATCGCGGCCGTCGCCGGGCTCCTGTACGAGGCGTTCTCGCGACGCTCCGAACGGATCGTGCACCTGCTGATCGGGCTCAGCGGGCTGTCGGCCGCCGCCGCCGCGACGATCGCGCTGTGGACGTGGGCGGGCGCACCGGTCGTGCTCGGCGGCATGATCGCCGCCGACCGCTTCTCCGTGCTGGCCAGGATCATCCTGCTCTCGGTGTCCGCGTTCGGACTGCTCTACGGCACCCATTACTTCGCGCGGTCCGGCGATGCCTGGCGCGGGGAGTTCTACCCGTTGGTGCTGTTCGCCACGGCCGGCATGACGCTCATCACCGCGTCGGCGAACCTCATCATGGTCTTCCTCGCCCTGGAGATCTTCTCGCTCTCGCTCTACGTCCTCACCGGTATCACCGGTCGCAGGGGCCCGAACGAGGCCGCGATGAAGTACTTCCTGCTGGGCGCGACGTCGTCGGCATTCTTCCTCTACGGGATCGCGATGGCCTACGGCGCGACCACCAGCACGAGCATCGACGCGATCGCCCTCGCACTCTCGGGTCGGTCGGGCTCGCTGCCACTGGCCCTGGTCGCGGTGGCCCTGCTGGTCGTCGGCTTCGCCTTCAAGGTCTCGGCGGTGCCGTTCCACATGTGGACCCCCGACGCCTACCAGGGTGCCCCCACTCCGGTCACGGCCTTCATGTCTGCGGCCACGAAGGTGGCCGCGTTCGCCGCGTTCATGCGGGTGTTCATGGTCGCCTTCCAGCCGATGACGTGGGACTGGGTTCCCGTCATCTGGGTCATCGCCGCGCTGTCGATCGTGGTGGGCAGCGTCCTGGCGATCGCCCAGCGCGACATCAAGCGGATGCTGGCCTACTCCAGCATCGCGCACGCCGGCTTCATCCTCGTCGGGCTGACCCAGGGGTCCGGTCCGGGGATCCGCGCCGCGATGTTCTACCTCGTGGCCTACGCCGCGATGACGATCGGGGCGTTCGGGATCGTGATGCTCGTGTCGGCCCGCGGCGATGAGCGCACGTCCCTCGCGGCCTACGTCGGCCTGTATCGGCGGAGCCCGATCCTGGCCGGTCTCATGACGATCTTCCTCCTGTCGCTGGCGGGGATCCCGCCGACGGCGGGCTTCATCGCGAAGGTGACGGTCTTCGCCGCCGCGATCGGGGCCGGGTACTGGCCGCTGGCCCTCATCGGCGTCCTCGCCTCCGTCGCGGCCGCGTTCTTCTACCTGCGGGTCATCGTGCTGATGTACATGCAGGAGCCCGACGCCGAGCCCGGCCCGGACGACACCCCATGGCTGCGGGTGCTCGTCGCGATCCCGGCTGCCGTCACGCTGGTGCTCGGGGTGTTCCCCGGTCTGATCACCGGCCTGATCGAGCAGGCCTCCGTCCTGAGATGGTGAGGGGATGAGCCGACGCGTGCTCCCGGGCCTCGAGGCCCCCGACGAGGCCCTGGAGGCCGAGATCCGGCATCGCCTGGATCAGGTCGAAGACGCCCTGGTGAAGTCCGTGGAGGTCGAGTCGTCCGGCATGCTGTCGGAGACCTCCTCCTACCTGATCGCGGCCGGTGGCAAGCGCTTCCGCGCCATGCTGGTCTTGTTGGCGGGCCAGTTCGGCGAGTCATCGGACCCCCGGCTGATCCCCGGAGCCGTCTCGATCGAGCTGGTGCATCTGGCCACGCTGTATCACGACGACGTCATCGACGAGGCCGACGCGCGCCGGGGCGCGCCCAGCGCGAACATGCGATGGGACAACACGGTCGCGATCCTCACCGGCGACTTCCTGTTCGCGCGCGCGTCGGAGATCTCGACCGACCTGAGCACCGAGGTGTGCAGGCTGCTGGCTCGAACCATCGCGGTGCTGTGCGACGGTCAGATCCGCGAGGTCGAGGGGTCGGCCGCGGTCGAGGGCTCCGTGGACAGCTACCTCGAGGTGATCCGGCGCAAGACCGCCTCGTTGATCGCCACCTCGTGCCGACTCGGCGGCATGGTCTCCGACGCCGACCCCGAGCACGTCGACATCCTCGAGGAGTTCGGCGACGCCCTCGGCATGGCCTACCAGCTGTCGGACGACATCATGGACATCACGTCCACGCAGATGGAGCTCGGCAAGGAGCCCGGACAAGACCTGCGAGAGGGCGTCTATACCTTGCCGGTGCTCGAGGCGCTGCGCTCCGATGCCCGGCGAGACGAGCTCGCGCGGCTCCTAGGGCACGGCGCGCCCGACGGAGAACTGCTCGATCGAGCCCTCGAGATCGTGCGCTCGGGCGACTCGATCGATCGTGCTCGCGCCGCCGTGACCGCCGAGGTCGTTCGGGCGACGACGTTGGCCCGCCGGCTCCCCGAAGGCCCTGCGCAGCATGCGCTGATCCAGCTCGCGATGTTCCTCGCGGCCCGCTGCGGGGCGGAGCAGGGGGCGTGAAGGCACTGCTAGAATCCGGGCGCTCGAGAAACCCTTCACAAACGTGAGCAACTATTACGAGTCCTACGCGGTGGTGCTGGCGGTCCTGGCGGCCGGCGTTTTGCTCGTGGTCGTGGCGTTCACCACCGCCCGCCTCGTGGCTCCCAGCCGCCTCACGCCGAGCAAGCTGACCACGTATGAATGCGGTATCGACCCCGTCGGCCAGGGGTGGTCCCAGAGCCAGATCCGCTACTACGTCTACGGGTTCCTGTTCGTGATCTTCGATGTCGAGGCCGTGTTCCTGTTCCCCTGGGCGCGGGTGTTCGAGAGCCTCGGGTACCAGGCGGTGGTCGAGATGGCGATCTTCATCGGCATCCTCGCCACCGGGCTGCTCTACGCCTGGAGCAAGGGGGTTCTGCGGTGGGCGTGATCACCGAGAAGACCGGCCTGCCCAGGATCCAGCCCGTCAAGTTCATCCTCAACTGGGGACGCCGCTACTCCCTCTGGGTCATGAACTTCGGCCTCGCGTGCTGCGCGATCGAATTCATCGCGGCGTCGACCGCCAAGAACGACTTCATCCGCCTGGGCGTGATCCCGTTCGCGCACGGGCCGCGTCAGGCCGACCTGCTGGTCGTGGCCGGGACGCTGACCGACAAGATGGCGCCGGCGCTCAAGCGCGTGTACGACCAGATGCCCGACCCCAAGTACGTGATCTCGTTCGGCTCCTGCTCGAACTGCGGCGGGCCGTACTGGGATTCGTACTCGGTCACCAAGGGCGTGGACCAGATCGTGCCGATCGACGTCTATGTGCCGGGCTGCCCGCCTCGGCCCGAGGCGCTGATGCACGGCATCATCCGGCTTCAGGACAAGATCAAGCACGAAGACATCGGGGAGAAGTTCAGTGGCGGATTCACCGCGCCCCCTGTCCCCTGACGACGTGGAGTCCCGGCTGCGAGCCCGGTTCGGTGACGACGTCACCGCCGTCGAGGTCCAGCACGGACATCCGGCGCTCACCGTGACGTCGGACCGGTACCGCGACGTGATGGCGTTCCTGCGTGACGAGCCCGAGTTCGACTGCGACTACTGCGACTTCACGACCGGGGTCGACTGGGGCGAAGACGGTGGGTTCGAGGTGGTGACCCACGTGTTCTCGAACACCCACCATCACAACGTGCGGATCAAGACCCGACTGTCCCACGACGAGCCGTCGATCGACACGATCTCGGACCTGTATCCCACCTGCGACTGGCACGAGCGGGAGACCACCGAGATGTTCGGGATCCGCTTCGAGGGACATCCACAGCCGGTCAAGCTGCTGCTGGCCGAGCCGTTCGAGGGCCATCCGCTCCGAAAGGACTTTCCGTTGATGACCCGCGAGGCCAAGCCGTGGCCCGGGGCGGTCGAAGGCGAAGAGGACGAGGACGAGTGATCGGCCAGACGTCCATCATCGACTCCTGGGACCTCGGGTTCTGGATCGCCCTGATCATCAAGACCGCCGTCGTGTTGATGTTCTTCCTGGTCGTCCCCTTGGCGATCGGCTACGTCGAACACAAGGTGCTCGCGCATATGCAGGCGCGGGTCGGGCCGATGGAGGCGGGGGCGTTCCACGGCTGGGCACAGTTGGTGGCCGACGGCGTGAAGTTCATCCAGAAGGAGGACATCGTTCCGTCGGAGGCGGACCGCAACGTCTTCTCACTCGCGCCCGCCGTGGCGATGATCCCCTACATCGTGATCCTCGTCGTGCTGCCGTTCGGCACGACCCTGTTCGCCCTCGACCTCGACGTCGGCATCTTCTTCGTGCTGGCGATGTCGAGCGTCTCGGTCATCGGCGTGATGATGGCCGGCTGGGCCTCGGCGAACAAGTTCGCGCTGATCGGCGCGCTCCGGGCGGCCGCCCAGCTGATCGCCTACGAGCTCCCGCTCGTCCTCGCGGCCGCCGCCGTCGTGATGCAGGCGGGCACCCTGTCGCTGGTCGGGATCGTCGAGGCGCAGGCCGACTACTGGTTCGTCCTCACCCAGTTCATCGGGTTCTTCATCTTCATGATGGCCGCCGTCGCCGAGCTCACGCGCCCGCCGTTCGACATGCCGGTCGCCGACTCCGAGATCATCTTCGGTGCCTACACCGAGTACACGGGCCTCAAGTTCGCGTTCTTCCTGCTGGCCGAGTACGGGGGCATCGTGGCGATGTCGGGCGTCGCCGCGGTGCTGTATCTCGGCGGGTATCAGGCCCTGCCCGGCATCCCGCTCCCGGGCTGGATGTGGATGTTCGCGAAGATCGGCGCGCTCTCGTTCATCGTTATCTGGCTGCGGGCGACGTTCCCACGCCTGCGGGAGGATCAGCTGCAGCGGTTCGCGTGGCTCGTGCTGATCCCCCTCGCGCTCCTGCAGATCCTCTTCGTGGGCGTCATCAAGGTGGCGGTGGAGTAGAGGGATGGACGCGGACGTGGAGCACACCGAGATCGATCAGCCCGAATCCGGGTGGGACAGGGTCTGCTCAAGGGCCTCGACGGTCACGCTGAAGACGATGCTGCGCCCGGCCGTCACCGTGCAGTACCCGCACGTCAAGCCCGATCTGCCGGCCCGCACGCGCGGCGTGATCGCCCTGAAGCAAGAGAACTGCACCGTCTGCTACAAGTGCTCGCGCGAGTGCCCCGACTGGTGCATCTACATCGACGCTCACAAGGAGACGCACGATCCGGCCGGCGGCGGCCGGGCGCGCTCGGCCAAGGTGCTCGACCGGTTCGCGATCGACTACGCGCTGTGCATGTACTGCGGCATCTGCGTCGAGGTCTGCCCGTTCGACGCGTTGTTCTGGAGCCCGGAGTTCGAGTACGCGGAGTACGGACAGGACGAGCTGGTCCACGAGAAGGAGCGGCTGCGAGGAGTGGACGTACACGGTGCTGCCGCCGCCGGCGCTCGAGGACGGCGCGGAGCCGCTCGAGGGGGAGGCCGCCTCGTGACCGCGCAGGAGTACCTGTTCCTGATCCTCGCGGTGGTCGGCGGCGTCGGCCGCGATCGCCGTCGTCACGGCCCGCAACGTCGTGCACGCGGCCCTGTACCTCGTGGTCGCGCTCCTGTCGGTCGGAGGCGTGTACCTGCTGCTGGGCGCCGAGTTCGTCGGCTTCGTCCAGATCCTGATCTACGTCGGCGCGATCGTGATCTTGTTCCTGTTCGGCCTCATGCTCACGAAGGCCCCGATCGGGCGCGACACGCTCGACCAGCAGAACCGCTGGGTGGGTGCCGTCGTCGGCGCGCTGGTGTTCGCCGGGCTCGTCTTCTTGATCCAGGAGGCCTTCCCTCTCCAGGACGCCGTGGCCTCGGAGTCGTTCCACGCCACGACCGGTGCCGTCGGCGACGCGATCTTCCGTCGCTACGTCTTGCCGTTCGAGGTGGTCTCGTTCCTGCTGCTGGCCGCCCTGATCGGCTCGATCGTGTTGGCCCGCAAGGACGACGACACGTGATCCGGCTTCCGCTGGTCCTGTTCTTCTCGGCCCTGCTGTTCTCGGCGGGCGTCTACGGTGTCCTGGCCCGCCGCAACGCCGTGATGGTGCTGATGGCGATCGAGCTGATGCTGAACTCCGTCAACGTCAACCTGGTGGCGCTTCTCCAGCCACCTCAAGGACATCGACGGCCAGATCTTCGCGCTGTTCGTGATCGCCGTGGCCGCGGCCGAGGTCGGCATCGGTCTCGCGATCGTGATCCTGCTGTTCCGCAACCGCGAGTCGATCAACGTCGATGAGGTGAACCTCCTCAAGTGGTAGCCGAGACCGAGCACGCCGTCGACGTCGCCGTGAGCGCGTTCGTCAGCACCGCGTGGGTCGATCCCGCTGCTCCCGCTGGCCTCGGCGGTCTTGATCCTGGCGTTCGGCAAGCGCACGCCCGGCAAGGGGGCGGGCTTCGGCATCCTCGCCATGGCCGTCGCGACCGCGCTGTCGCTCGGCGTGCTGCTCGCATTTCGTGCAGGACGGGGGGGCCTACGAGGCCTCGATCGAATGGTTCGAGATCGGGTCGCTGCATCTGGAGCTGGGGATCTTCGTGGACGGGCTGACGGCCGCGATGCTCGTGGTCGTCACCGTCGTGTCGCTGATGGTGCAGATCTACTCGCTGGGCTACATGCACGGCGACTCGCGGTACACGTGGTTCTACTTCGTCCTGTCGGTGTTCACCGCGGCGATGCTGACGGTCGTGATCTCGAACAACCTGATCCAGCTGTTGATCGGCTGGGAGGTCATGGGCGTGTGCTCCTACCTGCTGATCGGCCACTGGTACGAGGAGAAGGAGAACTCCAACGCCGCCATCAAGGCCTTCATCACCACACGCATCGGCGACATCCCCTTCATGCTCGGGATCATCGCCCTGATCGCGGTGACGGGCTTCACCACGACGAACATCCATGAGGTGGCCGAGGCGATCAACCTGCCGGGCGTGTCGAGCCTCTACGTCTCGATCGCCGCGATCTTGCTGTTCGGCGGCACGATCGGAAAGTCGGCGATGTTCCCGCTGCACGTGTGGCTGCCCGACGCGATGGCCGGCCCGACCCCGGTATCGGCCCTCATCCACGCCGCGACGATGGTGGCCGCCGGCGTCTACCTGGTCGGTCGCATGTTCGAGATCTTCGTTCGCGCCGACGAGTGGGTGCTGATGACCGTGGCCATCATCGCGGCGATCACCACGCTCGGCGCGGCGCTGCTCGCGATGGTGCAGGACGACATCAAGCGGGTGCTCGCGTACTCGACGCTGTCGCAGCTCGCCTACATGGTCGCCGCGCTCGGACTGGGCCCGAGGGGCACACCGCCGCCTTCTTCCACCTGTTCACGCACGCCTTCTTCAAGGCCCTGCTCTTCCTGGGCGCCGGGTCGGTGATCCACGCGGTGCACTCCAACAACATGAGCGACATGGGTGGCCTGCGCCGGTACATGCCGATCACGTTCTGGACGATGCTGATCGGCTCGCTCGCGCTCGCCGGGGTGTTCCCCCTCGCGGGCTTCTGGTCCAAGGACGAGTTGCTGGTCGTGGCCCAACACGAGCACGCGACGTGGCTGTTCGTCGTGTTCCTCCTCACGGCGGCCATCACGGCCTTCTACACGATGCGGATGCTCCTGCTCACCTTCTTCGGCGAGTACGAGGGTGAGGCCCACCCGCACGAGTCGCCTCCCTCGATGACCGCTCCGCTCGTGGTCTTGGCCGCCTGCACGATCGGCGTGGGCTGGCTCGGATCGCCGCAGGTCGGGTCGGTGTTCGGCGACTGGGTGTTCTTCGAGCATCCGCACGAGGGCATCTTCGTTGCCTGGATCGCGTTGCTGGGCACGATCGCCGCCGTCGGCGGGCTCTGGCTCGGCTACCGCATGTATCGCGAGCGAGCCGAGCGCGATCCCGTGCAGGCCCGGCTGGGCTCGATGTGGGGGGTCCTCCAGGAGCGGTACTACATCGACGCCTTCTACATGCGCTACATCATCTACCCGACGCGCGACCGGCTCTCGGCGGCGGTGTACTGGTCCAACCAGCACGTCATCGACGCCATCGTGAACGGGGCCGCGGCGCTCGCCCGTGCCGGCTCGCACGGCGTCATGTGGATCGATCGAACCATCATCGACGGCGTGGTGAACGGCATCGGCGGTGCGACGGGTGCCCTCGGAGGGGCCGTCAAGAAGATCCAGACCGGCAACGTGCAGTGGTACGCCGCGGGCCTGTTCATCGGCGTCGTGGCCCTCGCAGTCATCTTCATCCGGATCGCGTGACATAGGAGTGAGTGCTCAATGACCTGGGAGAACTCGGCCATCACGATCACCACCCTGTTGCCGATCATCGGCGCGCTGGTGATCGTCGTGGTGCCGAAGGACAAGGATCGGGTGGTCCGCGGCCTCGGCATCTTCATCACCGGCGCGGCGTTGGCGCTCTCCGTCGCGATCGCCGTCGGGTTCGACTACGGAGCGACCGGCTTCCAGTACGTGCTGGACGTGCGGTGGATCGAGTCGATCGGCGCCCGGTACCACGTGGGGATCGACGGGATCTCGATGCCCCTGTTCGTGCTGACCTTCCTGCTCTCGTTCCTGTGTGCGGTCTACACGTGGCGCTACGTCCCCGATCCGGGCAGGACCAAGGCGTTCCTCGCCCTGATGCTCCTGCTCGAGACCGGCATGGCGGGCACGTTCATCGCCTTCGACCTGATCCTGTTCTTCGTGTTCTGGGAGCTCGTGTTGGTGCCGATGTACTTCCTGATCGGGATCTGGGGATCGGCGAACCGCGAGTACGCCTCGATCAAGTTCTTCCTGTACACGTTGTTCGGATCGATCTTCATGCTGCTGGGGTTCCTGGCGCTGTACTTCCAGGGCCCGGTGGACGCCGCCGGGCAGCGCACGTTCGACATGCTGGCCCTCACCGAGTTCGGCGCCGCCGGTGGCTACAGCCACACGTTCCAGCTGATCGTGTTCGGCGCCGTCGCGCTCGGGTTCGCGATCAAGGTGCCGATGTGGCCGTTCCACACCTGGCTCCCCGACGCCCACACCGAGGCGCCGACGATCGGGTCTGTCCTGCTGGCCGGCGTCATGCTGAAGATGGGTACGTACGGATTCATCCGCATCGCGCTGCCGATGATGCCCGAGGGAGCGCAGGCCTACGCGCCGTGGATCGGGGCGCTCGCCGTGATCGGGATCATCTACGCGTCGCTCGCGTGCCTGGCTCAGAAGGACCTCAAGCGCCTGATCGCGTTCTCATCGGTGGGCCACATGGGGTTCGTGATGCTCGGTATCGCGACGCTGACCGAGATCGGCCTGCAGGCGGCGATCTTCGGGATGGTCGCCCACGGCATCATCACCGGCATGCTGTTCTTCTGCGTCGGGTCGATCTACGACCGCTACCACACCCGCGAGATCGCCACGATCGGCGGCGGTATGGCCCAGCCGATGCCCAAGCTCGCCGGGGTGTTCGCGTTCGTGGCGATCGCGTCCCTCGGCCTCCCGGGTCTCGCCGGCTTCTGGGGCGAGGTCATGGCGCTCCTGTCCTCGTTCAACCCGGCGCCCGAGCTCGACGTCGGCCTGTTCCGCTTCTACATGGTCGTGGCGGCCATCGGCACGGTTCTCACGGCGGGGTACTTCCTGTGGATGCTGCAGCGCGTGAACCAGGGGACGCTGCCCGAGCGATGGAAGGACAGCGCCTTCCGCGACGTGCTGGCGATCGAGTGGCTGTCGTGGCTGCCGCTGCTGGCCCTCACGCTGATCCTCGGCTTGTTCCCGAGGGTGATCTTCGACATGACGCAGGACGCCGTGGCCGTGATCACCGCGCTGGCCAACGGGTGATCTGAGCTTGGACATCGACTACGTCGCGCTGCTGCCGGTCCTGATCCTGTCGGGCACGATCCTCGTCGTGCTCGTCGTGGACCTGTTCCTCGCGGACCGGCGCAAATGGTGGTCGATGCCGATCGCGCTCGTCGGCGTGATCGCGACGCTGGGGGCGGTGCTCAACCTGATCTCGGGGGGCGAGCGGACCTCGTTCGACGGCACGTACGTCGTCGACGACTTCACGCTGCTGTTCCAGGGGTTCTTCATGATCGTGGCGATCGTCGTGCTGTCGATCTCGCTGCGGTACTTCCGCGAGGGCGGCTTCTACCAGGGCGAGTACTACTTCTTGCTGCTCACCTCGTTCCTCGGCTGCCTGCTGATGCCCGCGTCGCGCGACCTGCTGATGCTGTTCATCTCGCTGGAGCTGGTCTCCGCCCCGGCGTTCCTGATGGCCGCCTTCCGCAAGGGCGACGTGCGCTCGAACGAGGCCGGGGTGAAGTTCTTCCTGATCGGCGTCCTGTCGGCCTCGATCATGCTGTACGGGATGAGCCTGATCTACGGGCTCACCGGCGTGACGCAGCTCGACGCCGTCGCCGCGGGCCTCGCCTCGCTCCAGGACGGCGGCCAGCAGACCCTCGCCCTGGCCGGCATCCTGTTCGTGGTGGTGGGCTTCGCCTTCAAGGTGAGCGCGGTGCCGTTCCAGTTCTGGGCTCCCGACACCTACGAGGGATCGCCGGTGCCCGTCGCCGCCTTCCTGGCGGTGGCCTCCAAGGCCGCCGGCTTCGCGGGCCTGCTCCAGCTGATGTTCGTGGCGTTCATCGGCCAGTGGGAGTTCTGGGTGCCGGTGTTCGCCCTGCTATCGATCCTCACGATGAGCGTGGGCAACCTGATCGCCCTCAGGCAGGTGCAGGTCGTGCGCCTGCTCGCCTACTCGAGCATCGCGCAGGCCGGCTACATGTTGCTCCCGTTCGCCCTCGTGACCGACGACGTGGCGGTGAACCGGTCGGCGTTCGCGGCGGCGGTGGCCTACATCTTGATCTACGGCGTCATGACCCTCGGGGCGTTCGCGGTCGTGGTGGGTGTGAGCAGGCGCCATCCTCGACTGTTGATCGCCGACTTCGCCGGGCTCGTGAAGGTGGCGCCGCTGCTCGCGATCGGCATGACGATCTTCATGGTGTCGCTCGCCGGCGTGCCCCCGACGGGTGGCTTCTGGGCGAAGCTGCTGATCTTCGGCGCCGCGATCGAACGCGGTGGCTCACTCGGCGTGGGACTCGCGGTGGTGATGCTCGTGAACTCGGTGATCAGCATCTACTACTACTTCGCGGTGCCGCGCCAGATGATCTTCAAGCCCGTCGAGGTCGACGAGCCGATGCATTCGCCCGTGCTCGTGTCGGCGAGTGTGGCCGTGGCCGCGGCGGCCGTGCTGGCGATCTTCCTGGTCCCGGGCACCTTCGCGCATCTGGCCGACCTGTCGGCCGGCCTCGTCGGCGGCTGAACCGGGAGCCTACGGGCGCTCGTCGAGGAAACGCCGCACGTGCCGCATCTCGCTGAGGAACCCCTTGCGTTCGAAGAGCGACATCGCCTCGTCAGCCGCTTCGATCGCCTCGGGCTCGCGGTGCATCGTTCGCAAGGCACGGGCCTTCGCGAACAACGTCTCGGCCAGCGTGGTCATGAAGTCCGTGGATCGGGCCATGGTCTCGGCCTCGGCCAGGAGTGATGAGGCCCCGTCGACCTCGCCTCGCCGTGCCAGGACCTGGCCCCGCGCGGCGCGCCATTGGATCTGTATCTCAACGTCGAACGGCGCGCCTTTCGAGCGGATCTCCTCGGTCATCGACATCACCTCGTCGTCCATCCCGAGCTCGGCCATCACCCCAACGGAGCGTGCCTGTTCGGTCGTCAGGTTGAGGACGTCGCCTCCTCCCCTGAAGAAGTCGATGCTCTGTCTGCTCGCCTCAACGAAGGGAGCGAGGTCGCCAGCGCAGTAGTCGATGTATGCGGCGAACGTCGCGCAGGCAAGCATGCTCCAGCTGCTCCCGAGATCCTGGGCGATCGCGCGCGTCGTCTCGACGCGCCTCCGGGCGTCGTCGAGCTCGGCTCGGGCAGCCTGTATCGAGGCCGCGAATCCGATGACGTTGGCATAGGCCTGCCGATCTCCCTCCAGGTCGACCGCCAGCTCGTCCATGCGAACCACGATCGCCTCGGCACTGACGGGTCCCCGCTGGAGGCCCTCACAGATGTGGAGCGCGATCATGTCGCGCTCGGCCGTGAACCCTGCTTGGAACGAATGGTGAAGGGCCCTCTCGGCTGCGGTCACGATGGCCTCGGCGCTGCCCCCCATCCATTCGGTATCGGACAGGCGGGTGTACGCGAAGGCGAGGGCCTCGTGGTCATCGATCGGCGTCACCTCGATCGTGCGTCCGATCGAGGCGCGCAGCTCCGAGATGTCGGCGGAGCTCGGCGCCGTGAGAACGGAGTCCCACATCCTGAGATTCTCGGCGGCCATCACCTTCGCGGGGTCACCGGAGGCTCTCGCCGCGTCGATCCGGCGATCCGCCAGCAGCGAGAGCCGCGAGGTGTTGCCCATGAAGAAGGTGACGCTCGCGAGATGGTTGAGCGCCGCGTACAGGGCCGGGTCATCGCTCGGGAAGAGGTCGGTGGCACGGGTGAGGAGGTCGTCGGCGGCGGCGAGATCGCCGCGCGACAGGGCGCGCCGGCCGGCGTCGGCGAGCTGCCCCGCGGCTCGGCGAGCGAGGTCGCTCGACGAGTCATCGCCGGGTCCTAACTCGGTGCGGTAGCGGTAGGCGCGCTCGAGGTGGTAGCCGAGCACCTCCCCCTGCTCGGCGATCCGATCGCCGGCCACCTGCTCGAGCCAGTCGGCGAAGCGCTCGTGTAGGTCGGCTCGCAGCTCCTTCGGCATGGCCTCGTAGGCGGCGTCGCGCACCAACAGATGGCGGAACCGGAACGCGTCCTCGCCCGGCATCGTCGAGCGCGCCGGGTGGATCAACTGGCGTCGCACCAGCCCCAGCAGATGCCCGTCGAGGGCGTCGGGGTCGTCGACCAGCGACCGAAGGGCGCCGCGGTAGAAGTCCTTCCCGATGACAGACGCCCGCTCGATCACGGCACGCTCGTCCCGGGAGAGCTGATCCAGCCTCGCGGCGAGCAGGGCCGAGATGGAAGCGGGAACCTGCAGGTCGGCGAGATGGGTGGGGGTGACCCAGCGCCCGCCCTCGCGGATGAGCTGGCCTTCATCGATCAGCATGGCCAGGGTCTCCTCGACGAACAGGGGATTGCCCTCGGCCGCTTCGACGATCCGGTCGGGGAGACCGGCGGGGATGTCCACGGTGTCGAGGTAGTTGCCGATCAAGCTCATGGCATCCTCATCCGAAAGGACCTCGAGGGAGATCGACGCCGCGTTGAGCTTGCCGCCGGCCCAGGTCGGGCGTTCGTCCAGCAGATCGGGGCGCGCCATGCAGGCGATCAGGATCGGCACGTCGCGCGACCAGTCGGCGATGTGCTCGACGAGGTCGAGGAACGTGCTCTCGCCCCACTGCAGATCGTCGAACACGAGCACGAGCGGGGAGCGCCGGGCGATGGACTCGACGAATCGCCGGACCGCCCAGAACGTCTCCTCCGAGGCGGCTCCGGTGTCGACCCCGAAGAGCTGCGAGACCCTCGAGCACACCAGGTCGGCCTGGTCCTCGTCGGCCACCACCGCGCAGATCTTGCGCTCGAGCTCGTCCGGTGCGTCGAAGTCCCGGAGCTCCGCGGCCTGCTTGAGCACCTCGATCACGGGGAAGTAGGTGATCCCGTCCCCGTAGGACAGGCACCGGCCTTGCAGGACGGTCGCGCGGCCGTCCACGGCGCCCAGGAACTCATCCATCAGGCGTGACTTCCCGACGCCTGCCGCGCCGAGCACCGTGAAGAGCTGACACGAGCGGTCCGATGTCGCTCGGTCGAAGGCCTGCTCCAGCATCGCCATCTCGCGGCGGCGACCGACCATCGGCGCGTCCATCCGGCGGACGTGGCCCATCGCGCCGGCGGTCACGCCCTCGAGTTGATGCGCCACGACCGGCTCGGTCTTTCCCTTGGCCGCGATCGGCGCGACCACGGACGTTTCGACCGCGTCGCGGACGAGCCGATGGGTCGGTTCGCCGATCAGGATCTGGCCGGGCGTCGCCGCCTGCTCCAACCGGGCGGCCGTGTTCACGGCGTCTCCTGTCGCGAGCGCGCCTCCGATCTCCTCGTCGCCGGCGACGACCTCGCCGGTGGTGATGCCGATCCTGACCTCGAGCGTGACGCCTCGGTCGCGCAGAAGCTCCTCGTTGAGCGTCGCGAGCCCCTGGCGCATCTCCCATGCGGCTCGGACGGCCCTGAGCGCGTCGTCCTCATGCACCGACGGGATCCCGAAGACCGCCATCACGGCGTCGCCGATGAACTTCTCGACCGACCCCCCGTGCCGCTCGATCACCGAGCTCATCGACTCGAAGTAGCGGGTCATCACGCGGCGAAGCGGCTCGGGATCGAGGCGTTCCCCGAGCGCCGTGGAGCCCGTCACGTCGCAGAACAGGACCGTGACGGTCTTTCGAACCTCCCTGGGCGTGACGCCGGGCTCCTCGAGCGCGGTCGCGCAGAACCCGCAGTAGGCGAAGCCTTCGGGATTCTCCTTGTCACAGGCGGGGCATCGCATGACGCTCGCGAGTGTATGCGCGGGGACGGCGGCACGCGAGGCGGGGCTCGGACGCGCGAACCCGGGTGCTCGACGGAACGAATCCTCTCTGAGACGCTTGAGCAGACGACGAAGGAGACGCGCGTGACGCCGGGCATCAACCGCATGAAGACCTGGGTGCTGATCGCCGCGATGGGCGGCCTGTTCGTGCTGATCGGGGCCTGGGTGGGCGGCATCACCCAGCTGGGATCGAGCACGGGCGCGCTGCTCTTCCTGGGGATCGGGCTCGTCTTCAACTTCTCGATGTACTGGTACTCGGACAAGATCGCGATCAAGACCACGCGCTCCAAGCCGGTCACCGAACAGGAGCAGCCTCGCCTGTACGCGATCGTGCGCGAGCTGGCCAACGAGCAGCGGATGCCGATGCCCGCGATCTACGTCTCGCAGATGGCCCAGCCGAACGCCTTCGCCACCGGACGCAACCCCAGCAAGGCGGCCGTGTCGGTCACGGCCGGCATCCTGCAGCTCCTCGACGAGCGTGAGCTGCGCGGCGTGCTCGCCCACGAGCTGTCACACGTCGCGAACCGCGACATCTTGATCTCGTCGGTGGCCGCGGCCATCGGCATGAGCATCACCTACCTCGCCCGCTTCTCCGTGTTCTTCGGCGGCGACCGGGAGGGGGGCGGCCTGAGCCTCCTCGTGGCGTGGGTCCTCGCGCCGATGGCGGCGGCGGTGATCCAGATGGCGGTCTCCCGCTCGCGGGAGTATCAGGCCGACGAGTCGGGCGCCTTCCTGTCTCGCGACCCCGATGCCTTGGCCAGCGCGCTCCGCAAGCTGGAGCTGACGTCGCGCAAGGTGCCCCCGCTCTCCACCCTGAGTCCCGCGGAAGCGCACATGTTCATCGTGAACCCGATGGCGGCCCTGCGCGGCGGCGGCGGGTTCGGCAAGCTGTTCTCGACCCACCCGCCGACCGAGGAACGGATCGCCCGCCTGGCCGAGATCAAGCAGCGGCTCGCGGGGCAGGATCAGGCCCTGCCGGCGCCCCCGGCCTGATCGCCCCGTATCTGCGTTGACCTGAGTCGCAACACGAGCGTAGGGTCCGAACAACGGCACGCCCGCCGTCGACCTAGTTGCTTCGCCATTTGGGGGGTCAGGGATGCGCGCACCACGTCTGATCGTTGTGGCGGCAGGTCTGTCCATGCTCTTCACCGCGGTGCCCGCGGCCGCACATCCCGGCAACGAGTGGTCCACCGGCCCGATCCCTCATGACCGGATACCACACGAGCACGCCACGACTCGTCCGTCCCCGGCGAGGCCAACGTTCACCGATAACTTCGAGGTCCTGAGCCACCTCAACCTGCCGGGACGTGCCTCGGACGCCGACGTCGCGCTGTACGACCACGGCAAGAAGGGATTCTTCGCCTACGTCGGGTCGTGGCGCGACAAGTGCCGAAACGACGGCGTGAAGATCATCGATGTGTCGAGGCCGCGCAACCCGGCGGTCGTCTCGGTGGCCAAGCCGCCCGGCGACAATTTCTCCAGCGAGGACATGGACATCGTGGGGATCGGCAAGCGTGCCGTGATGGGCGTGGGCCTGCAGGCCTGCGGCCGGGGCGGGCGGAACGCGTTCGCCTTCTTCGACGTGACGAACCCGCGCCACCCCGCGTTGCTGTCGATGCTCCGCACGCCCGCCGGCGTGCACGAGTTGGACCTGGTCGTTCGCCCGGACGGCACCGCACTCGCGCTCGGCACGACCCCGTTCGCCGACTTCTCATGGAAGTATTTCGACGCCAATCGGAGCGGTGAGGTGTACATCGTCGACATCGGTCGCCCCCGCCACCCGAGGCGGCTCGCCACGTGGAGCATCATCGACGACACTGACATGCGCTCGCTGGGCGGCGATCCGTACGAGAGCAGCTTCCAGGGGATGGGGTCGTTCGCGGCGGTCTACGCCCATAGCGTGCGGGCCGCTGACGCCGGTATGACCGCCTACGTCTCGTACTGGGACGCCGGGCTCATCAAGTTGGATATCTCCGATCCGACCGCTCCCATGGTGGAGGGGCGCACGAGGTTCCGGGCGGGCGCGGACGGTGACGCCCATTCGATGTACCCGCTCGACGTGGGCGGGACGCGATACCTGCTGCAGAACGACGAGGACTACGATCCGGACTCGCCCGTCGTGGTGAGCTCCTCGGTCACGGGCGCCGGGTCCTTCACGGCGATCGACATGTGGTGGATGCCCCAGGACCTGAACGCCACAGGGCCGATCTCAGGCCCAGTGGTGGACGCCGGCGACGGGTGCCAGGGGTCGGACTACGCGGACGTCGCGGGCAAGATCGCGCTCGCGGACACCATCGACTTCTACTACGGGGACATCCTGCACGGCTGGCCGGACGCTCCGTGTCGGATCGTCAAGCAGACCAGGCTCGCGGTGCGTCACGGCGCCACGGCGCTCGTGTCCAGCCTCGAATCCCCTGACGACGCGTGGGCATGGCCGTTCGGCCGGCCCGACGGGATCGCGGACGACGAGGACATGGTCGTCGTCCAGATGGCGGCCGCCGATGGTCTGGCCGACGCCGTTCGTGCGGCCTCGGGCGTCGTCACCCTCACCCTGGAACCGTCGAGTCCCGAGGTGGGGTTCTTGCGGATCTTCGACGAGTCCCTGACGACCGATCAGGACGGTGACGGCGTCATCGAGTTCCGTCAGGTCGGATCCTTCACCGGACTGCCCTACGTCGTCGGGGATCTGACCCCGCCGGGCAACGGCGTTTGGGCGATCCACAACGTCGAGGTGCTCGGCGATCGTGCGTTCGCCTCGTGGTACAGCCACGGCATCGTCGCCCTCGACATGAGCGATCCCACCGCCCCCGAACTCGTCGGCCAGTTCGTGCCCCGTGGCAGGCCGCGGCCGGAGGTCTGGGGCGTCGCGGTCGATCCCGATACGGGGTTGATCTACGCCAGCGATATCAAGGGCGGGCTGTGGATCGTTCGTCCGACGGGGGACGCCGTGCCGACCGGATACTGAGCAACACCCCTCTGCGCCTCATAGTCTGGGCTCCGACCGGCGGGAAGGACCCGCGAGGTCGAGGGGCGGTGGGGCATGTTCGAGGTTGGGATCGTCGGGGCCGGTGTGCACGGGGCGGCAGCCGCCTACCACCTGGCCTCGCGCGGGGTGCGCGTCGCCGTGGTCGAGCGCTCGGGTCCGGCGGGCGGACCGACGGGGCTGTCGAGCGGCATCTGCCGCGCCTATTACACGAACCCGTTCCTGGCGTCGGTCGCCCGTGACTCCATCGGGATGCTCGAGCGGTTCGAGGAGCTGGTCGGGGCCGGCGCCGGCTTCCACCGTACGGGGCTCTACGTGCTGCATCCCGAACGCGACGGTGCGTCGGTGCGGGCCTCGGTCGCGCGCCTGAACGACCTGGGCGTCGCCACGGACCTGCTCGAGCCCGCAGATCTCGCGGACCGACTTCCGTCGTTCGACCTGTCCGGCATCGCCGTGGGGGCCTACGAGCACCACGCGGGATACGCGGATCCGCATGCCACCACCGAGGGGCTGCTCAGGGCGGCGCTCGATCGCGGAGCCGAGGCCCGCCTCGGCCGGACCGTGACCGACATCGAGCCGGATCCATCCGGCGGCGGCGTCCTGGTCCTCGACGACGGCGATCGGCTCGCCTGCGAGCGCATCCTGCTCGCGGCCGGTCCGTGGACCCGCTCCCTCGCGCTCGCGGCCGGCGTCGACCTGCCGCTGACCGTCGAGCGCCACGTGGTCGCCTCGTTCGAGTGGGGGACGGCGGACCCCGTGCCCGGCTACGGCGACGTCCCCGGGGGGATCTACCTGCGTCCCGATGGCGACGACCAGTTCCTGGTCGGCTGGTTGACGCCGGCTCCGGTCACAGACCCCGATCGATCGGTCGCGCCGCTCGATGGTGCCGAGATCGAGGAGCTCGCCGCGGTGGTCGTGGCGCGGGTGCCCGGCCTGGGGCGTGCGAGGTCGTCGGGGGGCTGGGCCAGCCTCTACGACGTGAGCCCGGACTGGCAGCCGGTCATCGGAGAGATCGCGCCCGGCATCTTCGTCGACGCGGGGACCAGCGGCCACGGGTTCAAGCTCGCGCCCGCCCTCGGGTCCCACGTCGCGGATCTGGTGATGGGCGGCGACGTCGCCCCCGGGCTGGCGGCGTTCTCCCCCGCACGCTTCCAGGCCGGCGGCGGTCTGGACGCGGGGTTCGGCGAGGCTCGGATCCTGGGGTGAGTCGCTACGACATCGTGCCGAGCACCGCGCGGACGTGGTCGATCGTCGAGCGCGGGTTGAGGAAGCACAACCGCGCCACCTTCTCGCCCTTCCACGACGTCGGCTGGACGAACGCGATCTGCGACTCGACGAGGCGGCGCCACCAGGCCTCGTAGTCGTCCTCGGACCATCCGATCCGCCGGTAGAGCAGGACGGAGAGCTCGGGCTCCATGATGAGCTCGAGGTCGGGGTGGGCCTCGATCTCACGTGCGGTGCGCCGCGTCAGGTCGAGGGCGTACTCGACGGCGTCGCGATAGGCGTCGGTGCCGTAGGTCGCCAGAGAGAACCACAGGGGCAAGCCGCGGGGGCGGCGCGACAGGTGGTAGGCGTAGTCGGCCGGGTTCCAGTCGGGGGTGGACATCGCGGTGTCGAGGTAGGAGGCCTCCTGTCGGTGGGCCAGCCGGGCGAGCCCGGGGTCGCGGTAGATCAGCGCGCAGGCGTCGTAGGGGGCGAACAGCCACTTGTGGGGGTCGACGATGAACGAGTCCGCGTGCTCGACCCCGGCGAAGGAGTCTCGGATCGAGGGTGCCAAGAGCCCGGCGCCCCCGTAGGCGCCGTCGACGTGGAACCACAGCCCGCGTTCGGCGCAGACCTCGGCCACACCCGCGAGGTCGTCGATCGTTCCTGCGTTCGTGGCGCCGGCGCTCGCGACGACGGCGAACACATCGTCGCCGCCGTCGGCGTCGAGCGCGGCGCGCAGGGCCCCGCCGGTCAATCGCCCGCGCTCGTCGCCTGGCACGTCGAGGACCCCGACGTCCATGACACGAGCCGCGGCCGACACGCTGGAGTGCACCGTGTCGCACGCCGCGAAGCGCCATCTTGCCGGGCGCGGTCGACCCGCGGCGGCGGCGTGGCGGGCGGTCACCAGGGCCGACAGGTTGCCGGCCGACCCGCCCGACACGAAGACGCCCCCGGCCCCGAGCGGCATGCCAGCGAGATCCGCGATCCAGCGCAGGGTCTGATTCTCGGCCCAGATCGCTCCTGCCCCGTCGATCCATCCGGCCGCGATCGTCGACGATGCGCCGACGATCAGGTCGAACAGCGTGGAGGCTTTCGTCGGGGCCGCGGGGACGAAGGCGAACGACGCCGGGTGGTCGGTGGAGATCGTGGCGGGGGCGAGTACCTCGGCCCATATCCGCAGCGCCTCCTCCCAGCCGATCCCCTCGGGAGAGATCGTGTCGCCGGCCCGGGACTCGAGTTCCTCGGGAGGTCCGCCGGTGTGATCGAGGGGCTGCGGGTTGGCGATGCGGCCCCGCGCGTACGCGACGATCGCCCGCGCGAGGTCCTCGGTCTCGTCCGTGTAGCGGTGCATCTCCTGCATGACTCACCCCCGACACGCGAGAGCCGACCCGAGGGCCGGCCCGCCGCGTCTTGTCGCTGCCCGATTCAGTTCGCGAGCGTCTGGCAGAACTCCCCGAACGCATCGACGTAGACCTGGATGTCGTCTTCGGTGTGCTGCACCGAGATCGTCCACTGCTCCTCGTCGCCCGGGGTCATGAAGATGCCGCGGTTCATCATCCACGGGTACGACGCCCAGTACAGGTCGGGCAGCGTCTCGAGGAAGTCGCGATAGTTCGTGAGCTTGGTGGCCCGATACGACACGCACCCCTTGGCGCCCAGGTCGACCGTGTGCGCCGGGATGCCGGTGTCGGCGATCGCTCGGTCGCATCCCTCGGCGAGCATCGTGCCGAGCTTGCCCAGGTAGTCGTAGGCATCCTTGGTGAGAACCTCCGTCAGCGCCGCCAGGCCGGCCGCCACCGACAGCGGGTTGCCGTTGAAGGTGCCCTGCTGGGCGGCGCCCTTGCCGACGTATTCCATGAAGCGGGCCTCGCCGCCGAAGGCGCCGATCGTCGCGCCGCCGCCGACCGCCTTCGCGAACGCCGCGAGATGCGGCTTCACGCCGTAGCGCTCGGCCGTCCCGCCGTAGGCGATGGTGCCGCCGCACTTGACCTCGTCGTAGATCAGGACCGCACCGGCCGCCTCGCAGGCATCGCGGAGCGCCTGCAGGTATCCGGGGGCGGGCTCGACGATGCCGATGTTCATCATCACCGGCTCGAGGATCACCGCGGCGACCTGGCCCTCGTTGTCACGCAGGGCCTCCGCCACGGCCGAGGCGTCGTTGAACGGCACGACGATCGTCGTGTCCCACAGGGCCTCGGGGACGCCCTTGGACGTGGGCTTCGTCGTGTACCAGGACTTGCCGCCCTGGTCGACGTCGAAGCGCATCCCGAGCGCGTCGGCCTCGGGCACGACGGAGAACAGCACCGAGTCGTGGTGGCCGTGGTACGAGCCCTCCATCTTGATGATCTTGTCCCGTCCGGTGGCGGCGCGCGCCACGCGGATCGCGTCCATCGTCGCCTCGGTGCCCGAGTTCACGAAGCGCATCTGCTCGCAGCTGGAAGCGCTCGCAGATCGCCTCGGCGAGCGTGACGGTGGGCTCGGTCGTCACTGCGAAGTGGATCGCCTCGTCGGCCGCCCTGTGCAGGGCCTCGACGATCTTCGGATTCGCGTGGCCCACCACGTTCACGCCGAATCCGCCGTGGAAGTCCTTGTACTCGGTGCCGTCGACGTCCCATACCGACGATCCCCGGCCCTTGGCCAGGTAGACGGGGTAGGGGTCTCCGACCTGGAAGTTGGATGACCACGCCGCCCGGCAGGCTCTTGGTCGCCCGTGCGAACAGTCGCTCGGAGCCAGTCGTGCGTGACAGGAGCTGCTTGCCTTCGGATTCGGCGATCTCCGCCGCGCGCGCTTTGAGTCGATCGAGATCCACGCGTATCACCTCCATAGAGTCGGTCAGATTACCCGGAGCCTGGTTGCTGAGGCAATGTGGCGTTGCGGTGGAACCCTTCTCACGCGGCCCGGCCGCGGTCAGGGGCGATAGTTCGTGAACTGCAGTGCGAGGCCGAAATCGTGGCCCTTGACCGCCGCTGATGGCCTTCTGGAGGTCGTCCTTGCTCTTGCCGAGCACCCTGACCTGCGCGCCCTGGATCTGTGTCTGGGCCTTCGGGACGGCCTGGCGCACGAACTTGGAGATCTCCTTGGTCTTCTCGTCGCTGATCCCCGTCACGATCGTGATCGTCTGGCGGGCCGTGCCTTTGGCGGCGTCCTCGATCGGTCCGGCCTGCAGGGACTTGACCGGGATCTGGCGCTTGATCGCCCGCTCCTGCAGCACCTGCCAGGCGGCCTTGAGCCGATCCTCGGTCGAGCTGTGAAGCTCGATCTTCTCCTCGCTGAGCTCAAGCGTGGTCCCGGTGTTCTTGAAGTCGAAGCGCTGGGAGATCTCGCGGGACGCCTGGTCGACCGCGTTGCGGACCTCCTGCAGGTCGACCTCGGAGACGATGTCGAAGGAGAACTGGTCTTTCGCCATGGGAGGGAGGATACCGGTTCGCTATCCTGTCGAGGCACCACGGGAGGATGCCCGAGCGGCCAAAGGGAGCGGTCTGTAAAATCGCCGGCGATGCCTACGAAGGTTCGAATCCTTCTCCTCCCACCAACCAACCAACGACACGACGACCGACGACGGTGGCCGTCCTCGAAACCCCAGGGGGAGAGCCACGTGCATCTTCTGCTGCTAGCCCCGGGCCCCGACGTCGCACGCTGAGGAAGCCCTGAGGTTCCATGGGTCCTCCGATTCACGGATGACCTAGGAGCCGTGGGAGGAGGACGATCAGCACCGGGTGCTCAGTTTGAATAGGTCGTCATGAGCGGAGCTCGATACCTTTGATGGGATCCCTAGGAGGTCTCGATGCTCTCAACTTCTCGCGCCCGGCTGCTCTTGGTCGCGACAGCCACGCTGCTCGCTCTCGCGTCGTGCGGAACGTCCGATCCGGCAACCACCGATACCAACACAGACTCAGCGACGGATTCGACCACCGGCTCCTCCACGACATCGGACGGTCTGGATGTGGACAGATTCTTCGATGGCGCCTTCGCCGAGGAGGTCACCACGGAGGACTGCACCCTCAGCGGTGGCGAAGCGACCACCTGCTACCGGATCACCGTCGCCGGCTACCCGACCGACCATGACATCGGGCCGTTCTGCCCGGACACGATCACCGATGGCGCAGACGCGGGGGGCATCTGGTTCGACGGCGAAGGGGTGTACGACCTCTCCGGGCAGTTCATCAAGGATCTGGCCACGACCTACGACGACGACAACTGGCACATGTACGACGACCAGGGCAACGTCCTGGTAACCGAGACCGCCGCCGAGTTCGAAGCCGCTGCCAGACCCGACGTCGATCCGGCCCTCGAGAACCACTGCGTCGAGGGGCGACTCGCATGGCTCACGAACGGCGTGCCGATCACGACCACGGTGCTGATCCCGGTGACTCCCGTGGCGGCCGACAGCAGTGCTGAGCCCCAGGGAAACCAGGGGGTCACGCTCGACGGGGTCGTGATCGCGGCGTCCGCTCCGGTGGATGCGATCCTGAGCGCCTACACGATCGCGGCGTTCGACGACTGCGGCGGCCACTTCAACCCCTTCGAGGGCTACCACATGCACGGCGCGGTCGGCTGCTCCGAAGTCGGTGAGGCCGCCGAAGGTGACACCCCGATCTTCGGCTACGCACTGGATGGCTACGCGCTCCACAGTCCGTTCGACGCCGGCGAGGAGCCGGCGGACCTGGACGAGTGCAACGGCCACACCACCGATGCCGACGGGTACCACTACCACGCCAACAGCGCGGAGAAGAATCAGGTCGTGCAGTGCCTGGTCGGCCAGACCGTCGCAGTCACCGATGGAGCGGGTGGGGCGCCCGGCGGTGCCCCGCCAGGTTGATCCATCCCGGCGTGAGGCCCTCAGGCCATCGGGTTTCAGGACGGTGAAACGGGCGCCCTTCCCGGGCTCGCTCCCAGACCTGTCGGATTCCTTCGCCCGATACCGAGGCAACGCGTCACCGGCACATGCGACGCTTCCTCCTCGGCTCTCTTCGACGGCGGTGCCGTGCGCTCGGAGCGCCGACCCTGACACCCACACCCCAGAGCCCGACGACGTCGGTGCCGGGCACCTTCCTAGTCCAGCGCCGTCGGGGCCGGCGCTGACGCCAAGAACGATGAGGGCCCTGGCCCTCAGCCTCCTCCCCGGCGTCCCACTCGCGGGTGGCGTCTTCGGTGAGGGCAACAAGTCGGCCTCGGAGTACGGGGGCGCCGGGAGGCGGGCCGGCATGGCTCCGGGCGGGGCTCCCGCGGCGCCGCGGTGGTCGGTTCACGGCGGAGCTCTCGGAGCGTCACGCGGTAGGAGGGCGCGACGCCGTCTTCCCGGTCAGACCGGCTCGTCAAACCGCAACCGCGCTGCGGTCGATCAGGTGGGGCTGCGACGTCACGGAGTTGCGAAAGGTGCGTCAGCCGCCGAATCCTCGGTATCGAGGAGATAGGTCACGACGTCGGTCGCCAAGTACCTGCGTCGACCGCCTCTCAGCAATCGACCCAGCGCCTTGACGTCGTCGCCGGCCGTCACGATCGGCGGCTCCTCGAGCCCCTGTCGACGTTGCCCGAGGCCCACCGTCGCGGCCAGGCCGTTGCACACGCACTTTCGGCCATCGAGCTCGGTGGGAGCACCGCCCTTGCGCAGGTAGTCGGCGGCGGGCTCGGCCGGGCACCGGTATCCGAGTCGACCCTGCGGTGTCACGAACACCTCGCGCAGGTACCCGAGGTCGCACTTACGTTCGCGACCGATGGCTATCACTGTGTCCGAGAGCGTGCCCTCCAGGCTGACCACCTTGAACGGGAACCCCGTGGGGGAAGCGAGCGGGTCCGTGAACACGGTCGCGGCCCCCGACTCCACCTCGTGGAGGACCTGTTCTCGTAGCGCCGGCGCGATGCCCGATTCCTCGCAGAACGCGAAGAGCGTTCCCACCTGGATGCCGACTGCCCCGGCCTCGAGTGCGAGGCGCAGCCGTTCGGGTGTGGCCTGCCCTCCCGCGAGCCAGAACGGGAGGCCGAGCTCGCCGACCTTCGCCAGGTCGACCTCGTCTCGAGGCCCGTAGACGGGCTGGCCCTCCTCAAGAGGGGCTGACCCCCGCGGCGGGGCGTTGTGACCCCCGGCCGTCGGCCCTTCGATCACGAACCCATCGACGCCCGGGGTCTTGCGGGCGAGGCTGATCGCGAGGGCCGTCGAGGCGATGATCGCCAGGAACATCGGTCGCGCCAGCGGCGGGCCCGGCTCCGACACGACGCGCTTCGGATCGAAGTCGAGGGTGACGCGGTCACCGTTCACGACGTGCAGCGGCAGGGCAACCCGGTGGTGATCGGCCAGCCCATCGAGTAGCTGGGGGATCTCGCGGGGGATACCTGCGCCGACGAGCACGGCATCGACTCCGGCGAGCATCGCCCCATACAGGGTCGGCGGCGTCGGCAACTGGACCTTTTCGAGGAAGTTGATCCCGACGACCCCGTCGTGGCCCTCCTTCGCGAGCCACACCTCAACGAAACCACCCATCGTTGCGAGGTCGAGGCTTGGACCGCGTGGCTCGGCGGTGAACATCGGCACGGATCTGAAGGCCGCCTCAGGGTCGATGCCTCCCTTCACGAAGTAGCCGTCGAAGATCCGCTGGGCCACATCGGGGTCGGGGTAGGCCGCCATGGCCCGGCGGACATCGCCGTCGGGATCGCCCAACTGCAGCCGCCGGGCGAGCACCATGTCGAGTGCGGTGCCGGACACGACTCCGAGTTGCCCGGTGCGCGAGACCGCGCCAGCGAGCCGCCACCCTGAGACCGCCACGCCCATGCCGCCTTGGATGATCGGCGGCAGGTGGTTCACAACATGCCCCGAGCGAGGACTGAACGGAGCGAGATCTGGAGCAAGATCAGGAGCGAGCGTTGCACGCACCAAGGCTAGCAGGGGGGCGGCTCGGACCAGCGCGGTCGTCTCGCGGTTGCGGCCGGTGCCCGCCTCCCCAGCCGGTTGCTCGAGTCCGGCCGTCACCGCGTGAGAGCATCGGCAGCGTGAGGCCCCGCGTGACGACCGCGCTCTACCAGTCCACCGCGCGCGTGTGGCTCACCCTCGCTGCACTTTCGTTCTTGCTCCCGACCCGGTGGCGGGTCGGGCTCTGGTTGCCCCTGCACCTGACCCTGGCGGGCGCCGTTTCGACCGCGATCTCGGGCGCGATGCAGAACTTCATGCTGGCGCTGACCGCGTCCCCGGATCCGCCAGGCCGCGCGGTGCGGGCGCAGTTCGGTCTCGTGACGGCAGGGGCCGCGATGATCGCGATCGGGATGCCGACGACGACCCCTTGGCTCACCGGTCTGGGCGGGGTCGCGTTCGTCGGCGCGATGGTGCTGCTCGGTTGGATGCTCGTTCGGGCGTGGCGCCGTGCGCTGAACGTCCGCCACGGCGTGCCGCTGTTCGCCTACGGCGCGGCGATCGGGTTCGCGCTGGTGGGCGGGGCGCTGGGCGCCCTGATGGGGACCCGGGCGGTGCCGGACGAGCTGTACCTCCAGGTCCGGCACGCCCATCTGACGGCGAATGTCCTCGGCTGGGCGTCGCTCACCGTGGTGGGCACGTTGATCACCCTACTGCCGACGGCTCTCCGGGTCAGGATGCCGCAGCGCAGGGAGCTCATCGTGGTGGGTCTGCTCGTGGCGGGTGTTGCCCTCCAGGTCGTGGGCTGGCTCGCCGACTCGACGCCCGTGCTTGCGGCCGGCGGGGTGGCGTTCGCGGCGGGGGCGGTCGGGTTCATCGGGTTCGTCGCAGCCGTGCTGCAAGCCGAACGCCGGTGGGCCGTCCCGGCCGCGGCCTTCCACATGCTCGCGGCGTTCGCGTGGTTCGTCGTGGGGTCGATCGGGCTCTCGATCGCCCTGTTCGACGGCCCTCCGGGCGCCGCCCGCTACCGGGAGGTGTTCCTGACGGCGTTCGTCGGTGGATGGCTCGTACAGGTGCTGCTGGGGGCCTGGTCCTATCTGCTGCCCATGGCACGCCGGGGACACCCTACGGACCGTCGTCGCTGGCTGTCGGTGTTCGAGCTGGCTGCGCCACCCCAAGTGGTACTTCTGAACGGCGGCCTGCTGCTGGTGGCGGGAACGGGAGCCGGGTGGCTCGGTCCCGGGCTCGGCAAGGTAGGCGCCGTGGTCGCGTTCGTGGGCGGCGGCACCGCCCTCGCGAAGACGTGGCTGTTCGCGGCGGCCGACTGGCCAGCGACGGCACGGGGGCGTGCCGTGTGGGGCGAGTAACTGCCGGATGTTGGGGAAAAGGTCCTACTCGATGATGGCCGAACGGCCCGGCGGTCTCGAGCTGGGAGCCTCGACGATATGGAAGACTCTGGACGGCTCACGTGGAGGGATCTGATGGATCGGACGCAGCGTGACGGGGGCGGCGCAGGGCGGCAGAGTCTGCGCGCGAGCATCGCAGGCGGCGTGGCTGCCGCGGTCCTGACTCTGCTGGTCTTCGCCGGGAGCGACGCCCTTCGCAACTTCGACGCCGCCCTGGTCGGCTACGCGACCGCAACGATCGTGCTCACGTTCGGCGTCGTCTACCGCTACGCGATGTGGGTGCAGACCCCGCCCACCCGCCGCTATCTCTTGAAGGGCTGGTCGGCGTTCTTCTCGATGCGCAACTTCCGGCGCTTCCCGACGATGGTGCCGCGGGCGCTCGTCGGGTACCTCGGGTTGCAGACGTTCATCAAGCGGCGAGGCGTCGCGAGGTGGGTCGCGCACCAGGCGCTCTTCTGGGGCGTGATGATCGCCACCCTCATGACGTTCACGCTTGCGTGGGGGTGGATCCATTTCGAGGCCACCGACGAGCAGCAGTACGAGATGTTCGTCTTCAGCATGAAGGTCATGACGTTCGCGCCGTTCACGTGGTGGGCGTGGATCACGTTCCACGTGCTCGATGTCGCTGCGGTGCTAGTGGTCGCGGGATGCGGGTACTTCCTGTGGCGCCGCGTCCGCGATCGTGAGACAGGGAGCGGACAGCGGCTCGGCTACGACTTCCTGCCGCTGGTCGCGCTCGTCGCGATCTCGGTAACGGGCCTGCTGCTCACGTTCTCGAGCGCGCTGCTCGACGGTGCGGGCTACGAGTTCTTGGCGATCCTGCACATGGGGGTCGTCGTCTTGTCGTTGATCTTCATCCCGTTCGGGAAGTTCTTCCACGTGATCCAGCGACCGGCCACGGTGGGGGTGCATATGTACAAACGAACATCACAGGAGCGCGACGGCATCGTGCACTGCGCTCGCTGCGGCGCGCCGCTCGAGGGCGCGGCCTTCTTGCAGAACCTGCAGGAGACGATGGATGAACTCGACCTGAGGTATCGGGAGCTGGTCGAGACCTGCCCCCGGTGTAAACGCATCGAGCGCGGGCAGGCCTATCTGGACCAGGTGAAGCGAGGGTTCTAGGTGAGCGACCTCTCGAGCTACCCGATCATCCCGCCCGGCGTCTCCGACTTCAGGGAGGCAGGCGGCGCGCCGCCTGGCGAACGGCGCGCTCCCGGGCCCGAGGACCTGCGCCTGGTGCCGACCCACTGCTGCTACTGCGGCGTTCAGTGCGGCATGTTCCTCAAGGTCGACGGGAGCGGCCGTGTCCTGGGTGTCGAGCCGAGTGACCACGACATCAACAAGGGGAAGCTCTGTCCGAAGGGTGTGACCGCCTACCAGCAGGTGAACCACCCCGACCGGATCATGCACCCCTTGATCCGCGACGCGCGTGGACATGATCTCCGACGAGCGTCGTGGGACGAGGCGCTCGATCGGGTGGCCTCAGAGATCCAGCGGATCCAGGGTGCGTACGGGCGGGATGCGTTCGGCGTGTACTCCGGATCCTCGCTCGTCACCGAGAACACCTACCTGATGGGCAAGTTCGCTCGCGTGGCGCTCCGCACGCGGCATATCGATTACAACGGTCGCCTCTGCATGGTGAGCGCTGCCGCCGCGAACAAGAAGGCCTTCGGCATCGACCGCGCGGCGAGCCCGTGGCAGGACATGCTCTCCACGCAACTGATGCTCTTCGCCGGTGCGAACGTCGCGGAGTGCTTCCCGGTGATGTCCCACTACGTGTGGGGCGCGCGGGACCGTGGGGCGAAGCTGATCGTGGTCGACCCGCGCGAGACGCCACTCGCGCGTACCGCCGATCTGCACGTGCCGCTGCGCCCGGGCACCGATGCCGCGTTCTTCAACGCCGTGCTGCACGTGATCGAGCGCGAAGGGTGGCTCGACGACGCGTTCATCTCCTCGCGAACCCTGGGTTGGGACGACGTTCGCGACGTCGTACGCACGTACGATCCCGGACGCGCCGCCGCGATCTGCGGCATCGATCCCGAGCTGATCCTGCGGACCGCCACGATGTGGGGCGCGGCCGAGCGCGCGATGGCGTTCCACGCGCGCGGGATCGAGCATCAGATCCAGGGCGTCGAGAACGCACTCAGCATCATCAATCTCGTGCTCGCCACCGGTCAGATCGGCGCCGAGGGCAAGGGCTACGGCACGATCACCGGTCAGGGCAACGGCCAGGGGGGCCGCGAGCACGGCCAGAAGTCGGATCAGCTGCCTGGCGCGCGCGACATCGAGAACCCGGAGCATCGCGCGTTCATCGCCGACTTCTGGGGGATCGACGAGGCCCAGCTCCCGCATGCGGGCGTGAGCGCCGTCGAGCTCGTCCACCTCATGGAGACGGGGGAGGTCCGAGGTTTCCTGGCCCTGTGCAACAACCCGTTCGTTTCGATGCCGAACGCGTCGCGGATCGAGGCCTGCTACGAGCGGCTCGAGTTCCATGTGCAACTCGACTTCTTCCTGAGTGAGACGGCCGCGCGAGCCGATGTCGTGCTGCCCAGCACGACATGGGCCGAGGAGGGTGGCACCACGACGAACGCCGAGGGACGCGTGATCCTGCGACACCGCGCCGCCGAGCCGCCCGGCGAGGCGCGTCCGGACTGGTGGATCATCGGCCAGATCGCCGAGCGGCTCGGCGTAGGCGACAAGCTGACGTTCGGATCGGTGGAGGAGATCTTCGAAGAGCTGCGATGGGCCACGAAGGGCGGCGTGGCCGACTACAGCGGGATCACCTACGCTCGCCTCGAGGAGACCGGCGGCTTGTTCTGGCCGGTGCCGAGCGAGGATCATCCGGGGACGCCGCGGCTGTTCGAGGAGCGGTTCAATTTCCCCGACGGCAAGGCGCGATTCAACCCGGTCGAGTGGCACCAGCCCGCCGAGCCCGTCGACGACGACTACCCGCTCCGCCTCACGACCGGCCGTACCGTGGCGCACTTCCTCTCGGGGAATCAGACGCGGCGGATCGGCGCGCTGGTCGAGCAGACGCCCCGGCCGTGGGTCGAGGTGCATCCCTCGCTCGGGTTCGCGAGCGGCGACCCGGTGCGGGTCGCGACGCGTCGCGGCGAGATCACGCTGCCTGCGCTCGTGACGGACACGATCCGGGCCGACACCGTCTTCGTCCCCTACCACTGGGCCGGAGCCGCCGCCGCGAACCTGATGACGGTCGACGCCTTGCATCCCGTGAGCCGGATCCCCGAGTACAAGGTGTGCGCGTGCCGCGTGGAGCTCGGAGCCAAGATCACGCCGTCGCCTGCACCACCGAACCCGCCGGGCTCGGCGGTGGACGCCGTGGCGTCGCTCACGACCTCCGATCTGCGGCAGCCGAGCGCGCCGCAGGGGAGGGGGACGTCGGACGCATGATGAACCGGACGCTCTTCATCGACCCCGGCCGGTGCATCGGCTGCCAGGCGTGCGTGGCCGCGTGCAGCGAGTGCGACTCCCACCGAGGAAAGTCGATGATCAGCCTCGACTACATCGAACAGGGTGCCACGGTGGCGTCGATGCCCACCGTGTGCATGCACTGCGAGGACCCCGTCGCACCGTGCGCCGAGGTGTGTCCCACCGACGCGATCCTCGTGACCTCCGACGGCGTCGTGCACGAGGCCGCCAAGGAACGATGCATCGCGTGCGCGAACTGCGTCCACGCCTGTCCGTTCGGCGTTCCGAAGCTCGATATGGAGGAGATGCTCCAGTACAAGTGCAACATGTGTTACGACCGCACCTCGGTCGGGCTCGCCCCCATGTGTGCCGCCGTCTGCCCGACCGGCGCGATCTTCTACGGGAGCATCGACGAGCTGCTGGCTGCCCGACCCGGCGCCGCCGCCACCGACCTGGTCGTCTTCGGTGAGCAGGAGGTCCGGACGGGCGTGGCCATGGTGGTGCCGGCCGAGTTCGAACACGACGCCGTGCCTGGGGTCCGGTGAGATGGCTCGCTCGGTGAAGGAGCCCGCCGCCTCCGACGATCCGTTCGAGCGGATCCGTGCCGATGCTCCCGTCACGCGCCGCGACTACCTGCGGATCCTCGTGACGATCTCGGGCGGTCTCGCGATCGGTGCGTTCGCCATCGCAGCAGGCATCTTCCCGCGGCGCACGGGATCGGCCGGCGCCGTCAGGATCGCGGCGGCGATCGAGCCCGGCCGATCCGTGACCTTCGCGTACCCGGGGCCCGATGACCGAGCCATCGCGATGCGCATGCCGAACGGGATGCTCGTGGCGTACTCGTCGATCTGTACCCACCTGTCGTGCGCCGTGCTGTGGAAGCCCTCGAGCGGCGAGCTCGTGTGCCCATGTCACGATGGGCGCTTCGATGCGGCGTCGGGGCGGGTGCTGGGCGGGCCGCCACCACGGCCGTTGCCGGTGATCGACCTCGAGGAACGCCCCGACGGGATCTACGCGATCGGAGCGAGGGTCCTATGAGAAGCAGCGACCGGCGTCTGCGCGTTCATCCCGGCGCACCCGGTCCCGGACCGGGTGCCGGCGTCGACCGTGATCCCGAGCGCGCTGCCATCGCGGTGACACGGATCGCGCTCGTTGCCACCGTGGTCGTTGGGCAGCTATGGGCGCTCACGGTGGCGCTCAACGCCTTCTTCGAGGAGGACATGACGGTCGTCTGGTGGCTGCTCGGGTTCCAGGTGATCTCGTTCGTCCTCGCGCTGGGGATCTGGCTCCTCGCGCCGGGCGATCGATGAGCGCGGAGTCGGCGACGAGGAGCGCTCGCCGGGGCGCCTCGACGGTCGCGTCCCTGTCCCCGGGATACTTCGCGATGGTGATGGCCACCGGGATCGTCTCGATCGCGGCCGACCAGCGGGGCTTCCGAGGGGTGGCGGTCGCGCTGCTCTGGTTGAACGTCGCGTTCTACGTCGCGCTGTGGGCCTTCACGCTGACGCGGCTCGGACGATTCCCCGAGCGGATGCGTGACGACCTCACGAGCCACCAGAAGGGCGCCGCCTTCTTGACGATGGTCGCTGGCACGAATGTCCTCGGCAGCCAGCTCGCTGTGATCGTCGGACGTCCCGGCATCGCCGCGGTTCTCTGGTGGGTCGGGCTGGCACTCTGGGCGGGGCTCTTGTACGGCTTCCTGGCGGGCGTGACGTTCCGGGAGCCGAAGCCGGATCTCGGATCCGGCATGACCGGCGTGTGGCTCCTCTTGATCGTCTCGACCGAGTCGGTGGCGGTCCTCGGCGTCCTCGTGGCGCCCCAGGTGGGACTCCACGGCGCGCTCTTCGTGGCGCTCATGGCGCACCTGATCGGCGCGATGCTCTACATCGTCGTGATCGGGCTGATCTTCTACCGATGGGTCTTCTTCACGATGGACCCTGAACAGGCGACCCCTCCCTACTGGATCAACATGGGTGCGCTCGCCATCACGACCCTCGCCGGGGCCGGCCTGATCCTCGCGGCGGACTCCTGGGATCTGTTGGCCGAGCTGACGCCCTTCCTCAAAGGCACCACGCTCCTCTTCTGGGCCTTCGCGACCTGGTGGATACCGCTGTTGATCCTCATGGGGATCTGGCGGCACGGCATCAGGCGGGTGCGGCTCCGCTACGACCCGCAGTTCTGGTCGCTCGTGTTCCCTCTGGGCATGTATTCGGTCGCGACCACGAAGATGATCACCGCGGTCGGTCTCCCCTTCGGCGCGTGGATCCCCTGGGTGGCGTTCTGGACGGCGGCCGTGGCGTGGACCATCACGTTCTTCGGGATGCTCGCCGCGGAACGACCGGGACCCCGCCACCGCTGATGGGTCGCTTCCGCGGCGTTCAATGGGAGGCCGTCGCGGGCGTGATGGCCGCTGTCGTCGCGCTCGTTCTTCACCTGCTGCACGTCGTGGACATCGACGTGGTCTTGACGGTGATCCTCGTCTTGCTCGCGATGATCTTGCTCGGCCTCGTCCGCCGCGAAGGCAAGGAGGAGCGCGCCGACGAGACGCTCGCCGGCGTCGCCAAGGACGTGGCCGGCCTGCGGGCCGCCCTCGCGCCGCCTGATGCGATCCTGATCGGGCCGCGTGCCCTGCGCAGCGAGAGCGAGCGGTTCGCGAACCGAGCGCGCGGGGACATGACCTGGTTCAACGTGTGCCTGAAGATGTTCGTGCCACAGGCGCTGTTCGATGCGATGCTCCGACCGGCGATCGAGAATCCCGAGGTTCGCCGGATCCGATTCGTCCTCGACGAGCGGGAGCGAGATGCGTGGGCAACCGAGGTGATGCCCAAGATCGCTCGGTGCCGGGGCGCGGACAAGGTGGAAGAGCCCGTCTGGACGTCCTTGCCCGAGACCCTGTCGTTCATCCTCGCCGGGACCGACGAAGGCACGACCGAGGCGCACCTGAGCTTCTGGGGAGAGCCGTTCATGGCCCATTCGACCGGTCGCGACGTCCCTCGATACATCTTCCATGTGCAGGGTCATTCTGAGCTGATCGCGCGCCTGTCCGACCTCGAACGGGAACATCCGCGAAGTAGGGGCTGACGCAAGGAACGGCGGTTGGTAGGGAGGAGACAAGGATGAAGCGAGGGGGATCAGGAGCGGTCACCGAGCTCGGGGGAGCGTGCCAGGAGGATCGACCTTGACGCACGTCACGATCCAGAACGCTGCTGAAGCCGTCGAGATCCAAGCCGGCGCGGTGGTATCCAAGGTCATCCATCGCGACGACGACGTCGACGTGACGGTGTTCGGGTTCGATGCCGGCGAGGGTCTGACCGAACACACCGCCGCTCGACCGGCGATCGTGCAGGTGCTCTCCGGGCGCCTGCGCTTCACGATCGAAGGAGAAGACGTCGAGATGACTCCCGGCTCCTGGGTCAGCATGAGCCCGGGAGCTGCGCATTCGTTGAGCGCCGCGGAGCCGACGATCATGCTTCTCACGCTGCTGCGCTCCGGCTGACGCCCGATCGGCCACCCAGCTCTCGGGCTCGACCGACCGGATCGATCATCTGACGGGCCGTGGGTGTTACCCCGCTGAGTCCGTGGGTACTCCGTTGAAGTGGCCGCAAACCGTGCGGTCAGGGCGTTCTGAGACACCCCACGAACGAAGGAGCCAAACCCACGATCTCAGCAGCCGCCCATCACAACCCCCCGCTCAGGATCCTGTCGTGTCGGATCGGAACTTCGCTGCCAGTTCCGTGCGGGAGTGGATGCCGAGCTTTCGGTAGATCCGCTTGAGGTTGGCCTCCACCGTGTGGATGCTGATGAACAGCGCATCGGCTACCTCACGGTTCGTGCCGCCCGCGGCCACCAGCGTTGCCACCCTGTCCTCGGTCGGGGTCAGTTCGAGCGACGAGGGAGCCCGTCCGCCGATCCGCGCCAACTCCTCACGTGTCCTGTCCACCCACAACGCGGCACCCAGCCCGTCGAAGACCTCCAAGGCCTTCGTGAGCGTGTCCCGAGCCTCCCGCTTCCTCTTGGCACGGCGCTCCACCGCTCCGCGCACCAGGAGGGTCCGCCCCAGCTCGAACGGAAGGGGCAGGCGATCGTGTTCCCGCACGGCCTCATCGGCCGCGGCCGATGCACCAGCCAGGTCACCTCGCGCCGCCAGCACGAGCGCCCGGCACCTGGCTCCCGTGGCGATCGTCCAGGCCCGGTCGAGGTCCCTACCTGTCTCCTCGAAGGGATCAAGGAGCGCCTCGGCCTCGTCGAGCCGCCCGAGAGCGACGAGCGCCTCGACCTCATCGGGGACGAGGCGGAAGCAGGCGGGCTCACGAACACCCATCGCTTCCTCGAGATCGAGGGCCCTGGACAGGAACGCATCGGCCTCGGCGGGTTGGCCGAGGGAAAGCTCGAGGAACCCCAGGACCGACAGGTTCTGGATCAGCAGGAGGGTCTCGCCGGCCGCTTCGGCGAGCCGCAGCCCCTCCAGGGCTTCCAGCCTCGCCGAGTCGGCCTGCCCCAGATGGGCTTCCACGAGGGCCACCGCGAACTGGCCCTCCGACAACATCCACGCCCCCATGCGGAGTCGCTGGAAGGCCTCCCTGCTCTCCCGCGCGTGCTCCATCGCGGCATCCCAGTTGCCCGCCCGGCACTCCAGTTCGGCGAGGTGGTACCGCATCTCCGGGATCGGGATCTCAACGCCGTGCGCCGCGGCATCACCCAGGAGTTCGGTGAACGTCTGGCGGGCCTCGTCCAGGCGATCGGTGAACTTGAAGAGCTGCGCGATGACGAAGCTCGCACGGATGACGTGGGATTTGAACTCGCCCTCCAGGTGCCCTTCCAGGGCGATCCCTCGATCGAGCAGCTCCTGATCGACCCCTCGCCCGAGGAGGAACTCGACGAATGGATAATGACCGATCGCTTCCGCCATCACCCGTGGTTCCTGCAGCTCCTCGGCCAACTGCATCGCAGCGCGAGCGTGCCGTTCGGATGCCGCGAGGTCTCCCATGAACAGCCAGGCGTACCCGAGGTTCTGCTCGATCCGTGCGCGCAGCGCGCGATCGTCCCCCGCCTCGCCCCGAGCGGCCTCGAACACGGCCCAGGCCCCCCGCCATCCTTCGACCTCGCCAAGCCCCATCCCCAGGTCCAGCAGCACGCGGGCCCGAGCCGGCCCGGCCGCCGAGAGGTCCACGGCTTGCTCCAGGACGCTCCGCGCCAGCGAGTTGTCCCCGCACTCGTAGTGAGCCACGCCCGCTTGGTGGGTCCGACGCACCAGGTCCTCGCCTCGGTCCCGCGGTGTGGCTTGGCGGGCCATCTCCCAGAGCTCGGCCGCGGATTGCGGCGCGCCCCGGGAGGAGGCCAGCTGGGCAGCCTCCTCGAGGGCGGCGGCGACGGCGAGGTCCGGGCCCTCGACGGACAGCGCCAGGTGGCGGGCTCGTTCCTCCGGATCGCGGACGATCGTCGCGAGCCGCGCGTGCAGCTCGCGGCGCCGGGCTCCCGGGATCACCTGATAGACGGCGGACGCGAGGAGGGGGTGGGCGAACCGAAGGCGGTCGCCTATGACCTCGACGACCCCGTTCTCGATCGCCGGATCCAGGCGACGGTCGACCTCTGAGGGATCGGTCGCGGCGGCGATCGCATCCAGCGTCGGTGCCGATAGGGCCGAGACGGCCTCGAGCGCTTCGAGGGTCTGGGCGGGAAGCCCTTCGAGGCGGTCCTCGACGAGTTCCTGAAGCCGCTCGGGGATCGGCGGCTGCTCGCCGGCCGCCAGCTCACCTCCACGACGCAGGAGCGCGCGTCCGATCTCCTGGGCGAAGAAGGGATTCCCTCCCGAGGTCTCGTGGAAACGAAGGAGCGTGGTTGGCTCGAACTCATCGCCCACCCTGACGCGCAGCACCCGTTCGATCGCTTCGACGGAGAGCGGCCCGACGTGGACGCGATGCATGTTCTCCTGGGGGAGGGATGCGGTGACACCCAAGGGATCGTCGTCGGGATCTGTGCCTCGAACGGCTGCCATGAGGCCGACCGCCTCTTCCTTGAGGCGCCGCACGACGAACTGGAGTACCCGGACCGAGGGGAGGTCCATCCACTGGATATCGTCGATGGCCACGACGACCGGTGTGCTGCTGGCCACCGATCGAAGGCATCCCAGGACGGCCAGGAAGACGGCCCGCTGGTTGGCCCGGGCGCCCGAGCTCGGGGCCCGCAGGAGGGCCACCTCCAGGGCCTGGCGTTGCGGCTCCGGCAGGGCTGGCAGCGTCTCCTCGAGGACCGGCTCGAGGAGGTCACCGAGGGCGGCGTACGAAAGACGCGTCTCCGCCTCGACCGGGCCGCATGAGAGCGTGCGGTAGCCTCGTTGCGCCGCACTCGCCACACCCTCCCTCCATACGGTGGTCTTCCCGATGCCGGGTTCACCGAACAGGAGCAGAGCACTCGGCCCGGCCGGGATCGAGTCGAGGAAGCGATCGAGGATCGCGAGCTCGGCCTCGCGCCCGATGACGTCGTCGGCCATCAGCACTCTCCCGGGGTCGGTTGACGCAAGGATTCTAGGGCGGGGGTCCGAACGCTGAGCAGACCCCGCACGGCGGCGCGCTCGAGGTTCGCCCGGTAGCTGACCCGGGTGAACCTGAGCGCGAACTGCCGGCTCGATCATGGAGCTACCCGGCCAGCATGCGGCCTTCCATGGCTTCGAGTTTGCCCGCGTCCCAGAGGGGCGCTTCGATCCGAGCGCCCTCCGCGAGCATGCGGCCTTCCATCGCCTCGATCTTGCCCGCGTCCCAGAGCGACGCTTCGATCCGAGTGCTCTCCGCGAGCATGCGGCCTTCCATCGCCTCGATCTTGCCCGCGTCCCAGAGCGACGCTTCCGCGCTCGCCACCTCGTGGATGCTGGTGCTCGTCTCGCCGGTCAACGCGCGATCGCGCGCCGCCACCGTGAGAGCCACCGCGCTCATGATCAACGCCGCGACGGCCAGGGCGGACACGGCCACGTTCCAGAACGTGAACCCCGCCGGCCGGGATGAGACCCTGATCGCTTCAGCCTTCGTGCCCATCTCTTCCTCCTCTCAGCTCGGTGCTGATCGTGAGTCCGAGGCTAAGGGGAGCGGCGACGCAAGGAATCCCCGAAACCCGTACCTATCGAGACGGGGCCCGGTACGCATCGCGTTGGGAGTGGTCGTCGATCGTCTCGGGTCGTGCCGTCAGCGCACGGCGTCGACGAGCGCTTCGGCTATCGCGCTGAGGTCGACTCCTACGTCGTTGCTCAGCACGACGACGACGGCGCCATCCTCCGGCAGGCACCCTGCCAAGGCCATGTACCCGATGTGTTCGCCGCTATGTCCCAGGGTGCCCGGAGGGTCTGGCTGATACAGCCCCAATCCGTACCCGTCGCGCAGGGTCGTCATCTCGGTCAGCGACTCTTCGGAGACGATCTCGCCGGCGCAGAAGGCTCGCCACCAACGTGCCAGCGAGGGCGAGTCCGACGCCATGGCTGCCGCCGGACCATCAGAGGTTGCAGCAGCCAGGGATGGCAGGTATCCGCCGCCCTCTTCGAGCACATCGGTCGACTCGCCGAACGGCATGGCCATCGGCTCGGTCGGGATCTCATCCGGTTGATAGATCAGCCGCTCGACCCCGTCGATGTTCAGGACGCCGTCGCGCAGCACCGCGGCGATCGGTCGTCTGCGTACCTGCTCGATCACCAGGCCGAGGACGAAGTAGTTGGTGTTCGAGTACTCGAAGGTCTCACCGGGAGGCTCGCGATCGGCCAGGACCATCGCCAGCATCTCGGCTGTCGTCCAGGCCCGTTGCCGATCCTTGGACGGGCTCTCCTGTCGGCCCGGGTCGAAGAGGCTTGGGTCATAGCCTGGGAGACCGCTGCGGTTTCCCAGCAGCTGGCGGATCGTCGCTCCGTTCGTGTCGAACTCGAGGTCCGGCGGGAGGTGATCGGCGGCTGGGTCGTCGAGGCCGAGCTCACCCGCCTCGACCATCTGCATCACCTGGGCAGCAACAACCGACTTCGTGATGCTGGCGATGGCGAACTGATCGTCGACGGTGAGGTCTCGTTCGCCGTCAGCCTTGCCCGCCGCCCCGCTCCAGGTGCCGTCGGCGGTCATCACCGTGGCAGTCACCCCGGCCTTCCCGGCCAGATCCTCGAGGGTCGCCTGGAGCTCCGCCGCCGTCCCTTCGGAGACCGGGTCCTCGCTGATGTCGGCGAACGCCCCGATCGGGAAGACGTTGGCCTGCGCGGTTGCCGAAGGCTGCGTGGGGGGCGTCGTTGCCGAGCTTGGCCTCGCCGCTGGGCCCGAACTGCTGCAGCCCGCCGAGATGGCAGCGACGACTACAGCCGCGATGACGGATCGGTTCATCCGTTGCTTCCTGGCGCTTCGACGGCCTCCTCTGGGCGCAGGTCGATCGTCTCGATCGCCGCATCGAAGTACCCGTGGCTGTAGGTCTCCCGCAGCCCCGGCTCATCCCGCACGATCAGGGCGATCACGAAGCCACGTGTGTCGGTCCAGTTGAGCGCCACGGCAAAGCTGCCGCACGCCTGGAGCTCGATCGCGCGGGCACCGTCGACCGGGAATGGCCCCCCCATTCCGTGCCCGCCCTCACCGGGCAAGCAGAGGGGGACCTGCCCTAGGCCGTCCCAATCGCCCGGGGCCGTCCCGTCCCAGTCGTGGGCCTCGCTGGGACTCTCGAACGGCTGGGAGGCCAGGACGAAGTAGAGGCGATCTCCGAACGTGGGGTGGAAGATGACGTCGGCCGCTGGCGATTCGAAGTTCAGTTCTCCATCTGTCCAGGGCTCGGTCGCTGGCCTGATCTGCCATCCTGCCGGGCAATCGATCGAGATTCCGTGGAGGGGCGACTCGAACCGCCCCGTCGAAGGGCACGGGCTGGGGGTGGGTGGGGTGTCGGCGGGGATCGGCGCCGGCGCCGTCCGGATCTGGGCCGCGCCGGCGAACAGCACCGCGATCGCGGCCGCGACACCGAGCGCACCGACGACGACGGTCCTCGCGGCGCGGCGGTGGGCCCGGCGGGTCAGGGGTTCGGCGTCGAGGAACGGGACCGGCTCCTCTGCGGCCATGCGCTCGAGGAAGTTGCGGACGTCCTGATCGGTCATGTCGTCACCTCGGGGATCTTGCGGAGGGCCTCGAGCCCGCGCGCGACGAGCGAGCGCACGGTCGCCGGACGGCAGCGAAGCAGGTCGGCGATCTCGGACTCGTGAAGGTCTTCGTAATAGCGGAGGACGATCGCCGCGCGCTGCCGCTGGGGGAGCGAGAGCAGCGCCGTGCGCATCGAGTCGTACGAGGCGACGTCTCGGTCGGCGTGGCCTTCGCGGACCTCGGCGGTCTGTCGCTCCAGGTAGGAGCGCTCGAGCGCCCGCCGCCGGAAGGTGTCCTTCGACAGGTTGACGATCGTCCGGCGGAGGTAGGTGTCGAACGCCTCGGGGTCTCGTAGGTGGTGCAGGCGGCCCACGAACCGAAGGAACGCCTCCTGGACGAGATCCTCGGCGAGCGCCCGGTCGCCCGTCAGGAGGTAAGCGAGCCGGAACCCGGCCGGTGCCGACCGCACGTAGACCTCGGCCAGCCGGCTCGCGCCCGCCTCTTCGGCTCCCATGTCGGCGAGCATCGTAGTCGTCTTCTTCGTGCCCATATCACCAAGACGTACGAGGCCCCGAAAGTGTTGCGTAGTCGGTCGGTTTGCGTGTTGCGTTGTTCACGCCGCGTGCCTCATTCCGCGATCACTCCGGGTCGGATGCATCGGGGCCACGGGCGTAGAGTCGCGCCTTCATGGAGATCGATCGCGGGGCACCCGTCTGGGCCGAACGAGAGGTGGAGATCGCCGCTCCGATCGAGGTGTCTGGGACGTCCTCTCTATCCCTGCCGACTATCCGCGGTGGTTCTCCCAGGGCGAGTCGGTGGCGCTCGGCTGCATGCTTGCCGAGGCCGCGCCAACGCCGAGTTCATACCTTTCAGACCGGCCAGACCGGTCAGGCGGAGCGTAGGAGCTCCCGGATCGGGCCGAGGACCAGCGCGCTCTCGCCTTCCGTCGAGAAGTGAGTGTGGCCCGGCAGGGACAGGAACCTCGCCGTCGGGATCTCGTCGGCCGCGCGGCGAGCGGCATCGTGCATCTCGTCGTTCTCACCGACATAGATCAGGCACGGCACTCGCCACCCGGACAAGTCGTCGGCGATCGCACCCTCCTCGAACACCGACGCCCACGCGGCGCGGATCGCCTCAGGATCGTTCCGCAGCTCGAGGGTTCGGGCGGGCTCGGGGAACCGGATGCCTACTCCCGCCTCGAAGACCTCCACGAACCCGTGCATCCCGCGGGTGGTCGCCGCCTCGGCCGCCGCGGCGACAGCCTTCGCGACCGGGGTGGACAGATCCCATCGGTACGGTTGATTCCCGCAGAGGACGAGTCCGCGAACCCGATCGGGCGCGAACTGGCCGATCGCGAAGCCGAGTCGCGCTCCCCACGAGAACCCGATCACGTGCGCGCGATCGATCCCGAGCGCATCGAGCACGGCGACGTGGTCGGCGACCCGGGTCTGCAGCGCGTACGCATCGGGTTCGTGCGGCGCCCCCGAGCGCCCGTGCCCTCGATGATCGGCGAACACCAGTCGGAACTCGCCACGCATTGCACGAGCGATGCCCGAGGACTGCGCCACTTGGATCGGGTCGAGGAACCCGGTGTAGAACACGACCGGGATCCCCGAACCCGACCAGTCCTCGAAGTAGATCGGGACCCCGTCGACCGGGTTCGATGCGAACGGCATGTGGGAGCGCCTCCTCGTCGTCGAGGACCCATATGGCCAGTGGCATTCTGAGAGGCAGCCTACCGGCCCCATACATGGATCACGAGGCGCTCCCGTCCTCTCCGGCGGCGCGCGCTATGTCGCGGGTCAGCCGTTCCTGCTCCCGGGTGACGTACCCGCCTTTCGCGTAGTTCGCGACGAGCGCCTCCACGAATCCGACCGGGTCGTCTCCGACGATCTCGCGGATCGGCGTTCCGTCCTCCGCGGCTCGCTCGAACAGGTCGGCGACGTCTTCGAGCAGCGAACCGGCGCTGTCGGCGTCCATCGGCCCGAAATACATGAGGTACCGCTCGATCGCCTCGACCGCGCTGCGATAGTTCGAGGGAAGCTGTCGAACTCGCGCCTTGTACGCCCGCCACCGCTTCTTCGGGCCGATCACCCTTGAGATGAAGCCGCTCTCTTCCGTGTCGGACATGGTCATCTGCCTCCTTCGCGGAGCTGTTCGAGGCGCTCTGTGAGGAAGCTCCAGGTCCTCCAGAACTCTTCGAGATAGTCCTGTCCGTGAGCGTTGAGGGAATACACCTTGCGGGGCGGCCCCTTGTCGGAGGGGACCTTTTCGACGTCGACGAGGCCCCGCCGCTCGACCCTGATGAGCAGCGCGTACACGGTTCCCTCGGCGATGTCGGAGAAGCCCTGCGCGCGCAGCCATGCCGTGATCTCGTAGCCGTACGCGGGCCGGCCGGACAGGATCGCGAGGACGATGCCCTCCAGCGTCCCTTTGAGCATCTCCGTCACCTGCTTGCCCATCGGACGTCCCTCTCTCCACTACTCAGTGATAGCGACTACCGGTACATAGTAGCACTGATTAGTCACGCCATCAGGCGAGGGGTGCCCTGAAGCGGTGGCATCCCGCTCTCAGTGCTGCAGGCATGCGAGGAGGTAGATCGCCTCGAAGTACAGCCACACGACCGTCGCCAGCAGTCCCCACGCCGAGTACTGGCTTGGCCTGCCTTGGGGGCTTGGCACGTGATCGGCGCTCGGAGCTGGCCGACGGGGTGACATCCCCGGCGGGACAGATCCCGACGCGAGTTTCGAGGATCCGCACACCGGGTGGTGTGTGCTCTGTGCCTTGATGGCCGACGTGTCAACCTCGGCCGCGCCGACGCCACCGGTGCCGCTTGCGATCCCTGACGATCTCGCGGACGACGTGGTGACCCGGGAGCCCGGTCACCCCGCCGCCGGCGTGCGTGGCGGAGGATGCCTGGTAGAGCCCGCGGATCGGCGTGCGATAGTCCGCGTAGCCGGGCGCTGGGCGCATATGGAACAGCTGGTCCGCCGACAGCTCACCGTGGAAGATGTTGCCGCCGATCAGGCCCCACTCGTGCTCCATCTGCCACGGCCCGATGACCTGGCGACCAACGACCGCGTCCTTGAAGCCCGGCATGAAGTCGTCGTGGATGTCCACCAGCCGGTCCGCGTACGCCTCGAGCTCGTCCTGATGGCGCTCACGCGCCCACTCATGGGGGACCCATTGCGTGAACATCGACATCACATGCATGCCGTCCGGCGCGAGCGTTGTGTCGTAGTAGCTCGGGATGCAGGTCTCCGAGAAGGGCGCGTTGGAAGCCGTGCCGTCCCGCGCCTCCTCGAACGCCTTCTCGAGGTACCGGATGTTGGGCGAGATCATGATCGATGAGCCGGCGATCTCCGGATCCTCGCCGTCCGGGTCGTCTCGGAAGGCAGGCATCCGCGAGAGAGCCAGGTTGATCTTGACGGTTCCGCTCCGCGTCTTCCAGTTCTCGATGTCTCGGACGAACTCGCCCGGCAGGTCCTCACGGTCGATCTGGCTGAGGAAGGTGATCTTCGGATGGCAGGCGGTGATGACGAGCGGTGCTTCGAATTCCTCGCCCGAACCGATCACTGCGCCGCGAACGGCGCCGGACTCGACCAGGATGCGTTCGACCGGGCTGGAGACGCGGATCTGCGCGCCGAAGGACTCGGCGCTGGCGCGCAATGCGTCGGTGACGGCGCCCATCCCGCCGATGGGGTATCCCCACTCCGAGAGGTTGCCGTCGCCGAGGTCGCCGACGGCGTGATGCAGCAAGACGTAGGCCGTGCCGGGCTCCTCGGGTCCCGCCCACGTGCCGATGATGCCGTTGGTCGCGATGAGGGCCTTGAGCTCCGCCGACTCGAACCATTCGTCGAGCAGGTCGGCGGCGCTCATCGAGAAGAGCTTGGTGATGTCGGCGGCCTGACGGGAACTCATGCCCCGTCGATGGCGCAGTGCGAACCGCGCCTGATCGGCGAGGTCGCCCAGCGCCAGGGATCCGAGGTTCACGGGCGTCTCCATCAGGAGCGGTCCGAGGAAGGCGGCGCTGCGCGCGAGCCACGCCGACCAGTCCTCGTGGACATCCGCGTCGGTCTTGGAGAATCGGGAGAGGGTCTCCCGGAACCGGTCGCCCTTCTTCTCGTCGTCACGGATACCTCCCGAACCCGGTTGGGGGGCGTAGGAGCCCGCCATGGGCACGACCTCGTAGCCGAAGGTCTTCAAGCGCAGATCGCGGACGATCGACGGCGGCATGAGGCTCATCACGTAGGACAGGGTCGTGACCCGGACGTCGGGATGCTCGGGGAACGGGGAGGACGTGTCGGCCGCGCCGCCCGTCGTGTGACGGGACTCGAGCACCACGACCTTCGCGCCAATCCTGGCGAGATACGCGGCGGCGACGAGCCCGTTGTGGCCCCCGCCGACGACGATCGCGTCGTACGGATCGGTCATGAACCTCTCCCCTCCGGAATGGCTGATCACCAACCGTACCTATCTAGCAGAGGAGCAGGTTCGACGACAGCGGCTCGCAGAGGTCTGCCCGGATCTCGACGTCGGTTCGCTATCGTGAGGCAGTCCTCGACGAGGGAGTCCGCATGGGGAAGGGCAGGGCGCGCCTCCCGCCGCGGTGGTTCGTCGTTGCCGCATGGCATGTCCACCGGCGGATCGTCAGGGCCAGCGGGGGTCGCAAGGGGCTCTGGGCCCCGCGCCCGAACAAGTGGGGCGCCCTGCGGCTCACCACGGTGGGTCGCCGCAGCGGACAGCCTCGGGAGGTGATCCTCGGCTACTACGAGGACGGTCCCAACCTCGTCTCCATGGCCATGAACGGCTGGGGGGCGGCGGAGCCGGCGTGGTGGCTGAACCTGCAGGGGAATCCCGAGGCGGTCGTCGAGCTCGCCGGCGGGGTCCGGCGCGAGGTGATCGGGAGGGCCGCCGTCGGCGAGGAGCGTGACAGGCTGTGGCAGCGCTGGCGAGAACTCGACCGAAACCTCGACGACTACGCCGCGCGACGCCCGCATGAGACGGCGGTCGTCATCCTCGAGCCGCGGGAGTGGGCACGATGACCGGACGGTCGCAACGGCGCGAGGCTCTACCGGTCAGATCCCAGGCCGAGGAGTAACGCGACTCCTAGTCGGGGAGCAGCGGCACGTGAAGGCCCTCGCGCCGCCCGACGAGGACCCCCCGGGTGATGGCCGACGAGCCGTAGCGGTCACGAACGGCGTCGAGCGTGGCGTCCAGGGAAGATCCGAGCGGGTCATCGAACGGCAACGCCAGCTGGATCGCGCAGTCGTCGTGCAGGTTGGTGAAGCTCAGTCCGATCAGCGTGATGCCCCGATCCCGGATCATCGGCATGGCGGCGGCGAGCAGGGCCTTCGCGACCTCGAGCGTCGCCTCGGTGTCGGCGGTGGCCTCGGGCAGCGTGTGCGACCGCGTCGCTTGGCCGAAGTCGTCGAACCGGAGGCGCAGAACCACAGTGCGACAGACCCGGTGAGCTGCGCGCAGCCGGCGCGCCAGGCGGTCCACCAACGCGATCAGATCGGCGTCGAGCTCCTCCGGCGATCGTGGCCTTCGGCCGAGCGCTCGTTGCGTGCCGATCGATCGGCGCCGGCGACCGACATCGACCCTGCGAGGGTCTCGGTTGTGAGCGAGCGCGTGCAGGTGACGCCCGACCGCGCGCCCGAGGATCCGCACGAGGGACGCCTCGCCGAGCGCCGCAACATCGGCCACCGTGGTGATCGAGCGCTCCCGGAGCTTCGTTGCGGTCACCGGCCCCACCCCCCACAGGCGCTCAACGGGGAGCGGGTGGAGGAACTCGAGCTCCCCGTCGACGGGGACCACCAGCAGGCCATCGGGCTTCGCGACCCCGCTCGCGACCTTGGCGAGGAACTTGGTCCGAGCAACTCCCACGCTGACCGGCAGCCCGACCCGGTCGAGTACCTGGCGGCGCAGCCGCACGGCGATCTCGGTCGGCGTGCCCGAGACCCGCCGCAGCCCCCCGACGTCCAGGAACGCCTCGTCGATCGACAGCCCCTCCACGAAGGGCGTGGTGTCGTTGAACACCTGGAACATCGCCTTGCTCGCCTCGCTGTACGCGTCCATGCGCGGCGCCACGACGACCGCCTGCGGACACAACCGGCGGGCCTGGACCCCGCCCATGGGTGCGTGCACCCCGTACGCCTTGGCCTCGTAGCTGGCGGCGAGCACGACGCCGCCGCCGACGATGACGGGGCAACCCCTCAGCGTCGGGTCGTCGCGCTGTTCGACCGACGCGTAGAAGGAGTCGGCGTCCGCGTGCAGGATTGTGCCCTCGCTCGACACGAGTTGATGTTCGCATCGGCCTCCGACATGAGACGGGGCTGCTCGTCCGTCCTGCCGAGCCGCCGTCCGTCTTACCCCGCTACCCCGGCCGCGACTACCTGGTGGGCATTGTGCCCGTGCAGCCCCTTCTCCTCATTGTGCGTGGCGGGACGCAGGCCGAAGACCACCTCTTTGACGGTGCCGGTGAAGGCATACGGCGCCTTGTCCTCGTAGTCGAGGTCGACGACGAGGCCGTTGTCGCGACCGATGTCCATCCCCGAGTAGCTGGTGAACATGATCGGGACCGTCTTGGGCATGTCTCCCTCGCCGACCGCCTCGTCGTTGACGAACAGCGTCACGTGCCCGCCACTGCCCGGCGTGTACTCCGTCGACTTGAACAGCATCTTCACGCGCACGTCGCCCGTCGGCAGTGCCGAGGTTGCTGCCTGCTTGTAGGTCTCGACCCGTGGGAGACGAGGATGGCTCCTTCGATCTCGACGCTCTTCGACTCGACGAGTTGCATCAGCCCGTCGAAATCGGTCGACGCTGCGTCGATATCCGAGTACACGGCCACGAGTACGTCGGTCGACATCTCAGTCATCGGTGTCCCTGTCCTTACATCCAGGATGGTGTGTGCTCGGTGGCGGGCACTCGGCGAGCGAGTGCCCGCCACCGTATGTCCCTGGTTAGGCCGACTGCTCGTCCGCTGCGGCCGTGAGGGCTGCCTCGTCGACCACGTCGTGGCTCGAGGTCGCCCCGCCGAGCTCCGTCAGTCGGCTCTGCACCGCTGGCGCCTCGTCGATCCGGGCAAGCACCCCGACCGCTGCCTTGCCGGCGCCGAGGTCGCCCGAGATCCGCGCGCGGTCCTCGTCGCTGAGCTTGAGCCCCTTGTGGTGCAGTCCGCCGGCCAGCGTGCCGCCGACGATGCCGACACCGAGCGCCGCGGGCCCGAGAACCAGCAGGCACGCCCCGATACCGGCGCCCGCTCCCCAGCTTCTGGCCCCTACCTTGTCCACCCTGAGGTTGCCCTCGGCGTCCAGGACCAGGAGGCCGATCGCCTCACCGGCGGTCAGGCCGGAGTCCTTCAGCATCGCGGCCGCGGCGTCCGCGGCCGCCTCGTCGCCGAAGAACGAGAGCACGAGTTGCTTCTCTGCCATGACACATCCCCCCTACCGTCGCGCGACCCTCGCGCGACGCGCGAATCATAGTGGGCCCCGGGGGTGGGTCACTATGAGGGCCCGCGGGGCTAGATGATGAGGGCCGCGGGGCTAGTGCTCGGGAGCTTGAACCCAGACTTGTCGATGACGTGGTCCCGGGACTCGGCGGCCATCCGACGCACCGCCGGCCAATCGACGTGGAGCAATTCGCCGTGGCGCTTCATCATCCGTCCCGCGATCACCACGGAGTCGACGTTGCCCGTGTCCATCCCCGCCACGAACGCGGTCGCCGGGTCGTTGAGCGGGGTGACGTTGATCCGATCGGTCCGCTCTACGCATCCGGGCGGGTGGCCGCGTCTTCGGCTCGGTACTCCTCCAGCAGGTTGATCTCGTCTTCTCGACCCGGGAACATGAAGCGGACGAGGACCGCGCCCAACGTCACCGCCACGATCCCCGCGAGGTAGGCCCACTCGTCACCTTGGAGGAACGCCGTCTTCGCCGCCGCCGTGATCTGGTCCGCGTACTTCGGGTATTGAGCTCCGACCGCCTCGGCGCTCGCGAACGACTTGGTGAGCTGGGCCTGCACGCTGTCGTTGATGTGCTTGGGGGCGGCGGCGATCTGGGAGGCCATCGCGGAGGCGTACCCCGCGGCCAGCAGCGCCCCGAAGATCGACTGCAGGATCGCGCCCCCGAGGTCACGTTGCAGGTCGGCCGTGCCCGACGCCATCCCCGCTCGGGACACGGGAACGGAACCGGTCAGCGAATGTGAGGCGGGGGTGCCCGCGAACCCGACACCGGCGCCCACGAACGCGTAGGCGAGCCCGACCTCCCAGTAGGGAGTCCCGTCGTCCCAGAGCAGGAGCATCGTGAAGAAGCCGAGCAGGCAGAGGGCGTAACCGGTGAGCAGGGTGAATCGCGCCCCCCTCGCCTCCACCAACTTGGCCGACCGGGGAGCGATCACGACCATCATGACGGCCGCCGGCAGGATCGCGAGCCCGGCGTCGAGGGTGTCGTACCCGAGCACGTTCTGGAGGAATTGCTGCCCGACGAACATCGCGCCCATGAGAGAGCCGAACACGATGATCCCGGCGCAGGCGGCGACCCAGAAGATGCGTCGCCCGGCCACGTGCAGGTCGTAAAGGGGGTTGGCGGCGCGGCGCTGCCGGATGACGAACGCGATGCCCGACGCGATCACGATCGCGCCGAGCCCGATCACGAGCGCCGTCGAGTTCGGGACGGCCGCGAAGTTGATCGACATCACGAACGCGGCGACGAGCACGACCGAGAGCACGCCGCCGAGGTTGTCCACGGGCTCGGTCGACTCGTTGACATGAGCCGGGACGTACCTCGCGGCCAGATACAGCGCGACCACCGCGAGGGGGAGCGTGATCAGGAACACCGAGCCCCACCAGTAGTTCTCGAGCAGGAGTCCCGCGCACAGCGGGCCGAGCGCGGAGATGGCGCCGCCCAGGCCCGACCACAAAGCGATGGACTTGGTGCGTCCGGGGCCCGACCACAGGGCGGTGATGAGCGCCAGCGTCGTCGGATACGCCATACCGGCGGCGAGCCCGCCGCCGAGTCGAGCGATGAAGAGCACCGTGTCGGATGGGGCCCAGGCCGCCAGCAGGCTCATCGGGATGGCCAGCGCCGTCCCGATGATCAGCACGGCCTTGCGGCCGTGGCGGTCGCCGAGCGCCCCGAAGTAGAGGACCGAGCACGCCAGCCCGAGCGAGTAGCCGACCGCGATGAGGTTCAGCGTGGTCTGTGAGGAGTCGAACGCTGCCCCGATCGACGGGAGCGCGACGTTGGCGACGGCGAGATTCAGGTTCGCGACGGCCGCGACGAGGATCAGCGCGGCGAGGACGAGGCCTTGCCGCGTAGGAGCTTCGGGAGTTTCCTTTGATGAAGCGATAGGCGAGGACCTTACCTCGGTCTCAATCCTCAGGCGAGCCGACATCGACCCAAAGGACGCCCCGATCCTCGTCGGGCATGAGAGATAGGACAGCCCCGCCGGCCCGATAGAGCAGTTCGCTCTGATCCGTCACTGGATCCACCCGGTAGACCTCGCCGCCCGTATCGCCGACCCAGAGGGCGTCCAATCCGACGGCAAGCGCGCTGGGATCCGAGCCCACCTGTGCGGTGAGCGAGGAGCCCAACTCGAACAGCGTTCCACTCGACCGACTGAGCACCCACAGCTCGCCATCGAGTAGCGCGATGGCGTCGACCCCATTCGTGATGACCTGGGGTTCATCCGGTCTCATCGTGCGCGGATCGACCCTCGTCACGGTGCCGGCGAACGAGTCGAAGGTCCACACCGAGTCCCCGTCGGCCACCACTCCGTCGGTCTGGGTGCCGTTGCCCTCCAGCGTTCGGATGTCCGTGGGATCCTCCGTGTTGATCCTCCACAGGGTGCCGTTGGCGTCCGCGAGCCAGACCCATCCACCGCCGACGGCGATGCCGTTCAACCAGAAGAACGTCGGTGTCCCGATCTTGAGTCGGGCGAACGGGGCGGCCTTGTCGTCGGTCGGGTCCACGGTATACAGATCCTTGACCGCGACCCACAGTCGATCGGCGCCGATAGCGATCGACTGTGGGTATCCGGTCTCCCCCCACGCCCCGTGTGTGATGGGTGGGTCACCCACCTCGTCGTGGTCGGGATCCACGTGGAGGATCACGCTGTCGCGGACGAGCCACACGCCACCCTTGCCGGCGACGCCCACCGAAGAAGCTGGGCTGTAGGAGAGAGACCGGGGCTGCAGATGGATCGGGATCACCTGGGTTGCGTCGCCGGTCTCCGGGTCGAGGCCCACCAGCGAGCTGGCGGGCGGACCGGTGGCGCCGGAGGGGGGTGTTGCGTCCGATCCCCGGTTGGTCATCACCGCCATCACGCCGGCGATCACCGCCAGCCCGACGACCCCTCCGACCAGGAGTGCCGATCGGCGGCTCCTTGTGGGCTCGGGGCCGCTCGACTCGTCCCGACGGCGGCGCGCCAGGTCGGCGTCGGACTCGGGAGCCCCCACCGGCTCGCCGTCGAGCCCGGTGACCTCATATACATGGACCGCATCCTCGAGCCCCTTGAGGTGGTGCGCGCCGCGGTCGGCGAACGCGATACCGGCGCCCGGCATGATGTCCTTGACCGACGACGAGGTCAGCACCTGGCCGGCGCCCGCCTGGCCCATGATGCGGGCCGCCGAGACCACCACGAGCCCTCCGGGTTTGCCGTCGACGTCTTCGACCTGGCCGAAGCTGACCCCGGCACGTATCTCGATCCCCAACGCCCGGACCTGGCCTTGGGTGGCGATCGCGCATCGCACTGCGTCGGCCGGGACCTCGAAGGTCGCGAAGAACCCATCGCCGGCCGTGTCGCGTTCACGCCCCCCGAACCGCTTGAGGTTGGCGCGCATGATCGAATGGTGTCGCGTGACCAGCACGCGCCAGCGCACATCCCCAAGCTCGGAGGCGATCTCGGTCGATCCGACGATGTCGGTGAACAGCGCCGCGGCGAGTCGTCGGTCGCCGCCGCGTCGTCCCATCGGCGGAGTGTGCGTCACGGTGGGGCTCTGAGCAAGGGGATGTCAGCGTGTCGTTCAGCCGATGCCACCGCGGCGCGCCAGCGCCTCGCGGTTCGTGATGGACACCGTCCGTCCGTCGAGCTCGATGAATCCCCGTCCCTGGAGCGCGTGCAAGATCTGGTTCACGCTCTGGCGCGAGCCGCCCACCATCGATGCGAGGTCTCCCTGCGTCAGGCCGAGGTCGAGTTCGATCCCGTCGGCGGACTCAACTCCGCGCTCGTCGGCCAGCTCGATCAACAGCTTGGCGACTCGCCCCTCCAGGTCCAAGAAGACGAGGTCGGCCGCGTGACTCGTCGTCCGCCGCAAGAGCCGGCCGCCCGAGCGCAGGAGGGAGTCCGCAACCGCGGGGGAGTGCGAGACGAGCTCGATGAAGTCGCTCCTGGGGATCGCGAGCGCCGTGACGTCCTCCAACGCCTCGACGCACGCGGACCGGGGCCCCCCGTCCAGCATCGACACCTCGCCGACGGTGTCGGGGGGGCGCAGGGTGGCAAGCACCATCTCTTGGCCCGCTCCCGATGAAACGAACACCTTCACGGTCCCTGATGCGAGTACGTAGAACGCGTCTCCGGCGTCTCCCTCGAAGAAGAGCGTCGAGCCGGTCCGGTAGGTGCGCACCTGTGTTCGTTCGGCCACCGCCTCGAGGGCGGGCCGATCGAGTGTCGAGAACAACTCTGCCGATGCCAGCGTCTCGAGCACACGCGTTCGCTCCACCGGCGCAGTGTATCCGCGTCTCACCCTCCGACGCGATTCAGGCCGAGGAGCCGGGAGCCGCGGAGCCGACGTTTCGGGCCAGCGCCATCAGCACCGTCTTGGCTTGGAAGGCCGTGAGCTCGGGGTGCTTGGCCAGGATCAGGGTCAGGATGCCGGCGATGTGCGGGGCGGCGAACGAGTTCCCGGTCGCCACGATGGTTCCTCCCTCGAGCCAGGGCACCTCGATATCGATGCCGGGCGCTCCCCACTCGGCCGGGGGCGACGGATTGAAGTCGAAGGCGAAGGGGTCGTCGACGTCCTCGTGGGATGCGACCGAGAACACCGACGAGTACGTCGCGGGGAAGCTCGGCCCCGGCATGTTGTTGATGGCGCACACGAGCATCGATCGGCGAAAGGCGGCCTCGTCGGCCAACCGGTGGAAGACCGAGTAGTAGTCGCGCTTGCCGGTGGACAGCGAGAGGTTGATCACCCGCATGTCGTTGCGGATCGCCCACTCGAGCCCCGCCGCGAACACGAACCCCTTGCCGGTGAGCCTGGATCCGAGCACCCGCACGCTGTGGATGCTGCAATCGGGAGCCAGCCTGCGGATGATCCCGGCGCACGCGGTCCCGTGGCCGTACAGATCCTCGTGTTCGCCTTCGATGTACCGCACGCCGCTCGGAGCGTCGGGGTCGTACTCGAGGGCGATCCCGCCGTCAACGCCGCCGACCCACGGGTGATCCGCATCGATCCCGGAATCGAGCACGGCGACCTTCACGCTGGCACCCGTACTGTCGCCCCACGCCCACTCGGGCGTGATGGCATGCGGGAGATCGATGTCGACGTGCTCGAGGGCACCCGGTTGGAAGGCCCACGACCATGCCGGACGCACGGCTAGCCCCGCTTCCCCTGCGCGTAGCGGAGCAAGGCGACGAGCAGCTCGGTGGCCGCCGCCCGTTCGCTCGGTCCGAGACGTCCGATCTCGTAGAAGAGGTCGAGGAGCTCGGCCAGGTTCTTCGATGTACCGCGCGACGTTCGAGCGATCTCCTCGAGGGCCGACTTGACGTCGCCGTCGCCCGCGGCCTCCGCTGCGGCTCGAAACATCACGCGTCCCAGGTGACCGAACAGCTTCGTCGTCTCGATGGCGACTGCGGCCTGATGCGCGAGAGAGGCGACGAGTCGGGCGTGCTCATGCCCGTGCTCCAGCCCCTCCTCGGCATCGAGGATCTCCATCACGCCCATGAGTCCTGCGTCGGTCTCCAGAGGGATCGCGAACACGGACCGAGGCGTGAAGCCGGTCTTGGCGGCCACGTCGGCGGCGAACCGGGGGTCGCTGGGAGCGTCGGTGATCGTGATCGACTGACCCGAGGCGATCGCCCAACCTGCGATCCCATGCCCGGCGTCCATCTCGATCCCGACGACCTGCTCGCCGGCGGAGCCCGCAGCAGCCACGAACGTCAGCTTCTCGGTTCGCTCGTCAAACACCGCGAGCGAGGCGCCCGCCGCACCGGTGATGTCCACCGCCGTCTGCGTGATCCACTCGAGCAGGTCCTGGTATCCGGGTGGCTCGATCGCGGGGCCGATGTCGGCTGCGGCCTGGGCGATCTCCTCGAAGGGTCGGACATCGTCGGTCATCGCCGGGTGATGCTACCGGTCTTTCGTTCTTCGAGTGAGGACTGTCGGCGATCTGACAGCCCTCGTGTCCGATACATGACAGCATCCTCGAGTTGCGTGAACGAAGATGCCCGTAGCAGGATGAGCTCGAGAGGCGAGCTCCCACCCGGAAGGAGGGTCGCATGTCGGACCAGGAGATGCGCGAGCAGGCCGAGGAAGACGTCGAGGGCCAGCGGCAGAGCAAGCGCCTCGACGAGAGCGACGACGTCGAGGGTCAGAAGCGGCATCACCTCGCCGAGACCGAGGACGACGTCGAGGGTCAGAAGCGGCATCACCTCGCCGAGACCGAGGACGACGTCGAGGGTCAGAAGCGGCATCACCTCGCCGAGACCGAGGACGACGTCGAGGGTCAGAAGCGGCATCACCTCGCCGAGACCGAGGACGACGTCGAGGGCCAGGTGCGGCGGCATCTCGCCGAGGACGACACCCAGGGACAGATCAGGTCCATCTGACGACAGAGCGCGCGATGAGGGGGCCGCCTTCGGCGGCCTCTTCGCGTCCCCGCGGTAGTCGGGAACCAGACACCGCAAATGTCGGCGAACCGACAGCGCTCCGCGAGCGCGTCGACGAGCGTGGTATCTGCGGATGGACTCGAGACACGAGCTCCTACCCGGAAGGAGGATCGGGATGTCGGACCAAGAGATCCGAGAGCAGCCTGAGGACGACGCCGAAGGTCTGCGTCAGAGCAAGCGCCTCGACGAGGCCGACGACGCCGAAGGTCTGCGTCAGAGCAAGCGCCTCGACGAGGCCGACGACGCCGAAGGTCTGCGTCAGAGCAAGCGCCTCGACGAGGCCGACGACACCCAGGGGCAGATCAGGTCCCACTGACCTCAGCGGGATGCGATGACGGGCCGCCCTCGGGCGGCCCTCTCGCTGTTCAGGAGTGGCCCAGTTCCTCGTAGGGATCCGAGACCGCCAGTCGGTTCGCCACGACCGACGTCAGGGTCGTCGATAGCCGAGGCCCCTCGTTCAGGATGCGGAGGAAGGCCTCCCCCGAGATCCGGTAAAGGACGACATCAGTGAGGACCACCACCGAGGCCGTCCTTGGCCGCCTCTCCAGCAGTCCGATCTCGCCGAAGTAGTCGCCCGGCTCGAGGGTAGCCAGAAGCTCGCCCTCCTTGCGAACCTCGAGGTTCCCCGACACGACTCCGAACAGATCGTCCGCCTCGTCGTCTTCACGGATCACGACATCTCCCGGCACCAGGCGTTCCTCGACGAGGCTCGCTGCCAGTCCTTCGAGTTGCTGAGGCGTCGCACCCTCGAAGATCCCGAGTTGCTCGAGCAACGCGACGCGCGGGGAGAGCTCGAGCGCGCGGGCCGCTCCCGCGCGGTCCATCGAGCGCGCCGTCGGGAGCGTCACGAGGGTGACGACGAGCAGGACCCCCCCGGCGAAGGCCGTAGCGACCGAGAGGCCGAAGACCTCGATCATCACCGGTGCTATCAGCGAACCGATCACCATCCCGATCACCGACACGGCGCCCAGGATGCCGAACGCGCTGCCGACCCGCTCGTTCGGCACGACCCGTTGCAGCGTGGTGGTCGTGATCACGTCCGCCACGATCACCGCCGCTCCCTCCACGACGAGGAGGGCGATGGCGAGCGTCGGGTCGTGGACCACCGACAACAGCGTGAGCGGCACGCCGCCGATCAGGACCGCGAGCGTCAGCGCCCGGGCCGTGTGCGAGCGGGCGGCGAGGCGCGCTGCCAGGCCCGTGACGACGATCCCGCCGATCCCCGGTGCAGCGAACAGCAGTCCGGTGGCGTCGATGCCGATCCCCAGGGAATCTGCGGCGATCGGGCCGTAGAGCACGACCTCCTGACCGAAGGTGAGTCCGAACGCGAAGCCCAATCCGATCAACAGGATCGCCTCGCTCGAGCCCCTGATCACCGCGATCCCGGCGTGGATCCGAGACAGAAGGCCCTGTTCGGCCTCGACGTCGCCGACCTTGCCCGTCACGCCCATCCGCGCAACGAGGAGTGCAGATACGAGGAAGGTCATACCGTTCACGGCGATGGCGATCGGGGGCGGCCCCAGCAAGAGCAGCACCGCCGACAGCCCGGGACCGAAGGCGAGTGCGAAGTTGTCGATGGTGCCTGCGAGCGCATTGGCTGCAGCGAGGTCCTTCTCGGGCACGACCGAGGGCGTGAGCGCGGTAACCGCGGGGTAGTAGGGAGCTGTGAAGGTGTTGTTCACGAACGTGAGGGCGATGACGACGATCACGGCCGTCGTCGACGATGAGGTGGCGACCACGGCCATCACACACATCACGGCAGCTCGGGCCAGGTCTGCGGAGATCAGCACCTTCCTGCGGTCGAACCGATCTGCGATCGCCCCGCCGAGCGGCTCGAACAGGACATACGGCGCGAGACGCACGACCGCGGCCACGCCGACCCAGACGGGGGAGTCGGTGGCCTCCAAGATGTAGATGACCGTCGCGGCCGCGTAGAGCCAGTTCCCGGTCTCGGATACCGCCAGGCTCGCGAGCAGGAGCCGGTAGTCGCGATGCGAGAGCGCCGACCTGAATCGTCGCTCGCGCGCCCTGCCCAGCGTCATCCGTGCTTCCCGTAGAGGTCGCTCTTCGGATCGAAGAACCCGCCGGCGGGGCGGGCGTGCGCATGCCAGTGGTCGGGGATGCGTCGGCGCTCACCGTCCACGTAGAAGCCGCCGTCCCCGTAGCGTTCGGCCGCCACGCGCTCGAGGTGCAGTAGCAGGCGCGCCTCGTGCTCGGGGTTCGGCAACCCATGGCTGCGCCACACGACCATGGGCGTGCGGCACACCACACACTCGGCCACCCAACAGTCGTCGTCCTCGTGCAGCCAGTCGGTGAGGCGTTCGGCCGTGCACAAGAGACAGTCCCCGTTCACGGGCCAACCCTAGGGCGTCGTGAACTCGGCCGTATCGCCGACGTCGATGCCGTTGGCGGCGAACCATCCGGCCGGCGCTTCGGCTGCTGCCGTGTATGGGGCCGGAGCGGCGTACGTCGGGCACGGATCGGCCTGGCAGGGAGTCATCTCGTGGATCGCGACGATCGTGCCGGCGCGATCCCAGAAGGCGATCGACAACGGGATCAGCGTGTCCTTCATCCAGAACGAGCCGGTGGTGGGCTCAGGCCAAACGAAGACCATCCCCGAGTCCTCGCCGAGACTCGTCCGACCCATGAGACCCCGCGCTCGTTCGCCATCATCGTCGGCGACCTCGACGCTCAGCGTCGCGCCGCTGTCGGGGAAGGACACGATGGCGTCGGCGTTGGCGGTCGGGGTAGTGGCCGCCTCGGGCGAGCCTCGGCCACAGGCAGACAGCGTTGCGAACGCGAACGCGGCCAGGACACGAGTGACTCGAGGATCCATGCCGACATGGTGCCACGGCGGTCATCCGGGGCCGGGCCGGCCATTGCTATCATCCCGGCGGCTCGCCGGAGTAGCTCAGGGGTAGAGCAACGCCATGGTAAGGCGTAGGTCCGGGGTTCAAATCCCCGCTCCGGCTCCAGGACGCTAGAAGGCCGTGAAGGTCTTCGAGAATCGACCGGCCGCCGGGTTGCCCGACGCGTCCTCCAGCACGGCGGCCGGCACGTAGACGATCGTCACCGAGCCCACCGTGCCGAGGGATGCGCATCCGCTCCCTCCGCAGGTTCCTCCGACCGTCGCCGTGAGGATGTCATTCGGGGCGACGAGCGCGAGCTCGGAGCCCGTCCACGAGGCCGATGCACCGTTCGTTCCCACGTATCCGTCGTCGCCCGCGTCTATGGAGCCCTGGATGAACCCCGCGATGGCAAGGCGGTCATCGCCAGACCCCGACGGGTCGGACAGCGTGAACGTGGTCGAGGGCGCCACGCTCGCCGGATCGAGCGGCTCGCTCCACTCGACCGTGAGCGAGTCACCCGCCTCGATCAGTCCGAGCGTGCCCGCGTTCTTCTTGCGCACCGCGATCGGAACGGGACCGGCCCGGTCGATCGGGGTCACCGCGCCGAGTGAAGGGCGGTTCCCGGCGGCGTCCTGGATCTGGTTCGGCGTCGTGAGTGACACCCTGAGGCTGCCGACCGTCGTGTCGTGATCACCCGCTCCCTCGGCGATCCGCAGCGTGGCGACGCTGCCGGATACCGACACGGATGCCAGGGTGCCCCTTGACGGGATGCCCGTCACGACCCAGCCCGCAACGCAGGCGCCGACACAGGATGCGAGCGGCTCGTTGAACAGGACCCGGATCGCGTCGATCCGCCCGTCGGAATCCTCGTCGAGCATCTGGGTGCCCGTCCGTCCCGGGGCCGTGCCGTCGCCAGGGTCCTTGACCCGGACGATCGTGAAGCGTTTCACCCGGTTGTTCGACCTGTTCGGGTCGAGGCCCCCCGCCGTCGCCCTCGGTTTGAAGACGACGGTCATCGGCTCGCCGGGAGCTCGAACGGTGAGTCTGATCTTCTGGGTCGCGCCCTTCGGGAGCTTGCGAACGATGCAGGTCACCGTCGATCCCACCGAACACCATCCGGGCACCGACCTCAACGTGGTTCCGGCGGGGATCGGCGCCTTCACGACGATCCTCTTCGCCTTGCGTGGCCCCAGGTTGCCGACCTTCAGCGTGTAGGTGAGCGGCGTGCCCGGCGCGACCTTGTTCCAAGAGGCCACCGTCAATGAGACGTCGGCCGAGCCGCCCCCTCGCTTCACCACGGTCGTGGCCGCGGCGGAGTTGTTGCCGGACGAAGGATCGTTCGCGTTCGAGGCCACGCGCACTCGGTTGGTTCGCTTGCCGGCGGCTCCTGCGCGCGCCTTGATCATCACATCGATCTCCTCGCCGACATCGAGGTTGCCCAGGCTGCATGTCAGCGTTCTCGTGGCCGCGTCGAAGGCGCATCCGGCGTTGTCGCTGCGGTACGTGAGGGACGCCGGCAGCGTGTCCGTCACCACCACGCCGGTCGCCAGATCCGGTCCTGCGTTCGTCACCCTCGCCTGGTAGGTGATCATCGCGCCGGAGTTCACAGGATCGGGGGAGGCGGTCATCGTCACCCGCAGGTCGGCGCGGGACGCCAGGCCCGTGTCGGTGAACTGGGCGAAGTGCGGCGCGAACCTTCCCGCCACATGATCGAAGTCGCCACCCACGTACAACTTGTTGTTGTGGCCCTCAACCGCGAAGACACCGAGGAACCCGTTCGAAGTCGGCAGCCAACTCGTGTCCAGCGCGCCCGTGGCGGGGTCGACCCTCACGAGCTGCTGAACGGCCACCCCGTCGTAGGTGAAGAAGTGACCTCCGAAGAACGCGAAGTCGCCCTGGACCCCCACCCCCTGGATGTTGCCGTCACCTCGCTCCTCCCACAGGCGGGCCCCGGTCGCCAGGTTCATCGCCGCCGCCCGGCCGCCTCCGCCGCCCCCGGCAAGGAACAGGCGCGCCCCGTCCGCCGCCATGTCGAGCACCGGGTACAAGGGGTGGTAGGGGATCGCGATGGAGGCGCCCGACGTCGGGTGAACGGCCGCCAGGCGCCCCTGGTTGGTTCCGTTGACCTGAACGAAGTTGCCGCCGAGGTAGACGCGACCAGAGGCGGGCACGATCGCGCGGACGAGATCGTCCGCGGAGGGGTTCCAGGTCCCGAGGGAGGCGTCATCGACGTCGACGGACGCCAGACGCTCTCGAGCGGTTCCTCCGATCGACGTGAAACTGCCCCCCACGTACAGGGTGGTCCCGTCGACCGCCAGCGCGCGCACGGTCGAGTTCGGGGATGGAGCTTTCCACGGCAGGAGATCCCACGTTGTGGTGTCGTAGGCGGCGAGCTTCCGGCGGCTGATACCGTCCGCCTGGTTGAAGTTCCCGCCGACGAACAACGTGCCGCCGTCCTCGGAGAGCGCCAAGGCAAACACCTTGCCGTCCAGGTTGGGGTTCCATGTGGTCGGCTCTCCGGTCGAGGCGCTGAGCGAGCCCAGGAAGTTCCTCGTCACGCTGCTGGCTCGGTTCCGAAGTCGTCCGAAATCCCCGCCGAGGACGACGACGCTGCCCACCCGCAGGATCGCGTTCACGCGCTCGTCGGCCCCCCATATGTCGTCGGGTTGCTGCTGGACCGCGGCATGGACGGCGGGAGCGAACGTGGCGACGAGCGCGACGACGAGGGCGACCAGCACGGAGCGACGACCGATGTTCACTGCGGGCTGGCCCTTTCGTCGTGGAACGTCGTAGGCACCCTACCGACGCGAACTCCGATGGTCATCGGGACCATGGTCGTAGGACGAACGGACCGAGAGCGACATCGGATCGTTCGGGCGAACATGTGTGCCGTGGCCGCGTAGCGTCGGTAGACTTTCACGGCACCGGGCGGCGTAGCTCAGAGGTAGAGCAAGCGGCTCATAATCGCTGTGTCGGTGGTTCGAGTCCACCCGCCGCTACCACGCCGGTCGACCGGACCGACCAGATCGAGGGATGAAGGAACGGGTCATGGCCAAGCAGAAGTTCGAGCGCACCAAGCCGCACGTCAACATCGGCACGATCGGTCACATCGACCACGGCAAGACGACCCTGACCGCTGCCATCACCAAGCGCCAGGCCGACCAGGGCATGGCCGACTTCACCCCGTTCGACCAGATCGACAAGGCTCCCGAGGAGCGCGAGCGCGGCATCACGATCGCGATCGCCCACGTGGAGTACGAGACCGATGCGCGCCACTACGCCCACGTGGACTGTCCCGGCCACGCCGACTACGTCAAGAACATGATCACCGGCGCCGCCCAGATGGACGGCGCGATCTTGGTGGTGTCGGCCGCCGACGGCCCCATGCCCCAAACGCGCGAGCACGTGCTGTTGGCCCGCCAGGTGGGTGTGCCCTACGTCGTGGTGTTCTTGAACAAGGCCGACATGGTCGATGACCCCGAGCTGTTGGACCTGGTCGAGCTGGAGGTCCGAGAGCTGCTGAGCTCGTATGAGTTCCCCGGCGACGACGTGCCCGTGATCGTGGGGTCCGCGCTCAAGTCCCTGGAAGGCGACGACGAGTGGGGCGCCAAGATCGATGAGCTCATGGCCGCGTGCGACAGCTACATCCCCGAGCCCGAGCGCGACGTCGACAAGCCGTTCCTGATGCCGATCGAAGACGTGTTCTCGATCACCGGACGAGGCACCGTGGTCACCGGGCGCGTGGAGCGCGGGACCCTGGCCAAGATGAGTGAGATCGAGATCGTCGGGATCAAAGACACCCGCAAGACCACCGCCACCGACCTGGAGATGTTCCGAAAGCTCCTGGACGAGGTGCGCGCGGGCGACAACGTCGGGATCTTGCTGCGCGGCATCGACAAGGACGAGGTCGAGCGAGGTCAGGTGCTGGCTCAGCCCGGGTCGATCACGCCCCACACCGACTTCGAGGCCCAGGTCTACATCTTGAGCAAGGACGAGGGCGGGCGCCACACGCCGTTCTTCAACGGCTACCGCCCCCAGTTCTACTTCCGCACCACCGACGTGACCGGCACCGCGACCCTGCCCGAGGGCGTGGAGATGGTCATGCCCGGAGACAACGTGGAGATGACGGTGGAGATGATCGCCCCCATCGCCATGGAAGAGGGTCTGCGCTTCGCGATCCGCGAGGGCGGACGCACCGTGGGCGCCGGCCGCGTCACCAAGATCGTCAAGTAAGGATCCCGAGATGGCCAAGGCGGACAACCGACCGAAGATCACGCTCGCCTGCGGCGAGTGCAAGCGGCGCAACTACCACACCGTGAAGAACAAGGTGAATGACCGCGACCGCATCGAGCTGAAGAAGTACTGCCGGTGGTGCCGGCAGCACACCGTGCACAAGGAAACCCGCTAGGCGGGTTCGACCTCCGACGCGGCGGCGAGCTCGCTGTCGGTCGATACGTCGACCGTCCTGACCTTCCCGTAGCGGATGGCCGCGACGATGGCGTCGAGCTTGGAGTGCACGCCGAGCTTCGTGAGCACGTTCTGAGTGTGGGTGCGCAACGTGTGCCGGCTCATCCCGAGCTCTGTCGAGATCTGTTCGGGCGTGAGGCCGTCGGCCATCAGCTGCAGGATCTGCAGTTCTCGCGGCGTGAGGCGCTCGACCCGCTGTGCCAGGTTCCCGTCGACGGCTCGTCGTAGCTTGAGCCGGCGGGCAGATTCCTCAACGGCGGCGCTGGCGTGCAGCGGCTCGCCGCGGTGGGCGCGGCGCACGGCCTCAGCCAGGTCGAGTACGGCGTCGCTCTTTGGCAAGAATCCGCGCGCTCCCGACTGGATCGCCTGCGCGAGCGACACCTCGTCCTCGTGGCCCGACAGGATGATCACGGCGGTGCCACGGGTTTCAGCGTGGATCCGACGGGCGGCCTCGATCCCCGAGACGCCGGGCATCTGCATGTCGAGCAGGATCACGTCCGGCTTGTGCCGGATCGCAGATTCCACGGCGGTCGTTCCGTCGGTGACAACCTCGACCACGCTGAGGTCGCTCTCGCGATCCAGGGCGACCTCGAGCGCCTCGCCGAAGGAGCGGTGGTCATCGGCGATCACCACCGTGATCGCATCGGAAGGGGTCGTGGGCATCGCTTCGCGAATCGTAGGGTGCCACCAGCAGATATGCACGCATCTGGAGGCAAGTTGCCGTAGGTCGTTCGCCCCGGGTAGGTTCCGCGCGTGAACCCAGCGGCCGAAGGCACCGTCTACCCCGCCGCCTCGTTCGCCCTCGAGCCCGATCGACTGGCAGCGTTCCGCGACGTGTTCGGGCAGACGGATGGCGTCCCGCCGACGTTCGTCACGGCCGCCGAATTCGCCGTGTTCCCTCAGATACTGGCCGACCCCGCGCTTGATATCGATCTCGCTCGGGTTCTCCACGGAGGCCAAGAGTATGAGTACCGTCGGCCGCTGATCGAGGGCGAGACGCTGACGGTCCGGGCGTGGATCGATTCGATCCGGGTGCGGACCGGTACGGGCTTCCTCGTGGTGGTGATGGAGATGAGCGACGAAGGGGGAGCCGTGGTTGCCGTGGCGCGTTCGACGTTGATCGAGCGGGGAGCGGCGTGAGATTCGACGACGTCGAGGTGGGGGAACGGCTGCCCGATCTGGCTCGAGTCGTGACCCGTAAGCACGTGCGGGCGTATGCGCACGCGAGCGGCGATCACAACCCGCTACACCAAGACGACGACGTCGCGATGTCGGCCGGGTTCGATGGCGTCATCGCCCACGGGATGTTCACGATGGGGCACATGGCCGCGTGCATCACGCGCTGGGCCGGTCGAGACGCATCGGTCATGGCCATCTCGGCGCAGTTCCGTGCCCCGGTGCCGATCGGAGCGACCCTCGTCGCCGGCGGGAGGGTGACCTCCATCGATCCGGATGAGCGGACGGTCTCGATCGAGTCCTGGGTCACGATGATGCGCGGTGACCGCATGGAGCATCCGATCAAGCGCGGCGCGGCCGTGGTTCGCTTCTAGACACGAGAGGGGCGGCCCGAAGGCCGCCCTCTCGCCTGGGAACCTGCGGGATCAGCCGACGTCGTAGCGGCGTCCGGACCCCGACATGGCCCGGATCGCGTCGCCCATCCGCTCGATCACGACCTGGAGGTCGTTGCCGTATCCCTCGTCGACTCGGATCGTGAGGCGGTCGATCTTTTCGCCGAGCACCTCCGCGACCTTGATCATCGCTTCGGCCGTCGACTGGGTCTCGGTGTGGAGCTGATCCGAGACGGCCCTGAACCGCGTGTCCATCGATCCGACGACCTCGGTCGCCATGCCCGCCTGGAGCTCCTTCATCGTGCGCAGCGTCTCGCGCAGAAGCTCGGGATCGATCGACGGCGCGGGAGGCCCGCCGAACGAGGTATCGCCGAGCGCGGTTGCCAGGCGCTCGTTGTCCGAGCGGATCAGGCGCGCGATCGCCGTCATGCGGTCGTCGACGTGCTCCATGAGCCGCCGCTCGGCCTCGGCCTGCACCTCCTGGAGGCGCTCCTCCGCCACTCCCTGCGACTCGGCCAGCATGGTGTCGATCCCGTCCATCGCCCCGACGGACGTGTCCATCCGGGCCACCTGGGCCTCGATCTGTTGACGGATCTCCTCGACGTGGCGGTCCATCGCCGCGTTCGTCGCGGTTGCCAGGGCGGCTACCTGTTCCTCCGCGGTCCTCGACACGACCTGAACCTGGCGCTCGGTCGCCACCGTGAGAGCCCGCATGTGCTCCTCGAACGAGGCCACGAGCGGGGCCGTATCGACGGTTCCCTCGCCGTCGATCGTGACGGCCGTGCGCTGTTCGAACCGTTCGCGTAGGGCATTCGAATCGGACCGGATCAGCTCTCCCAATGAGCGCATCCGAGCCTCTATCAGGGCCTCGATCGACTCACGGATCTGCCCGACGTTTGGATCGCCCACGCCGATCCGTTCCGACATCAGATCCAGACGCTCGGTCAGGGGCGCCATCGCGGCACCCACGTTGTCGCCGATGCTGTCGGCCAGGTGGGTGTCGAGCTGCGCGAACGCCTCCGCGTGTTGCTCGACGCGCTGTGCGAGATACCCCATCGCTTCGGTGCCGCCCTGTACGTATCCCTGCATCGCCTCGCTGATCCGATTCGTCTCGCGGGCGATCAGCTCACCGTGCTCTTGGACCTGACGAAGGACGCCCTCGGTCAGGGCGCGATCGCGCTCCTCCAGATGTTGGAACGTGGCGGCGATGTGGGCCTCCACCTGCTCGAGCTGGTCCCGGACCGCCTCGACCCCCTGGAGCGTGGGGGACTCGGCGATCGAGCGGATGGCAGAGGTCGAGTCCTCCATCGCCGCGCGGGTCTTCTGCCCGGAGGCCGCAAGCTCGGCCACGTGATCCTCCAGGCGGGTGGAGCGAACGGACAACGCCTGGAACCGCTCGTCGGAGGAGGCGAGCAGGCTGCGGATCGCCTGGTCTCGTGAGAGCAAGGACACGATGCGGTCCTGTTCGGGGCGCGCGTCACCCGCGCCCGAGCGCCAGACCTCCGACGCCACCTCGCGCATCAGGCTCGTGGCCTCCTGCTCTATCGTGTGCAGGCCGGCCTCGAGCCGCTCGTCGATCGTCCGCTGGAGCGCCTCGGCGATGCGGTGCTCCGACGGCGTCATCATCGGCTCTGAGGCCGCCGTGGACTCCTGACGGCGAAACATCCCACGCCGAGGGGTACCGGCGTGTTCCGGCTGGTAGTTCGCTCGCTCATCCATGACGTCTCACGATCTGGGGCCGCCGCGGAACGTCGTGGCGAGCATAGGCCACGACCCGGGCTGGAACACGCAAGCGAGCGGGAATCCTGCGCCGTGCTCGGAGTCGACCTCTCGGCCCGCACAGGCGAGCTTTGCCGGGACCTCCGGACGGACCCTATACTGGACCCTCCGAAGTCCCCCGGGGGATCGGCGGAGGCGCGTAGCTCAATTTGGTAGAGCACCGGTCTCCAAAACCGGCGGTTGGGGGTTCAAGTCCCTCCGCGCCTGCAAGGGAACGACTATGAACAGAGAGATGAAGAGGATGCAGGAGCGCGCCGAGCGCTCCTCGAAGAAGACCGGCAAGGAACGCCGGGCGGCTCAGGCGACCGCGCAGCGACGTCCCGCGGCGCCCGAGAAGCGCAAGCGCACCGGCGCCCGCCAGTTCCTTCGGGAAGTCCGCCTCGAGCTCAAGAAGGTGGACTGGCCCACCAGACGAGAGCTCATCTCGTACACGATCGTCGTGCTCGCGACGATCATCGTGATGACCGCCTACGTGTTCGGGCTCGACTACGCGTTCTCGCGTGCGATCTTGAACGTGCTCGGCTGACGATCGAAGGACACGCAGTGACCACCGAAGACATCACACAGACCAACGACGACCGCACTCCGATGGCCGACGCGTTGGAGGCGGCCGCCGAGGTACACGAGATCGCCGACGAGGCTGCCGCCGAGACCCTGGCCGAGGCCGTAGACGAAGCCGAGGCGGTGCAGGAGGTGGCCGACGTCACTGCGGCCGCGGTCCTTGAGGACGCCGCCGATGCCGCCGATGCTCTCGCCGAGGCCGGTGACGACGAGGCCGCCGTCGACGCCCTCACGGCCGGCCTGACCGAGGCGATCGAGGTCGAAGAGACGGCCCAGCTGGTCGAGGAGGAGATCCTGGCGGAGGCCGTGATCGAGGCAGAGGTCATGGAGGAGACCGCCGACGAGATCGGCGCCGAACTCGTGACCGAGGCGGCCGAGACCGACCGAGACATCGCCGATTCCGAGTACCTCGAGATGGAGGCCAACCAGGGCGACGGCGAGCTGCCCGTGGACCTGGGGCACGTCCAGGCAGCCGGGGGCGACGAGCCCGAGGCGGTCGGGCCGATCGCCCACGACACCCCCGCAGAGCCGATCGCCCACGACACCCCCGCAGAGCCGGTCGCCGATGATCCGTTCGGCGGCCCCGGCGAGTGGTACGTCGTGCACACCTACGCGGGCTATGAGAACAAGGTGAAGACGAATCTCGAGTCGCGCATCCACACGATGCAGATGGAGGACAAGATCTTCCGAGTCCACATCCCGATGGAGGATGTGATGGAGATCAAGGGCGGCAAGAAGCAGGTCGTCCAGAAGAAGGTCTTCCCGGGGTACCTGCTCGTGAAGATGGAATACGACAACGACTCCTGGTACGTGGTGCGCAACACGCCGGGCGTGACCGGGTTCGTAAGCGCCGGCACCGGTACCAAGCCGACGCCACTATCGCGTCGCGAGGTCGAGAAGATCCTCGTGGTCAAGAAGGAAGAGGCCAAGCCGGCGTTCCGCATCGGCTTCGAGGAGGGCGACGTCGTGCGGATCATCTCCGGGCCATTCGCCGACTTCAACGGCACCATCAGCGAGATCAACGTGGACCAAAGCAAGCTGAAGGTCCTCGTCAACATCTTCGATCGGGAGACCCCGGTCGAGCTTGGCTTCGACCAGGTGTCGAAGGTCTAGGACAACCGAGAGTGCGGGAGGCCGCCGCGTGCGGCCGCTAGGCACCGCAGGAGGTGGAACATGGCACCGAAGAAGAAGGTGCTCGCGTTGGTCAAGCTCCAGATCCGGGCCGGCTCGGCGACGCCGGCCCCCCCCGTCGGTACGGCGCTGGGGCAGCACGGCGTGAACATCATGGACTTCTGCAAGCAATACAACGAGGCGACGCAGCAGTTCGGCGGCCAGGTCATCCCGGTCGAGCTCACGATCTACGAAGACCGTTCGTTCTCGTTCATCACGAAGCAGCCGCCGGCGGCCGAGTTGATCAAGCAGGCGGCCGGCATCGAGAAGGGCTCCGGCGAGCCGAACCGCGAGAAGGTGGCCAAGCTCTCGCAGGCCCAGGTTCGCACGATCGCCGAGCAGAAGATGGTCGACCTCAACGCCAACGACGTGGACATGGCGATGCGCATCATCGCCGGAACGGCACGCAGCATGGGCGTGGAGGTGGAGGCATGAGCCCCGGCAAGCGGTACCGCGGCGCGCTCCGCCAGTACGACCCCGAGCAGCACTTCATGCCGCGTGAGGCCCTCTCGATCCTGAAGTCGTTGCCGGACGCGAAGTTCGACGAGACGATCGAGGTCACGTTCCGGCTTGGGATCGACACCCGCAAGTCCGAGCAGTCGCTCCGCGGCACCGTGAGCCTGCCACACGGAACCGGCAAGTCGGTGCGCGTGGGCGCGTTCGCCGTCGGCGAGAAGGCACGAGAGGCGACCGAGGCGGGGGCCGACGTGGTGGGGGGCGAGGAACTGGTCGAGCAGGTCATGAAGGGGGAGATCGACTTCGACGCCGCCGTCGCGACCCCCGACATGATGGCCTCGGTCGGCAAGGCGGGCCGCGTCTTGGGGCCTCGGGGTCTCATGCCCAACCCCAAGACCGGCACGGTGACGAACGACATCGGCAAGGCCGTGGCCGACATCAAGGGCGGCAAGGTCGAGTACCGGGCCGACCGCACCGGCAACGTCCACATGATCATGGGCAAGAAGTCATTCGGCGAGGAGCAGCTGGTCGATAACTACATGGTCGCCGTCGAGGAGATCCTGCGCGTCAAGCCCTCCTCGGCCAAGGGCCGCTACATCAGGTCGCTCACGATCTCATCGACGATGGGACCGAGCATCCGGATCGATCCCACGAAGCCGAAGGGGGTCGACACGGTGGCGGCCGAGCTGTAGCTGCGCTGCGGGCGTCGACTGCCTACCGCCCGCACACCCCAGTCGTGTAGCGTGGCCGCACCGTCGAGTCGGAGGAGATGTTGATGGCACGCCCCGTTCGGGCCCTCGGCAGCCTGGTAGCGCTCGCGATCGTGGCCGGCGCGGTGACGTTCGCGTCCATCGGCTCGGGACCGGGCCCCCGAGGCTCCACCGCGCCCGGCGAGCTCGCGCGAGGAGGCAATCCGGAGCTGACCGAGCAGAGCGAGGTCACGACCGACCGGCTGGTGGCGCTCGCGGAGGCCGAGCTCGACGGCGCCGCTTGGCGCTCGGGGCCCGTACGGCATCTGCGCACGCTCGGCTGGGCGGGGGAGCGTCGCGTGAGCGCGGTGCACGACGATTGGGAACCCGCGGTGGCGGCGGATCCGAACCAGCCCTACGTCTACGTGCTGGTCGACCGGTACAGCGGCAAGCGCGCATGCGAGCGGTGCCCGTTCCCGGCCATCATCTTGCGCCGCTCGACCGACGGCGGACAGAGCTGGTCGAAGGGGCGTTTCATCTGCAAGTGCCCGGGCGTGGGCGGCCAGTACGACCCGATCGTCGAGGTCGTCCCCGACTCCGGTGACGTGTACGCGGTGTGGATGAACAACTTCAAGGTGGTCTTCTCTCGTTCGACCGACCACGGCCGAACCTGGACCCCGCCCGTGGCCACCCACGGCACCGTGCCCTGGAACGATAAGCCGGCGCTCGCCGTGAGCGATGACGGCCAGGACGTCTACGTCGGATGGAACGGGCCCAGCGCGGGCGACCCCTTCATCGCCCAGTCGCACGACGGCGGCAACACGTGGACCCAGAAGCGGCTGGCTCGCACCGATCGATACACGTTCGCCTTCGACGGCGACGTGCTGTCGGATGGAACCGTGGTGTTGTCCGAGTCGGCTATCAGCTACGGACCCGACTTCACCTCTCCGGTCGGCAAGATCCGCCAGGACGCCTACGTGTCGTCCGATGGCGGCGCCAACTGGACGCGCGTGCGGGTCGCGCTCGTGCACGTGGGGCGCCGGTGTACCACGACCGGATGTCGCCCGGACTTCTACACGGGGCACAACTCCGTGAGCGCGGACGATGACGGGACGCTGGTCTATCTGTATGACGGGGCATCTCGCCACCTTGGCCCTCAGCGGATCTTCGCCGTGACGTCCACCGACGGGGGTCTCTCGTGGAGTGCGCCGGTCCGAATGTCCGCGTGGGGGGAGAACGCCTCCTCGCCGGCCGTTGAGGCGACCGGTAGCGGCGACGTGCGCGCGTGGTACATGCAGACCACGGGCGGCCCGCACGCGTGGAACGTCTGGTACCGGACCTCGTCAGATGGGGGCCTCACCTGGAGCGCCCCGGTCAGGATCTCCGATGCCGTGTCCGGTGCCAGGTACAAGACCCAGGCCGGGTTCCGGGAGATGTACGGCGACTACGGCGAGATCGACATCTTGAGCGACGGCCGAACGATCGGAGTGTGGGGCGAGGGCACTAGCTACTACGGCCCAGGTCAGGTCTGGTTCAACATCGAGACCTGAACCACCTAGACTCCCGGCCCGATGGCTGATCGGGGTGCGCACGCTAGGCCGACTCGGCGGCCGGTCCTGACCCCGCAGCGGCTGCCGCTCGCCGTGGTCGGACTCGCCGTCGCCTTCGGCCTGTGGAGCCTTCGGTCCGAGCTTGTGGACGTGTGGTCGCTGAACGACGCGTCCATCCATGCGTCGATGGTGAGGTGGGCCGCCGCGCGCGTGCGCGCCGGGCATCTGCCGTTCGATGGGTGGTACCCCTATCTGTCGCTCGGTTCGTCGAGGTTCCACCACTACCAGAGCCTGCCGCACATCCTGACGGGCGCCGTGTCGGTCGTCACGGGGCCCTCGACGTTTCGCTGGTCCATGTACCTGCTCCTCGCTTCCTGGCCGGTGTCCGTCTACGCCGGGGGACGCTTCCTGGGACTCGGCCGCTGGCCGGCCGCCGCCGCCGCGCTGCTGTCGCCGCTCCTGGTCAGCGAGCCGGGGCTCGGCTACGAATGGGGGAGCTATCTGTGGCGCGGATCGGGGACCTGGGCGCAGCTATGGGGGATGTGGGCACTCCCGCTGGCGTGGGGACTCGCGTGGCGAGCCGTCGCTCGAGGACACTCCATCGCGCTGGCAGCGGTCGTGGTGGGCGTCACGGTGGCCCTGCATCTGCTCACCGGCTATCTGGCCCTGCTGTCGCTCGGCGTGTTCGTCGTCGCGACCCCGAGGGAGTTCGTCCGGCGTGGGGCCCGCGCGGCGCTCGTCGGACTCGGGGCCATGGTCGCGGCCGCCTGGATGGTCGTTCCGCTGGTCCTCGACGCCGCCTGGACTATCCAGGACGAGTTCTCGCTGGGGACCATCTACTACGACTCCTTCGGGGCGGGTCGCATCGGCCGGTGGGCGGTCAGTGGCGAGCTCTTCGATCGCGGGCGTCTGCCGCTGATCTCGATCCTGGTGGCGGTCGGCCTCGTGACCGCCGCGGTCGGCGGACGCCGGCGGGAGGCGCCACGGGTGATCCTCGGCCTGGGTCTGTTGAGCCTGGTCCTGTTCTTCGGACGACCAACTCTCGGCCCCGTGATCGACCTGTTGCCGGGCGGGGGTGACCTGTTCCTGCGGCGGTATATCTCGGGCGTACATCTCGCCGGTCTCTACTTGGGAGGACTCGGCCTCGTTCGGGTGGTGTCCTGGACTACTGGACTGGTTCGCAACCGCTGGTCGCCCGATCGGCGGTGGGTGGTGGCCGCCCTCACCGTGGCGATGGCGGGGGTCTTGATCGCGCCGGCCATCGCCGAGCGCACTGCATTCGCGCGCCGAGGCGCTCGGTGGGTCGAGGAGCAGCGTGTCGCCGAGGCAACCGATGGTGCCGGATACGAGGCGCTCGTACGGCAGGCCCAGCGGCGTGGACCCGGCCGCATCTTCAGCGATCGGCGCTCGAGCGCTCCTTCCTACCGGGTCGGGCAGGTCCCGGCGTTCGCGATCCCGCTCAACCTCGATGCCGACTCGATCGGCTTCACGCGGCCCACGTGGTCCCTTGCCTCGGGCGTGGAGGCCAGGTTCTCGATCACCGATCCGGACCACCCGTCGTTGTTCGGGGTGCGCTACCTGATCCTCGATGAGGACAGGCAGCCGCCTCCGGGCGCCTCAGAGCTCGCTCGTGCCGGCCGCCATGTTCTATGGGAGATGCCGGACGTCGGGTACCTATCCGTCGTCGACACGATCGCGCCCATCGAGGTCGACCGCACCAACCTGGGGATCCGGATGGATTCCTACCTGACATCCGGGCTGATCGGTCAGGCCATGCACCCGACGCTCGGTTTCGGAGGTCGGATGGCTGCCGAACCAACCCTCGGTCCCGATCGGCTGCCCGCGGGGTCGCCGGGGGTCGTCGTGGAGCAGGCGGCCGGCCCGGCGGAGGGGCTGTTCGCCGGCACGGTCGAGGCGACCCGATCTGCCGTCGTTCTCCTGAAGGCCTCGTACGACCCTCGCTGGATCGCGTCGGTGGACGGCCATCCGGTGCCTCTCCAGATAGTGGCGCCCGGCTTCGTCGGGGCCCCCGTGAGCGAGGGGCGGCACGAGGTCGTGTTCGTCTATCGTTCCTTTCCCCGCTACGACGTGCTGCTGGCCATCGGCGTCGCCTGGATCGTCGTCCTAGCTCTCGGTGAGCGCGCCGTCCGCCGCCGAACCCCGCGATAGCACCTACGTCATCCGTGCTACCAGGAACGGGGGATGTCTCCGGATGGTGTTTGCAGAGCGGCCCTTGGGTCGAGAAGCTCCGGATGTCCCAAGCTCACGCGCGGGGATAGCACCGCGCGGCTCGTATCCGCTGCGGAAGGAGACGTCGTGGCAGCTCGCCGACCGAGGTCCATGGCACGGGGTGTCATCGCTCTGTTCGCCGCCGTGTGCCTCGCGGGTGCTGCCTCAGCCGTCAGCGCGCTGGCCAACGGCGGAGGCAAGAACCGCGTGCATGCATGCATCAACAAGAACACGAAGGTCGTGCGGATCGTGACCCCCAAGAAGCAGTGCAAGGCGAACGAGACCGCCAAGCACTGGGCCGTTGCAGGCCCCGAAGGCCCCGCGGGCGCGACCGGTGCCACCGGTGCGAGCGGAGCCGCCGGTTCCACGGGCGCTGGGGCTACTGGCCCGATGGGACCGATAGGCGCCACCGGTGCCGATGGAACGGATGGCTCGGACGGCGCCGATGGCGCCACGGGAGCAGACGGTGCAACCGGGACGGCCGGCGCCGGCGCCACCGGGCCCATGGGGCCGATGGGCGCTACCGGCGACACAGGCCCGCCAGGTGGCGTGGGCGCCACCGGCCCCGCCGGCCCGCAGGGACCGGCGATCTCCACCACGATCGTGTCGACGACGTCGGCCTCGACCAGCTCGGGTCCGAAGACCGTGACGGCTACGTGTTCTTCTGGGTCCCTACTTGGTGGAGGCGCTCTCACGACGAACGGCGGAAACGAGGTGGCGCTGATCGCGAGCTACCCGTTCTCTTCAACGGCGTTTCGGGCGACGGCGACCGAGATAGACGGGACCTCGAACAGTTGGACGGTCACGGCGTTCGCCATCTGCGGTTGAACTGACGCGCGCGGCAAGGCGATGGATCGCCTCGGTTGAGTCTGCTAGCTCGCGCTCTCCGACTCACTCGGTTCGATCGGAGCGCTCGTGAGGCGATCGGTCAGGGCCGGGTTGAGTGCGATGGCAGTCTGAAGCTCATCGGTGGCCTCCTTCTGCCTGCCCGCCTGCCGCAGGAGGAGGCCAAGGTTGAAGTGAGCGTTGGCGTTGCCCGGATCGGCCTCGAGGGCGCGCCGATACAGATCGATCGCCTCTTGCGTCGCGCCGACGCCGGCGCGCACGATCGCGAGGTTGTACAACGCGGCCTCGAGTCGCGGATCGATGTCGAGTGCCGAGCGGTAGAAGGCCTCGGCGGCTTGCGAGTCCCCCGTCGTCTGCGAGAGGAGCCCCAGGTTGTACAGCGCGGCCTTGTTCCTAGGATCCGCCTCGAGCACCTGCAGGTAGGCGTCCGCGGCCGCCTCCACGTTGCCGGCCTGCTGTTCGGCCAGCCCGCGTGCTAGGGCCTCGTCCGGATCGACCTTGCTGGAGCACGCGCCCATGGCAACGACGCAGACGAGCAGGGCGAGCCATCGCTTCACGACGCGCATGCTAGTCGACGCTGCGCGCGCCGAATTGTCATCGCGAGGGCGTCGCTCGTATCCTGACGCCGCCACAGACAGCAGGGGCGAAAGCACAATCCCCATCGGGTACCTGCCGAGGCCAAGCGCGTTGCTACGCGTCTCCGCTGTCTGCGGAGACGCGTTTTTTCATGAGGAGGCGCGATGCCCAACCAAGAAAAGATCGAACGGGTTGCGGAGCTGAGGGCGCGGATCGAAGCGTCCGACGCGCTGCTGTTGACCGAGTACCGGGGGCTCACCGTGTCCGAGGTCACGGAGCTGCGGAGGTCGCTGGCCGAAGGCGGCGCCTCGTTCGCGGTGGTCAAGAACACGCTGATGAAGCTGGCCGCTGCCGACGCCGGGGTCGCCGAACTGGAGGCCTTGCTGACCGGGCCCTCCGCGATCACCTTCGTCGAAGGCGATGCCGTGGCGGCCGCCAAGTCGGTCGTCAAGGCCCAGAAGCAGTTCCCTGCGCTCGTCCTCAAGGGCGGGCTCATGGACGGCAAGATGCTCACGGCCGAGGAGGCCAAGGCGCTCGCCGACCTGGAGCCACGCGAAGTCATGCTCAGCAAGATCGCGGGGATGATGAAGAGCGAGATGACGCGCGCGGCAGCGATGTTGCAGGCGGGCCAGTCGAAGTTCCTTTCGTTGCTGACCGCCTATCAGGACAAGGTCCCCGGCCAGGAGCCCGAGGCAAGCGAGCCCGAGGCCACAGACGCCCAGGTCGATGACCCGGTCGGTGAAGGGCTCGCTCAAGACGAGGACACACACGCCACCGACGAGGCCGAGGCCTCGGATGAGGGGAAGGAGTAGCCATCATGGCGAAGCTCAGCAATGACGACCTCCTGGAGCACTTCAAGGAGATGACCCTGCTCGAACTGTCCGAGTTCATCAAGCAGTTCGAGGAGGCTTTCGACGTCACGGCGGCGGCGGCGGCGCCCGTGATGATGGCGCCGTCCGCCGGCGGTACGGCGGAAGCCGAAGTGGAGCAGGACGAGTTCGACGTGGTCCTGACCGGCGCGGGCGACAAGAAGATCCAGGTCATCAAGGAGGTGCGCGCGTTGACGAGTCTCGGTCTCAAGGAGGCAAAGGACCTCGTCGACGGCGCCCCACAGCCTGTCCTGGAGAAGGTCAACAAGGAGGCCGCCGACGCCGCCAAGGAACAACTGGAAGGCGCCGGCGCCACGGTCGAGATCAAGTAGCGATCGGCTCATGGCTCCAACTGCGAGGGGGTCCCAGGAGGGCCCCCTCGGCGGCGTCCGGGAACCGGCGGATGGCCCATAGCTCATGGTTGAGTGCCCGTGCTATGGTCGCGCCGTCAAGGCCGGGGAGTGCCCCGGCATCAGCCAGCACGAGGGGGTACTGCCTGTATGCACGACACCGGCGAACGACACTTCGGGACTCGACTCCGCGAGGCGCGACTGGCCGCCGGGTTGAGTCAGTCCGAACTCGAGGAGCTGTCCGGGATCCCGAAGGCCCGCCTTTCCCGATATGAGAATGGGCACGTCGAGCCGTCGATCCAGACGCTGGCGCGCCTGTCGCGGGCCCTCAACGTGTCAGAGGCATCTCTGTTGGGCGATGAGCGAGCGATCCTGGAGGACTTCTTCGCAGTACTGGCCGCTCGAGGCGTCCAGATCAGCACGAAGGAGCAGGGCCGTCGTCTCGCGGCATCCGTCGCCGACATGGTGCAGGCGCTCGGAGGTATCGAATCGGTGGCCGGTCCCGCGGACGGTGTGGGCGCAGCTCCCCCGCCCTCGTGGACGCCCACGAGCGCGATGACCTAGGCAGGGACGCAGGACCCTCGCTCATCGGCCGCGCGTCGGCCGGAAGATCGGCCGTGGCCGTTCGAGCTACGGTCCGAACGGTCGAGCGCCGATGACGACCACATGGACCGATCGGACTCCGAAGCGGTCGGCGGCCGCGCGGTCGCCGGTTCGGGTCACGGAGAGCGCCCGCGTGTGCTCGTGGTCGTCACGCGCCTGGGCTCGGGGGGCGTCACGTCCCAGGTGCTGGACCACACCGCCGGCCTGAAGGCTCGCGGCTTCGACGTACGCCTCGTGTGGGGGGCGTCGGAACGGAACGAGTCCGGTCAGCAGCCTCCTCCTGATCTGCCGAACACGCACGTTCCCTGGCTGGGCAGGGACCTGCATCCGCTCGACGACGTGCGTGCGGCCGCGGCGATCGACGGGATCGTGCGTCGGTGGCGGCCCGACGTCGTCCACACCCATCTCAGCAAGGCGGGTGCGCTTGCGCGACCGATCGCCCGCCGGGCCCGTGTGCCGGCTCTGGTGCAGACGTTCCACGGACCGGTGGCGCGCGCCGACCGCTCGGCGCTTCGCAACGCAGCCTACGGCCGTGTCGAACGTCGTCTCGCGATCTCGACCGACGCGCTCGTTGCCGTCGCGCCGCGAGTGCGCGACGAGCTCGTTGGTCAGGGGATCGGTCCGGCGACGCGGTGGCACGTCGTGGCTCCGGGGATCGACGTGTCGCGCTTGGCCTCGGGCTCAGGTCCGGCCCAGGGAGAGCGAGCACGCCTGGGGCTGCCGCACCGGGGTCGCGTGGTGGGGGTAGGCGGTCATCTGTCGGCAGGGAGCGACCTCGGCCTCGTGCTTCGCGTAGCCGAGCGCGTCGTACTCGAGCGCGACGATGTGACGTTCGCGGTCATCGGGACGGGCGCTGCGAGGGATGTGCTCGAGCGAGGGGCGGGAGCGTTGGGCGGATCGAGGATCCGTTTCCTCGATGCCGTGGACGACTACCCTGCGTTCCTTCGTGCATGTGATCTCGTCGCCGTGACACCGTCGAGTGAAGCCGTCCCGGTCGTCGCCATCGAGGCCGCCGCTGCCGCCCGCCCTGTGATCGCCACCCAGGCGGGCTCGATCGCCTCGGTCGTGCGAGACGGCGAAACCGGGTTTCTTGCGCCCGTGGGCGACGACATCGCGATGGCGAGGCTCGTGATCGCCCTGCTGGGGGATCGTGTTCGCGGGCATGAGATGGGGCTCGCCGCCGCGGCCTGGGTGGAGGGGCGCTTCTCCCACCACCGTCAGGCCGATGAGATCGCCGACCTGTACGGCGAGCTCCTCGGCCGCGCGCGGCGCGGCCGTACCGTTGCCGGGGCTGGCGCTCGCAGGTAGCCTCGCCGTGGCCGGGGTCTGGGTCGCCCCGCCAGCTGGCTTCGAAAGGGGATCTCGATCGGATTGCAGGGCGTTCACGTCGTCCAGTTGTCGTCACACGCGGACGAGCGTGGGTCGTTGACCGAGACCTACCGTCACGCCTGGCTGCCCGCCGGCGCTCGCGCGATGGTGCAATCCAACCTGAGCCTCAGCGTGGCGGGCGTGATCCGCGGCATGCACATCCACCATCGTCAGGCCGACTATTGGTGTGTGCTCGCGGGCCGCGCGTTCGTGGCGCTGGCCGACCTTCGCACGGGTTCTCCAACCGAGGGGGAGGTCGCCACCCTGACGATCGATGCGGGGGAGCAGCGTCGAGCGATCTACATCCCCCCCGGAGTCGCGCACGGGTTCTGCGCGCTCACCGATATGTCGCTGCAGTACATGGTCGATGCCTACTTCACCGGAGACGACGAGCACGGGTTCGCTTGGGATGACCCCGACGCTGCGATCGGGTGGCCGATATCTGACCCACGGCTGTCGGATCGCGATCGCTCGAATCCGTCGATGGCCGAGGCCCGGGTCGCCGTCCCCGACTACATGCCGCCCGAGCCCCCGGGGTCTATCGATAGCTGACGAACAGGGTCAGCGGTCCGACGGGGGTACCGCCGTACCGCACCGACCGGCCGCCCGGCTCGAACTCCGGGGAGGTCGCCAGGATCGTTGCCCCCTCGGGCAGGAGGATGCGGATGCGAACGGACCCTCCCACGGCCAGAGGCTGAGGGATGAGTCGCAGCGTGTACGTCGACGTATCCTCGGACCGAACGACTGCGTCGCGGCGCCCGTAGGTCACGAGCAGTGTCATCGTCCCGCGCGACCGTGCCGAGAGCTCGCCCCGCACGGCCGAGCCGCGCTCGTCTGCGACGATCTCGGTCACACTGGGCGTGCTCGTCTCCGCCGCCACGTCACCAACCCCGGACGGCAGTAGGAGTCGCACATCTGCGGCGAACCAGCCGACGGGCTCGGTGGCGAACTCGGGCCCCAGCAAGGCGGACGCAGGATCCGACGGCGCTCGGTTCCGCAGCTCAACCGTGGTCTTGACCTGGGCAGAGCCGTCGTCCGTGAGCGTGATCACGCTGGTGGTCACCCACTTCGCGAAGGTCCCGGCTCGGTTGTCGGCCGCGAGCGTCGCCGTGAAGGCGAGCGGGTTGTCTCCCGCAACGTATGAGCCTCCGGCACCCAGTCCCCGTATCCAACGACGCTCCCTGGGTCGAGTGGTGTACACGATCAGATGCCGACCTGCCACGAGTCGGGACGTTGACAGCGCGAAGGCCTCGGTCGAGGGGCTTCGCTCCAGCACGGCGTCGATCGCGGCAGAGGAGAGCGCGGCCTGGTCGTCGTCGCCGAGGCCCGCGTCGGTTACCAGATAGGGCGTGCGCTCGAGCGCCGATATGGCGGTCTGGAACCTGAGCGGGCCCGACGTCGTTTCGACGTCGCCCACCATCCAGAGCAGGCCCTGGATCCCCACCGAGTCGGTCAGCAGCACTCCGTCGAGGGCGCCGAAGCCGGCCACTTCGGCCGCGGCGAGAAGCGCCCGGCTGGTCGTGGGTCCGTCGGGCGAGTCGGTTGCGGTCGCGAACGCCTTGCCTGCGGGCTGAAGCGGCTCGAGGCTCAGGACCCCGTCCACCGCGCTCAGCACGCCGACGGGCCCTGCCCGGCCTCCCATCGGGAACGGCTGCCCCAGTCGCTGGACGGCAACCAGATACCGCCTCGGCTCGGACCCCCCGAACATCTGTGGCGCGAGCTCGGCGAGGTCGGCCGCATCGGAGGCGAGGTCGGCTCGTCGGACGAGTGACTCGACGGCGTCCTCGTACCCCGTGGCGACCGGGCCGACCAGGCGTAGCGAACCTTCGTTCACCAGGCTGTCACGAGTGTCGGCGAGCATCTCCTCGACCGTGCGTAGCAGCGGGGCCGCCGTTTCGACCGCCTCGAGATCGATCCGTCCGAGCCCGTCGATCGCCGGCAGTCGCAGGTCGTTCCATCGAAGTGCGATAGCGGCATCGACGAGAACGAGCCCCGCCTCGGCCGAGCGTCGCTCCGCCTCGGCGACCGCCACGACGCCGTCCACGTTGTCGCCGATCAACGGAAGGAGGCGTGCCAGTCGCATCGAAGGGTGTCCGGCAGCATCGAGCGCCTGCTCGGATTCCGCGATCGCGTCGACGAAGGCCCGGCCACCCGGTCCCTGGTCGCCGGTGAGGACCGACTCGATGCCGGCCGACAGTGACGATCGCGCCGACGTGACGCCCGAGATCATCGAACGTGCCGACCACACGCCATCGAGAGCGAGGAGCGCCAGCCCGGCGCACAACCCGGCGACGATGCCCCAGGTGATGGCCCGCCGCCGACCCCGAACGCCCTTCACGCAGGGACCCTACCGCACGTCCTGACCCGCAACGAGGCCGCGGAAGGGGGTCGAAACCGAGCTCGCCAGAGGGTTGACCCGGGTTGCCCGGCGGCGTACCCTTCCCGCGTTCCCGCCCGGAGCACGGTCGGTGCCGTTGACGGTGCCCGGCTTCGTGCGTACAGTATCCGTTTGCCGTGCCGTCCACCGCGCATCGCCGTGCCGCCGTGCCGTTCATCGGGCATCGCCGTGCGCCGGTCTATGTTCCTGGGAGGGATCGTACTTGCCTGACCAGCTCGTCCCTGTCCGCGATCGTGTCAGTTTCGCCAAGCTCGAGGAGGTTCTCCCTCTTCCCGACCTCGTGGGGATCCAGCGTGAGTCGTTCGACTGGCTCCTGAACGAGGGGCTCAAGGAGGTTCTCGACGAGGTCTCCCCGATCGAGGACTTCACCGAACAGTTCCAGCTCTACTTCGGGACGCACCACTTCAAGGAAGTGAAGAACTCCGAGGAGGAGTGCCGCGACAAGGACATCACCTACAGCCAGCCGTTGTTCGTCGAGGCTACGTTCGTCAACAAGGTCACGGGTGAGATCAAGGAACAAGAAGTCTTCATGGGGGACTTCCCGATCATGACCGAGCGCGGGACCTTCATCATCAACGGGACCGAGCGTGTCGTGGTATCGCAGCTTGTGCGCTCGCCCGGCACGTACTTCTCCCGCGATCTGGACAAGACGTCGGACAAGGAGGTCTTCGTCGCGAAGATCATCCCCAGTCGGGGTGCGTGGCTCGAACTCGACGTCGACAAGAAGGACACCGTCGGCGTCAGGATCGATCGCAAGCGGCGCCAGTTCGTCACGGTATTGCTCAAGGCTCTCGGATGGACCACCGACGAGATCCTGACGTTGTTCGATAATGCCGAGTCGATCCGCAACACCCTGGAGAAGGACCACGTCGAGACCCAGGAGGAGGCGCTCGAGGACATCTACCGCAAGCTCCGGCCGGGCGAGCCGCCCACCGCCGAGAGCGCGAAGACGCTGCTCGAGAACCTGTTCTTCAACCCGAAGCGCTACGACGTCGCCAAGGTGGGGCGGCACAAGGTCGACAAGAAGCTCGGGGCCGCCCAGGGCACCCTTCTCAAGCAGCTGCGCGCCCACCACAAGGGCCTCGGCGAGCTGGACAATCCGGACAAGAAGGCCTGGGAGCAGACGAAGTACCGCGTCTTCGCCGACCAGCTCAAGGATGAGAAGGGCGCGGGCGCGCCCAAGTACAAGGCCGTGCTCACGTTCGAAGACATGCTGAAGACGGTGGCGTACCTCGTGAAGCTCCACGCGGGCGAGGATGGATACGACCCCGACGACATCGACCACTTCGGCAACCGGCGCCTGCGCTCGGTGGGCGAGCTGATCCAGAACCAGATCCGGATCGGCTTGTCGCGGATGGAGCGGGTCGTCAAGGAACGCATGACCACACAGGACGTCGAGGCGATCACGCCCCAGACCCTGATCAACATCCGGCCCGTCGTCGCCTCCATCAAGGAGTTCTTCGGAACCTCTCAGCTGTCGCAGTTCATGGATCAGACGAACACGCTGGCAGGGCTCACCCACAAGCGGCGACTCTCCGCGCTCGGCCCCGGCGGCCTGTCCCGCGAGCGTGCGGGCTTCGAGGTCCGAGACGTGCACCCGTCGCACTACGGACGAATGTGCCCGATCGAGACGCCGGAGGGTCCGAATATCGGGCTGATCGGGTCTCTGTCGACCTTCGCCCGCATCAACGAGTTCGGGTTCATCGAGACGCCGTACCGTCGCGTGGAGCGTGGCAAGGTCACCTCGAAGATCGACTACCTGTCCGCCGACGAGGAAGACCGACACGTCATCGCACAGGCCAACGCCGTGCTCGACGACTCCGGCAAGTTCGTCAATCCCCAGGTTCTGGTGCGCCGCAAGGGCGGCGAGGTCGACCCGGTGGCGCCGGACGAGATCGACTACATGGACGTGTCGCCCAAACAACTGGTGTCGGTGGCGGCCGCGCTGATCCCCTTCCTCGAGCACGACGACGCGAACCGGGCGCTCATGGGCGCGAACATGCAGCGCCAGGCGGTGCCTCTCCTTCGCTCGGAGGCCCCACTCGTCGGCACCGGCGTCGAGTTCCGCGCCGCGGTCGACGCGGGCGACGTAGTCGTCACCGAGTCATCGGGCGTCGTCGAGGACGTGTCGGCTGACGAGATCGTCATCAAGGAGCGGTCGGGCGCACTCAAGGTGTACCCGCTGCTCAAATTCCGTCGGTCCAATCAGGGCACGTGTCAGAACCAGAAGCCGATCGTGGCCACGGGCGACAAGGTCACGACGGGACAGGTGATCGCCGACGGCCCGTCGACCGAGGCCGGCGAGATCGCCCTGGGCAAGAACCTGTTGGTCGCCTACATGCCGTGGGAGGGCCACAACTACGAGGACGCGATCATCCTGTCCGAGCGACTGGTCAAGGACGACGTCCTCAGCTCGATCCATATCGAGGAGCACGAGGTCGATGCCCGCGACACCAAGCTGGGTGCCGAGGAGATCACGCGCGACATCCCGAACGTGAGCGAGGAGATCCTCAAGGACCTCGATGAGCGCGGGATCGTGCGGGTGGGAGCCGAGGTCAACCCCGGCGACTACCTCGTCGGCAAGGTGACGCCCAAGGGTGAGACGGAGCTGACGCCCGAGGAACGCCTGCTGCGCGCGATCTTCGGTGAGAAGGCCCGTGAGGTCCGCGACACCTCGCTGAAGGTGCCGCACGGCGAGTCCGGCAAGGTCATCGGCGTGCGCGTGTTCAATCGGGACGATGGCGACGAGCTGCCCCCGGGCGTCAACCAACTGGTCCGGGTGTACGTGGCCCAGAAGCGCAAGATCTCGGACGGGGACAAGCTGGCCGGTCGTCACGGGAACAAGGGAGTCATCTCGACGATCCTGCCCGAGGAGGACATGCCCTTCCTCGAGGACGGGACGCCGGTCGACATCATCCTCAACCCCCTCGGCGTGCCCAGCCGGATGAATCTCGGTCAGGTGCTCGAGGCCCATCTGGGGCTCGCCGCACTGTGGGGCTTCACCAAGGACGGGGTGGACCACGAGGGCCCGGCCCACGTCGCCACTCCGGTATTCGACGGGGCCCGGGAACACGAGATCCTCGAGGCGATCCGGTCGGTGCACCCCAACCGCGACGGCCAGAAGATGGTCAACGACGTCGGCAAGGCGCAGTTGATCGACGGACGGTCGGGCGAGCCGTTCGAGGAGCCCGTGACCGTGGGCGTTGCCTACATCCTGAAGCTGCTCCACCTGGTGGACGACAAGATCCACGCGCGTTCCACCGGGCCGTACTCGATGATCACCCAGCAGCCGCTGGGTGGGAAGGCGCAGTTCGGGGGCCAGCGCTTCGGCGAGATGGAGGTCTGGGCGCTCGAGGCCTACGGGGCGGCATACGCGCTTCAGGAGCTGCTCACGATCAAGTCCGACGACGTCCTGGGCAGGGTCAAGGTCTACGAGGCCATCGTGAAGGGGGAGAACATCCCCGAGCCCGGCATCCCCGAGTCGTTCAAGGTGCTGATCAAGGAGATGCAGTCTCTCTGCCTCAACGTCGAGGTCCGGTCGTCGACGGGCGAGGAGATCGAGCTCCGCGAGACCGACGAGGACGTGTTCCGAGCCGCCGAGGAGCTGGGTATCGACCTCAGCCGCCGCGAGCCGGCCGGGGCGGACTTCGATTGAGCGGGAACAAGCAAGCGTTGAACGAGATGTACGGCGAGCCACGCGAGGAGGCGAGCTAGAACCGTGCTGGACGTGAACTACTTCGACGAGCTCCGTATCGGTCTGGCCACCGCCGACCAGGTGCGTGCCTGGTCCAACGGCGAGGTCAAGAAGCCCGAGACGATCAACTACCGCACCCTCAAGCCCGAGAAGGACGGCCTGTTCTGCGAGCGCATCTTCGGCCCCACGAGGGACTGGGAGTGTCACTGCGGCAAGTACAAGCGGGTCCGCTTCAAGGGCATCATCTGCGAGCGCTGCGGGGTCGAGATCACAAGGAGCAAGGTCCGGCGTGACCGCATGGGCCACATCGAGCTGGCCGCGCCGGTCACCCACATCTGGTACTTCAAGGGCGTCCCGTCGCGACTGGGCTACCTGCTGGATCTGGCGCCCAAGGATCTCGAACGGATCATCTACTTCGCGGCCTACGTGGTCACGCGCGTCGATGAGGACCGCCGCCACGAGGACCTGCCCGAGATCGAGTCGGGCATCGAGACGGAAAAGAAGGAGCTCGACGGCGATCGCGACACCGCGATCAAGGCCCGTCTGAACGAGCTCGAGGACCGTCTCAAGGAGCTCGAGGCTGAGGGCGCCAAAGGCGCGCAGCTGTCGGCCGCCAAGCGCGAGGCTCAGCGCGACGTCGAGCGCATCACCGAGTCGTTCGGGCGCGACGCCCAGCATCTGGAGGAGGTGCTCACGGCGTTCAAGGGGCTGGTGGTCAAGCAGCTCGTCGCCGACGACAACGTCTACCGCAGCCTCCGCGAGCGCTTCGGCGACTACTTCGACGGGGGCATGGGGGCCGAGGCGATCAAGCGGCTCCTCTCCGACTACGACGTCGTGGCCGAGGCCGAGTTCCTCCGCGACATCATCGACAACGGCAAGGGCACGAAGCGCCTCAAGGCGATCAAGCGCCTGAAGGTCGTGTCGAACTTCGTCGAGGGCAAGTCCAATCCCCTGGGGATGGTGCTCGACGCCGTGCCGGTGATCCCGCCCGACCTGCGCCCGATGGTGCAGCTCGACGGTGGGCGGTTCGCCACCTCGGACCTGAACGACCTGTATCGCCGAGTGATCAACCGGAACAACCGGCTGAAGCGACTCCTCGACCTCCAGGCTCCCGAGATCATCGTCAACAACGAGAAGCGGATGCTGCAGGAGGCCGTCGACGCCCTGTTCGACAACGGCCGCCGCGGGCGCCCCGTGACGGGGCCCGGCAACCGGCCACTCAAGTCGTTGTCCGACATGCTGAAGGGCAAGCAGGGGCGGTTCCGCCAGAATCTGCTCGGCAAGCGCGTCGACTATTCGGGGCGCTCGGTCATCGTCGTGGGTCCCGAACTGCAGTTGCACCAGTGCGGGCTGCCCAAGCAGATGGCCCTCGAGTTGTTCAAGCCCTTCGTGATGAAGCGGCTCGTCGATCAGAACCTGGCTCAGAACATCAAGAGCGCGAAGCGCATGGTGGAGCGCGCCCGCCCGCAGGTGTGGGACGTGCTTGAGGAGGTCATCCGCGAGCACCCGGTCCTGCTGAACCGGGCGCCGACCCTGCACCGCCTCGGGATCCAGGCGTTCGAGCCGGTCCTGGTCGAGGGCAAGGCCATCAAGATCCACCCGCTCGTGTGTGCCGCGTTCAACGCGGACTTCGACGGCGACCAGATGGCCGTGCACGTGCCGTTGTCGGCGGAGGCCCAGGCCGAGGCGCGGGTGCTGATGCTGTCGGCCAACAACATCCTGTCGCCCGCGCACGGTCGCCCCATCGCGACCCCGTCGCAGGACATGGTGCTTGGCCTGTACTACCTGTCCCTGGCCAACGACGAGGGCCTCAAGGACGAGAAGGTGCCGGCCTTCGGGTCGGTGGCCGAGGCGCTGTTGGCGCTCGACCGCGGATACGCCCTCCACGCTCCGATCCGGATCCGCCTCGAGGGCAAGACATTGCCCGACGGGATGCTGCCGGAGGGTTTCGACGCCGCCAAGGGGCGCCCGCCGGTCATCCGAACGACGATCGGGCGGGTCATCCTCAACGACGTCTTCCCGGCGGACTTCGAGTACCGCAACCATCCCATGCTCAAGTCCGATATCGCCCAGCTGGTCGACGAGGCCGTGCACCGCTACGACCGAGCGACCACCGAGCGGATACTGGATGGCTTGAAGGGACTCGGGTTCCACTATGCGACCCGGGCCGGCGTCACGATCGGCATCGAGGACGTCACCGTGCCTCCCTCGAAGCAGAAGATCCTCGACGAGCACGAGAAGCGAGCCCAGAAGGTCGAAGGCCAGTACCGAAAGGGGATCATCACCGACGACGAGCGTCGTCAAGAGCTGATCGAGATCTGGACGCAGGCGACCGACGAGGTCAAGGACGCCATGGAGGAGCAGTTCACGGCGACCAACCCCATCTACATGATGGCCAACTCGGGAGCCCGGGGGAACACGATGCAGATCCGCCAGCTGGCGGGCATGCGCGGCCTGGTGGCCAACCCCAAGGGCGAGATCATCCCGCGTCCGATCAAGTCGAACTTCCGCGAAGGCCTGTCGGTTCTGGAGTACTTCATCTCCACCCACGGCGCTCGCAAGGGGCTGGCCGACACGGCGCTTCGCACCGCCGACTCCGGATACCTGACCCGCCGGCTCGTCGACGTGGCCCAGGAGCTCATCGTCCGCGAGGAGGATTGTGAGACCGACCGGTCGATCCCGATCGTGGTGAGTGTGGTGCGCCCCGACGGCACCACCGTGCCGAGCGCACACATCGACACGTCGTTGTTCGGGCGTGTCCTGGCTGAGGACGTCAAGGTCGGCAGCAAGAAGATCGCGTTGAAGGGCGACGCGCTCGATGACGTCACCACGGCGGCGGTCGTCGAATCGGGCGTCGAGGTCGTGCAATGCCGTTCGGTCACGACCTGCGAGGCGGAGGTCGGGGTGTGCGCCACCTGCTACGGGCGCTCGCTCGCCAGCGGTCGCATGGTCGACATCGGCGAGGCGGTGGGCATCATCGCCGCGCAGTCGATCGGCGAGCCCGGTACCCAGCTGACGATGCGTACGTTCCACACGGGCGGCGTCGCCGGGGAGGACATCACGCACGGCCTGCCGCGCGTGGTCGAACTCTTCGAGGCCCGCAAGCCCAAGGGAGAGGCGCAGATCACCGAGCTCTCGGGGACGGTGTCGATCGAGGACGACGACGAGAAGCACGTGCGGAAGATCCGCGTGACCGATGACTCGGGCGACGAGGTCGAGTACCCGGTGTCGTTCCGCGCCCGCCTGACGGTGGGCGAGGGCGACGCGGTCGAGGTGGGTCAGCAGCTCACCGAGGGGTCGGTCAACCCCCACGAGAAGCTGCGCGTCGAGGGCGTTCTGGCCCTGCAGCAGCACCTGGCGGACGAGGTCCAGCAGGTGTATCGGAGCCAGGGTGTGACGATCCATGACAAGCACATCGAGCTGATCGCTCGCCAGATGCTTCGCAAGGTGCACATCATCGAGCCGGGCGACTCGGAGTTCCTGCCCGGCGACATGGTGGCCCGTCGCAAGTTCGAAGACCGCAACGCCGAGCTCGTCGAGGAGGGTGGCGTCCCCGCCAGCGCCCGCCCCGTCCTGCTCGGCATCACGAAGGCGTCGCTGGCCACGGACTCGTGGCTTTCGGCGGCCTCCTTCCAGGAGACCACGCGGGTGCTCACCGACGCGGCCATCTCGGCCAAGTCGGACCCGCTGCTCGGGCTGAAGGAGAACGTGATCATCGGCAAGCTGATCCCGGCCGGCTCGGGCCTTGCGCGCTACCGGAACGTCGCGGTGCATATCAAGCCCGAGGCGATCCCGGAGTACTGGCTGGCCCGCCAGCGGGAACTGCAGGAGGCTGTGGCCGAGGGTGCGTCGAGCAGCGAGCCGGCGCTCGTAGGGCTCACCCGCGAGCAGGCGGAGGCAATGCTGGGCGGCGCGCCGTCCTCGACCGACTAGCCCGATCCAGGCGTGGATCGAGCAGGGGCGCCGCGAAGGCGCCCCTGGGTCGTTCAGTGGCGCGCGACTCGCAGCAGTTCGGCGTGTACCGGCGCCGGGCCGGCGAGGATGTCGCCGGACAGCCAATCGTCGCCGCCCGACCAGTCCGTGACGATCCCTCCCGCCTCTCGTATCAGTAGGCCGCCGGCCGCCACATCCCACGGTGACAGCCGCAGCTCGAAGAACCCGTCGAAGACGCCCGCCGCCACCCAGGCCAGGTCCAGGCACGCCGCCCCCGGTCGCCGCAGATCCTCGAACGCGGCCAGCGCGTCCGTCATCGTGGCCAGATAGCGGGGAAGTGACTCCTGGTGGCGGAACGGGAACCCGGTGCCGACCACGGCGCGACCCACGGGCCGATCCGACACCGCAAGTCGTCGCGAGCCGCGACCGCTGCGTGACAGCCACGCGCCCCTTCCGGCCGCTGTCACGTAGGTCTCCTCGAGGAACGGGGCGTGCACGCACCCGGCGACCGGCCGGCCATGCTCGACCAACGCGACCGAGACGCCGACCGCCCAGAACCCATGGACGAAGTTCGTCGTCCCGTCGAGAGGGTCGACGACCCAATACCGATCGCCCGTCTCGCCTCCGGTTTCCTCGCCGTGGACCGGGATGTCGGGTGTCTCCTGGGCGAGGAACGCGTTGATCGCGGACTCGCTCGCGAGGTCGACTTCGGTGACGTAGTCGCCGGGAAGCCCTTTCGATTCGACCCGGGTGCTCACGCCTGCGGTACGCACGATGGAGCCGCCCCGTAGCGCGGCGCCACGAGCGATCTCGGAGAGGGGGGTCAGGGGGCGCATCGGGCGGGTAGGCTAGCAGCCGAGACCCACGGGCCCGCCCTCACGCGGGAGGCACCCGGTGAGTTGACACTTCGTGTGTGCGACCTGTAGGTTTGGCGGTCGCGCCCCGGCTCGGCGGGTCACCGGCGCGCTCGACTCCGGTTCCGGAGTGAGATCCGAAGGAGCAGGACGGCGTTTCCGCTGCGCTCCAACGGTTCTGATGGCCCGCGGGAACGACCTCGGTCGGGCCCTGGTGTTTGACAACGACAGAGTGCAGACGAGAGATCTATGCCCACGATCGAACAGTTGGTACGCAAGGGCCGCTCGGTCCGAAAGGCCAAGACCAAGGCCCCCGCCCTCAAGGGCTCGCCTCAGCGACGAGGCGTCTGCACTCGTGTCTACACCATGACCCCTAAGAAGCCGAACTCTGCGCTTCGCAAGGTCGCACGTGTCCGGCTCACCTCGCAGATCGAGGTTACGTGCTACATCCCCGGGGAGGGCCACAACCTCCAGGAGCACTCGATCGTCCTGGTGCGCGGGGGTCGCGTGAAGGACCTGCCGGGCGTGAGGTACAAGATCGTGCGCGGCACCCTCGATACCGCAGGGGTCAAAGACCGCAAGCAGGCTCGTTCCCGATACGGCGCCAAGAAGGGCGGCGAGTAGACATGCCGCGCAAAGGCCCCGCCGTACGCCGGGATGTCGCCCCCGACCCCGTCTACCAGAACCCGCTGGTCACGCAGCTGATCAACAAGGTCCTGCTCGACGGTAAGAAGACAGTGGCCGAGCGCACCGTGTACGACGCGCTCGAGCAGATCAGCCAGATGACGGCCAACGATCCGGTGATCACCTTGAAGAGGGCGGTCGACAACGTTCGTCCGACCCTCGAGGTGAAGTCCCGCAGGGTTGGCGGTGCGTCGTATCAGGTTCCCATCGAGGTACGCCCCCAGCGCGGGACCACGCTGGCGCTCCGCTGGCTCGTGTACTTCAGCAGGCAGCGACGCGAGCATTCGATGGCGGACCGTTTGGTCGCAGAGATCATGGATGCGTCGAACGGCGCCGGCAATTCGGTGAAGCGCCGTGAAGACATGCACAAGATGGCCGAGGCCAACCGGGCCTTCGCGCACTACCGCTGGTGATGGATACGGAGGAGTCAAGGACCCGGCCCGAGGGCCGGGTTTCCTGCGAGGGGGGGCGAGCCTAGATGGCCAGCCCCGCGGAGAAGATGCACGTGGCACAACCCGAACAGGACGGCGGCAAGGGCAAGGGACTCGAGATCCGCGAGTACCCTCTCGCACGCACGCGCAACATCGGCATCATGGCCCATATCGACGCCGGCAAGACCACGACCACCGAGCGGATCCTGTACTACACCGGCAAGGCATACAAGATCGGCGAGGTCCACGAGGGCACGGCCCAGATGGACTGGATGGCCCAGGAGCGCGAGCGCGGCATCACGATCACGTCGGCCGCGACCACCTGCCAGTGGAAGGGCCACTGGATCAACATCATCGACACGCCCGGCCACGTCGACTTCACGGTCGAGGTCGAGCGGTCGCTGCGTGTGCTGGACGGGGCCGTTGCGGTGTTCGACGCGGTCGCCGGTGTGGAGCCGCAGTCCGAGACCGTGTGGCGCCAGGCCGACAGGTACGCCGTCCCACGCATCTGCTTCGTGAACAAGATGGATCGCACCGGTGCCGACTTCGGTCGCACGGTCGACATGATCGTCGACCGCCTCGGCGCGAACCCGCTCGTCCTCCAGCTCCCATGGGGCACCGAGGCCGATCTCCACGGGGTCATCGACCTCGTGGAGATGAAGGGCCACTACTGGGAAGGGGAGATGGGCGAGGACTGGAAGGACACGGAGATCCCCGACGAGTATCGGGAGGCGGCCGCGGTCGCTCACCACGAACTCTTCGAGAAGCTCGCCGACCACGACGAGTCGCTCATGGAGAAGTTCGTCCATGAAGAGGAGCCCACCGTCGACGAGCTGCGCCGGGCGATCCGCCGCGCGACGCTGGCGGGTGAGGGTGTTCCGGTGCTCTGCGGTTCCGCGTTCAAGAACAAGGGTGTTCAGCTCGTGCTCGACGCCGTCGTCCACTACCTGCCTTCTCCGCTCGACGTGCCCCCGCTCGAAGGTCATCGGCCCGAGCGCGAGGACGAGAAGATCGCGCGCACGCCCGAGGACGACCAGCCGTTCGCCGCTCTCGCGTTCAAGATCATGTCCGACGCCTACGTCGGTCGCCTGACGTACCTGCGTGTGTACTCCGGTGTGCTGAAGTCCGGCTCGCACGTGCTGAACTCCACGAAGGATCGCAAGGAGCGGATCGGGCGGATCCTCCAGATGCACGCCAACCACCGCGAGGACAAGGACGCCGCCTACACGGGCGACATCGTCGCCGTGGTGGGCCTCAAGCACGCCACCACGGGCGACACGATCTGTGACCCCCAGGACCCGGTCGTGCTCGAGTCGATCAGCTTCCCGACACCGGTCATCTCGGTCGCCGTGGAGCCCAAGACCAAGGCCGACCAGGACAAGCTCGGCGGCGGTCTCGCCAAGCTGTCCGACGAGGACCCCACCTTCGTGGTGAAGTTCGACGACGAGACCGGTCAGACGGTGATCTCGGGGATGGGCGAGCTCCACCTCGACATCATCGTGGACCGCCTGCGGCGCGAGTTCTCGGTGGATGCCAACGTCGGCAAGCCGCAGGTGGCATACCGCGAGACCGTCCGCAAGGAGGTCCACAAGGTCGAGGCCCGTTTCGTGCGACAGACCGGCGGGCGCGGCCAGTTCGGTCATGTCGTGCTCGACCTCGAGCCCACGGGCCCCGGGGGCGGGTACGAGTTCATCAACAGGATCGTGGGCGGCAAGATCCCGCGTGAGTACATCCCGGCCGTGGACCAAGGGATCCAGGAGGCGCTCGACAACGGCGTGCTCGCCGGATACCCGATGGTGGACGTTCGGGCCACGCTCGTCGACGGCAGCTACCACGAGGTCGACTCGTCGGAGATGGCGTTCAAGATCGCCGGCTCGATGGGGATCAAGGAGGCCGCACGTCGGGCGGACCCCGTGCTACTGGAACCAGTGATGGAGTTCGAGGTCACGACGCCCGAGGACTTCCTTGGCGACGTGATGGGAGACGTCACCGCCCGGCGCGGACGTATCGAGAACATCGACGAGCGGGCCGGCCAGAAGATCGTGCGTGTGCTCGTGCCGCTAGCCGAGTTGTTCGGATACGCCACCGAGCTGCGGTCGCGTACCCAGGGACGGGCGGCGCACAGCCCGATGTCGCTGCACGCGTACAACGAGGTTCCGCCGCAGATCGCCAAGGAGATCATCGCCCGGGTGACGGGCGAGTAGGGAAGGAACGGGTCATGGCCAAGCAGAAGTTCGAGCGCACCAAGCCGCACGTCAACATCGGCACGATCGGTCACATCGACCACGGCAAGACGACCCTGACCGCTGCCATCACCAAGCGCCAGGCCGACCAGGGCATGGCCGACTTCACCCCGTTCGACCAGATCGACAAGGCTCCCGAGGAGCGCGAGCGCGGCATCACGATCGCGATCGCCCACGTGGAGTACGAGACCGATGCGCGCCACTACGCCCACGTGGACTGTCCCGGCCACGCCGACTACGTCAAGAACATGATCACCGGCGCCGCCCAGATGGACGGCGCGATCTTGGTGGTGTCGGCCGCCGACGGCCCCATGCCCCAGACGCGCGAGCACGTGCTGTTGGCCCGCCAGGTGGGCGTGCCCTACGTCGTGGTGTTCTTGAACAAGGCCGACATGGTCGATGACCCCGAGCTGTTGGACCTGGTCGAGCTGGAGGTCCGAGAGCTGCTGAGCTCGTATGAGTTCCCCGGCGACGACGTGCCCGTGATCGTGGGATCCGCGCTCAAGTCCCTGGAAGGCGACGACGAGTGGGGCGCCAAGATCGATGAGCTCATGGCCGCGTGCGACAGCTACATCCCCGAGCCCGAGCGCGACGTCGACAAGCCGTTCCTGATGCCGATCGAAGACGTGTTCTCGATCACCGGACGCGGCACCGTGGTCACCGGGCGCGTGGAGCGCGGGACCCTGGCCAAGATGAGTGAGATCGAGATCGTCGGGATCAAAGACACCCGCAAGACCACCGCCACCGACCTGGAGATGTTCCGAAAGCTCCTGGACGAGGTGCGCGCGGGCGACAACGTCGGGATCTTGCTGCGCGGCATCGACAAGGACGAGGTCGAGCGAGGTCAGGTGCTGGCTCAGCCCGGGTCGATCACGCCCCACACCGACTTCGAGGCCCAGGTCTACATCTTGAGCAAGGACGAGGGCGGGCGCCACACGCCGTTCTTCAACGGCTACCGCCCCCAGTTCTACTTCCGCACCACCGACGTGACCGGCACCGCGACCCTGCCCGAGGGCGTGGAGATGGTCATGCCCGGAGACAACGTGGAGATGACGGTGGAGATGATCGCCCCCATCGCCATGGAAGAGGGTCTGCGCTTCGCGATCCGCGAGGGCGGACGCACCGTGGGCGCCGGCCGCGTCACCAAGATCGTCAAGTAAGTCCGACACGAGAGAGAAGGAACGCCGGATGGCAGGACCAAAGATCCGCATCAAGCTCCGGGCCTATGATCACCGCATGCTCGACGTCGCCGCGCGCGACATCGTCGAGCACGTCACCCGCACGGGGGCGAAGGTGGTCGGACCGGTGCCGCTGCCGACCGAGCGTTCCATCTACACGGTCATCCGCTCGCCGCACAAATACAAGGACTCCCGCGAGCACTTCCAGATGCTCACGCACAAGCGGCTGATCGACATCGTGGACGCCACCTCCAAGACGGTGCAGGAGCTCCAGCGCCTGAACCTGTCGGCCGGGGTCGACATCGAGATCAAGTTGTAGGGGACATGACGCAGACCAAAGGAATCCTGGGGGAGAAGCTGGGCATGACCCAGATCTTCGATGACACGCGGGCGATCCCGGTGACGGTCATCAAGGCCGGCCCCTGCTTCGTGGCGCAGATCAAGACGCGGGAGGCGGACGGCTACGACGCCGTGCAGCTCGCGTTCGAGGAGCCGCGCGCCGTCACCAAGCCGATGCGCGGCCACTTCGACGCGCACGGCGGCCAGGTGGGCCGCCACGTGGTCGAGTTGCGCACCGACGACGCCTCGAGCTACGAGCCGGGCCAGGAGCTCCGGTCCGACGTCTTCGAGGTGGGCGACATCGTCGACGTCGTGGGCGTGTCGAAGGGCAAGGGATTCGCAGGCGTGATGAAGCGTCATGGGTTCGCCGGACTGGGCGCCTCACACGGCACACAGCGCAAGCACCGCTCGCCGGGAGCGATCGGCGCGTGCGCCACTCCCAGCCGCGTCTTCAAGGGCATGCGGATGGCGGGCCAGCACGGTAACCAGCGCGTGACCGTACTCAACCTCGAGGTCGTTCAGGTCGACCCCGAGCGCAACCTGCTGCTCGTCAAGGGCGCCGTGCCGGGTCCAAAGGGCGGGCTCGTCATGGTGCGTTCGGCGGTCAAGGCCCCGGCCGGGAAGGGGGCCTGATGCCGACGATCGACGTACACGATGCGGCGGGCAAGAAGTCAGGGACCCGCGACCTGGCCCGCCGAGTACTTCGAGACGCGACGTCAACGTTCCCCTGATGCATCAGGTCGTCGTGGCGGGCCTCGCCGGCCTTCGGGCCGGAACCCACAGCACGAAGACCCGCGGCGAGGTCCGAGGCGGCGGCAGGAAGCCCTGGCGCCAGAAGGGCACCGGCCGCGCCCGGCAGGGCTCGATCCGTTCCCCTCAGTGGGTGGGTGGCGGCATCGCCCACGGACCCCAGCCCCACGGACACGAGATGCGCGTGAACAAGAAGATGAAGAAGGGAGCGCTCCGCTCGGCCCTCACGGACGCCCTTCAGAGCGGCAAGCTCGCGGTGGTCGACGAGATCTCGTTCGACGCCCCCAGGACGAAGGACGCGGTCGCGCTGCTCGATGCGCTGGAGTTGCACGGCAAGATCCTCGTGGTGCTTCCCGAACCGAGCGAGACCGCCGCGATCGAGAAGTCGTTCCGCAACCTCACGCGGGTGCGACTGGCGTACGCGAGGGGCTTGGGCACGTACGAGGTCCTGTGGGCCGACCGTGTGCTGCTCAGCGCCGCCGCGCTCGACTCGATCCAGGGCAAGGGTGACGTCGCATGAAGTCGCCCCGTGACGTGATCATCCGCCCGATCGTGTCGGAGAAGTCCTACGCCGGGCTCGAGGCCGGGCACGTACACCTTCGAAGTCGATCCCCGGGCGAACAAGACCGAGATCAAGGAAGCCGTTCAGGTCATCTGGGACGTCCGGGTCACCTCGGTGAACACGCTGCACCGCAGGGGCAAGACCCGAGCGTCGCGGATACATGAAGGGCCGCCGGCCCGATCAGAAGCGGGCGATCGTTACGCTCGCGCCCGGCGATTCGATCGAGATCTTCGAGGGCGGGAACTAGACATGGGTGTGCGCAAGTACAAGCCGACGACCCCGGGGCGCCGCGGCGCGAGCGTGTCCACGTTCGACGAGCTGACGCGATCGCCGGCCGGAGAAGTCGCTCGTGGCCAAGGGTCGCAACAAGGCCGGCCGCAACGTCCATGGCCGGATCACGACGCGCCACCACGGCGGTGGCAACAAGAATCGGTACCGCGTGATCGATTTCCGCCGCAACAAGGACGGCGTGCCCGCCAAGGTCGCCCACATCGAGTACGACCCGAACCGGAGCGCCCGCATCGCGCTGCTCCACTACGCGGACGGAGAGAAGCGCTACATCCTCGCCCCTCAGGGGGTCAAGCAAGGCGATTCCCTGATGTCGGGGGCGGATGCCGAGATCCGTCCCGGCAATTCGCTGCCGCTGCGCAACATCCCGGTCGGCACCGTGATCCACGCGATCGAGCTCAAGCCCGGCGCGGGAGCCAAGCTGGCCCGTTCGGCAGGCACGAGCGTCCAGCTGATGGCCAAAGAGGGGGCGATGGCCACGATCCGGCTGCCCTCGGGCGAGATGCGGCTGATCCCGGCCTCGTGCAAGGGGACGGTCGGCGTGGTGGGCAATCCCGAGCACGAGCTGATCTCGCTCGGCAAGGCGGGCCGTGCCCGTTGGAAGAACAAGCGTCCGAGCGTCCGCGGCGTTGCGATGAACCCCGTCGACCACCCGCTGGGCGGCGGAGAGGGCAAGTCCTCCGGCGGCCGGCACCCGTCGAGCCCCTGGGGCAAGAAGGAAGGCCGCACGCGCAAGAAGAACAAGGCGTCGAACAAGTACATCGTTCGCCGCCGTGGGAAGGGTCGAGGCTGATGGCGAGGTCCGTCAAGAAGGGTCCGTTCGTGGACGATCACCTGATGGCCAAGGTGGAGGACATGAACAAGAAGGGCGACAAGCGGGTCATCAAGACCTGGTCGCGCCGGAGCACGATCGTGCCCGAGATGCTGGGGCACACGATCGCGGTGCACGACGGCCGCAAGCACGTGCCCGTGTTCATCTCCGAGTCGATGGTCGGCCACAAGCTCGGGGAGTTCGCCCCGACACGCACGTTCCGCACGCACGCGGGCTCCGAGCGCCGGACTGGGGTGAGATAGGTGGAGGGTCGCGCCACGATGAAGTACGCACGCACCACGCCGCGCAAGATGCGTCGTGTCGTCGACCTCATCCGCGGCCAGCACGTCGAGGAGGCGCGTCGGATCCTGCGGTTCTCGCCGCTCGGACCGACGCACGACATCGAGAAGCTGTTGAACAGCGCGATCGCCAACGCCGAGCAGAACCCCGGCGTGATCGCCGAGAACCTGACGGTTTCGCGCGCCTGGGTCGACGAAGGTCCGACCCTGCGCCGATACCGGCCGCGGGCCTACGGGCGCGCCACACGCGTGCGCAAGCGCACGTCGCACGTGACGCTCGTAGTCGCGACGATGGGAGAGGATCGCTAGTGGGTCACAAGGTCAACCCGTACGGGTTCCGCCTGGGGGTCATCTACCCCTGGAAGTCCAACTGGTACGCCGGCAAGCGCGAGTATGCCGAGCAGCTCCACGAGGACGTGTGGATCCGCAAGCACATCCGTGCGCGGCTGTCTCGCGCCGGCATCTCCTCGATCGACATCGAGCGGAAGGGCGATCAGATCTGGGTGTTCATCCGTACCGCGCGACCCGGGATCGTGATCGGACGCAAGGGCGCCGAGGTGGACCGGCTCCGCAAGGACATCGAGCGCTACACGAAGAAGCGCGTGGACGTGAAGGTGGAGGACATGAACCAGGCGGCGAGCGAGTCGCGGCCTGAGACCGACGCCACGCTGCTCGCTCAGAACGTCGCCGAGCAGCTCGCGGGTCGCGTGGCGTTCCGCCGGGCCATGCGCCGAGCGGTGCAGACCGCGATGCGATCGGGCGCCCTCGGTGTTCGTGTCGCCTGCGGCGGTCGCCTCGGGGGCTCAGAGATGGGTCGCCGTGAGTGGTACCGAGAAGGCAGGGTTCCGCTGCACACGCTCCGGGCCAAGGTCGACTTCGGCACCGCAGAGGCCAAGACCACGTTCGGCGTGGTGGGCGTGAAGGTGTGGGTCTACCACGGCGACGAGGTGCCGCACCGCGAGCAGGAGACCGAGCGCGCGCTCGCGCGAGCCCACGCGAGCGCGCAGCAGGTCGATGCCGACCGCCGCGGCGGGCGGGGGGAACCGGAGAACGAGGCTGAGGCCGCCCCCGCGACCGAGCCCGGCGCTCCCGCGACCGAGCCCGGGGCTCCCGCGACCGAGCCCGAGGCTCCCGCGGCCCCCGCGACCGAGCCCGAGGCCCCCGCGACCGAGGCGGGTGACGCCTGATGCTCGCTCCCAAGAAGGTGAAGCACCGCAAGGTGCATCGTGGGAACCGTCGCGGCAAGGCAAAGGGCGGCACCGAGATCCATTTCGGCGACTACGGGTTGGTGGCGATGGAGGCGGCGTGGATCACCAACCGTCAGATCGAGGCGGCCCGTGTCGCGATCACCCGCCACATCCGCCGAGGCGGCAAGGTCTGGATCAACATCTTCCCGGACAAACCGGTCACCAAGAAACCGGCTGAGACGCGGATGGGCTCGGGCAAAGGCAATCCGGAGGGATGGGTGGCCGTGGTCAAGCCGGGCAGGGTCATGTTCGAGCTGGCCGGCGTACCCGAATCGTTGGCACGCGAGGCCATGAAGCGCGCACAGCACAAACTGCCCATCAAGACCAAGTTCATCAGCCGGGTGGGGGAGTAGGGATGCCGAGCAAGGCCGCGGAGCTGCGCGAGCTGCCCGATGAGGAGCTCGTGACCCGTATCGAGTCCTCCAAGGAGGAGCTCTTCAACCTGCGCTTCCAGATGGCGACGGGGCAGCTCGACAACCCCGCCCGCCTGAAGGAGGTGCGCCACGACGTGGCGCGCCTGGCGACCGTGCTGCGTGAACGTCAGATCGAGGCCGAGCTCGACGCGCTGGCAGCGGAGGGTGAGGAGGAACGGTGAGCGACGAGCAGACGCAAGCAGAGCGAGGACGCCGCAAGGTGCGAACCGGCGTGGTCGTGTCGGACAAGATGGACAAGACCGTGCTGATCCGCATCGACCGACAGGTGCGTCACAGCCTGTACCAGAAGACGGTGCGACACTCGTCCAAGCTGGCCGCGCACGACGAGGCGAACGACGCACGAGTGGGCGACACCGTCCGCGTGGTGGAGACCCGACCCTTGTCCAAGTCGAAGCGCTGGCGGGTCGTGGAGATCGTGGAGCGGGCGAAGTGATCCAGCAGGAGACGCGCTGCAAGGTGGCGGATAACACCGGGGCCAAGGAGGTCCTGTGCATCCGCGTGCTCGGTGGCTCCGGGCGACGCTACGCAGGGGTCGGCGACGTGATCGTCGGCACCGTGAAGGACGCTCTTCCAGGCGGAGGGGTGAAGAAGGGCGAGGTCGTGCGCGCCGTGGTCGTGCGAACCGCGAAGGAGCGCCGCCGCCTCGATGGTTCGTACATCCGCTTCGACGACAATGCGGTGGTCATCATCAACGAGCAGCGCAACCCGCGCGGCACCCGCATCTTCGGACCGGTGGCCCGGGAGCTTCGGGAGAAGCGATTCATGAAGATCATCTCGCTCGCGCCGGAGGTGATCTAGGTGGCCGGTATGCACATCAAGACCGACGACACGGTCCAGGTGCTCCAGGGCAAGGACCGGGGCCGGCAAGGCCGGGTCGTCCGTGTGGATCGCCAGGGCGGCCGAGTCATGGTCGACGGTGTCGCGCTGGCCAAGAAGCACGCCCGTACCCAGGGCAAGCGTTCCTCGGGCGGGCAGCAACTGCAGCAGGGCGGGATCATCGACGTGGAGATGTTCATCGACGTGTCCAACGTCGCGATCGTGTGCGGCAGCTGCGGGCGGCCGACCCGGGTGGGGTTCCGGGTCGAAGGCGACACGAAGACGAGGATCTGTAGGAAGTGCGAGGCGGACCTGTGAGCGACGACATCACACCCCGTTTGAAGACCCGGTTCCGTGACGAGCTGCGACCGGCGCTGCGCGATCAGCTCGGCCTGAGCAACATCATGCAGGTGCCCACGCTCGACAAGATCGTGTTGAACGCGGGCGTCGGTGACGCCATCAAGGACGGGCGTATGCTGGATGCCGCGGTCGAGGACCTCACGGTGATCTCGGGTCAGAAGCCGATCGTGACCAAGGCGCGCCAGTCGATCGCCGGGTTCAAGCTGCGTGAGGGTATGCCGATCGGCGTGAAGGTCACGATGCGGGGCAACCGCATGTGGGAGTTCTACGATCGGCTCGTAACGCTTGCACTGCCGAGGATCCGCGACTTCCGAGGCATGGATCCCCGGTCGTTCGACGGGCACGGGAACTACACGCTGGGCGTGACGGAGCAGCTGATCTTCCCGGAGATCGACTATGACAAGGTGGTCCAGGTCCGCGGGATGGACATCACGATCGTCACGACCGCGAGCGACGACGAGCAAGGGCTAGCGCTCTTGGCGGCACTCGGCTTCCCGTTCACGGGGATCGCCGTCGCCGAGGCGAGCTGAGACGGGATATCGAGATGGCGAAAAAGGCACTGATCAACAAGCAGCAGGGCAAGCCCAAGTTCCGGGTGCGCGCCTACACGCGCTGTGGGCGTTGTGGACGCTCGCGCGCGGTGTACAAGCGATTCCTGCTGTGCCGCATCTGCTTCCGTGAGCTGGCGCACGCCGGCGAGCTGCCGGGGGTGACCAAGTCCTCATGGTGAAGTCCGCGAGGTTCTCGAGCAACGTCGTCCGATCCTGTCGCCGATCTGCTCACGCGGATCCGCAACGCGAATCTGGCGTACAAGGACGATCTTGCCGTGCCGGTGTCCAAGCAGAACGACGCCGTCCTCGCGATCTTGACCCAGGAGGGCTACGTGGCGGGGTTCGATCGCGAGGGTGAGGGGATCGATGCCGCCTTCCGCGTCAGGCTGAAGTACGGCAAGGGACGCGAGCGCACGATCACGGGCATCGACCGGATCTCGTCGCCCGGTCGCCGCGTGTACGTCGGCCGCGACGAACTGCCGCGGGTGCGCGGCGGTCTCGGGATCGCGATCGTGTCCACGTCGCAGGGCGTCATGACCGACCGGGACGCCGCGCGCAAGCGCATCGGCGGCGAAGTCCTGGCATACGTGTGGTGATGGGTCGATGAGCCGCATCGGAAGGCAGCCGATCGTGATCCCCGCCGGCGTCGAGGTGACGATCGGAGAGAGCAACGCGGTGACCGTGAAGGGACCGCGTGGCACGCTCACGGGGTCGATGCACCCCGACATGAGCCTGAGCCTGGACGACGGCCAGTTGATGGTGACGCGCCCCGACGACGAGGCCTTCCACCGCGGGCTGCACGGCCTCACCCGATCGCTGCTGGCCAACATGGTGGAGGGTGTCACCAACGGGTTCGAGAAGCGCCTGGCGATCGTCGGCGTCGGCTATCGCGCCGCCCTCAAGGGCAAGGACCTCGAGGTGCAGGCGGGCTACTCGCATCCGGTGCTGGTGCCGGTTCCCGACGGTATCGAGTTCGACGTGCCGCAGCCGACGTCGATCATCGTGCGCGGCAACGACAAGCAGGCGGTGGGCGAGATCGCGGCGAAGATCCGCAAGATCCGCAAGCCCGAGCCCTACAAGGGCAAGGGCATCCGCTACGAGAACGAGTACGTTCGCAAGAAGGCCGGCAAGGCTGCGAAGACAGGACCCGCATGATGGATGCCAAGCGAAAGCACGAGGCGCTGCGACGCCGGCACGCGCGCGTCCGCAAGAAGGTGGCGGGCAACACCGAGCGTCCTCGCCTGGCCGTGTTCAGGTCCAACCGGCACATCTACGCGCAGCTGGTCGACGATGTCGCGGCCGTGACGATCGCCGCTGCCTCGGACGTCGAGGTCAAGGCCGAGGGCAAGATGGCCCGCGCCAAGGCGGTCGGCGAGCTGATCGCGAGCCGCGCCAAGGAGGCTGGCATCGAGGCCGCCGTGTTCGATCGCGGCGGCCGGCTGTACCACGGTCGTGTGGCGGCCCTCGCAGAGGGCGCCCGCGAGGGAGGACTGCAGATCTGATATGAGGCGATACGACGCGAATGCGCAGGACCGGAGCCCCTACGAGGAGCGGGTGATCTCGATCAACCGCGTGGCCAAGGTCGTCAAGGGCGGCCGCCGGTTCTCGTTCACCGCCCTCGTCGTCGTCGGCGACGGCGCGGGTCGCGTCGGCGTGGGCTACGGCAAGGCCAAGGAGGTGCCCTCGGCGATCGCCAAGGGCGTCGAGGAGGCCCGCAAGAAGATGTTCGAGGTCCCGATGATGGGCACGACGATCCCGCACGAGGTGATCGGCGAAGAGGGAGCCGGGGTGGTGCTCCTCAAGCCGGCCGCTCCGGGCACCGGCGTCATCGCCGGCGGACCCGTGCGAGCGCTCGTGGAGTGCGCGGGCATCAAGGACATCCTGTCGAAGTCCATGGGCTCCTCGAACCAGATCAACATCGTGAAGGCGGCGGTCGACGGGCTTCAGCCAGCTCCGGCGCCCGCACCAGGTGGCTCGCATTGCGCGGTCGCGACGTCAACGACGTCGCGCCCAAGCCGATGATCGAGGCCGTCGCGGCGGCCGACGAGCGCCTGCAGGCCGCTCAGGACCGCCGCGCTCGAAGAGGTCTACACCGACCAGGCGTCGCGACGCCCGCCGGTCCGCGTGGGGGCCGGCGATGACAGCTCAAGGTGACGCAGCGTGCGCAGCGTGATCGACCGGCCGCGCGACCAGAAGGACACGGTCCGCCGGCTCGGCCTGCACCGCATCAACGACACCGTTGTCAAGGATGATCGTCCCGAGATCCGCGGCATGATCGCCAAGGTCCGGCATCTGGTCGACGTGGAAGAGGTCGAAGGCTGATGAAGCTCCACCACCTGAAGCCCGCCGAAGGGCGCGAACGCAAGGGCAAGAAGCGCGTCGGTCGCGGCCGCGCCGGCGTGCGCGGCAAGACCGCCGGCCGAGGTACCAAGGGCACCGGCGCGCGCAAGAACGTGCCCGCCTGGTTCGAGGGCGGCCAGATGCCGCTGCAGCGACGCGTGCCCAAGCTCAAGGGGTTCACCAACGCGAACCGAGTGGAGTACGCCCGGTCAACGTCGAGGTGCTGGCTCGAAGTACTTCGAAGCGACGAGGTCACGCCCGAGGCACTGTACGCCCACGGACTGGCGCACAAGGGCAAGCCCGTGAAGGTGCTCGCCCGTGGGGAGATCGACAAGGCGCTCGTGGTGAAGGCACACGCGTGCTCGGCCGCCGCGAAGGCGAAGATCGAGGCGGCCGGCGGCCGCGCTCGAGCTCATCGGGTGAGACGCCTCCGGGGTACGATAGACGCCCGTGCTGAAGGCTTTCCTCAACGCGTTCCGGGTACCGGACCTCCGCAACAAGATCCTGTTCACGCTGTTCATGATCGCCGTCTACCGGTTCGGCACCCACGTCCCGGTTCCCGTGGTGGACGTCGGGGTCATCAGCCGGGCCATCGAGCAGTCGGGCACCGAGCGGGTTCCTGTCGATCATCAACCTGTTCTCGGGCGGCGCGCTTGACCCGGCTGGCCGTGTTCGGGCTGGGCATCATGCCCTACATCACGGCGTCGATCATCATGCAGCTGCTGACGGTCGTGATCCCGAAGCTGCAGGCCTTGCAGGAGCAGGGCGAGACGGGCGTCAAGAAGATCAACCAGTACACGCGCTACGTGACGGTGATCCTTGCGTTGCTGCAGTCGACGGGCTTGGTCTTCCTCTTCCACTCCGGGCAGGACCGGCATCCCCGACGTCTTTCCCGCGGACTCGTTCACGCCGGGCAATGTCGCCCTGATCGTGCTGACGTTCACCGCCGGGACGGCGCTCGTCATGTGGATCGGCGAGCTGATCACGCAGCGGGGCGTGGGCAACGGCATGTCGATCCTGATCTTCGTGTCGGTCATCTCGACCCTGCCGAGCGAGGGACTCGGCATCCTGCGTCAGGGAGGGACCGGCAAGTTCATCGTCGTGGTCCTCATCGGGCTCGGCGTCATCGTCGCGGTCGTCTTCATGGATCAGGGACAGCGCCGGGTGCCGATCCAGTACGCCAAGAAGGTGGTAGGACGGCGCATGATGGGTGGCCAGAGCACGTACCTGCCGCTCAAGGTGAACCAGGCGGGCGTGATCCCGATCATCTTCGCGACGTCGATCATGTACTTCCCGACGCTGCTGGCGAGCGTCTACCATGCCACGTGGTTCCAGAACTTCGTCAACAACTACCTGACGAACGGCAGGCGAGCATCGTGTACATGATCACGCTGACGCTGCTGATCGTGTTCTTCGCGTACTTCTACACGGCGATCCAGTTCGATCCGGTCCGCACCGCCGACCAGATCCGCAAGCAGGGAGGGTTCATCCCGGGCATCCGGCCGGGCCCGCCCGACGGCCAAGTACCTCAACGACATCCTGGTGCGGATCACCCTGCCGGGGTCGCTGTTCCTCGCGGCGATCGCCCTGATCCCCTCCATCGTGCTGGCGTACTGGAACTTCCAGCAGATCCCCTTCGGAGGCACGTCGGTGCTGATCGCCGTCGGCGTCGCGCTCGAGACGATGAAGCAGATGGAGTCGCAGCTGCTGATGCGCCACTACGAAGGCTTCCTGAAGTAGGCCGCGGATGCGTCTGGTATTGCTCGGACCCCCGGGCGCAGGCAAGGGGACGCAGGCCGTACGGCTGGTCGACCACGTCGGCATCCCGCAGATCTCGACCGGCGATATCCTGCGGGAACACGTGCAGGACGGCACGCCGCTCGGCGTGCGGGCGCGCGCGTTCATGGACCGAGGCGAGTACGTGCCCGATGACGTGGTCGTCGAGATGGTCATGGACCGCCTCGCGAGCCCGATGCCGAGAAGGGGTTCATCCTCGACGGGTTCCCGCGCACGGTCCCCCAGGCCGAGGCCCTGGAGGCGGCCCTGGCCGCCTCGGAGCAGCCGTTGTCGGGAGTGCTCAAGTTCCATATCGGCGACGAGATGGCCGTTCGCAGGCTGTCGAACCGGTGGACCTGTCCCGTGTGCAAGCTCACCTACAACCTCGAGTTCAAGCCGCCTGCGACCGAGGGGATCTGTGATGTCGATGGCGCCGCCCTGGAACGCCGCGCCGACGACGACGAATTGACCGTGCGCCGCCGCCTCGCCGTGTATGGAGAGCAGACCGCCGCTCTCGAGCGCTTCTACGCCGATCGCGACCTGCTCCGTGAGATCGACGCGGAGGTCCGGGAGGCGGACGTCACGGCCAGGATGATGGCCGTGCTGGAGGAACTCCGGTGATCATCCGCAAGTCGTCCGCTGAACTCGACAAGATGCGCATGGCCGGCCGGATCGTCGCCTCGACGATCGACGCCGTGCTCGAGGCCGTGGAGGCAGGCGTCACGACGAAGGATCTCGACATGGTGGCGGAGCGTACGATCCGCGACGCGGGGGCCACGCCGTCGTTCCTGGGGTACAAGGGCACGTTCACCGGCACGATCTGCGCCTCGATCAACGACGAGATCGTGCACGGGATCCCGTCCGAACGGCGGCGCCTCAGCGAGGGCGACGTCCTGTCTCTCGACTTCGGAGCCATATGGGAGGGCTACCACTCCGACTCCGCGGTCACGGTGTTCGTGGGCGATCGAGCGCCCTCGGACGATGCCGTGCGCCTCGTCGAGACCACCGAGCGGGCCCTCGAGGCGGCGATCGAGGTGATCCGACCGGGAGGACGGCTGTCCGACATCGGCCACGCGATCGAGTCGGTGGCGGACCAGGCCGGCCTCGGGGTCGTACGGGAGTACGGCGGACACGGGATCGGTCGCGCGATGCACGAGGACCCGTTCATCCAGAACTGGGGCCGCACCGGGCCGGGGGCCCGACCTGCGACCGGGCCTCGTCATCGCCGTCGAACCGATGTTGAACCTGGGTCGCGAGCGAGACCCGGGTGCTCGATGACGGCTGGACCGTTGTCACCGCCGACGGATCGCTGTCGGCTCATTTCGAGCACACGATCGCCGTGACCGACGACGGGGCCGAGGTGTTGACCGCACGCGGCGTGAATCCGCCCGCGTGGACACCGCCTCGAGGGGGCCCGTATACTGTCCGTTCGCCCCGTTCGGAGGTCGTTTCGCGTGCGTCCGAACCGGGTCGACCCGTTCGAGAAGGAAGCAGCTCGGAGCGTGCCGAAGAAAGATGCGATCGAGGTCGAGGGGACGGTCGTCGAGCCGTTGCCCAACGCCATGTTCCGGGTGGAACTGGACAACGGACACAAGGTGTTGGCCCATATCTCGGGGAAGATGCGGATGCACTACATCCGGATCCTCCCCGGCGACCGGGTCTTGGTGGAGCTGTCGCCGTACGACCTCACGCGAGGCCGTGTGGTGTACCGCTACAAGTAGGAGCGAGTCAGATGAAGGTGCGTCCGTCCGTCAAGAAGATCTGCGACCGCTGTCGCGTGATCCGTCGGCGCGGTCACGATCCTCGTCATCTGCTCGAACCCGCGGCACAAGCAGCGTCAGGGCTAGAGGAGGACAGGTGGCACGGATCGCAGGCGTCGACCTTCCCCGCGACAAGCGGCTCGATATCGGCCTGACCTATATCTACGGGGTCGGCACGTCCAACTCGCGCCGCGATCATCAAGGGCACCGAGATCGACGCCGGCCACGCCCGTGCGGGATCTGTCGGAGGAGGAGATCCTCAAGATCCGCGACTTCATCGACGAGCACCTGCAAGGTCGAAGGCGACCTGCGGCGCGAGGTCGCCCAGGACATCAAGCGCAAGATCGAGATCGGGTGCTACCAGGGCATCCGCCACCGTCGCGGCCTTCCGGTTCGCGGCCAGCGCACGCACACGAACGCGCGGACCCGCAAGGGGCCCAAGAAGGCCATCGCCGGCAAGAAGAAGGCGACCAAGAAGTAGGGAGTGCGAGAGTTCCATGGCGAAGCCCAAGGCCAAGAAGACCAAGCGGCGCGAGAAGAAGCACATCGTGCACGGTCAGGCGCACATCAAGTCGACGTTCAACAACACGATCGTCACGATCACCGACCTGCAGGGCAACACGATCTCGTGGGCCAGTGCGGGCAACGTGGGGTTCAAGGGCTCGCGGAAGTCGACGCCGTTCGCGGCACAGCTGGCCGCCGAGAAGGCCGCCCGAGCGGCTCAGGAGCACGGACTGCAGAAGGTCGACGTCTACGTCAAGGGTCCGGGTTCGGGCCGCGAGACCGCGATCCGCTCGCTCGCAGCCGCGGGGCTCGAGGTCTCCGGGATCCAGGACATGACGCCGGTGCCGCACAACGGCTGCCGGCCGCGCAAGCGCCGTCGGGTCTAGCATCCGACGGCATCCCGTCGCCCACTCCCGGGCGTTCGGGCGGTACGCAGCGGGGTAGAAGTGGATGATCCCCCGCCGAAGGAGGGAAGCACCTTGTTCATCGTCGCGAGGCCTCAGATCACCGAGGAGATCGTCTCGCCGACCCGGTCCCGGTTCGCGATCGAGCCGTTGGAGCCCGGGTTCGGATACACCGTCGGCAACTCGCTCCGTCGCACGCTGCTGTCGTCGATCCCCGGCGCAGCCATCTCGTCGGTTCGCATCGACGGCGTGCTGCATGAGTTCTCGACCATCCCGAAGGTACCAGGAGGATGTCACCGACATCATCTTGAACCTGAAGGAGCTCGTGATCCGTTCAGAGCTCGAGGAGCCCACGACCGTCTACCTGAAGGCCAAGGGTCCGGCGGAGGTCACGGCGGGCGACATCGCGCCGCCGGCGGGCGTCGAGATCTTGAACCCTGACCTGCACATCGCCACCCTCGCCCGGGGCGCCTCGGTCGAGATGGAGATGACGGTCGAGCGAGGGGTCGGCTATCGCATGGCCGACAGCAACAAGAAGGCGCGCGACCCGATCGGCGTGATCCCGGTCGACTCCATCTTCTCGCCGGTTCGCAAGGTGTCGTATGCCGTCGAGAACACGCGCGTCGAGCAGATGACCGACCGCGACCGGCTGGTCATCGACGTCGAGACGGACGGCTCGTTGAATCCCCGCGAGGCAGTGGCCTCGGCGGGCGGCACGCTCTTCGAGCTCGTGAGCCTGTTCTCCGAACTCGCCGAGGCCGATTCGGTGACGGTGGGCCCGGCCGAGGACGACGAGCAGCCGAGCGACTACCAGATCACGATCGAGGAGCTGAACCTGTCGGTGCGCTCCTATAACTGCCTCAAGCGCGAGGGGATCAACGCGGTCGGCGACCTGGTGGAAAAGAGCGAGTCCGAACTCATGGATATCCGCAACTTCGGCCAGAAGTCGATCGACGAGGTGAAGGCCAAGCTCGAGGAGCTGGGCCTGGGACTGCGGGAGGAGTAGGCGGTGCCCAGGCCGAAGAAGGGACCCCGACTCGGGTCGAACCCGGCGCACCAGCGGCTCCTGCTGTCGAATCTGGCGGCCCAGCTGTTCACCCACGAGGCGATCAACACCACCGAGGCCAAGGCGAAAGCGCTGCGCCCCTACGCCGAGAAGCTCATCACCAAGGCCAAGCGCGGCGACCTTGCCGCGCGGCGTGAGGTGTTGAAGGACATCAGGGACCGCGACGTCGTGGCGCACCTGTTCCACGAGATCGGTCCACGCTTTGCCGACCGTCACGGCGGCTACACGCGGATCCTCAAGCTCGGACCTCGCAAGGGGGACGCCGCGCCGATGGCACGGATCGAGCTGGTCGAGCGGGGCTAGTCCCACGGCACGCGCGAGGTCGGGCGTTCCTGCCCGGCCTCGATCGCGTGCTTCGGGTGTGTTACTCGACGGTGAAGCCGACCCGCATCCCCTCGGCGTAGTGTGCCTCGAGGGTGCCATCCGGCTCTTCCTGCAAGATGTTGCAGATCAGCGCGTACGTGCCCGCCTCGAGGTTGTCGATCGTGAGCGTCTGGGTGTCTCCGACCGCGATGTCCTCGATCTCGTCGACGACCGTCATGTCGTCTCCACCCTCCACTACGGCGCCGTCCTCATCGGTCGGCAGGGCCGTGAAGTCGAGGTCGGTCTGGATGACCACGAACTCATGGACATCATCGGGACCGTCGTTCGTGACCGTAAACGTCACGGAGCCCGCCGGAGCACTCCCGGGATCCGCCGTCACGGCGAACTCTTCGAGCGTCACGGCGACCGTCCCGTCGCCCCCGTCCGCCGACGATGAGTCGTCGCTGCTGCAGCCGGCCAGCACGCCGATCCCCAGAGCCAGCGCGCCGACGACAACGACCCATCGAGATGGTCCTGTCACAAGCATTCATACCTCCCCCGTTCGGCTAACGCCTGAACGCTATGGCGTCTCCCGATAGCCGCTAGGGCCGAAGGGCCCCCACCCGGGAGGCGTTTGGCTCTCGACCGCCCCGCATGGATACTCGGTCGATGAGCGTCACCGTTCGCCTCGATCTCGCCTACGACGGCTCGGGTTTCCACGGGTGGGCGCGGCAGCGCGACCCCGAGATCCGCACGGTGCAGGGGGAACTCGAGGGCGTGCTGGCCGACGTGCTGCAGGATGAGGTGCGGTTGAGCGTGGCGGGCCGCACGGACGCGGGCGTGCACGCCCGCGGCCAGGTGGCCTCGTTCCACGCGGCGCTCCGCGTCCCGCCGGTCGCGATGCGGGACGCCATCAACGGCGCGCTCGCGCCCGAGGTGGTGTGTACGAGGGCCATCGCCGCCCCCTCCGGGTTCGATGCCCGATTTTCGGCGTCCGCCCGCGAGTACCGCTACCGGATCGATCTCGGTGACGTGCCCAGCCCCTTCGACTCCCGGTTCGTGTGGCACCGGCCGGGAGATCCGACGCTCGGGGCGATGCGCTCGGCCGCACGCCATCTCGTAGGTGAGCACGACTTCACTTCCTTCTGTCGCCATCCGGGCGCGGGGCGCTCGACCATCCGCCGCGTCGATCGGATCACGGTGAGGCGCACGAGCGATCGGCTCGAGATCGCCATCCGCGCCAACGCGTTCCTGCATCAGATGGTGCGTGCCATCGTCGGAACCCTGGTCCGGATCGGTGATGGCAAGCTGGAGCCCGTCGATGTCGCTCGGCTCCTGGAGAACCGGGATCGCCGCGGGACCGGGAACCTCGCGGCAGCCCACGGGCTCACCCTGGAGCGGGTGATCTACGGACGCCGGAACGAACGATCCAGCTGATGCATTGACGAACGTCGATATATGTGGCATCCTCCTATCTATCGACGAACATCGATGGATAGGAGGGGGACATGGCACTCGACGTGGTGGATGAGGCACCGGCACGGTGCTGCGTGCCACTCGCCGAGGAGGGGCTGACCCGGGATGAGGCGGTGACGACGGCCCGGCTCTTCAAGGCGCTGGCGGATCCCCACAGGGTCCGCATCATGAACCTGCTCGCCACGAGCGAGGACGCGGTGTGCGGATGCGACCTGGAGGGCCCGCTCGGGTTGTCGCAGCCGACCGTGAGCTTCCACCTGAACAAGCTGTTCGACGCGGGCCTGCTCGATCGCGACAAACGCGGCGTGTGGGTCTACTACTCGTTGAACCGCGACGTGGCCGATCGCCTCGGCAGTGTGTTGAACCTCGACCCAAGGAGCGCATCATGAACGATCTGCGTGAACAGGTGAGGGAGCGGTACGCCGCGGCCGCGCTGGCCGTCGGCCAGGGGATGGCGGCCGACGACCGGGGCGACGCGTGCTGCGACTCGTCCTGTTGCGCCCCCGAGCAAGGGATCGGCCCAACGCTGTACGACGTCGGCGTGCGCGAGAGCCTGCCGGACGAGGCCGTGCTGGCCAGCATGGGGTGCGGCAACCCGACGGCGGTTGCCGAGTTGCGAGATGGCGAGGTCGTGCTCGATCTGGGCTCGGGCGGCGGGATCGACGTCCTGCTGTCGGCGCGGCGCGTGGGTCCCACGGGCCGCGCGATCGGACTCGACATGACCCAGGAGATGCTCGACCTCGCACGGGCCAACGCCCGGGAGGCGGGCGCCACCAACGTGGAGTTCGTGCAAGGACTCATCGAGGACATCCCGCTGCCGGAGGCAAGCGTCGACGTCGTGATCTCGAACTGCGTCATCAACCTGTCGACGGACAAGCCGACCGCGATAGCCGAGATCGCACGGGTGCTGAGGCCCGGCGGTCGGGTCGGGATCAGCGACGTCGTCGCCGACGATCATCTGAGCGAGCAGGAGCGGCGCGCGCGCGGGTCGTACGTCGGCTGCGTCGCGGGCGCACTCACCTTCGCGGAGTACGGGGAACTCCTCATGGGGGCCGGGCTGGAGGGCGTGTCGATCGACGCCACCCACGAGATGACCGACGGCATCTATGGGGCGATCGTTCGAGCGCAGAAACCCCGACGTTGAGCCGCGCTTTGACGCTGCGAGCCGGCCACCTGTAACCTGATGCGTCGGCCTCCATCGGGCCGACGCATCCACGCATGAAGACCTATTCTCCCAAGCCTGAGCACATCGAACGTAGCTGGTACGTCGTCGACGCCAGCGACAAGGTGCTGGGCCGACTCGCCACCGAGGTGGCGGCGCTCCTGCGGGGCAAGCACAAGCCGATCTTCGCCCCCCATATGGATGTCGGTGACCACGTGATCGTGATCAACGCCGACAAGGTCGTGCTCACGGGCGACAAGGCCGACAAGAAGCTCTCCCACCGCCACTCCGGTTACCCGGGCGGCATCACCTCCACCAGGTACTCGACGCTCATGGTCGAGAGGCCCGTGTTCGTGGTGGAGAAGGCCATCAGGGGCATGCTGCCCAAGAACCGACTCGGCCGGGCGATGTTCCGCAAGCTCCACGTCGTGGCCGGCGCTGAGCATCCGCATGAGGCCCAGCAGCCCGAGCCCTACGCGTTCGGCCAGGTCATCCCGTGGACGGGGCTCCCGAAGGCAGAACCCAAGATCGCACCCCGCCCCACGAAGGCATCGAAGGACGCCGCGATACCGGCCGAGGAAGCCGCTGCGGATGCGAAGGCCGCGAAGAAGCCAGCCGCGAAGAAGACGACGGCGAAGAAGACGACGGCAAAGAAGCCAGCTGCGAAGAAGACGACGGCAAAGAAGCCAGCTGCGAAGAAGACGACGGCAAAGAAGCCAGCCGCGAAGAAGACGACGAACGCCAAGCCCACGAGCGAAACCGACGAGTAAGGGAGTCCGCGTGGCCGCCACACCCGTGAAGATCAACACCGGACGCCGTAAGGAGGCGGTAGCTCGCGTGCGCCTGGTGCCAGGCTCCGGGGAGTTCGCGGTCAACGGGCGCTCGCTCGAGGACTACTTCCCCACGCGGGTCCACCGCATGGTCGCCCAGTCGCCGCTTCGACTCGTCGAGCGGGAGAAGGACTACGACGTCATCGCGTCGATCAAGGGCGGTGGCGTCAGCGGGCAGGCGGGCGCGCTCCGGCACGGCATCGCCCGGGCGTTGATCGAGATCGACCCCGAGCTGCGTGGCCAGCTCAAGGCCGAGGGCTACCTGACGCGCGACGCGCGTGAGAAGGAGCGCCGCAAGTACGGCCTCAAGAAGGCTCGCAAGGCCCCGCAGTACTCCAAGCGCTGACCCCTCGAGCGGACGCCCTTCAGCCGTCCGCACCCTCCACGTCCTCGTCCTCGGCAAGGGCGAAGGCGCCGGATTCCACGGCATCGATCACGCCGATCGCCGCGGCCTCGTGTTCGGGCGCGACCCAAAGGAAGACCGGCCCCGCGCGGTATGGGCCCTCTCCCTCTCCCTTCAGCATGACCGAGATCCCCTCGGCCTCGAGCCGCCCGCGCATCAGCGCGCCGGCGGTGTGGTCGGGCGTGGCATAGACACGGACGAGTCCTTCCATACGCAGATGGTGTCACAGGTGACGTCGCGGCGGTCGCGTTCCGCCCATGCGACCGGGTAGCCTGCGCCGATGGGACGCCTGTTCGGAACCGACGGGGTGCGTGGGCTGGCTGGTTCGCAGCTCACGGCCGAGCTGGCGCGCGATCTCGGCGCGGCGGCCGTGATGGTGCTGGGCCGACATCAGGTCGGTCGCCCCCGGCTCGTGGTCGGGCGCGATCCTCGGTCATCGGGGGAGTGGCTGGAGGATGCGCTCGTGGCCGGGATCAGGTTGGCGGGCGGGGACGTGGTGCTCGCCGGCGTTGAACCGACCCCCGCCATCGCCTTCCATACGGTGGACGCGCGCGCCTCGGCCGGTGTGGTCATCTCTGCGTCGCACAACCCGCCCGAGTACAACGGGATCAAGTTCTTTGCGGCGGACGGCACGAAGCTGCCCGACGACCTGGAAGACGAGATCGAGGCGGCCCTGGGCGCGCCAACCGCACGGGTCGAGCGCGGCGAGGTTGTGCCGGCGGGCGACGCCCGCGAACGCTACCTCCATCATCTCGAGTCTGCCGCGTACGCGCGGCTCGACGCGATGACGATCGTCGTGGACTGCGCGAACGGCTCCGCATCCGACATGGCACCCGAACTGCTCAGGCGGCTGGGGGCGACCGTCTATCCCATCCACGATCACCCGGACGGCGAGAACATCAACGACCGATGCGGCGCTCTGTTCCCGGACGCGGTCGCGGCCGAGGTCGTCCGGATCGGCGCCGATGCGGGCGTCAGCCACGACGGCGACGCCGACCGCGCCCTGTTCGCCGACGCGGAGGGGTCGATCGTCGACGGGGATCAAGTGCTGGCCGCCTGCGCGACGGCGATGCAGGAGGCAGGCGAACTTCCGGGCGACACGGTGGTAACGACGGTTATGGCCAACGTTGGGTTCCACCACGCCATGCGCGAGGCCAAGATCCGGGTGGTCTCGTCGCGAGTGGGTGACCGCTACGTGTGGGAAGACATGCTCCGATGGGACGCGGCGATCGGAGGTGAGCAGTCGGGCCACATCATCTTCCGTGACCTAGCGTCGACGGGCGACGGGCTGCTGACGGCCGTCCGGTTCCTTTCGCTCGCCGCTGCCCGGGGGTGCTCGCTCGGTCAGCTGGCCTCGATCATGCGTCGGTATCCCCAGCGCATGGTCAATGTCGCCGTCGAGGATCGAGATGCCCTCGAGGCATCGTCCGCCGTTTGGGACGCCGTGAAGGTCGTGGAGGCGGCACTCGGTGAGGAGGGCCGGGTCCTCGTGCGCCCCTCGGGAACCGAGCCGCTGGTTCGCGTGATGGTCGAGGCCTCGTCCGAGGAGATCGCGACGGCCCACGCCGATCGGCTCGCGGCGCTCGTGGCGTCCGAACTCGGCGCCTGATGGGGGCGACGTCCCTCCACTGACCCGCTGCTAGGGTGAACGCCTATGTGCGGCATCGTCGGCTACGTGGGTCCGGACCAGGCGCTCCCCGTCCTGCTCGACGGCCTGCGGCGCCTTGAATACCGGGGATACGACTCCGCCGGCGTCGCCGTGCTCGACGATGATCTTGCCGTGGTCAAGCGGGCCGGCAAGCTCGCGAAGCTCGAGGCGCTTCTCGAGCGCGAGGGCGGTCGTGCCGGCACCATCGGGATGGGGCACACGCGATGGGCGACCCATGGGGCCCCTACCGACGGGAACGCGCACCCGCACACCGACTGCTCGGGCCGCGTGGCCGTGATCCACAACGGCATCATCGAGAACTTCCAGGCGTTACGTACCCGGCTCGACAAGGACGGCCATACCTTGGTCTCCGACACGGACACGGAGTGCGTGGCGCACCTGATCGAGGAGCGGCTGGCTGAAGGGGCGGGGCTGCCCGACGCCGTCCGCGGGGCCGTGGCCGATCTCGAGGGCGCGTACTCGCTCGTCGTGGCGTCCCTGAGCGATCCGGAGGTGCTGGTCGGCGTGAAGGTGGCCTCGCCGCTGATCCTCGGGCTGGGCGAGTCGGAGAACATGCTCGCATCGGACATCCCCGCCGTGCTCTCACGAACGCGGACCGTCGTGCCGATGGCGGAGGGCCAGGTCGCCGAGGTGCGCGCGGCCGGAGTGCGGATCACCGATCTCGACGGCGTCGAGGTGCCGATCGAGCCGATCGAGGTCACCTGGGACGTCGCCCAGGCGCAGAAGGGCGGGTACGACTCGTTCATGCGCAAGGAGATCGACGAGCAGCCCGACGCGATCCGCGACACGCTCGTGGGGCGCGTGATCGGCGGCCGGCTCACCTTGGATGAGCTCCACGTGAGCGACGACATGCTCCGTGAGGTCAGCAAGGTCTTCGTGGTGGCGTGCGGGACGGCGTTCCATTCCGGGCTCGTCGCCAAGTACGCGATCGAGCACTGGACCCGGCTGCCGGTTGAGATCGAGATCGCAAGCGAGTTCCGCTACCGCGACCCGGTCCTGGGGCCCGACACGCTGACGCTGGCCGTCTCGCAGAGCGGCGAAACGATCGACACTCTCGAGGCGGCCCGCCATGCTCGCCGGCAGGGCTCCCATGTGATCGCCATCACGAACACGGTGGGATCCTCGCTCGCTCGTGAGGCCGACGGCGTGCTCTACACGCACGCGGGGCCCGAGATCTGCGTGGCCGCCACGAAGACGTTCGCGACCCAGATGGTGTCGCAGTACCTCGTGGCGCTGTACCTCGCTCAGATCCGCGGAGCGATGTTTCCCGAGGAGATCGCCGAGGTCATGGCGCGACTCGAGGAGCTTCCTGGGCAGGTGGCCCGCGCCATCGAGCTGGAGCCCCAGGTGCGCGAGCTTGCCGAGCGCTACGTCGACCGTCCTGACGTCCTGTTCATCGGGCGGCACACGGGCTACCCGGCCGCCCTGGAGGGAGCCCTCAAGCTGAAGGAGCTCAGCTACGTGCATGCCGAGGGATTCCCGGCCGGCGAGCTCAAGCACGGGGCGATCGCCCTGGTCGAGGACGGTGTGCCCGTGGTCGCGGTCGCCACCACGTGCCACATCTACCCCAAGATCCTGTCGAACATCCAGGAGGTGCGTGCCCGGGGCGCACGGGTGATCGCCGTGGCGACCGAGGGTGATGATCGGGTGGGCGAGCTGGCGCATCACGTCCTCGCGGTCCCGGAGACGCCCGAGCTGCTGGCCCCCGTGGTCGTCACGGTGCCATTGCAGCTGTTCGCCTACCACGTGGCCACCCTGCGGGGCTGCGACGTGGACCAGCCCAGGAACCTCGCCAAGAGCGTCACGGTCGAGTAGCCGCTCCGCCTCGGTTCCCGCGCCCGGGTCGCGTAGCCTTGTGCGGTGGAGATCGTCGGGCTGGGAGTCGACATCTGCGAGATCGCGCGCATGGAGCGCGCCCTCGTCCGGCACCCGACGATGCGCGCCCGGGTCTTCACTCCGGACGAGATCGCCTACTGCGACTCCAAGGCACGGCCCGCAGAGTCCTTCGCGGGCCGCTTCGCGGCCCGCGAGGCCGTGATCAAGTCCCTCGGCGGATACCGCGCGCGCGGCTGGAGGGACATCCACGTCGTCCGCGCCCCTTCAGGTGCGCCGGCCATCGCCCTCGATGGGAACGCCGCCCGGCGTGCCGCTGAGATCGGGGTGTCGCGGGTGCTCATCACGTTCACCCATGAGCGAACGAACGCGGTCGCCTTCGCAGTGGCGGTACGAACATGAAGCCGCTGCTGACGGCCGACGAGGCCGCCGCACTCGATCGATCGACCCAAGAGCGCGGCGTCGCGGCTGCGACGCTGATGGAACGAGCAGGTCGGGCCGTCGCCAGGGCCGCTCTCGATCTTGCGGGAGGCGCCTATGGGCGGCGGGCGCTCGTCGTGGTCGGCAAGGGCAACAACGGGGGGGACGGGCTCGTGGCCGCGCGCCATCTCGCGCGCTGGGGCATGGGGGTCACCGCGCTGCTTCTCGCCGAGGACGGGCTCCGTGGGCCGGCCTCGGAGCATCATCGTCGCCTCGTGGCCGAGACCCGCGCAGGGGTCCGGCCGTTCTCCGTCGCGGTGTGCGAGCGTGAGCTCGGCCGGGTCGATGTCGTGATCGATGCCGTGTTCGGGACCGGATTCCGTGGGGCGCCCGACGACACCTGGGCCCACGCGATCGACTGCCTCGAGCGGGGCGCGGTGCCCGTGATCGCGGTCGATATCGCGAGCGGTGTGGACGCAACGACCGGAGCCGTGGAAGGCGCCGCCGTGCACGCGGATATGACGGTCGCGTTCGGCGCTGCGAAGGTCGGCTCGCTCGTCATGCCCGGGGCGGCATACGCCGGCGACGTTCGCGTCGTGGACATCGGGTTCGCCGACGGGGCGATCGAGGCGACCACCTTCGTGGTTGAGCCGGCCGACATACGGTCGTGGATCCCGGCTCGTCCGATCGACACCCACAAGCGCGCCGCCGGCGTGGTCGTGGTCGTCGCCGGCTCCCGGGTGTACACCGGTGCTCCGGTCCTGGTGGCCCAGGCCGCCGCTCGTATCGGCGCGGGGCTCGTCGTCGTCGCCGCGCCGTTCTCTGCGCTCCCGGCCGTGCAGGCGGCCATGCCGGAGGCCGTGTACGTGCCGCTCGAGGAAACGCCCGAGGGAACGGTGGCCCCCGAGTCCCTGCCGGCGGTGATCGACGCGCTCGGACGCGCGCACGCGCTCGCCGTAGGTCCGGGCCTCACCACCGGCGAGGACGCGGCCTCGTTCGTCCGCAGCCTCGTGCGCTCCTCGCCGGTGCCGGTCGTCGTGGACGCCGATGCCCTCACCGCGTTCACAGGCCGCGCATCGGATCTGGCCCAGCGTCAGGCCGACGCCGTCCTGACCCCTCACCTGGGTGAGTTCATCCGGGTTGCGGACGACGTCACGCCGGACGACGTCAGCCGAGATCGCCTCTCGCACGCCCGCGACCTCGCGTCGACGGCTCAGGCGGTCACGTTGTTGAAGGGACCGCGCACGGCGATCGTCGAGCCGGACGGCCGGGTCGCCATCAACATCACGGGCGGGCCGGTGCTCGCGACCGCGGGGTCGGGCGACGTGCTCACGGGAGCGATCGGCGGGCTGCTGGCTCGGGGGCTCGGTGCGTTCGAGGCGGCCTGTGCGGGCGCCTACGTGCACGGTCTCGCCGGCACGCTCGCGGGCTTCCCGGCGGAGCCGGGTGTGACGGCCACCGACGTCGCGGATCACCTGGGGCCCGCGCTCGACCGGATCGGGGGCACATGACCGCCGGGCTGCGGCCCACGGTGGTCGAGGTCGATCTCGATGCCGTGCGACACAACGTTGGCCTCCTTCTGCCCGACGGCGCCGGCCTCATGGCGGTGGTCAAAGCCGACGGCTACGGCCACGGCGCCCCACCTGTGGCCCGTGCCGCCGTCGAGGCGGGCGCCTCGTGGCTCGGGGTCGCCCTCGTCGAAGAAGGCATCGTTCTGCGAGATGCGGGCATCAGCGACACGCCGATCCTCGTCCTTTCGGAATGCCCACCGGGAGCCGAGGAACCCGCGCTCGCCGCCGGGCTGACGCCATCGCTGTACTCGGAGGCGGGCCTGCGCCGCCTCGTCGCGGTGACGCACGGGCGTCCGCAGCGTGTGCACGTCAAGGTCGATACGGGGATGGGGCGCGTCGGGATGCCGGCGGACGCCGTCGTCGGGTTCCTCGACAAGGTCCGGAGCCACGGCCTCACTCTCGAGGCGATGTGGACGCACTTCGCCCGAGCCGACGAGCCCGTCTCGACGACATCGGAGCAGCTCCTTCGATTCAGGGAGGCGGTCGATGCCGCCGGCAAGGCCGGGCACGAGCCCACCCTCCTGCACGCCGCGAACACGGCAGCGACGATCGATCACCCACAGACACATCTCGATCTCGTGCGCCCCGGGATCGGCCTGTACGGGATCGAGCCGGCGCCCGGGATCGGCGGCGGGCTCGGGCTACGGCCGGCGCTGACGTGGCGATCCCGGGTCGCCTTCGTCAAGCGGGTGGTCGCCGGAACCCCCGTCTCGTACGGACACACCTACGCCCCCCGCACCGACTCGTGGTTCGCGACCGTACCGGTGGGGTACGCCGACGGCTACCCTCGCGGCGTGTCATCCCGCGCGGAGGTGTTGATCCGGGGCGCGCGCCATCGCGTCGCCGGGATCGTCACGATGGATCAGACGATCGTGGACTGCGGCGACGTAGCCATCGAGGCGGGGGACGACGTCGTGCTCATCGGTGAGCAGGGCGGCGAGCGGATCTCGGCGGACGAGCTCGGCTCGCATGCGGGGACGATCGGCTACGAGATCGTGACGAGGATCGGACCTCGCGTGCCCCGGGAGTATCCATGAGCAACCGGAGGACGGCCGCCATCGCAGGTGGAGTCGCGGCGGGCGTCGTGGTGGCCGGAGCCGTCGGGCGCTCGGTGGTGCGGCGCCGCCACCTGGGTGACGACGCGGCGCACTGGTCGCCGCCTCCCGACGACCTCGGCCCCGTGGTTTCGTTCGACGGGACCGAGATCGCCGTCAGGGCAGCAGGCCCCGCGGATGCACCCGTCGTGCTGTTCAGCCACGGCTTCAGCCTCGACATGTCGACCTGGCATCAGCAGTGGATCGAGCTGTCGGGAGAGTTCCGGTGCGTGCTGATGGATCATCGAGGCCATGGCCTCAGCGGGCAACCGGCGCACGGAGACCTGTCGATCCGCTCGATGGGGCGCGACGTCGCGGCGGTCGTCGAGGCGGTGACCGCCGATCGCCCGGGCGTGGTCGTCGGGCATAGCATGGGGGCCATGGCCGTCCTCGCGCTGGCCGAGCAGCGCCGGGAGCTGCTGGGTTCCCGCGTGACGGGGGTGGTGCTGGTGAGCGGCGCGGCGTCCGACCTCTTGCGTGGCGCGATGGGGTCGATCACGGATCTCGTGCGGCCGAGGATCGGTGGGATCGGCGGCGCCGCCCGCCGGATGGATCGGCTGCGCAGGGTGATCCTCGCCGCGCCCGCCGACGTGCGCGGTCTGGTCGTCCGGCTCACGCAGCTCGGTCCGGACGCTCCTCAGCCGGTGGTCGACCACGTGGTGCGCCTGGCCGAGCAGGCGTCGTCGCAGGTGTGGACCGACGGGCTCGCGGAGCTGATGGACATGGACCTGCGGCACGCGGTGCCGCGGATCCGGGTTCCGGCCCTCGTGGTGGTTGGGGAGCACGACCGCGTGACGCCGCCCGGCGTCGCGATCGAGCTCACGGGCCGGCTCCCCGAGGGTCGCCTCGACGTGATCCAGGGCGCCGGGCACCTGCCCATGCTTGAGCGACCGGCCGACGTGAATCGTGCGATCGCCGCGTTCGCACGCTCCGTGCTGTCGGCCGCTCCCGTGCCCGCGCGCACGCAGCGGGCCCGACCCGCGAAGAGGTCGTCGTCGTGACCAGGACGCTCAGCGTCGTGGCCGCCGAGGCGGCCGGATGCACCAAGTGTCGCCTCGCCGCCGGAAGGACCCAGGTGGTGTTCGGATCGGGGGCCCCCGACGCCGATCTGCTCTTCATCGGCGAGGGGCCTGGAGTGCATGAGGACCGGCAGGGTGTGCCGTTCGTGGGGGCCGCCGGCAAGTTGCTCGAGCGCATGCTCGGCGAGATCGGCCTCGCACGCGACGACGTGTACATCGCCAACGTGGTGAAGTGCCGCCCACCTGGGAACCGAGACCCTCAGCCCGATGAGATCGATGCATGCACCCCGTGGCTCGTCGAACAGATCTCGATGATCCAGCCCTCGGTGATCGTGACGCTCGGCAACTTCGCCACCAAGTTCGTGCTCGACACGACGACCGGGATCACGCGACTCCGCGGTCAGATCCACCACTGGCACGGCCGCACGGTCATCCCCACCTTCCATCCGGCGGCGATCCTGCACGGAGGCGGAGAGCGGTCGCCGCAGTTCTCCGCCCTCCGGGAGGACTTCGGGCTGGTGCGCCGCACGCTGGAGGGGATCGCCGAACCCGTGGCCCCGACGGAACCCAATGCTCCGCCACCGGCCGGCGTCGCTCCCGGGCAGGTGGAGCGAGTGATCCCCGGTGTCCCGGACGATGTGCGTCCCGATCCGGATCAGATGGAGCTGTTCTAGATGGAGGCGGTGAGGCTGCGCTCCCGAAGCGCGGCGGACACCCAGGAGATCGGCGATGCGCTGGGACGGCTCCTTGAGCCGGGCGATGCGGTGATCCTTACGGGTGAGCTGGGCGCCGGCAAGACCACGCTCACCCAAGGGATCGCGTGCGGCGCCGGTGTGCCCGATCAGGTGTCGTCGCCGACGTTCGTGCTGGTCAAGGAGTACGTCGGCCGTGTCACGATCGCCCACGTCGACGTGTATCGACTGGCCCGCGTGCAAGACGTCGTCGACCTGGCGCTCGACGAGATCGGCGACGGCGAGGCCGTGCTCGTCGTCGAGTGGGGCGATGCGGTCGAGCAGCTGCTGCCGGCCGACCGGCTGCGTGTGGAGCTCGTCGGCGAGGATCCGGCGGGGATCGACGACGCCCGACTGATCCGGATCGAAGCCACCGGTGCGTCGTGGCATGGTCGTTTCACGACGCTCCGGACCGACACGGAGCCATGGAGCCTCCGCTCGTGATCGTCGTGGGCATCGAGACGTCGACAGCGCGTACGAGCGTGGCGATCGGGAGCGAACACGGGACCACGGCGTCCGTGTCCGTGGGTGGTCGGGCCCGTCAGGAATCGGTCACCCCCGCGCTAGAGCACCTCTTGCGATGGAGCGGTACCGAGCTGTCGCAGGTCGGCGGGATCGCGGTTGGCATCGGTCCCGGCCTGTTCACCGGGCTTCGGGTCGGTGTGCAGTCGGCCAAGACACTCGCCCAGGTCCTGCGCGTGCCGATCGTGGGTCTCGTCGGGCTCGACGCGCTGGCCTACTCCGTCAGATTCACCCCCCGGCGCATCCTGGCGGCGATCGACGGACGCCGCGGCGAGGTCTTCTACGCGTTCTACCGGGCCGTTCCCGGCGGAGTCGTCCGCGACTCGGAGTACCTCGTCGCCCGCCCCGACCACCTCGTCGGTGAACTCCAAGCGGCGGGCGACGAGGTGCTGGCGGTGGGGGACGGTGCCATGCTGTATCGCCATGAACTCGATTCGCTCGGCAGCCGCGTGGAGCTCGCCACGCCCGTGCACGCCCACCCGGAGGCGGCGGTGCTGGTCGAATTGGCCGTTCCGAGGTTCGTCCGCGAGGAGCACGACACCCTGGCAGACGTCGTGCCCCTGTATCTGAGGAGGTCGGATGCTGAGATCGCGTGGGACCAGCGATCCCGCGGCGCACCGGCTTGAGATCGGCCGTATGCGGCGCCGGCACCTGCGCGGGGTGATGGCGATCGAGCGCCAGGTCTATGCCCGCCCCTGGAGCCCGGCCCTGTTCACCGCCGAGATGTACGAGCTCAACAACCGCTGCTACCTGGTGGCCCGATACGACAAGGTGGTGGTCGGCTACGCCGGCCTCATCTGCTACGGCGACGAGGCGCACGTGACGAACGTCGCCGTCGATCCGCAGCACCATCGCCGCCATGTGGGGACCCGCCTGATGCTCGAGCAGATGCGGCAGGCCGTCGAGATGGGGGCCCGGGCCGTGTCCCTCGAAGTGCGCGTGACGAACTGGGGCGCCCAGCGGATGTACGGGCGCTTCGGGTTCCGGCCCGTGGGGATCCGCCGCAACTACTACCAGGAGATCCACGAGGACGCGCTCATCATGTGGACCGACGACGTCCGGACCCCCGACTATCGCCTTCGGCTCGCCGCGATCGAGGATTCTTTCCCCGAGTTACCGGAGCCGCGGTGATCACCCTCGGGATCGAGACGTCCTGCGACGAGACGGCGGTGGCGGTCGTCGAGGGCGGTTTCGAGGTCCGCTCCAACATGATCGCGTCGCAGGTGCACCTGCACGAGCGATTCGGAGGCGTCGTCCCAGAGGTAGCGGCTCGCGCTCACGTTGAGGCGCTTACCCCGCTGCTCGAGGAGTCGCTCGAGTCGGCCGGCGTAGGCTTCGGCGATCTCGACCACGTCGCGGTGACGGTCGGCCCCGGTCTCGTGGGCGCGCTCTTGGTCGGCATGGCCGCCGCGAAGTCGGTGTCGCTGGCGACCGGGGCCACGCTCGTTGGCGTGAACCACCTCGAGGGTCACGTGTGGGCCAACTTCCTGGTTCACGGGCCGCCCGACCCCCCGTACGTCGCGCTCATCGTCAGCGGCGGACACACGATGCTCGTGCACATCCCTCAGGCGCACCGACATGAGGTCCTGGGGCAGACCCTCGACGATGCAGCGGGGGAGGCGTTCGACAAGGTGGCGCGCCTGCTCGGACTCGGGTTCCCGGGCGGCCCCGCCCTCGACCGGATGTCGGTCGATGGTGACCCGCACGCGATCGAGTTCCCGCGGGCCATGGCGGACTCGGGTGACCTGGACTTCTCGTTGAGCGGCCTGAAGACCGCCGTCCTGCGGTACGTGAAACGCGAGCGGGCCGAGGGCCGCGACCTCGACCTGCCGGACCTCGCCGCGAGCTTCCAGGAGGCGATCGTCGACGTTCAGGTGACCAAGACGCTCGAGGCCGCCCGCCGATCGGGTGTGGACACCGTCCTGATGGGCGGTGGCGTGGTGGCCAACACCCGCCTGCGCGAGCGCCTCGCCGCGGATGGACGGGCAGCCGGTCTACGAGTGCTGTTCCCTCCCCTGGATCTGTGCACCGACAACGCCGCGATGATCGCGTGCGTGGGTGCCGCCAGGGCCGCACGAGGGGAATGCACGCCGTTCGACATCGGCGCCGACCCGCAGCTAAGGTTGACCTCGTGAGCACGGTCCTGGTGACCGGGGGCGCCGGGTTCATCGGTTCGCACCTCGCCGACCGGCTCCTTGCCGAGGGGCACCGAGTGATCAGCGTCGACGACCTGGCCACCGGGCGCATCGCCAACCTCGCCGAGGCGCGTGGCTACGGCAAGGAGTTCACGTTCTTCAACATGGACGTGCGCGCCGACGGGCTGCTCCCCCTATTCGAGCGGCATCGGCCCGAGGTGGTCTTCCACCTCGCGGCCCAGTCGGGCGTTCGCCCCTCCCTCGACGACCCCGTCCACGACGCGAGCGTCAACGTGATGGGGTCCCTCAACGTGTTGGAGTGCGCCGCACGCGTGGAGACGCGCAAGGTCGTGTACGCCGCGAGCGGCGGCACGTTGTACGGAGAGCCGAAGCGCCTGCCCGCGAAGGAGACGACGGCTCAGGGTTCGCGTCCGTCCTCCCCGTACGGGATCTCGAAGAAGTTGGTCTTGGACTACCTCGGTTTCTACGAGCGCTACCGTGGGGTCGACTTCACGGCGCTCTCGCTCGGCAACGTCTACGGGCCGCGCCAGGACCCCAGCGGTGAGGCGGGCGTGATCGCGATCTTCGCCCAGCGCATGCTGGCGGGCGACCCGGTGACGATCTTCGGCGATGGGAACCAAACCCGCGACTACGTGTTCATCGACGACGCCGTGCACGCGTTCGTGCAGTCGCTGGAGCGGGGCTCCGGCAAGCTCGTCAACATCGGCACCGGGCTCGAATCGAGCGTGAACCACGTGTTCAAGTTGCTGGTCGATCTCACCGGCTACGAGGCCGAGCCCGAGCATGGTCCCCTGCCGCCCGGTGAGCTCCGGCGGATCGCCCTCGACATCTCCCGGGCCTCGAGCGCGATCGCCTGGAAGCCGTGGACGCACCTCGAGGACGGTCTCGCGGAAACGGTGGCCTTCATGAAGGGCGTGTGACCGTGGATGCACCGCTCACGCCCGGGTCCACCTTCGCCCGGTCGGGCGTCGATGTCCCGCTGCGGCCGGTGGCCTTGGATCCGTCGCAGGTCGTCGAAGGAGCCCCGCGGGTGTCCGAGGCGGTGCTCTGGGAGTCCGAGGACGGGACCATCGTGCGTGGGATCTGGCGGATCACGACCGGGGTCGTCACCGACGTCGAGGAGGACGAGATGTTCGTCGTCCTCGAGGGTCGCGCCACCGTCCAGATCGAGGGCGCCGCCACGCTGGAGCTGGCGCCCGGTACCGTCGCGGTGCTCGCCCGCGGCGCACGTACGACCTGGACGATCCACGAGCCGGTCCGCAAGGTGTTCCAGATCTCCCTGCCAGACTGATCGAATGCCCTCCTCCTTCGCTCACACCTACGCCGATGCATCGACGACCCCGTATTGGCTCGATCATCCCGACGCGCCCGAGGCCGGCGTGCCGCTGGAGGGCCACGCGGAGGCCGATCTCGCGATCGTCGGTGGAGGGTTCACGGGACTGTGGGCCGCGGTGCAGGCGAAGGAGGAGGACCCGGCGCGCGAGGTCGTCCTGCTCGAGCAGGACTCCCTGGCGTTCGGGGCGACCGGGCGCAACGGAGGCTTCTGCGACGCGACCCTGACGCACGGCCTCCACAACGGGATCGCTCGATTCCCCGACGAGATCGCCCGCATCGAGGCGCTGGCGAGCGAGAGCTTCCGGGGCCTGGCCGAGACCGTGGAGCGGTACGGCATCGACTGTGACTGGCGCACCGACGGCGAGATGATGGTCGCCCGGGCGCCCCACGAGATCCAGTGGTGCCGGGAGTCGGTGGAGCTCCAGCGGCGCCACGGCCACTCGGCGCGGTTCCTCGATCTGGACGAGGTGCGGGCCGAGGTGGACTCGCCGACCTACCTCGCCGGGTACTGGAGGACCGGAGACAGCGCGTTGGTGGATCCGGCGCGCCTGGCGTGGGGGCTCGCCCGCGTGGCTCGCGAGCTGGGGGTCACGATCTACGAGGGCACCGAGGTGACGGAGCCTCGCCTCGTCGGCAGCGCACTCGATCTGGTCACGCCGAACGGCCGGGTGCGGGCGCCGAAGGTCCTCCTGGCGACCAATGCGTTCCCGCCGATCGTGCGTGCGATCAAGCGGTATGTCCTGCCTGTGTACGACCACGTGCTCATGACCGAGCCCCTGAGCGGCGACCAGATGGCGTCCGTCGGATGGGCGAATCGTCAAGGGATGGCCGACCTCACGAACCAGTTCCACTACTACCGACTGAGCGCCGACGATCGGATCCTGTGGGGCGGCTACGACGCCGTCTACCACTGGCGCAACGGCGTGCGCCCGGAGCTCGAGCAGCGAACCGAGACGTTCGAGCTGCTGGCGGGCCAGTTCTTCGAGACGTTCCCTCAGCTCGAGGGCCTGCGCTTCTCGCACAAGTGGGGCGGGGCGATCGACACCTGCAGTCGGTTCAGCGTGATGTTCGGCACCGCCTACGACGGCCGGATGGCGTACGCGGTGGGTTACACGGGGATGGGGGTGGGGGCGACCCGATTCGGGGCTCGCACGGCGCTCGACATCCTCGACGGGCGCGACACGGCGAGGACCAGGCTGCGGCTCGTGCGATCCAAGCCCGTCCCGTTCCCACCCGAGCCGCTGCGCTGGGCGGGGGTGCAGCTCACGCGGCGGGCGCTCGCTCGCGCCGACCGGCGACAGGGACGCCGAGGTCCCTGGCTCAGGGTGCTGGACTGGTTCGGCCTCGGCTTCGACAGCTGACCTTGGGCACGCGCGAGGGGGCGTTCGCCGCCCCCTCGCATGCGAGCTGCCTTAGCCGTTGCTGCCGACGCCCCCCGTCGGGAGCGTTGGAGCGATCGGCGCCGGGACCTTGCCCGTGCCGTTGAACGGGACGAACATCGCGAACAGGTTCGTGTTGTCGAAGAAGTCGTCCGTGTTGGGGTTCCCCCAGAACTCGACCGTGTGAACGCCCGGGGCGACGGGCCATGCGACCGATGTCGCGCAGTCCATCTCGTTCTGACCGTTGGTGCCATCGAACTGGATCTGGCGGTTCGTCGAATCCAGCTCGGTGCCGTCCAACTCGATCCAACAGAACGGGCTGCTGGTGCCGCCGGCCGTGTACTGACCGTATGCGTCCGTCGTCGCGACGATCACGAGGTACCCCTTCTTCGGCGCCGTGATCTTCACCTTGCGGGCGATCTGGTCGGTGCCGTCGCCGATGATCGCGTTGTTGGCCTTCGAGCTGGCGGACACGCGGGCCAGCTGGTTGGCGTGGTACCCGTCCACCTTGTGCGCGTTGGCGACGATCGCCATGGCGGTACCACCGCTCGCCACCATCGCCACCACCGCGGCCACGATCACCGTGGTCAGGTGCTTCCGTAGCGGTTCCCTCATCGTCCCTCCCCGTCGGTCGACATCGTGTCGACCCATCACCGCATCCTCTCCGACACGGCGGGACGAATCCAGCTCATCGAGGGCTCGAGGTGCGGGCTCAGCGTTGACCCTTTGGCACTCTCGTGGCTATCCTGTTAGCACTCGTAGTCAGTGAGTGCTAACGGCACGACCCAAGGAGGGACAACGCACATGGCGGACTTCAAGCTGAAGCCCCTGGAGGACCGGATCGTCGTCAAGGCGACCGAGGGTGACCAGACCACGGCGTCGGGACTGGTGATCCCCGACACCGCGAAGGAGAAGCCCCAGGAGGGCGAGGTCATCGCGGTGGGACCCGGCCGGTTCGAGGACGGCGTGCGCGTGCCGCTCGACGTCGCGGTCGGCGACAAGGTCATCTACTCCAAGTACGGCGGCACCGAGGTCAAGGTCGAGGGCGAGGAGTACCTGATCCTTTCGGCCCGCGACGTGTTGGCCGTGCTGGCCGGCTAACGACTTCGTCGGATCCGGGGCTCGCTCGCGTCGCGCGGCGGGCCCCGCCGACGCTTCCACCGACCCAAGGGAGGTACACGGTGGCATCGAAGTTGCTCAGGTTCGGCGAGGAGGCTCGGCGCTCGCTCGAGGCCGGCGTCGACAAGCTCGCCGACGCGGTCGCCATCACGCTCGGCCCCAAGGGGCAGAACGTGGTGCTCGACAAGAAGTGGGGAGCCCCCACGATCACGAACGACGGTGTGACGATCGCGAAGGAGGTCGAGCTGGAGGACCCGTGGGAGAACATGGGCGCCCAGCTCACCAAGGAGGTCGCCACCAAGACCAACGACGTCGCGGGTGACGGGACGACGACGGCGACCGTGCTCGCGCGCGCCATGGTGAAGGCCGGCCTGAAGAACGTTGCCGCCGGCGCGAACCCGATGGCCCTCAAGCGTGGGATCGAGGCGGCCGTCGAGGCCGCTGTCGGCGCGATCGAGAGCCAGGCCAAGGATGTCGAGTCCAAGGGCGAGATCGCCCAGGTCGCCTCGATCTCTGCCGCCGACCCCACGATCGGCGAGGTCATCGCCGAGGCGCTCGACAAGGTCGGCAAGGACGGCGTCGTCACGGTCGAGGAGTCCAACACCTTCGGGATGGACCTCGAGTTCACCGAGGGGATGCAGTTCGACAAGGGCTACATCTCGCCGTACTTCATCTCCGATCAGGAGCGGATGGAAGCGGTCCTCGACGACCCGTACCTGCTGATCGTGAACAAGAAGATCTCGAGCGTGCAGGAGATCCTCCCGGTCCTCGAGAACGTGATGCAGGCGGGCAAGCCGCTCGTGATCGTGTCCGAGGACGTCGAGGGCGAGGCCCTGGCCACCCTGGTCGTCAACAAGATCCGTGGCACCTTCAATGCGGTCGCGGTGAAGGCCCCCGGCTTCGGGGACCGTCGCAAGGCCATGCTGCAGGACATCGCGGTGCTCACGGGCGCTGAGGTCATCTCCGAGGAGGTCGGCCTCAAGCTCGATGCGGTGTCGGTGGACCTGCTGGGGCAGGCGCGCAAGGTCGTGGTCACCAAGGACACGACCACGATCGTCGAGGGCGCCGGCGACGCGGACGCGGTCTCGGGCCGGATCAATCAGATCAAGGCCGAGATCGAGAACACCGACTCCGACTGGGACCGCGAGAAGCTGCAGGAGCGGCTCGCGAAGCTGTCGGGCGGGGTCGCCGTCGTCAAGGTCGGGGCCGCGACCGAGGTGGAGCTCAAGGAGAAGAAGCACCGCATCGAGGACGCGCTCAGCGCGACCCGTGCCGCGGTGGAGGAGGGCATCGTCCCGGGCGGCGGCGTCACGCTGATCCGCGCCGAGTCGGCCCTCGATAAGCTCGACCTTGAGGCGGACGAGGCCACGGGTGCCTCGATCGTGCGTCGCTCCCTGTCCGAGCCCGCGCGCCGGATCGCGGCCAACGCCGGCTACGAGGGCGCCGTGATCGTGACCCAGATCCGCTCCGAGGCCGTCAACGGCTTCGACGCCGCCACCGGCGAGTGGGTCGACATGGTCAAGGCGGGGATCATCGACCCGGCCAAGGTCACGCGCTCGGCGCTGCAGAACGCCGCGTCGATCGCCGCGCTGGTGCTCACGACCGAGAGCGCCGTCGTGGAGAAGCCCGAGGACGATGACGAGGCCGCCGACGCGGGCCACGGACACATGCACTAGTCTGAGTCAGACTACTGGCGACACCAGAGGGCGGGGCCGAAGGCCCCGCCCTCGTCGCGTCTCGGGGTTCGTCCTACACTGCACGGCATGTTCGAGGAGCTGCTGAGCGACTGGGACGGGGAGCTGCTCGCGGCACGCCACGATGCGGACACGAACGCCTGGCTCCTCGTCTGCGTCCACAGCACCGTGCTGGGTCCGGCGATGGGCGGCACGCGGATGAAGGTCTACGCGACGCCGCACGATGCCCTGCGCGACGGGCTCCGCCTCGCCCAGGCCATGAGCATGAAGCAGGCCGCGGCCAACCTCCCGTTCGGCGGGGGCAAGGCCGTCCTGGCCGTTCCCGAGATCCCGGCGACCGGCTCCGTCGGGCGCCGGTCCCTACTCGAGGCCTACGCGGCCCTCGTCGATTCCCTTCACGGCACCTACATCACGGCCGCCGACATGAATACGTCGCCGTCCGATCTGGACGTGATCGGGGAGCGAACTCCCCATGTGATGGGCCGCAGCCCCGAGCGGGGTGGCTCGGGGGACTCCGGCGGCGATACCGCGGTAGGCGTGTTCCACGGGCTGCGTGCCGCGGTCCGCCACGCGTTCGGAAGCGCCGATCTCACCTCGCGGTCGATCGTCGTGCAGGGAGTGGGGTCGGTGGGGGGCCGCCTCGCGCGGATGCTGCGAGAGGCGGGGGCAACGCTGATCCTGTCCGACATCGACGCCGGACGCGCCGGCTCGCTGGCGAGCGAGCTCGGGGCCACCACCGTGCCGGCCGGCGACGAGGTCGCCACGCCCTGCGACGTCTTCTCGCCCTGCGCCACGGGCGGGGTGCTCGGCGCCGATGCGATCGGCACCCTGCGGTGCCGGGTGGTCGCCGGCGGCGCGAACAATCAGCTCGCGACGCCGGCCGACGGCGATCGCCTCGCCGAGGCGGGCATCCTCTACGCACCGGACTACGTGATCAACGCCGGCGGCGTGATCCACCTCGCGGGCTACGAGACCCTCGGGTGGGACGAGGCCCGGGTGGCGGCCCGGCTGGCAGGCATCGGCGAGACGCTGGCCGAGGTGTTCGCCGCGGCGGAACGTGACGGGGTGAGCACCGCGGCGGCCGCCGACCGTCTGGCGACGGAGCGGATCGAGGCGGGACGCCACTAGACGATCGGCTGCTCGCGCTCCGCGGCGGCCAGCCCGAGCAGCACGGCGGCCCCGACCGCGGCGTTCAGCGCGGCAAGAGCCCACCAGGGCCAGGCGGCGGCGTCCTCGGGGAGCCCGACGATGGCGTGCAGCGCCAACACCGTGGCGATCCCGACCTCGAGCACGGCGAACGCCCACGTCCACCACCACAGGTCGCTCAGGCGCTGCGCGACGAGGATCATCAGCAGGGCGAGCACGAGCCCCATCACCCCGACGACCTGTTGCCAGACGTGGTCGCCGAGCGGCGGTTGGGCCAGGGCGGTTTCGAGCAGCCACGCCGGGGCGACGATCAGCCACAGGCTCCAGATCAGCCAGAGCGCGGCCTGCACATGCAGTGTTCTTCGCAGGAACTTCACAGCCCCGCATCTTCCCAGCTGGGTCGGGGTTCTGACCGGGTTGATACGATGCCCGGACCGCGGAGGACCAGGCCGGTTCAGCGCGCCCGGTTCCGCCGAGAGGGAAGGTCCAACCGGAAGGACACACGGTATGCAGCAAGGCCCCAGGGTCGCGGTCATCGGCCTCGATTGCGGCACCCCGAAGCTCCTGTTCGACGACCTCCACGACGAGGTCCCCAACCTCGCCAAGCTGATGGGCGAGGGCATGTACGGCGATCTCGCATCCATCACGCCGCCCATCACCGTGCCGGCGTGGGCGTGCGCGATGACCGGGCGTGTGCCCGGCCAGCTCGGCATCTACGGCTTCCGCAACCGCAAGGACACGACCTACGACGGCCTGTCGATCGCCCACTCGGGCTCGATCAAGGCGCCCGCCGTGTGGGACGCGCTGGGTGCCCAGGGCAAGCGTTCGGTCTTGATCGGCGTGCCGCCGTCGTTCCCGCCGCCCACCGAGTTCCCCGGCTGGCGGGTCGGATGCTTCCTCACTCCCCCGTCGGCCACCAGCTGGGCCTATCCGCAGGAGCTCGAGGTCGAGATCGAGGCCGAGCTCGGAGGATCGGGCGAGTACATCTTCGACATCCCGAACTTCCGGGAGGCCGGCTTCGACCATGCGCTCGATCAGGTGTTCAAGATGACCGAGCGGCGCTTCCAGGTGGGCCGCCGACTGATCAAGAACAAGCCGTGGGACTTCTTCATGATCTGCGACATCGCGCTCGATCGGCTGCATCACGTGTTCTGGCAGTACTACGACGCCCGCCACCCGCTGTACGAGCCGGGGAATCGGTTCGAGCAGGTCTTCCAGGATTACTACCGGTTCCTGGACCGCGAGGTGGGGTCGCTCCTCGAGCTCATCCCCGAGGATGCGGTCACGATGGTCATGTCGGACCACGGCGCGCGGCCCATGATGGGCGGTCTGTGCTTCAACGACTGGCTGATCCAGGAGGGGTACCTTGCCCTGGCCGAGCCCGTCAGCGGCCCGACGCCCATCAAGGAAGCGTCCATCGACTGGGGCCGCACCGTGGCGTGGGGCGACGGTGGCTACTACGGCCGGCTCTTCCTCAACGTCAAGGGCCGCGAGCCGCAGGGCATCCTCGAGCCCGCCCGCTACGAGGAGGTGCGCGACGAGCTGATCGCCAAGCTCGAGGCCGCGCCCGGGCCCGACGGAACTCCGCTGGGCACCAAGGTGCACAAGCCCCAGGACATCTACCCCGAGGTGAACGGCATCGCGCCCGACCTGATCGTCTACTTCGGCGACCTGGAGTGGCGCTCGGTCGGCGCGGTGGGCAACCGCAGCCTCTACACCTACGAGAACGACACCGGCCCCGACGGGGCCAACCACGACCGCGACGGCATCTTCATCATGAAGGGCGCCCCCGGTCAGCCGACGGGACGTGTCGAGGGGCTCAACCTCGTCGACGTCGGCCCGTCGATCCTGTCCCTGTACGGCGTCGAGGCGCTCGAGGGCGCCGTTGGAAGGAGTTTCGTGTGACCGAGCAGCAGGGCTTCACCGTCTGGTTCACCGGCCTGTCGGGATCGGGCAAGTCAACGATCGCCGAGATGCTGTACCACGAGTTCCGCTCCCGCGGCCTCAAGACCGAGATCCTCGACGGCGACGAGGTGCGCAAGAACTTGTCCAAGGGACTGGGGTTCTCCAAGGAGGACCGAGACACGAACATCCTGCGGATCGGCTTCGTCGCCGACCTGCTCACCCGCAACGGCGTGGCGACGATCTGCTGCCCGATCAGCCCGTACAAGGCCACGCGCGACGCGTGCCGCGAGACGATCGGCGAGTTCGTCGAGGTCTACGTTCACGCCACGGTCGACGAGATCGCCGCGCACCGCGACCCGAAGGGGCTGTACAAGAAGGCGCTCGCCGGCGAGATCACGGGCTTCACCGGCGTCGACGACCCGTACGAGGCGCCCGAGGACCCAGAGATCTTCATCGACACGATGGCGCAGGCTCCCGAGGAATCGCTGCAGTTCGTCCTCACACGGCTGGCCGAGCTCGGCCGGATCGACGATGACACCGTTCACGTGGAAGGGGATCGGATCCACTCGGGCCAGACCGACCTGCGGGTCGCCGAGTCGGGACACGTCGTCAAGGAGCACTGAGACGCGGGCGCGCGGGCGCTCGGTGGTAGGCTGCGGCCATGTAGGAGGGACGCCCATCGGTCAGACCGGTGGGCGTCTCGCGTATCCGGGGCACGGAGCGTGGGGGGAGCGGATGGAGTTCGAGATCGGCATCGGCAAGACGGCTCGGCGGGCCTACGGACTCGACGAGGTGGCGATCGTCCCGTCACGGCGCACGCGCGATCCCGAGGACGTGAGCATCGAGTGGGAGATCGACGCCTACACGTTCCCGCTCCCGATGATGGCCAGCGCGATGGACGCCGCCGTCTCGCCGTCGACGGCGATCGCGATCGGCAAGCTGGGGGGCCTGGCGTGTCTCAACCTCGAGGGGCTGTGGACGCGCTACGAGGATCCCGAGCCGATCTACGAGGAGATCGCCTCGCTTCCCGACGAGAAGGCGACGCGCCGCATGCAGGAGCTGTACGCGGAGCCACTCAAGGAGGAGCTCATCGGCCGACGGATCGAGGAGATCACGGAGAGTGGGGTCGTCAGCTGTGCGTCCCTCACGCCCCAGCGGGTCGAACGGTACGCCAAGCTCGTGCTTGAGGCGGGCCTCGACATCCTGGTGATCCAGGGCACCGTCGTCTCCGGGGAGCACGTGTCGAGCCAACACGAACCGCTGAACCTCAAGGAGTTCGTCCCCTCATTCGACATCCCCGTGATCGTCGGCGGATGCGCCTCGTATTCGACGGCGCTCCACCTGATGCGCACGGGCGCCGTGGGCGTCCTCGTAGGAGTCGGTCCGGGTAACGCCTGTACGACCCGCGGGGTCCTGGGGATCGGCGTCCCGCAGGCCACGGCGATCGCCGACGCGGCGGCTGCCCGGCGTGAGCACCTGCACGAGACCGGCCGCTACTGCCACGTGATCGCCGATGGCGGCATGCGCACCGGCGGTGACATCGCCAAGGCGATCGCCTGCGGCGCCGACGCCGTGATGATCGGCTCGCCGATGACGCGTGCGTACGAGGCGCCCGGGCGGGGGTACCACTGGGGGATGGCGACGTTCCACCCGACGCTGCCGCGCGGCGCACGCGTCAAGACCGAGCAGGAAGCCTCGATCGAGGAGATCCTGAGCGGTCCCGCGCACGAGAACGACGGCACGTTCAACCTGTTCGGAGCGCTCGCGACGTCGATGGCGACGACCGGCTACGCCAGCATCAAGGAGTTCCAGAAGGCCGAGCTGGTGATCGCACCGTCGATCAAGAGCGAGGGCAAGTCGTATCAGACGGCGCAGCGCGTGGGGATGGGCCACTAGGTGACCCACGACGCGCCCCGGCCGATCCTCGTGGTCGACCTCGGGGCGCAATACGCGCAGCTGATCGCGCGGCGTGTCCGCGAGGCGCGCGTCTACTCAGAGATCGTGGCTCACGACGTCACCGTGGACGACCTCCGGGCACGGCGGCCGGCGGGCATCATCCTGAGTGGGGGTCCGGCCAGCGTCTATGCGCCCGACGGTCCGACGATCGATCCGGCGATCCTCGAGCTGGGCGTCCCCGTGCTCGGCATCTGCTACGGGCACCAGCTCATGGCGCGGATGCTCGGCGGCGATGTCGCCAATACCGGTCAGCGGGAGTATGGGCGCACGGACGTGACCGTCGAGTCCGGCAGTCGGCTGCTCGCCGATCTTCCCGCCAGCGACGTCGCGTGGATGAGCCACGGCGACGCGGTCACCCGTGCTCCCGACGGGTTCGCCGTGACGGCGCGGACGGACCAGATCCCCATCGCGGCGATGGAGGATCCGGAGCGGGGGCTGTTCGCCGTCCAGTTCCATCCCGAGGTCTCGCACACGCCGCGCGGTCAGGACGTGATGAAGCGCTTCCTCTACGACGCGTGCGACGCCCGTCCCGACTGGACGCCGACGAACATCATCGAGGACGCCGTCACCGCGATCAGGGCCCAGGTGAGCGGGGGGCAGGTGCTCTGCGCGCTGAGCGGCGGCGTCGACTCCGCGGTCGCGGCTCTGCTCGTGCACCGGGCGGTCGGCGACCAGCTGACCTGCGTCTTCGTCGACCACGGCCTCAATCGCGAGGGTGAGCCCGACGAGGTTGAGGCGACGTTCGCCCGACATTTCCACATCCCGCTCATCCACGTGAAGGCCGCGGACCGGTTCCTCACCAAGCTCGCGGGCGTCACCGACCCCGAGGACAAGCGCACGACGATCGGCGAGGAGTTCATCCGGGTGTTCGAAGAGGTCGCAAGCGATCACAGTGGCGCGCGCTTCCTGGTGCAAGGAACGCTGTACCCCGACGTGATCGAGTCGGGGTCGGCCACGGCGGCCAACATCAAGAGCCACCACAACGTGGGAGGGCTGCCCGAGGACATGGACCTCGAGCTGGTGGAACCGCTGCGCGATCTGTTCAAGGACGAGGTCCGCCAGATCGGCGCGGAGCTCGGCCTGCCCGATGAGATCGTGCAGCGCCAGCCCTTCCCCGGGCCGGGGTTGGCGGTGCGCATCGTCGGCGAGGTAACGGCCGACAACCTCGCGATGGTGCGGGGCGCGGACGCGATCGTGCGGGCCGAGATCGCTCGGGCGGGCCTCGAGCGAGCGACCTGGCAGGCGTTCTGCGTGCTGCTCGCCGGCGTGCAGAGCGTGGGGGTGATGGGCGACGGTCGCACGTACGAGCATCCCGTCATCATCCGTGCCGTGACGAGCGAAGACGCGATGACCGCCGACTGGGCCCGCCTGCCCGACGACGTGCTCGACACGATCTCGTCCCGCATCGTTCGCGAGGTGCCCGGCGTGAACCGCGTGGCATACGACATCACCAGCAAGCCGCCCGGCACGATCGAGTGGGAGTAGGCGGCGTCGGCCCTTCGGTCGCCGCGCGTCAGTCTGCGAGGGGGAGCGTCACGATGAACTCGCTGCCGCCCCCGGCCCGCGGCCGGTAGGCGGCCGTGCCGCCGTGGGCCCGGGCGACGGCGTCCACGATCGATAGGCCGAGTCCCGATCCCCCATCAGCTCGTGCACGGGAGGCGTCGGCGCGGTAGAAGCGCTCGAAGATCCTGTCGGCGTCGTCGTCGTCGATCCCGGGTCCCCGGTCGGCCACCAGCAGGGTCACCGAGCCATCGGTCGCCTCGACCGATACCTCGATCTCGGTGTCGGGTGGCGTGTGAAGGCAGGCGTTCATCACGAGGTTGTCGGCCATCCGGCGCAGCTCCTCGGCGTCTCCGTCCAGGATGACCGAGGCCGTCGTGACCGAGATCGCGCGGCGGGGGAGGAGTCGCCGGGCGGCCTCCACCGACTGCCGAACCAGCCGGTCGAACGAGACGCGCTCTCGCTCCCGTGGGGGTCCCTGGTCCATACGGGCCAGCAGCAGGAGCTCATCGATCAGATCGCTCATCCTCACGCTCTCGGATTCGATGCGCGCCATGGCATCGGCCAACCGCTCGGGGTCGTCGGCCGCTCCGTGGCGGAACAGCTCCGCGTATCCCCGCACGGAGGTCAGCGGGGTACGGAGTTCGTGCGAGGCGTCGGCCACGAACCGACGCAGTCGCTCCTCGGAGGCCGTCTTGGCCGAGAACGCCTCCTCGAGGCGGCCGAGCATGCCGTTCAGGGCGAGCCCCAGGCGTCCTACCTCGGTACGGGGATCGGCGGTCCCCACGCGTTGAGACAGATCGCCGGCGGCGATGGCGCCGGCGGTCGCCTCCATGTCGGCCAGTGGCCGCAGCCCGACGCGGGTGGTCGTCCACGCGATCGCCCCGGCGGCGATCAGCGCCAGCGCGGCGACGATCAGCTCGATGCGCACCAGGCTTCTGAGCGTCTCGGAGACCTCCGTGAGCGGGATCGCGATCACCAGCGCGCCTCCCCCGATGACCGGCTCGGCCAGGACGCGGTAGCGGCTCCCGTCGGGCCCCGAGGTCGAGAACGTCGTCGACCCCGAGAGCGCTGTGAGATCGGGCAACACGGGAGGGGGAGGCTGTTCGTCCGCGAAGGTGAACACGAAACTTGCGCGTTCGGACCCGTCGTCGCTGAGCAGGATCGCCCAGGTCCCCGCCGGAACGGGGGAGCGGGACGCGTCGAGTCGCCCCCCGATCAGCTGGAACGAGCCGGCGCGCAGGAGCCCGATGGCCGGCTCGCGCGCGGCCAACAGCTGTTGGTCGACGCGGTCCAGAAGGAACGAGCGCATCAGTCCGAAGGTGGCCACGCCGGCGATCACCAAGCCCAGGCCCGCGACGAGCAGCGTCGTCACCGTCAGCCGCGCCCGCAGCGACACGCTAGGTCTCCTTGGGGAGCCGCAGGCAGTAGCCGACGCCGCGGACGGTCTGGATCAGCTTGGGTTCGGTGGTGTCCACCTTGCGGCGGAGGTAGCTCACGTAGGTCTCGACGATGTTGGCCTCGCCCCCGAAGTCGTACTGCCACACGTGGTCGAGGATCTGGGCCTTCGAGACGACCCTTCCTGCGTTGAGCAGCAGATATCGCAGGAGGTTGAACTCGGTGGGGGACAGCTCGATCTCCCGCGTGCCCCTGAACACCTGGTGGGCGTCCTCGTCCATCTCGAGGTCGGCGAACCGGAGGCGGCCCTCGTCCACGGCCTCACCTGCGCGTCGCAGCACCGTGCGGACGCGCGCCACGAGCTCCTCGAGGCTGAATGGCTTGGTGACGTAGTCGTCGGCGCCCATCGTGAGGCCGCGCACCTTGTCGTCGGTCGCGTCACGGGCGGTGAGATACAGGATCGGCGTGGTCGAGCCCTCTGCGCGCATCCGGCGCTGCACCTCGAACCCGTCGAGATCGGGCAGCATGACGTCGAGCACGAGCAGGTGCGGTCGAAACGCTACGACGGCGTCGAGCGCGGTCCTTCCCGAGGCGGCCACCTCGACCTCGAAGCCCTCGTAGCGCAGCACGGTCGACACGAGCTCGGTGATCGCCGCCTCGTCGTCCACGACGAGGATCCGGGAGGCTGGGGTGGTCATCTGCAGCTCGTCATGTAGCTAGCCTTCGTGAGGTGGCGCTCCGGTGGTCGGTTCCATCGGAGCAGGGCGTCCTCATATTATCCCTGAGTGTCATCTGAGGGTTCCCTGTGAACTGCGACTCTCAGTGAACCCTCAGGAGGCGGTGAGCCGGAGCGCAGGCGTCCCCGCCACCCTGGACAGGAGGCAGGCGCCGCGACACCCCGGGCGCCCCGAACGAACGGAGCGAGATCATGAAGACCAAGCACATCGTGGTGGCCGGCGCATCGGCCCTGGCCCTGGGGGCGCTTGCCGTGCCGGCGCTCGCGGGCGACTCCTCGCCGACGTCCGTAGTAAGCGAGAACTCGCGCCGCGGGTTCTTCACGGACGTGCTGGACGGCCTCGTGGCCGATGGCGTGATCGACGACTCGCAGGCGACCGCGATCGAGGAGGCGTTCAGCGAGGCGTTCTCAGAGCATGCACGACCCATCCGGGATCACGGCGAGCGGTTCCTGGAGCCGGCCGCCGCGGCGATCGGCATCGAGCCGTCCGAACTGCTCGACGGGCTCCTGGCCGGTGAGACCGTCGCGCAGATCGCCGAGGCGAACGGTGTCGACACCGACGATGTGATCGCCGACCTCGTCGCCTCCGCGACCACCCGAGTGACGGAGGCGGCCGACGCCGGCTACCTGTCTAAGGAGATGGCTGCTCGGATCATCGACGGGCTCGACGAGCGGATCGAGGCGCTGGTCAACGGCGAGTTCCCAGGGCGAGCGGGGATGGGACGCCACGGCGGCTTCGGGGACGGGCCGTGGGGCGACCTCTGGATCGAGCCCACGGAGGGCGAGAACTCCTAGCCGGAGCCCGCTCAGGCCCCCGGCTCGCCGACGCGCACCGCGGTCACGATGAGTCGCTCGTAGCTGGCGTACACCGGGTTGCACGTGGTGAGCACGAGGGTCGGGGCGTCGGTCTGCGCGAGCACCCGCCCCGATCCCGTCGAGGGGATCACGAAGACTCGGCGGATCTCGTATCGGAACGTGCCGAACTCGGTGCGTAGGTTGATGCGGTCGCCGTTCGCGAGCTTGTCCAGCTTGTAGAACGGCGCGAGGTACGTCGTCCGATGGCCCGCGATCGCTACACGCCCCGATCCGTCCCACGGGTCGGCGGTGTCGGCATAGTGGCCCGGCCCCTTCTTGAGGTCGTCGTAGTCGGTGCCCTGAACGACCATGAAGTTGACCCCGATCGTGGGGATCGTGATCTGCGCGTAGGCATCGCCCAGCGGCACGGGCGGCGCCGCCTCGGCCTCGGTGACCGGGCGCGGGGCCTCCACCACGGCGGCGAACTCGGTGCGCAGGGTGTCCTGGGCCCGTGACGTCTCCAGGCCCGTTCCCCACAGGAGCCAGGCCACGTAGCCGCCAAGTCCCGCGGCGACCATCAGGCACAGCATCCCGAACAAGTGCAGCGCGCTGCCCGCGGGAGTGCGCCGGGCCGTGGCGCGGGAAGCGGGGGCCGGGACCGGGGCGGCGTTCGTGGAGGTGATCGTCTCGCTCATGGGGTTGTCGTCCAAGGGTATCGGCAGCCCGTGGCTACCGCCACAGCCCGGAGGGTCCGCGACCGCCTCTATGATGCCGGGGTGTTCGACGTCTCCCCGCTCCTCGAGGGCCTCAACGAGATCCAGCGCGAGGCCGTTCTCCGCACGGAGGGGCCGGTGCTCATCGTCGCGGGGGCCGGCTCGGGAAAGACCCGCGCCCTCACGCACCGTGTGGCCTACCTGATCCGCGACAAGGGCGTGGCGCCCGGCGCGATCCTGGCGATCACGTTCACGAACAAGGCCGCCCGTGAGATGGCCGAGCGTGTCGAGGGACTGGTCGGCGGGCGGGTCGCCCACGGGATGTGGATCCTCACCTTCCACTCGATGTGCGCGCGGATCCTCCGGCGCGAGCACACGCATCTGGGCGTTCCCAGCGCCTTCTCGATCTACGACGACGCCGACACCGAGCGGCTGATCTCCAACATCTGCAAGGACATGGACCTCGACCTCAAGCGGTTCGCACCGAGGGCGATCGCCTCCGGGATCGGCAAGGCCAAGGACCAGGTGCTCTCGCCGGGCGAGCTCAGGGACATGGCGTCGAACCCCTACGAGGACACGGTCGCCGCCGTGTACGAGGCCTACGAACGGCGCAAGCACGACGCCGGGGCCTTGGACTTCGACGATCTGATCTCCGAGACGGTCCGGCTGTTCCGCGACCACGCGCAGGTGCTCCACCACTATCAGGAGCGCTTCCGCTACCTGCTCGTCGACGAGTATCAGGACACGAACCGCGCGCAGTACGAGCTCGTGAACCAGCTCTCGGCCGCGCACGGCAACGTGTGCGTGGTGGGGGACGCCGACCAGGGCGTCTACTCGTGGCGGGGAGCGACGATCCAGAACATCTTGGACTTCGAGCGCGACCATCCGGACGCGCAGGTCTTCCTGATGGAGCAGAACTACCGCTCCACGCAGCACATCCTCGCCCTGGCCAACGCGCTGATCGAGAACAATCAGATGCGCAAACCGAAGACCCTGTGGACCGACGCCGGCACGGGCGAGCTGACGGTGCACTACCGGGCGCAGGACGAGCACGAGGAGGCCGCCTGGCTGGCCGGGGAGGTCGAACGGCTCCGCGAGAGCGAGGGGTATCGCTACAAGGACGTGGCGGTCTTCTATCGCACCAATGCCCAGTCCCGCGTGCTCGAGGACGTCCTGATGCGCTCCGGCACCCCGTACCGGGTGTTCGGGGGCGTCCGCTTCTACCAGCGCCGCGAGATCAAGGACGTGGTGGGCTATCTGCGACTGCTGCTCAATCCCCAGGACGTCATCTCGTTCCGACGCGTGGTGAACACGCCCAAGCGTGGGATCGGCGACGCGACCGTGGCCGCGCTCGAGTCGTTCGCTCGCGACGAGGGCATCACCATGCTCGACGCGTGCCGCCGGGTCGACGAGATCGCGGTCCTGGGGACGCGGGCCAAGGGGGCAGTCGCCGGGTTCGTCCAGATCATGACGGCGCTGCAGACACACCTCGACGACGGTGCCGGGCCGGCCCGGATGGTCGAATTCGCCGCCCAGGAGTCGGGGTACCTCCCCGAGCTCGAGGAGGAGCGCTCGATCGAGGCGCAGGGCCGGATCGAGAACCTGCAGGAGCTGGCGGGCGTGGCCGCGGAGATGATCGCCACCGACCCCGATGTGGGGCTCGCCGGGTTCCTGGAGCAGGTCTCGCTCGTGGGCGAGCAGGACGAGTACGACGAGGACGATTCGCAGATCACCCTGATGACGCTGCACATCGCCAAGGGGCTCGAGTTCCCGGTGGTGTTCATCGTCGGGCTCGAGGACGGGATCTTCCCGCACTTCCGGTCGATGACCGACTCGGCCCAGCTCGAGGAGGAGCGCCGGCTCGCCTATGTGGGGGTGACGCGGGCAAGGGAGCGGCTGTACCTCACGAACGCGTGGAGCCGGACACTGTTCGGCCAGTCGCAGTACAACCCGGAGTCTCGCTTCCTCAAGGAGATCCCCGAGCATCTGATCGATCGTCGCGAGGGCGAGGCGCGCAGCCGCTCCGCCGCCCGCTACGGGTCGCGGCAGCAGCAGGCCGACCGGGCGAGTCACACCGTGATCGGGCTCCCCGGGCGGGAGCGGGAGATGGTGCCGGCGCGCGACTGGACGCCGCCATCGCCGGAGGGCGTGCCCAAGCGGAATGCGCCGTCGATCGCGGCGGGCGACACGGTCGTCCACGAGCGCTGGGGCGAGGGCGTGGTGATCACGGTCAGCGGAGTGGGCGAGGGCGCGGAGGCCACGATCTCGTTCTCCGACGTGGGGGAGAAGCGCGTGCTGCTCGCATACGCCCCGCTCACGAAGGCCGGCTGAGGTTCAGACCGACAAGCGGTCGAGCACGTTGCGTGTGATGCGACCGATGTCGGGGTCTCCCAGGCCACAGGTCCAGTCCGTGACACCGACGTTGAACACCGTGCCGCCGCCGGGCTTCGCGAACGTTCCGATGCACGCGTGGTTGTTCGTGATGCGATGAACCTGGTCGCGCCACCCCTCACCGAACACGGCCGCTGCCGCGTTCTCGAGCTCGCCGGGCTCGTGGGCGTATCGGCTCGGCTGCTCGCCCTGACTCCACAGGCGCGCCGGGGCGGTGGCCAGGATCTCCAGGCCGTCGGGCGCGCCGTCGCCCCCCGTTGGGACCGGGAGACCGCTCTCGTCGGTCGTAAGCTCCACGCCGTCGACCTCGTAGGCGACGATCGAGTCGGCCCGGCCCAGCTCGTCGCCGTAGCGCAGATCGGTGCCCTCGAACGCCCAATGCTCGGGCCGCCAGACCGTGTAGGCCCCAGAGCCACGGGGCACTCCCAGTCCGTATCGGGAATACCCACCGCGGGTGAAGGTGAGGCCGGTCGTCTGTGTCTCAGGCCAGCCGATGCGACGGTCGCTCCACGGCCCCGTGATCAGCCGCTCGTCCGACGTGCCGACGACCGGATCCTCGTCGGCCCGGTACTTGTAGCAGGTCATCGAGCGGTGATCGTCGTCGAAGCGGACCTGCCAGAAGCACGTGTTCCCGCTGAAGATCGCGGCGTTGCCGCCGCCGTCGGTGAAGGCGTCGAGCGTCTCGCGCATGCCCCTCGACCAGTACTCGTCGTGGCCGACCGACAGGTAGAGGCGGTGTCCAGAGAGGACCTCGGGGTGCTGTTCGAGGTCCTCGGAGATCGCGACGTCGAGCGCATAATCGTTCGACTCGGCCCAGGCGACGAAGTCGCGTTCCCAGGTCGCCCATCCGGAGCCTCCGCTCCATACAGACAGGCCGAGCGGCTCGGCCCAGTGGAAGTACCACTTGCCCTCCCGGTCGGGCTCGGGCTGCATCTTTCGGCGCATCGGCCGGGGCTTGTCGAGGAAGCCACGGGCGAGCGGCCGCTCGAACGAGACCTGGGTCCCTCCCGTGTACAGGCTTGGACCTCCCCAGTCGTTGTACGCGTTCCAGGTGGAGGTCGAGAGCACGAGGATCGCGGCCGCCCGAGGGGAGTCGGGTCCGGGCCGCACCACGAGGAAGGCGTCCGCTCGTTCGCCCCCGGCCGTCACCGCGACGGCGTAGTACCCGCTGCGCCAGTCGGGGCCCACGGGGATCTCCAGCGCCACGGGCCATCCGCACCCGTTCGCCGAGGCGTCGTCGGGGGTGTCGTGTGCATCGGCGGGCACGCCGCTCGCCCGCCACATGACCTCGTGCGTCGCGCCCTCCCTCGCCACCTCGATGTCGAACGACCCCGCATCGGTCGAGACGTGCAGCGGGACGGTGTCCCCGGGGACGGCCGAGCGCGGGAAGCAGTACGCCTCGAGCATCGCGGCTAACTGGTGAGCGCCAGGTAGCCGGCGACCAGGATCACGATGCCCGCGACGATCGGCGCGATCACCCACGCCAGGCCGAGACGTCCTCGGTACGGCCCGAGCGTGCCGACCTTCGTGGTCGGCTTGAGACCGGGCGGACGGATCTGGAGCTTCTTGCGAGCCACGGCCACAGTCTACGGAGCGATCAGCCGGTGATGACCCGGAAGAGGTGCCAGCGGTGCATCCGGCGTTCGGTGCCCGTCAGAAGGTCAGGACGATCGCGTGAGGCCCGCTCAAGGCGACAGCTCGTGGGCTCGGCGGAGGAGATCCGCGAACACCTCCTGGTAGAGATCGCCGGGATCGGCGAACCCGATGCTCGCCGAGCCGACCTTCACCTTCCCCAGCCGGCCCTCGTAGGACGCCAACAGGTACGCGCCGCCCTCGACGGCGTTCACGTAGACGCTGTAGCTGCGCGTCTGCCGTGCCAGCCCAACGAGGAACCACTCGGCCGCGTCCCCTCGGGGCCGGGGCTGCAGGAGATCCCCGTAGCCGCAGCTCGACCTGGGTCGTGTCGGGGATCGCCCGATGGAGCGCTTCGATGAACTCAGCGGCGAGCTCGACGTGCGCCGCGCCGGGCGGGCGAGGATGAGGGTGGGGGCTCGCACGGTCGGCAGGACGCCACGGACGTCCGGCACCCACCACTGTTCGTGCATCGCGAACGCGGATCCCGGGCTGGCGGCCGCGCGGAGAGACGAGGCCCACGACCGGACTGCGGCCGGATCGCCCGCCACGGTTGGTGCGGCTGTCTCCAGATCCTTGCGAGCGAACGCCTCGCTGCCCCACGCAACCATCTCCTCGCGGGGATCGATCCCGAGCGCGACGAGTGGGCTGCTCGGGATCGGGGTGTAGAGGGCAAGGGCGCGCACCCGATCCGGGTGCGCGGCGGCGAACAGCAGGGCGAGGATCGGCGCCCGGACTCGCTGGATACGATGCAGACGTCGCGAGCGCCAACAGCGTCGAGCACCGCGACCACGTCGTCAACGTGAGTCTCGAGCGGCGCACCGTCGTCGGGCGACAGGCGGTCGGACAGACCGATGCCGCGACGATCCATCGCGATCACCCGGGCGAAGGCCCCGATGCGCCGGTGCGTGTCGGCGATCTCGGGGATCCGCCAGTTCTCGTCGAGATTCGTGAAGAACCCCGGCATCAGCAGCACGTCGATCGCGCCGGAGCCGAACACCTGGAACGCGATGAAAGCTCCATCAGGCGCCCGGGTGTATCGGGTCTCGGGGACCTCCATCACGCGACCACTCGATAGAGGCGCCAGCGGTCCGGCACGCCCTTGAGCTCGTGCTCGCCGGCATCCTCGAACGAGAGGCCTGACCCAGCGACCAAGTCCCGTACCGTCTGCGACACGAGGATCTCCGAGGGACCGGCACGAGCCGCGACCCTCGCGCCGATGCTGACGGCGATGCCGCCCACCTTGTCGTCGATCTGTTCCACCTCGCCCGTGTGGAGGCCGGCCCGCACCTCGATGCCGATGTCACGTACCGACTCCAAGATCGCCTGCGCGCATCGGACGGCTCGAGCCGGGCCGTCGAAGGCGGCGAAGAACCCGTCTCCAGCGGTGTCGACTTCCCGGCCCCGGAATCGCGCGAGTTGTCCTCGGACACGGGTGTGGTGATCCTCGACCAGCTCCCTCCACCGCCGGTCGCCGACATCGGACGCACGCTTCGTGGAGTCGACGATGTCGGTGAACAGGACGGTGGCGAGGGACCGCTCGAGCTCGGCCTCCCGATCGCGGAAGGTCGAGACGAACGGTTCGACCTGGTCGAGTAGCTGGTCTTGATCACCCACCCAGAAGAAGTGGTCGCTGCCCGGGAAGCTCACGAATCGGGCTCCGTGGATCCGATCGGCCATCCACTTCGATTCCTCGACGCTGAACGCCGAGTCGTCCTCTCGGGCGAGAACGAGCGTGGGAACGTGGATGGCGGCGAGGGCGGCCCGCGCGTCGATCTCCCGGTTCATCCGAGACAGCGCTATCGCGGCGCCGGGGCTCGCCGCTCGGCGCAGGTAGTTGGCCAACCACGAGGCCGCGGCCTCGTCGCCTGCGAGGGAAGGCGCTCCCCAGGTTGCGATCTCCTGGTCTGCATGTTCCTTGGTCCCCCAGGTCCGGTCGAGCTGTTCCATCCGCCGTTCAAACTCCTCGTCGGAAGAGGCTGGGAAAGGGTATTCGGGACTGCTCTTGTAGGCAGCGCCGGTTCCGAACAAGATCAGTGCGACGGTTCGTTCCGGATACGTCGCTGCGAACATCAGCGCCATCGGGCCGCCTTCCGAGACGCCCATCACGATCGCGCGCTCGGACCCCACCGCGTCCATAACCGCGCGTGCGTCGTCCATCCGCACCTCGAGCGAAGGCAATCGGTCCTCGGACACCCGATCCGACAGGCCCATGCCTCGCTTGTCGAACAGGATCAACCGCGAGTACGACGCGAGTCGACTCATGAACCGAGCGAGTGTCGTCTCCTCCCACATCCCTTCGATGTTGGTTGTCCATCCCATAACGAACACCAGATCGACCGGCCCATCGCCGACCACTTGGTAGGCGATGTGCACGCCGTCCGCCGTCTTCGCGTAGCGCGTTTCGGGAGCCTGCATCGAGGAAGTGTGTGCCGAGAGCCGTGTTGGTCGCAAGCTCGCATTGCCCGGCCGTCGCTAGACTCAGCCGCGATGGCAGCCAAGCATCGCATCGTGGTGGCGAAACCTGGGCTCGACGGGCATGACCGCGGGGCCAAGGTCGTGGCGCGCGCGCTGCGCGACGCCGGCTTCGAGGTGATCTACACCGGCCTGCACCAGACGCCCGAGCAGATCGCCGAGACGGCGATCCAGGAGGACGCCGACGCCGTCGGACTCTCGAGCCACTCCGGCGCGCACATGACGCTGTTCCCGAAGGTGGTGACGCAGCTGCGAGACCGCGGGGCCGGCGACATCCTGCGTGTTCGGCGGCGGGATCATGCCCGCCGACGACATCCCCGACGCTCAAGGAAGCCGGCGTCGACGAAGATCTTCACGCCCGGCGCGACCACCGGCGACATCGCCGACGTGGCTGCGCGAGCTCGAGGCTCGCCGCTAGTCAGTCAGACTACGACCCCAGGCGATCGGAGTTCGATGGACCTCTACGAGCACCAGGGCAAGGACGCTGTTCCGCGCCCACGGCATCGCTGACGCCACGCGGCATCGTGGCCGAGACGCCGGAGCGAGGCCGGCCGAGGCGACCACCGCGCGCTGGGCGGGCAAGAGCGTCGTCAAGGTGCAGGTGCAGGTCGGCGGCCGCGGCAAGGGTGGCGGCGTCGTGCTGGTCGACTCGCCCGAGCGCGCCGCCGAGGAGGCGGCGCGCATGCTCGGCTCGGACTTCAAGGGGCACGCGGTCAACCAGGTGCTCGTGCGAGGAGCTGCTGCCGATCGCCCGGGAGTTCTACACGTCGATCCTGCTCGACCGTTCCAGGGGCGACTACCTCGCGATGATGACCGCCGAGGGCGGCATGGACATCGAGGAGCTCGCTCGCACGCGGCCCGAGGCGCTGCGCCGGGTGCACGTCGACCCGATGCTGGGGCTGCGGGCCTTCCACGTCCGCGAGCTGGTCGGGACCCTCCCCGCCGAGGCGCGTGAGGGCGCCTCCGACGTCGTGCACCGCATGTACGAGCTGTTGCAGCGAACGCGACGCGACGCTCGTCGAGGTGAACCCGCTCGTGCTGCTCGAGGACGGCCGGGTCGTCGCCCTCGACTCGAAGGTGACGATCGACGACAACGCGCTGTTCCGCCACCCCGACATCGAGGCGATGCGCGGACGCGTTCCCGATCGACCCGGTGCAGGCGCGGGCGAACGAGCAGGATCTGCAGTACGTCAAGCTCGACGGCAACGTCGGCATCATCGGCAACGGGGCTGGCCTGGTGATGTCGACGCTCGACGTGGTGGCCCAGGCGGGCGCCAGGGCCGCGAACTTCCTCGACGTTGGGGGCGGCGCGAGCGCCGACCAGATGGCGACCTCGCTCGAGGTCGTGCTTGACCGACCCGGCGGTGCAGGCGGTGTTCATCAACATCTTCGGCGGCATCACGCGGTGCGACCTGGTGGCCGAGGGCATGCTCGAGGCGCTCGACCGCGTCGAGGCCGACCGTGCCGCTCGTGGTGCGGCTCGACGGCACGAACGCCGAGGAGGGCCGGGCGATCCTCGCGAGGCCGCGCATCCGCGCATCGTGTCGGCCGCGACGATGCTCGAGGCGGCCGAACGCGCGGCCGCGCTCGCGAACGGGGAGGCCGCATGAGCATCCTCGTCGGCGCCGACACGCGGCTCGTCGTGCAGGGCATCACGGGCAACGAGGGCACGTTCCACACGCTGCGCAACCGCGCGTACGGCACCGAGCGTGGTCGCGGGCGTCACGCCGGGCAAGGCCGGCCAGGACGTCGAGGGCATCCCGGTGTTCGACACGGTGGCCGACGCCGTGCGCGAGACCGGCGCGAACACGTCGATGATCTTCGTGCCCGCCGCGGTTCGCGGCCGAGGCGATCCTCGAGGCCGCCGATGCCGGGGTCGGGCTCGCCGTGTGCATCACCGAGGGCATCCCGGTCAAGGACATGGCGTCGGTGCACGCGTACCTGCAGGGGCGCGACACGACCCTCGTCGGACCGAACTGCCCGGGCGTGATCAGCCCCGGGCGTCGCCAACGTCGGCATCATCCCGCCCGAGGTGTGCCTGCCCGGCCGGGTCGGGTTCGTCGCTCGCTCGGGCACGCTCGTCTATCAGATCGTCCACGAGCTCACGCAGCGCGGGATCGGTCAGTCGACGTGCGTCGGCATGGGCGGCGACCCGGTCCACGGGATCGGGTTCATCGAGTCGCTGCGCGCTGTTCGAGGGCGACCCCGACACCGACCTGTGATCATGACCGGTGAGATCGGCGGCGACGACGAGGAGCGCGCCGCCGCCTACGTCGCCGACCACGTGACCAAGCCGGTGGTGGCCTACATCGCCGGGTTCGAGGCACCGCCCGGGCAAGCGCATGGGGCACGCCGGTGCGATCGTGACCGGTTCGAAGGGCACGGCGGCCGCGAAGGCCGAGGCGCTCGGAGTCGGCCGGCGTCCGGGTGGCCAAGACCCCGAGCGAGGTGGCGGACCTGGTGCAGGACGCCCTGGCGTGAGTCCCGGGGTCGGGCCGAGTTCGCAGAGCTCGGGGCGCACCGAGCGAGGACCCGTTCGCTCCGGCGTGGTGGGTGGACTCCTCGCGTTCGCGATACTGGTCGCGCTCGGGCAGCTCGCCGCGTTCGCCGTCGACGCCGCCACCGGGCGCTACCGGGCCTGGTCGTGGCTCAAGATCGGGCTCGTCTATCTCATGTCCTTCTGTGGTGTTCGCGTCGAGGTGTCCACGACCACCTCGGCCGTCTACCAGGTGCGCGGCGCGCTCCTCGCGGGCACGATGCTGGGCGCCTGGTTGCTGTTCCGGACGGGCCGAACCGTGTCGGTGCGGGCCCGAACGTCGCACGCGGCCCTGGGGGCGGGATGGGGGCGCTGGCCGGCGTCGTGTTCGGCGCGGCGGTCGGCTGCTCGTCGCTGCTGATCACGCTCGCGTTCCCCGACGACGGCATCACGTCACTGCGCCCCATCATCTGGGAGGCGTTCGTGGTCCCTACGGTCTTGGGAGTCGTCGTCGCGGCGCTCGGGGGCGCATGGATGCCGCTCATGCACCGATCTCCACGCATGGCGAGGGTGCTGGAGGGCTCCCTGCGCGCCTTCGTCGTCGCGCTCGCCCTCGCGGCGATCGGGGTGCTGGCCATCGCGGCGCTACGGGCGGACGCTGCGACCGCCTACGGGCGGGGGATCCGCGCCGGCGGACCATGGGGCGGGGTGATCGTGGGGCACCAGGCGCTCTCCCTGCCGAACGAGGCACTCGGGGTGCTCGTGCCCGCGATGGGGGGCGCCACGGAGCTCGTCATGGCATCGGGCGACGTCTCGAGCCTCACCCTGGAGGGGATCGGCGTGGGCGAGGCGATGCGCGTCGTGTGGCCGCTGCCGGAGGTGCCCGCGAACGGGACCGTCGCCTTTCCCGGCTGGTTCGCCTTCCTCATGATCGCGCCCGCCGCCGGCGCGTGGCTCGGCGGCCGCCGGGCGGCGAGGGGGGCCCGAGATCCGTGGCGAGCGTTGGGCGCCGGCGCCGGAGCAGGGATGGGGTTCGCCGTGCTCGTATGGGGCGCTTCTTGGCTCGGCACCATCACGATCGAGGGGGCCTCGGGCACGTCATCCCTCGGTCCCGTGCTCCCCCAGGCTGCCTGGCTGGCGGTCGCCTGGGGGTCCGTTGGGGGCAGCCTCGGCGCCGCGTGGGAGGCGCGTCAGGCGGGAGCGGGTCCCGAGCCCTGATCGCCCTCCGTCACCTCGGCGAAGTGGGTCTCGATCGAGGTGAACCGCGTCCACGCCGCCGCCCACCCTGCATCGTCCCGCGCGAACTTCTCCATTGGCGTCTGAGAGGCCTGTCGGTCCCAGATGCCGAAGAACGTGCGCCCGTACCCGAGGAGATATCGCTGTCCGGTGTGGGTGTACTTCAGCGCCACGTCGTCGACCGGATCGACGGCCGATCCGCCCGTGGCCGCGGGGATCGATCCCGCTCCCTGATCGGGCACGCCGACGTTCTTGGGCTCCAGCGTGGCGAACCGGGTCCACGCGCTGCGCCAGCCCTCGTCGGTTCGGGGGAACCGTTCGGTGGGGGTGGAGGGCGATTGGCGATCCCAGATGCCGAAGAAGTCCGGTCCGTATCCGAGGACGTATCGGTATCCCGAGTGGGTGTAACTGACCGAGCCGTCGTCCGACGACAGCGTGGCGGCCGCGGCCGGCTCATCCTGGGCTCCGACGACGGCGGGAGCATCACCCTCCGGATCCGATGAGGCGGGCTCGGACGACATCGGCTCCGACGATCCGGACTCCGAAGGCGTGGATGGCGTGGCCGCCGACGCTGCCGGATCAGATGGCGCCACCGAGAGGTCGCTGTGGCAGTAGCGGCATTTGATGGCCGCGTCCTGGATCTCTTCCGCGCAGTAGGGGCAGGTCTTCACGGGTCGCAACCTCCGGTCTCGATGGGTCCCACGTTAGCGCACCCACCCGCCCTCGGCCGGGCCCGCATCCGCCGACACGCGCGGTAGCATGCGGAGCCTCATGGACGGGCGAGTAGCGGTACTGGTGTCGGGCTCGGGAACGAACCTGCAGGCGCTGCTCGACGACCCGGTGGTCGGTCCCCGCGTCAGCTTGGTGCTCGCCGACCGCCACGGCATCCGGGCACTCGATCGAGCCCGTGAACGAGACGTGCCCACCGAGGTCGTGGAGCCGGGCGGCTCCGGCGATCGTGACGATTTCGACCGGCGGATCGTCGAAGCGCTGGCGGCCCGCGACATCGACGTGCTCGTTACCGCCGGCTACATGCGGCTGCTCGGCCGCAGGGTCCTCGACGTATACGCGGGCCGCTGGCTCAACACGCATCCCGTCGCTCCTCCCCTCGTTCCCGGGCATGCACGGCGTACGGGATGCCCTGGCGTACCGGGTGAAGGTCACCGGGGTCACGGTGTTCCTGGTCGACGAGGGCGTCGACACCGGGCCCATCGTGTTCCAGGAGGCCGTCGGGGTTCACGACGGCGACGACTGGAGTTCCCTCGAGGAGCGCATCCTCGCCGTCGAACATCGGCTCCTGCCGGCGGCGGTCCGCGCCCTGCTGGCCGGCCGTATCCAGCTGGACGGGCGGTCGGTGACGATCGCGCAGGAGGAGGGCGTATGACGACGAAGGTGCGCCGCGCCTTGATGGCCGTGTACGACAAGACCGGCGCCGCGGATCTGGCCCGGGCGCTCGTCGAGCGGGGGGTCGAGGTGGTCTCGAGCGGGGGGACGGCCGCCGCCCTGCGTGACGCCGGCGTGCCGGTGACCGCGGTCGAGGACGTGACCGGGTCCCCCGAGATGCTCGACGGACGCGTCAAGACGCTCCATCCCGCGATCCATGCCGCGATCTTGGCCGACCGGCGCCGTCCCGAGCACGTCGACCAGCTCGCCACCCACGGGATCGAGCCGTTCGACCTCGTCGTGGTGAACCTGTACCCGTTCCGGGAGACCGTGGCTTCCGGGGCCTCGTTCGACGAGACGATCGAGCAGATCGACATCGGTGGGCCGGCCATGGTGCGGGCGGCGGCCAAGAACCACGCCAGCGTGGCCGTCGTGGTGGACCCGGTCCGCTACGAGGAGGTCATCGCCGAGATCGACCGCGAGGACGGGGTCACCGACGCGACGCGGCACGCCTTGGCGGCCGAAGCGTTCGCGCACACCGCCGCCTACGACGCCGCGGTCGCGAGCTGGTTCTCCGAGGGCCTGGCGCGTGATGGCCTGCCGTCGTACGTGGGCTCCGCGTTCGAGAAGGTCACCGACCTGCGGTACGGCGAGAACCCGCACCAGCGCGGGGCGTTGTATCCGGGACCTGTCGGGTTCGGGATTCCTCGCCGATGCGACGGTGCTGCGAGGGCAAGGGCATGTCCTTCAACAACTGGCTCGACGCCTACGCCGCGTACGAGCTCACCACCGCCCTGCCCGGCCGGGAGCGCCGTCATCGTCAAGCACAACAACCCGTGCGGGGCGGCGGCGAGGAGCTCAGTCGCGGAGTCGTACCGGGCCGCCTTCGCGTGCGACGAGGTGAGCGCCTTCGGCGGCATCGTGGCCTTGAACGGCGCGGCCACGCGCGAGGCGGCGAGCGCCATGGAAGGGGTGTTCACCGAGGTGGTGATCGCGCCCTCGTTCGATCCCGAGGCGCTCTCCGCGTTCGCCGAGCGACCGAACCTGCGGGTCGTCACGGCGCCGCTGCCCGACGGTGCCGGGCTCGACGTTCGCCCGATGCCGGGCGGGGCGCTCGTCCAGGACCGCGACCTGATGACCGAGACCCGCGACGACTGGACCGTCGTATCGAGCCGGCCGCCTACCGACGGGGAGTGGGACGATCTCGCGCTCGCCTGGATCATCTGCTGGCGGGTCAAGTCGAACGCGATCGTGTTCGTTCGCGACCGCGCGACCGTCGGCGTCGGGGCGGGTCAGATGTCGCGGGTCGACTCCGCGTGGATCGCCGCCCGCAAGGCGGGGGACCGGGCCGCCGGGTCGGTCGTCGCGAGCGACGCGTTCTTCCCGTTCCCCGATGCGCTGGAGGTCGCCGCGAAGGCTGGATGTACGGCCGTCATCCATCCCGGGGGTTCCAAGGGCGACGACGACGTGCTCGCCGCGGCGGAGGCGGCCGGGATGGCGGTCGTCGTGACCGGCACTCGCCACTTCCGCCACTAGAAGGAGGCTTGGTCGCCGTTCGGACCCCCGGGGTAGGATTCGCCTCGTGACCGCCCGGACGCTGGACGGCAGAGCCATCGCGGCGCAGGTCCGCTCAGAGGTATCCGGGCGGGTGCGCGCGCTCGTAGAACGCGGCGTGACTCCAGGCCTGGCCGCCGTCCTCGTAGGCGACGACCAGGCCTCTCGCATCTACGTGGGCGCCAAGCACAAGGCCTGCGCCGACGTCGGCATCCGCTCCGAACAGGTCGACCTGCCGTCCTACGTCACGGAGGGCGAGCTCATGGCGACCCTTCGGCGCCTCAACCGCGATCCGGAGATCCACGGCATCATCGTCCAGCTGCCGCTGCCCGATCACCTGCGGGAGCTCGAGGTGCAACGCACCGTCGCCCCCGAGAAGGACGTCGACGGCCTGCACCCGTGGAACATCGGGATGATGCTCCGCGGCGAGCCGACGTTCCTGCCCGCCACCCCGTACGGCATCGTCGAACTGCTGCTGCGGAGCGACGTGCCCCTCGAGGGCGCCGAGGTCTGCGTCGTCGGGTACGGAGATCTCGTCGGCGCCCCCCTGTCGATCATGCTCGCCCAGGACTCGATCCGCGGCAACGCGACCGTGACGACGACCCACATCCGCACGAAGGATCTGCGGTCACACACGCTGCAGGCCGATATCCTCGTGGCCGCCGCCGGGGTGCCTCAGCTGGTCGGCGGCGACATGATCAAGCCCGGGGCCGTCGTCGTCGACGTGGGCGTGCATCGCACCTCGGAAGGGCTGGTGGGCGACGTCCGCTACGACGAGGCGGCCGCGGTCGCGAGCGCGATCACGCCGGTGCCCGGCGGGGTCGGTCCGATGACGGTCGCGATGCTGCTGGTCAACACCGTCAGCGCCGCTGAGGCGCAGGCCTTCGTCCGGTGAGCGTCGGGGGACGGCTCGCCTCGCTGCTGGCGGGCGGCCGGTTCTGCGTGACCAGCGAGATCGTGCCGCCCGCCTCGGGCGACGGCACGCCGATCGATGAGCACGCCCGCGCGCTCGTGGGCTATGTCGACGCTGTCAACGTCACCGACAACCCCACGGCCCGGATCCATATGTCGCCGGCCGCGGGCGTCGCCTTCGTGTCACGGGCGGGCATCGAACCGACCCTGCAGCTCACGACCCGCGATCGCAACCGCCTCTCGCTGGCCTCCGAGCTGCTCGGCGCCTGGGCACTCGGCGCCCGCAACGTGCTCTGCCTCACCGGCGATCCACCGAGCGTCGGCGACGACCCGGACGCCGCGGCCGTCCACGATCTCGACGTCGTCCAGATGGTTCGCTTGGCGCGCAGGCTCCGGGAGGAGGGCCTGACGCTCGGCGGGAGCGTGATCGCGGATCCGCCGCGATACCTGATCTGCGTGGCCGACTCCCCGCTCGCCGCGGGATACGACCCTTCCCGCGTGGAGGCCAAGCTCGACGCGGGCGCCGACGTGGTCTTCACGCAGATCGCGTACGACCTGGAGGCCCTATCGGCGTGGGCCGATCTCGTGCGCGCCCGTGGCATCCTCGAGCGCGCGCGAGTGATGATCGGCCTCGCCCCGCTCCGCTCGGCCAAGGGCGCGCGCTTCATGGCGACGCTGCCCGGGGTCACCGTGCCGGAGGCGACGGCCACCGCGTTGGACGATGCCGGCGAGGACGCGGCCGAGGTCGGCCTTCGCCTCACGATGGAGGTGGTCGAGGGCCTTCGAAGGATCGACGGGGTCTCGGGTGTGCACCTGATGGGGCTGGGGCTGGACGAGACGGTCCGTGCCGTGGTGGAAGGGGTCGGCCTCTTCCCGCGGCCGACGGGGGGCTAGCGCTCCTCGATCGGGACCCAGGTCTGGTCCCGCGGCCCAACGTACTCGCTGCCGGGCCGGATCACCTTGTTGTCGGCGTACTGCTCGCGCACGTGAGCGGTCCAGCCCGCCATCCGGGCCAGCGCGAAGATCGGCGTCATCAGGTCGGTGGGGATCCCTAAGGATCGATAGACGGCGGCCGCGTAGAGGTCGACGTTGGGCCATAGGGCCTTCTGCGCGTACACGGTGGTCTGGAGCGCCTCGAAGATGTCGGCCCAGTGGACGTCGTCGTGCCGCTCACCGACCTCGCGGGCCAGCCGCCGCAACACCGTCGCCCGAGGGTCCATCGTCCGATACACGGCATGGCCGAACCCCATGACCTTCTCGTGCCGCTCGAGGCGGTCGCGCACGTAGGCCTCGGCGCGATCCGGTTCCCCGATCTCCTCGGCCATCTTCATGGCCTCCTCGTTCGCCCCACCGTGCAGCGGCCCCTTCAGGGCCCCGATCGCGCCGGTGATGGCGCTGAACATGTCGGACAGCGTCGATGCGATGATCCGCGCGGTGAACGTGGACGCGTTCATCGTGTGATCCGCGTAGAGGGTGAACGTGGTGTCGAGGGCCTCGGCGTCCTCGATGTCGGGCTCTTCGCCCGAGAGCATCCACAAGAAGTTGGCCGCGTGGGGGAGCTTGGGGGTGGGGGGAACGACGTCCTGGCCGGTGCGCAGCCGATGGTAGGCAGCGATCCAGGTCGGCGTGCGCGCGATCAGACGCATCGCCTTGCGGTACTCGGCCTCGGGCGACGTATCCCATCCGTCGGGGTCATGGGTCGACGCGGCCGACACGCTCGTTCGCAGCATCGACATCGGGGCGGCCGAATTGGCCAGCTCGGGCATCAGGTGCTGCATGAAGGGCGAGAGCTCGCGCTCACCCGCCAGGAACTCGGCGAGCTCGTCGAGTTCCTCCTGGTTCGGCAGCGTGCCTCGATGCAGCAGGTGCACGACTTCCTCATAGGTCGCGTGCTCGGCGAGATCGGCGATGTCGTAGCCCACGTACCAGAGCCGGCCCTCGTCGCCATCGATGTCGGACAACCGGGTCTCGGCAGCGACGATCTCTCGCAGGCCCTTGTCGGTCACGCTGGCACATCCTGTCGGTCGGCGGCAGGAGTCCGCGGTCGGCGGGCTCCGTCGTATCTGCCAGGATATCCTCCGGGCCGCCGAGGGACCACGGCGGCTCCCAGGGCGCGCGCATCGACGGTGCGCCGGAAGGAGTCACGTGACGCACAGGATCACGCTGATCCCCGGCGACGGGATCGGCCCGGAGGTCATCGATGCGGCACGCCGAGTGGTCGATGCCACCGGCGTGCGCGTGGAGTGGGACCGCCAGCACATGGGCTCGGGCGCCTTCTCCCGCACCGGACGAGCCCTTCCCGGGGCGACGCTGGATGCGATCCGGGCGAGCCGGGTCGCCCTCAAGGGGCCGATCGAGACCCCGCTCACGAGCGGCCTGCGCAGCGCCAACCTCACGCTGCGGCAGGAGCTGGATCTGTTCGCGAACGTTCGTCCGTGTCGCCTGTACGAGGGCGTCCCGAGCGTCTACGAGCGGGTCGATCTCGTGGTCGTCCGGGAGAACGTGGAGGGGATGTACACGGGATATGAGTTCGAGATGGGCACCCCGGAGGTCCACGAGCTCATGCGGTTCATCGAGGCGTCCACGGGCCGGGCGATCCGCGGCGACTCGGGCATCTCGATGAAGTCGATCACCGAGCGCGGGAGCGAACGCATCGTACGGTTCGCCTTCGAGTGGGCGATCGCGACCGGTCGCTCGCGCGTGACGGCGAGCCACAAGGCGAACATCATGAAGTTCTCCGACGGCCTGTTCCTCGACGTGGCGCGCCGAGTAGCCCCCGACTACCCCGGCATCACGTTCGAGGATCGCATCATCGACGCGCTGTGCATGCAGATGGTCCAGGCGCCCGAGCGGTTCGAGGTCATCGTCCTGGCCAACCTGTACGGGGACATCGCCGCCGAGCTCGGCGCCGGGATGATCGGTGGGGTCGGGGTGGCGCCGGGAGCCCATTTCGGTGGCGATGGCGGGCGCGAACTCGCGGTGTTCGAGGCGACCCACGGCGCCGCTCCCGACCTGGCGGGCACGAACCAGGCAGATCCGATCGGCGCGATCCTGAGCGCGGCCATGATGCTCCGCCACGTCGGTGAGACGGACGCGGGCGACGGCATGGAAGCCGCTGTGGCGCAGGTGATAGCCGGTGGCCGGCACATGCCGAGGGACCTGCGAGCCCCCGGCGACGATCGGCCCGGCGCGGGCACGTTTCAGGTGGCCGACGCGGTGATCGCCGCGCTGTGATCGAGCGAGGGCCCTGTCCGAGGCGCCGGTAGCATGGGGAACACAACGACCGAGGAGCGCACGTCATGAAGATCACCGTCGTGGGGAGCGGATTCGTCGGGCAGACGTCGGCCATGCGGATCCTCGAGGAGGGGCTGGGCGACGTCGTCCTGATCGACATCATCGAGGGGAAGCCACAGGGACTGGCCCTGGACCTGAAGGAGACCGCGCCCCTGGAGGGCTACGAGCCGGCGATCACCGGCACGAACGACTACGCCGACACCGCGGGCAGCGACATCGTGGTCATCACCGCGGGGTTCCCGCGCCAGCCGGGGATGAGCCGCATGGACCTGCTGGCCAAGAACGCCGAGATCATGAACTCCGTGATCTCGCAGGTAACGCCGGGGTCGCCGGAGGCGATCCTCGTCGTCGTGTCGAACCCTCTCGACGAGATGACCTTCCTCGCCGCCGAGGCCTCCGGATTCGCCAGGGAGCGGGTCATCGGGATGGCCGGCGTACTCGATTCCGCCCGACTGCGCTACTTCATCGCCGAGGAACTCGGCGTGTCGCCGGTCGGGGTCGAAGCGATGACCCTCGGCTCGCACGGCGACTCCATGGTGGCGCTTCCTCGTCACGCCACCGTGAACGGCACCCCGTTGCCCGAGCTCGTCGACGAGGCCACGCTGGAGCGGCTCTTCCAGCGCACGCGGGACGGGGGTGCCGAGATCGTCGGATATCTCAAGACGGGCTCCGCCTACTTCGCTCCCAGCGCGTCGGTGGTCGCGATGGTCCGGGCCATCGTGGGTGACTCCAAGGCGGTGCTGCCCGTCTGCGCGTGGGTGAGCGGCCAGTACGGCATCGAAGACGTGTACGTGGGCGTCCCGGCGGCGCTGGGCGCCAAGGGCATCGAGGAGATCGTGGAACTGGACCTCAACGGGGACGAGCTGGCCAAGCTGCGGGAAGCGGCCGAAGGCATCCGCGCCAAGTGCGCGGATCTCGCGGCCCTCTAGCCGCCGCCGGCCGCCTCGGACGGCACCGCGGGCCGGGTCGCCCACGCCAGCATCAGTATCCCTCCCGCGAATCCGAGCATGGCGCCCGCCAGGGTGATCCACAGGCCCGGCTCGATGGTTGTCACGATGGACAGCTGCTCGTAGGCCTGTTCGACGATGATCCGAGCATCCTCGGTCGACCCTGCCTCGGCGCGATCGACCAGCTCGTCGACCGCCGCATTCTGAAGCTGAGAGCTACCCGTGACGACCGCGGCTCCGGCGACTCCCATCCCTACGACGGCGGCGACGATCATCACGACGGCGACGGCCGATCGGACGCGGCCGCGCGCCGGACGGCTCGCGAGCGCCCCGAACAACAGCACGAGCGCGCACCCGAACACGATCCTTCCCTCCCACAGGTCGACGCCGACGAACGAGAGGGTCAGCACCTCGGTGGGATCCTCGCTCGGGCCGACCGTGGCCCAGACGCGGAGGGCGCCCATCCCCATCGCGAGGGCCGCCGCGATGCTGAGCCCGAAGGCCCAGAGTCGGAGCGCCGCATCTGCGGAGGCAGGACTTGCGTCGTCGGGCATGCGGCGCAGTGTCCCATCCCGGCCCGTCGGGTTCCAATCGGCCGCGGACCCGCGCCGCCGGATACCATCCGCCCATGACACCACGACGCTCCGTTCCCGAGCGGTTCAGGTACCACGCACGCGCGTTCTTCACGAACTGGCACGAGTACGACGCCTCGGTCGGCGCCAAGGTCGCCATGACCCTCCGCAACCGCGTCAGGGCGCTCAACCGAACCGGCTGTTGCGGCCACCACGGCCAGCCGGGCTGTTGACAGCTCCCCACGGACCCCGGTCGGGGTCCCGGCGATCACGATCACCCGGGTCCGGGAGCGCACGGGCATTGAAGCGCTAGCTGGGACCGGGCTCCCACGCGGACACCGTCGAGGCGAGCTCCTCGCCTAGCCGCATCGTCGTCGATGTTCCGCCGAGGTCGGGCGTGCGCACGGCGCCGCGCCGCAGGACCTCGTCGACGGCCCACTCCACATTGGCGGCCGCGCCGGGCTCCCCGATGTGTCGCAGGAGCATCGCCCCCGACAGGACCATGGCGATCGGGTTGGCCAGGCCCTGGCCCGCGATGTCGGGTGCGCTGCCGTGGACCGGCTCGAATACCGCGTACTCCCAGCCGATGTTGGCCCCCGGCAGCAGCCCGAGCCCGCCGACGAGGCCCGCGCAAAGGTCGGACAGGATGTCGCCGTACAGGTTCGGCAGCAACAGGACGTCGAAGCGGTCGGGATCACGAGCCAGCCGGCTCGTCAAGTGGTCGACCTGGATGGTTTCGTAGGCCGTGTCTCCCGTGGTCTCGGCGGCGATCGCGTCGGCCGTCGACAGGAAGAGTCCGTCGGAGAAGCGCAGGATGTTCGCCTTGTGGCCGACCGTGACCTTGTGTCGACCGTTCGTTCGCGCGTACTCGAACGCGAACCGGACGATCCGCTGGGTCCCGGCCACGCTGATCGGCTTGACCGTGAGGCCGGCGTCGACGGGGACGTCGTAGCCGCCGAGGTCGTGGAGCACGTGCCGCAGCCCCTCGGTCTCGTCGGACCCCATCTCGAACTCGATCCCGGAATAGAGGTCCTCTGTGTTCTCGCGGATCACCACGAGGTCGACGCGTGGATGACGGATGCGAACGCCGGGGAGCCCGCGCGCGGGTCGCACCGCGGCGAACAGGTCGAGGGTCTGCCGCAGGGCGACGTTCACGCTCCTGAAGCCCCCGCCCACCGGCGTCGTGATCGGTCCTTTGATGGCCACTCGCGAGTCTCGGATCGCATCGAGCGTCGACTCCGGCATCAACTCGCCGTGGGTGTCGAGGGCCGCCGAGCCCGCCTGGTGCTCGGCCCACTCGATGCCAACGTCGGCGGCGTCGAGGACCAGCCGTGCCGCGGCCGAGACCTCCGGGCCGATGCCGTCGCCGGGGATGATCGTGATCCGATGCGTCATCGCGCAGACCTTACCGTCGGGTCAGGCGGCGGGCGGCCGCTAGAACCGTTCGAACAGGATCGCCCGCTTGACCTCCTGCACCGCCTTCGTGACCTCGATCCCGCGAGGGCAGGCATCGGTGCAGTTGAACGTCGTGCGGCACCGGAAGACCCCGGTCTTCTCCGACAGGATCTTCATGCGCTCGCGCCCGGCCTCGTCGCGCGAGTCGAAGATGAACCGGTGGGCGTTCACGATCGCCGCGGGCCCCACGTACCCCTCGTCGCCCCAGAACACCGGGCACGACGTCGTGCAGGCCGCGCAGAGGATGCACTTGGTGGTGTCGTCGTAGCGCGCGCGCTCCTCGGCGGACTGATGACGCTCGCCCCCCGGCTCGCCCGAATCGTTGATCAGGAAAGGGAGGATGGAGCGGTATCCGTCGAGGAACGGGTCCATGTCGACGATCAGATCCTTGAGCACGGCGAGGCCGCGGATCGGTTCGATCGTCACCTTCGATCCGACGTCGACCACGAGCACCTTGCAGGCCAGCGCGTTGCGTCCGTTGATCATCATCGCGTCGGAGCCGCAGATGCCGTGGGCGCACGACCGGCGGAAGCTCAGGGTCCCGTCCTGACGCCACTTGATCTCGTGGAGCACCTCGACCAGTCGCTCGAGCGGGTCGGCGTGGACCGTGAACTCGTCCCACCACGAATCGTCGGAGATCTCAGGGTTGAAGCGACGGATCTTCACCGTCAGGCGCGTCAGGTCCGACGTTCGGGCCCCACCTCGTCGATCGTCGGAGTCGTTCAGGATGTCGGCGGGGGTGGCCATCAGTATCTGCGCTCCATAGGGACATAGGGCCCCATCCGGACCGGCTTGAAGTCCAGCCGGATCGACCCGTCCGTCTCACGGTACGCGAGCGTGTGCTTCAGCCAGTTGTCGTCGTCTCGAAGCGGATGATCCTCGCGGTAGTGGGCGCCGCGGGACTCGGTCCGGGCCCGCGCCGACACGACGAGCGCCTGGGCACAGTCGAGCAGGAATCCCAGCTCGACGGTCTCCATGAGGTCGGTGTTGTACACGGCTCCCTTGTCGCCGATCGCGACCTCGTCGAACCGGGCGCGCAGCCCCGTCAGCACGTCCTCCATCTCGCCGAGCCCCTCGTCCGAGCGCACGACGAAGGCGAGGTCGAACATGCGATCCTGCAGCTCCTTGCGGATGTCGGCGCCGTTCTCCCCCTGTTCGCGCATCAGGATCGCGATCGAGCAGCTGCAGTGTCCGGTCGGCGGCGTCGGCCGGCGCCCGCGGCAGGCTGGCCTCGGTCGCGTAGCCGGCCATGTGGGCGCCGCCGCGCCGCCCGAAGACCACGATGTCGAGGAGCGAGTTCGTCCCGAGGCGGTTGGCCCCGTGCACGCTCACACAGGCGCACTCACCGGCCGCGTACAGCCCCGGGACCGGGGTCTCCTCGGGCCCGACGACGACCCGGCCGTCGGTGTCGGTGGGGATGCCTCCCATGGCGTAGTGCGCCGTCGGCTGGATCGGCACCGGTTCCTCGGTCGGCTCCACCTTGAGGTAGATGCGGGCGAACTCGGTGATGTCGGGGAGCTTGTCCTCGATCACCTTCGGGATCCAGGTGCGAGATGTCGAGATAGGCCCAGTCGGCGTTCGGCCCGGCCGCCGCGACCCTCCTTGATCTCCTGGTAGATCGCCCGGCTCACCATGTCGCGCGGTGCGAGGTCCTTGATCGTGGGCGCGTAGCGCTCCATGAAGCGCTCGCCGTCCTTGTTCAGCACGATGCCGCCCTCGCCGCGTGCCGCCTCCGAGAGCAGGACCCCGAGCTTGGCCAGGCCGGTCGGATGGAACTGGAACATCTCCATGTCCTCGAGCGGTAGGCCCCTGCGCAACACGACGGCCGGTCCGTCGCCGGTGAGGGCGTGCGCGTTCGACGTGACCCGGAACATCCGGCCGTAGCCACCGGTGGCGAACAACGACCGCCTTCGCCCGGAACACGTGGAGCTCGCCCGTGGCCAGCTCGTAGGCCACGATCCCGGCGGCGGCGCCGTCATCGTCGAGCAGGAGGTCGAGGCAGTAGAACTCGTTGAAGAACCGGACGTCGCGCTTGACGCACTGCTGGTAGAGCGTCTGCAGGATCATGTGGCCCGTGCGGTCGGCTGCATAGCATGCCCGCTTGACCGGCCGCTCGCCGTGGTTAGCGGTGTGCCCGCCGAACCGGCGCTGATCGATCTTCCCGTCGGGAGTGCGGTTGAACGGGAGACCCCAGTGCTCGAGCTGGATGATCGCGTCGATGGCCTCCTCGGTCATCAGTTGGGCGGCCGGTTGATCGACCAGGTAGTCGCCACCCTTGACCGTGTCGAACGCATGCCACTCGGGCGAGTCGTCCTCGACGTTGGCCAGGGCCGCACAGACCCCACCCTGCGCCGCGCCCGTGTGGGAGCGGGTCGGGTAGAGCTTCGAGATGACGGCCGTGCGGCAGCTGATCGGACGAGCTCGATCGCGGCACGCATCCCGGCTCCGCCGGCGCCGATCACCAGGGCGTCGTAGGTGTGGGTCGTGACCATCTAGACGGCCCCGGGCCACTTCGAGGCGTCGAACGTGACGACGATGATCGTGCCGAGGATGAAGAGCACGAAGCCGATCACGTAGAAGACCATGTCGAGCGTGAAGCGCAGGCCCGGGCGCTCGCACGTGGTCGAGGATGATGTTGCGCAACCCGTTCACCCCGTGGGTGAGCGCCAAGGTGAGCATCATCCAGTCCCACGTTCGCCACAGCGGGCTCTCCCACCGGACGGCGACGAAGCCGAAGTCGACCCGAGACACCCCGCCGTCGGGCAGGTGCATGATCAACACGTGGCCGACCGCCAGGACCATGCAGCAGGAGCCCGCTGATCCGCATGTAGAGCCAGGCCCATAGCTCGAAGCCGCCGATGGGTCGTTCTCGACCCATGCGGCGATCGGTCGTCACCCGGGGACGATCGCCGGCGGGGGAGGGGCTCATCGGCTCGGTGGTCGTGGCCATGCCGCTACCCCGACAGCTCGTCGAGGATCTGCTGGCCCATGAGGAGGACGACCGGGATCATCACGCCGAGGAACAGCAGCAGGCTGGCGATGCTCAGCCCCTTGATGTGGCGGACGAGTCCCGGGAAGAAGTCGACGAGCGTGATCTTGAGGCCGTTGATCGAGTGATAGAGCACGGCGGTGACGAGGCCCAGCTCCAGCAGGCGGATCACCGGGTTGTGGTAGGCCTCGATCACGCGGTTGTAGGCCTCGGGTCCCCAGCCGATCACAGCCGTGTCGACGACGTGTGCGAACAGGAACAAGATGATCGCCACGCCCGTCACGCGGTGGAGGATCCACGACCACTGCCCGGGATGACCCCGGTAGACGGAGCCGTAGTCGCTCTTGCGTTTCCTCGTTCGGGTCGCCACGTGAAGATCACTCCCAGCCTATCCGGGGGCGAGGATACACGGCCCGACCCAACGGCCGGTGCCGGTACTCCGTCGACTGCACAACGTCCAACCCGGCTACCGCGCGATGTCGTTCCCCATCATGCGACGCGCAGCGCGACCATCACTCCGTCGCGGATCGGCAGGATCGAACAGAGGTAACGCTCGTCGGCAGCGATCATCGCGTTGTGTTCGCGGATGGCCTCCGTGACGTCGTCGGCCGGCTCGCCGTCGGACGGAACGCGTCCCGACCACAAGACGTTGTCGCAGACGTAGAGGCCACCGACGCGCAGCCGATCGCGCGAGGCTCGCCATGCGTCCGGGTAGCCGTGCTTGTCGATGTCGTCGTAGATCAGGTCGAAGACGCCGGGCGCGTCGCCGAGGGCAGCGACGGCGTCGCCCACGTGGATCGTGAGGTCAGCGAGGATGCCGACCCGGTCCAGATAGGCCCGCGCGCGTTCGGCGTTGGCCGGGTCGCCGTCGGTGAGGTGCAGCTCGCCTCCGCTCGTCATCGCCCGCCCGAACCAGTAGGCGGAGTAGCCGAAGCCGGATCCGAGCTCGAACACCCGTTGGGCGCCGACGCTGCGCGCCAGCAGCTCCAGCGTGACGCCGACCGTTCGACCGACGATCGGGAATCCCCGGGCCGATCCCTCGGCCTCCATCTCGAGGAGCACGGGATCGTCGTGGCGGTCCTGGAGCCCGCGCAGGTAGCTCTCGATCCTCGGGTCGACGATGTCCATCGTGTCGAACCCTAGCGCGCCGCGGCTAGTCTGAGGCGATGAGCGGCGAACCTCGGGACGGGCGGCGCACGGACTCGGGGATCGAGCTGTCGGCCGTCTACGACGAACGGGACCTCGTCGGGTTCGACCCCGCAGCCGACCTCGGCGAAGCAGGGAGGTTCCCGTTCACCAGGGGCCCGTATTCGTCGATGTACCGCGAGCGCCTGTGGACCATGCGGCAGTACGCGGGGATGGCCACGGCGGACGAGACGAACGAGCGATTCCGGTTCTTGCTGGCCCAGGGCCAGACCGGGCTATCGGTCGCGTTCGATCTGCCGACGCAGATGGGCCTGGATTCGGATCATCCTCGGTCCGACGGTGAGGTCGGCAAGACGGGCGTGGCGATCGACTCGATCGACGACATGCGCCGCCTGTTCCGCGACATCCCGCTCGACCGGGTCTCCACCTCGATGACGATCAACGCGACGGCGCCGATCCTCCTCCTGCTCTACGAGCTGGTGGCCGAGGAGCAGGGCGTCCAGGCCTCGGCGCTCAGCGGCACGGTTCAGAACGACATCCTCAAGGAGTACGCCGCGCGCGGGACCTACATCTACCCCCCGGCCCCGTCGATGCGTCTGGTCACCGACCTGTTCGCGTACTGTGGCGAGCAGATCCCGAGATGGAACACGATCTCGATCAGCGGCTACCACATGCGAGAGGCGGGCTCGACCGCCGCCCAAGAGATCGCGTTCACGCTGGCCGACGGGATCGCCTACGTGCAGGCCGCTCTCGATGCGGGCCTGGCGGTCGACGAGTTCGCGCCCAGGGTGTCGTTCTTCTTCGCGTGTCACATGCACTTCTTCGAGGAGATCGCGAAGTTCCGCGCGGCCCGTCGCCTGTGGGCGAGGATCATGCGTGAGCGGTTCGCGGCCGCCGACCCACGCAGCATGATGTTGCGGTTCCACACGCAGACGGGCGGCGCCACGCTGACGGCGCAGCAGCCCGAGAACAACATCGTCCGAACGGCGCTCGAGGCACTGTCCGCGGTGCTCGGCGGAACGCAGTCGCTGCACACGAACGCCTTCGACGAGGCGCTCGCCCTGCCGACCGAGCACAGCGCGACGATCGCGCTCCGCACCCAGCAGGTGATCGGGTACGAGACGGGCGTCGCCGATTCCGTCGACCCGCTCGCCGGGTCCTACCTCGTGGAGTCGCTCACCGAGGAGCTGGAGCGTCTCGCCACCGTCTACATCGAGAGGATCGACGACATGGGCGGGGCCGTGCGCGCCATCGAGGCGGGGTTCTACCAGGACGAGATCCACGATGCCGCCTACCGGATCCAGCAGGGGATCGAGGCGGCCGAGCGCGTGGTGGTGGGGGTGAACCGGTTCATCGGCGGAGCCGATCCGACCCCCGATCTGCAGCGGATCGGCGACGAGGAGGTGGACTCCCAGGTCGAGCGGGTGCGAGCGCTGCGCGACGAGCGTGATGGGGCGGCCGTGGGAACGTCCCTGGAGATCCTCGAGGTGGCCGCCCGCGGCGAGGCGAATCTCCTGGTGCCCATGCGTCAGGCACTTCGGGCCCGGGCGACCCTGGGCGAGGTGTCCGATTCCCTGCGCCGGGTGTTCGGCGAGTATCGCCCGACGTATTAGCCGACCAGCGCCCCTGCCCCGTGGAGCACGGCGGCCACGCCCGCGATCGCGAGTGCCAGCGCCGCCGGCACGAGGTCTCGTCGCCTCGCTCCCCACGCGGCCACCAGACACGCCGCCCCGACCGTGATCTCGATCCCATAGACGAGGACGCCGGGCATGGGCGGACGCTACCAACGCCCGCTCCCGCCGCGCTCGTCGCCCGAGCGGATAGGCTGCCCTCGTGGACATCGCGGTCATCGGTGGCACGGGCGCGGAGGGGTTCGGCCTGGCACTTCGGCTCGGTTCTGCGGGGCATCGCGTCACGATCGGATCACGCGACGCATCGCGTGGGGCCGAGGCCGCGGAGCGCGCGTCGGCAGTCCTGGGCGCCGAGGCCAGCGTGGACGGCACGTCGAACGAGAACGCCGCCGAGGGCCGGCCGGTGGTCGCGGTCACGGTGCCGTTCGTTGCGCAGGCCGACATCTACCGTTCGATCAAGGATCACGTGGCCGACGGCGCGGTGGTCCTCGACGCCACGAGCCCGCTCGCCACGGCGGTGGGTGGTCGACCCTGGCGGACGGTGCGGCCGTGGGACGGCTCGGCCGCCGAGCAGGCGGCCTCGATCCTCGGTCCCACCGTGCGGATGGTGGCGGGGTTCCACACGATCGCCGCCCACGCGCTCGAGGCGCTCGACGAGCGGATCGAGTCCGATGTGTTGTTGTGCGGCGACGACGCCGACGCGAAGGCGATCATCGGAGGGCTCGTCGAGCAGATCCCAGGGATGCGCTGGGTCGACGCCGGCTCGCTCGAGATGGCGCGGATCGTCGAGGAGCTGACGGCGCTGCTCATCTCGATCAATCGCCGATACGCGACCAAGGATTCAGGGTTCCGCATCGTCGGCCGCGATCCCTGGGGAACGCCCTGACGGGCCGGCTCGTACCGATCGACGACACGGCCCTGTTCGTCGAAGAACGGGGCGATGGATACCCCGTGATCGTGCTCCACGGGGGCCCGGGGCTCGATCACCACGAGTTCGCCGACTACCTCGACCCGCTGGCCGACGAGTTCCGGCTTGTGCTCACCGACATGCGGGCCTGCGGGCGCTCGGAGGTCTCGCCCGCGCACACGTGGACGCTGGAGCGACATGCGCAGGACGTCATCATGCTGGCACGCTCCCTCGGCCTGGGCCGCTACGCGGTCCTCGGCCATTCCTACGGTGCGTTCGTGGCCCTGCAGCAGGCGGTGGACTACCCGGGGATGGCGGGGCAGACGATCGTCTCATCCGGCGTCCCCTCATCGAGGTGGCTCGAGGGGGTGGAGCGGGAGCTCGAGGCCTTCGAGCCCCAGGAGCTCCGGGCACAGGTAGCTGAGTCCTGGGCACGCGAGGCCGACGTCGCCACGCCCGAGGAGTTCGCGCTCCTGATGCGCGACCAGCTCCCGTTCCACTTCGCCGACCCGCGCGATCCGCGGATCGCGGAGTACCTGGAGCGCACCGAGGACGCGATCTACGCTCCCGATGTCCTGCGGCGGTTCGCCGACGCCGCCTACGGGGGGATCGAGATCGTCGATCGTTTCGACGAGGTGACGTCGGCCACGTTGATCCTGGCGGGCCGCCACGACCGTACGTGTCCCGTCGCGGCCTCGCGACACATGGCGGCGGGGATCGAGGGCGCCGAGCTCGTGGAGTTCGAGCACAGCGCCCACATGACGTTCGTGGAGGAGCCCGATCTCTACGTGGCGGTGGTGCGCAGCTTCCTGCAGCGCACCATGTAGCGCCTAGTCGATGACGGCCAGGGTTTGGCCCATCTCGACCACCTGCCCCGCCCTGATCGGGATATCGGTCACCTCGCCGTCGCGGATCGAGGCGATGTGGTTCTCCATCTTCATGGCTTCGAGGATGCACACGACCTCTCCGGCGCGGATCTCCTGCCCCTTCTCGACGAGCACCTTGAGGATCGTGCCCTGCATCGGCGCCACGACCTCGCCGTGCACGTGCTCGCCGTGGTGTGCGCCGTGGATCGCCGGCGGACGGGGCGCAACCTCACGGCGCTCGTCGAAGATGCGGACCGGCACCCGCCGCCCGTCCACCTCGACGAGGATGTCGGCCGGCCGTCCCTCGCGTGGCTGGGACGCTGGGGGCTGCAGGTCGACCTGCGCCGGTATCTGGGCGTCGGCGAGTGCCCGCTCCAGCCAGTTCGTGGTGTGGGTTCCCTCCGTGAACTCCCGGCTCGCCATGATCCAGCGCGCGACCGGGATCGTCGTCGGTACGCCCTCGATCCGGAACTCGTCGAGGGCCCTGATCATCCGCAGACGCGCGGTCTCGCGATCGGAGCCCGACACGACCAGCTTGGCGAACAGCGAGTCGTAGTCGCCGGGGATGTCCCGGCCCTGGCCCACGCCCGAGTCCACCCGCACGAAGGGCCCTCCGGGCTCCTCGTAGCGCGTGATGCGACCCGGTCCGGGAAGGAAGTTGCGGCCCGGGTCCTCGGCGTTGATCCGGCATTGGATCGCGTGACCTCGGGGCGCGACGTCCACCTCCACGCGTTCGCCGCTCGCAACACGGAGCTGGAGAGCGACCAGGTCGAGGCCCGTGACCTCTTCGGTGACGGTGTGCTCCACCTGCAGACGCGTGTTCATCTCGAGGAAGTAGAAGTCGCCGTCCTCGTCGACGATGCACTCGATCGTCCCGGCGTTCACGTAGCCGGCCTCGGTCACGAGCGCGATCGCGGCCTCGCGGAAGCGCTCGCGGACGGCGTCATCCATGGCGGTCGACGGGGTCTCCTCCACCAGCTTCTGGTGCCGTCGCTGCACCGAGCAGTCCCGCTCGCCCAGGTAGGAGATCGCGCCGTGATGGTCGGCCAGGATCTGTGCCTCCACGTGGTGCGCGCGCTCGACGAAGCGCTCGAGGAATACCTCGGGACGCCCGAAGTACGACTGGGCCTCTCGTGCGGCTCGCTTGAGGGACTCCTCGAGATGACCGGCGTCGCGGACGACATGCATCCCCTTGCCCCCGCCGCCGAACGCGGCCTTGACGAGCAGGGGGAAGCCGACCCGCTCGGCCTCGGCTCGCGCGGACTTGAGGTCGACGGACTCGGGCGTGCCCGGAACGATCGGCATCCCGGCGGCGTCGGCGGTTCGGCGCGCGGCGGCCTTGTCGCCCATGGTCTCGATGGCCGCGGCCGAGGGCCCGACGAACGTGAGGCCCGCTTCGGTCACGGCCGTGGCGAACGGGGCGCGTTCCGAGAGGAACCCATACCCGGGATGCACCATCGTCGCGCGCGAGCGGCGGGCGGCCCCAAGGATCGCCTCGATGTCGAGGTAGGAGCGGGCCGCGCTCGCAGGGCCGATGTGGTACGCCTCATCCGCCATGTCGACGTGGAGGGCGTCTCGATCGGCGTCGGAGTAGACGGCCACGCTGGGGATGCCGAGCTCGCGGCAGGTACGGATCACCCGCACGGCGATCTCGCCTCGGTTCGCGATGAGGACCTTCGTTTTGGTGGCCATCGGCGTATCTTGCGGTATCCGGCCCTCGAGTGGGAGCGCGTCAATGGGATCTGTGGTCGAACTCGAACGGGCGCTCGCGGCCGCGGGGCTGTCTGCGCCGGTTCGGTGGGAGGAGGTTACCTCGTCGACGAATGCGACAGCGTCGGCGATGGCGGGGGAGGGGGCCCCCGAATGGACCCTGGCCGCCGCCGGCCATCAGACGGCGGGCCGAGGCCGTCGTGGCCGGTCGTGGACCGACGTGCCCGACTCGGCGATCCTCTGCTCCCTGGTGCTGCGGCCCCCGATCGACCCCGATGAGGCCGGGATCCTGACGCTGCTCGCCGGGGCCGCCTGGGCCGAATCGATCGGCGCCACGACCGGGCGGGTCGTGCGATGCAAGTGGCCCAACGACCTCGAGATCGATGATGCCAAGGTAGGAGGCATCCTTGGGGAGTCCGTCGTTCGCGACGGCCGCCTGGATCACGTGGTGATCGGCTCCGGAGTCAATCTGGTGCCGCCCGACGGACTGGATCGGCCCACCGCCGGGCTCGGGTCGAACGTGGACCGGTCGGGCTTACTCGGGACGTTCCTCGTCGCCTTCCGCGAGGGGTATCGGCCGACCGAGGCGGGGTGGGTTCGAGACGTGCTCGATCGCTGGCGCGCCGTGGCATCGACCATCGGACGGCGGGTCGAGGCCGAGCGCGGCCGAGACGGGCCGGTCCGAGGCACGGCGATCGACGTCGACGAGCGGGGCGGCCTCGTGATCGAGTGCGCGGAGGGCAGCGTCACGGTGTCCTTCGGCGACGTCACCCATCTCGCCTGAGGGTGTTGATGCCCCATGGGGCGGGCGGTAGCGTGCCGCCATGGCCTATCCAAGGAAGCTGCTGATCCCCGGCGAGGAGATCGTGCTCGAGTTGCGTCCGCACATCGTGGCGCTGGCGCTTCCCGGACTCATCGCACTCGCAGCGGTCGTGTTCGGCTTCTGGCTCATCATCCAGTTCGACGGGTTCATGCGCACGTTGACCACCGTGGCGATCCTCGTTCTGCTCGTTGCGTTCCCGATCCGCAAGCTCGTGTGGTGGCTCACGTCCGACTTCGTCGTGACGACCTCACGGGTGATCCATCGTGAAGGGTTCATCGCGAAGCGCTCGATGGAGATCCCGCTCGACAAGATCAACGACGTGCGGTTCGAGCAGGGGATCGTGGACAGGATGCTGGGTGCGGGAACGATCGTGATCCAGTCGGCCAGCGAGTCGGGGCGCAACGAGTTCTCGTTCATCCGTCAACCCGAAGAGGTACAGCGGACGATCTACCACCAGAGCGAACTGGATCAGGAGCGCACGATGCGTGGACCGGCGACGCCGCCGCTCGGCGCCCAGCCCGCCGCGCCCCTGTCCTCCGCCGCGTCGCCGTCGGTCACGACGGAACTCGAACGACTGGCGGAGCTTCGGGCCAAGGGAGTCCTGACCGAGGCAGAGTTCGAGGCCCAGAAGGCGAGGATCCTCGGACAGAGTTAGCCCGGCTGGCCCGGTCCGGCCAGGGTCAGCACGATGTCGCCGGCCCGGATCGTCTCGGATCCCTCCGGGTTGGCGACGAGTTCCCCGGATGCTCGCTGGATCGCCAGCACGCGCAGGCCACAGCTCCCCACGGTCGAGTCGGCCAACGGCGATCCCTCACCGATCGATCGCTCCTCAACCGACATCGACCCGGCCATGCCGTCCCCCTCGCCGAGCACGTCGACGATCTCGGGGCGTATCGCCATCACGGCCATGTGTTCTCCGCTCGAGACGAACGGAGAGACCACCCGATCGGCGCCGGCGCGTGCGAGACGCTCTGGCGACCCCGGCTCGGAGGCCCTCGCGACGATCGTGAGATCTGGTCGCAGCGAGCGAGCGGTCAGCGTGATGTAGACGTTGATCGCGTCGGAGTCGACCGCGCACAAGAGGGAGGCGGCTCGCTCGACGCCCGCGGCGAGCAGCACCGACTCAGACGTCGGATCCTCGACGAGGAACGGGACACCGTCCTCCTCCATCCGCTCCCGCAGCTCCTCTTGCGGATCGATCACGACGAACGGAGTCCCCGCCCGTTCGAGCGCCCGTGCGGCTGCCCGTCCCACCCGCCCGTATGCGCAGATGATGGTGTGGTTCCGTAACTCGGCGACGGCGCGTACCATGCGTTTCCTCCTCGAGCGTTCTCTGACCTGGGACTCTGCGACCAGCCGGGCGATGAGCGAGATCGGTCACCAGGGCCAGCCCCACCCCCATGACCAGCAGGATCATCGTGAACACGCGTCCGCCGCTATCGAGCGGGCGCACCTCGTGGAACCCCACCGTGGTGAGGGTGATCACGGTCATGTACAGACTGTCGAGGAATGTCCAGTGCTCCAGCGTCATGTAGCCGATGACGCCGAAGGCCACGACGGCGAACAGGCCCAGCAGCACCAACCGGAGTCGACGGTTGAGGTCGGATGACGGCGAGGTGCTCACGGCGGCAGGCTACCCGTTCGCATGTGACGCGATCGAGTCGACGTGCGAGCATCTCCGCATGATCGGCCCCCTGGACCACGTCTACTACTGGACGCGTGACATGGACGCTGCGGTGACCTTCTATCGCGACGTGGTCGGTCTGTCGATGCTGCGGCGCGAGGGCGACGAGTGGGCCGAATTCGAGGCGGGCGACGCCCGGTTCGCCCTCCACGGTGGCGACGTCGGCTCGACGAGCGGCACGGCAGTGTTCCGCGTGGACGACCTGGAGGCGGCCAGGTGGAGCCTCGAACGGAACGGAGCGAGCTTCGACGACTACGTCGGGGAGGTGCCGGGCCGAGCCCGATTCGCCACGTTCCGGGACCCCGACGGGAATCCGGTCCAGCTGATCGAGTACCTCACCTAGCGGGCCGGGCGCCGTCTCGGGCGCCCCCTATGCTGGGCCCGTGCGTCAGCCGACCTGTCCTCGTTGCGACGGCGCCCTCCCAGCGGGGGCCAACTTCTGTCCGGCGTGTGGCGCTCCGGTGTCGATCACCCCGGCCTCGGAGCGACGCGTGGTCACCGTCGTGTTCGCCGACCTTGCCGGTTCGTCCGAACTGGCGTCGCGCCTCGACCCCGAGAGTCTGCGCGAGGTGCTCGCCGCCTTTCACGGCATGGTCACCGACGTGATCACCGGGCTCGATGGGCGTGCCGAGGCGTTCATCGGCGACGCGGTGCTGGGCGTCTTCGGGGTGCCAACGGTGCACGACGACGACTCACAGCGAGGCGTGCGGGCAGGGCTGGAGATCGTCGACCGTGCCCGTCGGCTGGGTCCCGCCCTCGGCTTGGCGTTCCCCGTGGAGGTCCGCGTTGGGGTGAAGACGGGGCAGGTCGCGGTCGGTGCCGCCACCGATCGGAACCTGGTGGTCGGAGCCGAGGTCAACCTGGGGGCCAGGCTCCAGCAGGCCGCCCTGCCGGGCGAGGTCCTGGTCGGGGACACCACGCACGACCTCGTCGGTCAGCGCGCGGAATTCGGGCCGATGAGGACGATCGAGGCCAAGGGGTTCGATGCCGCAGTGTCGGCCTGGCCCGCGCTCCGGATGAGCGGCGGTGCCGGTTCCTCCGCGATCCGGATGATCGATCGCCAACAGGAGCTCTCGCTCCTTGCCGACACGTTCGAGCGGATGCGCGAGCGCGGGCGGGCCCATCTCGTGACCCTCGTGGGTGAGCCCGGCATCGGCAAGAGCAGGGTGGCTGCCGAGTTCGTGTCGAGTCTCCCGGGTGACGTGACCGTCCTGTCGGGCAGATCGAGTCCGTTCGAGGAACGGGTCACGTTCTGGCCGCTCGCCCAGATGCTGTACCGGCTGTTGGATCTGGAGCGGGGAGCAGACCCGGACGAAACCCGAGAACGCCTGCGCGGCCTCGTCGAGGCGTGGGGCGGCCGGGCCGAACCGGAGGCGACGATCCGCCAACTCGGGTATCTGATCGGGCTCGGAGAGGAGAGCCGCCAGGAGGATCGCTCGCACGAGACCGAGGTCAGGCGGGGCGTGCTCGCCATGATCGAGGGGCTGGTCACCCGCGGCCCGGTGGTGCTCGTATTCGAGAATCTCCACGAGGCGGATCCACTCCTGTTCGATCTCCTCGAACAGCTGATGAAGGACGCGCGTCGCCTCCCTCTCTTGGTCGTGTGCGTGGCGCGGTGGGAGTTCCTTCAGACTCGTGCCAATTGGGCGGGCGGGATCGCGGATGCGGTCACGCTGTGGGTCGAGCCGCTGAGCGAGCCCGATGCCATGGAACTGGCCATGGCCGCTGCCGGCCTCGATGCCGACGAGGCGCGGCGTGTGGCTCAGCACGCCGGGGGAAATCCGTACTTCGTGATCGAGGTGGCCGCGATGCTTCGTCGCGAGGAGCGGGATCTCCCGCCTCGGGGCGCCGCCGCGGACCCGCGGCTGCTCCCCGCGACCGTCCAGGCGGTCGTGGCGGCCCGGATCGACCAGCTGTCACCCGAGGCCAAGGAGCTCGTGCGTCGTGCGGCAGTATTCCCTCGGGGCCGCTTCGACGTGGACGAGCTGTCGCTACTCGCGGAACCCCGCAGGGGAATCCTGGCCGAGGCCGAGGAGGATGAGTTGCTCGTTCGCGACGAGGACCGGCGCGGTGCCTGGCGGTTCCGGTCGCAGGTGATCCGCGACGTCGCCTACGACTCGCTGGCCAAACGCGAGCGCCAGCGACTGCATCTGCGGGTGGCCAACAAGCTCTCGGGGTCCGGCGATGCCGAGCGGTTCCCACGCACCATCGCGTACCACCTCGAGCAGGCCGCGCGCGCCTCGCTCGATCTCGACCCCAACGATCGAGCGCTGGCCCAGCGAGCGGCCGATGCCCTGGCTCACGCGGGCGACCTGGCCCGCCAGCGTGTGGAATCCCGTTCGGCCGCCGACATGTACGAGCGTGCCCTGGCGCTGTCGGCCGCCGAGGCCGAGTGGGGGGAGCGCGAGGCCTGGATCCTGTCGATGATCGGCGAGACCCGGTACTGGGTAGGCGAGTTCGCGCAGGCCGAGGGGGCGTTCTGGAGGGCCCTGGAGGTCGCGGGCGGCGGGAGCGACCGGGTCACCGCGCACGCGTGCAGGTTCCTCGGCGACATGGCGGTGACCATCCACGGGGATACCGTCGGCGCCACCGGGCTGTTCGAGCGTGCCATCGACGCGGCGCGCCGGATCGGCGATCCATACGTCTTGTCCCGCGCCCTCCTCATGGCCGCTTGGGTGCCGTTCTGGCAGCACGATCTGGCGAAGGCCGAGGGCTTGTTCCGCGAGGCGCTGAGCGTGGCCAGGACCCGCGAGATCCGAGACCACTGGGCTGAGGCCCGTGCCCTCGTCGGGATCTCGGCGATCGTGTCGGAGACGGGTGACGAAGCCGAGGCGCTCGGTGTCGCGCAGGAGGCGCTGGCCATCGGACGGGAGGGCGACCAGGCGTTCACGTCCGCGGTGGCACACGAGTCGGTGGCCGCGTCGCTGAGGGGGCTGCTGCAGCTCGACGAGGCGCTGGAGCACGGCGATGCCGCGATCGCCACGCTCCGCGAGGTGGGCGCGCGCTGGGAGCTCGCGAGCGCCCTGGGAGACCGAGGTGCGATCCACCGTCTGGGCGGCAAGCTCGAGGCGAGCGAGGGCGACCTGCGCGAGGCCTTCGCCCTGTGCCGCGATCTCCACGAGCGCGCTCTCGTCACCTGGACGGCGGCCGAGCTCGCGTGGGTCCTGGCCATGCGCGGGGACCCCGAGGCGGCGCGGCTCGTGCTGTCGGAGCCCGCGGCCCGGGCCTCCGAGGGCGAGCCCACCTCCGCCGCCTCCCTGCGCAGGGCCGAGGCGGTCATCGCGCTGGTCGACGGAGATCTGGAGGCGGCGCGCCTCGCCTCGATCCAGGCCGTGGAGTTGAGCCGCGGGCCGACGGGTGCGGTCAACCCGCTCGCCGCGCAGGTCTGGTGGACCGGTCGGTTGTTCGGCGACGTGTGGGTCGGCGGACCCGTCGCGCTTGCGGAGGCGCGGGCGACGCTCGAGCGCAACGGATGGCGACAGGCCCTGATGGAGCCCGAGCAGGTGGCGCACCTGCTCTCCTGAGGTCCGGTCGCGCCTCAAGCCCGCCCGCGCTCGGGCCGAGGATGGTTGCAACATCGGCGCCGCCGGGGGACCCTAGTCGGGTCCGGCGCGGATGGCTTGGCCGTCGACGTCGGAATCAACCCATGACCAGGACGCATACGAGCTTCCCCATCGCGTTCCGGGCCGCGGTGATCGGCTGCATCCTCCTGCTGGCGGGTGTGGTGGTCGGAGCGGCCGATGCCGCGCCGACCAAGGACGAGGTTGAGGCCGCCGAGGCCCGGGTCGACGACCTCCTCGCCCAGGTCGAACGGGCGCGCGCGGAGCTGGCGGAGATCGACGCCCGGCTGGCGAAGGCAGGTGCCGAGGTCGAGGCCGCGAACGGCCGCCTCGAGGCGCTGACGGCCGAGCTGCTGCTGACCCGAGAGCGACTCGATCGCTCGCGGGCGCGCTACGACAACATCACGGAGCGGCTCAACGAGCGCGCCGTGCAGGCGTTCATGGGCGGGCCCGCGAGCGAGTTGGAGTTCCTGCTCGGCTCGTCCTCGATGGGCGAACTGTCCGATCGTTTGGAGTACATCGACGCGGTGGCCCAGAGCGATGCGGATCTCGCCGTGGAGGTCGAGGACCTTCGCACGCAGCTCGAGACCGACGAGCGACTGCTGGAATCGCTGCAGTCGCAAGCGCGATCTGAGCAGGAGGCAGCCGAGGCGCGTAAGGCCGACGTGATCCACGACCTCGAGCGACAGAAGGCGTTGCTGGCCTCGATCGACGCCGATCTCAGCGAGGCCGAGAGCACGGCCAAGAAGCTGTCGAAGGCCTACAAGGCCGCGTTGGCGGCCGCCGCGAGCCAGGGGTACGGCGGCGGGCACGACTCGGTCCCGATGCCGCCCGGCTGGGAGGACGTGCTCGAGGTCTGCCCCGTCGGGGCGCCCCGCAGTTACTGGGACGGATTCGGGGCCCCCCGATACGCGGGCGGATATCACCTGCACAAGGGCAACGACATACTCGCGCCGGCCGGGACGCCGATCTACGCGCCCTTCGACGGCGTGGCCCACTCCGACTCGAACACCCTTGGGGGTCTCGTGGTGTTCGTGGAGGGCAGGTTCGGCCGCGTGTACAACGCTCACCTGTCGGCGCTGTCGGGCAACTCCAACGGCCCCGTCGTGGCCGGCGAGATCATCGGGTACGTGGGCGACAGCGGCGATGCGACGGGGATCCCCCACGACCACTTCGAGTTCCATCCGTGGGTCATGCCGTCGAGCTGGCCCGCGAGCTCCTACGGATACTCGATCATCGAGGACGCGATCAACCCGTACCCGCTGCTGGTCGCCGCCTGCGGATAGTCCTCAGCGGCGCCCGCGCACCAGGAACCCGATCCCCACGAGCGCCACGCAGACGGCCGCAACGGCCAGCCCGACCGCCACGGGATTCATCCCGCCGCCCGCGTCGGTCGGCGCGTTGGGCACCGGCCCCGGCGTGCCGGCGACGACCACGTGTCCCGGCCCGCTCACGAGGGCCTCGGCCTGCTGCTGCGCTGGGGAGTCGGTGGTGCGCAGGCGGCGCCAGCCGTTCGTGCGTTCGCGCAGCATCTCGTGGGTCGCGACGTGCACGTCGGGCGTGACCGGGTACAGGAGGATCACGTCGATGGGCTGCTCGAACCGAGGGACCTCCACGCCGGAGGGCTCGTAGGTGGCCGAGATCACATACGCGTTGCCTTGAACCTCCAGGTCGTCGGGGACGGGCGCGAGCGTCGCGGGGTCGACCGGATCGATCCGGAGCGTCACGGCGTCATCGTCGTCATGAGCCCCGATGGCTCCGTCCGGCACGATGGCGGTCACCTGATCGTCGGAGGTGATGAGGACGGCGCCTCGCACCCCGTCGGCCGTGAGCTCGAGCTCGAAGGCTCCCGCGCTGGGCGGTTGGTTGTCGGCGGCGAGGTCCGGGGGCGGGTTCACCCACCGGTAGGGCTGTGCGGGTCCGAGGCCGTCGAGGAGCGGCAGCCGGGCGAGCGGGCTGATCGAGGCCGACCAGGCCGCCAGCGCGACGTACGCGGCCACGACGATCGCCCCCGACAGCACGGCGAGTCGGGCTCGGGACCTCACGTGATGTCCATCGCCTCGATCGGATGCGTCGCCAAGCCCGGAGGCCACACGACCTCGGATACGCCGGGCGCCACCCACTCCCACACGACGCTGGCGGCGGCCTCGTTGTCGCCGGCGGTCGCCGTGCCCGTCGCCCCGAACCGCAACCCGCTGCCGTTGGGGAGGGATCCGGCGGGGAGATCGACCGCCCGGGCGGCGGCGGCGATCGCGGATGCGTCCAGGCGCACCGCGTCCGGCATCACGTGGCGGAACAGGGCCCATGCAGCAGAGAACCCGGCGAGCGCCGCGGGGCTCATCGGCTCGCCGTAGCGATCGAGGTAGGCGGCGTTCGCGCGCTCGAGGAGGGCCGCGCCGTCCGGCCGAAGGCCGTCGGGGTCGATCGCATCGGCCGCAGGCTTGTCGGAGGCGAACAGCCCGACGGCGTCGAGCCCCAGCTCGTCGCCGAACTCCGGCATGCAGTAGCTCGACGATGTCCCGATGCTCGCGACGAGAGGCACGTCCTGCTCGAGGAGCGCTCGACGCAGGTCGATCCCGTCCTCGAGGTAAGCCGAGACGAAGAGCACGTCGGGACGTGCACGAGCGATCCGGCGGGCCAGCGCCCCGTAGTCGACGGTGCGGAAATCGTAGGCGAACGCGCCGACGTCGATGAGCCCGCGCTCGGTCAGTGCATCGATCGCCCCTGCCGCCACGCTGCTCCCGTACACGTCGTCCACGTAGGCGACGGCGAACCGCAGATCGTCGGGGTCGCGGCCGAGCTCGGGGCTGAGCTGGTCGGCCACGAACCCGATGGCGGTTCGACCCAGGACGGCGCCGGTCGGCGGGACGCGGAACGTGAGTTCGCCGCGTCCGGCTCCCGGCGGCAGCATGCCGACCGCGCCGGTCTCCCAGAACAACATGCCCCTGCTGGCGGCCTCGACCGATGCCGGCGCCGAGATGGTGCTGCCGTAGCTCCCGACCACGATGTCGATGCCGGCCTCATCCAGGTCGGCCACGGCCAACGCCGCCGCGTCGGATCCGGCCACGTCGATCGATGTGATCTCGACGGGACGGCCCTGAACGCCTCCGTCGGCGTTCGTGAGCTCGGCGGCGAGCAGCACTCCCCGATGCTCGTCGACGCCGCCCGGTCCCTGGGATCCCGACAGCGGGTAGACGGCCCCCACCCTGACCGCAGGGGACCCGGCGTCCGCGGTGCAGGCGCCCGCCGCGACCGCGAGCGTGACGAACGCGAGCGCGAGCGCTGTGCGCGTCACCGCGACGCCCCTGCGAGCAGGTTCGCGATCACGTGGGTGAGCCCCGAGGCGCGCCAGTCGCCCGAGGCGTAGCGCTGCCAGGACAGCACGAGCCCCGCCCCCAGATCGACCGGGAACGCCGCCCAGCCGTACAGCGGGACGTGGATCAGGGCGAAGGCGACCGCGGTGGCGACGACCGCCGTGCCGGCTCCCGCCCACAGGAGCCGGTCGTAGGCCAGCCGCCGGAACAGCGCCTCCTCGGCGACGGCGGCCCCCACGGCGAGCGGCACCGAGGCCGATGCGGCGGGAAACCCCGGGGGTCGACCGACGATGACCGAGACCGCGACGACACCGGAGACGCCGATCGCCGTCACCGCCCAGGGGGCCAGTCGCGAGGGCTCGCTCCTCACATGGGGAAGCAGGGATGCGATCGCGACGGCGGCGACGATGGCGGCGAGCGACCAGACCCGAGAGGCATCCCCCATCCTGACGACGTCGAGGCGGAGCCACAGCGCGGCCAGGCCGAACGCGATGAGCGCCCAGGAGGCCGCCGTCCGTGGAGCGGCAGCGATCGGGCGGGTGCTCACGGCGCCACCTCGAACTGGACGGCCACGATGACTCGCGGGTCGAAGGGGGCGTGATCGTTCGCGACGAACTCCACCTTCAGCAGGTGCGTGCCGGGCTCGACGTTGGCGATCTCGGACTCCAGATCTGACGTCATCGAGATCAGCTCATCGTCGAGCAGCACGTGCAGGTGGCCCTCGTCGGGCCGCAGATCCTGCGACGTGAGGTCGGACACGGTCGCCCCTTCGAGCGAGATCTCCACGACGACGTCGCGACCGACCGTCTCGCCCTGTGCCGGTTGGACGATCTCGAGAACGGCGTCGGTCGTCGGCCGTTCGATCGCGGCCGACGGGGTCGCCTCGTCGTCGGAAGGCCCTGCGCCGCCGCCGCACGCCGTCGTGACCAGCGCCACGAGCACGAGCCGCACCCACGGACCGCCGGCCGTCATCCCCATCACCGCTCCGTCGTCATCTCGAACGCAACCACCGCGGACTCGCCCGACTCGGTCGTGGCATACACGTCGAGGTGCCACGCCTCACCGGTGAGCTCGGTCGTGGCCGCGAAATGGCCGGGTCCGAGCCGGATCGAGTCTAGGACCTCGGCCGGGCCGCCGAGCGAGGTGGCCACGAGCGTGGCTTCCGAGAGCTCGAGCTCGGATCCCGAGGGATCGAACGCCGTCACGTGGATATGGTTGGAGCCGGGGGTGCCAGGATCGGCGTAAACCTGAAGGCTCGTGTCGTCGGGCAGCCTCGCCGTGTAGATCGTCGGCTGCCCCGCCGCTTCGGCGACGCTCATCTCCTGCGTGGGATCGATGGTCGACAGCCACATCGTCATGGTCACGGCCTGGGTTCCCGTGCGCACGAGCGCCGTCACCTCCCAGGCGCCGGCGACCGACGGCTGCCCGCCCGCTCCCACCCACCGGCCGCCGCCGTCGTCCGAGAGGTCCACCTGTTCGTCACCGATCCCTGGTCGGCCCACGGGAGTGAACGTCAGCGCCACGGCGTCGACATCGACGGGGAGGCCCGTGTCGAAGTCGGTGACCTCGGCTCGGTAGGCGCTCGGCCCGGCGACACCGGGCGACACGGTGAGCTCGAGCGTGATCGTCGTGCCGAAGTCACTCGCGGACGCGACGACGCCGGTAGGCCTCGTCGCCTCGGCCTCCGACGTCGGAGTGGTCTGGGGCGGGAGCCCCGTCAGCACGGCGGTCACGAGGAGCACGATGATCGCCGTGGAGACCTCGAAGCGCACGAGCCGGCCGGCGAGCCCGATGTCGGTCGGCGCTCGACGCAGTGCGACGAATCGGTTCGCGGCGCCGAGGCCGAGGATCGCCACGACGAACGCGATCTTCGTCACCAGGGTCGTGCCGTATGGCGAGCGAAGCCCGTCGGCCAGGTTGCCGATACCACCGAGCTCGTCGACCGATCGCGCGATCCCGGTGAGGACCACGATCGCGACCGCGTAGCCGGCCAGTCGCGAATACGACCTGAGGCGCGCGGGCGCCGACGCCTCGTCGAGCGCGCGCAGGGACATGAGCACGATCGCCAGGCCGCCGATCCACACCCCGACGGCGCTCATGTGGACCCACTGCCCGAGCACCATCGGCGAGAGCTGACCGTCGGTCGCCGCGTGACCCCCCGCGGCTCGAACGAACATCGCCGCGGAGGCGACCGCCCCCGCCAGCAGGAGCGTGCGAGGGGTGTCGCGACGCGAGGCGACCGCGGCGACGATCGCGACGATCAAGGTCGCGACGATGAGCCACCCGAGAGAGGCGCCCGCGCTCGAGGAGACGATCCGAGCCGGCGACACGCCGACCGCCACGGCCTCGCCGAGCAACATCAGCACCGCGCCGATGAGCGCGGCTACGCCCAAGAGCGCCAGCAGGGTCCTTCGGGCCGGGACGACGCCCCCGAGGATGACGACCCCGACCACGGCGGTCCCGACGAGGCCGAGCAACCCGACGTAGAGCGTCAGCCTGCCGATGACCGAGGCGACATTCGGCGCCGGCGCCTCGTCCACCGCCTCGGCCGTCTCCGGCTCGATGCCGACACCGAACGCGACCGTCCCCGAGGTGAGGTGGCCATCGGTCGTCGAGACGACCCGCCAGGTGGCCGTGTAGGCGCCCTCTCCCAGCCGAGGGAGTTGGATCACGATCGTCCGGTCGTCCGAGGGCGGGAACTCCGCGGTCGTGGCGATCTCGCCGCCACTCGAGTCGACGACGATCGCCGACGACAGCTGGGGGTCGGGGGGCTCCGTGAACACCAGGGTGATCTCATCCGGAGCCTCGCTCAGACGAGCGCCGTCGGCCGGGTCCGAATGCTCGAGGCCCGCGTGGGCATCGGCGGTGCCGACGAGGATCGTGAGAGCGGCGGCGGTGACGACCACCAGGATCGCGCCGCGCGTCGCCGTCCGGATCATGGCTGGTCCTTGACGAACCGGACCGTGGCGACCACGCGCGGCGAGAACGGTCCGTGATCGGAGGCGACGTACTCGGCCTCGACCGAATGGGGGCCCGGCGCCAGGTCGGCGATCGGCAGCGCCATCTCCGGCTCGTACGCCATCGCGACGAGACGGCCGTCGATCGACAGGTGGACGTGACCGGCGTCGGGGTCGTCGACGCCCGCTCCGGCGACGGCGCCGCCCGTCACGTCCACGACGACGAGGATCTCGCCTCCCGTCACGACCGTGTCGGCGAGCGGCTCCTCGAACACGATCGACGCCTCCGTCGTAGGGCGAACGGCGGCGGGCGAGGGCGCGAATACGGCGCGGGGGATCACCGCGGCGCCGATGGCCAGCGCAACCGCGAGGCCGATCAGGGCGTAGGCCGCCGGGATCGGCAGGCGGGGGAACCCGCGGCCCCGAAGCCGCGACACCCCCGCCCATCCGATCCACAGTCCCGCGAACAGCATCGCGACGCCGATGGCCTCGTCGGTGCCGCCCGCGTGGGCCAGCATCAGGCGCGGTTCCTCGTGGCCAGCGCCGCGATGCCGGCGATCACGCCGATGGCCCCGACGATCACGGCGATGGTGGCGATCGTGCGGGCCTGGGCTGCCGCGTCGCTCGCCGCCGCCGCGGCGGCCTCGGCCGCCTCGATCGACGCCGCGGCGTCCGCGATCCGGCCCGACTCTCGTTCGAGGCGGGTCGAGATGTCTGAGATCGACGGTGCGTCGAGGGCCGGGAACTCCGCCTCGGCGGGATCCTGGACGATCGAGAACGTCTCCGGCCCGGCTGTGAACGTCTCGTCGATCTCCTCGTCTCCCACCGTGCCGGTGATGTGGAACGAGTACTTGCCGGGTTGGGATGGGATGAAGTCGTATCGGTATTCGCCGGGGGTGCCGGACACGACCTTGCCTCCCTCGATGAGGAACGCCGGCACCAGGGGCGATGGATCCGTCTCGTCGTCGCCGTAGGACACGACCACCTCGAGGTCGCCGGCCGCGTCGTTCACGGGGTCGCCTCCGTGCAGCAGGCGAAGCTGCACCCCGTTCGGCTGTCCGGTGTAGGCGGGCTCGTTGACGAACCCGACGATGATCTCGAGATCGCCGACCTCGACCCCCTCGTGCGCCCGGGCACCGACCAACGGCGCCAGCGACACGATGCCGGCCAGGGTGACGGCCGCCAGGGCACGTCGACGTGTGGGATGCATCCGATGTCCTTTCGATCTGTGTCGGTCTGCGATGGCCGCTGCTCGCGGCCGGGGATCATCGCCCGGCCGGCGGACCTCGTGGCAACGCAGCGGACAGTGAGACGGAGATCGGCTCGCCGACAGAAGCGTGCACCGGGACGCCTCTGGTGGTCTGGGCGCCCACTCCAGAGCCATCGCCCGGGGCGATGGCCAGGAGGCGCCTGCCGACCACGTCGAGCCACGTCAGGACGAGGGTGATGGCCAAGGCCACCGGCACCTGGAGCGCGAGCCCGATCGGCAGCACGAGCGCAAGGTCGTGCATCGAGGCGCCAACGGAGAGCCGTTCGAGCACCTCCATCGCGAGGAACGCGCCGACCTGGAACGCGAGCATCCGCCGTCCCAGGTCGAGCCAGCCTCGCTCGGCCGTCGGCCAGTCCCGGAAGGCGAATGCCGCGATGCCGATCAACGACAGGGCGAGGAGGGGCTCCGCGGCTGCCCGCAGATACGCATGCCCGACGGCCGCGGGGCCGAACCCCTCGGACACATGACTTCCGGCGAGGGCGTAGGTGAGGTGGTGCACGAGCAGGACGCCACCGCCCGCGAGCGCGAGCGGTGTGAGCCGTCGGCCACCCGAAAGCGACATCACGGCGAGTATAGGCTTGGCCTGCGACCGAGGAGGGAGCGAAGGTGTCGGAACGCGATACGAGGCCGATCGGCGTTGTCGGCTGCGGGCTGATGGGCTCGGGCATCGTCGAGGTGGCCGCGCGCTCCGGCCACGACGTCGTCTATCTCGAGCCCACGGATGACCTGCTCGAGGCCGGTGCTCGGCGGATCGAAGCGTCGACCTCCCGTGCCGTGGAGCGCGGCAAGCTCCTCGAGGCCGAGCTGGATGACCTCCTGGGCAGGCTGCGCGGCGTCACCGACGTGGCCCTGCTCGCCGACGCCTCGGTGGTGATCGAGGCCGCGACCGAGGATCCGACGGTGAAACTCGACCTGTTCTCCAGGCTCGACCGAGCGCTCGCTCCCGAGGCGATCATCGCCAGCAACACGTCGTCGATCCCGATCGCGACGCTTGGCGCGGCGACCTCCCGCCCGGATCGCGTGGTCGGGATGCACTTCTTCAACCCCCCGCCCGTGATGCAGCTCGTCGAGATCACGCCGTCGCTGGAGACCTCCGACGAGACGATCGGGCGCGTCAGGGAGCTGGCCGAGGGGATGGGCAAGACGGTAGTCACGGCTTCCGATCGCGCCGGCTTCATCGTCAACCGCCTCGTGGTCCCGTACCTGTGCTCGGCGATGAGCCTCTACGACGAGGGGTCGGCGAGCCTCGACGACATCGATACGGCCATGCAACTCGGCATGAACCATCCGATGGGTCCGCTACGGCTCGCGGATTTCGTGGGGCTCGACACGGTCCTGGCGATCGCGGACGTGCTCCACGCGGAGTTCGGGGACCCCGCCTACGCGGCGCCCCCCGTGCTGCGGCGCCTGGTTGAGGCGGGGCATACCGGCCGCAAGTCGGGACGGGGCTTCTACCGGTACTAGGGTCGCCGGGCCGCGTCGCGCGCGCCACGCAGGCGATCGGCGATGCCGGCCGCGTATCCCGCCATCTTCGCGAGGTCGAGCCACGCCATCAGGGCAGGGATCGCGGCCGTCACGGCCACGCGCCTCCGAGGGTCCCCGACCCGTCGCCACGCCCGGCGGGCCGGTCCGCGTGCATACGCGATCGCCCCGGCCAGCGCGAGCAACTTGGGCAACCGACGCCGCGAGCTGAGGGCCGCCAGAAGGCCTACGTAGACGCCGAAGCGGAGCGCGTGGCGCTCCGGGAACATCCCGGCCTGTGCGTCGCCGCGTGCGTAGCGGAAGTACTGGGTCCAGGTGGCGGCTGGGGTCTCGCGCAGTCGCCAGCGCACGACGGCGTCGGGCGCGAAGCGCATGTCGAGCCCGCGCTCCCGCCACCGATGGCTCACCCACATGTCCTCGCCGATCGGAAGCCATTCGGGGTACCCGCCCACCGCCTCGATGGCATCGCGTCGATACGCGACGGACCGCGCGCTCGGCATGAACGTGTCGCCGTCGACCTCGTCGGCGTCGACCGGCAGGTTGACCGCGGCCAGGCACTCCTGGAATGCGTCCTCGGTCATGGGCAGGTAGAAGCCCATCGAGACGTCGGCACCGTCCTCGATCGGCCGGAGCAGCTCCTCGAGCCACGTCGGCTCGACCACGCAGTCCGCGTCGGTCACGGCGATCACGTCGTGCGAGGCGGCGGCGATCGCTACGTTGCGTCCCCGGGCGATGTTGGCGCCCGGCTCGACGACGACCAGGACTCCCTCCGCCGCCTCGAGCAGCTCGGCCGTGCCGTCGCGCGATCCTCCGTCGACGACGATGAACTCGTCCGGCGGGCGCGTTTGGCCCGCGACCGAGGCGAGGAATCCCTCGACGTGGTCGGCGCCGTTGAGGACCGTCGATATCAGCGTGACCTTCACCGGTTCTCCTTGGCCTCGTGGTATGCGATGAGGGTAGCGCTCGCGGTCGCTTCCCACGTCAGGTCGGCGGCGCGACTCAGCGAGCGGGCGCGGAGGTCCGATGCCAGGCCGGGCTCGGTCAGGACGGCAGCGAGCGCCTCGGCGATGCCGGCGACATCGCGAGGGTCGACGAGCCTCGCGGCACCCCCCGTGACCTCGGGGAGCGAGGTGGTCGAGGAGGCGACCACCGGCAACCCGTAGGCCATCGCCTCGGCGACCGGCAGTCCGAAGCCCTCATAGGTCGAGACGTAGGCGAACGCATCCGCGCCTCGATAGAGGAGGTCGAGCTCGGCCGCGCCCAGGCGGCCGGTGCGGACGATCTTCCCCGCTCCCGGGCGTTCGAGCTCGGCGACAAGCGCCTCGTCATGCCACCCGGTGGGGCCGGCGAGGACCAGGCCGTGGGGGACGTCGGGGGCCACCTGTCGGTAGGCGCGCACGAGCCGGACGAGATTCTTGCGCGGCTCCTGCGTGCCCACGCTCAACACATACGGGCGCGGGACCGAGACCCCCTCGGCCTGCTCAGGCGGTGGTTCGGGGGAGGGAGCCCGGGCGGCCAGGGGCGTCACGTGGACGAGATCGGGCCGTATGGACGTCGAATCGATCAGGTCCTCACGGGTGTGGGTCGACGGGACGAGGACGGCGTCGGCTCGCCGTGCCGATGCGCGCAGTCCAGCTCGGTAGAGCCGCCGCCACATGATGGGAAACAGCTCGGGGTGATGGAGGGCGGCCAGGTCGTGGACCGTCACGACGAGCCGCTGGCCCTCGCGCACCGGCGGCACAGAGGCCGGGTTGGTGGCATGGACGATGTCGACGTCGTCCAGGCCCGAGGGAAGCGGCGGCCGTCCGAGGAGGGTCCATCGCGGGTAGACGCTTCGGATGCCCCGGCCGATCTCGACCGCTCCGAGCTCGGCCAGACGCCCAGGATCGGCGGCGTCGCCCCCGAAGCTGCAGCGGAAGGGGACGACGTCCACCTCGCCCGACGAGAGGAGGGCAACACCGAGTTCACGAACGTAGGTGCCGATGCCGCCCGGTGGCGTGAACCAGAGCTGATCGATCTGGAACCCGACCCTCACGCCGTCACCCCGCCCGGGCCCGCGCGGCGGCCTCAACGAACGTCGGAGCGTCCGTGCACGGGGGGCACGCCCTTTCGAGCGTGCGGTGCCGACTGGCCGTGCCACGGCTCTCGCGCGTAGCGACGGACCTGGAGGACACCCTGTCCGGTCGCATCGATCCGGCCTTGCAACACCCACGGCGCCGGCTTGGGGCTCTCCGCGAGGAAGAACCGCTCGAGCGCCATGAGGATCGCCCGCTCTTCCTCGGGGGTCAGGTCCGGAGGAAGGTCGAAGCGTCGGTCGCCGTCGTCGCTGATCGGCATGGCAGGCCCTAGAGAGGGATGTTCCCGTGTTTGCGAGCCGGAACGGACTCTCGTTTGGTCGCGAGCATGCGTAGCGACTTGATCAGCCGGGCCCGCGTCTCGGCCGGCTCGATGACGTCGTCGATGAACCCACGCTCCGCCGCCGCGTACGGCGTCGAGAAGCGCTCACGGTACCGCTGGATCAGCTCCTCGCGCTTGGCCACGGGGTCGGCCGCCTTCTCGATCTCCTTTCGGAAGACCACGTTGACGGCGCCGGCCGCACCCATCACGGCGATCTCGGCCGTGGGCCAGGCGAACGAGACGTCGGCTCGCAGGTGCTTGGAATTCATGACCAGGTAAGCGCCGCCGTATGCCTTGCGTGTGATGACGGTCATCCGAGGCACCGTGGCCTCGGCGAACGCGTACAGCAGCTTGGCCCCGTGGCGGATGATGCCGTGGTACTCCTGCTCGGTCCCCGGCAGGAACCCGGGGACGTCGACGAGTGTGAGGATCGGGATGTTGAAGGCGTCGCACATCCTGACGAACCGCGACGCCTTCTCCGAGGCATCGATGTCGAGCGTCCCCGCGATCACCTTGGGCTGGTTGGCGACGACGCCCACCGTGCCGCCGTCCAGGCGGGCGAAGCCGATCACGACGTTCATCGCCCACAGAGGGAACACCTCGAGGAACTCCCCGTCGTCGACGATGAAGCGGATGACCTCGTGCATGTCGTAGGGCTCGGCCGGTCGATCGGGCACGATGTGGGTCAGCGCGTCGGCCTGTCGATCGGGGTCGTCGGTGCTGGCGTAGGCGGGCGGATCCTCGAGGTTGTTCGAGGGCAGGAAGCTCAGTAGGTACCGGACCCGCTGGAGCACGTCCTCGTCGTCCTCGCCCACGAACGACGCGACGCCCGACTTGGAGGCGTGGGTCATCGCGCCGCCGAGCGCCTCCATCGTCACCTCCTCGCCGGTAACGGTCTTGATCACGTCGGGACCCGTGATGAACATGTGCGAGGTCTCCTTCACCATGAAGGTGAAGTCGGTGATCGCGGGGGAGTACACGGCACCCCCGGCGCACGGCCCCATGATCACGCTGATCTGGGGGATGACCCCGCTGGCGCGCACGTTGCGCTCGAAGATGTAGCCGTAACCGGCCAGCGAGGCGGCGCCCTCCTGGATCCGCGCGCCGCCCGAGTCGTTGATCGAGATGTACGGGGCGCCGGTCGAGATCGCAAGGTCCATCACCTTGCAGACCTTCTGTGCCATCACCTCGCCCATCGAGCCGCCGAACACCGTGAAGTCCTGGGAGGAGACGAAGACCTTGCGCCCATCGATCGTGCCGTACCCCGTGATGACGCCGTCGCCGGGCGGGTGCCTTCGATCGAGTCCGAACTCACGCGCCCGGTGGATCGCGAACGGATCCGTTTCGACGAACGTGCCCTTGTCGATCAGGATGTCGAGTCGCTCGCGGGCCGTGAGCTTGCCGCGGTCGTGCTGCTTGGCGGCCGAGTCCTTGCCTCCCGGCGTGAGGGTCGCCTTCCGGCGGCGCCGCAGCTCCTCGATCCGGTCCTCGACGGTGATCGTGACGTCTTGGGTGGGCTTATCGGTAGCCATGGGCCGGAGTCTATCGGGGAGAGACTGAGCGGTGTTCCAGGCAGTTCAGCACTTGGCGCCGCCCCATGCGCCCCAGCCGTTGGTGGCCACCATGCGCATGGTGACGAGCGCGTTCGTGCGGCCGTTGAGGGCCGTCCGCTTGAGGTCCCATCCCGGTCGCGACCAACTCTCGAACCGCTCCCGCCAGTAGGCGCGCATGTGTTGATACAGCCCGAGGAACGGACCGTCGGCACCCGCTGTCGGGAGCAGCCCGCTCTCGCGCCGGGCGATGCAGATCGCCAGCTCGGGTCCGCCCTTCGTGTCCCACTTCAGGGAGGCGCACCGGATGACGTCGCGCATGTGCTTTCGCACCGTCTCGCCCTCCGCGCGATGGAGCGCGCACGGTCCGGGACGATGGTCGGCCGTGGCGGGGGTCGCCAGCGATCCGACGACGAGCGCGGCCACCGCGGCGGCCACGATGCGTGATCTCCCGTTCTGCCTCATCGGCTCTCCAGGACGTCGTCGAATGGACGGGGGAATGGGGGTGCCGGCGAACGCCGGCCCCGGCACGCTAACAGCTAGCGCGCGGGGTCGTCGAATCGTTCGTCGTCGATCCTCCCGCCGCTCCGCCAGTACTCGGCGTGGTCGCGATCGAGGAACCGTTCGTCGACGAGATGGCGGCGCAGGGCCGCATAGTCGTTGAAGAAGCGGCCCACGATGGCATTGACCTCGAGCTCGGCGTAGCGTCGACCCGGCTCGAACTCGATCGCGATCCGCTCCAGCACGATCCTGCGTTTGGACTCCTTGGCCGGGATCTCGGTGAGACGGCCGTCGCGGAAGAACGTCCGCAGCACCGTCTCCTCCGTGGCGCTGGCGGCGCCGAGGGCGAGGCCGGCGTCCCGCGGCGGGGCGACCTGCGACGCCGCCCATCGCAGGGTCTCCGCATCGAGGCGGAACCTCACGCGATCGTCCTCGGCCCGGACCACGCCGACCGCCAGGAGCCGTCGCAGATGCTTGTGCACCCGTTCCACGGACAGGCCGAGCTGGTCGGCCAGCTCGACCGCGGCGCGCGGTCCGGCCGCGAGCGCGCCCGCTACCGAGAGCCGCTCGGGGTCGGCGAGTGCGCGCAGGATGTCGTCGGGGGTCCCGGTCATGTCGGCTCCGCTCACTAGCATGCTCCCATGCAGCTCTCCGAGCCCCAGCGTCGAACGCTCGAGCAACTGATCGGCACGGGGGCGCGTCCTTCGTTCCCAGGCGACCTCGCCCAGCGGCTGCGCGATCGGATCGAGACCGCGGTACGCGGTCTCGAGCTGCGCGATCCGCTGTGGATCGGGAAGGCCCATCTCGGCGATCTCGGTCGGTGCGAGGGGTCGTTCGCCGCCAAGCTCTCCGACGAGGCTTCCCCCTTCCGTCACACGTCGAGATCGGCGGCCGGCGTGCTCCTCCACAAGGCGATCGAGGTCGAGGTGGGCAGCCGCGAGCCCCTCGATGCATGGGACGTCGCCGCCGTCGCCAGCGAACGGGTGGTGGAGCGCGAGGAGCGCTTCGCCGAGTATTGGGGCGAGCTGCGCCCCACCGATCGGGACGAGGTCCTGATGGAGGTCGTGCGCCGCGTCGAGCTGTTCCGTGCGACGTTCCCACCCCTCAAGGAGCTCCGGCGCGAGCTCTCGCCGGTGAGCGAGCTCCGAGTCCGAGCCGAGCTCCTGGGAGGCGAGGTCACGCTCTCGGGACAGATCGATCTCGTACTCGGGGTGCCCGATCGCGCCGACCCCAACCTGGCGACCCGACTCGCGATCGATCTGAAGTCGGGAGGTGCGTATCCCGAGTTCGTCGAGGACATGCGCTTCTACGCCCTGTTGATGACGCTGCGGTTCGGCGTGCCCCCGTATCGGGGAGCGTCGTTGTTCCTCGAGTCGGGGGAATGGCAGGCTGAGGACGTGTCGGAGCTCGTGCTCACGCGGGCGGCGGACCGCGTGGTCGAGGCGGCGCGCGCGGCGGCGTCCCTGGTGGCCGGGCGCGAGCCGCGGCTGACGCCCGGCGCGCATTGCGGGTGGTGTCCCCGTGCCGCCGTGTGTCCCGCCGCCGAGCTGCCGGCCGTATGAAGCGTGGTGGCGCCGCGCTCTCGGTTGCTAGGGTGCGACCCACGCGTCGAAGGGGTGAGGTCGTGGGCAAGGATCTGTACGAGATCGGCGAGATCCCGCCGATCGGCGAGGTGCCGGCGCGGATGCACGCCCAGGCGGTGCGTCCCGAGCGCTTCGGCGACCCGGTCGACGCCATCGTCGATGAGGTGATCGACGTTCCCGGCCTGGGCCCTCACGACGCGCTCGTGATGGTCATGGCCTCGGGCGTCAACTTCAACAACGTGTGGGCGGCCTGGGGCAAGCCGATCGATGTGACGAAGGGCCAGGCTCGTTTCGACGAGCCCACCGACTTCCACATCGTCGGCTCCGATGCAGCCGGCGTCGTCTACGCGGTGGGCGAGGAGGTCACGAACGTGCGGGTCGGCGACCGCGTCGTCGTCCATGCCGGCCAGTGGGACGCCGATGACCCATGGGTGCTCGCGGGAAGGGATCCCGGGCTGGCACCGAGCTTTCGGGTGTGGGGATACGAGACCGCATGGGGTGGCACCGCGCAGTTCTGCAAGGTACAGGCCCATCAGTGCCTGCCGAAGGCCGATCACCTCACGTGGGAGGAGGCCGCCACGCCGACGCTCACGGGGGCCACGGCCTACCGGATGCTCTTCTCATGGCCGCCGCACACCGTGCAGCCCGGCGACGCCGTCCTCGTGTGGGGCGCGGCGGGCGGGCTGGGCTCGATCGCCGTCCAGCTCGTCGCTCACGCCGGAGGCCGCGCCGTCGCGGTCGTCTCGAGTGATGAGAAGGGCGAGTTCGCCAAGTCGCTCGGTGCGGTCGGCTACATCAACCGCAAGGACTTCTCGCACTGGGGGATCCCGCCGCACTCGAGCTCCCCGGAATGGAAGGACTGGTTCGACGGCGCGAAGGCGTTCGGCAAGGCGATCTGGGACGTGCTGGGTGAGCGCACGAGCCCTCGCATCGTCTTCGACCACCCGGGCGAGGACACGATCCCGACGTCGATCTTCGTGGCGGACCGTGGCGGCATGGTGGTGATCTGCGCCGGCACCTCCGGCTACGACACGATGGTCGACGTTCGCTACCTGTGGTTCCTGCAGAAGCGATATCAGGGTTCGCACCTGTTCAACGATCAGGAGGCGGCGGCGTTCAACGAGCTCGTGCGTGACGGCGCGATCGCCACGACACTTGGACACACCTACGCCTACGACGAGACCGGCTTGGCCCACAAGCAGATGGGCGACGGCGCGCTCCCCGAAGGTAACGTCACCGTCCTGGTCAACGCGCCCACGTCCGGGCTCAAGGACCTGCCCTAACCTTCCTCGACGAGCTCGACGAGCACGCCTCCCGTGTCCCTGGGGTGTACGAACGCGATCTTGGTGCCGCGCCCCCCGCGACGCGGCTGCTCGTCGATCAGGCGGATGCCCTGGTTCCTGAGGTCGGCCAGCGCGACCTCCACGTCACTCACGCGATATGCCACGTGGTGAAGGCCCGGACCCCTCGTCACCAGCGATCGGCCGATCGGCGTGTCGGGCCCGAGGGCGCCGAGCAGCTGGATGAAGGACTCGCCCACAGCGAACAAGACCTCGTCGACGCCCTGTTCCTCCACCCGCTCGCGGTGCACCGGCTCGGCTCCGAACAGCCGGCGGTACCGCTCGACAGACGCCTCAAGGTCGACACAGGCGATGCCGACGTGGTCGATCTCGGTCAGCCCGATCACATCGCCGCCATCGGGTCCGGCTGCATCCTCGCGATCAGGTCGTGCGCCTCGACCACGTGATAGGCGGGGAGCGTGAGCACCCGGGTGACGGCCGCGACGCCGGCGGCCCGCAGATCGGCGTCGGGCTTGGCCGTCGTGGAGCGCGAGGGTGCCAGGACGTAGAACTCGACGAGCTCCAGGAACTGAGCGAGCGACGGTGTCAGATCGCCACGCTCGTAGGCATAGATCGTGGGCTTGGCCGCGGGGCAGGCCTCGCGGGCCGCCGCCGTGTCCACCGAGCGGAAGCCGGCCGCGCGGCGTAGCCCGCGCAGCAGCGCGCCGATGAGTTCGCGGTCCTCCTCGCTGATGGGTCGCCGTCGCTTGCGTGCCACGGGCGCACGATATCCGGTCCGCCCGCTGACCGGCACCCGCCCGATGGACGCCCCGAACGAGCCTTCCGGTCCGGCCGTGGATCCTTCGGAGTCATCCGAACGTATGCGACGAAGGACCCATAGCGTTATCGGTCGTGCCGCTATAGCGTGTGGGACAGTGCGGCTGGACAGAAGCCGCTGCCCCCCAACGGCAGGAGCATCACCACGTGACCGACGAGCACGCCACCTCGGCGCTTCTGGAGCGATCGACGCTTCTCTCGAAGGGGCGTGAGGACGTGTTCGCCCAGCGAGAGCGGACCAAGCGCAAGCGACTGATCCGCGCCATCGTCATCGTCTTCCTGCTCGACGTGTACCTCTACGTCCGACTATCGAACGGCCGCGACTTCCAGCTGCCGTCCCTGCCGCAGGACTGGGTCTTCCTCGCGTTCCCGCTCCTGATCTTGATCCCGGTGCTGCTCATGGTCGCGCTGCCGCTGATCAACGGGAAGTCGCCGCACATCCTGGTGCATCCCGAGCAGGTGGAGGTCGGGCTCACCGACATCAAGGGCCTCGACACGCAGGTCGACGAGGTGGTCCGCACGCTCGATGTCTTCCTCGGGTACGCGACCTTCCGCGACGAACTCGGCGGCACGCCGCGCCGAGGGATCCTGTTCGAGGGACCGCCCGGCACGGGTAAGACCTATCTCGCCAAGGCCATGGCCAAGCAGGCCGGCGTGCCGTTCCTGTTCATCTCCGCGCCCTCGTTCCAGTCGATGTGGCAGGGCATGACCGCCTACCGGATCCGCTCGTTCTTCAAGGCGCTGCGCAAGCAGGCGCGCAGGGAAGGCGGTGCGATCGGGTTCATCGAGGAGATCGACGCGATCGCAACGTCGCGCGGCGGCACGTCCGTCGCGTCGCCGCTCACCCTCGATGTGGCCACGCAGGTGTCGCCGTTCATGGGGTCGTCGGACTCGGGCGCCATGGTCAACGAGCTGCTGATCCAGCTGCAGTCGTTCGATCAGCCGAGGTTCCGGACGCGGATGCGTTCCAAGTTCCTCGGGTGGGTCAACGGCTACCTCCCCAACGATCGGCAGATCCCCGTCACGAAGCCCTCGTACAACAACATCCTCGTGATCGCCGCCACCAACCGCGGCGACTCGCTCGATCCGGCGCTCCTGCGGCCCGGGCGGTTCGACCGGCGCCTCTACTTCGACGTTCCGACCAAGTTGGAGCGCGGCGATCTGATCGACTTCTTCCTCGATCGCAAGAAGCATCACCTCCAGCTCGATGACCCCGCCATCCGCGAGAGGATCGCGCACGAGACCTTCGGCTACACGCCGGTCATGATCGAGCACCTGTTCGACGAGGCCCTGCTCGTGACCCTCCGCAACGGCCGGCGAGAGATGACGTTCGACGACGTGATGGAGGCCAAGTTCACCGAGGAGATCGGACTGAAGCAGCACTCGGTCTACACCGAGACCGACCGTTCGGCGGTGGCGACTCATGAGGCAGGCCACGCCACGGTGGCCTACTACCTGGGGAACAACCGCCGTCTCGAGGTGCTCTCGATCATCAAGCGTCGTGGCTCGCTGGGTCTGCTCGCCCACAGCGAGGAGGAGGAGCGTTTCACCCGGACGCGCTCCGAGATCGAGGCGGGCATCGCGATCGCCCTCGGCGGTCTGGTGGCCGAGGAGATCTGCATCGGCGAGTCGGGCACCGGACCGGCCGCCGACCTGGCGTATGCCACCACGCTGGCGGCGAACATGGTCGGGTCGTTCGGGATGGCGGGTTCGCTGATCTCATACGACGCCGTGACGCACGGGCCGATCGGCGGGGCGAACCTGGTGGCCAAGGTCCTGGCCGACAAGGAGGGCAAGCAGCGAGTCGAGGACATCCTCGGGGCGCAGCGGGAGCGCGTACAGGCCGTACTGGCCGAGAACGATGACGTCCACGCCGCCCTGCGCGACGCACTCCTCGATCGCGACGAGCTCGTCCGCGAGGAGATCGTCGACGTCATCGAGAAGGCCATCGCCGACCGCAACTGACCGTCCTGAGGCGGCGTTCGGTGTGATGTCGCGGAGCCCGTAGACTCGTCCGCATGACGTCTGCAGTCATCGTCGACGGCGTCCGGACCCCGGTCGGACGCTTCCGAGGAGGGATGGCCCCGCTCCGTGCCGTCGAGTTGGGCGCCCATGCGATCCGCCACGCCCTGTCGCGATCGGGTGTCGAGCCCGCCCAGGTCGACTACAGCGTGATGGGCCATGTCCTCATGGCCGGACAGGGCCAGACGACCGCTCGCCAGGCCGCGATCGGGGCCGGCATCCCCAAGGAGATACCGGCGCTCACGGTCAACAAGGTGTGTCCGTCCGGCACCTCCGCGATCGCGCTCGCAGATCAGATGATCCGCGCCGGCGACCTCGAGATCGTGGTGGCCGGAGGGATGGAGTCGATGACGAATGCGCCGTTCGTGCTGCCGAAGGCGCGGGAAGGACAGCGGCTGGGCGACTCCCCGATGCTCGACTCGATGATCCACGACGGCCTGTGGTGCGCCTTCGACGATCGCCACATGGGCTCGGGGACCGACGTCATCAGCGCGGAGCTCGGGGTGACCCGCCCCGAGCAGGACGCCTGGGCCTTGCGTTCGCACCAACGGGCCGCCGCGGCTTGGGACGAAGGCCGACTGGGCGAGGAGGTCATGTCGATCGACGTCCCGCAGCGCCGCGGCGACCCGGTGATCGTCGCGCGTGACGAGGGGATCCGCCCGGACACGTCGCTCGAGGTGCTCGCCGGGATGCGGCCAGCCTTCACCCAGGACGGGACCGTGACCGCGGGCAACGCCTCACAGATCTCCGACGGCGCGTGCGCGACGGTGGTGGCGAGCCGCGCCCGTGCCGAGGCCATGGGCCTTCGTCCGCTGGCGGAGATCGTGGCCTACGGCATGTCGGCCGACCGGTACGCCTCGCTGCACACGGTTCCGGCGATCGCCGCGCGTCGCGCGTTGGATCGCGCCGGGCTCGGCGCGGGCGACGCGGGGCTGTGGGAGATCAACGAGGCGTTCGCGGCGGTGCCGATCCACAGCGTTCGCATGCTCGGGATCGACGAAGACATCGTGAACGTCAACGGGGGGGCCGTGGCGCTCGGGCACCCGATCGGCGCCAGCGGTGCACGCATCGTCCTCACCCTGGCGATGGAGATGCGACGGCGCGGCGTCGAGCACGGCGTTGCCGCGATCTGCGGCGGTGGCGGCCAGGGCGACGCGGTCGTCCTGCGATCGGTCTAGCCGACCTCAGTCCTCCGATGCCAGCTCGGAGAGTCGGTGGAGCTCCTGGACGAGGATCTTCTCTGCGCCCGGATCCCACTTCTCCTCGGGCTCCTCGTCGACGACGATCTGGAGGCCGCGTTCGTCGGAGTCCGGGTTCGTGTCCTTCACGGGAGCGCCCGGCAGGAACACGCTTGAACGACGACCCTCCGGACTCGACGCTCTCGACCTTGGCCCATCCGCCTTGGATCTCCGCGAACCGCTTGACCACAGGGCTCATGGATGCGTCGGAAGAGGGCTCGGGATCCTCGACGGCGACGAGGGCTCCGCCGTCGAGCGGCTGCAGGCGGATCCGTGATGGGCTTCTTCGCCGGCGTCCGGTCGCCCGCGTTGCGGAGCAGGCCGGCCAGGATCTGTTCGGTGCGCAGCTGATCGACGGGGACGACGACGCGCTCGGTGCGCACGCTCAGCTCGTGATCGCCCCCCAGGTCGGACTCCTCGATCAGCCGCTGCACCAGCGGCTCGAGGTCGATGCGCTTGGGCTGGAGCTCGACCGTGCCGTGGACGAGACGATCGGCATCGGCCATGTCGGCCACGACGTGCTCGAGCCGCCGAGCGTTCGTCGTGAGCTGGCGGATCAGCTGGCTCTGATCCTTGGCGTCCTTCTTGTGCTTGAGGATCTGCGTCAGACCCATGATGCGGGACAGCGACTTGCGAGCATCGATGGTGAGCTCGTTCATGAACGGCGTGGTGGCGCGTCGATCCTCGATGGTGGCCTCGCCCACGACCACGGCCTCGTGGTCCTCGGCCTCGTCACCGTCGGCCGGTGTGGGGTCGGGCTCGCCACGGATGATGCGCATCGCCTCGGTCATCTGCTGCTGGCGGAGCTCGCTCTCGACCTCATCGATCCGGTCGGTCTTGATCTGCACCTCTCGCTCCAGCCCATGCGCGCGCTCCTCAGCGGCGATCAGCTTCTCGGTCTGACCGGCGAGGCGCTCCTGGGTGATGCGCAGCAGATCGTCGAGGTCGGCGCGACCCTCGGTGGCCGCGGTCTCGAGATGACGGCGCGCCTCGATCTCCTGGAGGCGGCGGTTGAGATCGGAGTTGTCTTGGGTGGCGGCCGCCAGCGCCGTCTCCAGGGAGCGCACCTGAGCGACGGCGTCGGCAGCGAGGCGCTCGTTGATCTCGGAGGACTCGCGGAGTTGCGCGGTCTCGTCGAGGACCTGCGCCTGGTTGGACTGCATCTCCTCGAGCATCATCTTGGTCCTGATCAGATCGTCGCCGAGAGCCTCGGACTCGGCGCGCGAGCGGTTGATCTCCGCCTCGGCACCCGAGAACCGCTCCGTACGCTCCGCCAGTTCGCGCCGCAGCGCCTCCATCTCCTCGGCGGCCTCCGTCTCAGCCGTGCTCAGCTGCTCGGCGAAGCGACCGTGCGCGGTGGCGGCGTCGTCGGCGTGACGACGCTCCATCTCGTCGATCTGGGACTGGAACTCCTCACGCGCGGCACGCACCTTGTCTTCGAACTCCGCTTCGTGCTCCACGAGCTCGGCGCGGTGCGAGGCGACGGCGCTCTCGAGCTCAGCCTTCGACGCGCGGAGCTCGTCCTCGAGCATCGCCGCCCGCTGCTCCTCGTTGCGGAGCGCACGCAGCTCGCTGCGGGCGTCCGCGAGCTCGGACCGGGCGGCGTCCAGATCGGTCGTCGCCGACTCCGACGTCTCACGTGCGCGGAGCGCCTCGATGTGGGCGGCGTCGAGATCTTCCTGGATCTCCTTCACCCTCGTCGCCTCGGTCGTCGAGCGCTCGACCTCCTCGCGCGCCGTCTCGAGGTCGCGGCGCACCATGTCGAGCTGCGTCTGCGCCCCGTCGAGCTCGGCGCGAAGACCGATGACCTCGGTCTCGGCCTGATGCACGCGGGCGGTCAATTCGGGGTCGGTGGACGGCTGCTCGGCGAGCTCCAGCCGGGCGGCCAGGTCGTCGCGTTCGGAGCGCAGCGCCTTCAGATCATCCGTGAGCGCATCGCGCTCACCGACCAGCGCCTGGCGGTCGCCCGATAGGGACTTGAGTTCGTCGGCGATCCTGTCGGTTTCGTCGTGAGCCCTCGACAACTCGCGGATCCTCGAGGCGGCCTGCTTGATCTCTTCCTCGAGGGCGAGCACACGCTCCTCGGCACGCATGGCGCGGCGTTCGAGTGCAGGATCTGGGCTGGGGGTCTCGGCCGAACGGTCCTCCGCGATCCGCAGCTCCTCCAGCGTCTTTCGGTACTGACCCTGCAGCACGCCCAGGCGGTCCTCGGCGGCGCGGGCTCGCTCCTCGGCCATCCGACGGGCCTCGGCCTCTTCCTTGAGCCCGTGCGTGGGCACCTCGATCTTGCGGGGGGCGTAGTCGGAAGGCCCCCGTTCGGGCGCCTCCGTCGCGGCGGCTGCCCGTGTGGCCCGCCGCGGCGAGAAGGAGGGCTGCGACGCCGACACGGAATTGGCCAGGCGTGCCGTCCGCCAGAAGACCAACCCGACGATCACCACGCCAAGGAACAGCGCGATCGCCATCGTGCGCCAGGCACTGCCCGCCGAGGCGATCGGTCCGTCGGACCGCGTGAGCTCGATGACCGAGTCCTCGCCCACACCGGAACGGAACTCGAGCGGCACCATGACGGACACGACCCCGTTCGCCAGACTCGAGCGCGGGCGCCCTCGGAGGGCGGCGGCGATCCTGTCCTCCTCGCCCGCGATGTCGTTGCCGATACGCCCCTCGTCGGTCGAGTAGAGGATCACGCCCGAATCGTCGTAGAGGGTCACGCTGTCGAACTCGCTCGGGTCGAGCACCACGGCGCCGAGCCGTTCGGACAGCTCGTCGGTGCGCGTGGGCGACGCGATCTGTCCCGTATCGGAGGGCTTGAAGACCAGCGTGAGAGACGAGTCGGTGATCGTGGTGGCCTGCTGCTCGAGGGCGGCGACCGCCGCCGAGCGTTCGCGGATCGCCATCGTGCCCGACAGGCCGGCCCCGATCAGGAGCGCGACGCCCAGCGACACCAACAGGTTGCGTGCCGCTCCGTATCCGTTCGTGCCAACCGTCACCGCGACCCCCTGCGGACGCACCGAGACCCTCGGGTGGTGTATCGGCACGACCACCCGGAAGATTCAGTCCCCTGGGGTGGAACATTCATCCCCCGGGTTCGAGCGCCGATCCCTACGGATGGCGGATCCGGTAGGCCGTTCGGCCTCTCGCGCCCCCGATCATGCCGGAGAGGCCCCCGACCGAACGATCGTGTCGCCCGTGCGCTCGTCCTTGTCCAGGACGATGAGATCCTCCAGGGCCTCGCGCATCTCGGCCACATGGCTCACGAGCACCACGAGCCGATCCTCGTCGGTCTGAACGAGGCGCTCGATCCCGTCCATGGCGCGGTCGAGGTGCTCGGGGTCGAGCGAGCCGAACCCCTCGTCGAGGAAGAACGCGTCGAGACGGCCGCCACCGCGCGACACCATCTCGGCGAGCGCAAGAGCCAGCCCGAGGGAGGCGAGGAAGGTCTCGCCGCCCGACAGGCTCTCGGCGCGCCGTGTCGTCCCCGCAGCGTTGAGGTCGACGACGTCGAACCCGGCATCGTCGGTGAAGCGATAGGCGCCACCGGTGAGCTGCTCCAGGTGGACGCTGCCCAGTTCGGCGAGGGCGGCACGCTCCTCGGTCAACAGGAAGACGAGGAAGCGCGAGGGCTGGAGGTCCTGCGCGAGCCGGGTCGCGACGTCGCGCCTCCGCGCGGCGCGCTCGTGGCGCTGTTCGACGTCGGCGCCTTCGGCCAGCACCGATTCGATCTCGGCGAGCTCACGCTCCGTCGACGCGCGCTCCGCGGCCGCGTCGGCGATCAGTCGAGTCAGGTCGACATCGGGCTCGGCGCCGATCTCGCCGAGGATGGCCGCAAGCGCATCGGTCGACTGGTCGGTCAGCTCGGCGGCCTCGGCCCGGCTCGCGCCGGCGCTGTCGCGTCGGGTCGAGATGGTCCCACGGAGCTCGTTCGACGCCGAGATGAGGGCCTCCGGTGACGCCTGGACCTCGAGCGCCTCACCCAAGAGGCCCCACACGGACGAAAGCCTCGCGGCGGAGCTGGCCAGGGCTTTTCGGGTTCGCTCGTCGAACGTGCGGGCTTCATCCCGGCTTGCCCGAGCCGCCTCGAGCCTGGCTGCCGCCACGTTACGGACCCGTTCGGCCTCGATCGTTTCAGCCTCGTGGGTGGCCACCAGCTCGTGCGGATCGCCCTCGCCGAGCCTATCGACCAGCTCGCTTCGCGCGGCCGCCAGCCGGGCTTCGGCGTCGACGAGCGCCGCCTTCGCGCTGTCCACCGCTTCGCGCGCGGCGCTCGCGAGCTCGATCGCTGCCGAGGCGCGCTCCGTCGCCGTCGCCGCCGCGGTCGCCGCTTTCTCGAGGGTGACGCGTGAAGCCTGCTGCCTCGCGCGCGCGTCCGTGGATGCGGCGTCGGCCTCGGCCACGTCCGGAGCCGGAGGCCGGTCCGGGAGGGTTTCGATCGGTCGGTCGCAGACGGGGCACGGGTCGCCGGGATCGAGGCCGGATGCAAGGGTCAGGGCCATATCCTCGTGCCGGGCGGAGTGGAGCCGCTCATCGGCCATCTTGAGCATGCGGTCGTCGTCTTCGAGCACCGACTGCGCCGCGACTACCTCGGCGGCCGCCTCCCGCTTCCGCGTGGCGGCCTCATCGGCCGCGATCGCGGCTGCGGCCGCGGCCTCCTCTGCCCTCGCGACAGCTGCCTCGGCGGCATCCGCTGCCTCACCGAGGTGATCGAACTCCGTGACGAGCTTCGCGAACGCGCCGCGGTCGCCCGTACGCTCGGCAACGGCGGCGCACTCTGCTGCGGCCCGTTCATCAGCGGCCGCGGCGGCGTCATGTTCGTCGGTGGCCCGCTCGAGATCGGCGGTTGCGCGTCTGGCCTCCTCGATGCTGTCGGCGAGCTGCCCCTCGGCGGGAAGCGAGGAGGTGGTGCGCTCCAGAAGCGCCAGCTCCGCCGTCGCGGATCCGAGCTGCTCGGCGGCGCGGCGCCTGGCGTCCAGCTGGACCTCAGCCGCCTCGCGGGCTGACTCGACACGTGCGACCGCTGCGACGGCTGCCCCGAGCCGCGTCCGCACGTCGGCGAGCCGTTCGCGGGCTCCGACGATCCGCTCGCCCTCGCGGGCGAGCTCCTCCAAGCGCACGGACGCCTCGCCGGCGCGTCGCTTCGCGATCTCGCGGGCCCGATCGAACCGGTCGTATCCGAATACTCCCTTGAGGACGGCGTTGCGCTCGGCATCGCCCGCCTGGAGGAAGTCGGCGAACCGGTTCTGCGCGAGCAGCACGGAGCGAGTGAACGCGTCGAAGTCCAATCCCAGGAGCCGCTCGACCCGGTCGCGGACGGCACGCTCTCCCGTGACGATCTCGAGCCGCTCGGCGTCCCTGCCGGGCCCGTCGAGCCGCTCGAGCTGGTGCCCTGAGGCCCCCTTGCCCGCGCGGAGGCTCCGCACGGAGCTCCACGTCTCACCGCCCACCTGGAAGCGCAGCCGTACATGGCACTCGTCGGAGAGCTGATTGATCAACGACTTCGTGTCGCGCTCGAACGTCGGCGTCTTGCCATAAAGGGCGAAGGCGATCGCATCGAGCAAGGACGACTTCCCCGACCCGATCGGCCCGACCACGCCGACCAGGCGCCGTCCTCGGAAGTCGAATGTGACTTCGTCGCGAAACGACCGGAATCCACGCACCGTCAGCTCAATCGGTCGCATCGGCGACCTCCTCCATGACGTCGCGGAACAGCGCGCGGAGGTCGTCGTCGGGGTCGTCTCCCGTGTCGATCCGATAGAACTCCGAATAGAGCTCCTCGTCGCTCGGTCGCGGGCGATCGACCTCCCCCTCGGTCGTGACCGACGTCGGGCGCGTCGCGCGCACGTTCACCAGGTAGGGGAAGGTGTCTGCCGCCCGTCGAGCCAGGCCGGTGTCGGTCCCCGTGACGGCGACCGTGAGGTCGACGTAGGTGCCTGCGAGCTCTTCCGCGCGTTCGGCGATCTCGTCCCAGGTGCCCGCGGCCCGCACGAGCGGACGTCCGGCCAACAGCGGCACCGACGTCGTGGTCGCGAGTCGCCCGGGCTCCACGTCGACGATCACGACGCGCTTGGTTTCGCCCGCCTCGCCGAAGTCCAGCGGCAACAGCGAGCCCGCATACTCCGCCGGAACTGGGGCTCCGGGCACGGGCTGCGGGGCGTGTATGTGTCCGAGCGCTACGTACTGCGGCCCGGCGGGGATGGCGTGCGACGTGGCGGCGTAGGCCTGTCCCATGTGGAGCTCGCGCTCGCCGCGTGTCGCGCCCCGATCCACGCGGATGCCGCCCACCATGAAGTGACCGACCAGCACGGGTACGAGGTTGGCGCCCGACCGTTCGACGAGCGCGCGGTTGTAGGCGCCCGTGATGCCGGCGACCTTCGTGGCGTACTCGCCGTACCACTCGCCCGCATCCTTCATGAAATCGACCACCCTTCCCTCGCGCAGGAACGGGAAACAGGCGACGACGGCGCCGACCCCGAGCTCGTCGGGCCCGAGCAGGGCACCCTCGTCGGGGCGCCGGATCGTTCCCACGAGATGGACCCCTCGGCCCTGATCTCGCATCAGCGGCGCGAGCGCCTCGAACAGATCGGGGGAGTCGTGGTTGCCGGCCACGGCGATCACCGGCCGGGCTCGAGCCAGGCGCAGCATCGACTGGAGCGTCAGAGTGAGGGCATCCATCGGCGGGACGGGCCGATCCCACACGTCTCCGGCGATCAGGACGAGGTCGACCTCGTGTTCGTCGGCGATCCTTTCCACCTCGGCGAGCGCCCCGGCGTGCTCGCTCAGCCGGTCGTGACGCCCGAGGCGCTTGCCCACGTGCCAGTCCGCGGTGTGGAGGATCCGCATCGACGGGGGAGGCTCGGCGCCGGACTACAGACCCTCGAAGGGGTCACCCTGGGCGTCGTCCGCCACCTCCTCCTTCCTGGTGGCCCACGGCGGGAAGGGGAACTGCAGCACGAGCGGCACCGGGATGGCCGGCTGAGACACGACCATCGTGCCCGGCTTGAGGAGCCGAGCGCGGGTCCGGGTCGACGGGAGCATCCAGCCGTACTCGGCGCGCTCGGCCTCGGCCGCATCCAGCCGCCCACTCACCTTGATCGAGGCGTTCTCGAGCACCTCGGGCGCGACCCGGCTGGCGGTCTGCTGCGCGCCGACCAGCAGGACGCCGAGCGACCGACCCCGCTGGGCGATATCGACGAGCATCTCCTTGAGCGGGGAGTGACCCTCGCGCGGCGCGTACTTGTTGAGCTCGTCAAGCACGACCACAGAGAGCGGGAGTCGCTGCCCGGTGTCCTCTTTGTGGGAGAACGTCTCGCTCAGGAGCGCGCCGACCACGAATCGCTGAGCCTGCTCGTGCAGCGACTGGATCGCCACGACGGTCACGCTGGCCTCCGAGCGATCGATGCGCCGCGACTCACCCGCCCGAACGAGCGGACCCAGGCGTCCGGCGGCCGCGTGGAGCCTGCGCATGAAGGCGCTGATCGTACCTCCGCTCACGCGGCCGCTCCAGGCGAAGGCCGGCTCGTCACCGGCCTCGGGCTCGAGGAAGTACGAAACGGCATCGGCGAGCGAGGCGAGATCGGTGATCAGGAGATAGTCGCCGGTGGTGTGCTGGACCGCCTCGTCTGGTGCGCGTCCGTCCGGCCAGCCGTCGCGGGGCAGCACGACCGCTCCGGGGAGCCCGATCACGTTGGCTGCGTGCCGCCGCAGCTGGGCCTGCACGCGCTCGAGGACGAACGGGATCTGGTTGCGCTGGTCGTTGGCGTCGGTGAAGCAGAAGCGCAGGAGCCCTTCGTCGATCAGCTCGCGCGGGGTCCAGGTGAACACGTCGACCCCCCGATGACGCCCGCCGGTATCGGGGAGTAGGACGTCGCCCGACCGGCGCCGGGGCGGGGCCCAGAACCGCACGCTCGAGAAGGGCGCCGGGTCGACGCCGAGTGCCGCCCAGGCCGCGGCCGCCTCATCGTCGAACAGCCGGTTGGGCTGGTCGAGCCAAAGGAGATCCTCGCCCTTGACGTTGAACACCAGTACGCGCAGGTTCGAGGCGCCCTCCCCTACGATCTGCGGCGCCGCCGTGAGCATCCGCAGGAAGAAGAGCGCGAACGAGGTCTTCGTCGCGACGCCGCTGATCCCGCTGATCGACATGTGCCCGCCCTTTCGGCCGTCGAAGAAATCGAGGTCGACGTGGACCGGCAATCCGTCGCGCCCGATGCCGACCGGCAGGGGTCGGGCCATCTCGTCGACGTAGAGGGCCTTGTCGCGATCGTCGCCGGTGGCGCGCTCGACGGGCTCGCCGGGGTCGGGGGACACCCACACCTCCGGGTCGACACGGGTCACAGCCACCCGCGCCGAACGAACCTTGGACGCGGGCATGATCCCGAGCTCCGCCACGCGGTGGGTGTCGGACTCGTAGGTCGCGCCCTCGTACACCGCCTCGGCCTCGGTCACGACGCCGTACGTGTGGACCTCGCCGGCCTTGGGGACCTGGGTGCGGACCACCACGAGGTCGTCGAGCTGCAGGTAGTCGTCGTCGTCCAAGACGACCCGGAACGCGCTCGTCGAGGAATGCTCGGATCCCAGGACCCTGCCAACCTGTTCACTCACGATGCCGCCCGCCGCGCGACCGCTTCCCTGAGGGCCCGATACACGAGGCCGCGGTCGCCCATCCGATGTCGCAGCTCGCGCTCCAGACCAGCGATCGGGACGAGGTTCTGAGGCGCACGAGGGTCGACGTGTGGCTCCGACGCCACCACCGGGAGCAGCGCGGCCGTGCGATCGGCGATCGCGATCACCTCGTCGCGCGGCAGCTGCCCGGAGGCCTCGCACCGCACGATCCCCGTCCAGGAGTGTCCTCCAGCAAGCATCGCGAGCCGCACATACCAGGAATAGCGCTTGTAGTCGGCGATCGAGAACAGTGGTGTCCGCTGACCCGGGGCGAGCTCGGCGACGATCACGTTGTGCTCGGGTTCGAGGTAGGTGACCCGGTGGCTCTTCACGTATCCGACCGTGGGATGGGCGGTCAGGTCGTTCAGCGGCCCGTCGGCGATCACGAACCATCGGTCGGCCAGGGCCGTGGCGGTGTCGCCCTCGGCGCGGCGCATCTTCGAATGGATCTCCATCACCAGCCGTCCCGGATCGTCGGATGCCGTGGTCGTGGTCTCCACGGGTGGGTCGAGGTCGACGGGGGGCATCGTCTCGGCGCGCCCGCCGCTGAGGACGGCCCACCGCTCGATGCGGACGGCCTCGATCCCTGAGCGCTTCTCCATGCGATCCCAGACGGTCGCCCCGACCGCGAACGTGCCGCACAGCCCGGGGGTCGGTCCGGTGACGGGGTCGTCGATCGTGAGCCGGGCGTCGACACGGCGCACGCCGTCGACGAACGCCACATGTCGAACGCCGTCGTCCACCCCCTCGAGCGGTTCCCAGCCGTCCTGCTCGACCGAGGTGTCCACCGACCCCTCGGCCGGCGCGAGCGCCTCGTCCTGATCGAGAGGTGTGCCGTAGTCCGGGTCCCACCCCTCGACGAAGATCTGCGCCATGGCGCCCATCCTAGCCGGGTGTCCGGACACCTCAGGCGGCCGGGCGCGTCTCGGTCGACACCACCTGCCACTCGCCGTCGCCCCCGTATGACAGGACGGAGGTCCGAAAGGCGCTGGGGCAGCAATGTGGATCGCCGACCCGGTAGATGGCCTCCTCTAGGCGGAGTCCGACCGGGTCGCTCCACGGGGCGATGTCGGCGTCGCAGAGCGGTCGCTCGAAGACGCGGGCGCCACGCGCGATGTCGATCACGAGCCATGTCGCGCACGAACCGCTACCGCCCGTGGCGGCCTGCACGAGGGCGTCTTGATCCCCGTCGCCCGTGACGTCGATGGCTGCCACTCCGATCCCGAGTACCCCTTCCTCGCCCGCTACGGCGCCCCCGTACACAGGACGCCATGCGGGGGCCTCCTCGAAGTGACGCCACGCGATCAGGCCTCGATCGGCCAGGAAGGGATCCTCGCTCGGGCTCGCGTAGGCGACGACGACGGCTGCAGGATCGGCGATGACCCACGACCCCTCCGGACGCATGCCAGCTGGCACCAGTGCGGCCGGATCGAGGTCGGAGGCGGCGACGTCTTCGTCGATCGGGCCCGGTGTGCCGACGGGGAGGTCGGCGACGGGCGGCCGAGTGGCGGTGGCCAGCGGTGGGGGGGTGGAACCGACGGCCGGGGGCGTCTCGACCGTCGCCGGCGTGGCGTCGCGCACCGGGCCGGAGGAGCAGGCCGCAAGCAGCATTGCCCCGGCGGCGATGAGGCGAGGCCTGCGCATACCGCGATGCTACCCACCGGCGGGGCCCCGGTCGGTCAGCGGGCGCTAGGATGCGTGGCGTGACCTGGGATCTCACCCCCAAGCTCGCGGCGGCCTCGCACGTGACCCTCACCCAGATGATGGAGGTCACCGACGCCAACATCGCAGGCAACGTCCACGGTGGCGCGATCATGCGGCTGGTCGACACGGCAGCGGGGCTCGCGGCCATCCGCCACGCGGGGGGACTCGCCGTGACGGTGGCGATCGACGAGATGACCTTCCTCGAGGCCGTCCACATCGGCGAGGTCGTGGTGCTCCTCGCATCCGTGAACGACGTCGGCACGTCGTCGATGGAGGTGGGGGTGCGGGTCGAGGCCCATGACCCGGTCACCGGGCGTGTGCGGCACGTCAACAGCGCGTACCTCGTGTTCGTGGCGATCGACGAAGAGGAGCATCCGCGCCCGGTACCGCCACTCGTGGTCGAGACCGAGATCGAGGCACGCCGCCAACGCGAGGCGTCCCTTCGACGCGGGGCCCGGCTGGCCCACAAGGCGGCGGTCGAGGCGGCGCGTGCCGCCGAGGAGGCCGGGTGATCCCCGAGCACGCGGTCCTGCGTGCTCGACCGGGCCACGCCGACTCCTTCCATCACGTCTACGAGCCGTTCCCCAAGGTCGACCACTACCTACCCTGAGGTTCCCGCCATCCGATCGACAGGGACGGTCGGCCCCGCGCGTGCGCGTGGGAGGATGGAAGCTACCGATCGCGGAAGGATCGATGCACCTGTGAGCAGCGATATCGCCGGGAGCGGACCGGCTGGAGACCGCCGAGGGCACGGTCGACCTGTACCGACTCGATGGACTGATCGAGCCCGGCGACCTCGCGAGGCTGCCCAAGACCGTGCTCATCCTGCTCGAGAACCTGCTGCGTCGAGCCGGGACGCGCGACGTATCCGACGCCGACGTGCGGGCGCTCGCCGCGTGGCCGGGAGAGGCCGGCGACGTCGCCTTCATGCCGGCCCGCGTGCTGATGCAGGACTTCACGGGGGTTCCGGCGGTCGTCGACCTTGCCTCCATGCGTAGTGCCGCCGAGCGCGCGGGCGCCGACCCGCTCTCGATCGAGCCGTCGATCCCCGTCGACCTCGTGATCGATCATTCCGTGCAGGTCGACCTGTTCCGCACGCCCGAGGCGTATGAGCGCAACATCGAGTTCGAGTACCGGCGCAACGCAGAGCGCTACTCGCTCTTGCGCTGGGCCCAGCAGGCGTTCGACGGGCTGCGGGTCGTTCCGCCGGGGGCGGGCATCTGCCATCAGGTGAACCTGGAGCACCTCGGCGAGGTCGTGTCGACGCGCGACGGGGTGGCGTTCCCCGACACGCTGTTCGGCACCGATTCGCACACGACGATGATCAACGGCCTCGGCGTCCTCGGCTGGGGCGTGGGCGGGATCGAGGCCGAGGCGGCCATGCTCGGCCAGCCGACGTTCTTGCCTGCGCCGATCGTGATCGGCGTTCGGACGATCGGGATGCTGCCCCCTGGCACAACCGCAACCGATCTCGTGCTCACCCTCACGCAGATGCTCCGTGCGCACGGGGTCGTCGGGAAGTTCGTCGAGTTCTTCGGCGACGGCCTGTCGTCGCTGTCGATCGCCGATCGCGCGACCCTGTCGAACATGTGTCCCGAGTATGGGGCGACCTCCTCCTATTTCCCGATCGACGACGAGACCCTGAGGTACCTGTCGTTCACCGGACGCGGTAGCCGGGTCGGCCTGGTCGAGCGCTACAGCAAGGAGCAGGGGCTGTTCCGGCGCGACGGCGATCCCGAGCCGGTGTTCAGTGAGATCCTCGAGCTCGACCTGTCGTCGGTCGTGCCGTCGATGGCGGGCCCTAAACGCCCGCAGGACCGAGTGGCGCTCCCCGACGTGTGGGCCTCGTTCGTCGGCGCGTTCCGCGATCACCTCGATCTGGACCCCCAGGGGATCGAGATCGGCAGGTTCGTGGGCGAAGGGGGAACCCCTCGCCACGAGGTACTGCCCGGCGGCGGCGAGATGCGCGCCGACCTCGCGGGCGAGTCGATCGGCCATGGGAGCGTCGCGATCGCCGCGATCACGAGCTGCACGAACACCTCGAACCCCAGCGTGATGATCGCCGCGGGTCTCCTCGCCCGCAATGCCGTCGAGGCCGGCCTCGACGTGAAGCCCTGGGTGAAGACATCCCTCGCACCCGGATCCCGTGTGGTGACGGACTACCTCGACCGGGCCGGCCTCACGCCCTATCTGAACAAGCTCGGGTTCGCGCTCGTGGGGTACGGGTGCACGACGTGCATCGGGAACTCGGGTCCGCTGATCGCCGACGTGGCCACCGCGGTCGAGAAGCAGGATCTCAACGTGGTCGCCGTCCTCTCGGGGAACCGCAACTTCGAGGGCAGGGTGCATCCGCAGGTGCGGGCCGCCTACCTGGCCTCGCCGCCGCTCTGCGTCGCCTATGCCATCGCCGGGCGCATCGATGTCGATCTCACCAGCGAGCCCCTCGGTCACGGTGTCGACGGGCCCGTGTACCTGCACGATATCTGGCCGAACGCCGACGATGTCGCCGAGGCCTTGGCCGCAGGGATCGACGAGGGGCAGTTCACATCGCAATACGGACGCATCTGGGACGGCGACGAGCGCTGGCAGGGGCTCCCGACGCCATCGGGCCCCGTGTACGAGTGGGAGCCGGGCTCCACCTACGTGGCCGATCCGCCGTTCTTCGAGGGTCTCGAGGGCGACGTCACGATCGGCGACATCGAGGATGCTCGTGTCCTGGTGAAGGTCGGCGACTCGATCACGACCGACCACATCTCGCCCGCGGGTGCGATCAAGCTCGACTCGCCGGCCGGCGCCTACTTGCGCGATCGAGGCGTCGAGCCGGCCGACTTCAACTCGTACGGGGCGCGGCGCGGGCACCACGAGGTGATGATGCGGGGCACGTTCGCGAACATCCGGCTGCGCAACGAGATGGCTCCGGGGACCGAGGGCTCCTACACCACCCACCTGGCCAGCGGCGACGTGACGAGCATCTTCGCGGCGGCCGAGCGGTACCGGGCGGAGGGCACGCCGATGGCGGTGCTCGCCGGCAAGGAGTACGGCAGCGGGTCGAGCCGAGACTGGGCCGCCAAGGGTCCGAGTCTGCTCGGCGTGCGGTTCGTCCTTGCGCAGAGTTACGAGCGGATCCATCGCTCCAACCTCGTGGGCATGGGGATCCTCCCCCTGCAGTACGGGCCGGGCGAGTCGGCCGCCTCGTTGGGTCTGTCCGGCAGAGAGGCTCTCGCGGTCAGGGGGCTGGCCGAGGGCATCGCACCGGGGCAGGTGGCCGACGTGACCGCGGTCGCCGACGATGGGACCACGACGACGTTCGCCGCCATGGTGCGCATCGACTCCGCGGCAGAGCTCGAGCAGTTCCGAGCCGGCGGCATACTTCGGCTCGTGCTCTCCCAGGTCCTCACGGCCTAGCAGAGCGAAGGCGGGGCATACGCCCCGCCTTCGGTTCCGCCGTTTCCCCCCTGATCAGGCGAGGATCGGGTGCTTCTTGACGAGCTCGGTCGACTGCCACACCTTCCCGAGCCCGAGGTAGATCCCCGCGTTGGCCACGAAGAGCGCCCCCAGCACCAGCGCCTCCACGACGTGGTCGTCCATGAAGGGGTTGTGCTCGGGCCAGATCGCCGTGGCCGTGTAGAAGACCGCCATCCACACGATGCCTCCGATGCTGGCGAGCTTCACGCCGATCCCGAGGATCAGCGCCAGTCCGATGAGCAACATCGACAGCATGTAGACCCAGTCGACCCACGCGGCCGACGTCGGCCCGGTGGCCGTCATCTGGAACCCGGTGATCGACTGGTAGGTGTCGGCGAACGGGCCCTTCAGCGCGAAGCCGAGCACCCCCGCAGTTGGCGATCCGCCGTTGACCCAGGCGGCGTCGCCGAAGAACGTGATGGAACTGGCCCCCGTGGCCTCGTCGACGACCCGTCCGGTCGTGAATCCGAGGCCGAACGCCTTGTCGAGGAAGGCCCACAGGAACGTCCAGCCCATCGCCAGCCGCAGCAACCCCATGACCACGCCGAATCCCTTCCGGGGCTCCGGAACCGCCTCGGGGATCGCGACCGGCTCCTTGTCTGTGCGAACCATGGTCTCCACGTACCCCACCTCCTTGCCTTCTTGGTCGTCATGCTCTCTCAGGGGGTGGAGCGGCTCATGGGCCTGCTGGCCCCTCGTCCGAGGGACCCTTGGACCCGGGGCGCGCGGACGGAGTGGTTACTCCTCGATCGAGCCGGGGGTCGTGGTGTGCCGGGCCAGGTACGCGGCCGCCTCCGCCCGCCGCGCCACTTCGAGCTTGGACAGGATGCTCGAGACGTAGTTCTTCACCGTCTTTTCGGCCAGGTTGAGCTCCTCGCCGATCTCCCGGTTGGTCTTCCCCTGGGAGATCGCCGTCAGGATGCGCTCCTCCTGCGGCGAGAGCCGGGCGAGTTTCTCGTCCTTCATCAGGTGCTTGCCCTTGCGGAGTCGCTCCAGCACGGCGCTGGTGACGGCGGGGTCGAGGAGGGAATCGCCGGCGGCGACGGACCGGATCGCCCGCAGCAGCTCGTCGCTCTTGACCTGCTTGAGGACGTAACCCGACGCTCCCGCCATGATCGAGGCGAACAGGGCCTCATCGTCTGCGAACGACGTCAGCATCAGGACCTTGGTATCGGGGCGCTCGGCCCGGATCTCACGGGTCGCCTCGATCCCGCTGCCGTCCGCGAGCCGGACGTCCATGACGACGACATCGGGACGGGTGCGGAGGGCCTCGTCGATGGCCTCGCGAACCGTGGCCGCCTCGGCCGTCACGACGATGTCGTCCTGCGTCGACAGCATCGCTCGGATGCCGTTGCGGACCACCTCGTGGTCGTCGACGAGCATCACTCGCATCGGTGGAGTGCCGGCCATCGGCGTCATCCTAGTCGGGTGCGAGCTTGCCGCCGACGTCATGTCTCAACGGCGGTCCGATCCGGCGATGGGGCGAGGAGGGTCTCGGCCACGCGGTCGAGGAAGTCCTTCAGCGTGGCCTCGGCCACGCGGTACAGCATCGCCCGGTCGATCGCGCGTCCCACCGCTCCCAGGGGCGGGACGTACCGTGCGCTCATCGCGAGCTGCGTGCTACCGGGCCCCAGCCCCGCGATCTCGAGATCGGCGTCGAGGGCGGGGAACAGCCCGGCCGCCCCATGTGCCGACCAACGCAGGGGCAGCACCGTCTTCGAGGGCATCCTGACGGGGTGCCCGAAGTCGATCTCCACGGTGCGGGCCACGCGCACATCGTCGCCGAATCCGACCTCGGCGAGGAGCGTATCCCCATGGTAGTTCGCCTTGCCCGCAAGGCCCGGGAGCCAGGTGTCGGGCGAACGGAGGAGCGACTGTTCCACGTCGTGCTCCTCGAGCGGCAGCTCCACGAAGTATCGCGCGAACATGACTGGAAGTGTCCCGGTTTCGGCATCGCGCTCGCAGGGTCGGGGGACCCGCGTGATGGGGGACCCTCGACCCCCCGCTGCCGTCCGATCGGTCGGCAGACTCCAGGGATCCATGGACGATCGACGAATAGGAGGAACGGGCATGCGCGAGCCGGCGCGAAGGGGCATCGTAGCGATGGCGGCTACGGTGATGCTGATCGCCGCCGCCTGCACCGGGGGCGACGGCGGAGATAGCGGCGAGGGATCCGGCGGCGGTGAGGCGGCGGCCGGGGCGCCGACAACGGTGAGCGTGTCGCTCGCCGACTTCACGATCAGTCCTGCCGACATCGAGGTCGCTGCCGATGCCCCCGTGACGCTCGAGGTGACGAACGACGGTCTGGCGCCCCACACCTTCGGCGTCGTGGTCGACGGCGCCACGATCGAGACGCCGAACATCGACGCCGGCGCCAGCGCGACGCTCGAGCTCCCGGCCCTGGCGGCCGGTACCTACGACACCTTGTGCACCGTGGCGGGGCACACGGACCTGGGTATGGTCGGCACCCTCACCGCCTCGGCCGGGGGTGAGCATGCTTCCGGCTCGACCGGCGCGACGGGAGCGACCGGTGCCAGCGGGGCGTCGGGTGCGCCTGTGGACCACTCCGCCATGACCGCGGAGGAGATGGCGGCCGGCCACGAACAAGGGGTCAAGGACTTCCTCGCGGGCGACGTGACCGATACCCGGGGAGGCCAGCTCCTGGAGCCGGTCATCAAGGGGGGAGTGAAGGTCTACAACCTGGCGGTCTCCCAGCTGGAATGGGAGGTCGACAAGGGCGAGTTCGTCGACGCGATGGCGTTCAACGGTCAGATCCCAGGGCCCGAGATGCGCGTGAATCCCGGCGACCGGGTCCGGTTCGTGACCCAGAATCAGATGGATCAGCCGTTCGTGCTGCACTTCCACGGCCTCACGGTCCCCAACAGCGAGGACGGGGTCCCGTACGTGACCCAGCCGCCCGTCATGCCGGGCGAGTACTGGACCTACGAGTTCACGATCAAGGATCCCCCCGGCCTGTACGTCTACCACTCACACTTCAACTCGACGGAGCAGGTCGGCAAGGGGCTGTACGGCGCGATCATCGTGGAGCCGCGCGACGGCGATTGGAGTTCCGTCTACGGGCAGCGGCCCGACGTGGAGACCACGATCTTCACGGGCGACGGGCCGCTAGGGTTCGGGCTGAACGCCAAGTCGTTCCCGGCGACCGCGCCGATCGTCGCCGAGAAGGGCGACTGGATCTTGGTCAATCTCGCGAACGACGGAGCCCAGCTCCATCCGATGCACCTCCACGGCTACCACTTCACCGTGGTGGGGGTCGATGGCTATCCGCTCCCGCCCGAGGATCGCTACCTGCTGGACACCATCGTGGTGGCGCCCGGCGCCCGCTACAGCATCATGTTCAAGGCCCAGTACCCCGGCGCCTGGGCCTTCCACTGTCACATCCTGCCGCATGTCGAAACGGCGGAAGGGATGTTCGGGATGGTGACCGCGGTGGTCGTCCAGTAGCCGCGGATACCGCGTTGGGGGGTCGCGGATCGTCAGATCTTCGGGCCCTGCGTCAGGAGGGGAACGACACTCGAAGGGTCGTGCCCTCACCAGGGACGCTCTCGATGGAGAAGGAGCCCCCCAGGCTCTCGGCGCGCCCGCGAAGGTTGTCGAGCCCGAGGCCGGTGGCGGGCCGATCCACGTCGAATCCCGAGCCGTCGTCGTCGACCTCGAGCACCAGCCCGGCGTCCTCACGCCGCAGCGTGATACGACAGGTCGTGGCTCCTGCGTGGCGCCCGACGTTGGAGAGCGCTTCTCGCACGATCTGCACCACATCGGCGGAGCGGTCCGTCATCTCGCTCGCCGCCACTTCGTCGACATCGACCACGGCCAGCACCGACGTGCGCTCGGAGAACCCGGCTGCCAGCGACTCGAGCGCCTGCCGCAGTTGTCGGTCCGCCAGTATCCCGGGTCGCAGCCCGAAGATGTAGTTGCGCAGGTCGCGGATCGCCCGGTCGATCTCGCCGACCGCCGCTTCGATCTTGCCGACGAGCTCCTCATCTCGTGACATCCCCGCCACGCCCTGCAGTCCCATCCCCACGGCGAACAGCGACTGGATCACGCCGTCGTGCAGCTCCTTGGCGATGCGCTCGCGTTCGTCCATGACCTCGAGCCGGGTCAGCTCCTCTTGCGCCCGGCGCATCCCCTCCATGAGACGGGCGTTCTCGATGGCGACCCCGGCCTGGGTCGCGAGCACCACCAGCGCGTCCTCATCGCCTTGGGAGAACGTGGAGCCGTCGCGCTTCTCGGTTAGGTAGATGTTGCCGAACACCCGGCCCAATGCGGAGATCGGGGCGCCGAGGAACGCCCGCATGGCCGGGTGATGTGGCGGGAACCCGAAGGCCCGGGGATCAGCGCCGATGTCCTCGATCCGCATCGGTCGGGCCTCGTCGATCAGCAGGCCGAGCACGCCCTTACCGACCGGATGTGCGCCGATCGCCTCTCGCTCCTCCTCGGTGATGCCCTCCGTGATGAAGCGTTCGATCCTGGGCTCGGCCTCACCGATCACGCCGAGTGCGCCGTATCGCGCCTGAGTGAGCTCCATCGCGAGGGTCACGATCCTGTGCAGCACCGCATCCAGATCAAGCTCCGAGGTAAGGGCCAGGGCTGCTTCGATCAGCATCCGGTTGCGCGCGGATTCCTCGCCCGTGGAGTCCTTCACGGGCGCAGCCTAGCCGAGCGACGCTAGGGCACGCGGGCCTCGGTCGTGATCGACAGTACGGCGGCGTCGGGAGCGACGTCGGCAGCGGGGTCCGGCGCGGCATCGGGAAGCTCCGAACGCACCCTGGGTTTGGCGTGTGGGGGCGGTGCGGGTCGCGGCGGTCGATATCCGTGGGACAGCGAGCGCACCAACGTGAGGAACACGACGAGCAGGCCGGTGACCGCGTACATCCCCCACATCCACGAGCGTTGCGTGTCGGTGCCTGCGAAGACCCCGTGGGCCAAGGCCATCGTGAAGGCCGGGATCGCCAGCAAGTGGATCGCGCGCCACCACTTGACGCTCATCGACGACTTGAGCCACGAGGTCACCACCACGATGACGATCGCGTACATGGCCACGATGCCGAGGGTCACCGGCAGGGGGCGGTACTCGCCCCGCATCGGTATCACGAGGTCGAGGGCTCCGAAGGGAACGAATTCGTCGATCAACAGCAGAGCGAGGTGCACCGCGAGGAGCACGAGGGCTGTCGTCGCCACGAACTGGTGGAACAGGTTGGAGGCGGGCTTGGAGATCCGCTTGGTCACGACGCCCGTCGTGGCGACGAGACCCCACGACACCGACAGGAACAGCATCAGGTACGAGCCGATCCCCGCGGCGCGCAGCAGGTTCCAGTTCGTCACGCCGCCGCCTCGTCGATGGCGGCCGATACCAGTACGTCGCCCTCGGAGGTCAGGAACACACCGGGCCGGGTGCGGGCCGTGTCGGGGCCGCGTAGGAGCGCCTCGGTGGCGAGCACCTCCGCCCGGACGCAGGTCGTCGCCCACACCGTTGCCTGCAGCAGCGGGGTGTCGGCCGGCGCGCCGGTGAGCGGATCGATCACATGGTGACGTCCCTCGCCCCAGGAGCGCCTCACCGTGGTGGAGGTCGCCAACGCGCCCGACGAGAGCCGAAGACGCCCCAGTTCGTTCGCGGGCTCCCGAGGATCCTCTACTGGGATGTCGAGCTCTGGCGCCTGACCTATCACCCTCATGTCGCCGCCGGCCGAGACGAGTGCCCAGGGGAGCCCTTCGGCGAGGGCATCCTCGGCCGCTCGGTCGACGGTCCACCCCTTCGCGATCCCGCCGAGATCGAGACCCACGCCGGCAGGGAGCCGCACGGCGCCCGGGCGCACGTCGATCTCTCGCCACCGTCCGCATCGCTCGGCCGGCCGGAGCGCGGCTCGGGCGCCGGCCAGCACCTCGTCGAAGTCGCGGTCGTACCCCGCCGCGACGAGCGCATGCAGGACAGCGGGGTCGAAGGCGCCGTCCGTTTCGGCTGCGTACCTGAGCGCCGTGCGTACGAGCCCCTCGAACGGTTCGGACACGCCGATCCACCCAGAGCCGGCCATCTCGTTAACGCGCGCCAGCTCGCTCTCGGAGCGGAACCTAGAGAAGCGAGCCTCCTCGGTCGCGAATCGGCGTTCCACCCGCTCGACGGCGCGGTCGAGGGTCTCGCCGGCCGGCCCGTAGACCCAGACTTGGCATCCCATCGCGCGGAATCCGATCAAGTCGATCATCATGAACCGCCGGTCGGCGGAGGTGCAGGGGGAGGCGGGGCCGAGGTCGTGCCGCCGCCTCCGGAGGAACCGACCGTAGCCCCACTCGTGCCGCCTCCGCTCGTGCTACCCGGAGCGATGACGTACGTGACCGAGGCCTCGACGGGATCCACGATCACGACCCGCCGAACCACCCGCCGAACGACGATCTTCTGGCGGCGATGTTGCGTGCGCTGACCGTCCGCCTCGGCGGGCTTGGGCGCGACGCCGAACACTCCCGTGAACGATAGGAACGTCGCGGCCGCCGCCGTCCAGGCGGCGAGCCGCAAGCGTCCCTTCGACCAACGCGTGCGGCGCGGCCGGTCAGTCATCGTCGTGGTCGCCGCCGCTTCCGTCACTCTCGTGCTCGTCCTCACTCTCGTGCTCGTCCTCGCCCTCGTGCTCACCGTTGTCGTGCTCGTCGACCTGGGAGTCGTCCCCATCGTCATACGTGCTCTCGTCCTCCGGGCTTGCGTCGTCGCTAGAAGAGCTGGAGGAGGTGGACGCCGGAGCGGTCGAGATCACCTGGATCGCCTGGGCCGGGCCCGCGCCCTTCTTGTGCACCGTCACCGTGCGTGTGACGGTACGGACGATGGGCTTGCGGTCGAGGCCGGACAGCGGCTTCGCGGCGCTGGCCTGCGGGCCGGTGAGGTTCATCGCGATGGCCAGTCCCGCGATGACGAGGGTCATCACGAGCCCCGAGGCCATCAGCATGGCGGATCGCTTGTTCATGTGGTGCTCCCTCCGGTAGGTGTCGATCACCAAGGTAGGCGGGCAGGACACAGCCACCGCACAAGCGATGGGTAAGAACGGGTTAAGGCTGCTCTTCGGCCTCGGGCGAGAGATCAGGCATTGATCGGTGCCATGAACACCGGGCTCGTCGTCGGATCGCTGGGGCACTCGAGCGACTCGATGGTCACCGCCATCACGTCGGCGTCGGACGGGTCGATAGGAAGGACGGCTGCCAGGTTGCCGTCCGCGTCGGGCACCAGGCATCCCTGAGATACGGCGACGTCGTTCGAGATCGTCCAGACCTCGTACGTCTTGCCTTCACCGGGGTGTGGGATACCTTGCCCCCACAGGATGGTGCCCGGTCGACCGCTCAGGTACGCGACGGCGAGCGTGCCGTCGCCCGGCCCTTCGAGCACCTTGATCGTCCGCGTGAGTGTCACCGATCCGGATGGCGCTGGACGGAGGAGGGCGATCGTCCCCGCCACGACCGCGATGGCTGCCGCGAGGCCCGCCACGACTCGCCAAACCCGGGCTGATCGTCGGGCGGCCAGCTCATTCGGAGTAGCCACGGCGCGACGAGCCTGGGACGGCACGGGGGTGGGGACGGCGACCCGGTCGGCGAGGATGTCGTCGGCCACAGAGGCATCGACCTGCGCGGGCTCGAGGAGGAAGCCGAGCCGGCCGGCCGTCTCATCGAACCCCGCAGCGAGTCGCCGGCACTCTTCACAGTCGCCGTGATCTGCCATCGCGGTGTCCAGGCGATCGGTGTCCTCGGTGTCCAGACCGTCGAGGGCCCGCGCAGCGAGCAGAGACTCGATGTCGTCGTGGTTCATCGCTCCACCCCCTCGAGGGCCGCCCGCATGCGCCGCATGCCGAGGAGTGTTCTCGATTTCACCGTCCCGAGCGGTAGCCCGGTGACCTGCGCTATTCGACGTTGAGACAGCCCATCGAAATACATCATCTCGAGGACGTGCCGCTGTTCGTCGGGCAGCCGCGCCATGGCGGTGCGCACCAGCCGCCGCTCCTCGGGCAGTCCGACCGCCTCGACCACGTCGTCGGTCGGATCGGTTTGCGCCTCACGCAATCCGGCAACGGCCTCCTCGGACCGGCGGCGGTGTGCCTCCTCGCGTCTGACTGCGTCGACAGCGCGGTGGTGGACCGTACCCATCAGCCACGAGCGCACCGAGCCGCGAGCGGCGTCGTAGCCTTCCGGGTTCCTCCACACCGCCAAGAATGCCTCCTGGACGATCTCTTCGGCCAGATGTGACCGTCGAACGATCCGAGCGGCGAGAGCCGCCGCAGTGGGGGCGTAGCGATCGAAGAGCGACCGAAACGCGTCCTCGTCTCTTGCCACGATCGCGCGCATGAGCTCGCGATCCAAGTGCTGCGACGGATCAGTGGTGGACGGGCTTCGTTCCGGCACGGGTATCAGTATGAGCACGGTTCTCGATCGATCGGTGGAATCCCCTGCGTGGCGATCGCGTTCACAGACCGTTCGCGGTGCCTCAGGGGGTGGATGACTCGTCGTCGTCCTTCGGGGACAGGCGCCGCCCTGCCGTTTGCAGGATCGCCTCCAGGGTGTCGGGATGCTCGGGGTCATACAGCGCGCTGCCGACCGAGATCGACAGGTGCCGAGGATCGTCGCGGGCCCCGTCGTGCTCGGCGATCGCCTCCACGAGCCTGGAGAGCACGAGCGTCTCGGCGCCCCTCGCGTCGCCGGTCAGCAACACGCAGAACGTGTCCGCCGAGATGCGTGCGGGCACATCGGAGTCGCGCACTGCCTCGAGGAGCACCTCGGCCGCATCACGTGCCATTGCGTCTGCCTCGTCCGCACCTCCCGAGGCAAGGACCTGGACGAGACCGTCGAGGCGGACGAACAGGAACACGACGGTCGATCTGGCGCGGTCGGCCATCCGAAGGTGATGCTCGGCGATGGGGGCGAACCCCCGCAGGCTCAGCAGGCCGGTCGTCGGGTCCGTGGTCGATAGATCACGGTGCAGCCGACGGTGGCTCACCGCGTAGCGCACCGCGCGCGGCAGCAGGCCCTCGGGGATGGCTCCGGTGATCAGGTGGTCCTCCGCGCCGGCGTGCAGCGCGATGGATCCGTCCGCCGCCCGGTCGGGGCCGGTGACGACGACGACGGCAGCGTCGGGCATGGCCGCCCGGATGCGGCCCAGCAGTTCCAACGGCGGCGTGCCGTCCAGTGCCACCACGACGGCGTCCGCGGCCACGACGTCGCCCGTGATATCGGCGGCGCGCGAGATCTCGAAGCCCTCTTCGGCGTCGAGTTCGTCGCCGAGCGCATCGTCGATCCCCACGAGGAGCACCGTCACGTCGTCTCGCAGCATCATCCCTCCAGGTCGGTGGGCGGATTATGCCACCCGCGTCGTGCCCCCGGCGTGGCCGCACCGCCACAGGAACGCCACGCGCGCGAGGCCGCGACGTTCTGACCCCCCGGTAGGCTGGAGCGATGCCGGACGATCCCGCGTCTTCGCCCCGCGCCCACGGCCGAGTTGTTCGCTGGTTCGTCGCCGTGTCGGCAGGCCTGTCGCTCGTGGTCGGCGCGAGCAGCGCGTACGCCCTCTCGCAGTACTGGCTGGCCGGCTCCGAGGGCGTCAAGCCGTGGGCCGGGACCGGTGAAGATGTGCCCGAACCCTCTGATCCGGTGGCCGTCGGTCCCTGCGCCGAGGACGTCTGCAACTACCTGCTGCTGGGCAGCGACTCCCGCAGAGGCCTCACGCCCGAGGAGATCGAGCGATTCGGCAACGATGCCCAGATCGGCGGCGAGAACCGGGCCGACACGATCATGCTGGTCCACACCGATCCCGCGCTCCAGAAGGCCATCATCGTCTCGTTCCCCCGCGACCTGTGGGTCGATATCCCCGGACACGGTCCCGACAAGATCAACGCGGCGTTCGAAGGGGGCATCGACGGAGGGGGGCCGCTGCTCGTGGCCAAGACGATCCACGAGCTCACCGGGCTGAAGATCAATCACTACCTCTACGTCGACCTGGCGGGGTTCCAGGGGGTCGTCGAGACCCTCGGCGGCGTGGACATGTGCATCGCGTCCAACAACGTCAACACCGACGATGGGCGCATCGTCGATGAGCTCACGGGACTCGACGTCGCCCCGGGGTGCCAGACGCTTGCGCCCGATCAGGCGCTCGCCTACGTACGAACCCGGCACCTTGTCTGCGACGCGGCCGCGCCCGACTTCTATCGGATCGCCCGCCAGCAGCAGTTCATGCGTGCGGTGATCACCCGGCTCATCCAGCCGGATCAGCTCCTGCAGCTCCCCACGCGGGTCAAGCCGATCCTCGCCAACATGCAGCGTGATCCAGAGCTCAAGATCGCCGACCTCGCCTACCTCGTGGGGCAGCTGCGCGGGATCTCAACAGGCGCGGCAGAGTTCCGGGCGGTGCCCGGCTACGCAGCGACGGAGAACGGCCTGTCGGTCATCAAGATGGATCCCTCGGCCAACCAGATCTTCCGGGCGATCCGCCGGGGCTCGCCGCTCGGCGACGCCGGCACCCGGCTCGTGAACACGCCGCCATCGGAGGCCAACATCACCGTCCCCGTCGTCGACCAGGCGTCGGGGGGCACGGTGCAGGGCGTCGCCCAGATCCTGGCGGAGAGCGGGTTCGACGTCTCCCCGGGTATCGTGCCCTACGCCGGCTACGGGGCCAAGGTGAAGGGGAGCTGGATCGCCTACGCCCCCGGACACGAGGTGGAGGCACAGGTCGTGCAGAAGTATTTCCCGGGGCTCGAGCTCAAACAGGTCGAGGGCTTGCCCGACGACGTGGCGGTCGTGATCGCCGCGGGCTACGAGCCGGCGCCGGTGTCGGGTGGCGGCGCACCCGCCCCGTCCTGCGTCGACCCGAACGCCTGACATGCGCGCGCTGGTCCTGGCCGGGGGAGAGGGGTCGCGCCTCCGCCCGATCACGCACACGAGCGCCAAGCAGCTGATCCCCGTCGCGGGGACCCCGATCCTGTTCCACGCGCTGGCGTCGATCGCCTCGGCGGGCATCACCGAAGTGGGGGTGGTCGTGGGCGGCACGGGCGCCGAGGTGCGTGCCGCCGTGGGCGACGGCGGTCGGTGGGGGCTGGGCGTCACCTTCATCGAGCAGGAGGCTCCACTCGGGCTCGCCCATGCCGTGATGACGGCGGCCGACTTCGTCCGGGGCCAGCCGTTCCTCATGTACCTGGGCGATAACGTGCTGCTCGAGGGCGTGGGTCGGTTCGTGACCGAGTTCGAGCGGGCACGTCCCGATGCCCAGATCCTCCTCACGCGCGTGCCCGAGCCCGAGCACTTCGGCGTGGCGGTCCTGGAAGGCGAACGCGTGGTCCGGCTCGTCGAGAAGCCGAAGGAGTTCGTGTCCGACATCGCCTTGGTGGGCGTGTACCTGTTCGACGACTCGATCCTGGAGGCGTGTGCCACGCTCGAGCCTTCCTGGCGCGGGGAGTACGAGATCACCGAGGCCATCCAGTGGCTCATCGACCGGGGGAGAACGGTGCGGGCCGAGATGGTGAGCGGATACTGGAAGGACACGGGTCGGCCCGAGGACCTGCTCGAGGCCAACCGCATGCTCTTGGGCGTCGCCGAGACGTCGGTCGAAGGGGAGATCGATGAGGCGACCTCGGTCGACGGAGTCGTCAGGGTGGCGGCCGGGGCCCGCATCGGCGGGAGCATCCTGCGAGGCCCTGTCGTGATCGGCCCCGGGACCACGGTCGACGGATCGACGATCGGGCCCGACGTGTCGATAGAGGAAGACTGCGTGATCGTCGACAGCGCGATCGAGGACTCGATCGTGATGGAGCGGTGTCGCGTGGAGGGGGTCCGGACCCTGGCCGGCACGATCCTTGGACGTGACGCCGACGTTCGCCGCGCCGCGGTGCCGGGGGTCCATCGCCTGACGATCGGCGATCAGAGCCGCGTCGAGCTCGACTGAAGGCGGACGACCGCCCGGGGCGGCTCCGGTAGGGTTCCATCGATGCGAGCCGTCATCGACGCGCGGCCCGCCCTCGATCCGGGTCGGACCGGGGTGGGGCTGTACACGCGGCAGATCATCCGGCATCTGCCCCACGCAGATCCGGGGTCCGACTACGTGGCGTGGTACTTGCACGCGCGCGGTCTGTTCCGGCCGCGAACGTTCTTCGACAGCGTGTCGGCGCCCAATCTGTCGGAGAAGGCGTCGCGGTTCCCGGCGCGCGTCTTCGGGCCGATGTCGACGCGCCTGGGCGTGCCACGGATCGAATGGTCCGTCGACTTCGACGTCGTGCTCGCCACGAACTTCCTCCCGCCAGCCACGCACCGCCCCGGCGTCGCCATGGTGGTTCACGACCTGGCCTACGAGCATCTGCCCGAGACCGCCCCCCACATGGACGACCGGTGGCGTCGGGCATTCGATCGCTGGCTGACGCGTGCGGCGGTGGTGATCGTCCCGTCGAACTCGACCAAGCTCGATCTGATCGCGCGGCATCCGGTGGACGAGGAGCGGATCCATGTGACTCCGCTTGGTGTCGATGCCGCCCGGTTCGCTCCCGCCCCGGCGGAGGTCGTGGAGGGGGTCCGTCGCCGGTTCGCCATCGACGGCCCGTACGCGCTGTTCGTGGGCGGCCTGGAGCCCCGAAAGAATCTCGAGCGCCTCGTGGAGGCGTTCGCCGCCATCGAGCCCGGCACCCGGTTGGTCATCGCGGGCGGGCCGGTTCGCTGGGATCCCAAGGCCGGGGATCGGCTCGACGAGGCGATCGCCCGGCTGCCGGCGGCGGCCCGCCCTCGGTTCCTGCGCACCGGGTACGTCACGGAGGCCGACAAGGTGGCGCTGCTCACGGGCGCGACCCTGCTGGCCTATCCGTCGCTCTACGAGGGGTTCGGGTTCCCGGTGCTGGAGGCGTTCGCGGCGGGCATCCCCGTCCTCACGTCCAATGTCTCCTCGCTCCCCGAGGTGGCGGGCGACGCCGCGCTCCTCGTGGACCCGTACGACACCGGCTCGATCGCGGACGCGCTGGGGCAGCTGTTCGGCGATCCGGATCTCCGATCGATGCTCGCCGCCTCCGGCGTCACCCGCGCCGCCCGCTTCACCTGGGAGGCCACGGCGCGGGCCACCGCGAAGGCGCTCCGCGAGGCTCATCACCTGGTCGCCGGGTAGACTCGGCGCGATCCCGGCGTTCCCCGAGGTGCCGCCATGACCACCGACAACCATGTCCTCGTCACCGGCGGTGCCGGGTTCATCGGCTCGCATCTGGTCGATCTGCTCCTGGATCGTCCGAGCACCCGCGTCACCGTGCTCGATGCGCTTACGTACGCCGGGTCGACGGCGAACCTGATCTCTCACGAGGGGGACGAACGCCTGCGGTTCGTTCGGGGTGATGTCACCGATCCCGCGGCGGTGGGACCGCTCGTGGCCGAGGTCGACCACGTGATCCATGCGGCCGCCGAGAGCTTCGTCGACCGCAGCATCGAGAGTTCGAGGCCGTTCGTCGTCACGAACGTCCTGGGCACGCAGACGATCCTCGAGGCCATCCGCGAGACGGGCACGCCGATGCTGGCCGTATCGACCGATGAGGTCTACGGAGAGGGGGCCGACGGAACGGCCTTCAACGAGGACGACCCGTTGCGTCCCCGGAGCCCCTATGCGGCGAGCAAGGCGGCCGCCGACCTGATGTGCCGCGCGTACGTCGTCACCCACGGGGCGCCCGTCACCGTGGTTCGCGGGACGAACGCATTCGGGCCCCGTCAGTTCCCCGAGAAGGTGATCCCCGTCTATGCGCTGGCCGCCCTCGACGGGCGCCCGCTCCCCGTCTACGGCCAGGGGCTCCAGCGACGCGAGTGGCTCTTCGTCACCGACTGGGCGCGCGCCTGCCTTGCCGTGCTCGACGAGGGCGCGCTCGGCGACGTGGTCAACATCGGCGGCGGATTCGAGCTTTCTAACGTCGATCTGGCGCACCGCATCTGCGGTCTGGCCGGCGCCGACGCCAGCTCGATCGAGTTCGTGCCGGACCGGCCCGGTCACGACTTCCGATACGGACTGGACGACGAACGGCTGCGGGCGTTCGGCTGGGCGCCGGAGGTGTCCTTCGACGATGGGCTCGCCCGGACGGTGGACTGGTTCGGCGCCCACCGAGACTGGGTGGATGCCATGCTCGGCCCCGTCGCGAGATGAGGCTGCTCGTCACCGGCGCTGGGGGCGGGCTGGCTCGAGCGTTCCTCGCACGGACGGATGAGGTCGACGTGCACGCGTTCGATCGAGCCGCGCTCGACGTCGGCGACGATGACGCGGTGCGCCGCGCCGTTGACTCGATCCGGCCCGACGTCATCGTGAACCTGGCCGCGTTCACCAACGTGGACGAGAACGAGAGGAACCCGGAGCGAGCTGAGCGGGACAACGCTGGGGGACCGCACCACCTCGCGCGCGCAGCGAAGGAGACTGGCGCGTCGCTCCTGCACGTGTCGACCGACTACGTCTTCGACGGGACCAAAGGGGCCCCCTACGACGAGCTCGACGAGCCCGCACCCCTGTGCGTCTACGGCCGCTCGAAGCTCGCGGGCGAAGAACGTGTCCGCGCGACCCTCGACGAGCACGTGATCGTGCGGATCGGCTACGTCTACGGCGGACGCAGCGACTACCTCACGCGTGCCGCTCGGACCTTGGCCGGGGGCGGATCGGCGGGAGGCCTTACCGACCGCGTGGGATCGCCCTCCTTCGTCGGCGATGTGGCCGAACGGATACTGCCGATCCTTCGTACCGGGCGCTGGGGGACCTACCACCTCGGCGGACCCGAGCCGGCTACGTGGTTCGAGGTGCTGGGACGGCTGGTCGACGACAACGGCTGGAGCGGGAATATCCTGCCGCAGACCGCGGCCGACCTCGCGCCGGGAGCCCCCCGGCCGCCCTTCTCGGCGCTCACGAGCGTCTACCTCGACGATCTCGGCATCGAACCGATGCCGCCGCTGGCCGAGGGGCTGCGATCGTTCGTTGCTACCCTTGACGCGCCCTGATGTCGCCCGCCCGCTCTCGCATCCTTACCGCGCTGTGTGGCCTGACCGCGTTCGCCACCATAGCCGCCGCCTGCACGGGCGGGTCCGAGCCGACGCCCGAGCCCTCCTCCGCCGATGCCGTGGAGACGATATCGGCGCCCCTGCCCGACCGCTTCGACTCCGCGTCCGTCGAGACGAGGTGGCCCATCAAGCACGTGGTCTTCCTCATCATGGAGAACCGCAGCTTCGATCACGTCCTGGGGCGATTCCCCGGGGTCGACGGCGCTGTTACGGGGTTCGATCGCGGGGTCGAGCGACCGCTTACCCGCGCCCCGCTGCAGCGTGCCCACGACATCCCGCACTGCTACAACTGCAACGTCGCCTCGATCAACGGCGGCAAGATGGATGGGTTCAACCAGACCGAGAACGCCGACAGGTACGCCTACACGCAGTTCCGCAGGGACCAGATCACGGCGTACTGGAACTGGGCGTCCGAGTACGTGGTCGCCGACAAGTTCTTCGCCTCGGCAACCGGGCCGTCGTTCCCCAACCACCTGTACACGATCGCCGCCACGTCGGGCGGCGCCCTCGACAACCCGACCCAGCCGTTCTCGTCGCTGCGGGCCCAGCAGGAGCAGGGATTCGCGAAGTCGTGGGGATGCGACATCGCCCAGCCGGGCGGGTACGTCGAGGTGATCGATCCCGAGGGCGATCTCGTCAAGGTCGATCCGTGCTTCGACTTCGCGACGGAAGGCGACCTCCTACGCAAGGCCGACATCCCCTGGGCGTACTACGCGGCGACCAACACGCAGCTCGGCTACATCTGGTCGGCCTATTCGGCGATCGGGAGGTACCGCAACGACCAGGAGCTTTGGAACACCTACATGCGGCCTGTCGACGACGTCGTCCGCGACATCGAGGCCGACCGGCTGCCACCGGTGACATGGATCACCCCGAGGTTTCAGTTGTCACAGCACCCGGAGTACAACTTCTGCTACGGGCAGAACTGGACGATCGAGGTCATCAACGCGGTGATGAACAGCCCGATGTGGTCCGACACCGCGATCTTCATCACCTGGGACGACTTCGGCGGGTTCTACGACCACGTGCCTCCGGTTCGGCTCGACAACTTCGGCCTCGGCATCCGGGTGCCGACCCTGGTGATCAGCCCGTACGCCAAGCAGGGGCACGTCGACAGCCGCCTCGCCGAGTTCTCCAGCGTGCTCCGCTTCATCGAGGACAACTGGGGCCTGCGCCAGCTCACCCACAGGGATCGTCAGGCCAACAACATGGCCTACGACTTCGACTTCACGCAGGCGCCCCGCGACCCGCTGCCGCAGCCGCTGCGCTCCGACTGCAAGGGGCCGATCTGGACGCCTCCGCCGCCCGAGTAGGAACCGGGACTGCGAACGGCTGCCGGTAGACTCCGGCGATGCGACGCGCCGCGCTCGTCATCGCCGCCGCGCTGATCGCGGCCGCCTGCACGCAGGCCGATCCGGATGACGCAGGGTCGGCGACGACCTCGCCTCCGTCTCCCGCTCCCTCGCCGGTAGCCAGCTCGCCCACCCCAGCCCAGGTCGTGGACGCTGCCTCCTTCCCGACGCGCTGGCCGATCAAGCACGTGGTGTTCCTGATCAAGGAGAACCGCACGTTCGACAATCTGTTCGGGACGTTCCCGGGCGCCGAGGGCGCGACGATCGGCATGGATCGCGGCGTCGAGCGGCCGCTCGTGCGCGGCACGGATCAAGCCACCGACGCCGACATCCCGCACTGCTACGAGTGCGCGCTCGTCGCGTACAACGGCGGACGGATGGACGGCTTCAATCAGGGCGAGTCGGGCGACCGCTGGGCCTACACCCAGCTCCAGCGGGATCAGCTGCCGAACTACTGGACGTGGGCGCGCGAGTTCACGCTGTTCGACAACTTCTTCGCCAGCGCGCACGGGCCGTCGTTCCCCAACCATCTGTATTCGATCGCGGCGCAGTCCGGCGGGGCCCACGACAATCCGCGACGCAAGCCCGGGCTCGGCTCGCTCACGTTCGGATGCGACGCGCCGCCAGAGCAACTGGTGGAGGTCGTCGATTCCGAGGGCGTCACGACGATGGTCCCCCCGTGCTTCGACTTCCCGACCGAGGGCGATCTGCTGAACCGAGCGAAGATACCGTGGTCGTACTACGCCGCACAGGAGGATCAGAAGGGCTACATCTGGTCCGCGTACGCGGCGATCCGCCGCTACCGCGAGCACCCGGACCGCTGGCAGCGCCACATGTTCCCTGTCGATCGCGTCGTCGCCGACATCAAGGCGGGGGCGCTGCCGCCGGTGACGTGGATCACCCCTCGCTTCGAGTTATCCGAGCATCCCGAGTACAACTTCTGCCACGGGGAGAACTGGTCCACCAAGGTCATCAACGCGATCATGAACAGTCCGATATGGGCCGACACCGCGATCTTCCTCACGTGGGACGACTACGGGGGATTCTACGACCACGTGCCGCCTCCACAGGTCGACGGCTTCGGATTCGGGATCCGCGTTCCGATGGTCGTGCTGTCGCCGTACGCCCGCCAAGGTCACGTCTCGAGCGAGCTCGGCGAGTTCTCGAGCGTGCTCCGCTTCATCGAGGACAACTGGCGCCTGTCCAGGCTCACGCCTCGCGACCGTCGAGCCACGCCCATGCTCACGGCCTTCGATTTCGACCGGGTCCCGGCCGAGCCGCATCCGCTCCCGCTTCGTGATGACTGCGAGGGCCCGATCTACTTCGAGCCGTAGCACCCCAGGCCATCGCTCCGTCACGGTTCCGCGATACGCCGGTGCTAGGCTCGCGCCGATGACCGCCGACGACCGCCCGGGCGACGCCACGGAGCACGACGACGATGCGCGCCGCGATCTGGAGCGCGAGATGTACTGGGCGCGCGACACGGCCGCACGCGGTCGGATGGACACCCCCGAGATCCGCGATCGCCTCCACGACTTCGCCGCGCAGATGCGCACCGACGAGACGATGGTGATCCCCATGGGGGAGGGCAACCTCGCCTCGCCTTCTCGCGCTCGCCGCCGGGTCAAGTACCGGCTCTGGCGGCTGATGCGTCCGGCCACCTGGCGGTACGATCGCTTGCTGGGCGATCACGCCGAGCTCACGACGAGCCTCGCTGAGAAGGTGATGGTCCTCGAGGCCGAGGTGGACCGGCTCAAGGACGAGGTGGGCAAGTCAGAGGGCCCCGGGGACGACCCCCCGTGAGGGTCGCGGTCCTGCATCCCCAGACCGCCTTCGTACGGGGCGGTGCGGAGACGCATGCCTCCTCGCTGGTCGGGGCGCTGCGCGATGCCGGCCATGAGGCCGACCTCGTGCAGATCGCGGGCAAGTGGTATCCGCCCAGCCAGCTCGCGCATCAGATGGCGGTGTGGCGCAGCTTCGACATCACCGAGTCCAACGGGCTCGAAGGTGGACGCCGTGGTGGGGTTGAAGTTCCCCGCCTACCTCGCCCAGCATGAGCGGAAGATCGTGTGGCTGATCCACCAGCATCGCACAGCGTACGAGCTGTGGGATCACCCGGACTATGCCGATCTCAAGCGCCAGGATGACGGCCCGAAGGTGCGCGACATGGTTTGGGAAGCAGATCGGGTGGCGCTCGGGGAAGCCAAGCGAGTCTTCACGAACTCCAAGAACGTGCGCGACCGCCTGTGGAACTCACTGCGCATCCCCGCCGAGCCGCTCTACCACCCGTCCCACGTGGTCGAGGACCTACTCCACGCGCCGGGAGGGCCGCTGGGCGACTACTTCGTGTACCCAAGTCGGATGGAGAGCCTCAAGCGCCAGACCCTCGTGGTCGAGGCGATGCGCCACGTATCGACGCCCGTGCGGCTGGTGCTCGTCGGGCGTGGGCCCGGACGAAGCTCAGCTGAGAGAACTCGTCGCTCGTCACGGGTTGGACGATCGTGTGTCGTTCGAGATCGGGGTGAGCGACGAGCGGCTGCTCCGGCTGTTCCGAGAGGCGCTGGGCGTGTACTTCGGCCCGTTCGACGAGGACTACGGGTACGTGACGATCGAGGGCATGGCGGCGTCCCGCCCGGTCGTTACCCTGACCGACAGCGGCGGTCCGCTGGAGTTCGTCCGCGACGAGGAAACGGGCCTCGTGCGGCCGCCCGATCCGGTGGCGATCGCCGAAGCGTTCGATCGCTGTTGGCGCGATCGCGACGGCGCGGAGCGCCTCGGGGCCGCGGGCAACGAGCTCGTTCGTGCCGAGGTGCCCGGCTGGCCCGACATCGTCGCCCGGCTGTTGGGCTGATGGGCGTGCGTGCGGCCATCGGCAGGGCGGTCGGGCGCGGATCGGCATCCGGGGTCGCGGTGGAACGCGGCGTCGGTCCCGGTTCGCAGGGCGACGTCGTCTTCGCCGGCCCGTTGCCGCCCGCGCAGACGGGGATCGCCACCTACGACCGCGCCGTGCTGGAAGGACTCGAGCGGATCGGCGCCTTCGAGCGCATCGAGATCGAGACGATGTGGCCGATCGGACCACGCGACGCGGTCCGGCTGCCCGGTTTCCACCTCGGCGTCTTCCAGCTGGGCAACAACGTCGAGCATCATCTCGAGATCTATCGAGCGGCGTTCCTGACGAGCGCCCTGATCGTCCTGCACGACCTCGCGCTCGACGACTTCGTCCGCGGCCTGAAGACCGCGGGCGACCCACTGGGGTTCATGGCGGCCCGCGAGGCGGCACGCCTGCGCCACGATCTGGTGTCGCCCGACGTGATCCGCAATGAGCCGCTGCGCGATCCTTGGTGCGCCCACGTGGCGCGCCGCGCCCGCGGGATCATCGTGCATTCCGAGTTCGGGCGGACCTACCTTCGGGAGTTCGGGTGCCGGACCCCGGTGTTCGTCGTGCCGCATCCCGTCATCGAGAACGAGGAGGCTATCGCGCGATCGGCCGAGCGGGCGCCCGCGATGCGGGCCTCGGTCGGCGACCCCCGCTTCCTCGTCGTGGCGCCGGGCGATATGAACGAGGCCAAGCAGCTCGACGGCGTGGTCAAGGCGTCGAGCGGGCTCGGCGACGGCGCGCACGTGGCGATCGTCGGGCGACGGATCGACCGGGTATGACGCGGACGCTCTGGTCGCCGAGGCGCCCGACGGCGCGCACGTGTCCGTCCACGCCGACGTGACCGACGAGGACTTCCTCGCGTGGCTCGCGGCGGCCGATACCGCCGTCGACCTTCGCTTCCCGCATCGCGGTGAGGTGAGCGGCTCGCTCTCGCCGGGCGATGCAGGCGGGGGTACCGACGGTGGTGAGCGCGACCGGGACCTACCTTGACGTCCCCGACGAAGCCGTCCTGCGCGTCGCTCCTGGGCCCACCGACCCCCAGGAGCTGGCCGTCGTCCTGCGGGGCCTCAAAGACGATGCCCCGCGACGTGGCGCGATCGGCGCTGCGGCATCCGCGTACGTCCGTCGGCAGCGAGACTCCGAGGCCACGGCCCATGGCTACGAACTGGCGATCGTCGAGACCCTGGCCCTCGTCCGCGACCCGGCGCGCAAGGCGATGGCCATCTGGGGCAAGTCGCTGGTCGACGCTGGCATCACCGAAGAGATGGTCGCCGAGGGGTACGGCATGGAGTACGCGAGAGCCCTGCGAAGCTTCGAACGATCGTCATAGGTCGCGCGGATGGCCCTTGCTAGACTCGTCGCGCCGCGCTGACCTGCGCGTTTGTCACGATCGTCGCCGACACGAGGAGTGCGCTCACATCGCCGTCACGGACGTAACGGAACGAACCTCGGAGGCCCCGAGCCTGCACATGGGCGAGCGAGTCCGCGAACTATGGGGCTACCGCGAGATCTTGCTGAACCTGATCCGCAAGGAGCTGAAGGTCAAGTACACGGCGTCGTTCCTCGGCGCCGTCTGGTCGCTACTCAACCCCGTCGTCTTCCTCGCGGTCTTCTCGTTCGTGGTCATCGTGCTGGGGAACAGCATCCCGGACTACCCGGTGTTCCTGCTATCCGGTCTGCTCGCGTGGAACCTGTTTTCGGCCTCCCTGCTGCAAGGATCGAGGTCGGTGATCGACAACGCCAATCTGGTGAAGAAGATCGCCTTCCCCAGAGAGATCCTGCCGCTGTCGGCGATCGGGGTCGCGCTCGTCGACTTCGGGCTGCAGTCGGTCGTCCTGCTCGCGTTCATCCTGGTGTCCGGCTACGGGATCGGGCCCGCTGCGCTCGTGCTGTATCCGCTCTCGTTCGTCGCGCTGCTCGCCTTCACGACGGCACTCACGCTGTGGGCATCGGCCAAGAACGTGCGCTACCGCGATGTCGGGCACCTGCTGAACCTTGGCCTGCTCGTGTGGTTCTGGATGACCCCGATCGTGTATCAGGCTGCGCTGGTGCAAGAGGCGCTGGCCGGCAAGGAGATCGCCGGGATCAGCCTGTGGCACCTGTACCTGCTCAACCCGCTCACGCCGATCGTGCTCGGGTTCCAGCGAGCGCTCTACGGCGACCCGGCTCCCGGCGGCGAACAGGTGCTGCCGGACGTATCCGTGGCCTGGCAGGCCGGCGCCCTGGGCATCGTGATCGTCGTCTCGCTCGGCCTGCTCGTCCTCGCATGGAGGGCCTTCTTCCGCTCCTCCGGTGACTTCGCGGAGGAGCTGTGAGCGCGGCGATCGAGATCTCGGACGTGTCCAAGCGGTTCCGCCTGTACCGGGAGCGTCCGAGCAGCGTGAAGCAGCGTCTCCTCGTCTCCAGATCGAAGGCGGAGGACTTCTGGGCGCTCAGCGACGTGTCCTTCACGATCGAACAGGGGTCGTCGCTGGGCCTGATCGGTCACAACGGTTCCGGCAAGACCACGTTGCTCAAGTGCATCGCAGGCATCCTGCGGCCGAGCGCGGGCACGATCAGATCTCGCGGAAGGATGGCCGCGCTCCTGGAGCTAGGCGCCGGGTTCCATCCAGAGCTGACGGGTCGCGAGAACGTCTACCTCAACGCATCGTTCCTCGGGATGACGCGCCGCGATACCGACCGCGTCTTCGATGACATCGTAGGCTTCGCCGAGCTCGAGGAGTTCATGGACAACCAGGTCAAGTTCTACTCCTCCGGGATGCTCGTGCGGCTCGGGTTCGCCGTCGCGGTCCATGTCGACCCGGAGGTCCTGCTGATCGACGAGGTCCTCGCCGTCGGCGACGAGGCCTTCCAGCAGCGCTGCATCGACCGGGTGCGCGTCTTCCAGCGAGAGGGGCGCACGATCGTGCTGGTCACCCACGCGCTCGACACGGTCGTGGACGTGTGCGACGGAGCCGTCATGCTCGATCACGGCCGCGTCCACATGGACGGGGCGCCGGCCGACGTCGTGCGCGAGCTGCGACACCGGCTGCTGTCGCGAGACCCGGGGTTCGTCGCGGAGGAGGGATCGCGTGAGGTCGAGATCCGCGCGGTGTCCTTCGACTCGGGTGGCGACGGGAACGGCACGGTGTGGCCCGGCGCCGAGCTCGCGATCGCCGTCGACGTCGAGGCGACCGTGCCGGTGCCCGATCTCGACGCCTCGTTCTCGGTCGTGTCGGCTGCGACGAACCACCCGGTGATCGACGGACGGACCTCCCGCCTGGGTGTCGACATCGGCCCCGTCCGGGGCAAGAAGCGGATCGTCTTTCGCGTGCCGCCGGCCGATTGGGTCGGGGGCAAGTACTTCGTGACGATCGGCCTCGAGTCCATGGCCGGGCACCCGTACCATGTGCAGACCCAGCGCTACCTCCTGCAGGTGCCGGAGGACGCACGGATCAGCGCGCCGCTCGGCGTCGAACCCGACGCCATCGTGGAGGACCTGTGAACGCACAACCGCCCGTCACCGACCCTGAGGCGCACGACGCGCATCTGCACGAACTCGATACCGGAAGGACGAACCTGATGCTCTTGATCGCCATGATCCTGGTCTCGGTGGGCCTCGCCGCCGTCGCTCAGCTCACCCTCAAGCAGGGGATGACGCAGGTCACCGAGACCACCGGTCCGGTCGGCATGTCGACGTCGTCACTGCGAGCCATCGTGACGAACGTGTACGTCATCGGCGGCCTGGCGATCTTCGGTGTCTCGGCCTTCGTATGGCTGATCGTCCTTTCGAAGGCCTCCCTGTCGTTCGCGTATCCGTTCGCATCGCTCAGCTATCTGTTGATCGTGCTCGCCGATAAATACGTTCTCCACGAGGCGATCCCACCGCTGCGGTGGGCCGGGGTTGCCTGCATCATGGCGGGGATCATCCTGGTGGCGCAAACGCCGCACCGATGACGTCCGTCGCGGCCGAGTTGGCCGTCGTCATCGTGAACTACAACGCGGGTCCCTACCTCGAGCGATGCCTCGCCAGCCTCGCGTCCCATAGGGGCGATATCACGGTCGATGTCCTGGTCATCGACAACGCCTCCGCCGATGGAAGCCACACCGCGGCGGTCGCCGCCCACCCCGGCGTCCGGCTCATCGAGAACCCCTACAACGTGTTCCTCTCGCCGGCCTGGAACCAGGGGATCCGCGAGACCGACGCTCCCCTCATCCTGCTCCTCAATCCCGACGTCGAGTGGTGGTCGGGCACCCTCGCCGATCTGGCAGCGGTCGCGAAGGAGCACCCGGAGGCGGGCATCATCGGGCCGGCTGTTCGTAACCCCGACGGGACGCTCTATCCCAGCGGCCGCGGGTTCCCGAGTGTCGGCGATGCCGTCGGGCACGCGTTCCTCGGCACCCTCCTGCCCGACAACCCGTTCACGCGCCGGTACCACCTCGAGGGGTGGGACCGATCGACCCCACGAGAGGTCGACTGGGTCTCCGGCTGCTGCATGCTCATGCCGAGGGAGGCGCTCGAGGCCGCCGGCGGGTTCGACGAGGAGTTCCTGCTCTATGGCGAAGAGCTCGACATCGCCACTCGGCTGGGCGCCCTGGGACGGACCGTTCGGTACACGCCCGACGTCGAAGTCGTCCACGAGATCGGCGTATCCACCGGGCGGTCGAGACGGAGCCTGCGGATGCACTCGGACAGCCTGTACCGCTACTACGCCAAGCATCGGGCCGCTGGCTGGCGGAGGGCGACCCTACCGCTGGCGCGCGCGATGCTCTGGCTGCGCGCGGAGCTCGAGTCGCTGCGGGCGGGAGTGACTCGATGAAGGCCGTCGTGCTCGTAGGGGGAGAGGGCACCAGGCTTCGCCCGCTCACCGAGACGACTCCCAAGCCCCTGCTTCCTCTTATGGACCGGCGCTCCCTCGATCACGTGCTCGACCATCTCGCACGCCACGGGATCCGCGAGGTGGTGCTGTCCAGCCCGTACCTCCAGGAGACCTTCCGCCCATTCGTGGCCGCGCGCCGGGGGGATCCTGCGATCACGTGGATCACCGAGGCGGATCCGCTCGGAACCGGCGGCGCGATCGTGAACGCGCTCGATCGGGTCGGCCCTGAGCCGTTCTTCGCGCTCAACGGCGATATCCTCACCGACCTCGATCTCACGGCGATGCGGGTCCTGCACGAAGAGCGAGCCGCGGCCGTGACCATCGCGCTCCATCGCGTGGATGACGCCCGGGCCTTCGGCCTGGTGATCCGCGACGACCACGGTCGAGTCACCGAGTTCCGTGAAAAGCCCGAGCCTCCGGTTCCGGGCGATATCAACGCCGGCACGTATCTGATCGACCCCGTGGTGTTGGGCCCATGGGTCGGTGGCGGCACGATCTCGATAGAGCGTGACATCTTCCCGGGCGTGATCGCGGGTGGACACACGGTGGTGGGATTCGGGTCCGATGCCTACTGGCTCGACCTGGGAACGCCGGACAAGTACCTGCAGGCACACTTCGACATGTTCGAGGGGGCGGTCCACGGTGTGCGGTATCCGGCCCCGTGGATCCACGCCGATGCCCATGTCGACCTGCGCGCCCACCTCGGGCGGTGGGTGGCCGTGGGCGCCGGAGTGCACATCGATGCCGGCGCCGAGGTGGATGACTCGGTCCTGCACGCCCGCGCGCGGATCGGCCAGGGGGCGCGGGTCTCGGGCTCGATCCTCGCGACCGACGCGATCGTCGGCGCCGGCGCCGTCGTATCCCACAGCGTGCTGGGAGCAGCCTCCCGAGTGGCCGAGGGAGTCACCATCGACGGCGTCAACGTGCCCCCGGGAGAGGTCGTCCTCGACGACCGAGGGCCCCCCGGTCCGGCGATGGCTCAATAGGCAGGCCCGCGAGGACGATGTGTTAGCGTCGACCACCCGATCGAGGGCCGAACCCTGATACGTCGAACCTTCCTGCTCGCCACCGTGGCCGCCGCGATGCTCGTGGCCGCGGTCACACCGTCGTTGGCTGCCGGGCCGGGCACCACGCTGGGCGACGACCAGGCGCCCGGCACGCTCCAGGGGCCCCCGATGACCGCCCCTCTGAGAGGCGGGTCCGGCTTCGAGTTCTTCGGATCCGGATTCGGCCACGGCATCGGCATGTCGCAGTGGGGGACGTACGGTTTGGCCCGCAGGGGGTGGGGACACAAGAAGATCCTCGGCCACTTCTACTCGGGCGTCTCGGTGCGCGTGCCCGGGAACCCGGTCAAGAACGTCCGGGTCGGCATCACCTACGACCGGTCGCTGATCCACCTCACGGCCAAGCAGGGTCCCGTGCGGCTGTGGATCGGTTCACCGCACGGAACGGCGGTCGGCGCGATCCGCAACAACGAGACGTGGACCATCCGGCCCGCCGGCGCGAAGTACGCGATCAGGGACGGATCGGGGGCCAAGGTCGGCAAGAAGAACTGGGGCGGACGAGCGTTCAACCTGTATGTGACCTATGAGGACCGAGGGAACCGGGTCTTCGTTCCCGAGGCCGACGCGATCTGGGGAAACGGGTTCAGCTATGCCCGAGGGCACCTCGAGTTCAACCTGTACCGGTGTTCGAGCCGGTGCCTGCTGCGCGTTGTCGTCCCGCTGGGGTTCGAGGAGTACCTGTACGGGCTGGGCGAGGTGCCCAGCAGCTGGCCCATGGCATCGTTGCGATCACAGGCGACGGCGGCGCGAACCTACGCGACCTATCAGGTGCGCAACTATGGCATCCGTGGGTACTGCAACTGCCACATCACCGACGGCTCCAACGACCAGGTCTACGTCGGCTGGTCCAAGGAGAGCGGTGCCGATGGGGCCCGGTGGAAATCCGCCGTGAACGCCACGCGGGGCCAGGTCGTGCTGTCGCGCGGTGCGCCGATCCAGGCGTTCTATTCGGCATCGGACGGCGGGCATACGGAGGACGTCGAGAACGTGTGGCACGGCGGCGACCCCGCGTACGCCATCTCCTACCTCCGCGGGGTCTGCGATCCGGGCGACGGGGTGGCGGCCAACCCGTGGAGCTCGTGGAGCTACGACTACTCCGCGGCGTCGTTGACGAGCCGACTGGCTCCCTACACGGGCTCGATAGGAAGGGTGACCGGATTCCCGTCGATCGCACGTGGGTCGTCCGGGCGCGTGATCACCGCCACCGTGAAGGGCACCGCGGGCACCGCGAAGGTCTCGGGCTGGTCGGTCCGCAGCGCCCTGGGGCTCCCCGACGATCGGATCTGGATCAACAAGGACCGCGCCATCACCGGACCGATCCGCACCAAGTACGACGCGGTCATGTGCGCGCCCGGCCTGCCCCGCACCTCGGTGCGGTCGGTCGCCGGCGGCGCGTTCCAGAAGTATCGGAACGGCGGGATATTCCGCAACGCCGGCGCCGGGTTGAGCGTGTGGTTGCGTAGCGCGGTGTACGTCGAGTACATGAAGGTCGGGGGCGCGACCGGCCGCCTTGGCCTGCCGACGTCGAAGCTGTCGTCCCTGGCGGCCCGCGCGGGCGCCGCATCAGGGCAGCGGATCAACTTCCGGGACGGACGCATCTACCGCTCAGGCGCGACCGGCGCTCGCGCCCTGTGGGGCCCAGTGCTGGCTGAATTTCTCGACCGGGGAGGCGCGTCAGGGGCCCTCGGTCTTCCGATCACCCGGGTGCACAACGTGGCAGGCAGGCCCACCGCGAGCTTCCAGCACGGCACGATCTCGTGCGCCCCGGGGGGCGCCTGCTCGGTGTCGTAGCGCTCAGCAGGCGTCGGAGGCGTTGGGCTCGGGCGCGTTGCTGGAGCAGGCCAGCGATCCCACGAACCCGCTCGTGACTGCTTGGGCCTGCGCGGCCGAGATCGAGCCCGGACACGTCTGCAGCTTGTTCCAGGCGGCGAGCGCCAGCGAGGTGCCCTCGGGCAGGTCCGGATACGGGGCCATCAGCGTGTTCGTGGAGGCGTCGGACTCGACGGTCGTGGTGAGGGCGTCGACGACGTCGGCGGGCAGCGCAGCCTCTCCGTCGGCGCGGTAGTACACGATGACACCGGCGTGCTCCAGGAAGTGCACCGCCCGCGTCTCGGGAACGGGCACCGTGTAGACCTTGGGATCGACGTCGAGGGACGAGGGATCGTGTTGTCCAGACGTGGGCGGTCGCTGGTCGTACTCGAAGTTCGCGCCTGACTCGAGGTGCTGCCCGCCGGGGGCGCTGCCGGCCGGCGTCTCGACGCCGGTGCAGCCGGCGTCGCGTGCCGCTGCGACCGCGGCCTGCGGGATCGGGGCGGGACCGGAGGCCCGTTGCATCCAATAGAAGATGCCGACGGCCGCCAGGCCCACGACCGAGAAGATGACGGCGCGCCGCACCGACGCTGCCCTGGCGGCTCGCTTGCGCTCGGCCTCCTTCGCCTTGCGGGCCTGTTCCTTGCGTTCTCGACGCTCGACGGCGCCGACCTGCTGGGACGTCGACTTCGGCGTCGATGTCGACGCCGACGAGGCGCCGCCGGCCCGCTTACGCGCGCGCTGCCGCTTCTTCTTGTTCTTGTTCGCCACTACATCGCCGCCCCGGGTTCGGGAGCCTCTCCCGCGTACTCCCGATCCTCAACGGTGGGGGCGCTGTACTGGGACGTGAAGTCGAAGGCGACCGCCAGGCTCGGCGTGGCGCACTCCTGCAGGCGATGCCATGCCACCATCGACATCTGCACCCCCGTGGGGAGCTGACCCGCCGGGCCCTGGTCGGGGTAGTCGAATGGGGCGATGATCAATCGATCCTGCCCGACCGAGGCGTCGGAGAGGCGGCGACCGTAGAAGCCCGTGATCTCGTCGATGGCTCTGGCCGGAGCCGCCGGCGAGTACCAGATGACGGTGCCGCCGTGCTCGAGGGCGTGGATCACCTGGTCGATCGGGGGCGCCACGTCGTAGACCCCCGCGGCCAGGGGGACCTGATTGTGCGGGCCGGATGTTGGCGGTGTCGACGGGTAGGTCTGGAGCGGCGGCATCGCGGGGAAGCGCGCGTCGTCGCCGCCCACGTGGACGGCGTCGGCATCGGGCGGGGTGTACGGGTCCACCGTCTGAACCGGCTCGCAGCCCGCCGATGTGATCGCGGCTGGGGCGGCGGCCAGGAGCTCTTCGGGAGAGGGGTGTGAGGAGCCTGAGCCCTCCGGGCGCAGGACCACGAACAGCCCTCCCACCGCGACGAGAGCGATCACGACCAGAACCGCCCCGATCACCCGGTTCTTCCTCTTGGACCGCATGTCGCGCTGGAGTCGCTCCCGCTCGAGGCGGGCGGCTTCCTTCCGCTCGGCTTTGGTAGGTCGGCGGTCCGGATCCTGGCCGTGGTTCGACAACGCTGGCTCCTTCGGCGGTTCGGGGCAGGGCGTCCACTCTACCGATGCCCGCCGCGATTGCCCGCATCACACGGCCAGCGGAGAGGGCTTCCTCCTCGTCCCGCGGCCAGTCGTCAGACGCCTCGCGGCGGGCCCCACTCGGGGTCCGGCGGCGGCCCTGCCACGAACGCCGAAACGGCCGTCCACGAGTCGTCGACGCGGGCTTCGGAGCGAGCCGCATCCATGTCGTCCGGGACCTCGGCCGGTCGCGAGGCCCACCCGGCAGCGTGGACCGCCAGGGGGAGGACCGCGGTCGCCCGAAGGCCTCCGTCCCGGTCCGTGGCCCACACGAGCAGCATCTGGCTCGATCCGGGTTCCCCTGCCGGTGATCGGCGCACCTCGATACGGACGGCGTCCGTGTCCAGCGCCGCCATCGTGGCCTCGATCGCGTCCTCGATCCCGTCGGTAGGCGCCCCTCCCGAGCCGAACGAGTCCACGTCCCGCGACGACGCGAGCGACCATAGCGGTGAACGCGGGAACAGGTCCTCCTCCGGCGGCCGGACGAGGGTGGCCGCGCCGGTGGCCGGGGCCCCCAGCCCGTCGACACCGCGTACGAGGGCCGCCGGGATGCGGGCGTCCTTGGCCATCACGAGCCCGCTCGCGGCGGCCACCTCGTCGGCGAGGGCGACCACGGTCGCGTCGAGCGTGCGTCCGCGATCGTCCGTGCGGCCCCGAAGGTCGATGATCCCCGGCAGGCCCGCACACCCGATCGCCACGTTGACGAGTCCGCGGCGCCATGGCCGGCCGAAGGTGTCGGTGATGACGACCCCAAGGGTGAGTCCGAGCGCGGCCTGCAGCCCATCGCGCAACCGAGCGGCCGACGCGTCGGGGTCGGTGGGAAGCAGCGCCAACGATCCGTCGTCGACGTTGGAGGCGTCCACCCCAGCATTCGCGCACACGAACCCGTGGCGTGTGCGTGCGATCACGAGGTCGCCTCGCCGGGCCACCACCTGCGCCGTCTCGTGGCCGATGGCCGTGGCACGATCGCCCGTCGTCAGTCGGCCCTCCGCCTTCGAGACGATCTTGGAGGTCACCGCTACGACGTCACCCTGAGCGGCGACCACGCGCCGCAGCGGGCGGGCCAGGACATCGGCCAGATCGTCGCCGGGATGCACCTCGGGGATGCCGTCGAGACCCGTGATGGCGATGGTCACCGGGCGATCAGATCCAACGCGGCCCGCGCGATCCGCTCGGCGCCCGCGTCGTTGCGGATCAGTGAGTCGGTGGTGCCGACCCGCATCGCGAGCTCCCGTTCGATCTGCGACGCCAGGGGGCGATCGCGAACGTCGATGAGCCAGGCCGACAGGAGGCCGCGGTAGGCGGCGGCAGCTCCCGCAGCGGTGACTTCCATCCCGACGGCGGGCATCAGTCGGTCGGCCATGCCCCCGAACGGCGCTCCAGCCACGATCCCGCTGATGCCGACCGCGACGTCTCGACGGGCCTCGATCGCGGACCGGAACTCGGGGATCGCCAAGATGGGGCCGATCGACACGACCGGGTTCGAAGGCGCGAACACGACCGCCTCGGCGCGCCGGATGGCCTCGAGCGCCGCCGGGTTGGCGGTCGCTCGATCGGCCCCGACGAATCGGACGCCCTTGACCTCGTCCGCTCCGCTCCGCTGGACCCAGTACTCCTGGAAGTGCAGGTCGACCACGCCGCCGTCGTCGATCGCGTCGATCCGAGTGGTGACGGGATCATCGCTCATCGGGAGGATCGTCGTCTCGATCTGGAATCGCTCGGCGATCCGCCGGGTCACCTCCGTCAGGCTGAGTCCCTCGCCCAGGGACCGCGTCCGGTAGAGGTGGGTAGCGAGGTCCAGATCCCCTAGGCTGAACCACGCCGCGTGCGGATCGAACCGGGCCAGCTCCCGCATCGCGGTGAACGTCTCCCCTCGCCGGCCCCAGCCTCGTTCCCGATCGAACGCGTCGCCGAGCCAGTACGTGACGGAGTCCAGATCGGGACACACGCGCAGGCCGTGCATGTCGATGTCGTCACCGGTGTTCACGATCGCCGTCACGCGTGAAGGACCCACGGCCCGCACGAGCCCACGCAGGAACTTCCCGCCGCCGATCCCTCCCGCGAGCGCCACCACGTCCATCGCGCACAGCGTAGTAGGCTCGCCCACATGCCCGATGGGACCGCGCATCAGATCCGCCGGGCGCTCTCGCGGGTCGAGGCCGGCTCCACGCTTTCTCTCCCCGAGACCGAGGCCCTGCTGGCCGCGCGCGGCGCGGAACTCGAGCGGTTGATGGCCTCGGCCGCCCGGCAACGGGATCTGGGCCATGGCGACATCGTCACGTTCTCGCCCAAGGTGTTCGTCCCGCTCACGATGCTGTGTCGTGATCGGTGCCACTACTGCACGTTCGCCAAGCCGCCGGCGCGGCTGGGATCTCCGTTCCTGACGCCCGACGAGGTCCTCGCTGTGGCGCGGGCCGGCGCGGAACGAGGGTGCAAGGAGGCGTTGTTCACCCTCGGCGACCGGCCGGAGGAACGCTATCCAGAGGCGAGGGACTGGCTTCAGCAGCGAGGGTACGGATCGACGCTCGAGTACCTGCGCGCCGTGGCGATCCTGGTGATCGAGGAGACCGGCCTCCTGCCGCACCTCAATCCCGGCGTCATGAGCTACGAGGAACAGGCCCGGCTGAAGCATGTGGCGGCCTCGATGGGGATGATGCTCGAGACGACGAGCGAGCGACTGATGGAACCTGGGGGGCCACATCACGGTTCTCCCGACAAGGACCCGGCTGTGCGGCTGCGCACGATCGAGGACGCCGGCCGCCTCGCGATCCCCTTCACGACGGGGATCCTGGTCGGGATCGGTGAGGACCTCGCGGACCGGGCACGTTCGCTGTTCGCCGTCCGCGACCTGCATCGTCGCTACCGGCACGTGCAAGAGGTGATCGTCCAGAACTTCCGGGCCAAGCCGAGGACGGCGATGCACGACGCGCCCGAGCCCGGTGCGGAGGAGCTCCTCGCTACGGTCGCCGTGGCGCGCGTCGTGCTCGGCCCGCGGATGCACATCCAGGCGCCCCCCAATCTGAGCGACGCGGCCCAGCGGCTCCGCCTGCTCGACGCGGGCATCGACGACTGGGGAGGTGTCTCTCCGCTCACCCCCGACCACGTCAACCCAGAGAAGCCGTGGCCATCCATCGAGGCCCTCGCCGCGACGACGGCCGAGCGTGGCAAGGTGCTGCGGGAGCGCCTGACGGTCTACCCCGAGTTCGTGTCGCGTCCCGATCCGTTCATCGCCAGCAGGATGCGTGCCCCCGTATCGGCGCTCGCGGGGCCGGATGGCCTCGCGATCGAGGGCAGTCATCCTACGCCGGTCGCCTGGCAGGACCCGGAGGTCGTGTGGAAGCCGCGCTCGATCGACCTCACGTTCGCGAGGGGGCCGGATGCGGGGCTGCGTCGGGACTCGGACGACGTGTACGGCGACTTCGACATGCTCGAGGTCACTCGGGTGTGGCGCGACCGCGACGTGCGACCCGAGCGCCTCGACGCCGACATCCGATCGGCGCTCTCTCGTGCGGCGGCGGGCCGGCCGCTGACCGACGATCACGCCCTGGCCTTGTTCGCCGCCGAGGGCGATGCCCTGGTCGCCCTGTGCGAGGTCGCGGACGAACTCCGCGCCGAGGCGGTCGGGAACGAGGTCACCTACGTGATCAACCGCAACATCAACTTCAGCAACGTGTGCTACGTAGGATGTCGCTTCTGCGCGTTCGCGCAACGCGAACGCGACCCCGAGTCCTACACGCTCACGCTCACCGAGGTCGCCGATCGCGCCGACGAGGCATGGGCCAGGGGAGCCACGGAGGTGTGCGTCCAGGGCGGCATCCATCCCGACCTGCCGGGAACCTTCTACTTCGACCTCGTCGACTCGATCAAGGGTCGGACGCCGGACATGCATGTGCACGCGTTCAGCCCGATGGAGATCCTCAACGGCGCGACGAAGCTGAACATCTCGTTCGAGGAGTTCCTGACCGAGGCGCGGCGGCGGGGGCTGGACACGATCCCGGGGACCGCCGCGGAGATCCTGGACGACGAGGTCCGATGGCTGCTGACCAAGGGCAAGCTGCCGGCCGACACGTGGGAGGAGATCGTTCGGACCGCGCACCGTCTGGGGATCCGCTCGAGCAGCACCATCATGTATGGACACGTGGATGCCCCGCCGCACTGGGTCGCACACCTTCGGCGGCTCGCTCGGATCCAGTCCGAGACCGGTGGCTTCACCGAGTTCGTGCCCCTCCCGTTCGTGCATCAGAACGCGCCCATCTACCTCGCCGGCAAGGCGCGACCGGGACCGACGTTCGAGGACACATTGAGGATGCACTCGGTGGCGAGGATCCTGCTCGACGGCCTCATCGACAACATCCAGGTCTCATGGGTCAAGCTCGGCGTGGACGCGTGCTGCTCGATCCTGCGAGCCGGCGCCAACGACTTCGGCGGCACGCTCATGGAGGAAACGATCAGTCGGATGGCGGGTGCGGAATGGGGTATCGAGATGACCCCGGATCGCTTCGACGATGCGATCCGCTCGATCGGACGCGTCCCGTCGATCCGCACGACGACCTACGGGCGCGTGCCCGCACGAGCGACCTGACCCTCCTCCGATGGGCTTGCCATCGGGCTCCTATGTCGCAAGGATGGGGGGGACAGAGGGACAGGCAGAGATCGTCCGGCGAAGATAGGGCTTGTCATCCGGGGCGTTCTTCCCTCAGAATCACACGGTTGTGATTTCTAAGGGGAGATAGGCGTGCATCACTACATCCCTTGGCAGGAGCGGGCTCGGTGTCGTGACTACGACCCGGAGGTGTTCTTCCCCGAGAAGGGAGGCTCATCGAGGGAGGCCAAGCGGATCTGCAGCGAGTGTCCCGTGCGGATCGAGTGCCTCAACTACGCCCTTCGGCGCGACGAGCGATACGGCGTCTGGGGCGGGATGAGCGAGCGGGAGCGACGGCGCCTCAAACGAATGGCGTCCTGAGCACCGGACCGAGGAGGGAACATCATGGCAACGGCCAAGAAGAAGACCGCCGCCCGCAAGCCGGCGGCCAAGAAGAAGACCGCCGCCCGCAAGTCGGCGGCCAAGAAGAAGACCGCCGCCCGCAAGCCGGCGGCCAAGAAGAAGACCGCCGCCCGCAAGTCGGCGGCCAAGAAGAAGACCGCCGCCCGCAAGCCGGCGGCCAAGAAGAAGACCGCCGCCCGCAAGCCGGCGGCCAAGAAGAAGACCGCCGCCCGCAAGCCGGCGGCCAAGAAGAAGACCGCCGCCCGCAAGCCGGCGGCCAAGAAGAAGACCGCCGCCCGCAAGCCGGCGGCCAAGAAGAAGACCGCCGCCCGCAAGCCGGCGGCCAAGAAGCGCTGACGAAGCGCATCGCACGTCATCCGAAGGGGGGCGAGATCGCCCCCCTTCGCGTTCGTCGGGAAGCCGTCGTGCTAGCCTCGGCGCCGCGCAGGGATCACCCCGCATGAGCCAAACGGATACCTCACCCACACCCGAGCGCGCGCCATCCGTCCTCGTCGTACTCGTCGTGCGCGATGCGGCTGGGTGGCTCCGCGAGTGTCTGCAGTCGCTCGGCGCGCAGACCTACCCCCGCTTGGGTGTGCTCGCCGTCGATGACGCATCGCAGGATGAGTCGGGCGACATCCTCCGGCAGGCATTGGGGGAGGCGCGCGTCCTCTCACTCCCGCGGCCCGTCGGCCTCGCCGGCGCGGTCGACGCTGCACTGAAACTGCCCGTCGTCGCCGAGGCCGATTACACGTTGATCGTGCACGACGATTCGGTGCTCGACGCCGACGTCATCCTGAGGATGGTCGAGGCTGCCGTGGCGCTCGGGGTCGATCGGGTCGGCGTCGTGGGGGCCAAGATCGCCGACCGGGAAGAGCCGCGGCGCCTGCAGGATGTGGGGCGCTCCGCGGATCGGTTCGGCCATATGTACACGCCGCTGCAGCCGGGCGAGATCGATCAGGGTCAGTTCGATCGCGTCCTGGAGGTGCTCGCGGTGTCCTCCGCCTCGATGCTCGTGTCTCGCGACGCCTGGCGGCGCGTCGGCGGACTCGACCGGCGGCTCGACGTGGCCCATGTAGACCTCGACTTCTGCTGGCGAGCCCGGCTCGCAGGGTTCCGCGTGCTGATGACTCCACTTGCCGAGGTCCAGCATCGCGGGGCCCCCGCTCCGGTCGACCGCCCGCCGGTGACCCATCACCAGAGCGCCCGATACGAGGAGGATCGGGCGGCGCTGGCCTCGATGCTGCGCAATTACGGGGTGCTCAACCTCCTCTGGCTCGTGCCGCTGGCGTTCCTGTTGGGGCTCGTGCGCCTCCTGTACCTCGTGCTCGCCCGCCGACTCGATGAGGCGTTCGATCTCGTCTCGGCCTGGGGGTGGAATCTCCTCCACCTGCCGGGGACCCTGTCGCTTCGACGCGCGACCCAGAAGCGGCGGACGATCAAGGATCGTCAGCTACGCCGATTCATGGAGTCGGCAGGCTTGCGCTTGCCTCGCTGGTTCGAGACGGCCGAGCAGATCCTCGAGGAGCAGCGAGAACTCGAGGAGGAAGATCCGCAACGATCGGCGAGCGGCCGGCTCCGTCACCGGACCGCCTCGTTCGTGGGCGCGCACCCCGTGCTCGTGGCGTCGTTCCTCGGCGTCATCGTGGGGGCGCTCGCCGTACGCAGCCTGCTCGGGCCCGAACCGCTCGCCGGTGGAGTGTTGCCCTCCTTCCCGGGCACTCCCGATCGCTTCTTCCGAGAACTCGACTCCGGGTATCGAACCACCGGGCTCGGTGGCTCCCTGCTCGCCTCTCCGGCCCTGGGCGCGCTGGGAGGTCTGAGCGCGCTGCTGTTCGGCAGCACAGCGATCGCACAGAAGCTGATGTTGATCGGCACGCCCGCCCTTGCGACCGTGCTCGCGTATCGGGCGCTCTCACGCCGCACGGGGCGACCCGGACCGTCGGTCGTGGCCGCCGCTGCCTACGGTCTGTCGGCCCTCATGCTCTGGTCGTTCTCGCAGGGCCGCCTCGACCTGCTCGTGGGGCTCGCCGTGCTGCCGGCGATCCTCGAGCGGATGGACGTGGCGTTCAGCGCGGACGGCCCATCCGACACTCCTCGCCGCTTCGTGATCGGGTTCGGTGTCACGATCGCCATCGGGATCGCGTTCTTCCCCGGGGTCGTCCTGGCTGCGCTCGTGGCCGTGGCGTTCCATCTGGTCTTCGGGCCTCGGCGTGGCCGAGGGATAGCGTTGACCGGCCTCGCCTTCATCATGGCGGCCATCCTCGTGTTCCCATTCGTGCCCGGGCTGGTCGCGGACGGTGGCCGAGCGTTCGGATCGCTGATCGGCACTACGAAGGTGAGTGAAGTCCTGCGGGTGACGTTCGGCACGGGGCCCGGCACGTGGGAGGTCGCGTTCTTCCTGCCGGTCGCCGCGCTGCTCGGCTTCGCGCTCGTCGCCGCGGCGGGACGCGCCGAAGCCGTGCGCAACATGCTGGTCGGTATCGCGGGGCTCGCCCTGTGCTGGTTCTCTGCGGCCGGTTATATCCCTGCCGGCCTGTCGGATCCACTCGCGTACGGCGCGCTGGCCGCCGCGTCCATGGCCACGCTGATCGCCCTCGGGCTGTCCTCGGCGTTCTCCGGCCTCGGTGACGAGTCGTTCGGGTTCCGCCAGCTGGGGACGGCGGCGATCACGATCGTGCTGGTCGCCGGGATCGGGCTCCAAGCGGCGGCGGCGATGGTGGGAGGGTGGGCGGTGGGGGGGCTCGACGAGATCCCGGCTTCGTTCGCGGTCGCTTCCGACGAGGCGCGTGGTGACTACCGCGTCTTGTGGGTGGGGGAACTCAGCGGCACCCCCTTCCCGCCCCCGGGCGGAGACCCCAGCGCCATCGCGTACGCCGGCGAGGAGACGCTCCGCTTCGCACTCACGGGCAAGAACGGGATCGTGGCCATCGACATGGGACGCCCGATGGCCGGCCCTGGGATGGATGCCCTCGACGCGGCCCTCAACGAGATCTTGTCCGGAACCACTCATCACGGAGGAGCGCTGCTCTCACCGTTCGGGATCCGATTCGTGGTCGCGGCGGCAGGGGACCTGCCCGACGGCGCCAGCGAGCAGCTGGATGCGCAGTTCGACCTGGACCCGATCCCCGCCAACGACCTGGTGATCTACAAGAACGCGGCCGCATTGCCGCCTGCCGCCGTCCTGAGTCTCGAGCGGCCGTTCTCGGCGGCGACCTCGGGCGACCCTGAGGACGTCTCACGGATAGGGGCAGTGGCAGCTTCGCCGTTGAGGGCCGTCCAGGGCGGGTGGGACGGCGAGGGCGGCGGACCGGTCGTGATCTCGACGGAGTATGACGATGCATGGGAGCTGGTCGGCAGCGGGGAGTCGGCATCCGATTCGTTCGGATGGGGAACAGGGTTCGCATCCTCCGACGTCGGGGCGATCGAGGTGCGATACGGAGCTCAGCTCCCTCGGACGATCGCCATCGCCTTGATGGCCTGCCTGTGGGCGGTGGCGCTGTGGATCACGCGGAAACCGGTCGCCAGATGAGGACTCGCGGGCAGGGTCTGCTGGCGCTGATCGTCGCCGCCATCGTGATCCTAGGAGGCGCCGCGCTGACGCGTCTGGGCCCCATGGTGCCGACTGAGGCCACGGCCGGCGCGGCGCCATCCGGAGCATGGCTATGTCCCCATGGTGGCGGAAAGGGGTGGACGGGGACGCTTCAACTCGCCAACCCAACGGATACCCCCTCGATCGTACGGCTCACGCCGATCGCGAAGGAAGCTGAGGGTGGCAGGCGATCCATCGAGGTCCCGCCCGGCGCCAGCGTGGCCGTCGAGATCCCGGTTGCCGCCCGCGAATCGTCGACCTTCGTCGAATACTTCGGCGGCTGGGTGGCGGCGTCATGGCTGCTCCGCGGCACGTCCGGGGAACTCGGCATCGCCGCCGAGCCGTGCACGGTCGGCCCATCGCGGACCTGGTACGCGGTCGACGGTTCCACCCGGGAAGGTCAGCTTGCCTTCCTCATCGTGATGAACCCGTTCGGGATCCATGCGGTCTACGACGTGGCGCTGTACACCGCGGATCGCCAGCCGATCCGCGACACCGCCCTCACGGATCTGACGCTCAGGCCGGGCTCGGCCGCCGCGCTGGAGCTCAACGACTACGCGGCCGACGAGGCGGTCGTCTCCGCCGAGGTCACCGTGAAGGCGGGTCGCCTCGCCGTATCGTCGCTCGGGGTCTCGCGCACTAGCGGGATCCGCAGCGTGATCGGCTCCGCCGAGCTCACGGGCAGCTCCGTACTACCGGTCGCGGGGGGCGCCGGCCAGACCCAGGTGCTGCTGGTTGCGCCGGCCGACGAGGGCGTCCGCTTCGGGGCGACCCTGATGTCGAAGGGGCCTCCGCAGTCCGCCGGGGGCCTCACGACCACGGATCAGGCGCCACAGTCCGCCAAGGCGTACCCGGTAGTGACAAGCGGGCCGTCGGGGGTCGCCGTCCGGCTGCAGGACGCCGGCCCGTTCACGGCGGCCCTGCGCTCGGCCGGCCCCGGCAACGATGGCGCCGCGACCGCGGGAGCTATCGCGCCGGCCCAGGCGTGGGTCGTGTTCCCCACGGCGGTCGGCTCCCCTGCCCGGCCGGGTGTGGTCCTGGTGAACGCGACCGACGAGCCCTCGACGGTGGAGGTCGTGCGCCTGTCGGGTGAGGGTGTGAGCCCTGGGCAACCGCTCACGCTCGAGGTGCCATCGAACGGAGTGGCGAGTGTGCCCGGGCAGTATCTGTCCGAGCAGCTCGATGCCACCCTGGTGGTCACGGTGATCGACGGGGCGCCGATCGTGGCCTCGAGCGCCTCGACGTCACTGGGGGTCAGTGGCGCGTCCGTGTACGCACTATCGCTCGGCGTGCCGATACCCTCCCAGCAGGCCTGATCGCTCGGGGGCGACCACCTCGCGTATCATGCCCACACCGCTCCACGCGGAGACATCGCTATGGCCAAGGGACGACACGCTCGAGGACGCTCAAAGCTCGCCATCATCCTGGCGGCCGCCGCCGGCGTGCTCATCCTGGCCGCCGCCGGCGTTGCGTTCGCCGGATATCGCTACGACCAGGCACGTGCCGAGCGGATCATGCCGGGGGTCACCGTCGCCGGGGTGGACGTCGGAGGCATGACGGCGCCGGAAGCCGTCAAGCTCGTGCGAGCCGAAGCGTCCACGCGTCTCGACGCCACGATCACGGTATCGGCGGCGGGATCCACCTGGACCGTGACCCCGAGGGATCTCGGGCAGCACGCCGACGCGGCCGACGCGGTCGAGCGCGCGCTCGCTGTGACCGATCGGTTGTCTCCGTTCGAGCGCATCTGGCACAGGGTCCGCGACGAGCCGGTGGACGCGTCGTTCGACCTCACGTATGCCGGTGACCGCAAGGTGGACGGGTTCGTGGTCGACGTTTCGCGCGCGGTCAAGGTCAAGCCGGTCAACGCGCAGATCGGCTACGACGACGGCGAGCTGTTCACTCAGCGATCCTCGGCCGGACGCACCCTCGACGCCTCGGCCGCTGCCGGCGCCCTGACCTCGGCGCTCGGAACAGGAGACTCGAGCGTCACGCTACCGGTACTAAAGGTTCGCCCCAAGGTCACCAACGGATCCCTCGGCCGCACGATCGTGGTGCGCGTCGATCGCAACCTGCTCGAGCTGTACGACGGGTTCGAGGTGATCCGGACATGGACCGTGGCGACCGCCATGCCCGGTTGGACCACGCCGAACGGCGACTGGGTGATCTACCGCAAGGCGGTCAACCCCACCTGGTACAACCCGGCCTTGGACAGCTGGGGAGCGGATCTTCCGGCGGTCGTGCCCGGCGGACCCTACGGCGTGATGGGCACACGCGCCCTCTACATCACGGCGCCCGGACTCATCCGGATCCACGGCACGACGGCCGACTCATCGATCGGCACCTACGCGTCTCACGGCTGCATCCGGATGCACAACTGGGAGATCGAGCAGCTCTACCCGCTGATCCCGGAGGGGACGCACGTCATCGTTGTGGGGCATCGCCCCGAGAACGCGTCGGTCGGCAGCACGCCGGCGAGCCTGAACATCTGATTTCTTGTCGCTCTTTTCCGGCCCGACCTCTTGCGTGTTCGGCGCGGGCCGGGCTAGATTCTTCCCGTGGTCCGTAGCGACGCGAAGGGGAAACCCGGAGCGCCACTGCGGGCCACACTTCTGTACCCGATCCCGTGATCGCCACCCGGGGATGGTTGGAAATCACATCGCTGTGATCTAGGCTTCGGCCGTGATGAGAACGTGCGCCAAGATGCGCTGCGATGCCGAGCCGGTGGCCACCGTGTCGCTGGGGTATGCGGAGCGAGAGGTGATCGTCGTCGATGTCCTCCGCGAGCCCGATCGCAACCTGCTTGACCTGTGCCGCGATCACGTGGAGCGCATGACCCCTCCCGTGGGGTGGACGGTGCGCGACGAGCGCCGTCACGCACCGGCCCTCGCCTGACGCCGTCGGTCGAACGGCCCACTCATGTCGGCCGTTCGGCGGCCCTTCGAACGGCGACATCGCGTCCCCCTCACAGCAGAGGCCGCGGGCTGGCGGGCCATGCGCGGCCATCACGCTGGGTCGCGTGAAAGATGAGGGCAAGGGGCCATGGTCCGAGAGGGGGTCCGCGGCCGACCATTGACGCATGTCACAGAACACAGGAACCTGCCCCGAGTGCCTGACCGGAGACCTCATCCACATCTCCATGAACGTTGGCGGACGGGATCTCTCGTTCGCCACCTGCCACCGCTGCGAGGCGAAGTGGTGGTTCCAGGAGGGTGAGCTGGTCCCCTTGTCGTCGGTGCTCGGGCTCGTCGATCAGAAGTAGCGCCCGAGCGAACGCCCGCTGACGGCCTCCGGGCCGCCTGCGTAGGATGCGGGCCATGCCCACCCGGCCCGCGCTCGACCGCATCTTCAAGGCCTATGACGTCCGTGGCGTCGTACCTGACGACCTCGACGCCGCTCTCGCCCGGCGCATCGGCCAGGCCTTCGCGGACTGGAGCGGGGCGTCGTGCGTGCTCCTCGGGCGCGATTGCCGCGCATCGTCCCCCGAGCTCGCCGCCGCGATCGCGGAGGGCATCGCGTCGCGCGGCGTCGACGTGACGGATCTCGGGCTCGCCTCGACCGACCTCGTGTACTTCGCCTCCGGCTCGCTCGACCTGCCGGGGATCATGCTGACGGCCAGCCACAACCCTCCCGAGTACAACGGGCTCAAGTTCTGCCTGGCGGGCGCGACCCCCGTGGGAGAGGACTCCGGCCTGCGCGAGATCCGGGCGCTCGTCGAGGCGCCGGAGCCAGTGCCGGTCTCCTCGTCGGGGTCGGTCGAGGTCCGCGACCTGCTGGATGCCTACGTCGAGCACGTGCTGTCGTTCGTCGACATCGGCGAGCTGCGCCCGCTCACGGTGGTCGCCGATACGGCCAACGGCATGGGAGGGCTCGTCGTCCCTGCGGTGTTCGAGCGGCTCCCGTTCACGCTCTTCCACCTGTTCCCCGAACTCGATGGGACGTTCCCCAACCACCCGGCCGATCCGATCGACCCCGCCAACCAGCGCGATCTCAAGCAGGCGGTGGTGGCCCATCACGCCGACGTGGGACTGGCCTTCGACGGAGACGCCGACCGGGTGTTCCTGGTCGACGAGCGGGCCGAGGACGTGAGCGGATCGCTGCTCACGGCGCTCGTGGCGGTCGCGATGCTGGATGACGCGAGCCGGGCGCCAAGGTCGTGCACAACCTGATCTGCTCGTGGACGGTGCCGGAGGTGATCCGCGAGCACGGCGGCGTGCCGGTGCGGACCCGGGTCGGCCATTCGTTCATCAAGCAGGTGATGGCCGAGACCGGCGCCGTCTTCGGGGGGGAGCACTCGGGCCACTACTACTTCCGGGAGAACTACTGCGCCGACTCGGGTCTGATCGCGGCTGTGATCGTGCTCGCGGAGCTCTGCAGAGCCGACGCCCCGCTGTCGCACCTGCTGGCTCCGCTGCGGCGCTACGTGTCGAGCGGCGAGATCAACTCTCCGGTCGACGATCAGCGGGGCCGGATCGAGGCGATGGCCGCGGCCCTCGCCGACGGCCGGCAGGACCGCGTCGACGGCCTCACGGTAGAGTTCGACGACTGGTGGTGCAACGTGCGGCCGTCGAACACGGAGCCGCTCCTGCGCCTGAACGTAGAGGCCCGTACCCCCGAGCTCCTCGAGTCCCGGACGGCCCGGGTGCTCGACCTGATCAGAGGAGGCATGTCGTGAGCCTCGACGCGGAGCTGCTCGAGATCCTCGTGTGCCCCAACGACCGCGGCGACGTCGAGTACATCGAGGCGGAACAGGTCATCGTGTGCGGTAGCTGCGGCTATCGATACCCGGTGCGTGACGACATCCCGGTCATGCTGATCGACGAGGCCGACAAGCCCTCGTGATCGACCTGGACGACCCCGTCGCCCTGGCTGCCGCCGACCCTTCGGGACATGCTCGACGCCGTCGGCGCGCTGCCGGTCCACTGTCGCGAGGCATATGACGCCGCGTGCTCGGCCGGCCTTCCGCTTGCCGATGGGGTGACCTCGATCGTCGTGTGCGGGATGGGGGGCTCGGCGATGTCGGGTGACGTCGTGCGGTCGGTCTTCGGGGACCGTCTCACCGTGCCGCTCGAGGTGAACCGGGGGCCGAGGCTGCCACGATACGCGGGCCCGTCCACCCTGGTGGTGGCTTCCTCCTACTCGGGCGAAACCGCGGAGTCGCTGTCAGCGTTCGAGGAGTCGATCGCGCGCGGCTGCCGCCATCTCACGATCACGGCGGGTGGGACGCTGGCGGCGCGAGCCCGAGAGGTCGGTGCGGCGGTCGTCATGGTGCCGCCCGGGTTCCAGCCGCGCGCCGCCCTCGGGCATCTCGGGTTCGCGGCGATCGGCGCTCTCGAGGCCATGGGGCTCCTGCCGCCATGCGGGGACGACGTGGCCGAGACGGTCGCCGAACTCGAACGCCTGGTCGCGCTGCTCGGCCCCGCGGTCGACGTGGAGTCCAATGCCGCGAAGCGACTGGCGGGGCTGATCGGAGATCGCGTCCCGGTCGTCTGGGGCGCCGAGGGGATCGGCGCGGTTGCGGCCATGCGATGGAAGTGTCAACTCAACGAGAACGGCAAGATCCCCGCGTTCTCTTCCTCGATGTCCGAGCTGGACCACAATGAACTCGTCGGATGGACGCGCCCGTACGGGTCTCGCTTCACCCTCATCTCCTTACGGCATGACGGTGAGCCGGCCGGGTTTGCGGCTCGGTTCGACCTGTCGTACGAGATCGCGAAGGAGGCCGGGGTGGCGATCGAGGAGCTGCGGGGCGGAGGCCGATCCGATCTCACCCGCCTGATGGCCCTGATCGTGGCGGGCGATTTCACGAGCGCCTACGTTGCGCTGCGTCGTGGCGTGGATCCCACTCCGGTCCAGGTGATCATGGATCTCAAGGCGGCGCTGGCGGAGGCCTCGGCGTGACCGGGCGAGGAACGCCAGGCCCCGGAGACGATCTGGCGGACGGGGTCCTGGATGTCATCCGGGAATCGTGCGGCCTCGAGCCGCGGGTGGGCGTGATCCTCGGTTCGGGGCTCGGGCCGGCCCTGGGCGACGCAACTCGAAGACGAGGCGTCCTTCGCCTTCACCGATCTTCCCGGATTCCCACCCCCGGGCGTGCCCGGCCACGCAGGCCGCTTGACGCTGGGTCGCCTGGCCGGCGTGCCGGTGGCGGCGTTCTCGGGACGGGTTCACTTCTACGAGGGACACGGCATGGACGTGCCCGCGCTGCTTCCGAGGGTCGTGCACGCGCTCGGCGCCGACACGATGGTCCTCACCGCGGCCGTCGGCGGGCTCGTTCCCGGGCAGCCCGCCGGCACCGTCGTGGTGCTGCGTGACCACCTGAACATGATGGGCGAGGCCCCGCTGCGAGGCTGGCGGTACCCGGACGGCATGCCGACGTTCATCTCCACGACCGATGTGTACGATGCCGAACTGCGCGATCTCGCGTTCGAGCGCGCACAGGCACTCGGAGATCGAGGCGGCCGTCGGGGTGTACGCGGCGATGAGCGGTCCTGCGTACGAGACGCCGACAGAGGTGGCCTTCCTCCAGCAGGCGGGAGCGACCGTGGTCGGCATGTCGGTGGTGCCCGAGGCGCTGCCCGCACGCGCCCTCGGGATGCGGGTGATGGGCCTGTGCTCGCTCACGAACGCCTTCGGCGAGCACGTCGAGCACGATGAGGTGGTGCGGGTCTCGAACGAGACCGCGGTCGCGGTGGGGCGGTTGCTGGTCGACCTGTTCCCGCGCATGTGAAGGAGGGAAGGAACGATAGGATGCGAACGACGTGCGGGACATGGGGCTGGCGGCCGCCGGACGCGACCGGATCGACTGGGCCGGGGCCGAGATGCCGGTCCTGGGCTTGATCAAGGAGCGCTTCGACAAGGAGCGGCCGCTCGAGGGGATCCGTATCGGGGCGTGCCTTCACGTCACGACCGAAACCGCGAACCTGATGCTCGCGCTGGCGGCCGGCGGCGCCGAGGTCGCGCTGTGCGCCTCGAACCCGCTGTCGACCCAGGACGACGTGGCGGCCGCGCTCGTCGAGGCTGGTATCGACATCTACGCGATCAAGGGCGAGGACACCGACACGTTCTTCAAGCACATCAACGCGGTGCTCGACATCCGGCCCAGCATCACGATGGACGACGGCGCCGACATGGTGAGCGTGCTGCACAAGGAGCGCGCCGACCAGATCGCCGACATCATCGGCGGTACCGAGGAGACCACGACCGGAGTGATCCGGCTGCGCGCGATGGCCACCGACGGCGCGCTCCAGTACCCGATCGTGAGCGTGAACGACGCCGACACGAAGCATCTGTTCGACAACCGGTTCGGCACGGGTCAGTCGACGATCGACGCCATCATGCGCTCCACGAACCGACTGCTCGCCGGTCGCACGATCGTGGTGTGCGGCTACGGCATGTGCGGGCGCGGAGTCGCGTCGCGCGCCCGAGGCATGGGGGCACACGTGATCGTCACCGAGGTCGACCCCACCGCGGCGATCGAGGCCGTGATGGAGGGCTACACCGTGATGCCGCTGCGCGACGCCGCTCGGGTGGGCGACATCTTCATCACGGTCACCGGCGATACCACGGTGATCGGCCGCGAACACATGGAGCTCATGAAGGACGGCGCGATGCTCGCGAACTCCGGTCACTTCGACGTCGAGATCGACAAGGACGCGCTGGCCTCGCTCGGCTACGGCCGGCGTGCGTCGGATCCGCGAGTTCGTCGACGAGTACACGATGGCCGACGGACGCCGCGTCTACCTGCTGGGCGAGGGGCGTCTGGTGAACCTTTCGGCCGCAGAGGGTCATCCTGCGGCGGTCATGGACATGTCCTTCGCCAACCAGGCGTTGGCGGCCGAGTGGGTCGTGCAGCACCACGGCCGAGCTCGAGCCTCGCGTCTATCCGGTCCCGCTCGAGATCGACAAGGACGTCGCCCGTCTCAAGCTGCATGCGATGGGTGTCGAGATCGACCGAGCTCACCGACGAGCAGGCGCGGTACCTGAACTCCTGGGAGCAGGGGACGTGACCGCCTCGTGACCCACGATGTCTCGATCCGGGCGCACTTCGAACGGTTCCCCGCCACGGTCAAGGGCGCGTTCGTGCTGCGCGGCGAAGGACGCGATCCACACCAGGTGCGCATCGAGCAGGCTCGGGTCACCGAGGTCGGCACCAGGTCGGGGCGCTCCATCGGGGTATCGAGCCGGCGACCCTGGAGGTGGCGCCTCACCTCGATCTGTTCGTGCCGTTCGAGTTCTCGGCGCTCGATCTGGAGCCCGGCTGGTACGGACTCGACTGCGACGTCGTGATCGACGGCGTGCCCGAGACGGTCCATCCGGGCAGGAAGTTCTCGATCCCGTGGCCGCGGGCCGCTATCCGCCGAGGCGCGATCTCGGTCGGCTCGACCGTCGCGGCCGGTGACGGCAAGATCGAGATCGAGCAGATCGAGTGCCTGGGCGACTGCGTGAAGATCGCCTACCGGGCCGACGAGCCCGTCCGGCTCGTGGTCACCTCGGGCGACCTCCGCGTCCCCGTCGTCGATGAGGAGTTCGACGAGGAGCGCACGATCGGCGTCGTCACCACCTATCCGGCCCAGCGTGAGTGGGGATCGCTCACCGTCGCGGCGACCCGTGGCGGGTCGGTGAAGATCGACCTGTCGTAGCTCCCGCCGAACTCGCTGTCGGCGCCACTGTCTATCCTCGGCCGATGCTCGACCGAGCCGTAGGCGTGGTCTTCCCGCGGGGCTGTGCGGGGTGTGGCCGGGGAGCGTGGCCGTTCTGCGCCACCTGCGCTCCCGAGCTCCGCGTGTTGGCGCCACCCTGGTGCGCCCGGTGCGGTCACCCGCGGCGCCTGGCAGCCACCCGTTGCGCGGCGTGCCTCCCGTCGGTCGTCGACCTGTCGCGGGCCGCCTTCGCCTACGAGGGACCGGCGCGCGAGGCGGTGCGCCGGCTGAAATTCCGCGGGTGGCGCGACGTCGGGCGAGGCGCTGGGCGGTGCCATGGCCACGATCGACGTCGGCGAGCTGGACGCCGTCACCTGGATCCCGCTGGCCCGCGGCCGCCGCTCGCGTCGAGGGTACGACCAGGCACAGGTGCTCGCGCGCCGACTCGCAACGAACACCAACCGGCCGCTCGTCCAGCCGGTCGCGCGGGTCGTATCCACCGTCCGCAGACCTCGCGCGGCTCCTCGGAGCGCCGCGCCGCGATGCGCGGCGCCTTCGCGCCGAACGGGAGACCCTGTCCAGCTCGCCTCGTACTCGTGGACGATGTCCTCACGACCGGCGCCACCGCCGTGGCCTGTGCGACGGCGCTGCGTGAGGCGGGGGCGCGGCGCATCGTGGTGATGGTGGCGGCCCGCGCCCTGAGGGAGTCGACGCCTCGCGCCTATACTCGACCGGGCCCCGACCGGGTCTGTGGTTGCCCGGGGACATCCCCCGGTAGTCGATGCCAGTCGCGGGCGAAACGACCCACGTAAGGCGACCCTTGGTCGCTGAGCATGGCGCGGTTTAGATGTAAGTCCTGCCCCGGGTCGACCGGGAGAGGGTAGGAGTCGCGGGCCTCGAGCCCGTCCGGCGAGTACTCCCGCAGGCGGGTGTGGGGGCAAAGACCAGGTCAGCCGGCGAGGGGCCCACCCGGTAGGCTGGCCGTGCAGTCGATCGCAGGAGGCACACGGACCAGATGGAGCTGACCTTCACGGGCCGGGGGATGTCGGTCACGGAGACGATCCGCGAAGTGGCCGAGCACAAACTGGAGCGCATCGGAGCGGATGGAGCCCCGGACGACACGGATCGATCTCGAGTTCATCGCCGAGCATCACCGCGATCACGACGGCGTCACGCGGGTCGAGGCGGCGCTCCGCATCCCCAGGAAGACCTTCAGGGCACATGCGGCGGCCTACACGTCCCGTCGGCGCTCGATGAGATCGTCGGCAAGCTCGAACGGCAGCTCCGAGATCATCACGGCAAGAAGCGCAGCCGGTTCCATCGCGGGATAGAATCCGCTCATCCGAGCCCCGAACCTGCCGATGATGCCCTGGAGTGAGGGGTGAAGGGGAGATCGTGACCGGCGAGCGAGCGACGGGTACCGACGGGAAGCTGCGCGTGATGGTGGTCGACGACCACGCCCTGTTTCGCCGTGGTCTCGAGATGGTGCTTCAGGACGAGCCGGACATCGAGCTGGTCGGCGAGGCGTCCGACGGCGCCGAGGCCGTGGAGCGCGCGACCGAGGTCATGCCCGACGTCATCCTGATGGACGTCCGGATGCCGAAGAGCTCCGGGATCGAGGCCGCCGCCCTCATCCGAGAGGCGGTTGCCGCACGCCAAGATCCTGATGCTGACGATCAGCGACGAGGAGGGCGACCTCTATGACGCGATCAAGGCCGGCGCCAGCGGGTACCTGCTCAAGGAGATCCCGATCGAGGAGGTCGCCGACGCGATCCGCAGCGTATGGGCCGGTCAGTCGAGGATCAGTCCCTCTATGGCCTCCAAGCTCCTGACGGAGTTCGCTGCGATGTCGAAGGCCACCGAAGAGCGATCGCAGATGCCTGCCCCGCGCCTCACGGATCGCGAGATGGAGGTCCTGCAGCTGGTCGCGCAGGGGCTCAACAACCGTGACATCGCGAAGGAGCTGTTCATCTCGGAGAACACGGTGAAGAACCACATCCGCAACATCCTCGAGAAGCTGCATCTGCACTCGCGCATGGAGGCCGTCGTCTATGCCGTGCGCGAGAAGATGATCGAGATCACCTGATCGGTCTCGCGGGTCCGTGATCGGATCTCCACACGAGCTGCTTCGGCGCGCGGCTAGGGTGAGGGCATGACCACCAACGTCGCCCAGCTGATCGTCGAGTGTCTCGAGAACGAAGGTGTCGAATACGTCTTCGGCCTTCCCGGCGAGGAGAACCTGCACACGATCGACGCGCTGGCGGATTCATCGATCCGGTTCGTCACCTGCCGCGACGAGCGCGGGGCTTCGTTCATGGCCGACACCTACGGCGCCCTAACCGGACGGGCGGGCGTTTGTCTCGCCACGCTCGGACCCGGCGCCATCAACCTGCTGCTGGGGGTGGCGAACGCGCAGCTGGACAGCCATCCGCTGGTGGCGATCACGGCGCAGGCCGCCCTCGACCGTGTCTTCAAGGAGTCGCATCAGTTCGTCGACCTTCCGCGCCTGTTCCGCCCGGTGACCAAGTGGGGCGAGATGGTGACGGTGAGGGCGGCGGCGCCCGAGATGGTTCGCAAGGCGTTCAAGCAGGCCCAGACCGAGCGCCCTGGGGCCACGTTCCTGGTCTTGCCGGAGGATGTCGCCGAACGCGAGCTGGACGGCGAGCCGCTCCCGGTCAACGTGCCGCAGGATCCAGCACCGTCCGAGGAGCAGGTGCACCGCGCCGCCCACGTGCTGAAGGGCGCGACGCATCCCGTGGTCCTGGCCGGCCCAGGCGTGGCCAGGGGCGGCGCGACTCAGGCCCTGCGGCGGTTCTCCGAGACGCTCGGCCTGCCTGTAGCCACGACCTTCCTCGGCAAGGGGGTGTTCCCCGACGACCACCCCAACGCGCTGGGCACGATCGGCTTCATGGTCAAGGACTACGCGAACTTCGGGTTCGATCGCGCCGACGTCGTCGTGGCCGTCGGATACGACCTGGTCGAGTACTCGCCGTCGCGCTGGAACCCGAACCACGACAAGACCATCGTGCACGTCCATCGCTCGTTCGCCGAGGTCGATGCTGCGTACTCGCTCGCGGTCGGCGTCCAGGGCGACATCGCGCAGAGCCTGGACGAGATCGCGGGAGCGACCACGATGCATGCCGCGCCGTTGGCCGCATCGCCGTCGAAGAACTTCGTCCGCGAAGAGCTGTCGAAGGGAGCGGTCGATGACTCGTTCCCGGTCAAGCCCCAGCGTGTGGTGGCCGACATCCGCGCGGCCATGGCGCCCGAGGACATCGTGCTCTGCGACACCGGCGCGGTGAAGATGTGGATGGCCCGGCTGTACCCCACCTACGAGCCCAATACCTGCCTGATCTCCAACGGACTGGCCACGATGGCGTTCTCCCTCCCGGGCGCGGCGGCAGCCAAGCTCGCGTACCCGGAGCGCAAGGTGCTGGCTGCCATGGGCGACGGTGCGTTCCTCATGAGCGTGGCCGAGATCGAGACCGCCGTGCGTGAGGGACTCCACTTCGTGATCCTCGTGTGGGTGGACGGCGGCTACGGCCTGATCCGCTGGAAAGAGGAGCTGCATCTGGGCCGTACCGCGGCGGTGTCGTTCGACAATCCCGACTTCGTCACCTTGGCATCGAGCTTCGGGGCCAAGGGCTATGAGATCTCGTCCGCGGACGAGTTGCTTCCGACGCTTCGCTCCGCGCTCGCCGACGAGGCCGTATCCATCGTCGCCTGTCCGGTGGACTACGCGGAGAACGGCGTCCTGATCGAGCGGCTCGGTGGGCTCACCGCTTCGCTATGACCGATCGGGTGGACACGTACGAAGGATCGCGCGAGATGGATACCGTCGTCGCGATCCGTCGGAACACCCGGCTGCTGGCCGTGGCGCAGGGCTTCGCACAGCTCTCGTTTCCCGTGCTGCTCGTCGTGGGCGGCGTCGCGGCGGCCGACCTGTCCGGGCGGGAGGGTGCGGCCGGCCTGATCTGGGCCGTGTACTTCCTCGCCGCCGCGGTGGGCGCGCTGCGGATCGGCCGCTGGATGGATCGGGTCGGCCGGCGTCCCGGCCTGCTCCTCTCCTACGGTCTGCTGGCCGCGGCGGGGGTCGGCTGCGCGATCGCGATCGACGCCGGCTCGTTCTGGGGTCTCGTGGTGGCGTCGATCCCGTTCGGCGTCGCGTTGGGCGGGGCGAACCTTGCCCGGGGCGCGGTCGCCGACATGCACGCTCCACAGGCACGCGGCAGGGCGGTCGGCTGGGTGCTCGCCGCCGGGACGATCGGAGCCATCGCCAGCCCGCTGCTGGTGGCGGCGATCCGCTCGGTGGTCGGCGCCGACTCGACCCAGGCCCAGCTGATCCCGTGGACCCTCGTGCTCCTGGGCGCCGCCGGCGCCGGAACGCTGGTGCTCAGGGTGCGTCCGGACCCCCGCGATCTCGCCGCTCAGGTGCCCGGAGCGGTGGAGCCGGGCTCACCGCGAGGCCCACGGGAGCTGCTCGCCGTGCCGAGCTTTCGGACGGCGGTGGTAGCCGCCGCGTGTGGGCAGCTCGTGATGGTGGGCGTCATGGGGGTGACGCCCACCACCCTCGACCACCTGGGGCACGGCGGCACGTCGATCTCGATCGTCATCAGCGCCCACATCGCGGGGATGTTCGCGTTCGCTCCGCTCATCGGCGCCGCCCTCGACCGATACGGGCACCGGTTGGGACTCATCGTAGGCTGCTGCGCCAGCGTCGCCGGAGCGATCATCGCGGCGACCGAGGCGTCGGCGCCGGTCGTGGGTCTGGGCCTGTTCACCATCGGGATCGGGTGGTCCGCCACGTACCTGGGGGCGACGGCCGTCATCAGCGATCTGACGGCCGCCCACGAACGCTCGGGGGCGCTGGGGTTCACCGACCTGGTCGTCAGCCTCAGCTCTGCCGCCGCCGGCCTGCTCGGCGCGTTCGTGCTCGAGTTCGCCGGCTACCGGCTCCTGGGACTGATCCTCGCCGCCGTGGTCGCCGTCGCGGCCGTGATCGTTGCCCGCACGCCGTCGGGGCCGCCGATCGCGACCCGGCCAGCCTCCGGGTCCTGAACCGACCCGCCGGTAGAATCGAACCCTGACCCGATCGTCCGCGAGTCGAAGGGAATCCCGTTGCTCGACAGGATCGCCAACCTGGGCGAAGGCCGAAAGCGCAAGGACCTCGAGTCCATCGCCCGGCTCGTCAATACGTTCGAGCCTGAGGTCGAGGACCTGTCGGACGACGAGCTGCGCGCCCAGGCGCCGGCCTTCCGGCAGCGCCTGGATGCCGGCGAGTCGATCGACGACCTGCTCCCCGAGGCCTTCGCCGTCGTGCGCGAGGGAGCCCGCCGGACGATCGGACAGCGGCACTTCGACGTGCAGGTGATGGGCGGCGCCGCGCTGCATCAAGGCAACATCGCCGAGATGAAGACGGGGGAAGGCAAGACCCTCGTCTCCACGTTGCCCGGCTACCTGAACGCGCTCTCGGGCGAGGGCGTGCATATCGTCACGGTGAACGACTACCTGGCCAAGCGGGACTCCGAGTGGATGGGAGGCGTGTACCGTTTCCTCGGCATCGAGGTCGGGCTGATCCAAGGCGCGATGTCGCCCACCGAGCGACGGCCGGCCTACGCCGCCGACATCACCTACGGGACGAACAACGAGTTCGGATTCGACTACCTGCGCGACAACATGGCGATGCGCCTCGCCGAGTGCGTCCAACGCGGCCATCACTTCGCGATCGTCGACGAGGTCGACTCGATCCTGATCGACGAGGCGCGCACGCCGCTGATCATCAGCGGCATGGTCCAGGACTCTGCCAAGTGGTACGTGACGTTCGCCAGGGTCGCCCCGAGACTCACGCGCGACGAGGACTACGAGGTCGACGAGGCGAAGTACCAGGTCGCGATCACGGAGCAGGGCGTGAGCAAGGTCGAGGAGATCCTCGGCATCGAGAACCTCTACGAGCACGTCAACACGACGCTGGTGCATCACCTCCAGAACGCGCTGCGCGCCAAGGAGCTCTACAAGCGAGACGTCGCGTACGTCGTGACGGACGGAGAGGTGAAGATCGTCGACGAGTTCACGGGTCGCGTGCTCGAGGGCCGGCGCTACTCCGAGGGACTGCATCAATCGATCGAGGCCAAGGAAGGGGTGAGGATCAAGGAGGAGAACCAGACGCTCGCCACGATCACGATCCAGAACTACTTCAAGATGTACGACAAGCTCTCGGGCATGACGGGCACCGCCCGGACGCAGATGACCGAGTTCGAGGAGACCTACAAGATCTCTGTGGTCGAGATCCCCACGAATCGCCCCAACGTCCGTGCCGACCGCCAGGACCTGATCTACAAGTCCGAAGAGGCCAAGTGGAACGCCGTGGCCGACGACATCATCGAGCGCAGCGAGAAGGGGCAACCGGTGCTGGTGGGCACCGTATCGATCGAGAAGTCCGAGGTGCTGTCGGGAGTGCTCAACCGGCGAGGCGTGCGCCACAACGTGCTGAACGCCAAGAACCACGAGAAGGAAGCCGACGATCGTCGCCCAGGCCGGACGCAAGGGCGCGGTGACGGTCGCCACCAACATGGCGGGCCGCGGCGTCGACATCCTGCTGGGCGGCAACCCCGAGTACCTGGCGAGGGCCAGGAGATGGCCGGCAGGGAGTGGGACAACGACGCCTACCTGCTGTTCGAGATGGGCGAGGACGACCGCACGGCCTACGAGGTCGAGTACGAGCCGATCTATGCCAAGCTGAGAGAGGCAGACCGACATCGAGCACGAGGAGGTCGTCGAGCTGGGCGGCCTCTACGTGCTCGGGACCGAGCGGCACGAGTCCCGTCGCATCGACAACCAGTTGCGCGGCCGCTCGGGCCGCCAGGGCGACCCGGGCGAGTCGCTGTTCTACCTCTCGCTCGAGGACGATCTCATGCGGATGTTCGCCAGCGATCGCGTCGCCTCGATCATGGAGCGGCTCAAGTGGCCCGACGACGAGCCCATCGAGGCCAAGATGGTCAGCCGCGCCGTCGAGAACGCCCAGAAGCAGATCGAAGAGCTCAACTACGAGCGCCGCAAGAACGTCCTGAAGTACGACGACGTGATGAACGGCCAGCGCGAGGCGATCTACGGTCGAGCGCCGGGAGATCCTCGAGGGCCAGCGACCTCAAGGAACAGGCGGTCGGCTTCGTCGAGGACGTCGTGGGGGCCACCGTGGCCGCCTACTGCCCGGCGGACGTCTTCCCCGAGGAGTGGGACCTCGAACAGCTGATCGTCGCGATGCAGGAGATCTTCCCGACGCAGGCCACGGTCGACTCGCTGCAGGGTCGGGACGACCTCGTCACGATGCAGGCGGAGTTCGTCGAGGAGGCCCTGGCCGCCTACGAGGCCAAGGAGGCCGCGGTGACCTCCGAGGTCATGCGCGAGCTCGAGCGCGTGGTGCTGCTCAACATCACCGACACGATGTGGCGCGAGCATCTCTACGAGATGGACTACCTGCAGGAGGGCATCCACCTGCGCGCGCTACGCGCAGAAGGATCCGATCACCGAGTACCGGCGCGAGGCGTTCGACATGTTCCAGGACCTCATGGAGTCGATCCGTGCCGACTTCGTCCGATACATCTACCGCGTCGAGTTCGTGCGCCCCGAGGCCCAGCAGGCTCCAGCCGACCCGCGTCTCGGACAACCGGGAAGAGGTCGAGAGGCGGGAGGGCCGCGTGCAGCAGGCCAACGCCAGCAGGCCGTGAGCGACGAAGACGCCTCGCAACGCCCCGTGCCCGTGCGGCAGCGGCAAGAAGTACAAGAAGTGCCACGGCGCGGCCGCGTGAGCTACAGCGGCCGGGCCAGGAGCTGACAGGGGTTCTCGGGGCCCCAGATGTCGAGCTCCGCGACGGGCAGGAACCCGGTGGCCAGGTAGAAGGCGCGGGTCGCCGCGTACTCGGGTCCCGGATCCTCTCGGTCCGAGAGCGTCTTGACGAGCAGGAGCCGGGCCCCTTCGTGCCGCAACGTCTCGTCGAGACGGGCCATCAGGCTCGCGCCGATCCCACCACCGCGCCGCGACACGGCCACCGCCATCCAGGTGATCTCGGCCACGCCGGGATGCCGCGTAGCCCACGTCACGAAGCCGATGGGCCCCTCGTCGAGGGCCACGAACCCCTGCTCAGCGCGCACGGCGGCGGCGCAATCGGCGATCCCCTGGGCGTCCCCGAACCAGTCGGGAAGCCCGGCGATGATCGCGTCGCACGCGGCGGCGTGCTCGATGTGATCCAGTGCCACGATCCGCATCTCGGGACCATAGCGTCCGGGGGGCGAGGCCGGCCGCTAGACTCCCGCCGTGAGCGAGATGACTGATCGCATCGCCGCCCAGCGCGCGCGCGTCCTTGCCGCCAAGGAGTTCCTTTGACGTCGAGGGCAAGCGCGGGCAGATCGACGAGCTCGAGCGCCAGGCCGCCGATCCCTCCCTGTGGGACGACCCCGCCCGCGGGCCAGCAGGTCACCTCGAAGCTCGCCCGCCTGAAGGACGACGTCGGCCGCGTACGACTCCCTGTTCGTGCGCCTCGACGACGCGGCCGCGATGGATGAGCTGCTGGCCGACGAGGCCGACCCGGGCCTCGCCGCAGAGCTGAGTGCCTCGGTGGCGGCCCTGGACGCCGACCTCGACAAGCTCGAGCTTGCGGTCGCTCCTGTCGGGCCCCTACGACGCTTCCGACGCGATCGCGACGGTCAACGCCGGCGCCGGTGGCACGGAGTCTCAGGACTGGGCCGAGATGCTGCTGCGGATGTACTCGCGGTGGGCCGAACGCGAGGGATTCGACGCCGAGGTCGACGACATCCAGCACGGTGAGGAGGCGGGGATCAAGTCGGCGACCTTCACGGTGCGAGGCACGAACGTCTACGGGCTGCTCGAGCGCCGAGCGAGGCGTGCATCGGCTGGTGCGCATCATCGCCCTTCGACTCGCAGAAGCGCCGGCACACCTCGTTCGCGTCGCTCGACGTGATCCCGATGCTCGAGGAGGCCGACGAGGAGGACATCGAGATCCCGCCCGACGAGTTGCGGATCGACGTGTATCGCTCGAGCGGGCCGGGGGGCCAGTCGGTGAACACGACCGACTCGGCCGTGCGGATCACGCATATCCCGACGCGGGGTCGTCGCGGCGTGCCAGAACGAGCGATCGCAGCTGCAGAACCGGGCCGTCGCGATGCGGATCCTCAAGGCACGGCTGGCCGAGCTGGAGCGTCACAAGCGCGATGAGGAGATGGCGGCCATCAGGGGCGAGCGCAAGGCGGTCGACTTCGGCTCGCAGATCCGTTCCTACGTGCTGGCGCCCTACCAGATGGTCAAGGACCATCGAACCGACGAAGAGGTGGGCGATCCCCAGCGCGTTCTCGATGGCGACATCGGTCGGTTCATCGAGGCCGAGCTGCGGCGTCGGGCTGCCGAGGCCTCGGCCGCCTGATCGATCTCCCGGGGTGGCGCCCCGCGGCCCCCGGGTAGACAATCCGCCGGATGCAGACCACCGCGCCGACCCGACCATCCGAGTACCGGCTCGGACCACGTCCGCGCCTGGTGCTGGCGAGCTTCTTGATGCTGTTCACGGAGCTGGCGCTCATCCGGTGGGCATCTGCCTACGTCGTCTACGTGGCGTACTTCACCAACTTCGTCCTGCTGGCGAGCTTCCTGGGGATCGGGGTGGGCTTCCTGCGTGCGGGTCGCCGACGCGATCTCAGTGGTCTCGCGCCGGCCGCCGTGGCTCTGGCCTTCGGCCTGGTGTTCATCGCCCGAGTGGTGAAGGGACCCGACGGCCCGACCGACCTCGACACCGCGTTCGGGCTCGTGGCCCCGCCCATCTGGATCGCGCTGCCCGTGCTGTTCCTGGTCGTGGTGGCGGCGATGGCGACCATCTCAGAAGGGGTCGCCCGCCTCTTCGTCCGGTTCGAGCCGCTCGATGCCTACCGACTGGACATCACGGGGGCGCTCTCGGGCATCGTCGTCTTCTCGGGGCTGGCCTTCCTAGGTGCCGGTCCGCTCGTGTGGGGCGTGATCATCGTCGTGCTGTTCGTCGCGACGTCGGCCCGTGACACGTCGCTACGTCGATGGGCGGCCCTGGGCGCGATCGTCGTCGTCCTCGCGGCGGGGAGCCTGGCCGCGGGCGATCGTTGGTCGCCCTACTACCGGGTCACCGTGTATCCCTCGGAATCGAGCGGACGGACGGCGATCCGCGTCAACGCCCTGCCCCACCAGTCGATGATGCCGCTGGACAGCGTCGCCGAGGGCTTCTACTCACGCCCCTATGACCATCTGGGCGACGAACCGCTGGGCGACGTGCTGATCGTGGGCGCGGGCAGCGGCAACGACGTCGCCCTGGCGCTTGCCCAGGGCGCGCGCCACGTGGACGCGGTCGAGATCGATCCCGTGCTCCAGGCGACGGGGCGCGACCGGCACCCGTCGCGTCCCTACGATGACGAGCGCGTCAGCGTGCACATCGATGACGGTCGCGCGTTCCTGGAGCGGACCGACCGGACCTACGACCTGATCCTGTTCGCCTTGCCCGACTCGCTCACGTTGGTGAGCGGTCAGGGCTCGCTGCGATTGGAGAGCTACCTGTTCACGCGCGAGGCGATGGAGGCGGTCAAGCGACGGCTCGCTCCCGGCGGCGCGTTCGCCATGTACAACTACTATCGTGACTTCGTGTTCCAGCGCTACGCGGGCACGATGACGGAGGTGTTCGGCGCCGAGCCGTGCTTCGATGCGGTCGAGCAAGAGCTGGGGCCTCGCCAGCAGGCGGTCCTGACCGTCGGCCGGAGCCCGGGTGATATCGAGTGCCGGCACGCCGTGGATGCCCGGCACCGAGGTTCCCGAACCCGCGACCGATGATCACCCGTTCCCATACGTGCAGGGACGCTCGGTCCCCTCCCTGTACCTGTGGTGGCTGGGCGCGATCCTGCTGGGCTCCACCGTGATCGTGCGCGTCGCCAACGGCGCACCGCTGCGCGCCATGCGTGGGTACGCAGACCTGTTCTGCATGGGCGCGGCGTTCCTGTTGCTCGAGGCCAAGAGCGTCGTTCAGTTCGCCCTCCTGTTCGGAACGACCTGGCTGGTCAACTCGCTCGTGTTCGCCGGGATCCTGATCGCGGTCATGCTCGCGATCGAGGTGGCCAGGCGCGCGCGGCTTCCGCGTCCGGCGGTCCTGTACGCGGCGCTCGGCCTCAGCCTGTGCGTGGCGTGGGCGATCCCGCCGGCGCGGCTCCTCGGGCTCGCGCCAGCGCCCAGGGCGGTGGCAGGCATCGTCGCGGCGTTCGCTCCCGTATTCCTCGCCAACCTGATCTTCGCGCAGCGGTTCCGCGACGTCGGATCATCTGCCGTGGCGTTCGGGGCGAACCTACTCGGCGCGATGCTCGGAGGGGTGCTCGAGTATCTCGCGATCGTAACCGGGTACCGGGCGCTGCTCGTCCCCGTCGCGGTGCTCTACGCGCTCGCGTACGTGCTGCGGCCCGCGGCCGAGGTCCCCGCCGGGGAGGAGGGGGCGCTCACGGACTCGGTCGCCGGCGGCGGCTGACCCACGTGACCCCGACCGCTAGGGCCCAGCCCAACCAGACGACGACGCCCGCGACCACGCCCGCCGCGATCGCCGGGTCCCGATACTCGAGCCGGACCTCGTGGCTCCCGGCATCGAGCGCCACCCCGAGGAACACGGCGTCGGTCGCGATGACCTCGGCCGCGACGCCGTCCACCGTGGCCGACCACCCCTCGTCATAGGAGGTCCGGACCATGAGCACGGACGGATCGTCCGACGACGTGGTGATCACGAGCTCCTCCGCCATGGGCTCGACGACGGTGGCCGACCCGGGCGGGTGGCCGGTCGGATCCACGCCCGGGTCCGCCTCCACGATGACCTCGGCCGTCGGATCGAACGCGGGGTCGGCAACGGCACGCAGCGCGTCGTCCCTGTCGAGCACGCGCCACGACGTGAACAGCTCCGCCCGCGGCCGGCCGCCGTCGAGTTCGACCAGGTCGAACCGGTCGGCGGATGCGACCACCGTTCCGACGACAGGAAGGTCGAGGCCGGCCGGAACGATCAGCCAACGAACGCCCAGCAAGTGGGTGTCTCGACGCGTCGGCAGGTCGATCACGGACGCGTTGTAGAAGATCGGGAGCGAGGAGCGGGCCCGGATGAAGGACCAGTATCTGGGCATCTGCACTGGGTTGTAGCCGAGCACGTCGCGCAGCCCGAACAGCGTGCCTCGGGACATCGTGAGGCCCGGCCAGTCCTCGGCCTCCTGCGCGAACAGGTAGCCCTTCTCGAAGTACGAGGCCGGGGGCGCCCAGGTCAGGTACGGATCGTCGCCGATCAGGTCGACGAACGGCGTTGGGGCGAGGAACGCGTCGAGGTCGACGTCGGGGGAGCGGAGCGGCTGGACGATCAGGTTGCCTCGCTGGTCGCCTTCGAGGCCGGTGGTGACCGTGGCGCGGTAACGCTGCGCGTACACGGTTGCGGCCACGAGCTCGAACACGAGCAAGCCGACGACCGCTGCCCCCGCCCACGGTGCCCGTCGTGTCGCGAGCCACACGAGCAGCGGGATCGCGACGAGGGTCGCCGCAGCGAGGAACCCGAACCGGATGGGGTTGCCGCGCATGATCAGGGGCACGCCGAGCCAGAGCGCGGCCCCCGCCGCGAGCCAGCCCCACGCCCGGCGGCGTGGCATGGGCGACTCGATCAGGCTCGCGACCCCGGCCGCCCCCAGCGCCGGGACCGCGATCATCGCCACGAATCGCATGCCTGCCGGGATTGTGGAGGAACACGTCGCCGTAGGGGACCGCGAGAAGGATCGTGCGCACCCAGGGGGTGCCGATGACGACATCGAGCATCGAGGCCCAGGTCAGGGCGAGCGCACCGCCGAAGGCGACCACCAGGGAGCGTTGGCGCGCGAGCTCGCAGGGCGAGCGGCACGCCCAGCAGGACGTGGCGCCGGCGTAGGCTCCCGGAGCCGCGCCGAGCGCCAGCGGCCATCCCGCCCACACGCCGTTGGCGATCGACGGGACGTCCTCGACCTCCGCGGACAGGGGCTCGCCCAGGGCGGTCGTAGCCCGCCGCAGGCTCGATTCGCGCAGGAAGTCCAGCCGGGGGATGAGCGCGAGGGCAGTGCGGCGAGGGGGAGGAACCCGCAGGAACAGCAGCCCGACGACCCAGCGCGGCGCCGGTTCCCAGGCGGCCGGCGCGAACGTCGGTGACCAGCCGCACGATGACGAACGCGGACACGAGCAGGGTGCACGTGACGAGGCCGTGGCTCAGGTGGGCGTTCGCGATCTGGGACCAGGCGAGGCCGGCCAGGCCCATCCACGCCAGGCGGCGGGTCCACGTCGTGGTGCGCAGGTAGCCGGCAGGCGCCCAGGAGCACCACGGGCGTCCAGGCCAGCGTGCCCGCGAACGGGAGGGACACCGCGAGCTCGGAGCCGGCCATCATCATCGCGAGGGAGAGGCCGCCAACGGTCGCGGCGATCGGCGGGAGCCGCTCGATACGGAGGAAGGCGTACAAGGACAACCCGCCGAGCAGCGGGTTGAGCGCGATGAAGGCCCGCATCGCCACGCCCGGGGAGAACGCCGTGAACAGCGCCATCGGGCCCAGGTACGTCCAGCCGCTCTGCGGGTCGGCCGCATAGCGGTATCCGAGCATCTCGTAGGGGTTCCACAGGGGGATGTGGCCGGCCCCGAGCGACCGCCCGAGGAACGAGAAGCGGGGGAGCCAGAAGCTCAGCACGTCGGGGTGTGCGTCGCGTGAGGTCGACGCCGAACACGAAGCCACGCAACGCGAATACGACGCCGACGATGATGAGGATCGGGCCGAGCGAACGCGCAGGTCCTTCCGACCACGTGCCGGTGGCGTCGCGGTGGGCGTCGGCGCCCACGGCGGAGGTCTCCATGAACGCCCAGGAGTACCTTCCACCATGTCGGAAATGGCCTCTGATAGGGTGGTTCGGTTCTCCACTTCCCCAAGCCTCGAGGGTCCCCGGCATGATCAGTCTGCAACGAGTCACGAAGACCTACAAGAACGGCGTCACGGCGCTCGACGACGTCAGCGTCGACGTCGAGAAGGGCGAGTTCGTGTTCGTCGTGGGCCCGTCGGGGTCGGGGAAGTCGACGCTGATCCGCCTGCTCCTTCGTGAGGAGGACGTCACCGAACGGCGATGTCTATGTCGCGGGCAAGCTCCTCGGCGAAGATCTCGTCGTGGAACGTTCCCAAGCTGCGCCGCAACATCGGCACGGTGTTCCAGGACTACAAGCTGCTGACCGACAAGACCGTGTTCGAGAACGTGGCGTTCGCGCTCGAGGTGATCGGCAAATCGCGCCAACAGATCGACAAGCGCGTGCCGGAGATCCTCGACTACGTGGGCCTGGGGGACAAGACGGCGAACTACCCCGACGAGCTCTCGGGCGGCGAACAGCAGCGCGTATCGATCGCCCGCGCGTGCGTGAACCGCCCGCTCGTCCTGTTGGCCGACGAGCCGACGGGCAACCTCGACCCGAATACCAGCGTCGACATCATGCGGCTGCTCGACAAGGTGAACCGGATCGGCACGACCGTGGTGATGGCCACGCACGACCAAGCGATCGTCGACGCGATGCGCAAGCGTGTGATCGAGCTCGACGGCGGCCACGTCGTCCGAGACCAGTCCCGGGGCGTCTACAGCTGATGCTGCGCCTCGAGTACTACTTCAGGGAGACCGCCACGGGCCTGCGTCGCAACGGCACGGCGGCCTTCGCGGCGATGTCGACGGCGTTCATCGCGCTGTTCCTGTTCGGGCTCGCGTTGCTGATCGCCCGGCAGTTCGATCTGGTCATCGACGCCTGGACGGGCAACGTCCAGGTGGCCGTGTACCTCACCGACCCGGTGAAGGGCGACAACGTGGCGCGCCTCCAGGAGGCCCTCGAGGGTCTCCCGGCCGTAGCCAGCGTCGAATTCCAGGACAAGGACGAGGCCTGCGACGCAGTTCCGACCAGCTGTTCGCCAACCAGCCCGTGTTCCTCGAGAACGTGAACTGCGAGGAGGTCATCCCGACGTCGCTGCGGGTGAACCTCGCCGATCCGGCCCAGTTCGAACAGGTGGCGGCGCTCATGGACTGCGTCCCGAACCCCGAGCGCGATAACGAGATCGTGTGCACACAGCCGGGCGTCCGCAACGTGGCCGACTATCGAGAGTTGCTCGACCGCCTGGTCGCGATCACGAGCGTCCTGTCGATCGGCGTGCTCTCGATCGCGGCCATCATGCTGATCTCGGCGATCGTGCTGGTCGCGAACACGCTGAAGATGGGGATGTACGCCCGACGCAAGGAGATCACCATCATGCGACTCGTCGGCGCGACGAACTGGCGCATCCGCGTGCCGTTCCTCATCGAGGGCCTCGTCGAGGCGCTGCTGGGGGCCGCCGCCGCGATCGTGGCGCTGTTCGTGATCAAGGTGCTGCTCATCGACCGGCTCCGAGATCAGATCGCGTTCGTTCCCGCTCATCAAGAACGCCGACGTGCTGTCGGTCGCCCCGTGGATCCTGATCGCCGCGGTGTTCGTGGCCGTCATCGCGGGGACGTCGGCATGCGGCGCTTCCTCGACGTCTAGGCGGCCGGCATGGCGCGGCCGGGCCGAGGGCGAGCACCAGGTCGTCGACGAACCGCAAGGCGCGCCACGACTACCAGATCCTCGAGAGCGTGGAGTGCGGCATCGTGCTGACCGGCGACGAGGTGAAGTCGATGCGCGGCGGCCGCTCGTCGATCGCCGAGGCGTTCGCCCGTGTCCGCGACGGCGAGGTCTGGCTCGAGGGCATGCACATCCCGCCGTACGAACAGGGCGACGTGCGCAAGCACGTCGCGAAGCGCCCAAGGAAGCTGTTGCTCCACCGGCGCCAGATCGAACACCTCGCGGTCCCAGCAAGCAGGAGCATCGGCTCGCCCTCGTGCCCCTGAGGGTCTACTTCACCCACGGCATGGCGAAGGTCGAGCTGGGCATCGGCAAGGGGCGGCGCGAGCTACGAGAAGCGCCAGTCGATCGCCGAGCGCGAGAGTCGCCGCGAGATCGAGCGCGAGCTCGGCCGCCGCCGATAGCCGTTCCCGCGACGCGTACCATGAGCGCATGACGACCCCTCCCGAGCGCGACGAGGTGAAGCGGGTCGTGGACCTGATGGCGGGGCACGCCTCCGCCTACCTCGACACCCTCGACGAGCGCCCGGTGCGCGTCGAGGAGGCGGAGGTCGTTGCGGCGGGACTGTCCGGCCCGCTCCCCGAGCACGGCGTCGGCGCCGAGGAGGCGCTCGCCGAACTGGTCGGCGCGATCGATGGGGCGGTGCATTCGGTCGGCCCCCGGTTCTTCCACTTCATCACCGGCGGCGTGACGCCGGCGGCCCTCGGCGGCGACTGGCTGGCACCCGTGCTCGATCAGAACCCGGCCGCGTGGGTCGAGTCACCGCTGGGCGGGCACATCGAGACGGTGACCTTGGGGTGGCTCCGCGAGCTGTTCGAACTGCCCGCCGAGTGGTCGGGCGTGCTCACGACGGGCGCGACGATGGCGAACTTCACCGCGCTCGCGTGCGCGCGCCGCTGGTGGGGGCTGCGCCACGGGGTCGACGTCGACCTCGACGGACTCGGAGCGTTGCCGCCGGTGCCGGTCTTCGGGTCGGGCTACGTGCACGCGAGCGACGTCAAGGCCCTCGCGATGCTCGGGATCGGGCGTTCGAGCGTACGCAAGCTGGCCCGCGACGGCGTGGGCCGGCTCGACGTGGAGGCGCTCGAGCGGGAGCTCTCGGCCCTCGACGGCGCGCCGGCCATCGTGATCGCGAGCGCGGGCGAGGTGAACGCGGGCGACTTCGATCCGCATCGACCGGATGGCCGACCTCGCCGAGCGATACGGGGCCTGGCTCCACGTCGACGGGGCCTTCGGGCTCTTCGCGCGTCTGTCGGAGCGAACCCGGCACCTCGTCGAGGGCGTCGAGCGGGCCGACTCGGTGATCGCCGATGGCCACAAATGGCTGAACGTCCCCTACGAGTCGGGGTTCGCGTTCGTGAAGGACCCGTCCCTGCAGCCGGGCGTGTTCGGCAGCGGGGCCCCGTACCTGCCCGACCTTGCGGATCCGCGTCCCAACTGGGGGTACCTGGGTCCGGAGATGTCGCGACGCGCACGGTCGTTCCCGGTCTGGGCGACCTTGCGTGCCTACGGTCGCGAGCGGCTACCGGGCCATCGTGGAGCGACATCTCGATCAGGCGCAGCGGCTTGCCGACGCGGGTGGACGAGGCGCCCGACCTCGAGCGGCTCGCCGACGTGCAGCTCAACATCGTGTGCTTCCGATACCGGCCCCAGGGGACGGCGGAAGGTGATCTGGACGATGCTCAACCGCCGGCTCGGAGACGCCGTGATCGCGGACGGCCGAGTCGTCTTCGGGACGACGATCTACGACGGCAAGCTGGCGTTCCGTCCGGCGCTGTCGAACTGGCGGATCCGCGACGAGGACGTCGATCTGATCGTCGACGTGACCCTCGAGCTCGGCGCGGGCCTCGCCTGAGGCCTTCAGTCGCGTCCTCGCCCGGCCGTATACTCGAAGGGACAACTGCATATGGGGGTGTACTGGCTTCGATCTGGGTGTTCATCGCTCGGGGGAAGCGGGCCGTGATCCCGGATGTCACGTATAAACGCCGGACAACACACAAGCGCCGAAGATAACTACGCGCTCGCTGCCTGATTAGGTAGCCGTCCCCCCCGGGACGTCTGCGACCGGGGGATGGGCGTCGTGAGCAGACTCACTCCGCCGGTTCGGCCTCGGGGCCGGCGGGGGACATCGCACCGAGGCTGGCCGAGAGGGTTTCCGCCGGTGGGTGCCTCGAGGCGAGATCTCACCACCTGGCTGCGCCCGGAGAAGTCCCGAGTGGTCGCCGAGAGACGCGGGTTCGATTCCCGCCACCTCCACCAAGGAGCCATCCTCGCGCATCGGGCGGGGTACGGTGGACGCGTGCCCGACCACCGAACGATCGAGCGGCTGATTGGCGGTGTACGCATCCGCGGTGAACTCGCCTACGTGGTCGGCAGGCTGCTGGCACCGCGCATTGTTCACTCTGCGACGTGACCCACGGCCCGGCTTCGATCACGGGCAAGCGCGCCTGGACGACCTACCTTGGCGAGTGCCCGATCCCGTTCGATGTCGTACACCGCAACGAACGAACGCCGGATGTGGCCGAGGCCTCCGATGGGCGGATGCCGTGCGTGCTCGCGGAGGTCGACGACGCGCTCGTATTGGTGTTGGGGCCCGCGCAGCTCGAGACGTTGAGCGGCGACGTGGGGAGATTCGCGGCGGCCCTCGATGCGGCCCTCTCGTCCGCGGGGTTGTCGGTCTAAGCGATGACGGTGATCACCGGAGGTCCCTCGCGCTCTGCGTCGACGCGCACGGCGTCGCCTGTGTGCAGGGTCGCGAACGTGTCGGCGTCGACCACGACGACCGGAACCCTCGTGCGGTAGAGCTCCGCGGCCACGAGGGAGCCGAGGGTGACGATGAGGTCGGCCTCGAGGAGGATGACGGCCGCGGGAGCGGTGCCGGCGCGGATCGCCTCGGCGAACACGTAGGAACCCGAGCTGCTGCCCCGCCCGATGGCCATCGACCACCACCCGTCCGGCGAGCGATGCCCCCAGCTGCGGATGGTGAGCATCGATCACGAGCCCCGTCTCGGAGTCCAGCCCGCCCCAGAAGCTCAGGGGCTCATCGAGGACCAGCGCCTCTCCCTCGGCGAAGCCCGCAGCGAGCGTTCGACGCTCAGTCATGGCCCCACAGCCCCTCGTCGCGCTCGAGCCTGCCGGCGCGGCGCTCCGTACGCACTCGTCTAGGCTGCCGAAGGCCACGTCGATGCCCATGTTGCCCGGGGCGTACCAGGCCCACTTCCCGGAGTTCGTCATCACCGGCACCGGACACGTCGCGGATCACCGGCGTGATGTACGTGCAGGTGTCGGTCACGATCGTGACCCCGGCCGCCTCGATGGGTCGCACGCAGCCCAGATCCGCCGCCTGTCGAGCACGTCGCGGGCCGTGTTCACGTAGAAGGGGACGCGGAGATCGTCGCCGTCGACCAGCAGCGAGGCGAGTCGTTCGAACTCGTCCACCGAGAAGTGCGGGGTGCCGACGCTCACCGCGTCGATCGGCGCGCCGAGCCCGACCGTGCGTCAGCTCGTCGCGGGCGGCCCGCAGCATCGGTCAGGGCGATGGGCGCTCATCGGCCACGGAGCTCGGCCTGCCTGTGGCCGCCGCCGACGTCGCGGCCTCGGGGTGATGCCCACGGCGTGGAACATCGCGACGGCTCCGGACGATGCGGCGGCGGCGCCCGAGCGCCTTGAGTTGATCCTCGGTCGTGGTGGGCGGGAGGCCGACGATCGCAGCGACATCGGTGCGCCGGTCGGCGCCCGACGAGGTGGCCGATCGCGGCGTACGCGACGTCGTCGGCGAGCAGACCGGTCGGGCATGCCCTCGAGCCGCGACGACACGGTGCGGGCCAGCCGCTCCCTCGTCCGATGCAGGCCCGCGACGGGCGCGCGACCCGTCACGGCGCAGCAGATGTCGATGAAGTCGCCGTAGCGGTCCGTCCGCGCGCCGAGCACGGAGTTCGCGAACACGATCGCGTTCGACTCGGCCCATGCGACCTGATCGCCGACGCCGGGCCGCTCGGGCAGCTGGTACGGCGCGCAGGTCCACGTCGCCGGCACGCCCATCTCGACGTAGGCGTCCATCAGCGCGCGCGCGTCGGTCGTCGGTGTCGCGCGTCGAGGTGGACGAGCTCGGGGTGCAGCAGGTCGAGCGAGGACGACGTTGAGCGTGGTCGGCACGGTGACACGGGCGCCACCATCGGCGAGCCGCCGAGCGAAGTCGAGGCCCGCCCGTCCGTGGTACAGGCACCCGTCGATGTGCGCCGACGTGATGTCGATCAGCCGGTGGGCATCCATCGACTTCGCGAGCGCCGTCACGATCCGCATCGCGAGGGCCACGCCGTGTCCGCGAGTGCCGTCGAGTGCGGCTCGATCCTGGGTGGTCAGCTCCAGCGACATCGGCGGGCATCATCCCATGGCGGCCCGTAGCCTTGGCCGGAGCGCGCTCGTCAGCCCTTGGGCGAAGGTCCGTCGAGCTCGTCGGCGAGCAGATCCATGAGCAGACCGTCGTGCCAGCTGCCGTCGGGGCCGCGCTCGTAGTCGCGCATCACGCCCACGCGCCGAAAGCCGACGCGCTCGTACGCGGCGATGGCCGCGTGGTTGTCGGCGGCGGGGTCGATCGAGAGCCGGTGGTGCCCGCGCTCACGGACGAGATGGCGGGCCAGCGTGCGGATGGCATCGGACCCCAGGCCCTGACCGTGCCGCTCCGTCGTCAGGAAGATGTCGATGCTCGCGTGTCGATACATCGGGTCGTCCTCCTCCCCGAACTGGATCGCGCCGATCACATCGCCGTCGATCTCGATCGCGAACACCTCGACGTCCCCGTCGACGAGCTCCCGCAGGTCGGCGTCGTCGAAGGTTCCCCAGCGGCGCGCCACGGCGGGTTCGGACAGGATGGAGGCGAGCCGCCCGAGGTCGTCGCTCGAGAGCGGTCGCAGCGTGACGCGGTCGCCGGTCAACATCACCTCGGGGACGGTACCGGATGCCGTGCGTTGCCCCAGCCGCCGCTCGTCGGAGGCCCTGCGGACGCCGGCCCCGACCCGTTCCTTGTGTGGAGGTGCTTCACGTACGTCGCCCCTCGCTAGGTCGAAGTGGCCATTCAACGACACACCGACACGGCGCAGCAACCTGCGGCGACCCCCGGCGCCTTGTCTGCGCGATACTCCTGCGGTGCCCTGCGATCCGATGCACCGCATCGTCCCCGCGCCCCGGCGCGCGATCGACCACGACGTCGCGCTGCTCCGAGCCGAGCGGTTCCTCGAGGAGATGGCCGAGCGCCGGACGATCCGCGACTTCTCCACGCGGCCGGTCGACCCCCAGCTGATCGACCTGGCGATCGGCGCGGCCGCGACCGCTCCGAGCGGCGCGAATGTCCAGCCGTGGCGGTTCGTCGTCGTAACGGATCCCGAGGTCAAGGTGGCGATCCGCGAGGGCGCGGAGGCCGAGGAACTCGCGTTCTACGAGGCAGATCACTCCGAGTGGCACGAGGCGCTCGCCCCGCTCGGCACCGACGCGCGCAAGCCGATGCTGACCGACGCCCCGGTCCTCATCGTCGTCTTCGAGGTGCACGCCTCCGAGACCGAGCCGAAGCCCTACTACGTCAAGGAGTCGGTCGGCATCGCGGTCGGTCTGCTGCTCGCCTCGTTGCACCGCTCCGGCCTGGCGACGCTCACCCACACGCCGAGCCCGATGCGGTTCCTCAACGATCTCTGCGGTCGTCCCAGGAACGAGCGACCCTTCGCGGTGATCCCCGTGGGGTACGCGGCAGAGGACGCCACCGTTCCTGACGTGTCCCGCAAGCCCCTCGACGAGGTGCTCGTCCGGATCGAGCCCGAGGACGCCACGTGACGTCGTGGGCGATCGAAGGGGCGCCCAACCCCACGGTGCTGCGGGTTCACGTCGGTGAGGTCCTCACCGAGCGCACGATCGTCACGTGCCCGCCGGAGACGGCGTCGATGCCGCTGGGCGGGGTCCTCGAGGTCGAGGCCGTGCGGAGCCTGGATCTGCATCGGTACCGTGCCCGCATCAATCTGCGCCCGGGCGTCGACGCCGGGGAGGTGCGACGCCACGTCGAGGAGATCCTCGCTCCTGCCTGGGGGCCGGAGTCCTCGCTCGGCGACGACGCGGGGCCACGCGCGTTCGCGATCGACCGCGACGGGCCGCGACTGGTGGCCGAGAGCCTGGAGATGGCCACAGGCCACGGTGATGACGCCCTCGTTCGGCTCCTCGGGGTCGCGGGGGTCTGTGAGGCGATCGTCGGCGAGGGCGTGGCGCTCGTCCGCCTAGGCCGACTGTTCGGCTGGGATGAGGCCGAGGCCCGGGTGAGCGCGGCACTGGGGGCGGGCTAGGACGGAGGCGGCGGCATCGGGTAGTCGCCATCGGGGTAGGCCGTGGACCCCAGGCCGGCGAGGTCGCGGCCGACGAGCGCGTCGAGGTAGGTGGTCGAGAACACGGCCGCAAACTCCCGTTCGTTCAGCATGTCGGCCTCGATCGCGTTCCGGGGCACGTAGGGACCGATGTTCTGCCGGTAGACGTAATCCCTCAGATAGGCCGCCACGTCGTCGAGGGTGGCGCCGCCGTTGTCCCAGAGACTCCGCGTGTCGAGGTAGATCTCGCTGGGAACCACATCCTGGACCAGTCCCTGGTTCACACCGCCGCCGAACTCCGCCTCGACATGCTGTCGCAGCTGGATCGGGTCCAGGCGGACGCCGCCCTCGGCGTCGGGAAGCGGGCACTGGCCGTGGTCCGCGGTCACCATCAGCACGTACTCGTCCGGGAACCGCGCCTCGAGCATCGCCTCGAGGCGGCCGAGTTGCTCGTCGACGGCCCGCAGCTGCAGGCCGGTCCACTCGGAGAACATGCCGTAGACGTGCCCCGTGTAGTCGGGTGACTTGTACGTCGTGTAGAGCAGGTCGGTCGTGCCGGTGTTGCCGATCGGCTCGGAGTCGAACGTGGCCTCGATCAGGTCGCCCTGGTAGGCGACGATCGGCGGGCTGCAGCACGGCGACTGACGGCTGTCGGGCTTGGGCGCGAACTCCGCGTCCCAGTCGGGTGCCACGAAGTCGGCCGCGTAGCCCTCCAGGACCTCGAGCCCGGGGACCTGCGCCGGGAGGCGGTAGCGCTCGGGGTGGTGTGGCTCCCATTGCCGGCTCCCGTCCTCGGCCCAGTAGACGCCGACCGGCACGTCGAGGCCCGACCGCGTCGCGCCGCCGGCGCCCAGCATCCCCAGATGCCAGACCTGGTACCCGATCTCGCCCACCCAAGCCGCATTGCCCGTCTCGTCGCTCCACATGTCGGCGAGCGTCGGGAGGAGGATGTCGCTCGGATCGGCCAGCCCCGGCTCCCGGTAGGCCTTGCGCACCTCGGAGCCGTCGCGGATGTTGTGTCCGGTGATGCCGTGGGCGTTGGGGAAGTCGCCGGTCCCGATCGTCGCGTGTGCGCAGGCGGTCACGGCGGGGAACGAGCCCACGATCGCGTTGCGGAAGTTGGCTCCGTCGCCCATCAGGCGGCGCAGGTTCGGCCAGGCGTCGGGGAAGTGATCCAGGACGTTCCATCCACCTCCGTCGATCACGTACGTGACGACGACCCTCGGCGTGCGTGCGCCGGGGATGGCCGTGATGTCCAACGGCCGGCCGGCGCGATCGGCGGGCCAGTTCAGGCCGATCAGTCCGGCCGTCGTGGGAGCCAGGTCGGCCAGGCTCACGCGCGCCTCGGAGTCCGATGCCTCCACGGTCCCGGGGCCGTACACGACCAGCGGGATCCGCTCGAGATACATCCAGGTGCTCGCGTGGCTGGTCCGCGGGTCCTGGGGGACGAGCGTGAGCGATTCGAAGGAGTAGTTGGCGCTGTTGAATGGGGCCAGCATCAGCTGGATGTCTCCCGAGCGCCCGGACCGGTATGCGCGCTGGACCAGTTCCATGTACTCGGCGCCCATGTCGGAGGCCATCGCGTCGAGGGCCGGCGTCGGGTCGGGCCTCGCGCGCTTGCGCATCACCCATCCCGCGCCCGACGCGACGCCCGAGGCGAGGAGACCGACGACGCCCGCAAGCGCGAGGAACCGTCGGCGGCCGGGGTCGTGCTCGTGTCCGCGAGACGACGCGATCGCGATCCCCATGGCGAGAAGGAGCGCAACGGTCACGCCCGTGACGACGCCGAGAACGAGCGAGCCGGCGACACCTACGAGCAGGCCGCTCGCGGCGGCCGCCAGGCCGATCCAGATCAGCGCACGCGAGAGGGAACGAGACTCCATGGGTGACCTCATCTTCCCAGAGGCGGTCGGCACGGGCGAACGAGCGCGTGTGGAGAAGGCGTTACGACCGCTTGCGCGGCAGGTCGAGGAACGGCATCTCGACGACGGTCGCAGCGACCTTGGCTCGTTCGCCTTCGACGGACCATTCCACGGAGACCCGGCTCCCGGGCGACTCGAGTTCCCGGTCGATCGAGCCGAACCCGATCATCTTCTTGATCGTGGGACCCCAGGTGATCGAGGTCGCACGGCCGACCTGGCGGTCGTTCTTGTAGACGGGCACCGCCGCACGTTCGACCATCGGTGAGACGTGAGGGGCCAGACCGTGCCGGGCGAATTGGCGCTCGATCCCGGCCCATTCCAGCTCAAGGCCCACGAGCCGTCGGGCGGGTCCGCCCGTCGCTACCTCGGCGCGAAGCGCTCGGTCGCCCGTGAACGGGGAGGTCTTCGCGAACTCAACGAGCCGCCCGAGCCCCAGCTCGAACGGGGAATACCGCTGCTCGGCCGAGACCGCGTGGCGCGCGCTCGTGTACTCGGCCTCGATCAGGATGAGCCCGGCCTCGACCCGAGCGACGTCCATCGCCCGGATCCCCGATGGATAGATGCCGTAGTCCCGGCCGACGTCGAAGATCCGGTCCCAGACCGCGAGGGCGCCGTCGACCGGCATCCAGATCTCGTACCCACGGTCGCCCGTGTAGCCGGTCCGAGTGACGTCGACCGGCGTCCCGGCGATCTGGCCCGTGCGACGACGGAAATAGCGGACGTCGCCCCAGTCCTGGCCCGTTGCGGCCTCCAGCACCTCGCGTGACAGATTGCCCTGCAAGGCCAGTCCGGCGGTCTCCTCGCTGATGTCGCGGATCTCGACGTCCAGCTCGCTCGCGCTCATCACGAACCAGCGGTAGCACGGGTCCGCCGCCGTTACGCGGAAGGTGTCGTCGCTCAGGCGTGTGACGGTGCCGTCGTCGACCACCTTGCCGTCCTCGTCGCACCACGGTGTATAGACGACCTGATCCACCCGCAGTCGGGAGATGTCGCGAGTGACCACCCGATCGAGCAGGCGGGCGGCGTCGCGCCCGGAGATCTCGTACTTGAACAGGGGCGACACGTCGATGACGGCCGCGGCCTCGCGGATCGCGTTGTACTCGATGTCGTGGAAGTCGGCGTAGACGGCCGCGGCGAAGTAGCCGGCCCAGTCGCCCCAGGCGAGCTTGGTGTTCAGTTCTCGCTCACGGGGGAAGAACGCGGTGCCGACGCTCACGGATGACCTCCTGCGGACGCGTGCCGATGCGGGCGCCAGCCTAGACCACGCCCGGTGGCACCGGCACGCCTCACGTGACCTGAGGTCAGCCCACCGTTGGTGCGCCCCAACCCCCCCCGCTAGCATGGGCGACCGGTGCAGGCATGCGCCACCATCGGGCTGCCGATGACCCCGAGTCATCGGCATCCGACGCCGTCCAAGGAGGCTCGCACATGGCCAAGCGGTACGACGCGGTCGTGATCGGGGGAGGCCACAACGGTCTGGTGACGGCGGCATACCTGGCCAAGGCCGGCAGGTCGGTGGTCGTGCTCGAGAAGAACCCGATCCTGGGCGGAGCGGCCACCACCGTCGAGCACGTCCCGGGGTTCCGATTCAGCGCGATGTCCTACGTGGTCTCGCTGCTGCGCCCCGAGATCATCCGCGAGCTGCAGCTCCCCAAGCACGGGCTCGAGATCCTGCCGCTCGACGGCACGATCACCCCGCTCGACGACGACTACCTGTGGCGGGTGAACGACCACGGCAAGACCCTGCGCGAGCTGCGCAGGTGGTCGACGAGCGACGCCGAGGCCTACGAGGAGTACGGCCTGCTGATGGCGGAGATGGCGCGGTTCATCAAGCCGATCCTGTCGATCGTGCCGCCCGACCCGGGCAAGATCGCGCCGCGCGACTGGCTGCCGCTCGGCCCGCTCGCGAAGTCGTTCAAGGAGCTGCCGCAGAAGCTGCAGACGACGTTCATCCAGCTGATGACGATGAGCGCCGCCGACTTCCTGGACCAGTGGTTCGAGACCGATCCGCTGAAGGCCACGATGAGCGCCTCGGGCGTGATCGGCACGTTCCAGGGGCCGCGCTCGCCCGGCACGGCCTACGTGCTGCTGCACCACTACATGGGCGAGATCGACGGCGCGTTCCGCGCATGGGGCATCCCCAAGGGCGGCACGGGCGGGATCAGCTCGTCGATCGCCGAGCGCGGCGCTGTCGCTGGGGGCCGAGATCCGGACCGAATGCGCGGTCACGAACATCATCACGAGCGGGGGGCGGGCGACCGGTGTCGCCCTCGAGGGCGGCGAGGAGATCCACGCCGACGTCGTGATGTCGTCGCTGGACTCCCGCTGGACGTTCATCAAGCTGCTGGAGACGGGAACGCTCGACCCTTCGTTCGAAGCCGACGTCATGCGCTACAAGTACCGCGGATCGAGCGGCAAGGTGAATCTCGCCCTCGACGGTCTGCCCGAGCTCGCGTGCAAGCCGGGCCGCGGCGAGTGGCTGCGGGGTGCGATCTCGTTCTCGCCGAGCATCGACTACATGGAGCGCGCCTACGACGACGCCAAGTACGGCGAGTTCTCCAAGCGCCCCTACATCGACTGCATCATCCCGACGCTCGTCGATCCGTCGATGGCGCCCCCCGGCAAGCACACGATGAGCTGCTTCGTCCAGTACGCGCCCTATCACCTGGCCGGCGACGGCGAGTGGACGCCCGAGATGCGCGACCGATTCGGCGAGACCGTGATCGACACGCTCGAGGAGCGGTTCCCCGACATCCGCGGCAAGATCGTCGGCAAGCTGGTGCTCTCGCCCAAGGACATCGAGGACTGGACGGGCCTGAGCGAGGGCAACATCTTCCAAGGAGAGCTCTCGCTCGAGCAGCTGTTCTTCAACCGCCCGGTCCCCGGCTGGGCGCGGTACCGCACGCCGGTGAAGGACCTGTGGATGTGCGGCTCGGCGACCCACCCCGGCGGCGGCATCATGGGCGCCAACGGCCGACTCGCCGCGCTCGAGTACCTCAAGGAGAAGAAGAAGGGCCGGAGGGCGGCCTGATGGCGAGATCCGAGATCGTCGTGATCGGCGCCGGTCACAACGGCCTGGTCGCCGCCGCCTACCTCGCGAAGGCGGGTCACAAGGTCACGGTGTTCGAGCGGGCCCCGCAGGTCGGAGGGATCCTTCGCAACACCGAGCCCGCTCCCGGCTTCACGGCCCCCGGAGTAGTGCACACCGTTGGCCGCTTCCGCGACTCGGTGGTGAGCGATCTGCGGCTCCGCCAGCACGGGTTCGAGACCGTGTCGTCCGAGGTGCGGATGTTCGCTCCGCAGCCCGATGGCACCGCCGTCACGTTCTGGTCGGACCCCTCCCGCACCGCCGACGAGCTGCGCACACGGGGAGCCGCCGACGCCGACGCCTACCTCTCGTTCGACTCCAAGGTGCGCGCGATGGCCAGCTTCCTCGCCTACGTCAACGTGGCGACGCCGCCGGACGCGCGGAGCCCGTCGATGGCCGATGCGCTGATGGGGCTCAAGCTCGGCAAGGCGTTCAAGGATCTCGGGGCGACGGCGGGCAGGGAGACGATCCGCGCACTCCCGATGGCGGTGGCCGACCTCGTGCAGGAGGTGTTCGAGTCGGAGTCCCTGCGCGGACCGCTGGCCACACGCGGCGTGAAGTTCACCGCCACCGGCCCATGGGCCGCAGGCACGGCCGCAGTCTTCCTGAACGACTCGGCCGGTCACGACGGGGGGGCGGCCGGCGAGGCCACGTTCGCCGTCGGGGGCACGGGGGCGCTGGCCGAGGCGCTGGCCTCCGCCGTTCGAACGCAGGGCGCGACGATCAAGACCGACTCGGAGGTCGCCCGGATCCGCAGTCAGGGCGGCCGCGTGATCGGCGTGACGCTGGCCGACGGAGAGCGGATCGACGTGGGGGCCGTGGTCTCGGCCTCGGATCCCAAGGGCACGCTGCGACTGTGCGATCCCACCGAGCTGGGCCCCCACATGGTGTGGCGCGCCGGGAACATCCGCACGCCGGGCGCGACGGCGAGGGTGAACCTCGCGCTGTCGGGGCTGCCGGCGTTCGTGGGGGCAGACGACGACGAGCGCGTGCGGGGTCGGATCGTCATCGGCACCTCGATCGATCACGTCGAGAAGGCAAAGGATGCGGTGAAGTACGGGCGCCTGGCCGACGATCCTTGGCTGGAGGCGACGATCCCCTCCCTGGCGGACCCATCCCTCGCGCCCGACGGCAAGCACGTGATGAGCGTCCTGGTCGAGGGGGCTCCCCGCCACCTGCGGGAGGGGAGCTGGGTGGGGGAGCGGGAGCGGCTCGGCGACCTCGCGATCGGCGTGCTGGAGCGGTACGCCCCCGGGCTGGGCGAGCTGGTGGAGGCACGCCAGGTCATCACCCCCGAGGACCTGGAGACGGATTACGGCCTGAGCGGCGGGCACGTCTATCACGCCGAGCCGGGCCTCGATCAGTTCTTCGCCTGGCGACCGATGGCGGGCGAGGCCCGCTACCGATTCGTGCTCGAGGGGCTGTTCCTCGCGGGGTCGGGCGCCCATCCCGGCGGCGGCGTCACGGGAGGTCCGGGGGCGAACGCCGCCAGGGCGATCCTCAAGTACCTCGGCTAGGGAACCGGGCACGGCCCGACGGTAGCCACGATCCCGTTGTGATCCGAACCCGGGACGTTGAAGGTGTCGGTCTCGGCGCCGCACCACGACATCGGGATCATCATGTGATCGATCCGCAGCTGGAACACCGGCCAGATCTCACCGTGATACGTGGAGCTGGGCCAGTCCGACGTCCGCATCGCGTCCCTGAGCTGCGTCGTGAGCGCCCGGTAGCTGGTGGTGCGGTCGCTCAGGTTGAGGTCACCCACCAAGACCGTCGGCTCCGTCTCTTCGGCGATGTCGGCGAGCAGACGATCGACGAGGTCGCGCTGCTGGTCGAACGTCGCCGAGTACAAGGGGTTTGACGCGTGCACGACGTAGAGGATCATCGATCCCGAGGGCGTCGCGACGCGCGCCCGGAGCACCCGCGCGGAGTTGAGGTTGCCGGGGGTCTCGAGTTTCTCGACAGGCCAGCGCGAGCGGACGCCGAGCTCGCCCCGACGGACGCCGTAGGGGAGCGCCGGCTGGGCCTCGAGGCGGTTCCAGAAGTCGCCCTGCATCTCGACGGCCACGACGACGTCGGCCTCCCGGTTGAGCAGCGTCTCGATGGCCGCCTCGGGGGTGGGATTGGATTCATACACGTTGGCAGCCGCGACGGCGACCCCCGCGACGGGCGGTTCGCTCGACTGGGGCACCCTGGGCCCGAGCGTTGCCACCAGGGTGGCGGCAACGATCGAGAAGCCAACGAAGGTGAATGTGGGGCGGCCGATCGCGGCGGCCAGGATGAACATGACGATCGCGGCGAGCAGGCCGAACACCGGGATAGCCACCGCGATGCCGTCGACCGGGCCACCGATACCTCGCACCAAGAACCAGAGCCAGGGTGCCGCGATCGCCGCGGCACGCCAGGCGATCGAGCGTGCCCGCATGGGGGAAGTGGGCGCTGTCATGCCCGAGGAGCCTACCCCGCGGTGGATCCACGGGATGTGGCAAGCTTGCGCCGATGAGCGAGCCGCCCGACTTCCGGATCGATCGAAGCGACCTGCGCGGCGACGACGAGTTCACCGAGTTCACCAGCCGCGACCTGCCGTACTACTCGGACTGGCACGGCTCGTTCGAGAAGCTGCCATGGGCCTTGGACGACGAGGCGCTCGCCGCCGCGGCGGCCGACGTCGCGATCGTGGGGGCGCCACTCGACGAGGGGGTGTCGGGCCGTCCGGGCGCCCGGTTCGGGCCTCGCGCGATCCGCATGGCTCCCACCGCGTGGGGTAACGAGACCGCCTGGTCGATCCAGCTCGACACCGAGCCGTTCGCGCATCTCACGGTCGTCGATGCCGGTGACGCGCCCGTCGTGCCGAGCCGGTTCAGGCGCGGCCTCCGTGTGATCCACGAGAAGGTATACCGGGTGGCCTCGAGTGGCGCGATCCCGATCGTGCTGGGCGGGGATCACTCCGTCACCTATCCCAGCGCCGCCGCGGTCGCGCGCCACGTGTGGCCTCGAACGGTCGGCATCGTTCACTTCGATGCCCATGCCGACACCGGTGAAGACCAGTGGGGCAACCTTTACGGCCACGGTGAACCGATGCGCCGCCTGATCGAAGAGGGGTGGGTCGCGGGGCGCAACTTCATCCAGGTCGGCCTGCGCGGCTACTGGCCCGAGCGCGAGACGTGGGACTGGATGCGCGAACATGAGCTGCGGTGGCACACGATGACCGAGATCGAGGAACGTGGCGCCGAGGCCGTGATCGCGGATGCGATCGCCGAGGCGCTCGACGGGCCCGACTGCATCTACCTCTCGCTCGACGTCGACGTGGTCGACCCGGGGATGGCGCCGGGAACCGGCACGCCCGAGGCGGGCGGGATGCTCTCGCGCGAGCTCCTGCGGGCGGTGCGCCAGATCGTCGGCCAGGTCGACCTCGTCGGGATGGACGTCGTCGAGGTGGCCCCGCCGTACGACCACGCCGAGATCACCTCGATCCTGGCCCACCGAGCGGTCATGGAGGCGATCAGCGCCCTCGCGAAGAAGCGCGACGCCTGATGGCCAACGAACGAGAGCTCGCCGACAACCGCAAGCTCTGGGACGCATGGACGGCGATCCATACGACCGGCGAGTTCTACGACGTCCAGCGGTTCCGCGACGACCCCGACGACGTGCGGATCGAGCCCTGGGAGCGTGAGGAGGTCGGCGAGGTCGCCGGCAAACGGCTGCTGCACGTCCAGTGCCACTTCGGCCTGGACACGCTGTCGTGGGCCAGGCTGGGCGCCGACGTCACCGGGGTCGACTTCTCCGAGCCGGCGATCGCCTTCGCCAAGGAGCTGGCGGCTGAGACGGGGCTCGCCGACGTGTCGCGGTTCCTCATGTCGAACGTGTACGACCTGCCGGGGCCGCTGGAGGGGGAGACCTTCGACGTGGTCTACACGTCCCGGGGGGTGCTCGGCTGGTTGCCCGACCTCGAGCCATGGGCCGAGACGGTGGCGAGGTTCGTGGAGCCGGGCGGGATCTTCTACCTGCACGAGGGGCACCCTGTGATGTGGGCGCTCGACGACGACCAGACCGACCCGACGACGCTGCACCTGATGCACGACTACTGGGGTGGCGAGGCGATCACGTTCCCCGTGGAGGGCTCCTACGCAGATCCCGATGCCGACGTCGACGCCGAGTGGGAGCATGGGTGGAACCACTCTCTCGGTGAGATCGTCACGTCGCTGGTTCGCAACGGCCTGCGGATCGAGTTCTTGGACGAGAAACGCACGCTCGGATGGCCGGCGCCGTTCCTGGTCAAACACGGAGACGATCACTACGGCTTCCCGCAGGGCCAGGTGGGCACGATCCCGCTCACCTACTCACTCAGGGCCAGCAAGGAAGGCTAGGGCGACGCGGTGCACCGGCACACGGTACCGTGCGTGCCATGTGCCGAAGCATCAAGACGCTGAGGCGCCCCGATGAGGCGCCGACCGAGGAGGAGTACCGGGCCGCGGCCCGCCAGTTCGTGCGCAAGGTGAGCGGGTATCGCGAGCCGTCGAGGAAGAACGCCGAGGCCTTCGAGCGGGCGGTGGACGAGATCGCGGCGTCCTCGAGGGCCTTGCTCGACGCGGTCACGCCCCGGGACTAAGGGACATGTACCCGCTCGACCCCGCGCCCGAGGACATGCGCGCCATGGGCGAGGCGGCGCTCGGCTACCTGATCGGGTTCATCGGGGGGCTCGACGACGCTCCCGCGGAGGCGACCGAGGGCGCGATCGAGCTGGCTCGCGAGCTGCGGTCCGCGCCCCCCGAGGGCGGGGTCGAGTTCGACCGTGTGTTCGCCGACGTTCAGCGGGCCGTCGAGCGGACCTTCGAATACGCGGGCCCAGGGTACCTGGCCTACATCCCCGGCGGGGGGCTGTATACGGCCGCGCTGGGGGAGTTCATCGCGCAGGGGGTGAACCGCTATGCGGGGCTCTGGCAGCCGAGCCCCGCGGTCGTCCAGATCGAGGAGAACGTAGCTCGGTGGCTGTGCGACGTGTTCGAGTACCCGGCGACCTCGCAGGGGCTCCTCCTGTCGGGCGGCTCGGCCGCGAACCTGTCGGCGATGGTCACGGCCCGCCACGATCGGCTGGGAGCCGACTTCCTCGACGGCACGTATTACGTGAGCGAGCAGGCCCACGCCAGCGTGACGAAGGCCGCGACGATCGCCGGCTTCTCCGAGCGCAACGTGCGCCTGGTCCCCACCGACGCCGAGCTCCGCATGGACCCGTCCGCCCTGCGATCGATGGTCCGAGCGGACCGAGACGCCGGGATGCGCCCGTTCCTGGTGGCGCCGAGCGCCGGGACCACCAACACGGGAGCGATCGATCCCCTCGACGATATCGCCGACGTTGCGGCCGACGAGGAACTGTGGATGCACGTCGACGGCGCGTACGGCGGCTTCTTCCAGCTCACCGAACGGGGACGCCGCTGGTTCAGCGGCATCGAGCGGAGCGACTCGGTGACGCTGGATCCGCACAAGGGCCTGTTCCTGCCGTACGGCACGGGCGGCCTGGTGGTGCGCGACGGCACGGCGTTGCGGGACGCCCACTTCGAGGGCGCGGCGTACCTCCAGGACCTGCCGCCGACCGGTGAGCTCCCGAACTACAGCGAGTACTCCGCCGAGCTGTCCCGCGACTGGCGGGGCCTTCGCGTGTGGCTCCCGTTGTCGGTGCACGGCGTCGGCGCGTTCCGTGGGGCGCTCGACGAGAAGCTCGACCTCGCCCTCTATCTCGCCGACGCCCTCGAGGCCGACCCGAACGTCGACGTCGTATGGCGGCCCCAGCTCACCACGGTGCCGTTCCGGCTGGCGGGAGGCGGCGTCGAGAGCCAGCGCGAGCTCCTTGCCAGGATCAACGCGTCCAAGCGCGTGTTCCTGTCGAGCACGATGATCCACGGTGACTACGTGCTGCGTGCCTGCATCGTGTCGCACCGCACCCACAAGGATCGCATCGATGAATGCATCGAGATCGTGGGACGGGCCGCGGCGGAGCTGTCGGACTGAGGTCGCCGTGCCCGAGATGCCGGAGGTGCAGGCGCTCGCCGAACGGCTCGACGACGTGCTCGCGGGCGGCGTCCTCGACGGGCTCGATCTGCTCCAGTTCTCCTCGCTGAAGACCTACGCGCCGCGTCCGGAGGAGGCGCTCGGCCGCGAGATCGAGGGTGTCGGTCGGCGCGGGAAGTACGTCGTCGTGCGGCTGGCGGGAGGGATGCGCGTCCTCGTGCACCTGTCCCAGGGCGGACGCGTCGACGTGGAATCGCCGCCGAAGGCCTCGAGGCCGAGGGGGGCCGTGCTGCGGATACGGGCGGCCGACCGTCCGAGCGTGTTGGTCAAGGAGTTCGGGACCCAACGCTCGGCCGGCTGGTGGGTGCTCGCGGAGGGCGATGACGGCCCGCTCGAGCGCCTCGGGCCCGACGTCTTGACCCCCGAGGCCGACGACCTGCTGCGCTCCGGGATCGAGGGTCGCCGCATCCATACGATCCTGCGCGATCAGCGGACGATCGCGGGGGTGGGCCGGGGCTACAGCGATGACGCGCTCCACCGGGCGAGGCTGTCGCCGTTCGCCCGGCTCGATCGAACGGACGAGGACGGTCGGGAGCGACTGATCGAGGCGCTCCGCGCGATCCTCGGCGACGCGCTCGAGGCGGAGCGAGGACGCACCGGCGGGCTCCCCACCAAGCTGGGCGACCACTTCACCGTGCACAACCGTGCGGGAGAGCCGTGCCCGGAGTGCGGGACCGACCTGCGGCGCGTGAGCTACGAATCCCACGAGGTCGTCTACTGCCCGCGATGTCAGACCGGCGGCAAGATCCTCGCCGACCGTCGCATGAGCCGCCTGATCCGCTGAGGCCGTCGTGGGCCGTAGGCACTCCGGTGATCGTGCGCTAGTCTTCGCGCCGTCGCTCATGGAGGAGGGATCGGTTGCTCGCGTTCTCCCAAGTCGTCTACGACCTGCTGAAGTACGTCCACGTGGTGGCCGCCGTGGTGTGGGTCGGCGCGGGGATCTTCGTCCAGTACTACGCGCTCAGGCTGGAGCGCGCGGACCCGAGCCGGGTCGGCGCCTTCTTGAAGGACATCGAGAAGGCCGGCCCGCACCTGTTCCTGCCGGCGTCGTTCGTCGTGCTGCTGAGCGGGATCGCGCTGGTGGTCTACGCGCCGTTCCTGGGATGGGGCGACACCTGGATCTTGCTCGGCATCGCCGGGTACGCGGCCACCGCGATCACCGGCACGTTCTTCCTGGGGCCGACCGCCGGCAAGCTCGGCGTGGCCGTCGAGGAGAAGGGTCCCGACTCGCCCGAGGTCACGGGCCTCGCCTCGCGCATCCGGACGATCTCGCGCATCGACATGGTCGTGCTGCTCCTGGTGATCGCCGACATGGTGTTCAGGCCGGGATCCTGACGCGCTGGGTCACGCGTTCGCGGGGACCGACTCCGCCACGGGGTCCACGTTCGGGGCCGCGCGTCGTCCCGGGATGAACCGGTTCGCGACGATGGCCGCGGCGAACATGATGGCCGCGGCGATGAACAGCGCGCGATGGAACCCGGCCATGTAGGCCTCACGAAGGGCTCCGCTCACCACGTCCTGCTGCTCGGGCGTCAGCCCCAGCGCCGTCAGCAGTCCGGGCGTGACGGCCCCGTGGCTCGCCGCCCCGACGATGGCGGTCTGCTGGGCGGGAGCCAAGCCCACGCCGGCGAGCAGCGGGGCGATGGTCGCCTTCAGCTCCCCGAACAGGACGGTGCCGAGCAGCGCGATGCCGAGGACGCCGCCGACCTCGCGGCTCGTATTGGTCATCGCGGAGCCCATGCCGGCTCGTTGAGGGCCGACCGCGCCCATCACGGCCGCGGTCATCGGCGCCATCGTGGCGCCCATGCCGTGGCCCATCATCAGGAACAACACGCCGATCAACCAGTACGGCGTCTCTACGCCCACCTGTGTGAGGGCCAGCAGACCGGATGCCACGAGGATCAGGCCGTAGGTCATCGGGCTGCGCGAGCCATGGCGCTGGGCGTACTTGCCGGCGAGCGGCGCCGTCACGATGATGGCCAGCGTCATCGGTAGGAACCGCAGACCCGCGCCGAAGGCGGTGTAGCCACGGACCTGCTGCATGTAGAGGCTCATGAACAAGAAGATCGAGAACATCCCCAGCGAGACGGAGAACGCGACGGTGTTGCCCGCCGAGAACGCGGGGATCTTGAAGTACGACAGCGGCATCATGGCGTGGGGCGCGCGCGACTCCCAGATCAGGAACGCCCCGATCAGCAGGGCGGCGGCCCCGAGTGCGGTCAGGATGACCGGGTCGGTCCAGCCCTCCTGGTTGGCCTCGATCAGACCGTACGTGAGGCTGAACAGCCCCAGGCTGCCGAGGGACAGGCCGACGGGGTCGAGCTGGCGCTCGACCTCGGAGCGCGATTCACGGACCGTCCGCGTGGCCAGGGCGAAGGCCACGATCCCGATGGGCACGTTGAGGAAGAACACCGACTCCCATCCGACGTGCTCCACCATGTAACCGCCCACGTCGGTCCGAGTGCCAGGGCGATCCCGCTGACACCGGCCCACAGGCCGATCGCCTTGGCTCGTTCCTCGGCCGGGAACGTGACCGTGATGATCGACAGCGTGCCCGGCATCAGCAGGGCGGCCCCGACGCCCTGGAGCGCCCGGAAGGCGATCAGCTGCCCGCTCGTGGTCGACACCCCGCACAGGAACGAGGCGAGCGTGAAGACCGCGAGGCCCGCCAGGAAGGTCTTCTTGCGGCCGTAACGATCGCCGAGGATGCCGCCGGTCAGCAGGAGCGAGGCGAACGCCAGCACGTATCCGTCGATGATCCACTGGATCTGACTCACCGTGGCGCCCAGCTCGCGCTGGATCGTCGGGATGGCCACGTTGACGACCGTGTTGTCGAGCATCGCCATCGCCAGCGCGAAGCACATCGTGAACAGGACGATGACCTTCTCGCGGGCGTTCTCGCCGCCGAAACCGAGCAACTGTGGGCCTTCCCCTCATCCGAAGGCGCGGGCCGCCGTCGGTGATGTCGAACGCGGTGGGGGCGCGGGTTGTTCCCGCACGGCGCTAGTCGAGCCGCCGGTACAGATAGATCCCCATCGGGATGAAGATCGCCAGCAGTCCGATGATCCATGCCACCGATAGGAAGACCAGGGCCCCGAACGTGTTGACCGGCAGCCCGGTCGCGATATCGACCACTGCGGCCGGGCCGCTCGACAGGTACCGGGCGAGGTTGCACCAGTGCGTCACGGGGTTGTTCCGCGCGATGGGCTGGAGGAACCCCGCCATCCCGACGACCGGAACGAACGCCGAACTCACGAACACCACGGGGAATATCCACGTGAACGACGCCGCCTGGACGGCCTCCACGTCCTTGATCGCCAGCCCGACGCATGCCGATATCCACGAGAACGTGAAGCCCACCGCGAGCACCAGCACGACGACGCCCAGCGCGGCCACCGCCCCGTTCTCGAATCGGAAGCCCACCAGGTAGCCGACCACGATCACGAGGATCACGAGGAGGAGGTTCTTCACGAGGTCCGAGGTGGTGCGACCCCCGAGAACGGCGGACCGGGCCATCGGGAGCGAGCGGAACCGGTCGATGATGCCCTTCTTGAGATCCTCGGCCAACCCGATCGAGGTGGTCGTCGCGCCGAAGATCGCGTTCTGGACGAAGATCCCCGGCATCAGGAACTGGACGTAGTCGAACCCGGGGGGCAGGTTGGCGACGTTGTTCGCGTAGATGAAGCGGAACAGCAGGACGAACATGATGGGCTGCACGAGTTCGAAGACCAGCACCGTGGGCACGCGGATCAGCGTCAGCAGGTTCCGTTTGGTGACGAGAAGCCCGTCAACGACCGCGAGCGAGATCCGGGCACCCAGGTTCGACGGTGCCCGAGGCGTCTGCTGCGCGGCGCGCTCGACCGTGGTGCTCATGACGCCCGCTTCTTCCTGCCGCGGCGGTCATCGTTCGCCAGCTCTGGCTCGGCACCGTCCTCGGCCACGTGCCCGGTGAGCGAAAGGAATACGTCGTCCAACGTCGGCCTGTGCAAGGCGATATCGCCGATCGTCACGTCGGCCTCGTCGAGGCGGCGCACGCTCTCGAGAAGTGCCGCGGGTCCCGCCGCGCCGACCGGCAGCCGGACCCGGCCCTCGTCCTCATCGACGCTGGCCTCCTCAGTGCCTACCCCGGTCACGGCCCGCGCAGCACGTCCTACGTCGGCTCGGTCCTCGACCCGCAGCTCCAACACCTCGCCACCCACCTGGTTCTTCAGCTGGTCGGACGTGCCCTCGGCGATGACGGTCCCGAGGTCGATCACGGCGATCTTGTCGGCGAGTTGATCGGCCTCCTCGAGGTACTGCGTGGTAAGGAGCAGGGTCGTGCCCTCGGCCTGCATCTCGCGGATGAACGACCACACGTCGAGTCGGCTGCGAGGATCGAGGCCGGTCGTCGGTTCGTCGAGGAACAGCACATCCGGGCGCCCGACGAGGCTCGCCGCGAGGTCGAGTCGACGCCGCATCCCGCCCGAGTACGTCTTGGCAGGACGGTTCGCTGCGTCGGACAGCGTGAATCGGTCCAGGATGTCGTTGCCGCGCCGTCGCGCCTCGGCCTTGGGAAGGTGATACAGACGCCCCACCATCTCGAGATTCTCCAGGCCGGTCAGGTTCTCGTCGACCGCGGCGTTCTGCCCGGCCAGACCGATCCGGAACCGCAGCTCCTCGGCGTCCTTCACCGCATCGAGCCCATCCACCTCGGCCGTGCCGGCGCTGGGCCGCAGGAGCGTAGCGAGGATCCGCACCACGGTGGTCTTGCCCGCCCCGTTGGGGCCGAGCAGCCCGAGCACGGTGCCTTTTTCGATCTCCAGGTCGACGCCCTTGAGCGCCTCGACGTCGCCGAAGCGCTTCTCGAGTCCCTGCGTTCGAACCATAGGGTCGCCCACGAAGGAGCAGCCTATCGACACCGTCGGACAACGACACGGCCGACGAAACGGCGACTTTCGACTTCTTGCCAAGAACTTCCCCGAGGGGCTGGGGCGGCCTACCGTGCGCCGTGTGACCCCCTCGCGCAGGCCGTCGCTCGTCCTCCTCGTCACGCTGCTTGCCTCGTGCGGTACCGGAGGCCCCAGGGAGGGAGCGAGTCCCTCCGGTCCCGCCGATCCGTCTCCCACCGGGTCGGACACGCCGGCCCCGCCGTCTGCCGTCGAGCGTGCCCGGGTGTCGGTCGGCGGCGAGCCCATCGGCATCGTGGCCGGGTTCGAGAGCCTGTGGGTCGTCAACTCCGAGTTCCAGAGCGGGCGTCGGCCATCGGTCTCGCGCGTCGATCCGTCGACGGCGACGGTGACGGCGACGATCCCCGTCGGCGACGTGCCGCTCCAGGTCGCCGTCGCCTTCGGCTCGGTGTGGGTCTCGAACTCGGGCGACGACACCGTCTCGCGCATCGACCCCGGTTCGGACAGGGTCGTGGCGATCGTGAAGGTCTGCACGGCGCCCGAGGGCATCGCCGCGGCCGCGGGCGTGCTCTGGGTCGTGTGCGAGGGTTCGAACGCGGTCGCTCGCGTCGACCCGGGGACCGACCGCATGGTGGGCCAGGTGGACGTGGAGGAGGAGCCTCGATTCGCGCTCGCGGCCTCGGGGAGCGTGTGGGTGTCGAACTACTTCGGGTCGAGCGTCTCGCGGATCGACCCCACAACCGGCAAGGTCGTCGCGACGATCCCCGTCGACTCCGGCGGTCAGGTCATGGCCGAGGCAGCCGGGAGCGTCTGGATATCCTCGGTCGACACGAACACGCTCTCGCGCATCGATCCGGCGGTGGACGAGGTGGTCGAGCTGATCGAGGGGCTCGACGTCCCCGATGGCCTCGTCGGCGCCGGTACCACCCTCTGGATCGCCACCGCCTTCGGGCCACACGTGCAGGCGCTCGACACCTCGAGCGGGACCGTGACCGACGAGCTCCGTGTCGGTGATCAGGGAGTGATCAACGCGAACCAGATCATGGCCGAGGCGCAGGGATTCCTCTGGTTGCCGTTGCTCGACTCGGGCGAGGTCGTCGCGGTAGAGCCGCCGGCGTGATCGTGGTCGGCGACGCCCGACGCCCTCGCGTGCGCCTGCTGGTGACCGGCGCCTCCGGGCGCACGGGCACCGAGGTCGTACGGCTGGCGTTGGTCCGCGGCCACATGGTCACCGCGCTGGCTCGGCGCCCGAGGCGCCTCGGCCTGGCCGATCCGGGGTTGCGCGTGATCGAGGGCGACCTGCGTGACGCCGCGGTGGTCGCCTCCGCGCTCGATGGAGCCGACGCCGTCGTCTCGGCCATCGGACCCAGATCGGGAACCGAGGCGTCGACCGAGGCCTCGGACGGCACCCGGACGCTCGTCGATGAGATGACGATCGCGGGAGTCGACCGACTCCTCATCATCGTCAACACCAGCGTCTTCACCGATGTCCCGGTCGCCGCACCATTCGCCGTGGTGGCGGACGAGCACCGCCGCAACGTCGCGACGCTGGCCGATTCGGGCCTCGCGTGGACGGTCGCGGCGCCCCACCTGTTGTCGGACGACCCGCCGGCCGGCTACGAAACGCGTGACGGCGAGCCGGCTCCCGGACGGTCGATCTCGCGCGCCGACCTCGCGGCGTTCCTCGTCGACGCGGCGGAGCAGGGAACACATGTCGGCCGCCTGGTGGGCCTGTCGAGCCGGCCGACGTAGCCGCGACCAGCGCTAGCCCAGCTCGCGCATCAGCGACGGCAGCGGGATCGTCCCCAGCATCAGCAGCCGGTCGTGGAAGGCCCGCAGATCGAAGTCCGCACCTGCTCGCGCGGCCGCGGCGGATCGGGCCTTCTCGATCTCGATCATGCCGATCATGTACGAGAGCGCCTGGGCGGGCATGGCCACGTAGCGGTCAACTTCGATCTCGGCGTCGGTCCGCTGCGCACCGCTCCGCATCAGCAGTTGCACGGCTGGCTCGCGGTCCCAGCCGAGCGCATGCAGCCCGGTGTCGGTGATCAGCCGTGCCGCGCGGAAGGCCTGATTCTCCAGCATCCCCAGGCGCTCCCAGCCGTCCAGGTACAGGTCCATCTCGTCGGCGAGGCGCTCGCTGTAGAGGCCCCAGCCCTCGCTGAACGAGCTTCCGGCCAGGCCGCCGCCGAACCGACGCAGGCGAGGGCGGTCGCCGAACTCCTGCTCGAGCGCGATCTGGAAGTGGTGTCCGGGGTTCGCCTCGTGGAACGTGACGCTCGCCAGCGAATGAAGGTCGCGGCTGGGCAGGTCGTAGGTGTTGATGTAGTAGATGCCGGGGCGCGAACCGTCCTCGGTGGGCGGCTGGTAGAAGGCGGCCGGCACGTTGGCCTCTCGGAACGACTCGACCGCCCGCACACCGCAGTTGGCGCTCGGGAGCCGTCCGAACCACGGAGCGGCTCCCTCCCAGCTGCGAGCGACCTGATCCTCGACGAGGGCGACCATCGCCTCAGGCGACTCGGCGGTGTTCTCGCCGCTGGCCCGCCGGGCCTCGATCGCCGCATCCGGCGAGTCGTAGCCCAGCGACGCCGCCACCTGTCGTCGCTCATCGTCGATGGCCTCGAACCGCTCCCATCCCAGGGCATGCACCGCCTCGGGGTCGAGCTCGAGCGTGGTCCAGGCCACGATCTCGGCCGCGTACATCGCCTCGCCGTCCGGCAACGAGCTCAGACCGAGGGTCCCCGTGGCGTGCGGCAGGTAGTCACGCATCTCACCCAGGAACCGTTCGTAGGCCGGGTTCACCGCGTCGCGCACGATCGCCTCGATGCGTCCGCGCGCGGCAGGATCATCGCCGGCGGGCATGAGGGCGGGGGACTCTCCCAGCGGAAGGGCCAGCGTGGATTCCAGCTGCGCGATCGAGCGCTCCGCGACGATCCTGGGGACGGTGACTCCGGCCGCGATCCCGTCGCGTGCCACCTCGATCCAGGCGTCCAGGTGCGCGGGCACCGCGCGAAGACGCGCCTCGTACCGCTCGAGCCGCTCCGCGGTGTCGGCTCGCTGGAGCCCCGCCAGGTCGCCGAGCAGCTGTGTGGGTCCGTACAGGTGGTTCGCCGCGACCAGCCGATCCGTTCGGTGCTCGAGCTCGCCGAGATAGCGGCGTGCCACCGCCTCCATCACGTCGACGGTGGTGCGCTCGACCTCGTCGAGCGAGTCCCGATCCAACTCCGCGACCGCGTCGAGCGCGTCCCGGTGGAGGGCCGTGCGTAGCGAGCGGCCGGACTCGCTCGGATCGGGAAGACGGTCGTCGAAGCGCTCGTCGCCGGTCATCGTGCCGAGTATCGGCTCGGTCTCGAGCAGGTCGTCCCAGTACCGCTCGACGAGCATCAGCACCGCCTCGTTCACCCGTGCCCCTTCCCTTCCATCACAGCAGCCCGATCGTCGATGCCCCGTCGACGCCGATCGCCGCGCCGCTGATGAACGCGGCGGGCCGAGAGCACAGGAAGGCCACGACGTCGCCGAAATCCTCCGGATCGCCGAGCCTGCCGGCATGTCCCAACTCGCTGACTCGATCGGTCGCGTGCAATCCCGGGCAGACGAGGTTCACGGTGATGCCGTCATCGGCCAGGTCCTGTGCGGCCGTCTTTGCCCAGGCCCATAGGCCCGTGCGGGCGACGTTGGAGTAGGCCAGGTCGGGGATGGGCTGGCGCACGGCGCTCGACGTGATGCAGCAGATCCGCCCCCAGCCAGCGCGCCGCATGTGCGGCACCGCTTCACGCGCCAGCCGGATCGAGGTCGCCAGGTTCGCGTTGAGGGACTCGGCGAGCGCACCGTCCTCCACCTCGAGCGCGCGGGCCTTCGGCGGGCCTCCGGCGTTGGCGACGAGGATGTGCAGGGCGCCGAAGCGCTGTACGGCTGCCTCCACGAGGCGAGAGGGCGTTGCGGGGTCGGTGACGTCGGCCGCGACCGCGAGATGGTCGTCGCCGGGCAGTTCCGCGCGAGCCGCTTCGAGCCGCTCCTCGTCGCGAGCGCTGATCACGACGTGGACGCCTTCTCGAGCCAGCGCCATCGCCGCACCCCGTCCCAGGCCCTTCGATGACGCCGTGACGAGGGCGATCCTTCCCTCGATGCCGAGATCCATGCGCGGGACGATACCGTAGGCTTCGCCTCACGAAGCCGGAAGGGAAGGATGCGGGTTCGATCGGTCGCAGTGGCGGTGCTCCTGCCCCTCGCGGTGGCCGGGTGCAGCCGGTCGCTGGACACCGGCGGCCTCGAGCAGGACTTGACGGTCGAGCTCGAGCGCGAGTTCGACGCCACCGGTGTGACCGTCGACTGCCCCGACGACGTCGAGGTGGCGCGGGGTGTTACCTTCCGCTGCGAGGTCACCGACCCATCGGGCACCACGGTCGCCATCACGGTGACCCAGATCGACGATAGTGGCAGGGTGTCGTGGGACCTCACCGGCGGATCCACCTAAAGGAGAGCCCGTGCTGCTCGAGAACAAGCGACTCCTCATCACCGGCGTACTCACCCCGCAGTCCATCGCGTTCGCGGCGGCGAAGGCGTGCCAGGAGCAGGGCGCAGAGATCGTCCTCACGAACTTCGGTCGCGGCGTCCGCCTGACCGAGAAAGTGGCGAGGCGGCTGGCGACCCCGCCCGACGTCTTGGAGATGGACATCAACGTGCCAGAGCAGATCGAGGCCGTGCGCGACGAGCTCTCGAGCCGATGGGGCACGCTCGACGGCTTCCTGCACGCGATCGCGTACGCGCCCGACGACGCCCTCGGCGGCAACTTCCTCGAGACGCCGTGGGAGAGCGTGGCCACGGCCGTCCAGACGAGCACGTTCTCGCTCAAGGCCCTCGCGGTGGGGATGCTCCCCCTCATGCGGGAGCGCGGGGGCTCGATCGTATCGCTGGACTTCGACGCGACCGTCGCGTGGCCGATCTACGACTGGATGGGGGTGGCCAAGGCCGGCCTCGAGTCGGTCAACCGCTATCTGGCCCGAGATCTCGGGCCCCGCGGCATCCGGGTGAACACCGTGTCCGCGGGCCCGATCCGCACGATGGCCGGCAAGGGCATACCCGGCTTCGACAGGATCACCGATGAGTGGGGCCGCCGCGCTCCGCTCGGCTGGGACACGACCGATCCGACGCCGGTCGGCCGGACGGTCGCGTTCCTCCTGTCGGACATGTCGCAGGGCATCACCGGCGAGATGATCCACGTCGACGGCGGGTTCCACGCGATCGGCACCGACCTCGACTGACCGTCACTAGACTCGACGACTGAGATGGTCCGCGCACTCCGCCTCCTCGTCGTCTCCGGCGCGCTCGCGCTCGCGGCAGCTGCCTGCGATCGCAACGCCACCCAGACGCCGTCGGCGACCCGGCCGTCCGAGGTGCCGACCTCCCAGGCCCCGGCGTCCGCCGCCCCCTCGTACCCCCCCGTGTACGAGCCTGCGACGCCATCCGACGAACCGATCTCCGACGGCTACGTCGGCCAGACCCTGACACTCGATGTCGAGGGAACGCCGTTGCGGGTCACGTTCCTGAGCACCGCCCTCGACTCGGTGGCGGCGATCCCGGATCGACCGAGGACCTTCAGCGTCTGGTTCTCCGTCGAGAACGCGGGCGACGAGCCCTGGACCGGAAACCTCGGCTCCGGCGCCCTGATCACGGACGAGTTCGCCGGCGCCGTCGCGCCGCAGTCCTCGCCCTCGTCGTTCAGCGCGGCCGCCGAGCGACTCGGCTATCGCAACCGCAATCTCGCGACCGAGCTGTCGATCGAACCGGGCGCCAGGGTCGACGGCGTCATGGTGTTCGAACTCTACGGAGGCAACCGCGACATCGAGCTGGTGCTGGAGCCGGCGGGATCGGAGGGTCCGGTCACCTGGCTCACCAAGTTCGGCATCTTCTAGGCCGCCCGCCCTCGTCGCGGTCGTCGGTATGCTCGACGGCGTGGACACCCTCCGTCGCCTCACGAGCTTCAGCCACGGGGCCGGATGTGGGTGCAAGCTCGGTCCCGACCAACTGAACGAGGTGCTGACCGGCCTCACGCTGCCTCGTGCTCCGGATGACCTGCTGGTCGGCACCGACACCGGAGACGACGCCGCCGCCTGGCGCCTCGACGATGGGCGAGCCCTCATCGCGACCCTGGACTTCTTCACGCCGATCGTGGACGACCCGTACGACTGGGGGAGGATCGCGGCGACCAACGCGATGTCCGACGTCTACGCGATGGGCGGGACGCCGCTGTTCGGCCTCAATATCGTGAGTTGGCCCATCGACGACCTGCCGGCCGAGATGCTCGGTCGCGTGCTGCAGGGAGGCGTCGACGCGGCCTCGGCGGCCGGCGTGGCGGTGGTGGGAGGTCACTCGATCACCGATCCCGAGCCCAAGTACGGGATGGTCGTCGTTGGCCTGGCCGCTCCCGAGGCGCTGATCACGAACGCGGGCGCTCGTGCCGGCGACCACCTGTTCCTGACGAAGCCTCTCGGCCTGGGCATGATCTCGACCGCACTCAAGCGGGGCGATGCCTCCGACGACCTCGTCGCCACCGCCATCGACCTCATGACCACGACCAACGCGTCGGCGGCCGACGCGATGGTGCGGGGCGGTGCGAGCGCCGGCACCGACGTGACCGGTTTCGGCCTCCTCGGCCACCTGCACCGGATGGCACTCGCCTCCGGTCTTGCCGCGCGGATACGCGCGGCAGACGTGCCGCTGATCAGGGGAGCCCTCGAGCTCGCGCGCTCGGGCGTGGCGGCCGGCGGGACGCGACGCAACCGGGCGCTACGTCGAGCCGGCGACCGACTGGGGCGACCTCCCCGATCCCGAGCAGCTGCTGCTGGCCGACGCTCAGACGAGCGGGGGACTGCTCATCGCCGCACCGGATCGTGGGGCGATGGAGGCGGCCCTCGCCGGGCGAGGCGTGGCCTTCGCCGCGGTCGGGCGAGATGGTCGACGGAACGCCCGGCGCCATCGCGATCGAGGGCCGTCTCGCCGCCCAGGAATAACCGACCCCCCTGGTAGCATTTGCACCTGCAAGGCCGCCGTCCCGCGGCCTCCGCGACCCCTGGAGGAGCCCGGTTGAGCGAGTTGGACGGCGTGTTCGCCAAGGAGATCGTGGAGCAGGGGCTCCGCGAGTTCCCGAACGAATGCTGTGGCGTGATCGCGGCGCACGACGGCGTACCCGTGAGGGTCTTCGCGATGACCAACGTCGACGCGAGCCCGGTCACCTACCGGCTCGACGGCAAGGAGCAGCTGCAGCGTCTTCGAGTGAGATGGACGAGCGTGGATGGGAGCTGTGGGCGATCTACCATTCCCACACGCACTCGGAGGCCTACCCGTCCGAGACCGACCGCCGTCTGGCGTTCTACCCTGAGGCCCGGTACATCCTGATGTCGCTCGCCGACCGCGAGGCGCCGGTGCTGCGGTCGTTCTTCATCGAGGACGGCGAGGTCACCGAGGAGGAGCTGACGATCGCATGACGGGCCCCGATGTTCACCGAGGATCAGGTCCAGCGTTACGCGCGGCACATCATCCTGCCCAACATCGGCGGAGCCGGGCAGCGCAAGCTGCTCGACGGCTCGGTCCTCGTGATCGGTGCCGGCGGACTGGGTTCCCCGATCGCGATGTACCTGGCGGCGGCGGGCATCGGCAAGCTCGGCGTCGTGGACTTCGACACCGTCGACGTCTCCAACCTGCAACGCCAGATCCTCCACACGAGCGAGGACGTCGGCCGTCCCAAGGTCGAGAGCGCGGTCGAGCACCTGCGAGCGATCAACCCGACGATCGAGATCGAGGGACACGACGCGATGCTGTTCTCGACCAACGTGTTCGACATCTTCGACGGTTACGACGTCATCGTCGACGGGACCGACAACTTCCCGGTGCGCTACCTCGTGAACGACGTCACCCAGTTCACCGGCACGCCGCTCGTCTACGGCTCGATCTACCAGTTCGAGGGTCAGGCCACCGTCTTCATGCCAGGCGCCGAGACCCCCTGCTACCGGTGCCTGTTCCCGCAGCCGCCCCCGCCGGGCACGGTGCCGAGCTGCGCCGAGGGCGGCGTGTTCGGCGTCCTGCCCGGCGTGATCGGCGCGATCCAGGCCACCGAGGCGATCAAGATCCTGACGGGGGAGGGGCAGACGCTCGAGAAGCGGTTGCTGCTGTACGACGCCCTGCACATGGACTTCCAGGAAGTGAAGATCCGATGGGACGCCGACTGCCCGGTGTGCGGCAAGGAGCCCAGCATCACCGAACCGATCGACTACGAGGCGTTCTGCGGCGTGTCCGCGACCGCCTGAATAGGAGACCCGAGATGTCCGTGACCGTGAAGCTCCCGACGATCCTCCGCAAGTTCGCGGACGGCGAGGCGAAGGTCGACGCGTCGGGGGCGACCCTGCGCGATGTGCTCGTCGACCTCGAGTCGTCTCTACCCCGGCATCACCAAGAACGTGCTCACCGAGGACGGGGGCCTGCACCGGTTCATCAACGTCTACGTGAACGACGAGGACGTCCGGTACCTGGGGTCACTCGAGACCGAGATCGCAGACGGCGACACGGTCAGCATCCTGCCCGCGGTCGCCGGCGGCGGCTAGCTCTCCGCACCATCGTCGGCGATGATCGGCCGATGGTCCGGCCGTTCGAGTCGCTCAGCGATCGTGGACAGCTCGGGAGGCTCCGACGTCTCGCCGAGGGTGCGCTCTCGGAGTACGACCTGACGGGTGCGGATCTCGTCCCGCTCGCCCACGCGGAGAACACGACCTTCCTCGTCAGAACGCCAGCGGACCGGTACGTGCTGCGCATCCATCGCGCCGCCGGCACGCCGATCCATCCACCCAGGAGCGAGGCGGAGGTGCGCTCGGAGCTGACGTGGCTCTCCGCCCTGACGCGGGAGACCGACCTGCTCGTTCCCGAACCGATCCCCACCGCGTCCGGTGCACCCTTGATGTTCGCCGAGGCCGACGGCGTGCCGACCCCGAGGATCTGCGTCCTCTTCCGGTGGGGGAGCGGAAGGTTCCTCGACGCCGGGCTCACTCCGTCGCACCTGGAACGTGTGGGCGCGCTCCTGGCCGAGCTTCACGACGGGGCCGTGGGATTCGTTCCGCCGCCGGGGTTCGTCCGATGGCAGGTTGCCGACGTGTCCGATGCCGCCGCCGACTTCGCGCGCGACGTCCTTGGCGCACGCTTCGGCGCGCCGGCCGCCTCGAGCGTCGAGTCGATCGTCCACGCGGTGCGGACGGCGCGGCGGGCCCTCGCGAACGCGCCGGTGTCGTTCGGGTTGATCCATGCCGACCTCCACCAGGACAACTATCTGTTCGAACGTGGACGGGTCCGCGCGATCGACTTCGACGATTGTGGGTTCGGGCCGTTCGTCTACGACCTCGCCGTGACGGACAGCGAGTTGCGGGACCATCGCGATCACTGTGCGCTCCGTGACGGTTTGCTCAGTGGCTATCGCTCCGTCCGTCCGCTCCCCGATGACCTCCAGCGCTACCTGGATGTCTTCCACGCGCTTCGGGTGCTGCTCTTGACGCTCGCGTTCCTCGAGCAGCCCCATCTGTCCCCCGACCGGGCACGAGACGTGCGCGACGGGGTCGCCGAGCTTCGCTCGATCGCGACCCGGCTGCAGCGCTCCTGAACGGAGGTTCGAGTCCGGCGCTTCCGGCGCGCCGCAACCCCGGCCGGGATCATCCGTCGTCGGCGAGCGGGAGCCGCACCTCGAACCGGGCGCCGCCGGTCGGCGCGTCGGATACCACCACCGTCCCGTCGTGCGCCTGCGCGATCTCGAGGACGATCGACAGCCCGAGGCCGGAGCCACCGGAGTCGCGGTCCCGGGCCTCATCCAGCCGCGTGAATCGCTCGAATATCCGCCGACGATCGGGCCCCGGAACCCCGGCACCGTCATCGTCGACGGTGAGGTAGGCGTCGGCACCGCTCCGATCCAGCGAGACCGTCACCGTCGACCGGGCGTGCCGCTGCGCGTTGTCCATCAGGTTCCGTACGAGCCGGCGCAGGTGTTCCTCGTCGCCGATCACGCGCTCGGCCGCCACGCGCCGGGTATCCACGCGTGGCTCGGACGCGGACGCCCGCAAGCGGGATGCTTCGTCGAGGACGATATCGTCGAGATCGACCGGCGCGCGCCGAAGCGTGAGGGTGCCCTCGTCCATCCTCGTCAGGAGGAGCAGATTCTCGACCAAGCTCTGCAGGCGGAGGTCCTCGGCCAGCACCACGTCGGCGAGCTCGGCGTCATCGGTCAGTTCGGGGTGGGCGAGCGTGACCTCCACGTGCTGTCGGATCGCGGCGATCGGCGACCGCAGCTCGTGCGACGCGTCCGATACGAAGCGCCGCTGTCGATCCTGCTCCTGCTCGAGCCGGTCGAGCATGTCATTCATGGTGATCGCTAGCCGAGCGATCTCGTCCTTCGAGGCGGGGACCGGGACCCGTCGGTCGAGCCGGGCGGATGAGATCTCTTGCACCTCGTTGCGGATCGAGTCCACCGGGGCCAGGGCTCGGCCGACCACGGTCCACGTGACCGCGGCGACCACGAGCAGCAGCAGGGGGACGCCGACGAGGATCGGAGCGATGACGACCGAGGTGGTGTCCGAGACGGGCTCCAGGGTGCGACCGACGACGACGATCCGCGGGCCCTCATCGGTGGGAACCTCGACCGCGACCACGATGAAGGGTCCGTCCTCGAAGGGCATCTCCTCGACCCTCGTGCTCGTGCCCGGCTGCAGCTGGATCGCGGGAGTCGGGCCGGACAGGTTCGCCGTCGACGCGACGACGGTCCCGTCCGAGGCGATCACCTGGACGAACTCCTCGTCCTCATCGCCCGTCATGATCACCGACCCCAGTTCGTCGCTCGCCAGCGTGCTGGCGATGCCCTCGGCCGTGAGCCGAGCCGTATCGAGGATGTTGTCGGTCAGCGAGCGCCGCAGCTGCCACACCATCGCTGCGCTCGCGGCGATCAGTACGAGGCCGACCACGGCGACCGCGGTTGCCGTGGTCCGTACCCTCACGCCGGCGTTGATGCGTCGCGTCATCCCTCGTCCGGTCCCAGTCCGTCGTCGGTGAGACGGTACCCGGCCCCCCGCACGGTCTGGAGGGTGTCGCGGTCGAACGGACGGTCGATCTTGTTGCGCAGGTGTCCGATGTAGACCTCGACGATGTTCAGGTCGCCATCGAAGTCGTAGTCCCACACGTGGGACAGGATCTCGCTCTTCGACAGCACGTCCCCCGAGCGAGCCATGAGGTATTCGAGCACGGACCCCTCGCGGGCGGTCAGCTCGATCTCGCGCTCGCCGCGGAAGGCGCGGCGCGACCCCGGGTCGAAGTTGAGATCGCCCACCCGCAGGACGGTCGGCCGAGCCGGTCCCCCTCGGCGGATCAGCGCCCGCAGGTGGGCCAGCAGCACGAGGTAGGAGAACGGCTTCGTGAGGTAGTCGTCGGCGCCGAGATCGAGACCCTCGGCCTGCTCCGAGGCCCCATCCTTGGCGGTCAGCATGAGGATCGGCGTCCAGTTCTCATCCTCCCGCAGCGTGCGGCAGACATCGAATCCGCTCATCCCGGGAAGCATGACATCGAGGACGATCGCGTCGTACCGATGCTCGCGCGCCATCCACAGCCCGTCGGGTCCCGTCTCCGCCACGTCGGTGGCGAAGCCCTCGGCCTCGAGGCCGCGCTTGAGCCCGTCGGCGAGCCGGCGGCCGTCTTCGACTACGAGCACTCGCATCGACCGATTATGCGCCTCTTCAGCGAGGATTCAGCAACGATGTGAGAAGCTGCAATCCGTCGGGGGCGCGCGGCGTCGTGACCCTGAGGGTGCTGTTACCCCAAAGTCCGAATGGCGCAAACGCTGGACTAAAGACCTAGATATAGGGGTTGCGCTGCCACCATATATCGGCGTAGGTTCGGCCCCATGCACGCGCCCGTCGATCCCCCCCGATCGAGCTTCCGGCCTAGTCCACCCCCCGGAGCGGGGTGTGCCCTCGCACTCAGGCCTCGGGTTCGCGCGCCCGCCGGATCGTCCGTCGCCCCAACGCTCACGTTCGGATCGTCGTCGAATGAGCCCGTCCGACTCCTGGAGGTCGCGTAGCCATGATGCAGTGGATCGTCGGTTCGAGCATCAAGTTCCGTCGGCTCGTCGTCGCGGTGGCGGCTGGATTGCTCGTCTACGGGATCCTGCAGCTCGACGACGCACGGAGCGACATCCTCCCCGAGTTCCAGCAGCCGACCGTCGAGGTCCAGACCGAGGCGCTCGGATTGTCCGCCGAAGAGGTCGAGGAGCTCGATCACGGTCCCGCTCGAGCAGGACCTGCTCGTCGGCATCGCGTTCCTGGACGAGATCGAATCCGTGTCGTTGCCTGGTCTCTCCTCGGTGGTCATGACGTTCGAGCCGGGCACGGATGTGCTCGACGCGCGGCAGGTGGTGGGGGAGCGACTGACGCAGGCCGTCGGGGCGGCCGGGTTGCCGCAGGTCGCGAGGCCTCCGCAGATGGTCCAGCCGGTGTCGTCCTCGAGCCGGGTCGCGATGGTGAAGCTGTCTTCGGACGAGCTCACCCCGATCGAGATGTCGATCCTGTCGAAGTGGGTGATCACGCCTCGCCTTCTCGGCGTCGAGGGCGTGGCGAACGTGTCGACCTGGGGATTCCGCGATCGCCAGCTGCAGGTCCTGGTCGACCCGGAGCGACTCCATGCAGCGAACGTCGGCCTGGACGAAGTGATCGCCACCGCCGGCAACGCTCTCGAGGTGTCTCCGCTCTCATTCCTGGAAGCCAGCTCTCCCGGCACCGGCGGGTTCATCGACACCCTGAATCAGCGTCTCCACATCTTCCATGAGCAGGCCATATCAACGCCCGCCGAGTTGGCCCAGGTGCCGATCGAGGACCAGGACTCTGCACCTAACACCGAGCCGCTCACGCTGGGCGACGTCACCGAGGTCGTCGAGGATCATCAGCCCCTGATCGGCGACGCGCTGTGCTCCGACGGGGAGTGCCTCCTCCTCGTCATCGAGAAGTTCCCCGACGCGAACACCCCACGCGTGGCCGCCGGGGTCGACGGTGCCCTTGAGGAGCTGTCGCCCGGCCTGCCGGGCCTCTCGATGGACACGTCCATCTACCGCCCCGCCGAGTTCATCGAGACCTCGTTCGACAACCTGGGGCGGGCGGCGCTGATCGGCGCGATCCTGCTGATCCTGGTGCTGGGGGCTCTGTACTTCGAGTGGAGGCGGGCCCTCGTCAGCGTCGTCGCCATCGCGATGGCGTTGGGCGCCGCGTGGCTGGTCCTGTTCCTCACCGATTCCACGGTGAACACGATGATCCTGGCCGGTCTCGTGATGGCGCTCGTCGCGATCATCGATGACGCGGTCATCGACGTCGACAACGTGGCCCAGGGCCTTCGTGGGCATCGTGCCCAGGGCGACGGAGCGCCCTCCTGGATGGTCGTCATCCAGGCCACGCTCCAGATGCGGAGCGCGATCCTGTTCGCGACATTCATCGCCGCCGCCGTCGTGCTGCCGGCATTCTTCATGCAGGGCGAGGCCGGTGCGTTCCTGCCGGAGATCGCGTCCGCCTACCTGATCGCGATCGTGGCGTCCATCCTCGTCGCGCTCACGGTGACGCCGGCGCTGGGGATGATGCTGCTCGGAAGCCGCGAGCGCGCGCAGCGAGAGTCTCCGGCCGCCGCCTGGCTCCGCGGTCGGTACGACTCGATCGCTCCGCGGATCGTCCCCAGAGCGACGCCCGCGATCGCCGTGTTCACGGTCGTCGTCGTGGTGGGTCTCGTCGCGGTGCCGTTCTTGAGTCGGTCGATGCGACCCGTCCTCCAGGAGCGTGACGTCGTGGTCAAGCTGGGCACCCCGCCCGGGACATCGCTGCAGCGCATGGACGAGATCACGGCGCAGGCGGTCGAGGAGCTCCGGGCCGTGCCCGGCATCGGCGGCGTGGGTGCCCACGTCGGGCGGGCCGTGCAGTCGGATCAGATCGTGAACGTGAACTCCGCCGAGGTATGGGTCAGCATCGACGACTCGGCGGACTACGACGAGACGATCTCCTCGATCGAGTCCGTCGCCGTGGCCCTGCCCGAAACGACGAGCGACGTCCTGACCTACTCCGAGCAGCGGGTTACCGACGTGCTCGGGCGAGGGGACGACTCGCTGGTCGTGCGGGTCTACGGACAGGACCAGGAGGTGCTCGAGGCCAAGGCTCAGGAGGTGCAGGCGGCCGTGGCCGGCATCGAGGGGATCGAGCAGGCGGACGTGAAGCTTCCACCCGAAGAGCCCACGATCGAGGTAGAGCCCGACATCCTGGCCGCCGAACAAGCGGGCCTGTCGCCAGGCGACGTGCGTCGCGCGGCGACCACGCTCCTGTCCGGTCTAGTGGTCGGCAACCTCTTCGAGGCCCAGAAGGTCTTCGACGTCGCCGTCTGGGGGGTCCCCGAGATCCGCGAGAGCGTCGACGATGTCGAGAACCTCATGATCGAGACGCCCGCGGGCGGCCTGGTGCGTCTCGGCGATGTAGCGGATGTGCGCGTGACGCCGAACGAGGCCGTGATCCGGCACGAGTCGGTGGAGTCCTACGTCGATGTCGGCGTCGTGGTGGCAGGTCGCGATGTCGCCGACGTCGCGGGCGACATCGAGGTGGCCATCGGCGCGATCGGGTTCCCCCTGGAGCACCACGCGACCGTGCTCGGCGGCTATGCAGAAGACGCCGCGGCGAGGTCCGGGCTGATCGCGGTGGCGGTGGCGGCGGCCGTCGTCGTCTTCCTGCTACTGCAGTCCGCGTTCTCCAGCTGGCGGCTGGCCGCGGTGGCGTTCGCGTGCCTGCCGATGGCCTTGGCCGGAAGCCTGCTGGCGACGGTCCTCTCGGGCGGCGTGGTGACACTCGGGTCCGTGGCCGGCTATGCCGCCGTCCTGGGCCTGGCCTCGCGCTACTTCCTCGTGCTCATCCGGCACCTCCAGCAGCCGGCGGCGGACGCCGGCGCCTCTGACTCCGAGATGGTGATCCAGGGGACGAGGGAGCGTCTCGTCCCGATCGTGATCTCGATCGCGGCCCTGACCGTCGCGTTCCTCCCGTTCGTGGTGAGCGGCGGGGCAGCCGGTCTCGAGATCGTCGGTCCGATGGCGGTCGCTATCCTCGGCGGCCTCATCACGACGACGCTGGCGGCGGTCGTCGTGATCCCGGCGGCCTCCCTGCGCTTCGGCGATGTCGTCGCGGCCGAGGCATCGGCCGAGGATCTGTTCGTCAAGATCCCCGAGGTCGACATCGTGGGGGGGTAGGCGTCGTGCGACGACCGGTCCTCGGCGTGGTGACGATCGCCCTCGCGGCCTCGCTCGTGGCCGGCTGTGGCGGCTCGATCTCGGACGAGTACGAGGTGGAGCGGCAGCCCTACACGTTGGAGGAGGTGGAGGGCGAGGACGTGCTCCGCGTGATCCTCACGGCGTCGGCGGCCGAGCGCCTAGGGATCGAGACGGCGCCCGTCCTTACCCGCGGAGGCAGGCTCGTGGTCCCGTTCGACGCCGTGTTCATCGACTCGCACGGCGGATTCTGGGTGTACACGAGCCCCGAGCCGCTCGTGTACGTCCGAGCGCCGATCGAGATCACGCGGGAGTCGTCGACCGAGGCCTTCCTTGCCGCAGGCCCACCCGCGGGGACCGAGGTCGTCACGGTCGGCGTGCCGGAACTCTACGGATCCGAGTCGGGGTTCGACGCCTGACATGAGTGCCCGAGGAGGGAGCGCGCGATGCTTCGCTGGATCGTAGGATCGAGCCTTCGGTTCCGCTACCTCGTCGTGGCGTTCGCGGTCGGGCTGATGTTCTTCGGCGTGCAGCAGCTGCGTCACACGCCCGTCGACGTGTTCCCGGAGTTCGCGCCGCCCAAGGTGGAGGTGCAGACGCCCGCCCTCGGGTTGTCGGCGAACCAGGTCGAGTCGCTCGTCACGATCCCGCTCGAGCAGTCCCTGAACGGGGTGCCGGGGCTCGATGAGATCCGTTCCAAGTCCGTCGAGTCCCTGTCGTCGATCGAGATGATCTTCAAGCCGGGCGCCGATCTCCTGACGGCGCGCCAGCACGTGGCCGAGCGGATCGCTCAGATCGCGCCGCAGCTGCCGACGTGGGCGAGTCCCCCGTTCATGATCCAGCCCCTGTCGGCGACCAGTCGCGTGGTCAAGATCGGGCTCACGCCCACCGACCCCGACATGGATCTCATCGATCTCTCGATGACGACCTATTGGAAGATCAGGACTCGACTGATGCGGGTTCCTGGCGTCGCGAACGTCCCGATCTGGGGCGAGCGGATCGAGATGCCCACGATCGAGATCGATCCCGAGCGACTCCGAGATCGCAACGTGACGGTCGAAGAGGTCTCCGGCGCGGTGGCGGACGCCCTCGACTCCGGGCTCCTTCAGTACTCGGACGGCAACTACATCGGGCGTGGCGGATTCGTCGAAGCGGGCCTCAGCCGCTACCAGGTGCGGCACATCCTGCCGATCGTCGATGCCGCCGACCTCGCGAACGTCCCGATCGAGTCCGAGAACGGGAAACAGCTGCGGATCGGCGATGTCGCCGATCTCAAGCGCAGCACGTGGCCGCTCGTCGGCGACGCCGTGATCAACGACGGACCCGGTCTGATGCTGATCGTCGAGAAGCTGCCATGGGCGAACACGCTCGACGTGACGCGCGGCGTCGAAGAGGCGCTCGCGGAGCTCGAGCCGGCCCTCGAGGGCATCGCGATCGATCAGACGATCTTCCGCCCAGCGACGTTCATCGAGGAGTCGATCAGCAACCTGTCCAAGGCGATCTTGTTCGGCGCGATCTTGATGATCCTCATGCTGTGTCTGTTCCTCTACGAGTGGCGGACCGCGCTGATCAGCGTGGTCGCGATCCCGCTGTCGCTGATCGCGGCGGGGCTCGTCCTGCACTGGCGGGGCTCCACGATCAACACGATGATCCTCGCCGGGATGGTGATCGCGCTGGGCGACATCGTCGACGACGCGATCATCGACATCGAGAACGTCGTGCGCCGCCTCCGACAGCGTCGGGCGGAGGGCAGCCAGGTGTCGACGGCCAGGATCATCCTGGAGGCTTCGCTCGAGGTCCGCAGCGCGATCGTCTACGCCACGCTGATCGAGATCGTCGCGATCGCACCGATCTTCCTGCTGGACGGGCTGTCGGGCTCCTTCTTCCGGCCGCTCGCCACCTCCTACGCGCTGGCGCTGCTGGCGTCGATGGTCGTGGCCCTGACGGTCACGCCGGCGCTCAGCCTCATCTTCTTCAGGAAGCCGTCGTCGCTGCAGCACCGCGAGTCCCCGGTCGTGCCGGCGTTGCAGCGCTTCTACGGCTTCCTCCTCGCCAAGATCGTGCATCGGCCGCGTCGCGCCTACGTCGCCGTCGGGCTGACCACCGCGATGGGGCTCGCCGCCTTGCCGCTCCTCGGTCAGTCGCTGCTTCCGTCGTTCAAGGAGCGGGACTTCCTGATGCACTGGCTGACCGTGCCCGGGACCGGCCAGCCGGAGATGTTCAGGATCTCCGCGAAGGCCAACGCGGAGCTGCTCGAGATCCCCGGCGTGCGCAACGCCGGCTCTCACATCGGCCAGGCGATGCACATGGACGAGGTCGTCGGCATCGACTTCGGGGAGAACTGGATCAGCGTCGACCCGTCGGTCGACTACGACGAGACCCTCGCGAAGGTCCAGGAGGTCGTCGACGGCTATCCGGGGATCAAGCGCGACGTCCTGACCTACCTGAAGGAGCGGATCAGGGAGGTCCTCACCGGCTCGAGCGAGGCGATCACGATCCGGATCTACGGGCAGGACCTCGCGCAACTGCAGGAGACCGCCGACGAGGTGAACGAGATCCTCGGCTCGGTGCCGGGCGTCACGGAGAACCACGTCGAGTCCCTCAAGGACATCCCCCAGGTGAGCGTCGTCGTCGACCTGCAGGCCGCCCAGCGAGTACGGGCTGAAGCCCGGCGACGTCCGCCGGGCGGCGGCCCGCCTGCTCGCCGGCGAGGAGGCCGGCGACATCTTCCGGGACGGCAAGGCGTACGACGTCCAGGTCTGGAGCACGCCCGAGACGCGCGACACCTGACTCGACATCGAGAACCTGCTGCTTCGACACGCCGAGCGGCGAGTACGTGCGGCTCAAGGACGTCGCCGACGTCGACGATCGAGCCCGTCCCGAACGTGATCTATCACGACAGCCTGTTCACGAAGCCTCGACGTCGGCGCCAACATCGATGGCAGTCGGGACCTCGGGTCCATCGTGAACGAGGTCGAGTCCCGTCTGGCCGACTACGACTGGCCGGCGGAGTACCACGCCGAGTTCCTGGGCGAGTACACGGAGCGACGGGCCGCGGCCGGGCGTCTGAACGTGGGCGCCATCGCGGCGGCCATCGGGATCTTCCTGCTCCTGCAGGCCTCGTTCGGCAGCTGGAGGCTCGCGACGTTGTCCTTCCTGACGCTGCCGATCGCCCTGGTCGGCGGTGCGATCGCCGCGTACCTGACGGGCGGGGTCATCTCGCTCGGATCGCTCGTCGGGTTCTTCACCGTGCTCGGGATCGTCGCCCGGAACGGGATCATGCTGATCAGCCACTACCAGCACCTCGAGCGATTCGAAGGCGTGCCGTTCGGTCCCGGGCTCGTCCTGCAGGGCGCTCGCGAACGCGTCGTGCCGATCCTCATGACCGTGCTCACCACCGGGTTGGCCCTGATCCCGCTGCTGATCGCCGGAGAGATCCCGGGCCAGGAGATCGAGTACCCGATGGCCTGGGTGATCCTCGGTGGGCTGATCACGGCGACCCTGCTGAACCTGTTCGTGGTGCCGTCCCTCTACCTGCGCTTCGCCAAGCCCGGCGGCGGCGCCGGCGCCACGATCCCGATGCCGGCCCCGGCGACCCCCTGACCCGACGCGCTGGGATCCGTGGGCGGCTGGGATAATCCCGCCGTGGCGCGCTACGACGACATCCTGCAGGCCATCGGCAACACGCCGCTGGTCGGCATGCCCCGCATGTCCGAGACCCCCCGGGTCCGCCTGTGGGCCAAGCTCGAGGGCACGAATCCCACCGGTTCGACGAAGGATCGCATCGCGCTGAAGATGGTGGAGGCGGCCGAGGCGAGCGGCGAACTCACCGCGGACAAGACGATCCTCGAGCCCACCTCGGGCAACACGGGCATCGCCCTGGCCATGGTGGCAGCCCGCAAGGGATACGGCCTCACCGTCGTGATCCCCGACAACGCGAGCGAGGAGCGGATGGGCCTGCTGCGCCTGTTCGGCGCGGACATCGTGTTCAGTGACGGCGATAAGGGCACGAACGGGTCGATCGATGTGGCTCGAGCCTTGTCGCAGGACGGCAAGTACTTCATGCCGTTCCAGTACGGGAACCCCGCGAACCCGCTCGCCCACGAGGAGGGCACGGCTCGCGAGATCGTCCGCGACCTTCCCGGCGTGACGCACTTCGTCGCCGGGATGGGCACCGGGGGGACGCTGACCGGGGTGGGGCGGGGACTGCACGCTCACAACCCCGACCTCAAGGTGATCGCCGCGGAGCCGGAGCTGGGCGACCTGGTGTACGGGCTGCGATCGCTCGACGCGGGCTTCGTCCCGCCGATCTTCGATCCGACCCAGATCGATCGCAAGTTCCTCGTGGATTCGGCCAGCTCGCTCCACACGAACCGCGAGCTCACCGCGCGCGAGGGCATCTTCGCGGGGATCTCGAGCGGCGCGGTGGTTCACGTCGCCCAGCGGATCGCGAGCGAGATCGACCAGGGCGACATCGTCTGCCTGCTGCCAGACGGCGGTTGGAAGTACCTGTCGACGCACGCGTGGTCGCCGGACCTGGCCGAGGCGGAGCAGGGCGTGGCCGAGTCGCTGTGGTGGTGAGCGCGTGACCGACGCGCGGCCGATCGGCGTGTTCGACTCGGGCGTGGGGGGTCTCACGGTGGTCCGCGCGATCCTGGATCTCCTCCCGCACGAGCCGCTGCTGTACGTCGGCGACACCGCCCGCTCGCCGTACGGCCCGCTCCCCGTCGAGCAGATCCAGCGGTACGCCGCCCAGGTCGTCGACTACCTGCTCCATCGTGACGTCAAGATGCTGGTGGTGGCCTGCAACTCCGTGGAGGTGAGCGGCCTGGGGGACATCGTCCAGCGGGCGGGGACGCCCGTGATCGGTGTGATCGATCCAGGGGTCCGCGCCGCGGCCCACGCCACCCGCAGTGGCGTGGTGGGGATGATCGGCACCGACGCGACGGTGTCGAGCGGCGCCTATGACCGGGCGATGGCCTCCGAGGCCCCCGACGTGCGCCTCGTGTCGCAGGCGTGCCCCGTGTTCGTGGACCATGTCGAACGGGGCGATACGTCCAGCGCTCCGCTGCACGAGGCGGCGCGCAGGTATCTTGAGCCACTGGTGAACGAGAGGATCGACACGTTGATCTTGGGTTGCACGCACTACCCCCTGCTGAGCGGCCTGCTCCAGACGGAGCTAGGCCCCGACGTCGTGCTCGTGTCGTCGGCCGAGGAGACCGCCAAGGACGTCTACGCGGGGCTCGTCGGTCGCGGCCTGGGTGGGGATCCCGACGTCGTCCCGACGCACGGGTTCCTGGCCACGGGCGACCCGGAAGCCTTCGAGCGCGTGGCGGGGGTCTTCCTCGGGCCGGAGCTCACCTCGGTCGGCGCCGCGCAGGCGCGGCCGGTGGGTGGTGGCTCGTGGAGCTGACGGTCCTCGGCGCGGCGGGCACGTGGCCCGGGCCGGGCGACGTGAATTGCGGGTATCTGGTGAGCCACGAGGGTACCCATATCTGGCTCGATGCCGGGACGGGGACCTTCGCCGAACTCCAGCGGTACATCGCCGTCGACGAGATCGCGGCGCTCGTCGTCAGTCACGGACACCCAGATCATTTCGTGGACGTGATCCCGGCGTTCTATGCCCGGCACTACGGAGGCCTCGGCCCGCCCGGCCTACCGTTCTACTCGCCCGAGGGGTTCACCGATCTCATGAGCCTGCTCGTCTCCGAGGCGGGTCGCGACGTGATGTCGCAGGCGTTCGCCTTCAACGTGGTGAAGGACGGTGACCGGTTCGACGTCGGGCCGCTCTCGATCCTTGTGCGCGAGATGGCGCACGTGGGGGGACCGGCGATGGGCTTCCGGATCGAGGCGGGCGGCGCCTCGCTCGCCTACACCGGGGACTCCGGGCCGTGCGACGCGGTGGTCGAGATGGCTCGCGGGGTCGACGTGTTCCTGGCCGAGGCCACCTATCAGGAGTCCTCGAGCATGTATCCGTTCCACATGAGCGCCGTCCAAGCCGCCGAGGCTTCCCGTGAGGCCGGCGTCGGGCGGCTCATCCTCACCCACCTCACGCCCCCGCTGGATCCGGCGATCTCCCGAGACGAGGCGATGGCCGTCTATGAGGGTCCGGTCGACGTCGCCGTCCGCGGCATGGTCGTCGAGGTGGGCGCGTGACGCGTCCCGACGACAGGGCCAACGACGAACTGCGCCCGGTCTCGTGGGAGCTGGGCTTCCAGGAGTGGGCGGCGGGCTCGGTGCTCGTGTCGATGGGCAAGACCCGTGTGCTGTGCGCCGCCAGCGTGGCCGACGAGGCGCCTCGTTGGCTCAAGGGCACCGGCAAGGGCTGGGTCACCGGCGAGTACTCGATGCTGCCCGCGTCCACGAACGAACGCTCGTTCCGCGAGGTGAACCGGGGTCGCCCCGGAGGGCGTACGCAGGAGATCCAGCGCTTGATCGGCCGGAGCCTGCGCAGCGTGATCGATCTGTCGAGACTGGGGGAGCGCACGATCACGATCGACTGCGACGTGCTCCAGGCGGACGCCGGCACTCGGACGGCCTCGATCACCGGGGGATACGTTGCACTGGCGATCGCGCTCGCAGGACTCGTGGATCGAGGAACGGTGCCCGACGGCCTGCTGCGCGACAGCGTGGCGGCCGTCAGCGTCGGCCTCATCGACGGGGAGCCGCGGCTTGACCTGTGCTACGAGGAAGACGCCGGGGCCGAGGTCGACTTCAACGTGGTCATGACCGGCGGGGGCGACTTCGTCGAGGTACAGGGAACCGCCGAGGGTGAGCCGTTCGATCGCGGCGCCCTCGATGCCCTGCTCGATCTCGCGGCGGGTGGGATCTCCGAGCTCACGGCGATCCAGCACGACGTCTTGGCCGGCTGAGCATGGCGATCCCCCCACGGATCGCGATCGCCTCGCGCAACGCGCACAAGTTGCGCGAGATCGCCCAGATATGTCGTGACTGGCCGGTGGAGTGGGTGACCGTTCACACGCGCGACCCCGACGATTTCCCCGTCGTGGAGGAGATCGAGGACTCCTACCTCGGGAACGCGCTGCTCAAGTCGCGGGCGGTTGCGGCGGCGTTGCGGCTCCCCGCACTGGCCGACGACTCCGGGATCGAGGTCGACGCCTTGGGGGGCAAGCCCGGGGTTCACAGCGCCTACCTCGCCGGGCCCACCGCGACCGACGAACAGAACCTCGAGGCGCTGATGGCCGCGCTCAAGGGCGTCCCGCGCGCGGGCCGCGTGGCGCGCTATCGATGCATCGTCGTGCTGGCCCAGCCGGACGGCACTTACGTCGATGCCGAGGGAGTCTGCGAGGGCACGCTCGAGGCCGCCCCCAGGGGGGCCGGCGGGTTCGGCTACGACCCGATCTTCGTGCCCGCCGGCTGGGACGAGACGATGGCCGAACTGCCGCCCGAGGACAAGGACCGGATCAGCCATCGGGGCCGCGCCTTCCGGGCGATGAGGGAGATGCTGGCCGCCGGATAGCCGCACCACCCAAGATGACTACCTCACTCAAGGTAGGGGCCCGCAGGGCCGACGATTTGAGTGTGAGCCACAACGGGTCCGTGCAGGTCGAGAACCCGCGCAGGCTCCTTCGGGAGACGCGCGGGTTCTTCGATGGGAAGTCATCCCTTCTGGTCGCCGTCCTGGGGATGTCGTTCATCGCGGTCGTCGGCGTGCTCGACTACATCACGGGTCCGAAGCTGTCGCTCGCGCCGCTCTACCTGATGCCGATCGGGCTGGTCACGTGGAACATGGGGTGGCGCTGGGGCGCCGCCTCCGTGGTCGTGGCCACCGTCGCCGGCATCGTCCCCGACATCTTGAACGATCAGCGTCTCGGGCTCACCGACCCGACGCCGTATTGGAACGCCCTCGTGCGGTTCGCGGTCTTCCTCGCCTTCGCGATGATCCTCGACACGCTTCGCGAGATCATCGACGAGCAGTGGGAGCAGGTGGAACGGGAAGAGGACGTCTCGAGTAGCCTCCGCGAGCTCAACGAGGTGAAGGACACGCTGCTGCACGCCGTGTCGCACGACCTCAAGAGCCCGCTGGCCGGGATCCTCGGCGCCATGCAGACGATCCGGCGCGACGATCAGCTGCATCTGACCGAGGAGGAGCGCGAGAGCCTCTACGAGGTGATCGAGCAGAGCGGCCGCAAGATGAACCGCCTGATCGACGACCTGCTCGATCTCGACCGCATCGACCGAGGCAAGGTGCACCCGCAGCGAGAGCCGGTCGACGTGGGCGAGCTGGCCCATCGGGTGGCCCGCGAGTGCCAGGGGCTGGAGAGCCATCCCGTGCGCGTCGAGGCCGACGCCGTGCTCGTCGACCTCGACGCCATGAAGGTGGAGCGCGTGCTCGACAACCTGCTGATCAACGCCTCGCGGCACACCCCGGCCGGCACATCGATCCGCGTGATCGTGAAGGCACTGCCCGACGGCATCGAGCTGATCGTCGAGGACGATGGCCCCGGCGTGCCCGACGCGCTGAAGGAGAGCTTGTTCGAGCCCTTCCGCCAGGGCGAGGGAGCCCAGGGCCGCGGGGTCGGTATCGGACTCTCGCTCGTCCAGCGGTTCGCCCAGCTCCACGGTGGCTCCGCGACGATCGAGGACGCCGACAGCGGCGGCGCTCGATTCGTGGTGGTGCTGCCCGGCGAGGTTCGTGCGCTCGCTCCGACCGAAGAGCCGGTGGCCGAGCCCCAGCTGCACGCGGTCTAGCGCCCGCCGTCGGGCCGCGTGCCTGCCACACCCCGAACAGTGGTGGTTCCTCCATCGAGCGGTGGATGCGCCGCCCATACGCTTGATACATGACGAGATGGATCGCTTGCATTGCCGGGCTCGTGCTGGTGCTCTCCGCCTGCAGCAGCTCGGGCGACCCCGTGGCCGACCGTGCGTCGCAGGCCCCCGTGGCCTCGGACGCGATGCACGTGGTCGTGGACACCGACATGGCGTACGACGACGTGATGGCGCTGCTGTTCCTGCTCCGTCGCGATGACGTCGCGATCGATGCGGTCACCGTGACCGGGACGGGCGAGGCTCACTGCGGTCCGGGCGTGGAGAACGCCCTTGCGATCCTCACGCTGGGCGGTTCGCCGGACACCCCCGTCGCCTGCGGCCGCGAGACCCCGCTGGCCGGATCGAACGCGTTCCCCGACCTCTGGCGCGAGCGATCCGACGACCTGTCGATCATGGACCTTCCCGAGCCCCAGGGGACCGAGCACGAGGCGGGCGCCGTGGATCTGCTGCTCGAGACCCTGGACGGCGACGCGGCGCTCCTCACCCTGGGGCCGCTGACCAACGTCGCCGAGGCCCTGCGCGAGGACCCGACCCTTCCCGACCGCGTCCCGGAGTTGGTGGCGATGGCCGGGGCGATCGACGTCGCCGGGAACACGCCGGACGGCGTGGCCGAGTACAACGTGTGGGTCGACTCGCTCGCGGCCAAGGAGGTCGTCGAGGAGTTCGAGTCCACCCTCGTGCCGCTCGATGCCACCAACTACGTCCCGGCGACGACGATGTTCGTGGACGCGCTTTCCGAGCACCTCGTGACACCCGAAGCGACGGCCGTGTACGCGCTGATGAAGGACAACGAACTGATCGATCTGGACGAGGGCTATTCGTTCTGGGACTCGCTGGCGGCGACCCTGCTGGTGGAGCCCCAGCTCGCCACCTGGGCCGATGCCGACGTGCTCGTGACGGCATCGCAGGACGCGGGCGCGGGTTGGATCGATCGGTTCGAGGGGGGGACGCCGATCCGGTTCGCAGCGACCGTCGTGGATCCACTGGACTTCGAGCGGGTGTTCCTTTCGACGCTGACCGGAGAGGATGTCGTCGATGTCCGACCCGCCCCCGATCTCGTCGTGACGTTCGACGGCTCCGCCTGTTCGATCGACCGGGATACCGTGACTCCCGACGCACGGTGGATCGAGTTCGTGAACGACACCGACGCAGAGGCCGGGGCCATCGTGATCCAGCTCGCGGGGATCAGCTATCGGGAGCTCTCGGACCTGCTCGGTCCCCCCGGGTCGAAGATGATCCAGGAGGAGCCCGACGGCCTCGGGGTGATCGCCTGGCTGGGCGGACCGGCGGGCGGATCGACCATCAGCGAAGGGCATTTCCAAGCAGGCGAGGCGACGGTCGTGTGCGCGACGGGCGATGGCGGTCAGGCCAGAGCCTGGATCTCCGAACCGTTCGTCGTCGAGTAGCTAGGTCGCGGCCTTGCGCTGGCTGGCGAGCCGGTCCGCGATCACGCAGATCAGCTCGAATGCGATCCGGGTCGCGTTCTGTGCGGTCATCGCGTTGGGCGAGTCGAGCGAGGGCATCAGCTCCACGACGTCGGCCCCGATCACGTCCATGCCGCGCATGCCCTGGATCACCCGGATCGCCTCCTTCATCGTGAGGCCCTCCTCGCCCGGCTCGGGGTTCGACACGGCGGGGGCGATCGTGGTGTCGAGGGCGTCGAGGTCGAACGAGACGTAGACCGGCAGATCGCCCACCCGCTCGCGGATCAACGCTACCGTGCCGTCGATGCCGAGGTCGTCGTCGAACTCGTCCTTCGTGACGATCCGATAGCCGAGTTCGCGGCTGGTCTTGCCCGGGTCCATCCACACGTCGTGTCCGCGGATGCCGATCTGCACGCTGCGGGTGGCATCGACGTGACGCTCGTGCACCGACTTGGATGCCCAGTGGCCCGCGCTGTCGTAGGCGCCGTACCAGTTCGGGAAGTCGTCGTAGGTGTCGTAGTGCGCGTCGAAGTGCACGACGGCGGCGGGCCGTGCGTGCCTTGAGTCCGGCCCGGCGATCGCGCGGAGGATCGCAAGCGAGATCGAATGGTCGCCGCCGATCGACACGGGGCGCGCGCCGGCGCGGTCGATCGCTCCGTAGAAGGCCTCGATCTCGCGCACCGCCCGGTCGTTCACGAGCGACTCGTAGATCGGAACGTCGCCGACGTCGTTGATCCGGACGGCGCTCCACGGGTCGAACTTCCATCCGAGGTGGAGGCGTCGGTAGGCCATCGAGACGTCGCGCATCGAGCGAGGGCCCAGGTGCTGGTCGCGCCAGGTGGTGCCGTTGCCGCTGCTGTGCGGTACCCCGACCAGGGCGATGTCGGACTCGACGGGATCGGGCACGTGCGGGCACCGGAACAGGGTCGGCACGCCCCACCAGTGCAGGAAGTCCAGGTCCTGACGTTCGAACTCGTGCTCGGGACGATCCATGACGCCTCCCTCGAGCCTTCGGGCGGAGTCTACGCGTCGGTTCGAGTCCGGCTCGATGCCATGGGCGCTGCTCCGCCCCCGGGGATCGGATGGGATCAGCGGTCGCTCAGGGGACGCTCAAGGCGTCGATGTCCCGTCCTCCGCCGGTGAGGCCCGCCGCCGTGCCGTCGAAGAACACCGACCACGATCCCGCATCGAGGTAGACGACGTCTTCGTCCTGTACCGTGCCGAGGCCCGACACCATCGTCGTGGCGTCGCGGAAGGACACGTGGAGGTGCGCAGCGTCCACGCGGTCGTATCCGTCGACGTCGGCTCCCGCAGCCAGGCCGTGGGCGCTCGCGTCCCAGGCGCGGGCGAAACCCGAGCCGTTCCATCGGTAGATGTCGGCGTCGTCGGGGCTCCCGCCGACTCCCGGAGGATTGACGTTCCCCGTCGTCGAGAAGAACACGACGGCATCGACGATGCTGATCGCGTCCAGGTCGAGGGCGCCGTTGGCCCCCAGCCCCTGCGCGCTGCCGTCGAAGAACAGTGACCAGGAACCGCTGTCGTAGTACACGACGTCTTCATCTTGCACGGTCCCGAGGCCCGGCACGGTGATCGTGCTGTCGAACGACGCGTAGAACCGATCCGCGTCGACGCGGTCGTATCCGTCGAGGTCGGCGCCACGTGGCAGGCCGACGCTGGACGCCTTCGTCGCTCGGGTGAATGCCGACCCGTCCCACCGGTAGACGTGCGCGTCATCGGCGCCGCCCCCAACGCCGGGGACGGCGGCGTTCCCCAGGGTCGAGAAGGAAAGCCGCGTGGGATCCGACGGTGTCGTTCGATGGAGCACGAGATCGAGGGTGACGAGAGCGCCCCAGTTGCCCGCAGCGTCTCGGCTGTGAACCGAGACCACGTGCGTGCCGTCTGCCAGGGATCCGAGGGTCTCCTTCGAGATGACGGCGTCCAGACCAGAGACGGGATCGGCCGTGTCGACGGCCATCGCCGTTCCCGATCCGTCCTCGCCGACGGTGTCGATGAAGTACTCGGCCGCCGCGATGTCAGAGCCTCCACGGCCCGAGTCGTTCCCCGTGGCGTGCAGGGCCACGCCGGTCGCTCCGTCGCTCGGGTTCGGCGTCAGGTTCGGCGAGGTGGTCGCGGGCCCGACCAGATCGGGGCCAGGCTGGGATGCCAGCCACTGGTAGGCGGCCAGCGTGTCGAGGCTCCCGTTGCCGTAGGTATTGTCGGGGCCTGCGGCGCCCAGATCGACGGCCGTGCCGATCACCGCGGTCTCGAGCTGGGCGGCCGTCGCGCTCGGTCGGGAGCTCAGTAGGAGCGCGAGGGCACCGGTGACGTGCGGCGCGGCCAGTGACGTCCCGCTGAGCACCTGATACAGCCCGAAGCGGTCCGTCGTCGTGACGCTCACCCCCGGCGCTACGACCTCGGGGTACACCGTTGAGGCCTCCCCGCAGGTCGAGGGTCCCCGGCTACTGGCCGAGTACGGCTGGCCGGAGTTGTTGACGCCGCCGACCGCCAGGGCTTCCGGGTAGTTGGCGGGGCTCGCGCTGGTCGAGGCGGTGGGCCCGAAGTTCGCCGCTGCGAACACCGGGATGATGCCCGCGGCTCGGAGCGCCTGGAGGTCGGGCTGGAACGCCAGATCGCAGCCGGGGCCGGCGCCGTAGGACCAGGAGTTGTTGACGATGTCCGGTGCGTCGGCGGTGTTGGGGTTCCCGTCGGGGTCGAGGAGCCACTGGAACGCGGCGTGGATAGCGGTCGCCGTCGAGCCTCCCTGGTCGTTGATGATCCGCGCGGCGATCCATCGTGCCCCCGGCGCCATGCCGATCGAGGTGCCACCCGCATCGCCCCCGACCATCGCGCCCATGACGCCGGTGCCGTGGCCGGTCAGGTCGATCGGGGACGCGGTGTGCTGGCCGTACGGGTCGAACCAGCTATTCGATCCGCCGCGCCAGCGGTCGGACAGGTCGGGGTGCGATACGTCGACGCCGCTGTCCAGGCTCGCCACCACGACGCCCTGTCCCGTGTACCCGAGGTCCCAGACGGCCGGACCTCCCGCCGAGGACAGGTTGGGCTCGGGGATCCCGACCGTCGGCACGATCGTCACCGCATCGGGCGTGATGCTCTCCACGTCATCACGCTCGGCGAGCCGCCGGATCACGTCGGCCGTTGCGGTCACCGAGATCGCGTTGGTGACCCAGAAGGGGGTGATCGAAGTGACCTCGCCCCGAGCCGCTCGGATACGCAGCCACGAAGCGATGTTCACTTGCGAGGCCGCTGCGTCGGCTCGCAGCGTTCGGACCACGGCCTTCATCCTCGCGGGCCGGGTGGCGCCCCGGACGCTATCGAGTTCAACCTGGTCCCGCATCGTGACGATCACGGTGGTCATCCTCGATGGAGGGAGCGTGGCAAGGGTTCGGCCGACGGCGGGCGCGAGCACGTCGGGCAGGTCAGACTGCCGGGCGGCTGCGGCAACGACGAGATGAGACATGACCAGGGCGGTCGCGCCGATCGTTGCCAGGACCCGCTTCATCACGACACGCTGGCGTATTCGTCGACGCGCGGAGCCGCGTCCGCTGGCGGGCCGGTACGTCGGCGGACGAGCGCGACGGTGGCGCCCAGGGCGATCAGCAGCAGGGCGGCGATGCCAGACGTCGCCACCTCCAGCGGGCGAGCGCCCGCGGGGGCGTCGGCCGCCACCTCCCAGTCGACCTGGGTCACCAGGTCGGGCAGCCCACTCCTGTGTACCGCCACGGTGACCTGCCACGCGCCCGGGGTCAGCCGATCGATCCCCGCCTCATACCGGCCCTCCTCGATCGTGTTGAGGGGGACGTCTGAGAGCGAGCCGGTCGCATGGGCGAGTTGGACGTCCACCCCGCTGATCGGCGCCGGCTCGGGTTTGACGACCGAGCGCGTTCGCACGATCAGCCGGCTCTCGCCGTCACCGAGCGGCACCTCTTCGAACGTCATGAATAGGCCGCCGACGTTGACGCTTCGTGGCGCGGTCTCCTGGGCCGAGCGCTCGAGCTCACGTGGCGTGACCACGGACGTCAGGAGCGCCGCCCCGGCGACGGCGACGATCAGCAGGGCGACCTCGGCCCCGACCAGGGTGGTGAAGCGCCGCAGCGACACGGGCGACCATCCCAGCGGGCGCCCCAGCATCCTCCCGATGGGCGCGGCCAGCTGAGGATTGACGAGCAGGGTGTTGAACCCCGCCACGATCAGTGCGGCCACGATCAGCCCGAGCTTCAGCCCCACGACCTCGCCGTAGACGGTCGAGGTCACGGCCCCGACCTCTGGGATGTGGCGCCCGGTTTCGTACAGGCCGGTGGCGACGAGCACGATGGTGGCGACCGCGGCCATCGGGCTGAAGGCCCGCCACGCCGATGCGACGATCGGCCCGCGGGCATCGGGATCGCGTCGCATCGCCGGCAGCAGGCAGGCGACCAGGACCGCGAGTCCCCCTGCCCAGACCCCCGCGGCGCCGAGATGGAGTGCCGACGCCATGGCCGCGATGCTCGGCGAACGGGGGAGCACGGCCGCGTGTCCCGCCCATGCACCGAACCACACGACGGCCGACATCGCGACGACCCCGATCCTGGCCGCTCGGCTGCCGCCGTCGCGACGGATCACGCGCCACCACAACGCGGCGGCCACGACCACGAGCCCGGCTTCGCGAACCAGCCACAGCCGGCCCCACGACGTCGACGTTAGCGTCGCGCTGGTGGCATCGAACCAAGCTCCGAACGATGCGCCGGCGTGGGGTTCACGCGCGAACGGCGTCATCGCACCGACGATCAGGGCGACCACGGCGGCGAGCGCACCGATGAAGAGGGCTCGCCGGCGTGCGGCGCCCCCGGAGAGGCCCATCGATCCGAGCACGCGCCCGGCAACGGCCATCGCCCCGATCGCGAGGATGACCGCCGACAGCTCGATCATCCGCAGGGTGTATTCGGAGGCGGTCGGAAGCTCCTCCTCCCCGGCCGGTAGCACCTGAGGTCGCACCCCGGCGCCGAAGACCAGGACTCCCCGCGCGGGGTGGCCGTCGACGGCGGACAGTGCCGTGTAGTCGAGTTGGTAGATCGCCTCCGGCAGGGGCGCGAAGGTGATCTCCACGAAGCCCTCATCGCTCGCCGATGACGTCACGGTGATAGCCACCGGGTCGCCGTTGCCGACGAACCCTTGGCCCGCGGCATCGGAGGCGGATGTGATCACTGTCACCTGTTGATCGCCCAGCGAGTAGAGCTCGAACATGCTCGCCTCGAGCCTGACGGGCTCGGTGAACCACAGGGAGATCGTGGTCCTTCCCTCGGGAACCATCCCGCCGTGGGGAGGGTCGCTTCGCTCCAGATCGCTGTGGGCCGATGCCGGGGTCGCAGCCAGCAGGGCCACGACCGTTGCGGCGATGGTGACCGCCGTGACGCGAGCTACCACGCGGCGGATCGTGACGGTCATCCCTGCACTGCCACGTGTTCCAGCCGGACGTCGCCGATCACGACGGTCACCTCGGAGCCCGGGTGGATCGCGTTGCGAGCGTTGGCCAACAGGAAGAAGTAGTGCCCACCGAGTTCGAGCTCTACCGAGTGGTTGTGAGGCAGCCTCGCCAGCGCCAGCGTCTCCCCGGTGTCCTCCACGATCAGCTTGGGGAACAGCGCCACGTCGTGGATGATCGGGTCCGCCTTGTCCGGGTCGACCACCTGATAGCGAAAGTCGATGAGCCCACCGGCAGCCGTGACACCGATCAGGGTCACGTTGACGCCGTATCGGGCGGCCAGGCCGTCCTGGTCGACGGCCGTCGTGCCGTCGCGGATGTCTTGGGGGCGCCCATCCCACCACGACCGCACGCCGGCAATACCGATGACGAGCAGCGCGACCAGGACGAGCGTCATGAGGCGCCGGGGGCGGCGGGGGGTCGGCGGGGCCGGAACCGCCGGGTCGGCGCCGGCGGGTCGGGTCTTCGTGATCACTGGGGTTCCCTTCCGATCGCGGTCGGCAGCCCTGAGGGACTGCGGGTCGCTCCGCTCGACGATGGGCTACGGCACGTCGAGTGCATCGATGTCCTCGTTGTCCGACGTCAGACCCTGCGACGTGCCGTCGAAGAACAGCCGCCACGTACCGCCGTCGTAGTACACGACGTCCTCATCCTGGATCGTGCCGAGTCCGGGGAGGGTCGTGTTCGTGGTGAACGACATGTGGAAGTGGGTGTTGTCGATCCGGTCGTATCCGTCGACGTTCTCACCGGCGGCCACGCCGTTGGCGGTGGCGTCCCAGACCCGGGTGAAGCTGGCCCCGCCGTTCCAGCGATAGATGTCCGCGTCGTCGGCGGCTCCGCCCACTCCGGGCGGGTTGGTGTTGCCGAGCGTCGAGATGTACACCGTGCCCCCGACGATGCTGAACGCGTCGATGTCCTCGTTTGCCGAATTGAGTCCCACCGTCGAACCGTCGAGGGCGATCGACCACGTTCCGGCGTCGTAGAACACGATGTCCTCATCCTGCACCGTGCCGAGCCCCGCGATCGTGGTGGTCGCGTCGTACGAGAGGTAGAAGTGCGTGGCGTCGACCCTGTGGTAGCCGTCGACGTCGCCGCCCGCTCCGAACGCCGTGGCGTCCCAGGCTCGGCTGTAGGCGGAGCCGTTCCAGTTGTAGATATCGGCGTCGTCTGCCGTTCCGCCCACGCCGGGTGGGTTCGTGTTTCCGACGGTCGAGAAGAAGAGACCGGGGAACGGCACCACGAGAACCGTGCTCGACATCGTGCTCCAGTTGCCGGCCGCGTCGCGTGCCCGCACCCGGAGCGTGTAGCTGCCGTGCATCCACGTGGCGACGTCGATCGTGGCGGACAGGCTCGATCCGACCACGCTCATCGGTGTCCCGTTGCCCACGCCCGGATCGGCGCCGACCCACCACTCGGCCGCGGTGACCGATGTCAGCGCGTCCGTGGCGGTGGCCGTCAGGCTGACGGACGTCGCGCCGTTCGTGGGGTTGGGAGACGCGAGGACGGCGCTCACCGTCGGCGCCGACTTGTCGATCAACAGGATCGTCGTCGACGTCGCTCCCCAGTTGCCGGCCGCGTCCTTCGCGTGGACGTAGATCGTGTGGTTCCCGTTGGTCATCTGGAGGATCGTGGCCAGCGGGATGTCCGTGTAGGCGTCCTCCGTCGGGCTGTCGAAGGCCCCGTCGGTGGGCGCGAGAGGGATCCCCGAGCCGTCGGCGCCGACGGCGTCGATGAACGCCTCGGCCTTGACGAGCCGCGAGTTGCCCGCCGCGGCGTCATCCAGGCTCGCCCGCACCCGGACGGCCGGCGTGCTCGCGTTGACGGCGAGCGTGCCGTTGTTCGGGTTCGGGGTCGCTGTGACGGCCGAGGTGGCCGGCCCGATCCGGTCGACGATCAGGTCGATCGTGACGGGGAGTCCCCAGTTGCCGCTGGCGTCCTGGCTCCGGATCGAGACGACGTGGGTCCCCTCCGAGAGTGCACCCACGGTCGCCGCAGATATCGCGGCGTCGAGGCTCGCGATCGGCGCCGGCAGGTTCACCGTCATCGATACCGGGCTCCCGCCGTCGATCGTGAACTCGGCCGCCGCGATGTTGGTGTTGCCCGTGGAGGAGTCGTTGCCCGTTGCGTGCAAGGCGACATCCGCGGTCGCGTTGGTCGGGTTCTTGACCAGGGTCGGCGACTCTGTGACCGGGCCCTCGTCGTCGCCCCCGTCGACCAGCACGGAGCTGACGACGCCCCAGTAGCCGTTCGCGTCCTGACCGCGCACGTACAGGGCGTGCGCGCCGGCTGGGACCGCGACGGCCGCCGCCGTGACGGCCTCGCTCGGTGAATCGAAGGCCGTGTCGGCCGTCATCGCGGTTCCGGTGCCGGGGCTCCCGACGGTGTCGAGGAAGTACTCGGCCGCCACCACGTTGGACTGGCTGGTGATCGGATCGTCGAGCTGGGCCGTCAGGGTGCCGGCGGCGTACCCGACGTCGGTCGCGACCGGGCCGGTGTCCACGGCGCCGGAGCCCGTGACGTCCATGAACGTGAGCATGCCGCCGAAGCCGCCCGAGTTGCTGTTGTGCAGCAGGAGGCTGGCGTCCGCTACGGCGAGGCTCGTGTCGGCCGTGGAGGCCGGCACGGTGACGATCGCGTCCGCGGTCTGGCCCGGGCCGAAGGTCTCGGCCACCAGGCGCTGCGAGTACGTGAGCGGGCTCCCGTCGAGGCCGATCAGGCGCTGGCGTGCACCCTCGACCGTCATCGAGTGGTAGCGGATGCCGGCGTTCACATAGCGCAGCAGGACGTCGTCGCCGCCCGCGGCCGCGATCGGATCGGTGTCCGGATACGCCTCACCGTTGATCAGGGCGTACTTCGGCGAGTAGTTGCGCATGTCGAAGGTGGCCGGGTCGACGCTGGCGTTCAGCGCCGGGTCGAGCTCGCTCAGGACGAGCACGGCCTCACTGTCGAACGCCGTGGAGGCGTCGGTGTAGGCCTGGGTCGCGGCTCGCCGGCGGGCGCACGATCAGTGCGCCGTACAGGCCCATCGCCACCTGGTGCTGGGCTGGTGACACGCGTCGGTAATGGGCGTCGCCTCGTAGAGGTAGGTCCCGGGGCGGCTCGCCGTGAAGTTGTACACGCCGGCGCCGTCATCGGCCACGCCGGTAAGGTCGGGCACCATCGCCTGGCTCTTCAGGAGCAGGCCGGATGCCTCGCCCAGCTCGTTGTGCAGCGTGATCGACACGTTGTCGCCCTCGTTGACGACCAGCGTCGGGCCGCCGGGGCGGTCCACGGTTGCGTTGACCGAGTTGTAACCCCAGACCGGCACGACGGCTCCGTCGGGGAGCTCCGTCGAGCCGGTGACCGCGTACAGGTCGAACGACACGTCGGCGGCGAAGGTGACGTCTTGGCTCGTCGGGTCGCGGTCCTGATCGTCAGGGCGCCGGTGCCGCTCGCCGAGTCGCCCGCGTTGCCCGCCCCGGTGCGGACGGCCTTCACCGTGAACCCGCTGGTGCCGGCCGACGCCGCGGCGGTCGTCGTCAGGGTCAGAGTTGCGGTCTTCTGCGTACCGGCAGGAGATGACGCCGCCCACCTGAGTGAGGCCTGGGAGAACCTGGCGGTCACGCCCGCGGGCAGCCCGGACACACGCAACTTCGTCGTCAGCCCGCGGCTGGTGCTCTTGGCGACGACCACGTCGAAGGAGACCGAGCCGGCCCTGCCTTCGGTCAGGCCGCCCGACTGAGCGCCGACCACGACGCTGCGGACTCGCGGCTTCGCCGAGGCGGGGGCCACGAGGCCGAGCATCGCCAGGGCGATCACCGAGGCCATGATCACCAGCCGCGTGCCCGTTCCGGCCCGCGTCGAGGATCGTTGCGTCATCAACATCTTCATCTCCTCTTAAGCGCAGCCGTTGGGTTCGGGCGGGACGATCTTCATGTAGGTGATGGGGCCGGTCATGTTCGCGCCCCACGAGGTGATCTGGAACAGCGCGTGGTTGTGCGAGATGATGTAGTACTCGCCGCACTGGTTGAGGGTCTGCACGCCCGGCGGCAGGGCTTCGGTCTCGCCCAGGTAGGGGCTCCCGCTGTAGAAGACACCGACCTCGGAGTTGGCCAGGTCCGGCACGGTCACCGGCACCGGGTTCGTGGCCGGGTCGTAGTCCTCGGCGTCGTACCACCGGAAGATCACGTCCCAGGTCTGGCCCGGTCCGATGTTGATCGCGAACTTCTCGAACGACAGGTCCTCGCCGGCCGGGCCCTCGAGGGGCCGGCCGTCACGGCCGATGACCAGGCCGTTGTTGCCGTGCGGGTGGAAGGGGTAGTCCTCGGTGCCGACGTTCAGGTAGCGCGCCATCGACGGGAGGGGGTGCGTCGTCGAGTCCCATTCAGTAGATCTCGGCCAGCGCCCCGTACGGCTGCGTGGGCAGCCAGCTGGCGCCGTTGTCGGCGATGCTGTCGGGGAAGCCGCGGCCGTTGATCAGCCAGTAGCGCGGGTGGTACTTGTTGATGTTGAAGGGCTTGTTCCGCTCGACCGCCTGGTGCTGGTACGGGTCGATCTCTGAGAGCAGCACCATGAACTCTTCGGACGTGTCGAACTGGCTGTCGGCCCGGTTGTAGGCGTGATCGGCGCCCATCGCGGGACGGACGATCAAGGCCCCGAACAGGCCCATGCGCACCTGCTTCTCGGGGTTCGTGCCCGACTCGTAGAGGTAGGTGCCGGGGTCGGTCGCCACGAAGCTGTAGGTGACGGTCCCGCCGCCGGCCGCCGCCGTGTTGGTGAGCGAGGTCAGATCTCCAGCGACGTACTGGGGCTGGGCCGGCATGCCGTCGGCGAGCACGTTCTCCTGGCCCGGGAACATGATCGAGGCGTCCTCGTCCAGCGTGTTGTGCAGGATCACCGTGACGGTGTCGCCCTCGTTCGACGCAGAGCACCGGGCCGGGGTGCTGGAAGTCGTCGCAGTCCGCTCGAGTAGCCCCACATGAACATCGTGTTGCCGTCGGGCAGGCTGATGTAGCCCGTGCGCGTGGTCAGGTCGAAGACCGGGTTGGTGCCGGCGCCCGACGTGCACACGATGCCCACCCGCGGAGGGGCGGGATCGGCCGCCATCGCGGCTCCGGGTGCCGAGGCCGCCATGGCCGAGAGCAGCGCCATCGACACGAGCAGCGCGAAGCCGCCGCCGACCCGCTTGCGGAAGGTTGGATGCATGGGTGCGCTACCTCTCGTCATGGCTAGATTCCCCAGTCGTTCGGATAGGCCTGGGCGGCGACTCCGCTCGCGTAGACCCGAACCTCGGTCGCCTGGCCGCCGAAGCCGCCGGGTGCCAGGTTGTTCGACCGCTCGTAGGCGCGGTTGTAGAGCATGTAGGTGTCGTAGGCGCCGGGTCCCTGGTAGTCGGGCGCGGTGAAGACCACGTCGTAGCTCTCGCCGGGCCCGATGTTGATCGTGTCGGTCTCGTAGGAGGTGTCGGTGCCGTCGCGTCCGCGCATCGGTGTCGCGTCGCGCCCGACTACGCGCATCTGGATCCCCGTCAGCGTCATCGCCTGCTCGCGGAACCCGAGGTTGGCGAACCGCAGGGCCACCCGCTCGCCCGCGTTGCAGTTCACCAGCGAGGAGTGCGGCTGGTACTGAAGGTCCGGCCGTCCAGGGGGGGCGACCAGGTCGCCGGATCCATCGGTTGCGACGGCCAGGGAGTTGACGGAGGCGAGCGCGTTGATCGGCGCGTTCGGAGCGATCGTGTCGGGATAGACACGACCGTTCAGCAGGCTGAAGTCGGCGCGGTAGTCGCTCCACTCCGGCAGCTGGATGTGTGCGTCGGCCCAGTGCGACTCGGCCCACACCTCCGACAGGAACATCGAGAACTCGCGGTCGAAGCCGGTCGAGCCGTCCCCGTCGTTGTACATGTACTTGCCGCTGGGATACGAGGGTGGTGTTGCCGTCCTGCAGTGGACGGACGAACACCAGACCGGTCATGCCCATGCTGGACGTGCTCGACGTCCTCCACGTGGCAGTGGAACATGTAGGTCCCGGCATCACGAGGGCGGTAGACGTAGGTGATGGTGCGACCGGTGGGAACCGCCACGGAGCCCGTCGGCTCGCCGTCGAAGAACGGGATGACGTTGCGGAACCCGTGCCAGTGCAGCGTGTGCGCGTCGAACAGGTCCGGGCGCAGCGCTAGGCCCAGGTTGGTGACCTGGACCTTGAAGTCGACGGGCGCGCCGGGGTCGTACTGATCCACCCAGAACAGGGGAGCGGAGTGCTGCGCCTTGTTCTTCTGGTTGGCCCGCTGCGTGTCGGTCAGGTCCGTGACGTTGCGGAACCCGAAGATGTAGGTCGTGAACGGGGTCGGCGCCAGCACGTCGGGATGGAACGGCGGGATCGCCGGACTAGCGGGCAGGGAGATCCATCCGTCGGTTCCCGCCATGTAGAGGTCGAACGGCCCGGCCTGGGCGATGGCGGCCTCGGGGGCCAGGGCCTTCCCCGCCCATGAGACGGAGCCGGCCAGGGCCGCCGCGCCGCCCGCGTACTTGAGGAAGGCGCGTCGGTCGAGCGTTCGCTTCTCGGTCATTCTCTCGTCTCCGTCAGACTCGTCATGTGGCCGATCCCCTTGCTGGCTCATGGGGTTCACTCATCCCCTTCCCGGGAGGTCGGGCGCCTACGGCACATCGAAGGCGTCCACATCTCTCGCGCCCCCGGTCAGCCCGTTGGCGGTGCCGTCGAAGAACACCGACCATGTGCCGGCGTCGTGGTAGATGACGTCCTCGTCCTGCACGTTCCCCAGTCCCGACACGTTCGTGCTGCTGCCGCTGAACGAGAGGTAGAAGTGCGTGGCGTCGATCCGGACGAACCCGTCGACGTTCGCGCTGTCGGGCACGCCCTTGGCGGAGGCGTTCCAGACCCTGGAGAAGTAGCCGCCGTCCCAGCTGTAGATGTCGGCGTTGTCCGCTGCGCCACCCACGCCGGGCGGGGTCGTGTTGCCGGTCGTCGAGAAGAAGAGCTGGCCGTCGATGACGCTGATCGCGTCGACGTCCTGCTTCCAGTTGGTCAACCCGAGGGCGGTGCCGTCGAAGAACACCGACCATGTGCCGGCGTCGTAGAGCACGACGTCCTCGTCCTGCACCATCCCCAGCCCCGGCACCGGAGTCTTCGATCCGGAGAAGGACAGGTAGAAGGTGTCGGCGTCGACGCGGTCATACCCGTCGACGTTGGCCGAGCCGGGGAGCCCCATCGCCGTGGCGTCGAAGTCCCGGCTGTAGGCGATGCCGTCGTTCATGTAGATGTCGGCGTTGTCGAACGGGCTGCCCACATCTGGGACCGCACCGTTGCCCTTGGTCGAGAAGTACAGACCCGGGAACGGAGGACTCACGACGAGCTGGGTGTTGACCAACGAGCTCCACGAGCCGTCGGCGTTCTGCGCGCGCACGTGCAGCACGTACTTCCCATCTGCCCACGAGCCGACGTCGATCGTCGCCGACAGGTCCCACGGACCGGATCCCGAGAGCGCCATCGGCGTACCGTTGCCCGCTCCGGGGTCGTCGCCCGCGAACCACTCGGCCGCCGCGACGGTGCCCGACGAGCTGACCCTCGCCGCGAGCGTCACGAGGCTCGCGCCCCCGGTCGGGTTGGCGTCTGGCCGTGACCGCGCTGAGCGTCGGTCCGGCCGGACCGCCGCCGGGGATGTCGATCGCGTCGAGGTTGTTGGTGACGCCGTTGGCGCTGCCGTCGAAGTACATCGAGAATCCGGTGCACGATGAGACATTGCCAGTACCGTTGAGCGTTGCGGTGCAGGTGAAGACGTCCTCGTCGTTGCCGGACAGTCCCGTGACGCTGAAGCCGGCATCGGTGCTGAGGTACAGGCGTCGTTCCCACGACCGACGTTCCGTCGACGTCGCCTCCGATGCCGAGTTGGTCGGCTCCCGTCGACGTACTTGCTCCAGGAACAGACAGTGGTCGTTCCGAACGAGCCCTGGCAACGGATCAGGTCTTCGTCAGCGAACGAACCGATCGTCGGCGCGTTGCCGTTGCCGCCCGTGGACACAACGACGCTGCCGTCGGCGAGGACCTTGAAGGCGTCGACGTCCTCGCTCTGGTTCAAGAGCGGTGACGCTGACACCGACATCGGAGCCATCGAAGAACGTACTCCAGTTGCCCGCGTCGTAGAGGACGATGTCCTCGTCCCGGCACGAGGCTCGAGCCGGCGAACAGGCGTGCAGCGCGCGTGAAGGACATGTAGAAGGTGTCCGCGTCGACGACCGAGGATCGCGTCGATGTCGGCACTGCCGGCGACGATGCCGGCGGCCGAGCCGTCGAAGACTCGCTCGTAGGCCGTGCCGTCCCAGGAGTAGATGTCGGCGTCGTCTGCAGTGCCGCCGACGCCCGGGATCGCGACGTTGTCCTCGCGTGGAGAAGTACAGCAGCGTGTCCGGTGCCGGCGGCGGCCCGGGCAGCTCGTCGGCGCCGCTGTCGAAGCCGGCGTCGCCGGTCGTGCCTCGCCGTCGATGTCGACGCTCGGGGCGTTGACCCCGGCCTTGGATGCCGCACCCAGGTCGACCGCCGGCGACGCCGGGCCGATGCAGGTGGTAGTCGCCCATCTGGTTCGGCGGCGCCTCGAGCGTCACCAGCGTGGCGTCGACGAACGCGGGGTTCTGGCGCCACGTGGCGAACGACACGGACAGGTCGAAGCTCGGAGACGACCAGCGGATCGTCGCCCGAGTTCGAGGCATCGTCGGTATCGGTGCTGGTCGTGGTCTGCAGCGACGGAGTCGGTCGGTGACGAGCAGGCCGCCGCCGCCGGGGACACACCCATGTCCCAGTGGTTGATCGTCGCCGGGGTCCCGTCAGACCCAGTCCGGTCACCGTGGTCCCGGCGCGCGTGCCGGCACGGTTGTCCCAGAAGATGTTGTTGAACAAGACGCGGGTCGCTGAAGGTGGCGGAGCCACCGGGCAGCGTCGCCTGCAGCTGGTCGCTGTTCGCCGAGGTCGACAGCCCGGCGGGGGCCGCCGAGCCGTCGCTCGTGACGGCGGTGGCGGTCGTCATGTTCTTCATCACCGTGTTGTTGTAGATGCGCACGTTGGGGGCGTCGTTGAGGCTGATGCCCGCCGCCCTCGTGGGTCGAGACGTTGTTGACGATCATGTTGTTGTAGACGTTCATCGGGTAACGCCGGTGCCGCCGGCCATCAGGAAGCGGATGCCGCCGCCGTCGTCGTTGGCCAGGTTCGCCTGGATCTGGTTGGCGTAGATGTCGACCGGGCCCGTGCCGGGCGACAGCGTCACCGGCCGTCGCCGGCAGCTCGCCGGCGATCATGATGCCGCCGCCCTCGTCGTTCGACGTGGTTGAGGTAGATCCGGTTGTGGTGGATCGACCCGTTCGGGCTGCGGCCGTAGACGCTCAGGCCGCCGCCGTACTCGAGCGAGAAGTTGCCGCAGATGTCGTTGTCGGCGACCTCGTAGTTGTCGGCGCCGGCGAAGATCCCGATCGCCACCGGCCAGGTTGGTGCCGGCGTTGGCGATGATCCGGTTGTGGGCGATCCGGACGTTGTCGTTCTGGTTGTCGGTCTCGGTGCCTGCGGGGTCGGTGGATCGATCGCGGCAGGTCGGGCGTGCCGATCCGGATCGTGCCGTAGCCGCCGCCGTTGTTCTGGACCGACGTTGTTGGTGATCTGCAGGTAGCGCGCGTAGGCGTTGGCGAAGATCGCACCACCCTGTGTGACGATCGTCGGCGGGCAGGCCGGTCGGTCCGCCCGTGAGGTCGTTGATGTTGCCGGGGAAGCCCTGCTCGGTCGCCGCCACGGAGGTCGAAGCCGTCGATGCTGGCCGTTGAACGAGCGTCGGCCGAACACACCGTCGTCTCGGCCAGGACGTAGATCGACCTCGCCGTCGTTGACGTTCTGGTTGCCGTCCCAGGTCAGGCCTGGCGACCTTTGTCGTACCAGGCCGCCGGCGAGGGCGGTATCGCCGCCGAAGGCGCTGCCGTCGATGATCGAGCCGGGCACGAACGTGCTGCCCTGGAACCCGCCCGGGCCGACACCCTGGAGCTTGACGGGCGGGTCGTGACGATCAGGTTCTCGTAGTAGGCGCCGCGCGGGTTGCTCCGCGGGTTGGCCAGATCGGGGGTCCCGGGTAGACGACCACGAGGTCGTTGCCGCCGCTGGCCACCGCCGCGTCGATCGCGTCCTGGATGATCGCGTAGGTGCGGCCGGGACCGACCTCGTAGACGTTCGGGGTAGTAGCCGCCGCCGCAGAACGTGGAAGGTCAGGCCGTTGACCGTGCTCTGGCCGTTGTCGGCCGTGATCATGAGCTGGTGCGGCCCGGCGGGATCGAGTTGGGCACCGTGGCACGGCGATCGTGGTGTCGCTCCACGGCCGTCGTGGGCAGCGCGATGGTGTCCGTCGAGGGTGACCTTGCCGGTGCCCTTGGTCGCGCCGAAGCCCAGCCCGTTGATCGTGAAGCGACCCGGTTCCGTTCACGTACGGCTGCGAGACCGCGAACAGCTGCGGCGTCGCGGCGTCGAGCGAGCACTGCACCGCGCTGGCGATGCCGCCGGTCCGGCGGCTCGACGGTCACGCCGACCTGGGTCGGGGCGAGGTCGGTCGGGATGATCAATGCCCGGGCAGGCCTCGAACTCGGTCGCGATCGTGCGGTACCGCGGGTTGTAGTTCGGGTTCAGCGCGCCCGGGATGCCCGGGTCGTTGCCGACGAAGCGGTACATGTTGGCGCAGACACCGGACGGCGTCGGGCAGCTGATGTGGTTGGTCGACGGCAGCAGCACGTCGTAGATGCCGTTGAAGTCGGACTCGACCGTGGTCACCAGCCGGTTGGTGAAGTCGTAGATGCCGACCGGCGCGAACGGGACGCCGGCCTTCTCGCCGTACATCGTCGACCGCGGGTCGGTCGAGAAGTTGATGTCGTCGACGATCAGGCCGCGCAGGCGGGACGGGATCGGGACGTCGGTGAAGAGGTTGAAGATCGGCACGATCGACTTGCCGTTGTTCAGCTCGCACGAGCTTGGTGTCGCACAGCGGCTTGCGGCGTGCCCTCGTACGGCGAGCCGCCGATGTCGAGGAAGGTGGCGTTGTCGGTCGGGGTCGACGCGGCACGGTGACGCCGATCGGCACATCGTTGGCGTCGCCGTCGCCGACGATCGCGCGGTAGCCGTCGGTATCGCACGCCGGCCACGTCGACGGTGTGGAGCGGCGCCGGCGCAGGCCGGCGGCGGCACCTGGGGGATGATCTGGTCGCCGTTGCCGATGTTGATGTCTTCCTCGCGGGTCACCTTGTACATCGGGTTGCCGGTCGCGTCGTCGGGGATCGCGACCTCGACGAGGTAGTCGCCCGCGCCGGCAGCGCCTCGAAGTCGCCACCGTTGCAGACCGGGTCGGCACGGGTCGGTCGCGTCGAGCGTGCCGTCGAAGCAGCCGTCGCCGAAGCCGTAGTTGCCGTCGACGGCCGCGCCGAAGTTGGCGTCGGGCGTGCCCTGGTCGGTCGGGTAGGTGCCGAACTGGACACCCTGCATGAAGCTCTCGAGGCACTCGCCGTCGGTCTCCTGGTCGGGGACGAGCACGTTCTCGTCGCACGCCGTGGATGAGCGGGTTGCCGTCGACGTCGCGCGCCGTGCAGCCGGTCGGGCGCTCCCAGGTCTCGGTGAGGTAGGTGTTGAGCAGCTTGCCCTTGGCGATCGGAGCCGTCGGCCGCGAGCTCGTAGAAGTCGTTCGCGTCGCAGGGCGTAGCCGGCGTTGGTCCCGCAGTCGATCGGGGCCGTACAGGTTCGACCGGCAGGTTCGGAGATGCCGGGCTGCCAGTCCTCGGCGGCCGGATACCGCGGGTCGAGCTCGTTGCGGGTCGTGTCGTAGCTGACGGTGCCGACGATGCCGCCGTTGCGCGGGTCGACGCCGTTGGCGCCGGTCGGGTCGTAGGCGTGCACGCCCCAGTCCATGCGGCCGCTCGAGACCGATGATCGGCAGGACGCTGACGTCGACGCCCGCGCCCTTCACGGTGGTCGGGTCGGGCTGGTTGTCGGCCTGGTAGGTGACGCCGGTGGTGTAGAAGGAGTCGCTGTAGGCCTCCATGATCGATCCACTCGCCGAGCGGGTAGGCGCCCTCGAAGGAGTAGTAGCCGTTGTTGTCGGTCGTCACCGCGGTCTGGCCGCGGTCCATCAGCGAGTTCTCGCGCCGACGCAGCGTCAGTCGTGAAGTTCGGGATGCCGGCCTCACCCGGGTCCTTGACGCCGTTGCGGTTCGCGTCGTTGAAGACGTAGCCGTCGTACTTGGTCCACCACCCGTTCAGCGGGAGGTTGCCCATGTCGACGGTCTCGCCGTTCGCCACCGTCACGTTGATGAGGTTGAGGTTGTAGTTCTGCGGCTCGTCCCACCAGCGTCAGCTGGTAGTTGCCGTCGGGCACGCCGGTGATGTCGAAGCTGCCGTCGGCGTTGCCCTGTCCCACCCAGACGGCGACGTCGCCGGCCTGCAGGTCGGACAGCGAGAGCCACGGGCCGGTCGATCGGGCTGATCGATCTTGGTGCCGGTGCCGCCGTTCCAGAAGTCGAACGACGCCGCCCTTGGGAGGCGTGTATGTCTGGATCCCGACGACGACGCCGGTGATGTGCGCCGGCTGCCGCCGGGCCGCGAGGTCGTCGGTGGGCGGGCGCGAAGCCGAAGATCGGCTGCGGGAAGGGCTCGCCGGCGATCACGAACTCGGTGTCGAACCCGGTGGCGCCCTCCATGATCCAGGAGTCCCAGTCGTGGTTGCCCTCGAGGGTGGTCGTCTGGATCCAGGTCTGCACCGTCCGGGGGCGTGACCGCCAGGGCGTATCGGTTCGTGCCCAGGTGCGGGATCGTCAGCACGCCGTCAGCGTCGCTGACGCAGTTCGCAGCCGAGCTGGTCGACGACGGGGAGCATGTCCCCGTCGAGGCGACGCGAGGGGGATCTCGTGGGTGACCGGATCCTCGTCGACGTAGGTGGTGCACAGCGGGTTGCCGTAGACGTCGGTCGTGCACCTCGCCGAGCGTGTCGCTGATGTGACCGACGAAGCCGTCGAGGGGCGGATCGCCGACGTCGGGAGTCCCGTTGGTCGGCGCGATGTCGGCGAAGACCTGGGCCTGGATCGTCGAGTCGGGCAGCGGGTGAGGCTGCAGTTCGACCGTCAGGGGGGCGGAGTCGTCGATCGGCATCGTGAAGTGCTCGCCGTCGAGCTTGTAGCCGTCGGCCAGCACGGAGATCAGGTATCGCCCGTCGGGCAGGTCGGCGAGCGGGAAGTCGTCCTGGTCGCCCTGGGCGTAGATCGGGCTCGGCGCGGAGGCGCCCTTGATCGAGGGCCACTCACAGGAGTCCGGATAGCCGGCGTCGCCCGCGTAGCAACCCTCGCCGGGCTGAGGGGGAGCGTTGGAGGTCGTTCCGGCGGTGGTGCCGGTGTTGTCGACGTTGATGATGTACTTGAACTCCGTGATGGGGTCGCCCTCGAGGACCCCGTCTCCGCCGAAGGCGCGGGGCTCGGTGCGGGCACTGATCACGGCGATGTCGAGATCGTTCGTGGTGGCGGCGTGGGCCGGGAGGGTCGGCAGGGTCCAGAACGCGCCGATCGACATGCTCACGGCGACGGCAGCGGTTACGATCCGTCGCCCGACGAAACGCTTCTGCTCTTTGCGATCAACCTTCACGTTGCCCTCCAAAAGGGTGCTCTGTGGTCCAGCCGCGCCGCCGGGGAGAGGCGCGACGCCTGCCGCGCGGGCACGGCGGGGGAGCCGGGGACGGCGCCTAGATCGCTGCGCCGTCTCGGCTCCGCAAGTAGCGAGGGAGATGCTTCCTGTAGAAAGCGAAGAGCGGACGGCGTCTTCGCCATCCGCTCCGTGCCGCCGGGTCCTCGGACCTATCTCTGGCGACGTTAGGCCACGATGAGCCAATGTGTGTCCTAGGGTCAATAGGTCTTCCGATGTAGTGTCCACCCCCGTCTACCAGGGCATATCCGCCTTGGTGGACGTCCAGGCCGCATCCGCAGCGGCTCGCTCCAGTCGTAGGATCAGGGGGTTTCGGGACGACTACACCCTTCGCCGGCGACTAGGCCTTTCGTCCGTACTGTCGCTGACCGTCCGCTGTGAAACTCAGCCGCGTCAGGGGTTACCTGGGAGCGAGAGATCCGAGAGGCGCTCCGCCACGACCCTGGCCTGTGGCAGAGATGCCTGGGCCCCCTCGTGCATGAGGGCGACGACGGATGCGGCGGCCGCCCGCAGCGGTCTAGGTTCGGCCCGGCCGACGTGGGCGCCCTCGAATCTGCCGAGCGTCTCGGCCGAGAGATCGTCGTAGCCACGCGCCTGTACGGCGGTCACTCCTTCGCGGAGGCATGCGAGCGTCAGCGCGTGGTCACGGACGGCCCCCACGTAGTGGTCCGCCTGCAAGCGACGCCCTCGCTCGATGCATGTCCGTGCATGCATCGCGTAGATGACGCCCCATCCGAAGATGTCCCGGCCGACCGCCGGCGTGGCGATGAATAGGTCACCTGCTACCTGAGGGGAGGGAGTCGCGGGCTCGTCCGCCGTCGAGCCGAACAGGAGGCGGAATCGAGGTCCGGATGGACGGAACTGAGTCGCCGAGGTCATCGAGAGATCGAGCTGCAGGGCGCCCGGCAACAGCAAGACGCGGTAGGTGGTCGGCCCGCGCTGGAGATCGACGAGCTGCACCGCCGCGAGGTCCACTGACAGCGTGTGCGTCCAGTCATCGAGCACGTCGACGACCCCAACGTGGCCGGAGACGGCGAAGGTGAGGTCCAGATCGGAGAATCGGTCACCGGCGTCCACGGCGAAGGATCCGACGATGGCACCGGCGACGACGCGCTCATCCTCTTCCGCCAGCCCGACCACCCGCTGTCGGAGGGCATCGCGCTGCGCAACGGTGAACACGAGGGCGATGCTAGCTCGTGAGGTGCAGAAGGCGTTCGTGAAGTTCATATCTTCCACCCCGCGGTGGTGGTGCGAGAGGGGGGAGTCGCAGCCCCACGCCCTTTCGGGCACTGGGTCCTAAAGGCCGTGTTGCAACGCAGGGACGGCGGTCTCACGCTTCGTCTCGTGTTGGATCGTATCGTCTGGTGCCAGTGAGTGTCGTTCGCTCGTGAGCAAGGCGTGAGCAGACTCTCGCATGTCTGGGCCCTGGGCTCGTAACCCGCTCCGAACCAAAGCGTCGCAGGTCAGAGGAGGGCTGCTCACAGCTTGCTCACGATCCACATTGCGATCTTGGTCCACGCGAGGAACCTTCGCTCGTCGGGCGCGCGTCTCGTTGGCATCGAGATCCAGACGGATTGGCACCGGGCGCTTCCTGACTGAGGCCGTGACGCCGATCTGGGAGCTGACGATGGCCAACTCACCTCCGTCGCCGAACCAGAGGGGTCTGCAGTCGAGACCGCACCCGGCTCGCCCGATGACACAGAGTGTGCCTTGCTCGCGCCCTCCGCCCTTTACCTTTCCGCCGTCTGCGTGCTCTATAGGTCGTGACCATGGTCGACGACGAGCGAACGATCAGCGGCGCGGTGGAACGCGTCTTCATCGCCGAGAGCGCGAAGATGGTGCGCGCGCTCTTCGCGGTCAGTCGCAGCCGGCAGATCGCCGAGGATGCCATGCTCGAAGCGTTCGCACGGGCCATCCGAGACATCGATCGGATCGACGATCTGACCGCATGGGTGTGGCGAGTCGCGTACCGGGTTGCCGCGGGCGAGCTCCGGTCGGCGGGACGACGCAACCCCGCTGCCACCCCGTCGGCGTATGTGATGCCCGAGCCCGCGCTGGAGGTCTTCGAGGCGCTCGGGCAGCTCTCGCCGAAACAGCGGTCATGCATCGTTCTGCACCACTACGCGGACCGGCCTATCCGTGAGGTCGCGGCGATCGTGGGCTCCACTCCGTCCGCAGTGAAGGTGCATCTCTCGACGGGCCGCAGGCGGCTGCGGCGACTCCTGGAGGATCTCGATGAAGCGACTCCGTAGGCTCCGCGACCTCGATCGGATCCCCGTCGCCACGTCGTGGCGAGAAGTGCCAGCGGCACCCGCGGGCGAACGCCCCATGGAGTCCGGGTCTTCCGGTCCGCGACGGGCGTTGGTGATCGCGATCTCATTCGGTCTCTTCGCCGCGACCGTGGGGGTCTTCTTCTTGTCGTGGGGCGGGGACGATTTGCCGCCGCCGGCCGATGAGCAGCCAACTCCGGCAGCGACGACATCGTTGACGATCACGTGCGCCGAGGGCGGTGCCACGGTCTCCGACACCTCGGTGGCGATCGGGGCTCGGGGAGTCGATCTGACGATCGACAACCAGGGGCATGAGGCGTTCATCGCGATGCGGGACCCGGAGGACAGGGGACGCAATGTGGGCCTCGAGATCGGCCCGGGTTCCACTCGAAACAGCGGCTTCGAGATTCCGCCGGGGCGCTGGATCGTCGGCTGCTTCCCGCCGCGTGGGTTCGCCTTTGCGGACGTACCGGTCGCGGCCTTTCCGGCGTCCTTCGAGGTCCTCGACCCCGATCAATACTGGCCGCAGATCCAGGACGCCAGGCGGTGCGGGGAGTCGCTACCCGAAGCGGCATCGGCGGCGGGAACGGAGGTCGATCTCGTCGGGACAATCTTGGGACTTCTCCTTGTCCAAACGAGAGATGAGGCCACCGGGGACACGGCGCTATGTCTCGGTGAGCGCCGACGGAACGAGCGTCCAACCCCTCTTCCCCGGCCGGCTCGTCGACGAAGCCGTCCTTGTCTCCCGACGGTTCCCGATTCGCCCTCGTGATCCACGATTCGGACGGTGACCCCACGGTCACGAATGCGGCGACCGAGGATGGCGAGATCTACGTCGCGAACGCCGACGGCTCCGGCCTCACGAGGCTCACCGACAACCGGTGGTCGGACGGCATCGTGCGATGGACGGCGGATGGTATGCGCCTGTCATTCCGATCCAACCGCGACCGGGGACTGGCGCTGTACGTCATGCACGCCGATGGCTCCGGCGTCCAGCGGATCACCCCCGCGGGATGGGACGCCGACTCACATGACTGGTCGCCCGACGGATCGCGACTAGTGTTCCTGGGCTCGGATGGGCGGCCGGATGGCCAAGGGTGTAGGGGTGACCTTGAGGTCCGATCGATGTCGACCTCAGACGGATCCATCACGACCCTCACGGACGACGAGTGGTACGAGCAGTCGCCGATCTGGTCGCCCGATGGCCTACGGATCGCGTTCACGGCCAGCAACCAGAGTGACTACGCCTGGGAGGTCTTCACCATGAATGCCGACGGCTCGGAGATGCAGCGGATCACGGACTATCCGGGATACGACGCCGGACCGGTGTGGTCACCCGATGGCACCCTGATCGCGTTCACCAGCGATCGAGGGGCCGGCCCCGGTACGAGGGCGGAGCATCAAGGTGGCCTCCCGTACGTGATGAACGCGGATGGCTCAGGCGTCCGCCCCCTGCTCACCGACGAGCAGCTGGACGCGATGGGCATCGCCCCGGGGGATGACGCCTATATAGAGGACTGGCGCGCCTGACGATCAAGGATGAGTTCCGACAGCCCAGAACTCGGCCACCATGACGAGGCGCCAGCTTCCAGCTCGAACAGAAGATCCGCAGGTCACAGGTGGTGCGAGAGGGGGGAGTCGAACCCCCACGCCCTTTCGGGCACTGGGTCCTAAACCCAGCGCGTCTGCCGTTCCGCCACTCTCGCGACCCGGCAAGGCTACCTCGCTCGATTCGACCGTCGGAGCGCTCTCTGGTTGAATCGTCGGGTGGCTTTCCCCCGACGCCGCGCTCGCCTCGTCACGGCATCGATCGCCGTCGTGCTGTTGGCTGGCGGCTGCTCGCCCGCCACGCGACGCGCGATCCCGGAGTCTGATCCCCAGATGCGGCCGGTATCGCTGCCGCAACGCTCGCTCGCTCAGCTGTCCTCGTTGGTCGGCGTGGCCGACACGTCCGTCGTTGCGCTGCGCGCGGGGCTTCCCACCCGGTCGATCGAACCGACCACGCCGGTATCTGACTGGTCCGCGCTCTCGGTCTCGGGACCCGGTTCCCTCATACAGGTCTACTCGGACCCCCGCCTCGGGGCGCCCAGCCCGAGAGGGTCGGTCTCGACGACCAACCCGTTCGGCCAGCAACTACGGTTCTCGGTCGTCGGCCGCCACGTCGACGAGGTAGGGGAGCGCTGGTACCGGATCCTGACCGGCACGGAGCCGAACCAGGCCGTCGGATGGGTACGAGCCGGTGAGGTACGGACCCGGTCCGTCCCCGATCGGATCGAGGTCGATCTGTCGCGACGCGTGCTGCGCCACTGGCGCGACGGTGAGCTGCTCCACCGATTCAAGGTGGGGATCGGCAAGCCGGGAACCCCCACGACGCCGGGCCGGTTCTTCGTGTGGGCCCGCTTCTCGAGCGACCCGGCCAGCGCCTACGGCTCCTACCTGCTGGGCCTCTCCGGGTTCTCGGAAGTGCTCACGGATTGGCCGGGCGGAGGACGGATGGCGATCCATGGCACGGACGATCCCTCCGACCCAGGGAACCGAGTTTCATTCGGATGCGCGCGGGTCTACAACACGCAGATGCTCCAGCTCCGCGATGTCCCGATGGGGACTCCGGTCGCGATCGTGCCCTGAAAGGGCGGGCCTGCTAGGCCGCGCTGCTCAGTGTCTGGAGCGAGCGGTCGCGGATCCGGTAGCAGTGTTTCCGGGAAAGGCCTATGTGCTCGGCGATCTTGGCGACCGGCCACTCCTCGACGTACCAGAGGAACAGGAGGAGCCGGTCGCGCGGGGACAGAAGGTTGAACCCCGCAGCCAGCTCCTCCCGCTCCCCCAATCGAGCCGCCGTGCGGCCCCCGATGAGGTCGCGGTTTCGATCTCTCCGGACGGATGGAGACATGATCGAACCTGTCGAGACCAGGGGAGCTGGGCGAGCGAGCCGGCGCAGAGCGAGCTCGACGCGGGCGACGCCCACACGGCGATCCGACGCTGGATACCCCTCGTTTTGGGGTTGACTGCTCACGTGACCGTCCTTCACGATTCGGGTTGAACGTGCTACAGCGTTTGCACTAGCGAACCTAGGTCGTCACCGGTCCGGAGTGCATACAGATGACAGAGCCGTCACGGAACCGTTGCCGAGGTGTCAGACCGAGCGACCGCTGCGCGTCTGAGCCCATGACGTGGCCGACGGGGTAGGGCGATGGCGAGCGCTTCCCCTTCCCCGCTCCCCGCGATCCCGAGCGTGCTCGTGATCGAGGATGAACTCCGGATCGCCAGCTTCGTGTCGCGCGCCCTGTCGGCCGAGGGCTACGCGGTGCAGTTCGCCGGGGACGGCGAGCAGGGCCTCGCGCTGGCGCTGTCGGGCCGTTACGACCTGGTCATCCTCGACCTGCTGCTCCCCGGATTGGATGGCACGACGGTCCTGGACCGCTTGCTCGCCGAGCTACCCGGCCAGCGCGTCCTCGTATTGTCCGCGGTTGGCGAGGTCGAGGCCCGCGTCCGATGCCTGGAGCGCGGAGCAGTCGACTACCTGACCAAGCCGTTCGCGCTGAACGAGCTCATGGCCCGGGTCCGTCTGCGCGTGCGTGAACCCGAGGCGCCGGCCCCCGTCCGGTTCTTCGAGGTCGGCCCGGTGACCCTCGACCTGGTTCGGCGGACCGCCGACACCGGCGAGGGCCCCCGGGTCCTGTCGGATCGGGAGTTCACGCTGCTGCATCACCTGATGCTGAAAGACGGCGACGTGTGCAGCCGCGAGCAGCTCCTCGAGGCCGTGTGGCGGCTGAACTTCGCCACGAGCGGCAACGTCGTGGACGTATACGTGAAGCGCCTGAGGGCCAAGCTCGGGTCCGACGTGATCGAGACGGTGCGTGGTGCGGGATATCGCCTCGGCATGCCGTAGACACTGGCCCGAGATCGGCCTGGTCGCCTTCGTGGCCGCCTGCATCGTTGCGATGTTCGTGGGGTCGTGGGGTGAGACCGTTCCGTTCCACTTCGCCTGGGTGAGTTTCGGGATCGTCTACGGCGTTCGCTCGTGGCGACTGCGTCCGACGCTGCTCGCGCTCGCCGTCTTCTGCTTGGCGATCGGCGCGGCGCTCTTACAGGCGATCGAGGACGGAGGCCACCACGGTCCCGGGCTCGACGAGATGGCCGAGGTGCCGCTCATGGCCGTGATGTTCCTCGTGATGGTCTGGAACGTGACGGCGCGCCAGCGGGCGACCGAGGAGGTGGCCGAGGTGGCCGGCGTTCGTCAGCGGCTGCTCGAGGCTCAGCGGGCGTTCATGCGCAACGTGTCGCACGGCCTGCGCACGCCTATCACGGTCGCCAGGGGCCACGCCGAGCTGATCCATGAGTCCGGCGACGCCGTGGTTCGGGATGACGCCGAGATCGTGCTGGACGAGCTCGATCGCATGTCGCGGATGGCGGAGCAGCTGCTCGAGCTCGCCGTGTCCGAGAACCCCGGATACCTGCACTTCGATCGCGTGGAGCTCGCCGACATCGTGGCCGACGTGGCCCGGCGATGGACGGACCTGGCCGGACGACGCTGGGGCTTCCACCTGATCGGCGACGGTCCGATCTTCGTCGACCGGGAGCGACTCGAGATGGCGCTCGACGCCCTGATCGACAACGCGGTGCGCTACTCGGGCGCCGGCGACTCGATCGCGCTCGAGGCGTCGCTCGACGGAGACGACGTGACCTTCTCGGTCAGCGACTCCGGGCCCGGGATCGGACCCGACGATCTCGACCACGTGTTCGGCCGCTTCTACCGGGGGGCGCCCGCCGACGGCGCCGAACGGGTACCGGGGAGCGGGTTGGGGCTATCGATCGTCCACGCGATCGCCGCCGCCCACCGGGGAAGCGTCGAGGTGTCGGGCGGGCCCGGCTGCACCGTGACGCTCCGCCTGCCTACGCGGCGGTCACGGCCGACCCCGACATCATCGCCGGGACCCGAAGGCGCTTCGGGGCAGATCGACGCCCGGGTCTCCGTCTAGGCGATCCGTCAGTGCTCGGACCAGTGGTGTCCGTTCCACCAGTGGTGCTTGCCCTCATGGACGTAGTCGACGTGGTCGCCGTGTTCGACCGCCTCGTGGCCGCAGTCGTCGCCGTGCTGGTGTAGGCCCTCCTCGGACTCGTAGACCTCCCGGGGTTGGTACGCCTCGGGTGCTTCCCACATGCTCGGTGGGATCTTCGCCATCGATCCTCCCTTCGGGTGCGTCAGCCGGTTCTATCACGAACATGGACCCAGCCGGGGTGCGCCAGGGCCCTGAGAGCATCTTGACGCCGCTCTCCGAGAGGGAGTATGAACTCGCGTACGTTCCTTACCGTGGGGAGGACTACCGATGAGCCGGCGAGCACGCACCAAGGCTGCCGTGATGGGCTGCCTCGCAGTAGCGATTCCGATGATGCTTCTCGGCTCGGCGCAGGCGGGGGTCCCTGCCTCCGACTTCGTCACTCCGCTGTTCGGGCTCGCGGCGGCGCCGAACGGCAACCTGTTCGCGGCGGACGCCGGACAGGGCGTGGTGAGGCTGCACGCGGGGGTCGGGTCGCTCGTGGTGAAGCTCCCCGGGGTCACCGATGTCGCGCCGCTCGGACGCGGCAAGCTCTTCGCGATCACCGGCGGCGGCCCCGGCAAGCGCGCCGCGAGCCTGTTCCGCGTGGTGGGCGGGAGGAAGCACAAGGTCGCGGGCCTGGGCGCCTACGAAGCGAAGAAGAACCCCGACGGCGGTGAGATCGATTCCAACCCGTACGGCGTGGCGGCGCTCGGGACGCGGAAGGCGCTGGTGGCCGACGCCGGCGGCAACAGCGTGCTGCACGTGAACGCGAAGGGAAGGATCAACTGGGTCGCGACGCTGCCGGAGGAGCTCGTGTCCACCGACAACGTGAAGGAGCTGGCTGGCTGTCCCGATGCCCCGCCGGAATTCGCGTTCGCGTGTGACCTCCCCGATCAGATGCCTGCGCAGGCCGTCGCGACGAGCGTCGCGATCGGGCCGGACGGCGCGTGGTACGTCGGCGAGCTCAAGGGGTTCCCCGCCCCGACCGGCGTCTCGAAGGTCTGGAGGATCGAGCCCGGCACCCGGCACGCCCAGTGTGGGACCGACCCCAGATGCATGGTCGTGTTCGACGACTTCACCTCGATCGTGGACCTGTCGTTCGGTCCCTACGGCACGCTCTACGTAACGGAGATCGACGAGGCGAGTTGGCTGGCGGTCGAGGAGGGCATCGGTCCGTTGAACGGAACCGTGAACGCCTGTGGGCTCGGTGGCAACTGCACCGAGGTCGCCACGGGGCTGCCGATGCCGACCGCCTCAACCGTTGGCCGGGATGGCCAGCTGTACGCGGCGGTCTGGGGGTTGGTGCCCGGCCAGGCCCAGGTGATCGAGCTCCCGTAGCGACACGCGTGGCCCGCTTGGCGGAGGGCGACGCGTGCCGTGGTGGGCGTTGACGTGGTGGGCCCCCGGGGATTCGAACCCCGAACCTGCGGATTAAGAGTCCGTTGCTCTGCCGGATTGAGCTAGAGGCCCGCCGCAGTGTATGCTCCGCCACGTCCCGCGGGCGTTGGTCAATCTCGACACCCGCGGTCTGTTCAAGATCGTGGCCGACCGGCGAACGGGCAAGGTGCTTGGGGTGCACGCCCTCGCTGACAACGGTGGCGATGCGATACTCGCGGGCGTGTACGCGGTGAAGTTCGGACTCGCGGTCTCCGATCTCGCGGAGACCGGGGCCCCCTACCTCACCAAGGCCGAGGGCATCAAGCTTGCCGCGCAGAGCTTCACGACCGACGTCGAGATGCTCTCGTGCTGTGCCGCATGAATCCTCGACGCCGCGCGACGTGGTGACGTCGTCTGCGGCACGAGGTGAGGGCGGCCAATCCTCCTCAGCATCGTGACCTGCGCATCGGTGTGGCTTGAGGTCGTGAGGAACAGCGGCCGTCCCGGGAGCGACGCGTGTGTGTCTGGCGATCGACGCGCGGTCGGGCCTGATACCGCGTTCATCGCGTGCGATCTGCGGGAACATGAATGGAGGAGGACACGATGTACTGGAACAACGGCTGGGGCTGGATGTGGATGGGCCTGATGATGATCCTGCTCTGGGGCGGATTGATAGTGCTCGTGGTGATGCTGCTTCGCGGCGGAGGGATCGGCGGTGGCAAAGACCAGACCGGCACGTCGGCATCGGAATCGGATGCGACCGAGATCCTTCGAGCTCGCTTCGCGCCTGGCGAGATCACGGAGGACGAGTACCGGAAGAACTTGAGCGTCCTCGACGAGACGAAACGCTGACGGAGTTACCGTCGACGGGCGACCGCCTGGTCTCGCAGCGCGCGGTGTAGGAATCCGGCCCTTCTGGCCCCGATGCCAGGCGGCCCGTATTCGACTGCGCATCGGGACGCCCTGCGTCCGGATTGGTTAGGCCAGGCAGAGCTGGGTCTGCTAGGTCACTTCGGGCTACATGGCTTCCCTTCAACCACCATCACGCGCGATCATCTCCGCCCACTGCCAGGGCAGCGTAGCCGTCCGCGATGGTCTTCTTCTCGCCGGGCGTGAGCTCCTTCTCGAGCTGCTCGTACTCAGCAAGCAGCTGGTCATGTTTCTCTGACTCGGGATCAACGTAGGCCAGCTCGTTGTTGATGGCGATCATGCGCAACTCGGTTTCGCTAGGAAGCCGATTCTGCGTGATCCGTACGATCGCAGACATCGCCCGGAAACCCGCCTGCGCATCTCCTCCAACGCCTGGGATGCAATAGGCCTTCCCGTCGCCATGGACGATCCGAACTGCGGCGATGCTTTCATCGCAGTTTTCGAGGTGCTCGTACCCCGGAGGCGCAGTCAGGATGATGCTTCCGTCGTCTATCTGCTTCCACGACAGCGTTGGGATGCCGAGTGCTTGCTGCAACTCCTCGCTTCGCAGGTCAAGGGTTTGTGAGAAGACAACTGGATCGATCGAACCCTCGACATCAGATGCGCCGGATGAAAGGCCACCGAAGGTGCCCACCGCCATGACTGCGACGCTCCCCGCGACGATCATCCGGTGGATCATGCCCCTTCTCGTCATCGAATCATCTGCCTCCTGGCCGTGGTCACCACGAACCCTCGCGCGGACATATGGTGCGTAGCCTCAGGGATTCCCTGGGTTGCAGACCTCTGTTACGCCGCCAGGTGCGGCTTGTCCGCCGCTTGTGTAGGGCCCATCGCAGTGGTCGACACCGTCGCCGCCCCACGCCTGATCGTATCCGCCCATACCCCACATCTCATCGTCTTCCTTGTTCCCATAGATGAGATCGGCGTCCGCCCCGGCTTCCAGGTAGTCGTTGTCCTCGCCGCCTTCAATTCTGTCCTCGCCGTCTTCGCCCAGGAGATGGTCGCCGCCCCAGCCGCCATTGATGATGTCGTTGCCTCCATCACCCTCAACGTGGTCGTTCCCCTCGTTCGCGCAGAGGTAGTCCCTGGCACCCTTTCCGTAGAGCTGATCCGCACCACCATCGGCGTAGAACACATCTGTATTAGGGGTACCGGTCTTTGTCTCGCCGGAGTTGTCTCCGTGCCAGTCCAGCGGTGACTGGCCCTGACACTGGTTGCTAGACCCCGACGCCTGTGGCAACAGCCCAACCGAGAGGACAAGTGCGAGGACGAACGCGACGGCGGCGATCCGGCGGACGTGTCTCAACGGGTCTCCTATGGAGTGGAAACGATTGTGTGGGACCGTACCCCCGCCGCATGGCCGCGTCAAAACGTGGGATGCCCAGCAGACGCGCCGTTACGGGCTGACCACTCCAGGGCGTTTACGGCCAGTCGCGTCGCCCTGCGGCATCGGGTTTCCTTCGCCGGAGGGTCGCGATGCGCTCTGGATCGAACCGGGGTCGCCGCATTGTGGACTCACATGGCGGTCGCTCACGGCGTCCAGTAGGACCCCGAGCCTCCAGCGCGTCTCGTCCCCGGACCTCGTGTCCGGGGTCGCGCGTGGGCTCAGCGCCGGGCGCGACACGAAGGAACCGCAGGGTAGACCCAGCGGTCTGCTGCGACGTCGGTGTCGCCCTCAAGGTCCCGTCGAAGGCTTGGGAGCGAGTCGCTCGCGCTCGGCGCCAGCGCGTCGAAGCCGGCCATTATGGCGGCGGCAAGAGGCTGTTTGGGGGTGAACGCCCGCTAGTCGTGGCGTCAGCATCATCGACCAGAAGGCTGACGGGCTTGCGAGTTCGATCGCGTGCTGGTCAGGGGTCATGTGGGTGGGCTTCGTGCGACTCGCCACGCCACGCTTCGACGCCCTCGCGGAACGCCAGGAAGGCGATCGCGAGGGCCGCGACCGGATCCGCCCACCACCATCCGACGGTGGCGTTGAGCAGGAGACCGACCAACAGGATCAGTGACAGGAGCGCGCAGAGCATCGTCTCGGCCGAATCTGCGATCAGCGGCGCGCTGCCCATCGCCACGCCGGTTCGCCGTTTCGCGAACGCGAGCAGCGGCATGACGACGAGCGACAGCGCCGCCAACGCGATCCCGGGCACCGACTCACTCGGCTCGGCCTGGATCAACAGGTCTCGACCCGCCTCGATCACCACGTAGGCCGTCAGCACGAAGAAGCTGATCGCGATCAGGCGCAGCGCGAGACGCTCCCGGTCTTCCCCCACGCCCTTGAGCTTCCAGATCACCACCGAAGCGGCGAAGACTTCGATCGCGGAATCGACGCCGAAGCCCACGAGCGCGATCGAGCCCGCCGCGATCCCGAACCCGACCGCGACGACGGCTTCGATCACGTTCCAGGTGATCGTGAGGTACTCGAGCCTCAATCCACGTCGCAGCAGCCCGGCCACGCCCGGGCGCGTGGCCTCGTTCATCGGTGCGTGGCCTCCTCGATCCGTCGGCGATCGAATGGCTCGAGCTGGAACGTGCTGTGCTCGATGTCGAAGTCTCCCGATAGGCAGAGGCAGAGCCGGTCCAAGATCCCGGCCGCCTCGCCGTCCTCGGTCATCACCACGTGGGCCGAGACCACGTTCATCCCGCTCGTGATCGTCCACGCGTGCAGGTCGTGGACGTCGGCCACGCCCTCGGTCTCGCGGGTGTGCCTGCGTACCTCGTCGAGGTCGACGTCCTTCGGCGTGGCCTCCAAGAGCACGTCGACCGCATCGCGAAGTAGGTGCCAGGTCCGCGGCAGGTTGAGCAGACCGATCACCACCGACGCGATCGGGTCCGCTTCCTCGAACCCCGTGACGGCGATCACCACCGCGGCGACGATCACCGCGGCAGAGCCCAGCAGATCGCCGAGCACCTCGAGGTACGCCCCGCGCATGTTGAGGCTCTCGCGCTGGCCCTCGATCAACAAGCGCGCGGAGACCGCGTTCGCGACGAGACCCACGACGGCGACAACTAGCATCAGACCGCTGCGGATCTCCGGCGGCTCGGTGAAGCGTCGCCAGGCCTCGATCAGCACCCAGATCGCGACCCCGAACAGGAGCATCGCGTTCACGACCGCGGCGAGGATCTCCAGCCGGTACCAGCCGTAGGTGCGCCCGTCGCTCGGCGCCCGCGCGGCGAGGTGGATCGCGAGCAAAGCTAGGCCGATCCCCGCGACGTCGGTGAGCATGTGGCCGGCGTCCGCGAGCAACGCGAGGCTGCCGGAGATCACGCCGGCGACGACCTCGGCGATCATCACCGCGAGCGTGATACCCAGGACGATCCGCAGGCGGACGGCGTGCCGGGCCGACGCGCTCCGCTGCGCGACCGTCATCCGGGACCCTTGGCCTCCGCGGCGTGGCGGAGCCCATCGCTCAGCACGTGACGGATGTGCTCGTCGGCGAGCCGGTAGTAGACGATCCTGCCCGACTCAGTCCGGCAAGGTAGCGAACCGACGGATGCGGCGCTTCCGTTCCTGTCGGCGGGCGCTGGTCTCATGCTTCTTGCTGGGCTGCTCCAGCTGGAGGCTGGCGAACTCATGCGCCTTCGGCACAACCACTGGCGGTTGGATCTCGGTCTCGGACCAAGACACACGCTGAAGGGCGGAGTGCACGCGTGCCGTGAAGGATGCTCAAGAGTCCTGAACTCGGACGTCCGCCGGGTCGTGAACGCGGGGACCCGGTGGGAGGATCTCTCGGATCTCATCCAAGCCGCATCCTTGACGGCGCTGGTCGATCTGTCAGCTCGATGACAACGTTCCGGGCACCCGCCAGACGGACGGGAGCGCGTGAAGGTCTGTTGAGGGTCTGTGGGCGGCGGACCGGCCCGACGTCGAATCAACAACAGGCCGTCTACCTGCAGGTTTGCATGGTGGGCCCCCGGGGATTCGAACCCCGAACCTGCGGATTAAGAGTCCGTTGCTCTGCCAGGTTGAGCTAGCGACCCGCAGCAGCGTAGCAATGGGCCCCCGCGCGCCCGAGTCCGGTCTACCCGTCGTCGAACATCACGCGCATGTGCGAGCCGTCGCAGAACGGCTTGTTGCCCGAGCGGCCGCAGCGGCACAGCGCCATCCGCACGTCGTCGCGGACGACGTCGCCGTCGGCATCCCGAACCGTCACGCGGCCCCGTACGTACAGAGGTCCGTGGGGAACGGGCTGGACCTCCACGTGGTCGGGATCCTCCTCATGGGCGCCGCCGTCGGTTCTCGTGAAGTGAAGGGCGCCCGTGGGACACCGAAGGATGGCATCGGCGATCCGGTCCACCGCCGCGGCGTCGGGCATGACCCAGGGTCGGTGCTGTGGCCTGAAGACCGGCGGAACCGCCCGCACGCAGATGCCGGTGTGGATGCACAGCGCGGGCTCCCACAGCACCTCGATCGCCTCTCCGCGGTAGGTCCGTTCGACACCGTGATCGTGCCTGGGCTCGGGGTCGGGCGCGGCCATGAGGTCACCATAGCCGGAAGCGAGAGGGTGAGTGACGGGACTTGAACCCGCGACCTCCTGGACCACAACCAGGCGCTCTAACCGAGCTGAGCTACACCCACCACGTGCGAGACCTACGATACCAACAGGATCGGCCGCGCTCGGCCAGCCCTGGCCGCGCGAGGGGTCTGGGGTATCATCCCGAGCAGGTTTGAACCGCCGTTCAATCGTCGTCCTCGCGGGCGGCCGCGGCGGTTCGCGAAGGAGGACTGGCACCATGGCAGCACCGATCGAGTTCGACATGGACCTGATCGACAGCCTGATCGAGCGCGAGGAGGCCACCCTCGATTCCCGCCACGCGGGGCGCCTCGATCGCCTATCGCGAGGTCGCCGCGCGTCACGTGGCCGGCGGCGTGGCGTCGAGCTGGCAGGCGTCACCGCCGCACGCGATCTACGTCGACCACGGGCAGGGCAACCGGCTGTGGGACATCGACCGGAACGAGTACATCGACTTCCACCTCGGCTACGGCGCGATGGTCATCGGCCACGCCCACCCGGAGATCGTCGAGGCGATCCAGCGGCAGGCGGCGCTCGGCACCCACTTCGCCCAGCCGACCAAGCACCTCGATGTGATCGGCGAGAACCTCGCCGAGCGTTTCAAGCTCCCGCTGTGGCGGTTCGCGAACTCGGGCACCGAGGCCACGCTCGAAGGGGCGCGGCTGATGCGCGCCAACACCGGCCGGGACATCATCGTGAAGATCGAGGGCACCTACCACGGGCACCACGACGCGCTGATGTTCTCGGTGGCGCCCGATCCGGCCGACATCGGGCCGCGCGAGCATCCCGAACACGGTGCCGCAGGCGATGGGCATCCCGCAGGCGTTCGCCGACCTCGTGCGGGTCGTGCCGTTCAACGACCTCGACGCCGTCCGCGCCGCGTTCGCCGAGCACGAGGGCAAGGTCGCCGGCATGATCGTCGAGCCCGCGATGATGAACTGCGGCGTGATCCTGCCCGAGCCCGGCTACCTGCAGGGACTGAAGGACATCTGCCACGCCAACGGCGCCTACCTCGCCTTCGACGAGGTCAAGACCGGCGCGACCCTCGCCTACGGTGGGGCCAGCGATGCGTTCGGCGTCGTGCCCGACATCGTCTGCCTGGCCAAGGCGATCGGCGGCGGCACACCGTGCGGCGCCATCGGCTCCACGCCCGAGCTGTACCGGCCCGTGCTCGACGACGAGTACGACATGGCCGGCACCTTCAACGGCAACCCGCTCACGATGGCGGCCTCAGCCGCCGCGCTCCGCAGGTCCTCGTCCCCGAGGTGTACGAGCAGTTCGGTCGCATCGACAAGGCGATGAAGGACGGCCTGGGCTCGGTGATCGAGACCTACGGCCTGCCCGCCTACGTGAGCGGCCTGGGAGCCAAGGGGTCGGTCGATCTACTCGAACACGCCGGTGCGCGAGTATCGCGACGCCGTCGGCATCGACGAGCGGATCAGCTACCTCGCATGGTTCTTCCAACAGAACCGCGGCGTGTTCAAGTCGCCGTGGACCAAGCAGGAGACCTGGACGCTGTCGGTGTGGCACACCGAGGACGACGCCGCGCGATACGTCGCCAACTTCGAGGAGTTCGCCGCCGCGATCAGCGGCCGCGGAGGGGATCACCCGATGAGCACCACCGAGACCGCACAGATCGACCTCGCACTCGTCGAGGAGCTGATCGCCAGAGGAGACGGCCGACCTCGACGCCAAGCACCAGCGAAGCCTGAGCTATCGCGAGGAGGCCAAGGCGCACCTGCCCGGCGGCGTCTCGTCCAGCTGGCAGACCTGGCCCCCGCACCCGATCTACGTCGACCGGGGGAAGGGCTCGCGGGTGTGGGACATCGACGGCAACGAGTACGTCGACTACCACAACGGCTACGGCGTCATGGTGATGGGCCACGCCCATCCCAAGATCGTCGAGGCCGTGCAGCGTCGCGTCGCCCTTGGGACCCATTTCGCCCAGCCGACCGAGGACGCCCTCCCCGTGGCCGAGAACCTGGCCGAGCGGACCGGTCTGCCCTACTGGCGCTTCGGCAACTCCGGTACCGAGGCGACGCTCGACGCCGTTCGCATCATGCGGGCCACGACCGGGCGCGATCTGATCCTGAAGATCGAGGGCACGTACCACGGGCATCACGACGCGCTGATGGTCAGCGTGTTCCCGCCCGAGGACGAGGCCGGGCCGCGCGAGCACCCGAACTCGGTCGCCCAGTCCAAGGGCCTGATCCCGGGCGTGCTCGACACCGTGGTCAACGTGCCGTTCAACGACGCCGAGGCCGCCGAGCGCGCGTTCGCCGAGCACGAGGGGCAGATCGCGGGCATGATCGTCGAGCCCGTGATGTCGAACTGCGGCGTCGTCGTCCCCGAGGACGGCTACCTGGCCCGCCTCAAGGAGTCTGCCACGCCAACGGGGCGATGCTCGCCTTCGACGAGGTCAAGACCGGGTTCACCGTCGGCTGGGCGGCGCGATCGAGGCCTATGGCGTACAGCCCGACCTCGTGGCGTTCGCCAAGGCGATGGGCGCCGGCCTTCCGTGCGGCGCGATCGGCGGCACCGAAGAGGGCATGGGCATGGTCCTCAGCGGCGACCTCGATCAGGTGGGCACCTTCAACGGCAACCCGCTCACGATGGCCGCGGCCAAGGTCAATCTCACCGAGGTGCTCACGAAGGACGCTTACGAGCGCCTGGAATCGAGATCAACGTGATCCTGCGGGGCTGCGAGCGCGTGATCGAGGACTATCGCCTGCCGGCGTCGATGAAGACGCTGTCCGCCAAGGGATCGATCGACTGGCGACGCGAGCCGATCCGCGAATACCGGGACCTGTGGAAGATCGACGACCGCGTGCCCCAGCTGGCCTGGCTGTGGCAGCTGAACGGCGGCGTGTTCAAGAGCCCGGGGTCCAAGTGGGAGAGCTGGACCACCTCGATCGTGATGAGCGATGACGACGCCGGCCGCTACGTCGAGAACTTCGACAGTTTCGCGCAGGCGATCACGGCGTAGGCGCAGATGGACCACCTGCGAGACGAGGTCGAGAGCCTGATGCCGGGGGTGCTCGGCGACCTCGAGCGGCTGGCGGCGATCCCGTCGATCGCGTTCCCGGGCGCTCCGTCCGAGCCGGTCCTGGCCGCCGCCGAGGCGACCGCCGCCTGGATGCGGCGATCGGGGCTGACCGACGCCCGGCTCGTGGACGTCCCCGGCGGCTATCCGGCCGTCTACGGCGAACTGTCCGGTCCGCCGGCGCTCCGGTGGTCCTGCTGTACGCCGACTACGACGTCCAGCCCGCCCCGTCCGACCAGGGCTGGACCAGCGACCCCTGGACGCCCACACGCAAGGACGACGGCCGCATCTACGGACGAGGCATCGCCGACGACAAGGGCGGCATCGCGATCCACGCGGCGACACTGGCGGTGCTCGGACCGGAGCCGCCGGTCACGATCCGCGTCCTCATCGAGGGCGAAGAGGAGACCCTCAGCCATCTCGGAGCCTACGTCGAGGCCAGCCCAGACGCGTTCGACTGCGACGTCTTCGTGGTGGCCGACATGGGCAACCTCGAGGTGGGGGCTCCCGCGCTCAGCACGACGCTGCGAGGCGAGGTGTCCTGCCTCGTCACGGTCCGCACGTTGCCGCACGCGCTGCACTCGGGGGCTTCGGCGGCACCGCCCCCGACGCGATGATGGCGCTGGCCAAGCTCCTGGCTACTCTCGTGAACGACGCCGGCGACGTGGCCGTCGAGGGGGTGCGGTCGTTCGACTGGCAGGGGGGTGACCTGTCGGAGCCCAACCTGCGGGCGGGGAGCGCCGACGTTCCGAGGGCGTGACGCTTCGGCACCGGCACCGGCTCCGTGGCCTCACGGTCGCGGTCCAAGCCGTCGATCAACGCGATCGGCGTCGATGCGACATCCGTGGCCAGGTCGTCGAACGTGCTGCTGCCCGAGGCCCGGGCGCAGCTGTCGATGCGTATCGTGCCGGGGGCCGATCCCGAGACCGAGTTCGATGCCCTGGTGGCCCACTGCCGTGCCCACGTGCCGGTGGGGCGCCGGGGTCGAGATCGAGCCGCTCAAGACATCGCCTCCCTTCGAGTGTCCGACCGATGGTCCGGCGTTCGCGGCCGCCCGAGCCGCGCTCGAGACCGCGTACGGTCGTCCCGCCGAGTTGATCGGCTCCGGTGGGACGATCCCGCTCCTGGGAACCCTGCGGGCCGTCGCCCCCGATGCCGAGTTCATCCTGTGGGGCCCCGAGGACGTCGCACGGTCGAGGATCCAGCGCCTCGGACGAGAGCGTCGATCCGAGCGAGATCCGCGACATGGCGGTCGCCCAGGTGACGCTGCTCCGTGCGCTGGGCGGTCTGAACCGCCTCAACCATGCGCACGCCGCTAAACTCGGCGCCATGGCACCGCTCGTGGGCGTGATCATGGGCTCTCGGTCCGACCGGGACACGATGCGTCACGCCGTCGAAACGCTCGAGGAGCTCCAGGTTCCTCATGAGACCCGCGTCGTGAGCGCCCACCGGACGCCCGACCTGCTGTTCGAGTACGCGTCGAGCGCGGCCGAGCGCGGCCTCCGGGTCGATCGTTGCCGGGGCCGGCGGCGCCGCGCATCTGCCGGGGATGGCGGCAGCCGAGACCCACCTGCCGGTGCTGGGGGTCCCGGTGGAGTCCAAGGCACTGCGCGGCATGGACTCCCTGCTGTCGATCGCCCAGATGCCCGCCGGGGTTCCCGTGGGAACACTGGCGATCGGCCGGAGCGGCGCGGTGAACGCGGCCCTGCTGGCCGCCTCGATCGTCGCGTCGGACGATCAAGAGGTGCGTGACCGTCGATGGCCTTCCGGGGCGAGTCAGACGGCCGCGGTGCTCGCGGATCCCGATCCTCCTCGTGACGACCCATCTCGGCATTGCTTCGGCGGTGGCCAGCTGGGTCGCATGCTCGCGCTGGCCGCCCTGCCGCTGGACGTTCGATGCGTCACGGTGGACCCCGCGACGGACTCGCCGGCGGCACAGGTGGCGCCCTCGATCGTGGGGGCGTACGACGACCCCGACGCGCTGGTCCGGCTCGCCGAGCAGGTCGACGTGGTCACGTACGAATTCGAGAACGTGCCGGTGGAGGCGATCCGGGCCCTCGAGGAGCGTGTGCCCGTCTTCCCGCCGCCCGTCGCCCTGGAGGCGTCGCAGGACCGGATGGCCGAGAAGCGGCTGTTCGAGCGCGTGGGGCTGCGGACGGCGGTCGTTCGCCCCCGTGGACTCGCTCGATGACCTCGAGCCCGCGCTCGCGGCGGTCGGCACTCCGGCCGTCGAAGTACGCGCAGGCTCGGCTACGACGGCAAGGGGCAGACCGTGATCCGCGATCCGCTGCTTGCCGAGGACGCCTGGCGGTCCGTGGAGAAGTGCCGTCGATCGCAGAGGCGTTCGTCGACTTCGACCGTGAGGTGTCGATCGTCGGCGCGCGTGGCCGTGACGGATCGGTGGCCGTGTATCCGCTGGTCGAGAACGACCACCGAGAGGGCATCCTCCGTGTGACGCGCGCGCCCGCCCCCGGCCTCACGCCCGACCTGCAGGCGCGCGCCGATGTCCTCGTCCGTGCCGTGATGGGCACGCTCGACTACGTCGGGGTCCTGGCGATCGAGCTATTCCAGGTCGGGGAGGAGCTGTGGGGCAACGAGATGGCGCCCCGCGTGCACAACTCCGGTCACTGGACGATCGAGGGGGCCGAGACCAGCCAGTTCAGCACGTCCGCGCGGTGTGCGGTCTGCCCCTGGGGCCCGATCCTGAATTCGGGCACGCCGCCATGGTCAATCTCATCGGCGGCGTCCCCGACGTCGCCCCCATCGTGGCGCTGCCTGGAGCCCACCTGCACCTGTATGGGAAGTCGCCCCGCCCCGGTCGCAAACTCGGGGACGCGACGCTTCGCGCCGACGATCTCCTGGTGCTCGAACCCCTGCTCCTCAGGGTGCGGGCCCTGGCCGACGATGCTTAGCCGATGGCCTACCTGACCTGCCCGGACTGCATGATGCCGCAACCCCGTCAGCGACGACGTCGCGGCCTACGCCTGCTACACGTGCGCCGCTCGGATCGTGTTCGTCGGATGCCCCGATTGCGGGTTCATGCAGTCGATACCCGAACGGTGGCAGACCGCGTTCACGTGCGGCCGATGCGGCGAGCGTGTGGAGGTCCCCGCGGCGGCGCTCATACGCCACGTCCACGACGGCGCGCCGGGTCGAGGGCTACGGCTACATGTACCCGCGCACCTGAGCCTAGGTATGGCAGGCGGCCGTGCCCCGGTCCAGCCAGCGCCGGGCGGCCACGAAGCGCCAGCGATAGGAGCCCGCGGAGATAATTCATCCGCAACACGCCGTGCGCCAACCGCCGGACCACGCTTCCATGCTGACGCGAGCCGACGCATATGTCGATCCCCCGGTGCCCACCACGAACTGGCCGATCTGCACCCGCGGATCGTCGGCCCTTGGGATTCAGCTTCATGAATCGCTCGTAGTTGTGCTCGTGGCCGTTGAGGACGACGTCGACGCCGTTGGCGTACAGGACCCGCCAGAACGCCGCCATATCATGTTGTTCCCATGCTCGCGTCCGCTCGACCACCGAGGG
>CAVQPR010000002.1:0-27290 GCA_963714865.1 uncultured Actinomycetes bacterium
GAACACATCTGTATTAGGGGTACCGGTCTTTGTCTCGCCGGAGTTGTCTCCGTGCCAGTCCAGCGGTGACTGGCCCTGACACTGGTCGCTAGACCCCGACGCCTGTGGCAACAGCCCAACCGAGAGGACAAGTGCGAGGACGAACGCGACGGCGGCGATCCGGCGGACGTGTCTCAACGGGTCTCCTATGGAGTGGAAACGATTGTGTGGGACCATTCCCGCCGCATGGCCGCGTCAAAACGTGGGATGCCCAGCAGACGCGCCGTTACGGGCTGACCACTCCAGGGCGTTTACGGCCAGTCGCGTCGCCCTGCGGCATCGGGTTTCCTTCGCCGGAGGGTCGCGATGCGCTCTGGATCGAACCGGGGTCGCCGCATTGTGGACTCACATGGCGGTCGCTCACGGCGTCCAGTAGGACCCCGAGCCTCCAGCGCGTCTCGTCCCCGGACCTCGTGTCCGGGGTCGCGCGTGGGCTCAGCGCCGGGCGCGACACGAAGGAACCGCAGGGTAGACCCAGCGGTCTGCTGCGACGTCGGTGTCGCCCTCAAGGTCCCGTCGAAGGCTTGGGAGCGAGTCGCTCGCGCTCGGCGCCAGCGCGTCGAAGCCGGCCATTATGGCGGCGGCAAGAGGCTGTTTGGGGGTGAACGCCCGCTAGTCGTGGCGTCAGCATCATCGACCAGAAGGCTGACGGGCTTGCGAGTTCGATCGCGTGCTGGTCAGGGGTCATGTGGGTGGGCTTCGTGCGACTCGCCACGCCACGCTTCGACGCCCTCGCGGTACGCCAGGAAGGCGATCGCGAGGGCCGCGACCGGGTCCCGCCCACCACCATCCGACGGTGGCGTTGAGCAGGAGACCGACCAACAGGATCAGTGACAGGAGCGCGCAGAGCGTCGTTCGGCCGAATCTGCGATCAGCGGCGCGCTGCCCATCGCCACGCCGGTTCGCCGTTTCGCGAACGCGAGCAGCGGCATGACGACGAGCGACAGCGCCGCCAACGCGATCCCGGGCACCGACTCACTCGGCTCGGCCTGGATCAACAGGTCTCGACCCGCCTCGATCACCACGTAGGCCGTCAGCACGAAGAAGCTGATCGCGATCAGGCGCAGCGCGAGACGCTCCCGGTCTTCCCCCACGCCCTTGAGCTTCCAGATCACCACCGAAGCGGCGAAGACTTCGATCGCGGAATCGACGCCGAAGCCCACGAGCGCGATCGAGCCCGCCGCGATCCCGAACCCGACCGCGACGACGGCTTCGATCACGTTCCAGGTGATCGTGAGGTACTCGAGCCTCAATCCACGTCGCAGCAGCCCGGCCACGCCCGGGCGCGTGGCCTCGTTCATCGGTGCGTGGCCTCCTCGATCCGTCGGCGATCGAATGGCTCGAGCTGGAACGTGCTGTGCTCGATGTCGAAGTCTCCCGATAGGCAGAGGCAGAGCCGGTCCAAGATCCCGGCCGCCTCGCCGTCCTCGGTCATCACCACGTGGGCCGAGACCACGTTCATCCCGCTCGTGATCGTCCACGCGTGCAGGTCGTGGACGTCGGCCACGCCCTCGGTCTCGCGGGTGTGCCTGCGTACCTCGTCGAGGTCGACGTCCTTCGGCGTGGCCTCCAAGAGCACGTCGACCGCATCGCGAAGTAGGTGCCAGGTCCGCGGCAGGTTGAGCAGACCGATCACCACCGACGCGATCGGGTCCGCTTCCTCGAACCCCGTGACGGCGATCACCACCGCGGCGACGATCACCGCGGCAGAGCCCAGCAGATCGCCGAGCACCTCGAGGTACGCCCCGCGCATGTTGAGGCTCTCGCGCTGGCCCTCGATCAACAAGCGCGCGGAGACCGCGTTCGCGACGAGACCCACGACGGCGACAACTAGCATCAGACCGCTGCGGATCTCCGGCGGCTCGGTGAAGCGTCGCCAGGCCTCGATCAGCACCCAGATCGCGACCCCGAACAGGAGCATCGCGTTCACGACCGCGGCGAGGATCTCCAGCCGGTACCAGCCGTAGGTGCGCCCGTCGCTCGGCGCCCGCGCGGCGAGGTGGATCGCGAGCAAAGCTAGGCCGATCCCCGCGACGTCGGTGAGCATGTGGCCGGCGTCCGCGAGCAACGCGAGGCTGCCGGAGATCACGCCGGCGACGACCTCGGCGATCATCACCGCGAGCGTGATACCCAGGACGATCCGCAGGCGGACGGCGTGCCGGGCCGACGCGCTCCGCTGCGCGACCGTCATCCGGGACCCTTGGCCTCCGCGGCGTGGCGGAGCCCATCGCTCAGCACGTGACGGATGTGCTCGTCGGCGAGCCGGTAGTAGACGATCCTGCCCGACTCAGTCCGGCAAGGTAGCGAACCGACGGATGCGGCGCTTCCGTTCCTGTCGGCGGGCGCTGGTCTCATGCTTCTTGCTGGGCTGCTCCAGCTGGAGGCTGGCGAACTCATGCGCCTTCGGCACAACCACTGGCGGTTGGATCTCGGTCTCGGACCAAGACACACGCTGAAGGGCGGAGTGCACGCGTGCCGTGAAGGATGCTCAAGAGTCCTGAACTCGGACGTCCGCCGGGTCGTGAACGCGGGGACCCGGTGGGAGGATCTCTCGGATCTCATCCAAGCCGCATCCTTGACGGCGCTGGTCGATCTGTCAGCTCGATGACAACGTTCCGGGCACCCGCCAGACGGACGGGAGCGCGTGAAGGTCTGTTGAGGGTCTGTGGGCGGCGGACCGGCCCGACGTCGAATCAACAACAGGCCGTCTACCTGCAGGTTTGCATGGTGGGCCCCCGGGGATTCGAACCCCGAACCTGCGGATTAAGAGTCCGTTGCTCTGCCGGATTGAGCTAGAGGCCCGCCGCAGTGTATCAATGGGCCCCCGCGCGCCCGAGTCCGGTCTACCCGTCGTCGAACATCACGCGCATGTGCGAGCCGTCGCAGAACGGCTTGTTGCCCGAGTGGCCGCAGCGGCACAGCGCCATCCGCACGTCGTCGCGGACGACGTCGCCGTCGGCATCCCGAACCGTCACGCGGCCCCGTACGTACAGAGGTCCGTGGGGAACGGGCTGGACCTCCACGTGGTCGGGATCCTCCTCATGGGCGCCGCCGTCGGTTCTCGTGAAGTGAAGGGCGCCCGTGGGACACCGAAGGATGGCATCGGCGATCCGGTCCACCGCCGCGGCGTCGGGCATGACCCAGGGTCGGTGCTGTGGCCTGAAGACCGGCGGAACCGCCCGCACGCAGATGCCGGTGTGGATGCACAGCGCGGGCTCCCACAGCACCTCGATCGCCTCTCCGCGGTAGGTCCGTTCGACACCGTGATCGTGCCTGGGCTCGGGGTCGGGCGCGGCCATGAGGTCACCATAGCCGGAAGCGAGAGGGTGAGTGACGGGACTTGAACCCGCGACCTCCTGGACCACAACCAGGCGCTCTAACCGAGCTGAGCTACACCCACCACGTGCGAGACCTACGATACCAACAGGATCGGCCGCGCTCGGCCAGGCCCTGGCCCGCGCGACGGGGTCTGGGGTATCATCCCGAGCAGGTTTGAACCGCCGTTCAATCGTCGTCCTGGCGGGCGCCCGCGGCGGTTCGCGAAGGAGGACTGGTACCGATGGCAGCACCGATCGAGTTCGACATGGACCTGATCGACAGCCTGATCGAGCGCGAGGAGGCCACCCTCATTCCCACGCGGGGCGCCTCGATCGCCTATCGCGAGGTCGCGGCGCGTCACGTCGCCGGGGGAGTGGCCTCGAGCTGGCAGGCGTCACCGCCGCATGTGATCTACGTCGACCACGGGCAGGGCAACCGGCTGTGGGACATCGACGGCAACGAGTACATCGACTTCCACCTGGGCTACGGCGCGATGGTCACCGGCCACGCCCACCCCGTGATCGTCGAGGCGATCCAGCGGCAGGCGGCGCTGGGCACCCACTTCGCCCAGCCGACCAAGCACCTCGATGTGATCGGTGAGAACCTCGCCGATCGTTTCAAGCTCCCGCTGTGGCGGTTCGCGAACTCCGGCACCGAGGCCACCCTGGAAGGGGCGCGGCTGATGCGCGCCAACACCGGCCGGGACGTCATCATCAAGATCGAGGGCACCTACCACGGGCATCACGACGCCCTGATGTTCTCGGTCGCGCCCGATCCGTCCGAGATCGGCCCTCGCGAGCACCCGAACACGGTGCCCCAGGCGCTGGGGATCCCCCAGGCCTTCACCGACCTCGTGCGCGTCGTTCCGTTCAACGACCTCGACGCGGTCCGCGCCGCGTTCGCCGAGCTCGAGGGCAAGGTGGCGGGGATGTTCGTCGAGCCGGCGATGATGAACTGCGGCGTGATCCTGCCCGAGCCGGGCTACCTGCAGGGACTCAAGGACATCTGCCACGACAACGGCGCCTACCTGGCGTTCGACGAGGTCAAGACCGGCGCGACCCTCGCCTACGGTGGGGCCACCGATGCGTTCGGCGTCGTGCCCGACATCGTGTGCCTGGCCAAGGCGATCGGGGGCGGCACACCGTGCGGTGCCATCGGCTCCACGCCCGAGCTGTACCGGCCCGTGCTCGAGGACGAGTACGACATGGCCGGCACCTTCAACGGGAATCCGCTCACGATGGCGGCCTCAGCCGCCGCGCTCACGCAGGTCCTCGTCCCCGAGGTGTACGAGCAGTTCGGTCGCATCGACAAGGCGATGAAGGACGGCCTGGGCTCGGTGATCGAGACCTACGGCCTGCCCGCCTACGTGAGCGGCCTGGGAGCCAAGGGGTCGGTGATCTACTCGAACACGCCGGTGCGCGAGTATCGCGACGCCGTCGGCATCGACGAGCGGATCAGCTACCTCGCATGGTTGTTCCAACAGAACCGCGGCGTGTTCAAGTCCCCGTGGACCAAGCAGGAGACCTGGACGCTGTCGGTGTGGCACACCGAGGACGATGCCGCGCGATACGTCGCCAACTTCGAGGAGTTCGCCGCCGCGATCAGCGGCCGCTAAGGGGGATCACCCGATGAGCACCACCGAGACCGCACAGATCGACCTCGCACTCGTCGAGGAGCTGATCGCCAAGGAGACGGCCGACCTCGACGCCAAGCACCAGCGAAGCCTGAGCTATCGCGAGGAGGCCAAGGCGCACCTGCCCGGCGGCGTCTCGTCCAGCTGGCAGACCTGGCCCCCGCACCCGATCTACGTCGACCGGGGGAAGGGCTCGCGCGTGTGGGACATCGACGGCAACGAGTACGTCGACTACCACAACGGCTACGGCGTCATGGTGATGGGCCACGCCCATCCCAAGATCGTCGAGGCCGTGCAGCGTCGCGTCGCCCTTGGGACCCATTTCGCCCAGCCGACCGAGGACGCCCTCCCCGTGGCCGAGAACCTGGCCGAGCGGACCGGTCTGCCCTACTGGCGCTTCGGCAACTCCGGGACCGAGGCGACGCTCGACGCCGTTCGCATCATGCGGGCCACGACCGGGCGCGATCTGATCCTCAAGATCGAGGGCACGTACCACGGGCATCACGACGCGCTGATGGTGAGCGTGTTCCCGCCCGAGGACGAGGCCGGGCCGCGCGAGCGCCCGAACTCGGTCGCCCAGTCCAAGGGCCTGATCCCGGGCGTGCTCGACACCGTGGTCAACGTGCCGTTCAACGACGCCGAGGCCGCCGAGCGCGCGTTCGCCGAGCACGAGGGGCAGATCGCGGGCATGATCGTCGAGCCCGTGATGTCGAACTGCGGCGTCGTCGTCCCCGAGGACGGCTACCTGGCCCGCCTCAAGGAGATCTGCCACGCCAACGGGGCGATGCTCGCCTTCGACGAGGTCAAGACCGGGTTCACCGTCGGCTGGGGCGGCGCGATCGAGGCCTATGGCGTACAGCCCGACCTCGTGGCGTTCGCCAAGGCGATGGGCGCCGGCCTTCCGTGCGGCGCGATCGGCGGCACCGAAGAGGGCATGGGCATGGTCCTCAGCGGCGACCTCGATCAGGTGGGCACCTTCAACGGCAACCCGCTCACGATGGCCGCGGCCAAGGTCAATCTCACCGAGGTGCTCACGAAGGACGCTTACGAGCGCCTGGACGAGATCAACGTGATCCTGCGGGGCTGCGAGCGCGTGATCGAGGACTATCGCCTGCCGGCGTCGATGAAGACGCTGTCCGCCAAGGGATCGATCGACTGGCGACGCGAGCCGATCCGCGAATACCGGGACCTGTGGGAGATCGACGACCGCGTGCCCCAGCTGGCCTGGCTGTGGCAGCTGAACGGCGGCGTGTTCAAGAGCCCGGGGTCCAAGTGGGAGAGCTGGACCACCTCGATCGTGATGAGCGATGACGACGCCGGCCGCTACGTCGAGAACTTCGACAGTTTCGCGCAGGCGATCACGGCGTAGGGCGCAGATGGACCACCTGCGAGACGAGGTCGAGAGCCTGATGCCGGGGGTGCTCGGCGACCTCGAGCGGCTGGCGGCGATCCCGTCGATCGCGTTCCCGGGCGCTCCGTCCGAGCCGGTCCTGGCCGCCGCCGAGGCGACCGCCGCCTGGATGCGGCGATCGGGGCTGACCGACGCCCGGCTCGTGGACGTCCCCGGCGGCTATCCGGCCGTCTACGGCGAACTGTCCGGTCCGCCGGGCGCTCCGGTGGTCTTGCTGTACGCCCACTACGACGTCCAGCCCGCCCCGTCCGACCAGGGCTGGACCAGCGACCCCTGGACGCCCACACGCAAGGACGACGGCCGCATCTACGGACGAGGCATCGCCGACGACAAGGGCGGCATCGCGATCCACGCGGCGACACTGGCGGTGCTCGGACCGGAGCCGCCGGTCACGATCCGCGTCCTCATCGAGGGCGAAGAGGAGACCCTCAGCCATCTCGGAGCCTACGTCGAGGCCAGCCCAGACGCGTTCGACTGCGACGTCTTCGTGGTGGCCGACATGGGCAACCTCGAGGTGGGGGCTCCCGCGCTCAGCACGACGCTGCGAGGCGAGGTGTCCTGCCTCGTCACGGTCCGCACGTTGCCGCACGCGCTGCACTCGGGGGTCTTCGGCGGCACCGCCCCCGACGCGATGATGGCGCTGGCCAAGCTCCTGGCTACTCTCGTGAACGACGCCGGCGACGTGGCCGTCGAGGGGGTGCGGTCGTTCGACTGGCAGGGGGGTGACCTGTCGGAGCCCAACCTGCGGGCGAGCGCCGACGTTCCCGAGGGCGTGACGCTGATCGGCACCGGCTCCGTGGCCTCACGGTTGTGGTCCAAGCCGTCGATCAACGCGATCGGCGTCGATGCGACATCCGTGGCCAGGTCGTCGAACGTGCTGCTGCCCGAGGCCCGGGCGCAGCTGTCGATGCGTATCGTGCCGGGGGCCGATCCCGAGACCGAGTTGGATGCCCTGGTGGCCCACTGCCGTGCCCACGTGCCGTGGGGCGCCGGGGTCGAGATCGAGCCGCTCAAGACATCGCCTCCCTTCGAGTGTCCGACCGATGGTCCGGCGTTCGCGGCCGCCCGAGCCGCGCTCGAGACCGCGTACGGTCGTCCCGCCGAGTTGATCGGCTCCGGTGGGACGATCCCGCTCCTGGGAACCCTGCGGGCCGTCGCCCCCGATGCCGAGTTCATCCTGTGGGGCCCCGAGGACGTCGCACGGTCGAGGATCCACGCCTCGGACGAGAGCGTCGATCCGAGCGAGATCCGCGACATGGCGGTCGCCCAGGTGACGCTGCTCCGTGCGCTGGGCGGCTGAACCGCCTCGACCATGCGCACGCCGCTAAACTCGGCGCCATGGCACCGCTCGTGGGCGTGATCATGGGCTCTCGGTCCGACTGGGACACGATGCGTCACGCCGTCGAAACGCTCGAGGAGCTCCAGGTTCCTCATGAGACCCGCGTCGTGAGCGCCCACCGGACGCCCGACCTGCTGTTCGAGTACGCGTCGAGCGCGGCCGAGCGCGGCCTCCGGGTGATCGTTGCCGGGGCCGGCGGCGCCGCGCATCTGCCGGGGATGGCGGCAGCCAAGACCCACCTGCCGGTGCTGGGGGTCCCGGTGGAGTCCAAGGCACTGCGCGGCATGGACTCCCTGCTGTCGATCGCCCAGATGCCCGCCGGGGTTCCCGTGGGAACACTGGCGATCGGCCGGAGCGGCGCGGTGAACGCGGCCCTGCTGGCCGCCTCGATCGTCGCGTTGGACGATCAAGAGGTGCGTGACCGTCTGATGGCCTTCCGGGCGAGTCAGACGGCCGCGGTGCTCGCGGATCCCGATCCCTCCTCGTGACGACCCGTCTCGGCATCGTCGGCGGTGGCCAGCTGGGTCGCATGCTCGCGCTGGCCGCCCTGCCGCTGGACGTTCGATGCGTCACGGTGGACCCCGCGACGGACTCGCCGGCGGCACAGGTGGCGCCCTCGATCGTGGGGGCGTACGACGACCCCGACGCGCTGGTCCGGCTCGCCGAGCAGGTCGACGTGGTCACGTACGAATTCGAGAACGTGCCGGTGGAGGCGATCCGGGCCCTCGAGGAGCGTGTGCCCGTCTTCCCGCCGCCCGTCGCCCTGGAGGCGTCGCAGGACCGGATGGCCGAGAAGCGGCTGTTCGAGCGCGTGGGGCTGCGGACGGCGGCGTTCGCCCCCGTGGACTCGCTCGATGACCTCGAGCCCGCGCTCGCGGCGGTCGGCACTCCGGCCGTGCTCAAGACGCGCAGGCTCGGCTACGACGGCAAGGGGCAGACCGTGATCCGCGATCCGCTGCTTGCCGAGGACGCCTGGCGGTCCGTGGGAGAAGTGCCGTCGATCGCAGAGGCGTTCGTCGACTTCGACCGTGAGGTGTCGATCGTCGGCGCGCGTGGCCGTGACGGATCGGTGGCCGTGTATCCGCTGGTCGAGAACGACCACCGAGAGGGCATCCTCCGTGTGACGCGCGCGCCCGCCCCCGGCCTCACGCCCGACCTGCAGGCGCGCGCCGATGTCCTCGTCCGTGCCGTGATGGGCACGCTCGACTACGTCGGGGTCCTGGCGATCGAGCTATTCCAGGTCGGGGAGGAGCTGTGGGGCAACGAGATGGCGCCCCGCGTGCACAACTCCGGTCACTGGACGATCGAGGGGGCCGAGACCAGCCAGTTCGAACAGCACGTCCGCGCGGTGTGCGGTCTGCCCCTGGGGCCCTCGACCCCGATCGGGCACGCCGCCATGGTCAATCTCATCGGCGGCGTCCCCGACGTCGCCCCCATCGTGGCGCTGCCTGGAGCCCACCTGCACCTGTATGGGAAGTCGCCCCGCCCCGGTCGCAAACTCGGGCACGTGACGCTTCGCGCCGACGATCTCCTGGTGCTCGAACCCCTGCTCCTCAGGGTGCGGGCCCTGGCCGACGATGCTTAGCCGATGGCCTACCTGACCTGCCCGGACTGCATGATGCCCAACCCCGTCAGCGACGACGTCGCGGCCTACGCCTGCTACACGTGCGCCGCTCGGATCGTGTTCGTCGGATGCCCCGATTGCGGGTTCATGCAGTCGATACCCGAACGGTGGCAGACCGCGTTCACGTGCGGCCGATGCGGCGAGCGTGTGGAGATCCCGCGGCGGCGCTCATACGCCACGTCCACGACGGCGCGCCGGGTCGAGGGCTACGGCTACATGTACCCGCGCACCTGAGCCTAGGTATGGCAGGCGGCCGTGCCCCGGTCCAGCCAGCGCCGGGCGGCCACGAAGCGCCAGCGATAGGAGCCCGCGGACAGATCCATCCGCAACACGCCGTGCGCCAACCGCCGGACCACGCTTCCATGCTGACGCGAGCCGAACTCGTATATGCCGATCCCCCCGGTGCCCACCACGAACTGGCGGATCCCACCCGCGGATCGTCGGCCCTTGGGATTCAGCTTCATGAATCGCTCGTAGTTGTGCTCGTGGCCGTTGAGGACGACGTCGACGCCGTTGGCGTACAGGACCCGCCAGAACGCCGCCATATCAGGATCGTTCCCATGCTCGCGTCCGCTCGACCACCGAGGGTGGTGGAAGTAAGCCAGCTCACAGCGATGACGGTCTCGCTGCAGGTTCCGCCGGAGCCACGAGAGCTGTCTGGATGACGGCCGGTCCCCGGTGCGGGAGTTCAGCGCCACCATGTGCCACGCACCGAGGTTGTAGGAATACCAGCCGCGCCGGTTCGGCAACCGGGAGGCGAAGTAGTCGAAGTATCCGGCGGCGCCGGCGGTTTGGTATTCGTGGTTCCCAGGAACGGGATAGGTCCGCGACTTGAACCGTCCCCACGTCCGATCGTAGGACCTGCGGAACTCCCGTAGGGAGCCGCGCTTGTACTGCAGATCGCCGAGGGGTAGCACGGCGTTCGGCCCGATACGTCGGATGATCCGCGTGGTGGTCCGTTGTGCGGCGCAGGGAGAATCGGCGCATGCGATGTCGCCCGCCGCCGCGATCGTCACCTTCGCCTGCGTCGGAGTGGTGGTCACGAGCAAGCTCGCTGTCAGGGCTCCGATGATGAGTCGACGGGTTCGCATTCGGCAGAGTGTTCCACACCACGGGCCGGCGCGCCGTGAACCACCATGATCGTCCCGCGGAGTTGAACCCCGATTGACCGACATCCGCAGCGCGGAGCTCCCTCGCCGCGTGGATCCCGGGGGGGCATCGCTGCTCCCCCCGGGATCCCTCCCCAGCTGGTTCGGCGCTCTTCAGCCGCCCAGTTCGGCGAGGTTCCTGCCGACGACCTCCATCGTGGCGTTGAGCTCTTGAGTCGGGCTGAACTCGACGAGCCTCGTGTTCGGACGACCGATCTCGGCGGTGTGGCCTGGGGCGACGTAGTAGGCCTCCCCGGCGTCGACCGTCACGTCCCCTTCGGGTCGGTGGAGGACGAGTCGACCCTCGATCACATACCCCCAGTGGTGGCTCTGGCACCGGTCGTCGGGCAGGCCCCGGTAGAACGGGGTGAAGTCGCCGGCCTCGGCCATCGATTCGAACGCGATCGTGTAGCCGTCGACCTCCGCGTAGCGCCCCACGAACCCGGGCATCTCCTCTACGCGACCGGTGGTGCTGGTGAGCGTGTCCGCCGCACCCATGGTGCCTCCTTCCCCTAGCTCCGGGCCTCGGCCATCGAGGCCAGGTTCCTCACGCCGCGCCTTCCGACGCCCGCGGCGGCCTTCATCAGCAGGCCGGATATCCCCGGAACGTTGAACCCCGCGAGCATCCCCGGCAGGGCGCTGATGCGGACGATGCGCACCATGTAGCTGATGCGACATCCATCGGGAGTCGCGGCGATCTCGTAGCGGTGGACGTTGGTCCAGTCCGCCGTCGCCCCCTTCTTCGTGGTCAGGCGCGCTTCGGTGACGAACTCGAACGCGCCCGGGCGGGTCGCCTCCGTGACCACCGAGCGATCCCGGAACTCGCCCATCGGATCGGCGCCTACGGTCGTGAACTCCGTCCCAACACCCGCGGACCCCTCCGGACCCTCGATCGATACGATCCGGGTCTTCTTGGACTGCTGCTCGCCGCCCCACACCAGATGACTCTGCAGGTCGGCCAGCAGGTCGTACACGTCGTCGGGTGACGCCGTGCTGTCTCGCGCCACGCGAGACTCCAGCTCACGTTTGAGAGCGTTGGCCCCTGCGCTTCCCGTCCGTTGCGATTCCATCGCGCACCTCCTTGCTCCGTCGGACCGGCCGATCGTGCGCCCGTCGTGGCGGTGGAGGATGGGGCACGTTCCCTATATCGGGTCCCGGGTTCCCTCGAGGTGGCGGACGGCGAACGCGGCGGCCTCTTGACGGCTGCGCAGGTGGAGCTTGGCCAGGATGTTGCTCACATGGTGCCCGGCGGTCTTGGACGAGATGAACAGCCGCGCGGCGATCTCGGCGTTGGTGAGGCCTTCGGCGAGGAGCCAGAGCACCTCCTGCTCTCGCCGCGTGAGCAGCCCGAGATCCTTGGGCCCCGTGCGGGCCGGTCCGCCGACGCGGCGCGACAGCGCTGCGGCCTCGTCCTCCAGGCGCGCCGCGCCGAGTGCGGCGAACGATCGCTCGGCGGATCGGGCGAGCTCGCCGGCGAGCTCGGGCTGGCTGCCGGCGACGGCGCTGGCCAGCTCCAGGCGGGCGCGAGCGCCATCCAGGTTCTGGCCGAGCTTCGTCAGCCGGTCGGCGGCCGCCTCGTAGTGTGCCTGCGGGTCGCCGCCCGTGGCCACCTCCAGCCGTGCGGCGCCGAGATCCGCGTGCGCCCGGAACAACGGATGCCCGCCGGATCCGGCGATGGCGGTCAGGTCGTCCACGGTGCCGCGGGCGCCGTCGAGGTCGCCGGCAGCGATCTGAGCCTCCAGCAACCGCTCCATGAGCGGGGGTGCCATGATGCTGTCGCGACCCAGCAGGTTGATCCTTCGAAGGAGCCGGGCGGCGGCGAGCGTGGTCTCGCCACGGGCCATGTCCCGGTCGGCCGCGGGGATGGTCGCCTCGGGCAGGTCCTCTCGGCCGTCGAGCAGGGACGCCGCCTCCTCGATCCGACCCTGCAGCAGGCGCACCTCGGCCAGCTTCACCGCGGGGTCGACGCAGCGCGAGCGGTGCCCCGACTCGCGCAACGACGCGGCGGACGCCATCAGTTCGCGCTCCGCGGCCTCGCGCTCGCCGGTGGCGGCCAGCATCTGAGCGTTGCACGTCCGGCAGAACGCCAGCAGCGGCAGATCGCCGCGGCGCTCGACGAATGCCGCCACGATGCGCGCCCACTGCTCGAGCCGCCCCGCGTCGCCGGCGAGGTCGCACGCGGCGACGAGGCTGCAGCAGGCGCCGGCGACCGTTTCGAGCAGGTCGGCCTCGCCACCGGTCGCCGCCGCCATCGCCTCGTCCAGCCGGTCGAGACCCTCGGCGATGCGCCCTTGCTCGATGCCGGCGAGTCCGAGCTCGGCGAGCGCCGCCACCTCCAGATCGGGGTCGGGGTGCCCGGCTCTCGACGCGATCTCGAGCGCGACGGTGGCGCGGCGCTCGCGCTCGGCGGCGTCCCCGCTCCGTCGTCCACGCGCCAGTTCGAGGTGTCCCCTGGCCGGCACCGCGGTGTCGCCGATCAGGCGCTCTGCCCGCGCGAGCCATCCGTTGGCGACGGCGTCGTTGCCGTAGATCGCGAGGTGCTCGCGAGCCAGCCACACGGCGGCCATCCCAGCCTGGGACTCGTCGCCTCGGTCCTTCCAGAGCACGAAGGCCCGCTCGCGATGCTCGATCGCGCGGTCGGGCAGACCCGACCACCACAGAGCCCGAGCGAGCCCGTCATGCGACTCCGCCGTCTCGCCAGCGCTGAGTTCACGCTCGAACTCGGTGCGAGCGGCCTCCCAGTCGCCTCGCTCGAGGGCGGCCGTTGCGCGGCCGACATCCGTGTCCATCGGGGGCACCGTGGTCCTCCGTGGCGCGGCCGTCAAGTCCTCGCCGTGCCGTTCAAGCGGAGAGGCCCCTCCTGCCGATGATTCCTGGGAGGAATCGCCGTCATAGCCCGGCGTTTCGACCTGGCTGTCGCCTCGTCGAACCGTCGATCGAGGGGAGTCGAGATGACACGGAGCGCGCCGAAGCACGCACGACGCGGCAGGGTGGGACGGGCATGGATCGCGGGGGCCACGATCCTGGCCGTGCTGGGGATCACCGCCGGCGCCTTCGCCTCGGTGCCCGACGACGAGGGCACGATCCACGCGTGCTACCACCCGAGACTGTGGAACCGGCTGCGGATCATCGACACGTCGAGGGGGCAGCGTTGCTGGTACGGCGAGGTCGCGATCGAGTGGGCTCAGAACGGCGGCGGCGCGGGGGCGCGAGGCGAACAGGGCATCCCTGGCGAGCCCGGACCGATCGGTCCTCAGGGACCAGCCGGACCCCAGGGACCGGCCGGCCCTCAGGGCGAACAGGGCCTCCAGGGGATACAGGGCGAGCCGGGAGCGCAGGGAGCCCAAGGGCCCGTCGGCCCCGCCGGCGCCCAGGGACCTGCCGGGCCCGCTGGACCCGCGGGGCTCAGCCTGCTGGGCGGCCTCGCGAACAGCGTCACACTCAACGCGGACGCCTACGCCTACGTCGACCTGTTCAGCGGATGGAACTGCGGTACGGGGTCTGCGCGGTGCGCCCGCACGATGCCGACCGATCTCGTGCTCGTGGCCCCTCAGATCCAGGCGCAGACCGTGGGCGGCCACATCTCGACGTGGCTGCTGGTGAACGGCGTGCCGGTCTCGCTGGACTGTGAGCTGCGGAGTGCCGCGACATCCTGTAGCTCGGCGACCCGCATCGCGCTGAGCTCAGGCGATTCGGTGGTGCTCGCCCTGTTCGACGCGAACGGGGCGGGCGACAACGCGGGCTTCCTGCGATGGACCTTCCAGATCGAGGCCGCTTGAACGGCTGACATCACGGAGCGCGCCGAGTAATGCGCGCCGAGTAGTGCGCGCCGGGCAGGATTCGAACCTGCGACCCACGGATTAGAAGTCCGTTGCTCTGTCCGGGCTGAGCTACCGGCGCCTGCGCGACAGCCTAGCGCGCGCCTCCGCGCTCCCTGCCGCTCGACGCCGAAATCCCACACCCGGCTGGGGTGCACCCCTATCGTTGCGACGCGATCGCGACACGTCGCTCGCGGCCTTAGAAGGGGGACGACATGGAGTTCCTAGCTCAGACCGACTCGGGGGGCGGCTCCCTGCTGCTCTGGCTCTTCTACATAGCATGGATCGCCGTTTGGGTGATCGCCGCGTGGACGGTGTATGCGAAGGCGGGCGAAGAAGGCTGGAAAGCCCTGATCCCGATCTACAACATCTACGTGATGCTGAAGATCGTCGGACGGCCGGGTTGGTGGCTGTTGCTGCTCCTGATCCCGTTCGTGAACCTCGTGATCTGGATCATCGTGGCCATCGACCTATCGAAGAGCTTCGGACACGGAGGGGGATTCGCGGTGGGTCTCATCTTCCTCACGCCGATCTTCTGGCTGATCCTGGCGTTCGGGTCATCGACGTACACGGGGCCGGCGGCGGCGCCCGGTGGGGCGGCCTCAGCACCACCTCCGCCTCCGCCAGCGCCTGCCTGATCCGGATCGATGCTCGGAGCGGGTGACGGGAATCGAACCCGCGTAGCCAGCTTGGAAGGCTGGAACTCTGCCATTGAGCTACACCCGCGTGGCTCGGAGCCTTCGCTCCGGCTGAGACCAGCCTAGCAACCGACGGGCTGGGATACTCCGAGCCATGCGCGTGCCCTTCCGGCTCCTCGACGTGTTCGCCGACGCCCCATTCTCCGGGAATCAGCTGTGCGTGGTTCCCCAAAAGCCGGGTGGGCTCGACGCCGAGGGGATGCTCACGCTTGCGCGCGAGATCAACTTCAGCGAGACCGCCTTCGTGACCGCTGTCCGCAACGGCGGGTACGACGTGCGGATATTCACGCCCGACGAGGAGCTCCCCTTCGCGGGTCATCCCACGCTTGGCACGGCGTTCCTGTTGGCGTCCGAGGGCGTCGTGGGGACGTCGGTGGTTCAGACATGCGGCGCGGGTGAGATCCCGGTAGAGCTCGACCTGGATGCTGGGCGCGGAGTGATGCGCCAGCTCGTGCCCGTTTTCGGCAGCGAGGTCACCGATCGTGCGGCGGTGTCCGAGGCCGCCGGCCTCGCCGCCTCCGACCTGGTCGACGGGCTCCCGATCGTGCCCGTATCGACCGGCATCGCGCACGTGATGGTGCCCGTGCGCGACGAGGCGACCCTACGTCGCGCCGGGCGTCAGGGCGCCCTGATCGCGCGCGTGTGCGACGAGGCCGACCGCGCCGAGTCTCTCTACCTGTTCACCGTCCGCGGCGACGGCGACGTGATGGCCCGGATGTTCGACCGAGGGGAATCGATCGGCGAGGACCCGGCGACCGGCTCGGCCGCGGGTCCGCTCGGCGCCTACCTGGCCGCCCACCACCTGGCCGGCATGCCCGGCCGGGTCCTGGTCGCCCAAGGGGAGTCGGTCGGACGCCCGAGTGTCCTCACCGTGGAGGTGACCGAGTCCGACGCGTCCTCGGTCGTGTGGGTCGGAGGGGGCGTGCGGATCGTCGGATCCGGCGAGTTCCGCCTCTAGTCCCCGCTAGGCGGAGGAGACCGGTGCGCAGGAGACGCTCGGCTCGGTGACCACGCCGTCCGATCCCGCGTCCACCTCCACGAGCAACGGGAGTTCCTCGTTCGCGCTGATGGGACGCGACGTCGTGTAGTCGGGGCTGCCGTTGGCGAACACCGCGGCCGTCCCGGGTCCGGGCGCGACATGGCACGAGATCGCGATCGAGCTCGGTCCCTCGTTGAGCACCATCACGCCGTAGCACACCGGTGCGCCCGTACCCGGCGGGCACTCGGTTGCGACCGGGGCGGCGGTAACGACACGTGCCCTGGCCGGGGTGCGGGCGAGCATGACGAACAGCGATACGCCGATCACGAGGCCCACCGCGAGGACGAATCCGAGGATCGTCGTCGCGTGGCCGTTCCGGGGGGTAGCCACAGGCGCAGATTATCCGGCAGATCCACCGCCGCGCAAGGGGGAGTAGCATCTACCCTTCGGGGCGTAGCGCAGCCTGGTAGCGCGCGTGCTTTGGGAGCACGAGGTCGCGGGTTCGAGTCCCGCCGCCCCGACGGGCCATACGGATGAGAGGGAGCGGTGTTCGTGACGTTGCTCACTACGCTGATCGTGATCGAGCACGTGAGTCCGGTGTCGGCACCGGTGAGCGATCACCCACCCTCGTGAACGCCCGTCGTGCCGCGCTCGCCTGCTTCCTCGTGTCGGGGGTGCTCGCGGCCGCGGCGGCGGCGCCGGTGGCCGCTCGCGGCGGTGCGCCCGCGGAGCTGCTGCCGGATCTCGTGACGGCTCCGCTCGACGGCCTGGCGATCGACCGATCGGGCGGCCACAAGGCCCTTCGCTTCTCGAACACGATCGCCAACGACGGCCTCGGCGTCGTGGAGCTCCGGCCGCGTCGGCGCGACTGCGACGGGGACGGCAACTTCTCCAACGATCGCCTCGCGATCCAGCGGATCTACGTCGACGACGGGAGCGGTGAGTTCGAGCGCGGCGTCGACACGATCGGGCGCACGGTCGAGGTCGGGTGCATGCGCTTCCATGTGGCGCACGATCACTGGCATCTCGAACGGTTCGCCCGGTATGTGTTGCGTTCCGCCCTCGACGGCGCCGTGGTGTCTCGGGCGCCGAAGGTGTCCTTCTGTCTGCGCGACAGCCTGCCGTTCGACGCCGACGTCCCGGGGCACCAGCCCTTCCCCTACTACGGGGAGTGTCATCGCAACTCGACCACCGGGCTGTCGGTGGGCTGGGGCGACCTCTACAGCGCGTATCTGGCCGGACAGAGGCTCAGCCTGGCCGGCCTGCCGAACGGCCGCTATTGCCTGATCTCGAACGCCGATCCAGCGGACGCGATCGACGAGTCCGTTGAGTCGAACAACGCGGCGTCGGCGCTGCTGCGGATCCGAGCTCGAACGGTCACGGACCTCGGCGCCTGCCCCTAGGCGGGCCCGCGTCCGTACCGGGTCATGACCTCCACCAGTCGATCGTGGTCCAGCCGGTGAGCCGTGATCCCGTCGCGCCCGGACATCGTCTCGGCAGCGACCAGGGCGTTCAGGATGGCCTCCTCGGTGGCCTCGATCGCGCCCCAGAACAGCTCGCTGATAGAGCCATCCGGGATCATCGACACGTCGATCGGCGCCGTCGTCCCCTCCGTCTTGTAGCTCCCGATCTTGCCTCGGTTGCCGGTCGAGAAGGCGAGGAAGATGTCGCCGCTCGAGTGCTCGCCGGCACCGCCGACCCGCGCGATGCCGAGGCCCGCGCGCTGCGCGAGGCGCTCGAGCTGATGCGGCAGCATCGGTGCGTCGGTGGCCAGGATCACGATGATCGACCCCGCACCGGGTTCCGCCGGGGAGGATCCCTCCTCGTCCTCGAACGGCGTGGGGATGACCGAGTACCCGATCTCACGACCGACCGGCACGCCGTCGACGCTCAGCCGCTCGCGGCCGCCGTAGTTCGCCTGCACGAGCGCCCCGACGGTCCACTCCCCGACCGTGCGGGATGCCGTCCCGGTGCCGCCCTTGAACTCGTGGCAGATCATCCCCGTGCCGCCGCCGACCCCACCTTCGGGCACGGGCCCACTTGTGGCTCCGTCGAGCGCAGAGAACAGATGCTCGGGCCGCACGTGCATCCCGTTGATGTCGTTGAGGGTGCCGTCGTAGGTCTCGCCCACCACGGGCAGGCTCCAGTAGGCGGTGGCGTCCTCCCGCCCCCGGATCTCGGCCGACACCAGCGCATCGCGGACGACGCCGACGCTGTGGGTGTTCGTGATGGCCACAGGGGTGGTCAGCTGTCCCGATTCGCGGATCCATTCCAGCCCCGTGAGCTCGCCGTTGCCGTTGAGGCGGTGGCAGCCGGCGAACACGGGCTCGGCGCCGATCCCGGCGTGGGGAACGATCACCGTGACGCCGGTGCGCACGGGCCCTTCGCCGGGCCGCAGCGGACCGTCGCCGTCGATCAGCGTGGTCATCCCGACGGCCACGCCGTCGACGTCGGTGATGGCGTTCAGTGGGCCGGGCTCCAGGAGTCCGACGGTCAGTCCCAGGTCGCGGTAGCGGGTCACGGCGGGCAAGGCTATCAGCCGATCACGGCCCGGGCGATGGCGGTGACCGCGGCCGCCACGATCACCACGACGAGCGGAGGGGCCTTGAACCAGATCGCGGCACCGCCCGCGGCCACGCCGAGCACGCGCGTGTCGACGACCAGACGGTTGTCACCCCCGAGGGTATTCACGGCCACGAGCGCGGCGAGGAGCGCCGGCCCTAGCAGGGCCACCATCCTCCCCACCTTGGAAGGAAGGGGGCGGCCCCCCAACAGCACCGGGCCGAGCGCCTTGATCGCGATGGTGACGACCCCGACGGTGCCGACCACGATCCAGGTCTGGGTCATGGGAGGCCGTCCTCCGCCGCGTCCGAGGGCACGGCGGGCGCCTCGCCGTCCGGGAGCAGGCCAAGCAGACAGGCGGCGCTCGCGGCGATGATCGGCACCCCGGCCGGCGTGAACGGGACGAGCAGGAGCGCGATCGCCGCGCCGAGGATCGCCGCCCACAGCGCCCGGCGCGAGCGGAGCTGGGGAACGAGCAAGGCCAGGAACAGCGCCGGGAAGGCCGCGTCGAGCCCCCACCGCGCGGGGTCGCCGATGACGTCGCCGAACGCGACCCCGATCGCCGTCCCCGAGACCCACGCCGCGTACAGCACCAGGCCGGCGCCCACGAGCACCTTCATGTCGTAGCCGCCCCGGCCGTCGGCCGACACCGCCCAGGTCTCGTCGACCACCAGCTGGGCGCGCAGGAACCGCGACACGACGTTGCCGTGCATCGAGGGGGCGACCGATATCCCGATCGGGCCGTAGCGCGCGTTCAACAGCACGGCCGCCACGATCGCCGAGACGACCCCCCCGAGCCGCCCAGGATCGAGACGGCGGCGAACTGCGCCGACCCGGCGAACGTCGTCGCCGACATCACGATCGGTGCGACGGAGCCCATCCCGGCCGCCGTGGCCAGCACGCCGAACGAGATGCCGAACCCGACCACCGCGATCGCGAGCGGCGCCACGGCGCGCACCCCGTCGCGGATGGTGGGCGCCGGTTCCTCCATCGAGCGATGCTACCGTTCGCCCACGATGACCGGCCTGCCGACCCCGTCGTGACCGCGCCCGACCACGCGTGGGGGGCGTTCCTGCTGGGGATCGCGCTGGGAGCCGCCCCCGGCCCGGTCCAGCTCCTGATCCTGTCCGAGTCGGCCAAGGGCGGGCTGTCGCGCGGCCTGCGGGTGATGCTCGGGGCCAACGGCACCATGCTGGCGATCCTGCTGGCGATCGCCCTCGGCCTGTCGGCGATCGAGCCGGGCGAGACGGCGCTGCGTGTCCTCCAGGTGATCGGCGGCGGCTTCCTGATCGCGATCGGCGCGATCGAGCTGCGGCGCTGGCCCGTCACGACCCGACCCAACCGGTCCCGCCACGGTGGACGGCCGGCGATGCGCGGCGTGCTCATGGTGATCCTCAACCCCGGCGCCTGGATCTTCCTCGCCACCACCGGCAGCGCCGTGATCGCACGGGCGACCGTCGGAGGGGGCCGGGATGCGGCGGTGGCCACGGCCGTGGCGTTGGGGGTCGGCGTCTCCTGCGCGGACATCATCTTCACCGTGCTGGGCAGCGGCGGGAAGCACGTGATCGGGGAGCGGGGATCGCCTGGATCCGCGGGGCGTTGTCCGTGGCCCTCGTGTCCTGGGTCTGTGGTTGGTGTGGAGCGGCATCCGGCCGCACTAGTCCGGTAACGGACTAGTGCGCGGTCTGCCACGGGACTCGCCGCGACCGAGCCTGCTGTGCCGGTGCCGATGGCGCTTCGGAGCACCTCGGAGAACTGCCGCAGTCGCTCGCGTTGGCGGTCCGGCTGGTGGCGCCAGCGGTGGAACAGTCCGGGGTCGCGTTCCTCGGCGACCAGCGCGTCCTGGAGCGAGCCCGACCACCAGTCCACGAGGGAGGCCACCAGCTCGATGTCGACGTCGTCACGCACCTCGCCACGAGCGATCCCGTATTCGATGAAGTCCATGGTCCCGTAAGGGTCCTCGCTGACGAGGAAGCGCAGGATGTCGCGTTTGAGGGCCAGGTCGTCGGTGCCGACGTCGCCGATGAAGACGACGCGATACGGGATCAGATCCTCCCGCACCAGGTGCTCGGTGCGCCCCAGCCGATAGTCGACGACGGCGAAGAAACCGGCGTCCCGGACGTCCTCGGGCGCGTCGAGCCATGCCGGAAGCGAGGACACGGCCTGTCGGTAGCACGCGAAGAAGAGCCCCGCCTTCGACCCGAAGTGCTGGAAGATCGACCCCTTCGCGATCCCGAGATCGGCCGCGATCGCCTCGACCTTGGTGCCCTGGTAGCCGAACTCGGCGAACCGCCACATCGCGCGCTCGACGATACGGGCGCGCTTGGCCTCGGTCCGCTCCGAACGTCGTGGGGTCGGGTCGCCCATGATCGGGAGCGTACCCGTAGCGAGGGCCGCGAGGAAGCGCCCTCATGACCGTGGGTCATACCTGGGGCATCTGAAGCGGTTCCCTCTGCTGCCTGGCTTCTATCCTTGCACGGTGCGGTCGGCTTCTCCAAGCTGACCTGAAGTCACGCGGCGAGATGGCCGACTGGACCGAACGAGGAGGAGCGGTGCCCGACGACCTGGAGGCCCTCAAGCAGGCCCTCATCGTGGCCGACATGGAGTCCGGCGTGGGCGCCGCGCAGCGGCTCGTCGACGCCGGCTCCGACCCGACGTGGATCCTCGAGGAGGGCATGGCCGTGGCCATGTTCGACCTCGGGGAGATGTGGAAGCGCGGCGAGGTCTTCCTGCCCGAGGTCGTCGCGTCGGCCGAGGTCTTCAAGGCGTGCAACGCGATCGTCGAACCCGCGCTCCTGGCCGCCAAGGATCCGAACGCCAGGGCGCCCGCGCTCGTGCTGATGTGCACGGTCAAGGGCGACCTGCACGACCTCGGCAAGAACATGGTCGGGGCGATGCTCCGCACCAGTGGGTTCGAGGTCGTCGACATGGGCAAGGATGTGAGCGCCGATCGGATCATCGAGGCGATCACCGAGATGCGACCCACGATCCTGGGGATGAGCGCGCTGCTCACGACCACCGTCCCGTACCAGGAGACGGTGATCAGGCGCCTGGAAGACGCGGGCCTGCGCGACGTGATCAAGGTCATGGTCGGCGGCGCCCCCGTGACGCCCGAATGGGCCGACAAGATCGGGGCCGACGGCTATGCCAACAACGCGCCGGAGGCGGTCGAGATCGCTCGCAAGCTGAGCGGGGGCTCCTGATGCCCCAGATGTCGACGACGATGCTGTCGGGGCCCGACGGCGAGGTGCCGATCGGCGACGGGCACCCTTCCGGATCATCGGCGAGCGCATCAACCCCACCGGCCGGCCGGGCCTCACCGAGGAGCTCAAGGTCATGGACATGAGCACCGTCAAGGCCGACGCTGTGGCGCAGGTCGAGGCCGGCGCCGCCGTGCTCGACATCAACGCCGGCATCCCCGGGTTCGACGAGCCCGCCATGCTCGCCTCGGCGGTGGCGGCCGTGCACGAGGTCGTGGGGGTGCCGCTGTGCATCGACTCGTCGACCCCGGAGGCTCTGGAGGCGGCAGTGCCTCGGGCCCGAGGCAAGGTCCTCATCAACTCGGTAACCGCCGAGGACCACTCACTCGAGCGACTCCTTCCGCTGGTCGCCCGGTTCGGCGCCGCCGTGATCGGGATGGCCAACGACGAGGACGGCATCTCGATGGACCCCGAGATCCGTCTGGCCGCGGCGCGCAAGATCGTGACGGCAGCCGCCGACCACGGCATCGATCGCACCGACGTGATCATCGATCCGCTCACGATGCCGATCGGCGCGGCGCCCGACGCCGCGACATCGATGTTCGAGACCGTGCGGTTGATCCGTGACGAGCTCCGGGTCCACGTGAGCTGCGGCGCATCCAACATCTCGTTCGGGATGCCCGACCGGAGGGGGATCGACGCGACATTCCTCGCGATGGCCATCGCCGTCGGCATGAACGCCGCCATCACGAACCCGCTGCACCCGCAGGTGCGCTCGGCCGCGATGGCTGCCGACCTGCTGCTGGGCCGCGACGGCTTCGGGGGCGCATGGATCGCCGAGCACCGGGCGGCGCGCGCCGCCGCCGCGGTGTCGCCCGAGGAGGCCTAGCACGGTGGCCCGCAAGGTCGAGGTCACCTACCGGCCGAGCGGGAAGACGGCCACGGTCCCGGCCGGCACCACGCTGTTCAACGCGGCCCACTGGGCGGGGCTCCCGATCGAGTCGACCTGCGGCGGACGAGGGACGTGCGGGAAGTGTGGGGTCCGGGTGATGGAGGGCGAGGCCGAACTCGCGCCCGCCGACTACCGACATCTCGACGGCAAGCTGGAGGACGGCTGGCGGCTGTCGTGTCAGTGCCCGGCGAACGAGGACATGGTCGTCGACGTGCCACGCCTCATGACCACGCCGAAGGCCGCCACGATGGGAGTGGGTCGGTTCGTTCTGCTCGAGCCCAACGTCGTCAAGCTCGTGCTCGACCTCGCCGAGCCCTCGCTCGAGGATCACCGCTCGCACCTGGATCGCCTGCTCGACGCGGTGGACGAGGCGGGACACTCGGCAGCCTGTGACCCGGAGGTATTGCCGAGGCTCGCACGGGCCCTGCGCGACACGACCCGGGTCACCGTGACCTCGTGGGGGAGCACCTGGTCGACGTCGCGCCGGGCGACATCTCGTCGCGTGTGTTCGGCGCGTCGATCGACATCGGCACCACCACCTGCGTCTGCACGCTCGTCGACCTCAGCACGGGATCGAGCGCGGCGGTCGCCTCGACGATCAATCATCAGGCGCCGTTCGGCGCCGACGTGATCGCGCGCATGGCCAGGGCGATGCAGGACGAGGACGACCTCGAGCGCCTGCGCGTCGCGGCCGTCGAAACCGTGGACGAGCTGCTGGGGCAGGTGCGCCAGGAGGCCGGCGTCGAGCGTGACGAGGTGAGCGAGGTGGTCGTTGCAGGGAACGCCACGATGCTGCACCTGCTGTGCGGCGTGAGTCCCGAGTCGATCGCGCTGGCGCCCTACGTCGCCACGTTCACGGCGCCACAGGACCTGCGGGCCGATCGCGTGGGGTTCGACATGCACCCGCTGGGCCGGGTCGCCCTGTTCCCCTCGATCGGCGCCTACGTGGGGGCCGACATCGTGGCCGACATCGTGGCGACCGGGCTCGCGCGCGATCCGGAGGTTCGCCTGCTGGTCGACGTCGGTACCAACGGCGAGATCGTCTGCGGTTCGTCCGCGCGGTCGGTCGCCACCGCGGCGCCGGCCGGGCCCGCCTTCGAGGGCGGTGAGATCGTGTGCGGATGCGTGCCACCGACGGCGCGATCGAGGGCGTCACGCTCGTCGACGGCGACGTGGGCCTCCAGGTGATCGGCGGTGACGTGGAGCCGGTGGGCATCTGCGGCTCCGGCTCATCGACGTGGTGGCGCAGCTGCGCCTGTCGGGGCTCTTCGACGAGGCGGGCCGGATGCTGGGCCGAGAGGAGGCCGAGGCGCTCGCGCACCCGCTCGCCGGACGGCTGGTCGTGCTGGACGACGTCAGGGCGTTCGTCCTGGCCGGCGACGTCGTGCTCACCCAGACCGACGTGCGGGCGCTGCAGTTCGCCAAGGGAGCCATCTCGACGGGCATCGAGACCGCGATGAGGGCGCTGGGCGTGGAGGCCGCCGACCTCGACGGGGTCATGCTCGCCGGGTCGTTCGGCTCCTACATCGACCCGCAGAGCGCGAGGGTGGTGGGGCTGGTCCCGCCGGTGCCGGTGGAGCGGATCACGGCCGTCGGCAACACGGCCAGCGAGGGGGCCAAGATGGCCCTGCTGTCCTTCCGTGAACGAGAGGTCGCCTGGGAGATCCCGGGCGTCGTCGACTACATCGAGCTGTCGGCCGAGGAGGGCTTCAACGATCGGTTCCTGGCCGACCTCGGGTTCCCGTCCTTCGGGCAGCTCGACGAGGCCGAGCGGGCTCACGCGGCGCGCGCGACGGGACGGCCGGTCACATGACCGCCACGGGAGCCCACGTCGCCTTCCTCGTGTGCGGGGCCGTCGCGCAGGACACGGCGGCGCTCGTCGAGCGGCACGGCTGGGACGCCGACGTCCACGGCATCTCCTCGGACCTGCACATGACCCCGCTCGAGATCGGTCCCGCCGTGGAGGAGAAGCTGAAGGTGCTCGTCGAGCGATACGAGCGGGTCATCGTCGTGTACGGCGACTGCGGGACCGGGGGGCGTCTCGATGCGGTCCTCGACCGGTATCCGGCCGTGCGCCCGGCCGGGGTCCACTGCTTCCAGTGGTACGCGGGGGAGGTCTACCGGCGCTTCGAAGACGACATCGGCATCTACTTCCTGACCGACTGGCTCGTCACGAACTGGGATCGAGCCGTGATCAAGGGGCTGGGACTGGATCGCTTCCCGTGGCTGCGCGAGACCTACTTCGGCAACCTCACCCGGGTCCTGTTCGTTCGACAGCACCCCGACCCCGGCCGGGAGGCGAAGGCGCGCGAGATCGCCGCCTACATGGACCTGCCGCTGGAGATCCACGACCTGGGCATCGAGCCCCTCGACGACCTGCTGGTCCCCGCTGATGGAGGAACCCGACGATGTTCGAACGTGACCAGGCCCTCGACATCCTCACGCGCGAGCAGGAGGACACGATCCACGAGCACGCCCTGCGGATCCTGGACGAGATCGGCACCGACGTCCTGCACGAGGGAGCCCGCGCGCTCCTGGCCGAGGCCGGCCAGCGGGTCGACGGCGACCGCGTCCGCTGGGATCCCGCGTTCGTGATGGACCAGGTGGCCAAGGCGCCGCGTTCGTTCCGACTGCGTGCCCGCGACCCCGAGCGCTCCCTCACGGTGGGCGAGGGCGGGGTGCCCGTGTGGATGAACGTGGGCGGGCCGCCGTTCGCGAGCGACCTCGACGGGGGTCGGCGCAGCGGCACGATCGCGGATCACGACACGCTCGTGAAGCTCACCCATGCCACCGACGTCCTGAACTGCGTCCAGACCGGCGGGCCCGAGGCGACCGACCTCCAGATGGAGGTCCGCCACATGGACATGGAGTACTCGACGATCCGCTGGTCGGACAAGCCGTACACGACCTACGGGACCAGCGGGCCGCGCGCGCGCGACGGGATCGCCATGGCCGAGATCGTCCACGGCGGGCGCCAGGCGATCGAGGCCGAGCCGGCCCTGATGGGGATCGTGAACCCCAACTCGCCGCTGATCTGGGACTTCCGCATGACCGACGCCCTCGTCGCGTGGGCCGAGGCCAAGCAGGCGATCGTCGTGACTCCCTTCCTGCTGGCGGGGGCGACGAGCGCGGTGAGCGTGGCCGGCGGCCTCGCGCGCGGGCGGCCGAGGCGCTCAGCGGGGTGGCGCTGGCCCGCTCGTTCGCGAGGGCACGCCCTGCCTCTACGGGTCGTTCTTCACCGTCACCGACATGCGGACCGGCTCGCCCGCGTTCGGCACCCCCGAGTCGGTGTTCGGCGTTCTCGCCGGCGGACAGATGGCCCGGCGGTACCGGCTCCCGTTCCGGGGTGGCGGAGGGTCGGCATCCTCTCCCGCCGTGGACGCCCAGGCGGCGGCGGAGACCCAGATGATGCTGTGGGCCACGATGCTCGCCGGGACCGACGTCGTGCTGCACGCCGCGGGATGGCTCGAGGGCGGCCTGGTGGCCTCGCTCGAGAAGTTCGCCCTGGATGTGGAGCTGCTCGGCCAGTTCAAGGTGCAGATGGCCGGGATCGGGTTCACCGCGGAGGAGCTGGCGTTCGACGCCCTCGCCGAGGTCGGGCCGGGGGGGTTGTTCCTCGCCTCGCCGCACACACGTGAGCACTTCAAGGAGTGGCTGTTCATGAGCCCGCTGTTCACCACGCCCGACTTCGCCACATGGGAGTCGATGGGCTCCGAGACCACCGAGGTGGCGGCGAACCGCGCCTGGAAGTCGCTGCTCGAGTCCTACGAGGATCCGGGGCTGGACCCCGGGATCGACGCCGAGCTGCGCGCGTACATGGCCTCGCGACAGGACGCTGCCGGGAGCTCTACGTCGAGGATTGACGTGCTCGACGCCGCGGTCCGATCAGGGCTTGGGCAAGGACCCGCTCGCTCTTCGGCGGCTACACTTATCGGCAGGTGCGGCAGATCCTGTGCGCTTCGGTGGCGAGTGGAACCATGAGCCTTGCAGGAGGGCAACGCCTCAACAGGGCCCGCTTGGGAGTTGGGCGGAGCGTTCGGTCGCGGTTGTCTGGCTAGCAGAACTCGGCTCGAAGTCCACTGGGAACGACGTGAACCCCGCCCTCGCTCAGGATGTCGACGCTCACGCTCGCGTTCTGGTCCGGACAGAGCCATGCGGTATCGGAGCCGCCATCACCGATCAGTGTGTCTTCGGCGCCGCCTGATCCGTGCAGGCCCCCGTAGAGGTCGTCGTCGCCGGTGCCCCCACGCAGATAGTCAGCCCCCTGGTCGCCCGCGACCGTGTCGTCATCGGCCTTACCGTTGACGGGATTGTCGGCTTCACTTCCAGCGTGGATGTAGTCGCTGCCGTCGTCTCCTGATATGTCGTCTATGTTCTTGCCGCCGTTGATCGCATCTCCTCCGCCGTCTCCGTCGATCGTGTCGTTGTCCTCATTGCCGCAAAGGTAGTCTTTAGCCCCCTTCCCCGTGATCGTGTCGTTTCCTCCACCGCCAGCAAAGACGTCGCTCGCAGACGTTCCGGTGATGGTGTTGGGCCCGGACCCCGGCGTGTTGTCAAGAGGGGACTGAC
>CAVQPR010000003.1:0-10628 GCA_963714865.1 uncultured Actinomycetes bacterium
CGCGGCCATGGTCACCCGCTGCGAGTGGGCGCCTCTCGGCGACCCCGACTACCTCGCGTACCACGACGAGGAGTGGGGCGTTCCCGTGCACGACGACGTCCACCTGTTCGAGATGCTCACGCTCGAGGGCGCGCAGGCCGGGCTCAGCTGGTCGACGATCCTGCACAAGCGCGCGGGCTACCGCGCGGCGTTCGCCGGGTTCGACGCCTCGAAGGTCGCCCGCTTCACGCCCGCCAAGGTGGAGCGGCTGCTGCTGGACCCCTCGATCGTGCGCAACCGCCTCAAGGTCGAGTCCACGGTGGCCAACGCCGCCGCCACCCTCGAGGTCGCGCGCGAGTTCGGCTCGCTCGACGCCTACCTCTGGACGTTCGTCGACGGCGCCCCGATCGTGAACCGATGGCGGGGGCTCGGCGACATCCCGTCTGAGACCGACGAGTCCCGCGCGATGTCGAAGGACATGAAGCGACGCGGGTTCCGGTTCGTGGGCCCCACCGTCTGTTACGCGTTCATGCAGGCCGCCGGGTTCGTGAACGATCACGTGGTGGACTGCTTCCGCTACCGGCAAGTCTGAGCGCCTTCTGCTGCACAGAAGCTCCGCCCCCTCAGAGTTCATGGCGCTCCTCCAGTTGAACCGTGCCTGTTCGGGCCTGTGCATCCCACACGAACTGATACTGAGTGATGTTGGTTCTGCGAGGCCTTCGTGCGAATGATGTTCTTCGGAACCCCTGCCGTTGACACAAGCTTAGCCCTGAGCTATCAAGGTGGAGCAGAGTCAAGCGGAAGGGGATCTCGGTGTTGAAGAGGGCCGCTGGAGTTGTGGTGGTTCTCGGCTTCCTCTCGCTTGCTGGCGTGCACACGGGCGGCGCAAGCGGTCAAGTTGACTCCGACACGGAGCTGGCTGACCAGCTGTATTCCGACTATGGCCCATGTCCGGACGGTGAGATCGTGTCCTACCTCCAGTGGGAGGATACGGTCACCGAATACCAGAACGTGGTGGACCACGCTCAGTTGGCTGTGGTGTCCAAACCTATCGATCAGATCGACCAGGTGAACGTGCTTCTGCAAGATGGAACAGGTGTTGTGTGCGCGCCCGGAACGCAGGGGCTGTTGTGGACCGGCGCCAGTTTCAGGGTCCTGAATGTGGACGGCGACACGAGCGACTGATGTTGAACACAGTGGGTTCTGATTATCCCGGAGTTCGCACGGCTACTGTCGTGGTGGCCATTGTGGTCTTCGTCGCGGTACTAGGGGCAACATCTCTCGCCGGCCAGCCGACAGATTGCATCGGTCAGTCCCCTCTTGACAACACGCCGGGGTCCGGGCCCAACACCATCACCGGAACGTCTGCGAGCGACGTCTTTGCTGGCGGTGGAGGAAACGACACGATCACGGGGAAGGGGGCTAAAGACTACCTTTGCGGCAATGAGGACAACGACACGATCGACGGAGACGGCGGAGGAGATGAGATCAACGGCGGCAAGAACATAGACGACATATCAGGAGACGACGGCAGCGACTACATCCACGCTGGAAGTGAAGCCGACAATCCCGTCAACGGTAAGGCCGATGACGACACGGTCGCGGGCGACCAGGGGGCTGACTATCTGCGTGGGGGCACCGGCGACGACGACCTCTACGGGGGCCTGCACGGATCAGGCGGCGCCGAAGACACACTGATCGGTGATGGCGGCTCCGATACCGCATGGCTCTGTCCGGACCAGAACGCGAGCGTGAGCGTCGACATCCTGAGCGAGGGCGGGGTTCACGTCGTTCCCAGTGGACTTCGAGCCGAGTTCTGCTAGCCAACAACCGCGACCGAACGCTCCGCCCAACTCCCAAGCGGGCCCTGTTGAGGCGTTGCCCTCCTGCAAGGCTCATGGTTCCACTCGCCACCGAAGCGCACAGGATCTGCCGCACCTGCCGATAAGTGTAGCCGCCGAAGAGCGAGCGGGTCCTTGCCCAAGCCCTGATCGGACCGCGGCGTCGAGCACGTCAATCCTCGACGTAGAGCTCCGGGGCGTCCTGTCGCGAGGCCATGTACGCGCGCAGCTCGGCGTCGATCCCGGGGTCCAGCCCCGGATCCTCGTAGGACTCGAGCAGCGACTTCCAGGCGCGGTTCGCCGCCACCTCGGTGGTCTCCGAGCCCATCGACTCCCATGTGGCGAAGTCGGGCGTGGTGAACAGCGGGCTCATGAACAGCCACTCCTTGAAGTGCTCACGTGTGTGCGGCGAGGCGAGGAACAGACCCCCCGGCCCGACCTCGGCGAGGGCGTCGAACGCCAGCTCCTCCGCGGTGAACCCGATCCCGGCCATCTGCACCTTGAACTGGCCGAGCAGCTCCACATCCAGGGCGAACTTCTCGAGCGAGGCCACCAGGCCGCCCTCGAGCCATCCCGCGGCGTGCAGCACGACGTCGGTCCCGGCGAGCATCGTGGCCCACAGCATCATCTGGGTCTCCGCCGCCGCCTGGGCGTCCACGGCGGGAGAGGATGCCAATCCTCCGCCACCCCGGAACGGGAGCCGGTACCGCCGGGCCATCTGTCCGCCGGCGAGAACGCCGAACACCGACTCGGGGGTGCCGAACGCGGGCGAGCCGGTCCGCATGTCGGTGACGGTGAAGAACGACCCGTAGAGGCAGGGCGTGCCCTCGCGAACGAGCTGGGCGAGCGCCACCCCGCTGAGCGCCTCGGCCGCCTGCTGCGCGAGGCCGCCGGCCACGCTCACCGCGCTCGTCGCCCCCGCCAGCAGGAAGGGAGTCACGACGATCGCCTGCTTGGCCTCGGCCCACGCGACGAGGGCGTCGGTCATGCGGAAGTCCCAGATCAACGGCGAGTTGGGGTTCACGATCCCCATCAGGGCCGGCTCGGCCTCGATCGCCTGGCGCCCGCCGTGGACGATCTCGGCCATGGCGATCCCATCGCGCGCGCGCGGCCCGCTGGTCCCGTAGGTCGTGTACGGCTTGTCCGACCAGCGGATCGTCGAGTACTCCATGTCCATGTGGCGGACCTCCATCTGGAGGTCGGTCGCCTCGGGCCCGCCGGTCTGGACGCAGTTCAGGACGTCGGTGGCGTGGGTGAGCTTCACGAGCGTGTCGTGATCCGCGATCGTGCCGCTGCGCCGGCCCCCGTCGAGGTCGCTCGCGAACGGCGGCCCGCCCACGTTCATCCACACGGGCACCCCGCCCTCGCCCACCGTGAGGGAGCGCTCGGGGTCGCGGGCACGCAGTCGGAACGAACGCGGCGCCTTGGCCACCTGGTCCATCACGAACGCGGGATCCCAGCGGACGCGATCGCCGTCGACCGGCTGGCCGGCCTCGGCCAGGAGCGAGCGGGCCCCCTCGTGCAGGACGTCGGTGCCGATCTCGTCGAGGATCCGCAGGGCGTGCTCGTGGATCGTGTCCTCCTGCTCGCGCGTGAGGATGTCGAGGGCCTGGTCACGTTCGAACATCGTCGGGTTCCTCCATCAGGGGGCTCAGCAGGTCGTCGAGGGGCTCGATGCCCAGGTCGTGGATCTCCAGCGGCAGGTCCATGTAGGCGGCGATCTCGCGCGCCTTCGCCTCCCGGCCGGGGTCGGGGTGCTGTCGAACGAACAGGACCCGGGTGAGGTTGCCGAAGTAGGTCTCGCGCAGCCACGGGAAGCGATCCAGTCCCAGCCCCTTGATCACCGCTCGATCCCAGTTCGTGACGAGCCAGTCGGTCAGGAAGTAGATGCCGATGTCGTCTTCGAAGCGCCGGTAGACCTCCCCCGCGTACCACTGGAAGCAGTGGACCCCGGCCGGGCGCACGGCCGGATAGCGGTCGAGGACCGCATCGAGACGCCCCCGGTCCCGCAGTCGCCGTACACGACGATGACCCGGTCGTACCGGCCTACGAGGACCTTGAGCTTCTCCTCGACGGCGGGACCGATCTCGAGCGGGGTCATGTGCAGGTCCGAGGAGATGCCGTGGACGTCGGCGTCCCAGCCGTGCTGCTCGACGAGCGCGGCCGTGTCCTGGGCCACCGCGCCGCACGCCAGGAAGGCGACCCGGGCTCGCGAGGCGGTCATGCGTCCCTCGACATGCGCACCGCATGAGCGCGCTCGGCCTCGTCGAGTTCGTCGAAGGACGGGAACCCGAGGTTGCCCAGGAACCGGTCGTTGAAGTCCTCTTCGGCCGACAGCTCGATGTATTCGACGATGCCCGGGATCTCCCAGGCCACCTCGCGCTCGCGGAACGACATCAGGGCCATCTTGGCGCCCTCGCTCGCCGTGTTGCCGACGGCGGTGATCCGCTCTACCGGCAGCGGCGGGACCAGCCCGACCACGCGGGCGCTCTGGGGATCGATGTAGGCGCCGAACGACCCGGCGAGCATGACCCCGTCGAGGTCGGCCGCCCCTAGCCCGAGCGCCCGCATCGCGGTCTCGATGCCCGTCGAGATGGCCCCCTTGGCGAACTGGAGCGCCCGCACGTCGGTTTGGGTGAGCACGATGTCGCCTGAAAGGACGAACGCCCTCACGTCGTCGCGAAGGACCAGCCGATCGGCGAGAGGGTGCGCGAGCGCCGCCGCCTCGTCGCGGCCCAGCATCCTGCCGGCCTCGTCGAGCAGCCCGGACAGCCGCAGCTGGGCGACCACGTCGATGAGCCCGGAGCCGCAGATGCCCACCGGCTCCACGTCACCGCCGATCACCTGGAGGCCCACGTCGCCGTCGACGAGCGTGACGCCCTCGATCGCGCCGTCGGTGGCACGCATCCCGCACACGATCTCACCGCCCTCGAAGGCGGGCCCGGCCGGCGCCGCGGTGGCGACCGACCGCGCGGACGAACCGCAGACGATCTCGCCGTTGGTACCGACGTCGACCAGCAGGCGAACCTCCGGGTCGCGCGCGAGCCCGGTCGCCACGATATCGGCCACGATATCGGCCCCCACGTAGGCGCCGATCGAGGGGAACAGGGCGACCCGGCCCAGCGGGTGCATGTCGAACCCCACGCGATCGGCCCGCAGGTCCTGCGGCGCCGTGAACGTGGCGACGTAGGGCGCCAGCGCGATCGACTCGGGACTCACGCCGCACAGCAGGTGCAGCATCGTGGCGTTCCCTGCAACGACCACCTCGCTCACCTCGTCGCGCTCGACGCCGGCCTCCTGGCGCACCTGCCCCAGCAGCTCGTTCACGGTTTCGACGGCCGCGACGCGCAGGCGCTCGAGGTCGTCCTCGTCCTGCATCGCCCTGGCCATGCGCGCGATCACGTCGGCGCCGAACGGCGCCTGATGATTGATCGTCGAGGCGACCGCCGCGCTCGATCCCGTGCTGAGGTCGACGAGCGTGCAGACGCAGGTGGTGGTGCCGATGTCGATCGACGCGCCGAACACACGCGACGAGATGTCGCCCGGCGCGACGTCGACCAGGTGCTCCCCCACGAGGGTCACGGTGACCCGGGTCGTGTCGCGCAGGGCCCGTGCGAGCCTCGGCAATACCTCCGGGTCACAGGCTGCCGAGTGTCCCGCCTCGTCCACCGCGTCGAGCAGGCGATCCAGGTGCGAGCGGTGATCCTCGAGCGAGGGCTCGGCGAGGTCGAGCACGAGCTTGACGACGTTGGGCTCGAGCAGAACGAACCGACCCACTCCCATCGTGGCGGCCTTCGGCGTGGTCATGAGGCGTGGCACGTCGACGACCATGTCCTCGTTCGCCGGGCACTGACACGACAGCCGCCAGCCGTCCTCCAGCTTGCCGTCGAGATGTCGGTAGTCGGCGGGCGCGAGTTCGGCCTCGCCCTCCATCACCCGGACCCCACACTTCCCGCACGTCCCTCGTCCGCCGCAGGTCGACTCGATCGGGAGCCCCGCCCAGTGGGCCGCGTTGAACAGCGTGGTGCCGGCCGGGACCGTGGCCGTCTTCCCGCTCGGCCGGTAGGTGACCTCGACCTTGCGGGCCACGGTGCTAGGCCTCCTCGGGCGACACCGCGGCGGCGGCGCGCGCCGCCCGGTGCTCGGCGATCCATGCGCCCCCGAAGCCGTCGCGGCCCAGCAGCAGGTCGGCAGCCATCGCGGCCGAGCGCACCTGCGGGTGCAGCGGGTTCGTGATGGCGGCGTTCATGCCGGCGGCGATGGCCATCGCGAGGAATGTCGCGTCGATCCCCCTCCGGTCGGGCATCCCGAACGAGATGTTAGATGCGCCGCAGCTCACGTGGACCCGGAGCTCGTCACGGATCAACCGCACGGTCTCGAACATCGATGTCGCGGCGTCGGGCGCCGCGCCGATCGGCATCGTGAGCGGATCGATGATCACGTCGGTGCGATCGATGCCGTGGTCGGCGGCCGCCGTCACGATCTTGCGCGCCGCGGCCAGACGGTATCTCGGGGTCCATCGAGATGCCGTCCTCGTCGTTGGCCATCCCGATCACGGCGGCGCCGAACCGGGCGACCAGTGGAAGGAGTCGCTCGAGTGAGTGGTCCTCGGCGGTTACCGAGTTGATGAGGACCTTGCCTCGGGCCCGAGGCACCGCCGCCTCCAGAGCCTCCGGGGTCGACGAGTCGATGCACAGCGGCACCCCCACGACCTCGTGCACGGCCGCCACCGCCGAGGCGAGCATGGCGGGCTCGTCGAACCCGGGGATGCCGGCGTTGATGTCGAGCACGGCGGCGCCAGCCTCGACCTGCGCCACAGCGTCGGCCTTGACGGTGCTCATGTCCATGACCTTGAGCTCCTCGGTGAGGCCCGGCCGGCCGGTGGGGTTGATGCGCTCGCCGATGATCCGGAAGGGGTGCCCGTCGCCGATCGGCACCTCGCCGTCGGGCCCCGACAGCATCGTCGTCGACATCTGGGGCATCAGGAGCCCCCGCTCAGCTTGCGAGCGATCTCGACCGCCTCCGGCGCGTTGTTGGCATAGCCGTCGGCCCCGATCTTGTCGGCCCATTCGGGCGTCACGGGGGCGCCGCCGACCATGACCTTGATCACGTCGCGCAGGCCCGCGTCTTCCAGGCGCCTGATCACCGTCTCCTGGTACGGGACGGTGGTCGTGAGCAGCGCGCTCATCCCCAGGATCGTGGGTCGCATCTCGGTGATCGCCTCGATGATCCGATCGGCGCTCACATCCTTGCCCATGTCGACGACCTCGAACCCACTGGTGCGGAGCATCGCCCCGACCATGTTCTTGCCGAGGTCGTGCAGGTCGCCCTTGACCGTGCACATCAGCACGAGCGCGGGCGCCCTGGCGTTCGGATCCTTGGCGGCCAGGAGCGCGGGTTCGACGATCGCGTTGCACGCCTTGAAGACCTCGGCCGACGCGACGACCTCGGGCAGGAAGACCTCGCCGCGCTTCCACATCTCCCCGAGGTCGAACATGGCCACGGCCATGCCCTCCTCGAGGATCCACGTCGGGTCGGAGCCGGCGTCGACGAGCCGCTGCGCGGCGCCCACGCCGGACTCCATGTCGGCCACGATGAGGGCCTGCTTGAGGGCCTCCAGGTCGTCGGGCACCGCTCCTCCTCGTTCGGTCCAGTCGGCCATCTCGCCGCGTGACTTCAGGTCAGCTTGGAGAAGCCGACCGCACCGTGCAAGGATAAGAAGCCCAGGCAGCAGAGGGAACCGCTTCAGATGCCCCAGGTATGACCCACGGTCATGACGGCGCTTCCTCGCGGCCCTCGCTACGGGTACGCTCCCGATCATGGGCGACCCGACCCCACGACGTTCGGATCGGACAGAGGCCAAGCGCGCCCGTATCGTCGAGCGCGCGATGTGGCGGTTCGCCGAGTTCGGCTACCAAGGCACCAAGGTCGAGGCGATCGCGGCCGATCTCGGGATCGCGAAGGGGTCGATCTTCCAGCACTTCGGGTCGAAGGCGGGGCTCTTCTTCGCGTGCTACCGACAGGCCGTGTCCTCGCTTCCGGCATGGCTCGACGCGCCCGAGGACGTCCGGGACGCCGGTTTCTTCGCCGTCGTCGACTATTGGCTGGGGCGCACCGAGCACCTGGTGCGGGAGGATCTGATCCCGTATCGCGTCGTCTTCATCGGCGACGTCGGCACCGACGACCTGGCCCTCAAACGCGACATCCTGCGCTTCCTCGTCAGCGAGGACCCTTACGGGACCATGGACTTCATCGAATACGGGATCGCTCGTGGCGAGGTGCGTGACGACGTCGACATCGAGCTGGTGGCCTCCCTCGTGGACTGGTGGTCGGGCTCGCTCCAGGACGCGCTGGTCGCCGAGGAACGCGACCCCGGACTGTTCCACCGCTGGCGCCACCAGCCGGACCGCCAACGCGAGCGACTGCGGCAGTTCTCCGAGGTGCTCCGAAGCGCCATCGGCACCGGCACAGCAGGCTCGGTCGCGGCGAGTCCCGTGGCAACCGGCGCACTAGTCCGTTACGGACGTAGTGCGGCCGGATGCCGCTCCACACGAACCACAGACCCAAGACCACGAGGGCCACGGACAACGCCCCGCGGATCCAGGCGACTCCCCGCTCCCCCGATCACGTGCTTCCCGCCGCTGCCCAGCACGGTGAAGATGATGTCTGCGCAGGAGACGCCGACCCCCAACGCCACGGCCGTGGCCACCGCCGCATCCCGGCCCCCTCCGACGGTCGCCCGTGCGATCACGGCGCTGCCGGTGGTGGCGAGGAGGTTCCAGGCGCCGGGGTTGCAGGATCACCATGAGCACGCCGCGCATCGCCGGCCGTCCCACCGGTGGCGGGACCGGTTGGGTCGGGTCGTGACGGGCCAGCGCCCGCAGCTCGATCGCGCCGATCGCGATCAGGAAGCCGCCGCCGATCACCTGGAGGACACGCAGCGCCGTCTCGCCCGGCTCGATCGCCGACAGGCCGAGGGCGATCGCCAGCAGGATCGCCGAGCCGACGGTGCCGTTGGCCCCGAGCATCACCCGCAGGCCGCGCGAGAGCCCGCCCTTGGCCGACTCGGACAGGATCAGGAGCTGGACCGGGCCGGGGGCGGCTCGCAGCGCGATCCCCAGCAGGAACGCCCCCCACGCGTGGTCGGGCGCGGTCACGACGGGGTCGGCAGGCCGGTCATCGTCGGCGAACGGTAGCATCGCTCGATGGAGGAACCGGCGCCCACCATCCGCGACGGGGTGCGCGCCGTGGCGCCGCTCGCGATCGCGGTGGTCGGGTTCGGCATCTCGTTCGGCGTGCTGGCCACGGCGGCCGGGATGGGCTCCGTCGCACCGATCGTGATGTCGGCGACGACGTTCGCCGGGTCGGCGCAGTTCGCCGCCGTCTCGATCCTGGGCGGCTCGGGGGGGTCGTCTCGGCGATCGTGGCGGCCGTGCTGTTGAACGCGCGCTACGGCCCGATCGGGATATCGGTCGCCCCCTCGATGCACGGCAACGTCGTGTCGCGGTTCCTGCGCGCCCAGCTGGTGGTCGACGAGACCTGGGCGGTGTCGGCCGACGGCCGTGGCGGCTACGACATGAAGGTGCTCGTGGGCGCCGGCCTGGTGCTGTACGCGGCGTGGGTCTCGGGGACGGCGATCGGGGTCGCGTTCGGCGACGTCATCGGCGACCCCGCGCGGTGGGGGCTCGACGCGGCCTTCCCGGCGCTGTTCCTGGCCTTGCTCGTTCCCCAGCTCCGCTCGCGCCGGGCGCTGTGGGCGGCGATCCTCGGCGCGGCGATCGCGCTCCTGCTCGTCCCGTTCACGCCGGCCGGGGTGCCGATCATCGCCGCGAGCGCCGCCTGTCTGCTTGGCCTGCTCCCGGACGGCGAGGCGCCCGCCGCGCCCTCGGACGCGGCGGAGGACGGCCTCCCATGACCCAGACCTGGATCGTGGTCGGCACCGTCGGGGTCGTCACCATCGCGATCAAGGCGCTCGGCCCGGTGCTGTTGGGGGGCCGCCCCTTCCTTCCAAGGTGGGGAGGATGGTGGCCCTGCTAGGGCCGCGCTCCTCGCCGCGCTCGTGGCCGTGAATACCCTCGGGGGTGACAACCGTCTGGTCGTCGACACGCGCGTGCTCGGCGTGGCCGCGGGCGGTGCCGCGATCTGGTTCAAGGCCCCTCCGCTCGTCGTGGTGATCGTGGCGGCCGCGGTCACCGCCATCGCCCGGGCCGTGATCGGCTGATAGCCTTGCCCGCCGTGACCCGCTACCGCGACCTGGGACTGACCGTCGGACTCCTGGAGCCCGGCCCACTGAACGCCATCACCGACGTCGACGGCGTGGCCGTCGGGATGACCACGCTGATCGACGGCGACGGTCCGCTGCGGCCCGGCGAAGGGCCCGTGCGCACCGGCGTCACGGTGATCGTTCCCCACGCCGGGATCGGCGCCGAGCCCGTGTTCGCCGGCTGCCACCGCCTCAACGGCAACGGCGAGCTCACGGGGCTGGAATGGGTCCCGCGAATCGGGACAGCTGACCACCCCTGTGGCCATCACGAACACCCGCAGAACAGCGTCGGCGTCGTCCGCGATGCGCTGGTGTGGCCGAGATCCGGGGGCGGGAGGACGCCACCGCCTACTGGAGCCTGCCCGTGGTGGGCGAGACCTACGACGGCACCCTCAACGACATCAACGGGATGCACGTGCGGCCCGAGCATCTGTTCTCTGCGCTCGACGGAGCCACAAGTGGGCCCGTGCTCGAAGGTGGGGTCGGCGGCGGCACGGGGATGATCTGCCACGAGTTCAAGGGCGGCACCGGACAGCATCCGCACG